>CAVUKU010000001.1:0-2061472 GCA_963742275.1 uncultured Solirubrobacterales bacterium | reverse complement strand
CCAGCAATATGCTCAAACCAAACAAAAAATTTTTTTTTAAAAACAAAAAAAAAACGAAAACAAAATATTATTTATTGTGTTGGTGGGGATAATTTTTTTGTATCAATACCAAGATGTATTACGTCAAAGTGAGTGGAATATAACGGTTCGATATGCGATTGCATTTCTATTTGTAGGAAGTGAAATTGGGCTTCATAAGCAATACATGTAACTGAACCAGTAGATGACATAAACATACACACACTGGTGGAAGCGCGGTCTGGACGGTCTCGTCGTCGCGCATCTCCCCCACCAGGATCACATCGGGGTCCTGGCGCAGCACGCGCCGCAGGGCGCGCTTGAAGGAGGCGGTGTCCATCCCCACCTCGCGCTGGTTGATCACCGAGCGCTTGTCGCTGTGCACGAACTCGATGGGGTCCTCGATCGTGACGATGTGCTTGCTCATCGTCTGGTTAATGTGGTCGATCATCGCCGCCAGCGTGGTCGACTTGCCCGAGCCGGTGGTGCCCGTGAGCAGCACGATCCCGCGCTCCTCCTCGGCCAGTTCACTGACCACCGCCGGCAGCGTCAGCTCCTCGACCGTCGAGATCTTGTGGGGGATCGCGCGGCACGCCAGCGAGATCACCCCGCGCTGGCGGTAGGCGTTGATGCGGTAGCGCGCCAACCCGACGATTTCAAAGGAGAAGTCGACCTCGTGCTCCTCAGAGAATTCATGCAGCTTGACGGGGTCATGCAAGAGGTCGTGCAGCGCCCGTTCGGTGTCCTCCGCACTCAGCGCCTCCACCTGCGTGTCGGGGGAGAGAATCCCGTTGACCCGGTACAGCGGCGGCGCATCCACCTTCAGGTGCAGATCCGATCCGTGCCTGCTGACCAGCTCGCGCAGGGCTGCCTGCACATCGAACATGCTCCCCGCATCGGCACTCCGCGCGTGGGGCTTGAGCGCCGAGTGCGGCCGTGGACGGAGGCTACGCCACGTCGCGGAGCTTCTGGGCCTCCGCGAGCGACTGCAACTTCTTCAGCGACTGGTTCTCGATCTGGCGGATGCGCTCGCGGGTCACGTTGAAGGTGCGGCCCACCTCATCGAGGGTGCGGGGGTGCTCGCCGCCGAGGCCGTAGCGCAGCTCGAGTACGCGCCGTTCGCGGTAGGAGAGGTTCTCCAGGGCCTCCCGCAGCGCCTCCTTGGTGAGGATTTCGGCGGCCCGCTCGTAGGGGGACTCGGCGCGCTCGTCGGCGATGAACTGGCCGAACTCCGACTCCTCCTCGTCGCCCACCGGCTTCTCCAACGACACCGGGGCCTGGGCGGAGCGCTTGATCGAGTCGACCTCTTCGGGATCGATCCCCGTGACGTCCGCGATCTCCTCCGCGGTCGGTTCGCGGCCCAGCTCGGTGACGAGCTTGCGCTCGGCGCGGCCGATCTTGTTGAGCTTCTCCACCACGTGCACCGGGATGCGGATCGTGCGCGCCTTGTCTGCCAGCGCGCGGGCGATCGCCTGGCGGATCCACCAGGTGGCGTAGGTGGAGAACTTGAAGCCCTTGCGGTAGTCGAACTTCTCCGCCGCGCGCACCAGGCCGAGGGTGCCCTCCTGGATGAGGTCGAGGAAGGGTAGGCCCTGGTTGCGGTAGTTCTTGGCGATCGACACCACCAGGCGGAGGTTGGACTCGACCATCTTCTGCTTGGCATCGAGGTCCCCGCGCTCGATCCGCTTGGCCAGATCGACCTCCTCCTGGGCAGTCAGCAGCCGTACCTTGCCGATGTCCTTGAGGAACAGCTGCAGGGAGTCGGTGGTCATGTCCGGCTTGAGGTCCAGCGTCGCTTTCGCTTTGCGCCGGCCCCGCTTGTCCGGGGCCCGCTCGACCTGGAGCGCCGCCGCGGTTGCCGGGTCGATGTCCTCGACAAGCTCGATCTCGGATTTCTCGAGGAAGCCGTGCAGCTCCTCGACGTCGGACTCGTCAAGATCCAGCTCGGAGGTGGCGGTGGAGATCTCCGCGAAGGTCAGCACCCCCACCTGCTGGCCCTTCGCCAGCAGGCCCTTGATCTCGTCAAGCTCCTGCAATTCGACTACTGACATCGATTTCCGTTTCCGTAGACAGCGATTTCTTGGAGGGGCCGGAGTGGTAGGTGGAGGGGCTCTCAATCAAAGGGCGGCCTGCCGGACGCCACTGAGGACTGCCCCCGCCCTCCCGAGTCCAGGACCCGCCCCACGTTACAACCGGGCGTGGACCTTATGCTAACGCTTCGCCACCGCCGGTCCTTATGCGCGATGATTGCGCCCGTATGAGTCCCCCGGGCACAACCGATCGCTCCAGCAGGCGAGACCGGGCAGGCGGACGGTCTCAATCCGATGCTCCGAGGAGCGAGCCGAGCGTGTTCTCGAGCCTTCCCAGTACCCGCCCCCAACGCCCCAGCGCGCGCCGCGCAGCCGCACGGCGAACCACCGCGGCCCGCTCCGCCGGCGCCGCCGCCGCCGAGGCCAAATCCGGGCGGACCGCCAAGCCCGCCACGAAGACTCACCCCACGCGAACGAATGGGACTCCCGCCAAATCCCCCGCCAAGACACGCCCCACGCGAACGAACGGGACTCCCGCCAAGCCCCCCGCCAAGACACGCCCCACACGAGCGAACGGGACTCCCACCGAGCCCACTGCGAAGACGCGCACCGGGCGGGCGAGGAGGACCCCCAGATCCGCCGAGCCGCCGGTGCCCCGCCAGGGCTTCGAGGCCGAGGAGGAGATCGAGCCGGGCCGCTCCGTGCAGCCACCGAGCGGCGCCGAGATAGCAGCCTCGGTGGCGGAGCTCTTTGGGGAGCTCGCCCAGGCCGGTCTCTCCACCGGGGAGCGCCTGCTGAAAGACGCTCTCACGCGGCTCTCCAGCGGCTGAAGGAAGCGCCGCAGCCCGTCCGGACGGGCTATGTATACTGCCCGCACGCCGAACCTCTGCGACCCCGGTCGCGGAGGACGGGGGACCCAATGCTGATCGAACCGATCGATCCGCGGGGGCGAATCGGCTCTTCTCGGGGCCGTAGCGCCATCAGGCGCGAGCCCGTCAGCTCACCCCGTAGGCGAAAGCCCAACCATCATGCATGCCGCCCTCACCAAGCACGCCCTGCTGGCCGATCTTCGATCGGTGGCCCTGTCCTCCGTACTGCTCGGGGTGCTCGCAACTCTGGCGGCCCCCGCAGTGAGCGCCTCTGCCGCCACCGCTGGCGGGGGCACGGGCACGGCCACCACGACCTCCACTCCAACGACCGTCACTCCCGCGACCGTCACCACCCCCGCGGCGAGCGGCTCGACCTCAGGCGGAGCCGCTCCCGTGCCGACCGCGGGCAGGCCGACGCTGGCGACGTGGTTCGGCCCGGGCTTCTACGGCCACGCGACGGCCTGTGGACAGAGGTTGACCCCGCAGCTCGTGGGGGTAGCGAGCCGCACCCTGCCCTGTGGGACGCTCGTGCAGATCGGCTACCGCGGCCACGAGTTGACGGTGCCGGTGCTCGATCGCGGGCCCTACGGCCACAACGGCGCCGTGTGGGATCTGACCTCGGGCGCCGCACGAGCACTAGAGATCAGGGACACCGTGCGCATCACAACGCAGATCGTGGGGAGCCTGCCGAACAGCCCCACGCTCGGCGAACCCCCCGCGTCGAGCCCACTCTCTCCGGGCACACCCTCCGGTCCGCTCGCCGCGCCTCCTGGCGCGACAACGGGCGGGGCGGCGGCGGGCTGACGCACAGCCTCTTCTACGCCGCGTCGTCCATCTGCACTTACGCTGCGTCGTCCACCGGCGCCACCGCCCGCCCCGCGGCGCGGGCGGCGTAGAGGCCCATGTCGGCGTGGGCCGCGAGCGTCGCGACATCGCGGCCGTCGGCTGGACACACCGCTATGCCGACCGCCAGATCCAGCGGCACACCGCGGGGGCTGGCCACGGTCCGTGCGATGCGGACCAGGCGCTCGGCGAGCGTGCGCGCGCCAGGCGCATTGGTCCGCGACGCCGTGAGCCACCACCGACCGCGGCTCTCGCGCACGACGGTGTCAGAGGGACGCAGCTCCGGCCGGGCCGCCCGCTCGACGGCCTCGAGCATCCGTACAAGCTCCTCCGGGGGCTCCGCCTGTGCGAGCCGCTCCACGTCGGGCACCTCGACCAGCAGCACCGCGAACGGAAGCCCATCGTCGGCGTGGCGCTCCAGGCCAGCCTCGATCGACCCGGCCCACGCCGCGGGATCCTCACCGCCCGTCCGGGGGAGGTGGGCGGGGGGATCGAGGGGTGGGTGGACGGGGGGACGGGACTTCCAGTCAACACCCTCCACACCGGGCTCCCCCAACGCCCGGAGGGCCTCGGCACCTGGTGCGGCCGATGCCTGCGGGCACCCCCGGCGAGTGTCATGGATCGCAATCTCCAGCTCCTGCTGAGACGCAGGCGGCTGCGGCTCCCGCGGAGGCGCGAACGGCTGTGGCCCGTGCTGAGGGATGGGCGGCTGCTGCTCGAACGCCGGCTCTTCGACGGCCAGGGCCGCGATGACCGAGCCGATCCGCGCCAGACACTCCGCGAGCTCCTCCACCCGCCGCGCGCGGGGTCGGCGCAGCTCCTCGTGCATCGCCTCCCACAGCATCGCGCACAGCTCCTCGGCTGCGCGCGCCGCCCGGGCCAGACGAGCCGCCGCAGCAGCATCGAGCGGCGCGTCGGCAGGACGGCGCAGATCGGGGTTGGTTTCGCCCATGAAACACCCCTTTGAATACCAGCAAGCGAGGACGGCAGCGGGCAGCCCCGTCGGGGGTAGCCTGTGGAGAGAGCATGACGGGCCTCTGGATCCTCCTCACGGCGGCCGGCGCGCTGGCGCTGCTCGCCCTCCTGATGGGCCTCGCGCGCGCGCTGCTGAGCCGCGATCGGCTGTTGGCGGACGCGGCGATCACCAACCTGCGAGACCGCACGACCGTGGACGAGCGCACCGGGGCGATGCGCTCGGTGCAGACCGCGGACCTGCTGCTGAGCGAGCGGGCGCTGAGCGAACTGTGGTCACCCATGCATCTGGAGCGGCTGGCGCGTACCTACTGGCGCTTCCTCACCCGCGTGACGCTGGGTCTGGTGCGGGTGCGCTACACCGAGGGGGAGCGCTTTGTGGTGCTGCTCTTTCGGCCGTTGACGCTGCTCGCGTTCAGCGCGCCGGAATACGAGATCCAGGCGGATCACGGGGTGGTGCGCTGGCGCATCGAGCGGGGGCTGCTGGTGGCCCGCGCGGGGCGCGAGAGCAAGGGGCACCTGCAGATCGACGTGCGTCGCCTCCGCGGAGCACGGCGGGAGCGGCCCCGCGGGAGCGCACCTGCACATCGAGGTGGAGGTCGCCAACTTCCACCCCGCGATCGCCTCGAGGATCAGCCGCCGCCTCTACAACGCGACCCAGTCGCGCATCCACGTGATCGTCACCCACGGCTTCCTGCGCTCGCTCGCGCGCCTGGACCTGGCGGACCGGACAGAGTCCGGCCAGCCCGTGGGGCTCCTCGCGCAGGACAAGGAGACCCAGAACTCCGAGGTGGTCCTACCCCGGTGAGTTACCCGAACCGCGCGTCGCCGTAGATCGCACGCAGCTTCGTGCGATCGTGGCGCGCGTGGATGCGCCGCACTGTGCCCGAGCGGGTGCGCATCACGAGCGATTCGGTGCTCGCCCCGCCGGCGCTGGGGTAGCGCACGCCCTGCAGGACGTCCCCGTCGGTGATGCCAGTGGCGGAGAAGAACACGTCCTCGCCGGCCACGAGGTCGTCGCGGTCGAGCACGCGCTGCAGGTCGTAGCCAGCGTCCAGCGCGGCGGAGCGCTCGTGCTCGTCGCGGGGCCACAGCCGCCCCACGAGCTGGCCGCCGAGGCACTTGATGGCGGCCGCGGAGATGACCCCCTCGGGGGTGCCACCGATACCCCAGAGCAGGTCCACCGGGGAGCGCTCGGTGACGGCGAGCAGCGAGGCGGAGACGTCCCCGTGGGGGATCAGCCGCACGCGCGCACCCGCCTCGCGGATCGCCTTGATGCCCTGCTCGTGGCGGGGGCGGTCGAGCACCACCACCGTCACGTCACCGATCTCGCGGCCCTTGCGCTCCGCGATCAGGGCCACCGTCTCGGAGAGGGGGCGGTCGAGGTCGAGCAGGTCGGCGATGTCGGGGGCGCCCGCCATCTTCTCCATGTACACGCAGGGCCCTGGGTCGAACATCGTGCCGCGCGCGGAGAGGGCGATCACCGCCAGCGCGCTCGGCATCCCGTGGGCCGCGAGCGTGGTGCCCTCCAGCGGGTCCACCGCGATGTCCACCTCAGGCGGGGAGCCGTCGCCGATGTGCTCGCCGTTGGCAAGCATCGGGGCCTCGTCCTTCTCGCCCTCCCCGATCACCACGAGGCCGTCCATCTGTACGGACTGCAGCGCGTAGTGCATCCCGTCCACCGCGGCCTGGTCGGCGCCCTCCTTGTCGCCTTTGCCCACCAGCCGCGCCGCGGCGAGCGCGGCGGCCTCGGTGACGCGCACGAGCTCCAGCGCGAGGTTGCGGTCGGGGCGCTGGTGGGTGGGATCGGGGCTCAAATGCTCACCTCTCTCATACCGCCGCGCGGGCCGTCGGACTGCCGCGCGTGGGGTCGGGGCTCAAAGGGATACCTTTACGGCGCGTGCGCCTGCAACCTACACCAGAGGAGGCACCTTGAGCCAGATCGGGTTCGTCGGCATGGGGAGGATGGGCGGCGGCATGGCACACCGCATCCTCCGGGACTCCGAGCACGAGGTGGTCGTGTTCGACGCCGACCGCGAGGCCGTCAAGCGGGCGAGCGCCAACGGCGCCGTCGGCGCCACCTCGCTCGCCGACCTCGTCAAGCGCCTGCGGGCGCCCCGGATCGTGTGGGTGATGCTGCCCGCGGGGGAGGTCACCCAGGGCACGATCGATCGCCTCGCCAAGCTGCTCGACCGCGACGACACGATCGTCGACGGCGGCAACACCCGCTGGACCGAAGACAAGGCCCGCGCCGGGGAGCTCAAGAAGAGCGGCATCCACTACGTCGACGTGGGCACCTCCGGGGGAGTGTGGGGTCTCGAGGTCGGCTACTGCATGATGGTCGGCGGCCCCCCCAAGGCCGTCAAGCGGCTGGCCCCGTTCCTCGACGTGCTCGCCCCCCCGACCTCGCGAGGAGAGCCGTCGCCGCGATCGGCCCGCGCGGGTGGATGCACTTCGGGCCCGCGGGCGCGGGGCACTTCGTGAAGATGGTCCACAACGGCGTGGAGTACGGCCTGATGCAGGCCTACGCCGAGGGCTTCGACCTCTTCGACAAGTGCGAGTACGAGCTCGACAACGCCAAGATCGCCCACCTCTGGGGCCAGGGCTCGGTGGTGCGCTCCTGGCTGTGCGAACTGGCCGCCCGCGCCTTCGAAGCCGACGGCAACGACCTGCACGCCCTCACCGGCTACACCGAGGACTCCGGCGAGGGGCGCTGGACGATCGCTGAGGCCACCGCCCGCGACGTGCCCACGCCCGTGATCACCGCCTCGCTGTATGCGCGCCTCTCCTCGCGCGGCAACGGCGACTACGCCAACCGCGTGCTCGCCGCGCTGCGCAACCAGTTCGGCGGACACGCGGTGAAGAAGGCATGAGCATGCGCACCACCTGCCCTGGGACCCGCCGATGAGCACGCTCGAGCAGGCACCCGAGAACCCCCTCGTGGAGGGCCTGGAGCGGCTGCCCGTCACGCCCACCTCGCTCGTCATCTTCGGCGCCACCGGGGACCTTGCGCGGCGCAAGCTGCTGCCTGCGCTCTACAACCTCGCGCACGAGGGGGCGCTGCCGGAGCGCTTCCACCTCGTGGGGGTGTCGCGCAAAGAGAAGGAGCGCGAGGACTACCGCGCCGAGTGCGAGCAGGCGATCCGCTCCTTCTCCCGCCGCACCCCCGACGAGGACGTGCTCGCGGGGCTGCTCGCGCACGTCAGGTACGTGCCCGGCACCTTCGACGACGAGCGCGTCTACCGCGAGCTCGCATTCGTGCTCGAACGCTTCGACGAGCGCGCGGGCGAACCGCTGCAACCGTGCCTTCTACCTCTCCACCGCGCCCGCCTTCTTCCCGGTGATCGTCGAGGCACTGGGCGCGCAGGGCCTCGACCACCATGCCGGCGCCGAGGTGCGGGTGATCATCGAGAAGCCGTTCGGCACATCCCTGGCGGAGGCCGTCGAGCTGAACCGCAATGTGCTTGACGTGTTCGAGGAGAGTCAGGTGTTCCGCATCGACCACTACCTCGGCAAGGAGACCGTCCAGAATATGCTGGCGTTCCGCTTCGCCAACGGCCTGTTCGAGCCGCTGTGGAACCGCAACTACATCGATTCCGTGCAGCTCACCGCTGCCGAGGACATCGGCATCGGCGGGCGCGCCGGCTACTACGACCACGCGGGGGCGCTGCGGGACCTGATCCAGAACCACATGCTGCAGTTGCTCTGCCACGTCGCGATGGAGCCCCCCGTGAACTTCACCGCCGAAGAGGTGCGCAACGAGAAGGTCAAGGTCCTCCAGGCGATCCACGCCCCCACCGTGCTCGAGATCCCCGAGCTGGCGGTGCGCGCCCAGTACTCCGCCGGGCACGCCGGCGGGGAGGACGTGCCGGGCTATCTGGAGGAGGAGGGGGTGCGGGAGCGCTCCAACACCGAGACCTTCGCGGCGCTGCGCCTGGAGGTCGACAACTGGCGCTGGGCGGGGGTGCCCTTCTACCTGCGCGCCGGCAAGCGCCTGGCGCGCAAGATCACCGAGATCGTGATCACGCTGAAGCCCGTCCCCCACCTCGCCTTCGACCAGAGCGGCTCGCTGGGGATCCGCCCCAACCAGCTGATTCTCACCCTGCAGCCCAACGAGGGGGTCACACTGCAGCTCGGCGCCAAGATCCCCGGCACCCGCATGATCATCCGCCCCGTCAACATGGAGTTCCTCTACGGCACCGCCTTCCTCTCCCAGTCCCCCGAGGCCTACGAGCGGCTGATCATGGACGCCATGCGCGGGGACCCCACGCTCTTCACCCGTAACGACGAGGTGGAGGCCCAGTGGGAGATCTGCGACCCGATCGTGCGCGCCTGGGAAGCCGACCCGGGGCCGTTGGCGCAGTACGAGGCCGGCTCCCAGGGTCCCGCGGAGGCCGCGGGCCTGCTCCGCGAGGGCCACGCCTGGCGCACGATCTGATGCCCGCGGTCTCCGACGCCGTGTGGAGCGCCGAGGGCACCACGCCCGACGCGATCGAGGCCGCGATGCGGGGGATGCTCGCCGAGCGCCACGCCGAGAACGGCGGCTTCGCGCCGGCGAGGGCGCTGAACATGATCGCCTTCGTGGACCACCAGTGGAGCGGTGAGATCGCCAACCGCCTGCGCGGGGTCGGGCGCTTCCACGCCTCCCGCCTGGTGGTCCTCTCCTACGAACCCCGCCGCGAGCGCCTCGACGCGCTCGCCACCGTGGCCTCCGACAGCGACCCGCAGCCGGGCGAGCTCTCGCTGCTGCGCGAGACGGTGGTGGTTGAGATCGGGGACCGCCACCTCGACGACCTCTACACGATCGCGGACCCCCTCGTGGTGAGCGACCTGCCCACCCTCCTGTGGTCCCCCCACGGCCATCAGGAGGTGATGGACGACCTGCTGGGGCTCGCCCAGGCGGTGCTGATCGACTCGATCGACGAACCGGACAGTCGCGAGGCGGTGGCACGCGCGTGCGAGATCTCCGAGCGCGCCTACGTGGTGGACCTCGCGTGGCTGCGCTCGACTCCGTGGCGGGAGCGGATCGCCAGCACGTTCGATCCCCCCCACATGCGCGGCGAGCTGCACGAGATCACCTCCCTGACGATCAGCCACCATCCCGAATCGGCGATCGCGGCGATGCTGCTGGTGGGCTGGCTCGCCTCGCGTCTGGGGTGGCGGCTGGTCGACCGTCTGCAGATCGAACCGCGGACGATCGAAGACGGCACGCTGTTCGGTCCGCTCCCGACCACGACGCCGCTCAGCGAGATCCCGCTGACCCGGATCACGCGGCTGACCGGCAGCGCCATCGACGCTCAGCGCCGGCCGGTGTCGCTGTCGCTGCGCCACGCGCCCGAGCTGCAGGTGCCGGGGCTCGCGAGCCTTCAGATCGAAACCGCCGCGGGCCGCACGGTACGCCTGGATCGCGGGCGCGGCGGCCTGCACGCGCACCGCACCGACCCACGGGGGGTGGAGCGCGAGTGGATGCTCCTGGGGGCCTCCCGCGGCGAGGCGGGCATCCTCGGCGAGGGCATCCGCCAGGCGCTGCTACGCGATCCCACCTATGCCCCCGCGCTGGCGGCGGCGGCCGGGATGACGCCGTGAGCACCACCTGCGGCGCGCTATCGGCAGAGATGGCGCCGTGACCCGCCTGCTCACCTTCGTCGACCTCGAGGCCGCGGCGGCGCACACGGCGCAGGAGATCGCACGGGTGCTGCGCGAGGCCGTGGAGCGCCGCGGGGTCGCGCACCTCTCGCTCGCCGGTGGTTCCACGCCGCGCCGCGCCTACCAGCTGCTCGGGGGCCTGCTGGAGGACTGGAGCGCGGTCGAGCTCTGGTACGGCGACGAGCGCTGCGTGGGACCCGAGGACCCCGAGAGCAACCACCGGCTCGTGGCCGACTCGCTGCTCGATCACCTCCGGGGGCCCTCGCGGCCGTTGGAGCACCGCATCCCCGGCGAGCTCGGCCCGGAGGAGGCGGCGCGCGCCTACGCCGCGCTGTTGCGCGAGCGGGTGCCCCCGGCCACGGAGGGCGGGGCGGGTGGGCCGGGGGGCGGGCTTCCATCCTTGGACCTCGCACTGCTGGGCCTCGGCGAGGACGGCCACACCGCTTCGCTCTTCCCCGGGCACCCCGAGGTCGAGGACGACAGCGGCGCCCTCTGCCTGCCGGTGCGCAGCGCGCCGAAGCCCCCATCAGAGCGGGTGACCCTCAGCCTCTCGGTTCTGCGCGCGGCGCGCGGCTGCCTGCTGCTCGTCACCGACGCCGGCAAGGCTCCCGCGCTCGCCTCCGTGCTCGCCGGACCCGACCTGCGCGTGCCTGCGAGCCTGCTCGCCTCCGAGCGCCTGCTTGTCGTAGCCGACGCCGCAGCCGCCTCGGAGACGGGTCGATAATCCAACCTTCTGACGGTTCTGCCGCGGGTCGGGCGGAGGCGCGCTAAGGTCCTACCTACGCGCCCGGCCCATGGCCTGCACCGTTCCTCAACAGACCGCCGCGCCCCCCGCTCCCGCCGCCGAGATGCTCGCGTCATTGGACGACGCTCGGCGCGAGACGCTAGAGCTGCTTGCGCACCTCGGGGACTCCGACCTCGAGCGGGTGCTCTCGCCGATCATGAGCCCCCTGGTGTGGGACCTCGCCCACATCGCCGCCTACGAGGATCTGTGGCTCGCCCACCGCCACGCGGGCCTGGAGCTGCTGCGAGGAGATCTCGCGGAGCTCTACGACGCCTTCGAGACCCCCCGCACCGTGCGGGGCGAGGTCGAGCTGCTCGACGCCCCTGAGGCGCGTGCGTACCTGGAGGCGGTCCGCGAGCGCGTGGTCGAGGCCACGGTCCGGGAGGGGATCGGCGAGGGCGTCCTGCACGAGCTGGTCCTTCGCCACGAGCTGCAGCACACCGAGACGATGCGCCAGACGCTGGCGCTCGCGGGGCTGCTCTCCCCGGGCGACCGCGCGAGGCTCACCCGGCGCTCGCGCCCGCTCGGGAAGGAGGAGCAATGGTTGGAGTTTCCCGCCGGGGCCTTCGCGATGGGCGCCGGAGCGGAGGGCTTCGCCTATGACAACGAGCGCCCCCGCCACCAGGCGCAGACCGCGGCCTTCCGCATCGCGCGGCGCCCAGTGACCAACGCGAGCTGGCTGCGCTTCAGCGAGGGCGGCGGCTACGAGCGGCGCGAGTGGTGGACCGACGAGGGGTGGGCGTGGAAGGAGGAGTACGACATCACCCACCACCCCTCCGTGGCGGCGGGCGAGCTCCAATCCCCCGTCTGCCACGTGAGCTGGTTCGAGGCCGACGCCTTCGCCCGTGCGCACGGCGCGCGGCTCCCCACGGAGGCGGAGTGGGAGCGGGCGGCGACCTCGGACCAGAGCGGCGGCAGCGCGCTCGCAGGGGTGGGGCAGGTGTGGGAGTGGACCAGCAGCCACTTCTGCGGCTACCACGGGTTCGTAGCCCACCCCTATCGCGAGTACTCCGAGGTGTTCTTCGGCGAGGACTACCGTGTGCTGCGCGGCGGCTCCTGGGCCACCAGCCCGCGCGTGGCGGGTCCCACCTTCCGCAACTGGGACCTCCCCCTGCGACGCCAGATCTTCGCGGGTCTGCGGCTGGCGCGGGAGGTGGCGTGATGGAGCCCGTCCGCGACCCCACCGACATTCAGATCGACTCCCATCTCGGCGGCGCCGAGGAGCGTACGCTCGCCGAGGACGTCCTCGACGGACTCACCCGGCCCTTCAAGGAGCTGCCGCCCAAGCACTTCTACGACGCCCGCGGAGCCGAGCTGTTCGACCGCATCTGCGAGCTGCCCGAGTACTACCCCACCCGCACTGAGCGCGGGATCCTCGACGCCGCCGCCGAGGGGATCGCCGCTCTCACCGGCGCCGTGGAGCTCGTGGAGCTGGGCTCCGGCACCGCCGCCAAGACGCGGGTGCTGCTCGACGCGCTACACAACGCGGGGACGCTCGAGCGCTACGTGCCGGTGGACGTTACCGAGAGCATGGTGCGCGACTGCGCCGACGAGCTCACCCTCGAGTACCCCGGGCTGCGGGTGCATGGGGTGATCGGCGACTTCGAGCGCCACCTCGACCGCGTCCCCACCGCCGCGGGACCCCGCCTCGTGGTCTTCCTCGGCGGCACCATCGGCAACTTCCCCCCCGGCAGCCGCCGGCGCTTCCTGCGCCAGATCGCCGACCTCCTGGGACCGCGCGACCATCTGCTGATGGGCACCGACCTCGTCAAGGACGCCGGTGTGCTCGAGGCCGCCTACGACGACCCCCAAGGGGTCACCGCGGAGTTCAACCGCAACCTCCTGCACGTGCTCAACCGCGAGCTCGACGCCGACTTCGATCCCGAAGACTTCGAGCACGTCGCGCTCTTCGACGACCGCCACGAGTGGATCGAGATGCGCCTGCGCGCACGGCGCGACCACACGGTCACGGTGAGCGCGCTGGAGCTCGACGTGCACTTCGACGCGGGCGAGGAGATGCGCACTGAGATCAGCGCCAAGTTCACCCGCCGGCGCCTGGAGGGCGATCTGGACGCCGCGGGCCTGCAGCTCGTGCGCTGGTTCACAGATCCCGAGGACCTCTTCGCGCTGACGCTTTCGCGACCCACCTCCTAGGAGGCTAGATGCGACGGCGGGCTCCCCGGAAGCCTCCTTCCGGGGAGCACCGACATCGCAATGAGGGTCCCGCAGGCCGCTAGAGGATCTCGACCATGACCAGGTCGAACGGGTCCTTCGTCGGCGACGGATCATTGATCGTCACCGCCGTACCCGCTTCCTTGGTGAGGCTGCCCGCAGACTGCACCCAGTAGGTGTCCCCGACCTTGTCGGTGGCCTCGTGCCAGAGCGTCTGCCCGGCCGGGACCGTCCGCGCGATCGAGGCGAGCCAGTCATCGCCGATGGCCCACACCCACGAGTTTGCTTTCGTCGTCGTCAGCGTGCCCGTGGCGGCGCCTTTTTTGCTGCTGAACTTACCGACAGCGCCGAGACCGGAGGCGTTCTTGAACGCGGCGACCGTAATCGTCTCGTCATAGCCCAGGCCGCTCGGGGAGCCCGGCAGGAGCGTGTTGACGTGCGCCGTGATCGGGTCTTCGGTCAGCACGCCGCTCGCCCTGGCGACCCAGACCTCCGCGCCACCGAGCGCTTTGTTTTCGCGACCCACCAGCGTCCACGTCAGCCCGCCACCGGAGACGGTCGAAGTCTGCCCCACGGTGAACGGGGAATCCGCCGCGACGAACGCGACTATCAGATCACCCGATTCTTTCGTGGTCAACTTCGTGGTCGCTTCGTTGTAGTGCTGCGCACTGGCGATGCCGTCGAGCTGAGGGCCGGTGGATTCGGGTTCAGCGACCGTCTCGACCTCCGCGCCACATGCGCTCTCCGATGCGTTGTTGTTTGCGTCTCCGCCGTAGGAAGCCCGCCAGTAGTAGGTGCCAGGTGAGAGTATCTGCTCACTGGACGCAGGTGCTACACCACCGCTCACCGCACCGCCACCTGCCGAGGCGACCAGGTTCTTACATTCAGGGTCCGAATACACTTTGTATTCGACCGTACCCGTCGCTTTGCCCGCGTTGGCGCCGCTCAAGGTCGCCTGATCGGCTACGGCTGTCCCGTCCGGGACCGTGATCTTTTCACCCGAATGACCGCCGCCGGTCAGCGATGTACTGACCTGGGTTCCGCTGACGAGGCTTTTGGCCTGGATAAAGACCGCGGAGTCGAGGTATTCGTCACTTGAGTCCGCGATCGCCAGCTTGACGTGGTTCTCCTGCCCTTCTTTGACGGCCGCAGTACACGTAAGTACCGTCGTGAGGCCATCCATCTGAGTGTCTATGGTCGGCTCCGGCCTGACATTGTCGCGGAAGAGTTCCGGATGGTGGGGGGTGGTATCGCCACCCTCATCGTTGCCGTTGTTGATTGTATTGATCGACACGGGTTCGTTCGTTCCGGGCACAAGTGCACAATTAGTACCGTCGACAAAGAAGCCGAAGACATCGTTGAACTCCGTATTGGCGTAGTCGCTGTACTCCTCGGATCCGAAGACATAGCTGAATTGCGCGGTCGAGTGCTGCGGCACGAAATCGAATTCAAGTATGGACGCATCGAAAGTCGGGAAGCCCGACAGCCCACTCAGTTCGGCGTCGCCCGGTTCGCCAAACGCCGTGCTGTTGTCGCCACCGCTCGGACCTTCCGGTTTACCTTCCGTTGCCTCATAACAAGTGTTCGGGCCCTCCACACCTTTTGAGCAGGGTTCGTCGGTAGGATAAGTCTCCACCTTGCCGGTGTCGAGGACGATCCCATTTTCGAAGCTGATGCTGTCGGCCCCACTGGTGAATTCGCCCGCAGCACGGCTGTTGCCGATGTAGGTGACGTTGGAGATCGATACACCGCCGCCCGCAAGCGATTCAGCCAACCCAGCTGGCGTGGCGCCATTGCTCAGGTCAGTGACCTTGACGCTGCCGGCCTCGCTTACCCCGGCCATAGCGAGGGTCAGCGCGAGCGCCAAGACCGCGACAAGTAACGCCCTCTGACGGTTACTTGTCAGGACCCCCCTGCGCCGAGACCCCAAACGATAGGATCTCAATCCCTCGACCTCCGTAACAGCTATTTGCGGCCTGCCCTTCATCTAGTTCTCCTAGTTTGTGAGTTGTAAGCGACCCTGCATCCTGCCGCTCAATGAAATCAGCAGACAGATCAGTATTCGATTGCATCGAAGGCATCAAAATTGTGATCAAACGGTGAACGGGACCGGATATGCTTGGCGTAGATAGCAGCGAGATGGATCACACCCACAGTGAAGGAGCCACCCACAAGAAGCTGTGGATTTCATCCTGTCCGCACCGCAGGGCGGTGGCGGGCGTCTTGATGTAGGCTCCCCACCGGACCATGCGGATCGAGCACAGCTCAGCGATCGTCGCCGGCGGGGCTTCCGGGCTCGGCGAGGCCACGGTGCGGCGACTGCACTCCGTCGGCGCGATTGTGACCATCGCCGACATCAACGCCGAGAAGGGACAGGCGCTGGCCTCTGAGCTGGGCCTCGAGTTCCTCGCCTGCGACGTGCGCGAGGAGGCGCAGGTGCAGGCCGCAGTCGAGCACGCCGCCGCAGTGGAGGGTGGGCTGCGCATCGCCGTCTGCTGCGCCGGCACCGGCTGGGCACAGAAGGTCGCCGGCTCCAAGGGCCCCCACCCGCTGATGCCCTTCGAGACGATCATCCAGATCAACCTCATCGGCACCTTCAACGTTCTGCGCCTCGCCGCCGCCGCGATGGTCGCGAGCGAGCCGCTCGCGGAGGATGGCGAGCGCGGGGTGTGCGTCAACACCGCCTCGATCGCGGCCTACGACGGCCAGGTCGGCCAGATCGCCTACTCCGCCTCCAAGGGGGGCATTGTCGGCATGACCCTCCCCGCCGCCCGGGACCTCGCCCAGTACGGAGTCCGCGTCTGCACGATCGCCCCCGGCCTGTTCGACACTCCCCTGCTCGCCGCTCTGCCCGAGGAGGCCCGCCAGAAACTCGGCGCCGGTGTCCCCTACCCCCAGCGCCTCGGCCAGCCCGACGAGTACGCGCAGCTCGCCTGCCACATCATCGAGAACCGCATGCTCAACGGCGAGGTCGTGCGGCTGGACGGGGCACTACGGATGCCACCCCGGTAGAGCCATCGCAGACAGTAGTCCGAGTTATCAAATGGCAACCCGATCCGGAAATCGATATTGCCATCGCAGTGACGTCTGCGGAGGACGCCCGCCCGATCAGCCCACCCGCTCCACCAGCATCGCCATCCCCATCCCGCCGGCGACGCACATCGACTCGATCCCGTAGGTCTTGTCGAGCGTCTGCAGGTCGTTGATCAGCGTGGTCATGATCCGCGCGCCCGTCATCCCGAAGGGGTGACCCAGGGCGATCGCCCCGCCGAAGGGGTTGAGCTTCTCATCGTCGATTCCCAGCTCCTCTTTGCAGGGGACGATCTGGGCGGCGAACGCCTCGTTGATCTCCACCACGTCGATGTCGCTCATCGACATCCCCGTGTTCTTCAGGAGCTGCTGGATCGCGGGGATCGGGCCGAGGCCCATCAGCTCCGGGCGAATCGCCACCACCGTGGAGGCCAGGATCTTCACTTTCGGGGTCAGCCCCAGCTCCTTGGCGCGCTCCTCCGAGGTCACCAGCAGGGCGGCGGCGCCGTCGTTGAGCGGGCACGCGTTGCCCGCCGTCACCGTGCCGTTGGGCTTGAACGCCGGCTTCAGCGCCGCCAGCTTCTCGAGCGTCGTGCCCGGGCGGGGGCCGTCGTCCTTCCTGACCACCTGCTCGGGGATCTCGATCTCGTTGCCCTCGCGGTCGGTGTCTTTGTGCGCAGGGGCCGTCACGGGGACGATCTCCACGTCGTAGTGACCCGACTCCTGCGCGGCCACGGCGCGATTCTGGGAGATCACCGCCCACTCGTCCTGGGCCTCGCGGCTGACTTTCTTCTCCTCCGCCACGTTCTCCGCGGTGAGGCCCATCGGGATGTAGACGTTGTAGATCGACCCCTCCGACCCGTCCAGCTTGGGGTGGAACTCGAACTCGCCTCCCTGCTTGGCCCGCGAGACAGCCTCCACGCCGCAGGCGATGTAGATGTCGCCCTCACCCGCCTTGATCGCGTGGAACGCCATCCGCGTCGTCTGCAGCGAGGAGGCGCAGAAGCGGTTGACAGTGGTGCCCGGCACGTGGTAGTCGATGCCCGCCAGCAGCGCCGCGTTGCGTCCGATGTTGTAGCCCGACTCCCCCTCCGCGAAGCCACAGCCCATCATCACATCCACGATCGAGCTCGACTGAAGCTGGGGGTTGCGCTCCAGGATCGCCTTCAGCGGGATCGACGCCAGGTCGTCGGCGCGCACGGATTTCAGCGACCCCTTCACTGCCCGCCCGATCGGCGTGCGTATGGCGTCCACGATTACGGCGTCAGGCATGCGAAGCTCCTTGTTCGTTTTGGTACGGCGGTGCTTTGGTGCCAGCCACGGCCGAGCCGCGGGCGGCAACCCGATCCTCCCCGGCGGGCATCTTATGACACAGCGCCGGTCTGACGTTCGTGGGTGCCGGCTAGAGGTCCAGGCGCGACACTCCCAGCTCGTCGAAGCCCACGTGGTGGGCCATCTCGTGGCGAACCGTTCTCACGACTTGGTCGCGCAGCAGCTCGGGGTCGTGCCCGAAGTCCCGGCGCAGGGTGTCCCGGAAGATCACGATGCGCTCGTGGTAGTTGTCCCGATGGGAGCGGTCCCCCTGCCAGAGACCGTAGGCGCCCGCCTGGCGGCCCTTGTCGGAGATCACCACCGGCACGTGGCGCAGCGCGTTGCGCAGCAGGTCCGGCAGGTCGTCCAGCGCGTCGCGCACGAGCTCCTCGAAGTCCTGGTCGTTGAGGGGGTCGAGCTCCATGAACTCCGCTTCCTCCGGGTCCACCGCGAGACCCTCGCGCCCCAGCTCCTCGGCGCGGCGCACGATCTTTTCGAACTCCTCCTCGGACTCCGGGTCGTGCCACCCCGCCATGCGCACCGCCACGAACGCGATCGCCGTGCTCAGCAGCGCGATCGCAGCGATCCCCAGGATCAGGTCCTCCACCACCCGCACCGCCCCCACCGTGCTGAAGCCGTTGCCCACCACGACCACCACGAGACCCAGCGACAGCGAGATCAGCGCCGCCAGCCCGATCTTCCTCAGCCGGCCGAAGGCGCCCTGCGACCTCGACGAGCGCATGGTCGCCCCCCTCCCCTCACTGCCTGAGCGTGCGGGCGATCACGAGCCGCTGGATCTCGTTCGTGCCCTCGTAGATCTGGGTGATCTTCGCGTCTCGCATCATTCGCTCCACCGGGTACTCCTTCACGTAACCGTACCCCCCCAACACCTGCACCGCCTCGATCGTCACCGCCATCGCGGTGTCCGAGCAGAACACCTTCGCCATCGAGGAGTACTTCGCGCGCTGGGGATCCCCGCGATCGGCCATCGCGCACGCCTTGTACAGCAGCTCCCGCGCGGCGGCCGTGCGTGTTTCCATATCGGCCAGCTTGAACTGGATCGCCTGGTGCTCGATGATCGGCTTGCCGAACTGCACCCGCTCCCGCGCGTACCCCACCGCGTAGTCGGTGGCCCCCTGGGCGATCCCCACCGCCTGCGCCGCCGCCCCCAGGCGGGTGCGCTCGAGCGTCCCCAGCGCCACCCGTAGGCCGCGGCCCACCTCGCCGATCACGTTCTCCTGGGGGACCCGCACGTCCTCGAAGATCGGCTGGCCCGTCGGCGAGGCGCGGATGCCGAGCTTGTGCTCGAGCTTGCCCACGCTGAAGCCCGGCCGGTCGGCCTCCACCACGAACGCGGTGATCCGCCGGCTCTCGCGGTCGGTGACGGCGAAGCAGATGTAGAAGTCCGCGACCCCCAGGTTCGTGATCCAGTTCTTGGTCCCGTTGATCACCCACTCCTCGCCGTCCCTGACCGCCGTCGTTTTCATCCCCGCCGGATCCGAGCCCGCCTCGGGCTCGGAGAGCGCGAACGCCGGCGTCCACTCCCCGCTGGCGCACTTCGGCAGGAAGCGCTCCTTGAGCTCCTCGCTGCCGAATAGCTGGATCGGCAGCGTCCCCAGCTCCTGCACCATCAAGATCAGGGCGCAGGAGGCGTCCACCTTGGCGATCTCCTCCACCGCCATGTTCAGCATCAGCGTCCCCGTGCCCGTCCCCCCGTACTCGATCGGGAAGGGCAGGCCCAGGATGTCCTGCTCGCCCAGGAGCTTGCGGATGTCCCAGGGGTACTCCGCCTGCTCGTCGATCTCCGCCGAGCGCGGCGCGATCCGCTCGCGCGCGATCTGCCCGATCGTCGCGCACAGGTCCAGGTGCTCCTGGGGGATCGTGTAGACCTCGCCGATTGCCTCCATCACCATGATCCTAGTGCCCCACGCGATCAAGTGATGAGCCGGAGGCGAACCCCGCTACGCTGCTCGCGATGAGCGCCTCCTCCGCCCACGGTTCCGACGAGATCGCAGCCGATCCCGAACAGGTCGCGGAGTGGCTCGCCGAGGATCCCGAGCTGCAACTCATCGACGTGCGCGAGGATTACGAGCGCACGGCCGGCCACATCGAGGGCAGCCGCCACATCGAGCTCAACCGGCTCACCTCACAGGCCGCGACGATCGCGGCCGACCAACCGGTCGTCTTCTACTGCCGTGTCGGGTCCCGATCTCTGATGGCCGCCCAGGCGTTCCGCGCGTCGGGTTACCAGGCCCACTCCATGAGCGGGGGCCTCGTGCGTTGGGCCCAGGAGGGCAGGCCGCTCGCGCCCGAGGGCGGGCACGTGGCCGAGCACTGAGCGGGCGCATATCATCCGCTCGAGGTGCGTATCGCGATGGGTGTACGGCTCTCGTATCGCACCCACCCCAGAGCGAGCAGAGGAGACGACACACATGGAGGCATCCGAGTACCCCAAGGTGACCACCGGCGAGGGCTACGCCGTCGGCGACCTCGACGCGCTGGGGGAGGGCCCCGGATTTCGCAAGGTCCGCAAGGGCCTCGGCGTGAGCGCGTTCGGCGTCAACGCGATCATCATGCCCCCCGGCTACCAGAGCGGGCGTCACTACCACGACACCCAGGAGGAGCTCTACTTCGTGCACCGCGGCGCAATCGAGATGCAGTTCGGCGACGGTTCCACACACCGCTTGGAGGAGGGCGCCTTCGCCCGCGTCGACGCTCCCACCGTGCGCAGCATTCGCAACGTCGGAGAGGGCGATGCGGTCTACCTCTGCGCCGGCGGCAAGGACGGCTACGTCGGGCGCGACGGACGCCAGCCGGAGGGCGAGGAGCGCGTCAGCGGACCGCCCGGGGCCGCCCACTAGCTCGCTCGTACACGAGGCCGGCTTTGCCTGGCTTTGTGCTGACGTCGCACGGTGGGCGCCCGCGTGCCGGAGCACGTGGGCGGATGGAGCACGTGGGCAGACGGAGCACGTGGGCGGACGCCGGGTGACGTCAGGCTCAGTTCAGCAGCTCTTTGACGTAGCGCTGATGCAGCTCTCCCAGCGGCGTCTTGGTCGGCCGGATGCCGATCGCGTTGTCCATCGCGGTGGCCAGGGGCATCCATGTGAGGACCAAATAGGCCCCCAGCACCAAGGTGCTCACGCGCAGCGCGCGCGAGTGCGAGAGCGCCGCCAGAGGCAGCAGCCACAGCACATACCACGGAAGCACCCAGCTCAACGTCACCAGGAGCGCCACCGTGGCCCAGCCCGAGGCGCTCAGCGCGTCCCGCCAGCGCCACGCCAGCAGGCTGCTGCCGAGCACCGCCAGCACGAGTACCACGCTGAACAGTGTTCGCATCGTGTCGGTCTCCCCCCCCTGACCCAGTGCGAGGCCGAGCACGTTGGGCAGGCTCATCGGGATCACCAGGCGACCCTGGGTGCCGAGGTTGGGCAGGTGCATCCCGAACACCGCCACGCTGCACGCCCCCAGCGCGACTCCACCCCCAGCCAGCCCCAGCACCACCTGCACGAGGCGCCGCGGAGTCCTCAGCAGGCTCGCCAGGAGCACCGGGACGAGGATGCCAGCGGAGGCCTTCAGCGCGATCGCCGACGCCAGCGCCAACCCCGCCGCCAGCTCCAGCGGGGCGAGCGGCAGCAGCCATTCGCGCACCCGCGATGCTCCTCCTCGCACCGGTGGGGCGGTCCGCGAGCCATCGATACCGGCCGCCAGCACGGCCAGGGGATCATCGACGTCGGGGGCCCCCGCAACGAGCCCGACAGGGGCACCCGAGACCGGGACCGGCTCGGGCTCGACGGGAGCGCCTAGGGGCTCGACCGGCTCAGCTAAGACAGGGGAGATGCCCGGAGCGCGCGCGCGCAGCAGTAGGTAGAAGGCGAGCACCACGAAGAACACCGTGAAGAAGTCGTTGTGGTCCCCGCCCAGGCCCCACACCAACACGATCGGGTTGAGCCCCACCAGCGCGATCGCCGCCACCGGGTCGCGGCCCAGGAGGCGCGCCGAGCGCCACACCAACAGGATCGTCGCCAGGCTCGCCGCCATCAGGAGGGTTTTGAGCGTCCACAGGGAACCCGCGATCCCGAGCGGCACCACCGCGTAGGTGAGCAGCGTGAACAGCGGTCCGTAGGGGCTCAGCAGCTGATGCCAGTTGCTCAGGTCGTAGCTGGGGTCGCTGTGGGGCTCCAGCACGGGGACGGTGGTGTAGGGGTTGAGGTGGTGCAGCACCCCCATGCGCCCGTAGTTGATGTAGTTGAACACATCCGTCAACGGCAGCGGCGGGGAGAGCAGCAGGATCGCGTGCACCCCCACCACGGTCGCGATCACCCAGCGCGCCCGCAGCGTGGGCACGTATCTGAGACCCACGAGGTACGCCACGTACATCACCACGAGCGCCCCGGTGAACATCGCCTTGATCGCCTGGGGGTTGCGCGTGAACCCGCTCCACAGGCCACCCAGCGGACCCGCCAGCCAGTGGGGGAAGAAGCCGTAGTGGGTGGGCGCGGAGAGGAAGCTCGGGCGATCCGCCGCGGCGAGCACGATCAGCGGGACGCACACCGCGATCACGGCCAGGACCAGTGCCCCGATGGCCGTATCCCTCTGCGAGGGGGCCCACACGCGCCCGCCCGCAGAGGGGCTCTCCTCCCACGAGGACCTCTCGCGCAGGCGCGTCAAGTCCGGGTCGCCCAGCAGGGGGTCCCGGAGGGGGAGAGTGGTTGCGTCCGTCGACATACCAGAGGAGACCCGGCCGGTGCCGGGGGCCCCCCAAGGTTACTGTCCTCGACCCCCTGGAACCACGCCTCGGGGGAAATGCCACCACCGGCGAAGCCGGCGGTGGGCTTACTAGATGGCGCTTACGTTGACCGCCTTGGGCCCCTTGTCGCCCTGCTCGGCGTCATAGGACACCTTCGCGCCCTCCTGCAGCGAGCGGTAGCCGTCGCCGTTGATGCCGGTGTGGTGGACGAACAGATCCTTGTCCCCGTCATCCGGGGTGATGAAGCCGAATCCCTTGTCGTCGCTGAACCACTTCACTGTGCCAGTAGGCATGTGACTTTCCTCCACGATTCGTGCGTGCTGCTGCGCGGAGGATGCTGCGAAGAGCTTCGACCTGCGAGAGCTTGCACCGCTTTACGCCGGTTCTTTTTACCCCGGCCCAACGGTCACGACGGTAGCACGTACGGCGGCCATTTTGTTCTCGAGTTGTTGCACCACTCCACCGCTCCCGCGCTCCCCCACAGCGACGCCACCGTGGCCCCGCGTCGTTTACGACACACGGGCGCCACCGGCCCGGCTAGGGTTCTCCCATGGACCCAGAGCCGCAGGCCGCCGAGCTCACACCGCTGCTCGGCGGACCCCCGCAGCCCTCCAGCGCCGAGCAGGTGGTCGAGCGCCTGCGGCTGTGGGAGCCAAGGCCACCGACGAGCCCGCCCACCCGGCGGCCGCTCCTGCTCCTCAACATGGTCTGCACCGCGGACGGGCGAGCCACTCTGGGTGGACGCTCGGGGCCGATCGGCAACCGCGCGGACCGGGAGCTCTTCCACGCGCTGCGCACCGCGGTCGACGCGGTGCTCGTCGGCGCGGGCACGGTGCGCGCCGAGCGCTACGGGGGCCTCGTGCGCGACGAGGCGCCCCGGCGCTTGCGGCGCGCCCGGGGGCTGGCGGAGGAACCGCTCGCGTGCATCGTCTCCGCCAGCCTCGACCTCGCGCCCGACATCCCCCTGCTCGCCGACCCCGCCGCGCGGATCGCAGTCCTCACCCCCTCCCCCGCGGGCGAGCTCCCCGGAAGCACCGCCCCCGCAGGTGGGCGCTCCAGGAGCACTGCCCCCGCACATGAGCGCCCCAGGAGCACCGCCCCCGCAGGTGAGCGCTCCAAGAGCACCGCCCCCGCCGGCGAGCGCTCCGAAGGAGCCGCTCCCGTCGAGTACATACGTGCGGCCCGCGATGGGCAACTCGACCTGCCCGCCGCGCTCGCCGAGCTGCACACACGCCTGGGGGTGCGCACGGTGCTGTGCGAGGGGGGGCCCGGCCTGAACGGCCAGCTGCTCGCCGCTGGACTCGTGGACGAGCTATTTCTCTCACTCGCCCCCAAGCTCGCTGGGGGCGCCGACCCGGGGGCGGCCCTGCGGATCGTCAGCGGGCCCGAGCTCGATCCCCCCCTCGAGCTGGAGCTGCTCGATGTGCTGGAGAGCGACTCCCAGCTGATGCTGCACTACCGCGTGGGGGGAGCCGCGCCGAGGCGGCCCTCCGCAGTGTGAACTGCCACATTGAGAACCACGCTGTTGGGTACCAGCACGGAGCCCTCGGCGGTGGCGAAGGTGGTGTAGAGCAGCCCCAGCGAGCTCACCACCCCTTCGATCTGCCCCGCGAGGGGCCCACCCTGGAGGCGCACGTGGTCGCCCACGCGGAAGGGGCCAGCGCTGAGCAGCACGGTGCCCGCGATCAGGTTGCCAAGCGTCTGCTGGGCGGCGAGGCCGAGAACCACGGCGGTAAACGCTCCCCCGAGTGCCAGCGTGCTCGTCTTGATGCCCACCACACTCAGCGCCACAAGCAGCGCGAGCGCGAGCGTCGCCAGCCGGATCAGGAAGCCGACCGTCCCCGCGGTGGCGGGATCCATGCGTCGAAACAGCGCGGGTCCAAGCGCCTGGCCCGCGTCGCGCGCAATCGCCCAACCGAGGATCAGCAGCGCGATGACTGTCACGATCTGCACGGCGTGGGCTCCGGACGTTTCGGAGTTGTGGAGGCCGAACAGGCTCGCGCGGTGGTCGTAGACGACGACTACCGCCACGAACAGCACGGCCAGCACGAACCCCTCCACCCGTGCCCGTCTTGCCCCACGTGGGCTGACCCGATCCAGCAGACCCACCTCCTGCCACGCCTGGCTGCGGGTCTCGAACATCTTGGGCGGAGTCTTGGGGAGCTGTGGGGAGGGCACGGTGTCTAACCCACATGATGGCGCCCTGCGCCCGACGCCGCGCACGGCGGTGGTGGCGGTAGCGGTGTAGCCTTCCCGCCAGTGAGCAGCTCCAATCTGCGCAAGCTGGTGGTGCCCGCGGTGATCGTGGGGATCGTCCTGCTGGTGGTGGCAGCGATCTACTTCGTGACGCCCGAGCACTCGCTGCCCTCGTTCTTCCCCGGCCACGCCTCGGCGTCGAGCGCGGAAGCGAACCACCATCACACCAAGCATGGGATCGCGGCGGTGGTGGTAGCGTTGGCGTGCTTCGCGTTCGCGTGGTTCCAGACGGGGCCGAAGACCAAGGCCGCCGACTCCGGCAGCGCCGACGCCTAGCATCCGGCCTGCGCCTCTGGGCCTGCAGGCAGACGGAACCACGGTGCGGCTCATCCCTTTCCCCCGGCTGCGGCTCATCCCCCTCCCCCGGCTTCCCGGCCGGCGCCCGGCCTCGAGCCCGCCTACCCTTCCAGCGCGAAGACCAGCGTGCAGATCGCGCCGAAGCCGATGCAGTAGTACCCGAAGGGACTAAGGCGGTTGGTCTGCAGGAAGCGCAGCAGGAACTTGACCGCCAGGAACGTAGTAGCGGCGGCGCAGAGCCCGGCGACCAGCGCGGGGCCGCGCACGCCGTCGCCCTGAGGGCCGAGCAGTTCGGGCAGCTTCAGCGCGGCGGCGGCAAGAATGATGGGGGTAGCGAGCAGGAAGCCGTAGCGCGCGGCGTCCTCGTTGGAGAGGCCGCTGAGCAGGCCGCCCCCCATCGAGAAGCCGGAGCGGGAGATGCCAGGGATGAGCGCAGCGGCCTGGGAGGTGCCGATCGCGATCGCCTGGCGCCAGCTACGTTTGGCGATGCGCGCATCGGCGTCGCCGAGGAAGTCACCAGGCTGCGGGGGGCGTTGGCGCAGGCGCTCGAAGATCAGCAGCGCGATCCCGTTGACGATCAGGAAAGCGGCGGCGATGGAGGCGGAGGCGAACAGTTTGCGCAGCGGTTCCTGCAACAGCAGGCCGAGGACCCCCGCGGGGATGGTGCCCACGATGAGCAACCACCCGAGCCGTGCGTGAACGTCGTCCTCACGGATCTCGCGCATCCGCAGCGAGCGCAGGATCCCCCCGACGATCTTGATCCAGTCGCGCAGGAAGAAGAGCAGCAGCACGATCGCGGTGGCGAGGTGGGTGGCGACGAGAAAGGTGAGGAAGTAGGGGTCGTTCTGGTGGATGTTCCAGCCGAGCAGACGCGGGAGCACGACGGCGTGCCCGAGGCTCGAGATCGGGAAGGGCTCCGCGACCCCCTGGGTGAGGCCGAGGATCACCGCCTGGAAGTAGGAGATCGGGTTGTGCACTGGCGCGAGAGCTTACGGTCTGGAGCGGCGGGTGCGCATGTGCGGAGCACGCGTCGACGGGCCGCATCTTTGGGATTGCCCGCCGGAACGATGGCGGCGAGTGGCTCACCGGGCGTGGTGCGAAATGCTGCGACCCGGGGACGGCATCGGCATTTGGCTCGCCGGGCGCTGAGGTATGCAGCGGTCCCTGAGGTCTGTGTTACTCTGGGCAAGATGGGATCAGGGGGTGGCGTCCGCTCGGGATCTTGGCCACGTAGAGCGGGAGCCACAGCCGCGGTCCTTGCCGTATGGGTGGGGTTGGCAGCGCCCGCAGCACCTGCACAGCCGACCTCCGCAACGATCACCTCCTCCCTCTCCCACGACCGAGTCGGCGCCAGGGGCGCGCTCACCTTCACGGCCCAGCTCACCGGCGGCGAATCTGGCGTGCCCTCGCCGGTGCAGATGTCGATCGTGAAGTTCCCCGCCGGGTTGACACTCGACATACCCACCCTGCGCAGCTGCTCCAGGGCGCGCCTGTTGACCCGCGGTCCCAGCAGCTGCCCCGCACAGTCGAAGGTCGGCCAGGGGCACGCGCTTGCCGAGGTGCTCGAGGGATCCCAGCTCATCACCGAGAACGTGCTCGTGTCGGCCTTCGTCGGCCCTCCGGAAAACAACGAACCAACGCTCGAGCTGCTCGGCGAAGGCTTCAATCCGGCGCCGGCTCAGGTGGTGGTCACCGGGACAGTGCGCCAGGCTCGCGCGCCCTACGGGGAAGAGCTCGTGATCCCCATCCCTCCGGTCCCCACGCTGCCCTTCGCCGCGAACACCTCGATGGCGAGCCTCTCACTCACGATCGGCACGGAGGGGCCGCACCCGCCGCGCAGCGCCAACACGGTCATCGCGCCCTCCAGATGCCCCTCGGGCGGCTTCCCGTTCGCCGCCGAATTCACCTATGCCGACGGCTCCACGAGCAGCCCCCTCGCCAGGGCCCCCTGCGTACGATGAGCCGCCGCCCTCAGCCGGTCCCCCCACCGACCGCGCGTGAGCAGGGGGGCCCCGGCAGCGCGCCGGATTGACCGAGGAGAGCGAGTGCTGGAGCTGCGTGATCTCGTGAAGCACTACCCGGCGCTCGCGGGCGAGCCGGTGCGGGCGGTGGATGGCGTCTCGTTGAAGGTCGCGGCCGGTGAGATGGTCGCCCTCTATGGGCCGAGCGGTTCGGGTAAGACGACGCTGCTGCTGATGATCGCCGCGCTGCTGGCGCCCACGGCGGGCACCATCCTGATCGGCGAGCGCGACGTGTCCTCGCTCTCAGAGCGCGAGGCCTCCCGCTTCAGGCTCACCGAACTGGGCTTCATCCGCCAGAACTTCGATCTGCTGCCGGGGGTGAGCGCGATCGACAACGCGATGCTGAAGCTCCTGAAGAGCATGAGCTGGAGCGAGGCCCAGCGCAAGGTCGCGCCGCTGCTCGAGCGTCTCGGGATGGGGGGGCGCCTGCGCCACCGCGCCGAGACGCTCTCGATGGGCGAGCGTCAGCGCGTGATGATCGCCCGAGCGCTCACCTGCGAGCCCCGTCTGCTGCTGGCGGATGAGCCGACCGGGAGCCTCGATACCCAGCGGGGCCGCGAAGTGCTCGAACTGCTGCGCGAGCTCTGCCACGAGCAGGGGGTCGCGGTGGTGCTCGTCAGCCACGACCCGATGGCCGCTAGGTACGCCGACCGCGTGCTCGCGTTGCGCGACGGCGTGCTCTCCGACTATGCGACCGACCGGGTGCATGTGTGAGGCCCGCCAACCTCCTGCGCCTCTACGGCGTGCGCCTGCGCGCGCGCTGGGTGCAGGAGTGCCTCGCAGTGCTCGGGATCGCCTCCGGTGTCGCGCTGCTGTTCGCCTCGCAGGTCTCGAGCTCGAGCCTGCAGAGCTCCGTGGCCCAGCTCTCGCGCGGGATCGCCGGCAGAGCGACGCTGCAGCTCGTGGCCCGCGAGGAACAGGGCTTCCCGCAGCGGACGCTGAGTCTCGTGCGCCAGATCCCCGGCGTGCGTGCGGCGGCACCGCTGCTGGAAGTCCAGGCGAACGCGATCGGCCCCCGGGGCAGCGCGTCGGTCGAGCTCGTGGGGGCCGACTCCAGCCTCTCCGATCTCGGCGGGGCGCTCGTGCGCGACACCGCGCTCACTCCGTTTGGGGGCATCGGCGCGATCGTGCTGCCCGCCCCGCTCGCGAGAGCCATCGGTGTGACGAAGTTCGGCCACGAAGTCACCTTCCAAATCGCCGGACATACGGTCACCGCTCCGCTCTACACCCAGCTCCATGAACGTCAGATCGGATCGCTGATCGGAAGCCCGATCGCCCTCGCGCCGCTCTCATTCGCACAGGAAATGACCGGCTTGGGCGCCCGCGTGAGCCGGATCCTCGTGCAGCCCGCGCCCGGATCGCAGGCGCGCGTCCGTGCCGCGCTGACGGCGCTCGCCGGGGGCCGCTTGGACGTCGAGGCGGTCAGCTACGACGAGACCCTGTTCGCGAAGGCCGCCACGGCGAGCAGTCAGTCGACCTCGCTGTTCGCCGCGATCAGCGCGCTGGTGGGGTTCCTGTTCGCGTTCAACGCGATGCTGCTCACCGTCCCCCAGCGCCGGCGGCTGATCGCCGATCTACGTCGCGAGGGGTATACCCCCGCGACGGTGGTCGCAGTGCTGCTCCTCGACGCCGTCGCGCTTGGCGCGATCGCGTGCGTGCTCGGGTTGGCGCTGGGGGAGGAGCTCTCGATCCACCTCTTCCACTCGAATCCGGCGTTCCTCTCGCTCGCCTTCGCGCTCGGCTCGGAGCGAGTCGTTAGCTGGCAGACCCTCGTGATCGCCGCGGGCGGGGGGATGCTCGCCGCGATCGTGGCGGTGCTCAGCCCGTTGCGAGACATCTTCTCTGGAAAAGAGGGGCCCGGCTTCGGTGGAGCGAGTGTCTCCCCAATCGGTCCCCGTTTCGGCCGGCCGGCCTTCGGTCGACTGCGCCACGCCTTTGGAAAAGCCGGCCTCGGGGGGAGGCCCATCCATCCGCTTCTGCGCCCGCTGCCCGGTCTTGCCTGCCTGGGAGCGGCCACTGCGATCCTGCTCACCGCGCCGGACGCGGCGATCCCGGGGATGGTCCTGCTGGTCGCGGCCCTGCTGCTGGAGCTGCCGATCGTGCTCAGTGTGACGCTCGCCATCGTCAGCCGGCTCGCGCGCATGATCATCAGCGTCGTCCCGCACGTGGCGACGATGGAGCTGCGCGCGGCCCGCGCGCGAGCCGTCGCGATCTCGGCGACCGGCGCCATGGCGGTCTTCGGAAGCGTCGCGATCCAGGGGGCGCACGGCGACCTGCTCGCGGGCCTCGACAACGCGGCGCGCGACATGAGCGCCTTCACCGACGTGTGGGTCGCCCCGGCGGGCTCCTACAACCTCCTGCAGACCGCGCCGTTCGAGCCGACGCTGCAGGCGCGGCTCGCAGACCTGCCCGGCGTGCGCGCGGTGCGCCTCTACCGCAGCGGGCTGCTCGACTACGGCGAGCGCCGGGTGCTCGTGATCGCCCCGCCGCGCCAGGCCACCCCGCTGCTGCCCGCGGACCAGCTCGTGCAGGGCAACTTGCGCCAAGCCAGCGAACGTGTGCGCGCCGGCGGCTGGCTGGTCCTCTCGCAGGCGGTCGCCTCCGAACACCATCTGCGCATCGGCCAGACGTTCACGCTGCCGAGCCCCGACCCGACCAGGTTCCGCCTCGCGGCGCTCTCCACCAACATGAGCTGGGCGCCGGGCGCGATCATCATGAACGCCTCCGACTACGCGCGCGCCTGGGGAAGCCAGGACGCCAGCGCCTACAGCATCCTGCTGAGTCCCGACATCCAGCCCGCCCAGGCGAGACGCGAGATCGAAAACGCCCTGGGGCCCGGTTCGGGGTTCTCGGTGCAGACCACCGCCCAGCACGTCGCCCTGCAGAGTGCCCTCAGCCGGGAGGCCCTCGCGAACCTCACCCAGATCGCCGCGCTGATCCCGATCGCCGCAGTGCTCGCGATGGCCGCCGCGATGGGGGCCCTGATCTGGCAGCGCCGCCCGCGTCTGGCCAAGCTCAAGCTCGAGGGGCTGCCACGCGCCGAGCTGTGGCGCACGATCCTGCTCGAGAGCCTGCTGCTCGTAGGCGTGGGCTGCCTGACCGGGGCGGTCTTCGGCCTCTACGGCCAGCAGCTGGCCGACCGCGCCCTCGCCAACGCGATCGGCTTCCCCGTCGTCTACTCCGTCACGGCGCTGACGGGCCTCGAGAGCCTCGCCCTGGTGAGCGCCACCGCGCTCGCGATCCTCGCGATCCCCGGTTACCTCGCCGCCTGCGTCCCAGCCTCCCTCGCACTGCAAGATTGAGGCGCGCGCTTTTCCGGCCAATAGGATTGTGGGCCCCAGGTATGACGCAGCGCAGAGCCGACCCACACCGCACGCCCATGATCCACCGCGTCGGGAGCTGGTTCGCACTCCTCGGAGGCATCGCGCTGGCCCTCCACATTGCGGCCGCGGCCTATGGCCACCGCGCCACCGACGCATCGCGGCTGCCGCTGAAGGCGATCTACGGACCGCTCACGATGCCCAATGGATCCTCCGCGTTCCCGGTGTACCACAGGCTCGGAGTTCAGGTGCTGGAGCTTCGGCTCGACTGGCGCGAAGTGGCGCCGGTCCGTCCCGCCAACCCCGGCGACCCCAACGACCCGAGCTACCGCTGGCCCGCCTCCCTACAGACGGCGGTCGCCGAAGGGGCCCGCCACGGCATCCAGCTCGCGCTCGTGGTGGAGGGGTTCCCGGCGTGGTCCAACGGCGGTCGCGGTCCCGCCTGGGCGCCCACCGACCCCAAGGACTTCGCCAGCTTCCTGGAAGCCGCGGGCCACATGTACCCGGGCGTTCATCGCTGGCTGATCCTCAACGAGGTCAACTACTTCAAGAACTTCCAGCCGCTTTCCCCTCACTCTCCCGTCGGGCCGGAGCGCTACGCCCAGCTGCTCGACGCCGCCTACGGAGCGCTGAAGGCGGCGAGCCCCACCAACCTGGTGATCGGGGGGATGACCTACTCCGCGGGGACCATCAGCGCTCCCAGGTTCATCCGCTGGATGCGCCTCCCCGACGGCGCGCCCCCCAGGATGGACTGCTACGGCTACAACCCCTACTCCACCCGCTATCCCCGTCTGGACCAGCGGCCCTACAGCCCCGATGCCTACGAAATCAGCGACATCGGCGCCCTCCACCGCCAGCTCGCGGGGATCTACGGCCGCACCGGTCACGTACCGAAGCTGTGGCTCTCGGAGTTCGGGATCAGCGACAGCGCGAGCAGCGCCTTCGACTACTACGTCAGTCCGGCCGTTCAGGCCCGCTGGGTCAAGGCGGCGTTCAGGTTGGTCGACTCCGTGTCCTACGTGTCGGCGCTCGGCTGGTTTGAGTTGCTCGACCAGGCGACTCCTCCCCAGGATCCCCTCACCGAGGGCCTGATGACCGCGACTGGCAGGCCGAAGCCCTCCTTCTACACCTACGCCGCCGCCCCGTAGCGATAACCGCCTAAAACTCGGTTTCTTAACATCGGCGGCACGGGGCACCCCTAGGGTCACCCGGCAATGTCCTCGCAGCTGACGTCGAGCCACTCGGGCGACGCGATCTCCGCGGGCGCTCACCTCGTGCCTGCCCCGCCATCCACCAGGATCGCGGCACCGGGCGAGGATCAGCGCAGCGACGGCCGGCGCGACGACGACGCGCAAATCGCCGCTGAGCGGACCACCGAGCCGATCCCGGTTCCCCCCGGCTTGGCGCTTGCCCTCAAGCGCATCGCCGACGCCACGTTCGCCACTTTTGGCCTGCTGGCGCTCTCGCCGCTACTCGCCGTGATCGCGCTTGCGATCAAGCTCGACTCGCCCGGTCCCGTTCTCTACCGCAACGAGCGCGTCGGCCGAGGCGGCCGACGCTTTCTGCTTTACAAATTTCGCACGATGCACCGCCACGCCTGCCGTGGCGAGCGCTATGGAGCCGAGGGCGCCGAGAAACTGTTCGATGAGCTCATGGGGGACCCCGCCCACAGAGCCGAGTTCCAGCGCATTCACAAGCTGCGCGAGGACCCCCGCGTGACCCGTCTCGGCGCACTTCTGCGCCGCACCTCCCTCGACGAGCTCCCCCAGCTTGTCAACGTCGTCCGCGGTCATCTCAGCCTGGTCGGCCCACGCCCCGTGATGGCTTACGAGGTGGAGAAGCTCGCGCTGATCGCCGAAAGCGGACGGGAACGGATCACGGATACCATTGCTCCCGCCCACCCCCTTGGCTATTGGGAGTTCGAGTGGCTACGTCCCGGCGTGACGGGCTACTGGCAGGTCGCCGCCCGCTCCGAGGTCGGCTTCGAGGAGCGGATCCGGATGGATCTCGTTTACACCTCGAGCTGGTCTCTGAAACTCGACCTGCTGATCGCCATGCGCACACTCGGCTCTCTCGCTGGCCGCGGGGCCTATTGAGTGAAGACGCCCCACCGTCCCGCGCGACTTCACCGATTAGTTGCTGGATCGCAACATGTGGGTCGCCCGCCACTACGAGAATCCCCTCGGTGCCACGTGCGTTGCTCCTCTTCGAGCCTCCCGACGGAGGCGCTCCTGAGGTGGTCCTGCACCTCGCTCTCGGCATGGAGCGCTACGGCTGGGAGGTTTCGGTCGCGGGTCCCGAGCAGGCCTCGATCCGCACGCGTCTAGAGGACGCGGATGTCGAGTACCTGCCGATCGGACACCTCGCGCGTGGAGCCCGCTCGCCCCTGGCCCCGCTGCGAGCCCTGCGGCGCCTCGACGCCCAGCTCGCCGAGGACCCCTGCGACGTGTTGCACTGCCACTCCTCCAAGGCCGGCGTGCTCGGGCGCCTGGTCGGCGCCCGCCGCGGGATCCCCGTCGTCTACAGCCCCCACTGCTTCGCGTTCCTGCGCGACCTCGGGCCGCTCTCCCGCGCCGTCCCCGCCGTGGCGGAGCGGCTGCTCGCCCCGCTGACCGCCGCCTTCGTGTGCGTCTGCGAGGCCGAGCGCGACGCAGCTCGGCGGCTCACACCCGCGACCCCGGCTCGAGCCCACTGCATCTACAACGGCGTCCCCACCCCCCCTCCGGACACCCGCCCCGCTCAGGCCCTGCTGGACTTCAAGGGCGATGGGCTGCTGGTCGGCGCGATGACAGTGCTGCGCGAGCAGAAGCGCCTGGACATTCTCCTCGACGCGATTCCCTCCGTGCTCGACAAGGTGCCCGAGGCGCGCTTCGCGATCATCGGCAACGGCCCACTGCGCCCCCAGCTCGAACGGCAGGCCGCCGCCGCCGGCCTGGACACGGACCCCAGATTCGCCTTCTTCCCCTTCGACCCCCCCGCCGAGCGTTACCTGAGCGCGCTCGACCTGTACGTCCTCTCCTCCGCCTGGGAGGCGATGCCGGTCGGGGTGCTCGAGGCGCTCGCCTGCGGGGTGCCACAGGTTGTCACCAGCGTGGGGGGCACCGCCGAGGCCGTCACCGACCAGACCGGCCGACTGGTCGCTCCCAAGCGCCCCGTGGAGCTGGCCGAGGCGATCGTCGCGCTGCTGCGCTCCCGCCCGCTGCGCGAGGCCGCGGGCGCCGCCTCGCGAGCCCGGCACCGCTCGCTGTTCGACGCCGAGCGCATGGTGCGCGAGACCGTCGCCGTCTACGAGAGCGTCCTGACGGACCGCGTGCGATCCCACGCCCCCGCGGGGCTCCCTGAAGAACCGTCCGCCGTGAACGACCACGAGAGCCTCGCCGGCGGGCGCGTGATGGTCCCGCTGCACTGAGGCCGGGGCCCCGCACTGCGCGCACGCCCGCCGATCCTCGATCGGTCGCCTCGCGAGGCTCGCCACCCCGGATTCAGCCACCCTCCCAAGCCCCTTGACTACTCTCCTGGCACCGTGTGCGGAATAGCCGGGATCCTCGACCCCACGGGCTCCCTGCGCGGCGAGCAGCTCGCCGACGCCGTCACGCGGATGACCGGCGCCCTGCGCCACCGGGGCCCCGATGACGAGGGGCTCTGGAGCGACCCCGCCGCCGGGATCGCCCTGGGGCACCGGCGCCTGTCCGTGATCGACCTCTCGCGGGCGGGCCACCAGCCGATGCTCTCCCCGGGCGGGCGCTACGCGATCAGCTACAACGGCGAGCTCTACAACTTCGCTGCCCTGCGCGGCGAGCTGGAGCACGCCGGCGTGCGCTTCGCCTCTCGCGGCGACACCGAGGTGCTGCTCGCCGGCGTCGAGGTGTGGGGGCTCGGCGAGATGCTGCGGCGCTGCAACGGGATGTTCGCGTTCGCGCTCTGGGACCGCCACGAGCGCACCCTCACGCTCGTCCGTGACCGGCTCGGCGAGAAGCCGCTCTACTACGGCCGGGTCGGGGCGCAGGTGGCGTTCGCTTCCGAGCTCGGGGCCCTCCGCCGGCACCCGGAGCTCGTAGAGCGGGTTGACCGCGCCGCCCTGGCCTCCCTCCTGCGCTACGGCTACGTGCCCGCCCCGCGCTCGATCCTCGAGGGAGTCGCAAAGCTTGGTCCCGGGGAGCTGCTCACGATCCGCCCCGGGGAGTCCACTCGTCTACGACCCACCCCCTACTGGTCGCTGACCGAGGTCGCCCGCGCCGGGCGGACGTGGCTGCGGGAGGCCTCCCCCCCCGGACGCGCGCCAGACCGGGCGCGGGAGGTCCAGGAGGAGCTGGGTGAGCTGCTCGGCGACGCCGTCCGCCTACGCCTGGCCGCGGACGTCCCGCTCGGGGCGTTCCTCTCCGGGGGCGTGGACTCCTGCACGCTGGTCGCCCTCATGCGTGAGCACGGGGCCGGCGCGGTGCGTACCTTTACGGTCGCCTTCGAGGATCCCTCCTTCGACGAGGCCACCCACGCCGCGCGGGTGGCCTCGTACCTGGAGACCGAGCACACCGAGCTGCGCCTCAGCGCCCGCGACGCCCAGGAGGCCGTGCCCGGCCTGCCCGGGGTCTGTGACGAGCCGTTCGCGGACCCCGCCGTGATCCCGACCCTGCTGATCGCCCGCCTCGCCCGCCGCCACGTCACCGTCGCCTTCGCCGGGGACGGCGGTGACGAGCTGTTCGGCGGCTACTCGCGCTACCGCTGGGCGGAGCTGCTGCAGAGATGGTCGGGACGAATCCCCCCCAGCGCCCTCCGCGGGCTGGCCGCGGCGGCGCTGCGCCTGCCCCCGGGGCCGGGCAACAGGCTCGGGGGCATGCTGGGCGCGGCCCCCCACCGGCTCGCCGGGGACCGCCTGCTCAAGCTCGCGGAGCTCCTCGGCGCTGGCGCCTCTGCCGACGGCGGGTGGGGGAGCCGCGCGGGCGCAGCGGGCCATGGCGAGGCGGGCCGCGCGGCCAAGGCGGACCGCCTCTACGAGCGCCTGAGCGCCTGCTGGCTCGACTCCCCAGTGCTCGGCGGCGGCCACGGCGTCGATTCGGCGTTCGCCCTCGCCGAGGGTCCACAGGTCGCAGGTGTCGATCCGGCACTCCCCGAGGGCGCACTGGCCGCTGGCATCAATCCGGCGTTCGCCCTCGCCGAGGGCACGCTAGGAGCAGGGGACCATCAGGGGCGGATGACGCTCGCCGACTCCCTGACCTACCTACCCGACGACATCCTCACCAAGGTCGATCGCGCCACGATGGCCGTCGGCCTGGAGGCCCGCGTCCCCCTACTCGATCACCGCGTGGTCGAGCTGGCCTGGCGCATCGACCCGAACAGCCTGCGCTCAGACGGACTTGGCAAGCGCCCGCTGCGCGAGATCCTCTACCGCCACGTCCCCCGCGAGCTCGTCGACCGGCCCAAGCGCGGGTTCGAGGTGCCGCTCGCGGAGTGGCTGCGAGGCCCGCTGCGTCCGTGGGCGCAAGACCTGCTCGACCCCGCCACCCTCGCCGCCCAGGGCTTTCTCGATCCGGGTGCCGTCACGCGCCACTGGCACGAGCACCTCTCCGGCGAGCGCAACTGGCACCGGCGCCTGTGGCCCGTCCTGATGTTCCAGGCGTGGCTCACCGACTCGCACCCGCCCTCGCACTCGCACTCGCCACCGGGGACCCGCACCGACCTCGCCGCGGCCGGGTCGCATAGGCCGCTGTCCTGATGATTCAATCTCCGCCGTGCCCCCACCGCCCATGCCGGAGCGACTCTCCCTCACGCCCCCACCTGCCATGACCGGCACCGGCCCACACCAACGACGCCTCCTCCTCTCCATCTACCTGGCCGCGCTCCTCACCGCCGCCGCGGGGGCCTGGCTTGCAAGCGTCTCGCCGTTGATCCCCTGGGAGGTGCTCGCGGGTCTGGCACTCGCCTACCTGGTGGTGGCCCGCCCCGACATCTTCGTGCTGGTTCTGATCGCGATCCTGCCCTGGCAGGGCGCGCTGAAATTTCCCACCGAACAGCTGACGATCGTCAAGCTCGTGGGCGGACTGCTACTCGTCTCGGTGGCCCTGCTGACGCTCGTGAAGGACCGGCGGCTGCGGCTCACGCCCGTGATCGGCTGGGCCGTGCTGCTCTGCACAGCGGTCACGCTCTCCCTGATCGCCAACGGCGTGAGCAGTGCAACAGTCACCGAAACGCTGCGCTTCTGGACCCTCACGCTGTTCGTCTTCCTGATCGTCCAGCTGATCGACAGCCGCGCGGCCTTCCTGCGCGCGATCCGCGTGCTCGCCATCTCCGCCATCGTCGGTGCGGCGTGGGCCACGGTGCAGTTCCTCGACGGCAGCGTGGCGAGAGCCTCCGGCCCGATCAACGACCCCAATGATTTCGCCTACTTCCTCGCGGCCGTCCTCCCGTTCGTGGTCTACCTGTTCATGATCGAGCGCCCCCGGCGCTGGCTGTGGGGGACGGGCCTGGCGTGCCTGGCGCTCGGGATCGTGGGGTCCTCCTCGCGCGGCGCCTTCGTCGCGCTCGGGGTCACGGCCCTGTGGGCGATCCTCACCGGGCGTCTCTCCACCAGGGTGGTGGTGGGCGCGCTTGCGACCGTCGCGCTCTTGGCGCTGGTGGCGCTGGGCCTCTCCAGCGTCCGCACCTCCAAAAACCTGCAAGTGCGCGAGAACGGCCTGAGTAGCAGCGTGAGCCTGCGCAGGGTCTACTGGTCGGCCGCGCTGCGCATCTCAGTGGACCACCCCCTCTTCGGGGTCGGGCCGGGGCGCTTTGAAGCGGCGAGCCCCGGCTATGTGCGCAATACGCCCAAGCTCGAGCGGGAGGTCGCCGTGAACAACAGCTACCTGACGATGCTCTCCGAATACGGCGCCATCGCCACGCTCGTCTTCCTAGGCTTCCTCGCCGCGATCTGGCGACAGATCCTGCTGGCCACCGCGCGCCGGGAGCCGGGCCGCGGTCCGCGGGCGCCGCAGACGTGGTTGCGCAGCGCGTTTCTCGCCTCCCTGATCGTCGCGCTCACCGGCGGGATCTTCTTCAGCGCAGAGCTGAGCACCCCCTTCTGGCTGATCGCGGCGCTGGCCTCGGCGCTCGCCCTGGGGGGTCCCCCCGCTCCCCCCTCACCCGCTCCCTCCTCGCCCGCGCCGCCGGCCCGCACGGGCTGATCCCGGCTCACCGCACGGGCTGCATTCCGGCTCACCGCATGAGGCTGATCCGGCTCACCGCGCAGGCCCCCCGCTCCCGATAGCGGGGCCCTTACGTGCCACGAGGCGCACCGAGTTGAGCGCCTTGCGCCATGGCCCGCGCAGGCACGCGCGGCGAGCTCGCGGCGGCAGCGCCTCCAGCGCCCGCTCGACCGTGGTGAGGAGCGAGGCCGGCACCTGCCGGGCAGATCGCCCCGCCGGCACCACCGCGCGCACCTCCGCGAAGCCGGCCTCGCGCAGTAGCGCCGCGAGCTCGCGGTTTGAGTACTCGCGCAGGTGCAGGCCCTGGGGCGTGGAGGAGAACATCCTCGACACGTCCCATGGGCCGGTCAGCCGGTTGGGTGTGACACACAGGTAGGCGCCGCCGGGGCGGAGCACCCGGAAGAGATCGCGTACCTGCTCGGCGGCGTCGTCGGGGTGGAGGTGCTCCATTAGCTGGTTGCTGTAGGCGAGCGCGACCGACTCATCGGGCAGGGGAAAGTGACGACCGTCCGTCAGAGCGACCCGGAGATTGGCAGCGGTGTGCTCGACGTCGGCGATCTCTCCGGCGACGTCCACCGCGTACACCTCCCGGACCATCCCGGCGATCCGCCGGGCCAGCGCCAGGTCACCGGCGCCCACCTCCAGAAAGGTCATCTGCACTTCGAGCAGCGGCGCGAGGAAGTAAAGCTCTCGATCGACCTGGCGCTCACGCTCCCCGGAGAAGCGCCGCTGTAGCTGTGGATGATGAGGCACGCGACGAAATAGCTCGTCGTACACCTCCCCGTAGAGAGTGCGACGCTCCTCCGCGGTGGCCCCCCGCAGACGCGCAGCCAACGCGCGCTCGATCTCATAGTGCTCGCGCAACTGTCCCGCTGGGCGCACGTCGCCGGCCCAGCGGCGCGCTGCCCGCTCGACGGCCCTGTCCTCGCCGCCAACGGCCCGCTCCACGGCCCTCTCCTCGCCGCCAACGGCCCTGTCCTCGCCGCCATTCATATGAACGTGCCCGGGAACGGGGGGCCGGCCAGGAGCGCTCATGGCCTCACGGCTGCGTGCCGTCACGCCTAACCACGGCTGGAACGCCCGCGGCGAAGGCGAACGCGGGCACGTCGCGGATCACCACGGCGTTCGCTCCAATGCTCGCGTGGGAGCCAACCTCGACGCCGCCGATGATCTTGGCGCCCGGACCCACGTACACCCCCTCGCCCAGGCGGGGCCAGGTACCACTGCCGTTCGGTCCGCCCCCTACTGTCACCCCCTGCATGATCGTGCAGCGGCTACCCAAGGTGCAGTTGGGCCCGATCACGACCCCCGCGGGGTGGTAGAGGACCAGGCCCGGGCCGATCGAGGCCTCGAGTGAAATGTCCGCTCCCGTCAGTACCTGATTCACATATTTGACGATCGCCCCGAGTGCCGGGGAGAAACGATGGGCGCTCTGGCCGATGCGAAACAGCACGATCGCCTGCACCCGCAACGACAGCGCCATCTTCGCGAGCACCTGCACCAGGGCCGGGTGGCCATCGGACTCGTGACCCGCGACCGCGAACCTGAGATCGTGGGGCAGTGCCCGGATTCCCTGGTCACACGTCTGAGCTGACTCGCCGGGCGTCGTCGGAGACATCGAGGACCGTGCATTATACGGTCGCATGGGCACCCCACCCCCCACCGCTCCCGCGCACCGGGGGGAGCCGGAGCGTGGCTCCTATGGGGCCGGCCTTGGCTTTGGGACCGTCAGCTTCGCCGTCAACGCGCTGCTCGGGCTTGCCGCCAGCGTTCTCACAGCGCGCCTGTACGGGATCACGACCGCAGGCGATTTCGCGCTCGCCGGCGCCCCCGTCGGGGCGGTGTGGCTGCTCTCCACCGTGCGCGAGCAACCCGCGCTGCTGCGGGCGCTGGCGCCGCTGCACGCGCGCGACCCCTCGATCACGGGGCTGTTCGCCGCCGTCTTCACCTTCTCCGCGGCGCTCACCGCCGTGGTCTCGGTGATCGCGGGGGTCGTGGCAGCGGTCGTCTTTCGCGGACCGATCCATCACCCCGACCTCGTGCTCCCCGCACAGGCGATGCTGCTCGGCTCGCTGCTGTTCATGAACACCTGCTGGAACCTCGACACGGTGTTCAACGCCTTCCGCGCGGGGCGGCCGCTGTTCTGGTGTCGCTTCCACCAGGCCCTCCTCTACCTGCTGGTGGCGGCGGGGCTCAGCCTGGTGAGCACCTCGGTGTGGTGGCTCATCCTCGCGTGGTACGGCTCGTGGGCGACCTCGCTGCTGCAGCGGGTGCTGAGCGTGCGCCGGTTCATGCGCCTGCGGGTCGCCCGGCACGAGCTCGTCGCGGGCTTCTCGACCCTGCCGGAGATCCTGCGCTTCGGGCTGAAGCTCACGCCCGGGTTCCTCGCCGAGGGCGTGAGCGACGAATCGGGCGCGTGGATACTCGGAGCGCTCTCCTCCGTGGACGCGGTCGGAGCCTACAGCCGCGCCTGGATGCTGGCCCGGCGCGGACTCGAACTCAACTACCGGGTCACCGAGATGCTGTTCCCCACGCTGATCGAGCGCCGCCTCAGCGGGGACGGGGCGGGGTTCGACCGGGCACTCGTGGACTCGCTGCGCTACGTCGCCGTCGCGATGCTGCTGCCGGCCGCGGTCCTCGCCGGAGCGGCCGCCCCGATCATGAGCATCTACGGGGAGGGCTTCGCCAGCGCCACCACCGCCTTCGCCTACCTGGCGTTCGTCCCCGGGGTGATCACGCTCTCCGCCGTGCAGTCGCACGCACTGTTCGCCCATGACCGCGGGCTGCTCACATCCCTCTTCGCCGCCGCGCGCGCCGCGGCGACCCTGCTGTCAGCCGTGCTGCTCACGCGCGCCTACGGCGTCAGCGGCATGGGTGCGGGCATGCTGATCGGGGCCTGCGCACAGCTCGCGCCCCTCGCCCTGCGCCTCCCGCGGCTGCTGGACGGCGCGCTGCGCGAGCTGTGGCGACCCCGCGAGGTCCTCTCCCTGGCGGCCGCGGGTGTCGCGGGCTTTGCCAGCGCCCGAGCGATCTCGCTCGCGCTCCCACACCCGAGCGCGCTGATCCTTGCGCCCACCTTGGGCCTCGCGGCGACGGCGGCCGTGTTCATCGTGGCGGGCGGGGTGCAGCCCCGCGATCGTAGGCGCGCCCAGCGGTTGCAACGATCGTTCAGCGACCGCTGGAGCGATGCCGGGGGCAGGCTGAGACGGTCGTCCGGAACCCCTTGAAGCTTTCATCGGGCATCGAGCCGTTGATCTGCAGGGCCAGCGTGGTGTAGGAGGAGCGCCCCCGGCAGCCCTCGATCGTGCTGAGGGTGACCAGCACCGGCTCGTCGAAGAAGGGGGCCACCGAGCAGCTTTCTTCCACGCAGAACTGGTATGTGAAGATGCCTTCGGCAGTCGCCTGCGGTGCGCCCCAATCGGTCCACTGCAGCCGGCGCAGGGAGACGTTGTGATAGTAGCCGTGGGGCTTGATCGCCAACGTGCGTGGCTGCGGGCCAGTGCCCGCGTAGTACACCGTGCTCGAGCCCATCGCAGCCGACGAGGCTCCGATCGCGACGAGCGCTGCTAGCAGCGACGCCCCCAGCAGCGCGCCACCGAACAGGCGTCTGGCTCGAGCGGACACCAGCGGCGTGCCACCACACAAGCGTCTGGCTCGAGCGGACACCAGCAGTGCGCCACCACACAAGCGCCTGGCTCGAGCGGCCATCCGTCGTCGATCGCCTGTCGGCGTCGAGTCCACGCTCCCTTGATGCTCCACGGTGACATCTATATTCGCCCGCCCCCGAGCTCGTGTGAAAGACATGTAAAGCGCTAGACAGCTCTCCGATCTTGCCCCTCCGGCCCTTATTCGCCGGCCCGGTCGCGCCGACTGAGATCGAAGATGCGCCGCGCGATCGCCCTCACGCTGCTGCTCTGCGCCTACTACGCCGCACCTGGCTCCGCCGCGGTGAGCGCCCCGACCGCCCATCATCCGGCGGGCACGCCGACCGCCGGCCACCGGGCGGACACCCCTGCCACGCGTCATGCGGGGAGCACCCCGACCGCCGGCCATCTGCGGTTCGCGATTCGCCCCGGGAAAGCATGGCCGGACGTCCCCCTGACGGCTGCCCGCAGCCGGATCGTGGTCCTGCTGCCCTGGCAGCAGGCGCTCATGCACCGGTTGAAAGCCGCCAACCCCCACCTGATCGTGCTCGAGTACAAGGACCTCGCCAACACCAGCAGCTACGCACCCGTCGACGGCGTCTCGCCCGATGGGGTCACCTACGAACAGGCCGTCGACGGGCACCCGAGCTGGCTGCTGCGCACCCTCGACGGCCAGCCGATTCAGTGTCGTGGCTACTCCTACCTATGGGCGATGAACATCGGCAACCGTGGCTTTCAGCAGGCCTGGACCGACGAGGTCGTACACGAGCTGGTCAGCCAGGGCTGGAGCGGCGTGTTCATGGACAACGTCGATCCGACGATCCGCTACTACCACGATCCCGCCAACGTCGCCCAGTACCCCACCGACACCGCCTACGCGGCGGCCACGACCTCGGCGCTCGCCTACATCGTCCCCCGGATCCACGCCGCGGGCAAGCTGGTGATGGCCAACATCGGCTCGTGGCCCAACTACGAGGCGACCGGCATGCGCTGGCTCGAGTACCTCGACGGGGCGATGGACGAGCACTTCGTCAAGTTCACCGACACCCCCGGTCAGGGGTATCGCTCGAGCGCGGAATGGCGGACCGAGCTCGCGATCCTGCAGCGCTCCCAGCGGGAGGGCAAGTGGTTCATCGGGCTCACCGAGTCAAGCGTTCACGACTCCTCGGCGGCGCGCTACGGCTGGGCCTCGATGCTCCTGGGGGCCGCGGGTCGTGCCACCTTCACCCTGCAGAACGACACCGACTACGGCGTGGAAACCTGGTTCCCGGACTACGACGCGCCGATCGGTAAGGCCCTCGCTCCCGCCCGGGAAGAGCCCTCGGGCGTCTACAGCCGACGCTTCTCGGACGGCCTGGTGCTGGTGAACCCGACCACCACCACACACCTCGTGAAGCTCCACGGACGCTACTCGGGCGATGGCCTGCGAGCGAGCTCTCTCGCGAGAATCGCTCCCCATACCGGCTTGATCCTAACGCGCGCGGACGGCCGAATCTAGACAAACCGGCAGGTTGTGAACAAACTGAAAGCCACCTGTGAAGAAACGGGGGTTTCACTTTCCCGGCCGGCCAACCTCGCTTAGCATGGCCGCAGCGATGAGAGCTGGCCTACGGCGCACCGCCGCAAATCTCCCCGGCGTGCCGACCGTTTCAAAACACCTCCCGAGACCCACGCTTGCAACTCTCGTCGGTTTGGTGGCCCTGACGCTGACATCGTCCGCAACCGCGCGCGTCGAGCAGCGGGCTCGCGGCTCACACGGCGACTCGCTGATGTCCCATCCCCCGGGGATTGCCCACGCCGCCCGGCGACACTCCAAGCACACCCACGGACACGCCTCGGGGGGTCACGCGCTGAAGATGATCTGGGGTCCCCTCACGATGCCTGACGGCTCCTCGGCGTTCCCCGTCTACCACCGTCTTGGGGTGCAGGTACTCGAGCTGCAGCTCATCTGGGCGGACGTCGCGCACACGCGCCCGAGCGAACCCGCCAATCCGGCCGACCCCGCCTACATCTGGCCGGCGGAGCTCGAACAGGCCACCGCCGAAGCCGCCCGCTACGGCATCAGCCTGGCGGTGATGGTCAAAGGCAGTCCCCGCTGGGCGAACGGAGGTCAGGCCTCCTCCTGGGCACCGGAAGACCCCGCCGAATACGGGGCCTTCCTGCAGGCCGCCAGCCGACGCTACCCCTCGGTCCACTACTGGATGATCTGGGGCGAGGTCACCAGGGATGGGAACTTCAACCCGACGCCGCCCAACTCGCCGGTCGGCCCGCAGCGCTATGCCCTGCTGCTCGAAGCCGCCTACGAAGCGCTCAAGGCGGTGAGCCCCGCGAACATGGTGATCGGCGGCATGACCTACACCGTGGGAGAAGTCTCCGCGAGCGACTTCCTGCGCTGGTTGCGGCTGCCCGACGGCGCCCCTCCGCGGATGGACTTCTACGGGCACAACCCCTACTCGACACGCTACCCAAGGCTCGCCGCGCCCTACTCGCCGGCGGTGCGCGACATCGACGACATCGGCACACTCGACCATGAACTGGCGAGCGCCTACGCCGGGCACGGGCCGGCCCCGAAGCTGTGGCTGTCGGAGTTCGGGATCTCCAGCAACACCTCCAACCGCGCCTTCGACTACTACGTCAGCCGCCCCGTGCAGGCCAAGTGGGTGGCCGCCGCCTACAGGCTCGCCGACTCCGTTCCCTACGTGGCGGGCCTCGGCTGGTATGAGCTGCTGGACGAACCCTCCTCGATCACCGGGAACATCACCGAGGGGCTGATGACCGCGAACGGCACACCCAAGCCCGCGTTCTACGCTTACGCCAAGGCGCCCTGAACGCGGGGCCGAGCCCGCGCCTAGCCCCCATCCGCGCCCAGCCCCCATAGATCAGTGCACACCGGCAGGCGCGGTGGATCGTCGCTCACCCGCCGGCACAGAGCTCCAGGTAGAGAGCCTCGAAGCGGCCGACCACATCCTTCAGTGAGTAGTTCTGCTGCGCCCGCGCGCGCGCCCGTTCCCCGAGCGCGCGGCGCTCGCCACCCGGCAGCGAGAGCACTGCCTGGACCTCGCCCGCCAGCGCGCGCCAGTCGCGAGCCGCCACCACCCGGCCGGTGTCGGCGACGATCGCGGCGGCGTCGCCCACGTCGGTGGTGACGCACGGCACCCCGCACGCCATCGCCTCCCCCAGCACGTTGGGAAAGCCCTCCCCGAACGCCGAGGAGCAGACCAGCACGTCCAGGGCGTTGAACACCCCGCGCGGGTCCTCCACCGGCCCGAGCAGCTCACAGCGCCCGGCGATCCCCGCCTGCGCGATCCAGCCGGCGAGCTCGCCGTTGGCGCGATCGACCCCCGGGCCGCACAGCACGAAGCGCACGTCCGGGCGCTCGCGCGCGATCTCGCCCGCGGCGCGCACGAACGCGCGGTGGTCCTTCTGAGGGTGGTAGCGCCCGACGTTCCCCACCAGCAGCTCGCCCTCACGCACACCCAGGCGCTCCCGCGTGCGCACGCCCAACGCCTCGTCGGGCGCCAGCAGCGAGAGGTCGAAGCCGTTGGGGATCACGAGCATCCGGCGGGAGTCGTACCCGAGCTCCACATGCATCTCGGCCAGCCGCTGCGAGCACGACACGATGCGGTCGGGCAGCACACGCGAGGTCAGCGCGCAGGCGCGCGCCACCAGCAGGGAGTTGCGCTTGGACAACTGTGGGTCCAGACTGCCCCGCACACCCCAGATGATCTTCGCGTCGCCGCTCACCCGCGCGAGCGCGCCACCGAGCAGGTCGGCGTGGTACATCCAGGTGTGCACGACCTGGGGGCGGCGAGCACTCAGGCGGCGGGCCAGGCGTGCGAGCGGGCGCACGGGCGGGTGGGCGATCGACAACCCGGGGGACATCCCGAGTGCACTCACCGGGATCCCCAGACCCGCGATCCGCGGGGCGAGCGGGCCGAGGGTCGAGAGCGAGATCACCGTGGGGTCGAAGCGCTCGCGATCGAGCGCCCCGAGCAGCTTGTAGAGCATCATCTCCGCGCCCCCCAGCTCCAGGCCGGTGATCACGTGGGTCACCCTGATCGGCTCGGCCCGGCTCGCAGCGAGGGGCCGCACGGAGGCGGGCCGCACGGCCGACGGGAACCTGGAGGCAGGCACGACTGGCCGGAACCCGGAGGCAGGCACGGTTGGCGGAAACCCGGAGGCAGGTTGCGATGCGAGCTGTGACTGCCGGGCGGCGCCCTGCATCGGCCTTCAGCCCGGGACCGGCCGATGGGGCTCGGGGGAGCGCCGGATGTAATCCACCAGCGTGGCGAAGAGAATCCCGAGCACGAGGCCGAGCAGCGCGGCCGAGCCGATGATCAGCGGCGGGCGGGGCTGCACCGCCTGCGTCGGCAGCGAGGGCGGGGAGATGAGGCTCACGGTGAAGAACGTGTTGCGGTGCATCGAGGCCTCGAAGACCTTCAGCAGGGCCGCCGTGTCCTGCTGGGCGCTCAGCGGCGAGGCTGTTTCGGCGGTGAGTGTGACGCTGTTGTCCCCGGCCTGCGTGAACGACGAGGCGCTCCCTTCCAGCGAGCGCCCCAGTACGGCCTCCGCGGCGGCGATGCTGGAGGACGAACGGGCGGTCTCGGCGTAGGCGTTGATCAACGCCTGCAGGCTTTCCTGGGCGGGGATGAAGGTCAGGTTCTTGCCGAGCACCGGGGTCAGCACGACCTTCGCCTGGGACTGGTAGTGCTTGGCGCGGGTGCTCGCCAGGGCGATGCCCACGCCGAGCGTGACCAGGAACACGAGCAGCAGGATGGGCGCACGTCTGCGCAGCAGCAGACCGATGTCGCGAAGAGTCAACCGAGAGTCCGTCATCTTTTGCCCATCTATCTAAACGCGGCGCAGACTATCCGCTTGCGCCTGCTAGAGCCTCATGGCACGTGCCGCGTGCCTATCCGCCCGCGCGGGCAGCACCTCGTGGCATACGTGGCACAGCCTATACACCCGCACCAGCGAGGACCTCGTGATACAGCCTCGCCGTGGCACCGGCGACTACCGATGGGTGAAAGCGCGCCCGCGCCTGCGCCCTCGCGCACTCCCCCAGGGATCGCGCCACATGCGGATCGTCGAGCACACCGGCGATTGCCTGCGCCAGCGCCGCGGGCGTGGGCTCGCGCGCATAGACACCGGTCTGGCCGTCCACCAACAGATGACGCAGCCCGGGGATCTCCACCGCGCAGAGCGCCAGACCCGCCGCCATCGCCTGGGCGACAGCGACCGGCGAGCTCTCCTCCTCGGCGGCGTGGACATAGACGGAGGCATCGCGGTACTCCTCCAGCAGCCGCTCATGCGGCACGTGCTGAAGGAGCTCCACGGCGTCCCCGAGCCCAAGCTCATCGATCAGCCGTCGTAGCTCCTGCAGGCGCCGGCCATCGGCGGCCTCCACGTTGCCGACGATCCGCAGACGCGCTCCTGGGATCCGCTCGCGGACCGCGGGCAGCGCGCGCACGATCAGCTCCTGGCGCTTGCGCGCGTTCAGCCAGCCGACCGTGAGCAAGACCGGCTCGCGGGGCTGCCCCGCGGGGCGCTCCAGCGCGAAGAAGCCCGCGTCCACGGGGTTGGGGATCTCGTGCAGATGCCCCCTGGTGCGTGGCGCGATCAGGCTGCGCACATACGGGCTGATCGCGACCACATGCTCGGCGTGCTCCAGGCACCAGTCCTCGGTGGCGTTCCACAGCGCCTGTCGCAGGCGCTCGCGGCCCACCGTCGCGGCGCCCGCGGAGGCGCGCTTCTCGAGCCTGAGCATTCCGTGAGGGGTCAGTACGTGGGGCACGCCGCTGCGGATCGCCCCGATCGTATAGCCGACCTGTCCGTGCGCGTGCACGAGCTGCGCCCCGGTCGTGCGGATCTGCCGGCGGACGTACTCAGCTTCGCTCGTCCAGGCGCAGACCACGTGCGGAAGGCGCCGGGGGGAGCGCCGGTAGTGCGCGGTGCACCCACCCCACCGCCGCCGCCACGCCCGCCGGGGCGGCGCGTGCCAGAAGGGCTCGCAGGCGACGGTGTGGACCTCGAAGTCTCCGATCCTCGCCAGACCGCTGGCGAGCTGCCAGGTCACCGCCTGGATCCCGCCGAGCGTCAGTGGCGGATGCTCGGGGAAGTCGCCGGCGAGCAGCACGCGCGGGCGCAGCTCAGGCCTCACGCCGTCCCCAGGAGAGGCATCATGCTCACGCCGCCCCCATGAGAGGCGCATCACACCCGCCGCTGTAGAGGCGCATCACGCCGCTGCCAGGAGAGGCGCCGCGCTGTCGGCCAGCAACGTCCGTGCGAGCCCCGCCTCGAACGCGACCTGCGGCTCCCACCCGAGCAGCTCGCGCGCTCGCGCGGGATCGGCCACCAGGAAGGGCCTGTCCACCGCCCGCCGGCGCGCGGGGATCGAGACGACCTCCAGCGGGTGGCCCACGAGCGCGCCGAGCGCCTGCACGACCTCCCCGACGGAGCGGCCCACCCCGGTTCCCACGTTCGCGACGGTGAGCCCGGGCAGGTCGCTGCACACCGCCGCACGGATCGCCCGCGTGACATCCTCGACGTCGACGTAGTCGCGCACGCTGCCCAGGTTCCCGACCCGCACGCGCCGCCCGTCCCGGCCGAGCTCGGAGATCAGACGCGGCACGAGATGGGCATGGGGATCCCCGGGGCCGATCGTGTTGAACAGCCGCAGCACCACCATGCTCGCATCGGGATCGCGCCGCAGTGCAAGCTCCAGCAGGCGCTCGCAGGTCGCCTTCGAGGTGCCGTAGATGTCGTCGGGGTCCAGTGGATGGCCCTCGCGCAACCGCTCGGCGCAGGGCCCGTAGACGGCGGCCGATGAGGCGAACACCAACCTTGCCCCGCGGAGCTCGCGCATCGCGTCCACGACGTTCTGGGTACCGAGCACGTTCGTCCTCAGCGTCGCGGCCGGAAAGCGATCGCACCACGGGATGAAGTGCCTGGCCGCCAGGTGCACGACCGCGTCGGGCCGGAGCTCCGCCAGCGCGGCCCTCACGCGCACGCCCCGTCTGACGTCCAGCTGCAGCCACCGGATGGAATAGTGCTCGCCGGCGAGCTGACGCTGATCCGCGGGGACGGGGCGCAGGTCGGTGGCAAGCACCTCGTGGCCCCCCTCGGCCAGCAGCCGCACGGTGGGCCGCCCGATCAGCCCGGCCGCACCGGTTACGAGCACCCTCACGTGGCCGACCTCACGGCCGACCGTCCGGGCTGCACGCGCTCCACCGCGTGGCGCGGCGCGAGCGCCGCGAGGGTCCACCGGCGAGGAGGTTCACGCCGCGAGCCTCGCCCGGTCGCTGTCCAGCAACTCGACGATCCACCGAAGCTCGGCCTCCAGTCCCCGCTCGAGGCTCGTCCGCGGCCAGAACCCAAGCGCCTCACGCGCCGGCGCGGTCTGCGCCCGGGTGTCACGGACCTCGCCGTGCTCGCGCTCGGCATATTCGATCTGCAGCGGCCTCCCCACCAGCTCCTCGATCACCTCCAGTGCCTGCAGCAAGCTGGTGGGGGAGCCGCCGCCGATGTCGAGCACCGGCTCGCGCAGCTCCGGCGTGGTGCCGGCCGCGATCGTGGCGCTCACCACATCCTCCACGTAGGTGAAGTCCCGCGTCTGGCGGCCGTCGCCGAAGACCGTAATCGGCGCGCCGCGCAGAGCGGCGCGCAGGAAGATGTGAAATGCCATGTCGGGCCGCTGCCGCGGACCGAACGCGGTGAAGTACCGCAGGCACACGACATCCAGGCCGAACTCGCGCCGGTAGAGCCTGCAGAGGTGCTCCGCGCTGAGCTTGGTCTGGCCGTAGGGCGAGATCGGTCGCGTGGGGAAGTCCGCCGGGGACTGCGGCGAGGGGTCCCCCGAGCGACCGGCGTCCCCATACACCGACGAGGAGGAGGCGAACACCACACGGACCTCCCCGACCGCCCGGCACGCCTCGAGCAGGTGTTGGGTGGCGATGATGTTGTTCTGCACGTATCGCTCGTAGCGCGCTCCCCAGCTCGAGCGGACACCGGGCTCGGCGGCCAGATGGAAGACCACGTCGGCGCGGCGCACGAATGCGAGCAGATCGCCGCGGCTGAGATCGATCGGGACGAACTCGAAGTCCCTCCACTCGCGCACCTGCCTGAGGTTGGCGAGCTTCTGCTCGCGGCCATAGTTATCGTTGAAGCAGTCGATCCCGACCACGCTGTGACCCGCGTCGAGCAGCGTCTCGGTGAGATGCGAGCCGATGAAGCCCGCGCAGCCGGTGACCAGGGCGCGCATTGCGGCCCGATCCTACGGGCACCCGCCCCCGGGAGCCGACTGTTTCACCCATTGTTAACACCCTCCTCCTGCGCAGCGGCGAGCATCCGGCGCAGATGCAAGCCACCTCGCAGACAGCGGACGGGGGGACCCGTGGAGAGCTGGCGGACCCGTGCAGGGCCACCAGCGCGACCAACTACGCCGACTCGCTCGCACCCGCGTCCACGCTGCCCCACGAATCGCGCTCCTTGCGGGTCTTCGATCTCGCCATCTGCCTGCTGGTACTCCCGCTCGTCCTCCCCCTCGCAGCAGTCATCGCGCTGCTGATCTACATCGATTCCCCCGGATCGGTGCTCTACCGCTCGACTCGCGTGGGACGCGACGGTCACACCTTTCAGATGCTCAAGTTCCGCAAGATGCGCCACGCCGCCGCGGGCGGTCCGCTGACGGTCCACAACGACGAGCGCTTCACCCCGATCGGGAGCTTCCTGTCGCTGACCAAGCTCGACGAGCTGCCCCAGCTGTGGAACGTCATCCACGGCGAGATGCACCTGGTTGGGCCACGTCCGGAGGTTCCCGAGTTCGTGGCCCGCTACCCACGCGAGTACCACGAGATCCTGAGCGTGCTGCCCGGCATCACCGGCCCAGCGGCCATAGAGTACGCTAGCGAGTCCCATCTACTGACCCTGCAGCAGGAACCGCTGCGCTACTACGAGGAGCAGATCATGCCCCGCAAGCTCGAGATCGACCTACGCTACATCCGCTCCCGCACGCTGGCCAGCGACTCGGGTCTGCTGCTGCGCACCACTGTGGTCCCACTTGTCAAGGTGCTGCAGCGCTCGCTGCACAGCCCGCGCACCCGCCGCATCGAGGCGTCGCTGCTGCTGGGGGCCTGCGCGCTGCTGGTGCTGGTATTCGCATTGGCGACGACGGCGAACGCCGGTGCAGCCTCCGCGCGCTCTAGCTGCACCGGTCTCTACTGCATGCCCCAGCAGTCGATCTTCACCTTCACGCACGTCGCCAAGTCGGCCAAGGGCTGCTCCGTGCAGGTGGACTTCACAGTCAAGCCCGAAGTCAAGGAAGCGAGCGGACACGCGCGCCTGGAGCTGAAGGGAGTCAGCCAGCATGACAAGCGCATACACAAGTCAGCTCGTCCGCTTGTCAGCAACGCCACGGGCAGCTTCAAGTTCACAAAACTGCGCCCCGGCGCCTACAAGCTGACCGGGTGGTATGAAGGCGGCAGCATGGCCTCGGCGCACAGCACCCAGAGCTTCACGCTGCACTGCGGCTGACGCAGTCTCGCCAGAGAGCCGCGCCGGGGGCCGATGTCGTCCGCCGCCAGGCGCGGCGGACGGCGATCGAGGCGCGCCGCAGTCTCGTACATCCGTCCAGCGCTTCACGCCCCCCTCGCGCGAGCGGAATCCGGGCCGATCGTGAGACGTGCTCGGATACGAGGCAGCTCGCGGGCGGCGGCGCTTGGCGGCGGCGTCGGTGGCACGGCGGATCGCGGCCTGCCTGCTGCTTGGCGCACTGCTCGGGGTGCAGTCGTTCGCGGTATCCACCGCCAGTCCCGCGGCCACGCCGAGCCGGGAGTCCGCGGGAGCGCCGCACTTTCACCGGGTAGCGCATTCGCACCGGGGGAGGCAGAGCACAGCCACGGCGAGCTGGCACACCCTGACGGACCCGATCGACCCGCGGTTCCTCGGCGAGGCGCCCTTTGGGACGCGCTCCTTCTGGATCCAGCCGTGGCGCGCATATCTCGACACGTGGCCCGCGTCGCGGATCCTCCACGCGCTCGGCGCCGACTTCAACGCGACTCCCGCCGAAGCCCCCGGACTCGCGCGGTTGCTCCGCGACCGCGGCTTCACCCAGGCGCGTGTCGAGCTCTCCTGGAACGAGCTCTCCTTCGAAGACCCCAGCCGCTTCGCCGATGAACAGGGCGTCAGAGCGATCCTCACCGCGCTGCGCGCCAACGGCCTGCGGCCGTTGATCCTGCTCAACGCCAACAGCGGCGATCCCACTCCCTCCCAGAGCGTCACGCTGCGCACTCTCGCGGCGGCGCCCGCGGGGAGCACCACGGTGACCCTGGACCCGGCGAGCGCCGCGCTCGTCGCCGACGGCCGCACGGGCTTCGACGACCTCGGGTTCGGCGGCGATGCGGACGTGCTCATCACCTCGGTCTCCCCGGCGGGGCTCGCCACCCTCTCGCGCCCTCTGGGTGCCGCCCTTCCCGCCGGTGGGCATCCCGCCACCACGCTGCTCTACCCCCCGTTCGGGACCCCGCAGCTTCCCGATGGCGCCCCCAACCCGGCCTTCCAGGAGACGCTGCGCGGGTGGCTCGCCTACGTGGGAACCGTCGCCCATGAGGCCCAGAGCATCCTTGGACCCGATGGGTACGACCTCGAGGTATGGAACGAGATGAGCTTCGGCTCGCAGTTCCTCGACGCGGACAACTACTATGCGCCCTCGCGCGAAGCGGGCGGGGGCGACATCGAAGCGGCGCTGCTCGACGCCACCGTTGCCTACATCCGCGACCCCGCCAACGGCATCGGCCGCGGCGTCGGCGTGAGCGACGGGTTCGCCAGCGAGACCCCGTTCGCAGCGCCCACCCTGCTGCCGCCCGGCACGACCGCGCTCAGCAAGCACCTCTACGCGGGGTCGCTCCAGTTCCCCGTCCAGGACGTGGTTAGCCCGATCGAACCGCTCAACGCGCTCGGCCTCCCCGACTTCGACGACGTCCGCCCCGGCGCAAGCCTCCCGCGGAGCCCGTTCTTCGTGCCCACCTACCGCTCGTTCTTCCCCGAGTACTTCCTCACCGACACCCAGACCGAGACCGAGATCCGCGACCTCGCACCGATCACCACCGACATCTACGGCACACCCCACGGACGCCACGTGGCGGTCCCCGGCGGCGCCCCTCCGCAGACGTGGATGACCGAGTACAACATCGACCCCAGCGGGGCCGACCCGACCACGCCGGCCGCGGCCCCGCAGGGAGCGCCGCCCGCCATGCTCACCGCCGCCGACGTGCGCCACATGCAGGCCAAGGCGCTGCTGCGCAGCCTCGTCGCGATGGTCGCCAAGGGCATGGGCCGCGTCTACTTCTACGCTCCGAGCAACGCCGGGGAACTCAGCTTCGTGAACCAGGCGTTCACCGCGGCGCTCGCCACCAATCCGAGCGCTCATCCGAGCAACGCGCTCGGCGGGGAAACAACCACCAGTCTCGGCCGCCTGCTCGACACCTTCAGGGGCCCCGGGCCGGGGCGCGCCCTGCGGCACCTGCGGCTGCGCTGGATCTCCCAGCTGGGCGACCACGCCCAGTTCGCCGGGGACGGTACGCCGGAGCACCCCTCTCTGTATGACCGCGACGTGCTCGCGGTGTTCCCCTTTCAATCCTCGCCCTCGCGCTTCGTGATCCCGGTGTACGTGATGACGCGCGACATCGCGACCCTCTACCGGCCCGAGCTGCCCGCGGGCGACCTCGCCCGCTACGACCTCCCCGGAGAGCGGTTCCGCATCGCGCTGAGCGGCCTTCCCAGACACTCGGGGTGCCCCAAGGTGCGCGTCTACGACCCGCTACGCGACCGCTACACCCCGGCACGCTGCCTCTCCAGCCGCGGCGGCAGAGCAGTGTTCCAGCTCGTCGTCACCGACTACCCGCGGCTGCTCACGCTCGAATACGGACTCCGCTGAGAAGTCAATGGTTACCTTTTGGTGACCAAGTGCCGCATGGCGAGCGCTTGACGCTGAGCGGTCCTTACACTTCGGCCGTGCGCCTGCGCTCGGTTGTCGCTCGCCTGTCCGGCGCCAACGCCGCCTTCATGGCCGCCGGCCTCGTCACCGGTCCGCTGCTTGCGCGCAGCCTCGGTCCGAGCGGGCGGGGCGCGCTGGCCGCGGTCGCGGTGCCCGTGAGCCTCGGGCCCGTGCTGCTCGGACTGGGGCTCCCCGCCTTTGCGACGCGGGAAACGTCTCGCCGCGAGCCGGTCGGGGACCTGCTCGGGTCGGTCGGTCTCCTCTACCTCGCGATCGGCGCACTCACCGCCGCGGCCGCAGTCCCGATCTCCTCCTACTTCGCGCAGGGGCGCGAACCCGTGCGGGTGGCGCTGCTGGTCGCGATGCTCGCGATGCCACTGCTGCTATGGGGCACCCTGCTGCTCGGCGTCGCCAACGGACAGCAGCGCTGGCGAGCAGTGCTCGGTGCGCGCCTCGCGCCGGCCGCTGTCGCGCTGCTCGGCACCACGGTGCTGTTCGCGCTTGGAGACCTCGGGCTCCCCGAGGCCGCCGCGCTCGTGCTCGCGGCGGCCTTCGCGGCGATCGTGCCCACGCTCGGCGTGCTGCGAGGCGCCGGGCGGCTGCGCGTGCGCCGCGCCCTGTTGCGACGCAGCCTGCGCTTCGGCCTGCCGGCGTGGCTGTGGCAGGCCAGCACGCTCACCAATGCCCGCCTGGACCAGCTACTGATGGTGTCACTGGTCTCCCCACGCCAGCTCGGGCTCTACGCGGTGGCGGTGAGCCTCGCCGGAGTCACGAACATCTTCGCCGGTGCGCTCGGCCCCGCACTGCTGCCCCGCGTCGCGCGCGGCGAGGAGGCGCTCGGGGCGCAGCTTTGCCGCGTGAGCCTGCTCGTCTCGGTGCTCGTCGGCGCGGGTCTGGCCGCGCTGTGCCCGCTCGCGCTGCCGCTGCTGTTCGGCACGAGCTTCAGCGCGGCCGTTCCGATGGCGCTCGTGCTGATCGCCGCGTCGGTGCCCAACGCCGGGACCCAGGTGCTGACCAGTGCGCTGCTCGGTGCGGGCCGGCCGCGGATCGTCGCGGCGAGCGAGGCCGTCTCGGTGGGGATCACCGTCGTCGGCCTGCTGCTGCTGCTCGGCCCACTCGGGGGTCTCGGGGCCGCGCTCGTGAGCGCCGCCGCGTACACGGTGACGTTCGCGATCCTCCTCGCCGGCGCGCGAGCGAGGTTCGGGCTGGCGCTCGCCGAGCTGCTCGTGCCCCGCCCCGGCGAGTTCGACCCGCGCCCGCTGCTGCGGCGCCTGCGCCGCCCCGGGGCGCTCGAGCAGCCAACGCCCGCGGCATGAGCCGCGCCCGCCCATGAGCAGCCCCGTGTCGAGCGACCCCACCCCCACGTCCCCCACGCCGAGCGCCCCCCCATCGCACACCCCCAGCCTGTCGGTCGCGGTCGTCGTGCCCTCCTACCAGCGGCCCGCCGAGCTCGATCGCTGCCTCGACGCCCTCGCCCGCCAGACGCGGCCCGCCGAGCAGACGATCGTCGTGCTGCGCGAGGACGACACCGAGAGCCGCCGGTGCATCGAGGGTCGCGCGACACCCGCCGAGCTCGAGCTCGTGACGGTGCGCGAGCCCGGCCAGGTGGCTGCGCTCGCCGCCGCGCGCCGCCGCCTGCGGACCGAGGTAGTCGCGTTCACCGACGACGACTGCGTGGCCCACCCGGATTGGCTCGAGCGGATCGCGGACGGCTTCGCCGGAGACGCGAGCATCGGCGCCATCGGGGGACGCGACATCGTCCACCACGCACAGCGCAACGGACGCGGTGCGGTCGCGGGGGAGGCGCAGACCGCCACGGAGGTCGGGCGTGTGCGCCGCTCCACCCGCCTCGTCGGCAACCACCACCGGCTCGCTCCGCCGCAGGACGTCGACTTCCTCAAGGGCGCCTGCATGGCTGTGCGCACGGCCTGCCTGGCCCCCTACGACGAGCGCCTGCGCGGCAGCGGAGCCCAGGTCCACAACGACATGCAGAGCACCCTTGCGATCCGCCGCGCCGGGTGGCGGGTGTTCTACGACCCCGCCATCCGCGTCGACCACTTCCCCGCCACGCGCTTCGACGGCGACGGGCGCGAGCGTCGCACCCTGACCGCGATTCGCGACGAGCACCACAACGAGCTGCTCGTGCTCCTGAGCCTGCTGCCGGTGTGGCAGAGGCCGCTCGCGCTCAGCTACCGGCTGCTCGTGGGTACCCGCGCCGCTCCCGGCCTGGCACTCGCGCTCCCCACGTTCGCGCGCTCCCCACGGCCCCGGCATGCGCTGCGCGAGATCCTCGCCGCGAACGGCGGGCGCCTCGCGGGCGTGGGGACCTTCCTGCGGACCGCTGCGGGCCGATGAACGCCCTGCGGACCGCTGCGAGCCGATGAATGCCCTGACCATCACCGTCGCGGGACTCGGGATCGTGGTGCTCCTTTGGCTGTTCCTCAGCGAGCGCTACGAGTACACCCTCGCCGTGCTGCTGCTGTACCTCGGACTGCTCGACGGTTATCTGAAGCTGCGCACCAACTCGAGCGCCATCACGCTCGCCCGCGACGGCCTGCTCTACGCGATTGCGCTCGGCGCGCTGTGTCGGCGGATCCTACGCCGGCAGCCGCTCACGCTCCCCCCGCTCGGGGGCTGGGTGCTGCTCTATGTCGGCGTCGTGCTCGTGCAGGTGCTCAACCCCGGCAACGTCTCCACCGCTCACGCGCTCGCCTCGCTGCGCCCCCATCTGGAGTTCGTGCCGCTGTTCTTCCTCGGCTACAGCGAGCTGCGCAGCACCCGACGGCTGCGGGGGCTGTGCGTGCTGCTGCTCGTGGTGGCCGCAGCCAACGGCGTCGTCGGCTACCTGCAGTTCCGCCTCACCCCCGCGCAGCTCGCGGCCTGGGGGCCGGGCTACGCCGCGCGCGTCTACGGCACCGGCCCCGTCTCCGGACGGACGTTCACCGACAGCGCCGGGGTCGAGCACACGCGGCCGTTCGGACTCGGTTCCGATGCCGGCGACGGCGGGCTCATCGGCATGCTCGCACTCGCTCCCGCGCTCGCCCTGCTCGGGCTCGGGCGGCGCGCGCCGCCGCGCTGGCTGGTGCTCGCGCTGTCCGCCGGCGCGCTGCTCGCGATCGTCACCTCCCAGGGGCGCGCGGACGTGCTCGCGGCGGTCGCCGCGCTGCTTGCGTTCGTCGCACTGGCCTCCAGCGCCCGGCGCCTGGTGCCCACGCTCGCGAGCGTCGCCGTGGGCGGGCTGATCCTCGTCCTGGTCCTCTCCACCCTCGCGGGGGCGGGGCGCAGCGGGCTGTTCGAGCGCTACAACACGATCTCGCCCGCGAACCTCCTCGCGACCACCGCCTCCGCCCGTGGCGCCAGCCTGCCGTTGCTGCCGGGGTACATGGCGCAGTTCCCGCTCGGCGCCGGCCTCGGCTCGACCGGCCCGGCGGCCCTCATCGCAGGTGCGGGCCACACGGGGCTCAACGGGGAGACCGAGTTCAACTTCCTCGTCGTCGAGCTTGGCGTCGCCGGCCTCCTGCTCTTCCTCGCGCTCGACGCCCGCCTGCTGCTGGCCTCCGCGACGCGGATCCGCCGCGTCGCGGACCCCCAGGTGCGCGTGCTGCTCGCCGGCTTGGCCGCCGGGCTGTTCGGCATCGCCGCGACCTACTTCGCCGGGCCCAGCAGCTCCGCCTCGCCCGTCGGGCCCTACTACTGGCTGGTCGCCGGGGTCCTCTCCTACTGGCTGTGGGACAGACGCGCGAGGCCCGCGCCGTGAGCAGGCTGCACATCGGGGTGCTCAGCGCATCGCTGCCGCGCGCCGGGCGCAAGCCGGGTGGTGTGGACATCCACATCCACCGCCTCAGCAACCGCCTCGCCCAGCGTGGGCACCGCGTGCGCGTCGCCTCCTTCTCCCCCGCTCCCCCCGATGCGCGCTACGAGAGCGTGGCGCTCCGACCCGCGGGCCTCGGCGAGTACACCCTCGCGCGCATATCCCTCGTCTCCGCTGCCTTCAACCTGCTCGACACCTCCGACCTCGATGTGGTGCACCTGCACGGCGACGACTGGTTCTACCTGCGCCGCGGGGTTCCCACCGTCCGCACTTTCCACGGCTCCGCGCTGATGGAGGCACGCCACGCCACCCGCGCGCGCCGGCGCGCGCTGCAGCTCGCGTGCTTCGCCGGGGAGCTCCTGGCCGCGCGGCTTGCCACCGGCAGCTACGGCCTCGTCCCCGGAGACGGCCGCCCCTACCGCTCACGCGGTCCGCTGCCGATCGGAGTGGACGTCCCGGCGGCCGCGGACCTCGCCCGCGGCGGGCCGCCCACCGTGCTGTTCGTCGGGACCTGGGAGGGGCGCAAGCGCGGGCGGCTACTGCACGAGGTCTTCCTGCGCGAGGTGCTGCCGCGGGTTCCCAACGCGCGTCTGCAAATGGTGTGCGAGGAGCCCGCCGGGCCCAGGGTCAGCCAGGAGGTCGCGGGCACAGGAGTCGAATGGCTGGGGGCGCCCGACGACGCGACGCTCGCCGAGCTCTACAGCCGGGCGTGGCTGTTCTGCCTGCCGAGCTCCTACGAGGGCTTCGGCTTGCCCTACCTCGAGGCGATGGCACGGGGCACCCCGGTGCTGGCCACGCCCAACCCGGGAGCGCGCCACGTGCTCGCGGACGGGCGTGATGGCCTCATCCTCTCCCCGGCAGAGCTGGGGGCAGGGATCGTGCGCCTGCTGCGTGATGAGCAGGCCCGTCTCGAGCTGGCCCGGCGCGCCCGCGAGCGGGCGCTCGCGTTCAGCTGGGACGCGGCGCTCGCAGCGCACGAGCGGGCCTATCTGGACGCGATCGCACGCCACGGCTCGAGCGCGTAGGCGAGCGCGATCCCGAGCAGCAGGGCAAGCCCGAACGCGAACGCCGCGTCGCGCCGCGGCCGCGGCGAGTCGGGAGCTTCAGGAGGCCGCGCCGGGGAGACCTGCGCGACCGTGAGCGCCGGCACCGCGAGCAGCAGCCTCAGCTGCAGTAGCTGCTGGCGCGCCGAAGCGCGCTCGCTTTCGCCCTGCGAACCGCCGAGGCCCGCAAGTTCGCGTTCGGTCTGCGTGATCGCGGCGCGTACCTGCGCGCGGCTGGCGCTGCTCTGAATGGTGATAAGAGCCCGTGCGAATGCGTTCGCTAGAGACGCCGCGCCGGCCGCGGAACCGGCGTGGGCGGTGATCGTGAGGAAGTCCGCGCTCGCCACCGGCGCGGCCTGGACTTCCTTGGCGAGGGTGTGCGGTTCCGCAGCGGAGCGCAGCTCGCGCTTGACCAGTGACGCCACGGCGAGCGACCCGGTGAGCGTGGCGAGGTCAAGGACGCCGCGTTCGGCCGCCTGTAGGTTGGGTGTGCCCCCGCCGGAGCTGGGGATGCTCACGCTCGAGCTGCGCACGTAGAGCTCGGTGGACGTCGAGTAGCGCGCCGGGCGGCTGTGGTAGTAGGCGTAAGCCGCCACGGTGGCGACGGCGACGAGCACGAGGATCACCCAGCGGCGCTGCCACGCGGGGCGCAGGTAGTCCCGCAGGGTGAGCTGACTTTCGGCGGTCGTCGTCGTCATGTGCGCAGGTCGAGCGGTGAGAGGGTACTCAGCCACCGGAGATGGCGCTCAGCCACGTCCGCCCAGGTGCGTCCGCGCGCGAACTCCTGGCCGGCGCGAGCGAGCGCGATCCGGCGCGCGGGCTCCGCGGCCAGCGTCCGCAAGGTGCCCGCAAGCTGCGCTGGGGAGCGCGGCTCAACGATCGCCGCGAGCTCCGCCGCACGGGGCTCATCGCGCAGGAAGCCGGCGGGCGTGGCGATGCACGGCAGTCCGATCGCCAACGCCTCGAGCAGCGCGAGGTGGAACCCCTCCGAGAGTGACGTAGAGACGAACACATCGGCGCGCGCCATCAGCGCGAACTGCTCGCCCCGAGGAAGGCGGGGGTGCACGCGAATGCGGTGCCGGTGCGCCGACGGGAAGTCAGCGAGCACCCTCTCGGCGGGGGAGCCGCTGCCGAGGACGTCGACGCTCAGCGGGTGGGTCGCAAGCGCATCGCTCACACCGGCGACGAAGTCGCGCCACCCCTTGCGCGCGACGGTCGTGCCGCACCACACGATCCGCCCCCTCCACGGCTGCTCGGGCTGGCGCTGGACCTCCAGCGCCTCCGCGGTGACCCCGTGGCCGTTGACGAGCACCTCACCGATCCGCCGCCTCCAACCGCGCGCGAGCGCGCGCCGCCCATCTGCGGCGGCAGGACAGGTGAAGCCGTCGCTACAGCGGATCGCCCACTCCACGGCCCGCAGGTGGGCGGCGCCCCCGCGCAGGCGGTAGCGGCGCGAGACCCACGCCCGACCCGCGCGAACCTCGTGCATGAGCGCCTCGTGGTCGGCGTGCTCGAGCCCGTAGGAGCGCGCCACCAACAGCGGCCGCGGGCGCGCTGCCCGCAGGAGCGGGAAGAGCCACAGGCCGAGGAAGCCGGTCGCGTCCACCACGTCGAAGCGCTCGCGGCGGATCGCCCGCGCCGTGCGCAGCGCCGCGAGCGCGACCAGGTCGTCGCCGATCGGCCCCGCGGGGCGCGCCGGCATCAGGTCGTCCTTGAAGAGCGCCGTGACCTCGTGGCCCGCGGCGCGCAGCGCAGCGGCGAGACGCAGGCTCGTCCCCGCCGCCCCGGCGCCCGGGTCCGCGACCGCGTGGGAGAGCGTCAACAGCCGCAGAGGCCGAGAGCTCATGGCGTGACCCGCGCCCGCTCATAGGCGTGCACGACCCCCGCGACGTGCGCGGCGACGCCGAAGCTCTCCCGCGCGCGCACCCGGGCGCTCGCACCCATCGCCGCTGTGGTCGCGGGGCTGGCGAGCAGCTCCTCGACCACGCGCGCCCAGGCGCGCGGGTCACGCGGGGGCAAGACGCGGCCGTCCTGGCCATCGCGCACGATCTCGGCGGGCCCGCCGCGAGCGGTCGCGAGCACCGGTACTCCCATCGCCATGCCCTCCAGGACGCTGCGCCCGCAGGGCTCCTCCCAGGAGGGGACGAGCAGCACGTCCAGAGCGCGCATCACCTCGGGGACGTCCTCGCGCTCGCCGAGCAGTCGCACGCGCTGCTGCAGGCCGTGCGCCGCGATCTCCCGCCGGATCTCCGCGAGGTAGGCCAAGTTGTCGTAACGGGTCGCGGCGCTCGTGAACTTTGGCGAGCCCGCCAAGAGCAGGGTGGCGTCGGCGTGGCTCTCGTCGAGGCGCCCCAGCATGCGTACCGCGTCGATCTGGCCCTTCCAGGGCGTTATCTGGGCGACGACGCCGAGCACCGGCGCTCGCGGGTCGAGGTCGAGCGCGTGGCGAGCGGCTTCGCGGTCGATGCGCTCGGGGTCGAAGCGATCGAGATCGACCGGGCTGTACACGACCTCGGTGCGCCCCCGCGCGACGGACGCCACGCCCTGCTCGCGCGTATAGCGAGAGTTGGCGATCAGCACCGTGGAGAGCCGTCCAAGGAGCCCCATCGTCGCCTCGGAGACCCGGCCCGCGGGCAGGCAGTCGCGGACGTGGGCAACCAACGGCGGGGCCTGGGAGGAGCGCAGTCGCCCCAGGCCCACGGCGAGGCCCGCGCGGATCGAGTTGGCGTGCACGAGGTCGTACCCCCGTCCCCTCGTCAGACGGCGGAGCTCCAAGGCGGCCCGCGCGATATCGGCGAGCGCGGCGGGCGTGTGCGCGGGGTGCAGCCGCAGGCTGCCGTCGGTGCCCCTGATCCTGTGGACCGCCAACCCCCGCCGAAGCGCCTCGGACGCGAGCGGCCCCGAGGGACAGGCCAGCTCGCACTCGAGCTCACCCGAGAGCCCCCCCAGGAGCTCGAGCAGCGAGTACTCGGCGCCGCTCATCCGGCCGGTGTGGTTCACGAACAGGACCCTCACCGGAGCTCGCGTCCCGGCGCGGTTTGGGGCACGTCCGCCTGCATCCGCATCGGAGACGCTCCCGCCTGCATCCGCATCGTCGGCGCCTCCGCGCCGCCGGCGTCGGTCTCAGCTTTGCCCGCGGCCCCTGCTTCGCGCGATCCGCCCGCCGCGATCACCGCGACGGCAAGCTCCTCGAAGCGCCGGGCGACCAGCGGCCAGGCGAACCGCTGCGCCCACTGCGCGCCCTGGCGCCCCAGCGCGCTCGCGCGCGCGGGATCGAGCAGCAGTTCGACGATCGCGCCGGCGAGCGCGTGAGGATCGGTCGGATCGACGAGGCGTCCCGTCTCGCCGTCGCGCACCGCGTCGAGGGCGCCGCCGACGCCGCCGGCCACCACCGGCAGCCCACACGCGGCGGCCTCCAGGAACGCGATGCCGAAGCCCTCCCCGGCGAGCCCCTCCCCGGGCAGGCGACTCGGCAGTGCGAACACCCGGGCGCGGGCCAGCCACGCGTCGCGCTCGCGGTCGCTGACCGTGCCGAGGAAGCGGACATGACGGTCGACCCCCGCCGAGTGCACGAGCTCCTCCAGCGCGGGACGCAGCGGCCCGTCCCCGATCACGACCCACTCCACGTCGGGGACCCGCGCCCGGATCAGCGGCAGCGCACGGATCAGCACGTCGTGGCCCTTGTAGCGCTCCCGCAAGCGGGCGATCGTGAGGATCGTCGGGCGGGCGGCGGGCTCGCGCGCCACCGGCCGCGGGAGGGTTACCTCGAACGGGGGAGGGTCGGCCCCCTCCGGGGGAAGGTCGGCCCCGAGCGAGGGACAATCGACCCCCGGCGCAGGGAGATCGACCCCAGGCGCGATCACGTGGACGCGCTCGGCGGGGGCGCCGGCGTCGAGGGCGAGTCCCCGCGCATAGCTCCCGAGGGCCACCGTCGCCTGTGCGCGTCGCGCGGCGAAGCGAGTGAGCGACGGCCGCGCCGCGATCTCCATCGCGTAGAGATACTGGATGAAGGGCACCCCGGACAGGCGGCTGATCGCCGCGGCGGCGGGGGCGGTCACAATGTGCCCGCTCAATACGAGGTCTGGCGGGTGTGTCAACGCCCGCCCCACTCCATAGGCCCCGAGCATCGCGATCGAGGCCACCCTGGGACCGGGCGCCCCAACGCGGCGGACCTCGACGTGTCGCACACGGTCGTAGGCACCCGCGCCCGGTTGGGCGAGCGTGAGCACCGTGAAGTCGAGTCCGCTTGCGTGCTCCACCAGCCGCGCGAGCAGCGTCTGGATACCCCCCCTCGCCGGCGGGTAGTCGGGGGTCAGCAGCAGTACACGCGGCAGCAGCGGAGCTCCTGCCGACCGGCGCTCGCCCATCTGCGCGGCGTCAGACCTCGGCAATGCCCCGCCACCGGTCGAGCCACAGGCCGAGGGCGAGCAGCGGCCACAGCACCGCCGCGTGGTCGCCGGCGCCGGCGATGTGCTCGCGCGCGAGCCGCCTCACAGGCTCAGGCGCGAACCACCCCTCGCGATAGAGCGCTCCGGCGCGCACCTGCTCGCTCAGTACCGGCGCCAGCGGCCCGCGCAGCCAGTCGGCCGCGGGCGCCCGGAAAGCGGTCTTCGGTCTGCGCGGTCGCAACGCCGATCGCGCTCGGCGCGGTGCCGGCAGCAGCCCGTCCAGAACCCGCCGCAGCAACTGCTTGCCCGCGCCGGCGAGGTGCACCGAGGGGGGGACGCCCGCGGCGAACTCGGCGAGCTCGCGGCTCAGGTAGGGCGCGCGGATCTCGAGCGACTGGAGCATCCCCGCACGATCGGCCTTCACGAGCACGTCGTCGGGGAGCCACTGCAGCTGGTCAAGGCGCATCAGGTCGCCCGTTCCGAGCTCCCGGCCGGCGACTTCGGCGCGGTCTATGAGCGACTCGCACAACCGGTCCTCGGTCCACAACCGGTCCTCTGCCCATTGCCGATCCTCTGCCCATGGCCGGTCCTCTGTCCACAGCCGGTCCTCAGCGGCGCACACCCGGCCCCCGGCGGCGAACCCCGCCAGCCGCGGCCCGTAGAGGCCGGCGCGCTGCTCGCGTCGGCGGGCGGTGACCCAATCGAGCTGGCGCTCGGCCATCGGTGCGGGCGTGAGCACGTCCGCGAGGCGCGCACCGCGCCGGCCCAGAGGAGCGGCTTCGAGCGCGCGGGCGCCGGCCGCCGCGAGCGGAGCGGGGAGGACCGCCGCGGACGCCTGCGCGCGGGCGAGCCAGCGGTAGCGTGGGTACCCGGCGAACAGCTCGTCGGCGCCCTCCCCCCCGAGCGCCACCGTCACGTGCTCGCGCGCGAGCCCTGCCACGGCGTGCAGCGGGACGAGCGCCTGGTCGGCCAGCGGCTGGTCCAAGCGTGCGAGCACAGCCGGCACACGCTCGGCGACATCCGCGGTGGAGAGCACCAGCTCGTGGTGCTCGGAGCCAAGGCGAGCGGCGGTGTCGCGCGCAGCCTCGAGCTCGCTCACGGCCCCCACGTCGTAGCCCACGGTGAATGTCTGGATCCGCTCGCGCGAGCCCTCCGCAGCGAGCGCAGCTAGAAGGGTCGAGTCGACCCCACCGCTCAGGAACACGCCGACCGGCACGTCGGCGACCATGCGGCTGGTGACCGCGGCCCGCAGGTGCTGGCGTGCTTCGACCACCAGCTCCGGTAGCTCGCCCGCTGCGGCGGTCGCGGCGCGCGGTGGGCGCCAGTAGCGCGCGATCTGGACCCCGTGGGGTCGCGACCACTCCAGTGTATGGCCCGGGGGAAGCTGACGCGGACCCTCGAGGATCGAGGCCGGGCCCGGCAGGTAGCCGTAGACGAAGAACGCATCGAGCGCCGCGGGGGAGAGCTCGTCACAGTCGCCCACGCCGGCGCACAGCGCGTCGAGCTCGGAGGCGAACACGAGCTCCCCATCGCGCTCCAAGTAGTGGAGGGGCTTCTCGCCGAAGCGATCGCGTGCGAGGAGCAGGCGGCGAGCGTCGCTGTCCCAGAGGGCGAACGCGTACATCCCCTCCAGCGCATGGACGAGCTCCTCGCGGTACTCCTCGTAGAGGTGCACGAGCACCTCGGTGTCGGTCTGCGAGGCGAAGCGGTGACCCATGCCGCGCAGCGATTCGCGCAGGCTCCCGTGGTTGTAGATCTCGCCGTTCAGCACCGCCCACACGCGGCCGCTCTCATTGCTCAGCGGCTGATGCCCGCCGGGGAGATCTACGATGCTCAGACGGCGAGCGCCGATCGCCACGCGGGCGTCGGCGTCGAAGTGCACACCTTCGTCGTCGGGCCCGCGGTGGCGCATCGCAGCGTTCATCGCCACGATCGAGGCGTCAGCGCTCGCCCGAGTCGACCCGCAGATTCCGCACATCGCTCGTCAAGTTACAAGGCGCACAGCGCCGTTGGAGTCGATGGGAGCTCCTTTCACAGAACGTTCACCACTGGGTTTCGCGGAACGTTTAGTTACAAAACGTTCACTCAGCCTTCACAGGACATCGGTCACAGAACGTTCACCGTCGGCTTCACTGGACGTTAACTCCAGGGGTCCCACGGCCGGGAACGATCCACCACCGTGGCTGTCACCGACGCGCCGTATCGGATCGCCGACCCCGCGCACTCCGAGACGGGCCGGCGGTGGCGGGGCCGGTGGCAGGATCGCCAGGACCCCGTTCGCGGCCCCGAGCCTCCCCTCACAGGCGCAAGCGATGTTGGGCTGGTGCACGATTACCTGCTCGTGCTGCGCGGCGCCGAGCGCTCGTTCGCGGCGATCGCCGATTGCTGGCGCGATGCGCCGATCTACACGCTGCTGCACGACCCCCAAGCGCTGGGTGGGCACTTCGCGGGCCGCGAGATCCACACCTCCCCGCTGCAGCGCCTGGGCGTCGGGCAAGCGAGCTTCCGGCGGCTGCTCCCGCTGTACCCGCTGGCGATGGGCCGGCTCGATGCGTGCACGCACGACCTCGTCGTGTCTAGCAGCAGCGCCTTTGCGCACGGAGTCGACACGCGGGAGGACGCGCGGCACATCTGCTACTGCTACACGCCGTTTCGCTACGCCTGGCACGAGCGTGAGCGCGCGCTCGCCGAGGCCCCGCCGTTTCTGCGTCCGCTGCTCGGCCACACGCTGCGGCGGGTGCGTAAGTGGGATCGCGACGCCTCACGCCGCGTGAGCGGCTACATCGCGATCTCCAAGCTCTCCCAGCGGCGCATCGGCGAGTGCTACGGCCGGGAGGCATCGATCGTGCATCCGCCGGTGGACGTGGAGCGCTTCTCGATCGGCGCGCCGGAGGAGTGGTTCCTGACGGTCTCCGAGCTCGTCGCGCACAAGCGCACCGAGGTTGCGATCGAGGCGGCGCGCAGGGTCGGAGCGCGAATCAAGGTGGTGGGGACAGGCCCCGAGCACAGCTCCCTGCGCAGTCGCTACGGCGCGAACGCGGAGTTCCTCGGACGGGTCGACGACGCCACGCTGGCGGACCTCTACCGGCGGGCACGTGCGCTGATCGTCCCGAGCGTCGAGGAGTTCGGCATCGCGGCGGTCGAGGCGCAGGCGTCCGGGCGGCCCGTGGTGGCGAGCGCGAGTGGGGGGGCGTGCGAGACGGTGCTCGACGGCACCACCGGGGTGCTCGTACCCGGCGCCCGCCCCGACGACTTCGCAGAGGCACTGCGGGATACGGACTTCGACGCGTTCTCCCCGCAGCGCATCCGCGCCCATGCGCTGCAGTTCTCGGTGGCGGGCTTCAAGCGGCGCTTCCGCGGGGAGGTCGAGCGGTTGCTGGCATGCACATAGCGATGCTCCTGCACAAGTCGGTCGTGTTCGACTCGCGGGTCCGTCGCGAGGCGAGCGCCCTGGCAGCCGCCGGGCACCGAGTGACTGTGCTGGAGCTCGCCCCGGTGACAGGTCCCGAGGGGGAGACGATCCGCGGGGTGGCGTGGCTGGAGGGCTTCGAGCGCCGCTCTTGCCTGCCGCCTGCCTGGATGCGCCGCCGGCTGCCCTTCCACCTCTACCGGGTGGCGTTCCTGGCGTGGTTCGTGTGGGGAGTGGCACGCCTGCGCCCCGACGCGGTTCACGCCCACGATGCCGCGATGTTGTTGCCCGGGATCGTGGGCGCCCGCCTCACGGGCGCGATGCTGGTGTACGACTCGCACGAGCTCGCCACCGCCGTCCCCTATCGCGAGCGGGCGTGGGCATGGTTCGTGGCAGCGATCGAGCGGCTGGTGGTCCCGCGCTGCGCCGCCGTCATCACCGTCTCCGACGGGATCGCCGAGCGGCTGCAGCTCCGCTACAGTCTGCGCAACGAACCAACCGTGGTGCGCAACGTCACCGCCCTGCGGATCTCCGGACCGGGGGGCCTGCGCACACGCCTGGGGATCGATACGCGCACACCACTGATCCTGCACCAGGGCGCGCCCGCGCCCGATCGCGGCTGCGAGGTGCTGATCGCCGCGGTCGCCCTGCTGCCCGGCGCGCATCTGGCCTTCCTCGGGAACCCCGAGCCCGGTTACGCCGTCGCGCTGCACCGGGAGGTCGCTGCGCACGGCGTGCGGGACCGGGTGACCCTGCTGCCCGGCGTGCCGCTCGAGGCGCTGCTGGCCAACACCGCCGAGGCCGACGTGGGGGTCACGCTGCTGCAGGACACCTGTGAGAACCATCGCCTTGCGTTGCCCAACAAGCTGTTCGAGTACATCGCCGCCGGGGTCCCCGTGGTAGCGAGCGACCTGCCCGAGGTCCGGCGGCTGGTGGAGGAGCACGGCGTCGGCTGGTGCGTCGCCCCCGGGGATCCCGCGGCTCTTGCCGGCACCCTGCGCCGCGCCCTGGAGGAGAGGGCAGACCCGACCCTGCGCGAGCGCCTGGCCCTTGTCGCCGCAGAGTTGAGTTGGCCCCGCGAGCAGCAGCGTCTGGTTGGACTGTATGCCCGGCCGGCAGCCGCGTCTACGAGCCCGCAGGTGGGCCACCCGGAGCTGTCTCGCCCACGCCGCTTCAGCCGAGCGGCCGCACTGGAGCACCGGGCCGGCAGGCGCGGACGGCTCATGGACGCGCCACGACCAGCCGGTGGGTGCGCAACAGGGGGATCCGGGCCAGCGGCCGGTACAGACGTCCGGCGCGGCGGGCGAGCGGAGGGGCGAGCGTGACCGCACGTACCGTCATCTCTCCGCCCAACACGGCGCGCAGCTCCCCGAGGCCGACCAGACGCGTGTGGGGGTTGGGGGTGGGCACCCGCGGCTCCCAGATCACAGTCGCGCCTCCGCGAGCCAGCACCCGGCGTGCCTCGCCGAGCGCTAGGCGGACGTCGTCCGGAGAGCCCATGGCGGAGAGCACGGTGAGGAGCAGCACCAGCGAGCAGCTCCCCGCGGCCGCCGGCAGGCTGCGCACGTCCCCCTCCACGACCCGGGCTCCCGGCACCCGCTCGCGGGCCGCGCCGACCCTGTCCGCCAACAGGTCCACACCCATCAGCCGCTCCGCCGCCACCCCCTCGCGGGCCAGGCGGGCAAGCCACCAGCCGGTCCCACAGCCCGCGTCCAGCACCAGCCCCCCGCCCGCAAGTGGCCCGGGCACCAGCTCGAGCAGGGCACGCAGGACCTCCTCGCGCATCGCGACGTTGCCCGTGTTGGTGGCGCTCCACGCTCTGCGCCTGCGAGAGTCCCGCCGGTAGTCCGCGTACACCCGCCGCATCCGCTCCCGCTCCACCCAACCGTCCGTCCGCTCCGCGCCACCACCCACCAGCTCCTTATCACCGTCCATCCGCTCCACCCGTTCCCGCTCCACTCCACGATCCGTCCGCTGCGCACCACCGTCCAACCGCTCCCCACCAACACCGCCTGCCGGCAAGTGCGCCTCCTCCTCCTCACCCACTACTATCCCCCCGAGCTGGGCGCCGCGCCGGCGCGCATCGCCGCACTGGCGCGCGGATTGAGCGAGCGCGGGGTCGAGGTCACGGTCCACACGGGCTTCCCACACTACCCGTCCGGCACGATCGCCCCGCCCTACCGCAACCGCCCCCTGCAGGTCGAGCACGACGGAGGGGTGCGCGTGCTGCGCAGCGTGGTCCTCCCGGCTCCCAACCGGGGCTTCGCCCGCCGCCTCGCCGACCACACGGTGTTCGCCGGCGGGGCTCTTGCCACCTCCTGCGCTGGAGGGCCCATTGATGTCGTCGTGGCCGAGACCCCTCCGCTGTTCACCGCTGCCGCCGGCGTCGCCTATGCCCGGCTCAAGGGTGCCCAGCTCGCGCTCAACGTGTCGGACCTGTGGCCGGAGAGCGCGATCGAGCTAGGGGTATTGGCCCGGGGCGGTCGAGCCGCCTCCGCCGCAGGGATGCTCGCGCAGCTCTGCCACCGCAGCGCCCGCCTGATAACCGCTCCCACTGAAGGCATCGTCGCGACCCTCAACGCCCGCTCGGAGTCCGCGGGGAATGTGGTCCACGTGCCGCCCGCCGTTGACCTCGGGCGCTTCGCCTCCGTGCCCGCGCCTGCCCTGCAACCCGAAGCGCCGTTGCGCGTCCTCTACGCCGGCACCCTGGGGATCGCTCAGGGCCTTGACACGCTCGTGGCGTCCGCTGCGCTCGCCGGGCCAGAGGTCGTGGAGTTGTTGATCGCCGGCGAGGGGCCCGAGCGGGAGCGTCTGAACGCGCTCGTCCACACCGGGGGACTGACCCATGTGCGCTTGCTCGGCCCCGTCGCCCCCGAGGAGATCCCAGCCCTCTACAGCTCCGTGGACGCAGGGGTGGTGCCCCTGCGCGACCTGCCCCTCTTCACCGGCGCCCTCCCCTCCAAGCTGTTCGAGGTGCTGGCCGCCGGGCGCCCCGTGATCCTCGCCGCACGCGGTGAGGCCGCCCGGCTGGTGGGCGATTCCGGCGCGGGCATCGTCGTCGCACCCGAGGATTCCACCGCACTCGCGGAGGCCTTCCGCCGCCTGCGCGCCTCGCCCGAGGAGGCCCTCCAGATGGGCGCCCGCGGCCGCCTCTACGCCCGCCGCTTCGACCGCTCTACCGTCGTCGGGCAGTGGCTGGAGCTGCTCACGAACCTGACGGGCGCCCGCCCGTGAGCGCAAGCTGCTGCAGGCCAGTGTCCAGCGGGTCGCGAGCGAGAGCCTCGCGGTAGGAGGCGCGGGCCGCCCCGAAGTGGCCGCCGCGTGCCTCGAAGTCTCCAAGCAGGCCGAGCGGCACCAGGCTTTCCGGTTCAAGACGGCGTGCCTGTTCGAGCTGTGCCCGCGCCGCCGGCCTGCGGCCCATGGTCTCCAGGGCGGACGCCTCCAGGTAGTGGGGGTCCACCGCCCACGGGTCGAGCGTCGAGGCCGTGCGCGCGTCCGCCAGCTGGGTCGCCGGCGAGAGGCCCTTCTCGTCTTCGGCTCGGCGCACGTAGACGTTGGAAAGGTACAGAGAGAGAACTAGTGCGGCCGCTCCGAGCAGACCGACTACCGCTGCCGCCCGCCACCAGGGTAGACCGCGACGTTGCGGGGTCGATGACGCCATACCACCTGAGTCGCCATCGTGGCGGGGCGCCACGACGCTTGAGCCATTGCGGTCGCTCTCGTGGTGGGGCGTCCCCATGTCCACCTCCTCCGTGCCACCCACGGCGGCCGAGCGTGCGAGCAGCGCCACCGCGACAGCCGGGCAGAGCAGACCCAGCGCGGTGAGACCGGGGATGCGCCACATCCAGTCCACCAGCGACTGGCCGAGGAAGGTGGCCCCAGCTGCAATCAGGCCGCACGCGCTGCGGCGCGCCTGCGGTGACGCCAGACCCCACCACCGGCGCAGTGACGCGAGCAGGCCGAGGGGGATCATCGCGAACAACATCAAGCCGACCACCCCGAGCTCCGCGCCGATCTGGAAGAGCAGCCCATGGGGGTCGTTGAGGTTGCGGTCGGTGCGCCGCATGCGGTAGTAGCCAAATTCGTAGGAGCCCTCCCCCACGCCGCCCAGCGGATTCGCGCGCAGCTCATAGAGCGCCACGCGCCACAGGTCGTAGCGCTGGCCACCAGCGGAGGTGTAGCGGACTGCGGACGTGGTGGTCGTCTGCAGGCTCTTGAATTCCCGCCACTTCACCCGTGCCTCGCCCATGGGATCGCCGTGCACCGCCGCCACCCCCCCCACCAGCGCCGCCAGCACCACCGCACAGAGGCCCAGGCGGGAGGCGGGACGCACCACCCGCCGCATCGCCGAACCAGCGGGACGCAGGCCCGCATCGAAGACCGCGAGCAAGAAGCCCACGATCGCGCCGACCGCCGTCAGCACCACCAGCGCACGGGCGGCCACCGCGATGTCACCGGCGTGCACCACCCCGTCGCCCCCGTCGAATGCCTGAAACGGCTTTAGCAGCCACGGCGAGGCGCCCGCCACCAGCCCGATGCCGAGCAGCGCCATCCACGCCCGCCGCACACGGTCGGGACCGAGCGCCAGCACCAGAACTCCCCCGCAGCTCAACCCCAGCAGCACGCCCCGTGATTGGGTGAGGAGGGCCAGGCCCAGCATCAGCACCGCCAAGCCCAGGGCCACCGCGCGCAGGCCCCGTCCCCGCGCACGGGTCGCGGCGAGGACGATCAGCGGCCAGAACGCGATGCAGAACAGCAGCGCCGTCGCGTTGCGGTATCCGATCGGTTCGTTCAGCCTACCCGCCAGGAACAGCGCCGGACCGTCCACCAGCATCCACCCCACCGTGTAGAGCGCGATCAGCGTGATCCCGCACACCACCCCCCGGCCCGCGATGCGCAGCGCACGGACACCGTTCTCCGGGGCTCCGACCGCCACGAACGGCAACGTGAGGACCGCCGCATACATCAGCTCGCGGCCCGCCCCTTCCAGCGCGGCGCCCGGCGAGCCCGCCCACGCCGCCGAGGACGCTGCCCAGAGCGCCAACCCCCATGCGCCCCCAAGCGCCAGCCCCACCCAGCGGTCGGGCAGCCGCGCGGCGCCGCCGCGCAGGATCAGCGTGAGCAGCATCAACAGGATGAACAGCGTCGGGGGGCCCCACTGATCCACGTCGAACGCCCCCGAGTACACCGTCGCCAGCACCAGCAGCGCGAGTACGAGCACCGTGGGCGCGATCATCGGCCAGATCGAGTGCTCCCGCTCTCCCTCCCGGCTCCCCCGAGCCGGAATGACCCGTGGAGGATCGCTCAAAAGCAACGAGTTCGATACATCGACGGACATGCTCGGGATTACCGTCCCATCCATGAGAGGCGCGTGGATCGCTGGTGGGGTGGCAGCATTGGCGTTGACGATCGGCGTTCAGACCGCGGCGGCCGAAGCCCAGATGGTCCAGCGGACCGATCCGAAGGCCGAAAGCCCTGCCGGGGTCATCTACCAGATACCCCTGGATAGTGCCCGACGCGATGCCGCCCCCGTGTTACCTAGTGGTAGACGAGATGGCGGCGTCGGCGGGCCAGGTGCCGGCGGCGCGGGCGGATCCGGCGGCGGCTCCGGCGGTCAGGCGGGATCCTCGGGCAGCGGTGGGAGCGCAAGCGGCGGCGGTAGGGGCGCGAGCGGCAGCGGTGGCGCGAGCGCCCCTCCCCCGGGGGGGAGCGGACACGGCGGCGGCAACGGCGCCGCGTTGAGCGCATCTGCCGCCGACGGCGGTGGCACACCCCAGGATCCTTCCTCCATCCACTCCGAAAACGGCTTCGGCTCCTCCTCCCAGGTGCCCGGGGTCAGCCAGGCCGCGCTGCGCACCGGCGCAGGGGTCGCCGCAACCCGGGCGGCGGGCTCCACGCTCCCCACCTATCTGCTACTCATCCTGATCGCCCTCGCTGCGATCGGGATCGGCGTGTTCGCCGCACGCCGTCACCGCCACTCCGACGGGGGGCGGGCCCCCACCGGCTTCCTCTAGGACAGCCCAGTCAGACGCTTCCAGGCAAGGCATCCCCAAGTACAGTGCCCCTCAGCTCCCAGGTTTACAGCCTCCTGCTCGTGCGCAACGGTGTCGATCACGACGCCCGCGTTCTTCGCGCCGCGCGCGTCGCCCAGCGTACCCTCGGGGGGGGCGCGCTCGTGGTGGGGGTCGCCACCGCCTCGGCTCCCGCCGGCGAGGCGCGCGTGGAGGGGGTCCCGGTACTGCGACTGCCCGCGCGTCCGCCCCTCCTCGCGCGGATTGCGCGGGCACGCAGCGAAGTCCCCCGCAAGCCTCACGCCCCGCCCAGCACCTCGCGGCCTGCGCGCGCGTGCGGCGAGCCCCCCCGTGAGCTTCACGCCTCGCCCGGCGCCTCGCCCCTCACGCCCGCGGGGCGAGCGCGGCGGATGCTCAGCGGACTGTCGTTCACGTTGCAGGCCCTCTCGGTGGCAAGACGTGTGGAGCCTAGGCTGGTGCATGCCAACGACTGGAACACGATGTGGGCTGGCCTCTGCATCAAGCTCCTGTGCGGGTCGCGCCTGGTGTACGACAGCCACGAGCTGTGGGCCGATCGCAACGGGCGCTGGGAGTGGCGGCCGTGGCTGCTCGCCTGCGAGGCGCTGTTCGTGCGCGGCGCGGATGAGGTTCTCACCTCCAGCCCCGGGTACGCCAATGCGCTCGCCGCCCGCTACCGCATCCCTCCACCCTCGGTCGTGCGCAACATCCCCGAGAGCCGCCCCTCCGAGAGCCCCCGCATCTCTGAGAACCCCCACACTCCCGAGAACCCTCGCGCCATCTTCCGCAACCGGCCCGCGGCCCCCCTCGTCGTCTACATCGGCGGGTTGATGCCCGGGCGGGGACTCGAGCAGATGATCGACGCGCTCCCCCTGATACCCAAGGCTCGCCTGCGCGCCGTGGGCCCCGGGACGCCGCGATATCGCGAGAGCCTGCTCGCGCGCGCTGCGGCGGCGGGGGTGTTGGATCGCGTGGATCTGCGCTCGGCCGTTCCGCCCGCGGAGGTGCCCGATGCGCTCGCGGACGCGAGCGCCGGGCTCTGCCTGATCCAGCCGATCTGCCGCTCCTATGAACTGTGCCTGCCCAACAAGCTGTTCGAGTACGCCGCCGCGGGGGTGCCCGTGCTCGCCAGCGACCTGCCCGTGCTCGGGGCGCTGGTGCGCCACGAGGGCTTCGGGGCACTCGTCCCCGCCGCAGATCCGTCCGCGATCGCCGCGAGCCTCGAGCGCCTGTTGGAACCCGACGGCTGGCGGCTCGCCGCGCAGCGAGCCCGCGCGTTCGCCAACGCCCACAGCTGGACCGGGGAGGCGCAGACGCTGACCGACATGTATACGCGCGCCCAAGCGCGCGCCGGAGTCCTGGGAGCCTCGGCATGATCGGCCGCCGTGGCGGGGGACCGTCGAGCACGGCGGAGATCTCCCCAGACCCCGCCGAGGAGCGAGCGCCAACCTATGAAGGCTGTTTGCAGGGCGTTGGGAACGGCAACGTGCTGGGCTGGTGCTGGGACCCTGCGGCCCCGGAGGAGCGAGTCCAGATCACGATCACCGTGGATGGCAAGACCGTCGCGGAGGGCACAGCCGATATCTCCCGCTCCGATCTCGCCGAGTTCGGAGACGGTGCCCACGGCTTCCTAATGTCCCTTCCCGACTCACTTCAGGCGCCCGGTCGCCGTCGCGTGCTCGCGCTCGCGGGACCTGGGAAGGCCCCGATCACGGCTTCGCCGTCGTTCTGGCATGAGGCTGCGTCGGGCAATGGGTGGAGCGACGTCGTGTTCGAGCCGGGAGACCCGCCGCCGAGCGGGACGCCCCCGGTCGAGGTTCCCGAGCCTCCGCCCTCGGCAGACCTCCGTGCGGTGATCTCAGACGGCTGGCTGTTCGACGCACGCGAGTTCGATCCTCATCCCAAGCCGACGTCCGCCGATCTCGACGCCGGCGTGAACACCCTGGCGGCTACCGCGGAGGCCTGCGCAGCGGTGGGACTCCGCTACGTGCCCGTGATCGTTCCGGCCAAGCGGCGTGTCCTCGGCGCCCACCCTGGACCCGATCGCAAGTGGGTGGTCGAACTGAGGGCGCGCCTGCACGACGTAGACGAGGTGGACCTCCTGGACCTGCTGCCGGTCCTGCGCCATGCCGCCCGCCACGGAACGACCTATCATCGGACCGACGGCGACTGGAACGATCAGGGAGCCTTCTTTGTAGCGCGCGCCCTGCTCAAGGAGGCCCGCAAGTGGGTTCCCGCGCTGCGCCCTCCCGCTTTCGCCGATCTCCATCTGCGCCCGGTCACCGGGTATCGGGGAACGTTGGCCGACGCACCCAAGTTCGAGTTGCGAGACGCTGAGCTGGTCAGCAGCGAGCCGGCCGTCGAAGCCGAGGATGGCGTCATCCTCGACGCGAGCCGGCTCCACGCGCTGCGGATGCCCGTCGAGTCACACCTCGCGGCAGTTGGGGCGACCCATATGCGGGTGTACGCGAACACTGAGGTGGAGGAGGACGCACGGCTGGCGATTGTCGGCGACTCGGCGGGTGTGTCGCTGTTGCCGTGGCTCGCCGAGCGTGCGCGGCGGACCACATTCTTCTGGTCTCGCGCTCTGCCCATTCACGAGCTCGAGCTCGAGCTGCCGCCCGTCGTCTTTCATCTGATTCGCGAAGCCGATCTCCTGGGCACTGCGCCGAGCGAGGCGATCATTCCGTCGGCCACCCCGATACCTGCGCACCTCGACCCAAGCCCCCCAGCGCCAGGTGAGGCGATCCTCCCGGAACCAGCCTCCCCACTCGCACATTCAGACCCACGCCCCGAGTCGCCACACGGACAGGGGGCCGCCCCTCTCACGCTCACGGCGGCGAACCAAGACCCGCCGCCTGGATTGGCTCCCCTCCCCATTTTGTATCGCATAGCGATGCCCAACCTCGCGGGGAAGACCCAAGCAGCGAGCGCGACCGTCGGCGCCACTCTCCGGAGCCACGCCTGGACGATCGCGCTGGTGTTGCTAATAACCGCCATGAGCTGGCCGGCAGGCTCCGTCAACGCGGGCGGCGGGTTGGACAACTCCTGGGTCGTGGGTCTGAACCTGGCGGTGGCACACGGCCTGGCCTTCGGAAGGCAGGTGATCTTCACCTACGGACCGCTCGGGTTCGGAATGTTCCCCACCGCGGTGACACCGGGCACGTTCTTCTTCGGCGAGGTGCTAGTGGGCCTGATCCAGCTGGCGCTGGTGGCGGTGCTGCTAGCCAACCTCCGACGCAGGATGAACCTGCTTGGCGCGAGCGTCCTCACGCTGCTCGTCGCGAGCCTCGTCGGCTGGCGGGCCATCGGTGAACCGCTCTACGGGATCGCCTTCGGCCTGGTGGCGCTGACCTTCGCCATACCGGCCGACCGCAGGGAGCAGGCGTTCCGCCGGATGGCGATCGGCGGCGGAGCGTTCGCCGGCTTCGCGATGCTGGTCAAGCTCAACGGCGGCGTCGCGGCGTGTGCGATCCTGGCGGTGGGCCTCTCGGGGAGCGACTGGCGCCGGCGCGATCTCACCCGCGCGGCCGCGAGCTTCCTGGGCACGCTGGTGGCGCTGTGGCTGCTCGTGGGTGAGCCGCTGGGAGCGCTGCCGGACTACCTGCGCAACAGCTACGAGGTGATCGGGGGCTACGTCGAAGCGATGGGCCTCAGCCCCGGGGCAGAATCTCAGTGGCAGACGCTGCTGGTCGTGGGCTCGGCGGTCGCCCTTGCCATCGGCGCCTGGCGGGCGCTCGACACAGAGCGTCCCCGCCGCGGAGCGGCGCTGGCCGGCGCAGTGCTGGTCGTTCACTACTTCGTGGCACGCGAGGCGTTCGTGCGCTACGGCCCGGGCCACTTTGCGACCATCGCGCTGCTGTGCGCCGTGGCGCTGATGATCCCCTGGCCCAGGGCTCTGCGCGCGACAGGCTTCGCGTTGGCCGCCCTGATAGCAGTGGCCGTGTTTGCGGTGCTGGCAAGACCAGTCAGTGAGATCATCAACCCGCTCGGCGACGCGCACCAGTTCCTGACTCAGGCGCGCCAGGTGCTGCACCCCGCTGCGCCGATGGCGGAGGGACGCGAGAGCGTCAAGCAGGAAGACGCGGTGCCACTGGCGATGGCGCACGCGCTGCGTGGTCACTGCGTCAACGCCGAGCCGGACGAAATCGCCGCCGTGTGGGCACACCCCGGGTGGCGCTGGTGCCCGCTGCCCGTCTTCCAGTCCTACTCCGCCTACACCCCCCGCCTGGACCAGCTGAACGCAGCGGCCTACGCCGATACGAGCCACGGACCCGACCGCGTGCTCAGGCAGGCCGATCAGGCGATCGACGGGCGCAACCCGACTTGGGAATCGCCCGCGGCGATGCTCTCGCTGCTCTGCCACTTCACCGAAATCGAACACAGCGAAACGTGGCAGACGCTCGCGCGCGTACCCGACCGCTGCGGAGCACCACACACGATCGCGGTCATACGCAGCTCACTGGGACACACGATCACGCTGCCGAGTCCACCCGCAGGCGCCGTCATGGTCGCCTCGGTCGACGGCCTACAGGTCGCGGGGTGGGAACGCCTGGAAACCCTCTTCACACGCGCGAGACCCCGCTACGTGACGATCAACGAAACGACCTACCGCGTACCCCCCGGCACCGCCGACGACGGCCTCGTCATCGCCGTGCCCGCCGATGCCGACTACCCCGCGCCTTTCAACCTCAACATGGATCCCCACACGCTGCAAGCCACAGTCGAGGGCCACAGCTCCGGAGCGATCACGGTCACTCTATCCGCCATCCCGATCGGACCCCTACCCCCTGTCCCCAGCGAACCAGTTGCCACCACCACCAGCGGGCCCGCCGCCAGTGGTGGTGTCGAATCCGCGGCGAACCAGAGCTTCCGGGCAGACACCCACCACCTGCCATGGGTATACGAGGGCCAGAAACTGCTCACACCAACACAAATCCTGTCGCTCCCCGAAGAAGACCGAGAACTGGTCGACGCCACCCTCCTGAAGACCGAGGCCCTCCCCTTGGAATCGCCCACCGCGAGAGAGCTGCGCGCCGCCGTCCCAGCCCAGGTCCGCCACGCACCCGCGATGCACGTCACACAGACACCCATCCCCGGCACCAGCCACGGCTGCACGCTCCTCACACCAACCGCACCAGGCAACGGCGCCATCATCAGCGTCGCACCCGGACACGGGCTCTACCTCACCATGCACGCAACAGGACAAGTATCAGTCTACGCCCGCCGCTACGCAAACCACGTTCCCACGGAACCTCTGCACGTCATACCCACAGAAGGCACGCCCGCAATCGTCCGCTTCCCACCCGACACCGGCACACAACCCTGGCACGTGCGGCTCGTGCCCACCGTACCCACGGCCGTCTGCGTGGTGTGAGCTCCTCCGCCCCATCCCAAGCGCCGCCGCAGCTGCAGATACTCACCCTCTCCCCACGCGAGGTGGCAATCAGGGCATACGCCGCACTGCGGGCCAACGCTTGGACGACCGCACTGGTGCTGGCCCTTGTGGCATGCACCTGGCCGTTCGCCTCCGGCCCGCTCGTGGCCGGACTCGGCCTCGACAACTCCTGGGTCGTGGGATTGAGCCTGGCGGTCTCGCACGGCCTGGTCTTCGGGAGGCAAGTCATCTTCACCTACGGACCGCTGGGCTTCGTCCTCAACCCCGTTGCCGTCACCCCGGGCATGCTGCTTGCGGGAGAGGCGCTTGGCGGCCTGCTCCATATGGCCCTGGTGGCCGTGCTGCTAACCAACCTGCGACGCTGGATGCATTGGCCGCTCGCAATCGTCCTGACAATCGTCGGCGCGGTCTTGACGGAACCTGTGATCGCAACCGCGTTCGGCCTCGTGGCGCTGGCCCTCTCGACGCCGGCACCGCATAGAGAGCGGGCCATCCGGATGCTGGCCGTCGGCGGAGCGGCGTTCGCAGGCTTCGCGCTGCTGGTCAAGCTCAACGACGGTGTGGCAGCAACGGCGATCGTGACCGCGGGCCTTCTCGGGAGCGATCGCCGTCGTCGCGATCTCGCGGCGGCGGCGTCGAGCCTGCTCTTTGCGTTGCTGTCGCTGTGGCTGCTATTGGGACAGCCGCTCGGGGCGCTGCCCGACTACCTGCACAACGGCTATGAAGTGGTCGGCGGCTACGTCGAAGCGATGGGCCACAACGAGCTTGGGGCAGGCGGCGAATGGGAGGTATGGGTACTCCTTGGATCGGCGGCGGCGCTGACAGCGGGCGCATGGACGGCGCTTTCGATGGAGCCGTTGCGCCGACGAGCGGCGCTGGCCGGCGCCGTCCTGCTCGTCCACTACTTCCTGGCGCGGGAGATGTTCGTGCGCTATGACCTCGGTCACGCCGCCTTCCTGGGGATGCTGGTGCCTGTAGCGTTGATGATTCCCTGGAGAAGGAGCCAGCGAGCGACGGGCCTGGCGCTGGGCGGCGTCCTCGCCGTGGCCTCGTTCGCTGTTCTGCTCCAGCCGGTCGACCAGGCTCTCAATCCCCTCGAGCACATCGATGAACTGATGGCACAGGTACACGACGTGATGCAACCAGCCGCGCTGGTCGCGGAGGGTCACATCGGGGTGCGCAGAGACGACGCGGTGACGGCCGTGATGGCGCGTACGTTGCGCGGTCACTGCGTCAACGCCGAGCCGGATGAAATCGCCGCCGTGTGGGCACATCCGCAGTGGCGCTGGTGCCCGCTGCCCGTGTTTCAATCCTACTCCGCCTACACCCCGCGCTTGGACCAGTTGAACGCCGCAGCCTATGCCGATGCGAGCCGCGGACCCGACCGCGTGCTCAGACAGGTCAAACAAGCGATCGACGGGCGCAATCCGACCTGGGAATCGCCCGCGGCGATGCTCTCCATGCTCTGCCACTTCACAGAAATCGAACACAATGAATCATGGCAGACGCTCGCGCGCATACCCGACCGCTGCGGAACACCACACACGATCGCGGTCATACGCAGCTCCCTCGGACACACCATCACGCTGCCGAGCCCACCTCCAGGCGCCGTCATGGTCGCCTCGATCGACGGCCTGCAAGTCGCAGGCTGGGAACGCCTGGAAACCCTCTTTACACGCGCCGCACCCCGCTACGTGACGATCAACGAAACGACCTACCGGGTGCCCCCCGGCACCACCGACGACGGCCTCGTCATCGCCGTGCCCGCCGACGCCGACTACCCCGCACCCTTCAACCTCAACATGGACCCACACACACTGCGAGCCACAGTCGATGGCCACAGCTCCGGAGCGATCACAGTACGCCTCTCCGCCATCTCGATCGCACCCCTACCCGCAGCGCCCAGCGCCCAGGCCAGTGCCAGCGCCACCACCGGGACCGTGGCGAGCCAGGCGAGCTCGGGCTTCCGGGCGGACCTCCACCGCCTGCCGTGGATGTACGAGGGCCAGAGACTGCTCACACCAACACAAACCATGTCGCTGCCCGAAGAAGACCGAGAACTGGCTGACATCGCGCTCCTGAACGTCGAGGCCCTCCCCCTGGAACCGCCCACCGCGAGAGAGCTGCACGCCACCGTCCCAGCCCAGGTCCGCCACGCACCCGCGATGCACGTCACACAGACACCCATCCCCGGCACCAGCCACGGCTGCACGCTCCTCACACCAACCGCACCAGGCAACGGCGCCATCATCAGCGTCGCACCCGGACACGGACTCTACCTCACCATGCACGCAACAGGACAAGTATCAGTCTACGCCCGCCGCTACGCAAACCACGTTCCCACACAACCTCTGCACGTCATACCCACAGAAGGCACGCCCGCAATCGTCCGCTTCCCACCCGACACCGGCACACAACCCTGGCACGTGCGGCTCGTGCCCACCGTACCCACGGCCGTCTGCGTCGTGTGAGCTCCTCCGCCCCATCCCAAGCGCCGCCGCAGCTACAGATACTCACCCTCTCCCCACGCGAGGTGGCAATCAGGGCACACACCGCACTGAGCCGCCCTGGGTTTGGCGGGGACGGAGATCAGACTGGTCAGATCACACGTGGACTCCACCGAACCAAGGGCAGATCACCCCTGCGGCTTCATTGAGGTTGGCAAGCGCCTCATCGACCAACTGGTCCGGTTCGTTGTCGAGCGACGCGACGGCGCTCCAATAGACGCGTTCGATGATCGGCCGCAGCTCTCGCGCCGGCATCGTCAACTCGAACTGCTCAGCCTCGGGCTCGCGCTCCCGCCCGAGATCATCGAGCAGCCGCAACTCGCCCTTGAAACGGTGGTGCAGCCGCCTTCGCCTCGGCCACTTCGTCGTTGCGCAAGTGGTTGAAATGTCGTCGTGCGCGGTCAGGCCCGTCATCAGGCCGTCGTACTGCGCATCCCGATACCGGCGATTGATCGTCATACCCATTTGGACACTTCCTTTTCGGTTCGACACCGAAAAAGCGCCCTGATTCAGAGCGTCTGTAGCGGCACGCCGATGATGTTCAGCCGGCGCGTGAGCCCGTCGAGCGCGAACGAGCGCAACTCGTCCGCTGAGGCGCCGAGCACGGACGCGTCGGCACCTGCTGGCGGCGTCAGCGACTCGGCGACGGCGGGCAGAAGCTCGCGCAGCGTCTGACGCACGACGTCGCCGAGCGCGGCGTCTTTGGCGATGGCTTCGCGCAGGAACCATGTACCGTACGCGATATGGCGGTGCTCGTCGTGGTGAATCTTGCTGTAGCCGGCGACGAAGCCGGGAAGCTGACCCTCGCGCTCTAGGAAGCGGGTCGCGAACTCGAACGTCGTCAGCCCGAGCGTGCCCTCAAGGATTTGGTGGTAGATCGTCACGAAAGCGACCTTGGCCTCAGCGTCGGCGGGATTGGCGAGCAGGCGATCGTGGGCGGCCACGAGCTTGTCATCGAAGATCGCGCGGAACGCTGGGGAGACGTGTGCGCGGGCGCGCTGTACGTGCTCGGCGATCAGCACCGGCTCTGCGACGGCCTCGTCTTGAAAGCGGGCGTAGAACTGCATGTGCCGGGCCTCATCGACTTGCTGGGTGGCAAGGAACGTGGCCTCCTCCTCGCTGCCGTGCGCGCCGACGAGCCCGGAGAACTTCGTCGTGATCCGCTCCTCGGCGACCATCAGCGAGCCGAGCACGAACACGATCAATGAACGGTCCTCCATCGTCTCCCACTGCTCGCGATCAGCGGCGAGGTCGATGTCCCACGGACTCCATTGGCCGTCCTCCCAATGGCGGTAGAGCGTCTGCGGATCGTACAGGTGGACTCGCGCGCTCACGCCGCGCTCGGCTTGCGTGCGCGCACGATCGCAGAGGCGGCTTGCGCATGTACGCGGTGCGTCTCGCGTATGTCCACGTCGGCCAGCCCGGCTTCGGCGAGTGCTTGCGTGAACTCCTGCTCGGTGAGCGCTCCGGCGATGCAGCCGGTGTATGCCTGCATGTCGGCGCGGGTGGCGTCATCCATGTTCTCGTCGGCGATCACGTCGGAGACGGCGAAGCGTCCGCCCGGTCGCAGGACTCGCGCGACCTCGCGCAACACCTTGGGCTTGTCGCCTGAGAGGTTGATGACACAGTTGGAGATCACCACGTCAACGCTCGCGTCGGGGAGCGGTATCTCCTCGATGTAGCCCTTGTGAAACTCGACGTTCTCGACGCCGGCCTTTCGGGCGTTCTCGCGGGCGAGGGCAAGCATCTCGTCGGTCATGTCCAGGCCGTGCGCCTTCCCGGTTGGCCCGACGCGCTTGGCTGAGAGCAGTACGTCGATCCCGCCGCCGGAGCCGAGGTCGAGGACTGTCTCGCCCTCGTGTAGTTCGGCGACGGCGGTGGGGTTGCCGCAGCCGAGAGAGGCGAGCTTGGCGGTGTCTGGTAGCTGTTCGTGGTCGCCGAGGGCGTAGAGCGCGGCGCCGAAGACCTCGCTGCCGCCGTCGAATGTCTCGCTCGGAGCGCAGCAGCCGGCGCCGGGATCGGTCGTCGTCACCTGCACGGCGGCGGCGGCGTAGCGCTCGCGCACCTGCTCGCGTATGTCGCCAGCTTGCGTCGTAGTGATGCTGGCGGCGCAGCCGCATCCGTCTCCGTGGCTGGGGTCGCAGCAGTCCGCCTTGGCACTCGACTCACAGCACGTCGCCTGTGCATCGGGCGCGCAACAGGAGTTCGTGGTCGTCTCAGCGGGGGTGGTCAGCTCAGCCATGCGGATAGCTCCTTGAGTGCGTCGGGGATGACGTAGTAGTAGGCCCAGAGGCCCTTGCGCTCGGAGTCCACGATCCCGGCCGCGCGCAGCTTGCCGAGATGGTGGGAGAGCGTGGACTGGGATATGTCGAACAGCGGCACCAGCTCGCAGACGCAGACCTTGCCGGCGTGCTTGCGCAGCACGTCCACGAGCTGCAAGCGGATCGGGTCGCCGAGCGCCTTGGCGACCTCGGCCATGCGCAGCGCTTCCTCGCGTTGTACGTCGGGGTAGACGACGGGCTCACAACAGGGAGCGCCGTTGGCTCGCTTCTGCTTGGGGGATAGCTCCAAATCGACTGGCATCGATCTACTTATATCAATAACACTCGCATCTGTCGATGTAATACCATCCGTGCCATGACCACAAGCGACGTACCCAAGGAGGAGCAGGGAGCCGAGCCGCCAGTCCGCTACGTGCTGTTCGTCTGCAACCACAACGCCGGGCGCTCACAGATGGCGCAAGCGTTCTTTGAGCGCTACGGACCCGAGGACGTGCGCGCCGAGTCCGCCGGCACCGAACCCGCCCCAGAGATTTGGCCGCCCGTGGTCGAGGCGATGCGCGAGGTCGGATTCGACCTCGCCGGGCGCAAGCCCAAGAAGCTCACGCTCGAGATGCAGCTTCACGCCGATTGGGCGATCACGATGGGCTGCGGCGATGCCTGCCCCTACGTGCCGACGATCGTGGAGGCGTGGGACATACCCGACCCGGCCGGCAGACCGATCGAGGACGTGCGCGCGATCCGCGACGGCATCCAAGCCCAAATCCGCGAGCTGATCGTCGTGCGCCTGCAAGCGATCCGCGCCGACCGCACCGCCCACGAGTTTCGCCTCAGGCGGCTGCTGCCGATGCTCGCAGAGGAGTTCGCCGCCACTCGCTCGCCGGAGGAGATACGTGCGTGCGCCGATGCGGTCCTTGAGGGCTTCGACGGTGCGCGCGTGCGCTCGCACGTGATGACCCTCGCTCACCGCAAGACCCGCGAGTGCCTACGCCGCGACACCTGCGACCTGATTGCCGCAGGGGGGGGATCGTGAGCGACCCGGACGCCGTGGCGGTCATAACGGACATCCATGGCAACCTCCCGGCGCTGCAGGCGGCGCTCGCGCGGATCCAGGAGCTCGGCATCGAGAGCGTGTTCTGCGGCGGTGACCTTGTGGGCTACGGCCCGCACCCCAACGAGGTGTGCGCCCTGATTGCCGAGCGGGACATTCCGACGATCTACGGCAACTACGACTATGCGATCGGACGCGATCTCGAGGACTGCGGCTGCGCGTATGTCACGCAGCACGATCGCGAGCTTGGGCAACGCTCGGTGGACTGGACGCTCGCGCACACAAGCCAAGCGTCCAGGGACTTCATGCGTGGCCTGCCGTTCGATCTGCACTTCCCCGTCGGTAGCGTCGATGTCCACCTAGTTCACGGGTCGCCTCGCAAGGTCAACGAGTATTTGTTCGAGGACAAGCCGGCCAGCCTCTACGAACGCCTCGCGGCGGCCGAGCATGATCCCGTGCTCGTGTTCGGTCACACCCACAAACCGTGGGTCCACGAGTACAGCGGGGTGCTGTTCGTCAACTGCGGATCGGTCGGCAAGCCCAAGGACGGCGACCCGCGCGGCGCATTCGCCGTCCTGACACCGGGCGCGCAGAGTGTGGACGTGAGCATCGAGCGGATCGCCTACGACGCGGACGCGGTAGCCGCCGAGGTCCGCGAGGCGGGGCTGCCCGGCGAGTTCGCAGACAAGCTCTTGGTCGCCGCATGACCGACACGCCGCCGCTCGCACGTCGCCTGTTCGCTGAGCTGCTTGGCTCGGCGTTCCTCGCCACGCTCGTGATCGGCTCGGGCATAGCGGCGCAGACGCTCTCCCCCAACGACGTGGGCCTCGAGCTGTTCGAGAACGCTGCCGCGACCGCAATGGGGCTCGCGGCGATCATTCTCATGTTCGGCCCCGTCTCAGGCGCACACTTCAACCCGGTCGTATCGATCGCTGACGCGACTTTCGGCGGTATCCGCTGGCGCGACGCGCTCGCCTATATCCCCGCCCAAGTCGCCGGCTGCGTGCTCGGCGCGATCGTCGCCAACGGCATGTTCGCGCTCGCGGCCGTAAGCATCTCCACGCACCATCGCGCGTCTCCGGCGCACCTGTTCAGTGAGGTCATCGCAACCGCCGGCCTGCTGCTCGTGATCTTCTCGCTCGCCCGCACGAGACGGTTGAACGTCGCCCCGGCGGCGGTCGGCGCGTACATCGGCGCCGCATACTTCTTCACCAGTTCCGCCAGCTTCGCCAACCCAGCGATCAGCGTCGGGCGCATGTTCTCCGACACGTTCGCCGGGATCGCACCCGCGTCGGTGCCCGGCTTCGTAGTGGCGCAGCTCGTCGGCTGCGGCTGCGCGATCATCGTGGTCAAGCTGCTCTACCCGCATGTGACCCCGGAGGAGGCGGCCGAGGTCGTCCTGCCGCACCACGAGCATCGGGCGAGCACCGCTGGCGCGCTCAGCCAGCCCGTAGGAAGCTAGACGCCCTCCGACTCGTCCGGCTCAATCTGCACGACCGTCAGCACGTAGCCGTCAGGGTCCGTGACCTTCATCTCCGCTCGTGGGCCTGGGGTGCCGTCCACTATCCGTCATCCCCACAGAAGGCACACCCGCGATCGTCCGCTTCCCACCCGACACCAGCACACAACCCTGGCAAGTCCGACTCGTACCTACGACACCGACAGCCGTTTGCCTCGTGTGAACGCAGACCAGAGGCATACCCTCATTTCCACCAGCGCCGCTCCTCCAGAGTTGGCTACCTGCGTACCAGCAGTTCGTAGTAACCGAGTCCACTGAAGCCGAAGCTGCCGAGTGGAACGAAATCCTGCTCCAGGAAGCGCACCAGCGGGATCTGGGGAAGCGGGCGGCGGCCGTCCCACGCTTCGATCTCGGTCTGATTGCGGACCTCGCAGAGGCCGGATGCAGCCTCGGCGTCGGCGAGCACCGTGGTGAGCTGAGCCGGAAGCAGCGCCTTCCACCAGACCCCGATCACACTCAGACCGTCGGGCTCCGGTAGGCCGCTCCACAGGTTCAAGCTCGGCAGCCCCGACATCGAGATCAGGGTGCGGCAGTGCGTCCTCGCATCGGCGATCAGTCCGGTGAACACGTTCACAACCGCCGGTTCCAGATGCAGGCGGGTCGCTCCTGCAAACGGCAGCGCCCGCTCGTCTCGGTAGGTGGTCCGGTATCCACCCATCGGCCGCACCACGAAATCGATCGTCCAGACGAGCGCCAGCGTCGCTGTGAGAATCGCGGCGCCCGCGCGTACCGCAAGGACAGCAGCGGCGGAGGCACGCATGTTCACCAGCAATACGTTCAGATCGTGCAGCCCGTCCGCCACGCAGACAGCGCCGCAGAGCACGAACAGCACCGAGCCGTACCCGATCTGGCTGCCGGCGACCGGATAGGCGAACAGCGCGCTCATAACCGCGAGCGCCGGGACCAGCAGCCGCAGAAAGTGGGTGGCCGTGCTCGCGTCGTCGCGTCCGCACGGGAGGGCGGCCACCCAGGCGAGCGGCAGCGCGAGCGCGAACTCGGCGTTTGGAGCGATGCTGAACGGCCACGCGCTGACGAGCGAGGACCAGATCGCGAGGCCAGCGAGAATGCGGCTGGCCGCGCCGGCCAGCGAGAACCAGACGCGCCCCCCGTAGCCGAGGCGAGCGAGGGGGCCGCGGATCAGGAGCGCGGCGAGGACTCCCGCGAGCGCCCACCACAGGACCCCGTGTGTGAGCACAGCGGGGAAGGGATCCTCCAAGCGCTGGCGGGCGCCGTCGACGATCAGCGTCTCGAACATCGCTCCCGGCGATGTCCCGAGGATGAAGATCACACCCAGGATCGCAAGCGCCGAGTAGCCCAGCCCGCGCAGCAGATTGACGGTCCACCACACGGATTCGTCCTCGCGCAGCTCATCCTCGGCGGCCGGATCGGAGCGCCAGCCAGCGAGCACGAGCGCGAGGCCGCCGGCGGCACCGAGCAGCGCGTACCTGCCCGACCAGCTCAGATCCTTGGACATCAGCAGCGGACCGGCCAGGACCAGCGCGGCGCGGCTGCCCCAGTGCAGCACCACGACCCGCCGCAACCGGGGCAGCGTCGCGATCGCTGCGTAGGCGACCGCGACCAGGGCGAAGGCTCCGGCGTTGATCTTGCTGAGCAGGAGCGCCCCGACGAGCGCGCCCACCGCGGCGAGCGAGTGCTCCGGCCGGCGCGCCAGCCCGAACGCACAGACCGCGACGATCAGCGCCTGCATCGACGTCACGAGCAGATCGGGTGTGATTGGCTCGTTGGCGGCGACGTTCAGCACGGTGAAGCTGAGCACCTGCGCGACGATCCCCAGGCTGAGCCGGCCGCTCAGCCGCTTCGCGGTGACACCGATGAGCAGGCTGGTGGCCACCCACACGACCCAGGTGGAGAGGAAGGCGCCGTCGGTGGTGAGGGGACGACCGAGCACCGCGAGCAGGCCGCCCCAGAGCTCATACACGAATGGCCCGTAGGGTGTGAAGACTTGGTTGTAGAGCACGTGGCCCTGGGCGAACAACCGGATCGAGTAGGTGTCGAAGCCGGTGTCGTCGTAGTAGTGGAACTGCGAGAACAGGCACCAGTAGGCCGCGAGCGCGCTCAGCAGCAGGACCACGCCGACGGGGAGCGCCGTGGGGGCCAGGCGCGCGGCGTGGGCTCGAATGCGGCCCGCCGCCGCGCTTGCGTGGCTCTCCAGAGCTCGGCTGCGCCCGAAGACCACCCGACCCTCAACGCTGCTCATCGCCCGAGCACCGGGGCGAGCTCGTGCTCGTGCTCGTGCATCCAGTCGAAGATGTCCGCCAGGATCTCGCGCGGCCCGGTGCGCGGCGTCCAGTCGCTCCAGCGGTGCAGCGCGCGTGTGGAGATGTAGATCGGCACGTCCCCCGCGCGGGTCTCGCGATCCGCCTCGACCTGCACGGTGTTGCCGGTGATCTGCTCGCACAGCGCCGAGGTCTCGCGTAGCGAGAGGCTGACATCGACGCCTCCACCGACGTTCACCACCGCGCCAGCCCAGTGCTCGGGGCGCACCAGTTGGTCGTCGACCAGCTCGGCGAGGTCGGCCACGTGCAGCAGGTCGCGCACCTGCATGCCGGTGCCGCCGAAGCCGATGTAGGAGAGTGGGCGCTTGAAGTAGAAGGCGAGCATCCAGTGGGTGAAGACGCCCTGGTCGACCTTGCCCATCTGCCACGGCCCGGCGACCACCCCGCAGCGATTCACGACCGTTGATAGGCCAAAGCTCTCGGCGTACTCGGCGATCAGCAACTCGGCGGCCAGCTTGCTCGCGCCGTAGAGCGTGCGGGCGCCCTGCAATGGAAAGCTCTCGGAGACACCGTGGGCGGAGGCTCCCTGAAGCGGCTGCCGCTCGCTCAGCGCGAAGCGGGTATCCGTTTCCTCGTAGGAGAGCGCGTAGAGCGCAGCCACAGGATATATGCGGCTGGTTGAGAGGAACACCACCTGCGCCCTGTTGCGTGCTGCCTCCTCCAGGCAGTGGTAGGCGCCGAGCAGGTTGGTGTGCACCAGAAAGCCCGTTGCCCCGTCCACCCCCGCCATCACCGAGGGCTCCGCGGAGCACTCCACGAGCGCGTCGAACGCTCCTGCGGCGCGCAGGTCCTCGGGCTCGCGCACGTCGCCGTGCACGAAGCGCACCCTGCCCTCACGCAGACGCGGGAGATTAAGCTCCGAGCCGCGGCGGTGCAGGTTGTCGAGCGCGACGATCTCCCAGTCGGGGTGCCGCGTGGCAAGCTCTAGCGCAAGGGTCGCACCAATGAAGCCGGCACCCCCGGTGATCAAAACGGTGCGCGCGGCCATCGGGTCTCAAGCCATGGCGACGTCGCACTCGGCGGCCCAGCGTTCTGCGTTGTGGTCGTGGATCTCCTGGAGGACCTCCCTGATACCGGTCGTGAGCCGCCACTCGGGGTAGTCGCGCTTGAATGCCTCCAGGTCGCTGATCCACCAGCGATGATCGCCCACCCGCGCCTGCGGGGAGTAGCTGTGCTCAAGCTCGCGCCCCGCGATCTCCTGGCAGAGCGCGATCGCCTCGATCATCGAGACGTTGCTCTCGCGTCCCCCGCCGAGGTTGTAGACCGCCGCGGGACGGGGGTCGCGGTGAAAGGCGTGAAACGCGCGCACCACATCATTCGCGTGAATGTTGTCGCGCACCTGCTTGCCGCCATAGCCGAACACCGTGTAGGGCTCCCCCGTGACCGTGCATCTCATCAGGTACGCGAGGAAGCCATGCAGCTGCGCCCCCGCGTGCTGAGGGCCGGTCAAGCACCCCCCGCGGAAGCAGACGGTGGGCATCTGAAAGTAGCGCCCGTACTCCTGCACCAGCAGGTCGGCCGCGACCTTGCTGACACCAAACAGGCTGTGGGTGCAACGGTCGATCGACATCCCCAGGTCGATCCCCCCATACCAGGGGTGCTCCTCGGGGAGCTCCAAGCGTGTCGAGAGCTCCACCAGCGGCAGACGATTGGGGGTGTCGCCGTACACCTTGTTGGTGGAGGTGAAGATGAACGTCGCGTCGGGCGCGTACCGGCGCGCGGCCTCCAGCAGGTTCAGCGTCCCGTTCGCGTTGACCGTGAAATCGGTCTGCGGCTCCGACGCAGCCCAGTCATGCGAGGGTTGAGCGGCGGTATGAACGATCAGCTCCACGCGCGGGGCGTACCCGGCCAGCACCCCCGCGATACGCGCACCATTGCGGATGTCCAGCCGCAGCGGACGGAACGCGTCGCCGAGCTCCGCGACCAGGCGCTCGGTAGTCGGAGCCGTCGATGCGCTCGGGCCGAAGAAGTAGGCGCGCATGTTGTTGTCGATCCCCACCACCTCGAAGCCCTCCCCGACGAAGTAGCGCACGGCCTCAGAGCCGATCAACCCGCCCGAGCCCGTCACGATCGCCACCGGGGAGCTCACGCGGAGACCATCGCTTTGACCTCGGGATCGTCCGTGCAGGCGAGCCCCGCCCCAAGCGCGTGGGCGGGCGCTTGTCTCCCGGCTTCGGTCCTCCGCGCAGGCACGCCATCGTACCTCTCCCTCCGCGCGCGAGCGAGGGAGGAGAGCCCGCCGTAGCGGACGAAGAGGAGGACCAGCCCGGCGACGGTGATCGGCACGAAGATGACCAGGCGCACCAGCAGTCCGAAGGAGATCGCGCGCCCTCCGTGAACGCCGAGCGCTCTCAGCCCGATCTGGATCGCGGCGTCGTAGGTGCCGGCGTAGCCGGGAGCGGCGGGGATGATCGCCACGAGGCTCGAGAGCACCACCAGGAAACACCCCTGCGCAAAATCCAGGTGGAGGTGCAGCGCCGCGCCGACCAGCCAGTAGATGAACCCCTCGCCCAGCCAGATCGGGAGGGTGAGCAGTCCCAGCAGGAGGCCCTGTGCGCTGAGCAGGTTGCGCGTGGCGAGTGTGAGCGAGGCCACGCGGCTGTTCAGCCCGCGAAGGCGCCCGGTGTGGGCCATACGCCACGCTGCCAGCAGCACGAGCACCCCGGCGAGCAGGACAATCGCGGCCGCGATCGCGAGGTCGGAGGGATTCGAGGAGCTCCGCACGCCGCCCGCGGTCACGACCGCCAGCAGCACGACGAGCATGACGAGCAGGGCGAGCGCGTCGAGCAGTCGTTCGGCGATGATCGTGCCGAGGATCGTGACCCGCGAGCAACCTGTGCGGCGCCCCAGGAAGAACATCCGTAACAGCTCCCCCCCACGGGCGGGGAGCACGGTGTTGCCCATGTAGCCCACCACGATCAGCGCCTGCGCGTCGGCCATGCTCGCAGGAACGCCGGCACGACAGAGGATCGTGTGCCAGCGCACCCCCCGCACCACGCTCACGCCCGCGTACACGAGTACGGCAAGCACGATCAACATGAGGCTCCCCGCGCCGGTGGGCCAGCGGGGCGCCTGCTGGTGCAGCGCCCACCACACGACTGCCGCGAGCGAGACCACCGAGACGGCCGGGCCCAGCAGGTGCCGCGCCCATCGCCGACCACCGTGCGCAGTCGCGCTCATCCGCGCACCCGGGCGCCCGGCACCACGCCGTTGACGCCGGCCACATCCGCATGGGCCGCAGGGCCGCCGCCGGCCACGCCAGCGAAGCCGCCAGCGCCGCTCACCGCCACTGGTCGCGATCCCCCGAGGACATCCACGACCTGCGCGTTCGCGACCCGCGTGTTCGCGCGCGCGTGCCGGTCGCCGCTTGGCTCAACGGTGGGTCGCCTGTAGTCGCCGCGACTCAGGTGGTGCTCGAGGAACACGTAGAGCACGATGAACATGTAGCGGCTGCCCATCTCCTGCAGTTTCAGCTTCGAGACCCCGCTGCGGCGGTTGCTCCAGGTGATCGGGATGACCTGGAAGGTGTGGCCTCTCGTGACCGCCTTCAGGGGCATCTCCACGGTGAGGTTGAAGTGGTTGGAGAGCAGTGGATGGATGTTGTCAATGACCTCGCGACGGTACGCCTTGAAGGCGTTGGTGGTGTCGTTGTAGCCGTGGCGGAACATCGCCCTGATCGCGAGGTTCACGATGCGATTGATGATGAGCTTGAGCAGCGGGTAGTCGTTCACCTTCCCGTCCTTGACGAAGCGCGATCCGAAGGCGCAGTCGAACCCTTCCGTGAGCACGCGGTGGTAGCTGACCAGATCGGCGGGCGAGTCGGAGCTGTCGGCCATGAAGATCGCCACCGCGTCCCCCGTGTAGTGGTCGAGGCCGGCGCGCACAGCGTGGCCGAACCCGGGAGGCAGATGGGAGCGGACGCACCTGACCGAGGGGTGACGCGTGGAGACCTCATTCACCACCGCCGCCGTACCGTCGGAACTGGCGTCATCGACGACGAGGATCTCGTGTGGGATCCGCTCGGCGATCAGCGTGCCCGCGAGCGTCGTGACGGTCGCACCGATCGACTCCGCCTCGTTGTGGGCGGGGACCACGACCGAGAGGCGCAGCGGAGTCTCGCCGGACAGCGGCCACTCGGCCCGCAGCCCAGGACCAGGCCCGCCGCGCTGGGTGCCGATGCGCGCCATCGTGGCGAGGGAAGCTACCGGCGCCTCCGAGGGGTCTTGTTATTCATCTGTGACCCGTCAGAGGCTTCGCCCGGCGCCTGGCAAAGCCACTGTCATCCAGGCTGGGGCCGCGCAGTCGAGCGTTCAGTGGCGTCCGGACAAAGCCGCCAGCGCACCTCTCCCGCTCGCCATGTCCGTGTAGCAGCCCAGCGGCAGCGAGTCCAGTGTCGCGCGCCACTTGGAGTCCAGCATTGCCTCCATCTCGGAGGGCTGCCGGGGGTGGGTCATCACCTCGACACACACGACGCGCGCGCGATCGAGCACCTCCAGACCCGCGCCGCCGAGCGCCGGATGAACGCGCTCGAAGGCAAGCGAGAGATCCGGGGCTGGGAAGCGCCGGCGCAGACGCCGCTCGCGTCGGTTGAGCCGAGCATCGACCTGCGCGGGAGCTCTCAGTGGCGGTCGCAGCGGCCAGGTGCGCGGCAGCAGGTCCAGAACCGCGTCGTACAGATGTACGTGGTGGTGGCCGTCGATGTGGGTCGGCGGCCCGAACTGCTCGCAGAAGCGCCCCACCTGATCTTCGATCGCGCTGCGCAGCAGCTCGCGGTCGAAGCGCCGATCCGCTTCCTTCCACCAGCCATCGCGGGTGAAGAGCTCGGTCAAGCGCAGCTGGCGTTCCTGCACGTCCTGGGGAACGTCGCGCCCCGAGAAGGGCAGCGTCAGGTTAAGGTGCAGCCCCAGCGGCAGAGCTCGTTCTACGGCGATGCCCGCGGCGCGGGGGCTGTCGCGCATCCATACCATCCCCGACGCCGAGGTGATCACGGCGGCGTCGAACGCAGCGCAGATCGCGTTGGTCGCGGTCGCGCTGCCCCCGAAGTCATCGGCGTTGACGATCAACATGCGGAGGATGTTCTCAGGTCGGCTACTGCGCCGCCGTGCGACAGACCAACAGCTGGCCGCGGTGACGGCCCTCCAGGTAGGAGAGGACATCGACCTCGGCAAAGTGACGCCGCGCAACGTCGGGCAGGTCGGCGCCGAAGCGCCACACGTTGCCGAAGCCGTCGGGCGGCTGGCGCTCGGACCGTGGACGGGTCGGATCGAACGGGATTTCCAGCAGCGCCACGCCGTCATCCGCGAGCACGCGCGCGATCTCCTCGAAGGCCCTGCGATATTCGGGAATCTCCTCGATCACATGCTGGATCAGCACCAGGTGCACCGAGCGATCCTCGAACGCGGAGAGATCGCACAGGTCGGTCTCGAGATCGATGAAGCTCGTATCGCGTGGATCGGCGGGGTTGCCGCGCCGCCAACGGTCGGCGCCGGCGTAGCGCCAACCACGCTCGCGCAGATAGCGACCGAAGACCCACGGGCTGAGCGGTCCAATCTCCAGGGCCTGCCGGCCCTCACCATGAGCGAGCAGATCGGCCTGCGAGCGGGCCAGCTTGCGATGGCGCTCCAACGCGCCGCAGGTCGCACAGCGCGCCGCCGGGCGCTCACTGAACTCGACCAGCTCGGTGGACCCGCAGACCGGGCATGGCGGTGCAGCGGACTGTGCGAGCTCCTCCATCCTCAGCACCGCGCCGGAGCGCCGACCGCGCCACCGAGGCGAGGTGTCTCGATGCGGCCGGTGAGCTCGTCCGCATCGATGCCCGCGGCCGCCTGCTCGGCCAGGAACTCCGACCGCTCGACCGGCCCCGTCCATGGCAGCCGGAAGATCGGCTCGTCGGCGATCCGCTCGGCCAGCCGCAGATTGGCGGCCGCCTGCTCGTTGTCCCGGTAGCTGGGGGCATCCTCCAGCGCGATCCCCCCCCACAGATAGATCTGGGCTCTCACCGCTCGGCCGTCGGCCAGCCGCGCCTCGCAGAAGCCGTAGCCGGCTCGCTGGATCCGTTCCGTCCAGTCGCCGTGCTCGTGGCCCCACCCCTCGAATCGAGGGTCGAAGTAGCCCACGAGCCCCATTACGTGAGCGGAGACCGAGAGGCACTGGGCGGTCCAGCCTCGGCTGAGGATCGGGTCCTCGGCCGTTCCGCTCCCCGACAGGTCGTGCTTTGCGATCTTGGGATGCCGGTAGCCGAGATGATGCCACCGCCTGGTGGCGCGAATCCACTCGCGCTCCCAGCCGGTGCACACAGGCACCAGATCGTCCTCGAGCAGGATCAGCGGATCGCAGCCCAGAGCGCCGAGAGCGAACAGCGCCCGGTTCTTGTTGCGCGCCACTCCACAGTGGCGTCCGGCGACGACTGTGAGGCCATGTTCGCGACACCACTCCACGCTGCCGTCGGTGCTCCCGTCGTCGGCGATGACAAGCCGATGCTCGGAGCGGGTGTGCTCGTCGAGCCCCGCCACGAGTCGCGCCAAGCGCTCGCGTCGATCGAAGGTGGCGATCCCGATGCCCAGCACGGCGGGCCGATCCTATCGACGCGGCACGGCCGGCGGAACACCGCTTCACCGATCCTTCACCAGCGATCCCCACTCACGAAGTAGCTTCCGCGCATGCTGGACGGGGCGACGGCCACAGCCGCGGGGCGGTCGAGCGCCCGTCGAGCGCAGGCGCCGGCGATGCCTGCCACGGGCGGGGGCGACCCCACCCCCTCCGCGGACCACAGGACCGGCCACCGATTTCTGACGCTGATGGGTGGGCGCTTCACGCGCGACACCTTCATCTACATCTTGGGGGCGTTTGCGGTGGGGCCGTTCAGCCTGGTGAGCGTGGTGGTGCTCACGCGGCTGATGGTCCCCGCCCAGTACGGCGAGCTCGCGGTGCTGATGTTCCTCGCCGGGTACCTCACGACGCTGTACAACGTCGGCAGCCTGCACGGCACGTTCATGTGGGTGTATGGCGCCTCCGAGGGGGAAGGCGACGACGTGAGCTCCGATGGCACGATCACCTCCGCCCCAAGGCGTGCCCTTGGTACGGGCGTGGTCCTCACGCTGATCATCGTCACCGCCGGCACCGCGGTGTGCAGCGTGTTCGCGCCGACCCTCGCGCAGTGGCTGCTGCGTCGCAGCTCCGACGCGTCGCTCGTGCGCTGGGCGGCGGTCTCGGCGGCCGCGGGAGCGCTCTGGCGGCTGACCGTGAACGTCTTCAGGATGGAGCGCAAGCCGGCCCGCTTCGCGGCCTTCAACGCGCTGCGGCCGCTGTTCGTGGTGGGCGGCACGGTCCCGCTGGTGGCGCTCGGCTTCGGCGTGCAGGGAGCGCTTGCGGGGACGGCGCTCGGAACGCTGGCCGCGGTGGCCGTCTGCATCGCGATGGCGCGGCGCAGCTACGCGCTCGCGTTCAGCTTGGCCGATGTGCGCGAGATCGTGCGCCGCGGCTCGATGGTGGTGGTCCCGGTGCTGTGCCTGTTCATCGTGCACAACGCCGACATCGTGATGCTCTCGCGCTACGCCACGGCAAGCGAGCTCGGCGTCTACCGGGTCGCGAGCCGCTTCGCGACCCTCCCCTCGTACTTCGCCAGCGCATTCCTGATGGCGTGGGCGCCGCTTGAGCACGGAGTGCTCTTTCAGGCCACCTACCGCCACGTCGGCGAAGACCGGGTGCGCGGGACGATCCTCACCTACTACCTGCTCGCCGCGGTCACGATCGTGGTGGGGCTCGATGTGACCGCACCCGCACTGCTGCTGATGGTGGGGCCCGCCTACAGGTCCGCCGCGCCGTTGATCCCGTTGATCGGGGTGGGTTTCGTGTGCTACGGCCTGTACATCGTCATGGTGCGCACCGTCAAAGTCAAGGGCCGCATGAGGCTCTATGCGGCGGGCGCGCTGATCGCCGGTGCGCTGGACATCGGGCTGAGCACCGTCACCATCCCCTGGCTGGGCGCCTACGGGGCGCCGGTCGCGACGATCAGCGGACTGCTCGTCGCCTGCACGCTGTGGGTGGCGGTGGTGAAGCTCGTGTTCAAGACCTCGCTCAGCTTCGAGCTCAGGCCACTCCTCGGTCTCGCGGGAGCAGTTGCGATCGCCGCGCTCGTGCAGGTGGTCGGGCTGCAGGTATGGCCGGCGGGCCGCGTGCTGGTGCTCGCGCTGGTGCTGGTCAGCTACATCATCGCGGTGCTCGCGTTCGAAGTGGTGCCGCGCAAGCATTTCAAGCCGCTCGCGCAGCTCTCGCGCGCCGCCGTGCGCAAGGGTGTGGGCGGGCAGGACCCGACCGCCGGGCTGGGGCATCTCGACAGCGCCCGGCGCTCGCTGCTGGCCGCGCTCGAGCGCGACGGCGTGCCTACCGCGGTGCTCGCCGAGCGCCGCGGCCGAACCGAACCAGAGCTGCGCCGCGAGTACGTGGCAATCCTGCGCGAGCTGATCGGGGTGCCAGCCGGGCCCCCCGAGCTCGAGGAGCGCCTCGGCGGCTACCTGCTCTCCCGCGAACCGGAGGCCCAGCGCGATCTCGTCGCGCACGAACTGATGGAGGACGGCGCCGACGCCTTCGAGCTGATGGAGCTGAACGAAGCCGCGCACACGCTGCGGGCGCTCCCCAGGCAGGCGTGGAGCGCGTGGGCGCTCGAGACGCCGAGCCGGGGACACAAGGTGAAGCTGAGGGAGCTCGTCGAGTACCTCGCCTACCTGCCCGAGCACGAGCGCCGCGCCACCGTGATCGCATTGCGCGACGGGCTCACCTCGGCACAGGTCGCGGCCCAGACCGGCCTCTCCGAGCAGCTCGTGGCCGCACGGGTCGTGCGGGTGCTGCGCAACGTCGCTCACCTCGGCAGAGGCGGCCCCCACGACGCAGCGATCGGGCTGGCGCTGCTCGGCAGCACGCCCGGCACCAGCCGTCCGGTCGAGGCCCGCGGCGTCGCGATCGTCTACGACCAGATTCGCAGCCACCCAAGCCGGCGCTGGCGGCGGGCCGGGGCGGGCGGGCTTTGATGAGCAGTGCTCCCTCGCCGGCGTTTGCGCCGCTCGCACACGACCTGCGCGACCACATCATCGCCCACTACGAGCACCTCGGCGAGCGCCTGGACACGCCCGCCGGCCTGCTGACGCTCGACACCAACTCGGTGCTCGCGGCCGGCCGCGGGCGGCTGCTGCTGAGGCTGCTGGCAGAAGCGGGCGCGGAGTCGATCTCCGGATGGCGGGTGCTCGACCTTGGCGCCGGCTTCGGAGCGCTCGCCCTCTACTGCGCGAGCCTCGGCGCCGAGGTCGTGGCCGCCGATCCCAACGCCGAGCGGATGCAGGTCGCGGTCGCGATCGCGCAGCGGCGCGGCCTGTCTGTCAGGGCGATCGCCGCACAGGCCCAATCGCTGCCGCTGCCCGACGCGAGCTTCGATCTGGTGGTGGCCAACAACTCGCTGTGCTACATCGTCGACAGGCAGCAGCACGGTCTCGCGCTGAGCGAGATCCACCGTATGCTGCGCCCGGGCGGCTGGCTGGTGATGCGCAATCCAAATCGCCTGCATCCGCGCGACCAGTTCACGGGACTCCCGCTGCTGGGGCTGCTCTCACCGCCGCTCGCTCAGCGGGTCACGGATGCACTCGGGCGCCACCGCTCACACGTGCGCCTGAACTCGCCCGGCGGGGCCGTCCGGCAGCTGCGCAGGGCAGGCTTCACGCAGGCGCACTGGCGCGCCCAGCCAGGTCGCAGGCTCGGCGCGCGGCTCGCCGGCTACTACCACGTCGTCGCCCGCCGTCCGGCGCTGCCCCCGGGGGATCGCGTCGAGAATCGCCATACGAGCCTCCTCACCTCGTCACCGCCGCCCGCGTCGCCGCCACAGCCGACATCGCCACCCTCGCCCCCATCGCCGCCGTTGCCGCGATCGCCCATCGTCGAGACGCCCCCCCAGCGACCCGCGTCGCAGCCGCCGAGCGGACCGTCGGCGAGCGGGCGGGGGCAGAATGCGCTGAGCTCGATCGGGCTCGTCGGCGCCAATCCGCTGGGCGTGCTCAGATCCACGCCGGCCCACCTCTGGCTCCGGCGCCACTGGGAGTCGACGCTGTACGCCTCGATGGCGCTCGTCTTCGTCTGGATGCGCCTGATCGACATGCAGATCGGCTTCTGGGACGACGAGGCCGCGACGGTGGTGCGCTACATCAATGCCGGTCCTGCGGGGATCTATTCGAGCGCCGGCTACACCCCCAACGACCACATCCTCTACAGCCTGCTGAGCTGGGTGACGGTCAGCATCCTCGGCCACCACGAGCCGACCTACCGGATCTGGAGCGTCTTTCCCGCGATCCTCAGCGCCGTGCTGCTCGTGCTGTGGGCGCGCAGGCGCCTCGGGCGCGCGACCGCGCTCGCCCTCGCCGCAGTGCTGTTGACGGCGCCCTATCTGCTCTACGAGACAGTGCAGGCCCGCGGCTACGGGCTGGCACAACTCGGCATGGTGCTGGTTCTGATCGCGGTCCTCGAGATCGAGGAGCAGGGCCCGCGGCGCTGGTCGCTGGCGACACTCGCGACGGGCATCGTGATAGGTCCAGCCGCACACGCGATGACCGCGGTGGGCGTGCTCTGCGCCGTCGCCTTCCTGCTGCGCCGACGCGATCTGCGCCGTCCGGTGCTCAGGGCAAGCGCGGTGGGTGTCCTCGGCCTCGCGGTGATCCTCGCGCCGCTGGCGCCGGCGATGGTCGACCAGACACTCAAGTGGTTCGTCGCCGGCCCCCACGACACGCGCAGCGCGTCGATCGCGCAGGCGCGCCCGCCGCTGAGCGCGACGGCGCCCCTCACCGGCCCGGCCGGCCTCGGCATGTATACGGGGGAGCTGCTCGAGACCGGCAAGGTCAGCGCTGTCTGCGGGAGCGAATGCCAGCCCCCCGCGAAGGCGGCGCGCTGGGACGCGCCGCTGCTCGCGCTGGTCCTGCTCGGCGCGCTCGCGCTCTGGCGAGAACGGCGGCGAGGCATGCTCGGCTGCCTGCTCGCCACGCTCATCGGCAGCTTTGCGCTGCTGACGATCGCGCGCGTCTATGCGGCGGACCGTTTCGTGCTCTACCTGCTGCCCGCCTATGCGCTGCTCGCAGCGATCGGACTCGGAGCGCTCTTTCGGACGGCGGCGCGCCGCTCGCTCGCGCCGCGACCGGCCCTCGCCGTCATCGCGCTCGCGGCCCTCGTGTTCGGCGTACTGCGCATCAACCAGGTCAACGAACACTGGAACCAGAACCCCCCCGTCGACTATCGGGGCATGGCCGACGCATTCGTCGGGAGCGGCATCGCCCACGCGATCACCAACGCCCCGCCGAATGTGGCGGACGGACTGACGTACTACGTGGGCTCGAAAGTCTCCTATGCCCCGCCGGCGACTCTGCAGCAGGCACTGTGCGCGAACAGCGCGCCGTTCGCGTTCGTACAGCTTCACTTCGCGATCACCCCGGCCGAGGAGGCCTGCCTGGTCGCACGCCACGCCTCCAGCCTCGACTTCCACGGCGGCGGCGACCAGCTCCTGCGCCTGTGGCTGGTGCAGGCGCCCGGCGAGGCGCGCTTCACCCCGCGTGTGATCGGCAAGCCGGACGCGCGCCGGAGAGGAAATTGACCGCGCCATGAGAATCGAGATCGGCGCGGGGACCAAGCCAACCCCCGGCTACGTCCACGTGGACGCCGTCGCGCTGGAGGAGGTGGACATCGTCGACGATGGGCGCACCCTCGGGAAGTTCCGGGACGGCGTGGCGGAGGAGATCTACTCGCACTGGTTCCTCGAGCACGTCGCGCGCCACGAGGTCAAGCCGATGCTCGAGAACTGGAAGCGCGTGCTCGCCCCGGGGGGGACGATCCGAGTGGTGACCAACAACCACGAGGCCCACAACCGCTGCCTGGCGGAGGGCCAGATCACGTGGCGGGAGTGGTCCTATCTGATCTACGCGGTGGAGAACAAGGTGGGCTACAGCGTGTGGGACATCCACAAGTGCGCCTGGAATCAGGAGCTGCTCCTGGAGACACTCGAGCAGTGCGGCTTCGAGGAGGTCGTGGTGGAGGCGCAGTGGCGCTGCCGCGAGGAGGACGGCCGGCTGAAGTGCCCCGCCCTGATCGCCGAGGCGGTCAAGCCGCGATGAGGCAGCCCCCGATCTTCGTGGGCGGCACCGGGCGCAGCGGCACCACGATCCTCGGCAGGCTGCTCGGCAGGCACCGCGACTACGCGCTGATCCCAGTGGAGGCAAAGTTTCACTGCAGCCCCGAGGGCCTGCCGGGCTTGCTGCTCGGCAGGCAGACCCCCGAGCGCTTCGCCGAGCGGATGCTCGGAGAGTGGTTTCACCCCCCCGGCCAGAGCGAGCGGCTGGCGGCCTTCCTGACACGAGACGCCCTCGCGGAAGCGCTCGCGCGCTTCCTCGCGGTGGCCGCCGAGAACCCAGTCGCGGCAGGCCGGAGCCTGGTGGAGGAGCTCTTTGGGAGCTATGCGCGCGCACAGGGCAAGGGGGGGTGGGTGGAGATGACACCGATCAACGCGATGTGGGGGGCGCCCCATCTCGCCCGGCTCTTCCCCGAGCTGCGCTTCGTCAACATCATTCGCGATGGGCGCGATGTGGCGGCGTCGCTGATCCACATGGGCTGGCTGACAGACCCCCACGAGGCGCTGCTCTGGTGGGAGCAGCGCATGTTGAGGGCCCATCGAGAGCTGGCGAGTCTGCCGGCCGATGCGCTGCTGACGCTCCCCCTGGAGCGGCTGCTGGTCGATGATCGTGAGGGCGCATTTCAGGAGCTGGACCGATTCATGGGGTGGGAGGAGGACGATTCGATGTGGGGTTTCTTCACCCGCCGGATGCCGCCCGAGGAGGCCCACGTGGGACGCTGGAAGACGGACTTCTGCGGACGCGAGCGCGAGCTCATCGAGAGCGAGTACGAGGCGATCCTCGAGCGCCTGCGGGCGGCCGCGGTGCCCCTCCCGGCGGGCGCGTCCTACTGTCATGCCACTCAGTGACACAGATCTATCCACCGATCCCGACCCGGCCCTCACCCGCCGGTTGCGTCTGAGCCCCTGCGACGAGCTGAGCCTGCCCCGCCGCGCTCTGGCGGACGGGTTCACAACGCGCGCGGAGCCCGAGACGATCGTGCTGGCGCCGGCGACGGTCGTGGAGTTGCCCGAGCTCCGCTTCGCGGTGCAGCCGGGGGTTGCCGATCCGCTCGCCGAGCGGCGGATGCGCCACGAGGCCACGCGCAGCTATCCGGTGCCCGCGCTGACCATATCGCGGCTCCCGGGCGGGATCGTCGACACCGACACCTTCCTGATCATGCCCGACGAGCAGGGGTATCTGATCGACTCGCTGCGCCACTCCGGCACCCTGCTGCGCTGGGGGTACGAGCGACTCGGGGAAGAGGTTCTCGGGCGCGAGGCGCCGGAGATCCCCGAGCGCCCAGAGCGAGTCGTGGCGCTGGGCGCTCAGAGCAACGCCAACTACAGCCACTGGTTGGTGGAGAGCGTCGTCCGAGTGCTCCTGTTCGGTCCGCTCGACGACGGGACGCGGCACTTCCTCACCCCGCCGCTGCGCGACTGGCAGCGCGAGGCGCTCGAACTGGTGGGAGTCGCTTCCGAGCGCATCCTGGAGCTTCCCCGGCAGGGGCCGGTGCGCTTCGGCGAGGTGATCGCGGTCTCCCGGGGAATGGGATCGATGCCCGCCCTGCGACCGGGTGGAGTGGACGCGCTCGCAGGTCTCGCGGTGGAGCACTCCGACCAGCCGCAGCGGCGCATCCACTGCTCGCGCGATGCGATGCGCTACCGGCACGTGAGCAACGGCGGCAAGCTGGCGAAACTGCTCGAGCGCCATGGCTTTGAGACCGTCTTCCCCGAGCAGCTCTCCCTGCGCGAGCAGATCGAGCTGTTCTCCTCGGCGGCGGCGGTGCTCGCGCTGCACGGCTCGGCCCTCACCAACATCGTCTTCAGTCCCCCCGGAACGCCGGTGATCGAGCTGCAGGCCGAGCAGTTCAACCCCGGGGGCATCCCCTGGAACTGGATCCTCGCCTCGTTGCGCAACCAGCCGTTCGCCCAGGTCGTGTGCCCGCTGGCGGACACCCTCCACGACCTGCCGCACGCGAGCCGCGACATCACGGTCGATATCGACCATCTGGATGAGCTGCTGCGCAGCGTGCTGGCGAGGTGACTATGAGCGTCGCTGAAAATCACCTGGATGGCATCGTGGACGGCCGCTTGGAGGGCGTGGTGAATGGCAGTGTGGTCGGGTGGGCGTGGTCGCCCGGGTCGCCAATGGAGCGGATCTGGGTCACTGTCTTCGTAGACGACGAGCCGGTGGGTCTCGTGGCCGCAGACCTGAAGCGGGCGGATCTGCTGGCCGCGGGCCTCGGAGACGGCGCTCACGGCTTCGCGTTCGAGCTGCCGGCCAGACGGCGCGAGGGCGGGCAACACACCCTGCGGGCAATGGCCGGAAGGTCCAACACGCAGCTGCCCACAGTCTCCGGGCTCATCGCTGCCGTCGACCCCACAGCGCATTTGTCGAATGGCGCTTCGTCCACTGGGGCGGTGATGTTGGAGGCAGCCGACACAAACGGTAGCCCGACCCAGACATCGATTGCCGGCTCGGCGCGGGCATCGATCGCCGGCGGCAAGGCGAGTGCGATGATCGACCGCAGCCGCCAATGGTGGACGCCCACCACCGCCCGGTTGCGAGCGTCACTCACCCGCGACGCGCTGTGGCGCCACGGTCCGCAGACAGCACTTGCCGCAGGCGCGGTCGCGAACCTCGTCCTGTTGCTTGTCCTCACCCGGCGCCTCGGTTTCTTCCAGGACGACTACCTGTTCATCCTCGACAAGCGGGGGTGGAGCCCCGGCACCTTCCTGGCACCGGTGTACGGCCACCTCTCGTTGATGCTGGTGGCCATCTTCAAGCTGCTGTTCGCAATCGTCGGACTCACCCATTCATGGCCTTATCGGCTGGTGGGGATAGCGATCGACACTGTCTGCGTGGTGTCGCTATACCTACTCCTCGCCCCGCGCGCAGGTCGGGTCATTGCACTGGTGCCGGCCTACCTGCTGCTGATGCTCGGCGCCGGTACCGGCAGCACCGATCTCATCTGGATCACGTCGATCGGCTACCTCCTCTCGCTGGCGGCGGGAGTCGCCGCACTCGCGTGCCTGACTCGCGATGACAAGACTGGGGATCGCGCGGCCGCGGGGCTTCTCGCCATCTCACTCGCAAGCTCGAGCCCCAGCCTGGCAATGTGTACAGGCGCAGCCGCCTTCTTGCTGGCAACTCGCGCTCCACTGCGTCGCTACTGGGTGGTGCTGGGACCGCTGGCGCTGTACTGCTTGTGGTACCTGGGCTACGGGACCCAGGGGCTCGACATCTCCAACATCACCAAGATGCCCGAATATCTCTTGCAGATTGGAGAGACGACCTTCGGCGCGCTGGCCGGGTTGCGCGGCCCCGCGAGAAACGGCGGCTTCGGCGCCATCCTGCTCGTGGGGGCGGTCGCCGCATTCCCACTTCACGCCCGGCGGGAACGGCTGCCGCCGCTGGCCGTAGCCGGCCTCGCCGCGACCCTCACCTTCTGGGTCCTGGTTGCGCTCACGCGAGCCCAAACCGACAACGCCACCTCCCTGCGCTACGCTTATCCGAGCGCCGTATTCGCTCTGATCGCGCTGGGCGGCCTGCTCAGCTGGCGCAAGCTGAGAGCGCGCTGGGTGACCCTGGTAGCGTGCCTGATGCTGCTCGTCGGCCTGGGGGACCTGAGGGTGCTGAACATCATGGTGAGGGGTCGCACAAAGCTCGACAACCAGGTTCGAGTGGTTCTCGGCGCGAGCGAAATGGTCGGTTCGGCTGGCAATCCGGCCTTCAAACCGAACCCTCCGTTCATCCCCTTCCTTCGCCTGGGTCCCTACCTGCAAGCCGTCCATCAGCTCGGCTCACCGGCCTTCGCGCCCGCCCAGATCGAGGCGCAGCCGCCGTCCAACCGTCAGCTCGCCGATCAGACCATCATCGCCGGCGAGCAGCTCACCCTATGGCTCCCCCCAACTCTGAAGGGAGCAACCGCGCCGGCTGTCGAGAAGAGCAAAGCGGTGACGCTCGCATCGGGCTCGCACGGCGGCGGCTGTCTCACAGCGACCCCAACCGCGGCCGACGCCTCGATCGATCTGACGGTGGCTCCAGGCTCAGCGCTGTACCTCACCCTCACCGGCGAAGGCGCCGTATCGCTCTACGCACGGCGCCTCGCGGCTACCTACCCGCAACAGCCTCTAGGTACCCTCCCGTCGACCGATGGTCCGCGTGGCCTCGGGTTTCCCCTTGACGCCAGCAGATTGCCCTGGCATGTCCAGCTGCGGCCAACCACGCCGCTCGTCGTCTGTCTGGGGGCGACAGACACAAAATGAGCGCTCGCCCCATCAAAATCTGCGGCGTACTGGCCGGTGAGCGCAGTGAGTGACAGGACACTGGGAATCGCCATAGTCACATATTCACGACCGCGATGGCTGCACCTGTGTGTGGACAGCATCGCGACCCTCACAAATACGCCCCACCACCTCGTGGTAGCCGACGACGGCAGTGGCGATGACACCGTCGCGTGGTGCCGCGACCGCGGGATTCGCGTCGTGACAGGCCGCAACCGGGGCGTGGCGCACAACAAGAACCGCGGCCTCCTCGCCCTGGAGGCCCTTGGATGCAACCCCATCCTCATCTTCGAGGACGATCTGCGGCCCGGCCTACGCGGATGGGAGCACGAATGGATCGCGGCGACCGACCGGTGGCATCATGTCGCGTTTGGACACAAAGGCATCGTGCGAACAGCGGTCGCTGGAGAGGGCACCGCGGCCGATCCCTGGGTGAGCACACGGACCACCGCGCAGTTGCTGACCATTTCCGCCACTGCACTGAAGGCGGTGGGGTACTTCGATCCCCGATTCGAGGGTTGGGGGCATGAGCACGCCGAGTGGACATCGCGACTCAAGAAGGCCGGATACGGCTCCAGGGAGATCACTCTGCCGGCCGGCAACCGATTTCAGGCCCAGCTATTCCTGAATCACGGGATGATCTCCAATCCTGCTCCGTCGTGGCGCAACGAGGAGCGGGCCAGGATCAATCGGGAGCTGGGAACCGCGATCCAGCACGAGCCAATTTTTCGGGCGCCCTGGCGCACCGCGGCGCAGCGCGGAGAGATCCTGGAGGAGATCCGCTCGAGCGGCTTGGATGCAAGCGACTTGGCGGATGAGTTGGATCTGCGGGCACAGCAAAGCGCCGAATGGCACCGCAGCGAGCCCTGTGGCTATCCGTCGGGTATCCCAAGCCTGACCGGCAGGGACCCGCCGTAGACAATCATCCCCTCCTCGGTTATCACGTCACCGTCCGTGAAGCCATACTTGCTCTTGAGATACTCAGACCAAGTCTCCCATGCACCTTGCGTGCGGACGATCGTCGCCTGAGCCTCCTGCGCCCCCTTCACCTGTTGGACGAGCGAGACGTGGTAGGCAATCTCATCATCGCTGAGCCTCTCCGGCCTGTCTGACGATTCGGCGCTCACGCTGAGGTTGAGTTGACGATCAGGCCCGCGTTTACAAGCTGTTCCAGCAGGGACACAAGTGCTGCGCCGCTACTCCTCGACCCCGTTACTTTGGGTCTGGCAATTGGCGTCGCACCCCAGAAGCCGAGCTTTTCTTCTTTCACCCTTACCGATCATTGTCCCGGTCGTCTTCCCAAACATAATGTCGTGCCCATCGCCGAACCTGATTGCCGCTTCACTAAATTTGTTGTTCTCGGTGGCACTGGCGCCGGGCTCATTTGAGGATAAGTTGATCCCGATCAGGCACGAGCCCGTTTCTGATGTAACATTATGGAAGTCAATGACGATGCCTTCGGGTCCTATCAGCGCTGCCTGGTTGCCTCCTTTACCCGGTGGGTTGCCCAAAAACCGAATTCCATACCTACATCCCAGGTTCTTGGCTTCTTCGTGTTCGTTCTTCTTGAGCCCCACCTGAATATAAGGTGCTGTATTTTCTGTCTGGAATTGATGAGGAAAGTATTGGATCGTCAATCCGTAAGCAATTGCCCCTGTTTCGGGTTCAGTTTTTGGGTTTTCAGTCAGGTGCCCGAAGTCGATCTCGCAACCAGTTACATTGTGTTCATTTCCCCGGGTAAAGCCAATCAAATTGCCACCCCAAACATGCGCGCCTACGGCGTGGCCGTACACAGCGACCGTATCCGCTCCCCCAGTATTTTCAATGCAACTGGCGAGCTGATAAGAGCCACTCTCAGAGTTATTTACTACACTACCGAGTTCTAGATAGACCGGAAGACTTCCGCGTTCGGCACCGATGAAGTTTTTTGGTTCGTACGAGCCGAAGCGCATCAAGACCGGGGAGCTATTGAGCACCGGACTTTTTGCCACGAGCGCGGCCTTGAGTGCGGCAGCAGTCAATATGTTGTATACACTTGTGCCGACGGTATGAGAGACTTCTGTCGAGCCCTCAGCGGCGCGTTCCAAGATTTTCCATTTTGTCGTCGCTGCCGAGGGGCCTTCAATGACGATTATCTCGCTGCCGAGGACAATCCTGAACTGGCCTTCCGCATGAAGTTCTGCCGGCGCAGCCGCTGCGACTTCTAGTTCTTTTGCTCCGGCTTTGAGTTCGGCTTTGAGCGTGGTCAGGGCAGTGACCGTACCCGGGACCGGCGAGTTGGCAATCAGTTCAGGTAGCATCGGTAATCATCCTACCTAAATGATTCTAGACAGAGTTAGGACCTTCACAGTTTGGTAACATCCTGTCTGCATTATGGGGTCAGCGTAGCGGTACTTTGAGTAACGTTCGAGCGGATAGCGCTGGCCTCGATGAACGTGTGAGACGCGGCATGACACGGCGGGGCTTTGTCGCACGCCTCAGCAGTGTTCTGATTGCGACCTATGGGGGCCTGTTGTATGGCCTACCAGGCATTGGAGTGGATGTCGCCGAGGCGACCCCAGAAATGAGCGCAGAGCTCGGCACTACGCAGGCGATTCTTGGCGTCCTTCAGTTGGGAAGCTAGTGCCGCACCGCCAACCGAGCCTGCTCCCAGACGGGGCGGAAATCGAGGTATCGATCGTGATCCCGACGCTCGATGCCACGTTGATGGAGGTGCGTGAGTGCCTGCGCAACGTCAAGGCCACCGTGCGGGTCCCCCATGAGCTGATCGTGATCGACAACGGGGCTCCGCCGCAGGGAGTCACCGCTCCTGTCAATGCCGGGCTGCGGGCCGCGCGGGGGCGCAATCTAGTGGTGCTCAACGACGATGTCCAGGTTCTCGACGGCTGGTGGGAGCCGCTGGCGCGCGCGCTGGAGGCCGGTAACAGCGTCGTGTTCCCGACGACGATCGACGGAAAGATGAGCAGGTTCCCAGCTTGGTGCTTTGCGATGCGACGCGACACCCTCGAGCGGTTTGCGGTCGCGCCCGGCGAGTTCCTCGACCCCGCGATGTCCGTCTGGGCGTGGGACACCGACCTTTTTCTGCGCCTCTCCGCGGCCGGCGTCCCGCCCGTGTGCGTCCCAGAGTCGCGGATTCGCCACGGCTTCCACCATACGGCCGACCTTGAGCACCCGGACGACCGCTACCGCGGCTGGTTGGATGCGCAGTTCGCAAGCGACCATGCCGCCCTGCGGATCAAGCATCCGCTCCATCCGGGGACACCCCGCCCGGCGATGTCACGCGATCATGAGCCCATCGCGATTGCCGCCGATCCGATCGAGGTCAATGCCGCCGGGCCCGGATGGCACGGGCAGACGTTGCGCTGGCCTGAGCGGATCGGGCACTTCTTTCTCGCCGGCGTGGTCGCGCTCGATACCGCGCCCGGGGAGATCGCCGTGCAGTTCCTCTTCACCGACGAGCAGGACACCGAGCTCTTCTACTACGACCTGGTTCCCGGAGCAGTGGGTATCCGCTTCGGCTACTTCTGCCTGCCACGAGAGCAGGCGCGGGCTGTGTCGGAGCAGGCTGGAGGCAAACCCAGCCCCGCCTGGTCTGCGATACGCAAGCTCGTGGTGCGCTGCGCATCAGAGCATGGGGCGTCGGCTGTCGTGACCAACCTGCGCGTGTTTGCTGACACCTCAGCCCACCGGAGCCATCAGCCCACTGAGAGCGACCTCGACGAGCTTGGCCATGACGGTGGCGTCATGACGCTGGGCGAGGCGCAGGTGTGAGCGGAAGCGCCGGTGCTCGCGTTCGAGCACTTGCTGGAGCTCGTGCACATCACTGGGGTCGAACCAGCGTGTCTCCTCGGGCAGGTGGGAGAGCAGCGGCTCGATGCGGGTGGCCGCCACAGGGGTGCCGCAGGCGAGCGCCTCGGTGCAGGGCATGCTCCAGCCCTCGCGGTTGGCGTTCTTGAGGAACAACCAGGCGCGCTGGTAGAGATCGCGCATCTCGTCTGCGCCGAGGACGCCGTCGATCACCTCGATTTCGGGCGCCTGCGCCCCGTCGAGGCCCAGCTCGGCCAGCAGCTCCCCGCGCGCCTGCTCGAACTCCGCGGGCTTCCACTTCCAGGTCTTGATCACCAGGCGCACATCGTCCTCCCCCGCGAACGCGCAGAGGTAGGCCCGCAGCGTCTCGCGCCAGTTCTCCCGCGAGGTCTCGCCGCCGAGATTCTCGTGCACTGAGAGGAACGTGCAGCGCCGGCCGGTGGCGGGGTGGTAGAGCTCGGGGTCGATGCCCAGGGGAACGATCGTGATCGGCGTGGTGACGCCCGCGCGCTCCCACGTCTCGCGGTTCCACTCGGTGGGGGTGATCACGAGGTCGAGCCGGTTGAGGATCTCGACCCAGTCGCGCTTTGACTCGGGCAGGTGGTCGAGCTCGTGCATCGTGATCGCCGCCGAGCGAACCTGGCGACCGAACTTGATCTTGCCGGGTGGGCAGATGAAGAGCGCGAGCTCCATCCCCGGGAACTCCTGGAACTGCACCTCGTGACCGAGCTCGATCAGCCCGCGCGAGACCGCCGCGGAGACCTGCCCGTAGCCGTTGCCCTCCTCGAGCCGGCGGTCCCCGTCGCTGAGCCAGATGCGCATTGCGCTCAGGCCGCGGCGCGGATGCGGCGGGCGTGGATGGGCTGCTGCACACGCTCCTGCACCACTGCGAGCAGCTCCTCGACCCTTTGGGTGAAGGTGTGGCCGGCGAGCACGGTCGCACGACCAAGCTCGCCGCGCCGGCGGCGCTCGGCGGGGTCGGCGAGCAGGCGCTCGATCAGCTCGTGCAGCTCCTCTCGCGAGCGGTAGACCGCGACGGCCTCGCCGAAGCGCTCTGTCAGTCCAGGCACGTCGTCGCTCAGCACGAGCGCCCCGCAGGCGAGGGCGTCGTAGACGCGGTTTGAGATGTATCCGTGCTCGCGCATGTCCTCCCAGTGGTCGTTGAGGACGATCCCCGCGGAGCTGTAGACGCGGTGCAGCTCGTCGTTGGGCACGTGCTCGGCGATCAGCCGGGAGGTGTCGATCAACCCCTCCCAGAGGGTTCCCCAGATCGCCAGATCGCGCGCGGTGGGCAGGAGGTCGCGCGCGATCGGGCGCAGCACCCCGCGGGAGTTGGCGACATACACCAACTCGTGGGCCAGCTCGGGCGTGGGGTCGGAGCGCATCACCCACGGGTCAGTCGCCTGCTCCAGCACCATCACCGGGGTGGCGGTGCGCTCCTGAAGCTGCGCGGCGAACAGCGGCGAGGCGACCGCCACGAGGTCGTAACCGTCGCACTCCTCGCCAGTCAGCTCCGCGGGGTGGCTGATCGACCACAGCACATTGAACTGGCCGGGCTTGGGGTGAAAGCGCGAAAGGCCCTTGAGGTGCATGACCACGTCGTAGGTGAGACCAGCCTCGTCCTCCCACTCGTCGAGCGTCTGGATCAGCGTGCGATGCCCGCGGCGGCGCAGCTCGCGTGCGATCGACTCCGCGAAGTGCAGGTCCCCCCAGTTCGGCGCCACCTCGCGGTTGGGGGCGCCGATCTTCAGACAGAAGCTGAGCCGCTGCTCGTGCTCGAGGAGGATCTCACGCAGCCGCTCTGCGCGGTGGGCGTAGGTGTGGTGCGTGAGCACAGTCTCGCGGTAGCGCCTCACAAGCATCGCCCGCCGCGCATCGTCGTGCAGCAGCTCGTCCAGCGCAGCGCGCAGGTTCTCGCGCGAGCTCCACACGGGGAACTCCTCGTCGAAGAGCTCCCGCACCCCGGACTCGCAGTTGGTGATCACCAGGGTCCCCGCGGCGAGCGCATCGAAGACCCGCGCGTTGACGGCACCGTAGGGGAGCGTCGGGCCCTGGGTATCGTCGAGCACGAGCTTTGCGCTTGGGTACAGCAGCGGAAGCTCCTCGTAGGGAAGCTCCCCGTGGGCGTAGGAAGCGAGCTCGGGCACCTGCTCCCAGTCCTTGCCGTAGACGAGGACTCGCTCCCCCTCGCGCGGGGCGAGCGCGCGCTGGATGTCGCGGTCCTTGCCCCACCAGTTGCCGGTGAAGGCGTAGTCGCAGGCGAAGCGCTCCTGCGCCGGCCGGGGGTGGAAGCGCGCCGGGTTGACAGCCAGCGGGAAGCGGACCGTGCGCCGTCCGGTGCGCTCCTCGATCAGCTCCGCCGACCCCTGGGAGGAGGCCAGCAGCACGTCCGCCCGGTCGAACCAGGGCTGCTCCAACCAGCGCTCGGTCCAGTTGCGAATCCACGCGATCGCCCCCACGTGCTCGGGGAGGCGGCGCAGGTCGAAGGCGTCCATCAGCGATAGCGCGTAGTCGAGGTCCTCGGGCAGCTCGTACCAGTGATCGCCCTTGCGCTCCACATAGGTGACCCGCCAGCCGACGTCCTGAAGGGCGTCGCCGATCTCGTGACCGGAGTACCAGTCCCCCCAGCCGTCCGCGACGTCGAGGCTGGTGAGCGTGATCGCGACGTGGGCGCCGGCACCATCGGTCCAGAAGGGGTCGCTGCGCAGACGGGCGAGGCGGTACTCGCGCAGCGTCTGCGGCCCCCAGCACTCCAGGAACAACCGGCGATTTTCAAGACGGTTCAGGCGGCGAAAGTCGCGTGAGGCGCGGTTCTGGCTGGAGGACTCGCGGTGAAAGAGCACAGAGCGCCCGACACCCGCGCTCTCGGCGCCGCCGACGAGCAGCTTCAGGCCGAGATCCACGTCCTCGGTGCCGTAGCGGTAGCCCGTGCCGAAGCCCCCGACGCGCTCGAAGTGCTCGCGCGCGATCAGCATGCACGCAGCGGTCACCGCGGGTGCGCGCAGCTCGCTCCCGAAGGCCTCCTCCCAGAGGCTCTCACCATCGCCGTGGTTGAAGCCCTTGACCATCCCGTCCTGCCGGCGGAAGCGGATCGCGCGGTGCTGGATGAACGGCTCCTGCCCCTCGGGCTCGCCGATCCGCGGGAGATCCTCAGGGTGCAGCAGGGTGGCACCGGCGGCCTCCACGTCCTCATCCTCCAGTGCGGCGACCAACTCCTTCAGCCAGCCCGGCTCGAACGGCTCGATGTCGTTGTTGAGGAACAGCAGCAGCTCGCCGCTCGCGCGCTCCACTCCGCGGGCGTTGGCTTGGGCGAATGAGAGGTTCTCCTCGTTGGTCACCACGCGTACCGGGAACGGTGTCTGCAGCGACTCCAGGTAGGCGAGTGTGCCGTCACCAGAGGCGTTGTCCACCACCACGACCTCGAGCGCCGGATAGCCCGTGTGCGCCACCAGGCCGGCGAACAACCGCCTCAGGTGGCCGAGCCCGTCGCGCGTGGGGACGATCGCGCTGACCGACGGCCAGCGCTCGCACTCAGGGGGAGGACCGAAACGCTCGCGTAGCCTCCCGGCCAGCTCGGAGCGGCTGTGCTCGAGTTCCTGCTCCTGCTCCGGCGAAAGCCGCAACGCCCCATGCGCCTGCTCCAGCGCAGCCTCCGGTGGTGCGCCGCCCTGCACATCGCTCGGCACGTCGCCGGGCCCCGTCGCAAATGCTGCGTCCTCGCCGCCGGCCACCCCTCGAGCGGGAGCGCCCGCCGCGAGCTCGGGACGGGCCGAGCTCTGTACCCGGTCAATCCTGGCCAGCGCTGCAACGAGCGCTCCTTGGGTGCGCATCGGGCGGCGCGCAATCCGCGAGCAGGCGCGGGTGATGAAATGACCCAGGCGCCATGCGCGGGAGTGGACGGCGCGCTCAATGTCCCCACGGGTCTGGCGCAGGCCGACGGAGAGCGCGGAGACGCTCTGTTCGAGCCGGCGCGCACGGGCCGCGTGATCGGCGCGCTCGCGCGTGCGTTCGCGCTGCACGGCATCGAGCTGCTCGCGTGCGGCCGCATACTCGCCCCTGGCCCGATCGAGCTCGCCGCGCTGCGTCGCCACAAGCGCGTCCCGCTCGGCCAGATGCGCAGCCTGATCCGCCAGGCGCGCACCCTGCTCCACCAAGAGCGCTTCTCGCTCGGCAAGGCGTTCAGCCTGTTCGGCCCCGAGAGCACGCAGCTCCTGCGTCTGCGCAGTGACCGCCTCCATCTCGGCCCGCAGCTCCGCCGTGCGCCGGTCGAGCGTCTCTTGCGACTCCTCCGCGGCCCGCCCCACGGCAGCCTCAAGCGCAGCGGCGCCCTCCGCGCGTGCATGTTCCAGCGCGGCACGCCCGGCCCGGGATTGGCGCATGAGCTGCTCGGTCACGCGCGCCATCTCCCGCCGTGCCGCGCGCTCCTCGCGGTCTCGAATGCTCAGCTCGCGCTCGAGTTGCGCGGCGCGGCTGTCTCCCGCGGCCGCCGGCTCCTCGATCTCAGCGGTCACCACCGCGCCGGCGGTCTTCAGGCCCATGACCGGCCCGAGTGTAAAGGCGCCGCGTCTTCAGGTAACCCCCTGGTAACCACATGATAACCGCCGCGTCCACGCGCGATCCTTCTATCTCCAGATATAAACCCCTCGCCCGTGAGATCACCAAATACCAGCCCCCCGATCTTCGTCGGCGGGACGGGGCGCAGCGGCACGACGATCCTCGGCAGGCTGCTGGGGGCGCATCCCGACTATGAGACGATTCCGGTCGAGGCTCGCTTTCACAGCAGCCCGGACGGGCTCCCCGGCGTGCTCGGCGGCTCGGTGACGCCCGAGGAGTTCGCGCGCCGCGTGGTCGAGCAGTGGTACTACCGTCCGAAACGCCCCAAGTTGTCGACCTTCATCGAACGGGCCGCGCTCGACGCCGCGCTGGAGCGCTTCCTCAGCCGGGCGGGCGAGGACCCGGTCGCCGCCGGGCGGAAGCTGATGGAGGAGCTGTTTGGCGACTATGCGCGCAGCAGGGGCAAGCGCGGGTGGGTGGAGATGACCCCGATCAACGCGATCTGGGGGGCGCCGGCGCTCGCGCGGCTGTTCCCCGAGCTGCGCATGGTGTATGTGGTGCGCGACGGACGCGACGTGGCCAGCTCGCTGATCGGGATCGGCTGGATCGCAGATGTCCGCGAGGCCCTCGCCTGGTGGGAGACCCGCATGGGGCAGTGCCACAGAATGTGCCGGAAGCTCGCCCCGGGAGCGATGCACACAGTGCGCTTCGAGCGCCTACTGGTCGAGGACCGCGCCGGCGCTCTGGAGGAATTGCGCGACTTCCTGGGTTGGGCGGACGAGCCCGCGGTGCAGCACTTCTTCGCGCACCAGATGACGCCCAAGAGCGCACACATAGGACGGTGGAGGACTCACCTCTCCCCCGGCCAGCGCGCGTACCTGGCCGCCGAGTATCCAGCCGCTCTCGAACGACTGCAACTCGCCGATGTTCCCGTCGCGTGAGCCGCGCCATTTGGTCTACGTTGGAGCCAAGACCGCCGCACTGGTTTGCGCGCCAACGAGTTTCGTCTGCGACTGCGGACTCGCACCGAGTAAAGACGGCCCCTTATCCCCCCACAGCCTCGTGCAGCGCCTCCACCACGTATGCGACGTCCTCATCGCTCAGCCCCGGATGGATGGGAAGGCGCAGCAGGTTCGCTGCCGCCGCGTCGGTGACCGACATCGGCCCGGCGACGCGCCCAAAGCGCCGGCCGGCGGGCGAGGAGTGCAGCGGCACGTAGTGCGAGAGCGCCTCGATGCCCCGCCCCCGCAGGGTCTCAATGCACGCCGACCGGATTGAGGGGTCGTACAAGAGGACGTAGAACAGATGCCCGTTGTGCTCGCATCCCGCCGGCACGGTCGGCAGCACCAGTTGCCCGGCCTCCTCGAGCGAACCCAGTCCACCGCGGTAGAGCTCCCAGATGTGACGGCGCCGCGCGTTGATCTCCTCGATGCTCTCGAGCTGGGCGGCAAGGAACGCGGCCGTGATCTCGTTGGGCAGGAGAGAGGACCCCAACTCGACCCATTCGTACCTGTCCACCTCACCGCGGAGGAACTCCGATCGGTTGGTGCCCTTGGCCTGGAGATCCAGGGCACGGTCGAGGAGGGCGGGATCGCTCACGAGCAGCGCCCCGCCCTCGCCGCAGGTGACGTTCTTCTGTCCGTCGAAGCTCAGGCAGCCCAGATCGCCGATGGCTCCGAGGACCCGCCCGTGGTAGCGACAGCCGATGGCGTGGGCGGCGTCCTCGACCACGGCGATGCGATGGTCCCGTGCGATCCCCAGGATCGCGTCCATCTCGCAGCTCACTCCCGCGTAGTGAACGGGAACGACCGCGCGGGTGCGGTCGGTGATCGCCTGCTCGATCAGGCCCTCGTCGAGGTTGAGGGTATCGGGCCGGATATCGACGAACACCGGCACCGCCCCCCGCAGCGCGACCGCGTTCGCCGTCGAGACGAAGGTGAAGGAGGGCATGATCACCTCGTCGCCCTCCCCGAGGCCCAGCGCGAGCGCCGCGAGCTCCAGCGCGTGGGTGCCCGACGGCGTCGTCAGAGCCCCCGGCACCGCGGCGTGCTCCCGCAGCCACGCCATGCAATGCTCGTTGAACCGCCCGGCGCCAAACAGCCTGCCGCTCTCGACCGCCTCCGCGATGTAGGCCAGCTCACGGCTTGTCCGCCACGGACGGCTGAATGGAATATCGCGTACAGACGCAGCTAGCAGCAAGGCGAATGGGCTCCCCTGGTGCTCCGCAATGGGGACGCGGAGGGCTCGAGCGCGGAATCTGGCGACCCCGAGATTAACGATCCCCGGTCCTCCCACAAGCTGGAGTAACGAGTGCGTAACAGGCCGCCCAGGATCGTGGGCCCAAGAAGGCCGCCCAGGGATCGTGCGCCCAAGCGATCGCGGGCGACTCCCCCGCCTACGACGTCGGCCGCGCGAGCAGGAAGCGTTCGGACTTGACGTGCAGCAGCAGGTCCGGACGCTCGAGCTCGACCAGATCGAGGGGCGGATCCGGGAGCCAGACGAAGGCGAGGCGGCTGAAGGACTCTGCGAGCCACGGGAGCAGCTCCAGGCAGAAGGAGTCTCCGACCACGAGACAGCGAGGCAGATTGGGGGCATCCGGCCGTTCGTACACCGCCGGGGCCCGCGTGGGGGAGCGGTGCAGGTGCTGCTCGGGCGTCGTCTCACGAGCGCGGAGGTGGCGGCGATCGATCCGGTCGACCTCCTCCGACCAGTCACGATCGTGGTCGGGCTGAGGGACGAGCAGGCCATCGAGAATCCTCACCTTGGGTTTCTCGGCAAGGTCCCCCCCGAAGAGTGGATCGGCGAGGAAGCGCGCGGCGGCCATTGGCAGGGGGGCGACGCCCGGCACCTGCCTTTGCGCCCGCGTCAGCATCGCCCGCGCGGCCAGGAAGGCGCCGCGACTGTTCCAGTGGTGGTCGGTGCGGTTGTAGACCTCGCCGTGGACGCGTGCCTCGGTGAGCACGGGCAGCAGATCGAGCAGCCACTCTTCCCGCTCCTCGCGCAGTGCTCGCACAAGCAGCGTCGCCGGCCGCAGCTCCTCGCGCAGCGTCAGCCCCTCGGGCAGCAGCTCGCGATAGACCCGCTCCTTCATCGGGGCGAGCGCGAGCAGCGAGGCGACTCCGAGCGCAGCGAGGCGCTCCCGGCGGCTTGCAAGGACTTCGAGGTGGGCGCCGATGTCCTCATCGGAGAGCGTGCGCTCGCCGGTGAGCTGCTCGAGCGTGTCGTTCCTATCACCCGCCAGGAAGAGCCAACCCTCGCGACCCAGGAGCGCGCGCGGGCCCGAGCCCTCCACCCGGCCGTCGGTTCGTGCGCGCGCGCGGCGGACGGGCACGAAGAGCGTCTGCGCGAAGGGGTGCTCGTCGCTTGTGGTGATCACCCGGTAGGAGGCGCTGAACACGAGATGCTCCCCAGTGGCGGTTGCGCGGAGCTCGATCGAGCGACGTCCGGGAACGGCGAGCCCTGGGGGAAGATCGATTTCAAAGCCGTGGACGCCATCGCCGATGCCGGCGTCGCGCAGGGTCGGACGCTGCTGCTCTGCGCGGCCGTGGGCGACCACCATGCCCTCGACGAGCACCTCGATCTCCACCCGCTCCCCCGGCCGCCCGGGACACCACGCCCAGCCCTTGATGCAGCCGTCCTTCACGATGTTCACTCGCCCCTCGACGGGCGGGGAGACCTTGGGAGTGGTATCCGGTGGGGAGGAACGCACCGGGTCGCGAAGCCTCACGTTCGCCGCCAGACTCCCCATACATAGTCCGCATTCAGCGCGCCCGCGTCGGTGAGCAGGGCGTCGACCTCCATCAGCACGCCCACGAGCTCGGGGCGCGCGAGGAAGTTGCCCATGATGCGGCTGAAGAGCTGGTGGAAGATGGCACCGCCGTAGGGACAGACCTCCACGCGCTCGAAGCGAGCGTCCAGGAGCGACACGATCTCGTCGCTGCGGACCGCCTCGTTCGCGTTGGCTGCGATCCACGCATCGGGGTCGGGACGCTCGACGCTGCGCTTGCGCCGCCCGTCCGTCGCCGCCAGATCGCCGAGCAGCTCATCGGGCAGCCGCGCCAGCAGGCGGTTGATCGCCTCGAGCTGGGCGTCGGTCCACTGAAAGCGCGCCGGTCCCACGAAATCCTCCACGAACAGCAGACCGCCCGGCACGAGGATCGCGGCGAGGCGATCGAGCACCGCCTCGAGATCCCGCTGGCGATGCAGGAAGCTGCGGCACACCGCGGCACCCAGCGGCTCGGGTGGCTCCCACCGATCGAGCGTCCCGAGCTGGAAGGCGACCCGGCTCCGCAGCGGCTCCGGCACGCGTCCAGCGGCAAAGTCCACCCGGCCCTGCTCGTCATCCAGGCCGGTGACGCGCTCGCAGGAGCCGGCCTCGACGAGCGCGATCTCGAGCTTGGCGTCGCTGGCTCGCAGCGAGACGGCGTGGGGCGCCGCGATCGAGGGTCCGTGGCGGCGGGCGAAGTAGGTCTCGGGCCCCAGCTCCGGATCGCCCGTGATCCGGCGGTTGATCGCCGCCCGTGCGACCGGGCTCTGCCAGAACGCGAGCTGGTTGGGCTGGACGGAGGGCGCGGGCACCCCACCCCGAGCAGGGGCCTGGGTGGCGGTGGCGAGCGGCATCCTCACGGTGGCGGCGTGATCCCTGAGCCGCTCGACGAACGGATTCGCGTTCACGGCGCGAGCACCGTGCAGAGGCGCCGGCGGTGTACGGCCGCCGAGAACAGATCGAGCTGGCTGCGTGCAGCGCCCTCGACCGAGAAGTCCTGCGCCGCGAGCACGCCGGCGAGCCTCATCTCCTGCAGTCGTGCGGAATCGAGCGCCAGGTCGATCACGGCGTCCGCGATCGCCTCGGGGCTGCCGTCGGCGAGGATCACGGCGTTGTGGTCGTGGATCGCGTACTCGTGGACGCCCCCGAGGGCGGGCAGGACGGGCACCGCACCACAGGCCATGGCCTCCAGGCCGGTGCGCCCGAACGCCTGGTAGGCGGAGGCGTCGATGAACACCTCGCAGCGGCGCATCAGCTCGGAGACCTCCAGGCGGCTGAGCAGGCCGAGGTGGACGATGCCCGGGACCACATGGCCTGCCAGCCGAGCGAAGGAGTCCTGGTCGCAGCCGAACGTGAGGATCTCGACCCCCTCCCCCAGCGCGCCGTCGATCGCTGCGAGCGCGTCGAGCGTGGCGGCCGGCCGCCGCCTCGGCGTGCGGGGGCGAATCATGGCGGCGACACGCAGGACATCCGTGGACTCCAGGCGACCGTGGGCGTGGAACAACTCACGATCGAGGCTCGGTCGCACCTTTGCCACGGGCACGCCGTGCAGCTCGCGCACGACGTTGCCGAGCCAGTTGGTCTTGGCGAACAGGATCTGGCTGGGAATCGCGCGATACGACAGCAGCGCCCGGTCCGAGCGCGCGCTCTGCGGCGGGGCAAACAGCGGCTCGTAGTCCTGCACGTAGTAGGCGCATAGGATCTCCGGGCGCTCCTGCGCGAGCCGGACGAGCAGGTCGACCGAGGGGTACTCGGTTGCGACCACCACGTCGGCGCGCCCAACCGCGTCGAGGACGGAGCAATCGCTCAGTCCGAGCGCCATCGAGTCGTCCCGGTACGTCGCAAACAGGTCATCCCCATTGCCGTAGAGCGCCGTGGCCGTCTCCAGCGACTCCGCGGGGATGCAGATCCTGGTGTCCGCCCCGAGACCGCGCAGACCGCGCGCCTCCTGGACAAGCGAGTGAGAGCCGCCCGAGCCCTCCGGCGGGAGCCCGGGAAGCAGGTAGGCCACGCTCGGCGGGGGTTCCGCACTCGAGCGCTCCGCGGGCTCGATCTCCAACTCGACACCCTCGTGCGGCCAGGCGGATGACATCCACGGGAGCTCCTCCCCATCGCCCCACGGAAACCCGTCGCCGCAGTGGGGGTCCGCCCCGGCACCGAGACCCTCGGACTCATCCGGCCCCGGGTCCTCCCCGGCCAGGCGGCGCAGCAGGGCGCGGATCGAAGCCTGCGTCGGCTCCTCCGGCACAACCCGCCCGGCCATCGACCCTTCCGGCCGCCCTTGCTCGACTCGCTCGACCATCTCGCGCTCAATCATCCGCATTGGACGGCCCCACCTGTGAAGAAGCGGTGAATCACGCCGGGCGGGCCACATTCCCGCGGACCCTTGGCCTTACACTCACCGTGGCCAGGGATCATCTGGTCGCACCCATGCGCTGGTTTCTGAAGCTGCTCATATATCCCCTGCTCGATGCGCTTCAGCCACGGGTGATCATCGAGGTCGGAGCAGACTTGAACGGCGTCACCGGGCCCCTGCTGCGATGGGCGCGAGACGGGGAAGCGGTCGTGCACGCGATCGACCCCGACCCGGCCTCGAGCGTGAGGGCGCTGCTGGCCGAGCACGGCGAGCGCCTGCGATTCCACCGCACGAGGAGCCTCCAGGTCCTCGGCGAGATCGGGGACGCCGATCTGGCGCTGATCGACGGGGATCACAACTGGTACACGGTCATCAACGAGCTGCGTGCACTCGAGCGCCGTGCCCGGGATGAGGGGCGGGATCCACCCGTCATCGTGGTGCACGAGACAGGCTGGCCATATGGCAGACGCGACGGCTACCACGACCCCGCGGCCATCCCCGAGGCCCATCGGCACTCCCACGCCCGCGGGGGAGTCGTGCCCGGCCGGGTGGAGCTCGGCCCGGGCCTGTATGACCACCGGGAGAACGCGTTGCTGGAGGGCACGCCCGCCAACGGCGTGCTGAGCGCGGTGGAGGACTTCCTGGCCGAGTCCGAGGGCCGATGGCGCTCGTGGTCGATCCCGGGCCTCGGCGGAGTCGCGATCCTCGCCGACGCCGCGTTGCTCGAGGCGAGGGCGGCGTTGCGGGAGGTGCTCGACTCGACCGACACCGTGGCGTTCCTGCGTGCCCACTGCGAGGAGATCGAGCAGGCGCGCATCCAGTCCGAGCGCAAGCGGGCCGGCGCGCTGCGGCGGCTCGCCGAGACCCAGCTCAAGCAGGTCACGCGATCCTCAGACCCGCGCGAGACGGTCATGCTCAAGCGGCGGCTGCGCGAGCTCACCGAGCAGGTCCACGAGCTGCAGGGAGAGCTCGAGCGGGTCGAGGAGCTGGAGGAGCAGATCAGGGTGCTGACGCTCGGGCCGGTCGATCCCCCAATCACCCAGGAGGCTGACGGTGGCAGGGATGGGGATGGGGATGGGTCGGCTTCCTCCGCCAACGGAGCTGCCTCCTCGTCCGAGCGGAGCGCCGGGCAAGAGCCCGACGCGGAGCCGGAGCGGGAGGCGTGGCGAACACTGCTCGACCTCTACCTTCCGATCCTCGAACAGGCGCTGCCCTGTGAGGACGGGCGCGACCCACTCTCCCCCGCCTGCCCGCTCGACGTGCGGGGGGTGCTCTGCGCCGAGGACGAGGAGCAGGAGCCGGGGCAGCCGAGCGTGGATGTGGTGGTGTGCGTGCACGACGCACTGGAGGATCTGCGGCGCTGCCTGTGGTCGCTGCTCGCCAAGAGCGGGCGGCGTCTGCGGCTGATCCTCGTCAATGACGGCAGCGCGGAGCCCACGACCCGCTTCGCGCAGGCCTTCGCGGACCGCCACCCCGCTGTGACGTTGATCCACCGCGAGCCCCCCCACGGCTACACGCTCGCCGCCAACCGCGGACTGGAGGCCTCCACGGCGGACTATGTGATCCTGCTCAACAGCGACACAGTCGTTTCAGCCGGCTGGCTCCGCGGGCTCATCGACCACGGCGAGTCTCACCCGGAGGTCGGGATCCTTGGGCCGCTCTCCAACGCCGCCACCCACCAGTCGGTGCCGGAGGTGAGGGACGCAAGCGCGTGGGCTGTGAATCCTCTCCCTGAGTGGCTCACGGTCGACGGGGTGGCCATGATCGTGAAGCGGGGCGCTCCCCGCACCGGCACACGCCTGCCCTTCCTGAACGGCTTCTGCTACGCGATCAAGCGCGAGGTGTTCGATGCGCTCGGCCAGCTCGATGAGGACCGCTTCGCGACCGGCTACTGCGAGGAGAACGACTACTCCCAGCGGGCGCGCCAGGCCGGCTTCGAGCTCGCGGTGGTCGACAACGTATACGTCCACCACGCCAAGTCGAGATCGTTCGGCACCGACGGCCGCGCGGACCTCGCCAAGCGCAACTACGAGATTTTCCTCGACAAGCACGGTCGCGAGGAGATCGGGGAGCTCGTGGCGGCGATGGAGGCCGACCGCGGTCTCGAGCCGGTGCGGGCCGCGGTGGCGGAGCACAGCTCGGGCCCAGAGGCGCTCGCCCCGCTGCTCGGCGGCCCCGATCGGGCGGCGTTGAGCGTCGCGTTCCTACTCCCCGGGCTGGCGCATGGGGGCTCGGGCGGAGCACACTCGGTCTATCAGGAGGTGCGGGGGCTGCGCAGCCTCGGCGTGCCGGCCCGCATTCTCCTGCCACAGTGGGATCGCGAGCGAGCCACAGCCGTCTACGAGGACGCGGAGGAGATCTTCCTCACGTTCTCCGACGAGGAGGATCTCTGCGCGAAGACCGCCGAGGCCGACGTGATCTCCGCGACCCACCACAAGTCGGTGGGCTTGCTGCAGGCGATCCGCGCCAGGCGCTCGGACTTCCTGGCGGCCTACTACGTTCAGGACTACGAGCCGTTCTTCACCGCCTCCTACATGGCCGAGGAAGCGATTGCCTCCTATACGGCGCTACCGGACATGCTGCTCTTCGCGAAGTCCCACTGGCTGTGCAACGTGGTGGCCGAGCGCCACGGCCTGTCCGTGGAGAAGGTCGAGGCGAGCCTCGACCGAGAGCTGTTCGCACCCCCAGAGGGCCCTCGCGATGGGGGACCGCTGCGGGTGGTGGCGATGGTCCGGCCGCGCACCGCGCGCCGCCAGCCGCTCACGACGATCGCCGTGCTGGAGGGTCTGCGCGAGCGGTTCGGAGACGGGGTGCAGGTCAGCACCTTCGGCTGCTACGCGGATGAGCTGCGCGAGATCCTGCCCGGCGCGGAGAGCGTTCTGGAGCACCATCTGGGCATGTTGGGAAGGGCAGAGGTCGCCGAGGAGCTGCGCCGGGCCGACGTCTTCCTCGACATGTCGGTCTACCAGGCGTTCGGACGCACGGCCCTGGAGGCGATGGCCTGCGGCGCCACAGCGGTCGTGCCCACGGTGGGGGGAGCGTGGGAGTTCGTCGAGCACGAGCGCAACGCCCTGGCGGTCGACACGCTGGAGTCCGCCGAGGCGATCGAGGCGCTCGGCGCGCTCGCCGCCGACCGCGAGCTGCTGAACCGGCTGCAGGCGGGCGCCCGCGCGACCGCGGCGCGCTACTCGATTGCGCGCGCGGCCCTGTCGGAGTATCTCGCCTTCGAGCGCGCTCACCGTGCCCGGTTCGGAGGGAGCGAGCACGCGCAGGCAGAGGGAACGCGCGCGGCGGCGAACGGCGGGCGGCTCACTGGCGTGGAGCTCGTGGACGGGGTGACCGCACAGCGGTAGCGGCGTGGTCACGCGCTCTCCCCACACCGAGCCATCCGTGTCCACGCAGACTGCCTGCGCCCGGGTCCCATCCACGAACGCCATGTCTGCACAAGCCGCATCCACGGATGCCGCCTCCGCCGAGGCCGCGCCCACGCGCTTCGTCTACCGCCACGAGGACCGGCGCCCGTTCGCGTTCGAGCCGATCTACCGCTCCTTCGAGCCCTCCCTCTACGTGCCCCAGGTCGGAGCGCACGGCTTCCTGAGCCCAGCCCACGAGGCGATCCCCACAGAGGTGCAGGAGATCTACGGCAAGCTCTCACCCGGCGACCAGTACAAGCTCTACGAGGCCGCATACTTCGCACGCGGGCCGATCCTCGAGATCGGGCGCCTGCACGGCAAGAGCACCGTCGTCCTCGCCCTGGGCCTGCAGGACGGCGGCGCGAACGTCCCGTTCTATTCGCTGGAGATCCAGGACAAGCATCGGTCGATCGCCGAAGGCCACCTGCGCGAGCGCGACCTGCTCGGTCTGGTGACCCTCGTGCAGGGCGACTCGGCCGCCACGATCGCCGAGCTGCCCGGAGGCTTCGACACCGTCTTCGTGGACGGTGAGCACTCCTACGAGGGAATCATGCGCGACCTACGCGCGCTGGAGGGCCGCATCGAGCCGGGCGGCGTCGCGATGTTCCACGACTGCTTTCACCCCGCCAACGCGACCGGCGCCTACGGCGTCGCGCGCGCCCTCGCAGAGCGCGCGGGGGCAATGGGCCTCGCCTACCGCGGCCGCTTCGGCGGCATCGCGCTGTATGAGCAGGTGGGCCGGCCAGGGTCAGGAGGTTAACGGGTGGGCCACCCGGCACATGGCTCTGAATTACAGAGCCAAACGGCTACGGAACCTAGAGCCACCCGCTCTCTTAGAGCGCCTAACAGAATGAGTTTTGGAGTTGTTGGTGGCATATGAGGGCGCAGGCGATCGTGAGGAAGGCTTCGTGGATGTCGGCGCTTCGGTCGTAGCGGCGGTCCAGTCGGCGGTGCTGGTGCAGCCAGGCGATCGTGCGCTCGATGACCCAGCGGTCTTTGCCCAAGCCGGACCCGTGGGCGCTCTTGCGTTTGGCGATCCGGGGTGTGATGCCGCGCTCCCGCAGCGCCTTGCGGTGCCGGCGACTGTCGTACGCGCGGTCAGCGAGCAGCGCCTTCGGCCTGAACTTGCCGTGAGCGCCGGTCGGCGGAACCCGATCGACGAGCGCCAACAGCTCGGTGATGTCGTTGCGGTTCGCGGCGGTGAGAGTCGCGGCCAGGGGGATGCCCCGGCCGTCGCAGATCACGTGGTACTTGGAGCCCGGCCGGCGGCGATCGACGGGCGAGGGTCCTGTCTTCTCGCCCCCCCTTTGGCCCGCACATGCGAGCTGTCCACGATCGCCCGGGACCAGTCCAGCTGCCCTGCGTCTTGCAACTCGTCCAGCAGCACCTGGTGCAGGCGCTCCCAGACCCCGGCTTCGTTCCAGTCCCGCAGCCGTCGCCAGCACGTCATGCCCGACCCACACCCCATCTCTTGCGGCAGGTCCTCCCACGGGATGCCCGTTTTCAGCACGAACAGGATGCCCGTCAGCGCCCGCCGATCGGGCACCCGCTTGCGCCCCGGATATCGATACCGACGCTCGACCCGCGGCAACAATGGCTCGATCCGAGCCCACAACCCATCACTGACCAGTGGTTTCGCCATGGACACCGTCTACGACAACAGCATCCCAAACCCTCTTTTTGTTAGGGGCTCTTAGAGGGCGCCGCCCGACATAGTTGGCCAGCCGACCACGCTTTTGCCGAGTACACCAGGGTATCCTGAGGAGCCCCGGGGACGGCGAGCCAGCTCCCTCACTCTCACCCAAAGCTCGGCCAGAGAGCGAGATCGATCTCCGGGAAGTCGCGGACAAGCGTGGCCACGTCCTCGGCGTAGGCGTCGATCAGCGCGGCGCGGGCGTCCCGATGCAGCTCGGGCTTGTCCGGCTGGCGGTTGGGGTGGCCCCGCAGGTCCGGCAGGAGGCCGGCGTCCTCGAGGCCGAGGAACTCGTAGGTGCGCCGCAGCTCGCCGCGCGTGTCGCGCGTGCAGCGCTCGTACTGGAGGACCAGCAGTTGCGCGCGCGAGAAGTGACGCAGCAGGCCGCCCAGTTGGGCATGGTAGAGGCCCCGATGGAAGGCGTCGAGCGGCGCCATCGCATTGAGCGGCGCCTCGGTCGCGCGTGCCACGCGATGATGGCGCTGCAGGCCCGAGAGGTAGCGCTCCACGGGGTCGCGCAGCAGCACGAGCAGCCGCGCGTCGGGGGCGGCCGCTGCCAGCATCGCCGGGGCCCAGGGGGCCGGGAGATAGCTGGGGCTCCACTCGCCGGTGAGCACGCCCTCGGGGCGCGGGAAGTACTCGCGGTAGGCCGCCTCGTCGGCCGCGGCGAACCCGCCCGCGTGGAAGCGGTCGAAGTAGTGCAGCTCCTTGCGGGTGCTCGGCGGTGCGAGGACCTCGGGGTGGGCGACGATCAGGTCGAACCACCACGTCGTGCCGCTGCGCTGCGCGCCCAGACCGACGAAATCAGGCGGCCCCGTCCGCCAGCCCGTCGGGCACTCCCGCGGCGCGGACGGCGTCTTCACGCCTTGGTCTGTCAGCGCCCTCGCTGCCGGCCTTGCTGCCGTGTCGCTCATCGCCGCCACATCCTCCCGGAAGATAACCGGCTTCGCGCAGGGCGCGCACCTCATCGGGTCACTCGTGCCCACGGGTCGGGCAGACTGTGCCGCGGGAGGCGACCCGGCCCCACAACGACCACCGCCCGCCGCGCACTGGGCGCGGCGGGCGGTTGGCCTCACTGTCGGCCGCCTGCTTCAGCGGCCCATTACTGCTCGATTCACTCGATCACTCTTCGATGTGAGCCGCTGCTTCTTTGATGTGGGCCCTCATGGCCGCCGGGTAGCTGCTGTAGTAGCTGCCCAGGACATCGGTCTGTCCCTGACCGGTGATGTACTCCATGAGGTCTTTCGCGGTGTTGGCCATTTCTTCAGCCAACGTGGTTTTGCCGTACAGGTTTTTGTTCTCGTAGTGGTGCCAGGCCAGATCGTACGTCATCGCGCAGATCGGGTAGTCGGCAGCCCCTACCGAGTGGATGCTCGGGTCCGTCGTGACGATGCCGGCCCACGAGTCCTTGTACGAGTAAGGGAACGCCGAGTCCCCGGGGACCAGTTTTTCGGTCTCGCACTCTGTCGTTTTTGTACCCGGCACAATCGGGTTGGCATACTCGGAGGACAGAGGTGCCGAACCAGTTCCGGTGTTCTGAATCTGCCCCCAGAGGATCTGGTGCGACAGGCTCTTTGCCACCACCGACTTCAGCGCTTTGATTGTCACATTTCCGGTTTTCGCTTTATTTTCAACTTCTTCCGTGACGACTTCTTCCACTTTGCCGGTGCCAAAGCTGCTCGACTTGGCGCTTTCGGTGAAAGTGCCGCTTTTGACTGCGTCAGCCGTGTTTACATAGGCCACTGAGCCCGGGTTTGCCGCGGTATTTTCAGCGAGTTTGCCGTTGCTTTCGCTTTCCAGCTGCGGCGGTACTGATTCGCTGCTTGTCGACGTGATGGCATCCTCGTCCTTCACATTGCTATTCGTCGGCCACTGCACGAAGTCGTTGGCGTATTCACCCCAGACTTCGTGATTTATCTGCGCCAGATAGCTCTTGAACGCAAAGGTGGTGCCAGATTCTGCCGAACGGACGTTCGCGGCAATTTCCTGACCGCAGCCGCCACCCGTGAGAGTGACTTTTTCCTGGTTGTTGACAGTGATCGTTTTCGGTCCTTCGCCTTTTTCGACTTCTTCCAGGCTCTGTACTTCCACCGATTCGCTTGCCCCGGCCACATGCCGCGTGAGTGCTTCTTTGGGTAGCGAAGTGGCGAATGTGACGCCGAGCTGAGTCAACAGCGCACCCCACGTGTTCGCCGCGTATCCGCCCTGGGCCTGAATGCCACCCAGATCTTTGGACTTCCCGCCTTCTTTCGGTTTCCGGAGCCCCTCGAAGAGCTGCGTGACCGTGTTGTTGGTCACGTCGAGCTTGCTTTCGTTCGCAACCGTGCAGCCCGCCGGCAGGCTCAGCGAGACGGTTATCGGTCCCTCGGCCACCGGGACCGTGATCTCCGCCTGGCCGGTGGCGGCGCCGGCCGCGACGGACGCCTCACCTATCTGTGCGCCGCTCGGGGGGTCATCCGTGCCCGCGATTAGATCGAGGCATTCGCCCTCGATGTCTTTCGGCCCGCACGGTTCGCCTTTTTCTTGCAGTTTCCTGACTGTCGGGTTTTCATTGGCGTTGAGTTCGCCCGAGTTGGCGCCAAACTCTTCCAGGCCCGCACCGCTCGCCGTTCCGGCATATTCGATTTTCGGAGTTTCTTTTTCGCTTTTCGAGTTCAGGCAGTTGCTGCTTGCGGTCCACTTGGACTCCCACAGTTCCTGCGCGGCTTTCTGCAGTGACGAGCCTGACGAGTACAGCGGGCCAGCGTCACATTTGAGCGCCATCGCCGGTGCGGCGCTGCCGAGCGCCGCGAGCGCGGTGGTGGTGCCGACGCACGCCGCGAGCGCGGCGAGGCGTCGATAGGTGCCATGACGGCTCATTGCGAACCGAACCTCCTTCATCCCCGCAGGGAGATCGTTGACTGTGTCAGGATGCTTGTGCCGGACCACCGATATGGGGTATGCACAAAACGACCGTACCACGGTGGGAATCGGGTTGGGAAGGCGGTCACAGAATGATTCCATGCGGTCTCCCAATCCTTCACCAGTTCATCACCATCACCGAGAGGCGATAACTGTTCGGTAACGACTAGTAACAGGTCGGTAACAGGTAGGGGTGTTACGACGGGCGGGAGCGCCTCTTCAAAGCGCCGTGCGGCCGCAGGTCGGCCGCACTCAGCGTGAGGCGCGCGGTCGTGACGCCGGGGTCGCCGAAGGAGTCGTGCGCGTCGATGACCAACAGCACGGGCAGGCGCCGCAGCCTGCGCAGCAGCGCAAGCCCCCTGGCAGTGAGGCGCACCCTCACAACCTCCTGCCGGCCCCCTGCGAGGTCGAAGGGCGCCTCACCGATGGTGGTGACCAGTCCGCTTCCTCCGGGCTTCGCCCCAGCGCTCGCGGCCCCGCTCTTGCTCGCGCCCCCGGGCACAGCGAGGGGGGAGGCAGTCTCGACCCGCATCGTCCCCGCGCAGGACACCTTGGCCGTCGGGCAGGAGAGCCTGACGCCGAGCGCCCCGCCGGCGAAGCTCGCACGCACCTTGACAAGGGTGGGAGACCTGTCGGGCGCCGGCGCCGGCGCCGCAGGCGCGACTGCCGGGGCGAGTGGGGGCACCATTTCGATCGGGATCGGGGCCGGTTCGGGCACGCTGACGCTCACTGTCTGGGGGGCGGAGACGGCCGACTGGTAGTGGCTGTTGACGACAGTCAGCGTGACCTGGTAGCTGCCGGGGCTCGCGTAGGTGTGGGTGAGCGTCGGCGTCTGCGGGCCGTCGGACTCGGGCGGGGTCCCGTCACCCCAGTTCCAGAGGTAGTAGGCGATCGTCCTGCAGGTGCCCGGCGTCGAGCCCGAGGCGTCGAACACCGCCTGCTGGGCGCCCGGCGGGCTGGTGATGGTGAATTGCGCGTGGGGGGTCAGGCCTTCGGCCGGGGTGACGATCGCGGTGGCGGAGGGCGGCGTGTAGGTGCCAAAGTCGCTCGGTAGCTTCACGCTCACGGTGTAGGTCCCTGGTTTCGTGAAGGTGTGCGTTATCTGGCCAGCCTTGGGCCCGCCGGTAGGGGGGCTGCCGTCGCCGAACTCCCATTCGTAGCCGAACGCCGTGCCGTTCGGGTGTTCTTTGGTTGCGTTCGGAAGCTCGACCGAGCCCGCGTCGAAAGTGACTTCTGCGCCTGCCGGGACGGTGAGCGGTTCTGTGCTCGATTGACTGGCGCCGCATGCCAGCCCCATCGTGAACGCCCCCGAGGGCTGCGGGCAGCTCTCATTTGCACCTGACGGGCCGGGTCCGGCGGCGAACTCGATGATTTCGCGTCCGGGCTTCAGTCCCGGCTCCGGTTCCACCCCCTGTTCCACCTCCTCGGCAAGCGCCCCCGAGGTGGGGCCCCGGTCGAGTACCCACAGACTTTCTTCCCCGCCGGCGGCCAGCGTTGCCTCCTGCGCCCCGATCTCGCACGGTGCCGTTGTGTCGCCGAGCGTGTTGACGATCGCTTCTCCATGGGGGCTCGAGATCAGGCCCGCCGGCGTTGGATGCAAGAGACGGACGCCGAGGTTGACGCCAGCTTCTTCGGAGCGCCAGTAGGGGGGCTGCACGAAGCGCGAGGGGGGCGGAGGGAGCGCGAGATCGGCCGCGTACAGGCCGTTGGAGAGCTGGGCGAGCTCTGGCCCGGCGTTCCTCGTTTCTTGGAGCAAACCTTCCGGCGCAGTCGAGAAGAAGGGACTGACCGGTTCCGCCGACCCGGCGAAGAAGGGTCCCTGATCGATGCCCATGATCGCCTCCTGCGTTTCCGCGGGGGCATTCGCAGCGCCGTCGAGCAGGAGCGGTTCACCGAGCTCGGGGCTCAGCCGCACGACGTAGGCGTCCCGTTCGCCCCCGTACATCAGCACGGAGATCGACCCGTCGGGATCGTCGAAGATGCCGCGGGGACCCCCAGCGCCTTCCCCCAGTTCGCCGGCCAAGCCGGCGCTCGACCAGCTCGCGAGGAGCTCGCCGACGCTCCTCTGGGTCGCCACCTGCTGCACAACGGTGTTGCCGTTTCGTTCGAATTCATACGGGCCTGCGCCGCCCGGCTGGAGATCTTCTGGATTCGAGCGGCTCAGATCGCTGGCCTCGATCGCCACTGGGTCGTCCATGTTCAGGGTTCCGAGCCGGTCCACCACGATCCCCTGCGGGTCGTAGAGCGGCGTGCCGCTCAGAGGCTCGAGCTGGGCTTCGCTGCTGATCACGGCCCCCACCGTGCCCTGGCCCGTGGAGCTCGCCAGGGGATCGGCTTTCAGCGGCGGTTCGCCCGCGCCCGGGGCAGCCGCGACTAGGCCGCCGGCGACAGGGGCAGTGGACCACGCCAGCAGCTCCTGCGCAGCGGTCGCCTTTCCGTGGTGCACGTCGCCTTCCCTGACCGGGCCCGTGACCAGCGAGTAGAGCCGCCCGGCGCTGTGGTCGACGGCCAGGCCGACGATCGACGAAGACTCCCCGGGGCCCCCGGGGAGCGTGAACGTGGTCGTGCCCAGCACGGCGCCGGTGGAGCTTAGCTTCTGGATGCGCCACTGGCCGGGGGCGCTTTCGGCACTGGAGGTGCGGTCGGCGACGTAGATCGCTTCTTTGTAGGGCGCTCCGTCGACTTCGCCTGCCTCCTGCGGGTCCACGGCGAAGCCGGTGGGTTCCAGAAACTTGCCGGGGGTGAGCGGCTGCCCATAGGCGCCGAAGTTGAACGCGGTTTCGTCGAAGCCCCCGAAGCGGGCCGTTTCGTGGTACTCGCTCGCGGGTTCAGCGCTCGCCGGCGCCGCGGACGCGAGCAGTGCGAGGATGAGCAGCGCGGCGAGAACCGGCAGCGCGGCGAGGGCACGGCGTGCAGCGGCCGCGACGGACCGCCTGAGAGTCGAGGACTGCGACCGCGACGGTCTCAACCGCCCTCCACGGTCCCGACGATCGCGGCCTGCGGCACCGCGCCCCAGAGGCGGCTGTCCTCATGAGCTAACGCGCGATTGTCCGACATGACGTAGTAGGCGTCCGCGGGAACGGTGATCGGCGTGGGGAATTCGCACCCCGCTTCCGCGCCGCAGCCGAGCGTGCGCGGTTCCGGCTCGGGCCGGCCGTTGCGGATCACCCGCCCGTGGCGGATCGCGATCGTGTCCCCGGGCAGGCCGACGACGCGCTTGATCGCGAGTTTTTTCGTGAGCCCCGATTTCGCGACCGCGCACGCCTGCTGGCCTTCCATGACGGTGCCGCACGAGCTGTTCCTACCGCCCACGGGGAGGTAGAAGACGATCACGTCCCCGATCTGCGGGTGCGTGCGCGTCGGGTCGTAGTAGACCTTGGCCCCGAAGCGGTAGGTCGGTTCCATCGAGATCGTGTGGACTTCGTAGGGCACCCCCGTGGACACACCGGGCGCGTCGCTCTTCGCGCCGCTCCTCGTGCCGGACCCGCCGGCATCGGCGCCGGAGGCACCCGCGCCGGCCCTCCCGCCCGCGGCGCTCCTGCGCCCGCTCGTGCCAGCCACAGCGGCGACCTTGGCGGTCGATGCAGCGCTCGCTGCTTTCGCCGTGCTCGAACTCCCACCGCAGCCGGCGAGCCCCAGCGTGCCGAGCGCGGCCGCAAGCACCAAACCAGCCAGGCCGGGCACATTTCCACGTGGGAGCGCTCGAGAACCGGATCGACTCAACTGTGCAGCGCGACTTGAGTTGCCTGCATATGCGCAGCGAGTGTAGGCCGAGGTGTCGAGGAAGGTGTGACCAAGCCGTTGCGGCCTTCCCGCCCGATCGCGCCGGCGGCAGACCACGCCGACAGGGCCCATCGCGTCTGCGTCGAGGGCGCCCGTCACATCTACCTCGACGGAGCCCGTCACAGTCGCCGCGTCCGTGTCCGCGCCCACACCAGCGCCGGCGTGTGCGCTCGCCCGTGGCGGCGGCTGCGTCCGGCACGCCGGACGCTCACCCCCGCTCCCGCGGCGAGCACGATCAAGGCGACCAGCGGGGTCGGGGGCAGGGTGGGCTCTTCGGAATAGTAGGCGGCCATGCTGTTGCGGGCGCTCTCCACCGCCTCCTCCTCCTCGCGCTTTTCCTCGGGCGCGACCGCCGGGCTGAACACCGTCACCGGGGCGGTTCCCGACGGCGGTATCGGCCGCGCCAACACGGGGGGCGGAATCAACGGCACCGCAACCAGCGTCACGGTCGAAAGGGGCCTGACGAAGAACGGAGCGGGCGGCGCTACCACGCGCGGCGGAGGAGGAGGCGCGGGCGGGTTGGCGAGCGGCAGCACCGGCGGCGGGGGTGGCGCCACCACGGCGAGCGGCGTCGGCGAGCTCGCGGGCGGGGTGCTCGGCGGCAGCGCCGCGACGGATGAGGAGGCCGACACTTCCCTGGCCGGCGGATTGACGAGCGGCACCGTGCCACACGGCTGCTCCACGCTGCCGGCCTGAATGGTCACCTTCATGGAATAGGTGAGGCCCCCGGTGGTGATCGAGACCGTGGGCGTCCCGGAGTTGAACGCGCAGAACAGCCCGGAGTGGGGGTCAGGGATCGGCTTCCCACCGGGGCCCTCCAACACCGCGCGCGGGTTCAGGCTGTTGGGTTCGGGGGCGACGAAATTGCCCTTGTCCGGTTCGGAGGAGCTGAAGGTGTAGGCCGGTTCGATGAACTGCGCGCAGTCCGCCCCGATGCACGTCTCGGGTATCGGCACGTAGGGATCGGGCGCGAGCTCGGGGTCGTTGGGGTTCATCAGCTCGAGGCCTCCGGCGGGACGCCGGGCGAGCGCCTGGAAGAGGGCGACCTGGCTGCGGCGCAGCAGCGTCCCGTCGGTCGGGTCGAGCGCGAGCCTGGAGATGTCGGGGATCAGCGAGGGCTTGGCGGTGACCGGGGCGCGGTTGGTTTCGCGGTTGCGCTGTGCGACGTTCACGCTCACCAGCAGGTAGCCGCTCGCGCCGAGGAATTCTTCGGGACGGACCGGGGGCGGCACGTAGCCGAGCGTGCCTGTGCCCAGCGCGGGGATCGCATCCGCGCCCGCGCCGATCTGCAGCTCGAGGTTTTCGCCGGGGCTGTCGAAGAGGTAGGCCGAGGCGCCGCGTTCGAGCAGCACCCGCTCGACTTCCGCGGCGTCGGCCGCGTGGTTGGGCGCGTTGGGCTTGACGATATCGGCGTTGCCCATGACGATCGTGGGGACGGGGACTTCCTTGGCGGCGTCCAGCTGTCCGGCGAGCCACTGCAGTTCCCCCGCTACAAGCGTCGGGGCCGAGTAGTCGAGCACGATCACGCGCACCGGACCGCCGCTGCCTTCGGATTCGTAGACGTAGGCGGCGGAGCCGCGCGGGCGGGGGTTCGGTGCCGGGTGGAACAGAGCGCAAGCCCGCATCGGCCCCGAGCACGGAGGTGAAGGTGGAGAGGCCGCCAGCCGAGTCGACGTCCGACGGCGAGGCAGCTACGCGGACGGGCAGGCTGCCGGCGCCGCTCAGATCGCCCGCGTAGGCCAGCATCTCGCGTTCGAATTCGCTCGCGCCCAACGGCTGGCCGGCACCTTCGGCGACCCTCGCCCCGGTATACAGGAACGCACGCACACCAGGAATCCGCGCAGCGCTCGAGACCGCGCCCGACAGCCACGCGTCGGGCCCCGGCCCCTCGTTGGCGAGGTCCGCGCACGGTCCCGCGCACTGGGCGTTGCCGCCGACCGCGAAGGTCACCTGTTCCCCGGAGACCGCCTGTTTTTCTCCCGGCGTCAGGGCCGGGGTTTCCTGTTCCTTTTCTTTCTGCGCCGCTTCCTTGGCTTTCAACTTCGCTTCTTCGGCCGGCGTGGGGATCGCCGCCCCGGCGCTCTGCGGCGGCGCCGGGGCGCGGACCCAGGCGAATTGCGGTCGCGGTCTGGGTGGTGAGCTGGACGCTCGTCAGCGTCGATTCCTCGATCAGGCCAGCGGTCTGACCGCCGACCGCCCAGCCTTCGGTTCCGCTTGGGTCGACATCCAGCGCGAGCACGGCATCCGGCCAGTTCGGCAGGTCGGTGTTGAGAAGCGACGAGGTATTCGGATACGCCTGCTGCTCAAGGTCCTGCCACCCTTCGGCCGTCTGGCGCACCAGGTACCCGGTCACCGGCAGCGGATCGGGGCCGATCAGCCCCGCGGGTTGGCCCGCGATGGAGGGGGAATCTGATCGAGTTCGAGGATCGATCCCGGTTCAGGGTTGTTGGGGTTGCTCAGGGGACTCGAGGTCGATCGACACCACCGCACGCACTTCCGATCCTGCCTGGATCGCCGCGAGCGCCGCGATGTTCTGCGCTTCGGGCAGCGGCTCGGGAGAGAACTGCCAGGGAGAGCTCGCCGAGTCGCGCTCGATCACCAAGCCGGGGCCGGCGGCGACCGCGCCGCCATCGGGGAGTCCGGCGACCTTGGAGAGCACGGTTTCGCTTGGGTTGGGCAGCTGGGCGAGCAGCGCCTGCGCGCTCGGGTCGATCTGCCAGCCCGAGCCTTCGTTGACGATCAGCCCGCCGACCTCCGTCCCCGTCGCGCCGACCATGCGGTAGGTCGCCAGCGCCTCGGATCCCGCGAACGCGATCGAGGTGAAGTCCGCCTGTTCGAGGCCGGGCGGCAGCACCTGCTGAGTCCACGTCTTGTCGTAGGCGAGCAGCGCGCCCTGCTTGCCCACCGCGTAGCCGACCGCGTGGTCGAGCGGCGAGAAGGCGATCGCGTCCAGGTTGGCGTGGAAGCCCAGGGGCTCGGCGGGGTCGGGCTCCCAGAGGTCTGTTTCGCTACGCCACAGCCACATCGCGCCTTCGTCGCCGACCGCGTAGGCGCGGTCGGGTTCCGGCCAGGCGACTCCGCGCAGGCGGGGGGTCTGTACCGCACCGGCGGCGTTGTAGAGGAATTCCGGTATCCACTCCGGCTTTTCTCCGGGGATGTAGCGGGCGATCTGTCCCTGATCGCCGACCGCCAGCGCCTGGGCGTTCGGGTCGCCGGGCGTGGTGCCCGGTTCGGGAGCGACCGCCAGCAACGGGCGGCGGAATGGCAGCGGCCACGCCTGTTCGGCCCCGAGCGCAGGTGTTTGCGGGCTCGTGGTGACCCGCTCCAGCGACGCGCCCTGCCCCCCCCCGGCCGAGACCCAGCCTTCTTCGGGAGAGGCGAATGCGGCGTCGGGAGAGGCGCTGGCACCGCCGCCGACCACGTACTGGAAGTTGCCGCTGCCCTGGAAGCGCAGCAGCGCGCCGCCTTCGAGGCCGGCGATGATTCGGGTCCCCAGGCCGCCGGGTTCCGACCAGGCGAAGCTCGCATAGTTTTCGGGCAGGCGTTCGCCCAGCGAGCCCTGGCCACACGCGGCCTCGGGGTAGCACCACGTACCCAACACGGTGCTCGGCGAGGAGGCGTCGAGCAGCAGCGAAAGGTCGGCGCTTGACACCATCGGGGTGTGGAGCGTCGCGTCGACCCACACTCCCTGGCTCGAGACCGTGAGCATCTGCCCGCCCTTGAGCGCCGAGACGAGATCGCCGCTCGGCGCCCAGCTTGCCGGCTGGCTCTGCACCCAGACCGCCGGACCTGAGCCCGCTGCGGTGGTCCGCTTGAAGAGCAGCAGAGCTCCCCCGGTGCCGCTCGCAAGCAGCCACGCGTTCTGGGGGCTGTCGGCGGCGATCGCCTTCACGCTCAGGTGGTTGGCGTGGGTGCAGGGTTCCGATTCGGTGGCGTCGTAGCGGTGCAGATCGGCTCGCGCGTCCACTGCGCGCCGTCGTAGTGCAGCACTCCGGGGTCGGTGGAGGAGAGCCCCGCGGGGACGACCAGCGCACCGGTGGCCGTCGGTTCTTCGAGGGCCGCGAAGGTTCCGGAGAGGGACTCTCCCGATTCGAGCTCCGCGCCCGTTCCGGTGTTGGGTGGCGCGGGGGCCTGCACGAAGGCACCGTCGGGATCGCTTGTGAGGATCGTGCTCCCGTCGGCGCTGAGCAGCACCACGCCGCCGTCGTAGGTGAAGCCGGGGGTCCCGCTGAAACCCAGCCCTTCGCCCTCCCCGTCGGTGACCGGCACGACTTGCCAGCCTGTGCCCTGGGCGTGGCGCAGGAGAACCGTTTCGTCTTTGATCTGCCGCCCGTCGAGCGCGGTCGCCGGAACCGACCTGATCGTCGCCGTCGCCCAGACCTCCCCGGGCGCCTGGCCGGGCGATGCGCCGACGATCGTCATCCCGCCCGGCAGGCCGAGCTGCGGCTGGAAGCTGAACGCCGACGCAGCGCGGCTCGCGCTCGGGCTCGCGGCCACCACGGCCGGAGCGCCGCGAGGATCGGCAGAGCACTGCGGGCGCGGCTCACGCAGGCACCCTGGCGATGCACGGATGGTTAGGCATAAGAGAGAACGACCCGGTCGGGCCGGGGAGCTTCGCGTAATCTGCCGACACCGGCCGCCCGTCCTGTGAAACTCTGGTGAAGCACTTGCCGGCGCGGCCGTGCTCCACCTAGCATGGGTTCCCCTCGCCGCGGGCCGCAGCCGACGTCCGTTGGCGGTCCCGTGCGTAGCTACGCCTCTCATCGATGAGCACTCGTCCCGAGCTTCAGCGTCACTGCGCCCGTATGCTGCTCTCGGCGGTGCTGCTCGCGGTGGGCCTGTCGCTGCCGACCGCGCTCCTGCACGCACCTGTGGCCGGCGCGGCGCTCGCGCCAGCGAGCCTGATCGAAGGCCCGAGCCCGACGATCCTCGACGTCGACGGCGCCGCGATGGCCCCAGACGGCAGCGGCGGGATCCTCTATCGCAAGCTGGTGGAAGGCGAGCCCCACCTATTCGTCGCCCGCTTCCTGAACGGCGCCTGGCAGCCACCGGTGCAGGTCGACGGCGGGCAGCCGTTCGCGGCAACGTTCGCGACGATCGCCGCGGGCAACGGCGGCCGGCTGCTCGTCGTGTGGGCCGAGCCGTGGGCGGTGTTCGGCAAGGAACGGGAAACACACTATGAGCTGATGTCCGCCGAACTCGCCCCAGGCGCGCAGGGGTTCGGGCCGGCGCTGCAGATCGACCCGAAAGACATCGGCGACGGCACCGCGGCCTACCCATCGCTGGCGATGGCGCCCAACGGCGTGGCCTATGTGGTCTACCGCGTGGTCACCAACTCGCTCGTGCACAGCACCGGGATCGTTCCGCTGCGGGCCGGCGACGAGTTGATCGGCGTACGCGTCGCGCGCTACAACGGCCCCGGGCTTTCATGGACCTCGTTGGGCAGCATCAACGTCCACCCGGAACTTACGATGCGCCACCCGAGCGCGAGTAACGCACCGGCCATCGGGGTCGACCTCACGGGCAACGCCGTCGTCGTCTGGCAGGAACCGAACGCCGCCGGAGTCGCAGAGATCTTCGCCCGACGGATCTTCGGCAGCCGGCTCGGCAACCCGCTGCAGGTGAGCACCGAAAGCGCGAAAGGGCAGCCGATCGGCGCCGAAGCCGACGCCCCGGCGATCGCCGTGAACAAGTTCGGAGAGGCCAGGATCGCCTACCGCCTGGCCGGCGGCGCCGGCTCGCCCTACGGCGCCGCGCAGATCTTCCTCGACCTGCTGCCCAGCGAAGTGGACCCCGATGGCGCCAAGCTCCAGGGCGCCGCCCCCGTGGGGAGCGCGCCGACCATGGGGCCACCCAGCGTCGCGATCGACAGCGAGGGGGACTACCGGCTGACCTATACCGCCCAGGGAGCCGTGCAGCTCGTCACCGGCGACGACTACCACCCGAGCAGCGCGCCCACGACGCTCGGCCCCACCGGCGGCGAACGCGCGCTGAGCGCGATCGACCCCGCGGGCGGAGGGGTGGCCGTCTGGCCCGGGATGAGCGCCTCGGGACTGCCCGCGACGGCCGCGCGCGAGGACTTCGCCGGCGGCGCGTGGCAGTCGGCCGAGCTCTCGGCGCCTCTCAGCGGGCCCATCGGCCCCCCCGTGCTGGGCAGCTCGAGCCGGGGCGATGCGCTGATGGCCTTCACCCAGGGGCCTCCCGACCAGCAGCAGGTGATGGCCGCCGTAGCCAAGTCGCCGCCCGGCCAATTCCTCGCGACCGTCCCGATCGGGTGGGTCAGGGGAAGCGCGGCGACGGTCACCTGGGAAGAACCGGCCGAGGCGTTCGGGAGCACGACATATGCAGTGCTGGTCGATGGCCACGTTGTGCTCAGCGGGCTCGAGGGGCTCTCCGCGCGGCTCGACCCGCGTGGGCTGGGCAACGGGGTCCATAAAGTGCAGGTGCTCGCCACCGACAGCCTCGGCCAGCAGACGATGACCCCGGTCGCAACCCTGAAAGTGGACGCCGGACCGCCCGAAGTCAGCATCTACCAGCTCGGGCGCGGGCGGGTGCAGGTGCGGGTCTTCGACCGCGCGTCGGGGGCGCTCGCCGGGGACACCTCGATCGCCTTCGGCGACGGCACTCACACCAGCGGCAGGCTGACCGCAACCCACCACTACCGGCGGCCCGGGCGCTACGCGATCGTCGTGCACAGCCGCAACCGCGTCGGTCTCAGGCTAGCCGCCCGCCTGTGGGTGCAGGTCCAATGAACGCGTCCCCGACTGTCGCTCGCCGCCTCGCTTCGATCCTGGCGCTCGGGGCGGCGCTCCTGTGCTGGGGGACATGCGAGCGGGCAGCCGCCGCAGCGACCTTCACTCCCTTCGAGCTCGCCACCGGCGAACCCGCGCACGGGCTCCAGGCCGAATACGCCTACGAACCGGCAGTCTCGGCCGAAGGCACATACGTGGCCTTCACCGGCGTGGTCGCCTCCAAGCCCGGGATCTATCGCAAGAACCTCGCCACGGGTGAACTGGCGACAGTCGCCCTGGGCTCCGGCACGGGCGCTCCCTCGATCAGCGCCGACGGACAGTACGTCAGCTTCACCACCTCCGACGACCCGCTCACCGGCGAACCTACGGCCGACGGCTGCACCCAGGTCTACAGACGCAACATGGACCCTCAGGAAAACGAACTCCCCTTCGCGCTGGCCTCCGTGCTGAACGGCCCCGGTGAAGATCCCCTCACCTACTCGGGCAGCGGAAAGAAAGACTGCCCCGGCGGCGGGTCGGCGTCGGCCGGACGCGTCGCGCTGAGCGCCGACGGAAGCGAGCTGGCCTTCACCGTGATCGGTTCCTCCAACCTCACCGCCGCGCCCTCCGAACCGCCCGGCGCTACCCCCACCCCACCCGAGCAGATCGCCGTGCACAACTTCGAAACGAACACCACGACGCTCATGAGCGTCACGCTCGCTTCGCTGGGCGGAACGCCACAGCCGGTCCCCGGCGGAGCCACGCTCAGTGGCTCGCCCTTCCTCGAAGGCGTTCCACGCAAGGGAGAAGGGGGCAACATCGAACTGGGCGAGGACGCCTCCACCGCCGCGATCAGCGGCAATGGAAGCACCGTCGCGTGGATGGGCATCGACATCGCCGCACAGGCCCCCGTCGGGAACCTGCCGCATGTCGGCGAATACCTCGACAGCTATGCCGAACCGCTGTGGCGGCGCATTGGCGAAGGGCCCGCCGCGCCCACGCGGCGGGTCCTCGCCGGCGAGGACCCCTCCGCGCCCTCCTGCCCGCCGGCCTGCTCGGGGGGACTCGACCTGGAATGGGGCGAAGAATTCCTTGACACCACGAACTACAAGGGTGCAGGTCCGGCGTACGGCAGCTACATCTCCAACGCGGAACAGGGCTTCAAGAGCGTGTACGCCGTGACCCCCCAACTGAGCGCCAACGGCATGGAGGTCGCGATCCTCTCAACCCAGCCCGACTACGAACACATCCCCGACCTCGCCGGGCAGAAAGACCTGAAAGGCAAACCCCCGACCGCGAACGCCTTCGTCGTCGATATGACCCCCGGGCTCACCCGCGAACAGGCGATCACCAGGCTGACCGAATGGGCCTCACCGGACTTCTCCAACCCCGAGCTGGACGGAACGATCGGCCAGCTCGCGATCTCGGGCGACGGCAGCCGTGTGGCGCTTACGACCGAGCGCGTGGTCTTCCCGCTCGCGCCTCCCGCACTCGTGACCCCACCGGTGAACCAGGCCCAGACGCTGCAGCTGTACGAGGCCAACCTGCAGGCCGGGACGCTCGCGCTGATCAGCCAGGGCTACAACGGCGAACCGGCCAACTACGAAGAAGACCGCGGCGGTGTCTCCGCAGCAGCGTTGAGCGAAGACGGGAAAGTGCTCGCGCTGGCCTCGGGCTCTAGCAACCTCGCCTTCGGGGCCATCAACGAAGGCAGCGACGTATTCATCACCGAAGAGATCGACCCGCCCGTGATAGCGGGCGTTCAGAGCGTCACTGCGCTGCCGCCAGGGCCGGCCGGCGAAGCGCAGTGGAGCATCAGCGCGACCGCCCGTGGCGTCGACGGCGCGCTGCTGATCGACGTGTCCGTTCCCGGCGCCGGCCGGCTCACCGCAAGCGCCCGCGCATCCGTTCCGAGCACCGCCAACACAAGTAGCCGCCTGGGCAAGGACACCAAGCTGCCGCGCGCGGAGCGCACCTCACCCGTGTACGGCACGCGCGCCGCGGCGGTGAGGGCGCGGGCGCTCACCGTGATCGCGACCCGCCAAGTGGCGAGCGCCGCGAGCACCGCGACGGGCGGGGGCCTGGTCCAGCTGCGCCTGACGCCCTCCAGCCGCTACCGCTCGCTCGTGGACGGCAGGGGTCTGTACGCCACGGTCGTGGTGACGTTCGCCGCCCCCGGCCACCCCGTTCTCACGCAGACCCTGCGGGCGGGCTTCCCCCGGTCAACCGGCGCCCACGGGGCGACCGCGCGGCGCAAGCGCAGGCGCAATTCGTCCTCCACGCACCGAGGCGCACGGGGATGAGGCTCGCCCTTCGCCCCTCTCTGCGGGCACCCAGGCGCAGCGGACTCCCCGATGCTGGGAGACGGGCACACCCGCGCATCGAGCCTCCCCTGCTCGCGGTCCTGCTCGTCGCCGCCCTGGCGGTCGCGGGAACGGCGTCAGTGCGCCCCGGCCTCGCGGACGCTGCCGCAAGCTGGCAGTTCGCCCCCGCCAGCGCCCCGCCCCCGCCGCCGGGAGCGCCGCCCGCGAGCAGCGCGGTGCCGTTGGGCCGGGTCGGCGAGATTTCCTTCTGGAGCCCCAACCGTGGGCTGGTGATCGACGAAGGCACGGACGGCTGTCGCAACACGAGCTCGACTGCGGCGGTGCCCTGCGGGCTGTACGCCTACAACGGCGCGGGCTGGCACCTGCTCTCGACGGTGTGCGGCTCCGGACATGGCCAGATCGCGTGGGCCGGCCCCGATGAGTTCTGGACGATCTCCGACCAGCGGCCCGGCCAGGTGACGACCTCGGGCGGGGAAACACAGGCCGTCTCGCTCTGCCACTTCCTCGACGGGCAGGTGGTGGGCTCCTACGCTACCCCGCTCAATCAGCCGGACTCCTACCTACCGATGGACGCCGCCGCCTGCCTGAGCCCGACCGACTGCTGGTTCGGTGGAGCGCTCGGCAAGGGACACAAGGGAGCCTTCCACCTGCACTGGAACGGTCAGAGCATGACCGCCGTCTACTCGCCCGAGGACCACGCGGTCACCTCGATGGCGCTGGCCGATCAGAGCACTCTGCTGGAGAGCGTCCAGCTCAGCCTCGGCGAGGAATACGAATCGGAAAGCGCCGCTCACCCGGCCGTCCTGCATCAGATCGAACCGCCTGGCTCGAGCATCGACTTTCACAACCTGTTCATGCCCGATCCGAGCTGCGCGCTGCTTGAAGAATGCCCTCCACTGCCGGACTATGGAACTGAAGCTCCCCAAAAACCGGGTGAAGCACCGAAGCCGGTTGCCCCCTACACTCTCGCCGGCTTCACCCTGAGCAGCGACTACACGCCCTCGGGGTCCAACCCGGAGCCGCCCCAGCTGTGGGCCGTGGCCGGGCCGGATGCGGCCAAGCCGCCGAGCTCGAGCAAAGAAGGCGTCGCGCACACGATCGTCCTGCGCTACAGCCAGGACGCCTGGACGCAGGTGGTGGGCGGCAGCGAACCGGGCGGCGAGGACCCCTTCGAAAGGAAGAGCGGGAAGAAGTACCTGGGGAACTGTTCCAGGGAGTCGCAGCCGAACCGGGCTCGCCGTCGGCGTGGCTGACGCTCAGCTCCGAAGACGGCGAAGCCCACGTCGACCGCCTGAGCGCCACCGGCGCCCTCGCCAGGGAGACACTCGGCGAAGCGCAGGGAGTGGGCAAGCTCGGCGCGGCTGGGCCGATCGCGTGTCCCGCCGCCAACGACTGCTGGCTGGCGACCACCAAGGGCTGGCTCTTTCACCTCACCGAAGACCCCGCGGAACCCGAGCGCACCGAAGGCTACCCCGTGGACACCGATCCGAGCTTCGCCGAACTCATCACCTTCCGCCCCCCCGACGAAGGCGTACCCCAGCTCCCGTCGATCGAACCAGCCGCCGGACGACTCGCTGGCCAACCAGGCCGAACCCCCGCCGCCACCCAAACCCACCGTGCAGACGCCCACCGACTCTCACGCGCAAGCCACTGGTCACCGACGTGAGTTCACACGTCGTGCACCGCTACACACTCGAGCTGTCCTTCGAGTTGACGGTGAAGGCACGCGTACAACTGCTGGCGAGCCTCAAGCGCCACCGGGTCGCGCAGACAGCCCAGCAGATCCTCAAGGCGGGCAAGCACATACTGATGCTGCGCTTGAACCCGCACAGCTGGCCGAACAAGCTCAACCTCAAGGCCACGCCTCTGGAAGCACTACCCACGGTGGAATCGAAAGGCTGCGAGCGGCCAGCGGTCCCGCCGCCGGTCAGCGCCAACTCCGTCTCGACCTAGCCTCCCGAGTGGCTCTACGCCTCGACGCCCACCCCCCTCATCACCTCTCTGACTTCCTCTGGCGTGTAGAAGAGCCAATACGCCCCATCCCGCTGCAACAGCAGACGTCCGACATCGCCCATGTGCGCGCGGTCGTATACGGCCGCCGTGTTGCGACTCCGAAGCGGCGCCTTCAACCCGCCGGCGCCGGGAGCGACGCGCGCAAGTGCAGCGCCCCCGGTCGCGACGACGTCCTCGTAGCGGATCACCCGCTCGCGGGGCAGACACGCGACATAGCACTCGAAGAACCAGTTCAGAAGCGTCAGCTGGCGCTCCAGACGATCTTCGATCGCCTCCAGGCCACGGGCTAGCTCTGGCGCGACGACCGGACGCAGACCCAGCCGCCCCTCCCGATGAGGGAACGGCACGCTCTCCCAGGAAGCGAGCACAGCCAGTGGGTTGCGCACGATCGCGAACACCGGGAACCGCTCGAGCAGGATCGGCAGGAGCGCGGTGAACGCAACCGGGTGCTTGATCACCAGGGTGAAGTCCCGCGAAGCGGGGGCGATCGACCGGGATCTCGCTCCTGCTGGCCATCGCTGTGCGCAACCCGTCTCCGTCGCGGTCCTCCGAGAGCCGAGCCCCGAGCACCCGCCCGTCGACGTGCAGGGTGAGCGCCATGCCGCGATCGAGGATCGAGCGCCGCTGCTCGGCGGCGAAGCGCTCGATACCGACCTGGATGCAACCCGCGTCGAGTGACCTTCCATCATCGCGAGTGGCGGCTCGCAGGAGATCGTTGGGATCCATCGGCTCGTCGAGCGCGCGGACGTCGGGAAGCCGGTTGAGCAGCTCGCACGCCAGCGTGGTGCCCCCGCGAGGGAGCCCCGTGAGCATACGTTCCACCGACCTCCGCCACGCCCTGTGCCACCAAGACCTTCACATTACGCGTCCCGCAGCTGGCGTTAGCGTTGCTTCGGTGTTACCCGAGTCGCTGCACCTTGATCGCTCCCCACCAGCGGGCGACGACGGGTGGGGTCTACATAATCGAAGCAGCTCGCGCGCGAGCTCTCGGCCTCGATGGAGGTCAATCTCGCGGTGCGCAAGGATCCGCTGCGACCGCTCGAGGGCGTCAAGGGTGCTGCACGCGCCGCAGCTCGAGCGCCGAGGAGCTGCCCGACGCCGACGTCGTGATCGGAGGCCTGGCGCAACCCGATCCCGAGCGCGTGCTCGAGCTGCCCCCGAGCAAGGGCGCGCAGCTGTTCTTCTTGCATGGGCTACGGGACCCCGGCAACCCGCGCGTGACGCAGATGCTGGAACGCGCCCCCGCGTGCTGGCTGTCTCGAGCTTCCTGCTCCAGCGAGCCGAGAGACCATGGCTGCGAAGCCGAGCTGATCCGGCCCGGCCTGGACCGCTCGATCTTCCACCCCGGGAGGCCCAACCGGCAAGCGTGGGCCGCTCGTCGCGATGATGACCCACGCAATCGACTGGAAGGCCACCGAGGATGGGCTGAGCGCGCTGGCGTGCGTCCGCGCGGCGGTTCCCGAGGTCGAGCTGCGGCTCTTCGGCGTCCTCGAGCCGGACTTCCCAGCCACGTTTCTCGGCCGCCTTCGCGAGCGCAGGTCGCGGATTTGCTGCGCGAAGCCGCGGTGCTCGTGCTTCCCAGCTGGGAGGAGGGGTTGGGCCTGCCCGGCATCGAGGCGCTTGCCTGCGGAGCGGCGCTCGCGAGCACCGACACGAAGGGCGGCCGGGACTACGCGCTGCACGGCGAGACGGCGCTCGTCACGCCCACCCGCCGTCCCGACATGCTCGCCGAGAGCGTGATCCGACTGTTGAGCGAGCCCGAGCTGCGCAGCCGGCTGACGCAGCGCGGGCGAGCGCACGTGCTCGCGACCTACCCCCGCTGGCCGCGAGCGGCCGCCAGCCCTTCGAGCGGACGTCGCGAGACTGCTCAGCCGCTCGCGCTCCACGGCGCCCTCAGCCCCGTAGCTGCAGCCAGCGCGGGGCGTCCTCGGCGAAGTGAGCGTAGAGCGCCGCGCGCAGCTCGTCGGAGATCGGCTCAGGTGGCGAGGGGACGACGTTCCAGATCTTCCTGAGCGTGAACTCCAGGCCAACCCGCTCGCGGTACCAGCGGGCGGACGGCGCAGCGAGGTAGCGATGCACGATCCGCTCGAACTCCTCGCAGGCCCTCGGGCATCGAGATCGTGCTCTGCCAGCCAGACGCGCGAACGGCCGCGGACTCCTCCCTCCCGCCCGTCGCGCCGCGTCGATCGCGCGCAGCAGCAGCACCAGTTCCTCCGTCGCGTACGCGCGGCTCTCGGCCGCCGACGAACGAGCGCCGAAACGGGCCAGCGGGCTCGTAGATCCTCGGATGTACCCGAGGAAGCGCAGCACGCGACGCACGACTCCCCGTGGATCCCGCGAGAGGATGTCGCTCAGCTCGACATGCAAAGCGCCGCGCGCGGAAAGTAAGCTCAGATACTCGCCGAGAATGCGCCCGTACTCACCCTGCGCCACGTACGAGTTGGTGTCATTGGGAGCGAGCCGCCCCTCGCGCAGCGCCTCCGAACGCAGCGACTCGCTCAACGCGGTCTCGACGTCGCGTCGCTCGCGTCCGCGAGCGACGGCCATCGCATGCTGGGAGCGAGCGCGCGCGACGGGGTCGCGCAGCAACACGACAAGCCTAACCTCGGGCAACTGCCGAGCGATGCGCTCTGCGACCGTGCGCGTGCTGGCGTCGTGCCAGCCATGCATGTAGTGGGGGGTCACTGTGCCACGCAGCACTCCCTCGCCGTCCGGGCACCCCCAGACGCTCCAGATAGTTGCTCCCAGCCCGCGTTCGTAGACCTCGGTATGCGAGAAGAAGGGCGCCTCCTTTGCATCCGGCAGCCACAGCTCGGGATGGTCGCGCAGCAGGTTCCACAGCGTCGTCGTCCCGGCCTTCTGGGCGCCGATCACGAGGAACTCAAGGCTCACGGACGGATGCTCTCAAACCCGCTTGCCCGACGTTGGCGCCGCCCGCCATTCACCTTCTTTCATCCCCCTCCCCGTTCCTTCACCACTCCTTCACACGGTGATTCCCGGACTGGTTACAAAAACCCGCAATTTGCGGCCGAATCTCTTTGTATCGAGCGGAGAGTGCGATGCACCGGAGCCACGGGGGAGCCCACCGGCCGACGTAGCGAGGGCAGACATGCACTGCCACTCCACCGCCTCGGAGGTCTCGCGCCTGGGAGTGCAGCGCGCGGTCGGTCTGCCCGAGTGCGCGACCCCGCCGGAGGAGGTCTACGAGCTGGCCAAGCGGCGCGGGATGGACTTCGTGACGATCACCGACCACGACACGATCGACGGCGTGCTGCAGATCGCCGACCGCCCCGACGTGTTCGTCTCCGAGGAGCTCACCGCCCACTTCCGCGGGGAGCCCCAGGCGCGGTGCACGTGCTCTGCTACGGCATCACCCCCGCCGACCACGAGTGGCTGCAGGCCCACCGCGGCGACGTGGAGGAGTGCGCGGAGTACATGCAGCGAGCGCGACGATCGTGTGCGCGCTGGCTCACCCCTACTACACCGTCGGCGCCCCCCTCACCGCTCGCCACCGGCGGCGGCTGGCGGACATGTTCGGGATCTGGGAGGTCCGCAACGGCGCCCGCGCCCGCGAGCTGAACCGCCCAGCGGCGATCTACATCGCCACCAACGACGGCACCGGGATCGGCGGCAGCGACGACCACGCGGGGGTGGACATCGGGCGCACCTTCACCGAGACCCCGCCCGCGCGCACCCCCGCAGAGCTGCTCGCCCACCTGCGCGCCGGGCGCGTCACCGCGCGGGGCGAGCAGGGCAGCGCCGCCAAGTGGGCGCACGCCGCGATCGCGCTGCCGCTCGCGCGCGATCGCTCGGCCTAGCGGTGCCGCGGCTCGGGCCGTGGCCAGGGCCGAGCTGAGCGGAAGCTCCGCTGTAGCGGGTCCACTGAGTGCGGAAGCTTCGATGCTCGTAGCCGAAGCTCCGAAACGCAGCGGAGCTCTGCGCGCGGAGCTCCGCATGCAGCGATCCGCGGGCGGTGCTCACGATGGCCCAGCGCCTGCTGCGCGAGGGCGACGCCCGCCACGGGGCCGTCGGCAACGACCTCACACCGGCCGACGCCCGCCGCCTGCTGCGCGCCTGGCTCGCCGCGGTGGAGCTCGACGAGCTCGACGAGCGCGGCCTGATCGCCTACATGCAGGAGGAGCACTTCACGCACGCCGACCTGTACCGGCGCGCCTGCCGCGCGCACGAGCGCAAGCTGCGCGCCGCCGTCGAGTCGGTCGTACACGCCATCGCCGCCCCATCGCCCCGCGCTCAGGCCGTCGCTCACACCACCTAGTTCCCGTCGGGCGACCCCGAGCGGCGGTCGACGCGTGCGCGCCGCGATGGCGGTCTTCGAGGGCTGCATCGCCGCGATCCCCTACGCCCCCGCGGCGGCGTTCCTGGGCAGCGAGAAGGCGAAGCTCGACTCGCGCGAGGGGGAGGCTCCCGCGCGTGGCGATCATGGCCGACGGGATCGGGAGCACCCACGGGGTCTCGCGCACGATCGAGGAGATCCGCCAGCGCGGCGTGCCGGGCTTCGAGATCGAGGTGATCGGCACCGACCCCGAGGTCGACCGGCGCCTCTCCGCGGTGGCGGAGATCGACGTGCCCTTCTACCCCGGCCTGCGGATCGGCGTGCCCGGCCTGCCCGCCGCGGTGGAGACGCTCGCCGGAGGGCGCCTTCGACGCGATCCACGTCTGCTCCCCCGGGCCGGTCGGCGTCGCCGGCGCGCTCGTGGCCCGCGCGCTGGGCGTGCCGCTGATCGGCAGCTACCACACCGAGCTCACCGCCTACGCCGGCCTGCGCTCCGGCGAGGTGCGCCTGGCGCGACGCGATGGCGATGGCGGTGCGGGCCTTCTACGGCGCGTGCGACCTCGTCCTCTCCCCCAGCCCCGCCTCCGACGGGGCGCTGCGCGAGATCGGCATCGGCGACGAGCGGGTGGCGCGCTGGGACCGCGGCGTGGACACCGCGCGCTTCGACCCCGCCCTGCGCGGCCGGCTCGACGCTTCCGGGCGAGCTGAACGTCCTCTACGCGGGGCGCATCACGCGCGAGAAGGGCGCGGACCTGCTCGCCGAGGCGTTCCTCGAGGCGCACAGCCGCGACCCCCGGCTGCACCTCGTGCTGGCCGGCGGCGGCCCCGAGCAGGAGCGTCTGCGCGAGCGCGTCGGCGAGGAGCACGCCACCTTCCTCGGGTGGCTCGGACGGGATCGAGCTCGCGCGGGCGTACGCCAGCGCCGACATCTTCCTGTTCCCCAGCGCCACCGACACCTTCGGGCAGGTGATCCTCGAGGCGCAGGCCAGCGGGCTGCCGGTCGTCGCGGTCGCCGCGGGCGGTCCCCTCGTCGCTGGTCGAGGACCGTGTGAGCGGTCTCCTGAGCGAGCCCCGCGCCGATGCTCTGGCGGAGTGCGTGCTGGAGCTCGCCGGCTCACCCCTGCTGCGCCGGCGCCTGGCGGCGGTCGCGCTGAGCGCGGTGCGCAGCGCGAACCTGGGAGAACGCGATGGAGCGCCTCGCGGAGGGCTACCGCCGCGTGCTCGCCGAGTCGCAGAGCGCCAGCGACACGACCCCCGGAGCGCGCCGTGCCGCGTGATGCTCCACACGCTCGCGGTGGCGCTGCACGACGTCGAGCCGGCGACCTTCGAGCGCTGCGCCGACGATCCGCGCGTGGCTGGAGGACCGCGGAGTGGATCGCGTGACGCTGCTGGTGATCCCCGCGCGCGACCTGCACCCCCTTGGCGAGCGCTCCCCGGAGCTGGTGAACTGGCTCGCCGAGCGCCGCCGTCTGGGGGACTCGATCGCCCAGCACGGCTTCCAGCACCAGCAGCTTCGCCGCGTGCGCCGCGCGGACTGGCCGCGGCGCCTGCGGGCACCCGCGCGGACGCTGCGAGCCGCGGAGTTCGCGGGACTCGACGGCGAGGAGACCCGCCGCGCGGTGGAGGCAGGCTGGCGGCTGATGAAGCTCGCGGGGGTCGAGCCCGAAGGGTTCGTCGCCCCCGCCTACGCCTACACACCCGCGCTGCGCCGCGCACTGAGCATGCGCTTCCGCTGGTGGGCCAGCCTGTGGGGCATACACGGAGCGCTCGCCCCCACGGAGGACCGCGACGCCGGGGAGGGGGCTACTTGGCGGCGGCTAATGCCGGCTTGGAGCATCGGCGGAGGGGAGCCACAGGCGCGTGCGCTCGCTCCCACCACAATCCGCGCCGGAGCGCTGTTGGGGGGGCGTACCCTGCGCTTGGATCTGCACCCCTCCGATCTCCAGCACCCCCGCCAGGTGCGCGCGCTGGAGTGGGCCCTGACCCGGTCCGCCCGTCGGCGCACAGCCGTCACCTACGACGAGCTGGCGAGCGCCGGGCTCCAGAGGAGCGCTGGACTCGGGGCTGCCGGCGAATCGCTGCCCACAGGCGTCCCGCAGGCGAGGCGCCTCGGCGCCGAGCGCCCCGAGCAGCTCGCGCTCTGACCGCGGCTGCAAATCAACCGCTGTAGGCCGAGAACACCGAGGCTTCGAACGAGCCGACGCCCGAGGCCCCAGCGTATCCCAGGTGGGGGAGCCCGAAGAGGTTCTCGATCGTGCGCAGCAGCGAGAAGTGGTTGAAGGGTTCCTGACTGGTCGTCCCCGGCTTCACATACGGGGAGAGCAGCAGCGCCCCCACCTGCCCGCCGCCTGAGGGGGGCAGCGTGCCGCCGCCCGGCAGCGAGGGGGGCGGGGGCAGCGCGGGGAAGCGCGGCTGACCACAGCAGGAGCTCGAGTCGGCGTCCACTCCGGTGGAGGGAGCCTGGTCGACGGTGATCGCCAGCAACCCTCCCTGCTTGTAGGCCTTGGAGGCGAGGATCTGCGGGATGACCCGGCGCAGGAACGCATCCGCGGGAGGCATGCCCGCCGGCTGGCCGGGCCCGCAAGGGGTAGGGCTGCCATCGTCGCAGAGGGAGGGCACGATGTAGGAGAGGCTCGGGGTGTGCTTGGGGTTCCGTAGATCGGCGGCGAGCCGGCTGATGCTCACGTCATCCGCCGCGCACCGCGGCCCGTCGATCACGCCGTGGAAGTACATGAAGGGGTTGCGGAATGTCGCGTATGTGGCCCCCGCATTCGCCTCGTAGGCGGGCGGCACCCGATTCGAAGCGGGCGCGGTAGAGGCTGCCGGCTGCGTCGGATCGAGCGTGGGGTCGGCCACTCCCGGAGTGGGGTGCATGCAGGATGAGGAGCCCGACCCCGCTTCCATGCCTTCTACGTAGGCCCTCCATGAGAGGCGCTTAGCGGTTAGCTGCCCCGCCAGGGTTTCGGTCGAAGCGGGGTATACACAGCCCTGCCCAAGCACCTGTCCATCGGCGCCGCTGGTGGTAGGGGTGATGTCGGCGTAGGTGGGGCAGTTGACCTCTGTCTGGGGTGTCGGGCCCTGCCCGCTGAGGAGCGCGATCCCGTTGGCCAGCTCGTCGTGGGCGACCGCGTAGTAGCGCACCAACAGCTCCCCGCGCCGCTCGAGGGTCTTCGACAGGTAGGAGGCGCTGGAGGAAGGCCCGAAGACCGAGGCATAGGGCTCGTCGGCGAGCATGACGAGGAACACGTGCTTGACCGGCGGCAGCTTGGGGGCCCCGGAGGAGCCGGTTGAGCCACCCCCCTGACCGCTGCCGGAGCCCCCGCCGCTGCCCCCTCCGCCGCTACCGCCTCCGCCTCCGCCGCTCCCGCCTTTGCCCCCGCTCCCGCCTTTGCCCCCGCTCCCGCTGGAGCCATTGCCGCCACTCGCACCCGAACCGCCGCCGGAGCCCTGCGCGCCGCTCGAGCCCTTCCCACCGCCGGAGCCTGAGCCACCTCCGGAGCCATTGCCACCTCCGGAACCATTGCCCCCTTCAGAGCCCTTCCCACTCGAGCCTTCGCTGCCCGAGCCGCCCCCTTCCGAGCCCTGTGAGCCTTCTTCGCCGGTGCCCGCTTCGCCGGCTTGCGAGGATGATCCCGAGGAGCCCGAGGGCGTGGGAGCAGGTTCGGAGGAAGGGGGCACCGGAGTCTGCGACGTGGAGGAATCGGCGGCTGGGGGCAGCACCAGTCGCAGTTGCGGGCGCGCGGACGCGGAGAGGACGCTCACCGGAGCGCTCGACACTGTCCGTCCCACGATCACCCCGAAACCGAGGAAGACGAGCACGAGCAGCACGCACACCCAGGGTCGCGGCAGCGCCAGGTCGAGCCTGGTGGGATCGAGCCGGGCGAGCTTCGCAAAGGCGGACCTCACCGCAAGGACCTCCTACTCCCCAAGGGCAGCGGCGGCGTCGGCGATCCGCTCGTCCTGGGTCGGAGACCCCGGGTCGGGTGCGGGGTCGAGGACCACCGTGTCCTGCGTCGCCCCGTCGCTCGCCCCGGCGGTTCGCGCGCCGGCACTTGCGGCGGGCATGACCGAGCTGGGTGCGCGCTCCATCAGCGTGCCCCCGCACTGCCAGCAGAACAGTGCGCCGCGGCTGTGCGGAGCGCCACATGTGGGGCACGTGCCGGCACTGGCACTCTCCTCCAGACGCAGGAGCCGTTCGATCTCGGCGAGCTCGGCGTCGCGCTCCTGTAGCAGCGCGGCGCGGCGCACCAGCACATCGAGGCGGAAGTGGTCGCGGATCGCCATCTCGTAAGCGAGCCCACCGAGGTCCCAGTGAAGCTCGGCCACCTGGGCCGCCAGCTCGTCTCGGCGGCTGCGCAACGCGAAGCTCGCCTGACTCTCCGCCGACGGCGAGGGGTCGCCGGTCAAGGGAGGAGCTCCAGCGGAGCTCGACCCACCGGCAGCCGGCGCGCCGCCGGGCTGTGGCGTCGTGGAAGATCGCGCGGTCAAGGGTACGCTCAGCCGGTCGAGATCACGTTGGGGAGGTTCTTGGACTTCTGCTCATAGCTCTGCCCCTTTTCCCCATGAGCATGTACGGCAACCGAGGGGGGCGCCGGCTTGCTGGGCGTCTGGCCACCGCCGGAGCCGGATTCCGCGGCGGAGGGTTTCGAGGAGGGTTTGGTGGAGGTGGAGCCGGTGGAGCCAGATTTGGGGGAGGATTTCTGCGAGCTGGGCGCCGTGGTGGCCGGGGCGGGCGCCTGGCCCGTGGTGGTGCCCGTGCCCGGGTTCGTCGCCCCCGAGGTCGCCACGCTGATCACCTGGGCCGGCGTAGCAGGCATTTTTGGGGCCGAGGCGCTCGAGCGGCCGATCAGCACTCCCACTCCCATCGAGAGCAGCAGCACCCCCACTCCCGCGATCACCGCCGTGGTGTTGCCTGACCGGGGGTGCCCGCCGTTGGGAGGAACCCCGGCCGGCGCCGGAGCCGCGACAGGGCCGGGGGGGCCCGGGGGCTGTTGTGAGGCGATGAGAGCTTGCAGATCGCCTGACACGCCCCCCACATGAGGGCTGCGCGTGCCACACTCCAGGCAGTAGCGCTGGTCGGGGGCGAGCGGCGCACCACAGCCGGCGCACTCGAGGGACACGCCTGCCGCGAGGGATGGACTTGCGTTTGCTTGGGTGGACAGAGGAGTCTCCTCACGTGAAGCGCACCCGCAAACGGAGCGCGGGTACGCAGACTACAGGCGAAGCCCGCCCACGGCCATGATCCATGGTCTAGGTAGGAGCCTCGTGGGACGTGATGATTTGGTGAAAAGCCTATCTTATCTTTCACCAATTCTTATCCACCACGTCACCGCAGCTTCACCTCCGGGAAGGTCGGCGGCTATACCGTCCCGCTGCCAGTGGACGCACGCTCGTTCCGCTCATACGAAGGGGGGACACCGGCCGCACAGCGCGCCGCGCGCACCTCCGCCGCGCAGCCCACACCCGCGCCCGGGGAGCTGAGCCTCGCCCAGAGGACGCTCGTCCTCGGCAACTTGGAGATCCGACCCGACGAGGTCCAGGCGCTGGCCGACGGCTGGCGTGTGGGCCTCACGGTACGCGAGTTCCAGGTCCTGCTCGTGCTAGCGAGGCGCGAGGACAGGGTGGTGCGCAGAGCAGACATCTACGGGGAGGTGTGGGGCGGAGAGATGAAGCGCCGCGACCGCTCGGTGGACGTGTTCGTGCGCAAGGTGCGCAACAAGCTGGCGCTGGCCGCGCCGGAGTGGACTTACATCCACACCCACTTCGGCGTCGGCTACCGCTTCGCGGCGGTGGCGGCGAGCTACCCGCCTTCGGCCGTGTTGGCGCCGGGAACCTTGTTGTAGGCGCAGCGGAAGGGTTCGGGCTGGGAGACCGGCACCGATCCCGCGAACCCGCCCTTCTGGCCGTTGCTGTAGACGGTCACGTACTGGAGCGTCGCGGGAGCGGGCACCGCCGGGCAGCGGCACGGGGTTCGGTTCGCCGGTGCGGGGATCGCCGGTGGCGCCCTGGCTGACGCCCTCCGAGCCCGCGGCGTCCGAGCCCGCCGCGGTGGTCACGAGCGTGGCGCTCATCTCGCGCTGGTCTTTCAGCCCCACGGTCGGATCCTGATCCACCGTCGCGGTGTCGGGGTTGTCGTGGATCGTGGACTCGAGCTTCACGCGCTTGGCGGCGCCGATGAGCTGCGCCGCGGTGGGCAGGTAGCCACCCTTTTCCACGCACTCCTGCGTGGCCCAGAAGTAGTTGTTCTGGCCGATCTCCTGGGTGGTCAACGGGAAGGGGGAGTCTTCCAGGCACCACGTCCCCAGATCGGCCGTGGTGGGGGGGCAGGCCGAGAGGGCAGCCACGTTCATTCCCCCCACCTTTTCGGCTTCCTTCACCGTGGGGATCGCCGCAGCGGGGAACTTGCCGTCGCGTCCGAGCACCAGTAGCCCGCCCGCGCGTGGCTTGGTGACGATGCGATGTCCGTCGATCACTGCCACAATCGCGCGACGGGCGGCGTCGGCTAGGCCGCTCGTGGAGAGGATCAGGGCCAGCAGCGAGATCACCAGCGCGGCCCTCGAGAGCGCGCTGGAACGGCCCCGGTCGCTCATCGCCCCGCGTGCCGCCGCGGACCCTCCTCGGGGGCGGGGCGGCGAACGATGTCGCGCAGCTCCTCCAAGGTGATGTCGTTGACGGTGGAGAGGACGGCCTCCAGCGCGACGCCCGAGAGCGTCTCGTGCTCTAACAGCGCGTCCGCGGTCTCCTCGACCGCGCTCCAGTTACGTTCGAGGATGAAGGCCGCCCGCACTTCGGCGTCGCCCACGAGGCGCTCCACCTCGCGGTCGATCAGATCGAGCGTGGAGGGCCCCACCGACCCCAGATCCTGCAATGAGGCCCCGAGGAACACCTCGCCCCCCTTCTCGCCGATCGTCACCGGCCCTAGTGCCTCGGACATGCCAAAGGAGGTGACCATGCTGCGCGCCAGGGTGGTGGCGGCGTGCAGATCGTCGCTCACGCCGGTGGAGAACCGCCCGAAGGCGATCCGCTCGCCGGCGGCTCCCGCGGCGATCACGATCAGCTGACGCTGCAGGTCGAACTCGGTCTGGATCACCTGGTCGCGGTCGGTGAGCATGTGGGCGGCTGTGCCCAGCGTCCTGCCGCGCGCGACGATCGAGAGCTTGCGCGTGGAGGTGGCTTGCCCGATCGCGTCGGTCACCACCGCGTGGCAGGCCTCGTGGATCGAGATCAGCCAGCGCTCCTCGCGGGTGAGGATGTGCTTCTTGGCGGGTCCCGACACGACCCGGTCGATCGCCTCCTCGAGCGTCGCCTGGTCGATCTCCCCGCGCCCGTCGCGCACGCTCAGCAGGGCGGCCTCGTTGATCACGTTGGCAAGCTCGGCGCCGCTGAAGCCGGGGGTCTGGTGGGCGACCTCCTCGAGTGAGGCGTCCTTCCCCAGGGGGCGCTTGCCGCCGTGCAGGCGCAGAATCTCGAGGCGGCCGTGCACGTCGGGCACGTCGATAGTTACCTGGCGGTCGAAGCGCCCGGGGCGCAGCAGCGCCGGGTCGAGGATGTCGGGCCGGTTGGTCGCGCCCATCACGACCAGCCCGCCGTCGCCGGAGAAGCCGTCCATCTCCACCAGCAGCGCGTTGAGGGTCTGCTCGCGCTCGTCGTTGCCCTGCCCGATGCCTGCGCCGCGCTTGCGCCCCGCGGCGTCGAACTCGTCGATGAAGATGATCGCGGGGGCCGTCTTGCGCGCCTTGCGCGAACAGGTCCCGCACGCGCGCCGCACCGACCCCGACAAGCGACTCCACGAAGTCTGAGCCGGAGAGCGAGAAGAAGGAGGCGTCGGCTTCGCCGGCGACCGCCTTGGCCAGCAGGGTCTTGCCGGTGCCGGGAGGGCCGACGAGCAGCACGCCCTTGGGGGCGGCCGCCCCGACCGTCAGGTACTTCGAGGGGTCGGCGAGGTAGTCGCGGATCTCGCGCAGCTCGGCCACCGCCTCCCCCGCGCCGGCGACGTCGGCGAAGGTGATCCTGTGGGTCGTGCCCTTGCCCTTGCGCTTCCCCTTGCCGGTGAAGCGCGAGAAGCCGGCGATGCCCCCGGCGCCACCGTCGGCGCCGAGGCGGGTGAAGAGCGCGAACAGGCACACCAGCAGCAGGATCGGCAGCAGGAACTGGACGATGATCTGGCGCGTGGGCTTCCAGACTGCTGGTCGACCGCGACGATGGCGCCGCTCTTGCTGCAGGGTGCTCAGCAGCGACGCGGTCTGCGCGCCGGAGCTCACGTAGGAGGCCCATAGAAGCTGCGGGGGTTCCCTCCTGCGCAGAGCCCCCCCTGCAATAGACCTCGTGAGGACCCCCTTCGTGAGGATCTCCACGCGGTTGTCGTGGTCGAGCAGGGTGGCGTTCGCGACCTCCTTCTTGTTGGCCAGCGCTTCGACGCTGCTGATCGGAACCTGGATGCCGCGGCTGCTCGGCCCGATCGAGCCCAGCAGCAGGGCGAAGGCCACCGCGATCGCGATCGAGGCCAGCGCCAGGAACGTCGTCAGCTTGTCTCGGAACAGCATTCTGCGCACGCCCTGGGCGAATTCGCCCAGGGCAACCAGCAGCGGGTTGCGCCGGTTGGCCAGGCCCGATTGCACTCGCGCGGACCCACTGGGCGGCTGGGAACCGCGCGGGGGGCGGGCCGCGCTGGGCGGCTGAGCGCCGTTCGGCTGGGAGGGCTTGTCGTCGCTCATGGAACTCGGGTGCGAGCCCGAACAGGTCGGGCTTGGGTCGCCGAAGTGTCACGGTGCGATCACCTAAAAGCAATCCCCGTTCACAACTCTGTCACATGCCGCGTTACCAGTCCGCTGTTTCCTGCCGCTGTACGCCTGCCTCGAATCGAAGGAGACTTCCCCGTGCGATCGACCCGCGCCAAGACCGTAACTCTGCTCACCGTGCTCGCGCTGCTGGCCACCCCCGCCCTCGCGGGCGCGCGAGCGCTGCTGATCGACGGATCGACCTCGATCTTCCCGCTGATGACCCAGCTGGCCGCCGCCTACCACAAGGCGACGCACCAGCCCCGCCCAAGGTCGGGCAGGGAACCTCGGGCGTGGGCATCAACGATGTGAACGCCGGCAGGGTAGACATCGGCGACGTCTCGCGCGACCCGATCATCGGCGTGGACCCCAAGGGACTCGTGTTCACGAAGATCGCGCGCGACGGGGTGTGCGTCATCACCAACCCCGCCAACCATCTGAGCAACCTCAACCAGCAGACGGTGCAAGGCAGATCTTCACGGGCCAGGTGCGCAACTGGAGCGAAGTGCCCGGGGCCACGGTGTCGGGCCCGATCGACCTCTTCCAGCGCGTGAGCCTCCTCGGGTACGCAGGACGCCTTCCAGAACATCTTCCTGGGCGAAGAACCTGAAGATCTCCCCGGGCGCCTCCTCCGAGGAATCCAACGGCACGATGCGCCAGGCGGTGATCGGACGACAAGAACGGGATCGGCTTCGCCTCCTTCGCCTTCACAGGCGGGCACCAACGCGGTCGGCTACCAGGGCATCCCGTGCACGCTGCGCAACGCCAAGTCGGGGCAGTACCAGGGCGTGCGTAACTTCTGGATGGTGACCAAGGGCTCGCCCAAAGGCGCGGCCGCCAAGTTCATCGACTGGATCGTCAAGCCCCACAACAAGACCGCCGAGAAGATCATCGGCTCGGAGTGGATCCCGATCTCACTAGCGGCGCCCGCTCATCGAGAGGCCCAGTCAACCGATGACCAGACGGTGGCGCCTCTCAGCGGAACACCGCGCCGAGCTCGCGCTCGGCGCGGTGGCGGTGGGCGTGCTGGCGTTCGTCGCGGTGATGCTCGTCACGGTGTTCGTCAAGGCATGGCCGTCGTTCGCGCACAACGGCTACATCAAGTGGTTCTTCCCCGGCGGCGACGTCGACCAGCAGCTGACGGGCGATCGTCAACAGTCCTCACGATCCCGGCGCACTACCAGTACCACCTGCGCGCGTGGCCGCTGCTGTGGGACACGATCCTGACGACCGGCTTCGCGGTGGTGTTCGGGCTCGTGCTGTCGCTGCTGAGCGCGATCTTCATCGTCGAGTTCGCGCCCCTCGCCGCTGCAAACGCGTGCTGGACCCGGTGGTGCGACTGCTCGCGGCGGTGCCGTCGGTCGCTCTACGGCCTGATCGGGATCCTCGTGATCGCGCCGTGGATCAACGCGCACCTGATCTCCCAGCAGCGCAAGGCAGTCGGTCGAGTACGTGGTGCAGCTGAACGGCGCGGGCCTGATGGTGGCGAGCGCTGATCCTGATGGTGATGATCACGCCGATCATGGTGGCGATCACGGTCAATGCGCTGGCTGCCGTGCCGAGCTCGTGGACGGAGGGCTCGGCCGCGCTGGGAGTCAACCGCTGGCGCACGATGTGGCGCGTGTCGGCTGCGCACCGCCCGTCCGGCGATCATCGCGGGGGTGGTGCTCGCCACCGCGCGTGCGCTGGGCGAGGCGATCATGCTCGCGATGGTGGGCGGGGGACGCGCGTTCGCGCCCAACCTGCTCGACGGGGTCACCGCCCTGTTCGAGCCGGTCAGGCCCCTGGCGGCGACGATCATCACCTACAAGGACGACCTCTCGGTGGTGCCGATGGCCCAGACGCTGTACGCGATGGCCGCCGTGGTGCTGGTCTCCACGGCGATGCTCTCGCTGGCTGCCTGGGCGAGCCAAGCAGCCGCTCAAACGCTACGGGATCCGCGCCTGATGGCGGGCGGCGGACCCGGAGCGCCCTCGCCGGAGGCCCTCCTCGGCCCCCAGGCCTTCCGGCCGGCGAGCGCCCGCGTGGGCGCGGACGGGACTCGATCTCCTCCTGGCCACTGGTGGACCGCGTGGGCTACCTGCTGTGCTGGGCGGCGGGACTGCTGCTCTGCGCGATCGCCGCCGGGATCGTGCTGTACATGCTGGTGAAGGGCATCTCCTACCTGCGTCCGAGCCTGCTGCTCCAATCCCCCCAGGCATCGCCGAATCAGAGTGGATCGGGGGGGTTCCTCGACCCGATCGAGGGCACGCTGCTGCTGACCGCGATCGGCATCGCGCTGGCGGCGCCGATCGGCGTGGCCGTAGCGGTGTGGCTGTCCGAGTACCGCCGTCCGGCCGGCTTGGCGCGAGCGGTGGAGTCGGGGATCGAAATGATCGCCGGGGCGCCGAGCGTGGTGCTGGCGTTCTTCGGGCTGCTCGTCTTCGCCCGCCCGGCGCTGGCGTTTCTCTCGCAGACCTCCGCGGGAGGCGCCGTCTACGGGCGCTCCTTCTTCGCCGCCGGCGCGATGATGTCGCTGCTGGCGCTGCCGCTCGTGGTGGCGGCCACGCGCGAGGGACTCGCGCAGATCCCGGCGCACGTGCGCGAGGCCTCCTACGCGCTCGGCAAGACGGCGGGCGACGACGATCCGCCGGGTGCTACTGCCCTCGATCCGCCCGAGCATCGCCAGCGGCGCGACGCTCGGCATGGGACGGATCATCGGCGACACCGCGATCGTGGTGATCCTGCTGGGAGCTCGCTGCGCCTGGAAGGCGCCGGCGGAGCGCCGCTGCTCTCGACGCTGCGCGGCACCGGGGGCACCCTCACGAGCTACGTCTATGAAAACTCTCCCGCCGGTGAAGGCAACGCCCCGCAGAAGGCCTATGCGGCGGCGTTCGTCCTGCTGATGATGGTGTTGGCGCTGAACATGGTCGTGACGCGCCTGAGCTCGGAGCGCCCCCTGTTCGGCCTGACGCCGGCGATGGCATGGGGGTGGATGCCGTGGACCCGCTGATGCCCCCGCCGGTACGAAGGCTCGTGGTGGGGGACCGGCCGGCGCCGGCGGGACCTCCTCCAAACGGCGCTCACCCCCCCCTGACGCCGGCCCTCCCGGCCAGTCCGGGCGCCGGCGGCCCGCCCACCGGCCCTGGTCACAGCGCGGCGCGCGCAGCGAGGCGCCCACCGGCCGCACGGGTGCTCGAGCGCATGCGCATCGAGCGGGTCTCGCTCGCCTACGGAGAGCGGTGGGTGGTCAGAGAGGTGACGCTGCCGGTGCGCCAGGGGGAGGTGCTGGCGCTGATCGGTGCCTCAGGCTCGGGCAAGACGACGCTGCTGCGCTCGCTGAACCGCCTGACCGAGATCACGGCGGGGGCCTCGCGAGCCGGGAGGATCACGCTGGACGGCCAGGAGATCGGCGAGCTGGAGGTGACGGCGCTGCGCAGGCGGGTCTCGATGGTCTTTCAGCAGCCCAATCCCTTCCCGATGAGCGTGTTCGAGAACGTGGCCTACGCCCTGCGCGAGGAGCGCCGCGGGGGCCGGGGACGCGGGCGCCAGGGGCGCCGGGAACTGGAACCGGCCGTGATCGACGCGCTGCGCCGGGCCGGGCTCTACGAGGAGGTCGCCGGGGACCTGAACCACCCCGCGCTGCGGCTCTCGGGCGGGCAGCAGCAGCGGCTGTGCATCGCGCGCGCGCTGGCGGCCCAGCCGGAGGTGCTGCTGCTGGACGAGCCCTGCTCGGCGCTCGACCCGATCTCCACCGCCACGATCGAGGAGCTGATCGTGGGACTGCGCGAGAGCGTGGCGATCGTGATCGTGACCCACAATCTCCAGCAGGCCTTCCGTGTGGCCGACCACGTGGCCTTCATGCACCTCGGGGAGCTCGTCGAGTACGGCCCGAGCGAGCAGGTCTTCGACAGCCCCCGCCAGCAGCGCACGCGCGACTACATCGGCGGGGCCTTCGGGTGAGGTTCCCGGGCGGGGTCCTCGGATGAGGTTCGCGGGCAGGGCCCTCGGGTGAGGTTCGCGGCGGCGCTCGTCCTGGTGGCGCTCACGCTCACCGGCTGCGAGAGCAACATCGAACGGAGCGCGCGGCTGGCGAAGGTGGTCCACCACCCCGCCCGGGCCCAGACGGGCCTCGTGGTCGCCCGCGAGAACCCCCACGTGCAGGTGCTCGCGACGGCGGTGCTGCACGATGAAAATGGAACCGCCGCAGTCGTGACGCTGCGCAACGACTCCTCCCAGCCGCTGCGCGACGTGCCGATCGCGATCACCCTGCACGATCCCAGCGGAGGAGTGCTCTACCAGAACAACGCGCCCGGCCTGAGCAGCGCGCTCGTGTCGGTGCCGCTGCTGAGGCCAGGGCAGCAGTCTGACTGGATCGACGATCAGGTCCAGGCCAGCGGGACTCCCGGCGCCCTGAGCGTGCGGGTCGGCGAAGCCCCGGCGGCAAGCGGCGAGCTGCCCCAGATCAGCATCCAGGGCGTGCACCTATCCGAAGAATCCGCGAGCGGGCAAAGCGCGGAGGGAACCGTTGTCAACCACTCCCCGGTGGCCCAGCAGGAACTTGTCGTCTTCGCGGTTGGCAGGCGCGGTGGCAAGATCGTCGCGGCGGGTCGCGCTGTGCTGCCAACCGCCCCCGCACACTCCTCCACACCCTTCCAAGTCTTCTTCATCGGCAACCCCAAGGGCGCCGCGCTGCAGTTGAGCGCGCCTGCAACGACGCTCGGCTGAGTCAGGCGCTCCCTGGCGGGTCGTCCGAGCCGCTCGCCCCCAGCCGCCGCGGCAGCACCCGGTCGCACCACAGCGCCACGCCCGTGACCCAGTTGTTGGGGTGCACCACCGCGAGGATTGGGGAGCGGCGGTCGATCAGCAGGTCGATCGGGTCGAGTCCCTCCTTCCAACGCCCCTCCGCGGTGCTGCGATCGGTGAGCCACACATCCAGAGGCCGGCTCCCGACCGCGGCGTTCGCTTCCCACCGTACCCCGTAGTCCGAGAGGTCCTCACCCTGAAGCAGCACCCCGTTGTGCACCCCCGGGATGCGCGTGTCGCCGTGCGGGCAAGCTGAGAGCGCTGGACCGTGGCGTGCGGCGAACTCCGCGAGCTCCTCGCGCAGGGTGAGGCGGGCCTCCGCCACCAGCGCGGGGGCGTCGACGGCCGCAAGGCCGCGGCGCAGCAGCTCGCGGGAGAGGGTCTCGTAGTGCAGGCCCACCGCGTGCCCCCCATCACGGATCGCGCGCACGACCCCGGGGTTCGCGGTGCGCCAGCGGAAATACCATGTCGAGCGGATCTCGAGGTCGGCCTCGATCGCCGCCATCTTCAGCGCCGAGGCCGGACACTGGTCCACGTCGTGGCGCAGGATCATCACATCGCGGCCCGCGTAGGCATCGGGGTTCGCGAGCCAATCCTCCAGCGAGACCACCGCATAGCCCTGGCCGACCGCGAGCTCGAGCAGCCGCCGGTACTCCCCCCAGCGCGCCCGCGAGATCGTCCGCCCCAGCCGCCGGCGCGTGCGCACCATGGCAGCACCGGGGGCATCCCCCGGAGTGGCGACCCTGACGTCCGACGCCGGCAAATCCCCACCGCCGTCCTCAGCGCCGCCGACCGCGCTGCTTGAGCGTGATGCCCTCCAACACGTGCGCCACCGTCTCGCACGCATCCACCGCGGCCTCGAGGGACTCGAAGATGTCCTTCCAGCGGATCACCACCATCGGGTCGATCCCCCCCGCGAACAGCGAGGCCACCGCGTCGCGCTGCAGGCGGTCGCCCTCGTTCTCCAGGCGATGGATCTCCACCAGGTGGGGGGCCAGCTCGGTGCCCGTGCGCAGGCAGCGCAGCGCTCTTGCGATCTGCTCCCCCGCGCCCACCAGCACCTCCGCGAACTCCACCGCCTGCTCCATCGGGGCCTCCACCCTGTAGAGCACCATCTGCGCCGCCCCGTGCTCGGTGTAGTCGACGATGTCGTCCAGCGCCGTCGCCAGCGCGTAGCCGTCGCCGGCCGCGAACGGGGCGCGCACGCGCCCGCCGCCAGTGAGCCGGTGGATGATGTCGTGGGTGATGCGGTCCCCCTCCTGCTCGCACACCTTCAGGTCACGCGCCAGCACAGCGTGCTCGGGGAAGTCCGCCAGCAGGTCGCGCAGCAGGAGGCCCGAGCGTTGCACGTTGCGCCCGGCCTCCTCCACCAGCTCCATCAGGGAGCCGTCCATGCCGCGGCGCAGGAAGCTCATCGCACAGCCGCGCTGCCCACCGGACGGGGCCGAGGGCGGCGAGGCAGCCGAGCTTCGGGGGCCCAGCGCGGGCCCGTGAGGGGGCCCCAGCACGGGCCCGGGAGAGCACAGTACGGACCCCGGATAGCGCGGGACGGGGCCGGGATGGCACAGCTGGGGCCCTGGAGGGCGTGGCGCGGGAAGCTCATCGGTGGAGGATATTGGGCCCCGCACGGGTGGGTGGGCTCCCCGACCAACCTTTCACGACTTTTTCACGAATCAGTCACGAGTTCGCAACCCACGAGCACCTCGGCTGCCCGATTCTGCCACCCTGTGGAGGAATCTCCCAAGATCAGCGACACCCTATATGCGGGAGAGCTCGAGATCAGGCCCGGAGAGGGACTGGCGCTCGCCACCGGACAGGTGCTGAGCCTGTCGGTGCGCGAGTTCGGGCTGCTGGTCGCCATGGCCAGACGGCTCGGAGCGATTCTCACGCGTGAGGAGCTCTACAGCACCGTGTGGGGCAGTGAACTGCGTGCCGGGGACCGCTCGGTCGACGTGTACGTCTCCAAGCTGCGCACCAAGCTCGAAGCCGCGATGCCCGACCGCCGCTTCATCCACACCCACCCGGGCTTCGGGTACCGCTTCCAGCCACAGCCTTCACGAAATTTTCACACGAACGCTGTCGCGGACTAGGACACTAGACTCGGCATCATCTGGGCGGGGAGCGCCTTTTTAGCTCAGCCGTACCCCTCCCTACCCCGATCCTTGACCCCAAGCAAGAGGGAGACTCAGTAGTGATCACATTGCAAAAGACAGCCGCGACAGCTCTTGGTGTCGCGGCGCTCTCGCTCCTCCTCGCCGCCTGCGGCTCCAGCACGAACACGACCAGCTCGAGCACCGCGAGCGCCTCCACCGGCAACGCCGCCACGATCTCCGGCGCAGGCTCCACCTTCGCGGCCCCCGTCTACGAACAGTGGGGCTCGCCGAGCTCCGGTCTCGGCCTCACCGTCAACTACCAGGCCGTCGGCTCCGGCGCCGGCATCACCGCGCTGGAAGCCAAGACAGTCGACTTCGGCGCCAGCGACCCGCCGCTGAAGACCGCCGAAGAATCGGCGCTCGCCAAGGTCGGCGAACCGGTGCAGATCCCGATGTTCCTGGGCGCGATCACCGTCTCCTACAACCTCCCCGGCGTGAAGGCCGGCCTGAAGCTCGATGGCCCCACGATCGCCGACATCTACCTCGGCAAGATCAAGACCTGGAACGACCCCGCGATCGCGGGGCTCAACCCCGGTGTCACGCTGCCGAGCACCCCGATCACCGTGATCCACCGCTCGGACTCCTCGGGCACCTCCGCCGGCTTCACCGGCTTCCTCGCCGCGGTCGACCCCGAATGGGCGAGCAAGGTCGGCTCCGGCAAGATCGTCCCCTGGCCGGTCGGCACCGGCGCCAAGGGCAACGCCGGCGTGGCCGGCGCGGTGCAGCAGACCACGGGCGCCGTCGGCTACGTCGAGCAGGCCTACGCGCTGCAGCACAACTTCACCTACGCCGATGTGAAGAACAAGGCGGGCAACTACGTGGCGCCCACGCTGGCCTCCACGACCGCCGCCGCGGAAGGCATCGTGGTGCCGGGCAACCTCGGCTTCGCGATCAAGAACCCCTCCTCCCCGCAGGCCTACCCGATCACCTCGCAGACATTCGTGGTGGTCTACAAGGACCTCTGCAAGGCCGGGGTCCCCGGCGGTAAGGGAGCCGCGGAAGGCGTCGCGAAGTTCCTCAACTACGGCCTCGGCGAAGGGCAGAGCATCCTCTCCAAGGCCGACTACGCCGCACTGCCCGCCGCGATCCTCGCCAAGTCCAAGGCGGCGGTCACGGGACTGACGTGCGACGGCTCGCCGCTGAGCTAGCCTGAGGGACGCTTTGGAGGCAGCCTCTAGGAGAGAGTCGATGTTCTACCGGGGCCGCGTGAAGACGCCGGCCGGGTGAGACATGGAGGCTGCCTCAGTTCCTGACAACGCCGACCGCCCGCTGCTCGGGCGGTCGGCGTTTGCGCGTCTCCCCGACCGCGCCCTGAGGTACGGGCTCACCGCGCTCGCCGCGCTGATCCTCGTCCTGATCGTCTACTTCTTCGTGCGCCTCTTCGGCGAAGCGCGTCCCGCGTTCGCCGCCTCGGGGGTGCTCGGCTTCGTCTTCAACAACGAATGGAACCCCTCCGCCGAACACTACGGCGCGCTGCCGCTGCTCGTGGGGACGCTCATCACCTCCGGCCTCGCCCTGCTGATGGGCGTGCCGATCGCGGTCGCCACCGCCCTCTATCTGACGGAGCTCTGCCCCAAACGGCTGCTGGCGCCGCTGACGGTCCTCGTCGAGCTGCTCGCCGCCGTGCCCTCCGTGGTGTACGGGCTGTGGGGGATCTTCTTCCTCGCCCCCAAGCTCGAGCCCGCCGAGGAATGGGTCGCCCGCACCTTCTCCTTCATCCCCTTCGTCGGCGGGGGGCTCGTCACGATCCCCAACTGCTTCATCGCCGGGCTGATCCTCGCGATCATGATCCTCCCGATCGTCTCCGCGATCGCCCGCGAGGTGATGACCACCGTGCCGCCCGACCACAAGGAGGCCGCGCTCGGGCTCGGGGCCACCCGCTGGGAGATGGTCCGCATGGCCGTCGTCCCCTACTGCCGCTCCGGGATCGTCGGGGGGGCGATGCTCGGCCTCGGCCGCGCGATCGGGGAGACGATCGCGGTCACGATCGTAATTGGGGACTCCCCCACCCTCGCCCACCACCTCTTCGGGCAGGGCTACACCCTCGCCGCGGTGCTCGCCAACGAATTCGGCGAGGCCACCGGCCTGCACCGCTCCGCGCTGTTCGCCGCCGCGCTCGTGCTGTTCGTGCTCACCCTGATCGTCAACGCCCTCGCGCGACTGCTCGTGCTGCGCGCCTCCCGCGCGGGATCGAGGCCCGCCCGCCCTGGCGGGTCTCGCTCGATGCCCAGCGAGGGTCCCGGCGACCTCGGGGCTGCCGTGGCGGCGGGCGCATGAGCGCGCACGGAGCCACACCCGACCGCATCGCCCGCTTCGCCGTCAGCCCCCGGCGGCGGCGCACCGACAAAGTCGCCCGCGGCCTGCTGCTCGCCGCCACCCTGATCGCGCTGGTGCCGCTCCTGCTGATCGTCTACTACCTCCTGCGCAAGGGCCTCGGGGCATGGAGCTGGAGCTTCTTCACGACCGACCCAACGGGCAGCACGTTCTTCGGGGGCTCCTCGATCGGCGGGATCAAGAGCGCGATCATCGGCACGATCGAGATGGTCGCACTCGCCTCCGCGATCGCCATCCCGATCGGCATCGGCGTCGCCCTCTGGCTCGTCGAGTACGGCCGCTCGAGCTGGTTCGCCCACACGGTGCGCTTCTTCGTCGACGTCCTCACCGGGGTCCCCTCGATCGTCTTCGGGCTGTTCATCTACATCGCGCTCATCATCGGCACCGGCTCCACCTACGCCGGCTACAAGGGCTCGCTCGCCCTCTCCCTGTTGATGCTGCCCGTCGTGATCCGCTCCGCCGAGGTGATCCTCCTGCTCGTCCCCAACGCCCTGCGCGAGTCCGCCCTCGCCCTCGGCGCCGCCCGCTGGAAGGTGATCTTCCGCATCGTGCTCCCCACCGCGCTCACCGGGATGCTCACCGGCGTGCTGCTCGCCGTCGCCCGCGCCGCCGGGGAGACCGCACCGCTGCTCTTCACCGCCGGGCACACCAACAAGAGCACCCTCGACCTCGGGCAGTTCATGAACTCGCTGCCCTACCAGATCTACAACGACGTCACCTCCCCCACCACGCAAGTGGTAAACCGTGCATGGGGCGCCGCCCTCACCCTCGTCGCCATGATCCTCGTCCTCAATCTCATCGCCCGCCTGCTCGCCCGAAGGAGTCGCCTTGCATGAGCAACAACGCACCCTCCCCCCGCAGGCCGATCATGGATCCCGCCGATCATCGATCGGTGGGCGAGCCGCCTGAGCAGATGCTCGAGCCCTCCCGACCCCAGCCGCCGACCCCAGCCGACCCCTCCGCAGCGGGGCGGGCGGTGCAGGCCACCGCCGCCGAGCGCGCGGCATCCGTGGTCAAGGTCGGGCCCGAGATCCGACTCGAGCAGTTGCGCGCCTTCTACGGCTCCTCCGAGCAGGTCAAGGGCATCGACCTTCGCTTCCCCGCCAACAAGGTCACAGCGATCATCGGCCCCTCCGGCTGCGGCAAGTCCACGATGGTGCGCTGCATCAACCGCATGCACGAGGAGATCCCCGGCGCCCGGGCCGAGGGCCGCGTGCTGCTCGACGAGCTCGACGTCTACGACCCGTCAATCGACGTGATCGCGGTGCGCCGCGCCGTGGGGATGGTCTTCCAGAAGCCCAACCCCTTCCCCACGATGTCGATCTTCGACAACGTCGCCGCCGGCCTGCGGCTCACCGCCAAAGGCCGCGGGGAGCTCCAGCACCGCGTCGAGGCCGCGCTGCGCGGCGCCGGCCTCTGGGATGAGGTCTCCGACCGGCTCTCCACCCCCGGCGTCGGGCTCTCGGGGGGACAGCAGCAGCGCCTCTGCATCGCCCGCTCGCTCGCCGTGGACCCCGAGGTGCTGCTGATGGACGAGCCCTGCTCGGCACTCGACCCGATCGCCACCCTGAGGATCGAGGAGCTGATCGAGCAGCTCAAGCAGCGGGTCACGATCGTGATCGTGACCCACAACATGCAGCAGGCCGCCCGCGTCGCCGACCGCACCGCCTTCATGCTCTCCGGCGAGCTCGTCGAGGTCGGTCCAACACACGAGATCTTCACCAATCCAGTGGATCCCAGGACAGAGGAATATGTCACCGGCAAGTTCGGATAAAAGGTGGGACAGTCGCCCGGAGGGCGACGAGCCGGGCCCCTCCTCCTCGGCCGGCCGACCCGGCCGCGCGCCCGTCCCCCGCGCGGCGAGCACCAGCACGTCGGGCGCAGGCGTACTCGCTGGGGCCACGGGTGGGCCGGCGACGGCCAAGAAGACCACCCCCCGCCAGAACTTCCAGCAGCAGCTACGGGAGCTCGAGCAGCGCGCCCTCGGCGGCCTCGACATCATCGTCGAGCAACTCGACCGCGTGCTCGAGGCGCTCGAGCACCAGGACGTCGAGCTCGCCCAGATGGTGATCGCCGACGACGACCGCGTCGACGGGCGCTACCTCGAGGTCCACCAGGGCATCCTCTCGCTGCTCGCGCTCCAGTCCCCCGTCGCCGGCGACCTGCGCGTCGTCGCGGCCCTCCTGCACGTCATGAAGAACATCGAGCGCATGGGCGACCAGTGCGTCAACATCGCCAAGCTCATCCCCCTCTCCGGCCACGAGCCCCCGAGGCGCCGCGCACTGCTCGAGGCGCTCCTGAAGATGGGCGCCCTCGCCCGCTCCGAGGTCACTCAGAGCAAGGCCGCGTTCGCCGCCCGCGACGTTGGCCTCGCGGAGGACCTCGTCCGCCAGGACAGCGCCATCAACCGCCTCAACCGCGACATCTTCCGCATGGCGCTCGAAGTCGGGGACGACGCCGACACGCGCGAATGGGCGATGCACATGATCTTAGTCGCGCGCGCCTTAGAGCGCGTGGGGGACAACGCCGTGGACATCGGCGAGCAGGTCGCCTTCGTCGTCACCGGCCTCTTCCGCGAGTTCTCTGACTCCTCCCACCCCATGGGCGCGGGCTGAGAACCCCGCAAATAGCGGCCCGTCTGTGAACATCCTGTGACAATCAGCCGCGAGGACACATCGCGGCCAGTGATTTGCTTAGACTGGGTGCGCGATGACGGAAAGCACTCGCGCCTCGGAGGGGGCCGTGCAGGACGCACGAAACGCCACCGCCACAGGCAATCAGCTGCGGATCGCTGTCCTAGACCGCGACAGCGGCTTCATTCAGGTTCTCAGCAAGAGACTCGACCGCCTCGGCTGGGAGCACCGCGTGCTCGGCAGCCCCGTGCCCACCGACGCGATCGCCTCCATGCGCCTCAGCGCGCTCGTCGTCGATCTCGCGATCCTCGGCCCCCAAGCCTGGGCGTGGCTGGAGCGCCTCTGCGGAGCCCTCCCGGAGCTCGGCATCGTCGTCTGCACCGGCCCCTCCACCGTCGCCCAGCGCGTGCGGGGGCTGCGCCTCGGCGCCGACGACTGGATCACCAAGCCCTGCCACCCCGAGGAGGTGATCGCGCGCGTCCAGGGCGTCGTGCGCCGCCGCCGGCGCAGCACCGGGCGGGCCGACGTCAAGCCCGTCAGCGCAGGCGAGGTGGAAATCCGCTCCGACCGCTTCCAGGCGTTCGTGCAGGGCCGCAGCATCGACCTCACCCGCCGCGAGTTCGAGCTCATCGAGCTGCTCGCCGCCGCCGAGGGACGGGTGCTCGAGCGCGAGGACATCTACTCCCGCCTATGGGGCTACGCGATGGTCCGCGGCGACCGCTCCGTCGACGTCTTCGTGCGCAAGCTCCGACAGAAGCTCGAGAAGGCATCCCCCGACTGGCGCTACATCCACACCCACTTCGGGATCGGCTACCGCTTCGCCGCCGAACCCGCAGATGGGTCCTCCCTCCCCGTGGAGAGCCCTCAACCGCACCGCGATGGCGAGAGCCCCGAGCGTCCCGAGGCACCGACTCCCACGCCGGGTGCCGCCCTCGAGGTCGAGCGGGAGAAGGTCGAGGCGCTGGTCTAGCGCCTCAGCGCCTTCAGGTCGGGTCGACCTCAGCGCCTTCGGGTCGGCCGTCAGCGCCTTCAGGTCGGCCTCAGCGCGTCCAGGTCGGCCCGCACCATCCGCTCCACTAGCTGCTCGAAGCTCACACTCGCTCTCCACCCGAGTCGCTCCAGCGCCCTGCTGGGATCGCCCACCAGCGGAGTCGGCTCCAGCGCGCGCACGAGCTCGGGCGCCACCCGCACGTAGTCATCTGCGTCCCGCCCCACGCACGCGAACGCCGTCTGCGCCAGGTCCCTCACCGTGTGGGGCTCGCCGCTCGCGAGGATGAAGTCCTCCGGCTCCTCCTGCTGGAGCATCAGCCACGCCCCCCTCACGATGTCCCCCGCGAAGGACCAGTCCCGCACAGCCTCCAGGTCCCCCAGCACCACCTCGCTCGCCAACCCCAGCTCCACCGCCGCCGCGGCGTGGGTGATCTTGCGCGTCACGAACCGCTCCGGTCGGCGCTCGGACTCGTGGTTGTAGAGGATCCCCGAGCACGCATATAGGCCATCGTGGGCGCGCAGCGCCCCCACCAGCCCGTGCGCGGCCAGCTTCGCGACCGCATAGGGGGTGTCCGGCCGGCAGGGCGTTTGCTCGCGCTGGGGGCTCTCCCCGGCCGCGCCGAACATCGCGCCCGAGGCCGCTACGAACACGCGGATCGTGGGGTCCACCACGCGCACCGCCTCCAGCAGCGCGGCCGTCGCGCCCGCGATCGCGGCGAGCGTCTGCGCAGGGCTCTCCCAGGAAGCCGGAACGTACGACGGCGCCGCGAGGTGGTAGAGCTCCCGTGGACGCACCCCCTCCACCGCCGCGCGCAGGCTCGCGCGGTCGAGCAGCTCGCCGTCCACCACCTCGACCCGATCCCGCAGGTGCGCCGCCGCGCCGAGCGAGGCGCCCTGGCCCCCGCGTACCATCCCCGTCACCGTGTAGCCCTCCGCCAGCAGCAGCTCCGCCAGGAACGAGCCGTCCTGGCCGGTGAGGCCCGTCACGAGCGCCCGGCGCGCGCCCCCCGCCACCTGGCCGTCACCTGCTCAGCAGCTTGCGATCGGCGTCCACCATCAGCCGGATCAGCTGCTCGAAGCTCGTCTGCGGCTCCCACCCGAGGTCTCCGCGGGCCTTCGAGGCGTCGCCGATCAGGTGGTCAACCTCCGCGGGGCGCACCAGCGACTCGTCGAGCACCACCCGCTCGTCGATCTCCAGGCCCGCCTGGTCGAAGGCGATCTCCAGGCATTCGCGCACCGAGTGCGCCATCCCCGTGGCGATCACGTAATCCTCGGGGGTGTCGCGCTGGAGCATCAGCCACATCGCCTCCACGTAGTCCTTCGCGTAGCCCCAGTCACGTTCGGCGTCGAGGTTGCCGAGGGGCAGCCTCTCCACCAGGCCGAGCTTGATCGCCGCGGCGTGCCAGGTGATCTTGCGGGTCACGAACTCCAGGCCACGGCGGGGAGACTCGTGGTTGAACAGGATCCCGCTGGTCGCATGCAGCCCGTAGGACTCGCGGTAGTTGATGGTGATGAAGTGCCCGTACGCCTTCGCCACGCCGTATGGGGAGCGCGGGTAGAAGGGGGTGTGCTCGGTCTGGGGAACCTCGCGCACCTTGCCGAACATCTCGCTCGAGGAGGCCTGGTAGAAGCGCGCCTCGGGGCAGACTTCGCGCATCGCCTCCAGCATCCGCGTCACTCCCACCCCCGTGAACTCTGCGGTGAGCGTCGGCTGGATCCAGGAGACCGCCACGAAGGACATCGCCGCGAGGTTGTAGATCTCCACCGGGCGCGCAGCGCGCAGCGCGTCGACCAGGGAGCGCTGGTCCAGCAGATCGCCCTGGTGCAAGGTGATTCGGTCCCGCAGGTGCTCGATCCGCTCGAAACGCTCCGTGGAGGAGCGGCGCACCATGCCGTGCACCTCATAGCCTCTCTCCAGGAGCAGCTCCGCCAGATAGGAGCCGTCCTGGCCGGTGATCCCGGTGATCAGAGCAGAGCGTCGGTCGGCCACGTCCGGGACCCTATCGCGCGGAGCGGGGCGTCCGCCGGCCGAACTCGCTCGTTGAGCGGCGCCGCTGTGCCGGCGGCCCGGCCTACCGCTCGTTGCGCGGCGCCGCCCCGTCGGTGGCCCGGCCTACCGCTCGGCGCCGCCGCCTTCCGCGATCAGCGCCAGCTCGTTGGGGCGCAGCAGGGCCACCAGCTCGCCGCTGGGGCCGTCGAGTCGGACCACCGCCAATCCGCCCTTCTTCAGATCGATCCGGGCTCCCGCCAGTTCGCCCACCACCGTGGAGAGGTCGGGCTCGTGGCCGACGAGCAGCACCCTCCCATCGGTCCCGGCGGGGGGCACCAGATCGTCCAGCACCACGAGCGCTCCTTGCGCGTCGAAGCCCCCCGACAGCGGCTCGTGGATCTGGAGCCCGGCGCTTTGGGGGCCGCTCCTCGAGTCGGCCAACGCCTGCGCCACCAACGTCGCCGTGCGCAGCGCGCGCTCCCGGGGGCTGCTCAGCAGCACCTGGAACTCCACCCCGATCCGCGCGAGCGCCACGCCCGCGAGCTGCGCCTGGCGCTCCCCGCGCTCGGTCAGACGCCGCTCGGAGTCCGGTCGGGTTCCGTGCGGCTCGGCGTCCGCGTGACGTAGCAACCAGAGCTGGCGAGCCATCTCCCTCGCCTTCACACTAGCGATATGTTCTGGGTGTAGCGTTGAGGAACGCCATGAGCAGCAGCACAGACGAGCAAGCGGAGAGCGGGGCCGCCTACGATCAGGAGCGGGCGGTGGCCGGGGCGGGTGCGGCTCCGAATGCGGAGGAGCGCCACCTGCATGACCCCTCCCTCTACCTCAACCGCGAGCTCTCCTGGCTGGACTTCAACGAGCGCGTGCTCCAGCTCGCCGAGGACGAGGAGCTCCCGCTGCTGGAGCGCGCGAAGTTCTGCGCGATCTACACCACGAACCTCGACGAGTACTACATGGTGCGCGTCGCCGGCCTGCACGACCAGATCGAGGCGGGGGTGGAGAACCCCAGCCAGGACGGCTCCACCCCCTCCCAGACGATCGGGCGCATCCGCGAGCGGGCGCTCGAGCTGAGCGGACGACTGACCGCCTGCTTCGAGCAGCGCCTGCGTCCTGCGCTCGCGCGCCATGGCATCCGCGTCGTCAGCGTCGAGGAGCTCGACGAGCACCAGCGCGCCCACCTCGCGAGGCACTTCCAGCAGGTCATCTTCCCCACGCTCACCCCCCTCGCAGTCACCCCCGGGCGGCCCTTCCCCTACATCTCCAACCTCTCCCTCAGCCTCGCCGTGCTGGTGCGCGACCCCATCACCGACCAGACGGTGTTCGCCCGCGTGAAGGTCCCCACGGAGATCCTGCCCCGCTTCATCGCGGCGCCCTCCGGCGAGGGCGCGACCGCCGAGACCGGCGCGAAGGGAGTCACGCTGGTGGCGTTGGAGGAGGTGATCGCCCACCACCTGGGCGCGCTCTTCCCGGGGATGGAGATCGTCGACTCCAACGTCTTCCGCGTCACCCGTGACGCCGACCTGGAGGTCTCCGACGACGCCGCCGACCTGCTGCAGGCCGTCGAGGACGAGCTGCGCCGCCGCCGCTTCGGCGAGGTGGTGCGCGTCGAGCTGGGCGCGCACTGCTCCGCGGCGCTGCGCAGCGAGCTCGTCGGCCTGCTGGGGGTGGCGGAGGAGGAAATCTATCCCGTGGACGGGCTGCTCGACATGGGCTCCCTCTGGCAGATCGTGCGTCTCCCCGGCCTCCCCGAGCTGCGGGACCCCCCGATGAGCCCCATCACCCACCCCCGGCTGCTGCGCCACGAGAGCGAGCGGCCCGACGTGCTCGGCGCGATGCGCGACGGCGACCTGCTCGTGCACCACCCCTACGACTCCTTCTCCACCTCGGTGGAGCGCTTCGTCGAGCAGGCCGTCGCCGACCCCAACGTGCTCGCGATCAAGCAGACCGTGTACCGCACCAGCGACGACTCCCCGCTCGTCCCCGCGCTGATCGACGCCACCGAGCAAGGCAAGCAGGCCGTCGCCCTGGTCGAGCTCAAGGCGCGCTTCGACGAGCGCATGAACATCCACTGGGCCAAGGCCATGGAGGAGGCCGGGGTGCACGTCGTCTACGGCCAGCCCGCGCTGAAGACCCACGTCAAGTGCGTGCTCGTAGTGCGCCGCGAGGGGGAGGGGGTGCGCAACTACGTGCACATCGGCACCGGCAACTACCACTCCACCACCGCCCGCCTCTACACCGACTTCGGGCTGTTCACCACCGACCCGCAGATCGGGGCGGACGTGACCGACATGTTCAACTACCTCACCGGCTACGGGCGCCCCCTGCACTACCGCAAGGTCCTGATCGCCCCCACGCAGTTGCGCGACGGGCTGCTCGCGGAGATCCAGCGCACGATCGAGGCCCACTCGCCCGAGCACCCCGCCCGGATCGTGATGAAGATGAACGCCCTTGTCGACGGCCCCTGTATCCGCGCCCTCTACAGGGCCTCCCAAGCCGGTGTGCGCGTCGACCTGAACGTTCGCGGGATCTGCTGCCTGCGACCGGGCCTGCAGGGGATCTCCGAGAACATCCGCGTCGTCTCGATCGTGGGGCGCTTGCTCGAGCACTCCCGCATCTACGCCTTCCAGCGCGAGGGCCGCCACACCATCTACATCGCCTCCGCCGACCTCATGCCCCGCAACCTCGACCACCGCGTCGAGATGGCCGTCCCGATCGAGGCCCCCGAGCTGCAGGCCGAGTTGCTGGACACCCTCGAGCGCGCCTTCACCGACAATCAAAACGCCTGGGAGCTCGATGGCGAGGGCCGCTGGCGGCGGCTGCATCCTGCCCCTGGGGAGCAGCCCCGCTCCGTGCAGCTCGAGCTGATCGAGATCCACGCCCGCCGCGCCGCCGAGGAGCGGCCGGGGGAGCGGGACGGGGTCGGCACGCCTCACTGAGCGTCCGCAATGGGGATACCCAGCGACACGACTGGCACCAGATCCAGGTGCCGCCATCTGACGGCTACGCACGGTTTGCGGTCGAGACACGGTAGCTCGCTCACCTCAAATCTCACGGCGTAAGCCGGTCTCCGAGAATGCCGCCAAAACCCGGTGGCCCGACATCTAGTAAAGTCTCAACTGTCCGATACATGCGGGCGGGACGAAAGTTATGGCAAGACAACTTGTACAGACATGCGCTGGGCTCGGCGTCCTGTGCGTAGTCGCGGCGCTTCCGTCAGTTGCTCGCGCCACCCCCGCCTGGGTCGGACTTAGCGATATCTCGGATGGGAGCTACAACGCCGCCGAGTCAGCGGCCGTGGGCATGGATGCCAAGGGGGACACAATGCTTGTATGGGTGCAGAACAATGGCACGAAGAATCTGATCGCCGCAGCCCGACGACCCGCCGGCGGCGAATTCGGAGCCCCCGTCTGGCTCTCATCGCCGGAAGTAAACTCGTCTTCTCCGGTTGTTGCAACAGACCCGCGCGGCGACGCCACGGTTGCGTGGATAGAAGGAGAAGCTCCCGACCAGGGTCATATTCAAGCTACTTGGTGTCCCGCGGGGGGCGCGTTCACACCGCCCAAGACCTTGACGGGACCAGGCGCCACCAATCCCGTCGTGGCCATGGACAGTAAAGGCGATGCCACGGTCGCGTGGGAATGGAATAATTCGTTCGAGGAAATCGACGCGGCCTCGCGCCTCGCCGGCGGCGAATTCGAGGAACGCGCTTCACTGTCCGGTTACACTTTCAACAATGCGGTGATGCCCGCTGTCGCCATGGACCCAGAAGGCAACACAACAGTCGTGTGGAAGGACGATGAAGGTGGTACCCCTGGTGATGAATACCCCAACCTCATCCAGATGTCGACGCAGCCCGCGAGCGCCGGTTTTGGTCCTCCCACCGGCTTTGCCCTCGACGCCTCATATCCGGCGGTCTCCATGGACTCCTACGGAGATACGACAGTCGTCTGGGCACGCAAAGAAAATGCGACCAATATCATTGAAGCATCGACCCGGACGAGCTTGAATGCCAGCTTTGAAACGCCGGTGGTCCTCTCCAGTTCGCCGTCAGAGGAAGATGAATACATGATTCGTCCAGAGGTGGCAATGGATGCAGCAGGAGATACGATAGCGGCCTGGGCATCACACGGCAACATGAAGATGGCGATACGACCCGCCAGAGGGTCATTCGGGAAACCCATCGAACTACTGAAGAGCTCGACCTTTATCGAAGGCCTCCCCGCCGTGGCCATGGATAGTCGAGGTGATAGCGTGGTCCTGTGGTGGCAGACGACGGTAGACCAAGGCAACAAACCTCTTGGATCGGGGATGCTGGCCGGGGGCACGTTCGGTGTACCAGCCTTTCCGCCCACGGCCTCTCTCTATTCCGGCGCCCCTAGCTCACCGGCAAGTCTGGCGATAGACTCGCAGGGCGATGCAGTAAGCGCCTGGATAAATGGGGAAAGGGTCCAGGTCGTCGGCTATCAGGCTGGGGGGCCTTGGCTCGAAGAACTCCAGGCACCCACTTCAGGCCAGGCAGGCGCCGCGCTCATGTTCTCAGTATCCCCACTGAGCGTGTGGTCAACGGTGACCTCCACCACCTGGTCCTGGGGCGACGGCAGCCCTGAAACCTCGGGCACGAGCGCAACCCACGTGTTCAGTGCACCGGGCACCTACCAGGTTTCGGTGAGCGCAACCGACGCCCTGGACAACGTCACCAACGCCACACGGACCATCACCATCGAAGCCTCTCCCGCCATCCAGCCTGAAACCCAGAGCCAGCCAACCAATCGAAAACCCAACACTCCAGTCCCAAAGGCCGTCGTCTCGGCCTTCACGCCCCTATTTGCGACGCGAGCCTCCACCGGCGGCACCACACTGGGTCTGCTCGTCGGGATCCCGGCCGTGAAGCGCGCCCGCGCAGGGGACACAATCGTGCTCCGCTGCATAGCGGGATGCCAGCGCCCCCTGCGCGAGATCGTGCACTTGGGAGTGCACCACGATGCTCACGGCGCGATCACTATATCCCCACCCTTTGTGTTGCTCCGAGCCACAAGAATCGAGATCCAGTTGCTAGCTCCAGGGCACGTCGCGCGTTTCGTCCTGTACCACTTCGTCCGAACCCCGCGCGGTCTGATCGCCTACGCGGCCCGCAAGGGCTGCCTGTCCCCGGCGGGACGACCGCAACGCTGCCCCTGAACCCAGGATCATGAGCTCAGACTCCACGATCAAGCTGCTGCTGAGCGTTTGCGATCCCTCATCCGAGGCATCCACTGCCGATGTCACCGTGGAGCTGGCGCGGGACGCACGGGTGCAGGAGCTGGGCCTGGCGCTTGCTCGGCACCTGGAATCGCTCCATGGAGACTCGATCGACGCGACTGAGCTGACTCTGCATTGCGCTCACCTCGGCCGGCTGGCGCCGGGGGACTACGTGAACGACACGGGCCTGCGCTCGGGGGATACGGTTGCCCTTTCGGCGGGCATGCGCTTTGCCGCCATGCCACCCGGGCGCTCGGCAAGGCCCGATGTTGCACCCCGCGATGCCCTCGCCGTCAGCGCGCGGGGGCATCGTCGACCTGATCGTCAACGCGGGACCACAGTCGGGTCGGCGCGTGAGCCTGCTCCCCGGGCGCTATGTGCTCGGTCGCGACTCCACCTGCGATGTGATGCTCGACGATCCCTCGCTATCTCGCCGCCATCTGCGGTTGGAGGTCGGCTCGGAGACCGTGGAGATCGGCGACCTGGACTCCCGCAACGGCTCCGCGGTGGAGGGTCGAACGCTGGTTGGGGACGTGCGGTTGACTCCCGACGACGGCTCCCAGATCGAGATCGGGCGTACGGTGATTATGTTCAGCAGACTCCCGCCCCCCACCCTCCGGGCCGGCGCAGTCAGGAACGGAGCGACCCCGTTCAACCGGCCGCCGCGGATCGTTAATCCCTACCGCACACCGCGCCTGCAGCTCGAAGCGCCACCGCCGGAAGCCTCCCGAGTCAGGCTGCAGGTCGGTGCCGCTGTCCTGCCGCTCGTGCTCGGAGGGGGGTTTGCGGTGGCCCTCAAGCAGCCGGCGCTATTGCTGTCGATGCTTCTCAGTCCGGCGATGCTGCTGTGGTCCTATGTCAGCGAACGTCGCAGCGGGCGGCGTCTCTTCCGTCAGAACGAAGCCCGCTACGCCAAACGACTGCGGGCGCTAGCCGAGGAACTCGAGCAGGCCAGGACCCGCGAGAGCGGCGCGCGGCGGGCAGCGGCCCCCGATGCCGCCGAGCTCATCGCGCGAGCCCTCGAGATGCGTCCGCAGCTCTGGGAGCGGCGCCCGGCCAACGAGGACTTCCTGTCGCTGCGCATTGGGGTCGCCGACCTGCCGGCCAAGCTCGCGGTCGAGACCCCCGGAGACCGCGAGCAGCTGCCGGCGAAGACGCAGGAGCTGCTCGACACCTACAGCACCGTGCCGATGCTCCCCGTGCCCGTCGCCCTCCCGCAGATCGGCAGCCTGGGACTCGTGGGACCCGAGGGTCGGGTCGATGGACTCGGAATGTGGCTCGCGCTGCAGGCGGCCGTCCTGCACAGCCCGCGCGAGCTGTCGATCGTCGCCGCGCTCGATCCCGACCAGCGCGAGCAGTGGGAGTGGCTGAAGTGGACACCCCACGCCCGCGTCGACCCATCGCCGATCGATGGCCCTCAGCTGGCCGGCAACATGGCCGCTACCCAAGACCTCCTGCAGCGAGTGGCGCAGCTCGTATCGGTACGCCACTGGGAATTGAGCGAGCTCCGACGAGACCCCAACGCGGCGTTCCTTCCCGCGCTGGCGCTCTTCCTCGATGAGGACCTCATTGAGGAGCGCTCCGCGGTCAGCGAAATCCTTGAGCATGGACCGTCGGTAGGGGTCTACACGATCTGGCTTGGCCATCTTCAGCGTGGCCTACCAGGCGAGTGCCGCTCAGTCGCCCTGCTCGATCGCTCAGTCGCTCGGCTTACGTTCATCCGCACCGACGGCGCCGAGCAGATCGCCGATGTGAGCGCCGACGCCGTGGGGCGCGATCTCGCGCTTCAGGCAGCACGCGCGCTCACCTCGATCAGGGACACCGGCGCTCCCGGCACTTACCGCCAAGCGACCGCGAGTTCCCGCCCGGAGGGGCCCGCCCCCTTTCACACACCGCGCGAGGGCGCACCGAACGCCGCCACCACTGAGCCTTCGAGCCACGGCACGATCACGGTCACGCCGTTCACCTGGGAGCAGGCGCGCAGTGAGCGGCTCGAGTCTTTCACACGGGATAAATCAACAGGCTGAGACACGTAAGCTTTAGGATTCCTGTACCCGGGATGCGGCCCCTCGCGAGAAGTCGCCCCGAGACGAGCTCAAGAACGACCGAGTGAGAGACCCTTGGCTACTGCATCGCCGATCCTGAACCCCGGAGACGTGCTCGACGGCTTTCGTGTGGAAGCACTGATCGGAGTCGGCGGCACCGCTATCGTCTATCGCGCCGAGCAGCTCTCGCTCGGGCGCCCGGTCGCATTGAAGGTGCTATCCCACCAGCTTTCCCACGACGACGCCTTCCGAGAGCGCTTCCGTCGCGAGGGCAAACACCTGGCTCGCCTCGAGCATCCCAACATCGTGCCTGTCCACGAATCCGGAGAGCAGGACGGCCTGCTCTACCTGGCGATGCGCATGGTGGATGGAACGAACCTGGCGGAGCTGCTCGTCACCCACGGCGTCACCGCCGACCAGGCCGTGGCCATTCTGGGGCCGATCGCGGGCGCCTTGGACGCCGCTCACGCCGAGGGGCTCGTGCATCGAGATGTGAAGCCCCAGAACATCCTCATCACCGAGCGCGGGCACCCCTACCTGGCCGACTTCGGGGTGGCAAAGGGGTCGAACACCCACGGCTTGACCGCCACCGGCAGATTCGTCGGAACCGTGAACTACGCCTCGCCGGAGCAGATCCGGGGCGCGCAGCTGACCCCCGCAAGCGACATCTACGCCCTCACAGCAGTGCTCTACCACTGCCTCACCGGGGAGGTCCCCTACCACCGGGAGAGCGACGAGGCCATCATGCACGCGCACCTGCACGAGCCACCGCCCGAGCTGCCGGGCAGGAGCGGAGAGGACGGCGATCTCGACGCCGCGATCGCGTGTGGCATGGCGAAGGACCCCAATGTCCGCTATGTCCACGCGCGGGACCTGCTCGACGCCGCCACCCGGGCTGTGAGTCGTATGCCTCCGGCGCGACGCAAGGCGATCCCCGCCTTCCCCCTCCCCACAGGCCGATTCGCGAACCTCACGAACCCCGCCGCCTCACACCCAATCGCAGAGCTGACCGCCACCGACCGGCGGCGATTGGCGGATCCCGCGCCGGTCGCGTCGAGCGCCCCGGATCGCTCGCGGCGGCTGGTCGCAGCGGCATCAGCGGGCCTGCTGGCGACAGCCGCTGCGGTCTGCTTCGTCGTGCTGTCCACGGACAATGGCCGCAGGAGAGCCGCTCACCCGGAAACCCTCAATCTGACCGCCAGCCTGGCCCCCCTCAGCCCGTCTCGCCGGCAGATCGCAGATCTGCGTGCGCGCAGCCCACGCTCGCTCTCAGGGGTGGAGCTCGACCTCGCCTCCGCCGACACCCGATCGGCGACCCTCCTCGAGGGGCTGCCCCCGGTAAACGCCAAGCGCCGTCCCGACATCACGCGCCTGATCGCGTCGCTGGAGCAGGAGGGCGCGACGATGAGCGCGCTCGCGGGCGCTGCCCAGCACGGCCGTGGCTCCAAGTACACCCGCCGTTTGGCGCAGATACCCGCCGTGGAGAGCGCGCTGGCCAGGACGCTCGAGAGCCTGCGCACGCTCGGGTTCAGCGTACCGGCGCTACACGCCATCGACGCCCGCTCCCTGGCCCCGCCTCCTAAGCCTAAACCGGCGCGGCACCACAGCACCCGACCGAGCGCCGCCCCACCGAGTTCCACCTCATCGAACCCCGGCACCTCGGCGTCGGAAGCGCCTCCCGCCTCGACTCCAGCGCCGTCGGCGCCTAGCCATGAAGCCTCATCCACCGTCCACCAGAGCACTCCCACACCCAGCCACTCAGCTCACCGGTACGGGCCGACTGTCGTGTCCCCGCCAGCGGAATGACGACCCCGCGATAGCGCCCTGGGCCAGGCTGCCGCAGCCCAGCTCTGCGAATGCGGAAGAGATGGCAGCCCAGAGCGGTGGGCGTCTCGGCCGCCAACCGCGCCCGTGACTTCGTCGCGGTGCGTGGCTACCAGACGCGCGTGAGGCCGTACGTATCGAAGACCGTGTCGGCCGAGACGATGGTCGCGCGTTCACATACGGCCTGTGCCGCGAGCAGCCGGTCGAAGGGGTCGTTGTGGATGGGCGGGAGCGCTCGCACTGCCCACGCGTGAACGTCGGTGACCGGCAGACGCTCGAAGGCGAACTCCTCGAGGCGTTCGAGCAGGTCATCGGGAACCCGCAGCTTGCCCAGCGCGCTCTTGATGGCCGCCTCCCACACGCACACCGAGCTGACCAGCACGTGCGCCCGCGGGTCCTCGATTGCGGCGCGAGCTCCCTCGACGCGTGCGTCGCCCTCGAGCAACCACAGCACGGCGTGCGTGTCGAGCAGGAGGCTCAGCAGAAGTGCTCAGCGAAGTCCGCGGGAAGCTCGTCGAAATCGTCGGCCAGCTCGATCTGGCCGTGCAGCACCCCGAAGGCTTCCGCGACGGGACGGCGGCGCTGCACCGCGACCAGTCTGGCGGCCGGGCGCCCGGAGCGTTGGATGATTACCTCCTCGCCACCCTCGGCGAGATCGACAAGCCGCGATAGCTGGCTCTTAGCTTCGTGCATTCCGACGCGTACCACGAGCGCATAATAGCACGCACTTAGCTAGAACGGACCCACGGGCACGATCGAGCGGTTCGAAACCACAGCGGCTCAACTGCTTACAAGCCTCGCAGTACCACGATCACCTACTGAGCAGCTGCGTTCGGAAGCGCCTCCAGCGCCGCTTTGAGGTCGTCCACCGACTGGTAGTCGAGCCCCAGCAGGTGGTCGTGGCGGTGGCGGACGACGCCCTGCTCATCGATGATGACGACGGCGCGCTTGCCGCTGGCGCTGTACGCCTTCCCGACGGTCTTGTCGACGTCAGCCAGCAGTGGGACCGTGAGGCTGTTCTTCTCGATGAAGCCCTTGTGGGAGTCCACGTCCTGCGCGGAGATCCCGACCACCGTCGCGTCGAGCGCCGCAAAGTCATCCGCGCGATCGCGGTAGGAGCAGAACTGTCGTTTGCATACGGGCGTGTTGTCCCCGGGGTAGAAGAGCAGCACTACCCGCTCCCCACGGTGCTCGGAGAGCCTGAACTGACCCTCGGTGCCCGCCAGCTCGAAGTCCGGCGCCTGCTCCCCGACCTGCGGTCGTCTTCGGCATGGGCTCAGCATACAGGCGACGAAGCGTCGGCGACCCGGCTGCGGCGGGCCGCCGACGCTCGACCGGCGCCGAGTTGAGGGGTCTCGGGCCGGCACGAGATCCGGGAGGCAGCCAGCGGAGAGAGATGTCGTATACCGGCTGCTCGGAACACACGTCGTCCTATCCCTATGTATGGGGATAATTCGATGCTTGCACCGGAGCACGGGGGTGTTGTGATCTTGCGGTGATCGCGATGCCGTCCACATCCACGCATGCCCAACCCCTCGCGCCTTCGCTTGCGGTGAATCGCGATGCGTTACAACATCCACGCATGCTCGACCCCCTCGCGGCTTCGCGTCGCCTACGGCGCCTGGCCACCGCGCCGCTCATCATTGCGCTCGCCGCGCCGCTGATCGCCGCCTGCGGAGGGCGCGTCGCTCCTGCCGCCTCCGCGCCCGCCGCGAGCTCACCCTCGGCGTCCGCGTCCCCCGAGGGATCCTCCAAGGGGTCCTCCGCCGCGGGCGGCCCCCTCGCCGCGGCGGCGCAGGTGGCGGCCTCGCTGCGCAACTGGCCGGAGTTCGGCCTGAACCCGCAGCGCAGCGACGCGAGCAACGCGCTCCACGGGCATCACCGCCGCCAACGTCGGCCACCTGCGCCGCCTACAGATCGCGCTGCCCGGGACGGTGGACTCCTCGCCGATCTACCTTCACGGGGTCACCGTGGAGGGCGCCGCGCGCAACGTCGCGATCCTCACCACCACCTACGGCAGGACGATCGCGATCGACGCCTCCAGCGGGCGCATCCTGTGGACCTTCACGCCACCCGGATACTCGCGCTGGGCGGGCACCGCCCAGATCACGACCGCCAGCCCGATCGCCGATCCCGACCGCGTGTTCGTCTACGCCGCCTCCCCCAACGGGCTGATCCACAAGCTCTCGCTGGCCGACGGCAGCGAGGACTCGAGCGGCGCACTGGCCAGTCTCGATCACGCGCGACCCCACCCACGAGAAGCTCGCGGCCGCGCTGAACATCGACGGCCCCGACGTCCTCGCCGCGACCGGCGGCTACTTCGGCGACGCGCCCCCCTACCAGGGCCACCTGGTGCTGATCGAACGCTCCACGGGCGTCCTGCGCGGGGTGTTCAACACGCTCTGCGCCAACCGCCGCGAGCTGATCGTACCCTCGCAGCTGCACAGCCAGCGACTCCGCGATCCTCTCCCGTGGCGGAGCCGTGGTCGAGCCCGGCGGGGGACGCATCCTGATCGACACCGGCAACGCCCCCTGGAACGGGAGCAGCGAACTTCGGCGACTCGCGTGCTCGAGCTCACCTTCCCCGGCCTGCGCCTGCGCCAGACCTTCACGCCGGTCGACCAGGAACACCTCAACACGCAGCGACACCGACCTCGGCTCGAGCGCCCCCGCGCTGCTCGGCCGACGACCGCGTGGTGCTCGCGGGCAAGGACGGGATCATGCGCGTGCTCGCCCTCTCGCGCCTTGACGGGCACCCCCCGTCCGGCGCGGCACACCGATCGCTCGGCGGCGAAGTCCAGCAGCTGCCGACCCCGGGAGGCGGAGAACTGTTCACCGCGCCCGCTGTCTGGCATCACGGCGGGCACACCACCATGTTCGTGGCCGACTTCGACGGCGACCGGCGCCTACGCCCTGCGCGGCGGGCGGCTGCGCCCGCTGTGGATCAACCACAACGCCGGCACCAGCCCGATCGTGGCGGGCGGCCTGCTCTACGTCTACGAACCCAATGGCGGGCGGGATCGAGGTCTACCGCCCCGGCTCCCCCCACCCGCTCGCCAGGCTGCCCGGCGCGCCCGGCCACTGGAACAGCCCGATCGTCGTCGACGGCCATGTGATCGAGCCCGAGGGCAACGCCAACGAACACAAGCTCAGCGGGACGCTGGATCTCTTCTCGGTGGGGTAGCGCAACGCTCGGGGCACGGCTCGCCGCGCAACCTCGCCCGGGTCCCGCGCCGGACGACCGCGTCGAACTCGTGCCCTGCGCACGCCTGCAATGAATCGGGTCCGCCGCGGGTAGCCTGCATGTATGGAGGAATCGCTCAGCGGCCAGCTCCTGCTCGCCGCCCCGACGCTGCTGGACCCCAACTTCCGGCGCACGGTGGTGCTGATCGGCGCCCACAGCGACGAGGGGGCGATGGGGGTCGTGCTCAACCGTCCCTCCGCGGTGACGGTCGGCGAGGCGGTGCCCCAGCTCGAGCAGGCCGCCGGGGAGCTCGAGACCGTGTACGTCGGAGGGCCCGTCCAGCCCAACTCGATCGTGTTCCTCGCCGAGTTCCTCGACCCCTCCCCCGCGGGCCTGCTGGTGCTCGGGCGCATCGGCTTCCCGGCGCCCGAGGCCGACATCGACGAGCTCGCCGAGGCGATCGCGCGCCGGCGCGTGTTCGCGGGCTACGCGGGCTGGGGCGAGGGACAGCTCGATGAGGAGCTCGACAACGGCGACTGGATCGCCCACCCCGCGCGGCCCGAGGACGTCTTCACCGAGGATCCCGAGGAACTGTGGGGCACGGTGCTCGCCCGCAAGGGCGGCGCCTACGCCCTGATCGCGCGCATGCCGCTCGATCCGAGCATGAACTGACCGCCGACCGAGGCTCGCAGGAGCCGCCGCGCGAAGAGCTTCTACTCTCTAGAAGCTCTCTGGATGCTCAAGCTCGCCCGCTGGTCCACCACCCATCGCCGCTACGTCGTCGCCGCCTGGATCGCCCTGATCGTCGCCATAGGCGCCCTCGCGCAGTCGGCGGGGACGGAATACTCCAACAACTTCACGCTGCCCAACTCCGACGCGCAGCGCGCCTCGGACCTGCTGGAACACAGCTTCCCCGCGCAGGCGGGGGACCGCGACCAGATCGTCTTCCGCGTCGACCACCGGCAGCGTGCTCGACCCCGCGGTGCGCGCGCACATGAAAGCGATGTTCGCCGAAGTCGCCAAGCTGCCACACGTCTCCGCGGTGATCAGCCCCTACGCGGGGCCGTCGGCCGGCAAGGCCATCTCCGCCAATCGCCGGATCGCCTTCGCGACGGTAGTGTTCGACGAGAAAGCCAACCTGCTTCCCGTGAGCGCCACCGAACGCGTCGTCAAGGTCGCTCAGGCCGCGCGGCAGCCGGGTCTCGAGGTGGAGCTGGGCGGGCAGGCGATCGAGGCCACCCAGCAGGCGGGCTTCGGTCTCTCCACCGCGGTGGGGCTGATGGCGGCGATCGTGGTGCTGCTGATCACCTTCGGCTCGCTGATCGCGATGGGCCTGCCGATCGTCACCGCGCTGTTCGGCCTCGGCACCGGCCTCAGTGTGATCGCGCTGTTCACGCACGTCGTGGACACCCCCAACTTCTCCTCCGAGCTCGCCGCGATGATCGGCCTTGGCGTGGGGATCGACTACTCGCTGTTCATCCTCACCCGCTTCCGCGAGTCCTACGCCGGACCGGGCCCCACGCACGGGCAGGTGCAGGAGTCGGTCGTGCACGCGATGGACACCGCCGGGCGCGCCGTGCTGTTCGCCGGTACGACCGTCGTGATCGCGCTGCTCGGGATGATGCTGCTGGGCGTCGACTTCCTCTACGGCGTAGCGATCTCTGCGTCGATCGGGGTGCTGCTGGTGATGTTCAGCTCGCTCACCCTGCTGCCCGCGCTGCTCACCTTCGCGGGCGCCCGCCTGGCGCGGCCAAGCCGGCGCATGCGCCGACGGGAACGCAGGGAGGCCAACAACGGCGCGCCCGTCGTAGCCGGCGGCGGGACGTGGCTGCGCTGGAGCAACTTCGTGGGGCGCCATCCCCACCGGGTCGCGCTCCCCTCCGCGCTGATCATGCTCGCGATCGCCGCTCCCGCGGTCGCGCTGCGGCTGGGCTCGAGCGACGCCGGCAACGATCCCTCGAACACCACCACCTACAACGCCTACCGGCTGCTGGCGGAGGGCTTCGGCGAAGGCTTCAACGGGCCGCTGCAGGTCGTCGCGAAGCTGCCACACCGCGATGATGCCGGCGCCCTGCGCGAACTGCAGGGCGCGCTTGCCACGGCGAGCGGGGTCGTCTCGGTCACCCCGCCGCGCCTGAACCCGTCAGGCGAAGTGGCCACGTTCTCGGTGTACCCCAGCTCCTCGCCGCAGGCCTACGCCACCACCGTGCTCGTCAGGGTTCTGCGTGAACACGTGATCCCGCCGGTGGCCGCACGCACAGGTGCGGTCGTCTACGTCGGCGGCGTCACCGCGGGCGCGGTGGACTTCGCCACCGTGCTCGCCCACAAGCTGCCGCTGTTCATCGGCGTGGTCGTGCTCCTCTCTGCGCTGCTCCTGATGGTTGTGTTCCGTTCGCTGGTGATCCCGCTGCAGGCGGCCGTGATGAACCTGCTCAGCATCGGCGCCTCGCTGGGCGTGATCGTGATGATCTTCCAGTGGGGCTGGTTCCCGGGGCTGCTGGGGGTCAGCCCGGGCCCGATCGAGTCGTTCATCCCGGTGATGCTGTTCGCGATCGTGTTCGGTCTCTCGATGGACTACGAGGTGTTCCTCGTCTCGCGCATTCACGAGCAGTGGACCCGCTCCCACGACAGCCGGCGCGCCGTCGGCGAGGGCCTCGCGCTGACCGGCCGAGTGATCACCGCCGCCGCGGCGATCATGGTGTGCGTGTTCCTCTCCTTCGTGCTCGGCGAAGATCGCGTCATCAAGGAGTTCGGCCTCAGCCTCGCAAGCGCCGTGTTCCTCGACGCCCTGGTCGTCCGCTGCATGCTGCTGCCGGCCCTGCTGCACATCGTGGGCGCGCGCGCCTGGCGATTCCCCGAGTGGCTCGACCACCTGCTGCCGCGCTTGAACATCGAGGGCAAGTCCGTGCACGCCTTGACTCCCGCCGAGGAAGGCGCGCTCGCGGAGAACGGCGCGGAGAGGGCCGGACGCCGGGAGAAGGTTGGCGGGGGGGTCGAGAGCTGAGAGTCGAAGCTCAGCCCGGGGGGGCGAGGGCTGAGGTCGAAGCTCAGCCCTCGGGTAGCTGCAGCTGCAGCAGCCCACCGCCTTCCTCGTGATCCACCTGCAGCGTCGTGTGCTCCAGCCCGAAGCGCTCCCGCAGCAGCTCCTGGAGCGCCCACCGCGTTGCGTGGCAGTCGGCCTCGCGCTCCACGAGCACGTGGGCGGAGAGCGCGGGGAAACCCGCTGTGAGCTCCCACACGTGGAGGTCGTGCACCTCGACCACGTGTGGCCGCGCCGCCAGCGCCCGGCCGATCTCCTGCGGGTCGAGGCCCGGGGGCGCCGCCTCCAGGAAGATCCGTCCCGAGGCGCGCAGCAGGCCGACCGCCGAGCGCACCATCAGCGCCGCCACGAGCAGCGAGGCGATCGGGTCGGCGCGCTCGAAGCCCGTCAGGAGGATCGCCACGCCGGCCAGCGCCGTGCCGATGAACGCGAAGAGGTCGGTGAGGATGTGCTGGAAGGAGCCCTCCACGCTCATGTGCGCCTCCCGCCCCGCCCCCGCCAGCGCAACCGTCGCCGCCGCGTTGACCGCGATTCCCGCCAGCGCAAGCACCACCATCGCCCATGCGGACACCGCGGACGGTGAGATCAGCCGGCCCACCGCCGAGTACACGATCGCCCCTGCGAGCACCACCAGCGTGATCCCGTTCGCCTGCGCCGCCAGCGCCTCCACGCGCAGGAAGCCGTAGGTCATCGCCCCCCGCGCCGGCCGCGCCGCCAGGCGCAGCGCAAGCAGCGAGAGCCCCAGGGCCGCCGCGTCGGTCAGCATGTGCGCCGCGTCGGAGACCAGCGCGAGGGAGTGCGCCAGCACCCCCACCACGACCTCCACCGCCATGAACCCCAGGATCAGCGCGAGCGCCGCCCCGATGCGGCGCGCGGAGGCCGGCGGAGCATGAAGCGGACCGTGGGCGTGCCCGGCGTGAAAGCGACTCACCCCCGCGCGAGCGGCCTCAACCCGAGCCGGCGGGGGGAGACGCGGAGGTCTCCTCGCCGCCCCCGCCCTCTTCTTCCTCGAGCGCGCGGCGGCGGCCGATCAGCAGCACGACCAGCACCACCACGATCACCACGATCAGCACCCCGCCCGCGATGTAGCGCAGTTTGTGGTGAACAGTGGTGGATTTGGGCTTCGAGGTGGCGGTGGTGAACGATGAGCCGCCGGCAAGCGCCGCCGCCCTCAGCTGGGACACCTCCGCCGGGGTGTAGGTGACCGTCGCATGCCCCCCATTGGAGAGCGAGGCGTGCGCCTTGTAGCCCTGCGAGTGGAGCACGACCGCGAGCACTTCCCGATGATGCAGCTGCCCCAGCAGCTCCTGATAGCTCTCGGGCTGGAAGTGGGTCGCGAGCGCGGGGGTCGCAGCGATACCCAGCAGCATGGATGTCGCGCACACGGCGGCGAGGAGAAGGCGTCTGCTTGGAATAGAGGGGCCCGGCTCGCCGACCTCCGGCGGACTGCGCCACCCTCTGAGCGGATGGGTCATGCGCGGAACCCTAGCGCTCCGCTGCCACGGCCGCCCGCACCCGAGACTCACAACCCCCCCAAGCGCAACCGCCACTTATCTCTCTATGGTGTATTGTTCTACACACTAGGAGCCATTGATGGAACTCATCGGGCTCTAGCGGGATGCTTTGGAGAGGCAGGGGAGCCGCGCCAGGCGGCGAGCGGAGGAGAGTATGCGAGAGCCAGATGCAGGGTCTGCGCTAAGTCCAAGGGTTGCGAGCGATCCGCTGTTGCACAGGGTCTTGGCCGATGTCAGCCGGACCCATGGCGAGGTCGAGCGGTTTCGCAGCGACTCGATCCTGGACAAGCAGCGCCTCTTCCCAATTGTGGAAGACGGCAGCGCGGAGCGGAGGCTGATCTGCTACCTCACGGGTCCGGGAGGAGGCGATATCAACCTCGCAGACGCCGCACCGATCGGCAGCATGCTCGATGCGATCGGAATGTGCGAGAACCTCGATTTGATGCTCAACAGCCCCGGCGGGTCGGGCGAGATGGCTGAGAAGGTCATAGAGATGTGTCGTGCCCACTGCCGTCACGAGTTTCGTGTTGTGGTGCCGAACTTCGCCAAGAGCGCCGCCACGATGATCGCGTTGGGCGCCGATGTGATCTTGATGGGATACCTCTCGGAGTTGGGGCCAATCGATCCTCAGTACACGCTTGTCATCGGGAATGCCGAGCAGATGGTTTCCGGGCAGTCCTTCTTGCAGGCTTACGAGATTGCTCAGCAGAAGGTCAAGGAGACGATGGCCGCCGGCGATTCTCCAGTCGGTTATCTTCAGAGTCTCAGCGCAAGTACGATGGAGCCGGCTTTTATCGAGCACTGTCGACGAGGCATCGACTTCAGCCGTGACATCGCCAAGAAGTTCTTGCCCAAGTACCAGCTGAGAGCCAAGTACAATGGCCGGAAATTATCCAAAACCAAGATGGACACCCTGGCTTACGAGGCCGCCGAGAATCTTGTGTCGGCCAACATACGCTTCAGCCACGGCAGGCTGATAGGAGCTGAGGAGGCCAGAGACGACGTGGGGCTCAACGTCGAACTCCTAGACCGCTGCGATCCACATTGGGAAGCGTATTGGGAGCTTTATGTACGGGCTGAAGTCTACATGCAGTCGATATCCGCAATGGGAGACCGGCCGGTGAGCAAGCTCTTCTTTGACTGCGAGTCAACGCTGCCCGCGTACTAGTCCAGGACCTCAGCAATCTGCGGTGCGGCGTCCCATGTCAGGGCGATTTGGCCAATGCCGTCAGATGTAGCGGTTGCCCGATCGAGATCGGACCGGAGGAGTCTGAACTCGATGCTTGAACTCCTGCGCCAGATCGTGCAGCAGTTTCAGTGCCTCGTCTTCACGAGGCGCCAGCACCGGAGAGGGCGTGGGAGTCGAACTGGCCCCGCGGCTTTTCGGTGCTCCGATTGCTCGGCTCTTCCGCCCCCCAGCCCGCGGCATCTGATCGGCCATATGCTGCTCCTCTACGATTCGTGGTGTTGCGTTCTCGGTGCTCGCCATGGATGCTAGGATCTATTTACCCTCCGGGCCAAGCCGTTGGAGCAAGTTCATTCATGCAGCATACGTTGGCTTGATCTGGTTGCGTGTGAATGTTTCTGACTTGATCCCGACAGCTCGAAAGAGCGGCGCTGCGTCGGGAGTTCGTCGGGCCTCAGACTAAAGTCTGCGCCGACAGAAGAATAGCCATAAAGCCGCGGCACTTGCTTCTTCCAGGTTCGTGCCGCACCTTTGCCGCCATTTTCAACCGCCTGGACCTTCTGCCGTTCCCGGTCATGGACCAGGGCCCCCTCCTACATCCGCCCGGTGTCGTGCCGGTAGGCGTAGCGGGCGAGCACCGCCAACACCGCCGTCCAGACAGCGATTACGATCCAAGCCTTGGCGCCCCACGGGTGGGCCTCATGCGCGATGTGGCTGGCCTGCACCAGCCAGTAGGAGGGCAGGAGCTGCCCGACGACATGGAGGAAGCCGTGGCTTGGAATCGGGAACCACGTGCCCCCGAGGAACGCCAGCAGCCCGACCCCGCCACCCACCGCCGGCCCGGTCGATTCGGGGGTCAGCATGTGGCCCACCGCGATCCCCAGCGCCGCAAACGGAATCAGGCTGACGAGGATCAGCAGAGTCATCTTCAGCCAATCTTCCGCGGGCAGACTGACCCCAAGCGCCACACCGGATGCGTACAGCGCGAGGATCGTAAGCAGCGCCATCATGTACGCCGTGATGATCTTCGCGCGCAGGTAGGCGCGGGTCGTGAGCGGGCTGATACGCAGCTGGCGATTCCAGCCGACTGCGCGCTCGGCCGCGATCCGTGCGCCGCTGGAGAGCATCCCGCTCATCGTCCCGAACGAGACCATCCCGATCATGAAGTACAGCGGCGCGGAGATGCCGCTGCCGGCGAAGTTGTGATCGTTGCGCTGCGGGGCGGCGATCAGGAAGAACAGGACCAGCGGGAACCCCAGCGAGAGGACGAAGAAACGGCGGTTGCGCAGAGTGCGCAGCAGCTCATAGCGGGTGTAGGAGAGCGCGTTCATCGGTCTCCGAGCGCGTTTATCGGTCTCCGAACGCGTTTATCGGTCTCCGAACGCGTTCATCGGTCTCCGAGCGAGCTCCGTGCTCGCCCGACCAATCCCCCGGCCCGCGGGCATCCACGACGCGCCCGAGCGCTCATCGGCCGCTCTCCCCAAAGGCGGCGGCGGAGGGGGCCGCGGCAGCGGGCTCGGGCACCTCGGTGTCCGCTCCGGTGAGCTGCAGGAACGCCTCCTCCAGCCCGGCGGCCACGATCTCGATGTCGCGAGCGTCGGGGTGTGCAGCCAGCAGCGCGCGGATCGCCGCGTCGGAGTCCATGCAGCTCAGCACCACGGCCTCGCCGCGCCCCTCAACGCCGCTGACGCCCGGCAGCCCCGCCAGCGCGTCCAGGTCCGCGCCAGGCAGCGTCGCGCGGATCGTGCGGGTGCCCACCATCGCCCTGATCTCGGTGGGAGGCCCATCGGCCACGATCTGGCCGTGCGCCATCAACACCGCGCGGTCCGCGTAGGCATCGGCCTCCTCCAGGTAGTGGGTGGCGAACAGGATCGTCTTGCCGCGCGCGGCAAGCTCGCGCATTGTCGTCCAAAAGGAGCGGCGGCCCTCGACGTCCATCGCAACGGTGGGCTCGTCGAGCACGAGCAGCTTGGCGTCGCTGACCAGCGCAACCGCGAAGCGCACGCGCTGAGTCTGCCCGCCGGAGAGCTTCTGGGTGCGCTGGGCGGCGATCTCGCTAAGGCCGGTGAGCTCGAGCGCCTCGGCAACGTCCAACGGCGCGGGATAGAGCGAGGCGACCATCGCCACCAGCTCGCTGACAGACAGGTCGCGGATCAGCGCGCCGGTCTGCAGCATCGCGCCGACGGCCCCCGCGTCGACCGCCGCGGAGGGGGTGCCGCCGAACACCGAGATCGTGCCCCCGTCGGGCTCGGCGAGGCCGAGGATCATGTCGATCGTCGTGGACTTGCCGGCGCCGTTGGGCCCGAGCAGCGCGACGGTCTCCCCCACGGGGATCACCACGTCGACGCCGCGGACGGCCCGCACCTGCCCGTAGCTCTTATGCAGCCCACACGCCTCGATCGCCTGCGAGGGCATCGTCACTTGTGCCCGCTTGCGCCCACCGTTGCCGCGCTCGCCGCAGAGGGTGAGCTCATTTGCCGCGCCTGATGCGAGCCGCCTTCATGCGCTCAGTCTTACCCAATTGCACCTTGCGCATGCGCACCGTCTTGGGCGTGACCTCGACACACTCGTCCTCGCGCACGAACTCCATCGCCTGGTCGAGCGTGAGCTCGCGGTGGGGGATCAGACGTTCGAGCACCTCCGAGGTGGAGGAGCGCATGTTGGTCAGGTGCTTCTCCTTGACGGGGTTCACGTCGATGTCCTCCGAGCGAGCGTTCTCGCCGACGATCATCCCCTCGTAGACCTCCTCGCCGGGACCCACGAACAGGGTGCCCCGTTCCTGGAGGTTCATCAGCGCGTACTGCGCCGTGGGTCCGCGCCGGTCAGCGACGAGCGCCCCGGTGGTGCGCGTCTTCATCTCCCCCGCCCAGCGCTCCCAGCGGTCGAAGACATGGTGCATCATGCCGGTGCCGCGGGTCTCGGTGATGAACTCGGTGCGGAAGCCGATCAGGCCGCGGGCGGGCACCAGGTAGTCCATCCGCACCCAACCGGTGCCGTGGTTGGTCATGTGCTCCATGCGCCCTTTACGCAGGGCGAGCATCTGCGTGACCACTCCCACGTAGTCCTCGGGCACGTCGATCGAGAGGCGCTCCACGGGCTCGTGGCGCTTGCCGTCGATCTCGCGCTCCAGCACCCGGGGCTGCCCCACGGTCAACTCGAAGCCCTCGCGGCGCATGATCTCCACGAGCACCGCGAGCTGCAGCTCGCCCCGACCCTGTACCTCCCAGGACTCCGAGCCCACCCCACCGGTGTGCTGCACGCGCAGGGAGACGTTGCCAATCAGCTCGGCATCGAGTCGGTCGCGCAGCTGGCGCGCGGTCAGCTTGCTCCCCTCGCGGCCCGCCATCGGGGAGGTGTTGATGCCGAGCGTGATCGACAGCGAGGGCTCGTCCACGGTGATCACCGGCAGCGGGCGGGGGTCCTCGGGGTCGGCGAGCGTCTCCCCGATCGTCACCTCGGCGATCCCCGCGACCGCGATGATCTCCCCCGGCCCCGCCTCGGCGGCCTCGACGCGGTCGAGCGCCTCGGTGACGTACAGCTCGGAGACCTGCGCCCGCTCGATCGAGCCGTCCGCGCGGCACCACGCGATCTGCTGGCCCCGGCGGATGCGCCCGTTGCGAACCCGGCAGATCGCCAGGCGCCCCACGTAGGGGGAGGCGTCGAGGTTCGTGACAAGGGCCTGCAGGGGGTGCTCGGGGTCGTGGGTGGGCGCGGGGATGTGCTCCAGGAGGAGGTCCAGCAGCGGTGCGAGGCTCCCCTCCTCGGCGACCGGCCCTCCGCCCACCCCCCCCTGCCCGCCAACCCCCGCGGCGGCACGCGTCACCGACTCGTCGTACTCCAGCGACGCGATGCCCGCCTTGGCGTTGCAGTAGACGATCGGGAAGTCGATCTGGGACTCGTCGGCGTCGAGGTCGAGGAACAGCTCGTACACCTCGTCGATCACTTCCGCCACACGCGCGTCGGGGCGATCGACCTTGTTGACCACGAGGATCACCGGCAGGCGCGCCTCCAGCGTCTTGCGCAGCACGAAGCGCGTCTGCGGCAGCGGCCCCTCGGAGGCGTCCACGAGCAGCAGCACCCCGTCGACCATCGTCAGCCCCCGCTCCACCTCGCCGCCGAAGTCGGCGTGGCCGGGGGTGTCCACGATGTTGAGCTTCACCCCCCGGTAGCGCAGCGCGGTGTTCTTCGCGAGGATCGTGATGCCCTTCTCGCGCTCCAGGTCCATCGAGTCGAGCACCCGGTCCGCCACGTCCTGGCCGGCACGGAAAGCGCCGGACTGCCACAGCATGGCGTCGACCAGCGTCGTCTTGCCGTGATCGACGTGGGCGACGATCGCGACATTGCGGATGTCCTTGCGGGGGGTGGGCACGGCGTGACAGGCTAGCGGGAGATTGAACGAAGCGGATGGATCGAGCCGACTCCACGAAGCGAGGGCCCACCGGAGGCTGAGACCATAATCCGGTAGTTAGAAACATTTCAAATCAAGCGGAAGCCTGCCGCCCGCCCCGCACATGGCGACTCGCGCCCAGGCCTTGACGCCCGTCGAGCCGATGTGCATCGTTGAAGTCGAAATGCTAACCGGGATTCCTCAATCGGACGGGGATGGAATGACAAAAGTAGCGACAACCCTTCAATCGAGCCTGCTGCTTCTCCTAGCCATCAGCGCCGTCGCCGCGGCGCCCGCCTCGGCGACCTCGCCCGAATGGTGGGTCGAAGGCAATGAAATCGCCAGAGCGGAAACGATCGCCGAAACGGTGGCGGTCAAACAGGCGCCAACATTTACGGTGGGCAGTATCGCCACAATCACGTGCTCGACCGTCAAAGTAAAAAATGGAATCATCAGGCCCGGCAACTCAAATAGCGGCATACTCGCATTCGGAAGTTGCTCGGTCGTAAGTCAGCCACACTGCGAAGTCCCCAATTTCAGCTCAGAACCATTGGTGTTCCCGCTCGAAGGAGCGGGCGCGAAACTGAAACTGAACTTCCAGCCGGCAAGCGGCAGAACGCTGGCCGTGGTCGTCGTCAAAAGCAGCGGAGGTACGTGCGTGGCTGCAAACACGTACACCATCACGAGCGGCACAAGCAAAGGCATGGCGTGCAACTACCCAGGAGTGGAAACAGAAAAAACAGAACACGAGCTGTTGTTCAACTCGGAAACCGGCAGCGAAATATTTGTCGGTTCGACCAAAGTCCTATTCGAAGGCGAATTCTTTGTGAAACTCTCCTCGGGAAACAAATGGTCGGTTAAATAGCGTCGTCCCTCGCCACATAAACAGCCTTTTGGCGCATCCTCCGTGCCGTCTGATGGGCCATGCTTACTCCAAAGCGCGTCAAGGCCGACGGCAGCCGTTCGGCCGCTGCCACGACCGTCTCCAGCGCGGAAGCGAAGCGGCGGATCTCATCCTCCTCGATCACGAGCGGGGGCAGCGCCTTGATGACGTTCATGCGGTGCCCCGCGACCTGGCAGAAGATGCGGTGCTCGTGGAAGAGGGGCACCGTGAGCAGCTGCGAGAAGAGGCCCGGCTGGGCGCGCTCCAGCGCGTTCCAGGCCGCACGGGCGGTGCGACCCTCCGGCGGACCGAGCTCGATCGCCCACATCAGTCCGAGGCCGCGCACGTCGCGCACGATCGCGTGGCGCTCCACCAGCGGGCGGGTGAGCTCCAGCAGCAGCTCCCCCATGCACTCCGCACGCTCCACCAAGCCCTCTTGGTCGAGCACCCGCAGCGTCGCGAGCCCCGCGGCGGCCGCGAGGTCGTTGCCGCCGAAGGTGGAGCCGTGGCGCACCGCGCGCTCCATCCCGTCGAACACGCGCTCGAAGGCGGCGCGGGAGACGAGTACCGCGCCGATCGGTACGAGGCCCCCTGAGAGCGCCTTGGCGAGGCAGATCATGTCCGGCTGAAGGTCCCAGTGCTCCAGGGCGAGGAAGCGCCCGGTGCGCCCGAGGCCGGTCTGGACCTCGTCGCAGACGAGCAGCGCGCCCGCCGCGCGACAGAGCGCCTGCGTACCGAGCAGATAGCCCTCAGGGGGAAGGTTGACGCCCTTGCCCTGCACGGGCTCGACCACGAACGCCGCCACGTCGCCCCGCGCGAGCTCGCGCTCCAGCGCGTCGAGGTCGCCGAAGGGCACGGGCGCGCAGCCGGGGAGCAGCGGGCCGAAGCCCTCGCGGAAGTGTCCGTCGCCATTGAGCGAGAGCGAGCCGAGCGTTAGGCCGTGGAAGGCGTGCTCGGCGTAGATGATTCGCGGGCGCCCGGTGGCCGCACGCGCGATCTTGACCGCTGCCTCGACCGCCTCGGTGCCGCTGTTGGCGGGCACCATCGCCCCCACGCTCGCCGGGGCGCGCGCTAGCAGCTGCTCGGCGAGCACCCCGCTGAGCAGCGTGACGCCCAGCTGGGGCAGGTTGCCGGTGCGCGCCGCCATGACCTCCTGCACGGCGGCGATCGCCTCGGGGTGGTTGCGTCCAATCGCGAACACCCCGTAGCCGCCGAAGAGGTCGAGGTAGCGCTCGCCCTCGGAGTCGATCAGGTGCGCCCCCTCGCCGCCAACCCATACCCGGTCGAACCCAAGCGTGCGCAGGATGCGCCCCATCTGGGGGTTCAGGTGGCGATCGTTGAGTGCCAGCTCCTCCCCGGTCCGCCGCGCGAGGATCTCGGGCACCGGGGGGATGGGGGCGGGGGTCATGGGGTCAATCGTAGGGCCGCGCTACGCAGGAGAGCCGCGGCAGGCGCCCCCGCGGCGAGATACTCCTCGGCACGTCGAGGGGATGCGATTGCGGGAGCTGCCCGGACGACGCCGCGATCAGGCAGCCGCGTAGCGCTTGCGCCCGCGACGCTCATCGTCCACGGTGACGACGTCCCACACGAGCCCGACGCGCTCCAGGCCGCGGATCACCATCGCCGAGATGTCGGGCTGGCGCCAGCTCAGGCCGTGGTGGGCGGAGGTGGGGAAGGCGTGGTGGTTGTTGTGCCACGCCTCGCCGAATGTGGGCAGCGCAAGCCAGGCGAGGTTGCGGGAGTGGTCCCCGGTGACGTAGTCGCGGCGGCCGAAGAAGTGGCAGAGGGAGTTGATGGAGTAGGTCATGTGGTGCAGCACGAGCATCCGCACCGCCCCGCCCCACAAGAGGCCGGTGAGGCCCGCGCGCCAGGTGCCCCCGATCGCGTAGCCCAGCCCGAAGGCGACGGCGAGGCCGCCGAGCGCCCACACGAAGAAGGTGCGGTCCACGAACTCGACCACGGGATCGGCGATCAGGTCGGGGGCGTAGCGTTCGCGCGAGCCGCGCTCGGTGTGGATGAAGAGCCAGCCGAGGTGCGCGTGCGCGAGGCCGCGCAGCGCACCGCGCAGGCCCACGCCGTGGTCGACGTGGGGGCTGTGGGGATCGCCCTCCTTGTCGGAGAAGGCGTGGTGCTTGCGGTGGTCGGCCACCCAGGAGATCACCGGACCCTCGATCGCCGCGGAGCCGAGCACGGCGAGGACGCCGCGCACCGCGGGGTAGGTCTTGAAGCTGCGGTGGGTGAAGAGACGGTGGAAGCCAACCGTCACGCCGAGGCCCGTGAGGAGGTAGACGATCGCGAACACGATCAGGTCGGAGCGGTGCAAGAGGCCGTCCCACATCTGCCAGCCGACGAAGCCGAGGGCGAGGATCGGCCCGATCGTGATCAGCGCGGTGAGCGCCCGGTTGAGCCACTCGTATTCGACCGGCTGGACGTCCTCCGGCCCGACCTCCCGCCCAAGGGGTCCGGCAGGCGGGGGATCCCGCGTCGGGGCGATGAGCCCGGCGCCGTCCGGCCGGCGAGCCTGCGCCGAGGCGACGAGCTCGACGGCATCCAGCCGGCGGGCAGCGGGCCGGATGCCGTTGGGGGCGGCGAGCTTTACATCGGCGGTGTCCGGCGACTCCGCGTCCAGAGCACCGAGAGGGTGAGTATCGGTCATGGGTCCTATACGGCAAGCTAGCAAGCGGCGCCTTACTCTGTCGCAACGACGATGTTTTTGCAGGCCCACAGGATCTCGCTCCGCAGGATCTCGCTCCGCGCCCAGATGCCGTTAGCCCGCACTGAGCCCCTGCGCCGCGAGCTGGAACGGGCCCTCCCCGAGCGCCCGTTCGCGCTGCGCTTCTGGGACGGCGCCGAGCTTCCCGCGACCGCGGCGGGGGGCCCTATCTTCACGGCGCGCTCGCCGGCGGCGGTGGCGCACCTGCTGCGGGCGCCGGGGCAGCTCGGCCTCGGCCGGGCCTATGCGGCGGGGGAGCTGGAGGCGGACGACCTAGACCGCGTGATCGGCCTGCTGGACAGCTTCAGGGCGCCCGCCCTCGACTATGCCACGCGCCTGCGTCTGGTGGCGGCGGCGGTACGCGCGTGCGGCCTGACGCGCCCTCCCCGCATCCCCGCCAGCGAGCTGCGCCCGCGGGGGCACCGCCACAGCCGTGCGCGGGACGCGCGCGCGGTGCGCCACCACTACGACGTCTCCAACGACTTCTTCAAGCTGTTCCTGGACTCCTCGATGACCTATAGCTGCGCGGTCTTCTCGCGCGGCGCGAGCACCCTGGAGGAGGCGCAGCTTCAGAAGCGCGAGCTGGTCTGCACGAAGCTCGCGCTGCGCGAGGGCGAGCGCCTGCTGGACGTGGGCTGCGGGTGGGGGAGCTTCGTGCTGCACGCCGCCGCCCGCCACGGCGTCTGCGCGGTGGGGATCACGCTCTCGCCCAACCAGGCGGAGCTCGCGCGCCGGCGGGTCGCGGAGGCGGGGCTGGAGGATCGCGTGGAGATCCTCCTGTGCGACTACCGCGACCTCGACGGGAGCGAGCGCTTCGACGCGATCGCGAGCATCGGGATGGTGGAGCACGTGGGGGCCGGCAAAATCGATACGTACGCCGCGCAGCTCGCGAGCCTGCTCGGCCCCGGGGGACGCCTGCTCAACCACGGCATCGCGCGCCTGCGCCATGGGGACCCCGAGGCGGGCCCCTTCTCGGAGCGCTACGTCTTCCCCGACGCCGCCCCCCTGCACGTCTCGCGAGTACTGCTCGCGCTGGAGCGCGCCGGCATCGAGCCCCAGCACGTGGAGGGCCTGCACCAGGACTACGTGGACACGCTGAGCGAGTGGATCAGGCGCCTGGACACCAACCGCGCGGAGGCCGAACGGCTGGCGGGCGGTGAGCGGGTGCGCGTCTGGCGGCTCTACCTGCGGGCAGCCCGCAACGGCTTCGCCACGGGCTTCACCTCGATCTTCCAGGTGCTCGGCCGCCACGCCTAGACGCGCGTCCAACCCGCCGGGGAGCGGTGCCGCCGCGCCGCCCGGTGGCGTCGCTCGGCAGCCCCCCTAGCTCGAGCTCGCGGTGCAGGCCGAGGTCGCTGACCATGCTCGCCAGCTCGCGCGCCTGGTCGTGGCCCACGAAGGTGACACCCGTGCCGCTTGCTCCCGCGCGCGCGGTGCGCCCGATGCGGTGCACGTAGTCCTCGCGCGAGGCGGGGATGTCGAAGTTGATCACGTGGGTGATGCCCGCAACGTCGATGCCGCGCGCGGCGACGTCGGTGGCGACGAGCGTGTCGACGTCGCCCGACTCGAAGCGGGCAAGCGCCCGCTCGCGCTGCCCCTGGGACTTGTCGCCGTGCATCGCCACCGCCTGCACGTTGCCCGCGGCCAGCCGTTTCACGAGCCGGTCGGCGCCGCGCTTGGTGCGCACGAACACGAGCGTGAGCCCACGCTCGGGGTCCTTCAGCTCGGACACCAGCCGCGCGACCTTGCCCTCGTGGGAGACCGACACGAAGCGGTGCTCCACCTTCACCTCGGAGGACTCGCCCCCACCCACACCCGCGTGCTCGTGACGGCGCGGGTTGGAGGTGTAGGCGTCGGCGATGCGCCCCACCTCGCCCGCGAGCGTCGCCGAGAACATCAGGGTCTGGCGGTCCCTCGCGGTCAGCTTCACGATCCGGTCCACGACCGGGCGAAAGCCCATGTCGAGCATCCGGTCGGCCTCGTCGAGCACGAGCAGCTTGACGCGCTTCAGCGACAGCTCGCCGCGGTCGATCAGGTCGAGTAGCCGCCCCGGTGTGGCGACGAGGATGTGAGCGCGCGCGGCGATCCGCGCCTGCTTGACGATGCCGGCGCCGCCGTAGACTGCGGCGATCGAGAGCGCGCGCGAGTGCGCGATCTCGCGCAGGTCATCGACGATCTGGATCGCCAGCTCGCGCGTGGGCGCCAGCACCAGCGCCGAGGGACGCACATCGGCGCCCTTCAGGCGCTCGACCATCGGAATCCCGAACGCGAGCGTCTTGCCCGACCCGGTCGGCGACTGGGCCAGCAGGTCGTGGCCGGCGAGCACGTCGGGGATGACCATGCGCTGCACGGCGAACGGTTGGGTGATCTCGCGCTTGGCGAGCTCACTCGCGACGACCTCGGACACGCCGAGATCGGCGAACGTTTGATGCTCCATGTTGTGGTGCTCCTTCTGGCGGCCCTCTGGCCGCCGCTGCGGATGGAGATTCGACTGGCCCCATCCGCGCACTTCGAGCGCCAACAAAGACAAGAACCTCGCGGGCGGCGTCGCCACCCGGTAGGGCGACCCTAGCAGAGGAGGCGCCGAGCGACCTGGTGGGCAGCTAGGCCATAGCCGGAAACAACTCAGAGCGATCGTCCTCTACGCCAGGGGCGACGCGTGGCATGAAAGACAGCATGACCTCGCGTCGCGCTCGAATGCCTTTCGGCCCCCGCTCGATCAGCTCGAGCTTGTCGAGCGCATTGAGATCACGGGTCACGGTCTTGCTCTTCTTGTTTGCGTACGCCTCCGCCAACTGCGGGGTCATTGTTGAGATATTGGCCCTCGGCACGAACTGGTCTGGGGGCAGCGCGAGCACGAGGTCGCGCTGCCGCCGTGCGGTGACAGTGCGACCTGGGAACATCGAATGAACGTAATTGGTCCACGTCGCCCGCACGATCAGCTCGTGCACATCGTTGAGCTGTTGCTGCAACTCTCCGACGAAACCCTGGGCTGCGTAGTGAAGGAAAGGGATCAAGTCTCCGCCGGACTTTGAGGCGTGGTCAAGTTGCCGGTAGTAGTTCGAGCGCGTCGCGTTGTAGTGGTTGGAGAGCAGGTGGGCAGCCACGGACGGGATGCCCGCTGCCGCGAGGATGCCAAACTCGACAAGTCGCGCAGTACGGCCGTTGCCGTCCCCGAAGGGATGAATCCACGCGATATACACATGGGCTATTGCTGCCTTCAGAAAGGCATGCAGGAAGCCCTTGGCGTGGTCGTCGCCATCACGGCGAAAGTCCACGCCATTGAGCCAGTCGCACATCGCCTGGACAAGGAACTCGCAGTCCTCGGAAGGGGCACCTTTATACACGGTGCCAACCGCGATGCTCGCCGTACGAAACTCGCCAGGTATCACGTGGTCCTCCACCGTGAGGTCGGTAAGCATCTGTCTATTGAGTCCGCGCAGCCTCTCGGGTGTGATCTCGAAAGGCACCCCTTCGTGAATCTCCATTTCAATGCGGGCGATCGCTTGAATGACGTTTTCGAGCTCTTGCTGAAGATATCCCTGGCTCTGGGGTAGCTCCAGCTTGCCCTCAACTGCGGCGAGCGCCTGCTCCTCGCTGAGGCTGTTTCCCTCGATCGCCGCGCTCGCAAGAGCGCCCTTGGCGAGGTAGACCCGTTCCATCTTGAGAGCCAGCCCCGGCGGAAGCGGCGTCCTGGAGAGGTGGCGGCACTTCGAGTGAGCTTCCCCGACGTAGTTCCAGAATGCCCAAGGGACCTTGGTCAGGTCGAGCCGAAATGTGATCCACGGATGGGTCTTGCGATATCTCCTAGTGATGTCCGTCATTATGTCCGTTCGTATGGCCATAAAACATGATGATTTGCAGGTTTTATAGGATTATGGCATGTTTTTTGACCCTACTGATGTCCTACTCGATGGGTGCCCGAGTGGTCGTCCATATAGGCGCTGATGTGCGCACTCGCGGGTCACGCGCACCGGCGCCTGCCGATGTCTTCCAATCAGGCCAAACTGGCCATCACGTGCTTCACCACGGTGTAGTCCTCCAGCGAGTACACGCTGAGGTCCTTCCCGTACCCGGACTCCTTGAACCCCCCGTGGGGCATCTCGGAGACCAGCGGGATGTGGTCGTTGATCCACACGCAGCCGAAGCGCAGCGCCTTTGAGACGCGCAGGGCGCGGCCGATGTCGCGGGTCCACACCGAGGAGGCGAGACCGTAGCGGGTGGCGTTGGCCCACTCGATCGCCTGGGCCTCGTCGGCGAAGCGCTGGACGGTGATGACGGGGCCGAAGATCTCGCGCTGGATCAGCTCGTCCTCCTGGGTGGGGCCGGCGACCACGGTGGGCTGCAGGTAGAAGCCGGGGCGCTCGGGGGCGTGCCCGCCGGTGACGATCTCGGCGTGCGCGGGCGCGGCGCGCCAGGAAGCCCTCCACGCGCTCGCGCTGGCGGGCGGAGTTGAGCGGCCCGAGCGTGGTGTCGGGGGCGAGCGTGTCGCCGATCACGAGACCCTGCGCCTGCTCGGCGAGGCCGGCGACCACCTCGTCGTAGACGCCCTCCGCGGCGAGCACGCGCGTGGCGGCGGTGCAGTCCTGGCCGGCGTTGTAGTAGCCGGTGCCCGCGATCGTCTCCATCGCAGCCTCCATGCCGACGTCGTCGAAGACGATCACGGGGGCCTTGCCGCCGAGCTCCAGGTGCACGCGCTTGAGCGTGTCGGCGGCGGTGCGCGCGATGTGCTTGCCGGTCTCCACCGAGCCCGTGAGCGAGACCATGTCCACCTCGGGGTGGGAGATCAGCGCCTGCCCGGTGGGCTCGCCGCGGCCCGTCACCACGTTGAGCACCCCCTGGGGCAGGATGTCAGCCGCCAGCTCGGCGAGACGCACGGTGGTGACGCGGGGTGGTCTCCGCGGGCTTCAGCACGATCGTGCAGCCGGCCGCGAGCGCGGGGGCGATCTTCCAGATCGCCATCATCAGCGGGTAGTTCCACGGGGTGATCTGCCCCACCACCCCCACGGCTTCGCGGCGCACGAAGGAGGTGTAGCCCTCCATGTACTCGCCCGCCGCGCGGCCCTCCAGGCAGCGGGCGGCGCCGGCGAAGAAGCGCAGGTTGTCGGCCATCACCGGCAGCTCGTCGCGGGCGACCGCGGTGAGCGGCTTGCCCGCGTTCAGCGCCTCCAGGCGCGCGATCTCCTCGGCGTGCTCCTCGATCGCATCGGCGAGCGCCAGCAGCGCCGTGCGCACGCTGCGCCGGCGTCGTCTGCGACCAGCCCGCAAACGCGCGGCGGGCGGCTCGCACCGCGCGATCGACGTCCTCCGCGGTGGAGTTGTGGGCGCGCGCGAGCTCCTCGCCGGTGGCGGGGTTGAGGATCGCTTCGGTCTCGCCGTCGGAGGGGGCCCGCTCGCCGTCGATGAAGTTGCTCAGGGTCTCGATCTGGGTGGCCATCTCGTCTTCTCCTCGGGGGCCGCGGTCTGTGTGGGACTCCGCGTGGTTTTTTTGGATAGGGGGAGGGGTTGCGTGGTTCAGTGACGAGCCGCGTGGTTCGCTCCGAGCGCTGCCATCCGCACCCCCTCAGGCCCCCCGGCCCGCGGGAGCGCCGAGCGCCTCCGCGACCGCGGGGTGGGTGATCTCACCGTCCTTGACGTTCAGCCCGAGACGCAGGCCGGGATCGTGGCGCAGCGCCTCCTCGACTCCCCGGTCGGCGAGCGCGATCACGTAGGGGAGCGTGGCGTTGGTGAGCGCGTACGTCGAGGTGATCGGCACCGCGCCCGGCATGTTGGCGACGCAGTAGTGCGTGATCCCGTCCACCTCGAAGGTGGGGTTCGAGTGGGTGGTCGGGTGCGAGGTCTCAAAGCAGCCCCCCTGATCGATCGAGACGTCCACGAGCACCGCGTGGCGGCGCATCAGGCCGAGCTGCTCGCGGGCGATCACGTGCGGGGCGCGGCCGCCGTGGATCAGCACCGCGCCGATCACGAGATCCGCGATCGGGCAGCATCTCCTCGATCGCGAGCGTCGAGGAGTACACCGTCGAGGCGCGGCCCCCGAAGGTGACTTCGAGCTCGCGCAGGCGGTCGATCGAGCGGTCGAACACGAACACGTCCGCCTGCATCCCGATCGCGATGATCGCCGCGTTCATCCCCACCACACCGCCGCCGATCACGAGCACCGTCGCGGCCGCCACGCCCGGCACGCCGCCGAGCAGGATGCCGCGGCCGCCGAGCGGCTTCTCGAGCATGAACGCCCCCGCCTGCGTGGCGAGCTTGCCGGCGACCTCGCTCATCGGGGCCAGCAGGGGGAGGTTGCCGCGCGCGTCCTCCACGGTCTCATACGCGATGCACGTCGCCCCGGAGGCCTGCAGGCCCCGCGTCAGGCTGGGCTCCGCAGCGAGGTGCAGGTAGGTGAAGAGCGTCTGCCCCTCGCGCAGCAGCGAGACCTCGCCGGGCTGGGGCTCCTTGACCTTCAGCACCAGCTCGGCCTCGGCGAAGAGCGTGCGCACGTCGGGAACGATGCGGGCGCCCTGCGCGAGGAAGTCGGCGTCCGCAAGCGCGCTGCCCTCCCCGGCGCCGGCCTGCACGATCACCTCGTGCCCGCGTGCGCTTAGCTCGCGCACCCCTGCGGGGGTGATCGCCACGCGGTACTCGTCCAGCTTGATCTCGCTGGGGACCCCGATTCTCACCACGACCCCCCGCTGACTCGCCGGCGCTCGTCCAACTCGACCTCGCTGGGCACTCCGATTCTCATAGTCGTTGCCTCCCTGTCATTTGCGGATGCCCCCAAACTTGCACAAACAACCCCTCCCCCGACCCCCCCTGTGGGGTCCCCATCCAAACCATCCCCGCCCTCACCGCGCCAGCTCCCGTCCTCGCAGCGCGAGCCAGAACTCGATCCGGTCGCGCGCGGTGGAGAAGTCGCGGCCGGTGAGCTGCTCCACGCGGCGGATGCGGTAGCGCAGCGTGTGGCGGTGGCAGTACAGCGCGTTCGCCGCCTTCTCCCAGTGGCCGTTGTGCTCGATGAACACGTCCAGCGAGCGCAGCAGCTCGTCGCCGTACTCGCCCTCACCCGTCTCCACCGGCCCGAGCACGCCGCGACAGTAGGTGAGCAGCGCGTCGTCGTCCTGGAGGGAGAGCAGCAGCTGGAAGGCGCCCAGATCCGCGTAGGAGGCCACGACCTCCACGCCGTTGGCGCTGTTCTGCAAGCGCACCGCCTCCAGCGCGCAGCGCGCCTCGTGGAAGCTGACCCGCAGGGACTGGGTGGGGGCCACCCGGCTCGCGCTCGCTCGCACCTCCCCGCCGATACGGGAGGCCAGCTCCGCGCGGATTCGCCGGGCAAGCGCGATCGGGTCGAGATCTCCCGCTCCGTTCGTGCCCCCGCCGTCCACGACCGCGCACAGCAGGCCCGCGCGGATCGCCACCAGGCTGCCGGTCGCGCGCGGCGCGTCCTCCCGCGCGAGGAACCGTTCCACCAGCGGCGCCGCCACCGCAGGGTCGGCCGATCGTCCGGGATCGGCCAGCGCAAACGCCAGCACCGCCGCGCGCTCGCCGATGCCGAAGGGGCGCAGCCGCGCCTGCAGCTCCTCCGGATACAGCCGCCCCGTGAGCGCCTCCGCCAACACGTCGCCGGCCATGCTGCGCTGCAGCATTTCGTAGCGCTCGTCCAGCAGTTGCGCGAACACGCGCTCGGTGATCGCGATGAAGGGGAGCTCGTAGGGGACCTCGAACAGCGGGAAGGAGCGCTTGCGCGCCTCGTCCTCAAGCGCCGCCGGCAGGCGCTTGTGGGCGAAGCCCGTGCCGAATCCCAGACCCCCGATCTGGTGCTCGGCGAGATGTGCGATCAGCTCCCGCTGCGCCTTCGCCGACCGCAGCTGCAACCCGGTCGTGAGCAGCAGCTCCCCGCCCCGCAGCCACGGCGTGGGGTCGATCAGCTCCGTGCTGTGCACCCAGCGCACGTGCCCGTTCGCCGACTCCCGCCCGCTCACGAGCTCCAGACCCAGCTCGGCGACGAGGCCCTCGACGCTCAGCATCGCTCCCCAGCTTCCCCAGCTCGCTCGCCCAGCCGTCGATCGATGCCGGCCTCAGGCGCCCTCATCGTCGCTGCCCCTCACCGCTTCGCGATCCGCTCCCACGCCTCGCTCAGCACGGGGCGCAGGATCGCCTCGATCTCCGCGAACTGCTCCGGACCCGCGATCAGCGGCGGGGAGAGCTGGATCACCGGCTCCCCGCGATCGTCGGTGCGGCAGATCAGCCCGCGGCGGTAGAGCTCGCCGGAGAGGAAGCCCCGCAGGAGCTCCTCGGCCTCCTCGTGCGTGAACGTCGCCTTGGTCTCCCTGTCCTTGACCAGCTCCACCGCCTGGAAGTAGCCCGCGCCTCTCACGTCGCCCACGATGGGCAGGTCGCGCAACCCCTCCAGCATCGCGCGCAGCGCGGGCTCGTTGGCGCGCACGTGCTCGCACAGGCTCTCGCGCTCCATCACGTCGATGTTCGCGAGCGCCACCGCGCTCGCGACGGGGTGCCCGCCGAAGGTGAAGCCGTGGTTGAAGATCGCGGTGCCGTGCAGGAAGGGCTCCGCGATGTGGTCGCCCGCGATCAGCGCCCCCATCGGGGCGTAGGCGGAGGTGAGGCCCTTCGCGGTGGTGATCATGTCGGGCTGGTAGCCGTAGCGCTCGCACCCGAACCAGTGGCCGAGGCGCCCCCACGAGCAGATCACCTCGTCGGAGATCAGCAGCACGCCGTGGCGGTCGCAGATCTCGCGCACCCGCTGGAAGTAGCCCTCCTGGGGGACGAAGCAGCCGCCGCTGTTCTGCACTGGCTCGAGGATCACCGCCGCCACGGTCTCGGGGCCCTCGAAGGCGATCGCCTCCTCGATCGCCTCCGCCGCCCACAGCGGATCGCGGTCCTCTTTCCAGCGGTAGGAGTTCGTGTTGGGGACGTGGTGGCCCCCCGGGGTCATGCGGCTCGAACGGCGCGCGCAGCGCGGGCAGCCCCGTGGCCGTGAGCGCTCCCATCGAGGTCCCGTGGTAGGCGAGGTGGCGCGCGATCAGCTTGAAGCGCTGCGGCTCCCCCCGCGCGGCGTGGTAGGCCTTCGCGAGCTTCCATGCGCTCTCCACCGCCTCCGAGCCCCCCGAGGTGAAGAACACCCGGTTGAGGTTCCCCGGCGCGAGGCCCGCGATCCGCGCCGCCAGCTCGATCGAGCGGGGGTGCGCGTAACTCCAGTTGGTGTAGAACGCGAGCTCCCGCGCCTGGCGCGCCGCCGCGTCGGCGAGCTCCGCGCGGCCGTGGCCGATGTTGACGCAGAACAGCGCGGAGAGGCCGTCGAGGTAGCGCTTGCCGTGCTCGTCGTACACGTAGCACCCCTCGCCCCGCACGATCACCGGCACCTCGTGGTCCGCGTAGGCGCCCATGCGCGTGAAGTGCATCCACAGGTGGCGGCGCGCAAGCTCCTGCAGGGCCCCCCGCGGTCGCTCGTCGCTCGTGCGCGCCGGAGCCGGCTCCGGCTCCGGAGCCCGAAGTGTGCCGTCCTCAGGCGGGTGGGCGGGGACGCCGGTGCTCACCGGGGTGGCAGACCCAGCCGGCCCCTGCCTGGCCGCCGTGCCGGGCGCGGCGGCCGTCATCAAATCGCTCGGGTGGGTGGCCATGGTCTCGTCTCCTCCATCGGAACTCAGCGCCTCGTGAATAGACACTCAGGATAAACGTACTGCGCCCCAAGGCATGTATCAATGCGCTACAAGTTCAAGAGCGATTGCCCTCGTTGTACAAGATGTACAAGACAGTCTCGAATCTTTGGGAATCGCGCACCTTGTCTAGCACCCCATTGGGTCGTAGCGTTTGTCACGATCGGTGTCATGGGGTGCAGCGGCACCCCGGAGTTGGAGGGAGACGAGCATGGCAGCCATCGGCGCAGCGGCATCCAAGGCCCCCGACCCGTCGGGCGTGATGGACAAGGGCCTGAAGAAAAACGCGATCGGCTACCTCTCCAACATCGTCATCGGGGTGGCCTCCACCGCGCCGGCGTACTCGCTGGCGGCGACGCTGGGGTTCATCGTCGTCGTGAAAGGCGTCGGCGTACACGCGCCCGCCGTGATGCTCGTGGCGTTCCTGCCGATGCTGCTGGTCGCCTCGGCCTACAAATTCTTCAACCGCGCCGACCCCGACGCCGGCACGACGTTCGCGTGGACCACGCGCACGTTCGGGCCGTCCACGGGCTGGCTGAACGGCTGGGCGATCTTCCTCTCGGACGTGATCGTGATGGCCTCGCTGGCGGACATCGCGGCGATCTACACCTTCCAGCTCTTTGGCTTCACCGAACTCGGCGAATCCAAAGCGGCGATCATCATCGCCGCGGTCGCGTGGATCGCGATCATGACCTGGATCTGCTATCGCGGCATCGAGCTCTCGGCGCGTATCCAGCAGGTCCTGCTCAGCGCCGAGGTCCTGATCCTTGGGGTGTTCGCGGTGGTCGCGTTCGTCAAGGTCTATGGCAGCCACCCACCGGCCGGCTCGATCAAGCCCTCGCTCGATTGGATCAACCCGTTCGCGATGAGCTTCGGCGACCTGGTCGTCGCGCTGCTGCTCGCGGTCTTCATCTACTGGGGCTGGGATTCCGGGGTAGCGGTCAACGAGGAGTCCGAGGACCCCGCCGAGGGGCCGGGCAAGGCCGCGGTCATGTCCACGATCCTGCTCGTGCTGATCTACGTGGTCGTCTCCGCCGCCGCCCAGTCCTTCCACGGGGTTGGCTTCCTCTCCAACGAAGCCAACCAGGAAGACATCCTCAAGGCGCTCGGAGCGGGCGTGTTCGGCGAACCCCTGAACAAGCTGCTGATCGTCGCGGTGCTCACCTCGGCGTCGGCCTCGACGCAGACGACGATCCTGCCGACCGCCCGCACCACGCTGTCGATGGCGCACTGGAAAGCAGTCACCAACCTGCTCGCCCGGGTCCACAAACGCTACCTCACGCCGACCGTCTCGACGCTCGGCTTCGGCGCCCTGTCGATCATGATCACGATCGCCCTGCTGCTGCTCTCCGCGAGCGTGCTCTCCGACTCGCTCACGGCGATCGGCTTTCCGATCTGCTTCTACTACGGCTTCACCGGCGTGGCCTGCGCCTGGTACTTCCGGCGCGAGCTGCGCGAAAGCACGCGCAACCTGCTGCTGCTGGGCATCGGCCCGCTCCTCGGCGGCCTGATGCTGTTCGGCATCGGCATCAAGGCGGCGTTCTACTACTCGCACACGGCCAACGTCGAATCCAAGCCGATCCTCGGCATCACGCTGCCGCTGTGGATGGGCATCGGCGGAATGCTCCTGGGTGCCATCATCATGCTCGTCTCGCGCCCATACTTCCGCGAGTTCTTCTCTCGCAAAACCGAAACAGCACCTCCAGGGCTGCTCAAGCAGCCGCCCCCAACCGGGCCGGTTCCTGCGCGCGTGGAGTTCTGAGGCCGTCAACTGCCCTTGGGGGGGCAGGAGCGAGGCGCGCCGGCACGAGGAGGCCCGCGCCTCGCTCCCACATGCCCCGGCGCAGACCTCGGAGCCCCTCCACCAGCGCAGACCTCGGAGCCTTCATTCAGCGTCACATCTCCCGCTGGCCGTGGGGTGAGCCCAGCTCAGCAAGACGCTCCAGGAACGGTGTGGGCGGGAACGCCTCGGGGCCGAGCACGCCCGTGCCCTTCCACGCACCCTCGTCGAGCAGCTCCAGCGCCACGACGGGGTTGACCGCGGTCTGCCACACAACCGCCTGGCTGCCGTACTCGCGCATCGTCTGCTCGTTGTCCACCACGTGGTAGAGGTAGGTCGAGCGCTGCGCGCCGTCCCTGCCCGTGCCCCTCACCCAGGTGCCCGCGCAGGTGCGCCCGCTCATCCGCTCCCCCAGCGTCGCGGGGTCGGGCAGCGCGGCCGCCACCACGTCGCGCGGGGCCACCTCCACGCCGCGCACCGACACCGGCCGGGTCGAGTCCAGGCCGAGCTTGTGCAGCGTGCGCAGCACCCCGATGAACTCCTCCCCAAGGCCGTACTTGAACGTCACCCGCTCGCACGCCACCCAGCGGGGGATCAGCACCACCTCCTCGTGCTCCACGTTCACACACTCCACCCTGCCGATGCCCTCCGGGAACTCGAACACCTCCGGCTCGGAGAACGGCGGGGTGGTGTAGAAACCGCGCTCGCGCTCCCAGATCAGGGGCGGGTTCAGGCACTCCTCGATCGTCGTCCAGATCGAGAAGGTGGGCGCGAAGTCGTACCCCTCCACCACCAGGTCCGCCCCGTCGCGCACCCCCACCTCCTCGATCCTTGAGAACAGCTCATCGGAGGCGTAGCGCGCGAACACGTCGGAGAGCCCCGGCTCCACCCCGATCCCCACGAGCGCCAGCAGCCCGGCCCGCTCCCACTGCTCGTGGCGCGCGAGCTGATGCTCGCCGAGCATCACCCCGGGCAGCTCGTGGGGGCGCTGCTTGTGGGGGTGCGAGAGCGTCATCGCCATGTCCAGGTAGGTGGTGCGCGCCTGGAACGCCGCCGCGAAGATCGGCTTGTTGAAGCGGGGGTCGCAGGCGTTGAGCACGGCGTCCGGCCCGACCCTCGCGATCAGCTCCACCAGTTGCTCGCGACTGGAGGCATCCACCTGCTCGGCCGCGAAGCGGTCGGCCTCCCCCAGCCGCGCCACCACGTCGTGCGCGCGCCGCGGAGAGACATCGGCCAGCACCACCTTCTCGAACGCCGGCCGGCGCTGGGCGATCGCTGCGAACGCCGCACCCACTCCGCCGGCTCCTACGACCAGGACTCTCATTATCCTCAGCCGATCGTAGCGCGCAACACGAGCGGAAAGAGACGCCTCGCCCTTGCGGCGGTCCTGCTCGTGGGCCTCTCCTACGCGACACTGATCCAGAACTTCTCCTGGAACCAGACCTCCCACTACGATCTGCTGCAGGCGCTCTACCACAACGCCACCACGATCGACCCCTACGAGCGGAACACCGGCGACAAGGTCCACTACCACGGCCACTGGTACTCCGCCCGCGCCCCCGGCCTCGCGCTCTACGTGCTGCCCTGGTACACCGTGCTCGAGGGCGTGGGCGCCGACGGGTGGGCCCGTGAATCCCAGGCACAGCGGGGCGCGGACGAGGTCGTCTACCTCGTGGGGCTGTGGGGCAACGTGCTCCCCGGCCTGCTGCTGCTGATCCTCGTGTGGCGCGCCGCCGAGCGCCTCGAGCCCGGCTTCGGAGCCGCCACCGCGATCACGCTCGGCCTCGGCACGATGGTGGCGCCGCTCTCCACGCTGTTCTTCTCACACGTCTTCACCGCCTTCCTCGGGTTCGCCGCGTTCACGCTCTTGATGCGCGAGCGCGACGGCCCCCCGCGAGCGTGGCTCGCCGGGGCGGCCGGCCTGGCGATCGGCTACGGGATCTCCTCGGAGTACCCGATCGCGCTGCTCGGCGGCGTGCTCGGGCTCTACCTGCTCTCCCGCCGCGACGCGCTCACGCCTGCGTGGGCGCTGCGCCGCGGGGGCGCCTACCTGGCGGGGATCCTGGTGGGGATCGTGCCGGTGCTGCTCTACGACCACGCCGCCTTTCACTCCTGGACGCACGTCGCCTACGCCAACGTGGCCCAGCAGAAACGTGGCTTCTTTGGGATCACCGCACCCAGCCTGCGCGTCGCCGCCACGCTGCTGCTGGACTCCCGCGGCCTCTTCACGATCGCCCCCGTATTGGCGATGGGCGCGCTCGGAACGGTCGCCCTCTACCGCCGCGGTCGCCGCGCGGAGGCCCTGGCGATCGGGGGCGTGTGCCTCTGCTACATCACCTACGACTCCGGCTACTACCTGCCCTTCGGCGGCGCCTTCATGGGGCCCCGCTTCCTCGCCACGATGGTCCCCTTTCTCGCGCTCCCCCTGGCGATCTCCTTCAAGCGCTGGCCCGGCCCCACGATCGCGCTGGCCGCGGCCTCAATCGTGTGCACCCTGCTCGCCACCATCACCCACCCCCTGGTCGGCTACGAGACCCAGACAGTCACCTGGATGCGCCACCTGCTGAGGGGCTTCTTCCAGCCCACCATCGCCAGCGCCTACGGCCTCGGCTTCGGCTGGGCGTCGATCTGGACCTTCCTGCTCCCCGCCGCCGGCGCCCTCGGGCTCGCCGCCGCGGCAACCCCCCGGATGCGCCTCACCCGCTCCTCGCTGGGGGCCGGAGTGCTCGCGCTCGCCGCCTGGGCGCTGTTCGCCGCCCTCGGGCCCACCCTGCTCGGCCTCGACCACCAGGGACTACTGGACGTCTACGACTCAGGCGACCCCCGCGCCCTGAGCAACGGCGCCTATTTCGGCTCCTACCCCCTGCGCGCACTCGTCCCGTTGGCCTGCGGGCTCGCCCTGCTCGCACTGGTCGGTGCGCGGGTTTGGCGGAGCGACGGGCGTTCTCCCACAGAACCGTTTGGCAAAGAGCGCCCGCGGAGCAAAGAGCAAAGCGCGTTGCTGACGTGATGGCCCGGGAGACCGTTCTGTAAGTCAAAATAGATTCCGAGACTTAGGATGACGGTGGAGGTCTCTCACGTAGGTCGATCGTCTCAGCAAGGCCGTCGAGCGCGAGGATCTCGGGATCGCCGGTGTACAGCGTGGCTTGATGGCGCTGGGCGGTGGCTACGCAGAACGCATCGGCGTAGGAGAGACCGCCCCCCGCCTTGACGTGAGCGGCGGCGCTGACCAGAGGCCAATCGGGGGCTTCGACCTCCATCACCGCGCGCAACTGCTCGATCAATCCATAGGCCTCGCCCTGTCCACGCTCACGCTCAGTCCAGTACAGCACCTCGCCCAGATTGATCGAAGAGATCACGGTCCTCTCGGCAAGGATCAGTTCCTGCACCCGAGCAGCGGCCGGCTCGCCGCCCAGAAGCGCGAGCACTGCCCAGGCGTCGAGCACGGCCGTCAAAGCCCGCGCTTGCGCCGCTCGCGCTCGTCCGCCTCTACCTCCCTGCGATGATCGGCCTCCAGTTTCGCGAGGAGATCGTGCCGACCACCTCTCAGCGCCCCGCGCAGGCTGGCGAGGATCACCCTACGCTCAGCGGGGTCCGTGAGCGTCTTGCGAATACGGACAGTGCCGTGATCCTCGTCGACCATCACCCGATCCCCGGGCCCGATGCCGACACGGTCGCGGATCCCCTTGGGGATAACGACCTGACCCTTGGGCCCCACCTTGTAAGTCATACTCTGAGTATAACCAACTGTAGGGCGGATCAGCCACCACGTCGCCGAGGACCAATCATTATCTGATTATAATCTGACGGACAAACGTCTCTGGCGCTTTCGGCGCTCACCCGTAAACGTGCAGGGGGTGTCCGTCCCCCAAGCGACCACACGTGACCTTGGCCGCGTCGTACGCCGTCTACGCAATGCCCGCGGCGTATCGATCGAGGCTCTCGCCGACGTAGCAGGGATGGATCGCACCTACCTGCAGGAAATTGGAGGTGAAAGGTCGCAACCTGTCGTGGGAGAAGCTCTCCGGCCTCGCGAGCAGCCTCGAGATGACCATCGCGGAGCTGGCGGCGCACGCAAACGACGAGGCCGAACGCGACCGCGCAGCCGCGGCCGGGCAGCCGCCACCCTCCGAACGTCGGGGACACTGAAATCGCTTCAGTGTCCCGAGTCACAAGTTGGACAGCGCTCCTCCGTTTCACCGCCGGACCGCAGTCCGCGCAGCGCTGTCGCGCAGGTCTCGGCCACCCGTAGGGCCTCGTTGAGATCCTCGCCGTCAAACTCGGCCACAGTGCTCGCGATCAGCCCTGTCGCCCTGACGTGCAGCCGTCCGAGAACACGAACCACCTCCTCCGAGGGGGTCAGCTCAAAACAGTCCCGATCTCCAGTGGCCTGCCAGCCCAGCAGGTCGAGCAGCCTCAGGTCCTCTTCGAACTGGTTTCGCAGCCGTAGCGCCTCGGCCACTTCGCCTTCCTGGAGGACGATCGCCACGTCCCCAACACCAGCCAGGTCAGTGACGAGGAACTGGCGCAGCGCGTCGCGCTGAGCACGATCCAATACCATTGCCGCAGCCTCCTTCGGTCTCTCGGCCCGGGCTCACGTGGCGTATCACGCGGACCACTTGCTTGGACGACGACAGACAGCATGAAGGCGGGCCGGGATAGAACAGCAGCGGCCGAGTCAGTTGTAGACCGTCCGCACATTGCAGTGCGCGGCGTGTAGCTGCTTGCAGACCACCACGTAGCCGGGGCGCGGCTGGTCGTGGGCGTTCATCAGGCCCGCGTCGAAGCGCGTGGAGGCGTTGCCGCCCGTCCAGTCGTAGATGTAGAGGCGCTTGATCCGCGGGTTGGAGGCCGCCACGCCGAACGTGAAGTTGAGCACCTTCGCCGCGCGCCTGAGACCCGAGCCGTTCCTGTTGGTGAAATCGTTGCCGAACTTTACGATCCCGCCGGTCTCGGTCAGCCACACTTCGCCGCCCAGGTCCGCGTCGAGGTCGCGCGTGCGCCAGCTTTCGAAGCGGTTGACGTCCGAGTAGTCGTGCAGGCCCCACGTCGTCGGCATCACCGTCCGCAGGCGGCCGATCTCGCGCTTGAATTCGGCGATGTAGTCGATCGTCGTGTAGATGACCTGCTGGTCGAGCACGTCCAGCCCGACCACCGTGCAGGGAATGCAGTCGCGCTTGAGCGCCTGGTAGTACTGCGCGTCCTGCACGGCGGTGGGGCTCTGGAAGTAGCCGGGCACATAACCGCGGTTGGCCTCGTCCCACGCCTGGTATTCGCGGATGTGCGGGAACCGTTTGATGAACTTCGCCACGTCGCGCTTGTAGGTCGCGACACTCGGCATTTTCATCGGCGTGTACTCGGAGTGGTAGAAGGCAAGGAGGATTTTCTGGTGGCGCGCTTCCGCGGCGTGGATCCACGCTTCCGCCTGCTCCAGGTCATACGGCCGCACGGCCACGTCGTAGGGCACCGTCAGGCGGACGATCTGCGTGTGGAGCTGCTGCCACAGCGAGTTCCCGAACATCTCGTCGTGCGAGTCGCTGAGGCCTGTCATATAGGAGGGGCCACGCGGGCGGGTCTGCTTGGAGGAGCTCTCGCGTGCGGGCGGGCGAGCGTGGCGGGCGAGCGCGCTGCCGGCTGGCGCGGCGAGCGCCCAGGCGAACGCCAGCGCACCGATCAGCGCCGCGCCCAGCAGCGGGAGGAAGAGGATGGTGGGCCGGCCGGGGATCGGCCGGCGGGGAAGGGATCCGGGCATGTGCATGCCAACAGGCTATGCACCCCGAGGTTGCGGCGGCGCCGATTCGCCGGCCTGCAACGAAGCCTGCGGCACCAACCCCAGGGGCTGCCACGATTCCGCAACGCCGACCCCATGGGCTGCTAGGAAGCCTGCTCAGCCGATTCCGCGAGCTGCAATGAAGCCTGCGGGGCGGCCTCCGCGGAGCGCAGCACGATCACCTCCCCCGGGACGTTGGTGAGTAGCCACGCCACCGCCTCCGGCGTGAAGCCCTCCCCTGAGCTGTCCGCGCCCGCCGCCACCACGATCCGCTCGAAGCTCTCGTGTGCAATCAGCTCCCGCAGCGCGTGGCGCACCGTGCGCCCGCGCTCGATGCGCGAGTCCACCGGCACCTCCGCGCGGGCCGCGCGCTGCTCGATCGCCTCCAGCATCGGCAGCGCCACGTCGCACTCGCTGCGCAGCGGCACGTCCACCGACAGGCGCATCGGCACCAGCGCCAGGTAGACCGGCATCAGCGTCGCCCCCTCCACGCGGGCGAGCCGCAGAGCGGCCGCGAGCGCGGGCTCCGAGAGCCCCTCGCCGGTGAACGGGAACGCGACCCGCCGCACCCGCGTGCGCCCGCGCAGCGCGCGATTGCGCCGGCGGCGCTCCAGAGCCAGGGCGCCTCCGTAGCCGGCCGCCAGCGCGAGGACGATCAGGACCGCGGCAAGCGGGGTCATAGAGCCAACCCCCCCTCCCCCACCCCTTCCCCCTCCGCCTCGCTGCTAGCGGGGAGCAGCGTGCGGTCCGCGACGATCCTGATGTCAACCCCCGGCAGGCCTTTCAGCAGCCGGAACGTCAGCGCCGGCTGACTCAGGCGCCGCCACGCGTTGCGGGGCTTGGGCGTCCCCATCAGCAGGTACGTGGTGCCTCTCCCCCGCGCTACCCGGATCGCGCTCTCCGCCACGTCGTCGGCCTCTTCGATCAGCAGGTGCGCCCCCAGCACCGAGGCCAGGCGACGCAGCGCCTCGAGCTGCTCGCGGTACTCGGTGTTCGGCGTCACGCCCGGAGGGCGCACCACCAGCAGGTCGAGCTCCGCCCCCAGCCGCTGCGCGGAGCGCCACGCGCGGCGCACCACCCGCCCCGAGCGCGGGGTCGGCTTGACGAGCGCGAGCAGCCGCTCGGAGATCACCTGGGGGGCCGCCCGGGCGATCAGCCGGTCCTCGTGCCCGCGCGCCGCCGGGACCTCGCGCACGAGGCGCTCGTGCTCCACTCCCTCCGCCACCTGGCGCAGTGCGGTCTCCCGCAGCGCCGCGAGGTTCTCGATCTTGAAGAAGTTGCCGAGCGCCGCCTGCACCCGCTCCGGGGCGTAGACCTTGCCGGCGCGCAGCCGCCCGATCAGCGCCTCCGGCGTGACGTCCACCAGCACCGTCTCGTCCGCCGCGGAGAGCACCGCATCGGGGATCGTCTCGCGCACGCGCACCCCCGTCAGCTGGGTCACCTGGTCGTTGAGGCTCTCCAGGTGCTGCACGTTGACCGTGGAGAACACGTCGATCCCCGCCGCCAGCACGTCGCGCACGTCTTCATAGCGCTTCTCGTGCTCCACCCCCGGCGCGTTGGTGTGCGCGAGCTCGTCGATCAGACACAGCTCCGGCGCGCGCGCCAGCACCGCCGGCAGGTCCATCTCCTCGAGGTCGGTGTCGCGGTAGCGAACCCGCCGGCGTGGGACGAGCTCGAGGCCCTCTCCCTGGGCGACCGTCTCCATCCGGCCGTGGGGCTCCAGATAGCCCACCACCACGTCACGGCCCGCCTCGGCCTCCGCCTGACCCTCCTGCAACATTCGGTAGGTCTTGCCCACGCCCGCGGCCATCCCGATGAATACCTTGAGGTGTCCACGATCGGATGGCACAGCGGCTCATTGTCCTGCATTGCTCGGCGGGGGAGCGCTCGGCCGAGGGAGCGGTTTCAGGTAGAGTTTTGCGCGGAGAGCCGGGAAGCCTGGTCGGCGTGCCACTACCCGTGGAGATCCTGGTGACCCGGAGCCATTTCGAGATCGCAGCGCCGCAGTAGTGTCCGACGCGCTGCTGAGCCTCATCTTCGTGACCGGCGTCGTGGTGAGCCTCGGTTCCAGCTGGGTGCTGGTCGTCAGGCTCGAGCGTGTGGGGGCGCGGCTCGGCCTCTCCGAGGCGCTGCTCGGGATGCTCGCCGCACTCGCAGCCGACGCGCCGGAGGTCACCGCCGCGGTGACCGCACTCATCAGGCACGACCCGCACATCGGCGCGGGGGTCGTGATTGGCTCGAACGTCTTCAACCTCGCCGCACTGCTCGGCCTCGCCGCGGTAGTCGCCGGCCGGATCGCGCTGCACAGGCGGGTGATCGAGCTGGGCGGCGCTGTGGCGCTGTGGACGTCCGCGGGATGTCTGCTGGTGGTAGTCGGGATCCTCCCGCCCCTGGCGGGGCTGCTCGCCGTATTGGCGGTGCTCGTGCCGTACCTGGCGATCCTCGGCATCGGCCTCGAGCGGATTGAGCGCCTGCGTCCAAACTCCTGGGCCGCCTGGCTCGCGGAGGCGGTAAGAGAGGAGGAGCAGGAGCTGCAAGTCGCGATCCACCCCAGCCGCGGGGGCCCCCGCGACGGCGCGCTCGCAGTGCTTGCCGTGCTGGTGGTGGTCGGCGCGAGCATCGCGATGGAGCTCACCGCCTCCGAGCTCGGGACGCGCCACGCGATTCCCGGGATCGTGGTCGGCGGCCTGATCCTCGCCGCCGTGACGAGCCTGCCCAACGCCGTCGCCGCCGTGTACCTCGCCACCCGCGGCCGGGGAGCTGCCGTGCTCAGCACCGCGCTGAACAGCAACGCGCTCAACGTCGTGGCGGGATTGCTGCTGCCGGGGGCGATCGTCGGCCTGGGCGCGCCCTCCGGGCAGACGACCTTCGTGGCCGCCTGCTACCTCGGCCTGACCGCCTTCGCGCTCGCGAGCGCCTACCTCGATCACGGCCTGCGCCGCGTTCCCGGCGCGCTGATCATCGCCTTCTACGTTGCCTTCGCGGCGGTGCTGCTCGCGAACTCCTGACCACGGAGCCCCCCTCCATCCGGCCCTGGCGGGCAGTCCGGGATCAAATCCCCGGAGGGGGACGAGGAGAGGCGTCTCTGCCGTGCTCTACGCCCCAAGCAGGTTGTGCACGATCAGGTCGATCAGCTTGATCCCGATGAAGGGCGCGATGATGCCGCCGAGGCCGTAGATCCAGAGGTTGCGCCGCAGCAGCGCGCTGGCGCCGATCGGGCGGTAGCGCACGCCGCGCAGCGAGAGCGGGATCAGCAGCGGGATCACGATCGCGTTGAAGATGATCGCCGAGACGATCGCCGACTGTGGGGTGCCAAGGTCCATGATGTTGAGCACGTGCAGCGGGCCCTTGCCGCCCGCGCTCGTGGCGTAGGTGCTGATGAAGATCGCGGGGAGGATCGCGAAGTACTTGGCGACGTCGTTAGCGATCGAGAAGGTTGTGAGCGCGCCGCGCGTGATCAAGAGCTGCTTGCCCACCTCAACGATCTCGATCAGCTTCGTCGGGTTGGAATCCAGATCGACCATGTTGCCCGCCTCGCGCGCCGCCTGGGTGCCGGTGTTCATCGCCACCCCCACGTCGGCCTGCGCGAGCGCGGGGGCATCGTTGGTGCCGTCCCCGGTCATCGCCACGAGGCGCCCGTCCTGCTGCTGCTCGCGGATCAGCGCGAGCTTCGCCTCGGGGGTCGCTTCGGCGAGGAAGTCGTCCACGCCGGACTCCTCGGCGATCTTGGCGGCAGTGAGGCGGTTGTCGCCGGTCACCATCACCGTCTTGATGCCCATCGCGCGTAGCTGGTCGAAGCGGACCTTCATACCCTCCTTGATGGTGTCCTTGAGGTAGATCACGCCGAGCACCTGGCTGTCGCGCGAGACCGCCAGCGGCGTGCCGCCCTCGCGGCCGATGCGGTCGAGCTGCGCCTGCAGCTCCGGCGGCGGCGAGCCGCCCTCCTTCTTGACGAACTCGACGATCGAGTCCCCCGCGCCCTTGCGTAGCTGCTGGCCGTCGTAGTCGACGCCGCTCATCCTGGTCTGCGCGGTGAACGGCACGAAGGTCGCGTTCAGCGAGGACATGTCGTGCTCGCGGATGCCGTACTGCTTGGCGAGCACCACGATCGAGCGGCCCTCCGGCGTCTCGTCGGCGAGCGAGGAGAGCTGCGCCGCTTCGGCCAGCTCGGACTCGGGCACTCCCGGCATCGGGATGAACTCGCTGGCCAGGCGATTGCCGATCGTGATCGTGCCGGTCTTGTCCAGCAGCAGCACGTCGATGTCGCCGGAGGCCTCCACCGCGCGGCCGGAGAGCGCGAGCACGTTGCGGCGCACGAGGCGGTCCATGCCCGCGATCCCGATCGCCGAGAGCAGCGCGCCGATCGTGGTGGGGATCAGCGCGACCAGCAGCGCGATCAGCGTGGTCTCGGAGATCGCGGTGCCCGCGAACAGCCCGAACGGGCGCAGCGTCGCTACCACGATCATGAAGATCAGCGTCAGCGCCGCCAGCAGGATGTTGAGCGCGATCTCGTTCGGCGTCTTGCGCCGCTCGGCGCCCTCGACCAGCGCGATCATGCGGTCCAGGAAGGAGTGCCCGGGCTCCTGGGTGATTTCCACGACGATCCGGTCAGAGGTCACGCGCGTGCCGCCCGTCACCGCGCTGCGGTCGCCTCCGGACTCGCGGATCACCGGCGCGGACTCGCCCGTGATCGCGGACTCGTCGACCGTGGCGATACCCTCGACCACCGTTCCGTCGCCGGGGATCAGCTCGCCCGCCTCCACGACCACCATGTCGCCGCGAGTGAGCTCCGAAGCGGCCTTCGTGCCCCCGCCGCGCATCGTGGCGACTGTCTCCTTGCGCATCGAGCGCAGCGTGTCTGCCTGCGCGCGGCCGCGACCCTCGGCGAACGCCTCCGCCATGTTCGCGAACACGACCGTCAGCCACAGCCAGAAGGCGATCGTGAACGTGTACCAAGCCGGCTCGTTGCCGCCGCCGAGCGGCTTGCCGCCAAACGCCTGGATCAGCCACGTCCCCGTCGTGATCACCGCGCCGATCTCCACGACGAACATCACGGGGTTGCGGACCTGTACGCGCGGGTCGAGCTTCTTGAAGCTGTCGATCAGCGCGCGCACCACGATCTCGCGCTGGAACAGCGAGACGGCCTTGCGCTCGTGGGCGGCGGGAATCGTGGACATCAGCTCGCACCCTCCTGGAGATGATCGGGGCCCGGCTTTTTGACCATCGACGCGCTCACTTGATCACCAAGATCTTCGGCATGCGATCGAGAGCGAGGTTGAGCTCGAGCACGTTCACTCCCGGTTCGCCCGAGAACCCGAGGCCCCGTCCCGAGGTGTACTTCGAGATCAGCCGATCGACTACCCCCCGCAGAACGTGGCGCACCGCCGCCACGCGGTAGGCCTGGATCCAGGCGTTGGCCTGTGAGATTTCAGGATCCAGGCCCGAAGCGGAGCTGTTGACGGCGTCGACCGGGATCCTCGCCACGGTCAGCCCGGGGTCGTATTCGGCCTTGGTGGCCGGGTTCTTGTTCAGTTCGAGATACGCCTTGATGTTTTCTTCGTTCGCTTCCTTGGTCTTCACGCTGTTGGGCCCGTGGTTGGAAAAGGTGCTCGCGGCGGCGTTGTTGGCTCCGCCTTCGGTGGCGGAGGGGCGCGACTGGAAGTACCGCGGGTCCGCTTCGGTCACGACCGCGCCTTTCACTTCCTTGGGCTTGCCGTTCTTTTCGAGTACCGGGGTCCCGAAGTTCTGGCCGATGAGCTTCGAGCCCACCAGCCTGCCGTCGAGGTGAATCTGCTGCCCGTTGGCGTCGCCGGAGAAGGCGACCTGGCTGATGCCGGTGATCGCGAGCGGGTAGACGATCCCGAGCAGGATCGTGAAGAGGACGATGCCGATGATCGAGGTGACGATGTCGCGTTTCATTGCAAGGGGGAGGGGGAGGGGGTCATGGGGGAGGGCCTGCCCTCCCCCATCTCAGAGACGATGTCGCGTTTCATCTTCAGCCGTCTCTCAGTACAGATGTCCGGTTAGGCCCTGCACGATCGGGCCGAGCAGGAGGGCGGGAAAGAAGGTGAGCGCGCCGACGAGCACGATCACGCCGATCAGCAGCACCACGAAGGTGCCGTTGTCGGTGCGCATCGTGCCGAGGCCCGCGGGCGTGACGCGCTTGCCCGCCAGCGCACCGGCTACGGCAAGCGCGAAGAGGATCGGGGCGTAGCGCGCGAACATCATGTCGAAGCCCCCCAGCAGGTCGGCGAAGGTGACGCCGTGGGAGCCCAGACTGCCGGCGTTCGGCTGGATGAAGCCGGTGTAGCCGGCGAACGCGGAGCCGTTGTTGTTGGCCTGGGAGAGGTAGGCGTAGAAGGTCTCCGAGAAGCCCTGCGGCGTGTTGCTGCCCGCCTTGGAGAGCGCCACTTCGGAGATCGACGCTCGTCCGGCTTTGCTCGCGGTGGCCAGGGCCGTGCAGAACAGTGCCGCGAGCGGCGTGATCAGGATGCCGAGGCCGGCGAGCTTGATCTCCCGCGCCTCGAGCTTCTTGCCGAGCCACTCCGGCGTGCGCCCGACCATCAGCCCCCCGATGAACACCGCCAGCAGCACGTAGAGCAGGATCGAGTAGAGCCCCGTGCCGACGCCGCCGAAGATCACCTCGCTGGCCGACAGATTGGCGAACGGCACAGCGCCGCCGATGCCGGTGAAGGACTCGAGCGCGCTGTTCACCGCACCGCAGGAGGTGACGGTAGTGACCACGTCGAACAGCGCCGACCCGGCGATCCCGAAGCGCTGCTCCTTGCCTTCCATGTTGCCGCCGCCCGAGCCGTGGATCACACCCGTATGGAGGCCCGCGGCGTGCTGGGCGGGCGAGCCATGGGCCTCGGCGATGTAGGCGACGCACACGGCGCCGAGGAACATGATCATCATCGTCGTGTAGATCGCGTAGCCCTGACGGCGGTTGCCCGCCATCCGCCCGTATGTGAACACCAGCGCCGCCGGGATGATCAGCACCGCCAGCATCTCGAAGAAGTTAGTGAACTGGGTCGGGTTTTCGAAAGGATGGGCGGCGTTGGTGTTGAAGAAGCCGCCGCCGTTGGTGCCGAGCAGCATGATCGAGTGCTGCGAGGCGACCGGGCCCATCGCGATCGTCTGCGTGAGGCCGGTGATCGTGTGCACCACGAGGTAGTTGGAGAGGTTCGCGATCACACCCTGGGAGGCGAGCACGAGCGCGACGAACACCGAGAGGGGAGCGAGCACATAGAGAATCGTGCGCACCATGTCCTCCCAGAAGTTGCCGAGGCTCTTGCCCGTCCGCCCGACGATCCCGCGGATGAGCGCGACCGCCACGACGATCCCCACGCCGGCCGACAGCCAGTTCTGGACGGTGAGGCCCGCCATCTGGCTGAAGTAACTCATCGTCGTCTCGCCGCTGTAGAACTGCCAGTTGGTGTTCGTCATGAACGAGGAGGCGACGCTGAAGCTGACGTTCCACGGAGCCGAGTGGTAGCCGAGCGGGTTGAGCGCGTGGGGCACCCAGAAGGCGTCCTGGGTGCGAAGGATCAGGTACAGCACGAGCCACCCCGCGAGCGAGAAGACGATCAGACTTTTCGCATAGGACTTCCAGTCCTGCTCGCGCTTGGGGTTCACCTGCAGGACCCTGTAGAGCATCCGCTCCGGCCAGGCCAGCAGCGGTGTCAGAATGACCCGCTGGCCGGTGTACACCTTCGCCATGTAACTGCCGAGCGGGAGAGCGAGCACGGTCAATATGACCGCGAACAGCACGATCGTAAGCCAGCCGGTGAAGGTCATCGCCTAGAGGTTCTCTCCACGTATGAGGGCGTAGAAGAGGTAGGCGATGATCAGCACCGACACCACCAGGCCGAAGAAGTCGGCGCCGCTCATGTGAGCGATGAACGCGCCCAGGGGGAGAGTGCTCATATGCGATCTATCCCCTCGACTATCGCGAGCAGGATCGCGAACATCGCAATCCCGATCAACACCGCCACCGCGTCCATGCGCTAACTATTCTCGCTACGCCATCACGGCCGCATGACGATTCACCTCTGGGGTATAACGATTTCGTTACGGTGCCGGCACCAGCGGCGCGGGGCGACCGTGAGCCCGGTAGGCGGCGTCGAGGGCGGCGGCGGCAAGGGCATAGGACTGCGCCGGGCGGCGGCCGCCAAACGTGACGGTGACCGAGCCCCGGGGACCGTGCAACGCGACCGCCGAGCCGCTCACGGGCCGGCCCGCAGTACGCGCATGCCTCGCCCATGCGGGCAGCACCCAGCCAAGCGGTGTGCCGGGGTTAAGGTCGCTGCGCCACGTCAGCGTCTCTCCGCGCCGCGTGGAGCGCTCGGTGAACGAGATCGCACCGTGATCGGTGGGCGCCGCGAGGACCGCGATGTGCTGCCCCGGAGCAAGCCACGCGGGGCTCGCGCCGGTGAGGAGCTCCACGCCGCCGGAGGGGCTGTCGGCGACCAGCATGTTGCGCAGGAGCGCCACATATTCCGCGGCGAAGGTGCCGTGCGGGGCGAGGTTGGTTACCGAGGCGCGCCCACCGAAGGGGGCGATGCCGGTCTCCCATCCGCCGTCGGTGGAGGTGGTGTGAACGAGCTCGGCATAGAGGCCCGCGATCGCGCCCGCGGCGTCTGCGGCGGCCAGCTCGGTCTGAAAGATCCTGAACCCAAGGTAGTCGTGCAGGTCGTGGCCACTCAGGTAGGTGGGCAGCCCCTCGGCCATGTGCGCGCGCGCCCAGGCCACAGTGGCTTTGACGGCGGGGGATCGCACGCTGAGCACTTGCACTGGGAAGGCCGCCCAGTAGTTGCCCCAGCCCTGCCCGCCTTTCGCGTCGAGCACCGGGGGGATGTGCCCTTCGCGGGCAACCGCCCCGGCGATGGCGCGGTCGAGCACCGCCTCGAAGTGTCGATCTACGGCGGCCCATGCAGCGGCATCGGCATTCGCTTCGGCCCGCGTGGCCGCCGAGTCGGCGCTCTGCCCCGCCAGCGTCGCATCTGCGATCGCCGAGCGCAGCCCGGCGGCCGCCCAGAGGTCATCGCCGGTGATGTGCCCATACGCCAGCTCGTTGTCCTCGGGGTCGCTCGCGGGCAGCAGCCCCAGGGGATCGCTCGCGGTGGCGGAAGAGAGCCAGTCGATCGCGGCGCCGATACGGCCGAGCTGCGCGGCGGCGTAGGCGGGGTCCTGGGAGAGCTGAGCGTGCTGGGAGAGCGCCCACAGCGCCTCGCCGAGCCCGTCGTACTGCCCGGTCTGACTGATGAAGAGGCCGTCGGGCTCCTGGAAGGTGTCCATGAAGCTCAGGTTCTGAGCGGCCGCAGCGTGAAGGCCCGCGAGGTCTAGCGCCTCCGTCTCGATCGCCGCGTCGCGGATCCAGAATGCCTGGTACTGAAGCCGGTTGGGACTCTGAACCCAGCCCGAGGGGGTCTGGTAGCGCGACTCGAGGATCTCGGTGATCGCCGCCCGGTAGGTCTCCTCGACCTTGGCCTCGGGCACGCTGATCCTCATCATCCCGGCCTCTTGGGAGGCCCACATCGAGCGCAGCTCGGCGCGCGCGGCAGCGAGGGGCATACCGTCCAGCGCAAGATCGGCGCCGGAGCCGGCCGCGGGCGGACTGAGCGGGATCTGCCAGGTAAAGCTCACCCGACCGTGGGCCCCCAGATGCGCGCTGAGGAGCCTCCCGTCGTGGAGCGCGGTCGGCGCGCTCGACGCTGGCGTCAGCAGCCGACGGCTCGGCGCCGCCGGACCGCGCGTGAGCAGGAGACCGGAGCGATCCAGGTCGCGTCCGGCGACACCGTAGAGGAAGTCCTTCGAGAAACGCTGGCCGGGCTGGTCATAAGAGCCGGCGCTCGATCCGCTCAGCGGACGCTCGTAGCGGAACGCGCCGGTCACGACACCGTGGGGGCCGCGGATCTGACGGCCGCGGGTGTAGGCGACGAGCATCGCCACCCGCGCCTCGCGCGGGTGCCCCGAGCCGTTTGTGGCGGTGATCGTCTCGTAGGCCACGGGCCGCCCGGCGACGGGGACGGCGAAGAGAGTCAGCGTGTAGCGCACCGGCCCATCCGAGAGCGCGCTCGACAGCAGCGGCAGGGAGGGATTGGGGAGGGTTCGCGTCGGCTGATACCAGGCGCTCAGGCGATGACCGAAACGCAGCTCGTACTCGGCCCACCCGGTGTAGAGATCGCCCTCGGGTGTCACCTCGGCGCCCGCGAGCATCCCCGGCACGGCGATCTGGTCGGTCGGCGCAGAGAGGAAGCCGGTCGTCGTTGCGCTCGCGCTGGATGCGGCAGTGCCCGCGGCGAGAGCCAGCGCGTATAGCGCGGCTGCTACGAACATGAGCGGGAGGCGCATGGCCGGAGGAAGCCTATGGCACCCATTGGCCCCGTTCGACGCCACGCGGACCCCTCAGCCACGCGGACCCCTCAAGCTGCGAAACGGTACCCCACGCCCGGGTCGGTGAGGATGTAGCGCGGGGGGCGCTCTCCGGGCTCGATCTTCGCGCGCAGGCGCGCGATGTGCGTGCGCAGCGCCTGCACGTCGTCCACGTACCCTGGCCCCCACACCTCCCCCAGCAGCGCCCTGTGGGTCATCAGCCTGCCGCGGTTCTGGGCCAGCACCCGCAGCAGCTCGAACTCGATCGGCGTGAGGTGGATGAGGGCACCGTCGCGGCGCACCGCGTGCGCGGCGAGGTCCACCTCCAGGCCGTCCACCGCGATCGTCGGCTGCCCCTCCTCGGCCCCCTCGCTGCGGCGCAGGGCCGCCCGCAGACGCGCTACCAGCTCCCGCGTCCCGAAGGGCTTGGTGATGTAGTCGTCCGCGCCCGCCTCCAGCGCCCTCACCTTCTGCTCCTCGTCCCCAACCGCCGAGAGCACCAGGATCGGCATCTCGCTCCACTCCCGCAGGCTGCGCGTCACCTCAATCCCATCGCCATCGGGCAGCACCAGATCCACGATCGCCGCCCGCGGCGCCCTCACCGCCGCGAGATCGAGCGCCTCGGGGGCACTCTGCGCGCTCAACACCTCGAAGCCCGCCTCCCGCAGGACCACCTTCAGCGCCCTCAGGATCTGCAACTCGTCGTCCACCACCAGCACCCGCGGCCTTGCGGGGGTGCTCTCAGCCGCCATCCGCGCGCGTCCCCCTCACGCCAGCACCGGTGCGGTGGGCTCCGGCGCGGTGCGCTCGAGCGGCAGCTCGAACACGAACGTCGCCCCCTGGCCGGGCAGCGACTCCACGTGCAAGGAGCCCCCGTTGGCTTCGACGAAGCCGCGCGCGATCGCCAGGCCCAGGCCCGAGCCTCGGCGCCCGCCGCGCGCGGTGCCCGCGCGGTAGAAAGGCTCGAAGACGCGCTCCAGCTGCGCGGGCGGGATGCCCGGGCCGCGATCCACCACGCGCACGATCAAACGATCCGCGTCACCGGTCATCGTCCTCACCGCCCGCGCCCGCACCGACACGGCGTGCCCTCCCGAGTGCCGCCGCGCGTTCTCCAGCACGTTCACGAACGCCCGCTCGAGCTGCGTCGAGTCGGCTCGCACCAGCGGCAGACCCCGATCGATCGAGAGCTGGAACGCCTCCTGCTGAGGGGCCAGATCCTCAAGTGCCATCCCAATGACCTCCTCGACCGAAAGCCATTCCCGCCGCGGCTCCGCCGCGCCTGCCTCCAGCTTGGAGAGGTCCAGCAGGTTGTCCACCAGCCGCGAGAGCCGCCGCGTCTCCCCCAGGATCGCCGCCGCAAGCTCCTCCCGCTCGGGCGCGGAGACCCCTGGGAGCGCGATCGCCTCCGCCGCCGCCGAGATCGCCGTGAGCGGGCTGCGCAGGTCGTGCGACACGGCCCGCAGCAGTGCGGTCTTGACCACGTCGGCCTGGCGCAGCGCCGCCGTCTCCACCACCCCATCCTGCAGCGACTCCCGCTCCAGCGCCGCGCTCAGCAGCGCCTCGAGCGCCGGCACCACCCGCTCCTGGAGCCTGTAGAGGCTGCGCTCGGAGCTGTCCGACCCCACCACCACCGTTCCCAGCCGGCGGTCCCCCTCGCGCAGCGGGAAGGCCACGCTGCGCGCATCCGGCTCCACCGCCTCCATCACGATCGCCGCGGACTGCAGTTCGAGCGCCTGCGCCATCCGCGCCGCCGCCGTGGGCAGCGCCTCCGCGAGGCTCCCCCCTCCCAGCAGCAGGCGCGCCATCTCTAGAACCAGGCTCGCCTCCCTCCGGCGCTCCAGCGCCTCTCTGCGCGAGCGCGAGGTCGGGACCGGCAGAATGCCGAACAGGCGCGACATAGGCGCAGCGTAGATGAACCCGCGGGTGGGACCGCGGGTGGCGGGGGTGCAGCGGGAGAGCGGCCGCGAAGTCGCCGCGGCTGGCACAAGCCGTGCGTTCGTCCGGCCGATCGCTCCAACATTATGCCCGCGTCCGCTACCGTCGATTTGAGCACGGTGAACTCATTCCATGGACGGCACCCGATGAGGCGTAGACGACACGCCGCAATGATGCGCCGCGCACTCCCAGCGGTGTGCCTCTTCGCCCTCTGCCCGCCCACCGCTGCTGCCGCCGGGTCGGTCTCGCCGCCGGGGGCCTCGGAATACCAGACCCGCCACGTCTGCACGGCCCCCGCGTCCGGCCACGCGAGCTGCCTGGCGTTGGAGCTGGTGCCGAGGACGGGGAGCGCCCCGCTCCGCGCGCGCTCCCCCCTGGCGCAGCCGCTCGCCTCGCCGCCAGGGACACGAGTCGTTCCCCTGGCGCAGTCGCTCACCTCGCCGCCCGGCACCCGGGTCGGTGAAGCCCAGCCGCTCGCCTCGCCGGGCGGGACGCAGGTCGGTCCCGGCTACGCGGCGGGACAGACGCCCGAACCGGTGTTCCCCAAAGAACTGCGCAGCGCCTACAACCTGCCGACGGAACCACCGCCGGGCTCCGCTCCGCAGACGATCGCGCTCGTGGACGCGTACAACGATCTGAATGCGGAAGCCGACCTGAATGTCTACGACAGCGCCCCCTCGATCGACCTGTCCGCATGCAACCAGAAAAACGGCTGCTTCAGGAAGGTCGACCAGAGCGGCGGCAGCGCAGAAGAAGGCGCGAGTGGGACCCCGTTCCCCAGGAGCGCGAAAGAACTAAAGGAACGGGAAGCGACCTGCAGTAACACCAAACAGCAGGCCGCGTGCACCGAAGTCGAAGAAGCCGCGGGCTGGGCAGTGGAGATCTCCACCGATATCGATGTCGCCCACTCCATCTGCCAGAGCTGCCACATCCTGCTCGTCGAGGCCAACACATCCGCCTTTCACGACCTCGAAGCGGCCGAGGACACCGCGGTGGTGAAGTTCGGCGCAACCGAGGTCTCCAACTCGTGGGGTGGCAGCGAGCCCGCACACGAAAGCCCCGCCTTCGACCATCCGAAGACCGTGATCACCGCGGCCGCCGGCGACGACGGCTACCTCAACTGGACCGAGGCCGAAGCCGCTGAACCCGGCTACTTCGCCGGCGCCGACTACCCCGCCTCCTCGCCCCACGTGGTCGCCGTCGGCGGCACCGAGCTGACCCTGACCGAAGCCGGAGCGCGGCAGAGCGAGTCGGTCTGGAACGAGGACCCGGATCCCGAAGGGGGCGACGAGGGCGCCGGGGGCGGGGGCTGCAGCCTCAGCTTCGCCGCCCCTGAATGGCAGCTGAAGGTGCCCGACTGGGCCTCTGTCGGATGCGGCGCCGAACGCGCCGTCGCTGATGTCGCAGCCGATGCCGACCCCTACAGCGGGGTGCTCGTCTACGACTCCCACGCCTCCACCACGAACCTGATCGTGATCGGCGGCACCAGCGTCGCCTCCCCGATCATCGCCTCCACCTTCGCGCTCGCCGGCGGGGCGCACGAAGTCGAATACCCCGCCCAGACGCTCTACTCCCATCGCGGCGACCCCTCGCTGTATGACGTCACAGAAGGGGGCAACGGCACGTGCGACAACCTCTACACGGGCGGCTGCAGCGGCTCGATGGAACCGCTCTCCCCGCTCGACTGCGGCGCGGGGGTGCTGATCTGCAACGCCGCCCCCGGCTACGACGGTCCCACCGGGGTGGGCGCCCCCAACGGGATCGCCGCCTTCGTTCCCGGCAGCGAAGCCGAACAGCTGGCGAGGGCCGAAGAAGCGAAGCGGGAAGCCGAAAGGAGGGAGGCCGAAGAAGCAAAGAAGGCCGAAGAAGAATTGAAGGCCAGGGAAAAGAGAGCGGCCGAAGAACGGCAGTCCGAAGAAGCAAAGCTGGCCGAAGAAGCAGCGGAGGCCGAAGAAGCAAAGAAGGCTGAAGAAGCCAGGAAGGTCGAAGAAGCGCTGAAGGCAGCCGAAAAGACCGCTAGGGAAGCAGCGGGCGCGAGCTCCAAAGGAACCCCCGCAAGCCAGAGCGCCGGCGCGGGCGGCACGAGCGATCTGGCGGGTCTCACGGAAGCGGAGCTCGGCGCAGGGTCCTCCTCACACGCAAAATCCGGCGGGAGCAGCTCCGGCAGGACCGCAATCAGGCTCACCCACCTCGCGCTCACTGCCCACGCGGGCGGCGCGGCGCTCTCCCGCGGCCTGCCCGCGCTCTCCCACGTGGCCTTCGCGTTCACCCTCAGCGCTCCCGCCCGCGTGCGGGTCACGCTCTCCCGGCAGGTCCGGGCACACGGGCGCCTGCGCTGGGCGCGTGTGACGGGCACGCTCACGCTCGCTGCGAGCGGCGGTCGCCACCACGCCCATCTGCTGGGCCACCGCACGCTCGCTTCCGGGCGCTACAGGTTGACGGCAGCGCCGGTGCATGGCGCAGCGCGAACGCTCGTGTTCGTGGTCGGGTAGGTTCCTGGGCTCCCATGCCAAACCCCCGTGCCGTTCGGCCGCTTGCCATCCTCACACGGCAGCTCGCTCTCCTCGCCCAGCCGTCGGCTTTCCCCATCGCGTCGCTCGCCTACATCACCCGGCCATTTGCCCTCCCCGCCCGGCCGCTCGCCCACATCACCCGGCGATTTGCCCTCCCCGCCCGGCCGCTCGCCTTCTTCGCCCTGCCGCTCGCCTGCTTCATGCCGTTGCTCGCCCCGCCCGCGGCGGGTGCCGCGCCGGAATGGGTGGCACCCGTCGACTTCCCGGTGCCCGGCAGCGACAGGCTCCAAGCAACGCCCGGCGCGGATCAGGTCGTCTACCAGAGCGGGGGCATCGCCAACGAGGCGTTCCTGCAGATCGAGACGCTCTCGCCGCTGGAGACGATGCTGCACATTGGCACCATGTCACCCGGGGGCGGCTACTCCGACCAGCTCGCGATCCCCTCCGGCGAAGGGGCGATTCCGGCCTCGGTGCAGATCGCGGTCGCTCCCGACGGCGCCGCGGTCGCCGCGTGGTCGGAACTGACGGGGTCCAACCTCACGACCTCCCCCTACCGCTACCGCGCCGCCTATCGTCCCGCGGGCGCCGGCACGTGGGAAGCGCCCTTCACGATCGCCGCCGACTCCGAACGCCAGGAAGGCCTCTCCCAGTACCTCACGCCGGCGATCGGCTCGGGCGGCACCGCCGCCGTCGGTGTGCAGCACCTCGCGAGCGGGGAGCAGGGGAAACAAGAGGGCGAGCCGGTGTACCGCCTCGACGTCGCTGTGCACCCGCCCAGCGGGGCCTGGACGGTGCAGCGCATCTCGCCACCGGAAGAATCCTCTGAGGGCCTCAGCCTGGGTTTCGACGCCGCCGGCGACCTGACCGCGGCCTACACGCGGCGCTTCAGCGAAGGCGGGAGCCCCAGCACCGAAGACGACCGCTACACGGCGATCGTCCGGCGCCGCCCGGCGGCCAGCGGGGTGTGGGGGCCCGAAGAGAACATCACGGGCTCGGACATCACGCACTCCGTTTACGCGCTGCATCTCGGCGAGGACGAAGCGGGCGACGCCGTCCTCGCCTACCAGTACGGCGAAGTCTCCAAGGCCTTCGACGTGTGGGGTACCACACGCCAGGGCGCAAACGGCTCCTGGACCACGCCGGCGCAGCTCGTGACGGGTGGCAGCGCCCCCGAAAGCGCCGCGGTGGCTCCCAGCGGCGTGGCCTACGTTTTGTACAGCTTCCAGGGCACCAGCAGCGGCGAAAGCTGCGAGGGGGTCCTGCGCGCCCCCACGGGCGGCGCCTTCACCGCTCAGCGCTGCCTCTCGCCGCCTGAAGAGGACACGCTCTCTGGATCGATTGCGTTCCTTGGCGACGATGCCTACTTCGCCTGGCGGGGCAACGTTCCGGGCGACTCGAGCGACGCGACGATCCAGGGCGCGCGCTGGGTGAGCGGCGCCACCCTGCCCGACGTCGCCCGCAATCTCGACGTGGCGGGCCAGGACTACGATCCGCCGGCGCTCGTCGGGGACTGGCAGGGAAGCGTGGTGGCGCTCTACGAACTGAACCACCAGCTCCGCGCCGCGGCCTTCGACGGCGGCCCACCGATCCTGCTCGGCGCGAGCGTACCCGCCACCGCCACCGTGGGGCAGCCCGTCTCCCTCTCGGCCTCGCTGGTCGATCTGTGGTCCGGGCTCGGAGCCGGCCAGCCGACGTGGAGCTACAGCGACGGCACCCCACCCGCGAGCGGCGCGAGCGTGACCCACACATTCGCCGCCCCCGGCACCTACACGGTCACTTTGAGCGCCGACGATGCGCTGCAGAACACGACGACGAGCACCTACTCCATCGCGGTGGAGTCCGGGTCAGAACTCGACGGCCCGCTGATCTTGCCAGTGCTCGCAGTCACGCTCAATACGCCGCCCTGCTCGCGCAAGCTCTCGCGGAGGGCCTGCAGGCGTCTCCGCGAATCGCCGAGCGCGTGGCGGACCCTGACCGGATCGGTCGCCGCCCGGACTCCCCTCAGCGGCACCGTGAGCGTGCAGGTCGCGGTGTACAGGACCAGGGGCGGGCACATCTTCGCCCTGCGCGGCGGGCGCTTTCGCGCGACCACGAAAGCGAGGGCACGTACCTCGTTCGCGGCGGCCAAGGTCACTGGTGGCACCCGCTGGTCCTTGAGGCTGCCAAAGCTCGAGCCGGGCAGCTACACGATCCTGGTGCGAGCCACCGATCGAGCGGGACAGGCGCCGGCCACGGTCAGTCGGATAGTGACACTGAAGTGATGTTCCGCGCGATCTGCTCGCCGTTGGAGGTCAGCTCCCACGCGTTGGGGGCGCCGCCGGCGCCGCCGCCGAAGTTGGTGATCAGACCCCGGGACTCCAGACGGCTGAGGAGCTTGGAGATCTGCCCCTGGTCGACAACCTCGGCGCGGTTGGCCACTTCGCGGTTGCTCCTCCCCGGGCGCTCGGCGATCGCCCTCAGGACGCGGGCCGTGCGGTAGGTGACCCTCGTGCCCACTCCCCCCACCGCCGTGCGCCCGCCACGCGGGCGCTCCGAGCGCCGCCACCCTGGCCGCGCGAGCTCCCGCTTGGCCACGGCGCTGCCCATGTAGGGGAGCAGGATCAGGCTCATCAGCTCCCCCAGCAGCTCGCTCGGCGGCTCCAGGCGGGGCGCCAGCAGGCGTGTTTGCAGGATCGCCAGCAGCGCCCCGGCGATCCCCTCGGCCGTGATCTCGGGGGGCTCGGCGCGGACCGCCGACTCCAGCCGCCCACGGTCGATGTACTCGCATAAGGCCGCGATCGCCTTGGCACGGCGCCGTAGCGTCCGCGGGCCGGCGCCCATCGAGTAGACGATCCACAGGCGCGCCAGATCGGGCTCCCGTTCGATCAGCCCAAGCATCGCGACGAGGGTGGCTCTGACCCCTTCGACCCACCCGGGCTCGCCTCGATACGCCTGTGCCATCTCTGTGCCCGCGCGTTTCGAGCACCACTCGAACGCGGCGAGGAAGCACTCCTCGACGTCGGTGAACTCCCCGCGTAGCTTGCGGAGCGAGAGCCCGGCTCCCGCCGCCACCTCGGTGAGGGTGACGGCGGCCACACCCCGATCGGAGACGGCAATGGCCATCGCCCTGAAGATGCGTGTGCGCTCGTCGTTCTCCACCTGACCCCCTTCGCTCCTCTCATACGACCCGACCCCGCCGTGGGCGGCGAGCCCTACGCGGCAAGCTTGATCTTTGTCATCGGCGATATCTTCGCATTGTCTAGCCATACGCGGCACGCTCTTGTAGGGAGGCGTTTTTCTGGCAATCCAGCCAGGCGCCCGCAGCGCCCGCCGAGCCCGCGCCCGGAGCGGCTCCCGCGAGACGCCCAAGGGCCATCTCCGGTGGGCTGGGCGCGCTGTTGTTTCCCACTATTCGGACCCCTCGGGAGTACCCGTCAACGCCAAATCTCGTATGTACGCAGGGAAAAACTGGGACCTCACCTGCGGGCACCACCGCTCTGAGCAGCCTGCCGCGCAATTTTCATTGCGGGATCCCACGATCCGGCTTACCCTCGTGTCAGTGGTGATCGAGAAGCGCAGTGTGGCCACTCGTCACGGACGGTGGGAAGTCACCTCGCCTGAGAGGATCGCTCCTGCCCGCGGGCGGGAGCGCACCCAACAGTGAGGGAACCGAGAAAGCGGTGAGCAGTGCACAGTCCGAGGACGATCGATCTGAACAAAGCTTTTCCTGCGCCCGTAGCTCAACTGGCTAACGGCCACGACGATAGTGGTGCCAAATCTCCAGGTGTAGTCATTCAACCGGCGACGAGCTCGGCTCGCCGGCCGGCGGCTATCTGCCGCATCGCGGTCGCTTGGTATGAGAACGCCCTCGCGAGTCGACGGTCTAAGAGCAGCGGCCTTCTAAGCCGCCGATGTGGGTTCGAGCCCCGCCGGGCGTATCTTCTACTCCCTGAAAGAAGAGGGGCCCGGCCGAAGCCGGGGGACACGCGCCTTCGGCGCTGGCCGATTCGGGGATGCGAGCGAAGCGAGTGTCTCCCTAATCGGTCCCCGTTTCGGCCAGCCGGCCTCCGGCCGGCTGCGCCACCCTCTAATAGCGGCCTCTGAGGTGCTCGATCAGCTCTCAAAGGCGCTGAGCGTGCTCGCGCCGCAGGCCGACTTCTCGGTGATCCCGCTCCACAACCCGCGGCGGGACGCCGACGCGCAGATCTTCCACCGCGGTCGGGTGGGGTGGGAGTCCGCGGACGCCCAGAAGCTGACGGCGGTGCGGGAGGCGCTCGCCGCGCTGCCCGACGTGGCCGCCGTGGGCACCCGCGGGGACTCGCTGACGGTCCGTTTCGCCGACGCCCGCGTCGCGCAGCTCGGGGAGCAGCTGGAGGCGGGCGTGGGAGACGCGCTGGATACGCGCGAGCTGCTGGGGGGCGCCGAGTTTCTCGTCAACTTCTGCGACGCCAACCCCACCAAGGCTCTGCACATCGGCCACCTGCGCAACATCGCGCTCGGCCAGGCACTCGCCGGAGCGCTGGCCGCGGCGGGGGCGCGGGTGACGCGCCAGAGCCAGGTAAGCGACTACTGCCGCAGCATGGGCGAAGCGCTGGCGGGCTACATGGAGCTGCCCACACACATCACCCCCCGCACTCTGGGTGTCAAGAGCGACCACTTCGTGGGTGAATGCTTCGGGCGCTACGCCGCCAAGGCGATCGAGCATCCGCACCCCGAGGGCGCCAGGGAACCGACGTTGAGCGCCGCGGCCGCCGAGGAGCCGGCATCGAACGCCGCGGCCGCCGAGGATCAGACATCGAGCACCGCGGCCGCCGAGGAGCCGGCATTGAGTGCCGAGGCCGACGTGCGGCACGACCTCGCCGAGGAGTTGCTCGAGCGATGGAGCGCCGGCGATCCCGAGATCGTGGAGCGCTGGCGCAGGCTGCGCGGGTGGGCCCTGGAGGGGCAGGACGCCACGCTCGCCGCGCTCGGCGTCCAGCTCGACCGCCTCATCAACGAGTCGGACTCCCGCCCCCTCACCAGCCGGGTGCTCGATGCGGGGCTCACCGGGGGCGTCTTCACACGGTTGGAGGGGGGAGCGGTGGTGTATGAGACGGGCGAGGACGAGTACCCCCGGCTGCTGCTCGCCCGCCAGGACGGCTTTCCAACACAGCACCTACGCACGATCGCGCTGTGGAGCGCCCTACGCGGCCCACTCGACGGCACCAGTTCGATCGAGCTGGTGGGAGAGGAGTGGCACGCCTACGTGCGCTACCACGAGCGCCTGGTGCGCGAACTGGAAGGCGCTCCGGCGGGTTCGCCACCCCCACCGTGGCACCCCACGAGCAACGTGATCTACGGGATGGTCACGGTCGAGGGGGGCGCGGTGAAGTCGAGCAACGGCAGGCCGCCGCTCGTCGATGGGCTGCTCGAACGGCTGTATGCCTCGCGGGCGCTCGGAGAGCTCGTGGAGCAGAGCGAGGGACGCTTCAAAGCGCGCGGCCTCGCGGCGCTGATCGCGCTCGGCTTCTACCTCGGACGCCCCACCCGCAAGCCCGTGGATCTCGGCCTGACGGAGATGCTCGACCTCAGCGGGGGAGTGGGATGGGAGCTCGCGCGGGCGGCGGTGCACGCGTGGAGCCCACGGTACGACGGCCCGCCCGATCCGGCGCCCGAGGATGGACGCTATCGCCAGACGGTCCTGCAGACCCAGGTTCACCGCCGGCTGCTCGCGCGGGCGGTGGAGCGCCTGGACGTATACGAGCTCGCGCGCTTCTACGGGCACCTCAGCCGCCGCTACCTGGCAGGTGAGGGGGAGGCGCGCGTGGCGCGCGCGATGCGTCCGCTACTCGCGGCCGGCCTGAGCTCCCTGGGCCTGCCGTGCGCGGCGCCGGACGGGGAGTCCGCGCGATGACCCCAAGCGGAGTCGGCACCCCGCCGGCCACGGAGCCTGCGATCGCGCCAGAGGAGAGCACGGGCGCGCTCGAGCACACAGGCGCACCCGAGACCAGGAGCGCGCTCGAGAACACGGGCACGTTCGGCGAGACCACGGGCGCACCCGAGAAGACGGGCGCGCTCGACCTCACGCGCATCAGCGAGGGCACCGGGCCGGACTGGGCCGCCAACCTCGAGGTGGCGCAGCTCGACCGCAACGAGGCGCTGCGCGGGCCCCCGCCGGGCGCGGTGGAGCGCGTGCGCGCGGCGATCACCCGCGGACACGTGTACCCACACGAGGCGCTGGCGCGCGCGAGCGCCGTGGCGGCCTCCCACCTGGGGGTCGATCCGCGACAGCTAATCCTCACCACCGGCGTGGACGAGGCCGCCGACCTGTGCATCCTGGAGCTCGGGGACCCCTACACGATCACGCCCGGCTTCGACGGCTACACGGACCGCGCCAGGGCGCTGAACCACCGCTGCCGGACATTCGCGCTGACCGCTGCGCACGCGCTCCCCGGGGAGCTGACCGAGGCGGTCACAGAGGGGCGGCTGGTGATGCTCGCGAACCCCAACAACCCCACCGCGAACACGTTCGCGCACCACGCGCTGCGCGCGCTGCTGCAGCGCTCGGCGCACCTGCTGCTCGACGAGACCTACGCGGACTTCTGCGCACAGGCGCTGGGCCTTCAGTGGCTCCCCGAGCAGCCGCACCTGCTGGTGTTCCGCTCGTTCTCCAAGGCCTATGGACTGGCGGGACTGCGCATCGGCTGCCTCGTCGGCGAGGAGGAGCTGATCGGGCGCCTGCGTGCGCGACAGGCGTACCTGACGACCAGCGCCCTCGCCGCCGAAGCGCTGATCGGTGCGCTCGAGAGCGACCCCGGCTTCCCCCGCCGCCACGCACGCGAGGTGGGCGCGCTGCGCACCCGGCTGATCGCGCGGCTGCGCGAGTTGGGGCTGTTCGAGCGCGTGTACGACAGCGAGACGAACTTCGTCTTCGTCAGGTGCGCCTCCCCCGCCGAGGCGGCCCTGATCCGCGCGACGCTCGCCTCGCACCTGAACGTGATCGTGGCCTCGACGGCCCCGCTCGGGGAACCGGCGGGACTGCGTATCGGCGTGAGCCTCCAGCGGGACGCCGACCGACTGGTCGCCGGGTTGACTGCGATCAAGGACCTGCTCTACGCCGACCCAACCGAGGGCCCGCGCACCGGCGCCGGCCGAATCGAACGCCCGCGCGGAGTGGGCCCACAGAAGGAGCGAACAGCATGAACGCCAGCACGCAGACGATCTCGGCGATCACGCCAGAGGCGATCCACCGCGCGGCCTTCCGGCCGACGCTGCTGAGAGCGCTCGACTACCTCGCCGGATGGGCCACCGCGGAGCTGCTGATGGCGATCCTCGAAGACGAGCCGCTGCTGGCGGCACTGGAGCAGGGGGTCTCCGCCGAGGAGCTCGCACAGCGGCTGGGCTCGCCCGAGAGCGCGACCACGGGCGCTGGCCGATCTTCGATCGGTGGGAGCGAGCTCACCGGAGCGCTGCTGCAGGCGCTGCACTCCGAGGGCGCGCTGGCGCTCGAGGGAGGGATCTACCGCCTCGCCGAGGACCTCTCCGAGCTGCGCGCCGTGCATGGGTGGCTGGAGCTCCTGATGGAGGGTTACCGCGAGCTCTTCCAGGGCGTGGGCAGGCTGATGCGCGAGGGTGATGGGAGCATCGAGCGCAACCACGTGCGGGTCGCCCTGGGCAGCGCGCGGATCGCGATCTACGATGCGGTGCCGCTGACGCTGCGGCTGATCGAGCGGCTGGGGGCCTCCGAGGGGGTGGTGCTGGACTACGGCTGCGGGAACGCGCTGTACCTGATCACGCTCTGCACACAGCACCCGGGGCTGCGCGCAATCGGGGTGGAGCTCGCGATGGAGACCGTGGAGGCCGCGCGGGAGCACGTGCGTGAAGCGGGCCTGGAGGAGAGGATCACGATCGAGCACGCCTCGGCGCCGGACTACGTGCCCTCGGAGGAGGTGGACTTCGTGGTCTCGGCCTTCGTGCTGCACGAGATCGTCGGCCAGCGCGGGGTGGAGGGGACGATCGAGTTCCTGCAGTCCTTCGGCCGGCGCTTCCCCGCCGCGCGCCTGCTGATCATCGAGGTCTCCAACCCCTACGACGAAGGCCGCGGCGAGCTGGTGGGCTCCGACCGCCAGGGGCGGGGCTACTACAACTACTACATCTGGCTGCACTCGGTTACCACGCAGCGCCTGCTGCCCCACGCGCAGTGGCTCGAGCTCTTCGAGCGCGCGGGCTACCGCGTGGTCCACGAAGATAGAGCGGATGACATCGTGGACTCCACGGGCCTCGAGATCGGGTACGCGCTGGAGCGGATCTGATTACGCCGAGGCGGGCAGCTCGGAGGGCGCGCCGAAGGCCCCCAGACACTCGGGCAGCGCGACGGAGCCGTCCTCGCGCTGGCCGTTCTCCAGCAGCGCGATAATCGTGCGCCCGACGGCGGCGGCTGTACCGTTGAGCGTGTGGAGGATCTGCGTCTGCTTCTCTCCGCGCATGCGGATGTTCAGGCGCCTGGCCTGGTAGTCGGTGGTGTTGGAGCAGGAGGTCAGCTCGCGGTAGCGCCCCTGGCTGGGGAGCCACGCCTCGCAGTCGTACTTCTTGGCGGCCGAGGCGCCCAGATCGTTAACGGCGATGTTCACGACCCGGTACGGTAGGCCGAGCTCGCTGAGGATTTCCTCCTCGATCGCGAGGATTCGTTCGTGCTCGGCGACCGACTCCGAGGGCCCCACGAAGCTGAACATCTCGACCTTGTCGAACTGGTGCACGCGGAAGATCCCCCGCGTGTCCTTGCCCGCGGCGCCGGCCTCGCGGCGGAAGCAGGGAGAGAAGCCGGCGTAGCGCAGCGGCAGGCGATCGGCGTCGATGATCTCCTCGTCGTGCAGCGAGGCAAGCGCCACCTCGGAGGTGCCCACCAGGTAGAGCTCGTCCTCGGGGAGGTGGTAGATCTGCTGCTCGGTGTCGGGCAGGAAGCCGGTCCCGAACAGCGCCCGCTCGCGCACCAGCACCGGCGGGATCACTGGCTCGAAGCCGTGGGCGCGGAGCTTCTCGAGCACCCAGCGCACGAGCGCCAGCTCCAGGAGCACGAGATCGCCCTTCAAGTAGGCGAAGCGCGCGCCCGAGAGCCTGGCGGCGTGCTCCATGTCGATCCGTGGACCGGCCAGCTCTAGATGGTCGCGGGGTGCGAAGGCGGGCTCGGGGCCGCCCACGCCAAGCCCGCCCAGCCCCGCCTCCCCCACGACCCGCACCAGCTCGTCCTCCGGCCCGGGGGCGGCGGTTGGGTCGGGCAGGTTGGGCAGCCTCAGCAGCAGCGCGTCGAGCCGCTCCCTGGCGCGGTCGGCCTGCTCTGTGAGCTCCTTGACCTGAGCGCTCAGCTCCTTCATCCCCGCGAGTAGGGCGCTCACGTCCTCGCCGGCCTTCTTTCCCGCAGCGACGCGCTCGGAGTCGCTGCGCTGCTTGGCCCGCAGGCTCTCAGCCGCTCCCGTCGCGGCTCGCCACTGCCGATCCTGCTCGGCGATCTCCGCGACGATCTCCGCAAGACCGGGACCACGCCGCGCGAGCGCAGCGCCCACCGCCTCGGGCTGCTGGCGGATGAGCTTGATGTCGAGCACGCGCCCTCAGCCGCTCTGGGCAGGCCCTATTTGGTGGCGCTGGAGGGCGCCCCGAGGGAGGTGTTTTCGATGACCGGCACCTTGGGGGCCTGCAGACCGGAGTACTTGGCAAGGAACGCCGCGACTTCGCGCGCCTGAGCGCCGACGACGATGTTCTGGGGCATGATTGCGCCCGAGAAGCCGCCGTTGCGGATCGCGTAGAGGACCTGCGCGTATTCCTCCTTGCGGAAGTTGAAGTTGGGACCGTTGGTGCGCAGGCGGTCCTTGATGCTCGTGGCGGAGCCCTCGGCACCGACGGTAGCGAGGGTATGGCAGCCGGAGCATCGCTGGAGGAACAGCGCTGCCCCCTTGTAGTTGGGGCTGGACTTCGAGATCTGGATGCCCTGGGTGCCGCAGGCCGAGAGTGCCGCCGCAGCGGCAAGCGCGGCGGCGAGCACGACGACGATCCTCACGATCCTCGGTTGGGCGCTCATGCGAGCCGGAATATATAGGCTCGCCCGATGGCACTCCGGTCCCTCGCCGCCGCGCTGCTCGCAACGCTCCTGCTGGCGGGCTGCGGGGCGAGCGGGACGACACGGGTGGCGGGCCACACTCTGAGGCTGACGCTCAGCGAGTACCGCATCGTCCCGCAGACCGCAAGCGTGCCGGCGGGGCCCCTGGAGATCGTGGCCCACAACGTGGGCATCCTCACGCACAACGTGGCCCTCCAACGGGGCAGCCTGGACTCGAGCGAACGGGTCACGCTCACCGATATCCCCACGCTGCTCCCCGGGAAGAGTGGCTCGGTGCGGACAAGTCCGCTAGCCCCAGGCCACTACCTGCTGGCGAGCACGGTGGGCAACCAGGCAGTGCTCGGCATGGTGGCCACGCTGATCGTGCGCTAACTCGCTTGCTCGGCCGGAAGACGCTCCTCTGCACCCAGCTCCTCCTCCCCGGGAGGCGCAAGTAAATAGACGATGCCGGCCAGTCCAGCAAGCGTGCCTGAATCGGCCTGGACCGGCTCAGATCCCGTGCGCGGTGCCCGCGGCGCGCAACAGGAGGAAGACGACGACGAGGGCGGAGAGGGCCATGATGCCCTGCTCGCGGCGAACGATTGCGACAACCACGGCGTGCTGTTCGCCCTCGGGCAGCCGGCCAACCTCCTGGGCGCTCTCCAGGCCACGCTGGTCGAGGATCGTCTGGGCGGAGGCGATGCGCAGCTGCTCGGCGACGAAGGCGACAGCGAGGGGGAGCAGGGCGTACAAGTAGAAGAGGTTTTCGCTGGAGGCGTGGCCGGCGGCGGCGAGCACGCCGACGGCGAGGGCAAAGACGACGGCGAGGGCCTGGGAGATGCGCAGGAGCACCCAGAAGGCACGGCTTGCCTCCCAGCGGTACCAGCACCATCCGCCCAGCAGAGCGGGGATCACGTTGAATGCGGCCACCGCCAGGGCTCCCGTCACGACGGCGCTGTTCACGGCAAGGATTTCGAGCCGATCGTCACTATGTAACACTCTGGCACAAGCATCGGCGTGCGGTGGTATAACAGCCGCGGTGCTGCGCTCCTATCTGCCCGCGATCGTATTTCTGCTGCTCGGCGGCGGCGTGGGAGCGGCGTTCACGCTGCTCAACGGGGTACTCGGGCCGCGGCGGAAGGCCAAGCAGAAGCAGGATCCCTACGAGTGCGGGCTGCCCTCGGAGGTCAAGCGGGACATGCGGTTCGGGATCAGCTTCTACCTGATCGCGATGCTGTTCCTGCTGTTCGACACCGAGGTGATCTTCCTCTACCCGGTCGCGATCGAGTTGCGCGCCTACGGCGGGTACGCTCTGGCCGAGACGGTCACGTTCATCGTGCTGCTGTTCGTCGCCTTCGCCTACGTGTGGCGGCGGGGGGCGCTCGAGTGGAGGTGAAACGCCAGCGAGTCGGGCCACCCGGGTCGGTCCCGGGGGATCTGCGATCCCGCCCGCCCGGGGGGGCGGGGAGCTCCGCGTGGAGCGCCTGAACGCACACCAGCTCTTGCGCGGCGGAGATCCCGAAGGCCCCAACCAGCCGGCGCACCTGGAGGGCACGGAGCTCGAACGGTACGTCGAGGAACGCCTGCTCACCACCACGCTCGACAAAGCGGTCGCGTGGGCGCGCTCGAACTCGTTCTTCCCCCTCGGTTTCGGCCTCGCCTGCTGCGCGATGGAGTTCTTCCACACCGCCGGCGCGCGCATGGACATCGCGCGGTTCGGCTTCGAGGCCGTCCGCGCCTCGCCGCGCCAGGCCGACCTGATCATCCTCGCGGGACGCGTCTCGATCAAGATGGCGCCGATCATCCGCCGCCTCTACGACCAGATGCTCGAGCCCAAGTGGGCGATCTCGATGGGCGCCTGCTGCAGCTCGATGGGCGTGTTCAACAACTACGCGCTGGTCCCCGCCGACAAGTTCATGCCGATCGACGTGCACGTCCCCGGCTGCCCGCCCCGCCCAGAGGCGCTGATGCACGGGATCCTCAAGCTGCGCAAGCTCGTGCAGGACGACCCGGACATGGGCTGGCGCGAGCGCTACGGCGCCGTCGGCACGGAGGAGCGACCAGAAGATGCCTGACACCACGGACTTACGCGCGACGGCGAAGATGCCTGACACCACGGACTTACGCGCGACGGGGAGGGACCAGCCCCCCCTCCTGGCCCCCCACGAGGAGTGCGATGCCTGACGCCACGGGCTTGGAGCTGCTCGCCGGGGAGCTCGGCGATGCCGCGATCGAGACCGTGTACTTCCGCGAGCGCGCAACGATCGTGGTCGACCCGGGGCGGATCCGCGCGGTGTTGGCCACGCTGCGCGAGAAGGGGTACGCGTTCATGGCCAGCCTCCACGGCGTGGACCACTACCCCCAGGAACCGCGGCTGGGTGTCATCTACGAGCTGCTCGACATGAGCAGGGTCGATCGGATCGCGGTCAAGGTGCGCGTCCCCCTGGGGGAGCCCCGCGTCGAGTCGGTCACCGCGGACTGGCCGACCGCCGACCACCAGGAGCGCGAGGTGTACGACATGTTCGGGGTCGTGTTCGAGGGGCACCCCGACCTGCGCCGGATCCTGATGCCCGAGGACTACGAGGGCCACCCCCAGCGGCGCGACTTCCCGATCGGCGGGGAACCGGTGATCTTCACGCGGGACGAGACCAAATGGCTGGAGGCCCGCGAGTGAGCCCATCGCCGACGCTGTCGGAGTACCGCCAACGCGAGGAGAGCATCACCCCCATGGAGGCACTGGTCGAACGCCCTGCAGGCGAGACCAGCGACGAGCTGCTGACCCTCAACTTCGGCCCCCACCACCCCGCCACCCACGGGGTGCTGCGCCTGCTGGTGACGCTCCAGGGGGAGGTCGTCAGGGACCTCAAACCGGTCATCGGGTATGTGCACACGGGGATCGAGAAGACCGCCGAGGACAAGGCCTACTGGAAGGTCATCCCGATCGTGGAGCGGATGGACTACCTCTCCTACTACTTCAACGCGATGGCCTACTGCGGCGCCGTGGAGACGCTCGCCGAGGTGGAGGTTCCCAAGCGCGGCCAGTACCTGCGCGTGATCCACCTCGAGCTCAACCGCATCGCCTCGCACCTGATCTGGCTCGGCACCAGCGCCCTGGACCTCGGCGCGAGCTCGATCTTCCTCTACTGCCTGCGCGAGCGCGAGCTGATCCTCGACCTGTTCGAGATGTCCTCCGGGCAGCGCATGCACACGCGCTACTTCCAGATCGGCGGCGTGATCGAGGACATCCCCTCCGGATTCGCCGCGAAGGTGCGCGAGTTCCTGAAGGTCATGCCCAAGCGCGCCGACGAGTACGGCGCGATCCTCAACTCCAACGAGATCGTCCTACAGCGCCTGCGGGACACCTGCACGCTCGATGAGCAGACGCTGCTCTCACTCGGAGTCACAGGCCCCCTGCTGCGCGCCGCGGGCAACCCATGGGACCTGCGCAAGGCCGCGCCCTACAGCTCCTATGACGACTTCGCCTTCAAGATCCCCGTGGGCACCGTGGGCGACAACTACGACCGCTTCGCGGTGCGGCTCGCCGAGATCTACGAGTCGGTCAAGATCATCGAGCAGGCCCTAGACGGGCTGCCCGAGGGGCCCTACATCACCGAAGACCGCAAGGTCTCCCTGCCCCCCCGGCACGAGCTCGCCACCTCGATGGAGGCGCTGATCCACCACTTCAAGCTCGTCACCGAGGGGCTCAGGGTGCCGCCCGGCGAGGCGTACAACCCGATCGAGTCCCCCCGCGGCGAGCTCGGCTGCTACGTGCGCTCGGACGGCTCCTCCAAGCCCGCGCGGGTGCACATGCGCGACCCGAGCTTCGTCAACCTCCAGGCGCTCTCGCACATGACCCGCGGCAGCTACATCGCCGACCTGATCGCCACCACCGCAATGCTCGATCCGATCCTGGGAGGCATCGACCGATGAGCGCCGCGGCGACACCGCGCGGCTGGGACTCACCGGCGGACCTGGAGAAGGACCCGGCGACGATCCCCGATCCCGCCACTCCCGTGCCCGAGGCGCTGCGGGCGGAGATCGAGAGCCACATGGCCCTGTACCCCAACTTCCGCTCCGCCATCCTCCCCGCCCTCGAGGCCGCTCAGCGCGTGCACGGATGGTGCTCGCCGGAGGCGATCGAGCAGGTCGCCTGCGTGATGCGGTTGACCCCCGCCGAGCTCGACGCCGTGGCCACCTTCTACGACATGCTCGAGACCTCCCCCGTCGGGCGCCACAGCGTGTACGTGTGCACCAACATCTCCTGCTCCCTCTGCGGTGCGGACGAGCTCTACGAGGCGATCCGCGCCGCCGCGGGAGAGGGGGCGGGTGGGATTCCAGACATTAACGTGCGCTCCTTCGAGTGCCTCGGCGCCTGCGACATCGCCCCCATGGCCTCCGTGGACGGCGCCTACGTGGGGCCCCTCACGCTCCAGACGTGCCCCAGCTCCTGGAGGACATCCGCGCCGGCCGCGAAGTACTGCCCGAGAAGCAGCTCGCCCGCCGGCCCTGCGCCGACCCGGGGAGCAGCTCGTGAAGCTCCTATTCGACCACATCGACGAGCCCGGGCTGAACACCCTGGAGGTCTACCAGCGCCGCGGGGGCTACGAGTCTCTGCGCAAGGCCCTCGCGATGCCCCCCGAAGCCGTCCTGCACGAGCTCGAAGCCTCCGCGATACGCGGGCGCGGGGGGGCCGGCTTTCAGATGGGCAAGAAGATCTCCTTCCTGCCCAAAGGGGGGATGGACAAGTACCTCGTCTGCAACGCCGACGAGTCCGAGCCCGGCACCTTCAAGGACCGCGAACTCATGCAGAAGTCCCCCCACATGCTGATCGAGGGGATCGTGATCGCCGCCCACGCCGCCGGCGCCACGCGATCGTTCATCTACATCCGCGGCGAGTACGTCCTACAGGCCGACGTCCTCGACGCCGCCCTCGCCGAAGCGCGTGCCGCCGGGTTCATCGGGGAGCGCATCCTTGGCTCCGAGACCTCCCTCTCGCTGGTCGTACACCGGGGAGCCGGCGCCTACATCTGCGGCGAGGAGACCGGGCTGCTCGACTCGCTGGAGGGCAAGCGCGGGAACCCCCGTTTGAAGCCCCCCTTCCCCGCCAACCAGGGGCTCTACCAGGGGCCCACCCTGATCAACAACGTCGAGACCCTCGCCACCGTGCCCACCATCATCCGCATGGGCGGCGCCGAGTACGCCCAGCTCGGCGTGGAGACCTCCACCGGGACCAAGCTCGTGTCGGTCTCCGGGCACGTCCAGAGGCCCGGCAACTACGAGATCGAGCTCGGCATCCCCTCCCGCGAGATCATCTACGGGCTTGCCGGCGGCCCCCCCGAGGGGCGCTCGGTGAAGTGCTGGTTCCCCGGCGGATCCTCCTCCCCCGTGCTCACCGGGGAGGACCTCGACATCCCCTACGACTTCGACGCCATGGCCAAGGCCGGCACCATGCTCGGCTCCGGGGCGATCATCGTCGTGGACGACTCCACCCCCATCCTCGACGTGGCGCTGAAGGTCGCCAAGTTCTACCGCCACGAGTCCTGCGGCAAGTGCACCCCCTGCCGCGAGGGCACCAACTGGACCGTGAAGATGCTCGAGCGGATCGACGCCGGCGAGGCCACCCCGATGGATCTCGAGATCATGGCCTCCGTGCAGGAGCACATCATGGGCAACTGCCTCTGCGTCCTCGGCGACGCGATGGCGATGCCGATCGGCTCCATGATCGCCAAGTTCCGCCCCGAGTTCGAAGCGCACATGGCAACCGCACGCCTGCGCAGCGGCATCGGCCCCGCGGCCGGGGGGGCGCTCGCCGCCCAAGGCGCCCCACTCGTCGGGGCCGGCGCCAATCCCCATGCGGAGGCCCACTGATGCCCCGGCCCGAACCGAGGACCATCACCTTCACGATCGACGGCCTCGAGGTGCAGGCGCCCGAGAACTCGATGCTGGTCGACGCCGCCAAGCTCGGCGACGTCGAGATCCCCGTGTTCTGCTACGAGCCCAAGCTCGGCAACCCCGTCGGCGCCTGCCGCATGTGCCTCGTGGAGATCGAGGGGATACCCAAGCTCCAGACCGGCTGCTCAACCCCCGTCAAGGACGGCATGGTCGTCCACACCTCCTCCGAGCGCGTCAAGACCGCCCAGAACTCGGTGGTCGAGTTCCTGCTCGTCAACCACCCCCTCGACTGTCCCGTCTGCGACAAGGGCGGGGAGTGCCCCCTGCAGGACATCACCTTCGGCTGGGGCCGGGGCATCTCGCGCTTCATCGAGCCCAAGCGCCACTTCGTCAAGCCCCTCGCGCTCTCTCCCACGATCGCCATCGACCGCGAGCGCTGCATCCTCTGCTACCGCTGCGTTCGCTTCTCCCAGGAGGTCGCCGAGGACCACCAGCTCGTGCTCCTGGAGCGCGGCGCCCACTCCTACGTCGCGACCTTCGACGGCCATCCCTACGTGGCCCCCTTCTCCGGCAACATCGTCGAGCTCTGTCCCGTCGGCGCCCTGACCTCCCAGCCCTACCGTTTCCGCGCGCGGCCTTGGGACATCGAGGACTCAGGGTCGGTGTGCACGCTGTGCCCAGCGCAGTGCAACGTCACCCTCACCGTCCGCGACGAGCGCGTCCTGCGGGTGCTCGCCCGCGAGCACCCCGAGGTCGACGACGGCTGGCTCTGCGACCGCGGGCGTTTCGCCTACCCCCGCCTCGGGGGCAAGGAGCGCATCACCGAGCCGCTCCTGCGCGACAGCGGCGAGCTGCGCCCCGTCTCCTGGGAGCGCGCCCTCGAGGAGGCCGCCCTGCGGCTCAAACGTGCCGGGGCGCACACCGGCGCGCTCGCCGGCGGCCAGGCCACCGGCGAGGAGGGCCTGCTGCTCGGTCGTCTGCTGCGCGAGGGACTCGACTCCCCCCACCTCGACTCCCGCCGCGCCGGCACCCTGCCCCTGGAGCTCCACCACGCCCTCGCCGACCCCGCCCTCCAGGCGAAGGTCAGCGATCTCGAGTTCGCCCACGCCGTGCTCCTGCTCGACACCGACCCGGTCCGCGACATGCCGATCCTCGACCTGCGCCTGCGCAAGGGCGTCCGCCGCCATGGCATGCGCCTGGAGCGGATCGGCGGCGAGGACATGCAGGCCGTTCGCGCGCTCGCCAAGGAGCTCGCCGAGCAGGCCGGCGAGGAGCTCGTCGTGCTGTGGGGCGAGCGCCTCACCGCTGGGCCCGATGGGGCGCAGAACGCTCAGGCCCTGCTCGACATCGCCGCCGAGCTCAACCTCGGCGAGATCGCCGGCGCCGGGCTGCTCGAAATCCCCGCCGCCGCCAACGGGCGCGGCCTGCGCGAGGCCGGGGTGCTCCCCAACGCGGGCCCCGGGCTGCGCCCCGTCGAGCAAGAGGGCCTCGACGCGCCCGGCATCGCCGCGGCCCTGGCCGCGGGGGAGCTGAGCGCCCTCTACCTGTTGCAGGCCGACCCCCTCCTCGCTCCCGCCGACGCGGCCCTGCCCGGCCGAGCGAGCGCGGCGCAGTCGAACGGCGGGTCGTCGCACGATCAGACCCCAGAGGAGACCCAGTCGAACGGTCGGTCGCCACACGAGAAGATCCCGGAGGGGAACCGGTGGGAGGGAGCGCTGGAGCGCGCCAGCTCGGTCATCGCCCACGCCACCTTCCTCACCGACGGCCTGCGCGCGCACGCCGACGTGGTCTTCCCCGCCGAGGCCTACCCGGAGAAGGAGGGGGTCATCGTGCACCCCGACGGGCGCCTGCAGCGGCTGCGGCCCGCCGTCAGGCGGGTGGGTGGGACTGGATCGATGCGAGCCGGTTGGCAGGTGCTCGCCGACGTCGCCGAGCGTCTCGGACTGGACCTCGGAGTGCTCAGCGGAGGGATGGCCTCCCAGCAGCTCTTCGACGCCGTGCCCTTCTACGCCGGCCTCACCCTCGATGAGATCGGTGGACGCGGCGTGCGCTGGCAGGAGCGCGAGCGGGCGGTGACCGCGTGATGAGCCTCGCCGTCGTCGGCTTCTACGAAGAATGGTGGATCCAGATCCTCAAGGCGATCATCATCTTCGCCGTGGGCCTGCAGCTCGTGCCCGTCGTGCTGCTCGCCGAGCGCAAGCTCCTGGGACGCTTTCAGAGCCGCTACGGCCCCAACCGCGTCGGCCCCTACGGCGCGCTGCAGCCGCTCGCCGACATTCTCAAGCTGCTCACCAAGGAGCAGTTCCGCCCGAGCACCTCGATCGGGTTCCTGTTCGCCCTCGCCCCCATGATCTCGATCCTCACCGCCGTCGCGGCCTTTGCGCTGATCCCCTTCGGCAACGTGCAGCACATCTTCGGCACGCCCGTCGGGCTGTACGGGATCGACGTCTCGATCGGGCCGCTCTACCTGTTCGCGTTCGGCGCCATCGCCTTCTACGGGATCATGCTCGGCGGCTGGTCCTCGGGCTCCAAGTACTCGTTCCTGGGCGCCATGCGCGGCGCGGCGCAGCTGATCTCCTACGAGGTCTCCCAGGGGTTGGCGCTGCTCGGCGTGATCTTCACCGCCCAGACCCTCTCGCTCACCGGCATCGTCAACGCCCAGAACGGCATGTGGTACATCGTGCCCCAGTTCTTCGGCTTCCTGATCTTCCTCACCGCGAGCTTCGCCGAGATCAACCGCGCGCCCTTCGACCTCGTCGAGGCCGACGCCGAGCTCGTCGGCGGCTACAACACGGAGTTCGGCGGCGGGCGCTTCGCCTCCTACTACTTCGCCGAGTACCTCAACGTGCTCGTCGTCTCCGGCATCGTCACGACCGTGTTCCTCGGCGGCTGGCTGCTGCCGTTCGGCATCCACCCCCCCGGCTGGGTCGACCCGTTCGTGGTGCTCTTCAAGATGTCGCTCTTCACCTTCTTCTTCATCTGGATCCGCGCGACCCTCCCGCGCCTGCGCTACGACCAGCTGATGAGCTTCGGCTGGAAGGTCCTGCTGCCGCTGGCCACGCTCAATGCGCTCGTCACCGCCGTGCTCGTAGTGGTGACCCACTGACATGACCCCCACCGACACGACCCCCATGCCCCCCACCAACACGGCCCCCACGCCCCCACCGACATGACCCCTCCGCCCCCGCAGCCCACGCCCGCGGCCCCGTCCACGGCGGGCCTGAACGTCACCTCCTGGAGCCCGGGCGAGGACGTCATCGAGGTCAAGCGCACCCCCGCGCCGGGGGCGGCGCGCAGCACGTGGCGCACGTTCAGAGAGACCGTCCGCGGGCTGGCGACAACGTTCGGCCGCCTCCTCGAACACCCCGTCACCGTCGAATATCCCGAGGAGAAGACCCCCGTCTACCCGCGTTTTCGTGGGCGCCACAAGCTGCACAAGTTCGAGGACACCGGCCTGGAGAAGTGCGTCGGCTGCTCGCTCTGCGCCGCCGCCTGCCCCGCCGACTGCATCCGCGTGGTCGCCGCCGAGAACACCCCCGAGCACCGCGTCTCCGCGGGCGAGCGCTACGCCGCGGTCTATGAGATCAACCTCTCCCGCTGCATCTTCTGCGGCTACTGCGAGGTCGCCTGCCCGTTCGACGCGATCACCATGGGCCACGACTACGAGCTCTCCGACTACGACCGCACCGACCTGATCTTCACCAAGGAGATGCTCCTCGCCGAGCCGCTGGAGCGAACCCCATTGAGGAACGAGGGGGAGTAGTGAGCGCGCTGCTGTTCTTCATCGCGGGCTTCGGCGCGATCGCGGGCGCGGTCGGCGTCGTGGTGCTGCGCGACCCCTTCTACAGCGTCCTCGCCCTCGTCGCCCACCTGCTCTCGCTCTCCGTGCTCTTCCTGCTGCTGCGCGCCGAATTCGTCGCCGCCGCGCAGGTGATCGTCTACGCCGGCGCGGTGATGGTCCTGTACGTGTTCGTCGTCGCCTACGTCGGGGACACCGGGGAGTCCCTCGGGGAGCGCCTGCGCGGGGCCGGCAGCACCGGAGCGGGCGGCGGCTCGAGCCTTCGGCTTGGGGGCGCCCTGCTCGGCGGCGCCCTGCTCGTCGAGCTCCTCATCGCCCTGCTCGGCTCCGGCCTCAAGGCGATCGAAGGGTACGGCGCCTCCTACGCCCCCGGACCCCACGCCTTCGGCACCCCCGCCTACATCGGCAACCTCCTGCTCACCCGCTTCCTGCTCGCCTTCGAGACCGCCTCCTTCCTGCTGCTGATCGCCGCCGTCGGAGGCGTCGTGCTCGCCCGCCGTCGCGGCGGGCTCGGCGAGGACCCCTCGGAGGTCCCCCCGCGCGAGCAGCTCGCCCCGCTCGACCTGCCCCGACCCCGTGGCACCGGCACCATGGCCGAGGGGGTCGCCAGCCTGCCGTTCGCGGCAGCGCACGCCAACGGCCACAACCACGAGCGAGAGCCCGCCAACGTGGGCAGCGGGGATGAGTCCCATCACGAGGAGGGCGGCTGGTGAGCATCGCCTGGTATCTCGCCGTCTCCGCGATCGTGTTCACACTCGGCGCCGCCGGGGTCATCACGCGGCGCAACCCGCTCGTGGTGCTGCTCTGTCTCGAGTTGATGCTCAACGGCGCCAACCTCGCCCTGGTCGCCTTCTCGCGGATGTGGGGCAACGGGGACGGGCAGGTGCTCGCGTTGATCGTGATGGCCGTCGCCGCCTGCGAGGTCTGCATCGGTCTCGGCATGATCGTCGCCATCTACCGTCGGCGGTTGCCGATCGATGTCGATGAGCTGAGGGAGTTGCAGGGATGAGCGCCACCACGTTTGGCTGGCTCGTGCTGATGTTCCCGCTGCTCGGGACGCTCGTGATCGGCTTTGGCTTCCGCTCGTTGCCAGGCCGCTCCGCGGGGTGGATCGCCACCGGTGCGATCGGGCTCGCCTTCCTTGCCTCGCTGGGCGCGCTGATCTCGATGCAGGGCAATGGCGCCGACCACCGCGAGCTGACCTCCTCGCTGTGGAGCTACGCCGTGACCGTCGGGATCGACGCCCACGTCTCGATCCTCGTGGACCCGCTCTCGGTCTTCATGATCCTGATCGTCACCGGGGTGTCGAGCATGATCCACCTCTACTCCGTCTCCTACCTGGACGAGGACCGGGGGTTCGCCCGCTACTTCTCCTACCTGAACTTCTTCGTCTTCTCGATGCTGCTGCTGGTGCTCGCCGGCAACTTCCTGCTCTTGATCGTGGGGTGGGCGTTCGTGGGGGCCGCCTCCTACCTGCTGATCTCCTTCTGGTATCGCCGCACCACCGCCACCCGCGCGGGGATCAAGGCGTTCGTGATCAACGTCGTCGGCGACGTCGGGCTGGTGCTCGGCACCTACTTCATCTTCAAGCACACCGGCACCCTCGAATTCACGAAGGTCTTCGCCGCCGCCCCCCACGTCTTCCACTCCGGCGAAGGCGACATCACCGCCGGCTGCCTGCTGCTGCTCGTGGGGGCCTTCGCCAAGTCCGCCCAGATCCCGTTGCACACCTGGCTGCCCGACGCGATGGAGGGCCCCACCCCCGTCAGCGCCCTGATCCACGCCGCCACGATGGTGACCGCGGGGGTGTACCTGATCGCGCGCATGCACGTGCTGTTCGAACTCGCCCCCGCCGCGCAGGACACCGGCGCTGTGATCGGCGCCCTCACGCTGCTGATCGCGGGGACGATCGCACTCGTGCAGACCGACATCAAGCGCGTGATCGCCTACTCCACGATGTCCCAGATCGGCTACATGATCATGGGCGTCTCCGTCGGCGCCTACGCCGCCGGGCTCTTCCACCTGATGACCCACGCCTTCTTCAAGGCGCTCCTGTTCATGGGCGCCGGCTCGATCATCGGCGCGATGTCCGGCGAGCAGTCGCTCGACCGCATGGGCGGCTTCCGCAAGGCGCTCCCCTTCACGTTCGCCTGCTTCGTGATCGGCGGCCTCGCGCTCTCCGGCATCCCCCCCTTCTCGGGCTTCTTCTCCAAGGACGAGATCCTGCTCGTCACCTCCGAGCGCGGCGGCTGGCACTGGGCGCTCTATGTGATCGGCTACATCGGCGCCTTCCTCACCGCGATCTACACCTTCCGGATGATCTTCCGCGCCTTCTACGGTGACCCCGTCGCCGAGGCCCGCGAGCTGGAAGGCGGCCACCTGCACCACGCCGAGGTCCCCACCAACCCCGCCACCGGCGAGGTCGAGGACACCGGCGTCGGCTTCCCCGGCCCCCACCACACGATCGCCGAGCGCGCCCTGCCGATGCGCGTCGCGATGGCCGTGCTAGCCGTCGGAGCGATCGGCGCCGGACTCGTGCAGATCCCCTTTGTGGACAACGTCGTCGTCGTTTTCCTGCACCCCACCTTCGCCAGCTCGCCGCTGTATGAACCCCACACCCGCGACGGCCTGCTCGTCTTCGGCCTGATCCTCGGCACCTTGCTCGGGCTCGCCGGGATCGCGATCGCCTACCGGATCTGGGTCAAGCAGCCAGCGATCGCCGTCACCGCCCGCGAGCGTCTGGGCGCGGTGTACGAGCTGCTCGTACACAAGTGGTACTTCGATGAGGCGATCGACATCCTGATCGTGCGCCCCGCCGCCGCCGCCGGGCGCTTCGCGCGGGACACCTTCGAGCGCGTCTTCGTCGACGGCACCCTGGTCGGCGGAACCACCGGGATCGTGCGCGCCGGCTCCGCTGCGGTGCGCGCCGTACAGAGCGGCTTCCTGCGCTACTACGCCGCCCTGCTGCTGCTCGGCGTCGGAGCGCTCGGCCTCTACTTCCTGTTGCAGTCCTGAACCCGACGATGCCCACCCCGCCGACGCCCCCCACCGCCTGAGCGACACCGATGCCGCCTCTATCCATCCTCATCTGGCTCCCCCTCGCCTGCGGCGTGCTCGGCGCCGTCCTCGGACTTCGTAGCGAGCGCCTCCCCGGTCTGCTCGCGCTGACCGGATCCGTGGTCGCCCTGGGGCTCGCGATCGGCTACATCGCCGACTACAACCCCGGGGGCGGGCTCCAGCACGTCACCGACATCGTGTGGATCTCATCGCTCGGGATCCACTACAAGCTCGGGGTGAGCGGCCTCAACGTGATGCTCGTAGGGCTCACCACGCTGCTGTTCGCCGCCGCCGTGCTCTCGGCCAACATGCGCGATTGGGAGCGCCCAAAGCTCTTCTACTTCCACTTCATGCTCGCCGAGACCGCCGTGCTGGGGGCCTTCCTCGCGCAGGACCTCGCGCTGTTCGTCGCGTTCTTCGATTTGATGCTGATCCCCTTCTACTTTCTCATCGGTGTGTGGGGCGTTGGGCCGGACCGGGTGAAGGCGACGATCAAGCTCGTGATCTACACGCTCGTCGGCTCGCTGCTGATGCTCGCCGCGGCGATCGCCACCGGGGTGCTCGCCTCCGAACAGCACGGGACCCCGCTGACGTTCGTGCTCTCCTCCCTGCACGCCCTGCCGCTCAGCGGGGGCTCGCAGGAATGGATCTTCCTGTTCTTCGCCGCCGCCTTCCTCGTGAAGATGCCCGCCTTCCCCCTGCACGGGTGGATGCCCGACGGCTACCGCGCGATGCCGATCGAGGTGCTGATGGTCTTCTCCGGGGTGCTCTCCAAGGTGGGCGCCTACGGGTTCCTCGCGATCGTGCTGCCGCTCTACCCGCAGGCCGCCGTGCACTTCCAGACGCTGATGCTGCTGATCGCGCTCGCCTCGATCATCTACGGCTCCGCGATGGCCTTCACCCAGACCAACGCCCGCCTGATCGCCGGTTTCTCCTCCGTGGCCCAGCTCGGCTTCATCACGCTCGGGATCTTCGCACTGAACCCCCAGGGCGCCCAGGGGGCGCTGCTGCAGATGGTCAACCATGGGCTCGTCGTGGCCCCCCTGTTCTTCATCATCCTCCTGCTCTCCGAGCGCGCGGGGGGCTCGGAGGACATCCGCGAGATGGGCGGCATCGCCTTCCGCGCCCCCGTGCTCGCCTCGCTCTTCCTGATCGTGGCCCTCGCCACGCTCGCGATGCCGGGCTCCGCCAACTTCGTCGGGGAGTTCCTGATCCTGCTGGGCCTCTTCAAAGCCAAGCTCGCGATCGCGATCATCGCCTTCAGCGGTGTCGTGATGGCGAGCGTGTACGCGCTGCGCATGTTCATTGGCGCGATGCACAACCGCGTCGGCCCCGGGGTGCGGTCGCGTGAGCTCACCCTGCGCGACGGCCTCGTGCTCGTGCCGCTGGTCGCGGTGATCGTGTTCTTCGCCCTCTACCCCCAGCTCGCGCTGCACCGCAGCGAAGGGTCGGTGAAGGCGTCTGTCGCGCCTGTGATCGCGGCGATGACCCCCACAGCGCTCGCGGGAGTCTCACTGCGTCCCGTGACGCCCGCCGACAGCGAAACGCAGACGAGCACCTATCGCGGCGAAGCGAGACAGGAAGCGAGCGCCCACGAACAGAGCGCCAGCGAAGACGCGGGGAGCGCCAGGGGTCCAGCGACACCGGCAAGCACGAGGAGCACAGGCGCGCCGGCAAGCACGAGGAGCACGGCCGCCCCATGAACGTCGTCCACTACTTCCCCGCCCCCGCGGCCGCCACCCACCTCAAAGGCCCGCCCGTGGACTTCGCGGGCCTCTCCCCGCTGATCGCGCTGCTCGGCGGCGCGGTGGTGGTGCTGCTCGTGGGTCTGCTCGGCGCGCGCTGGATCCGCGCGCACGTGGTGCCCGCACTCAGCCTGCTCGCGCTCGGGGCGGCGGCGGGCCTCACGCTCTGGCAGTGGGACGAACAGAAGTCGATCCTCTCCGGGGCGCTGCGGATCGACGACCTCTCACTCGCGCTCAACCTGATCCTCTTCGTGGGCGGCGCGGCGACGGTGCTGCTCGCCTGGCGCTCCTCAGCGGCGCACGAAGCCGCGCACGGGGAGTTCCACGCGCTGCTGCTCACCTCGATCGGGGGGATGTCCCTGCTGGCCGCCGCGCAGAACACCGTGGCGCTGTTCATCGGCCTGGAGCTCCTATCGATCCCGCTGTACGTCCTGTGCGCCACCGAGCGCCTGGGGGCGCGCGGCGCGGAGGCCCGCGAGGGGCAGCGCTCCGAGCACTCGCTGGAGTCGGGCCTGAAGTACCTGATCATCGGCTCCGTGGGATCGGCCACGCTGCTGTACGGGATCGCGCTGATCTACGGCGCCACCGGGTCCACCGACTTCGGCGCGATCGCCGAAGCGATCTCCGCCAAAGGCCTCAGCACCAGCGTGCTGCTGCTGACCGGCATCGCGCTGTTGGTGGCCGGCCTCGCCTTCAAGGCCTCCGTCGCCCCGTTCCACCAGTGGACCCCCGACGTGTACGAGGGCGCCCCCACTCCGATCACGGCGTTCATGGCGCTCACCACCAAGGTCGCCGCGCTGGGGGTCTTCCTGCGCCTCTTCGACGTCGCCCTGATCGGCGCCCAGAACAGCTGGGGACCGGCGGTGGCGACGCTCGCCGCGATCACGATCGTGGTCGGCAACGTGGGCGCGCTCGGGCAGTCCTCGCTGAAGCGAATGCTTGCCTACTCCTCCGTCGCCCAGGCCGGCTACATGCTCGCCGGGGTCGTGGTCGCCACCCAGCTGGGGGTGCGCGCGACCGTCTTCTACCTCTCGGTCTATCTCTTCATGAACATGGCCGCGTTCGCCGTGATCGTCGCCCGTGAGCGCGAAACCGGCCTCGGCGACAGCGTCCGCTCGCTTGCGGGACTCGGCCGCGAGCGCCCGTACCTGGCGTGGCCGATGACCCTCGCGATGCTCGGCCTCGCCGGCATCCCCGCCACCGCGGGCTTCATGGGGAAGTTCTACCTGATCGACGCCGCCGTCTCGGGCGGCTACACCTGGCTGGGTGTGGTGATCGTGATCGGCTCGATGATCTCCCTTGGCTACTACCTCCCCGTGGTCGCCGCGATGTGGATGCGCTGGCCGATCTCCGATCGGTCGCCCTCCCCCGAGGACGTCGCGGCCACCGCGGGGGTCCCCCGGCCTCCCGCGGGCCCGCTGCCCGCAATCGCCGGCGCCTCCTCCGAGCTCGACCCGCCCGCAGCGCCACCCGCAGCGAACGCCGTTGACCTCGCACCCCCCCACCCCACCGGTCCGCAGCTCGAGGTCGTGCTGGTCGCGATCCTCGCGGGCGCCGCCACGCTCTTCTTCGGGATCATCCCCCAGCCGCTGTTCGACCTCGTGCAGCACGTGGGCCGCGGGCTGGGGCTGTTCTAGGTGTAAGTCCCGAGTAGGTTGGTTCGCTCGTTGAGGCGAGCGATGGGCGGTTGGTGGCTGAGGGCTGAGTGTCGTCTTCGATTGTTGTAGTGCCAGAGCCAGCCGTCAAGGGCGGCTGTGCGCTCTGTGCTGTTGCGGTAGATCGCGCCGTAGGCCCAGCCGCCGAGCATGGTGCGGATGAAACGCTCGGCCTTGCCGTTGGTTTGTGGGCGGTAGGCGCGGGTGCGCAGATGATGGATCCCGAGGGCTCGGCAGGCGATCGCGTGCACCAGCGACCGGTATCCGGATCCGTTGTCGGTCAGCAGCTGCTGCACGGTCATCCCGTGGCGCTCGTAGAACGCGATCACACGCCGCAAGAAAGCGACGATGGTGGCCGCCTTTTCGTCGGCGAGGACCTCCGCATAGGCGAGGCGGGTGCAGTCATCGATAGCGATATGCACGTACTCCCAGCCGACCTGACGGCGGCGAGTTCCTGAAGGGTCTGTCTTCGTCGGGTTGCCCCGGCGTTTGCCGCTCACGCGATGCCCAGCACCACGCTCGATCCGACCGAGCTTCTTGATGTCGATGTGGATCAGCTCGCCCGGCGTCTGGCGCTCGTAGCGCACAGCAGGCTCCAAGCCTAGGCGTCCGAGCTTGCCCATCCCGATCCGCGTGAGGATCCCCGAGACCGTTGAGAGCGACATTCCCAGCGTCTCGGCGATCTCAGGACCCGTGAAGCGCAGCCGTCTGAGCGACGCGATCGCTGCCACCCGCTCCTCGCTGGTGCGATGCGGGATCGAGCACGGTGCTGAGGAGCGGTCCATCAGCCCGAGCTCGCCCTCGACGCGGTAGCGCCCCACCCACTTGCGGGCACAGCGGACGCTGACTTCGGCGGCCTCGGCCGCCTTCGTCACCGTCCACCGCTCATCAACGACCCGCCGGCACAACAGCCGACGTCGATTCAGACTGAGCGCAGCGTTAGCGTGCAGATTCATCCGGTGTCCTCCCTTGGGACTGAGTCGCTTGGCAGCTCTCAGCCTCCAAGGGGACCCGGATGGACCAACCTACTCAGAAACTACATCTAGGCCCTCCCGGAACACGCCTCTACCGCCGGGCGAGCGTACCGTCGCCGTCGCATCCTACGATCGCGGCATGGAACTACATCACGTCCTCATCGAGGCGGCAGAGGATCTCTGGCCGTTGAGTCAGAGCGCTGACTGGTATACTGGTCATATGGATAGGACAATGACCGCTACCGAGGTCAAGGCAAGGATCCTCGCACTGCTCGACGAGGTCGCAACCGGTGAGGAGGTTGAGATCACCAAGCACGGCCGCGTCGTGGCGCGCCTGGTGCCCGCCAGCGGCGCCCAGTCACTCAAGGGCAAGCTTGCCGGTGTCGCGATGACCGCGGCCACGGAGGAGGATCTGTTCACGAGCGGAGCAACCTGGAACCTCCCGTGAGCACAGTAATCCTCGATACCCACGTCGTCCACTGGTGGTCGGCGGAGCCGGATCGGGTGAGTCGTGCCGCGGCGGAGGCGCTGGGCGAAGCCGACGAGCTCGCCGTCGCGGCCATCTCGTGGTTCGAGCTGGCGTGGTTGGCCAGAAACGAGCGAATCGCCCTCGCGATCCCTCTCAGGTCGTGGCTCGAGCAGCTCGCCGGCCAACTCCGCACGGTCGGGATCACCCCGGCCGTTGCCGAGACCGCGGTCTCCCTGCCGTCATCCTTCCCGGGAGACCCCGCCGACCGCCTGATCTACGCGACCGCGATCGAGCACGGGTGGAGGCTGGTAACGAAGGACCGCAAGCTGCGAACCCACCGCCACCCACGTGCCATCGCCGTCTGGTGAGGGGTCGCTCAGGAGTAGTACGCCAACCAGGCGAATAGGCTCGTGGTGCCCGCCATCGTGCGGAACATGCCAGGCAGCGTCTGGGAGTCCCTGATCGGCCCTCCCCACCAGCTACCGAGCCACAGGCCACGGCCGTTCGCGGCGTGCTGGGCGGCATGGGCGGCGTTGACCTGCGCCACCTCCAGCCAGTGGTCGTCGCCCACGGCCTTGCCGTAGGCCATCATCCACTCCATGAAGATCGAGTCGTACAGCGGCGCGAAGTTGTACTCGATCCCGTAAATCTCGGTCATCGAGCGCGCCTGTTCTTCTGAGTGCGTGCAGTAGCCATTCTGGCCCGTCGCCTGGCAGAGCAGGTACTGCGCGTAGATCAGCGGCCCCTCCACGTAGTCGATCACGGTGCTCCCCGGACCGCCACTCAGGTAGAGCCCATGGAAGCCGATGTCGTGCGCGTTGCCCCAGTCGATGAACGTCCGCACCTCATCGAGCTGGAAGCGCTGGTGGTCGATCCCGTAGAGCAGCATCCCCAGCAGGCTGTTGGACGCCAGCGCCTCCCCCGCGTGGTAGGGGTGATCGGTGTTCCACCACATCCCGCCCCCGCCCGCGGCGTCCCAGCCCTGGGTGGTGGCGAAGTTGAAGGCGCGCTGCGCATCGCGCAGGTAGCGGGACTGCCCGGTCGCCTTGTACGCATCCACGAACGCCACCCCCAGCCAGCCGTTGTCGTCGAACCACGCCTCCGCGCCCCGGTAACGGTCGCCAGGATACGGCGCGTAGCCGTTCAGGTAGGGGTTCCAGTAGCGCTCCGAGGCGTGCCCGAAGCGGTCCACCTGCGCGCGGTGCGCCGCAGAGGGCTCCGCGAGCTCCAGCGCATCGACCGATTCGAACATCCGCACGTCCCCCCAGATCGTCAGCAGCGGATAAGACCCGGTGCAGCCAAGGTACTCGCAGTACCACTCCCCCGAGCGCCAGCTCGCGCTCTGCCCGAGTCCCTGGTCGGCGAGCGCCACATAGTTGAGCGGCTGAGCCGTGGCGGCCTGCGCTGCGGCAGCCTGCGCCGTGGCGGCCTGCGCGGCCGCTACCTGCGCTGCGGCGGCCCGCGCCGTGGCTGCCCGCGCCGTGGCTGCCTGCGCCGTGGCGGCCTGCGGTGCAACCACCGCCACGAGGAGAGCGCCCGCGAACGTCAGCGTCACGGCAGGGGCGAGGAGCGCGCGAACGATCACACGATCGTATCGGCGGTCCGCCCCGCGACGATTAGGTCTGCGCCTCCCGAGCGGCCGCTTCGGCCAGCTCCAGCTGGCGCTCCACGAGGTCCAGGCCCGCCTCCCAGAAGCCGGGGTCGGTGAGGTCGATTCCCACGATCCGCCCCAGCTCCTCCGGGCTGCGCGAGCCACCGGCGGCAAGCAGCTCCAGGTAGCGCGGGACGAAGTCCGCACCGTGCTGCTCGTAGCGCTCGTAGACCGACAGCGCAAGTAGCTGGCCGTAGGCGTAGGCGTACACGTAGCCGGGGGTGTTGATGAAGTGGGGGATGTAGGACCACCAGCTGCGGTAGCCCTCGGTGATCTCCACCGCGTCCCCCAGCAGCTCCGCCTGGCTCTCCGCCCACAGCTCCCCGATGCGCTCCACCGAGAGCTCCCCCTGCTCGCGGCGGCTCGTGTGGACGAGATCCTCGAAGCGGTTCATCGCGACCTGTCGGAAGACGGTGGCGATGATGTCCTCCAGGTGCTCCGCCAGCAGCGCCAGACGCGAGTCCGGGGTGGTGTCCTGCGCGAGCAGGCGCCCGAAGACGACGGTCTCGCCGAACACCGACGCCGTCTCCGCCAGCGTCAGCGGGGTGCCCTGGTGGAAGACCCCCTGGCCCGCGGCCAACGCGAAGTGCACCCCGTGGCCGAGCTCGTGGGCGAGCGTCAACACGTCGCGCCGGCGCGCGGTGTAGTTGAGCAGCACATAGGGGTGCGCCGAGGGCACCGCCGAGGCGCAGAACGCCCCCCCGCGCTTGGCGGGGCGCACCGGGGCGTCGATCCAGCTCTCGGAGAAGAAGCGCCCCGCGAGCCTCCCCAGCTCGGGGGAGAAGGAGGAGTAGCAGTCGAGCACCAGCTCGCGCGCCTGCGCGAAGGTGAAGCTCACCTCGTCCTGGGTCACCGCCGCCATGCGGTCGTAGTCCGCCAGGCGCTCGACCCCCAGCAGCCCCGCCTTCAACCGGTACCAGCGGCGCGCAAGCTCGTAGCGCCCGCGCACCGCCTCGACCAGGGCCCGCACCGACTCGTCGCTGGCCTCGTTGGCGAGATTGCGAGCCGCCAGCCAGTTGGGGTAGCGGCGCAGGCGGTCGTCTACCGACTTGTCCGCCAGCAGGGTGTTGAGCACATATGCCCGCGTGCGCAGACCCGGGGCGAGCGCCGCGGTGACCGCCTCCGCGGCTGTGCGGCGAACCTCCCGGTCGGGGAGCGCGAGGCGGCTGAGCGCCACGTCGAGAGCCACGCGCTCGCTCCCGCCCGCTCCGTCGCCATCTGCGCCCGCTCCATCGCCGGCTCCACCCGCCAGCTCTGCGGCGTCGAGCACCTCGGGGGGGCGAGACCGGATCGGCAGCTCCACCTCGATCGCGGAGGTCAGCTCCTCAAACAGCCGCGTCCACGCGCCGGCGCCGGTGAGCGACTTCTCGGAGAGGATCTTCTCCTCGGGCTCGCTCAGGAGGTGCTCGCGGTAGCGACGCACGTTGCGTAGGTAGTGGCGGCAGAAGTCGAGGCCCTCCCCCGCCGAACAGGGAGACACTCGCTGCGCTCGCATCCCCGGTTCGGCCAGCAGCTCCTCGGCGCGCTCCTCCGGGAGGGCCGCCCACTCGAGCTCGAAGAACAGCAGCGTCGTCTCGATCGCCGTCTCGCGCTCCTGCACCATCTGCAGCAACGCCCCGTTCGCGGGGTCCGCGGTGTCCGTGGAGAAGCGCAACCCCGCGTAGGTCCCCGCCCTGCCTACCAGCTCGTAGATTCCCGCGAGCTCCGACATCGCCTCCTCGAGGCCCGCGCCGTTGAGCTCCCCGAACTTCCCGGCGTAGCGCCCGGCGAACGCCTGTGCACGGGTCAGCGCCTCCTCCAACCTCCGCTGCACCCCGGACTCGCCCTCGCCGTCCAGAAGCGGCTCGAGGTCCCAGGCAGCGCGCTCGAGCTCCGGATCGAGGGGCTGTGTGACGGGCGTGGACATGGCGGCTCAGCTTAGAGGGTGGCGCAGCAGGGTGGCGCAGCCGGCCGCTGGCCAACCGGAGATCCCGTCAATCTCCGATCGGTGGCGAGCCGGACCCCTCTTTTCCGGTCATCCGCAGTGCCCGCAGGCGCATCCGCCAGGGCGCGCCGTCGGCCACGACCGCGCCGACGATCCCCGGTCGTGGCCGCAGCCGCCGCACCCGCCACTCCCCGGATCCCCCGGGCAGATCGAGGCGGGGGCGATCGGTGCAGCGCTCGACCCCCACCTCGCGGAGGTCGAGCGCGAGGCCCACGCCGAGCGCCTTCACGTAGGCCTCCTTGACGGTCCAGTACTCGAGGAACGCCGCGGTGCGCCGGTCGGCGCCGGCCCGCATCACTCGATCCCGCTCCCGGGCGTTGAGCGTGCGTTCGATCAGGCCCCTGGCCGGCGCCCTCCGATCGAGCGCCTCGATGTCGACCCCTACCGCGGCGCGGCGCGCGATCGCGAAGACCGCCAGATCCGCGGTGTGGGAGAGGTTGAAGCTCAGCCCGCGGGGCTCGTCCAGCTCGGGGCGTCCGCGGGCGCCCTGTACGAGCTCGACCTCCCGCGGGCCGATCCCCAGGTAGCGCCCGAGCAGGAGGCGCAGGCCCGCGCGCGCGACCAACCGCTGAGTGCGGGCCGCGGGGGTGAGGATGCGCTCGCAGCGCGCGAGCTCCTCCTCTGTGAGCAGCTCCGCCAGATGAGCGCGTGTCTCGGGGGGAGCGTCGAGGGGGAGCGTCCACACGTGCAACTGGTCCGCCGGCAGCTCCACGGCGGGCATCCGGCCGTCGATCGATGCCTGCGTAGCCAGACCCGCGATGGTAGCGAGGGGGAGCCCGGACGACGGAAGAGGAGAGCGAGGATGGCGTCCGGATGAGGCCCTACCATCGTTCGCCCCAGTGCACGAGACGACCCCCAGCGTGTTCCTGATCGCCCGTCCCTCGATCGACATCGAGGGGCTGCGCGGATACCTGCGGGACGTGGGCGGTGAGTCGTGGCTGGAGCTCCGCCTGGGTGAGGTGCAGAGCGGAGGAGGAGGAACAGGAGGGGTAGCGGATGAGCTTCGGGGCGTCAACGCGGGCGAGCTGCTCGTCGAGTTCGGCGGACGCGCCTGCTACCGCAGCTGGGAGCCCGGCCTGAACCCCAACGTCTCCAAGATCCGCACCGACCGGCGCGAGTACTTCGCCAACATCCTGCGCTCGCGGCCACGGGAGCGTGCTGGAGCACGCCAACTACTCCTTTGCGCTGCGCAACTGCTCGCGCGTCTTCACCCACGAGCTCGTGCGCCACCGCGCCGGCTCGGCCTTCAGCCAGGAGAGCCTGCGCTACGTGCGCCTCACCGACATCGGCTTCCGCGTGCCGCCGGCGCTCGAGCCGGTGCGCGAGCAGGTGCTCTCGATCGTGGAGCAGCTGGAGGAGTTCCAGGTGAGCGCCGCCGCCGAGCTCGGGATCGACGCGCAGGGGGTGCCCTTCCACGTCAAGAAGGAGGTCACCTCCGCGCTGCGCCGCCTCGCGCCGATCGGCCTCTCCACCGACATCGTGTGGACCGCCAACACCCGCACGCTGCGCCACGTGATCGAGATGCGAACCGCTGGGGGCGCCGAGGAGGAGCTGCGGCTCGTGTTCGACGAGATCGCCCGGATCATGTGTACCGAGGCTCCGAACCTCTTCCAGGACTTCGCTCGCCAGGACGACGGGTCCTGGGTGCCGGAGCACCGCAAGGTTTAGTGCGGGCAGCTTCACCGCAAGGTTTAGGGTGGGCAGCCTTCTGAGATGGGCCGACAGGCGTGGCTCATCTTTGCTTCCATCCTTCGGGCACCGTGGAGGATGCTTCGCACGACATTCGCATCCCCTGACGCGCCAGTCCGGTAGGCGACGACCAACAGGAGGCACCACCATGACCACCCCCCAGCTAGTCACCGGCGTCGATTTCCTCAGTGTGCCGACACACGATCTCGAGGCGGCAGTGGAGTTCTACGGCGACACGGTCGGCCTTCCGCGGTCGGTGTACCTCAAGGAGCGCAGCTATGCCGAGTTCGAGACGGGCAACGTGACTCTCAGCGTGTTCGACCCCGAGAAGATGGGTCTCGCACACAAGACCAACCCCAACGCGATCGCACTGCACGTCGAGGACGTCGCGCAGGCGCGGGCAGCGCTCGAAGAGCGCGGCGTCGAGTTCACGGGCGAGACCTTGGACACGGGCGTCTGTCACATGGCCTTCTTCGCCGATCGCGACGGCAACGCACTGATGCTGCACCACCGTTACGCCCCACGCGCGTAGCGCCCCCGGCGTGCAGGTCACCGCGTCGCGGATGGAGCGACTCGCGGCGAAGCCCAGTTCCGGGAGAGACGGCCTGCGGGTCAGGCGTCCATTGTGCTCGTGCGCCACGCCCCCAGCCCGAGGAACACGACCAGCCAGGCGAGAAGCACGATGAGGGCCAGACCGCCGGACATCGTGACCGTTGCTCCGTGACCGCCTTCGGGGAGGCGGATCGGGCTGAAGTTTGACACGGCCTGGCTCAGGAGCCACTTGCGCGCGCTGCCCAGCGAGCTGATGTTGGCAAGTATCGGACTGGCCACGATGTGCCACGCGATCAGGGCGATGATCGCTCCCGGCTTGGAGGCGGTCAGCGCCGCGAAGCCCACCGCCACCGCGCACAGCATTCCGGTGCTCAGCAGCATGAAGCCCAGGCCGTTGAGGATCAGCGACACACCGGGCGTGGGGAGGTTCCCGGCGAAAACGAAGGTGCCGAGCAGCAGCGTCGCGTAGGCGGCCCCCATCACGGAGAAGCACATGGCCAGCGCCGCGGGGACACGCGAGGCGAACAGCGCCAGACGCGAGCGGCCGGTCACCACCAGATCCCGGAAGACACCCACTGAGGCATCCCCCGTGCCGGCCTCCACACCGATCAGGAGGGCCGCGAGCGGGCCGAAGACGAGAGCGACCACGCGCAGACCGTCGTGGAAGTTGGAGAGACCGCCGGCGGGTCCGTACTTCTGCGAGTTGGAGGCGTGCTGAATGGCGGTCACCACGAAGAAGATCAGCACCGGACCGAGCGCGAGCACGAGCGACCAGATCAGGGTGCCGCGCTTCCTGCGCAGCTTGAGGAAGTCCGCGCCGAACATCTGCGCCGCGAGCGTGACGGCCGAGCCACCTCCGCGAGCGGGTGCGGGTGCGGGTGGCGCGATGGCACTCATGCCCTCACCTCCTCCACCGGAGCGTCCAGCCGCGCGGTGACCTCCAGGAAGCGCTGCTCGAGACTGTGGCGCACGGGCTCCAGACGCACGACCGCGACCCCCGCACGCACAAGGCTCGCGTTCACCGAGGCCGCGGTCTCCTCCCCGCCCGCGAGGACGACGCGCAAGCCCTCGTCGGAGCGACGGGCCTCGCTCACGAGCTCGCTGCCGTCGAGCGTGGTGAGCGCCAGCTCGACGTCGTCCACGCCCACGATCAGCTCGTTGCGGGCGCCGCCGGCGCCGCCGCGGGTCAGCTCGGCGATGGGGCCCTGCGCGATGATCTTGCCGCGGTCCACGATCGCCGCGGCGTCACAGATCTTTTCCACCTCGTCGAGCAGGTGCGAGGAGAGGAAGATGGTGCGGTTCTCCTGCTCGACCATCGTGCGGATCATTTCGCGGAACTCCTGGATGCCCCCGGGGTCAAGGCCGTTGGTCGGCTCGTCGAGGATCAGCAGCAGCGGGTCGGCGAGCAGGCAGCGGGCCACCCCGAGGCGCTGGCGCATCCCGAGCGAGTACTTCTTGACCTTCTCCCCGGCGCGCTCGCTCAGGCCGACGCGCGCGAGCGCGGGGGCGATCCGCGCGTGCACCTCGGGCCCGCGTACGGCGGCGACGATGCGCAGGTTCTCCCGGCCAGAGAGGTTGGGATGAAAGCGCGGCTCCTCGACGATCGCGCCGACCCGCCGCAACGCCTGGGCGCGCTCGGCGGGCACCGGGTGGCCCAGCACGCTCATGCTCCCCGTGCTGACGTGGGTGAGGCCGAGCAGCATCCGGATCATCGTCGTCTTGCCCGCGCCGTTGGGCCCAAGGAAGCCGAATGCGCTGCCGCGGGGGACGTGCAGGTCGACGCCGTCGATCGCGGCGCGCGCGCCGAAGCGCTTGGTCACACCTCGCGTCTCAATCGCCGCATTGTCCACGGCGATCAGACTATCCAACCGCTAATCCTCCTGCGCCTGCAACTCCTTGACGCGTTCCTCCAACTGAGAGGTCACGCCGGGGTCGCGCAGCGTGGTGACATCTCCCAGCGCGCGGCCCTCGGCGATGTCGCGCAGCAGGCGGCGCATGATCTTCCCGGAGCGTGTCTTGGGCAGGTCGTCGGCCCAGATGATCCGCTTGGGGCGCGCGAACTTGCCGATCCGCTCGGCCACCGTCGCGCGGATTCCCTCGACCTCGCGCTCATCGCCCTCCAGGTCGCCCTGGAGGGTCACGAACGCCACGATCGCCTGCCCGGTGTCCTCGTCGTGCTGGCCGATCACCGCGGCCTCCGCGACGTCCGGGTGAGCCACGATCGCCGACTCCACCTCCGCAGTGGAGAGCCGGTGCCCGGAGACGTTGACCACGTCGTCGATGCGCCCGATCACCCACATGTAGCCATCGGAGTCGCGGCGCGCGGCGTCGCCCACCAGGTAGGTCTCGCGGCCGAAGCGCTCGAAGTAGGTCTTGATGTAGCGCTCCTCCTCCTTGTAGAGGGTGCGCAGCATCGAGGGCCACGGGCGGGTGAGCACGAGCAGCCCCTGTCCCTTCTCGATCGGGTAGCCGCCGGACTCGTCGTAGACCTCGGCCTCGACGCCCGGAAAGGGGCGCGTGCAGGAGCCCGGCTTGGTGGCGGTGACGCCGGGCAGGGGGGTGATCATGATCGCACCGGTCTCCGTCTGCCACCAGGTGTCCACGATCGGGCAGCGCCCGCCGCCGATCACCCTGTGATACCAGAGCCACGCCTTCGGGTTGATCGGCTCGCCCACCGTCCCCAGCAGCCGCAGCGAGGAGAGGTCGTGCTCGTTGGGCCACTGCGCCCCCCACTTGATGCAGGCGCGGATCGCGGTGGGGGCACAGTAGAGGATGCTGACGCCGTAGCGCTCGATGATCTCCCACCAGATGCCCTTGTGGGGGTAGTCCGGCGCCCCCTCCCACATCACAGAGGTTGCCCCATTGGCGAGCGGCCCGTAGACGATGTAGGAGTGCCCGGTGACCCAGCCCACGTCGGCGGCGCACCAGTAGACGTCGGACTCGGGCTTCAGATCGAACACGTAGCGGTGCGTGCAGGCGACCCCGGTGAGGTAGCCCCCGGAGGTGTGCAGGATGCCCTTCGGCTTGGCGGTGGAGCCGGAGGTGTAGAGGATGAACAGGGGATGCTCCGCATCCAGCGCCTCCGCCGGGCACTCCGGCGCGGCGGCCTGCACGATCTCCTCGTAGAACACGTCGCGGCCCTCCCGCATCTGGCAGGGCGTCCCCTTGCTGCGCACCACCACGATCCGCTGGAGCGTCTGCAGGTCGCCCATCACCTCGTCCACGCGGTCCTTCACCGGCGCCGTCTTGCCCTTGCGCGCGGCGCCGTCGACGGTGATCAGCACCTTCGCCTCGGAGAACTCCATCCGCTCGCGCACCGCCTCCGCGGAGAAGCCGCCGAAGACTACGTTGTGCGGAGCGCCGATGCGCGCACACGCGAGCATCGCCACCACCACCTCGGGGATCATCGGCAGGTAGATCCCCACCACGTCGCCGCGGCGCACCCCGAGGTCCTTCAGCGCGTTCGCGAAACGCTGCACCTCCGCGAGCAGCTGCGCGTAGGTGATGTCGCGCTCCTGGCCCTCCTCCCCGCGCCAGTGGAGCGCGACGCGCTCGCCTCGGCCCTCCAGCACGTGGCGATCCAGGCAGTTGTAGGAGACGTTCAGCCGGCCCCCCACGAACCACTTGTAGAACGGGGGGTTGGAGTCATCGAGCACCGTTTCCCACGGCTCGAACCAGTGCAGCTGCTTCGCCTGGCCGGCCCACCACGCCTGCGGGTCGCGCGCCGCCTCCTCGTACACCTCGGGGTCGGCCAGGAGCGCCTGCTCGCGGAACTCGGGGGAGGGCTCGAACGTCTCCACCTCCAACAACTCGGCCAGCTCACGGTCGAGCGCCTCCCCCTCCGGGGGTGCCTGCGGCTCAGTTCCCATGGCCCGACTCTACCGTTTGCTCAACGGCATCACCGGCATCACAGTGCGTCCGAAGGTCGAGTTCGTCACAGCCGCGAACGAGGCATACCAAGCCGCCGCCGCGGTCGCCAGACCGACGTAGCCGCCCCAGTGGGTGACAGTGGTGTGCGCGCCCACCGCTCCGATCGCGAGCAGGATGAAGGTGGCCGTGAGGAGCACGAACACCGCCAGCACCGCCCCGCTGACGCGCAGCGCCGCCACCGTCATGTAGGCGGTGAAGATCGCCCACGCCCACAGGTACACGCCGATCGCGTGCCCTGCGTTGCCGCCGATCGATTTGGCGTAGAAGACGTTCAGCGCCCAGAACGAGATCCAGAAGGCGCCGAATGAGCAGAACGCCACGGCGCCAAAGGTGTTGCCGGTGCGGAACTCCCACATGCCGGCGAGCAGCTGCACGATCCCGCCATAGGCGAGCGCCAAGCCCAGCACGACCGGGAAGCCCTTTTCATCGACGAGATTCGAGTTGAACATCGAGAGCACGAACGTGGTCATCGCGAACCCCGCCAGCCCGAGCGGGCCGGGGTCGGCCGGTTTCCACAAGCTCGCCTGCGCTGCCTCGCCCGGCGGCGGGTCGCGGCGCGGAATCGACTGCATCGGCTCGGGCCGACGAATTGATGCTGCCTCCATGGGAATCCTCCCTTTCAACCACCCCTTCTTCGGGGGGCTCGGGACACTTTGCGTACCGCTCCGGGAACGGGGAAGGGATTGTTGCGATTCCCACGTTCTCTCGAGTTATTGTTCCCGCCCGGCCGGTAACTCAATCATCGAGTGCCTCCGCCCGGCCGGTAACTCAAATCATCGCGTGCCGCGCTTGCGCCGGCGCCTGGAGCTCCCGCTCCGGGCCGGCCGAGCGGGCTCGGGCACGACGTCGCTCACGCCGTTGCCGGCCTGCTCGGTGGACGGCTCGAGCGCTCCGGCGCGTCCAGACGCACCCCGCCGGGCTTCCCGTTCGGCCCGGGCCTCCATCTGGGAGGGCCACGGCCGCGCCTCGCCCGCGGCCCACGCTGGGGGGTCGCCGCCCGGCCAGCGCCCACCCAGCAGGATGCCCATGCCCACCATCCAGAAGGCCGGGATCAACTGCTGGGCCGATCCCAGCGCCAGCCCAAAGGGGGTGAAAGCGAGCAGTGCCGAGAAGATCCCCAGGTACATCATCCAGCGGGGGAAGATGCCGGTGCGCGAGGCGCCCAGAACCACGATGACGATGCCCGCAGCCAACACCACGCCCCCCAGCAGGCCAAGGTACTCGCTGACTTCGAGCACCGCGCTCTGGGTCAGCGCCCGGTTGACGGCATCGGTGGTGAAGTCGTGGCCCGTGGTGAAGCTGTGCGCGTTGACCGCCTGCGCGACCGGATGGGCGATGGACACGAGCACCATCACCGCCCCGCCGCCAAGCACGAGCGGCCGCGCGAGGGGGCTCGTCTCGGGCCTGCGAAAGCAGATCGCGCCGAGCAGGAAGAGCAGGATCACGATGAGGAGGAGGACCGCCACCGCCTGCAGCACGTTGCCCGCGATCAGGCCGAAGGCGTGATGGTCGATGAACCTCACCTCGGCCGCACCCGGGCTGACGGCCGGGTTGGCTTCGCCTCTCAGCGCCGGCGCGAGCCCCTGGATCGCACCCACCGTCGGCAGCGAACGCAGGGTCGCACTGACGATGATGCCGCCCAGCAGGTAGAGCACCCCGGCCGCGATCGAGGGCACGGAGAGACGGTTGCGGAGGTAGCTCTCGCGGGCGACCCGAGCGGCGAGCGCCTGCCTGCCCGGCTTGGCCGTTTCCCCGTCGGACTCCTCGCTCCTGCGTTTCTGGGACATTGGCATGGGCAGGGCAGTCTATGGGCTGGCCAGGGGAAGGGCACTCCATTGGCTGAGTAAAGACGAGGGGCCGGCTCGCCGGCCTACGTTCGCCTGCGCCACCCTGTGGTCGCTAGGATGAGAGAGTGATGGAGAGCGGCGGTCTTGGAGACCTGTTCGGCGACCCCGAGGAGCTACAGCGGCGTCTCGCCGATTTCGCCATGCAGATGCAGGGCCAGCAGCGTCTTGCATGGGCCGACAACGCGATCAAGCTCGCCGTCGACATGACGGTGGCGGCCGTCAACCGCGTCAACCTCCAGGGCAGTGCCGAGGCGCAGGCCGAGCAGATCCGCGCGGTGATGGCGACCGTGTTCCCCGAAGCCGTCACGCTCGTGCGCGAGGCGCGCGAGGGGCTTCAGTAGGCGGGTCCTCCTCCACCAGCAATACACCTGCCCGCTCGGCGCGCCGCTCCGCCTCACGCGAGGCGCGTCCCGCGGCGATCACCTCGCGGAAGGAGCGGAAGCGGAAGATGAACACCACCGCGCCCAGGCCCACGAGCGCGGTGAAGATCGCGATCGCGATCTGCTGGCCCACCGAGTAGGCCGCCACGGCGGCTGTGCCGGCGGCGCTCGCCGCGAACACCTTCACCAGCAACGCCTGCTGCACCCCGGCACCCCCCGGTGTGAAGGGCACCGCGCCGGCCACCTGGTTGGCCCCGAACACGAGCAGGACATTCTCCACCGAGCCGCCCACGTGGAACGCTTCGAGCAGGAACCAGAAGGCCGCGAAGCGGCACAGCCATGCCGCCGCCTGCCACGCCGCCACCTCGCGCAGATAGCGGGGGCGGTCGGTGAGAATCGTCACGCCCTGGCGGATGCGCGCCCAGAAGGCCCCCACCCGCACCGACAGCAGCGCGAACGCCACCAGCCCGAGGATCGCAAGCGCGGTGATCAGGAAGAGGGTGAAGCGGAAGTGCTCCGCCAGGTAGGAGATGTCGAAGGAGCTCAGCTGCGAGAAGTCCGGCGGCTTGGGGAAGACCCCCTGGGTGAACGCGAAGATCAGCACCAGCACCCCCACGCTCGCGTCGAAGATCGACTCCACGAAGAACGCCGCGGCCACCGTGGGGTAGGTGGAGCCCGGGATCGAGCTGCGTGTGAGGAACAGCTTGATGACGTCCCCCCCGCGCGCGGGCACCACGTTGTTGAAGCCCACCGCCGCCCAGTAGGCGCCCCAGATGCGCCGCCACTGGAAACTCACCGCGGGGTAGGCCGCGCGCAGGCTGTGGAAGAACGCCCGCGAGCGCAGCGTCAGGTTCAGGCCGAAGAACGCCAGGCCGAGTGCCAGCGCCCCCCAGTGGACCGCGGCGAGGTCCGAGAAGAACTTGCCGGCCGCTTCGAGGAACGAGCTGAGGCTGTGGCCGATCGAGGTCGAGGCGCTGGGCACCACTCAAGCGTACGGCGAGTTCGTCCAGCGGGGCTGCGACGGCTCAGATGTCCCCCTCCTCGCCGTCGTCATCGATGGTCTCGTCGTAGTCGTCAAGGTCCAGCTCCTCCTCGTCGGCGCCGAACTCCTCATCATCCTCCCAATCCTCGTCGTCGAACTCATGCTCGGGGGCCTCGAGAATGGTGCCCAGCGACATGCGGCTCTCCTTTCAGGGCTCGCTCGTAAACTTGTCCTCTTTGTGCGTTCCCCCCGATTGGGCGGGGGAGCGGGAGCATCATAGTGTTGCGCTACCAGGAGGATCGATGACGGAACGTAGGCCGGTGAAGACCGAGCGCCATCTCGCGAGGGCACTACACCCCAGCCCGCGCGTGCTCAGAGAGGCGATGGGCGAGGCCGAAGGCTTCAACGCGAAGTTCGCGGTGCTCATCACCAGGCTGGTGGGCACGATGTGGTGCGCCTACCTATTCGGCGTCATCGCACTGCTCGGTCTGGGCCCGGCGCTCAAACCCGGCGGCGAGGGGATCGTCTCCTGGATCGCCCAGACGTTCCTGCAGCTCGTACTGCTCTCGGTGATCATGGTGGGGCAGAACGTGCAGAGCCTCGCTGCGGACGCGCGGTCGGCGAACACCTTCAAAGACGCGGAGAGGATCCTCGACCTTCTCGACGTGCACACCCAGGGTGGCCTGCAGGTGATCCTCGACCGGCTGAACGCGATGGACTCGGTCGCCTCCAACCCCGCGACCGCCGGCGCAGCCAGTCCAACCGCGAGTAGAAGTGGCGCCCCCTCCTCGCCGGAGTCCCCGAAGTGACGAATCGCCACAAACCCGCTACCGAGCGGGCTTGCGGCCATGCCCCTGGGGATCAGGCTGCGAGCTGCTCCAGAGCCGCCAGCACCTCATCGTCGTGCGTCTTCGGCGACACGTTCGGGATCACGTGCACGACCCGCCCATCGGACCCCACGATGAACGTCGTCCGCTGCACGCCCCAGTAGGTCCGGCCGTACATCGACTTCTGCACCCACACCCCGTATGCCTCGGCGACGGCATGGCCCTCGTCGGCGAGCAGCGTGAAGTCGAGCTCCTGCTTGTCGTGGAACTTCTTGATCTTGGCGACGGGGTCGGGGGAGATTCCGAGCACCCTCGCGCCGGCCTGCTCGTAGTCGCCACGGTGGTCGCGCACCCCGCACGCCTGGACGGTGCAGCCGGAGGTTTCGGCCTTGGGGTAGAAGTAGACGACGACCGGCTGGCCGCGGAGGTCCGAGAGCTTGACGGTGTCGCCGTCCTGGTCGGGCAACTCGAAGCCGGGGGCCTTCTCTCCTGGCTCGATCATGGCCGAACCCTACTTCCGATCATGGTCGAACCCTACTTCCCTACTTCAACAAGCGCGAGAGCCGCCGGTCCTTGAGCACACGCCCCTCGGTCTGGCAGGCGGGGCAGTAGGCGATCACATAGTCCTCGAAGTGCACCGAGCGCAGCGTCGTGGCGCAGCGGGGACAGGGCTCGCCCTCGTGGCGGTGCACGCGCAGCGGCATCGGCAGCTTGTCGGGGATCGGCAGCGCGACCGCGCGCTCGTAGTGGTCGATCGCCGCGCCAAGGGTGCTCACAGTCGCCTCCCGTAGCTCCCCGGCCTCCTCCTCCGTCAGGTCCGCGCCGCGCTTGTAGGGGGAGAGCTGGGCCTCCCACAGGATCTCGTCCACCCAGGAGCGCCCGATGCCCGCGATGGTGCGCTGGTCGCGGAGCATCGTGTGCAGCGGGCGGGGGGAGTCCAGGAGCTCTTTGAACCGATCCCGCCCGCCCGGGTCTGGCCACGCTTCCGGGCCGAGTGTCACGAGCGCTTCGTCCTGCTCGAGCTCATCGGCGCGCAGCAGCTTCACCCAGGCCGCCTGCTTGGACCCGAACTCGCGCAGGCGCAGCTCCGCCTCGCGGGTCGGCGTGGCATCGCGGGTCACGGACTTCTCGGCGCCCGTCGTCCCCGCGCCTGCGGCTCCGCGTCCGGTCTCCCCTGTCAGCCGTACCCGCAGGAGCAGCCGCGAGGTGCGCTCGCGCGGCCCGGCGCGCTTGTCGTACAGCTGCAGCCTGCCGGCGGACATCAGGTGGATCAGCAGCGCCAGCTCGACCCCGGCGCCGTCGCCGGCGCCCCTGTCGATCTCCACGATCAGGTGCTTGCCGCGCCGGCGTACACCCGCGATCGTGCGACCCGGCAGCTCCGAGAGCGGGGGGTCGAAGGTCTTCAGGGCGTTGATGCCCGGCGCCAGTGCCGACTCGACCTCCGCCCCTCGCAGGGCGCCGTCCAGCCGGCGCGCGGTGATCTCGACCTCGGGCAGCTCCGGCATCGCCCTTCCACTCTAGGAGAGCGATGCCGTGCCGCCGACTGCTACGGCGCCCCACCGCGGGCGACGCCGCCCCGCCGCTGCCTCACGGAGCTGGTGTCACCCCGATCGGTGGCCCTTCGTACTTCACACCACTGGGGCTCGTCCAGCGCACCTTCCAATCGGCGCCCGCCACGGAGGAGGTGAGTTCCCAGTAGCCCAGGGATTCGGTGGTGGCGGTCTCGAGCACGCGGTACTTCCTGGAGCCGGGTGCCCGCACGAGGATCGTCACCTTGGTGGACCCCGTGGCGGGCCGCACCAGGCCCCACAGCGAGTAGCCGCGGCCGTGCCTTGAGACCACCAGCGGGACCGGCCATGCGTAGTAGAGCGGCTTGAGGGCGCCGCCGAAGGCCTCGAGGCCCGTCTGGAAGCCGACGCGGCCCCCGTGGACGCTCGACCCGGGGGGACCGCCGGTGGGGTCGTCGTGCAGGAGGTACTGCGAGAAGGCCGCCACCCGCGGATCTCGCCAGGCGATGTATTCGGCGAGCGCGTCGTCTTCGGCCTGCTTTGCGAGCGACACCCCCTCGAAGCGGTTGGGCACGCTCTGCACCCCGAACTCGGTCAGGTAGATCGGTATGCCCGACCGGATCGCCCCCGCCCGCGCGGCCAGATTGAGCGCGTTTTCCAAGCGGGAGAGCACCCCGATCGTGACGTCGTCGTACTCCGGCGGCTTCCACAGGGGGCCCTGCTTCTGGGTGTAGGCGTGGGTGGAGTAGCCATATGCCGACACCGATTCGCACGAGCCCGCCTTGGAGTAGTGGGAGTTGAGGCACAGCGCGCCGCGCAGGAACGCCAGCGGCGCGACGTCGTGGAGCAGCCCCCCGTGCCGAACCCCCCCGGTTTCGCGGATGTAGGACCGGCTGAGGCTGTCGGCGCCGACCGGCGCGGTTTCGCCCATCAGCACCTTGGGGTGCGCGAGGCCCGCCGCCTGCAGCCCGGCGTAGCCGTACTGAAACAGGCGGCGGTAGATGCGCGGCGAGGCGGGGGAGCCATTGGAGTTGAACTGGGGCTGTAGGAAGGCGATGTCGTTGGGCTCGTTCCAAATCGCGAACAGCGATACCTCGGAGCCGTAGCGGCTGCCCACCGCGGTCATGAATTCTTCGAAGTCCTTGGGGTCGGGGCTGGTGAAGCTGGTGCCGTTCGAGCTCGCCCAGTGCGGCACCGGGGAGGTCACCGTCAGCAGCACCTGCCATTTCAGTTCCCTCGCCTTGCCCAGCAGCCAGTCGTACAGGCTCCAGTTGTACCCCGGCGCCGCGGGATTGGTGGCTTCGAACTTCGGGCGCTTGCGGCTGGAGGGGTCGGGGGCGACGTGGGACCAGTAGAGCTCCACGCGCAGCGCGTGCACCCCCAGGTGCTCCATTTGCTGGAGTGCGTGTTCGCGGTGGCGCGGTTCGAGTAGTACCTGCCCGCCCTCGAAGAAGACCGTCTGGTTGTGCGAGGCGAGCGCCGGGGGGACGCCCGCAGCTGCGGCGAAAGCCGAGCATGCGAGCAGTGCACCGAGGAGTACGCGGATACGCGGCATGCGGGGAAACTCCATTCCGTCGGGGGCTTACGGGTACGCCGGGGTACGACGCGCAGACGTTGTAGCGGAGCGGCCGTGCTGTCGCAGGGAGAGGTGGACACGCAGGCGTGCTCGCGCTTAAGACACCGTACCGGAGATAAGGTTGCGGTCGATGAGCGCCCCCGCGGCACCCGACGACATCGTCCTCACCCACGCCGACGCGCAGGGCAACGCCCGCCCCCCCTGCTCGTGCTGGAGCCCCTGCGGGAGTTCCTTGACGCCCACGGCCTCGGCGAGGGGGAGCTCGACGCGAGCCCGATCGGGGAGGGGCACTCCAACGTCACCTACCTCATCCGGCGCGGCGACGGCACCGAGGTGGTCCTGCGCCGCCCGCCGCGCCCGCCGCTGCCGCCCTCCGCCCACGACGTGCTGCGCGAGGCGCGCCTGCTGGGAGCACTGCGGGGCACCGCCGCGCGGGTGCCCACGGTGCTCGCCGTGGGCGAGGACAGCGCCACAATCGGCTGCCCCTTCTACGTGATGGAGCGGGTGGAGGGGGAGGCGATCGTCTTCACCCTGCCGCCCCCGCTCGACGACCCCGGGGAGCGGCGGCGAATCGCCGAGGAGCTGATCGACGCGCTCGTGGAGATCCACGCCGTCGACTGGCGGGCCGCGGGCCTGGAGGGCTTCAGCAAGCCCACGGGCTACCTGGAGCGCCAGCTACGTCGCTTCGGGGGCCTGTGGGAGCACAACAAGACGCGCGAGATCCCCGCGGTGGAACGCGTGGCGGCGTGGCTGGCCGAACACCTCCCGGAGTCCGGGGCGGCCACGATCGTGCACGGGGACTACCGCCTCGGCAACACGATGTTCGCCACCGAAGCCCCCGCGCGCCTCACCGCGGTGCTCGACTGGGAGATGGCCACGATCGGCGACCCCCTCGCGGACCTGGGCTACATGTGCATGGTGTGGGGCCAGGCGGACGATCCCGCGGGCGGGATCAGGGACTCGCTGGGCGCCGTCACCAAGGCCGAGGGCTTCCCCACCCGCGCGGAGCTGATCGCGCGCTACGAAGCGCGCACGGGCCGCTCGATGAGCGACCTGCGCTGGTACGTCACGCTCGCGGTGTGGAAGATGACGGTGTTCATGGAGGGCAACTACAGGCGCGCCCTCGCCGGCGCCACCGACGACCCCTACCTGAAGCACTTCGGGGAGGGCGTGCTGCAGCTCGCCGCCCACGCCGAGGAGGTGGCGCGCGGTGAGTGAGCACACCGCCCTGCTCGTCGACTGGGGCGGGGTGATGACAACCAACCTGTTCCGCTCCTTCTCGGCCTTCTGCGAGCAGGAGGGCCTCGATCCCGCCGCACTGGTCAACGCCTTCCGAGGCGATCCGCAGGCGCGCGAGCTGCTGATCGGCTTCGAGGAGGGACGCGTGGCGGAGGCCGATTTCGAGGAGCAGCTCGGGGGCCTACTCGGCCTCGCCTCGCCCGCGGGGCTGATCGACCGCCTCTTCTCCGGCGCAACGCTCGAGGAGACGATGGTCCACGCGGTGCGCACCGCCCGTTCCGCGGGGTTCGCCACGGGCCTGATCTCCAACTCCTGGGGCACCAGCCGCTACCCGCGCGAGTTGCTCGGCGAGCTATTCGATGGCGTCGTGATCTCCGGCGAGGTCGGCATCCGCAAGCCCGCGTCCCGCATCTACGAGCTCGGAGCGCAGGCCATCGCCCGCGAACCCGCGGAGTGCGTGTTCGTCGACGACCTCCCCTTCAACCTCACCCCCGCCGAGGAGCTGGGGATGGCCGCCGTGCATCACACCGCGGCCGAGACCACCATCGCCGAGCTCGAGCGGATGCTGGGGATCCAGCTGCGCGCTGGGGTCGCATAGCTCACGCTGGGCTCGCGTCCCGAGTCGAGTCCGGCGGACTCCACGGGAGAGCTTCCGGAGTCGAGGCGTTTAAATCCTGTGTCTCTAGTCACGAAATGATTTGCCTAGCTTGATTTTCTGGCTGATCGGATCTAGAGTCGAGCGCCAACTGGGTCTGCGTCGCGGATCCATACAGACTGGAGGACGAAGTGGGCGCAGTCCGGATTCCGATCACCAACGTTTACGGAGGCGGCGACTACACCGCGCAGATCGCGATCGGCAGCAACAAGACGATCGCCAACGTAATCATGGACACGGGGAGCAGCACCTTGGCGGTGAAGACGAGCTCATACGACCCGAAGACGGACAAGAGCCTGCAGGCAACAGCGCTCGCGCAGGACGTGATCTACGGGACCGGCGGCTGGAGCGGACCCGTCGTCAAGACCGCCCTGTCGATGGGCACGGGTAACCAGGGGGTCTCGCTCGATACCTACATCGCGCTCACCGACGAGCAGGTTCCTCACAACTTCGGTGCAGCCGACGGGATTCTCGGTCTCGCATACAACAAGCTCAACGACTCCTACAATCTGGCCTCGTATCTGAGTGCGCAGAAGATCAAGCCGGCGGTCACCTATCCATGGCCGTTCTCGGTCGGCAGTTCGAGCGCCGCGGTGCAGCGCCTCGGCACGCTCCTGAGCAGGATGCCGAAGGAGGACCTGCCGCCCTACTTCACCGCCCTGGAGGAAGCGGGGATCGAGAAGAACAAGTTCGCCTTTTACACGCTGCGCTCGGTGCCAAGCGCGCGCTCGGCCGACCTCGCATCGGATCCCCTCAACAATGGCTTCTTCATCCTCGGGGGCGGCGAAGAGGAGACCGATCTCTTCACCGGGGAGTCCGTGAGCGTAGACGTGGTCGACGACGCCTACTACAACACCGAACTGCTCGCCGTGCAGGTCGCTGGGGCTCGGAAGGTCAAGGCCAAGCGGCTGCCCAGCCAGTACGGCAAGACGATGCATTCGAACTCGATCGTCGACAGCGGGACCAACAACTTGGCGCTGGCGCCGGACGTGTTCAACGCCGTGATGGTCTCGCTGCAGGAACTCAACTCGACGTTCGTCCGCCAGATCGAAGCGGCGTCACAGAAGGGGATCGCCACCAGCCAACTGCGGCTCGATGAGTGGCCGGACATCACGTTCACGCTGAGGGGCGAGCAGGGCGGGCAGGTGGCCTTGACATGCACCCCCTCGACCTACTGGCAGGCGGACTTTCCGCGGGCGGGTCAGGCCTCGTTCTGGATCTTCAACTCACAGATGCCCCAGTCGATTCTGGGCCTGCCGCTGATGAACAACTACTACACGGTCTTCGATCGCACACAAGACCCATATGGCGCGATTCGCTTCTCCCCGATCGCGCCGCTAAAGGAGGGGAAGCAATGATCGACGACCCGATTCTCGATCGGATCACCTACGTGGCATCGCCATCGTCCATGACGCCGATCCCATGGCCGCAGGGCCTTGCCCCCAACCCGCCCGAAGCGCCCCCGGAGCAGCTACCGGAAGGCGATGTCCTGGTCGTCACCTGGACCGCCGCGGAGGCGCATGCGCTTGCCGATGTGCTGACGCCCGGCCATGCCTCGCGCGCATGGACGCGTTACACAGATCGGTGGTCGCAGTACGAACATCAGCTCACTGGCCGCTCGCCGGCGAAATTCTCCAAATGTCTGGGTTTGTGGGCGGTGACCGAGATCAATGGCAAGCGCGTTGTGCTGTTCAAATCCGACCTGCATCTGTCGACCGACGCGGGGACGCTGCCCGTGCGCCAACTGTGGGTCCAACTCATCCAGGCGGTGAAGCCGAAGCTCGTGATCACGACGGGCACGGCCGGTGGCATCGGCGAGCAGACACAGTTGGGCGACGTCTGCGTCACCAACGGCGCGAAGTTCAACTGCCAGAAGGCCTTCAGGCAGGAGCCCTTCGCCCAGCAGGCCTTCAAAGGCAAGCCATGGAAAGCAGGCGCACGTCTCAAAGCATGCGGCAACCTGCTCGCCGTAAACGCCAACAAGCTACAACCCGTGGCGACGCGTGATCCGACGGTATCCACCGTTGTCGGCAAGCTGGGCGTTGAGACCATCGACTTCTTCGGATTCGCCGATGCGACCGACTCCTACGGGGTCGCCGGCAACGACCCGGACGCACGCACCGAGGAGATGGACGATGCGACGCTGCCGCTGGCGCTGGGCGACATCAAGAGCACGGTCCCGTGGCTTTCGATTCGCAACGCGAGCGACCCACAGGTCGCACACATGTCCACGCTCAAAGCGGAGAAGGCCTGGGCTGAGAAAATCTACGAAGAGTATGGCTACTGGACCACGGTGGGGTCGGCGATCACCTGTTGGGCGGTGATCGCCGACCTGTGATATCCGGGCTCAGTCGCGCTTGCCCCGCCCGTACAGCAGCTTCAGCGCTTTACCCAGCCGTTTCGTGCCCCCGCGGGTGTAGGGGAAGAAGTGCAGTTCGCGCTTGAGCGCCAGCCGTGGCGTGACGAGGATCGCCTGCTGGTTGCAGTACTTGCGGATCCCCCCCGCGCCGTGGCGGGAGCCGAGGCCGGAGGCCTTCACGCCGCCCATCGGCAGCTCCAGCGCCGCGAAGTTGATGATCGCGTCGTTGACGCACACCGCCCCCGCTTCCACGCGGCGGGCGAGCTTCTCGCCCTTCTCGGTGTCCTTGCTGAAGACCGAGCCCGCGAGGCCGTAGGGGGAGTCGTTGGCGAGGCGCAGCGCCTCCTCGGCGTCGCGCACCTTCATGATCGGCAGGGTGGGGCCGAAGGTCTCCTCCTGCATGATCTTCATCGAGTGGTCCACGTCCACGAGCACGGTGGGCTCGAAGAAGTTCCCCTCGCCCGTGCCGCGGTGACCGCCGGTGAGCGCGCGGGCGCCCTTCGCCACGGCGTCGTTGACGTGGTCCTCCACGATGTCCACCTGCGGGGGGAAGGTCATCGAGCCGACCTCCACCGTGCCGGGGCCCCCGTCGGGGCGGCCCTGGCGCAGCGCGCGCACCTTCTCGGTTACCTTCGCCACGAACTCGTCGTACACGGGCGCCTCCACGTAGGCGCGCTCGATCGAAATGCACGTCTGCCCGGAGTTCTGCATCGAGTAGTACGTCGCCACGTTCGCCGCACGCTCCAAATCGGCGTCCGCGAGCACGATCATCGGGTCCTTGCCGCCGAGCTCCAGCGACGCGGGGATCAGCCGCTTGCCCGCGGCTTCCGCCACCTTGCGCCCGGTGCGGGTGGAGCCCGTGAACATGATCATGTCCACCTCCTCGATCAGCGCCGCCCCCGTCCCCCCGCGACCGGTGGCCACCTGGAAGACGTCCTCGGGGATCCCGCACTCCTCAGGCCCTCCGCCAGCAGCAGCGAGGTCAGCGGCGTCACCTCGGAGGGCTTCAAAATCACGCTGTTGCCCGCCGCGAGCGCGGGGATGCAGTCGCCGAAGGAGTTGGTCAGCGGGTAGTTCCACGGGCCGATCACCCCGATCAGCCCCAGCGGCCGGTAGCGCAGGATCAGCTTCTTGCCCTTCACGAACACCGTGCTCGAGCGCACCCGCTCGTCCGCCAGGTACTCCTCGGCGTGCTTGGCCCAGAAGCCGAACGCCCCGCCCCCGTAGGAGATCTCCGCGAGCTGCGCGTCCTCGTAGGTCTTGCCGGTCTCCGAGACGATCGTGCGCACGATCCGGTCGGCGTTGTCCATCACCCACTTCTGCATCCGCGAGAGCACCCGCGCGCGCCCCTCGAAGCCATAGGCCTCCCACGTCGGCTGCGCCGCGCGGCCGCGCTTGGCGAGCTCCGCGACCGCCGCCGCGTCGAGGTCGGGGACGGTCGTGACGATCTCACCCGTGGCGGGGTTTTCGACCGGGATCTCCGTCTCCGCAGCCACCACCGAGCTTCCTCCGTTGGCCGCGCCGTTGTGGATTTCGGTTGCGTGCTGCTCGACAGTCGCCATCGTGGGGCCTCCTGTGCTGGTTTGCGCTCAACACAGAGGCTACACCTCGCGTGCGGTCTCGTCGGGCTTTTGTCCCAATCCGTGGGTCGTCCCTCCCGATCGAGGGGAGGTAGTTCCCACCGGCGCATGCGCCGGTGGGCCGGGGGCGCATGCGCCCCCGGAGCAGCCGCACATGTGCGGCTGCTGGGACGGCCACATGTGGCCGTCCCAGACAGACCGCTCGGAGATCGACGGGATCTCCGATTGGCCAGCATGCGGCCCTGCCGCCCTCACCGCATGCGGCGAGGGCCTACTCCGAGAACTCGATCGAGGCGATCCCGACCGGCTCCACCGGGCGGTCCGAACCGTCGGTGGCAACGCCCTCCAGGCTGTCCACCACGTCTATCCCCTCGGTGACCTGGCCGAACACGGTGTGCTTGCCGTCCAGCCACGAGCACTTCTTCGCGGTCACGATGAAGAACTGCGAGCCGTTGGTGTTGGGACCCGCGTTCGCCATCGCGAGCGCCCCGCGCACCACCTTGTGGGGGTTGATCTCGTCCTCGAAGGTGTACCCCGGGCCGCCCGTGCCGGTCCCCTGCGGGCAGCCGCCCTGGATCATGAAGTCCTTGATGATCCGGTGGAAGTTCAGCCCGTCGTAGAAGCCATCGGCAGCCAGCTTGCGGAAGTTCTCGACCGTCTTCGGGGCGTCCTCGTCGAACAGCTCAAAGACGATCGCGCCCTCGGTGGTCTTCATTGTGGCTATTGACATGCTGGCCTTTCCCTTGTTCACGGTCGCAGTGGAGAAGGCACGATAGCGGCACCTATCGCACGCTTGCTCGGCGCCCCTTCGAGTCGGGCAGGACGGTGGTGGCGACACCCTCGCTCGCGGCGACGCTCAGCAAGGGGCCATCGGAGCTTGCGACACGCCCACCCGCCGGCGCGCTCGCCACGAGCACAGCGTCGGCGAGTGAGATCGGGCAGCGAGTGCGGTGATAGTGAACGGCACGAATCTCACCCGCGCGCCACGCCTGAGCGGGTCCGAGCGGGAGCAGCATCAGGCTCTTTGCCAGAAGGCCCTCTATCACCGGTCGCGTGCGCTCGATCTCGAGGTCATAGCGCCGCTTGAGCCGGTCTATCGCCTCGGCGAGATTGAGGGTGGTCATCGCTGCCCCGCGGTTCAGCATCTCCTGTACCTCGCCCGCCGCGGGCTCAGCCCCAAGCAGAGCGATGAGCGCCGAGGCGTCTATCAGAGTTCTCGCCGAGGAGTGAGCCGCCTCAGTGGCGGTCGCGCTCTTGGGCATCCAGTTCCTCTTCGCGATCCAAGCGCCTAGCCCCCTCGGAGCCGAGCGCACCGATCTGCGTTGCAAATGCTCCTACAGCGGCGGCCACTGGATCATCTGGAACGGGGCGCAGCACAACGTGGTCACCGCGATCTTCGGCGAGGACGGTTCGGGTACGCCATCGCTTGCGGACCGCCGCGGGGACGGACACCTGGCCCCCGCTAGATATCACAAGCCGCTTCGCCATGGCCATTACAATATACCATGAGAAACGGCGGTCCGCGTGGCTCAGCTACTCGATCGCGGTGCAGACACCCGCCGGAACTTGGGCAGGCGCGGAGCTCATGCTGCCAACCACGTTACCGTCGCTCCTCTGCTCGGCCGCGCTCGACACTGAGCACGCGGCCTACTGCGCCACCCGCTCCAGGCGCATCGGCTGCCCGCGCACCTTGCGCTCCCGCAGCGCCTCGATCACGCGGTCGGCCTCCGAGGCGGGCACCGAGAGGAACGAGAAGCGGTCGAGCACCAACACGTCGCGCACCGCCTCGCCGTCGAGGCCGGTGGCGGAGGTCACCGCGCCGACGATGTCCGCCACCTTCACCCCACCCGCGCGGCCGTTCGAGAGGATCAGCTTCGCGTGGGGCTCGGAGCCATCGCGCGAGACGTGGGGCTTGGAGTGGCGGCGCGGGCGCTCGCGCACCGGTGTGGGGGGCGCCACCGCGCCCCGCTCCCACGGGGAGACCGAGGTGCCGATGTGGCGCTCGATCGCCTCCAGCTCCCGCGTCTGGCGGGTCTCCACGAACGTGATTGCTCGCCCCGAGCGCCCCACCCGACCGGTGCGCCCGATGCGGTGCACGTAGGTGTCGGGCGAGGTGGGAACGTCGTAGTTGACCACGTGGGTCACCGTCGAGATGTCAAGACCCCGCGCCGCCACGTCGGTGGCCACGAGGATCGGCACGCGCCCCCCCTTGAACGCGAGCATCACCCCGTCGCGCGCCCCCTGGGTCATGTCGCCGTGCAACGCCCTCACGTTCATGCCGCCGTCGCGCAGCGTGCGAAATAGCTGGTCGCAGCGGATCTTCGTGCGCACGAACACGATCGCCTGGTCGGGGGCCTCCGCGCGCAGCACCTCCACGAGCTTCTCCGGCTTCTGCTTGGAGTCCACCGGGAGCTGGAACTGCGCCACGGTGTCGATCGTCAGCGTCGCCGCCTCCACCACCACCGTCACCGGGTCATAGAGGTAGCCGTCCGCGAGCTTGCGGATCGGCGGGGGCATCGTCGCGCTGAAGAGCGCCGTCTGGCGGCCGCTGGGGGTCATCGAGAGGATTCTCTCCACGTCCTCCAGGAAGCCCAGGTCGAGCATCTCATCCGCCTCGTCCAGCACCACGAAGCGGCAGTCGTGCAGCACCAGGGAGTGGCGGGAGATCAGGTCGAGCACGCGGCCCACCGTTCCCACCACCACGTGCCCCCCCGAGCGTAGCTGCGCCTGCTGGGAGCGGATCGGTGCGCCCCCGAAGACCGCCACCACGTCCACGCCCGCGTGGGCGCCGTACACGCGCAGGGCCTGCGTCACCTGGATGCAGAGCTCCCGCGTGGGGGTCAGCACCAGCGCCTGCACCTCTCTCTCCTCGGAGTCCACGTACTCCATGATGGGCAGCCCAAACGCCGCAGTCTTGCCCGTGCCCGTCTGCGCTTGGCCGATCACGTCCTTACCTTCGAGCAGCGGCGGGATCGCCTGCTCCTGGATCGGGCTCGGCGCCTCGTAACCCACGTCGCGCAGCGCCCTCAGGGTGCGCTCGGTGAGCCCGAGCTCGGCAAATGACTTGGCCATGACCTCAGGGGAGCTTAGGGACTAGAGCTCTCAAGCGCCGGGATCGAGCAGTAGCTTGCCCGTGGTGCGCCGCTCGCGCAGGTCGATGTGCGCCTGCGGCGCCTGCTCCAGGGGGTAGGTGTGTCCGACAACGACCTCCAGCCGCGGGTGGGCGGGATTCGGTACTACGCGCGCGAACAGGTCGCTCAGCGCCTGCTCGAACATGCCGGGGCGCTCCAGGCAGTGGAAGATGTAGAAGCCCACCACCGCCCGCGAGTGGCGCAGCAGCGATCCGCTGGAGATGTCGTTGGGCTGCTGCGAGGCGATCCCGCAAACCACCAGGCGCCCGAACGGGGCCAGCGCGCGGTAGGAGGCGTCGAACACCTCGCCCCCCGCCATCTCGATCACGACATCCACCGGGCGGCCCCCGTTGGCCTCCAGCAGGCGCTCCGTCAGGCCCTCCGGCGCAGGGTCGATCGCGGCGTCCGCGCCCAGCCGCAGCGCAAGCTCGCGCTTCTGCTCGCTGGAGGCCGTGGCGATCACTCGCCCCGCGCCCAGCGGGCGCCCGAGCTGCACCGCCAGCGAGCCCACGCCCCCCGCGGCCGCGTGCACCACCACCGTTTCTCCCGCCACCGTTTCTCCCGCCCCCTCGCCGTTTTCGCCCGCACCCTCGCCGCCCGTGCCCCGCTCGGAGCCGCCGGCGCCAGTACCGCGTGCGCCTCCCCGCGGACCCTCCCCCACGCGCCCCGCCGTGCGGTAGAGGTGCCACGCGGTGGTCCCCTGGATCAGCAGCGCCAGCGCGGTGCCATCGTCGACCCCCTCCGGGATCGCGAACACGTGCGCGGCCGGCGCCACCGCGTACTCCGCGTAGCCCCCCGTGCCCGTCAGCGCCACCACGCGCTCCCCGGTGTCCTCGCGCACGCCCGCCACCTCGCCCCCCGGCACCAGCGGCAGCGTGGCCTTGCGCACGTAGGAGTTGGTGCGCGTGTGGGTGTCCGCGAAGTTGATGCCCGCGTGGGTCACCCGGATCAGCGCCTCGCCCGGGGCGGGCCGTGGCCGGGGCAGCTCCACGAGACCCAACACCTCCGGACCACCGAACTCAGTCATCTGAATCGCGCGCATGGCCGGGAGGCTATAGGGTCCGTATCGATGCCCATCACCGTCGTCGGATCGATCGCCTATGACAGCGTCTCCACGCCCTTCGGCGAGCGCCAGCGGATGCTCGGGGGGGCCGCCGTCCACTTCGCGCTAGCCGCCTCCTTCTTCGAGGAGGTCCGCGTCGTGGGGCCCGTCGGGGAGGACTTCGGGGAGACCGAGCTCGACGTCCTGCGCAACCGCGGAGTGGACATCTCAGACGTGGAGCGCATCCCCGGCGGCAAGACCTTCTTCTGGCGCGGCAAGTACGGCTGGGACCTCAACTCCCGCGAGACGCTCGACACCCAGCTCGGGGTGTTCGAGGGCTTCCAGCCCAAGCTCTCCGAGGGCTCCCGCGCCAGCGAGGTGCTGTTCCTCGCGAACATCCAGCCCGACCTGCAGCGCGAGGTGCGCGCGCAGCTTCCCGACGCGCGCTTCGTGGCGCTCGACTCGATGAACCTCTGGATCGAAGCCGCGCGCGAGTCGCTCGTGAAGGCGATCTCCGAATGCGACTGCCTGATCCTCAACGACTCCGAGCTGCGCCAGCTCACCGGCAAGGCCTCCCTCTATGCAGCCGCCCGCGAGATCCTCGCCTGGAGCCCACCCCACCCGCGGGTGATCGTCGCCAAGCAGGGCGAGTACGGCGCCGCGCTGGTCACCGCGGGGGGCTTCTTCTCTTTGCCCGCCTTCCCCCTGGAGTCGGTCGTTGACCCCACCGGGGCGGGCGACACCTTCGCGGGGGGCTTCGTGGGCTACATCGCCGCCCACGCCGAGGAGGAGATCACCGACGAGCTGCTGCGACAGGCGATGGCCCACGGCACCGCGCTCGCCTCCTTCAACGTCGAAGAGTTCGGCACCCACCGGATCGAGAGCCTCGCCGGAGCGGAGATCGTCGCGCGTGTGCGCCAGCTACGCGAGTTCACGCAGTTCTCCGCCGCGCCCGTGCCGCTGGGGGAGTGATCCTCAGCGACATCCATCCGGGGACCTGAGTAACCCACAGGCCGGGATCGGTAGTACGATCGGAGGTGGAGTGGATGCCTGGACCTTCATCTGGCTGATGTTCATCCTGAAGATCCCGATCGTCGGGCTCTTCCTGATCGTGCGCTGGGCTGTGCGCCAGGTGCCCGAGGCGACCACCGAGGAGGATGGCGGTATCGGCTTTCGGCCGCGTCCGCGTCATCCCCACCACCCCCGTCCGCGCGTGGGTGGGCGGAGTCCGATCGCGTCTCGCCGCGGGCCCCACCGCGGGACCCCGGCGCTGCTCCCCCCGCCACGCATCCGCACCGCCGCCGCGCGCGGGCGCCTCTCGCCACGCTGACCCTCACGGCGCGCCCACGTTCGCGGCGCCCCAGCCTCACAGCGCCCAGCCTCACAGCGCCCCACCCTCACGGCGCGCCGTGACGCTCCAGGCGCCAATGCTCACGCGTGCCGAGGGACGGTGCCGCACGGCAACTGCCCGCCTGCGAAAATCCACGTCGTGCCCGCCTCCCCCCTCGCGCCCAGCTCCGCCTCCCCCTCTGCGGACCCCGCCCCCGGCCTCACCCTCGGCTCCGCCGCCCCCGCTCCCGGCACCACATCCGTCCTCTCCGACGGCACCATCGTGCGTCTCGTGGCGGAGGGGCGCATCAAGATCGACCCCTGGGAGCGGGCGCTCGTGCAGCCGGCCAGCGTCGACCTGCGCCTCGGGAGCACCTTTCGCGTCTTTCACAACCACAAGATCACCGCCATCGACCTGCGCGACCCCCCGCGCGGGCTGACCGAGCAGGTGACCCCGGAGGAGGGCGAGCCCTTCGTGATCCACCCCGGGGAGTTCTGCCTGGGCAGCACGCTCGAGCACGTCGAGCTTCCCGACGACATCGTCGCGCGGATCGAGGGGAAGTCGAGCTTGGGGCGGCTGGGGCTGATCGTGCACGCCACCGCGGGCTTCTGCGACCCCGGCTGGAAGGGCACGCTGACGCTCGAGCTCAACAACCTCACGCGCGTGCCGATCAAGCTCTACCCCGGCCTGCCGATCGCCCAGCTCTCCTTCATGACCCTCGACGCTCCCGCCCTGCGGCCATACGGGCATAAGGATCTCGGCAGCCACTACCAGGGTCAGGTGGAGGCCACCGAGAGCCGCTATGGCGCAGGCTCCTGAGCAGCGCGTGGCGAGCGGGGGCTCCTCCCCGCCGCGCGCAGAGGACGGTGGTGGGCGTGCATCCGCATGTGTTGCCCCATAATCGGGAAACGATCTTAAGACGGGCGACCTAGGAGAGAGCGATGAGCACCGAGACGGCGGACACTCAGAAGGGAGCGACGGGCCAGCAGGCAGACGGCAACGGAGCCGCGCCCGCCGAGACGCTGACGGTCACCGACAACCGCACGGGGCGCACCTACGAGCTGCCGATCGCCGACGGCACCCTCCGCGCAATGGACCTGCGGCAGATCAAGAGCGACGAGCAGGACTTCGGGCTGATGGCCTACGACCCCGCCTTCACCAACACCGCCTCCTGCCGCAGCGCGATCACCTACATCGACGGGGACGCCGGCATCCTCCAGCACCGCGGCTACCCGATCGAGCAGCTCTGCGAGCACTCCTCCTACCTGGAGGTCGCCTACCTCCTGATCAAGGGCGAGTTGCCCACGCGCGCGCAACTGGAGGAGTGGGTCCACGAGGTGACGATCCACACCTTCGTGCACGAGAACGTCAAGGACTTCATGCAGGGCTTCCGCTACGACGCCCACCCGATGGGGATGCTCGTCGCCTCCGTCGGTGCGCTCTCGACCTTCTACCCCGATGCCAGCCGCATCAGAGACGAGGGCATCCGGGACATCCAGATCATCCGCCTGCTCGCCAAGATGCCCACGCTCGCGGCGTTCGCCTTCCGCCACAACATGGGCCAGCCCTACGTGTACCCCGACAACGACCTCGGCTATGCGGGCAACTTCCTCTCGATGATGTACAAGATGACCGAGCTCAAGTACAAGCCCGATCCGCGCCTGGAGCGGGCGCTCGACGTGCTCTTCATCCTGCACGCCGACCACGAACAGAACGCCTCCACCAACGCGGTGCGCTCGGTGGGCTCCACCCAGGTGGACCCCTACTCCGCCGTCGCCGCCGGCGTGGCCGCGCTGTATGGGCCGCTGCACGGCGGCGCCAACGAGGCCGCGCTGCGGATGCTGGCGCGGATCGGCAGCGTGGAGAACATCCCCGGCTTCCTGGAGGGGGTCAAGGCGGGCAACGAGCGCCTGATGGGCTTCGGCCACCGCGTCTACCGCAACTACGACCCCCGCGCGCGCATCATCCGCAAACACCTCGACGACGTCTTCGAGGTGCGTGGCAAGAGCCCGCTGCTGGCGCTCGCCACCGAGCTCGAGAAGCGCGCGCTGGACGACGAGTACTTCACCTCGCGCAAGCTCTACCCCAACGTGGACTTCTACTCCGGCCTCATCTACGAGGCGCTCGGCCTCCCCGTGGCGATGTTCCCCGTGATGTTCGCGATCGGGCGCACCTCCGGCTGGATCGCGCAGTGGCTCGAGATGGTCCAGGACTCAGAGCAGAAGATCGCCCGCCCCCGCCAGATCTACACCGGCGCACGGGACCGGGACTACGTCCCGGTCGAGCGGCGCAGCTGAGGGTCTACAGCACGAGCGTCGCCCCGTGGCGGCGCAGCCACTCACGATCCTCGCGCCAGCGCGGCCAGCGGCGCTCCACGAGCGCCCAGAAGCTGGGGGAGTGGTCGAGGATCTCGAGGTGGCAAACCTCGTGCCACACCACGTAGTCCAGAACGCTCTCCGGGGCCATCAAGAGGCGCCAATTGAAGCTCATGCTCCCCCTCGCCGAGCACGAGGCCCAGCGGGAGCGCTGCGCGCGGATCGAGAGGCCGCTGTAGGGGGTGCCCGCCAATGCAGTTGCCCGGTCCAGGCGCACGCCGATCTCCGCGCGGGCAGCGCGGCGGTAGAAGCGCTCGAGCGCCGGCCGCGGGTCGCCCGCGGGCACGAGCAGCCGCTCGCCGCGGCGGTGCACCCGCGTGCGCCCCGCCTGCGCGACCAGCTGGAGGGGCTCGCCCAGGTAGGGAACCGTGGCGCCCCGCTCCGCCACGCGCGCAAGCGTCTGGTGCGCCTCGCGCAGCCGCCGCTCGATCCACGGGCGCAGCTCCGCCACGGCCGCCGCCGCGGCGCGCTCGTGGGCACGCACCGGCAGCACCACCTCCACCGCGGCGTGCGCGTGCACGTTGACGCGCACCCGCTGCGCGCGGGTCGAGCGGCGGACCGTGTAAGGAATCTCGTTCATCGACCGTGGAATGGTGAGGGCCATCGCTCGTGGGCCGGGGGCAGCGTGGGGACGTCACTCACCGGCCGAAGGGTACGCGTCCCTCCGGGTGCATAATCCGAGCCGCCCATGCCATGCTCGATCGTGAAGCTCCCCCGCGAGGTGCGCCCGCCATACGAGGTCTACCTCAACGGCGTGCGCCAGGAACTCGGCACGGACTACCGCGTGCAGGACGGCGCGCTTGTGTTCGAGCGCGAGCTGCGCAAGGACCACATCAACGGGTGGCGCTGGCTGCTGGGTGCCTGGGGCGTGGGGACCTACCGCCAGAACGACTCCGTTGACGTGCGCTACGAGGCCGCCGACGGCTCGCCGCGCGTAGCTGAGGGGCTCGAGATCGAGCCGGGGTAGCCTGCAGAGATCTGGTCCGCGGAGGCCGGCGCCCCCGCAGACCACCGTTCCACCGCTCAGAAGGCCTTGATCAGCGTCGCAACCGAGACGTGCGGCCAGCTCAGACCCAGGAAGTCGAGCAGCACCGTCTGGGTGTACTGCAGTTGCAGGATGGGAATAAACCCGACCATCACCGTCTCGATCCAGAAGGTGGCCGACACGGACACGGCGTTGGCGTTGGCGACGATGAAGGGGATGTTCTCGACGCCGCCCCCGCCGGCCGTTGATACCTCGAGCACCTGGGTCTTGGTGATGTGCTTGCCGGCCAGTTCTTTGGTGAGCATCGCGTTGGGGTTGTTGACGATCTCCTGCGTGATCGCCGGCGGCAGCGGGTTGGTGCGGAAGTTGTTGGGCTGAGAGAGGTTGTACTCGGGGAAGCCGTTCGTCGGCGGCACCGGGCCGCCGATGGGGAATGGCGTGGTGTTGGCGGGCCCGATCTGGGGCGGGCCATCGATTTCAATCGCGCTGCCCTGGGCGTTCATTGCGTCGCCGTGCGGGATGCACGCCAGACGAGCGACGCTCGGTGGCACCTTCGGCTGCTCCGTTTCAGGAATGCTCAGCCAGATGCCCGGCTCGATGTGCAGCGCACCGTGGGTGGTGGCGTCACTGATCTGCTGGAGGTAGTGCACCCCGAACAGTTCGATGTCGCCCTGGAGACTGCCACGGTTGGGGATCGGGCTACCGATCGTCGTGATTTCGAGCGTCTCCTGGGTGAGGTTGAGCTCCAGGAAGATGTCGTTGCCGCCAGCGAAGTCCGGTCTGGCGATGAGGTTGAAGCCTCCCCCATACCAGCGGCCGGGGAGGTTTTTGAGCGGTCCGAGGTTTTCGCCCAGCCTCTCGTGCGGCGCGACCGCCCGGAACGAGGTGCGGTTCTCGCGGGTGCCAGCCTGCTCGTCCACCATTCGATTGCTCCCTTCGATTTACTATGTCTGATTCTAAAGAAGTGGACTGTACAGGATGGGCGCCCAAGTATAAGTCCGTATCTCCAAATCATCACAAACAGGCCAACCCCCGTCTCTCTCCCCTCCCTCGCACCCGCACCGCCTTGGAGATGCGATGAGGTCGGCCCGAGGCGCGGGGGATCGGGCGACTGTGGCTGCCCACAACCGCGCGCCTGCGCCAAAGACACCCGAGGATCGCGCGGCTGCCCACGGCCGCGCGAGCCTCAAGACGCTGGGAATCGCACAGCGGCCCACGGTCGCGCGAGCTTCAAGGCACTGAGGATCGCGCGGGTGGCGGGGGAGCGGTTGAGGGTGTAGAAGTGGATGCCAGGGGCGCCGCCCGCGAGCAGCTCGGAGCACTGCAGCGTCGCGTAGGCGACCCCGAGGTCCCGCACCGCCTCCTCCTGGCCCTCGCGTAAGCGCAGCTCCCGGCGCAGACCCTCGGGGATGGAGGCCCCGCACATCCCGCTCATCCGCTCCACCTGACCCGCGTGGGTGATCGGCAGGATTCCCGGGATGATCGGCACCTCGATCCCCGCGGCGCGTGCGCGGGCGAGGAAGTCGAAGTAGAGGGCGCTGTCGAAGAAGAGCTGGGTGATCAGGAAGTCCACCCCCGCCCGCACCTTCTCCGCAAGGTGCTCCAGGTCCTCGGCGGGGCTCGCCGCGTGGATGTGGGTCTCCGGGAAGCACGCCGCCCCGATCGCGAACGGGTAGTCGGCCCTGATCAGCGCCACCAGTTCGGAGGAGTACTCGAGGCCCCCCTCGGTCCTCGTCCAGCCCTCCTCCCCCGCCGGGGGATCCCCGCGCAGCGCGAGCACGTTCTCGACCCCCGCTCCCCGCATCTCCTCGAGCGTGGCGCGCAGCTCTGCCTCGGTGGCCCCCACGCACGTGAAGTGCGCCATTGCCTCGAGGCCGTGCTCGTGCTTGATCCGCTTAACGATCTCGATCGTCCGCGCCCGCGTGGAGCCCCCCGCGCCGTAGGTCACGGACACGAACGAGGGCTCCAGCTCGCGCAGCTCGCCGAGCGCGGCGTACAGGTTGCGCTCTCCCTGCTCGGTCTTGGGGGGGAAGAACTCGAAGGAGAACACCGGGCCCGGGGCCGCGAGGAGGTCGTCGATGCGCATGGCCGCTCAGTTTGACATCGGCGCCAGCACCGACTCAGCGGGAAGACGCCGGAGCGGGCCGGCGCTCACCGATCCCCGCCTGGGATCGCCGCCCACGTCTCCGGCTCGCCCGCGATCCGCCGCGCGCGTCCGGTGCCCTCCAGGTGCGTGAGGAAGGCGAGCGTCTCCGTGAGCAGCCACGCGGCCGTGTTCGGGGACAGCGGCACGTCGTCGATCACCTCCGGCACCACTTCGAAGGCCGTGCGCGGCTCTCCGGCGATCGCCGCCAGCACCCGCTCGATGCGCTCCGCCACCAGCGTGCGGTTGCCCTCGATGTGGGCGTGCACGTCCGCGAACGTGCGCCCGTGACCCGGCAGGCAGAGCCGTGCGCCGAGCCGCTCCACCACGTCCAGGGAGTTCACGAACTCGCCCACCGGGTCGGGGGAGTAGCCGTAATCGAAGAACAGCGAGATGCGCCCCAGCAGATGGTCCCCGGAGATCAAAAGGCGGCGCTCGGGCTGGAACAGGCAGACGTGCGAGGGGGCGTGACCGGGCGTCTCGTGCACCGTCCACGAGCCCAGGTCGGTGGCGATGCTCACGCCCGGCAGCAGCGCACGGTCGGGCTCGATCACCGCCGCGATCCCCGAGTCGTGGTCCCGGCGCTCGGCCGCGTAGCGGCGCAGGGGCTCCTCCGGCACACCGCTCTGGCGGGCCACCTCGATCCGGCGGGCGATCGCCGCATCGGTGTCGCTCGCCCACTGCGTCATGTGCTCATGGTTGGGGTGCATCCACAGCTCGCAGCCCGCCCGCTCCACGATCGGGGCCGCCTGGCCGTAGTGGTCGGAGTGGGCGTGCGTGCACACCACCAGGCGCACGTCCTCCACACGCAGGCCGCACATCGCCAGCGCCCTTTCGAGGTCGAGGAACGAGCCGGGCTGGTGCATGCCGGTGTCGAACAGCACCACCCCATCGCCCGCCGCCACCGCCCACGCGTTGCAGTGGGGTACACCCGGCCAGGGCAGCGGCAGGCGCAGGCGGAAGACCCCCGGGAGGATCCGTTCCCCGCGCCCCAGCTCGCGCTTGTGGACCGTTTCCGCCACCGCCAGGAGCCTATTGGGCTCGCCCACCCCGCGGCAGCCTCAGCCAAGGCCCTACACTTCCTACCTTCGTCGCAATCCGCTCAAGGAGCAGGCAGATGGCCGAGGAGAACGCAGAGCAGGCTGCAGCGCAAGCCGCCACGCGAGTGCAGGAGGCAGCCGCGAACATCCACCAGAGCGCGCCCCCCAGGGAGCGCATCTCGGGGCCGCCCTCGGCGGGCGAGGCGGAGAGCGTGGTGCGGCGCTACTTCGAGGCGATCAACGCCCACGACCTCGACGCCGCCGTGGCGCTGTGGGCTGCGGGCGGGCGCGAGAATGTGCGCGGCCAGGTTGACGTGACCGCCCCCGAGGGGGTGCGCGCGTTCGTCGGCGACCTGCTGGGGGCGCTGCCGGACCTGCGCTGGGAGATCGTGAGCACGACCACCGAGGGTGATCGTTGCGCGGCGCAGTGGCGGATGGTCGGCACCTTCGCGGGCCCCGGGACCTTCGGCGGGCTGGCCCCCACAGGCCACCCGCTGGTACTCGAGGGCGTCGATCTGCTCACCGTCCGCGACGGGCTGATCCAGAGCAACGAAGCCTTCACGGACACAATGGAGGTGCCCCGCCAGATCGGGATGATGCCGCCGCTGGGCTCCACCACGGAGCAGCGGATGCTGGGGGCGTTCAACGTCAAGACCCGCGTCACCGCCCGCGCGCTGGGCGAGCCCGAGCTGGTCGCCGAGGGCGTGTGGGTGGTGCAGGGCCAGCCGGGGCGCTGCAACGTGTACCTGATCGAGGACGAGGGCGGGGTCACGCTGTTCGACGCCGGCGCCCGCACGATGGTGCGCGCGGTCGCCGCCGCGGGCGCGAGACTCGGGGGTATCCGCCGGGTGGTGCTCGGCCACGGTCACACCGACCACCGCGGCACGGCCCCCGCGCTGGGGGTCCCCGTGTTCTGCCACCCCAACGAGGTCCAGGACGCCGAAGGCAGCGGCGGCTTCCGCTACTGGCCGCAGGGACTCGTCGGCCTGCCGACCCCCCAGCGCCAGATCCACCGCGTGCTGCATCGCTACGCATGGGACGGGGGCCCGGTGAAGATCGCGGGCACCGTCGCAGAGAACGATGAGGTGGCGGGCTTCCGTGTGATCGACCTCCCTGGCCACTCCCCCGGCCAGATCGGCCTGTGGCGCGAGTCCGACCGGCTGGCGCTCACGAGCGACACCTTCTATTCGATCGCAGTGGACGGGTGGGGAGTCGGCTGCCCGCCCCGGGTGCCACTGGAGATGTTCAACTACGACACCGAGCAGGCTCGCGCCTCCATCCGCAAGCTGGCCGCCCTGGAGCCCGCCGCCGCGTGGTCCGGCCACAGCAAACCGCTCACCGGCGACGTGCGCGGGCAGCTCGAACACGCCGCGGACACAACCTGAGCGTGGCTCGGCGCAAGCCAAAGCAGCGACCCGAGCGACTCAAGGCACCCACCAGCGATTACACCGACCCGCAGGGCAACGTGCTGACGCTGCGCGGCTCGATGACCCCCGCCACGCGACTGAAGTACACCGAGGCCCTGGCCGGTGGGGGCGCGCGAGGAATCGGAGATCGGCCAGCGAGCACGCGCGAGGACGCCTGGCACCGCGCGGTGGAGCTGCTGTTCGAGCGTCTCGCGGTGCGCTGGGTGATCGCGGGCGCACCGATCGAGCACCAGCGCGAGCTGCTGGAGCGCTTCCGCGCGTCCGGCCCCGAGGAGCGCGCGTGGGTGCGCGAGGCGCTGCGCGAGCACTGCGCGGAGAACTTTCCCGACGTGAGGGCTCCGTAGGCCGGCTTCCCGGACGCAGAGGCGCCGTGGCGACCGCCCGCGGGGCAGGGCGGCGTGGGGCCCCCCCGACCGCTACCGTGCCTGCGATGCGCCGCACGAAGATCGTCGCCACGATTGGCCCCGCCTCCCGCGACCCGGAGACCCTGCTGCGGATGGTGAACGCGGGGATGGACGTGGCGCGGCTGAACTACTCGCACGGCACGCTGGAGGAGCACGCGGAGACCGTCAGGCGCGTGCGCGACGCAGCGGGCAGGGCGGGGCGGCCCGTGGCGATCCTGCAGGATCTCCCGGGGCCCAAGCTGCGCATCGGCCCGCTACGCGAAGACGTGGTGGAGCTCAAGCCGGGAGACCGCGTCACCTTCTCCTGTGGCGACGGGGAGGGCGAGGGCGACGCGGCCCATATGACGATCTCCTGGCCGGATCTCGCCGACGCACTGGAGCTGGGAGCGGTGATTTACCTGGCGGACGGGTCGGTGCGGCTACGCGTGGCGGCCCTGCGCCCGCAGGTCGCCGAGGTGGAAGCCGAGGTCGAGGCGGGCGGAGCGGTGGCCTCCCGTCAGGGGCTCAACATCCCGGGGCCGGTGGACATGCTGCCGGCGGTGCCGAAGGAGGACCTCGAGCTGCTGCGCCACGGGGAGTCGGTCGGGGTGGACATGGTGGCGCTCTCCTTCGTGCGCCGCCCGGAGGACATCGAGCTGGTGCGCGAACACACCAGGCTGCCGCTGATCGCCAAGATGGAGAAGCCCCAGGCGGTGGAGCGCGCGGAGGAGATCCTGAGGGCGGCGGACTGTGTGATGGTGGCGCGCGGGGACCTCGGCATCGAGCTGCCAATCGAGCGGGTGCCAATCGTGCAGAAGGAGCTGCTGCGCCTCGCGGGGTGGCTGGCGCGACCATCGATCACGGCCACGCAGATGCTCGACTCGATGGTGACCTCCTCGCGCCCGACGCGCGCGGAGGTGGCGGACGTGGCGAACGCGATCCTGGACGGCACCGACGCGGTGATGCTCTCCCAGGAGACCGCGATCGGCGCCTACCCGGTGGAGGCGATCGCGATGATGGCGGCGGTGGCCGAACAGGCCGAGGCGGTCGCGCCCTACGAGGAGTGGAACGCTTCGCGGGTGCGTCGCACGGAGGCCGATCCGGCGTACACACTGGCGCACAGCCTCTGCATCGCTGTACGGGAGCTCAGCCTCGACGCGCTGGTCGTCCCCACCCTCTCCGGGCGCTCCGCGCGCCTGGTCTCCGCACACCGCCCCACGGTGCCGATCTACGCGCTCTCCCCCGGCCGCGAGACGGTGCGCCGCTGCGGGCTGATGTGGGGAGTGACGGCCGCCTCGATGCGCCGCCACGAGACGACCGAGGAGCTGATCGCCGACGCCGCGCAGCGGGTGGTGGAGCTCGGCTGGTGCGAGCGGGGCCAGCGCGTGGGCATCACCGCGGGCCTGCCCAGCGGCAGGCCGGGAACCACGAGCCTCGTGCAGATCCAGGTGCTTTAGCTCGCCGCGCCGACCCCTCCCTGCGCGTAGAACTCGGCCTCTTCGCGCCCCAGCTCGGTGACGGGCTCATCGCCGTAGATCCACTCGCGCGCGATCCGGTGCCAGTTCGCCTTGGCGCGCAGCTGCGAGAGCACCGCCAGCGTCAGCATCTCCATGCGCCGCCCGAAGAGGTGCTCCGCGCGCATGCCCTGGTGGCGCATGCGACGGAAGTGGCTGGAGCGGGGGTCCGAGCTCTCCATCATCACCTCGGTGGCGATCTCCGGCGTCAGCGCCACCACCTCGTCGGTCGTGTACCACCCGATCGCACTGGAGACGAAGGCCAGCAGATCGCTGGGGTTCACCCGCTCGGGTTCGGGTAGGAAGCCCGACGCCGCCAACAGCGCGTGGAGCGCCTTGGCGTCCCCCTCCACCACCGCGCGCTGGGCGGCCAGCTCCAGCTCCACCGGGGGCCCATCCAGGCGCTTGAAGAGGCCGAAGTCCAGGAACGCCACGCGCCCGTCGGCCAGCAGCATGAAGTTGCCGGGATGGGGGTCCCCCGAGAACTGGCGGTGACGGTAGAGGCAGCCGACGAAGAAGCGGAACACGATCTCCCCGATCCGGTCGCGCTGGGACTGCGGATAGCCTTTCAGCTCCTCGAAGCCCACCCCCTCCACGAGCTCGCTCACCATCACGCGCTCGCGGGAGAGCTCGGTGATCACTTCGGGGATCTTGATGAAGGGGTGATCGCGGAAGATCCGCCCCAGCGAGCGCTGGTTCTGGGCCTCGAGCTCGTAGTCGAGCTCCTCCACGATCCGCTCCCTGATCTCCGCCGCCACCGCCCGCACGTCCAGCTGGGGGGTCATCCGCTTGAGCAGGCGCATGATCATGTCCATGTTCTGCAGATCCGCACGCACCGCCGCCGCCACCCCGGGGTACTGGACCTTCACCGCCACCTCCCTGCCGTCCTCGCCCAGGGTCGCCCTGTACACCTGGCCAATCGAGGCCGCCGCGATCGGCTCCTCGTCGAAGGACTCGAAGATCGCCGAGATCGGCTCTTCGAGGTCGTCCTCGATCACTCGCCGTATCTGCTTGAAGGAGACCGTGGGTGCGGCGTCGCGCAGCTTCGCCAGCTCGCGCTGGAACTCCTCGCGGTACTCCTCTGCCACGAGGCCCATATCCAGGAAGGACATCACCTGACCGAGCTTCATCGCGGCACCCTTCATCGTGCCGAGCACCGCCACGATCTGCTTCGCCGTCTCGACCTGCCGGCGCGCGAGCGCCTCCTGGCTGGCCTGCTCCCCGCGCGTCACATTGGCCGCACGCGTGCCGAACTGCTTGACCGCCTCGCTGGCCGCGAGTTTGCCCACCGTCGCCGTGCGCCGCACCCTCGACGTCTGGATCTTCTCTCGCGACACGCCCCCATCTTAGGGGCCATCGGTAGCCAAAAGAGCCAGCCGAGGACGATCGTCCTCGGCTCAGAGGCGCTTGACCTGCGAGCCGGGGACTATGTCGTCGGAGCCGTCCGGCCAGCGCACCCACGCCTTGTAGCCCCCGTCGTAGTCCCCGCACAGCAGCACCAGCGTCGCGGGCTCGCCCAGCGCGGTGCATCGATCGGCCCCCTCCACATCCAGACCGCGCCACATGCGGATGAAGGGGTTGCTGTCCCACTCCTCCGCGACCGTCGTGGGGTCGGCGTGACCCGGCTCGATCACGGTCTCGGACGGCAGCTCCATCAGCGTGCCCATGATCGAGTCCCTCAGGTCCGTGTACGTCGTGTGGCCCGGCGCCCGCACCCCGCCCACCGAGCCGCGGAAGAGGGTGTCCCCCGTGAACACCACTCCTTCCCTGCCGGTGAACCCCCCCGGTGCGGTGCTCGAGGAGTGCCGCGTCTGACCGTCCGGCTCCCCCACCACGAACGACAGCATCCCCGCCGTATGCCCCGGCGTTAACAGCGGGCGAACCTCCAGCGCGCCGAAGCTCAGCGCCTGCCCGGGCTCCACGGCACCCGTCGCCACGCCCTCCCCGAGCAGCTCCCGCTCGATCGGGTGGATCAGGACCTCGAGCCCGGGCCACCGCTCTCGCAGCGCCCCCACCTCGCTGACGTGGTCGAAGTGGTGGTGGGTGAGGAGCACGTGCGTGGGAACCACCCCCAGCCGCCCCGCCGCCTCCACCAGCGGCTCCACCGGACCGCCCGCATCCACGAAGAACGCCGGTCCCCCGCAGCCGTCGGCGACCAGGTAGGTGTTCGACAGGAACCGCTCGTGCATCGCGCGCTCGACGATCATGGCGCGCCCATCAATTCGAGAATCATCGCGCCATCCTTGCACGTAGCCCGCCTCGCCGGTGCCTGCGCCCACGCGGAGACCAACCACAGCGGCCCCTCCCATCATGCGAGACCAGAGCTCCACTTGCCCCGCCCGGCGTACACTCCCCCCATGGCCCTCATCCACACCTGCTATCGCATCACCGACATCGATCGCTCGATCGCCTTCTACAACGCGCTGGGCTTCGAGGAGGTCGGGCGCATCCCGATCGGCGACGAGGCGATCAACGTCTTCATGAACCAGCCCGGCGACGGCGACATGCCGCGCCTGGAGCTGACCTTCAACTTCGGAGTGGACTCCTACGAGCTCGGCTCCGGCTACGGACACATCGCGATCACCGCGAAGGACCTCGACGCCACTCTCGCCCGTCTGGCCGAGCAGGGCATCGAGCCCGAGAAGCCGCCCTACTCGGTACGCGAGGGAGGCTCACGGCTGTGCTTCGTGCGCGACCCCGATGGGTATCGCGTGGAGATCCTGGAGATGACAGTCTAAGAGCTGGAATCTGGGATTGGCGTTTGAGGTATGCTGGCGTCATGCCGGCTCTCGCACGGAGGCTCCTCACGGCGAGCGCCGCGGGCGCCATGGGCTTCCTATTGTCGGCCGTAGCACTGGCAGCGACAATGTCCGTGCATGTGCAGCATAAGCTCGCTGTCCGCCAGAACGTGCACCTCACCTTCCGCGCGAAGCAACTTCCCGAAGGCGGCTACTACTACGGCGTGATTGTGCTGAAGCCATACAAGAAGTACACGAGTAACTCACCTCCGCCGTGCTCGACATCAAGCAACATGCAGCGCACCGACTACGGCTACCCGCAACCCAACGGACAGGTCGCGCTCGCCCTCACGCCAGCGAAATCCTCAACCGAACATTGGTGCCCGAGCGGCTCCTATGAAGGCGCGATCTACGCGGTCCCACACACCCCTCCCTGTGAAAGCACCTACCCGTGCCGCAGTGAACCGTACAAGTCTCCGAGCCCCTGTTGGAATGTCGAAGGTCGTCCTGTATGTGGCGTCGTCAAGCGGCCAAAGGAATATGCATACCCCGAAGGTCTGCCTACGCCACTCGCGAGCGACACGACAATCGTGGCGCACTTCTCCGTTAAGTTCCCCCGCTAGACACCGCAGGGACATCGGCACCGATTGTGCCGAGCCCAATCGGTCAGCGCGCGTAGATCGCCGGGCGGTAGCGCGGTTCCGGGATCGGCTTGCCAGCCTCCCGGGCCGCTGAGGAGCTTCTGCTCGTCCATGAGAAGCACGGTAATCCCAGCATGGACGGGATTCTGCTCCCCGATGGGGGCCCGGGCACTAGACTACGCGAGAGTCATGGGCTATGGGTTTACTTACATCCAACACCTAGACGCGTACCGCGCGGAGATTTGGAGATGGGGCTGAAGCCCTGCAATACAGCCAAGCTCGATAGTTATCGATTGAGATAGTTGAGCTAAGATAGGCGCCGCTGCCATGAGCTACAACACATCCGCGGGAACAGTCCACGGTGAGCACCGCTGGGACTTCGTGTTCGCGGCGCTGTATGACCGGATCATGCGCCGTGGGGAGGAACGCACCATGCGCAAGCGCCGCGCCGAGCTCGTCGCGAAGGCGCGTGGTCGCACACTCGAGATCGGCGCGGGCACGGGCGCCAACATCCCCTACTACCCGGACACCGTAGAGGAGGTGATCCTGGCCGAGCCGTTCGAGCCGATGCGCCACCGGCTGGAGCGCAAGCTAAGGCAAAGCGACAAGTCGGCCAGCACCCTGGACGCATCGGCCGAAGCGATTCCGCTGGATGATGAGTCGGTCGACACGGTTGTCTCGACGCTCGTGCTGTGCACCGTCGACTTCCCCGATCGCGCGCTGAGCGAGATCGCACGCATCTTGCACGCGGGCGGGCAGTTCCTATTTATCGAGCATGTCCGCTCGCACTCGCCCCGTGTGGCCCACTGGCAGGACCGCCTGGAGACCCCGTGGCGACACTTCGCCGCAGGCTGTCGCTGCAATCGCGACACCGTCGCCTCGATCGCGGCGGCGGGCTTCACGACCGAGCACGAGGACGCACAGTGGAAGGGCGTGCCGCCGATCGTCGCCTCGATCGTGATCGGGCGTGCGGTCAAGGAGTCAGCCAGATAATCGAGCGGCCGCAAGCGGCGCAAGTCATGTGCTACCATATGACGCACAATGTCTGCTTCACCAACCCGTGCTACCAAGACGGTCGGTGTTCGCGAGCTGCGCCAGAACCTCAGCCGCTATCTCGAGCGCGTCAAGCACGGGGAGACGCTGACGGTCACAGAGCGAGGACATGAGGTCGCTCGGCTCGTGCCTTCGCATCCCGAAGTCGATCCCTACTACCTTGAACTGGCCGAGGAGTACGGTGCCACGATTCCCACAAAGGACCTGGTAGAGACCATCGCGAACCTCCCGCCACTCGCGGCTCCCGCACCAGCCGGCACGACAGACGCCATCCTCGCCGAAGATCGTCGTGAGAGGTTCTGAAAGACGGTGAAGAGGACCGTCTACGTCGACACCAGCGTGCTTGGTCGCGTGCTGCTGGACGAGCCCGACAAGCATGCGATACAGCACGAGCTTGCAAAGTTCGGTCGGCGCGTCGCCAGTCGGCTCCTGCGCGTCGAGCTGCGGCGCGTGGGCCTGCGCCGTAAACTGCTCGACCGCGCCGACGCTCTGATTGCGGACGTCTCGCTCATACCGATCGACGATCGGATCCTGGACGCCACCGAGACACTCATCCCGGCTACGGTCGGGACACTGGATGCAATCCACCTCGCCACAGCCATCCGCCTGCTCAAGGAGGGCAGGTTGGACGCGCTGATGACCTACGACAAGCAACTGGCGAGCGGCGCGCAGGCGCACGGCCTCGCGATCTTGTCACCGCGTTGATCGGCTCATACGCGCAGCCAATCGGCGATGAGTCTACTTGTGTCCAACACCTCGATTGGTATCGCATCGAGATCATCGAGCAGGCGTAGAGACAGGGCTTGGCGATAGCCTCGCGCTGTGGAACTGGGCCTCGCCACCTTCGCCGATCTGCCGCTCGGCGCGGATGCGGGCCGAGCGGCGCAGCGGCTACGTGAGCTGCTCGAGGAGATCGAGCTCGCCGACCAGCTCGGCCTGGAGGTCTTCGGTGTTGGCGAGCACCATCGGCCCGATTACGCGGTCTCCTCGCCCGCGGTTGCGCTCGCTGCCGCGGCGGCCCGCACGCAGAGCATTCGCCTGAGCAGCGCCGTCACCGTCCTCAGCTCGGCCGATCCGGTCCGGGTGTTCCAGGACTTCGCCACGCTCGACCTGCTCTCCGGCGGACGCGCCGAGATCATGGCCGGCCGGGGGTCCTTCACCGAGTCCTTCCCCCTGTTCGGCCTCGACCTCGAGGACTATGACGAGCTGTTCGCCGAGAAGCTCGAGCTGCTGCTCGCGCTGCGCGACTCCGAGCGCGTCACCTGGTCGGGGCGCCACCGGCCGGCCCTGCACGACGCCGCGGTCTACCCCCGGCCGCTACAGCAGCCGCTCCCGGTGTGGATCGCCGTGGGGGGCTCCCCCGGGTCGGTCGTGCGCGCCGGCACGCTCGGGCTTCCGCTGATGCTCGCGATCATCGGCGGCGCCCCCGCGCGCTTCGCGCCGCTGATCGAGCTCTACCGCCAGGCCGTCGCGCAGGGTCGCGCGCCGGCGGGCGACGGGGGTGGCAGGGGTGGCGGAGACACAGCCAACCGTGCTGCCGGGCCGGTGCAAGGCCGGGAGGGGGACGGCGCCGAGGCCCCCGCGGGCGACACCCCCGCCGGCCACACGGGGCCCGCCGTCGGGATCAACTCCCACACCTACCTCGCCGACACCTCCCAGCGGGCGGCCGACGAGTACTTCCCCGCCTACTCCCAGGTCATGAACCGCATCGGGCGCGAGCGCGGCTGGCCGCCGATGTCCCGGCAGCAGTTCGACGCCGCGTGCTCCCCCGCCGGCCACCTGCTGGTCGGCAGCCCCCAGCAGGTGGCCGAGAAGATCCTCGCCGAGCACGAGCTCTTCGGCCACGACCGCTTTCTCGCCCAGATCAGCATCGGCACCCTGCCCCACGCGCGGGCCATGCACGCCACCGAGCTGTTCGGCACCGAGGTCGCGCCGATCGTCCGCGGGGCACTCACCTCACGCGTTACTCTTGGGAGGAGCGATGGCTGACACGGGCAAGATCGCCAAGAACCTCGAGCGCTTCGCCCAGGCGGTTGCCTCGCATGACCGCGAGAACCCCACCCACACCGCTCACGGCATCGGCCTCACCCACTTCGACATGGAACGCCTCGGCTTCGAGGAGGGCGAGGAGATCCTGCCCGGCATCACGATCCACGCCGACAGCGGCGTGACCGGCAACTTCCGCGTGCTCTGCGACGGCCAGCACGACGAGGGCCGCGAGGAGTCCGAGAGCGAGGTCGTCGAGGCGGTTGCTACCCAGGCTGTCCCCGCCGTCGCACCCGCCGGGCCAGGCGAGCGTCGATTCCGGCCGTTCGGCGAGTAGGCCCGCCCACCATCGAGAGTCCGCCCGCCGTCGAGAGGCGTCGCTTCCGGCCGTTCGGCGAGTAGGCCGGCCCACCGTCGAGAGTCCCCCCGCCGTCGAGAGACGTCGCTTCCGCCGTTCGGCGATAGGCCGCCTGCCGTCGAGAGACCGCCCCGTGCGCGAGGCGCTCAGCGCTCGGGAATCGGCGCCGGTACACCCGCGCGCGCGGCGATCATCTCCACCAGCCGCTCGATCGTCGGGCAGGGCACCCCGTGACGCGCCGCCGCGCGCAGCACCGCCCCCGGGATCGCGTCGAGCTCCGGGGCGCGGCCCGCCGCAATGTCGCGCTGCATCGAGCTCCCCAGCGTGGCGTGCGCGCTGCTCAATTCACCCAGAGGGTCAGCCACGTCGATGCTCGCCCCCTCCGCCACCGCCGCCGCGCAGCCCTCCTCGATCGCCCCCACCAGCTCCGCGCGCAGCTCCGGCGTCGAGAGGATCTCCCCGAGCAGCTTGTCGAACGCGCTCGTCGCGCACGCCAGCGCGTTGAGGCGCACCAGCTTGCCCCACATTACCTGCGCCTCGGACTCCCCCACTCGCGCCAGGATCCCCGCATCCTGGAGGGTCTTCGCGAGGGACTCCATCCCCGGCCGCGCGGCGGGATGCTCGGAGGCCATGTCGACGCGCAGGAAGGGGCTCGTGTGCACCACCACGCCCGCCTGGGGGCGGTCGGCCTCTACACGGATCGTGCCCGCCACCACGGTCTCCTCGCCGAAGCGCTCCCGTAGCAGCGCCAGGTGGTCGAGCCCGTTGAGCAGCGGCAGCACTAGCCCCGGCGTACCGATCGAGGGTCGGCCGGCGATCCGCTCGAGCGCCCTCTCCAGCCCCGTGGCCTTGGTCGCCACCACAAGCACCTCGACCGGCTCATCCAGCAGCGCCACCGCGCGGGGGTGGGCAGTGAAATCACCCAACCGCACCGAGCTCACCCGCAGTCCGCGCTCGGCGATCAGCTCCGCAGTGCTCTCGCGGGCAACCACGATCGCCGGCGTGCCCGCGTGCTCCAGCGCGCCCGCCACCAGGCCGCCGACGCCCCCCGGCCCCAGGACCGCGATCGTCATCGCTGGACTCTCCCCAACCGGTTCTTCACCGTCGCGAGTCTAAGGTCACTAGCCTTCTCCCTGTATGTCCGCCACCTCGGAGCCCCGCACCGACCGTCCCGAGATCCTTGCCCGCGGCCCCTGGCCGCTCGAGCGGGTGGCCGCGAATTGGAGCGAGCAGCTCTTCGATCCCCCGCCCGCCCACGTCGAGGCGGCCGACGCCGCGATCGCCGCGCTGCAGGAGCGGGGCTCCCCGAGCCACGACGGGATGGCGGGGCGGCTGGTGAGCTACCGCGAGCGGGAGGGGGGCATCGAGCTCGAGCTGCAGCCCCTGCGCTGGGCGCTGCGACTGGTGGGGGGCGACGCCTCGTACAGCATGGCCGCCCAGTGCGTGACCCGCTCTGCCGACGGGCACTGGCTGGCGGGACGACGCGCGCCGTGGCTGGCCTCCTGGGCGGGCCGCTGGGCGCTCGGCGCCGGTGGCGCGGTGGACCTGGGGGAGAACCCCGCCAACACCCTCGTGCGGGAGCTGCAGGAGGAGTGGTCGGTCACGCCCGAGCGCGTGCAGGCGGAGGCACTGGTGATGCTGCCCCACCGGATGGTGATGTTCGTCGGCCAGGCCTGGCTGCCCGCGGGCGCGGAGGTCACGCCCGACCACGAGCACGACGCCTTCGCCTGGTGGCCGGCGGAGATCGGGGAGTGGCCAGCCGAGGCCGGCGAGACCCTGCCGCGGATGGCTCGCTGGCTGTCACAGTGAGCCACGCGCAGGTCTTCACGCGCCTGAAGTGGACCTCCTTCACCCACTCCTGCATCTACACCGCGCTGCTGGTGTGCGCCTTCGCGGCCGGCAAGCCCCAGCCGGAGACGTTCGTGCTGGGACTCACACACGGGCTTCTCTGGATTGGGATGTCGTTGACCTGCATCGTGTGCGTACGTCTGCGGATCCTCCCTCTTCGCCTCGCGGCCGCCGTCGCGGTGCTCGGAGGGATCGGGCCGTTCTTCGGTAGCTGGGAGTTCGTGCGCGAGCAGCGCCGGCGGCGCGGGATCCATGACGATGCGGGTCCGGTGACCGAGGCTACTATCAAGCCCTGTGAAGGTCAGGTAAAGCCGCCCTCCCACGATCCACTCCGCCCACCCGCCGCGCTAGAGTGATTGCGGATGGCGGCAAGCGCTACGACTGGGCAGACGATTGATGTCGTGACCCCCGCAGCGGGCGAGTCGGTGACCGAGGGCACGATCCTCGAATGGCACGTCAAGGTGGGCGACGCGATCAAGTATGACGACACGATCGTTGAGATCTCCACCGACAAGGTCGATGTGGAGCTGCCCTCACCCGCCAGCGGCACGGTGAGCGAGATCCTTGTCGAGGAGGGCGAGACGGTCACCGTGGGGCAGGTGATCGCCAGGATCATCACCCAGACCGAGGGATCCCCCGCTGCGGCTCACGCCTCCCCAGTGGACGGTGCGGGCAGGGCGGCCCCCTCCGACGGTGCGGGCGGCGCGAGCCCCTCCGACGGTGCGGGCGGCGCGAGCCCCTCCGACGGTGCGGGCGGCGCGAGCCCCTCCGACGGTGCGGGCGGCGCGAGCCCCTCCGACGGTGCGGGCGGCGCGAGTCCCTCCGCCCCTGCCCCCTCCTCAGCTCCCCCCGCGAACGGTGCGGCGCTCGACGGCGGCGCCTCCTCCGCGCAGACTGGCACCTCGGGGACCCCCGAGGGCGTGCGGGTCTCCCCCGTCGCCGCACGCGCCGCCGCGGCCGAGGGCATCGACCTCGCCCGGGTGTCAGGCAGCGGTCCCGCGGGGCGCATCGTGAAGGCCGACGTGCTCGGCGCCGGCGCCGGTAACGGTGGAGCGGCCACCCATCCACCTACTGCTCCCCCCTCCAGCGATGGCGCGGCGACCGCAGCGCCGGCCGGGGCGGTGCTCATGAAGGGCGGGGCGGCGGCGCTCGCCCGCTACATGGAGCAGTCGCGCTCGATCCCCACCGCCACGAGCTTTCGCACGCTGACCGTGACCGCGCTGGACGCCCGCCGGCGCGAGCTCAAGGCGGCGGGCAGGAAGGTCTCCTTCACCCACCTGATCGCCTACGCGATCGCCCGCGCCGCGCAGGACATGCCGGTGATGGCCGAGCACTTCGCGGAGATCGAAGGCCGCCCCCACCGCGTGAGCGACGGGCAGGTCAACCTCGGACTGGCGGTGGACGTGGAGAAGCGGGACGGCACCCGCACGCTGATGGTGCCGGTGATCCAGAACGCCGCCCACATGCCCTTCGAGCGCTTCCTCGCCGCCTACGACGCGCTGGTGGAGAAGGCGCGCACCAACACGCTCACCGCGGACGACCTGGTGGGGGCCAACATTACGCTCACCAACCCCGGGGGACTCGGCACGATCGCCTCGGTGCCGAGGTTGATGAGCGGCCAGGGGACGATCGTGGCCACCGGCTCGATCGGCTACCCCGTGGGCCTCGCCAACATCGGCGCAATGATCGGCGCGGAGAAGGTCATGACGATGACCTCCACCTACGACCACCGCGTGATCCAGGGGGCCGAGTCGGGCCGCTTCCTGGGGCTCGTCGAGGAGTACCTGCAGGGGGAGCGGGGCTTCTATGACGGGGTCTTCTCCTCGCTGGGCGTGGAACTCGGACCCGCTCCGCCGGTGCCCGCACCCGCGGCCGCCGCGGCGGCCGTCGCCGCCACCGCCGAGGAGGCGCGCCGCGGCGGCGCGGCCCCGCGCGGCGCCCCCGATGAGGAGCTGCTGCAGGCGGTGCAGTCCGCCACCGCCCTGCTGAAGGCGTTCCGCACCCACGGCCACCTGGCAGCTCGGCTCGATCCCCTGGGTATCGAGCCCGAGGGCGACCCCGCCCTGGACCCCGAGCCGCTGGGGCTCACCCCCGAATTGATGGCCCAGATCCCCGCCAAGATCCTGCGCATGTGGGTCCCAGGGGCGACGCTCGCCGACGCGCTACCCCACCTGCGGGAGACCTACTGCGGGACGATCGCCTACGAGATCGAGCACATCGCCTCCCACCGCCAGCGGGTGTGGCTGCGTGAGAAGATCGAGTCCGGGACGTTCCGCCAGCCGCTCACCAGCGACGAGCAGCAGACCCTGCTCAAGCGCCTGATCGAGGTGGACGCGCTGGAGCGCTTCATGCACAAGGCCTACCTCGGCCAGCACCAGTTCTCGATCGAGGGCCTCGACGTGACGGTGCCGATGCTCGACGAGCTGATCCAGCTCGCCGCCGCCCACGGGGGACGGGAGGTCGTGATCGGCATGGCCCACCGCGGCCGGCTGAACGTGCTCGCGCACAACCTCGGGCGCCCCTACGACACGATCTTCGCCGAGTTCGAGGGGGCCTCGACGCTGGAGGCGGTGACCACGATCCCCCAGGGGGGGACGGGCGACGTCAAGTACCACCACGGCACCCACGGCTCCTACCTGCTGCCCGACGGGGAGACGATCCAGGTCAACCTCGAGTCCAACCCCTCCCACCTGGAGTACGTCTCCGCGGTCGTCGAGGGCGCCACCCGCGCCGCCCAGACCACCCGCAAGGGCCCCCACGCCCACCAGGACACCGACGCGGCGGTGCCGATCGCGATCCACGGCGACGCCGCCTTCCCCGCTCAGGGGGTGGTCGCCGAGACGCTCAACCTGCAGGCGCTCGACGGCTACAAGGTGGGGGGCACCGTGCACCTCATCACCAACAACCAGATCGGCTTCACCACCGACCCCGACGACGCCCGCTCCACGCGCTGGGCCTCCGACTTGGCGAAGGGCTTCGACGTGCCGATCATCCACGTCAACGCCGACGACGTCCCCGCCTGCATGAGCGCGGTGCGCCTCGCGTTCGCCTTCCGCAAGGAATTCGGCCACGACGTGCTGATCGACCTGATCGGCTACCGGCGCTTCGGGCACAACGAGTCCGACGAGCCCGCCTACACCCAGCCGGAGATGTACGCCAAGATCAAGGGCCACAAGCGCGTCGCGGAGCTGTGGGCCGAGCGCCTGATCGCCGACGGGATCGTCTCCAAAGAGCGGGTCGACCAGCTCGGGCAGGAGGTGTGGGACAACCTCACGCTCCTGCACCAGCGGCTGAAGAGCAAGATCGCGGCCGCCGCTGAGCACGGCTCGGCGGCGAGCGGCACCGGCGAATACCAGCTCGACCGCTCCCCCAGCCCCGAAGTACAGACCGCGGTGCCCGCGGAGCGCCTGCGCGAGCTGGGCACGCAACTGCTGCGCACCCCCGAGGGCTTCACCGTCCACCCCAAGCTCGTCAAACAGCTCGAGCGCCGCCGCGCCGCGTTGCAGGAGCACCACGACGCCGGCGAGGAGCCCACGCGCCTGGATTGGGCGCACGCGGAGGCCCTGGCGTTCGCCTCACTGCTCACCGACGGCACCCCCATCCGGCTCACCGGGCAGGACACCGAGCGGGGCACCTTCAGCCAGCGCCACATGGTGCTGCACGACGCCAAGACCGGGCAGACGGTCTGCCCGATCCAGAACCTCCCCGGGGCGCTCGCTCCGTTCGAGCTGCACAACAGCCCGCTCTCGGAGCTCGCCTGCATGGGCTTCGAGTACGGCTACTCACAGGAGGCCCCCGAGACGCTCGTCCTGTGGGAGGCCCAGTTCGGGGACTTCGTCAACTCCGCCCAGGTGATCGTCGACCAGTTCATCGTCTCGGGCCTGGCCAAGTGGGGGCAGACCTCACGCCTCACCCTGCTGCTACCCCACGGCTACGAGGGCTCCGGCCCCGAGCACTCCTCTGCGCGCCTCGAGCGCTTCCTCGCGCTCGCCGCCGAGGGCAACATCCGCGTGGCCAACCTGACGACGCCCGCCCAGTACTTCCACCTGCTGCGCCGCCAGGCCCGTATCGCCAAGCAGCGGCCGCTCGTGATCATGACCCCCAAGTCGCTGCTACGCCTGCCGCAGGCCTCCAGCGACATCTCCGAGCTGGCCGAGGAGAGCCGCTTCCAGCCGGTGCTCCCCGAGCCAGGCGTACAGGACGAGCGGGTCACCCGCCTGGTGATGTGCACGGGCAAGATCTACTACGACCTCGTCGGACACCCCGAACGCCAGGGCAACGAGGCGGTCGCGGTGGGGCGTGTGGAGCTGCTCTACCCCTTCCCCGAAGGGCAGATCCTCGAGCTGATCCGCCGCTACCCCAACCTGCGCGAGGTGGTGTGGACCCAGGAAGAGCCCCGCAACATGGGCGCCCGGGCGCACATGTTCCCGCGCCTGATGCAGATCCTCTCCGGCGAGGTCCACTTCGGCTACATCGGGCGCCCCGAGCGCGCCAGCCCCGGCGAGGGCTACCCCGCGGCGCACGCCGCCGAACAGAGCCGCATCGTGCGCACCGCGCTGGACCTCAGCGTAGACACCTCCCAGTACCCCCGCAAGACGCCCGGAGAGCGGTAGGCCCGATGCTCTGGCGGCGCTTGCAGAACGTCTTCCGCCAGTGGCGCCGCAGGCGCCACGCGCGGGGCTGAGCCGGCACGGATCCCACGCGGGCGCAGCGCCGCTGGCGCCGGCGTCTCTATCTCCCCCGCCACACGGGCTCGCGCTTCTCCTTGAAGGCGCTCGCGCCCTCCTTGGCGTCCTCGGATGCGAACACCGGGCCGGTGATCGCACCCTGGCGCTCCCACATCTCGGCGGTGGACCAGTCAAACTGCTCCTGGAGGATCTGCTTGGAGGCGATCAGCGCCAGGGGTCCGTTCTTGGCGAGCGTCCCGGCCAGCTCCATCGCCGCCTCGACCGCGCCGCCGGGCTCGCTCAGGCGGTTGACAACGCCGAGCTCGTGGAAGCGCTCCGCGGGCATCGTCTCGCCGGTCAGCGCCAGCTCCATCACAAGGTGGTAGGGCATCCGCCGCGGCAGGCGCAGCAGCGCCCCGCCGGCCGCCACGAGGGAGCGCTTGGCCTCGGGGATGCCCAGCTTCGCACCCCGCGCGGCCACGATCAGGTCACACGCCAGCGCGACCTCCATCCCGCCGGCCACCGCGAAGCCCTCGATCGCAGCGATCAGGGGCTTGCGCGAGGCGCGCTGGGAAATGCCCGCAAAGCCGCGGTCCCCGAACCAGGGGGATTCGCCGCGGACGAACGCCCCGAGGTCCATGCCCGCGCAGAAGAAGCCTCCCGCGCCGGTGAGAATCCCCACCGCAAGCTCCTCGTCGGAGTCGAGCTCATCGAGCGCCACCGCCACGCCCTCGGCGACGGCGCCGTTGACGGCGTTGCGCACCTGGGGGCGATTGAGCGTGATTAGCAGCACGCCTCCACGGCGCTCGGTCAGTACAGCTTCTTCTGTGGTCTCTGTGGTCTCTGTGGTCATAGCGGCATCCTACGCCGCGAACAGCCTCAGCTCCGGCTCGCGCTCGCCGCGCAGCACCTCGAGATCGACCTCCACGCACGCGATCCCCCTTGCCTGCGCGAGCACGCGCGCCTGGGGCTTGATCTGCTGCGCGGCAAGCACTCCTCGGCAGGCGCCCAGCGCGGGATCCAGGCGGATGCGCTCCAGATAGCGCGTGAGCTGCTCCACTGCGTCGATCGTGGCGATTCGCTTGATCTCCACCGCCACCCACTCGTCCTCCCCGTCGCGGCACATCAGATCCACCGGGCCGATATCGGTCGGCCACTCGCGGCGGACCAGCCGGAATCCCTCGCCGCACCACTGGGGAGCGCCCGCGAGCAGCTCCTGCAGCTCGCGCTCCAGGCCCTCCTTCTCGAGCGACGCCAGCGTGTCCAACTCGTGCTCAATGTCCGAGAGCACCTCGCCGATGACGATCTCCAGGCGGTCCTCCTGGCGCTGCTTGCGCACCGTCAGGCGCGTGAGCGTCCCCCGCGAATCGGTCTGCACCTCGAGCACCGTCGGCGGGGTCATCCAATTCAGCGGCTTTACGTTGGGACCCCCACCGTCGGCCCACACCATGAACGTCCCGTCCGCCTTCAGCATCAGCAGGCGCACCGCCTCGGGCAGCACCGTCGTCAGACGGCCAACGTAGGAGACCTCGCAGCGGGCCACGATGAGGCGCACCCCGGGAACCTACCCCGCACGGCGGCGGAGTTGGTGTCTACTCGGACTCCCGCTCGCCCTCGGCAAGCTTGCCGACCTGCGGCTCCTCCTCCACGACCCCACCGTTCAGCGACTCGCGGAACTCGCGGATGCTCTTCCCCGCCGCGCGCGTCAGTTCGGGCAGGCGCCTGGGGCCGAGCACCACCAGCGCCACCGCCGCGAGGAACAGGATGTGCACAGGGTTCTCGATGCCCATGGCTACCAGGCTAGCGTGCTCGCCGACCCGCACCCGCACCCGCCGGAGGCGGGTCCGTTCGAGCCCCAGCCCGCATGATCCCCGCCGGATGCCGGCCGGGTCGCGCCGTACCCTGCACCCGTGGCCCAGGAGTCCCCCCGCCAGCCCGGCCGGCCCTATCCGCCGCCAGCGACCCCCGAGCCCTTCTGGCCCGCCCAGGCCACCATCCTCGCCGCGATCGCCCTGCAGCTGCTGCTACCCAAGCGGCTCACCGCGGGACCCCCCTGGCTGATCCCCTCGCTGGAGGGCGCGCTGTTGATCGGGATGTTCATGGCCACCCCGCGCCAGCTCGAGCACGAGCATCCCCGCCGACGGCGCGTGGCGCTCAGCCTCACCGCGTTCGTGAGCGCCGCCAACATCTACTCGCTGGTCGCCCTTACCCACCTCCTGCTGCACGGCCACGTCGACAACGGCCGCGAGCTGATCGTCTCCGGGGTGCTGATCTGGCTCACTAACTTCCTGATCTTCGCGCTCTGGTACTGGGAGGCCGACCGCGGGGGGCCCGGCAGGCGCGCCGCCGGCCACGACGGACCGCCCGACTTCCTCTTCCCCCAGATGACCGACGACCGCATCGAGCCGCTCGCCTGGCGTCCGCAGTTCATCGACTACCTCTACGTCTCCCTCACCAACGCCACCGCCTTCTCCCCCACCGACACCATGCCCCTCACGCCCACCGCCAAGAGCATCATGGGCGTCCAGTCCCTCGTCTCGCTCGTCACGATCGGGCTGATCGTCTCCCGCGCGGTGAACATCCTGGCCTGAGCGGCCAGCCGGCCTGCGGCCGACTGCGCCACCTCTAGGCCGCGGTGGGCACGGGCGCCCGGGGCTCGATCGCCAGGGCCTTCACCACGAGGTCCTTCACCTCGCCGTCCGCTCCCAGGCTCAGGGCTCGCTCCAGCGCCTCCAGCGCGCCCTCGCGATCCATCAGGCGCAGGCGCAGGCGGCCCAGGCGCTCCCACGCGCCCGCGTCGGAGGGGCCCCGCTCGGCGGCACGTCGTGCGGCTTCCTCGGCTAGGTCCACCGCGCCTACGTCTTCGTAGATGCGCGCCGCGAAGCGGTGCGGCGCGGGGCGCTCGCCGTCGCACGCGCGCCCAGTCGCGCACCGAGCGCGCCGCCGCCTCCAGGTCGCCGGCCTGCCAGAACGCAAGCGTCATCAGCCGCAGCACCCCGACGTTGCCGGGCTCGGCTTCGCGCGCGTACACCAGCCGGCGCGCCGCCAGCGCGTACTCCCCTTCCGCCATCGCGCGCTGCGCGGCGACCATGAAGCGCTCCATTCTCTCCGCAGCGGGATCGGGTTTGGAGAAGTCCACGAAGCGCATGCTCCCCGCCGGCACCGTGCGAATGCCGTGGCTGAACTTCACGCGCGCCCACTGCTGTACCTCATCGTTGCCGACGCTGTCGCCCGTGAAGTAGATCCCGGCCACCGTTCCCACCCCCCACTCCGGGTAGGACATGCAGCGCGCGTAGCGGTGCACCACCGAGTGGTCCGGCACCCTGCTCCCGAAGGGGTCGTGCTTGGCGTTCTCCGCGGCGTTCTCCCGTGCGCGCTGCTCCGCTTCGTAGGCCCTGCGCCCCGCCTCCTCCCGCGCCTTGCGCGCCGCCGCGGCGCTCACCCGGACCGCATTGCGTGAGACCTGCCCACCGCGCAGGCTCTCCGCCATGCGCTCGAGCTGGTCCGCGGCCTCGTTGATCGCCTTCAGGTGGCGCTCGTGTTCGGGCTGCTTGCCCGGGGGGGCCAGATCCGGGTGCCAGCGCTTGGCCATCTTGCGGCGGGCCAGCTGCACCGCGCGCTTGTCGAACGGGGGCTCCAGCTCCAGCAGCATCATCTGCTGCTCGATATCCAGCACCGTGGGCATGAGCCGTAAACGGTAGGGCATCTCGTCCCCCCGCTCCAGTCCTGATACGGCTGCGCTGGCGGCGGGCCTCTATCCTGCCCGGGAGTGTCCTCCCAGTACATCTTCACGATGCACCGCCTCTCCAAGGTGCACCCGCCCGACAAGACCGTGCTCAGCGAGCTCACGCTCGCCTTCTACCCCGGGGCCAAGATTGGGGTGCTCGGCTACAACGGCGCCGGCAAGTCCACGCTGCTGCGGATCATGGCGGGGCTCGACGAGGAGTACCGCGGGGAGGCCGCGCTCGCGCCGGGGGCCACCGTGGGGATGCTCGAGCAGGAGCCCCACCTCGATGAATCCAAGGACGTGCTCGGCAACGTCCAGGAGGGCGTCGCCGAGACCAAGGCGCTGCTCGACCGCTTCAACGAGCTCGCCGCCAACTACACCGAGGAGAGCGCCGCCGAGTTCGCTGACGTGCAGGCCCAGATCGAAGCCGCCGACGCCTGGAGCCTCGACACCCAACTCGAGTACGCGATGGACGCCCTGCGCCTGCCCCCGCCCGACGCCGAGGTCGCGCGGCTCTCCGGCGGGGAGCGCCGGCGCGTGGCGCTCTGCCGCTTGCTGCTGCGCGCGCCCGACCTGCTGCTGCTGGACGAGCCCACCAACCACCTCGACGCCGAGTCCGTCGCGTGGCTGGAGCGCCATCTCGCCGAGTACAAGGGCACGATCGTCGCCGTCACCCACGACCGCTACTTCCTCGACAACGTCGCCGGCTGGATCCTCGAGCTGGACCGCGGCAGGGGCATCCCCTACGAGGGCAACTACTCCTCGTGGCTGGAGCAGAAGCAGGCGCGCCTCGCCCAGGAGGAGCGCTCCGAGAAGGGCCGCCAGCGCACGATCGCCGCGGAGCTCGAATGGGTGCGCACCAACCCCAAGGGCCGGCGCACCAAGTCCAAGGCCCGCCTCGCCCGCTACGAGCAGCTGATCGCCGAGGAGCGCAACGTGAAGCTCGACGACGTCCAGATCCACATCCCCCCAGGTCCGCGCCTGGGCGAGCGGGTGCTGACGGCCACCGCCCTCACCAAGGGCTTCGGCGAGCGCCTGCTGATCGAGGATCTCTCCTTCGACCTGCCCCGCGCAGGGATCGTCGGCGTGATCGGCGCCAACGGCGCCGGCAAGACCACCCTCTTCCGGATGATCACCGGCGAGGAGGTCCCCGACAGCGGCTCGGTGGAGATCGGGGAGAGCGTGCAGCTCGCCTACGTCGACCAGTCCCGAGATGCCCTCGATCCCGGGAAGACCGTATGGGAGGAGATCGCCGACGGCCTCGACCACCTGCAGCTGGGCGAGCGGGTCGTCAACTCCCGCCAGTACGTCGCGGGCTTCAACTTCAAGGGCTCTGACCAGCAGAAGCGGATCGGCAAGCTCTCCGGGGGCGAGCGCAACCGCGTGCACCTCGCCAAGCTCCTGCGCTCCGGAGGCAACCTGCTGCTGCTCGACGAGCCCACCAACGATCTCGACGTCGATACCCTGCGCGCGCTGGAGGAGGCGCTGCTCGGCTTCCCCGGCTGCGCCGTGATCATCTCCCACGATCGCTGGTTTCTGGATCGCATCGCCACCCATGTGCTCGCCTTCGAGGGCGACTCCCGCGTCACCTGGTTCGAGGGCAACTTCGAGGCCTACGAGGAGCACCGCCACGAGCTACTGGGCGCCGCCGCCGACCGGCCCCACCGGATCTCCTACAAGCGCCTCGTGCGGGGGTGAACAGCGCCTCGTGCGGGGGTGAACAGCGCCTCGTGCGGGGGTGAACAGCGCCTCGTGCGGGGGTGAGCAGTTTTCTGCCCCTCGCACTGAGACGGCCCTCTTTGTTAGCAGTCGCTAAGATCCGAGGCTCCGACCTGGGCGACGACTACAGATAGGAACCAGCCATGGCTGACTACACCGCGAAGCAGATCGATGAGATGGAGGCCGCGTTCGGCGGCGGTATGAAGAAGGCACGAGCCGAACTCGGCGTGCAGTCTTTCGGGATGCAGGTGATTGATCTTCCCCCCAACTACAACGACTACCCCGAGCACGACCACGCGGAGGACGGACAGGAGGAGGTCTACTCCGTGATGCGTGGCTCCGGCGCGATCGAGATGGAGGGCGAGCGCCTGGAGCTCACTCCGGATGTCCTCGTGCGGGTCGGCCCGGGCATCAAGCGCAAGCTCTTCGCAGGTCCCGAGGGTCTGCGGGTGCTCGCACTGGGCGGAAAGCCCGGAGCGGCGTACGAGGTCCGGGAGTTCACCGAACTGACTGGCGCAAGCCAGAACTGACGGACACCGCCGCTTGCCTCCGCACAATTCGCAAGCTGCTCGCGCGGGGGCAAGCGCCGTGGTCGGGGACTTCGATCGCGATACCGCGGTGCGGCCGGTCGAGAGCTCCGGCGCCGATAGCGCGGCAGGGACCCGGGCGCTCTACGAGGCGCAGGTCTCCCCCGAGTGGCGCGCCGGGCGCGGACCCCACGGGGGCTACCTCGCGGCGATGCTGCTGCGTGCTCTGACCGAGACCGTCGCCGATCCGGCTCGCTCGCCGCGCTCACTCACGGTCCACTATGCCCGCGCGCCCAAGCCCGGGCCGGTCACCATCCAGACGGTCATCGAGCGCGCGGGCCGCTCGCTGAGCACCCTTTCTGCGCGTATGGAGCAGGACGGTGCGCTGATGGCGCTCGCGCTCGCCGCCTTCTCCGTGCCCTGGAGCGCCCCCGAGATCGCGGAGCTGCCGCTCCCAGACGTGGCGCCACCGGGACCCGAGCGCATCCCCACCGAGCCGGTGCACCCGGCGATGCGGCGCTTCCTCAGCAAGCTCATCCTGGAGCCGCGCATCGGCGCTATGCCCTTCACGGGCGCCGACGCCCCGATGGAGATCGGTGCCTGGCTCGGCCTGCGCCAACCACGCGAGCTCGACGCGCTCGCGCTCGCCCTGTTCAGCGACGCGCTCTTCTCTCCGCCCTTCATCAGGTTCGCCGAGCCGGCGGTCACCCCCACGATCGACCTCACAATCCACTTCCGCCGCTCCTCCGTGAGGCTCGATACCGATCTCGAGCCCGACCCCACCGAGCTGTGCTTCGCGCGCTTTCGCTCGAGCGTCGTGCACGACGGGTTCTTCGAGGAGGACGGCGTCATCTGGGCAGCGGATGGGACCGTCCTGGCGCAGTCGCGGCAGCTGGCGATCGTGCTGCCGTTCGACCCCTCCCGCTGAGCGTCACTCCCGCTAGCGCACGAACGAGGTGTCCGCGTTCAGCGTGCGCGCCGCGGCGGCTATCAGCCGGGCGGCGGCGTGCACGTCGGCGAGATCCACCAGCTCCACGGGTGAGTGCATGTAGCGAATGGGGACAGACACCAGCGCGGTCGGCACGCCGCCGCGGCTGAGGTGCACCGCGTCGGCGTCGGTGCCCGTGTTGCGCCCGATCGCCTCCACGGTGAAGGGGATCTGCTCGCGCTCCGCGGTGTCGTGCAGCAGCTCGAAGAGGCCGGGGTGAAGCGTCGAGCCCCTGCTCAGCACGGGCCCCGTGCCGAGCTCGTGCTTGCCGGCCTCCTTGACCTCGATCCCCGGGGCGTCGGTGGCGTGGGTCACGTCGAGCACGATCGCCGCGTCGGGCTCCAGCGAGAAGGCGCTGGTGCGCGAGCCCCCGAAGGTGGTCTCCTCCTGCGCGGCCGCCACCGCGACCAGCTCCCATGCGGCGCCGCCCGCCTGCGCAACCAGGCGCGCGGCGTCCAGCGCCACGAAGGAGCCAAGGCGGTTGTCGAGGGCGCGCGAGGCGATGCGCCCGTTGGGCAACTCCACCGGGTCGCCGGCGATCACCGCCACGTCCCCGACCCGCACGAGCTCCCGCGCCTGCTCGCCGTCGCGCGCGCCAATGTCGATGTGCAGGTCGCGCACCTCCGCGACCTTCTTGCGCTCCTCCTCGCGCAGCAGGTGGATCGGCTTCTTACCGATCACCCCCGCGAGCTCGCCCGCGCGCGTGCCGAGCACCACGCGCTGGCCCACGAGGATCTGCGCGTCCCAGCCCCCCACCTCGCGGAACCACAGGAAGCCCTCGTCGTCAATGTGGGTCACGATCAGCCCGATCTCGTCGATGTGGCCCATCACCACGAGCCGCCGGGCACCCCCGGCGGCGGCGGACGAGGCGTCCGGGGCCGGTGGGGCCGAAGCTGTGGACTCGCTCCCGCCACGCGCCGCCACCCGCGCGGAGGGCGTGCCCACCACGTCTGTGCCCACCTGTGCGCCGAACGCCTCCGCCGCCGCGCGCCACACCGCCGCGGGCGCGGTCTCATAGCCCGAGGGGCCGCGCGCCGCGAGCAGGTCGCGCAGGACCGCTGGGAAGTTCTCGCCGGCGGTGCCGCTCATCTTCTTCCCGCGCGGCGCACGGGCCGGAGCTTGCTCGTCATGAGGCGAGCAGACCCCGCAGCACGTACTGGAGAATGCCGCCGTGGCGGTAGTAGTCGGCCTCGCGGGGGGTGTCGATCCGCACGCGCGCCTGGAACTCGACGGGCGCCGCCCCCTCGCCGGCCTGCTCGCCCCCCCGCTCGGCGCGCACCGTCACCTCGCGCGGGGCCTCCCCGCCGCTGTTCATCGCCGTGGCGAAGCCCTCGATCGAGAAGATCTCCTCCCCGGTGAGGCCCAGCGACTGCGCGCTCTCGCCCTCGGGGAACTGCAACGGCAGCACGCCCATCCCCACGAGGTTGGAGCGGTGGATGCGCTCGAAGCTCTGCGCGATCACCGCGCGCACCCCCAGCAGCTTCGTGCCCTTCGCCGCCCAGTCGCGCGAGGAGCCCGTGCCGTACTCCTTGCCGGCTAGCACCACCAGCGGCACCTCTTCCAGCATGTAGCGCACCGCAGCGTCGTAGATCGACAGCTGCTCTCCGTCCGGGAGGTGGACGGTCACGCCGCCTTCCGGCAGCGCCGCTCCGTCGAGGGTCCGCAGGAGGTTGCGGATGCGGATGTTCGCGAAGGTGCCCCGCATCATCACCTCGTGGTTGCCGCGGCGCGCGCCGAAGGAGTTGAAGTCGCGAGGCGCCACCCCCTGCTCCTGCAGATAGAGCCCGGCCGGCCCATCGCGCTTGATCGCGCCCGCGGGGGAGATATGGTCGGTGGTGACGGAGTCCCCCCACACCGCCAGCACGCGGGCGCCGTGCAGATCCTCGACCGGCGCGGGCTCGGGGGGCATACCCTCGAAGTAGGGAGGCAGGCGCGCGTAGGTGGAACGCTCCTCCCAGGCGAAGCGATCGCCGGTGGGGACCTCCAAGCCGTTCCAGTGCTCGTCGCCCGCGAACACCTCGGCGTAGCTCTTGCGGAACATGTCCGACTGCACCGCCTCCTCGATCGTCTGCGCGATCTCCGCCTCGGTGGGCCAGATGTCGCGCAGGTGGACCTCCCTGCCCTCCGCGTCGCGCCCGAGCGGGTCGGCGACGATGTCGATGTCCATCGTGCCCGCCAGCGCGTAGGCCACGCACAGGGGCGGGGAGGCGAGGTAGTTCATCTTCACGTCCTGGTTGATCCGCCCCTCGAAGTTGCGGTTGCCGGAGAGCACCGAGACCACTGCGAGATCCTCCTCGCCCACCGCCTTCGAGATCTCCTCGGGCAGCGGCCCGGAGTTGCCGATGCAGGTGGTGCAGCCGTAGCCGACGAGGTTGAAGCCGAGCTGCTCCAGCGGCTCGGTCAGCCCCGCGCGGTCGAGGTATTCGGTCACCACCTTCGACCCCGGCGCGAGCGAGGTCTTCACCCACGACTTGCTCTGCAGACCGCGGGCGAGCGCGTTGCGCGCGAGGATCCCCGCCCCGATCATCACGGAGGGGTTGGAGGTGTTCGTGCAGCTCGTGATCGCGGCGATCACCACGTGGCCGTGGCGCAGGGTGGTCAGGGTGCCGTCCGAAAGCGTCACACGTACCCCCCCCTCCTCCTCCCCTCCCTTATCCGCCTCCGGCACGCCCGCCGCGCTCGCCCCCCGCGCCTGCGGGTGGGGAGCCCGCGGGCCTTCGCCATTGGAGGGCCCCTGCGAGGCCGTGGGATCGCTGGCGGGGAAGGTCTCCGCCACCGCCTCATCGTCGCCGTTGGAGGTGGGCACGTAGCCGGCGAGCGCGCGCCGGAACGCCGGTTGGGCGTCGCTCAGCGAGATCCGGTCCTGCGGGCGCTTGGGACCGGCCAGGCTCGGCACCACCTCACCCAGATCGAGCTCGATCTGCTCGGAGAAGCGCGGCTCGGGGGCACTCTCGTCGTGCCAGAGGCCCTGCTCGCGCGCGTAGGCCTCGACCAGCTCCACCTGCTCGGCGGGCCGCCCCGAGAAGCTCAGGTAGCGCAGCGTCTCCGCGTCGATCGGGAAGATCGCGCAAGTGGAGCCGAACTCGGGCGACATGTTGCCGATCGTCGCGCGGTCCGCGAGCGGCAGACCGGCGAGGCCAGCGCCGTGGAACTCCACGAACTTGCCGACGACGCCGCGCTCACGCAGCATCTCGGTGACCGTCAGCACGAGGTCGGTGGCCGTGGCCCCCTCGCGCAGCGCGCCGTGCAGGCGGAAGCCCACGACCTGCGGGATCAGCATCGACAGCGGCTGGCCCAGCATCGCCGCCTCAGCCTCGATCCCGCCGACGCCCCAGCCGAGCACGCCGAGGCCGTTGACCATCGTCGTGTGCGAGTCCGTGCCCACGAGCGTGTCCGGGTAGGCGGCGGGCGGCGCAGAGTCCTCGCCGTCCGCGACGAACACCACGCGCGAGAGATACTCGAGGTTGACCTGATGCACGATCCCGGTGTCGGGGGGGACCACCTTGAAGTTGCCGAACGCCTGCTGGCCCCAGCGCAGGAAGAGGTAGCGCTCCTGGTTGCGCTCGAACTCGCGCTCGGCGTTGATGCGGAAGGCCTCCCGCGTGCCGAAGGCGTCGACCTGCACGGAGTGGTCGATCACGAGCTCCGCGGGCGCGAGCGGATTGATCTTGGCGGGGTCGCCCCCCATCTGCGCCATCGCGTCGCGCATCGCCGCGAGGTCCACGACAGCGGGCACCCCAGTGAGGTCCTGCATCAACACGCGCGCAGGCGTGAAGGCGATCTCGATCGACGGCTGCGCCGCTGGGTCCCAGCCGGCGAGCGCCTCGATGTCGGCGGCTCGCACCGCACCGGAGCCCTCGGTGCGCAGCAGGTTCTCGAGCAGCACCTTCAGCGAGAACGGCAGTCGCGCCACGTCGAAGCGCGGCTCGAGCGCGCTGAGGCGGAAGACCTCGTACTCGCGGGCGCCCACCGCGAGCGTGCCCCTTGCCTGGAAGCTGTCCTGCGACATACCCCCAGTCAATCAAAGAGCGGCGACACTCTGCGCGATCGACCCCCAACGAGGTGGCCGGGGCGTTGTGCAAGCCGGTCAGGGGGGCCGAGTGCCGAACCAGGTGCGCGCCGGCTGGGGGACAGGTGCGCGCCTACTGGACAGCGAGCTCGACGCGGCCCTTGCCCGCGCGCTTACTGCGCAACAGCGCCTCGTCGCAGGCCTCCAGCAGCAGCTCCGCGGTCATCGGGGGGAGCCACTGGGCGACGCCGACCGAGGCGCGGACACCGGCCTGAGCGCGATCGGCCGAGGGGATCGCCGCGAGCCGCTGCAGGGCGCGAGCAGCGGCCTGCGCGGCGCTCTCGAGGTCGGCGTTGGGAAGGATCACCACGAACTCGTCCCCCCCGTAGCGCGCCACGCGGTCGAAGGCGCGGACCTCTCCCATCAGCGCGCGGGCGACCTCGCGCAGCAGCGCATCCCCCGCAGGATGGCCGTGGCGGTCGTTGACGAGCTTGAAATCGTCGAGGTCGAGCAGCAGGCACGCAAGGCGGCCGTCGGTGCGTGTGGCGCGGCCAATCTCTTCGCGCAGGCGGCGGCGCATCGCGCGGTGGTTCATGCAGCCCGTCACGCCGTCGGTGCCGGCCTCCGCACGTGCCCGCAGCAGGGCCAGCGCGATCGCGCTCTGATCGACCAGCGCCGAGGCGCGCTGGAGCGCGTGCCCGTCGAAGGCCTCGGGACCCCGGCGCACCAGAACCACCACCGCCTCGACCTCCCCCCGCACCCCGAGCGGCAGCAGCAGCGCGCAGTCCGCGTCGCCCGCGGCCGCCAGGCGCGGCACGCTGGCGGCCAGTTCGTGGGATCCGACGGCGAGCATGCTCTGCCCCGTGCTGGCGACCCAGGCGATCCCGGAGGGACGCTCATCTGGAGGGGCCACGTAGTTGAGGCGGCCCTCGCCCCCGAAGAGATACGCCACCACGAGCTCCCCCTCGGGTGCCGCGGGGGACGCGAGGTGGTAGACCTGCATCTCATCGGCCCCCAGCAGCGGAAGGAGCTCCCGCGCGAGAGCCCGGAAGATCGCCTCAGAGTCTCCGGCGCCGTCGGCGACTCGCAGCAGGCGGCGCAGGGCGTCGAGCACGGGATCCCCGCTGGTGGCGCCCGCCCCGGTGCCGGTAACGGTGGGGTCGGCTTGTACAGGCAGCTCCGCGCTGACGCCTGGCATGTGACAAATGTAGGTGATGTGTCGCCCGGGGGCAAGTGCAACCGACGGCGGAGATCTTCGTCCGCTGGGTGAGCTTGATCCCGCTCTGCGCAATGAGCGTGGTGGGCATCGCGAGGTTCGCGGTGCAGAGGTTGCCGTGGGCGCTCAGCGCCGAGTGGGGACCTACGGACAGGTCCAGCGAGAAGCTCGAGATCGGCACGTCGGGCAGCGATTCGAAGTTCGCGCTTGTGACTCCTGTCTTTGAGATGTGGGTGTGGCCTACGAGGACCACCTCCACGCCGTCGCCGCGGAGGATCACATCGAGGTCGGGGAACGCCTCCCCCCCGTGGGAGACCAGGTAGATCGGCCCGGTGAGCTCGCCGGGCAACACCGGGGTGCTCGCGGTGGCCTCTCCGACCTGCGATTCCTTCGAGCAGCCGCCGGGGGGGTCCGCAACTTCGAAGGTTGCCGCGAGACACGCTTTGCGGAGCGTGCTCTGGCGCGTGGGCAACTGCTTGGGCAGCGAGGTCAGGACCTGGCGGATGTTCGCCTGGTGGGCACCCTGGGAGATCCGGACTTCGAGGCTCGCCCCGTTCGCTTTCGAGGTCCTTCCGGTGGTGAAGGCGGTGAGCTTCGGAGCGAACGCGAGCTTGCCGCATTCGCTCACCTGGAAAGGGCTCGAGAGGCTCTGCGTGGCGAGCGCGCTCGATCCGGGCACGAAGCCGGTGAGCACCGATTCGCTGGCAAGCGGCGCGCAGTTGGTCGGGTTGAACAGGAAGTTCGGGCGGTTGACATCGACCGCCAGGCCTCTGAGCCGCAGCGGAACACCTCCGATGAGAGTCGGCAGAGCAGCCGTCACGACCACGCGGCCGTTGTACAGCCCAACATCGATCCCCGCACGGGTGACCACATCGCCGAAGTTGTAGGGACCGGCAACCGCGGGCACAACGATCGAGAGCCCATAGGGGGCGCCGTTGTAGGGCCCGGTGATGAATATGTGTCCCGCAAAATGCGTACGGTTCGGAGCCGGCGCCCGCGCTCACCGCAACCGTGCCGATTTCACTGGCCGACGGGCATGTGCCGGCGTTCGCCTGCGGTTCGAGGCACAGCGTGACCGAGGGGATCGCGCCCAGCAGCCCGGGCGGCAACGTGGTCTGCACCTGCGAGAGATACTGCTGCCCTTCCCCGCGCGCTAGGTCGAGCGCAAATGGACTGTACGCGCCGGCGTCGGGTGGGCTCTGCGGCGGGGTGCTTTGGACCAGCGAGAAGGGCAGCGGCGCGAGACAGGCGCCCCCGCGGCCGTCGGCGTCAACGTCGAACCCCTGTGTCTGCGCGGCCGTCGCCGGCTGCGCAGTGTAGGGGGTGAGCTCTGCCTCCGGTTCCGCCAGACCGCATCCCAGCGGGTTCGCGAGCGGCGCGCGGGGGCCGCCGTTGAAGGTGAGGGTGAGATCTTCGAAGGGCACCTGGGGCGCTTCGTCGAAGATCGCCGTCAACCTGCCCGTCTGAGCATTCGCCTGCACGTGGCCCTCCAATCGGATCCCCACTCCATAGCGCGGCGCTTCGGCGGCAAGGAAGATCCGGAACTCCCTCCCGGATTCCGGCCCCTGTCCCGCTTCGGGGGCACCGAGATAGACCTCGCCGGCCAGCGAGCCGTTTGGGATACCGGGCGCATCGACCGCGACCGTCCCGATCTCCGAGCCCGCGGGGCATTCGATCGTGTTGTCCGTGCCGAGCCCGATCTGCGCGTCGCTGCACCCTTCCAGCCCGTGCGCCGCGGAGGGGTTCAGCGTCATCCCTTCGGGCAGTGAGACCTGGGCGCTCTGCAGGTCGGGTGAGTCCGGCGTGCTCGGCTGCGCGGCGAGCTGGGGAACGTGCAGGTCCACCCTCGCGCCGTCGGGCGCGTCGGAGCGGCTCGTTTCGGGTTGCAGCGAGAGCGAGGGATCGAACACGAGCGCGTCGCAGCCCGTGGCGGTGATCGCCGTTCCGTCGCGCAGACGCGTTTCGCTTGCGTATTTTAGGTACTGGCCTTCGTTTTCGTAGGAGTCGGCGTGCAGGTAGGTGGTCTGCGGGTCTGTGCACGCGTTCAGCGAGCTCGGCATCGTCACGAAGGCCCGCGGGGCTTCACCTGTGTGGGTGTGTTCCTGCGGCACGCCCCAGAAGATCAGCTTGGACTCGATCAGTTCAGGCTGTGTCGGGATGTCCTGGATCGTGAAGAACTCGTGATAGTCCCCGCTCGGCACACCGCTGTTTTCACTGGTTTCGGCTTCGTGGTGCCAGCTGATTGCGCCTTCCAGGTAGATCACGCTTTCCAGACCGAGCAGGTCGATCGTGGCGCTCGTGAGCTCGATCCCGAACCTCGCCGGCTCCCCGCTCTTGCGGGCAACGTTGTAAACGGGAAATGTTTCGGTGACCGTATCCTTTACGCCAGCGGTCTCAGCGGTGCCCTGGGCTTCATCCACTCCCACCTGGCTTGCTTCGGGGCATTCGAGCTTCTCGATCTGCGCTTCTTCGCACTGCGGGGTCGCTTCGGGATCGATTGCCAGCCCTGGGGGTAGATCAACGCGGACGTCCTTTGCGTGGCCTTCGGGTGTGAATTTCTTTACGCCCAGCAGTTCTTCTTCCTTTGCGTTGAAACGGAAGTCGGTGATCCCGAAGTTGGGGTGCCCGGCGGCCTGGGTGTAAAATTCCGCCGCGGGGTCCCTCCCTTCGGTGTTGCACGTGGACTCCTTGCAGGTCCCCGCTTCCCACTTGCTGACCCCGAACGCCGCCCGCGCCGCGGGCGCGATCGCCCCGAGAGCGCCGCAGACCAGCAGTGCAACGAGCCAGGCCCCTGCAGGTCGAACCCTCACGATGAACCTCCCGATTCGTTGGACCTCTCCCGTGAAACAGGGTGATCCCCTGCTCACCGCCGGATCGCTCTTCACCGAACCGGATCTACCGCCTTCTTTACCCGGGTCACGCGACCCCTACTCAGGTTTCAGCGATATGCGGACCCGTCGGAGATGCGCCGCCCGCTCCCCAGTGCGGACGGCGCTCTCCCCTGGGGACCCATCGAGATGGATGGGTCCCCGGCTCCCCGCCAGGAGCGTTTCAGGCCCTGAAGGTCACCGTGGCGGACGCCTTGGAGCTGGCGCCCTTTTTCTTCGGCACGAACCCGATGCGCACCTTGATCCGCAGCTGGCGGAATTTGCCGAGCACTTCCTTGCCGACGCGGGTGAGCGGCACATTGATCGTCGCCTTGCCGGCGCCGCCAAGGTTGCGGCTGACGAATTTCAGGTCGGTCCCGCTGCCGCTGATGCGCCCGGCGGCGGGGGCCTGAACGGTCACGATCGCGGTCGCTCCCGAGGTCCGGTGTTTGACGATCTGCACCGGGCAGTTGGTGACAGAGATCTTCGTCTTCTGCGTGATCGTCGGCCCGCTCTGCGCGACGATCGTGGTCGGCATCACGAGGTTGGAGGTGCAGAGGTTGCCGTTGGCGGCGAGCACCGAGTTCGAGCCGGTCGGGAGCTTCATGGCGAAGCTCGAGACGGGCACGTCGGGGAGCGATTCGAACGTGGTGGTGATGATCCCGTTCGCGACCTTCGTGTGGCCGACGAGGATCGTCGTGATCCCGTCGCCCTGGAGGACCGCGTCGATGTCTGGGAACGCCTCCCCGCCGTGAGAGACGAAGTAGACGATCCCCGAGAGTGTGCCCGGCAGCACCGGGGTCGTGGCGGTGGCACTGCCGACCCGCGAGCCCGCCGGGCAGTTGACGGGATTGGCTTCGAAGGTCGCCGCCACACACGCCAGTTTGAACGTGGCCTGACGTGCGGGTAGCTGCTTGGGCAGCGAGGTGACCACCTTCAGGATGTTGCCCTGGCCCGCGCCCTGGCTGATCTTGACTTCGAGACTCGCCCCGTTCGTTTTCGAGGTTTTCGCGCCGGTGAAGGCGGTGAGGCTCGGTTTGAACGCAAGCGCCCCGCATTCGTCCACCGAGAAGGGGCTCGAGACGTTCTGGGTGACCGTTGCGGTCGACCCGAGCACGGCGAGGCCGGTGAGCGTCGATTCGGTCGCCAGGGCACCGCAGTTGGTGGGGTTGAGCATGAAGCTCTGGCGGTTGACTTCGATGCTCACCTTCTGCAGCCGCAGCGGGACGCCCTTCCAGATCGTCGGTATCGCGCTCGTGACGATCACGCGGTAGGGGCTGTTCGGTTCGACGTTGATCGTGGCGCGCGTGACCACGTTGCCGAGGCTGAACGGACCGGTGACGGCCGGAACCACGATCGCCATCCCGTAGGGGGCCCCGCCGTAGGGCCCCGTCAGATAGACCGAGCCCGTGAGCTGGTAGGGCGCGGGACCAGCCCCCGCCGAGACCGTGACGCTCCCGATCTTGCTGGCCGCGGGGCAGGCTTCTTCCTTGGTCTGCGCTTCGCCCACCTGCGCTTCGCTGCACAGCGTCACCGCGGGGATCCGCCCCACCAGGCCGGCCGGCAGCACGGTCCTGACCTGCGAGAGGTACTGCTGGCCCGCGGGACGGGTGAGGTTGAGCGTGTAGGAGGTCGAGGCCCCCGCGCTCGCGGGCAGGCTTTGGGTGCTCTGCGTGAGCGCGAACGGCAGCGGCGAGGAGCAGGCTCCGCCGGAGCCGTTGCTGTCCACGAGGAACGAGCTGAAGGGCGACTTGGTCGCGAACGAGCCGATGTACGGTTCGAGGCTCGTTTCGGTGCTCGCAACCGCGCAGGCCAACGGGTTGGCCAGTGGCGCGAGCGGCCCGCCTTTGAAGTGAAGCTTCACGTCGCTGATGGGCTGTTCCGGGTTCTGCGCGAAGGTCGCGGTCAGCCGCCCCGTCGATTCGTTGGGCACGACCGTGCCTTTGAGGCGCACCGAGATGCCGTAGCGCGGGGACTCTGCGTCCACGTACATGATGTACGGCGGTCCCGTGATCGGACCGGATTCGGGCCCGCCGAGATAGATGTCCCCCTTCAGGGAGCCCGTGCGGCAGATCCGGGGTGTCCAGGGTGACCGTGCCGATTTTCGAGCCCAGCGGGCACTTCACTTCGTTCCTCGTACCGATGCCGATCTGCTCGGGCGTGCACGCTTCCAGGCCGTGCGCGGCCGAGGGGTTGAGCGTCATGCCTTCCGGCAGCGTGATGCTCGCCGTCCTCCAGCTGCGAGGAGTCGATGCCCGTGGGGCTGGGATCGTGGGGCAGCTTCAGTTCGGTCGTGACGCCGTCGGGCTGATCGGACTGGGTGGTTTCCGGTTCAAGCGAGAAGGTAGGTTCAAAGGGCACGGGCGAGAAGGGTTCGACGCCGCTGCACCCTTCGGTGCCGATCGGGGTGGTGTATTCCCCAAGCGTTTCTTCGCCGAGGAGGCCTTTAAGCTTCACCGTGTTCCTGGTGGCCGCTCCCGGGCCGGCGCAGTTGCTCGGGTTCGTGATGAACCCGCCGTCTTCTCCAGTGCCGATGTCACCTTTGAGGATCAGCCGCGAGGAGATCAGCGGCAGGGCCGGGGAGACGTTGATTTCGTAGTAGTCGTGGTAGTTGCCCTGACCGGTGCCCTTTTCTTCTTTGGCCCATTCCACGCTTCCTTCGATCAGGGTGTGGCCGTAGTACTGCTGTTCCTCGAGGGCTTTTTCGGTGGCCGCTTTTTCCGCTTCTTTTTCGACTTTGCTCGCCCCTTTGAACTCTTCTTCGGGAAGCGGGTGTTCCGCAAATGCTTTCTTCAACACGACTTCGGTGAGCGCGGTGGGGAGCTTCAGCGCCACCCCAAAGTCCGAGGCCAGACCGGTGGGCTGCACCAGGTTGTAGACCTTGCCTTCGACCGGCAGGTCTCCCCCTTCTGGAAACGGCTTTGTACCTGTGTACACCGTGACCTTGTTCACGCCGATTTCGGATTCCACTTCGCCTTTTTTGTTCTTTTTACATTCCGGTGCGGCGTAGAAGCCCGTGCCAGGTATCGCTTCGGCGGCGCCGAATTCGGCGAACGAGCACTGCGCAACGGCCTCCGGGTTGGTGCTCACCCCGGGACCGACGTCGGTGCGAACGTGCGTGACGATGCCCAGCGGCGCCTCGTTGGGCAGGTTCCCGACGGTGGCGACCTTGAAATCGGTGATCCCCCACGCCGGGTGGCCGGCCGCCTGGGTGTAGCCCTGTTCTTTGGCCTCGGCGAGGGTGGGTTCCTTGGGCACCGAGTACGTGAGCCCCGGAAACAGTTCCACGTTTTCCGAGCCGCATTCTTTGAACGCAGTGGAACAATTGGCGCCCACGAACGTTTCGACGCCCACCGCGGCCTGCGCGGCGGGGGCGAGAGCAGCGAGGCCCGCGCCGGCAAACAGCGCAATAAGCCAGATCCGCACGGAACGGATCGTCATGTCAGCGGGGAACCTCATGTAAAATCCTCCCTCATAGCCCAGGGTCATCCTATGTACCTGGAGAAACACCGAGTTTATACCCGGGTTGCGCACTCCTTGAACATCTTTGCAGGCTCGGAGGCTGCCGGGCGGAGGAATCCTTGCAGGCTCAGCGGCTACCGAGCGGAGAGGGAATCCGGACCCGTCTCAATGACTATCGGGCTGGGGAGTCGTCAACGGGGGACGCTCCTCCCGGGCCGTCGCGAGCGACTCCTCGAGGCCGCCGCCGGCACCGGCGACGACGATCGGCTGGATCAGCATCCGCAGCGCCAACGCCGCCCCCACCCAGCCGGGAGCGGTGACGCGCCTGGAACGGCGCTGCACGCCGCGCTCGATCGCATCGATTGCGAGCGCCAGCGGCACCGGCTTGGTGAGGGCGCTGGGCCCGCGCTGCATCCGCTGGGCGGTCCGCGTCTGCATCCCGCGACTGACCATGTCGGTGTCGATGAAGCCGAAGTAGCCCACTCCCGCACGCGCACCCGTGTGGCGGAGCTCGACTTGAAGAGTGTTGCCGAGCGCCTCCACCCCCGCCTTCGAGGCGTTGTAGGGGCCGAGCATCGGCCCGTGCACCGCCGCCGCGAGCGAGGCGATCACCAGCGCGTACCCGCGGGGGTGCGCGATGTGGGGGCCGGCGGCGCGCACGGTGTAGTAGACGCCGAGCAGGTTGACCGCGATGATGCGCTCGAAGACCGCGGGGTCGCCCCCGATCAGCGGCAGCGCCGATGCGATGCCGGCGTTGGCGATCACCACGTCCAATCCCCCCAGGCTCTCGGCGGCGCCCTCCACGGCGCGCTCGACCTGGGCGCGATCGGTGACGTCACACTCGAACCAGGGGGCGCTCCCGCACTCCGCGGCTACTCCCTCCAGCAGCTCGGGCTCCAGTCCGGCGAGCGCCACACGTGCGCCGCGCTCATACAGGCGTCGCGCGGCGCCTGCCCCAATCCCGCGGGCGGCTCCGGTGATGAGAACGCGGCGGCCTTCGAGGGGGATCGAAGCTCTGTTCATCATGGCTGGTAGGGTCGCAGTCGCCTTCTGGGCTGGTGGGATAGGGGTCGCCTTCGGGAGCGCAGGCTACCCGTTGTCGGCCCCACTCGGAACGCCGATGGGCGTCCTCCCCGCGGATTGGCTCAGCCACAGGAGGGCCGTGAAGACGGCGAGGGCGAGCAGGTTCAGGAGGAGCTTGTAGTCGAGCGCGACCGCACCGAAGAGGTGGGCGCGGCTTGGGCGCGGGCCGGTGGGGAGCAGGCCGAGCACATCGAACAACGCCGTCACGGCGAGCGCGGCGAGGACCATCGTGAGGTACATCAGCGCGACCGTGCGCAGCGCATAGGAGGAGCCGTAGAACTTGCGGTAGATCGCGATGATCGGCAGCACGAGGAGGTCGGCGAAGAGGAAGGCGATCACGCCGGAGAAGCCGATCCCACCGGACCAGAGCACCGCGGCGAGCGGCACGTTGCCGATCGAGCACACGAACGAGAGCACCGCGATCAGCGGACCCACGAGCGCGCTCTCGATCGCCGGCAGCGGCTGGGGAGCGTTGACGACGAAGAGGCCCTGGAAGAAGCCGTTGCCGAGCTGCGCGATGAAGCCCGCGAGCAGGAAGCCCACGGCGATCTCGCGGTAGAGCATCCGCCAATCCCCGGAGAAGTTGAGCGCCACCTCCGACCAGGCAGCTCGCGATCTCAGACGCTCGCGCCAGCCGCGCTCGGAGGGGTCCGCGGCGTGAGGACTCTCTGCTGGGTAGGAACCCTCCGCTGGGTGGGAACCCTCTGCTGGGTGGGAACCCTCCGCGTGGTGGGGATCCTTGGCGGGATGGGGATCCTCGGCGGCGTGGTCGTGGCCCCCGGCGTGGTGGTGATGATGATCGTGGCCCGCCATCGGGGCACTCTGCGCGTGCCTGCGCGCATCGGCTTCCAAGCCGGCGGGAACGAAGCGGCGCAGTAGCAGAGCCATCAGCGCGATCATCGCGATCCCGCCGAGGTACTCGGCGAGCGTGAACTGCCAGCCGATCAGTACCCACAGCACGAGACCGAGCTCCCAGACGAGGTTGGTGGAGGCGAACTGAAACGCGAGCGCCGTGGCGGAGGAGGCACCCTTCTCGAACAGCGAGCGGGCGATCGCGACAGCGGCGTAGGAGCACGAGGAGGAGGCCGCGCCGAGACCGGTGGCAAGCGCCACGGGTCGCGCACCCGAGCCCGAGAGTGTGCGCTCGATGCGCTCGCGCGGCACCCACGCCTGCACGATCGCGCTGATCGCGAAGCCGAGCACGAGGGCCCACCACACCGCCCACGCCATCAGCAGCGAGTCGCGCAGGCCGTGCCAGATGACTTCGAGCGCTCCGCCCACAGGTCAGCTCGCCGGGGGGAGGGGTTCGAGCGCGCTGCCCACCGGGTCAGCTCGGCAGATGGAAGGGAACAGTCGTGACGACGATCCCCGGAAGCTGGCGCAGCGCGCGGCGCAGGCGCGGGGCGATGCCGTTGTGCAGCAGGCGATGCCAGGCGCGGCGGGCGACGAGTTCGGGGAGCACGATCGTGATCGTGAAGTCCGGCGCCTGGTCATGCAGCAGGCGCAGGTAGCGCGCGAGTGGGGCGACCAGGGCGCGGTAGGGGGAGAACACGATCTCTAGGGGCACGTGGTCGCCCCATACCTGCCAATAGGAGCGAAAGCGCCGGGCCTCCTCGGAGTCGGTGGAGATGTGGATGGCGAGCACCGGCTGACCCAGGGAGGCGGCGTAGGCGAGCGCGCGCAGCGAGGCGAGGTCCATCGCGATGACGGGCACGACGGTGAGGTTGAGGACCTGATCGGGCGCCTCCTCGCGCTCGTTCAGGCCGCTGCGGACCGCGCTGTGGGCGCGGTCGCTCGGGAGAGAGCTGGAGGGAGGCGCGATGAGCTTCGCGCGGGCTTGCGCCGGGATCGGCTGCAGCGCGACGGCGCGCCCGACGGCGAGATAGTGGGTGCGGATGCGCAGGAAGAGGACCACGAGCGTGGGGACCAGGATCACGACCAGCCAGGCGCCCTCCAGGAACTTGGTGAACGAGGTGATCAGCAGCACGATCGCCGAGAGGAAGGCGCCGAGCGCGTTGAAGCAGATGCTCCGCTGCCAGCCCTCCTCACGGGTGCGCAGCCAGCGCACGACCATCCCGGTCTGGGAGAGCGTGAACGCGAGGAACACGCCCACGGCGAACAGCGGGATGAGGCTCGTGACGGAGCCGTCGAAAGCGGCGAGGATCGCGGCGGCGGCGGCGCCGAGCACGACGATCCCGTTGGAGAACGCGAGGCGATCACCCATGCGTAGGAAGAGGCGCGGAGCGGAGTAGTCGCGCGCAAGGAAGAACAGCAGCCGGGGGAAGTCCGAGAAGGCGGTGTTGGCGGCGAGCAGCAGCACGAGCGCCGTGGCGGCCTGCACGTAGCCGTAGAGCACGCCGTTCCCAAGGCCGTCGTGGGCGAGTTGGGAGAGCACGGTCTGCGAGGACTGCGGCACGATCCCGTCGAGCTGGATCAGGACGATGGTGCCGACGAACATCACCACGAGCAGGCTCACCATCCACGTGAGGGTGGTGCGCGCGTTGCGCCACTCCACGGGCTTGAACGCGGGGATCCCGTCGGAGATCGCCTCGATCCCGGTCATCGCGGTGGCGCCGGAGCCGAAGGCGCGCAGGATCAACAGCAGCCCAACCCCCTCGACGGCGTGCACGGGCGGGCGGGGGGTCGCGTGGAAGCCGTGCCCGGCGGCGTCCACGATGCCGACCGCGACGAGCAGGAAGATCGCGAGGATGAACATGTACGTCGGCGCGGCGAACAGCAGCCCGGCCTGGCGCACGCCGCGGAGGTTGCCGGCGACAAGCACGGCGATCACCGCAAGCCCGAGCGGGACGGTGTCCGGCGCGAGCGAGGGGATCGCGGAGGTGATCGCGGCGACCCCGGAGGCGACGGAGACGGCGACGGTGAGGACGTAATCGAGCATCAGCCCGGCGGCGGCGATGAGACCGGGGAGCAGGCCGAGGTTGTCGGAGGCGACGATGTAGGAGCCCCCGCCGCGGGGGTACGCACGGATCGTCTGACGGTAGGAGAGCCCGACGACGACCATCAGTACGAAGATCGCGAGCGAGATCAGCCGCGAGTAGCCGAAGGCGGCGGCCCCGCCGAGCGCGAGCACGACGAGCATCGCTTCGGGCCCGTATGCGACGGAGGAGAGCGCGTCGGAGGAGAGCACCGGCAGCGCGACCAGCTTGCGCATGCGCTCCTCGAGCACCGCCGCGGAGTGAAGCGGGGGGCCGAGCAGTGCGCGCCGCAGCCGCGCGGCGGTCCAGCCGCTGCGCGTGGGGGCGTGCCCAGCCTCGCGCGTGGCCTCGAGCTCCTCCCCGGGCGCGCCGTCGACCTCGACCGGCACGAAGCGCGTACGCCCGAGGCGCACGGAGCCCGCCCCAGCGCCGCCGGGAGTCGCGCCGCGCTGCCCGGGTGCACCACTCTGCCCGAGGTTGGGATCGCAGGGCAGCGCCCGGATCCACTGCGCGCGCTCGCCGAGCGCGCTGCCCCAGCGCTCCCCGATGCCGCGCAGCACCTCCAGATCGCTCTCGGCCAGCGCGGGGTAGCCGGTGGCCGGGCTCAGCACCACGGGCGGCTGCTCGCCGTCGGGCGCCGCGGGCGCGGAGGGCGGCTCGGGCTGCGGAGGCTCGGTCTGCGGAGGGGTGGGGCGCGCCATCGGCGCCATCATCACAGAGCCCGGTGACGCCGGGCTCGGCTCAGCGCACGATCAGGGTCGCTTTCATCCCTTTGGCCTCGTGCCCGGGAAGCGAGCAGAAGAGAGTGTAGGTGCCGGCGCGGAGCTTGAGTTTGAGGTCGCGCACGCCCCCGGGTTCGGTGTTGGGGAGGGCGCCGTCTTCGGTGCCTTCGGTGGGTTCGAGGACGTGCATGTTGTGCATGTCTTCGCCGCGGTTGACGAGCTCCATGATGACTTCCCCAGCGGGCACTTCGGGTCGGGAGAGGGTGAAGCTGTACTCCTTGGCGATCACCTGCACACGCGCGGGCGCGGGCGGACCGGAGGGGCTCGTGGCCGGCGATTCTCCGGCAGGTTCGGCGGGGACGGGCGAGCTGCCTTCCGAGGGAGCCGCGGGGACCGATGGCGCAGTGTTTCCGGGGGCCGTGGAGGGATTGGGATCGACCGGTGCGTTTGAACCGGCCGGCTGGGAGCGGGTTTGCTTCGCCGGACCAGAGCGGGCGGGCTTGCGACCGAAGCCGGAAGACACGCGCCTTCGGCGCGAGCGGGGGCAGCGATGGGCTTGCGCGGACCGACAGGCATGAGTCCGGCAGTGCGACGAGCGCGCAGCGCGGCAGGCGCGGCGAGCAGGCGCAGTCGCGGGCGCGGGCGCGGGCGCGGCGAGCGCAATCGCGGCGAGGGCCCCGGCGAGGAGGCAGAGCGCACAGACCGCCACTGCCCAGGTCCGGGCTGCGGCGCTCATCACTTCAACAGCACAGGCCGCGCGAAGCTGGAGGCTTCGGGGATCGCCACGGCCGCTTCGGTCTGGAACCACTGCTCGAGCAGCGAGCAGTACATCGAGCGGAAGTCGGAGGTGTTGCGGAGGTTTTCGTTTTCATCGAGCGTGGCCAGGCCGGGGTATTCGCCGACCATCGTGCCCGACACCTGAGTGCCGATCAGGAAGGCCACGCCGCCGGCGCCGTGGTCGGTGCCGAACCCGTTTTCCTGGGGGTGGCGGCCGAACTCCGACCACAGCTGGATCAGCACCCGGTCCGCGAGCCCGCGCGCTTCGAGGTCGCGCTGGAAGGCGAGCACCGATTCGACGGTCTGTCCGAGATTGGTGGGGAGCGTGGTGAGCTCGTTGGAGTGCGTGTCGTAGCCGCCGACGGCGTTCAGCGAGACGCACTTGATCGGCAGTCCCGCAGCGAGCATCGCGGCGAGCGCGGCGAGCCGTTCGGGGAATTCCCCGCCTGTGGTGGGATAGGTGACAGGGGAGGTGTAGGTGGGTTTCCCATCGGGGCCCACGAAGGGCGCCATCTGCTTGAGAACGATGCTGGTGTCAAGCGAGGCCCCCCGCGCCTCGGCGTAGGCGGGGGAGGGCGCGCCGAGGGCGCCGAGCGCCCCGTAGGTCTCCAGAGCGGGGGCGGTGAGCGGTTCGTCGAGGCCGTACGCCCCCATGTTGAAGCCCACCGGGGAGGAGACCGCGGCGACGGGCACCTTCGCCGTGGCGAGCGCCGGCGCGAGGCTGTAGTCGAGCGAGAGGCCCTGCAGGGGGTTGCCGGGTTCGCCGGTAGCGTCGAGGAAGCGCCCCATCCACCCAGTGCGGGTGTTCGTGGCGAGCTGCCCGACCTCCCCCACCTCCCAGTAGTGGCGGCTCGTGAAGTGGCTCTCGTCAGGGGGGTCGTAGCCGATCGCAGGGAACACCGTGACCTTGCCCTCGCCGTGCAGCTGCGCGAGACCCCCCGCTTTGGGGTGCCACATCAGGGTGGGGTCCTCGGTGAAGGTCTGCCCCGTCCCCTCGGCGAGCCCGATCGCGGGGCGCAGTTCGTGGTAGAGGGTTTCCTTCACGGGGGCCAGCACCGAGAGAGCGTCCCAGCCGCCTTCCATGAAGATCGATACGAGCACCGGCTGGTCGGGGGCCGCAGCGGAGGCCTGGGCAATGCCCGCTTCGAAGTGGCGCGGGGAGAGCATCGAGGCGCCGTAGATCGAGAACGCCGTGCCCACCGAGCGCAGCAGGAAGCTGCGGCGATCCATCCCCGTGCCCGCGGGCAGCGGCATCCCCGGCTCGATCGAGGGCAGCCCGCGGCCCGCCACGGCTGCGCCGCGGCGTAATAGCTGGGCGCGGTTGAAGTCATTGCAGGAGCATCCGCCGGGCATCTCGGCTCACCTCGGTTTCGTGGGGATGGGGTCGTTGCGGGGCATCTCAGCTCACCTGCATATCGGGGGAAGTGGCGATCAGCATCCGCAGAGCGTTCTGGCGCAGCGCGCGGAAGGGGCTCTGCTCCCATTCGGCGGTGAGCCGGCCGCTGAGGCAGGATTCAGCGAAGGCGGCGATGCACTCCTGCGATTCGGCGGAGAGCGGGGGGTTGCCCCAGTAGGCGAGGGCGCGCGCGAGCGCAGTGGCGGGTTCCTCGGTGGGGTCGTATTCCGGTTCGCCTTCCCCCGGCCACGGGTTGGGGTAGGTCTTGGCGGTCACGTAGCTGGCGATTTCCCAGCGCGCCTTCGCAGTGGAGGTGTCGAGCCATCGGGAGAAGTCCCAGCCGGAGACGTTGGGGGGGTAGAAGAGCTGCTGTCCGGCGGCGCTGTCGAGCCAGGTCCAGTCAGTGGTGTCGATCGGCCTCCCGATCGATCGCAGCAGACCGGCGTTGTAGACAACGGGGGGCGTGACGAGCTCGGGGCCTTCGTAGAAGTCGGGGTGCTGGAGGATCGCCTCCACGACCGGGCGGATGCCAAAACCGCTCGATATGTAGAGGCCCTGCAGCGAGGCGAGCGTCTGTTCGTCAGGCGGGGTGGGGATGAAGTAGCCCCAGAGCTTGGTCACGAAGAAGGAGGGATGCAGGGGATGCTCGACGCAGAGGCGCACCGCGTCTTCCCAGTTCCAGTTACCGGTCTGCCCAAAGACGGTCTTGTTCTTTTCGTCGTGGCGTTCGGGTTCGAAGTGGAAGTCTTGCAGGCCCAGTCCCGGGGACCATCCCGCGGTGAAGCCGGTCAGTGCGCGGCCCATTTCGCGCACGTCGTCCTCGGTGTAGGCGCCGCGGTCGGCACCGAGCGAGAAGAGCTCCATCATCTCGCGCGCGTAGTTCTCGTTGGAGTTCTCCTTTTCGTTGTAGATCCCGTCTAGGAAGACGAGCATCGCGGGGTTCGCGGTGACGGCCGTGAACAGATCGTGGAAGTTCCCGAGACACTGTTCGCGGAAGAGTTCGTTCTGGTCGAGCATCAACTGCTGAGAGTCGACCTTTTCGTTGGAGTTGGCGAACCAGTCGTGCCAGATGTAGGTCATGCGCTCCACGAGCTGCTGGTCGGAGCGAATCATGCGGTCGAGCCACCAGCAGTGATCCTGCCCCCAGGCGTCGACGGGGTCGAGCGGTTCGCCTTCTTCATCGACCGGCGCGGGGCCGCTCAGAACAGCGGGACCGGAGGGGCGCGTGAGGCCGTAGACGACCTGCTGGAGGGACTGTCCCGCGAGCGCCGCCGCCTGCCCGGGGGTGGGCCCGAAGCCCGCGCGCCACAGCAGGCGGTTGGCACCCGCCTGCGTGAGGAGCGCGGGAGCCGCGGGAACGGGGGCATTGGACGGTGGCGGTGGCGCGGCGGGGGCGGTGGGCAGCGCCACCCCAGCGGTGCCGAGATGATGGCGATGGACCTTGCGGTGGTGGCGCTTGCGGCGATGTTTGCGGTGAACGGTGTGCTTCGTGTGCTTCTTGTGAGAGCCGTGCCCCCGGCCTTTGCGATGCTTCTCGTGGCCTCCCGCGAGCCCCGCATGGTGCCCCGCGCCCCCATCGTGCCCCGACCCCGCGCCCGCGTCGCGGCTATGGGCCCCGCTATGGGCCCTGTGATCCCCTCCGTGCACGGCGGACGTACCCGACGCGAGCCGAACGAGAGCCTCGAGGTGTCGGGACGCCTGGCCCGTACCGACCATGCGAGACCCCTCGGCTGAGCGGGCGGGAGAATCAAGTCCCCCGACCCCGGCTGGACAATCGTTCAGTCCAGATAGGCTTCTGAGCATCGTGAAGCTCCCCAATCTGCATGAGAGCGCAGCGCGTGAGCTGTCGGTCGGTCACATCAAGGGCATGTGGCGCGACCTTGGGCGCGAGGCCGGTACGCGCACAGTGGGTCTGCGCCGCATCGAGATCGCCGCGGGGCACTTCGCCACTCCCGCACACGAACACGGGGGCGATGAGGAGATCTTCTTCGTGCTCGCCGGCAGCGGGCTGCTGTGGGAGAACGGTAAGACCTATGAGGTTCGGGGCGGCGACTGCATTGTCCACCGTCCCCTGCGCGGAGCCCACACCCTGCGCGGCGGGGACGACGGGCTGGACGTGCTCGTCTTCGGAGAGCGCCGCGACCCCCGCCTCACCGCGCTGCCCCGCATCGGCTTGGCCTGGAGCTTCCCCCGCTGGGTCGAGCTCGCCGACGGCGAGAGCCCCTTCGTCCGGGAGGCCGCCGCGGGCCCCCCAGAGTGCCCCCCGCCGCTGGCCGAGCGCCCCCGCAACGTGGTGGCGCTCGAGGACGCCCCCACCGTCTTCGACGGCGCCGCGCGGCTACTCGGCAAGAGCGCCGGGGCGAGGTCCACCGGTCTCAACCACGTCACCCTCCCCCCCGGCGGGCAGGGCGCCCCCGCACACTGCCACTCCGAGGAGGAGGAGATCTTCGTCGTGCTCGACGGCGGCGGCACGCTCCAGCTATGGCCCCGCGGTGGCGGCGGCGAGAGCTCCAAAGAGCACCCGCTGCGCGCCGGCGACGTAGTCTCGCGCCTCCCCGGGACCGGGGTCGCGCACGCCCTGCGCGCCGGCGAGCAAGGCCTCACATATCTCGCCTACGGCACCCGCGCGCCGGGCGACATGTGCTTCTACCCACAGACCGGCCGCGTCTCCCTGCGCGGGCTCGGCATCGCCCTGCGCTCGCCCGAGATCGAGCCGCTGGCCTCATAGCCCAGCGGGCCTGGACCGCGTCTCCCTGCGCGGGCTCGGCATCGCCTGCGCCCTGCCGAGATCGGACACTATCCCTCGTCGCCGGCAGGCCCCTACCCCGTGACGGTCGTCACCGCGGAGAGGATCCACAGAGCCAGACAGGTGAAGCCGACCATGACGGCGAGCATCCAGTACTGGGAGCGCACGGCCGCTTCGGAGCTGCCGAAGGCGACCAGGCCACGCTCGTGGGAGAGGACCAGGCCGCTGACGTGGCCGGCGACGATCGCGGTGATCTGCACGTACCAGATCGCAGCGAAGGAGATCAGGTTGTAGTTGACCAGGAAGTTGGCGGTGCCGAATAGGTCGTCCCCCCGCCCCAGGGGGTCGGAGACCAGATAACCCATCGCCTGCCCGTCCAGCACCAGCAGCGAGAAGTAGTGCGCGAGCATGTAGCCGAACGCGATCGGGACCAGCGTGTGCAGGAAGGTCCGCGAGAGCGCCCGCCGATCCTCGGCCACCGAGGCGGGTAGCGAGAGCCCGCGCAGGGCGCCCACCATGCCGCGGATGCCGAGCTGGTACATACCCGCCACGAACGCCCAGCAGAAGAGCAGGCCGACGGTCCCCACCAGCTCGTAGGCGGTGAGCGGGGCGATGCCGAGGTGCCCGAGGTTGATCTCGAGCGAGGGGGCGATCTGGATCCAGACCTCGCCGTTGGAGAAGCCGTCGAAGCTGGTGGAGCCGATCAGCGCGCACACCACCGCGGTGGTTCCGGGCAGCACCTCCAGGTCACAGACGCCCGACAGCGGCGCACGCAGGCGCAGCCAGCGGTCGTGCCAGTCCAGGGGCGAGAGGCTGCCCATCAGGCCGAAGTAGACGCCGAAGCCGTCGGCGCGCTCGCACCACGCGCTCACACCAAACGCCGCCATCCCACCCAGCTGAATGCCCGCGTAGGCGAGCGCGAGAATCGAGAGCAGACGCGGATCGTCCTTGCTGGGGTACACGAGCTCCAGCCACGCGAACCCGATCAGCGTCGCTGCTGCCGGCCAGCGCCCCAGACGGGTGGGGTAGCCGGCGCGCACCAGCGGCCCACCTCGATACCCCGCCTGGCGCGCCACCCAGCCGCCCAGCCTGCCCGCCGCGCGCCACGGGTTGAACGGCCGGAAGACATCGCCCACGAACGCGCTCGCAATCGGGATACCCACCCAGAAGATCACGTAGACGAAGGTTGGGGAGAGGTTCGAGGTGAAGTTCTGCGCCCCCCAAAGACCACAGACCACGACTAGGACGAAGAGGAAGATCCCGATCGCCCCGCACAGCCATTCGAGCGGACGGGGGACCCGCAGCAGCGCCCGGCCCCGCGGGCGCTGCAGCCGCGGCTTGGACCACAGCCCCCAGAGCGCCAGGAAGGAGATCACCATCACCGCGGTCGCCGTCCACGCGAACAGCCACGCGGGGATCGGCAGATCGGCGCGACCCACGATGCCGTGGGCCGACGCCGCCGCTGGGGCCAGCAGCCCGATCCCGAGCGCCAGGGCGCCCGCGAGCGCCAGCCGCCAGCGAACGCCGCCGCCGAGCCTACGCGAGCGCATCTGCTTTGCTGCGCGGACCGCTAGCTCTTCACCGCCACGTCACCGCAGAGAATCGCGGGGTCGTTGCTCATCGCCTGCATGAACGCCATCGAAGCCGGCGCGGAGCCGATCTGGTTGCGCTCGCCGGCTGGCGTGGGCTTCTGGTGGATCACCAGGAAGTACCCGGGGCCAACGACCCGCTGGTGGACGATCAGGCTGACCGTCCCGTACGCTTCGCCCTTGGCGTTGGCGGTCAGGTCGGGCAGGACCACCGCCATGTTGGAGACCTGTTTGCTCGTGGGAGAGCACGCCCCGTCCGGCCCGTGCAGGTGGTTGGCGTGGCTGCTGTAGGGAACCAGGCCCCAGATCCTCCGCCAACCCGTCAGGTGGTCGCCTTCCTGCCTGAATTCGGCTTCGCCGTGCGCGCTGGTGGCCACGTAGGGCATGCCGCCGGCGGCGGTGGCCATGCTTTTCATCTGGCTCGCGCTCATCCCCTTCATCGAGCCCGCCGTCTTGGCCCCACTGCTCGCGTCCCAGGTGGCCATCGGCTTGATCGTCACGCGCGCTTCGGTCTTGGCGGCGCTCGAGCCGCCGCATCCGCCCGCCGCGAGCGCACTGGCCGCGAGGACCGTCACGGCCCCGAGGGACGCCCATCCCCGCCGCCTGCGCCGCATGGCGGTCACCCGGGCGGCGCCGTCGAGACGCCCCCGGCGCTCCCCGCCGGCCCGCTCGAGCTCCCCGCCCGCCCACTTGTGCCGCTGCTTCATGCCTGTCATCTGACTCCTTAGGTTGTGCTGAAGTTGTGCTGGATCTTGTTTTCGATCGGCTGCGATCCCTCCGCCCCATGCCCGCGGATGACCGCGAGCTGCGCGCTGAGCTTGGACCGATAGATCTGAACCCAGGCATCTGACCCAGGCGCGACGTCGGGGTCAGCGCGAGGAGCACGAACGGCAGGACGTGCGCTCACCGCTGCGAACGCCCTCGCACCGCCGGGGCTCGGGCAGCTATGCCTGTCAGCCGCAGAGGGCAGCCCGCGGCGGGGGAGGCGCGCGGCCGGCGAGGGAGACGGCGAGCAGACGCCCTCCGTGAGGCACGGGCAGTTCGATCCTCTGCAGCGGACGCGCTATGCGAGCCCGCGCACGGCGGGCGCGGCGGCCCGCAAGCGCACAGAGCAGCCGCTCGCCGGGGTAGCGCCTCACCAGCAGCACCGACAGCAGCAGTAGCGCGGGCAGCAGGTAGAGCATCCCCTCCCACAGACCCGCGGCGACGCCGCCGCCCGGAGCCGCCAAACCGAGCAGGCCGACACTCAGCAGCAGGACGAGGACGGCCCCAACAACGACCCGAACCCCCCGCAGAGGTCCGATCCACCCGCGGACAACGATGCGGAATCTCGCCACGACGCCGCATCATACCCCGCGTGGAAAGCCCGCACGGCTCTCTGCGAGAGCATCGACGGACGCACCGGGGAGGTGGTGCGCGAGCGACTGGGAGAGCGGCCGCGTCGCTCCTGCGTCGCCGTGCCACCGCGAGTCATCATGTGAGCTCGTGAAACCGGCCGGCCACCATCGCGTAGGCACTGGCGCGCGGCACCTGGCCGTCCGGGTGCTCGACTGGATGCTGCCCGAGGAGAATCCCGCGGAGGCGGTCTACGGGACGATCACGATCGGTGCCCTGCTCGCAGGGGAGAGCGCCCTGCGCGACACCTACCCCGAGACCGTGGGCTCGGTGGTGGTGGCGATACTGATCTACTGGGTGGCGCGATCCTATGCCACTCTGCTCGGACGCCGGCTCACCGCCGGGGAACGCCTGAGCGTGGTCGAGTTTGGACGGGCGCTCGCGCACGACTGGGCGATCGTGCGGGGGGCCGGGCTGCCACTGATCACGCTGCTGGTCGCGTGGGCCGTGGGCGCAAGTCAGCAGACGGGGGCCGCTGCGGCGCTGTGGACCTGCGTGGGAAGCCTACTGGCGTTCGAGCTGCTCGCGGGGCTGCGCACGCGGGCGCGGCCGGCGGAGCTGGCGCTCGACCTGTGCGTGGGGGCCACGATGGGTCTCGGCGTGATCGCCCTGAAGGTGATCCTGCACTGAAAAATCCACCCGGGATCGACAAGCGATAGACATCCGGTGGCTCGTATTACGAGCCAATTTAGATCAAGCCCTTGATTCGCCAAGCCCGCGTGCGGGGACCCTCCCGCCGAGGCGGCGCTATCCTCAAAAGCCGTGTGTCTGCTTGGGAAAGCCCTCCATTTGGCCACCCTTGACGTGACCGGGAGGAATTGCGTAGAGTAAAGTGTAGACAAAAAATCGCTGACATGGGAATGTATTGTCTACCAGACTCCATGACAGTCGTGGTATCGAGAGGATGCGGGGAGGTCGAATGTCTGGGTCGCAGCAGGAAAGCTCGGGATCGTCCGGGAAGTCGTCGGGTAAAGGGGACCTGGGGAAGGGCGGCGAAAAGCCCGCAAAGAACGGGAAACCCAAGAAGAAGACGACGCAGGAGATCGTGCCCATCTACGCGCGCCTGCCCAAGGGTCCCCACCGCATCGGAGCGATGGGGGTGGCCCGCAATCAGCGCATCCGCATCCACGGGGGGATGATCGAGGCGGTCACTACGCGCGGCTACCAGAAGACGAGCGTGAGGCTCGTCATCGGACTGGCGGGGGTCTCGCGGAGGGCGTTCTACGAGCAGTTCTCAGGTAAGGAGGACTGTTTCTTGGAGACATTCGACCTGGTCGTCAACAGGGCGATTCAGCGGCTCGCCCATGCCTACCGGACGGCAGGCGGCAGCCCGCAGAAACGCATGCGCACAGCGCTCGAGGCCTTGGGAGGGGAACTCGAACAGAACCCCAAGGCGCTGCGCCTGGTGGTGTCCGACGCCCAGACCGCGGGACCCGAGGGCCTGAGGCGACTGCACCGCGCGGCGGCCGTGTGCGAGGGACTGCTGTCGGGCGCCTTCTCCGATCCGCGCTACCCGGACGCCCTGCCGCTACCTGTGGTGAGGGCGATCTTGGGGGGATTGCGGCGAACCACACGGATGCGCCTGCGCGACGAGGAGACGGAGGATCTCGGTGCGCTGATGAAGGAGATGCTGAAGTGGTCACTGGTCTTCAAGGCACCCGCGGCGCAGGGTCTGCGGCCGCGGCCGTGCGCAAACCCGCCCTTCCCCGAGGTGCTCGAACTCGAGCCCGATGCGTGCGGAGATGAGCCCTGCCGTGCAAGGCTGCTGCGCAGCGCGATCGAGGTCGGGGTGCGGGAGCAGAAGTACGAGGACCTCACCAAGCTACGCATCGCCGACGATGCGGGGCTGCCGATCGAGACCTTCATGGAGCTGTTCCCCGGCCCCGAGGCGTGCTACCTAGAGGCGCTGGACGCGCTGGGGGACGAACTGCTGCAGCTGGTCGCCAACCCCGGCCTCGTCTCCGCGGAGTGGCCCACCGCGGTGTGCCGCGCGGTCACGCGCCTGCTCGCCTACCTGGCGAGCAGCCCCGCGCGCCTAGTGACGCTCACCGTGAAAGCGCTCGAAGCGGGACCGGCGACGATCGCGAACATGGATGACCTCGCCTATGAGCTCGCGACGTTGCTGACCGAGGGGGCGCCGCGGCGTCCGCGCACCAGGATCGCGGTTGAGGGAATCGCGGGGGCGCTCTGGTACATCCTCCACTGCGAGGCCATCGCCGGCCGGGGGCACCGGCTGCCGGTTCTCTCGGAGTACGTCTCCTATGTGATCCTCACCCCCTTCCTCGGCCCCGACGCGGCGCTGGCGGAGATCGAGCGGTCGAGGCCCGCGGGAGGACAGTCGCAGGAGACCCCGCGGCCCGGCGCGAGCAATGGGGCCACCCCAAGCAATGGGGCCACCCCGAGCAATGGGGCAGCCGCGGGCAACGGAGGCACCGCCGGCAACGGAGCCGTGGCGACCCATGGACCTCCTACCAACCCCATGGTCATAGCCAGCGGCACGGCCGCCGCCACGAACGGAACGGCCCCTGTTGGCGGGGATGACGGCGAGGACTACCGGCGCTTGGAGGATCGCCGCTCGGCGAAATGCGTGAACACGACCCCGACGAGCACGGAGAGCACGATCACGACGATCAAAGGCGCGTGACCGGAGCCGAAGACCCAGTTGACCTTGACGTCTTCGAGATTGAAGACCGCAAAGAGGGTCATGAACACCGCGAGCGCCACCAGCCCGCCGGTGCGGACCAGCTCACGATTGCTGCGCTTGGGCTTAGACGCCGGGGTCTGGGTGGAGGCAGACATTGCCCATCCCCCATGGTAGGGCATATGCGTCGGGATGCCTACTCGGCGGCGAGCTCGGACTTGACCCACGCGCAGCCGCTCGAGAGGTCCTCCACGCCAAGGGCGGCGGCGACGTTGAGGGCCATGCCGTGGCGGAAGAAGTCGTCGATCCGCTCGTCCTCGGCGCCGGAGAGCTCCTGGGCGAGGCCGACAAGCTCGGCGTAGCGGTGACGCACGCGGGTGCGCACCTGCTCGTCGTCACAAGCCGCGTAGGACTGGTGCTGGAGCATCAGGTAGTCGCGCTCGTGGGAGAGCATCTCCTTGTAGGCGCTCCCCATCGCCTCGAGGGCGTCGGCGCAGTCGGCGGGAGCGCGCCCCTCGCGGTACTCGGCGGCGGCGCGTTCGAAGGTACGGGCGATCCGTTCGAAGCTGCGCTCGAGCGCGGCGAGAAAGAGCTCGCGCTTGTTGCCGAAGAGAGTGAACACGTAGGGCTGCGCCACACCGACGCGGCGCGCGATGCGCTCCACGGGGGTGCCGTGCAGACCGCCGTGCGCGAACTCGTGCACGGCAGCAGAGATCAGCTCCTCGCGGCGCTCCGCTGCGGGGACGCGCACGCGAGTCGGCTCGACGCTCAAGCGAACTCCCTCCTTAGTGATTACTAACTAACAAGAGATTAGCGGCGACTAATAACCTTGTCAAGAGCAACCTCGCGGCCACCTCCGTGTTGGCCAAGGAGGTGCGTATCCGCGCGGCGGCGAAATAGGGGGTGCGATGATCGGACGGGCGGTGTTGATGGTGGTCGTGCTGGCGGCGGGGGCCGCGGGCGGCGCGCTGCTTGGAGGCTGTGGCGGGGGAACGAGGACGGTGACCGTCTCCGGCGCCGCCGCGCCCACCTCGGGCACGGGAGGGCCGAGTGCGGCGCGCACGAGCACGAGCACCGCATCGACCACGGGTGCGCCCGCCGGCCGATCTTCGACCAGCGGCGGCGCCACCCCGGGCGCGACGGCGCAGGGCACGAGCACTACGCGCACCGCCCCCGCCCCCGCGTTCACCAAGACCGGCGCGCAGTCCGCGGAAGCGGCCGCCAACGCGCAGGCCGAGGCGGCGGCGGTCATCGTTACGGCGCACGGGTACAACCCCACCGACATCACCGACTACCACCCCAGCCAGACCCTTCGGGTGCTGATCGGGACCCGTACCGGCTCCGCCGACGGCTATGCCCAGCGGGCGTTCTTCTTCCTCGACAACCACTACCTCGGCACCGACGCAAGCGAACCCAGCGCCTCCCTCCACGTGGTGAGCCAGAGCGATACCGAAGTCACCCTCGCCTACGCCCTCTATCGCGCCCACGACGCCCTCTGCTGCCCCTCCGGCGGCCAGGCCACCGTGCACTTCCAGCTCAACGACGGCCAGCTCGTTGCGCTCGAGCAGATCCCGCCCGTCAGCTCCGCCACGGGCCTAGCCCGGCAGTAGCCCCGCGCGGACGCGCGATCATCGCTCGTGAGCGCCTATCTTTGTTGGGTGCAATGACACACCCACCCCGCGAAAAGGAGAGCATCCCATGAGCGCGAAGATCGAGGGCCACGCCGAGGAGCTGCTGAAGGGCAAGAACTTCTGCACCGTCGCCACGCTCCGCGACGACGGCAGTGTGGCCGCGGCGCCCGTCTGGGTCGACGTGCAGGAAGGCATGCCCACGCTCAACACCGCCGAGGGCCGCGCCTGGCCGCGCAACCTCGAGCGCGATCCCCGCGTTACTTTGACGGTGCAGAACATGGAGAACCCCTACGAGTACGTCACCATCCGGGGGCGCGTTGCCGAGCGCACCCGCGAGGGCGCCGACGCCCACATCGACGCGCTCGCGATGAAGTACCTCGGTCAGGACACCTACCCCTACCGCCAGCCCGGCGAACAGCGTGTGATCATCCGTGTCGAGCCGGACTACGTGCACACCTACGGGGCCTGAGCGGAGCGCGGAGGGAGGCTCCGGCAAGGCCGGGGGACACGCTGGCACGGCCAAAAAGCACTGGAGGTGCGTGCAGCCCGGCAGGCGGCGGACAGCCCTCCTTGAAAGCGCTACCCGCGCGGGCGCTCGGGTGGACGGGCTGAGGAGCGAACGAGCCCCAGCAATCTCCGCCACCACGGCGTGGGGCGCGGCTGGGTGCGCAGCCACTCGTCCCGCTGCACCAGCTGGCCCCGTTCACGGGCCCGCACCACGCACCGGGTGTGAGCGTGGCGGCGGCGGCGGGTGTCGCCCTCAGGGGCGATCAGCATGTGCTCGCTGAGCGCGGGTAGCTGATGGCCGCAGAGCGGGCAGCGATACGTCGCGGGCTTGCGATTCGCCGCGCGGCGCACCGTCCACCACGCAGCCGGCGGAAGACGCGGGGGCATGGCCCCATTGTGGCCCCTCTCAGTACCGCCCTCGTGGTGGTCGGCGTGGGAGTCGCGATCGCCCTCGCCAGGGCCCAGCGAGAGCGGCGCTCCGTCAGCGAACGCTCGAAGCTCGACCAGCGGCGGCGACACCGCCGGCGGCCCTCGCTACGCCCCGGCGAGCCGCTCGCGGAGGGGCTGCGGCGCGTGATCCTCGAGCAGCTCGACCTCGCGATCGAGCTGCTCGAGCACTACCGAGCCGAGAGGGTGGCGCAGTCGGCCGAGGGAGGACGAGTCGAGCCCCTCTTCTCCAATCACGCCGGTGAGGACACCGTGCACGAGATCCGTAAGGCGATCAAGCGCCTGCGCGCGCTACTGGCGCTGATGCGCGGCGAGCTCGGCCCAAAGCGCTATGCGCGTGAGAACGCCGCCCTGCGCGACTGCGCCCGCTGCCTCGCGGGCGCACGCGACGCGGAGGTCATGCTCGACACCCTCGACGCCCTCCAGGAGCGCCACCCTTCGCAGCTGGCGCGCAGCGCCGCAGTGGGCGCTCTGCGTGCCCAGCTGCTCGCCGAGCGCGAAGCTGCCGCCGCGCTCGCCATTCGCGACCCCCGCGTGCGCAGCGAGGTGCTCGACGGGCTGCACGCGGTCCGCGCGCGGGTCGAGCGCTGGAAGCTGCACGAACGCCCCACCAAGCTGCTCACCCCCGGACTGGAGCGCATCTACCGCCGGGGACGCCTGGGCCTGGGGGCCGCCTTCCCGCGCGGTAATCGAGGCCGGCGCACGGCGGGGGCCGCGGGGCGCACCGAAGCGCTGCACGCGTGGCGCAAACGGGTCAAGGAGCTCCGCTACGCCGCGGAGACCCTCGACCGCGGCGGCAAATCCTTCAAGCGCACCCGCCGCCTCGCGCGACGCGCGGACCGGCTGGGAGAACTGCTGGGCGAGGAGCACGACCTCGCGCTGCTCGAGGGCAGGGTGCGCGAGCGTTCCCGTCAATTCGCCGGCGAGCGCAAGACGCGCAGGCAGCTCCTGAAGCTGATCGCCCGCAAACGAAAGTCGCTGCGCAAGCGCGCCCTGCGTGAGGGCGAGCGCCTGTACCGGCGCAGGCCGAAGCGGTTCGTGCGCCGCCTGAAGCGCACCTGGTAGGACCGCCGAGCTCGCGCCCGGTGGAGGGCTCGGAGACTCGCGCACCTCCCGCGATCCCCTTCAAGGGACCCGCCGCGTCCGCCGATGCGGATGGGGAATGGGAACAGCGGAAATGCATGCGGTGGAGATGCGAACAGCGGAGATACAGAGCACCATGCGAACACGGCCCCTCTCCGTGACCCTGATCCTCGCCCTGCTCGTGGGGGGGCTGGGGGTGCTGATGCTGCACACCCTCGCCGACCTCGACGGCCTCGCACCCGGGGAGATCTTCGACCAGGGCGTCTACGGGGTGCTGATGGGCGGGGCCACCCTCACGGTGCTCGCGCGCGGCGCGTTCGTGCCGGCGCAGCGCGCTGCGTGGCTGACGATGGGGGCGGGCCTCTTCTGCTGGTGCCTGGGGGACCTCTACTACACCCTCTTCGTGGAAGGCTCCGGCGCGGCGGGCGGCAAGGTCTCGCCCGCCGACGCGCTCTACCTGGCCTTCTATCCCTGCTGCTACGCCGCCCTCGTGCTGCTCCTGAGCGCCCACCTGCGCGAGCTGCGCATCGGGATGTGGCTGGACGGGCTGATCGGCGGGCTCGCCGCCGCCGCGGTGGGGGCGGCGATCATCCTGCCGCCGATCCTGCGTGGCGCCCACGGGAACGACACCGCGATCGGGGTGGCACTCGCGTACCCGATCGGCGATCTGCTGCTGCTGGTGTTCACGCTCAGCGCCCTCGGCATGACCGGCTGGCGCCCCGGGCGGGTGTGGCTGCTGATAGCGGCCTCAATGCTCGCGAGCGCGGTGGCGGACTCCTCCTATATCTACCTCACCGCCACCGACAGCTACCGCGTGGGGGTGTGGTCGCAGTGCCTGTGGCCCGCCTCGGCGGTGCTGCTGGCGATCGCCGCCTGGACCCCCTGGCCACGACCGGCTCGCCGGCGGGTGGAGGGGTGGCGGCTGATGTCGGTGCCCTCCCTTTCGCTGCTCGCCGCCCTGGGGGTGCTGATCTACGGCAACCTCCCCCACGCCCAGCTCACCCCCACCGCCCTGATCCTCGCCGCGGTGACCGTGCTGGCGGTGTGCGTGCACCTGATGATGACCGTGCGCGAGAACATCGCGATGCTCGCCGGCTCCCGGCTCCTGGCGCTGACCGACCCGCTCACGGGCCTCGGCAACCGCAGGCAACTGATGGAAGACCTCAACGTCGCCTGCCGCCGCGTGAGCGCGGGGGAGACGTGGGAGTTGATGCTGTACGACCTCAACGGCTTCAAGCGCTACAACGACACCTTCGGCCACCCCGCCGGGGACGCCCTGCTGGCGCGCCTCAGCGACAAGCTGAAGACGGTGGTCGCCCCCTACGGCACCGCCTACCGCATGGGGGGCGACGAGTTCTGCGTGCTGCTGCGCGACTGCGCGGCGCGCCTGGACGCACTGACGGAGGCCAGCGTCGCCGCCCTCTCCGAGCGCGGGCCGGGCTTCTCGATCGGCGCGGCCCACGGTGTCGTGAGCATCCCCCCCGGCCTGGAGGATCCCGCCGCGGTGATGCAGCTCGCCGACCAGCGCCTCTACAAGCGCAAGGACGAAACTCGCGAGGCGAGCGCGGTGCAGCAGTTGCGCGACGTGCTGCTGCAGGCCTTCCAGGAGCGTCACCCCGACCTACAGGAACACCAGCGCGGCGTGGGGGCGCTCGTGCTCGACGTGGGGCGCCGACTGGGGATGAGCGGCGAGGAGCTCGACGTGCTCGCCCGCGCCGCCGAGCTGCACGACGTGGGCAAGATCGCGATCCCCGATGCGATCCTCAACAAGCCCGGCCCCCTGGACGCGGAGGAGTGGGGCTTCATGAGCCGCCACACGATCCTCGGCGAGCGCATCCTCAAAGCCGCCGCCGCGCTGCGCCCGGTGGCGGGACTGGTGCGCTCGAGTCACGAGCGCTTCGACGGCAAGGGCTACCCGGACGGTCTGCACGGCGAGGGGATTCCCCTCGGCGCAAGGATCATCTTCGTGTGCGACGCCTTCGACGCGATGATCTCCGAGCGCTCCTACAGCGACGCCGTCACCCCCTCGGATGCGATCGCGGAGCTACGCGCCTGCGCGGGAACCCAGTTCGACCCGGCAGTCGTGGAGGCCTTCGTCGCCTCCCTCCAGGAGCCCGCGCTCGAGTCAGTCCACGCTGAGGATCGTCAGCACGCTCTCCCCGCGGGGCAGGACCACCGCAGCCTGCTCCCCGGGGCGGCGCCCCACCAGGGCGCGAGCGACGGGGGATTCGGCTGAGAGGCGACCCTCCGCGGGAGCGGCGTCGTGGGAGCTCACGATCGTCCAGGAGCGCTCCACCCCATTCTGATCGCGCACCGCAACCCTCGAGCCGAAGGCGACTGCGCCGTCGGCGCCGGGCCCGTCCTGCTCCTCGACGACCACCGCCATCGAGAGCTTCTCGCGCAGACGGGCGATCTTCGTCTCCAGGTGGGCCTGGTCGTTCTTGGCGTCGTGGTACTCGCTGTTCTCCTTCAGGTCCCCCCACTCGCGCGCCGTTTTGATCCGCTGCGCGATCTCACGGCGGCCCTCCCCCTCCAGCACCTGGAGCTCGGCGCGCATGGACTCCAGGCCCACGGGGGTGATGAGGTTGGTCGTCTCAGCCATCCACCGCAGCGTACCTGCGATTGGACGCCCATGCGAGATGGACCCTCTGGGGGCGGCTGCGTCCTCTCAGAAGAACGTGCTGGGTGACGTGGAGAGCAGCGCGTAGATCTGCACCAGCGCGGCCTGCCCGAGCAGTTCGGCGGTGGGCGGTTCGCCGTAGGCGAAGAGGTTGTCGCTGAGACGGTGGCGTTCCCAGGCCCAGTAGGCGTATTCCCGCGCCGGGTAGGTGCCGGGAGCTTCGTGGGTGAGGGCGTCCAGATAGATTTGGTTGCGCAGGTAGACCGCCACGAAGAACGGGTTTTCCGAGGCGAGCCGGCCGTAGGTGAAGTAGGCGAGCGCGGCCCTCGCGGTCTGGCGCGCCTCGGATAGGTAGGCCCCGTCGTGGGTGACCTGGTAGAGCAGCGCGCCGGCGCCCATCATCGAGCCCTGGTTGTAGGACCACAGCGACCTGTTCACGGCGCCGTCGAGTTCGACGTGATCGGCGTAGAGGCCGCTCGGTTCAAGTAGACATTGGCGCACCCATTCATAGGCAGTCCGCGCGAACTGCAGGTAGCGGGCTTCGCGGGTGATGCGGTAGAGCTGCACGGCTAGCTCGGCCCCGGGACCGTCGGTCACGGTGTTGCGTTGGGTGTTGCTCTTGGCGTTTGAGAACGGCACCCCCCCGGGGCAGGGCAGCGGCTGGCCTTCGGGGCCGGTGGTCTGCCAGCCTGCCATCACGAACTGCATGATCTGCTCGGCCTGCGCCAGCGCGGAGGGGTTGTGGTCGAGCTCGTAGATACGCGCCAGCTCGATCCCCACCCACTCGTTGTCGTCGTAGAAGCTGTCCCCGCCCGGGCCCACCGGGGGCGCCACGTCGCCGTCGTAGGAGCGCAGCGTGGTCGCGGTGGAGGCACCCGTCGCGGTCGTTTCCCCCGACGGGAGCCCGGGGCTCGCATACACCTGCAGACCCGCCGTCAGGGCCCGCAGCCCGCCTTCGAGCTTGGCCTGCTGGCCGGGGATGTGCGCGACGCTGACGCTCGCCGCGAGCGCCTGCGAGAAGGGCCACAGGAACGAGTACTCCGGTTCGCCCTTGTAGAGGCCCACGCTGGGGACGTAGAAGTTCTGCTGCATCGCCTCGTAGGCGAGCAGCGCCCGGCCGGCGTAGAGGCTCAGCGCAGGCGGCTTTCTGGCCCGGGACCGGCCCGCCTCGTGGCGCTGCTTGGCGGCGAGAGCCGCCGGCGAGCAGAGGAGCAGCGCGAGCGCCAGGAGACATACCGCGATCGCGGATCGATGGTTGGCAGTCCGGGGTGGCGTCATCGGGCCGTCGGGCAAGAGAACAGGCTAGCGGCCCATTCGATGCGGATCGACTGGATCCTTCGTCGATCCGCGTGAGGGACCGCAGCGGTGGGTGTCATCCAGTGTGGCGTCTCATTTCCGGCATATGTTCGCAACAGCCAAACACAGGAGGGACCGCATGGGAGCAGTGAACGAGAACCTGCACCGCCCCCCCGTCCCCGCGTCGCTGCGGGTGGAGTTCGAGGGGGGCGAGGGACTGCCGCTCACGGCGGCGGTCCATGGCGAGATCGACTACGCGGGGGCCTTCTCGATGCAGGTGCGGATCGCCGCGGCCTGCAGGCGGCGGCGGGCACGCGGCCTGGTCCTGGATCTCGCGGGGGCGGAGTTCATGAGCTCGAGCGGCCTGGGCGCGATCCTCAACCTCCAGCGCGAGCCCGCCTGCCAGCAGGGCGGACTGATCGTGTCGGGCCCCTCCCGGGAGGTGCGGCGCGTCATCGAGCTCACCGGCCTGGAGCGGCGCCTGATCGTGGTGGACACGGTGGAGGAGGCGGAGATGCTGCTGCTCTACAGCGCCGCAGGCTCCGACACGAGCTCGAGCCCCCACAGAGACACGAGCTTCAACTGACTGGCTGACCGATCCTCCAGGATCCGCCCGCAACCCACCGCCCGCTCGCCACCGCCCACGCGGGGACCCCATGCGGGACACACTCGGCTACCGTTCCTACCGCCCGGACGATCCGAGCGAAGGTCCACGGCGAGGAGCGCAGATGCGATGAGGACAGTCCGAGAGGCCACGATCGAACTGCTGCGAGCGCAGGGGCATGACCACGCTGTTCGGCAACCCGGGCTCCACGGAGCTGCCCATGCTGAGCGACTTCCCGGAGGACTTCCGTTACATCCTGGGCCTCCAGGAGGCAGTGGCGGTCGGAGATCGCGGACGGCTACGCGCAGGCCACGGGACGCCCGGCGCTCGTGAACCTGCACACTGCGCCGGGGCTGGGGAACGGCATGGGGGCGATCTTCAACGCGCAGGCGAACAAGTCCCCGCTGGTGGTGACGGCGGGCCAGCAGTACCGCTCGCTGATGACCCTCCAGGCCAACCTCACCAACCGCGACGCCACGCGGATGCCGCACCCGCTGGTGAAGTGGAGCTGGGAGCCGCCCTGCGCGCAGGACGTACCACACGCGCTGGCGCGCGCGGCGCACACCGCAGCGCTGGCGCCCAGGGGCCCGGTGTTCGTGTCGATCCCGATGGACGACTGGTACGCGGAGGTGCGCTCCGAGGATGAGGTGCGCCACCAGATCTCGCGCACCGTGACCGGCGCGGGCGATGCCCCAGCGGGCGGCGATCGAGCGGCTGGCGAGGCGACTGGCGCAGGCTCGCAACCCGGCGTTCGTGGCAGGCCCCGACATCGACGTCGCCGGTGGCTGGGACGCGGCGGTGGCGCCTCGCCGAGCGCGCGCGCCTGCCCGTGTACGCGAGTCCCGCAACGGGCGGGGGGCGGCTGGGCTTCCCGGAGGATCACCCGCTCTTCCAGGGGATCCTCCCCCCGGCGGTGCAGCCGCTCGGGGAAGCTCTCGCCCCTCACGACTTTGTGCTCGCGGCGGGCACCTCGATCTTCCCCTACTACCCCAACATCCCTGGCGCGCTGCTGGCGGAGGGCACGAGCCTCATGGCGATCACCAGCGACCCCGACGAGGCGGCGCGGGCACCGATGGGCGATGCGATCGTGGCAGACGTAGCGCTCACGCTGGCGGCATTGGCGGAAGCGATGGGCACGGCGATGGCGCAGTCACAGGGATCGGAGGAGCCGCAGGGATCGCGGGGGGCGCAGGGGCCGGGGGGAGCCGAGGCGATGCGCGAGCACCCCGCCATCCGCCCGGCGCCGGAGGCGGTCCCCCTCGCCGACCCGATGAGCCCCTCCACGGCGGTGCGCATGCTTGCGGAGGTGTTCCCCAAGGATGGGATTGTGGTCCTGGAGTCCCCCTCGGCGACGCCCGCCCTGCGCAACCAGCTCCGCCTGGGGCGCCCCGGCAGCTACTACTTCTCCGCGGGCGGGGGCCTCGGCTTCGGGATGCCCGCGTCGATCGGGGTGCAGCTGGCGTGCCCGGAGCGCCCCGTGGTGTGCGTGATCGGGGAGGGCTCCGCGCAGTACGCGGTGCAGAGCTTCTGGACAGCGGCGGCATACAAGGTGCCGGTGACGTTCCTCGTACTGCGCAACGAGGAGTACGCGATCCTCAAGTTCTTCTCGCTCCTGGAGGAGATCCCGGGCGCCCCCGGCCTGGACCTGCCGGCCCTGGACACCGCGGCGGTGGCGGCGGGGTACGGGGTGAACGCGCGCCACGCCCGGGACCCCGAGGAGCTCGGTGTGGAGCTGCGCCGCGCGCTGGCCTCCGATCGGCCTGAGCTGGTCGAGGTGCGGGTGGCGCCGGGGATGGCGCTGGAGTGACGCGCGATCCCGACGTAATCGTCGTCGGCGCGGGCCTCGCGGGGCTGGTGAGCACACTGGAGCTGCTGCGCAGCGGCCACACGGTGCTGCTGCTCGACCGCTGCCGCCCCCACGAGCTGGGGGGCCTCGCGCGGGAGGCGTTCGGGGGGATGTTCATGGTGGACTCACCCGAGCAGCGCCGCTCGAGGATCCGCGACAGCGAGCGCCTCGCGCTGGAGGACTGGCTGCGAATCGCGGAGCTCGGCGCGGAGGAGCGGTGGCCGCGGCTGTGGGCCGAGCAGTACGTGGCGCGCGCACGCGACGACGTCGGGGGCTGGCTGCGCGAGTTGGGGGTGCGCTTCTTTCCCGTGGTCAACTGGGCCGAGCGCGGCAACTTCGGCGACGGCAACTCCGTCCCGCGCTTTCACCTCACCTGGGGCACCGGCAAGGCGCTCGTGCACGCGGTGTGGGGCGCGATCGAGAGCCACCCCCGCCGCGCGGCCCTGGAGGTGCGCTTCGGCGCGCGCGTGAGCGAGCTGATCGGCGACGGGCAGGGCGGCGTGGTGGGGGTGAGGGTCTTGGATGAGGATTGGAGGGGGGGCCATGGGGCCGCACACGACGATCGGGCCGCAGCAGGCCACCTGGCGCAGCGGGAGACCAGCGAGACGGCGACCGGCGCGCGGGGGGGCATCGGGGGAGAGGAGGTGGACCAGGCAGGCGGATACGAGGTTCGCGCCGCCAGGGCGGTGGTGGTCGCCGCGGGCGGGATCGGGGGCAACCACGAGCTCGTGCGGCGCGTGTGGCCTACGGAGGAGCTGGGCAGCCCACCCCAGCGGATGCTGATGGGCTCCCACCCCTACGCCGACGGCGCGCTGCACGAGGAGGTGGAGCGCGTGGGCGGCGCGGTCACCCACCTGGCGCGGATGTGGAACTACGCCGACGCCGTGCGCCACCCCGCCCCGCAGCGCCCCGACCACGGCCTGAAGCTGATCCCGCCGCGCTCCGGGGTGATGCTCGATCCCGACGGGCGCCGCTACGGCCCGGTGCCGGTGATGCCCACCTACGACGCCTACGCCGCCCTGGAGCGGATGTGCGAGGACGAGCGCAAGTACTCCTGGCTGATCTGCAACTGGCGGATCGCGCGGCGCGAGCTGGACGTGTCGGGCTCCCAGCACAATCCCCACCTGCGCGAGCGCCGCCGCGTGCGCTTCCTGCTCGGGGTGCTGCTCGGCAAACCGCGCGTGCTCTCCCACTGCTGGAGGGCTCCCCCGACTTCGTGTCCGCCACCACGCTGCCCGAGCTGGCGGAGCGGATGAACGAGGAGACGGGCGAAGCGGGCGATCGACCCGGGCGTGCTCGCCGCGGAGATCGGCCGCTACGACGAGTCGATCGCCCGCGGCAAGGGCCTCTTCAACGACGACCAGCTGCGGCGCATCGCGCAGCTGCGCAACTGGCGCGGGGACCGCCTGCGCACCTGCGCCTTCCAGGCGCATCCTCGACCCCAAGGCGGGGCCGCTGATCGCGATCCGCCTGCAGGTGATGGCGCGCAAGAGCCTCGGCGGCATCCAGACCGACCTCGCCTGCCGCGTCCTGCGCGAGCGGCGACGGCGAGCCGATCCCCGGCCTCTACGCCGTCGGCGAGGCCGCCGGCTTCGGCGGCGGGGGGATGCACGGCAAGCGCTCCCTGGAGGGCACCTTCCTCGGCGGCTGCGTCTTCACCGGCCGCCTCGCCGCCGCCGCGATCGCGGGCGCCGAGCTGCCGCTTGCGCGGCCGCCGCTCGTGGGCGCCGCGCCCAGCTGAGCGGTGCCCCGGTACGACTATGTGACGGTCGGGCACGTCACCGTGGACGTGCTCGAGGAGGATCGATCGCGCCGGCCCGGGGGCAGCGCCTTCTACAGCGCCCTCCAGGCCGCCCGCCTCGGGCCTGCGCGCACTGATCCTCACGCGCGGCGGTGCCCGCGGAGATCGAGGAGCTGCTCGCGCCCTACCGCGAGGAGCTCGAGCTCAGGGTCCTCCCCGCCGAGCACACCACCACCCTGCAGCACCCGGGGCCACGGCGCCGAGCGCCGTCAGCGGCTGCTCGACTGGGCGGGTCCGATCGAGGGGCCGATCGAGGTGGACACCGCGATCCTGCACCTCGCCCCCGTCGCCCGCGAGACCCCCCGCGAGTGGCGCGGCCGCGCGGACTTCGTGGGGCTCACCCCGCAGGGGCTCCTGCGCCGGTGGGACGCCGCGGGGGAGATCGCGCTCGTGCCGCCGCCCCCGGGTCTGATCCCGGAGCGCTGCGACGCGCTCGTACTGAGCGCCGCCGAGCGCGGGAGCTGCGCGGAGCTCCTGCGCCGCGCCCACGCGGGCGGGGCGATCCTCGCGGTCACCGCCGGCGCGCAGCCCACCGAGCTGCACCTCCCCGACGGCGAGCGTCTGCGCATCCCCGTGCCCCCGCTCGAGCGCCCGCCGACGACCTCGGCGCGGGCGACGTCTTCGCCGCCGCCCTCTTCGTCGCCCTGCACGAGGGCCAGCGCCCCCGGGGAGGCCGCCGCATTCGCCCACGCCGCCGCCGCGGTGCGCCTCGGCGGGATCGGACCCGCGGCGATCGGCGGCCGCGCTGCGATCGAGGCGCGGCTCGCCCGGGAACACGGGGCGAAATAGTCGCCCGCCCAGCTGCACAGGGCGCCGCCTGAACACGCATGGCGCCCGCGGCCCTACGCGCGCTGCCGCGCCAGCGCCCCCTCGATGAGCCCCGCGAGGTCGATCCCTGCGAGCGCCGCCTCCGCCCCGCATGCGTGCGCCGCCAGCAGCAGCGAGCCCCCCACCGGGGCCATCTCCACGACCGCCACCTCCGCCTGCGGGGCGAGTGCGTGGATCGCCCGCGTGAGCGGCTCCACGAACACCGCCCCCGCCTTGAAGGCGCTGCCGATCAGTCCCACCGGGAAGGCGCCCCGCAGGCCGGTGCGCTCGATCACCGCGGCGATCTGCTGCGCCAGCTCGGCCGCCCCGCGCTCGTAAAGCTCGCGCGCCACCGCGTCCCCCCGCTCCGCGAGCTGGGCCGTCTCGATTGCGAACGCCGCGATCTCGCTCTTGGTCAGCGGCTTGCTGTAGACCAGCGCCGCCAGCGCCTCCACGCTGGGCACGTCGAAGAACTCCACCGCCGCCTCGCTCAGCGCGGTCTCAGGGCCCGAGCGCTCCCGGTCGCGCAGCGCCGCCTTGATCGACTGCACCCCCAGCCAGTACCCCGAGCCCTCGTCCCCCAGCAGGTGGCCCCAGCCGCCCGCCCGCCACGCGCGCGTCTTGGTGCCCACCATCCCCACACCGAAGACGTTGCTGCCCGTGCCCGCGATCGCTCCCACGCCGGGCTGCGCGCCCGTCGCCGTCGCCCACGCCCCCACCACGTCGCCCACCACGATCCACTCTCTCGAGCGCTCCCTGCGGACGTACGCGAGGACCGCGTCGGTGTCCGTCCCCGCCACCGCCAGCACCGCCGCGTCGAGCTCGCCATCGGCGATGCCCGCCCCCGCGAGCGCCCCGTCGGCCGCGTCGAACAGCGCCCTCCCCGCGGCCCCCACACCGACCGCGTCCTGGTTGCTCGGCCCCCCGTGCCCCAGGTGCAGCGTGCCGTGCTCGACGTCCAACACCGCCGCCAGCGTCTTCGTCGCACCCCCGTCGATCCCCAGCAGGAAGCGCGCCCCGCGCGCGAAAGGGGGAGTGGGGGACTCGGCACCGAAGCGGGCGAGTGCCGGGGGCAGCTTGATGAGTGGGTCGCGCTCCACAGCGGGGATACTTACAGCCCATGCGGCAGGCAAGCGTGCGCGCCACACCCCAACCCCTCCCCGGTGTCCAGCCGGTGGGTCAAGCGTGATGCGGAAGGCCGGCGTGCGCCCCACCACCCAACCCCTCCCCGGTGTCCAGCCGGTGGGTCAAGCGTGATGCGACAGGCAGGCGCGCTCGCGCAGTTCCCCGGCGCCCCGCGGCGCGCGGGAATGTACGAGTCCTTCTACCTGCGCGCCGTCGCCCCCGAGGAGCCCCTGGGGGTGTGGATCCGCTGCACCGTCCACAAGCCCCCCGGGCTTCCCCCGCGGGGCTCGGTGTGGTTCACCCTCTTCGACCCCCACCGGGAGGGGCCGTACAGGCACAGGATCACCACCGAGGAGCTCTCCGTCCCCCTCGGCGGGTGGATCGCCGTGGGGGACTCCCGGCTGGGTCCCACCGGCGCCGAGGGCATCTGCGGGGAGGCCCGCTGGTCGCTTTCGATCTCTGGCGCCGAGGCGCCGCTCCAACATCTCCCCAGCGCCCTGCTCTACCGCTCCCCCCTGCCCCGCACCAAGCTCACGAGCCCCATGCCCGCCGCGCGCTTCGACGGAGTGCTCGAGCTGTCCGGCCCCCACCCCCGCACCATCGAGCTGCGCGGGTGGCGGGGGATGGTGGGCCACAACTGGGGCTCCGAGCACGCCGAGCGCTGGATCTGGCTGCACGGCATCGGCTTCCAGGAGGACCCCGGCGCGTGGCTGGACGTCGCGGTCGGGCGCGTGCGCGTGGCGGGTCGTAGCACCCCGTGGGTCGCCAACGGGGTGCTGCACCTCGACGGGAAGCGCCACCGGCTCGGGGGCCTCGGCGCGCGGGGGCTGCTCGTGGCGGAGACCCCCCTGCGCTGCGCCCTCTCCCTTCCCGGCGCCGACGGGCTGCTCGCGGAGGCCCACGTGCGGAGCGACCCCCGCGCGGTCGCCCGCTGGCGCTACGCCGACCCCGACAGCGGGGAATCGGAGCTCGGCCAGCCCGACGTGAGCAACTGCTCCATCGCCGCTCTCACCCTCACCGTGCGCCGCCCCGGCCTCCCAGCGCGCACCCTTCGCACCCCGCACGGCGCCGCCTACGAGCTCGGATCGCGCGAGCGCGATCACCGGTGAGATCCCCGCCGCTCCGATGAAGACCCTGCCGGTGCGATCAGGACCCGCCGCTCCGATGGGGACCCGCCCTCCGATGGGGACCCGCCCTCCGATGGGGACCCGCCCTCCGATGGGGACCCGCCGCTCCGATGGGGACCCGCCGCTCCGATGGGGACCCGCCGCTCCGGGACGCCAGACTGCCCTCCCGAGGAGGCGAGCACTCCCATCCGGGCGGGTTGACATACCCCTTCGTCCAGCAATCGGAGCGAGCCCATTCCGGCGGTTGACACCAAGGCCCTGCCAGCGAGCGGGCCCGAGCCGTAGTGGGAGACACTCTTGCCCACCCGGGGCCCGGCTCGCACCCATCCGAGCCGGATCTGCGTCGCCCGGCGGTCCGCGATGAAATTGCATCCATCTCGTTAAATTTGGCCGCATTTTGCGGCCGAAAGGGCTACAATGGCCGCAGAAGCGACAGGGATGGGCAGATACAAGCAGGGATAGCTTTGAGTTCCGACCGCGTTCCGCGTGCAACGGGTGGGCGGCCTGAGGGCCGTCGGCGCGTCAAGATTGATCGGACCGCTCTGAACTTTATCGACACACCCCGATGCGGGTGGAGGACAGCGAGGACCATGGATGATCATCGCAGGCAGTGACCCGGACCGGATGCGTGCCGCATCGGGCATTATCGAGTCCGGGGTGCTCAGCCACAGGCGGACTCCGCTGCCGCGGACCCCTCCGCGGCACCCCACCACTCAGCCCGCCCCGCCTCGGCCCGGCCCGGCGCGCGGTTCGCTGCGCGCCGCGATCGGCAGACTCGGGCCCAGGGCACTCGGGGTGCTCCGCGCGGAGACACTCGTGCCGCTCCTGCTGCTCGCGCTCGCCCTGACCGCGTTCCTGCCGGGAGCCCGCTTCGAACTGCACACCCCCGCCGACCAAGTCGCGGTGGAGACCACGGCCACGCTGATCTCCACGCTCGCCGCCCTGCTCTTCTTCGACCGCTTCTGGCGCCACCAGCGCCGGCGCGACCTGCTGCTCGCCGGCGGGCTGGCGGTGATCGCGGTCTCCAACCTCGGAGCCGGCCTGCTGCTCGCTAACGACGTCGAGCTCGCCGGGCACTCCGCGGCGTGGATCGTGCTCGGGGGGCGGATCGCCGGCTGGCTGTTGATCGCAGCCGCTGCGCTCGCGCCCAACCGCCTCCTCGCGCCCCCCGGCAGGGAGGCGACACGCATCGCCTTAACCTCCATGGCGGCACTGGGCGTGCTGGTGGCGCTGGTGATCTTGATCGGTGCCCACTCGGTCTCCCCCGCGACGACGCTGAGCGGGCCGCTCGGCAACCCCACCGCGATGCTCGCCGCCCAGATCCTGCTGGTCGCGCTTGCCGGTGCCTGCGCGCTCGCCCTCCTGCACAAGACCCGGCGCGATCCCAGCCCCGCCGTGCGCCTGCTCGCGCTCGCCTGCGCGTTCGCCGCCGCCGCCGCGCTGGCCAACTGCGCGGACCCCTCCTTTTACGCCTCCCGCGTCGGCGTTGGCGACCTCCTGCGCCTAGGCTGGCTGACGACGCTGTTCGGGTGCGTCTGTGTGCAGTGGTCCCTGGACGAGCGCCACGCCCCCGTGACCGCGCTCGCGCGCGAGCGGCGCAGGATGGCGGCCGACGTCCACGACCTGATCATGCAGGACCTCTCCTTCGCCCTCGCGCATGCCCGCACCCTGGTCGACCATCCCGCGCGCGCCCAGCAGGCGAGCACGGTCGTGACCGCCGGGGAACGCGCCCTCGAGGGCGCCCGCGGCGTGGTCAGCGAACTGACCGAACACGACCGCTTGCCGGCCGGGCACGATGCCCGGCCGATCGCCCAAGCAGTCGAGGCCAGCGCGCGCGCCGCCGCGCGCCACACCCCGCTGACGTTCCACGCCGGGCACGCCCCCGCCTCCGCGAAGCTCGACCGGCCCACCCACGACGCACTCGTGCACATCGCCAGGGAGGCCGTCACCAACGCCGTCAAGCACGCTCGCCCCACCGCCATCGAGGTGGTGCTCGAACACGCCGGGCAGTGGCGGCTGACCGTGCGCGACGATGGCAGCGGATTCGACGAAACCCCCGCCAACCCCGGCTTCGGGCTGCTCAGCATGCGCCAGAGCGCGCACGCCGTGGGCGGCGCGGTACATGTCGGCAGCAGCGCCGGCGTGGGCACCACCGTGGAGGCCGTCATCCCGTGAGCGCCAACCTCGACAACCCGGTTCACCCACGCGGCCCCGTCCGCAGGACGAGGAGCGTGGAGGGCGGCCCCGCCCGCGGGACCAGGCATGTGGAGACCGTCACCGCCCGCGGGCCCAGGAGCGTGGAAGCCGTCACCGCCCACGGGGCGGGGGGGGTGGAGAGCGTCGATCCCACGGACGAGACGCCCACGGCCGTAATCGCCGACGACCACCCCCCCTTCCGCATGGGTGTGCGGATGGCACTGATGCGCGGAGGCTTCCGGGTGTTAGCTGAGGCCGCCGACGGGGACGGCGCCGTGGAGGCCGTGCTGCGGGGGCGACCCGACGTGTGCCTGCTCGATATCCGCATGCCCGGAGGGGGCATCGAGGCGGCGGCTCGACTGAGCGATCTCGCGCCCGCCACCGCGGTGGTGATGATGAGTGTCTCCACCAACGCCGAGGACCTGCTCGCCTCATTGCGTGCCGGGGCGCGAGGCTATCTGCCCAAGGACATGTCCCCCGACCGCCTCCCCGCGGCGCTGCACGGGGTGCTCAGGGGCGAGGCCGCGCTCCCGCGCACGTTCGTGGGGCGGATGCTCAGCGGTCTGCGCGAGCTCCCCGCCCCCGGGGCCGAGCCGCTGCGAGTCGGCGACGTGGAGCTCACTCCCAGAGAGTCCGAGATCCTGCGCATGCTCCGCTCCGGCCTCTCCACCCTGGAGATCGGGGAGCGCCTCTCCCTCTCTCCCGTCACCGTGCGCCGCCACATCTCCACCTGCGTCGCCAAGCTCGGAGCCACCGATCGCGACGACGCCCTCAGGTCGATCGCGTAGGATGCCCAGCGCACCCGCCGCCTCCGCGCGGCCGCGGGGCCCGCGCCGCTAGACGAGGCCCGTGCGCAGGGCGTACACCGCCGCCTGCACCCTGCTGCGCACGCCGAGCTTCTCGAAGATGTTGGTCACATATTGCTTGACCGTGTGGGGGCTGATTGAGAGCGCCACGCCGATCGCCACGTTGTCGGCACCCTCCACGATCAACTGCAGGACCTCCACCTCGCGCGGGGTGAGGGCGGGGGCCGGCTCCCGCTCCTGCACCTCTCTCCCCGCGCCGTTCGGCGCCTCTCCGGCCCCGCGCGATTCCTCCTCCGCACCGGCCGACTCCCGCTCGGCGCCGGCGCGCAGGTAGGCCCTCAGCGCCCGCGCCACCCCGCCAGAGAGCACCATGTGCCCGGCCGCCGCCTGCTCGATGCCGGCGGCGAGCTGGTCGACCATGATGTCCTTCATCAAGTAGCCGCACGCCCCCGCCGCCAGCGCCGCCAGCACGTCGCGGTCCTCCGCGGAGACGGTCAGGACCACCGTCTGGACGTCGGGGCCACCGTGGGCGATCCGGCGCAGTGCTTCGAGGCCGGAGACCCCGGGCATGTTGAGGTCGAGCACGAGCACGTCCGGCGCGAGCTCCTGCGCGAGCGCGATCGCCTCGGCGCCGTCGCAGGCCTCTCCCACGACACTCATCCCCGCGTCCTGGAGCGTGCCACGCAGGCCATCGCGGAAGATCCGGTGGTCGTCTGCGATTACCACGCGCAACGGATCGCCGGGGGCAGGCACGCCCCCAAAATAGAGTAATCGGGAGGCTGCCGCGAAGGCGGGGGCAGCCGGGCGAGGGCGCATCCATGCAGACGAGGGTCTCCTGCATGAGGCCGCCGCGTATCCGCCACAGGCGGAGGGTCGTCCGATGTGCCCTACAGCGGTGTCGTCCTGTTGACACTACACCACCGTTGTCCCGACAGATGGACATCCCGGCATTGGGTGGTTCGAACGTCTAGGCGGGCACTCGCGGGGTCAAGGGGCCATCCGGTGGGGTCGAAGGCCAGGGTGCACGCGCCCACCCCGCCAGGAGGCTCTCTCGATGCTTAAGCTTTGCCCGCGCAACATTCTCGTCGTCGCCGCACTGCTGCTTTCGCTCGTGACCTCCTCGGCGCTCGGCGCGAGCGGCTTGCGTCATGAGACAAAGCGTGCACGCCATGCTCAGCGGATCCGCCGTCTCCACCGCTCCCACCATCATCGACCCGGGCACGGGTCCAGCCGGGGATCTGGCCACGGGTCGGTCATCGTCCGTACCGCGTCCACCACCACGAGCGGAGCCCTGCTGGGCGACGAAGCGGTGGAGCCCAACAGGGACTGGCTGAGCGGGGGTCAGGCCGAAGCGTTTCCCTTCCAGGCGCGCGCCTCGGGTTCGGCGGGCGCTGCGCACGTGTACGTCGACTCCGACAACTCCGCCAGGACCCTGATCGTTGGCCTCTACACCAACGCGAGCAGCCACCCTGGCGTACTGCTGAGCACCGGCTCGCTGTCCTCCCCCCAGGCCGGCGCATGGAACACGGCGACGGTCGCCCCCGTTGCGCTCGTGTCGGGGACCACCTACTGGCTCGCCGTGCTCGGGACCGGCGGAGCGCTGCACTATCGCGACCATGCGCACGGGACCTGTACGGCCCTCACCAGCGCCCAGACCAACCTCCCCACGCTGGCGGCCTCGTGGAGTACCTACAAGACCTACACCACCTGCCCGGTCTCCGCCTACCTGACCCCAGCGACCGAGACCTTCCCCGTGGACCCGCCCGGGCCCGTGGAACTCGCACCCCCTACGGACCCCACCTCGCCCGTCGAATCGAGTCCCCCGGCCGATCCCACCTCCCCGATTGAACCCACCCCACCCGTCGAACCGCCTCCCCCGCCCCCGCCTGGCGCTCCGGTGAGCAGCACTCCCCCCACCGTCGGAGGAACCGCGACCGAAGGCCAGATGCTGAGCGCCACCACGGGCACGTGGACCGGCAGCCCAACGTCCTACAAGTACCAGTGGCAGGACTGCGAAGCGCCCGCCGGCAACTGCTCGAACCTCAGCGGCGCGACCGCCACGACCCACAAACTCGGCTCGGGCGACATCGGCCACAAGGTGCGCGTGGTCGTGACCGCCTCCAACGCCGGCGGGTCAAGCTCGGCGAGCTCCGCCTCCACAGCAACCGTCGTCGCGAACCCACCGCCCCCGCCCACGGCGAGCTTCACCTACTCCCCCACCTCCCCCGCCACCAAACAGCAGGTGACCCTCAACGGCACGGGCTCCACCTGCCCCGACGGCCCGTGCACCTACGCATGGTCCGACGACGGCTCCCCCACCCGGCCGATCCCGCCGCTGTGGCCGCTCGGCGGCGGACAGACTCTGCAGTACACGTTCTCCGGCGCCAGCACCAAGTACATCCGTCTGGTGATCATCGACGCCGCGGGACGGGAAGCTACGGTCGAGCACAACGTGGTGGTCGAAGAAGACCCCCCGCCACCGCCACCCCCGCCGGTCGCGCCGAGCAACACCGCACCCCCCACGGCGAGCGGCACCGCCCAGGTCGGGCAGACGCTGACCGCCGTCAATGGCACCTGGACCGGCACCGCGCCGATCGGCTACGCCTACCAGTGGCAGGACTGCAACACCCTGGGCGAAGCCTGCGTGAACATCGCCGGCGCGAGCGCCTCGACCTACAAGCTTGGCGCGGGAGATGTGAGTCATACCGTGCGGGTTGTAGTCACAGCGTCGAACGCCGGCGGCTCGACGCCCGCCAACTCAGCTGCGAGCACGACTGTGGCAGCGGCTGCGTCGCCGCCTGGCAATACGGCGTTGCCGGCGATCAGTGGCGTTGCGAGAGAAGGCGAAACTCTGAGCGCGAGCAACGGCACGTGGACCGGGGAACCGAGCTCCTACGGCTACCAGTGGCAGGACTGCAACACCCTGGGCGAAGGCTGCTCGAACATCGCCGGCGCGACGGCCTCCACCCACAAGCTCGGCGCGGGGGATGCGGGTCATACGGTGCGGATTGCCGTCACGGCCAAAGCCAGCTCCGGCACCGGGACCGCGACGAGCGCGCAAACGCCTGTGGTCGAAGCCAAAGAAAAAACGAGCGCCACCCCCACCGAATGCTTCGGACAAGAAGAAGCCTGCGGCTACCCCGGCCCGACAGACACCGGCGTCGAAGGGGGAGTGACGCTCACCAAGCACACCGGCACGGTGGTCGTCAGCGAAGCGGGCACCACGATCAAGGACGAGAAGATCGAAGGCAACCTCGAAATCGCCGCCAGCAACGTCACGGTCGAAAACGTCGAAGTCGTCGCGTACAGCCAGAAGAAAGTATGTGAAAAAACCGGGAGCACGGAAGGCGGCGGCGGTCTCCAGGTGCGTGAACACGGCAACGCACTCTCGACCGGCGTCCTCATCAAGCACGTCACCGTGCACGGCGTCACCCAGGGATGCCCCGAATCACTCGCCGAAGGCATCACGATGCGCGAGTCCAGCTCCGCCGCGAACGTAAGAGTGGAATGGAGCAAGGTCTACTGGACGCGCACCTGCTTCTTCCAGTCCGCGACCTGGGAAAACGACTACTGCGACGACAACGGCGAGATCCCCGGCGCCCACTACGACGGAATCTACGACAACGGCGAAGGCACCACCACCACCAAACCCGGCCTCATCGTCAAGCACAACACCATCCTCATGCCCCACTGGCAGACCGCCCCCCTCTTCCTCCCCAACGAACAAGAAGTCGGCGAAGAGCACATCGAAAACAACCTCCTCGCCGGCGGCGGCTACCTCATGTACCTCGCCGGCGCCCACGGCACCACCCCCACAGTCAAAGGCCCCGTGATCGTCACCGGCAACCGCCTCGCCCGCTGCCAAGGAAAAGAAGTGGGCGCGAAAACGGGTGGCCACCACCTCTGCCAAGGGCTCGCCGAAGAAAACGAAAACACCAGCGACCCCCTCGCCCCCGACAGCTTCGGCTACTTCCCCGAAGGCGGCTCCTACGGAGAGCTCTACAGCACATACGATGCCGCCACCGACCACTTCTCCGGCAACTACTGGGACAACAACCTGGAAGCCGCGCTGTAGCGGCCTGGAGATGCGACGGACCTCACCCGGTGCGGAGGCCGGGGTGGGCGTATCACTACGATACGAGGATGACTTCGCTGCGCAAGGCGGCAACGCTCTGCCTGTTGCTCCTCGCCGTGGCCCTCGGTACGCACCTCGTCGTGACAGCCCTGAGCACCAAGCAGTCCTCCGACGCGCATACCCTCCACACTGGGGTCCGCTCCACCCGGAAAACGAAAGCTACTGACCCAAAGCGCAAATCGCACAAACGGCAATGCTTCGGGCGTGAAGAAGCCTGCGGCTACCCCGGCCCAGCAGACACCGGCGTGGAAAAAGGCGTGACGCTCACCAGACACGCCGGCTCGGTGCTCGTCAACGAAAACGAAGCGGGCATCACGATCAAGGACGAGAAGATCGAAGGCAACCTCGAAATCTCCGCCAGCAACGTCACAGTCGAAAACGTCGAAGTCGTCACGTCCAGCCAGAAGAAGGTGTGCAAAGACGAAGGCAGCGTGGAAGGCTCCGGCGGCCTCCAGGTGCAGGGACACGGCCCCCACGAAGAAGAAATCTCCACGGGCATCCTCATCAAGCACGTCACCGTGCACGGCGTCACCCAGGGATGCCCCGAAGCGCTCGCCGAAGGCATCACGATGCGCGAGTCCAGCTCCGCCGCGAACGTAAGAGTGGAATGGAGCAAGGTCTACTGGACGCGCACCTGCTTCTTCCAGTCCGCGACCTGGGAAAACGACTACTGCGACGACAACGGCGAGATCCCCGGCGCCCACTACGACGGAATCTACGACAACGGCGAAGGCACCACCACCACCAAACCCGGCCTCATCGTCAAGCACAACACCATCCTCATGCCCCACTGGCAGACCGCCCCCCTCTTCCTCCCCAACGAACAAGAAGTCGGCGAAGAGCACATCGAAAACAACCTCCTCGCCGGCGGCGGCTACCTCATGTACCTCGCCGGCGCCCACGGCACCACCCCCACAGTCAAAGGCCCCGTGATCGTCACCGGCAACCGCTATGCGCGCTGCCACGGCAAAGTAACCGGGTCGAGCACCGGGGGCCACCACCTCTGCCAAGGGCTCACCGAAGAAAACGAAACGACGAGCATTCCCGTGACCCCGGGCGCACATGGCTACTTCCCCGCTGGCGGATCCTACGGAGTCCTGTATCCCATATACGACGCAACCACCGACCACATCATCGGCAACCGCTGGGACGACAACCTGAGAGCTGCGCTGCGCTGAGCCACTAGCATCGGCCCTGGAGCCGCACTCCGGCTCGGTGTCGAGCGAGCTCGTGGCTCAGCGTGGGCCGTCCGCCGCCATCTCCCCGTAGATCTGGAACAGCCGGCGTCCCGCCGACGCCCAGGTGACGCTGGGCGCGATGCGCAGACACTCCGCACGCAGCTCGGCGAGTCGGCCCCGATCCTGGTCCAGCAGGGTGATGTGGCTGGCGATGGCGTCGACGTCGCCGACGGCATGTACTAGGGCGTTTCGATCGTGCACGCAGAGCTCTGTGCAGGCATCGGATACGAGCGGCACGCTGCCACTGCCCATCGCCTCCACACAAACAAGGCCGAAACCCTCCTCGATGCTGGGAAGCATCATGATGTCGCTGTCTCGCATCAGCTCCGGAACGTCGTCTCGGTGACCAAGCACCTGAACGCTGGGGTGCGCGAGCATGTCGGCGAGCTTCGCTTCGTACTGGGGCAGGAACTCACCCGCAATACGAAACGTTCCAGTCTTGCTTGCCGGAGACCTGAGCCAGGCTTCGAGCGCGAAGTGCAGGCCCTTGCGCACCGCACAGACCCCCACGAACAGGGCGCTGAGGCCAGACCGCTGTTCGCGCTCGGCCGCCGGATGGTAGAGGCTCTCGTCGTACCCATACTGATGGCGCACCAGCTTCTCGGGGCCAAACCCCTGGTCGCGAAATGTCTGCACGACGAAGTCCGATGGACACAGCAGGTAGTCGGCCAAGTCGTATTCCTCTTCCTCCATGCGCAGCTTCGTCGCGTTGAAGGCATGGTCTTCATCGGGGGGCAGAGCCACACCGAGGCGCTCGCACTCCTGCGCAACCGCCTCATAGGCAAACCGCGTATGGGCGTTGGGCCTCTCCACGGCGCTCGGGATCCCAAGGCGCCGGGCTGTCCGCAGCGTCTGGAGCCCCGCCAGCGGCCACGTGTGGACGACATCGATCGAGTCCGCGAGCTTCGGGAGCGCCCGCGCCACGATGCGGTCGTGCAGAGCGAGCGCACGGAGCTGCCCCAGCACCCCATAGGGAATGCGCCATCTTCCGCGCGCGAGCGTCGTTCGTGTACGAACACGTGCAGGCAGCGGCCGATGGACAACGCCCGCGTACACCGTCATGTCGGCGCCGGCGCTCGCCGCGTCGGCGGCCTCGTGCCAGGCGGTCATGCAAATCCGGCCGGCGCCGATCTTATGGGGAAAGCTGTGCAGTACCCGTACGCCCACCTTGAATCGAACGATCGGGCTCGGAGGCTTCTTCCGCGGCGCGGCCCCGGGATACGGGCGATCACCGGCAATGCACTGCTCAGCGCCCCCGCCGAACCTCTTCTGGCGATCCGCTCCCCGATCTAAAGGGCCCCCGCCCCCGGGTCGATGCTTCGAGCGTCCGACCAGCCCACCCCCAAGCCCTCGACACGATGGATACGTTGCCCTCCTGTGGGCCCATTAGTATGCCATGGCCGATGGGAGAGGAATCGTGCAGGGGATGATGCGAACTCGACTCAGCCCATGGCTGGTCGCCGTCACGATCACGGTGGCGATGGCCGGGGCAGGAGCTCTCGGCGCGCTGTCGGCCCTCGCCGCCGCGCCAAGACGAGCCCCACACTCCGGCCGGCATGAGCGCCGGCGAGCGGTCAAGCATGCCGGCCACTGCAAGGCGCGCAAGCGCCACCGCCGGGCGCGGCCCAAATGCAATGTGGCCTCCCGCAAGCAGAAGCCGGCCCCCACGCCCACCCCGAGCATCCTGAGCGCACCCGTTGCGGCCACGCCCGCTAGTCCGCCGCCGCCCGCCGCCACGTCGCCCGGGCTGGCGCAGCTCCTCCAGCTTCCGCACGTGCCTCCCCCACATTCCGACAAGCCCAATCCCCCCCCGGTCAAAGAAGCGCCTCACTCCCATCCCGAAGAACCTCCACCCCGCGAAAAATCTCCACCCCGCGAAGAACCTCCACCCCGCGAAGAACCGCCTCCGCCACCGCCGGCCAACATCAAACCGCCGGTCATCGCCGGCAGCACCGCTCAGGGGCAGGTGCTCGGGGCATCCAGCGGCTCGTGGACCGAAAGCCCGAGCTCGTACGCCTACCAGTGGCAGGATTGCAACACCAAGGGCGAAGGCTGCTCCAACATCGCCGCCGCGACGGCCTCCACCCACGAGCTCGACTCGGGGGATGTTGGCCATACGGTGCGGGTGATCGTGACCGCTGAAGCCAGTTCGGGCGTCGGAACGGCGACGAGCGAGCAGACGGCCGTGGTCGAAGCCAAAGAAAAGAAGAGCGCCACCCCCACCGAATGCTTCGGGCGTGAAGAAGCCTGCGGCTACCCCGGCCCAGCAGACACCGGCGTGGAAAAAGGCGTGACGCTCACCAGACACGCCGGCTCGGTGCTCGTCAACGAAAACGAAGCGGGCATCACGATCAAGGACGAGAAGATCGAAGGCAACCTCGAAATCTCCGCCAACGACGTCACAGTCGAAAACGTCGAAGTCGTCGCGTCCAGCCAGAAGAAAGTGTGCAAAGGCGAAGGCGGCGTGGAAGGCTCCGGCGGCCTCCAGGTGCAGGGACACGGCCCCCACGAAGAAGAAATCTCCACGGGCATCCTCATCAAGCACGTCACCGTGCATGGCGTCACCCAGGGATGCCCCGAAGCGCTCGCCGAAGGCATCACGATGCGCGAGTCCAGCTCCGCCGCGAACGTAAGAGTGGAATGGAGCAAGGTCTACTGGACGCGCACCTGCTTCTTCCAGTCCGCGACCTGGGAAAACGACTACTGCGACGACAACGGCGAGATCCCCGGCGCCCACTACGACGGAATCTACGACAACGGCGAAGGCACCACCACCACCAAACCCGGCCTCATCGTCAAGCACGACACCATCCTCATGCCCCACTGGCAGACCGCCCCCCTCTTCCTCCCCAACGAACAAGAAGTCGGCGAAGAGCACATCGAAAACAACCTCCTCGCCGGCGGCGGCTACCTCATGTACCTCGCCGGCGCCCACGGCACCACCCCCACAGTCAAAGGCCCCGTGATCGTCACCGGCAACCGCTATGCGCGCTGCCACGGCAAAGTAACCGGGTCGAGCACCGGGGGCCACCACCTTTGCACAGGGCTCACCGAAGAAAACGAAACGATCGCCGCGCCCGTGACACCCGACAACTTCGGCTACTTCCCCGAAGGCGGCTCCTATGGGGTGCTTTACAGCACGTATGACGCCACCACCGACCATCTCTCCGGCAACTACTGGGACGACAATCTCGACGCAGCTCCGTGACGCCCCCACGCCGAACTCGCAAAAGTCGCGTGCAGCTCTTTCGTTTATCTGATATGGCTCAGCTCGCACAAGGTCGCGCCGCACCCAGCCGGCGCGGGGACGCTGTGGTCCGCCCCGATCTCGAGGTTGCGGTCATCGGTGCGGGCCCACATGGGTTATCGGCATGTGCCCACCTGCGACGGGCGGGCGTACAGGCGCATGTGTTCGGCGCGCCGATGGGGTTCTGGCGTTCGATGCCGGAGGGCATGCTGCTGCGCTCGAACACGTCGGCAACGAGCATGGTCGAGCTGACGGGTCCTCTGTCGCTCACCAGCTACACGCGCTACGTGGGCGTCGAGCTGCGCCACCCGGTGCCGTTGAGCGACTTCATCGCCTACGGCTCGTGGGTGCAGCGCGAAGCGGTGCCCGACCTCGACGAGCGCAAAGTCACGCGAGTGGCGCTTGCGGGTGGCACCTTTGGGCTGGAACTCGAGGACGGCACGCAGGTATCGGCACGCCGCGTGGTGGTCGCGTGCGGAATCGCCGCTTTCGAGTCTCTCCCGTCGGGCTTCGAGCACCTCCCGGCAGATCGCGTGTCACACACCGCTCGCCACCGTGACCTGACCGCCTTCGCCGGCCAACGGGTGGCGGTCGTGGGTGGCGGGCAGAGCGCCTGCGAGAGCGCAGCGCTGATGTGCGAGCGGGGAGCCGCTCATGTGGAGGTGCTCGTGCACTCGGCCGGAGGAGTTGTGTGGCTGCGAGGTCATGCCGTCAAGCAGCGGATCGGGCGACTGGGGCCGATCGTGTATGCACCCACCGACGTAGGCCCGCTGTGGTACAGCAGGCTGGTCTCCGTGCCGGCCGTCTTTCGCCGCCTGCCGCGCACCACCCAGGACAGGATCGCGCAACGCTCCATCCGCCCGGCGTGCTCGCATTTCGTGCGGGCGCGCCTCGGCGACGTGCGCCTGAGCGCCAACGTCGAGGTGGTTGCTGCTCGCGTCGACGGCGACGCGCTGCGACTGTCGCTCTCGGACGGCAGCGAACGCGAGGTGGATCATCTGATGTTCGGCACCGGCTATCGGGTTGACATCGCCCGCTACCCGTTCCTCGATGAGCAGCTCCTCGCGGGAATCCGCCGCAAGAACGGCTTCCCCGTGCTCGGTCGGGGCCTCGAGACCTCAGTGCCCGGCCTGCACATGGTGGGCGCACCGGCAGCCTGGAGCTTTGGTCCGATCATGCGCTTCGTGTCCGGCAGCTGGTATGCGGGCCGCGCGGTCGCACAGGCGATCGCCGGCGAATCGCGCACAGCGCTAGCGGCGAGTGCGAGCCTGTAGGGGTGCTCGGGAGGTCTCGAATGTCTACCTTCTGCAAGCGTTTCACCGGCCCCGGCGCGGTCGTGATCGGGGGCGACTACCAGGGTCTCGGCATAGTCCGCAGCCTTGGCCGGCGCGGTATCGACGTCCTCGTGCTCGACGACGAGCGGTCGATCGGCCGCTACTCGCGCTTTGCGTCGGGTGCTGTCACCGTCGCCGACCTGCGTGATGAGCAGACGACCGTGAACACACTGCTCGATCTGGGGTCGCGCCACCAGCTCGACGGCTGGGTGCTGTTTCCCACGCGCGAGGAGACGGTCGTGGCGCTCTCGCGCAACCGCGAGCGACTGCTCGAGCGCTTTCACGTTCCCACCCCCCCGTGGGAGGTGATCAGGTGGGCGTGGGACAAGCGCAACACCTATCGACTCGCCGACGAGCTGGGCATCGCCACGCCGCGAACCTGGAGAGTGGCTGACATCGCCGATCTGGAGGCGATCGACGGGCAACCGCCGTTTGCGGTCAAGCCGGCGATCAAGGAGGATTTCGTGTACGCGACCGGCCGGAAGGCATGGCGAGCGGACACCCGCTCCGAGCTGACTCGACGTGTGCGCGAAGCCGCGCAACTGATCGGCGTCGAGCAGGTGCTCGTCCAGGAGCTGATTCCCGGCGGGGGCGACGCGCATTTCTCCTATTGCGCGTTTTTTCGCGACAAGCGGACGCGGGCCGGGATGGTCGTGCGCCGGCTGCGCCAGCACCCGCCGCTGTTCGGTCGGGCGAGCACGTACGTGCAGACGATCGAGCACCCCGAGCTCGAGGAGCTGTCCGAGCGATTCCTGTCCCGGATCGACTACTACGGCTTGGTGGAGATCGAGTACAAGTACGACGCGCGCGTCGGGCAGCTCAAGTTGTTGGACGTGAACGCACGCACCTGGGGCTACCACGGTTTAGGCCAACACGCCGGCGTGGACTTTCCATACCTGCTCTACGCCGACCAGCTCTCGCGTCCGCTGCCGGACGATCTGCGCGCCATCTCCGGGAAGTCATGGGTGCGACTGGCCACGGACTTGCCGACCGCCGCTGTGCAGCTCGCTCGCGGCGCGCTCGACTGGCAGGGATACTTGCGTTCGCTGCGCTCGGCTGACATCGAGGCGGTGTTCAGCCGCGATGATCCCATGCCATCCCTCGCCGAGTTGGCGTTGCTGCCGTATTTGGCGGTCAAGCGCGGGTTCTGAGTTTCCGGTTTCAACGCAAGGCCGCGCGCCCTACGTCCTGCTCGGCGGGCTCGTTGCTATGTCCTGCTCGGCACACTCGTTGCTATGTCCTGCTCGGCGCACTCGTTGAAGGCATCACAATGCGCGAGCCCAGCTCGGCAGAGGATGTTTCCAGTCGGCCACCTGGGGAGCGACTACTTCGACGACAACGGCGAGATCCCCGGCGCCCACTACGACCGCTGAGCGACGCGCGGCTCCCTGGTTACCAGCGGCTCGACCGCGGTGGGGGGGGGCGCGCCAAAGGGCGGATCGGCCCGGCCAGCGAGCGTATTCAGCGCGCACAGTGCGCTCTCGCGGCGAGCGGCTGCGTCGGCGCCGCCGGCTCGCGCGCCGGCGAGGCGCACTACATGGCGAGTGGCCAGCGCCGAGAGGTAAAGGCCGCGGTAGGCGCGGCTGAAGTGCTTGTGCGCGTACTGCTTGCGCGCGTAGACGTCCTGCGCGACCATCCGCGGCCGCACACCGCCCTTGCCGGCATGGTGGACGATCGTCATCTGTGGCAGGTGGCGAACCTGCCAGCCGGCGCGCTTGATGCGCAGGCAGAGGTCGGGCTCCTCGGAGTATATGAAGGAGCGCTCGTCAAGCATCCCGGCGCTCAGCAGCGCCTCGCGACGAACAAGCATGAACGAGCCCGAGGTCCAGTCGCACTCGTCCTCGCGCTCGTAACGATCCCAGTCGAGCACCCGCTCGCCCGACCAAGGCGGATGCACCGGCCAGCGCTCGGAGAGAAACGCCTCGCCGAGCGCCCGTGCGACGCTCGGAAAACGGCGGATCGTCGGCCACAGCTCGCCATCCCCGGTGATCTGGCGCACACCGGCCAAACCCACCTGCGGCCGTGCGTCGAGCAGCTCCACCAGCTCCCCGAACGTGCCATCGACAACCTCCGTGTCGGGGTTGAGCAGCAGCACGTAGCGGGCGTGGGCCTGCTCGATCCCCCGGTTGTTGCCGTAGGAGAAGCCCCGGTTGGGCGAGTCGACCACGCGTGCGCCGGGGAAGTCCGACTCCACCAATTCGCGGGTGCCATCGGTCGAGGAGTTGTCGACCACGATCACATCGAGCGAGGCGCCGCCCGCACTCGCGAACACCGTCGGCAGGCAGCGCTCCAGCCAGTGCGCCTCGTTGGTGGAGACGATCACGATCGCCAGGTCAGCCAGCTCCGAGAAATCCTCACCCAGGGCACGCATGGTCTGCTCCCGGCGGCTCAGCGAGCCAAGCCCCGGGCGGCGAGCTCGCGGGTGGCGTCGTCGACGCGATCGACCGCCTCCTGGTCGGCCAGCCATTCCAGCAGCGCGCGCATCCCGTCCTCTAGCGTGGTGGCCGCCTCGAAGTCCAGCAGCTCCCGGGCGCGCTGCGCGTCGGCGACGCAGTGGCGGATGTCCCCGGTGCGGTACTGGCCGTTGCGGATCGGCTCAATGTCGACGTCCAGGCCCGCCGAGAGCGCCTGCGCGATCTGCGCAACCGTGCTTGGGCGCCCGGTGCCGAGGTTGACCGCGTGCCCCGCCGCCTTCTCGGACTCCAATGCGAGCGTGATCGCGCGCACGATGTCGCTGACGTGGATGAAGTCGCGGGACTGCTCGCCGTCCTCGAAGATGATCGGTGGGCGCCCGTTGAGCAGGCGCGATGCGAAGATCGCTGCCACTCCCGTGTAGGGGTTGGAGAGCGCCTGTCCCGGTCCGTAGACGTTGAAGAAGCGCAGCGCCACCGCGGGGATCCCGTACGCGGCGCCGGTGACCAGGCACAGCTCCTCGTGGTCTCGCTTGGTGATCGCGTAGATCGAGGTCGGGATCAGCGGCTTGGTCTCGCGGGTCCCCACCGGTCGCAGCTCGCCGTCGCAGTGCGGGCACACGAGCTCCCACTGGCGGGCGAGCAGCTGCTCCTCGGGCCGCGGCGGGGGAGCCATGCGGCCGTGCTCGGAGCACTCGTATTCGCCCTCCCCGTAGATCGACATCGAGGAGGCCACCACCAGCCGCGCCGGCAGTGGCCGCTGGGCCACGAGCCGCTCCAGGAAGATCGCGGTCTGCATCGTGTTGCGCTCGGTGTAGCGGGCGATCTCGTACATCGACTGCCCCACGCCCACCGCCGCCGCAAGGTGCACCACGCGGTCGACTCCCGCGAGCGCGCGATCGGCGGCCGCGCGGTCGCCGACGTCGCCGACGATCAACTCCACCGAGGCCGGCAGATCGGGGGTGGCGCCGCCGTGAACCTGCTCCTCCAGCGAGTCGAGAACGACGACCTGATCGCCACGACGCACAAGCTCCTGCACGACATGGCTGCCGATGAAGCCCGCTCCTCCTGTCACCAGTGTCCTCACGCTATTTACCTCGCTGTTCCATTAGCCCTAGTGGTGTCCGTTCGTTTGAGTTAACGAAGGGCCCGAATTGGTTCTTGCGCAGCCCGACACAGCGGGCCCGGCCTCCACAAAGAGCCGAACGTAGCTGGCGGGCGTCCAGTCTTCGCGCCCTGCTCAGCAGAGCGCGATCTCGTCGCCGTCTCCCACCTGCAGGCGCATCGCGCGAGGCATCGCGAAGTCCCGGAAGATCCGAGCGTCGCGGCCCACGACGCTCGCCACCAGACGGCCGCCCACGTGGAGGATGCTGGCCCCCGCAAGGACGATCGAGCGCTCGATCTCGGCCCCGTCCATGTGAACCCGCTCGCCGATCGAGGTGTGCGGTCCGATGTAGGAGTTCATGATGTGCGCGCCCGCCCCGATGATCACCGGCCCGCAGATGACGCTCGAGCTCACCAAAGCGCTCGGGTCGATGAGCACCGGTCCCTCGAAGCGGTTGTCCTCGCCCTGCAGCGCGGGGGTCTTGCAGTCGAGCGTGTCGAGCACGGCGCGATTCATGTCGAGCAGATCCAGCGCGTCTCCGGCAAAGGCGCGCCACTCGTTGTGAACTACGCGTACCTGAACGCGACTGCTGCCGTGCTCGATCTGCGACTCGATCAGGGCCCCGAACTCCAGTCCCCGTGGGTGCGCCGGGCGCAGACGGCCAAACGCGCCGGGCCCCAGCACACAAACCCCCGCCACTCCCAGCGCCGCGTTGTCAGGATCGAGCTCGGTGACCCGCAGCAGCTCCTGCGCAGCCGGTCCCAGTCGTTCGGTGTTGCGGGCGCCCTGCGCGACGAGCAGCACCATGTCGGGCCGATCGCGATGCACCAGCTCGAGGAACGGCGCCAACGGCTGGCCCAGCAGACCGTCGGCGCGGTGGACGATCGTCGGCGCATCGCCGGCGAATTGTTCGAGCTCGCTCATGGCGGAGGCCGAGTCGCCCTTGCAGTCGTAGGTCAAGCTGAGCACCTCGCAGCCAATGTGCCCCTCGCGTGCGATGCAGCCGGCGATCTCCTCGGCGAGGTCTTCTGGCGTCAGCACCGCGACCTCGCCCACGCCCGCCGCCGTGAGGGCGTCCAGCACATGGCTGATGATCGGCCGGTTGGCCACCCGTTGCAGCGATGTCGCCCGCGTGGCGTCCAGCCAGCGTCCATTGGACCCAGCCAGGGGAGGGACCATGATGACGCCCCTGCTCGGCACCCCTACAAAACGCTTCGGGCGCGCCGACACTCGCGCGAGATCTTTCACGCCTCCGTCTTCGAGCGCCGATCCTCGCGCGTGACCTTTTACGCCCCTGCCTTCGGGCGTCCCGATCCTCGCGCGAGGATCCACGCCCTCTGCGCCCGGGGGCGGGTCCCTCAGCCGCAGCTCAGTCCCCCCCGTTCCCAAGACGAGGGGGAGCCTCGGGCGACTACAGACGAAGGCGAGGAACATTGCTCCGGGCGCGGACCGCCAGGCCGGCCACACGTTCGATGTCAGCGTAAGTAAGCGACTCCGCGGACCGATGGACCGCAAGCCCCCGAAGGTCGAGCTCGGCGGCGATCTGCCGCTGGTGATCGTCGATGTGCTCGCCGTGAGCGTGCTCGCGCGGTACGAGAACGGGGCAGCGACCCGCGTCGAGAGCCCCCAGCGCCGAGCCGATGCCGGCGTGGGCCACCACCACGTCGGCCCTCCGCATCTCCTCCTCCAGCTCCTTACCAGGCAGGCTCACGATCCCGTCGATCGGCAGCCGACGCGCATCGGTGCCGCCGACCTGCCACGTCACCGAGACACCGGCCGGGATGATGTCGATCAACCGCCTGAGCAGTCTGGAGAACCCGAAGTCGATCGTTCCCAGGGTCACCACGATCCGCTGCACCTCCTTCGAGCCGGCACCCGGGGCGGCCTCGAAGCCGTCGAACACCGAGCCCGCGTATTGCCACTTGCGATCCGACCAGTGCTCATACTGGGTGAAGAGGCGGACCCCCGGCGTCCGGCTCAGGATGTTCCCGGTCAGCGACGGGCCGCTGCTGCGAGCGGCGCTCTCGATGTAGATCGGTTCCGCCTCGTGCAACAGCGTGACGGGCAGGAAGGAGAGCGCCGGCGAGGCGCCGGTGCTGATCACGCGCTGGTAGCGGCGGTCGCGTAGAACGCTGTGGGCCGTCAAGGCGTTGCGCGCCGTCTGCATATACGCGCGGGGTCCGGTGTAGGGCAGATATCGCACATCCTCGCCGGCTAGCAGCGACCGGCTCTGGGGAGTGTCGAACGTGATCCAGGTCCGCTCCTGCGAGGGCTGCGGCAGCCGGTCCACAAGCCTGTGAAGCTGGGCCAGGTGGCCACCTCCGGATGCGACCAGAAGATCAGCCATCGCTCCTCAACCTCCCGGCTGGTCCCGTGGGGCGAGAACCCGGCATGCCGGCACCCCTCAGAGCCCGCGTCGCCCGACGACGTGGGGCACCGTGCGCAGCATGATCTTGATGTCCCCCCACAACGACCAGTTGGCCACGTAGAGGTAGTCGATCGCGACCATCTCCTGCAGGGGAACGCGCGCCGGGCCGAGGATCTGCCAGGGGCCTGTCATGCCCGGCATGAGCTCCAGGCGCATGCGATACCAGCCACGGATGCGCTCGTCCTCGTCGACGACGAGCGGGCGCGGTCCGACGATGCTCATCTCTCCCCTGAGCACATCGAAGAGCTGCGGGAGCTCGTCGAGCGCGCACTTGCGCAGGATCCGGCCCACCCGTGTGACACGCGGGTCCTCCGCGATCTTGAAGAGCCCCTCCTGGGCTTCGTTGAGATCGCGCAGCGACTCCTTGAGCTCGTCCGCGTCGCAGACCATCGTCCTGAACTTGAACATGCGGAAGCGCTCGCCGTCCTGCCCCACGCGAAGCTGTCTGAAGAACATCGGGCCCCGGCTGTCGAGCTTGATCGCGAGCGCGATCAGCGCCATCAGCGGCCCGACCGCGGCGAGCGCGACCGATGCGCCGAGGACGTCGAAGGCGCGCTTGACCGCAGCCGAGGAGCGCGTCAGCTCAAAGCGCCTGACGCCCATCATGGTCACCCCGTGCAGATCGTCGAACTCGACCGAGGAGCCCACCACCTCGAGCACGCGGGGGAGCACGCTCACGCGCACGCCGACCGCCTTGAGCGTCCTGACGAGGTCGAGCATCTCGCCGCTGTCGGTGCGCCCCGGCGCGATGATCGCACGATGCACGTCCAGCGCCTGGGCGAGGTCTCTGATCTCGAGGAGCCTGTCCGCCGAAAGCGCGTCGGCGGTCCAGAACGCCACCTCGTCGGCGTCGAGCTGCGCCACGACCTCGGCCTTGACTCCACCGTGACCTGTGAGCTTGGAGCAGATCGTCTTCGCAGCGGAGGCCTCGCCGATGAACAGGCAGCGCTCGGGCGGGACGATCCGCAGGGCGAGCGCCCGCGCCACGGTGCGTGAGAGGATCAGCAGTACGAAGAGCGCGAGCCACAGGAAGAGCAGTTCGGGCCGATGGAGCGTGCCGTTGAGGACCAGTCCGCCCGCCAGCCATGCCACCAACGCACAGAGCGTTGCGACCTGGAAGAGCTTGGGTGCCTCGTCGAGCGTCGTCTTGCGCAGCAGCATCTCGTCGCGGTCATAGAGACCAAGGATCTTCGCGCCCACCAGCAGGATCGGCACGCCCGCGATACTTGTCCACGTTAGCTGCAGCGATCTGGCGGAGAGCAGCACCGTGAGCTGGAACGCCCCCACGACCGCAACCACGTCCGCAGCCAGCAGCATGCGCCTGAACAGGGCGTCGCGTCGCATACCCACGCGCGAGCCGCGCAGCTTGATGTGGCGCGTTCCGATGGGCTCGTGCCTCCCGCGATCGGAGCGCCGCCGCGCCGGACCCGTGATACGCGTCCGATCGGCGACACCGCTCTGGCCCACGAAAGCGCCCTCACCCACGAGCCCCTCCTCGCCGATCGTGCCGCGGTCCGCCACGGGCACCGCGCCCCAAGAGGCACTCACCTCAGGAGTGCTACCGATACCGGTATCGCTGCTCATCGCGTCTCATCGCCTCCCTGGCTGCTGTCGTTCGCCTGCCCCTTGCCTGGCCACCGAGGTGCCACAAGCCCTTACTGCAAAGCCCCCCGAGCGAAGACGGACAAACAGAGGCCCGCCATCCCTAGTGGGCGCAAGAGTCATTACGCACACGAGAGCCGTTACGCACACTGAAGAAACGCGTGGCCCGGAGCGAATCTTTCGTGACCCGCGCGTCTCTTCTCATGACCTCGCGCGCGCCAGATCCCCAGCAATCGGGGAACGGCTGGACAGGCGCCTACCGAGAGGAGGTGCTGCCGTCGGAGGCGATGGAGACGTGGGGCGAGGCGGCGCGCTTCAGTTTCATCAGGCCAAGCGCGCCCAGCATCCGCCCGCGGAGCTCGCGCCGGACGAACCGGCGGAAAGCGGGGTCCTCGACTCTCGGGATACGGCGAGCCGCTGAGCGCAGGTACCCGTATAGGAAGGCCACACCCGAGAGCCCGCGCGGTCGCGCACGCGCCATCTTGAACGCCCGCAGCGTTACCCACGGCAGCGTGAAGTGGGCGATATAGGCGCACTCGCCGTGTCGGGCGCGACCGCGGAGGGTGCCATCGGCGCTCGCCCGGGGGCGGTGGTGGAGGGCGATGAGGTCGACGAACGCACGCGTGCGATACCCGCGCATGCGTGCGTAGGTCTCATCGATCGTGTCCCACCCGAGTCGCTCCTGGATGCCCCCAACCGCCTGGAAGCAGGCGAGCGAGTAGCACTTCAGGGTCCCCGGGACGTGGTACTCGGAGGGGATGCCCACCACCTCCCAGCCCTCGCCACGCGGATCGGGGTCGGCGTACAGGCCCCCCGCGAGGCCGAGCCCGGGGTCGCGCTCGAACTCGTCCAGCACGCGCTCGAAGTAGGACGGCGGCAACTCGGTGTCGCCGTCGAGCTTGGCGACGTGGGTGAAGCTCTCCCACTCCACGCTGTTCAATCCGAGGTTGAACGCTCGCGCCTCGGCGGCCGTCGCGAGACGATCGTTCACGGGGCCCACGGGTGGTAGGTCGGCAGTGTTGAGCACCTGCAGAAACCCGATGCGCTGCGTCAGCCCCGCCAGGATCTCGGGTGTGCGGTCTGTGGATCCGTCGTCGACGACCAGCCACAGGTCCGGGGGGCGAGTCTGCCCCGCGACGGCGTCGGCGATCAGCTCTATATGGGCCTCCTCATTGCGGACAGGGGAGATGAGAAGCAGACGCTGCTTCCTCGCACCGACCGGGGAGCCGTCGGAGCGACCGACATGCTGGGAACCACCAACCTCGGTGGATCCACGCTTGGGAGCCTGCTCGCGTTGAACCTGGGGCACGGTCAAAGCAACGCCTCACCCGGCTTCACGCTTGCAAGCGCTGCCACAGACCTCGCCAACCCCGCCGCAGACCTCGCCAACCCTGCACAAACCGTCCCAGCATCGATCGGCGTGCAAAAAAAGGGCCTCCCCGACCCGTTGCTTGCTGTGATGGAGTTCGCACTGATTCTCAGGGAGCTTTCGCGCCGCTGGCTGCTGCTGGTGATCGGGGTGCTCGTCGCTGCGGTCGCCGCGACCTTCAGCGTCTACCGCCTCGAGAACTCGAAGCTCGTGGCCCGCTCGTTGCAGTACTCCAGCGCGAGCACAGAGGTGCTCGTCGACACGCCCTCTTCGGTGCTGGGCAACGTCACGCAGTCCTTCGAACAGCTCAGCGCCCGCGCTACCGTCTACGCCAACTTCATGGTCAGCCCGGGCGTCCTCAAGGTGATCGGCGAACAGGCGGGCATCCCCGGCGAACAGATCTACGCGGCAGGGCCCGTTCCTCCAAATGAGCCCCGCATCGTCCTCGAGCCCACCGCGCTCAAGCGCAACATCGAGATCACGGGCGAGACCGTCCCCTACCGCCTGGATTTCGAAAGCCAGCCGGGTCTGCCGACGATCATCATCAACTCCCAGGCGCCCACCACCAAGCAGGCCGTGGCGCTTGCCAATGCCGCCGCCACCGGCCTGCATGGGTACGTCACCAGCGTGGAGAGCGCGGAAAGCATTCCACCCCACAAACGAGTCAGGATCCGTCAGCTCGGTTCGGCGCACGGAGCCGTCGTGAACGGCGGGGTCAGCAAGGCGCTGGCGGCGATCGTGTTCGTGGTCGTCTTTCTGCTCTGGTGTGTGCTCATGCTCGCCGCCACGCGGTTCCGCAAGAACTGGCGCGCGAGCGCCGTGCTTCAGGCGGCGTGGGATCGCGAAAATCGCGAGGCCAAGCGCAGCGACAGCGACGTCGACCCTCACGACGGTGCCGGCCCTCACGAGGGACCCTCCGCGGAGGGCGAGGACTTCGCCTCCGAGATGCCCCTGGCGACCATGCCCGACCGACTCGACGATCGCACCGTTGGCATCCCGACGCGGAGTGGGCGATGAGCGAATCGCGCCGTCGTCATCCCGACGCGGAGCACACGATGAGCGTGCCGCCCGCGCAGTCACCCTGGTAGGTGGGCCGTGAGCCCACCCGCAGCGGCTCCGGCAGGCGTGAGCAGCGCTCGCTCACCGCGGTCGATCGCTTCCGAGCAACGTGTCGCGTCCTCAACGACCGCCGGATCGGCGGAGGTGCGCGATGCCTTCCCCCACACCAAGCGGCCGCTGCCGTGGATCCTGGCCGCCTTCGTTGGGATGCTGTTCTTCGTCCCGATCGCCTCCGCCGAACTCAAGGTCCACCTTCCGGTCGACTCCAAGATCGACCGCTTTGCGGTCATCGGGCTCGTCCTGAGCTGGTTCTGGTTCGGGGGGGACCAGCGGGCGTTCCTGCGTACACGGCGCTCGAAGCTGTTTGTCACCGCGGTCTGCATCTTCCTGGCGCTGGCCGTCGCGAGCCTGCTGCTCGATGCGGGACGAATCGTCAACCTGGGAGAGCTTGAACTCTCCGGCAAGCGCTTTGCGCTGCTGGGCTCGTTCATGATCTTCTCGTGGTTCGCGCTCACCGCCCTGCGGTTCGAGGACGTGCGGGGCTTTGCCACCTACCTGATCGGGCTCGCCACGATGATGTCGATCGGGATGCTGATCGAGCGTCGCACCGGTTACAACATCTTCTACGAATGGAGCCGCGCGATCCTCGGGCCGATCGCCAAGGTCGAACCATCACCCACGAACATCCATCCGGCGTTCGGCACCGAAGGACGGCTGACCGTCGTCGGCCCGACGTTGCACGGGCTCGCCGCCACCACAATGTTGGCTGTGGTCATGCCCCTCGCGCTGGTGCGCGTGTTCGACGCGACCTCGCGAAGGGCTTGGTGGCTGAACGCCGTCGCTTTCGCGTTGATGCTCGCGGGCGCGCTGGCAACCGACCGCAAGACCGCGCTGATCGTGCCGGTCGTAATCGTGATCTATCTGGCCTGCTATCGCCCACGCCAAGTGCTGCGGCTTGCCCCGCTAGGACTGGTCGTGCTGCTCGGCTTCGTTCACCTCGTCTCACCCGGGGCGCTCGGAACGGTCCTGAACCTGGGCAATGCCGAGGCCAGCAGTTCGACAACCCACCGGGTCGGAGACTTCACCGACGTCGCCCCCGACGTACTCTCACATCCGGCCTTGGGCCGTGGCTATGGCACGGTCGATTCGGACAAAGCCACGGTATTCCGGATCAACGACGACGAGTACATCGATGCGCTGTGGGAAGTCGGCGCCTTTGGGCTGCTCGCCTTCATGTGGATGATCCTTGCGCCGGTGGTGCTCGCCCGCAGCGCGATCCGCGCGCGCGCGCCGAGCAACGCCTCGCTCGCCCTCGCGACCTCGGCCGGCTGCGTCGCGTTCTTCGTCGCCTGCGCTCTGTTCGACGCGCTGGGGTTTCCCCAGGCGCCATATATGTTCTTCCTGATCGCCGCGCTGACCACCATCGCCGCGGCCGGGCCGGATGGGAACGTGGTCCCCACGCGCGAGCTCGCGCAGCGACTCCTCAGCGGACGCCGCGCCGCGGCGGTGGCTTGAGCCCAGACCCGGGGACTCCTCGACAGCAGCGTGAGCCAACAGCCATTGGACCCCTGACAGCGGCATGAGCGGAGCAGGACCTTGCGAATCAACATAGTGATGACGGGCTTTGCCCGTACCCGGACCACTGCCGGGCACGAAGTGCTGTTTGGATACGCCAACGGCCTGGCGGACCGCGGCCACGATGTGGCGATCATCACGACGTCGCCCAGCGAGACGCCGGAGTGGTATGACCTCAAAGTCAAGCTCATCCAGCCGCAGGCGAGCTCCCTGCTCGGCTCCGGGCTGCGTGCAGCGCTGCGCTATGGCGGCTTCCGTCTGGGGGCGAGCGACAAGCGCTCGGTCAAGGAGGCGCTGAGCGGTGTCACGGCCGGCGTGGCCCCCTCCTCGGCGGCGCTCCCCTACCGCCGCGCAGCCGCGCTCGACCGCTTCCGGCGCACCGTTCGGCCGGCGGACGTCACAATCGCCAGCGGAGCGCCCACCGCTCTGCCAGTCTTCCTCTACGGGACGGGTGCGAAGGCGTACTTCATGCAGCACTACGAGACCTACTTCACCACCGAGTCCGACCCCGAGTGGCAGCACCTCTATGAGCTCGAGTCGGAGCTCTCCTACAAACTCCCGCTGCACAGGATCGCCAACTCCAGCTGGCTGGCCGAGCATGTGCGCGAGCGTCATGGGGGAGAGGTGGAGCTGTGCGTGAACGCGTTCGACCACCAGCGCTTCTATCCCGAGGGCCATCCCCCCGACTCGCCACTCACCGTGGTGAGCTACTCCGGGCGCGGAGCCAAGTGGAAGGGCTTCGCCGATGCGGCGGAGGCGATGCGCCTTGTGCGGGACCGAGTCGGGGAGGTGCGCTGGCGCGTATTCGGCGACCACGCCGAGCTTCCCCCCGACAACCCCATCGCTCCGTATGAGCCCACCGGGGTGATCGACGCGCCCGCGGTTCGCCGCTTGTACTCCGAGGCGCACCTCGCCCTTTGCCCGGCGTGGTATGAGAGCTTCGCCATGTACCCCATGGAGGCGATGTCCTGCGGGTGCGCGGTGGTCACCACAGAGTTTGGGGTCGAGGACTACGCCCGGCACGAGCACAATGCACTGGTCGTCCCCGCCCGCGACTCCCAGGCGATGGCCGACGCCATCGCGCGCCTAGCCGGCGACGCGACGCTGCGAGACCGGCTGATCGACCAGGCTCATCGCGACATCCAGAGCTTCACGTGGGAGCGATCCATTGACCGCATGGAAGAGCTGTTGAGTCGGTTCCACGTCGCAGACCCGGTCACGAGCGCCTGAGTTACGACCCGACCGGTTACCAGCCCATCTCAAAGTGCCACGCTACGGCACCGCCAACCCGGTCACAAACCCCAGCCAAGAGGGCCACGCTACGGCACCGGCTCCCGAGACCGCGCGCCTGCTCGGTGCGGTCTCGGGAGCCGTAAGAGCCGTCAATTGCCCGGGCCGTCGCCGAGGACCTCGACGGCGGCCATGTTCCAGTCGTCGCTCGTTGGCGCCGTGTCATTCAGGGTCACGGTGCTGCCACCTGCACCCGTCACATAACCGGTGTACTGAGACCAGAAGGTGTTGCCACCTTTTTCGTCCAGGTACTGGCGAAGCATCACCTGATTGGGGCCAAGCGTGCGCGCTATGGCATTGTCCCAGTCGTTGCCGACAGCGTACACGAGCGATCCTTCTTCGGTGGTCGTGAGCGAGATGTTCGGCGCTCCGCTGGATCCTCCAGCCGTCACCGAGGCACCGATGCCGTCGGACATCTCCAACGAGATCACCGCGAGCGTCTGATCGTAGCCGCCCGCCGTCGGCGTCGACGTGACCGTTGCTTCGTTGAGCGCGGTGAGCGCCCTCGCCGCCCAGATCTCGGAGTCGCCCGACTGGGAGTTGGCCCGCGCGACAAGCTTCCATTCGAGTCCCGCGCCTGAAACGGTCACGGTCTGGCGGCCAGCTCCGGCGGGGCCGTCCGAGCTTACGAACGCCAGCAGCTCCTCTTCGCCTTCGGCAGAAGTGAACGGTCCAGTCGTCGTCGTGCCGTGGCCGTTGACCGACGTTTCAACGTCCATGACGAAGCAGGGCCCTTCTTCGGCCGGGTTCTGTACCGTGACTTCGACGGGCGCCGAGGTCCCAACGTTGCCGGAGGTGTCGGTTGCCTGGGCCGTCAGTTTGTGGTTGTCGTTGCTCGCGCCCGTGGTCGCCCAGCTGATCGCATAGGGCGCAGATGTCACAGCAGCGCCCAGCGCCTTGCCGTCGAGATAGAACTGCACCGAGCGGATCCCAACCTTGCCGCTCACGTTCGCGCTCACCTGCACCGTTCCGGAGACCCTCTGTCCACCAACTGGATTCACGATCGAGACCACCGGTGGTTCTTTTGTTTCTTCCCCTCCAGAGCTGGCTTCTGTCGTGACGGGGACATCGGCGGCGGTTCCTACGAACCCATTGCTGTCCGTCGCCTGCGCGCTGAGGAAGTGCTTACCCGCCGGCGTGCTTCCCACCGGCCACTGCAGGGTATACGGGGCACTCGTGACAGGCGATCCAATCGGCTCGCCGTCGAGCAGGAACTGCACGGAGGAGATCGGCGCAGCTCCGCTCGCGGTCGCGTTGAGCGTGACGGTGCCCGAAAGCTTGGATTCCGCATCCGGGCTGGCCAGAGTCACCGTGGGCGGCGTCGAGCTGGGGTGGGTCTGTTCGAGCACCTTCACCGTGTTGCCTTCGATCTGGAGCTTGGTTTCCGTAATGTTATTTGATTTATTGGACTCCTGGAAGTAGTCCTCGGGGTCGACCTCGCCGCGCAGGTAGTAGGTTCCATTTGGAAGGCTGCTGATTTCGATGCCCTCCCCTCCGTCGTAGGCGTCGTAGGTGTCCCCCCAGCCGACACCCAAGCCGAGCTTGCCTTCCGGCTTTTCACAGTCGGCGACGTAGTAGACGTTGAAGCTGGGCGTGTTGGGAACCCCACCCACCTCGGTGTCGGAGGTCATGCAGAAGTCGACCTTGGGGCTCGTCGCCACGACGCTACCGGCGCTGCCACCCGGTCCGTTGCTGTTGTAAAGCCAGAACTTGTCGAGCGGGAAGTCGTAGTCGCTCGGGGGGCGCCAGAGCATCGGCCCCACCACCGGCACCGTGTACGCAAGCTTCCATTCCCCTGGGTTGGGCATCGTGTAGAGCGCCTGATAGCCCTGCGAGATGCCAGTGGCTTCGTTGTAGGTCGGTTTCAGCTCCCAAGGGCCTTCGCCCGCATCCCACGTGGTGTGCGTGAACTCCAGCATCCTCGTGGTGCCGCTGCTCTTGATGGAGATTTCACCCGCCGGCATCAGCAGTTGCAGATCGGGGTAGGCGATCGAGCCCGCGCTGGGCGTCACCGCATTCGAGGGTGAGGATGCCGAGCCGGTTCCGACGGTGTTGGTGGCCGCCACCGTAAAGGTGTAGCTGGTGCCGTTGGTCAGCCCGGAGATCGTGGTTCGGGTGGCCGGCGGCGAACCCGTCACCGTCGTCTTTGGCTGCGCAGTCGAGCCGATGTACGGGGTGATCGTGTAGCTGGTGATCGGGCTGCCGCCGTTCGCCGGCGCAGCCCATGTCACGGTGGCGCTCCCGCTCCCGGCGGTGGCGATCACTTCCGTCGGCGCGGATGGAGCTTTCGCTTCTGTCGGGGTGATCGCGTTGGATGGCGCCGAGGCGGGGCCGCTCCCGGCCGAGTTGGATGCCTGCACCGTGAAGGTGTAGCTGGTGGCGCCGGTCAGCCCGTTGATCGTCGTACCGGTCGCAGGCGGGGAGCCGGTGACGGTGCTCGCGGGCTGCGCGGCCGAGCCGATGTACGGCGTGACGACGTACTTCGTGACCGCCCCACCGCTCGACGGCGCATTCCACGAGACGTTCGCAGACCCCGGGCCCGCCGTCGCGCTCACGCCGGTCACCTGGCCTGGAGCAGTCACGGATCCCGTCGGTTCAAAGTCGACGTCCACCCAGTAGTTGCTCGCTTTGTAGGTGCTGGTCGGGTAGGTGCTGGTGGTGCTGTACGCGTACACACCATTCGCGCTGACCGAGCTCGCCAGCGCCGTCAGCGGCGGGCTGCTCACAGCCGAAGCAAGGCCCGAAGAGGTATCGGAGTAGTCCCCTTTGGGCGCGAAGTACCCCGCGACATAAGTGGTATTGGCGCTGATCGCAACAGGTGTCGAGAAGCTAACCTGCTGCCAGCCCGATTCCGTTTCGCTCGTGAACGTCGCCGACGCAAGCAGCGTTCCCGTCGAGCCCCACAGACTGCCGACATGCGTGCCAGTGTTGGTCGGGGCCTTGTAGAAGCGAATACCCGTCACGCTGCCCGCCACTTCGGAGGAGAACTTCACCCCAAGCTCTACCGAGCGCCCATCGCCCGAGTTGACCGTCGCTGGGGTGCTGCTGCCGAAGATCGTGTCCTGCGATGTGGGTGTGACCGCGTTGGACTGCACCGAGACCGGCCCGCTCCCGGCCGAGTTGGATGCCTGCACCGTGAAGGTGTAGCTGGTGCCGCCGGTCAGCCCGTTGATCGTCGTACCGGTCGCAGGCGGGGAGCCGGTGACGGTGCTCGCGGGCTGCGCGGCCGAGCCGATGTACGGCGTGACGACGTACTTCGTGACCGCCCCACCGCTCGACGGCGCATTCCACGAGACGCTCGCAGACCCCGGGCCCGCCGTCGCGCTCACGCCGGTCACCTGGCCTGGAGCGGTCAAGGATCCTGCCGGTTCAAAGTCGACGTCCACCCAGTAGTTGGTCGCTTTGTAGGTGCTGGTCGGGAAGGTGCTGGCGCCGCTGTACGCGTACACGCCATTCGCGCTGACCGAGCTCGCCAGCGCCGTCAGCGGCGGGCTGCTCACAGCCGAAGCAAGGCCCGAAGAGGTATCGGAGTAATGACCTTTCGGCGCGAAATACCCCGCTACATACGTAGTGTTCGCACTGATCGCAACCGGCGAGGAGAAGCTCACCTGCTGCCAGCCCGACACCGTTTCGCTCGTGAACGTCGCCGACGCCAGCAGCGTCCCCGTCGAACTCCACAAGCTACCGACATGCGCGCCCGTGTTGGTCGTGGCCTTGTAGAAGCGGATGCCCGTCACGCTCCCCGCCACTTCGGAGGAGAACTTCACCCCAAGCTCCACCGACCGCCCATCGCCCGAATCGACCGTCGCAGGCGTGCCGGCACCGAAGATCGTATCGGGCTGCGCAGCGGCGACCCGCGCCATCGACAACAGCGCCACGGACGCAGTGCACATCAGCACAAGAACACGTGTACCTACTCGGCTAGCTGCCAACACTTTCTACCCCTTTGTCCCGCTCGTTGACGAGTCAGTTGGACAAGCCACCTAGTGCTGCCCCTGAATGTCGTCCTTTCCCCTGCTACTGCTGCCGTTCCGTACTATTTTTCTGCGACTTCTCTGCCGTACCGCATACTGCCCCTGCTACAGCGCGTACTGCCCAACTGTGTGCCCTGCTACAGGGCGTACTTGCTGCCCAACTACGTGCCCCTGCTAGAGCGCATACTTGCTGCCCAACTGCGACAACGCCTTCTCTGCGAACCGCACGCCGATCGAACACGACGCGCTGACATTCAGCACCTGGCCATGCGCCAGTGGTACGAATGTGGTCGGCCGCCCGTAGTCGCCACAGTAGAGCGTATGGCCCGAAAAGATGGTACGGGTCGCATGATGGATCATCGGCCTGATCTTCGCAATATCAACTGTTTCGACGGCCACGGTGATCGGCTCTTTGCCGCCGCGCGCCTCGTAGATGCAAGTTGGACCAAGCGGCGCCTCCTGGGGGGAGGCGACCGGCGCGCCGACGATCGCCTGCGCCTGCGCCTTGGAGACGAGATCGCAGGGATTCGGGCCGGTGGCCGTTCCTGTGCCACTATCCGCCCGCCCAGGGTTGTCGTCGTTGATTTCGCTTCCGCCGGTGCCCCGGATCGGCCGATGGATCACTTTCCCTGTGCTCACGACGTCCCGCCCCGCCGAGAGGCGGTGAGAACGCCCGGGCGAGTGGGAAGCGGCACTCGTGGGCACGCCTCCGACAGCGTCGGGAGTGGTGGTCGAGCCGACCACCGACGACGCGTGTGAGGAACCGCCACATGCGGCGATCAGCAACGCCGCAAGCGCGAACAGCGTTATGCAGCATAGCCAGGCGCGGAGCTTGTGGCGTATGGCCATCAGTGACCCGGTTCGAAGTCCAGATCGACCCAGTAGTTCGTGGCCTTATAGCTGCTGCCCGGGAAGGAGTTCGTGGAGCTGTACTTGTAGACCCCGTTAGCGCTCGTGGTATTGGCGAGGGCCTGCAGCGGCGGGTTGCTCACGCCGACGGACGTGAACGCGGCGGAGGTGTCCGAGTAATGGCCTTTGGGCGCAAAGTAGGAGGCTACATATGTCGTGTTGGCGGCAATCGCGATCGGCGTCGTGAAGTACACCTGCTGCCAGCCCGAAACCGTTTCGCCGGTGAACGTCGCCGACCCCAGCAGCGTCCCGCTCGAGCTCCACAGGCTGCCGACGTGCGTGCCGGTGTTGGTCGTGGCCTTGTAGAAACGGATCCCGGTCACGTTGCCGGCCACTTCGGAGGTGAACTTCACGCCGAGCACCACCGAGGAGCCGTCGTTCGAGTCGATCGTCGCCGGCGTGGAGAAGTCGAAGATCGTGTCCTCTGGTGTCACCGCGCTCGTGGCTACCGAAGCCGCTCCGGCGCCGGCCGAGTTGATGGCCGCGACAGTGAACGTGTAGCTGACGCCGTTGGAGAGGCCCTTCACCACGGCGGAGGTCTTGGTCCCAGCGAATTCGACCGGAGTCTGGGCGCTCGCACCCACGTAGGGCGTCACCACGTAGCCGGTGATCGAGCCCCCGCCATTGTTGGTCGGAGCGACCCAACTCACCTGCGCCTGCTGGGTGGCCGGGCTGGCGGTCGCTTCTGTCGGAGCCGACGGAGGCAGGATTCCGGTGGTGGGCGTCACCGCATTCGATGGTTCGGAGCTCGGTCCGGCGCCGTTGGGGTTGGACGCCTGGACCGTGAAGGTGTAGGGCGTGCCGTCGGTAAGCCCTTTGATCGTCGCCCCGGTGGCCGGCGGGGATCCGTTGACCGTCGTGGTCGGCTGCGCTTCGGAGCCGATGTACGGAGTGACGGTATATGTCGTGACCGGCCCGCCGCTCGACGGCGCGCTCCACGTGAGACTCGCCGATCCGATGCCCGCCGTCGCACTGACGTTCGTTACCTGGCCGGGTGCTGGAGCGGGCAGGAAGTCGACATCCACCCAGTAGTTGGTGGCTTTCACGCTGCTCGTCGGGAAGATGCTGGTCGACGTGTAGGCGTAGACGCCGTTGGGAGTGGTCGTGTTTGCGAGCGCCTGCAGCGGCGGGTTGCTCACGCCGACGGAAGCAAGAGCCGAGGACGTGGCCGAGTAGTGGCCTTTGGGCGCCAGGTAGCCCGCCACGTAGGTCGTGTTGGGGTTGATCGCCACCGGCGTGGAGAAGTTGACCTGCTGCCACCCCGAAGCGGTTTCGCTCGTGAAGGTCGCCTGTGCCAGCAGGGTTCCCGTCGAGGTCCAGAGGCTGCCGACGTGGGTCCCGATGTTGGTGGCCGCCTTGTAGAAGCGGATGCCACTTACCATCCCGTAGACTTCGGAGCTGAACTTCACGCCGAGCTCGACGGAGGAACCGTCGCCGGAGTCGACCACCGTCGGCGTGGCGAAGTCGAAGATCGTGTCCTCTGGTGTGACCACGCCCGACGCGGCCGATAGTGGGCTTTCCCCCACTTCGTTGCTCGCCGTCACTGCGAAGGTGTAGTTCACAGCGTTGGACAGACCCGTCAGCACGGCCGAGGTCGTAGAGGGACTCACCTGTACCGGCGTCTGCGCGCTCGCACCGATGTATGGGATGACCGTGTACCCGGTCAGCGCCTTGCCCCCTTCGTTGGCCGGCGCGCTCCAGCTCACGAGCGCCTGCTTGGTGGCCGCACTCGCAGTGACCCCGGTGGGAGACGATGGAGCCGTGGCTCCGCTAGGCGTGACCGAGTTGGAGGGTTCGGATGCCAGACCGCCGCCGCTGGGGTTCGACGCCTGCACCGTGAAGGTGTAGGGCGTGCCGCCTTCGAGTCCCACGACGGTGGCTTCGGTGGCCGGAGGAGACCCGCCGATCGTGGTGGCCGGCCGCGCTTCCGATCCGATGTACGGCGTGATCGTGTACTTCGTGACCGGCCCCCCGGTGGAGGGCGCGTTCCACTTCACCACGGCGGACACGGTGCCCCCGGTCGCGCTGACGTTCGTCACCTGACCCGGAAGCGGGGTGGGCACGAAGTCCACGTCCACCCAGTAGTTGGTCGCATTGGAGGTGCTGGTGGGGAAGGCGCTCGTGCTGCTGCGCGCGTACACGCCGTTGGGGGCGATCGGGTTGCCCAGCGCCTGCAGCGGCGGGTTGCTCACACCGGCCACACTGAACGCCGAGGGCGTTTCGGAGTAGTGGCCGCTGGGGGCCAGGTAGCCTGCCACGTAGGTCGTGTTGGGGTTGATCGCCACCGGCGCGGAGAAGTTGACCTGCTGCCACCCCGAAGCGGTTTCGCCCGTGAAGGTCGCCGAGCCAAGCAGGGTTCCTGTGGAGGTCCAGAGGCTACCGACGTGGGTGCCGGTGTTGCTAGTCGCCTTGTAGAAGCGGATGCCGGTGACTAATCCCGCCACTTCGGAGCTGAACTGGGCGCCCAGCTCGGTCGAGGAAGTGTTCGCCGAGTCGACGATCGTCGGCGTGGCGAAGTCCAAGATCGTGTCGGTTGGAAAGGCTTCGTTGGACGCGGCCGACGATGGGCCGGTGCCGACGGCGTTCGTGGCGGTGACTCTGAACGTATAGCCGGTGCCGTCGGTGAGCCCCTTCACGATCGTCGAGGTCGTGCTCTCGGGGACTTCGATCGGCGTCTGAGCGTTCGAGCCGATGTAGGGAGTCACGGTGTAGCGCGTGATCAGGGTTCCGCCTTCGCTGGCCGGGACGCTCCAGCTCACGAGCGCCTGGTTCGTGGCCCCGCTCGCTGTCACGTTGCCGGGCGCCGTGGGGGCCGTGGGGGCCGTCGGGACGACGGGATTCGACGCCGAGGACACAGGCCCGGCGCCGTTGGCGTTGGAGGCCTGGACGGTGAACATGTACTTGGTGCCATTCGTCAACCCCTGGAGCGTTACGGTCGTCTTCGGCGGCGAGCCGGTGACCGTCGTCGTCTGCTGCGCTTCGGAGCCGATGTACGGGGTGATGGTGTACGTCGTCACCGGTCCCCCGCTCGAGGGCGCCTCCCATGTGAGCGTCGCGGACCCGGGGCCCGGGGTCGCGCTCACGTTGGTTACCTGGCCCGGTGCCGGGACGGGGACGAAGTCCACGTCAACCCAGTAGTTGGTCGACTTGTAGCTATTGGTCGGGAAGGCGCTGGCGCTGCCGTATTTGTACACGCCGTTGACGCTCGTGGCATTGGCAAGCGCCTGCAGCGGCGGGTTGCTCACCCCCGCTGAAGCAAAGCCCGAGGTGGTGTTGGAGTAATGGCCTTTGGGCGCGAAGTAGCCGGCGACATAGGTCGTGTTGGCGTTGATCGCGACCGGCGTGGGGAAATTCACCTGCTGCCAGCCCGAGGCCGTCTCATTGGTGAACGCGGCCGACGCGAGCAGAGTCCCCGTCGAGGTCCAGAGGCTGCCGACGTGGGTGCCGAGGTTGGTGGCGGCCTTGTAGAAGCGAATGCCCGTGATCGTGCCGGCAGCTTCCGAGGTGAACTTCACGCCGAGCTCGACCGACGAGCCGTCGTTAGAGTCGATCGTCACGGGCGTGGAGAAGTCGAAGATCGTGTCCTGCGGGACGACTTCGTTGGAGGAACTGGACGAGAGACTCGTGCCATAGGCATTGGTGGCCGTGACTTTGAAGGTATATGTCGTGCCGTTGGTGAGGCCGGCGATGACCGTGGAGGTATTGCTGGGGGCGACTTCGACGGATGTCTGGGCGCTCCCGCCAATGTAGGGGGTCACGGTGTAGGCGGTGATCGAGCCGCCGCCATTGTTGCCGGGAGCGCTCCAGCTCACGAGCACCTTGCGGGTCGCCGCGCTCGCGACTACGCTGCTGGGCGCCGATGGAGCGGTCAGCCCGATCGGCACCACCGAGCTAGACGGTTCGGAGACCGCACCCGCTCCGTTCGGGTTCGACGCCTGTACGGTGAATGTGTATTCCGTGCCGGGTGTCAACCCTGTGATTTTGGCGGTGACTTCCGGTGGAGTGCCCGTGACAGTGGTGGTCTGCTGGGGGACGAGACCGATGTATGGGGTGATCGTGTACGTCGTCGGCAACCCTCCGCCGGATGGTGCACTCCAGCTCAGGGTGACCGAGCCGTGTCCGGGAGTACCACTCACGTTGGTCACCTGTCCCGGGGCCGGAGCGGGCATGAACACCGGATCGACCCAGTAGTTGGAGCCCTGGTAGCTGCTGCTCGGGAAGGTGCTCGAGGTGCCGTACGTGTAGACCCCGTTGCCAGAGGTGGCGGTCGCCGGAGCCGCGTGCAGCGGAGGACTGTTGAGAGCGTTGCCCCCAGTCGCGGGGGGGCTGTAGAAATAGGTCGGGGAGGCGGCGTAGTGGCCGGTTGGATCGAAGTAAGACGCCACATATGTGGTATTCGGGTAGATGTAGACGGGAGACGAGAAGTTGACCTGCTGCCAGCCCGATTCGGTTTCGCTCGTGAACGTCGCCGTCGCCAGTCGCTGACCGCTCGCGCTCCACAGGTCGCCGATGTGCGTCCCGGTGTTGTTCGAGGCCTTGTAGAAGCGGACACCCGTCACGGCGCCAAACGTTTCCGAGGTGAACTTGACGCCGACCTCGACGGACTGGGGGTCTCCCGAGTCCGCCACCGGCGGCGTGACGTTAGTGCTCCATATCGAGCAGGGACAGGAGACGTTGACGCTCACACCCGCCGAGGGAGTCTCGAGGTTTGCGCTGTCATCGACCGCGCGGGATTTGATCATGGTCGAGGGGTTCCCGTGCGCGATCCACGCGTAGCTCCATTTCACGGACTGTTCCGCCGGGGTGGTGAGCGTCGCCGGGTGCCAGGTCGAGCCGTTGTCGGTGGAGACTTCGACGCCCGCGACCACGCCTCCGCCGGCATCGGTCGCGGTCCCCGAGACCGTGACCTGGCTGCCGTCTGCGATTGTTTCCCCCGCGGCGGGCGAGGTGATGGTGGACGTCGGCGGAGTGGTGTCTGTGGACTTGGAGGCGGCCACGAGTTTCGAGGTCAATGTCGCCGGCTGCGCCCCCATTTCGGCGAGCAGGTTGACCGTGAACTGCTCCATGTTGAGGTCGGGCGGGTTATTGCTCGGATCGGTGAACTCCGCTCCCCACGCGTTGGTGTTTTCAAGACCCCACGACCACTCCACCGTGCCGGCCCCGAACACGAGCGCTCCGCTAGGGGCCCGATAGGACGTCAGGTGGTGGGTGGCGGTGCTGTTGTTGTTCAAGACACTGCCGTAGTCGGTGAACGCCTGCACGCCGCTGACTGTCGTGGAGGAGAGATCGAACTCCCCGGCGGGGCGGAAGCCGTTGTCGACGTCCTCGTCCCACTCATAGCCGAGCGTGCCGGTGCCGGGGGAGAGCGTCAGCGATTGTCCCGGTTCCAGGCCGGCCACCGCCGTACCGCGCCACAGCCGCAGCTTGCTGTACTGCGAGGGCACCGCGATGTCCGAGGTGCCTGAGTTGACCTCGAACTGCTGTCCGGTCAACGCGTTTTCGGGCTGGCCGCCATCAGCGGGAGGGCTGAAGCGCGGGTCGCGCCACGCCCCCGTCCAGGTGGGCGGATCCTGCGGGTCGACGGGCGCGTTGAAATGCGTCTCCTTGTAGGAAATCAGTGTCCGGTAGGGGGTGTTGGAGCCTTCGGCGCTCGGCGCCCAGCGCGTCTTCCAGAACACCTCGTTGCCGCTGAAGAACGCGAGGTTCACGCCCGCTTCGCGCGCCGCGACTACATTCGCTCGCTGACCAGCCGACCAGTACTCGTCGTGGCCGCTCGACATGAAGACCTTGTGGTTCTTCAGCAGCGCGCCGTTGTTGTCGACTTCGGCCTCGCTCGTGTAGCTGATGTTGTAGCCGTTCCTTTCCAGCCATCGCATCATCTGATATTCGGCGTAGTACAGATAGGAGCTGCCCCTGTCGGTCGTGAAGGAGCCGTCGAACGGGCGGTTGTAGGAGACCGCGTAAGCGGCCTTGTAGGCCTGAGGGTTACCCGGCGGGCACGCGACCGTGCAGGTGTAGAGGCTGTTGCCGCCGTAGTCGTTGTAAGCCTGCCAGGTCGCGTCGGAGGTCTGCAGGAGGATTTCGGAGTGGCTCGAGTCGTTGCGCACCACGAACGGGATCTGGCTTTTCCCGCCGGTGTCGTTGCGCGTCAAGAGCGCTATGTAGACCCCGGACACCGCGTTGCTCGGCACCGCCCACGAAGCCGACACCCCCCAGTTGCCGCAGTCGATCAAACCGGTCGAGGATTCCTTCAGGCATTCCGGCTGGGTCTGGGGTAGTTCCGCGCTCGGTTTGACGTTCGAGGCGATCACGCGCGCCCCGCTGCCGCCGTAGTAGCCGAGCCGCAGGATTTCGATGTGGTAGGAACTCGCCGGCGTGTTGATCTTGAAGGACTCGGTCTGCCCCACGTTCACGCTCATCGAGGTGGCGTAGCCCTGGATCGTGGGGTCCCCGACGCCTTCCACCTGCCAGTTCTTCGCGGGATCGCCCGGCAACGCGTTCTCGCACACGATCGGGTTGGGCGCCGAGGCGCATTCGGCTTCGCCTTCGGCCCGCGCCGAGGAGGCGGGGAGCGCCGCGAGGGCGGCGATGAGCGCCAGCGATACCGACAGGACCAGTCGCAGGATCCACCGCGGGTGCAGCACGGCTTGCCCGCTCATGAGCGGCGGCCGCACTGATTGACCGGTCGTGTCGGCATGTGGAAAAAACGCACCCCCGGACCTCTAACTTGCGCCCCTCGAAATTCAAGAGGAAACAGAGCGCTCCTTATGCCGCAGGCGCGTGGAGCGCTCCTCATGCCGCAGGCGCGAGAACGCAGGAGGCGAGCCGCTCGAGCACGTAGTCCTGCTGCTCCTCGGAGAGGTCGGGGAACAGCGGCAGCATCAGTGTCTCACGGGTCGCCGCCTCGGTGTGGGGCAGATCGACATGCCGTCCGGTCTCCAATTGGTCCGAGTAGGCGGCCTCCTCGTGGATCGCCATCACCCCGCGGCGGGTGGCGATGCCGTCGCGCATCAGGCTCCGCATCAGCTCTGTGCGGTCAATCGGGTGGTCCGGCGCGAGCCGCACGCAGTAGGACTGCCAGGTGCGCGTCGCGTACGGCGGGTCATACGGCGCTTGCAGATACGGGATCCGCTCGAGCGCCGCCGTGTAGCGCTCGGCGAGCAGCCGCCGGCGCTCGAGGATCTCATCGAGAACCTGCAGCTGGCAGATCCCGAGCGCGGCCTGCATGTCGGTCATGCGGCTGTTCCAGCCCCGCTCGGGGTAGGCCTCGACGACCACGTCGCGCGCCGCGTGGCGAGCAAGATCGGAGGTGTCCATTCCGTGCGCGCGCAGACGGCGCAGCCGCTCGGCTACGGCGGGATCCTGGACGGTGATCATTCCGCCCTCGCCGGTCGTGATCACCTTGCGCGGGTGCAGGGAGAAGCAGGCGAGCGAGTCGTGCGAGCCGATCGGCCGGCCCTTGTAGAGCGCGCCGATCGCGCACGCGGCATCCTCGACGATCGCCACGGCATGGCGTCTCCCAAGCTCGAAGAAGCGGTCCATATCGGCCGGGAGACCGATCTGGTGCACAGGCATGATGGCCTTTGTGCGCGGCGTGATCGCACGCTCGGCCGCCGCCGGGTCGAGGTTGTACGTCCGCGGGTCGATGTCCGCGAAGACCGGGCGAGCTCCGCAGTGCCACACCGAGTTGGCGGTCGCGATGAAGGAGAGCGAGGGAACGATCACCTCGTCTCCCGGTCCCACGCCGCTGACATGCAGGGCAAGCGCAAGCGCGGTCGTGCAACTCGTGGTGGCGACGGCATCGGCCGCGCCGACCCGCGCCGCGAACGCCTCCTCGAACGCTCGTACACGCGGCCCCTGGGAGATCCATCCCGAGGCGATCACCTCGGCGACAGCCGCCTGCTCCCCGCCGGCGAGATGGGGGCGCGTGATCGGGATCTCGCTCACGGAACCGCCGGGGCCGCCGCGCGCGTGGCCGAGGGCTCCCCGTCGCGCTCGGCGCGCCACCACTCCACCAGCCGACGCAGGCCCTCCCCGAGTCCGACCTCGGCCTCGAAGCCCAGACGCTCGCGCGCAAGCGTGGTGTCGGCGAGACGCCGGGGCACCTTGTTGACCGAGCGCTCGGGCCCGTGTTCGACCGCGAGATCCGCGCCCATCACCTCGATCAGCAGGTGGGCGAGCTCCAGCAGACTGGTCTCGGCGCCGCAGGCGACATTGAACACCTCGTCGCTCACCGCGGCGTTCGCCGCGAGCACGTTGGCGCGTGCGACGTCCCCGATGTAGATGAAGTCCATCGTCTGCGACCCGTCACCGAGGATCAGCGGGGGGGTGCCGGCTTCAATCCGTTCCATCCAGCGCACCAGCACCTCGGTGTAGACCCCATGGATGTCCATCCGCGGCCCATAGACGTTGAAGTAGCGCAGCGCCACATAGTCGAGATCCTGCATCGCGTGGAAGCTGCGCAGCAGACCCTCGTTGAACGTCTTCGCAGCGCCGTAGAGGGTGTCGTTCGCGTATGGGTGATGGGACTCGGTGGTGGGGAACTCCTCGGCGAGCCCGTACACCGAGGCGGAGGATGCGGCGACGATCCTGCGCACCCCGTGCGCGAGCGCCGCCTCGATCACGTTGTAGGTCCCGTCGACCATCACCTCGAGCGCCGCGCGTGGCTCCTCGGCGCACTGCGTGATCCGCAGGGCGGCCTGATGGAAGACCACGTCGACGCCGCGGGTGAGCTCGCCGACGAGCTCGCGGTCGCGGATATCGCCTTCGACGAGCCTCACCGGCCCGTTGGCGAGCGCCCACGAGAGGTTCTCGCGGCGGCCGCGGACGAAGTTGTCGAGTACCACGATCTCCTCGGCGCCGGCCTGCACGAGCTGGTCGGCGATGTTGGAGCCGACCGCGCCACCGCCACCGGTTATCAGCGCCCGTTCACTGCGCATTCTCAGAGCACCTCACAATCAGAGAACGCGTCTCCATACGGGTTCTTCCGTGCATCGACCCAGCTGGACGGCTGTCTGGGAAGGTTGGCGGACGCCGACGGCATCGGCTGCTAAGAAAGTTGGGCGGCGCCGGCGGCATCGGCTGCCTGGGAGGATTGGGCGGATCTGTCGCCGCCACCGTCGGAGAGCTCCCTGATGACCCGGGCGGGGTTACCGGCGGCGATTACGCCGGCGGGAATCGATGAGGTGACGACGCTGCCCGCGCCGATCACCGAATGGGCGCCGATCCGCACGCCCTTCAGGATCAGGACGCGATCGCCGATGAACACGTCCTCCTCGAGCTCGACCGCGCCCAAGCGCGGCTGCCCGTCGCGACGGCGCTCGGGGCGCAGATCGTGGAAGTCGCTGTCATAGATCGTCACCTCCGATCCCAGCAGCGCTCGGGCACCGATGCGAATGCCAGGCCCCTCGCTCTTGATGAACGCGCCGTTGTTCACCTGCGCGTCATCGCCGATCTCGATCACGGCCTGCGGCTTGGATACCTCCAGCTGGCAGTAGCCGGTGTGGAACCCCACCGAGGTGCGCCAGCCGATTTCGACCTCGCGCCCGAACACGATCGACCCCTCGCCGAGCAGCAGCAGCGGCTGGCGCAGGATCGGCGATCCCTCGACGCGCCCGCAGGTGGAGAGCGCCCTGTACCTCAGGATCCGGCCGCGCCGGAAGAGCTCCTCGAAACGGGGGGCAACGCTCATCACCCAATAACGTCCCCGACAGCCCCCGGCTTACGCGTGAGCACGCCCGCATCGAGCCGCGAGAACGGCCGCCGGTCGCACGTTTCTATGGCGATATGAGAGGACGCGCGCTATGAAAGACCGCCCCGGACCGTCGATCACGGTCGCCATCCCCGCCTATCAGACAGAGCGCTTCATCGCCGAGACGCTCGAGTCGATCCTGGCTCAGACGCACCCTCCCGACGAGGTCATCGTCGTGGACGACGGGTCGACAGACGGGACGGCGCGGGAGCTCGAGCGGTTCGGCGAGCGCATCCGTGTCATCCGGCGGCCCAACGGCGGCTGCGCGGCGGCGTTCAACACCGCTTTCCGGGTTGCCAGCTGCGACTTCGTGGCGGAGTGCGGCTCCGACGACATCTGGGAGCCGCACAAGCTCGAGCGCCAGGTCGAGGCGCTTAGGGCACATCCAGAGATCGATATCGCGTTCGGCGCCGCCCGGGTCTTTGGAACCGCGGAGGGATGCTGGGGGCTGCCCGACTCTGAGAGCCTGAAGGCAGGGATTCTGGATCGACGCAGCTTTGCGCGGACGATGTACCTCCTGAACCCCGTCTGCCCCTCGACGCTGCTCATCCGCCGCAGTCTCTACGAGCGGCTGGGGCCCTTCGCGGAGGACATCGGAACCGAAGACTACGAGTACTGGATGCGCTCGCTGCGCGGGGGCGCCGTCTTCTACTACGACCCCGCGATGCTCGTCCGCTACCGCCGCCACGACGCCAACGCCTCCAGCAACCATCTCTCGATGCGCCACGCGGACCTACTCGTGCATCGCTGGTACGCGGACGAGGTCGACGATCCCGCACTCGTCCGAGAGGTCCTGGCCGGCGACTACTTCGCACTGGGCCGCATCCTCCGCAACCAGGATCGCGCGCGGGAGGCGCGGGCGGCCTTTGTGGCTTCGCTGCGCCAGAGGCCGACGCTGCGCGCGTTGGCCTGGGCGCTCCTCGTCTCGGTGCCCGAGCGCCACCACGACAGGCTCGCCAACCGAGTGATATCCGTCAAGCGCGCCCTGCGTCCCGAGGCTTCGCCATGAAGGCCATCCGGCGCGCAAGCCCATCGACGCGCCCATAGCGATGCCCTCGGTCGAGGGTCTCTCGGAGGCTGAGGCGTCACCGCGCCAGGAGGTCGGCGGGACGGCTGATCCAGGCACGGAGGCAGCCGGAGCAGCCGGGTCGCCGGACCAGGAGGTCGACGAGGGGGCCGAGCCGACGCGGGAGGAGCTCCGCGACGCAGCCGCCCACGGCGTTCGCTGGGCCTCGATCGCGCGGCCGATGATCGAGATCATCCAGCTGGGCTCGATCGTGGTTCTCGCGCGCCTGATCGTGCCCGCCGAATTCGGCCGCTACGCGGTCGCGCTGATCGCCCAGGAAGTCGCGTATGTGATCGTCGCCGGAGGGCTGAGCAGCGCGCTCGTCCAGCGCAAAACGCTTCGCCGCGCGCACCTACAGAGCGGCATGGCCCTGGGCCTGATCATGGGCCTGGGGCTGGCGGGGCTGACGCTCATCGCCGCCAGCGTGATCGTGACGCCGGTATTCGGTGCTCGCACCGCCCTCTTCGTTCGGATCCTGGCGCCGCTGTGCCTGCTCTCGGCGTTGAACACCGTGCCCCTGGCCACCCTGCGCCGGCAGCTGGCGTTCCGCCGCGTGAGCATGATCGAAGTGCTCGGCACCTTCGTTCGGGTCACCGTGGCCATCGCCCTGGCGATCGCCGGCCTGGGCGGCGAGGCGCTGGTGCTCGGTGTGATCGCGGGCTCCCTGGCCCTGACGCTCAGCTCGTGGATCAGCGCCCCGCCGCCGCTGCCACGCTTGGAGCGCACAGCGGCGCGTGAGCTGCTCCACTACGGCCTGCCCGCCTCGCTGGCGGCGGTCAGCTGGGTCGGCTTCAGCAACGTGGACTACGCGATCATCGGCGCCCGTCTCGGCGCGCTGCAGACCGGCCTCTACTTCCGCGCGTACACACTCGCCGTCGAATACCAGGGCAAGCTCAGCATCGTGATGGGTCAGGTCGGGTTCCCAGTGCTCGCACGCACACGGGACCCCGCCGAGCTGGCACATCTGCACCGCCAGATGGTGCGCCTGCTGACGATCGTGACCTTTCCCCTGCTGGTGATGCTGGCGATCGGGGCGCCGGTGCTCGTGCCCTTCCTCTTCGGCGCTCGCTGGGACTCGGCGGTCGTGCCGGTGCAGATCCTTGCGCTCGGGGGAGCCTCCACGCTCGTCATCAACGCCGCCGGCGCCGTGCTGATGGCCACCGGCCGAGCGCGCGCGCTGCTCGGTTATGGAGTGGGGCACTTCACCGTGTACGGACTGACCGTGTTCCTGGTAGTGCGGTTCGGGATCGTCGCCGTCGCCATCGATGCGGCTGTCGTGCACACGCTGTTCCTGATCGTCGCCTATGTCGTGGTGCTGCATGGCACCGGCGAACGACCGCTGCGTCGTCTGTGGGACGACATCGCGCCGGCCTTCGTCTCCTGCCTTGGACTCAGCGTGGTCGCCGTGCCCGCAAGCCTCGCGCTGACCGCGGCCCACCCCCCCGCGATCCTCTGGCTGGCCGCGTTCGGGTGCGCCGCCCTGCCGCCGTACCTGCTCACCCTGCGGATGCTCTTTCCGGCGACCTGGCGTAGTCAGGGCGCCGTCCTGAAGCGCATCGTGCCCGGCCACCAGCGCCTACACGGCGCCAGGCGGCGCCTGGCCGCAGCCCTCGGTTTCGCCTGAGAAGCAGCCCCCTAAGCGACGCAGCCCCACACAAGCCGCGCCCACAGCGCAAAGCGGGTCGGCACCCGGCCGCAACCAACCCTCCGCCTCACCCGAGAGGCAGCCGCATACACGGCGGCGGCCCGCGCAATCCCCGCCCACGCACGTAAAGCCGCGGCACCTTGCCGCAACCCTCAGTCACGCCCGGGAAGCAGTCCCCCACGCAACAGCCGCACACGCGAGCCCCGCCCACATAACGCAAAGCGCCAGCACCCCGGCCGCAACCCTCAGCTTCATCCGAGAGCACAGCCCTACACGGAGCGCAGCCCCTACACGGAGCGCAGCTCCTACACCGGCGCGGCGGCCCACGTCTACGCGGCGGCGACCCACGCGAGCCGCGCCCATACAAGCGCAAAGCTGCGGCACCTGGCCGCAACTGTCGGCTTCGCGCCTGAGAAGCGGCCGCTTATGCGGCGGCGGCTCGCGCGAGCCGCGGTGCGATCTCGAGCGGCACGCCGTTGTCGCGTATCGAGGCCTCCGCCAGCTCGACCGCGGCGACGATCTCGACGCCGAGCGCCACGTTGGAGCGCGGTTCGGAGCCGGTGCGGATCGAGTGGGCGAAGTCCTCGAGCTCTAAGCGCAGCGGCTCCTGGGCGTCCACGCGTGGGATCACCACGTCGCCGGAGCGGTAGATCAGCTGGTGCTCACCGAAGGTGGTGGCGGGCTTCACGTCCATCCCGCGGTCGTACACCCGCACGGGCTCGTCGGCGGCGGTGTCGTCGTACTGAACCATGCGCTTGCTGCCCACCACGATCATCTGGCGCACCTTGCGGGGGGCCAGCCAGGAGAGCTGCACGTTGGCGGTCGTGCCGCCCGCGAAGGTGAGCGTCAGGAACGCGGTCTCCGGCACCCCCTCCGCGATCACGCTGCTGGCGGACGCCGCGACTTCGACGATCGGCCGATCGAGCCAGTAGAGGAGAATCGAGAGGTCGTGCGGCGCGAGGTCGCAGACGACCCCGTGACTCTGGTACTTGCCGAGGTTCATTCGCGAGGAGGTGGCGAAGTGGATGTCCCCGATCGTCCCGTCGCGCACGAGGTCGCGCACGGTGTTCACGGCCGGGCTGTAGAGGAAGGTGTGACCCGGCATCAGCACGAGCTCCTCCTCCTGCGCCAGATCGGCCAGCTCGCAGGCATCGGCCAGCGTGGTGGCGAGCGGCTTCTCGACGAGCACGTGCTTGCCAGCCTGCAGCGCGCGCTTGACGAGCGGGTGGTGGGTCGGGGGGGGCGTGGCGAAGATCACGGCCTCGATCGCCGGATCGCACAGCACCGCGTCGAGCTCGCCCACGGCGCGTACCTGGGGGTGGCGCTGAGCGAGCACCCGCAGCTGGGCGGGATCGCGGTCGCACAGCGCGCCCAGCCGCAGCGCCGGACTCTCGGCGACGTTGCGGGCCAGGTTCGGGCCCCAGTAGCCGCAGCCCACGACCGCCACGCTGACCGGCTCCGGACGCGACACGATGCGCCCCGGCCGGAGCACCTCCCCAGTCGAAGTACCCCAATCACCATTCATTGCTCAGATACCCCCCTGGCATCGATCGACATCCTGTCCAAATCCCGGTGCATGTACCGCATCAACGCCCACCCTCCGTCGGGTCTTCTGTGACAGAGGAGGGCGTGGCCCCCGCGGCGGCCCCCACCATCTCGGAGCCTACGGCCTCCGCGGGTTCGGCCCCGGTAAAGCTCGCCACGGCCCCCGCCACCTGCTCGAGCTCCGCTTCGCTCATCCCCGGGAACATCGGCAGCGAGCAGATCCGCTCCGCCAGCGCCTCGCTCACCGGGAGACTGCCGGGCTCGAGGCCGAGGTCAGCGTAGGCCCCGGTGCGGTGGATCGGCACCGGGTAGTGGATGCCGGTGGCCACGCCCCGCTCCGCGAGGTGCTCGCGCAGGGCGTCGCGCTGCTCGCAGCGCACCACGAACAGGTGGTGGACACTGTCAGCCTCCGGGAAGGGGGGCTGGACGGGGTCCACTGCGCCAGCGTCCGCGAGTCGCGCGCGCAGCTGCGCCCCGAGCCGGCGGCGTTCGTCGTTCCAGCCGTCCAGGCGCGTCAGCTTGCGCCGCAGCAGCGCTGCCTGCAGGGCGTCCAAACGGGCGGTCGCGCCGACCAGACGGTGGTGGTAGCGCGGGCGCTCCCCGTGGGAGCGCAGCAGCCGCACGCGGTCCGCGAGCTCGGGCACGGCGGTGACCACCGCCCCCCCATCGCCCCACGCGCCGAGGTTCTTGGCGGGATAGAAGCTGAAGCAGCCCATCGCCCCCAGCGTGCCCACGCGCCGGCCGCGGTAGCGCGCGCCATGCGCCTGGCAGGCGTCCTCGAGCACGTGGATCCCCGCTTCGCGGGCCACCTCGAGGATCGGGTCCATGTCCACGGTGGCGCCGAACAGGTGCACCGGGATCACGCAGCGCACCCGCGGGCCAAGGCTCGCGGCGAGGAGCTCGGCGGTGAGGAGATGGGAGTCGCCGTCCACGTCCACTGGCAGCGGGGTGGCGCCCACCGCGCTGACCGCCTCGGCGGTGGCGATGAACGAGTTGGCCGGCACGATCACCTCGTCGCCCGGGCCGATCTCCAGGGCCCGCAGGGCGAGCGCGAGCGCCTCGGTGCCCGAGGAGACCCCCACGGCGAAGTCGGTCTCGCAGTACTCCGCGAAGTCGCGCTCGAACGCCTCCACGTGGTGGCCGAGCGTGAACGCGCCGCGCTCCGCCACCTCGCGCACCGTCCCCAGCAGCTCCTCCAGCAGAGCGGGATCGGCGCAGTCCATGCGCGTGAACGGAACCTCGGTCGCGAGTAGGGGCTCCTGGATTGCGATCTGACTCGACATGGCGAGCTCAGCCGGCGACAGCGGCCGTCGCCGGGGCGCAGTCCAGGCGACGCAGCTCGAGCTGCAGCGCCCGGCGACCGCGGTGGTGCAGGCCGTGGATCGAGCTCTCCGAGCGGCCCATCTGCTCGGCGATCTCCGGCGGGGTCAGCCCGATCACGTGGCGCATCACCACCACGTTGCGCTGCTCCTCGGGCAGCGCGTCGAGCGCGGTGCGCAGGTTGCGCGCGCGGTCGAGCGCCGTCTCGTCGACATGGGTGTCCGCCCCGTAGACCTCTTCCGCGGGGGTCGCCCGGCGCCTGCGCAGATGATCGAGCGCCACGTTGCGCGCCAGTCGCAGCAGCCAGCCGGAGAAGGGGATCCCCCGGTCGTCGTACTTGCAGATCACCGTGATCAGCTTCAGGAAGACGTGCTGGGTGAGGTCTTCCGCCTCCTTCTCGTCGCGCACGATGCTGCGCACGTACCCGTAGACGTTTTCCGAATAGCGCACGTACAGCAGACGCAGCGCCTCGCGGTCGCCCTCCTTGGCCCGCGCGATCGCCAGACTCACCTGGCGCATCGCCTCGGGGGACTCGTCGAGGGTCGCGCGAGCGCGCAACCCGATCAGCTGACCCTCAGGGGCCTTCAGAGCATTCGCGGGCATCTGTCATCTCCATCCTTGGTGACGTTTTCCGTGTGTTGTGGAGGGCCCCATCTGCCCGCCGGCGCTGTGGCCTATGGCGGCGACTTCCCTGGATCCGGTCGGGTCTTCTCCGGGTTGGGGTCCTCTCCGGCGATGATGGGCTGGTCATGGGGCCGCCACAACCGCCCGTTGTGCGCGACTTGCGTTCACGCGGGTGAACGCCACGATCCGTCATCCTTCGGGGGGAGCCCCCAGATCGGACCCCCTGCCGCCGCGCGAGACCGGCGAGAAGCCGCGCCCCTCAGCGCCCCGCGAGCAACCCCCGCGGAGCCCCACTCAGAGCAAGGAGCGTCAATGATGAGCGAGCACCCCCACACCCCCACGAACCCCGACGAGGAGGACCCCTACGAGTCGTTGATGGCCCGCCGGGGGGCGCCTAAGCGCCGCTTTCCCGCGCACGAGGCCGACCCGCGACTGGCCTACGCGCTGGTGCACGACGAGTTGCTGCTCGACGGGGTCGCGCGCATGAACCTCGCGACCTTCTGCACCACCTGGGTGGAGCCCGAGGTGGTGAAGCTGCTCGCGGAGTCCTTCGACAAGAACATCGTCGACAAGGACGAGTACCCCCAGACCGCCGAGCTCGAGGCGCGCTGCGTGCGGATGCTCGCCGACCTGTGGCACTCCCCGCACCCCGACACCACGCTCGGCACCTCCACCACCGGCTCCTCCGAGGCCGCGATGCTGGCGGGCCTCGCGGCCAAGTTCCGCTGGCGCGAGCGCCGCGAGGAGGGGGCCGCACACGCGAACCCCTCCCCCTCCTCCCCCTCCTCCACAGACTCCGAGCGGCCGAACTTCGTATGCGGCCCCGTGCAGGTCTGCTGGGAGAAGTTCGCGCGCTACTTCGACGTGGAGATCCGCGAGGTCCCGATGGACTCCGGGCGCTACCTGATGGGCCCCGAGCAGTGCGTGGAGCTCTGCGACGAGAACACGATCATGGTGGTGGCCACGCTCGGGCAGACCTTCACCGGCCTGTTCGAGGACGTCGCTGCCATCGCCGCCGCGCTCGACGGGCTGCAGGCCGAACGGGGCCTCGACATCCCCCTCCACGTGGACGGCGCCAGCGGCGCCCTGCTCGCGCCGTTCACCGCGCCCGAGCTGGAGTGGGACTTCCGCATCCCCCGCGTGAAGTCGATCAACGCCTCCGGGCACAAGACCGGCCTCGCGCCGCTCGGCTGCGGCTGGGCGGTGTGGCGCGAAAAGCGCGACCTGCCGCAGCGGATGATCTTCAACGTCAACTACCTCGGCGGGGAGATGCCCACCTTCAACCTCAACTTCTCCCGGCCCGGGGGCCAGGTGGTGACCCAGTACTACGACTTCATCCGCCTCGGGCGCGAGGGCTACAGCCGCATCCACGGGGCCACCTATGAGACCTGCCGCCACCTCGCGCAGGAGATCGCCAAGCTCGGCCCCTTCGAGATCGTCCACGGCGGGGATCCCCAGGAGGGCATCGCCGCCGTCTCCTGGAAGCTGACGGAGGACCGGGAGCACACCTTCAACCTGTTCGACCTCGCCGACCGCCTGCGCGCCCACGGCTGGCTCGTGCCGGCCTACACGCTGCCCCCCCACCTCGAGGGCCTCGCGATCCAGCGGATCCTCGTGCGCCACGGGTTCAGCCGCGACATGGCCGACCTGCTGCTCGCCGACATCCACCGCAGCCTGAAGACTCTCCAGGAGCACCCCCCGAGCACCTCGCTGAGCGAGCGCGAGGTGGGGTCCTTCAACCACGACGCCAAGGCCGCGGTGGCCTGAGCCCACAGGCGCCTTCACCACGACGCGAAGGCCGGGTGACCTGCCCTACAACGCCTCCTGCGCGAAGGTCTCCGCGAGATCGCCGCCCCAGGTCTGGAAGAAGGCCTCCGCCGTGGCCGCGTCGAGGGGGCGCGCGAACAGGAACCCCTGCCCGCTGTCGCAGTGCTCGTCCTGCAGGAGGCTCAGCTCGCCATGGCGCTCGATGCCCTCGGCGAGCGTCTCGATCGACATCGCCTTGCCGAGCTGCACGAGCGTGCGGATCAGCGTCTCGCCTTCGGGGCTCTGCGTGAGGCGCGCGATGAAGGAGCGGTCGATCTTCAGCGCGTCCACGGGGAACTGCTGGAGGTGCGAGAGCGAGGAGTAGCCGGTGCCGAAGTCGTCGATCGCGATCCGGACCCCAAGGTCCTTGATCGCGCCGAGCCGGCGGACCGTCTGCTCGGCGTCGCGCATGATCGTGGTCTCGGTTATCTCCAGGGTCAACGCCCCCGGCTCCAGGCCGCTCGTCTCCAGGGACTCCCGGACGTGGTCGATGAACTCGTCGGTTTCAAGCTGCCGGGCCGACACGTTGACCGACATGCCGATCGCGTGCCCCGCCGCACGCCACGCCGCGCTCTGCCTACAGGCCTCGAACAGAACCCATCGCCCGATCTCCGTGATCATGCCGGTCTCCTCGAGCAGCTGCACGAAGTCATCGGGCTGCACCACCCCGCGGCGGGGGCTGTTCCAGCGCAGCAGCGCCTCCACCCCGGTGGGGCTCATGCTCTGGAGATCGAAGGTGGGCTGGTATACCAGGAAGAACTGGTCCTTTTCGCAGGCTTCGTGCAGATCCATCTCGAGCTCCATACGGCTCTGTACGGCGTCCTGCATCGCGGACTCGAACACCGTGTAGCGGTTCTTGCCGTCCCACTTGGATCGATACATCGCGATGTCCGCGTCGCGCAGCAGCTCCTCGGCGGACTCCCGGTCGCCCATCGCGATCCCCACACTGGCGCTGACCGCCAGGCGGTTGGAGTCGGAGCCGTCGAGCACGAACGGCTGCTCGAGCGCCACCAGCAGGCGCTCCGCGATCAGCTCTGGGCCGGCCGCCAGCGACATGCCCTCGGCGATCACCACGAACTCGTCCCCCCCGAGGCGCCCCAGCGCGTCGGTGTCGCGGATCGCGGCCCCCAGACGCGCGGCGACCGCCTTCAGTAGCCGGTCGCCCGCCCCGTGGCCGAGCGTGTCGTTGATGCCCTTGAAGTTGTCCAGGTCCACGAACAGCGCCGCCACGGGCGTGCGGCTGCGGCGCGAGCGCACGAGCATCTGCTCGACGCGGTCCAGGATCAGCGTGCGGTTCGGCAGGCCCGTGAGGGGGTCGTGGGTCGCCAGGAAGGCCAGCTCGTCCTGGCGGCGGGAGAGCTCCTCGTGCGCTTTGCGGCGCTCCTCCTCGAAGGCCTCGCACATCCGCACGAGCGTCACGTCCAGGCTGCGCTGCAGCATCTCCAGCGCCCGCTCCAGCACCTCCTCTCCCAGGCCAAGCGCCGCCGCGCGCCCGTGCACGACCTCCTCGGCCGCGTCGCGCCAGCGCAGGCAGCGCTTGGTGACCTCGTTCAACGGCGCCGCCCGCTGGGCGGCCAGCTGGCCGAAGATCCGCCACGACTCGCGGCCCACCTCGCGTGCGACCTCCTCGCCGTCGCCGGCCATCCACCTGGCGACCGCGATCGTCGAGACCGAGCCCACCCGCGCGAAGCTGTCTTCCACGAGCGCGTCCAGCACCGCGCCGGACCCCGCCGAGCGGCGCTGCATCTCCGCGACCACTTCGTCCGTTCCGCCTTTCAGGGCTTCCCCGAGACGGCGCAGATCGTCGACGACGGCCGCATGCAGGGGCGCCGTCCCCACCTCCGTCTTTGCGTTGGTCTCTGGAGTCGAGGGAACTCGACCTTGGGCGGGCATACCCTCATATATCGGCGGCGACCCCAGTACCTTGAGTCCCGTATCCGCGGCCTGCCGCCCGCTCCCCCGTGAGGCGACATCAGCCGCCCGACCGCCGTCTCCGTGAGGCTGCACCAGCGGCCCATCTGCCGCACACCAGCTAGCCGTGCCGGCCGCCAGCGACCGGCTCGGCTCGACAGGCGCGTTCGTAAGCGATAGTTTCTATCATGTGGCCCAAGAGCCACCAGGCGCCGAGTGCGACACGTCTGCGCAACTCGCCCGCCCGCCGTGGGTTTGATCGAACGACGGACGTTATAGACACCGTCTTGACGGGAAGCCCACCGTGCCGATAGGCTTTCCGGCCTCGGAAGGGGCCTTACACAAAGCAGCAGGAGGAGAGGAATCATGGACATGAAGCTTTTTGCTCACCGTAGGCTTGCCGTTGGAGGCACGCTGGCAGCAGCCGCCGGCACGATGGCCCTCGCCGTCGGCGTCACCGGCGCCTCGGGATCCCCCGCGCACGCGGCGAAGACCATCACGCTGAACGACAGCGGGCACCTGCACAAGACCTCGAGCAAGGGGTTCAACCTGTACGAGAGCGGCCAGGCGACCGGCTCCATCGGGGGCACCGTCACGCTCAGCCTCGACGTCGTCTCCACCACCCACGTGAAGGCCGAACTCACCGTCCACGCCCGCGGCGGCACGATGACCGGCACCGCGTCGGGCAGCTACCACAACCTCGGCGCCACCGCGAGCTTCACGGGCACCCTGTCGATCACCCATGGGACCGGCAGCTACTCCCACGCGCACGGGTCGGGCATCAGCTTTAGCGGTACGATCCAGCGCGCAAGCGGCGCCGTGACCGTTCGGGTCGACGGCAGCCTCTCCGACTGACAACGCAGGCGGCGGGAGATCCCATGCTCAAACTCAGAACCCTGATGGTTGCGGCTGCGCTGGTCTGCGGGTGCGTCCCGGCGACCGCCGGCGCCGTCACCGAGACCGCGTCGCTCCACGCATCGTTCACGCCGGACAAGCTGGGCGCCAGCACAACGCTCAAGTTCGGGTTCCATCTATCCACCAAGGAAGGTGTGGCTCCCCCGCCGCTGTCGAGCATCAACCTCCTCATGCCGGCGGGCATGAACTACACGCAGACCACGCTCGGACTGGCGATCTGCCAGCCCGAACTGCTTAGCGAAAAAGGCATCTCCGCTTGCCCCCCCGACTCCCGGCTCGGGTCTGGTACGGCGGCCGTGGAAGTTCCATTCGGCACCGGGGACGGCCACGAGATCCCCGAAATCCAGGCCCTGATGGGGCCGCCAACCGAAGCCAGCAACATCGTCGTGCTGTTCTACGCCAACGGGGAAAGCCCGATCTCCACCCAGCTGGTCTTCAGAGGCGAACTGCTGCCAGCCTCGGGGATATTCAGCAACTCGCTGGACACAGCCATACCGGAGATCAGCAGCGTTCCCGGCGGGCCCGATGTCTCGATCGTCAGCGTGGAAACCACAATCGGCCCCGCCCACCTGGACTACACCAAGGAAGTCCACGGCAAAATCGTGCACTTCCACCCCGTGGGCATCTCCGTGCCGGAACACTGCCCGCGCGGCGGCTTCCCGTTCGGGGCGGAATTCAGTTTCCAGGACGGCAGCCACACCTCCACGACGGCCACCGTCCCCTGCCCGCCAGCCGTCAAGAAACATCACAAGCACAAGTAGGAGCAAGTCTCTGCCCGGTGTGGGCGGACGCGGAGGATCGGATCCGCGCCCGCCCACCCGTCGGGAGTATGGCCACGCTTGAGCTCTCGGTGCCCTGCCCACGTGGGACGGGCACCCGTTTTGTTTCGGGCGATGGCCGCTACTGAACGACCGTGGAGTATCGGAACGCGTATTCGAGGCGACTGCCGTGGAAGGCCAGCGAATGAGGGTCGAGTGTGGGGCCCGAAGCGATGCGGCGTTCGCCGCCCTGGTCGATCGCCCGCAGTTCGTAGGTGCGAGGTTCGTGTTCCCGCCCGGCTCTGAAGGCTTCGAGCCAGGAGATGAAGTTTTCGGCGACCCACGCCACGGAGCCGTCGGACTCGACGACGACCTGCTCGGCGCGCCCGACGCCAACGTAAAGATCGCCGCGTTCCGGTTTAGCTTCCAGGGACCCTTCCGGTTCGATCGTCCCGTGGTGCGGACCAGTGGGGACACGGTGGACGACTCGTCCTGTGCTCAGGTCGACCACTGTGATGCCCCAGTGTGTACAGTCGCAGGGGCTGTACCTGGTCCCTGCGCTCGATTCGGTCGCGTAGGCGAGCACCGCGCCCGCGAGCGCGATCGTGTGCCGCCAGTCGCTCGGCAGACAGCCCCCGGGGTAGCCGGTGCATTCCCCAACGCCTACGTCCTCGTATTCGAGCACTTCGTGGAGGACGACAGCACGGTGGCCGCGCGTGCATGCGTAGACCGCGGCGCCTTCCTCGCGACCTGATTCGCCGCGGTGCGGGAACCAGTAGACCACGCTGCCGGCATCGTGCAGGAGGACGTGAGCGCCACGCGACGGGCACCGCGAGCTTGCTAAGGCCGTAGCCGCCGCCGGCATCGCGCCCGCGTAGCAGGCAAGGAGGGCGACGACGAGGCCGAAAGTTCTCATACTCCATCAACCATCGGTAGTGGCGCCAGGGTGCTTGATGGAGGCCAGCCTGCAGAGGCTGCCTGCGCCTCTAGTCCTGCAGGGCGACCGCGGGAGGAACCCCGGCGGCGAGGTACCCGGGGATCGCGACGATTGCCACCGCGGCGGCGGTGACGAGCGCGAGGCTTGCGAGCGCGACGAGCGCGCCGAAGGAGTAGACGACGGGGAAGTTGACCACGTTGGCGAGCGCGCGGTCGAGTAGCTGCTGGCCGTAGAGGCCGAAGAGCGCGCCGCTCACACAGCCCACGCCGAGCAGCAGCAGGCTCTCAAGCAGGATCGTGCGCCACAGTTCGTTGCGCGGGAAGCCCTCCAGCTTCAACTTCGCCAAACGGGGGCGGCGCTGCCAGACCATGTTGCCCATCGCCGCCGCCATCGCGAGCACCGCGGCGATCAAGATCAGCGTGGCGATCTGCGTGAGGCGTTCCAGTCCCTGGCGGCTCAGCGCGCGCTGTTCGTCGGAGTGCTGTTCGGCGGTTCCCACCGCCAGCCCCGAGTTCGGTCCGAGCGCCTTTTCAATCTCCCGCCTGCCCTGCAACTGCGAGACGCCGGGGGCCAGCAGAACGTTGTAGGCGCTGATCTGGTTCGAGCCCCACGCACTGGCGAAGGCGGTGGCGTTCATGATGATCGCGCCGGGCGCCCAGCCGATGTTGGTGCCGATCGCCGCCACCCTGAACGTGGTGGGGACCGGCGTGGGAAGCGCGAAGGAATCGCCGATGTGCAGGTGGTGTTCGTTGGCGATCGCCTGCGAGATCACCGCCCAGTCCCCCGAACGGACCTCCGCGGTGGCGCGCGCCAGGTTCCCTTCGAGGATCTGGCTGGAGGGCAGCAGCGGGGTGGATTCGCGCGGGGGCGCGATCACCCACACGCGCCGTTCGCCGATGTCGAGCAGCCCCCCGCGGTAGGAGCGCACCGCGCTCACGCCCGGTAGGCGCGCGAGCTGCGCCTGCTGCTTGGGTTCGAACGGGGTGGTCTTCAGCAGGTTGTAGGAGCCCGCCGGGGAGACCCACACGTTGGTGAACGCGTTCATGTCCCGCCCCGCGTTTTCCAGGCCCTTCAGCAGGTCGCCGTGGGCGGCCTCGATCGCGACGCTGCCGAAGACCGCGACCGCGCCGGTCGCGGCGATCGCGACGGCGCGCGCGCGCCCGGCGCGCAGCTCCATCACCGCGACGTGCGGGACCGCGCTCGTGATCCCGGGGGCGATGCGCCGCACCAGCGCGAGCGTGGCGTTCAGCGGGATCGGCAGCAGCAGCAGCAGCGCGCCGACGAGGAAGACCATCCCGAGCACCGCCGATTTCGGGGCGGCGAGCAGGATCGCGGTGGCAGCCGCCAGGCACACGACCCCCCCGAGCGCGAGCCAACCCGTGGGGCCGGCCCCACTGCCGCCCTCCTTCTGCGTGATCGCCGCGAGCGGGGAGCGGGAGACGATGTCTTTGAAGGGGCTCAGCACCGCGACCGAGGCGGCGAGCATCCCCCCGATGACGGCGATCCCGACGCTCTTGGCGCTCACCGTCCGCTGGGAGCCCACGGCGAACGCGGAGGAGAGGTAGCCGGGGTTGGAGTGGAAGAGGTGGATCGAGAGCTCCTCGCCGAGCACGAGCCCCACGATGCAGGCGAGCACGCCGAGGACCACGGCGTCGAACATCAACACCCAGATCACCGTCCCCGGCGGGTAGCCGTCGCGGCGCAGGTCCGCGATCAGCCGCCTGCGCTGGGGGATCGTGAGCAGCATCGCGTTGAAGGCGAAGAGGAAGCCCACCAGCGCGCTGATCACCGCGAACAGGTACGTGGACTGGTTGGTGGCGGCGGCCGCGCGCGCGAACAGTTTTTCGTCGTAGCTAGCCGGCTCGACGTTGAGCCGCCCGGCGGCGAGCCGCACGAGCGCCGCGTGCACCTGCGCTTCCTGGCCCGGAGCGGGCTCCACGAGGATGCGGCTGACGCGCCCGGTGAGGCCGCTCATTTCCTGGGCGAAGGAGAGCGGGGCGATCGCGATCGGGGTCGAGATCAGCGGGCCGATCTGCTTGGCGGTCAGCTGCTCGTAGAGGGGCGCCTGGGCGACCCGCCCGTTCAGCTGGAGGGTGGCTTCATCGCCGAACTTGGTCACGCCGATCTTCTTTGCCAGCGGCGAGGGCAGCACGATCGCACCGATCCCCGCCACCGGGGAGAGCTGCGTGTGGTGCACGAGCGAGCCCCCGAGTTCGGAGAGACTCGCGTCGGCGCCGACGAGCTCCACCGATTCGTGCCCCTTGGGCCCGACCGCGTTGGCGTTGCCTTCCAGCAGCGGCGCCGCGGTGCGCACGCCGGGGATCGCGCGCACCTGCTTGACGTACCCTTCTTCGAAGCCCTGCGCGTCGCGGGCGACCAGCTGCAGGGTGGCATTGCCGACGATTCCGTGCGAGAGCTGCGCCACGGAGCTCGAGAGGCTCGAGCTCGCGACCTGCGAGGCGAACAGCAGCGCCACGCCTGCAGCGATCCCGACGACCGCGAACAGCTCCTGCAGGAGGCGCGCGCGCAGCCGCACGCGGTAGAGGTGCAGTACGTTGGAGGGCTTCAAGACAGTGACCCCGACGCCTACTGCGCGACCCGCGCAGCCCACTGCTCGGGCTCGTACTCCCCGAGCTTCCCGTCGCGCAGGGCGTACACACGGTCGGCGTAGGCCGCCGCCTGGGGGTCGTGGCTGACGAGCACGATCGCCACCTGATGCTCGCGGCAGAGCTCTGTCAGCAGTTCGAGCACTTCGCGGCCGCGCTGGCTGTCGAGGCTGCCGGTGGGCTCGTCGGCAAGCAGCAGGCGCGGTTCGGTGGAGAGCGCACGGGCGATCATGACCCGCTGGCGCTCGCCCATGGAGAGCGTCTCCGCGCTGTGCTCGAGGCGTCCGCCGAGGCCCAGACGATCCAGCATCGGCGCGATCTTGCGGTGGGCCTCGCGCCAGCGCATGCTCTTCAGGAGCTTCAGCACCGCGTTGTCGATCGCGCTCACTCCCGGCAGCAGGTCGAAGTTCTGGCGGATGAAGCCAAGTTCGGAGAGCCTGAAGTGCGAGGCCTCGCGCTCGGAGAGCGAGGAGACGTCGCGTCCGCCGATCAGCACCGCGCCGCTGGTGGGCTGCAAGAGCGTTGCGACCATCAGCAGCAGCGTGGTCTTACCCGAACCGCTGGGGCCGTACAACGCGACCATCTCGCCCGGCTCGACGGTCATCGAAACACCGTCCACGGCGCGTATCGGCTCGCCGCCAGCCTCGGCGTAATGCTTTACAAGATTGCGTAGCTCAAGCAAGGAAACTCTCCCTCGGGCCGCGGATACGACGGTGACCAGACCGCTCCACGGCGCCCTTATGTATAGATCCGATCAGACAGGGACTCTACTTGATGCCATGTCCCTCATGGCCCACAGTGCCGGGCGGGGTCGCGGTCAACGCGATTGCGCCCGCGGTCCCACCCTGTACCAACTCACCAACCACACTCGGTAGCACGACCTCCGCCCCGTCACCGCGCCGCGCGGGCGCTCCGGGGGCGCTCGGCGCCAGGCGCCGCAGCGCCAGACGGGAGCGAAAAACGATCATCGACAGCGCCGCCGGCTCCCCGAGCGCGCGCAACACCGCGTCGGCCACCGGCGCCGCGTCGGGCCCGCGTGCCTCCGCCGTCGAGAGATAGAAGCTGGCCATCGCCGCCAGCACCAGTTCGTGGCGGCGGCCCGGCAGCGAACGCGCGGCCTCCATCGCGCGCTCCGCCAGGAGGCCCATGCGCGTGGCCGCATCCACCGGGGAGGCATAGCAGCCGACGAGGCTGCGCTGTCCCGTGGCGTAGTCCTCGGCGGCGTCCACCAGATTGTCGAGCAGCGAGTGCAATGCCCCGATCCAGGGGAAGTAGGCCTCCTCCATCGCCGCGATCTCCATGGAATCGACATCCGACTCGGCGGCCGCCGCGATCAGCGCATACACGCACAGCGAGGAGCCCCCAGAGGCGGCCGTCTCCCACCAGCGCAGGCCGCTACTCGCCGGCGTGTGCGCCCGCGCCCACTGTTCCAGGGCCAGGTAGTCGCCTTGCACCTCACCCGTATTGCAGCTCTGGAACGCCACGATCCGCTCAGCCGCGCGCAGCGCCGCCGGCGCCACCGCCGCGTAGGAGGGCAGTTCTGCCAGCGCCGCGCGGCAGCCATCCACCGTCTCCGCAAGGTAGCCCCCGTCATCGTGCAGATGGTGGTGGGCGTAGTAGTCGAGGTGCTCCGCCTCGGGGTCCAACGCAACCAGCAGGGCCCGGTGCAGCAGCCGCCCGTTGGCCACCGGGTCGGTGTTCGGCAGCTCTGTGAGCATGTCCAGGTAGTTGTAGGCCGCCTGGAAGCAGGCCATCGCACGCACCGCCGCAGAGCGCCGTCGGCGGGGGACGAAGGCCGCGAACGCGCTTGCCCCCTCGATGTTGCCCCACTTGTGCAGCGCGTCGACCACCACCTGACGCAGAAGCTGGTCGGGTATCTCCCGGGCACGGGACTCCCGCCGGCGCCGCTCGGCGCAGACACGCGGGAAGACACCCAGCCAATAGCGACGGGCGGCTCCCGCGAAGGATCCCGCGAGGGCAGTGCTGCTACCAGCTATGGAACCCATCTAACACCTCCCCCAGACCCTAGCTCCTCGAGCGCGCCTACCCGCGCGATCGCCACATTATAGACGCACACGCGATGCTTTGTCTAGTCGGAGCCCTGCTTAATGTCAGCGGGCGTTCCGGTGGACCCCGCGCGGGCCAGTGTTTGGGGCGCCGCTACACGGAGGTCAGGGATCGGCCCATGCTCGGATCGGTCAGCGGGCCTTCCAGTGGCCACGCGAGGCGGGCTTGGGCACTGCTACAGGGGGATCAGCGATCGGCCCGCACGCGGATCGCCCGCTCGAGCTCATGGCCACGCGGAGTCAGCGTCCAGACGTTCGGTTCTCCGCGGATCTGGCTTTCGCCCGCGTTGGCGATCAGACCGAGGCCCTCCAGACGCGCCAGCAGCTTCGACATCTGGCCCTGATCGGCCACCCCCGCTTCGCGTGCGACCTGGCGGTTGTTGAGCCCCGGTCGGGCGGCGACCGCACAGAGGACGCGCATCGTGCGGTAGGTCAAACGAATGTCCAGCTGCTTGAGAGGGTCCGTACTACGCGCCCGGCGCACCCGCAGCGGGCGGCGAGCCAGCTCGGCCGCGGCGGCCTCGGAGCCGAGATAGGGGAGCACGATCATGCTCATCAGCTGGCCGCGCAGTCCCATCAGCGGCTTGGGACTCGGCTCGCACAGACGCGTGTAGAGGACGCCCAGCACCGCGCCCACCACGCCCTCCGCCGTCACGCGACTGAGACCGGCAGGGGCGGCCGCCTCGCGACGTCCACGGTCCACGGTCCTCACCAGCGCGTCCACCACCCGCGCGCGGCGCTCCATGGCCGCGGGACCGGCGGCGAGCGTGTCGACCACGCACAGCGCCGCCACGGTCGGCTCGGAGTCGAAGAGCTCGAGCAGCGCGGTGAGGGCCGCCCCGATCCGATCGCTCCAGACGTGCTCGCGCCGGTAGGCCGGGAGCACCGCATCGGCGATCCGCTCGAACGCATCGTCCAGAGCAGCGAGTAGACACGCTTCACGGTCCTCGAAGAGCTCGTAGAAGGTGCGCCGCGACACGCCCGCTCGGGCCACCACATGAGCGACCGTCACCCGTTCGGCGCCCCGCTCGTGGGTCAAGTCGACCATCGCGCCCAGGATCCGTGCGCGCTGGATCTCCCCAACCTGTTCGTGCTGCAGAGCGGGGCGGGCATGCCGCCGCCCGTTCGCGAGCAGCCTGTCTTCGCTTTCCCTGCCGTTCTGCCTGCCGTGCCTGCTCACTTCCGTGCCACCCTCCGATCGTCTTTCTACCCCTCAGCCCTCCCCGCAACCTCCAAACGCCTCACGGTCCCCCCAAATCGACCCGCATGTGCAATGTAGGCGACACGCGTTGGATTTATCAAGTCATGTTTCTCTCTCTTGACGAGCGCCTCTGAGCCCACTCCAGCCCTCAGACGCTCATCGACCCGCGCTCCAGCGCGTAGCGGACCAGCTCCGCGGAGCCGAGCCGAGCTCGGGGCCGAGCTGTCTGCATCCATGCCAGACGCCTGCGGCTGCGGGTGTAGCATTGATTCAGACGCGAGCGTCCGCTCGGCGCGACGAGGGAGGCGGTTCAGATGCACGAGTACGACTATGTGATCGTCGGAGCGGGGTCGGCCGGATGTGTGCTCGCGGCGCGCCTCAGCGAGGATCCCGACGTCAGCGTGGCGCTGATCGAGGCCGGCCCCCCGGACACGATCGAGAACATCCACGTGCCCGTCGCCTTCAGCGCGCTGTTTCGCACCCAGGTCGACTGGGACTACTCGACCGCTGCGGAGCCCTTCGCCGATCGCAGGCGCATCTATCTGCCCCGCGGCAAGACCCTCGGGGGCTCATCCTCGATCAACGCGATGGTCTACATCCGCGGCAACCGCGCCGACTACGACGGGTGGCGCGAGGGGGGCTGCGAGGGGTGGGGCTTCGAGGATCTGCTCCCCTACTTCAAGCGCGCCGAGGGCAACGAGCGCGGGGCCTCGGAGCTGCACGGGGCGGCGGGGCCGCTGAGCGTCTGCGAGGACCGCGCGCCCAACCCGATCACTGACGCCTTCCTGGAGGCCTGCGCGCAGGCGGGCCTGCCCGCCAACGAGGACTTCAACGGCGCCGCGCAGGAGGGCTTCGGGCGCTACCAGCGCACTCAGCGCGACGGGCGCCGCTGCAGCGCCGCCGTGGCCTACCTGCACCCCGCGAGCAACCGCCCCAACCTTACGGTGGAGACCTACACGCAGGTCCACCGCGTGCTGTTCGAGGGCGAGCGCGCCGTCGGCGTCCAGGCGGCACGGCTGGGGGAGCTGCACGAGCTGCGCGCCACGCGCGAGACGATCCTCTGCGGTGGAACCTACAACTCGCCCCACCTGCTGATGCTCTCCGGGGTCGGCCCCGCGGAACTCCTGACCATGCTCCAGATTCCCGTGGTGCAGGATCTGCGCAGCGTCGGGCAGAACCTGCAGGATCACCCCGCCTCCGGACTCTCCTGGGCCCACGACGAGCCGGTCTCGCTGCTGAACCCCCTGAGCGAGGAGAACCTCGCCGCCTTCCTCGGAGAGGGGCGGGGCCCACTGACCTCCAACGTCGCCGAGGCCGGCGGCTTCATCCGCTCCAGTGCGGATCTCGAAGCGCCCGACATCCAGTTCCACGCGGCGCCCGCCCTCTATGTCGACGAGCCCGTCTTCGAGCACGGCTTCGGCGTGGCGCCCTGCGTGCTCACGCCCGCCAGCCGGGGGATCGTGGCGCCGCTCTCGCCCGACCCCACCGCCAAGCCCTACATCCTCCACAACTACCTCTCCGAGGAGAGCGACATGGCGAGGATGGTCGAGGGCCTGCGGGTCGCGATGGAGATCGCCCGCCAGCCCGCGCTCGTCCCGTACACCAGCCGCCCCTACTACACCCCCGCCTCGGACTCCGAGGAGGACCTGCGCGCGCACATCCGCCAGCAGACCTTCACGCTCTACCACCCCGTTGGCACCTGCCGCATGGGCTCCGACGCCGAGGCCGTGGTCGACACCGAGCTGCGCGTGCGCGGGATCGAGGGGCTGCGCGTGATCGACGCCTCCGTGATGCCCACCGTCCCCCGTGGCAACACCAACGCCCCCACGATCGCCATCGCCGAGCGCGCCGCCGACCTGATCCGCCACGGCGAGGCGGTCGCCTCGCGGGGTGCCCTGCACAGCGCTGCCTGACCTCACCGCCGCCACCACCGCCATGGCCTGGTCGACTAGCCTTTGGGGGGGCACCCCCGGAGGGGTGGCAGAGCGGTTGAATGCGGCGCCCTTGAAAGGCGTTTTCGGGGACCTCCCCGGACGAGGGTTCGAATCCCTCCCCCTCCGTTTTGGCCGGGTTAGTGGCGGTTGTCCGCGCTCGGGTTCTGGCGCGGCGACACGGCGAGACTGCCGCTTGCAGTTGGTGGAGGTCGCCACGTCTAGAGTGTCCCGAACACATCCGCAGGCTTCGATGATTAGTTGGGGCCGATCCTCTAGCCGTCGGGCGGTCTGGCGTCGCCGGTCGCATGGAGAGCAATCCAGCGCGAGCGCGATCCCAGGTTAATGACCGATACGATACGGCCAATGGCGACTGCCTCTGCGCAAGCATGATGGGTCGGCACTACCGGCCGTTCGTTTGGCCTTGCGGTGCTGAAGACTTGGGCACCAGTTGGCCGGCTGATCGCCCGCAGAGTTGTGGACTTTGTGTTGCGCGACCTCCGAAACGCGCTCTCTAGGCAGCCACGACTTCGGCTAGATGCAGCAGACACCAACCCTGATCGACGGAATCCGCCAGCATCTCCTTGATCCCGCTTTGATGGTGTGAAGAAGAGGCCACGGCAGCGCCGCTACTCATACGGGCGTACCCGCCGTATGTCAATCGAATTGGAGCGGCTGCCACCGGGTGCAAGGCGCGCTTCAAGAACGAGATTGGGTTTGCTGATCGCTGGTCTCGCCCTACTAGCTGGGGGCTGGCTCCTGGTAAAGCCGAGCTTCGCGCCGACGCCAAACCCTGCTGAACCGTGGAACCTATGGGTCAGCACCAATACGGAAGCCACGTCGGAAAGGCCCACCCATGAACCAAATTGGCTTCTGAGTCTGCGCATCGAAGCATCAGCGGACTGTGAAGGCCCGGCCATCGTTACGGGGCGTCTCCAATGGCAGCCAAAGGATTTTATGGATACGATCAAACAACCAACGCGCCTACTCATTGCGACCTCAGGCGTGCGCATCTTGCAGGAGGAAGTGAATGGTGTCGCATCTATCTATCCAGTGAACCTGAGGGAACCCACCTGGCATGTTGTACCGCTCGTCCATGACGAAGGCGCCTCCATCGCACTAGCCCACATCGACCACTGGACTGTCTCACATGTGGCTGCCCAGTTTCGCCTCAAGCTGATGGCTGCACATACGGCGGGATATGGCTCCTGCTTCATCACCAGTCCGGCCCTGGCCTCTTCAGGAGAAGAAGAATCGTTGACTGGCGTCGACAACGCGCCCTTTTACGTCGAAGGCCACCACCTCAACGAGAACCTCGCGGACCCGCTAACGCTCGACGCGGTAGTCGAAATGTCGGTTCCCCGCCAAGAACCCGACCGGGCGGCACTGGAAGCCGGTGCTCGTGTTCTGCGCAAAAGGACCGTTCTTGCTTGTACGACGCGCGAACAAGAACCACCCGCCAAATTGGAAGATCAGTTCAACGATTATCTGACGCAAGTCAACGAACGATTCTGTTCTAGTGTCCAAACCTTCCGGGCGAACAACGCCTCGGCGAAGCTGAACGAGCGTAACGTGCTTTCCGCGCTTCTCTTTGCAGTCGCCGCTAGCTTGCTGGTCTCAGCATTCGTCAATGACAAAATCCGACTTATCGTGATGAGGCAAGCGTCTAGAGGCTACCCCCGAAGACGTCATCGATGAGCAGCCAATGAGCGATGTCGCCGTCGGCGCTTGCGCGAGGTAGCTAGACAGGATGGAGTCGTGTGCGCTACGGCTTTCGCGCCGAGATCCTTCCCTAGCGCTAATGCATGGCTACTCGCCGAATGGCGGCCACGGCCATCGCGGTAGCCACGATGGCCGAGTCCGAGCATAGATCGCCCGACAAGAACGCGATGTCGCGGCCGCGACGCGTGATCCGGCCGCGACCGATCAGTCGCCCGGGCTGCGCAGGCACGAGGAACTGCACGTGCAGATCAATTGTCGGTGCCCATTCGCCATCGCCGAGTGTGGCCACCAGTGCCGGGCCGAGTGTGTCGTCGAGCATAGCCGCCAGGAAACCGCCTTGTATGTGGCCGGCTGGGTTGGTGAACTGCTCGGTCGCGGTGAACGCGACCTCGATTGTGCCTTCCTCGGGGTCAACCGCCACAAGCTCCCAGCCCAGCAACACCGCGGCGGGCGGCGGCTCTCGTCGGCCTTCGAGCACATCCCAGAACGGGCCGCGCCTGCCCTCATTCGGATCGTCGTGGGCGCTCACGGCGAGCAGCCTATAGCGCGAATGGTGGTTGGAACGTCCCACGCGACCCAGTTTGGCCTTGCCGTACCCCACGCGGGCGTTCGGCGTGGATCAGACCGTGAGTATGGTGAATCCCTCTCCGAGAAGCGCTCGCATGTCGCCGGGGTCAGAGGTGGCGATCGCATCCCCGCGGCGGCGCACACCAACAGCGATGCAGGCATCGATCGCGTTGGCCCCACGCGTCGTCCGCCGCAGGCCCCCGGCTGCGCGCGCGATCCGCTCGTCGAGGATCTCAATGGAGGATGCCTTCAGCAGACGAGCGACGCGGGCATCCTTGGCATCGCCGCGCCAGACCTCGGCGACCGCGACCGCCGGGATCGTGGGCACGAGGCCGCGCTCGTAGCTGACCGCGAGAATCTCGCGAATGCGCTCCTGCCCACGCTCGTAGGCGATCAGCGCCCCGGCGTCGAGCGTCAGGCCGGCCACTCGGCGAGAACTTGGGTCTTGACCTCGGCCGATACCGCACCAAACTCAGCGTCATCCTCGGCAAGCAGCTCGCGGCCACGCGCTACTTGAAGCTCGTGCAACAGCGCAGCATTCACGAACGCCGACAGGTTCCCCCCCGACTCGGTGATCCGCAGCTCGGCCTCGCGGAGCACTGACTCGTCAAACGAGATCGATCGCTTCTGGGTCGCCATTGCCCTGATGCTACCACGGTAGGAGCAGAACTGGTGTACGCCGCTGAGACCTACCAGCCAGATGTCCCGCGCCATCCCCGTGCTCGAGCAGGGCCCATCCTTTGCCATCCTCACGGGGCACTACGCCCGTCGCCGGAAGCGCTTGGCGTGGAGCTCCCTGATGCGCTGGCAGGCAGCATCGGGGTTCGATCTTCGTCCCTCCCTCCCCGTCGCCGTGACTTTCGTCTGTTCTTGGCTCCGCGAAGCCAAGAACGAGTGAGCGACCGGACATGGGAGTTTTGGTGCTTGTGCGAACCCAAGCGCTCGCCTTGGAGCGCCGACGGGGGAGTGCGCAGGCGCCAATCAGCCTGTGAGCAGCGCCGTTGCCCACACAACGGCGTCGGAGGCCGTTGAGAAGGCCGCATCACGATCGAGAGGCTCCAACATCTCGTAGCGTAGCTGTGCCGCCCACGGTGTCAGCCAACGCGCCTCCTCAATCGAGCCTGGAACCCTGACATCGTTGTTGGTGGTGGCGATGTCTACCAGCTCCCGGAGATCGTGAGAGCGCGGAAAATCGACATCTGTCAGCACGAGCGCGACCTTCAGGGCCTTCTCGACGGCCTGCTGGGCGTGTAGCTCACGGATACGCTTCCAGATCGGTGCCTGTTTCGAGAATCGTTCCTCCCTCCCCGTTTTTCCAGCCAGCCGGATCGAGTAGTAGGGTGGGTGGTTCGGTCCAGGATTTCGAGAGCTGGTGCAAATGAGCGTCGAGCGGGGCAGGTCGGTTGTCGAGATCGCGGCGGTGCGGGCACCAGCCGAGCACTACGACGTAGCGATCCTCGGAGGGGGGCTGGCGGGTCTCACGCTGTCGATCCAGCTCAAGCTCGCCCGGCCGCAGACGCAGGTGGTGGTGCTCGAGAAGCGCGAGGGCCCCGCCCCGCTGGCGGCCTTCAAGGTCGGCGAGTCGACGGTGGCTTGCGGAGCGCACTACTTCTCCGAGGTCGTGGGGATGCGCGAGCATCTCCAGCAGGAGCAGTTGAAGAAGTGCGGTCTTCGGTACTTCCTCCCCGGCGGTAGCAACGAGGACATCACCGCGCGAACCGAGCTCGGAGTGCCGTTCTTTCCCCCGCACGACAACTTCCAGCTCGACCGGGGCCTGTTCGAGAACAAGCTCGCCGCACGCGCCCGGGCGCTGGGCGTCGACATCCAGCAGGGCGCCCGGGTGCGGGAGGTCGAGCTCGGCGGCGACGAGCACCGAGTTACCTTCGAGCAGTTCGACAGCGAGGGCAGCCTGACGGCGCGCTGGATCGTGGACGCCTCGGGTCGCGCCAGCATCCTCAAGCGCAAGCTCGAGCTGGCCGCGGACTGTGGGCATCACATCAACTCCGCCTGGTTCCGTCTGGGAGGAGGGCTCGACCTCGAGGAGTGGGGCAGGGACGACGCGGCCTGGATGGCGCGGATGTCCGAGCCGGGGATCCGCAAGCTCAGCACCAACCACCTGATGGGAGAGGGCTACTGGGTTTGGCTGATCCCGCTCTCGAGCGGGCCGATCAGCATCGGCGTGTGCGCGGACCCGCGCCTTCACCCCTACGAGGAGATCAACGAGTTCGATCGCCTGCTGGCGTGGCTACACAAGCACGAGCCCCAGCTCGCCGCAGCGGTCGCGGCGCGCCAGGAGGACGTCGAGGACTTCCTGCGCGTCAAGGACTTCGCATATGGGGTCAAGCAGACGTACTCGACCGAACGGTGGTCGCTGGTGGGGGAGGCGGCGGCGTTCGCCGATCCCTTCTACTCGCCCGGCTCCGACTTCATCGGCTACGGCAACACGTTCACCGCCGATCTCGTCGTCCGCGACCTGGACGGCGAGGGCATCGAGGCGCGGGTGGAGTACTTCAACGACATGTACCAGCGGCTGTTCGCTTTCGTGATCTCGAGGTACAGGGACTCCTATCCACTGTTCGGCAACCCCTGGGTGCTCTGTGGCTTCCTGACCTGGGACTTCTATGCCAACCACATCGGATACAACCTGATCTTCACGCAGAACAGGGCCACCGATCTCGAGTTCATGAGGCGTGCGGATGAGGATCTGGAGCGGCTGGAGCGGCTGAGCATCAACATGCACGAGCTGGTGCGTGAATGGCACGAGATCGAGCGCAGGCCGCGGGCGCCCGTGATGCCCCCGCCCTTCGCCGTGGCGATTCAGGGACTCCTCGGTCTCGTCAAGGAGTATCCCGACGACGACGCCCTGCTCGAGGCGCTGCGCGAGCACGTGCGCAACTCGGAGGCGATCGCGATCGCGATGTTCGAGCGGGGGGCGCGCGCGCTGGCGGAGTCGCCGCCGACCGATAGGGCGATCGACCCCTACGTCGTGAGCCTGGACCCGACGCGATGGGAGGCCGATGGTCTGTTCGATGGTGGCGGGATGACGGTGGAGCAGGCCAGGCAGATCGTCGAGGGCATCGATGGCATCTGGGACGCAACGGCTCCCCCAGATGTCGTCGCAGCTTGACCCCGCGGGCGCGCCTCCGCACCTCAAAAGGCATCGACGGCCGATCGAGCACACGGCACTACTTGGGTCTCGCCTACTAGGATAGTTCTGCTTCTAGCCGACCCCGATCGGAGGCCCTCCTTGCACCCGCAGCTGCTCGACCAGGTACTCGATCCCGACGCTCTGCTCGCCAAGCTGGCAGAGCTCGAACAGGCCCGCGCCGAGCATCCAGAGCACGCCCGCGTCGGCCAGGAGCGCTACGACAGCATCAAGCACGCGCTCACCGACGAAGCAATGCGTGGTCATGCACCCTCGGCCCACGGCGTGGGTGGGCCAGGTGAGAGCCGCCCGCCGGCCACAATCTACCTCCAGCCCCACGCCGCGCTCAGCCAGTTCCAGAGCGTCATCACGAACTGCTTCGAGGCGGAGCTCATCTCGGCGGGACGGCTGGAGCCCTCCGAGCACGGGATCGGGCGTCTGCTGGAGGAGCTCGAGGAGCGGTTTCGCCGCCTCGGGCCCTGCGACATCCGCTGGGTCGAGCCGGCCCTACTGAAGCTCGCCACCGGCCTGCTCGCCGACAAGCACGCCTTCCCCGATCGCCCGCCCGATCGCGTCGAGTTGGCCAACAAGGCGCGGGTGTTCCTCGTCGGCGATTGGGCCACCGGCCTCCCCCAGGCGAGGAACGTGGCGAGCGCGATCGCGCGGCAGCTAGCCGAGACCCCCGCCGAGCGCGAGTGCCACGTGATCCATCTCGGCGACACCTACTACTCGGGGCTGGAGGAGGAGTACACCCACCGCTTCCTGCCCCTCTGGCCGGTCCAGAGGGACTCGCGGGCGCGATCGTGGTCGCTGAACGGCAACCACGACATGTACGCCGGGGGACACGGCTACTTCGACACCCTGCTGCGCGATCCGCGCTTCAATCCGCAGGGGGGCTCGAGCTACTTCTGTCTCGGCAACGGGCACTGGCAGATCGTCGGGCTCGACAGCGCGTACAAAGACCCCGATGTGCCCGACCTACAGGCGCCCCAGCTACCGTGGCTGGAGGGGCTGCTGGCCCCGGCCAACCGATCCGCGACGATCCTGCTCACCCACCATCAGCCGTTCAGTGCGTGGGAAGCGGTCGGATCCCCGCTCGCCGGAACCGTCTGCGGCGCGATCGGTGAGCGGCAGGTCGAGGCGTGGTTCTGGGGCCACGAGCACCGCTGCGCGGTGTACAAGCCCGGCATCGACTACGGGGAGTATCACGATCACGCCGCCTACACCGCGATCGTCGGCCATGGCGGAGTGCCCAATCTCGTCTCGGGACCGGACGTGCGGCCGCTGGATGCCCTCGATGCGGGGAGCGTGCAGTGGCAGAACACCGACACCGACACCTACACGGTCGGCGAAGACACATGGAGCTACGGGGGCTTCGCGGTCATCGACTTCGATGCGGACGACGCCACGATCCAGTACTACAACGAGCTCGGGCATCCGCGAACCGACACCCACGGCGGGGCGCTCGCACCCGACCGGTTGCCCAGGCTCTAGTTCTCTGAGCTCCCCGATGCTCGTAGACCTGCACGCGCACTACCCGATGCACCTTCTGCCGGAGCGCGAGCAGCGCACCCACGGGCATCTGCTCACCTGGGTGCGGCGGCGCTGGCAGGCGCGCGTGGTGGGCCTGATCTCGCTGCTCCTCAACTACCAGGGGCCCCACGACGAGCCCTCCGTCACGGTGGAGCGGATGCGCGAGGGGGACGTCGGCGCCGCCCTCTCGGTGCTCTACGCGCCGCTCGATGAGATGGACTTGACCAAGCTCTATGGCGCACCTCCAGCCGGCGGCTACTACTCGGACGTGCTCGCCCAGCTCGAGCTCGTCGAGCGGCACGTGGCGGGGCGCAGCGACGTCGCGGTCGCGCACTCGCCGGCCGAGCTCGACGCGCTCATCGACGAGGGCCGCTTGGCGCTCATCCACTGCATCGAGGGGGGCTTTCAGCTGGGAGAGAGCGAGCAGACCGTGCGCGAGCACGTGCGCGCCCTCGCGCGGGCGGGTGTCGCATATGTCACCCTCGCGCACCTCTTCTGGCGCGAGGTCGCCACCAACGCACCGGCGCTGCCGTTCCTGGCGGACTCGGTCTACAACTTCGTGTTCCCCCAGCCCCACGAGGGCCTCGCTCCGCTCGGGCGCGCCGCCGTCGAGGCGATGGCCGAGGAGGGGATCCTGATCGACATCACCCACATGAGCCAGCGCGCGATCGACGACACCCTCGCGCTGCTCGACCGCCGCGAGCCCGACCGGCGCCCGCCGGTGATCGCCACACACATGGCGTGCCGGTTCGGGAGCCTCGACTACTGCCTCTCCGACGAGACGATCGCCAAGGTCGCCGAGCGGGGAGGCGTGCTCGGCTGCATCCTCTGCGAGCACTACATCACCAGCGGGCTGCGTGGGCGTGTGCGCTCGCTCCCGGACTCCCTCGATGCTCTCTGCCGGCACATCGATCGCATCCACCGGGTTACCGGCTCGTTCGACTTCATCGCGATCGGCTCCGACCTGGACGGCTACATCAAGCCCGCCCTTCCGGGGCTCGAACACATGGGACGTATGCGCGACCTGCAGGAGGCGCTTCACACTCGCTACGGCTCTGACGTCGCAGAGCGGATCTGTAGCGGGAACGCGCTCCGGGTTCTGCGCTCGGCCTGGCGCGGAGCGGGGTGAGCAAATGCCCGGTTAACACTGCCACTTCGGTGCTCCACTTCGGTGCCTTTTGGTCTCGTGGCGGAGATCAGATTTCCCTGCTTGGTCGTAGCCGTATTTCGTTGCTTTACGATCCTGTCGTATGACGCCTGACCGACACCAACGATTCCTCGTGAGCACCCGTCAGCGATCCCAAATCGCTAGCTCACCTCCAGCAGCACCAACAATTTTGAACTTCGGGTGATCCAGCTCCCATGCCTCGTACTCTGGGTCAGGCCCAACCACGATAGCGAGGCCGTCATCGAACCTTAGTTTAAGCGTGCCATCCGGATCGACATGACACAGAACAAGCTCTTTCCGACGCAGGTTTAAGATGAGCTTCCCGATACGGGGATCGTCCTTCTCAGGGCCGATTGGCTCTGATAACGGCCCCTCCGACCCACCGACTCGAAATGGCGTCGTAATCGTAATCTTGAGCCCGGTGCGTATCGGGTCTTTTATATAAATATCGAATTGCGCCCCAAGCACCGTGTGGGAACGTGCATCTTCGAGCGTGAAGTTGAACTCGCCATCTTTTAGCTCTTGCGGTTGTATCGCCATTCGCCGCGCCACCAAGGTGAAAGACCTTGCACCGGTGCCGGAGATCGTTTCGGATGTGCGTAGCCCGTCGCGGTTGTAGCCGTATAGTTTCCCTGTCTGGTAGTTCGCACTTTACCAATCCCCGTAGGACGCTAGTAGCCCGGAGTCGTATGTAGACTACCCAGATCGCTCACATCAATCATCGACCCATGCGTAGCCCCATAATCGCCAGCAGCAGCCCGCTCGCCTTTTGTGGTCACCAAGATAAATGAGGTTGCGAGAACCAATAGGAGGTTTCCGTTAGTGGCCTTAGCACGGGCTGAGCACACTACATGGGCTAGACCGAGCCGTGAACCAGAACTTAATTTAGGCGGTGCACAACCTATCGATTTTGGCTGCGCTAAAACACCTAATGCGGTGAGCAGCTTACTCATCTTTGAGTCATTTAGGAAAAAAGGGCGTTGGGGCATGAAACAGGCCGCATCTTGGTAACATGACTTAGGTGGCATGAATCCAGCCATGTGGTGAAGGCTTGATAGAGCTACTTTCACCTCCGTCGGGGAGACGCTGTATCTTTGCGTATCGGCAGGTGCGCGTTCTACCTTATTTTCACGCGCGCTTTCGCCACAAGCTGGGACAGCTAAAACTAAATATAAGAAGAGCAACATCAAGGTGCCGTGACGTATGCAGTAACGAGCAGACAAAAAGATAAAACTCATAAAATAAATAGTATCATGTTTCTTCAAAAAGATTCTTCGCCACGCTGAACGGCAGCTCCTCACCAACCCTCGACGTCCTGCGCAAACTCGCGAACGCCCTGTCCGTCAGCGCAGATACGCTCGTCTTCGACGCCGAGCGAGACTCGGACGAGGAGTTGCGCCTGCCACTAGAAGCAACCCAACGCCTCACAGACGAGGACAGATAACTCGTCAAACGCTTCATCAACGGCCTCCTCCTCAGCCACGAGGCCAAACGCCTCGCAGCGCAGCGACGCCGCTCATCGCCGACGTACCGTCGGGCGCTCTGGCTTCGACGACGGAGGGAGATAGGACGTAGCGCCGTGGAGTCTCAGCCGTTCGTGCAGCACTTGGTATTTCCGCACGGCCGGCGCCGATTTGAGCTCGCGCAGTTCCGCGGGAGCCTTGGTTTCGCTTGTATGAGCCCTCCGCGGAGCTGCCGTCGAGCCACATCCGGCGAGCACGAACACAGCGGTAAGGACGCAGGCGGCTCTCAGCGTCCGCCGGCACCACGACGGACGCCCCCGCGAACGTCGAGTACACCAGTCCTTCTAAAGGGGTCCCTGAAGGTGTATTGGCTGTCGTAGCCGAGTGGCGTTGTAGCGGCTCCTCCGCATGTGAGTGTGCCGTAGTAGCAGTATCCCATACCACAGCGCGACTGCCGCCGTTTTCGGCGATCTTATGAATTGTGCTGTTGTTGGATCATACTCTCGTGCTCGTAGATAGATCAAGCCTATGCCGGTGTTGGTGTACTGCCCGTCATAGCCGAGCGGCGTCGTGCTCGTCCCGGTGTGGCCGGTTTGGTTGCCGTAGGCGTCGTAGGTGTAGGTGGCTTCGGTTTTCCCGGTTGACCCGGTGAGTAGGCGTGTTGAGCCTTGCTGGCCGTGGTGTAGGTAGAGGACGGTTCCGGTGCTGTTGTTTGATTTGCTCGACAGGAAGGCCCCCGGGACCATAGATATAGCTGTTGACACCATCGTTAAGAATCAGCAGCAGCTTTTCGGCGAGATCCCACGCCAGGTAAGTAGTGGTGCCCGAGATCGTTTCGGAGGTGCACAGACTGCCGCCGTTGTAGCCGTAGGTATCTTCGATTGCTGCTACTTCGATGCTTGTGGTCGCGTGACAGGGATCAGGTTCCCAGTCCTCATCGTCGACCACGCCGCATAACGCCAACTTGAGCACCGATATATATCACCGCAAGACCACCCATAATGTACCAGTCTTCGCCGTCACCGATCACCCACACCAACGCGACAGCTATAAATAGAATACTAAACGTAATGTTAATAAAGGTGAAATGTTTTCTACGCAGTGCGTGCTTGCATGGTATGGTCCCGCGGCTCGTGAGGCCACGGCCGACGCTAAAACCGAGACGGATTGCAGCACCAAGAAGTGCCAACGATACCACTACAACAAAGGCAATGCCAAGGCTTGCACTAGTACTCTCGCCAACCATTTTAATCATCGCACCTGCCCAGGATAGTCACGTAATTATAGAATGTCAAGTCGCTAAACAAATGATCGAAAACGGCTTCATTAGCCTTGGCGACGTCCACCCTCTTAAGCTCCATACCTGAAAAATTCCTGCGGCACCCCTGATTCTATGACCTTTTTCTCGCCTTCACCCCAGACGAAGAGGCCCGTCCCAATAATAGTTACTGAACTGACCGCACAGTGGGCAGCCGCGTCTGTCTCGATTTCAGCTCCTGTGCAGATGGCAAAGGCCAGCGTTCCAGCAGCAGCCGTCGCGACGCCACTGAGCTCTGCACCTACGCCAGTGAAGAACTCCGTCAGATTCCCATGAGACGGTGCTCGGGAGCCATAGACTTCAGTCGGTATGCTCAGCAAATGCGTGCACGATTCGTAGATTTTCTGATTCCCATAGAACGGGCTCTTTTTGCTGTGCCAAGCCTTCCATGAGCCACACTTGCCGACCGCTTCTTTGACCTTCCGGGACCAGGGTTGCAGGCCAGTTGGGTCCGCCACGTTGACAGGATTGTCGGCGCCATACTCATATATTTCATGTGAGTTCGCGGCGTCGGGATCAACACTCAAAAACTGCGCTGTCGCGGGGTCGTACTCACGCGCGCGTAGGTAGATTAGCCCTGTGTCGGCGTTGGTGTATTGGGCGTCGTAGCCCATCGGCGTCGTGCTCGTCCCGGTGCTGCCGGTTTTGTTGCCGTAGGCGTCGTAGGTGTAGGTGGCTTCGGTTTTTCCGGTTGAGCCGGTGAGTAGGCGGGTGCTGCCTTGCTGGTCGTGGTGTAGGTAGAGCACGGTCCCGGTGCTGTTGTTGATTTGCTCGAAAATGTTTTGCCTGCCACGAACCCGCCCCTCGAGGCGACTCGACCCCGGCGCTTGCAGGGACTTCCGGCACTCCGACCCCCGGCGCGGGCACCGGCCGGCGGGCTGAAGGCCCGGGCGCGATCCTGAGCCCCCGCAGCGATCCCGGCCGCGGCGGCTTTGGCGGCTGGGAGAAGATGCCGGATGGCGGGCGCGTTCCAGAGCGGCGAGCATCAGCGCACCACACAAACCTCAACCACACGACCCCCGGCCACTCACAGCCGAACCCCATTCGACGCCGGTCGAGTGACAGGCAAGGCCGCACGTCTGCACGTGAGGCACCTCAGCGGTCCCCGCTCAACTCACACTCATTCTTAGGGGTCCGTCCGGGCACGAGAAGGGCAACAATCAGCGGGATCGGCCATCCGATAACAAGCGACGAAACAAAGTAGAATACAAAGCGTCGACCCTTACGAGCGGCGAAGCGCCCGACCACGAACGCAACGACGACCCATGCGATCACGCATGCTGCTGCTGAAACCGGCCATGGCGGCATCGCGAATCCGGGCATCACGATCTCTTTGACTGACCCCGGTCCCGTTCGCGCAGAACAGCCCACCGAAACAAAGCCACGAGCCCGACAACGACCGCCGCGATCTGTACGCCGTCAACCACTCCTGCCGCAGTACCACTAGGCGAAAACACAACCCAACGAAACAGGCCACCAACCCCAACTACGAAAAGCGCGAAAATCCACACAATTTCCCACCTACGCACGGTCGTTCCTTTCGCTGAGCGTGTCATTCGGCAAATATCGATGGCGCAATGCCATGCAAAATTGGGTCCACTATTAGTTCACCAGCCGTGTAGCCAAAGCAGAATGTAGCAACCCCAGCAGCTACCTCGGGACCACCACTGACACCCCGCGTAACGAGAGCAACGCCCGAACCACTCAGGGAGCAGACGGTCCCGACCTTCTCACCAGTTGTGATCGAACCACCACCCTGACCTCCCGTGCCATACACCTGCGACGGCAGAGTCAACAAGTCCAAGCACGCATGATAAATATTCTGATTGCCGTAAAATGGGCTCTTCTTGCTGTGCCATGCCTTCCAGGAAGCGCATTTAGCTTGTACTTCTTTGATCTTCGGACCCCACGGCCGCCGCCCGGTCGGGTCGCTCCCGTTCACTGGATTATCAGCCACATACTCATAGGTTTCGTGCGACTTTTCGACTTCCGGATCGACGCTGAGGAATTGCCCTGTGGCTGGGTCGTAGGCGCGTGCCCGTAGGTATACGAGTCCTGTGTCGGCGCTGGTGTATTGGGCGTCATAGCCCATCGGCGTGGTACTTGTTCCCGTGCTGCCTGTCTTGTTGCCGTAGGCGTCGTAAGTGTAGGTGGCTTCGGTTTTGCCGGTCGAGCCTGTGAGTAGGCGTGTTGAGCCTTGCTGGTCGTGGTGGAGGTAGAGGACGGTCCCGGTGGTGTTGTTGATTTGCTCGATAGGAAGTCCGCCTAGGCCGTAGATGTATCTTTTGACACCGTCGTTCAGATCAGCGGGAGCTTTCTGGATAGGTCCCAAGCTAGGTATGTCGTGGCTCCGGAGATCGTTTGCGAGGTGCGCATAATATCGGCTGCACAACGTCCGACGCTTGAGATCACGAGTGTGTGCGACTACCTATCCCGACGATCGCTACCTATCAATGATCCTGATCTGCTGGTTGCCGAAGATGCCGCCAAGTCAGAGCAACCTGCGTCGCCGTCAACACGGCGACGATCACAACCAGCACCACGATTTCGTGGCTATCCAAGACCGCCCACGCGCACAGGGCGACAGCTCCAACAACGCCGAGTCTTGTGGTCGCTCCAACCCACCGCCTCGTAGTCGCACGATCAGACGCCGCTCCAGAGGAGAACCGACTGCCCAGCCGTCTGCCGATCGGATAGAAAACCGCAGCAATCAACACCATAATCAAGACCGTAATAGCTATCGCCATTCGATCGACCTTAGCACAACTGCGTGTTTCGGCTCCAGCCTATCTGTACTCATCCTGACAACCCTCTCCAAAGTCCCGCAACGTTCGTCACAGTTCTTCTTCTTCCTCCTCGTCTTTTCCTTCTTGAAGAGCATTCGTGATGAGAAGCCCACCCGCCGCTACCTGCCCAGAGACCCCAAGGGCGCAGTGTGCCGTCAAAAGACCGTCACTCGCCGCCGAACACAACCCAATGGTCGCGACGCCAGCGGCGACTGCGGCCGCTCCTACAACTCCCTCCACCAACCTGGATGCAATGCTTCTATGCTGCTGTTCATTTGGGTTGGTCCCAAATACTTCCGGCGGAAGACTAAAGAGGCGCTCGCAAGCAATATAAATAACCTTATTCCCGTAGAAAGGACTCTTCTTGCTGTGCCAAGTCTTCCATGACTGACACTTCGCAATAGACGCTTTCACCTTTGGCGACCAAGGAGTTAGCCCCGACGGGTCTCCTGAGTTGAGCGGATTATCCTTTCCGTAACCGTAGGGGACGGCTGTAATTTCGAGGGCGGGGTCGATACTTATGAATTGTGCTGTTGTTGGGTCATACTCGCGTGCTCGTAGGTAGATGAGCCCGGTGTCTGAGTTGGTGTATTGCCCGTCGTACCCGAGCGGCGTCGTCGCGGTCCCGGTGTGGCCGGTTTGGTTGCCGTAGGCGTCGTATGTGAAGCTGGCTTCTTTTGTGCCGGTGCTGCTAGTGAGTAGGCGTGTTGATCCTTGCTGGTCGTGATGTAGGTAGAGCACGGTCCCGCTGCTGTTGTTGATTTGCTCGATAGGAAGGCCCCCGGGGCCATAGATGCAGCTGTTGACACCGTCGTTGAGAATCAGCGGCAGCTTTTCGGCGAGGTCCCATGCTAGGTAGGCGATGGTGCTGGAGATCGTTTGGGATGTGCGCAGCCCGTCACCGTTGTAGCCGTAGGCATCTTCGATCGCCGCTTCGGTGCCTTTTGGTCGCGTGACGGAGATCAGGTTCCCTGCTTGGTCGTAGCCGTATGTCGTTGCGGGTCCGCTGGCGGGTTCGGTCTTAGTGCGCTCGCCCACTTCGTTGTAGGTGTACGTCGCGGCGGTGACTTTTTTCAGCACACTTTTTTCGAGCTCGTCAGTGGCGTTGTAGCTGTAGGTGTGTTCGGTGCCAATGGTCGTCGGGTTGTTGGCGGCATCGTATTCATAAGGGATACCGACCCCTTTTGTCAGCCGGTTGTTTTTGTCGTAGGTATAGGCAGGTTTTTCTTCCCCTGGTAGCCCTTTGCTAGTCGCTTTTTCGACTAGCTCGTCTTTGTTGCGCGTATAGACAAGAGATGCGAGCGTTTCGGTGCTTTTTTTCATTTTGACTTCGGTCATCGCGTCGGTGCCGTCGTATGTGGAGGTGTCTTCGTCGCTCGTGCCGCTCGGGAATGTCGTGGCCGCTAGGTCCGAGTCCGCATCGTAAGTGAATTTGGTGACGTTTTTAGACCAATCCGTCGTGCTCTTGAGCCGCCCCGCGTTGTCGTATTCGCGTTCGATGACTTTGCCGTTGGGGTAGGTGATCTTGGTCTGCTCGTTGTCGAGGTCGTATTCGTAGCTGACGGTATTTCCGTGGCCGTCTTTGGTTTTGGTGAGGCGATCGAGCTGGTCGTATTCGTAGGTCGTGGTGCCCGTGCCGTCTTCCATTTTGGTCCGGTCACCGTTTGAGTTGTACCCGTATTTCACAGTCGGCGTTTTGCCGTCAGAGTAGCTGACTTCGATGAGACGGTTGTCGTTGTCATATTTGTAGGTGGTCGTTCGTTTCATCGGGTCAGTCAGCTTGATGAGATCCCCGGCAGCGTCGTATTCCTTGAGTGTTTTACGGGTGAGCGGATCGATCACTTCGGTGACCTGCTCAAGGACGTTGCGGACGTATTCGGTCGCGTGTTTGTTGCCGTCGATCTGCTTCTTGACCTGGCCGGCGCCATCGTATTCGGTTTCAGTAATCGTTTTGTTGGGTTCTTCGACCTTGGTCCGCTCGTTGTCGGCATCGTAGGTGTCCGTCGTCTTGTGGCCTTCCGGGTCTGTCACGGTTTCGACGTTGCCATCGCCGTCGTAGGTGTATTTTGTTTCGTGGCTGAGCGGGTCGGTGACCCTGAGAGGCCGTCCTTGGGCGTCGCGTTCTGTCGTCGTCGTATATTTGCTTTCTTCGCCAGCTTTGACGTGTCCACGGGGGCTGACCATGCTGGTTTCCTGCGAGTCTTCGTTATACCCCCAGGTCCGCTTGTCGCTTTCTGGGTCTATTTCCGCGGTCTTGTCACCCGCGCTGTCGTATTCATATTTCCATATGCGTTTCAGCGGGTCGGTCATGCTTTCCACCTGCCCGTGAGACGTATATTTATAGCTCGTGGACTGTGTGGTCGAGCCCGGCGCAGGCCGTTCGATCACTTCAGGGTTGCCATGACTTTCGCGTTTATAAGTCGTGGTCTCCCCGTTGGGCAACGTTTCGGTTTCGACATCGTGAGTGCTGTCGTAGGTCCATTTGGTTTTGTTGCCTTCAGCGTCTTCCTTGAGGATTCGGTTCCCGTGCGAGTCATACTGATACTTCGTCGCGTGCCCGTCACCGTCCGTAACGCTCAGTAGCTCATCGGCAGAATTGTAATCACTGGTTTCGGTCGTCGCGCTCGACGTCCCGTACCCGTTTGTTAGAGAAGTGCCCATGCCATTGCTCGTGAAGTACTGCATCTTTACGCCACCAGTAGCATGATTGGTCGTCTTTGTATGAAATGCGGTATATTCGTAGCTTGTTATGCGTTTCATCGGGTCGGTCTGGGAGACCACCTGGTTGGAGCTATTGTATTCAATAGTCGATTTACCGCTCCGCCCGTCGGTGAGTTCTGTCATCCTATGCGAGCTGTCGTATTTGAACTGCCAGCGAAGAGCGGGTTCGCCAGGCTGGGTGACGCTCTTGAGGTTTCCGCTTTCATATGTGTATTTGACGACGTGTTTCATCGGGTCTTCGGCGCTTTCCACGAGACCTTCGGAGTTATACGCCAGTTTGATCTTCCTGCTCGCCGGATCGGTGATCGTTTCGAGATTCCCGCTCCCGTTGTAGGCAAGCGTCGTCGCACTACCGTTACGGTCGGTTACATTTTCTAGCCGTCCGCTGCCGGTGAATTTGTACTTTGCCTGATCGGGAAGCGTCAGTGTGTAGCCAGAGCTTTCTGTGCCACTGAGCGTGTCCTGTGTCCACGCTGGCGCAGTCAATTCTTCGCCGGAGCCTTCGGTAAAAGTTATGGTGCTCCCGTCGGCCTGCACAAGCGTGGCTCGTTTGCTCGTTTTTTCGATCGTAAGATGATCACTAAACGAACTCGACCAGCCATAGCCGAATATACCTTTGTCTCCCGCAGCCGCGGCCTGCGAGTTGTATGTGCGACCCAGGTCCAATCCGACCCCTCGGCCACCGATCGAGAAGTCGGTCTGTGTCTGCGAGTAGTTACCGGTCTGGCAACTCACCGATTCTTCTTCTCCGCACTGAGCTGGTTCCTGCGGGTTTTCGCTACCACCCCACTGCGTTGTTTCCCCTTCGGTCAATCCCCGCGTAAAGTCAAAGCGGCCCCCAGGTTCAGTGATGATGCCAAAGTTTCCGGCATAGACTTCTATATAGGTCACTACAGGGCCACCGGTCTTTTCAAATATACCTTCATTTACGAAGGTGCCGGTGCTTTCTTCACTTTTAATTACGCTGACTTTTTCGGGTATCATCCCAGTCCTACATTCTTCGCACGGTTTTTCATCCGTCACCAAGAAAAACCCACGGTTTTCAAATACCGCATTGTCACCCAGCATGATCGCACCCGATGGCAAGGTCAACCGGCCTTCGTTGACAAACCTGCGGCCGATCAAGTGCGCGGTAGTGTCTTCAATGGTCCCCGTGGCTTTTTCTTCCAGGACAGTCTTGCCGGAGCCTTCCATCGTTCCTTCGTTCCACAGAAGCGAGCTGCTGACGTCCACCCCGCCGGCGCCGCTCAGTTTCCCGTTAAGATGCAATAGCTGAAGCTCGGAGACATGCGACACGCTTGGCCCATTCAGCGTCAAGAGCCCGCTCTCGAGCTGCAAGTCGACTTCGCCGCTGCCCTGAACATCCCCAGCGCTGATCATAGCTCCTGCATCAATGATCGATCCCGCGATACTGATTGCCGACCCCCACGCAAACGTGCCGCCCGTGAATTCAATCGCGCTCGAACTGCCGGTGGTAGACCACGAGCCCGTGGCCGTGTGCCCACTGATTCCTCCACCTCGGAGTTTGAGCACGCCGGTTTCCGCCTTGACGCTGCCCTGGTTATCGAAACCGACTTCAACCAGGGCTTCAGAGCCCGCGGACTCGATCACCGCCCCGTTGTTCTCAAAGGTGCCCGTGCCGGTGCCCGTATCGATGCCACTCCCCCGGCACCCACCGCCGCACGACGGACCGTTGTCGTTGGCGTAGAAGGTCCCGCTATTGGAGATCTGCGCTCCTTCTTCAAGGAAGATCGCACCCGACGCCCACGTCAACGTGCCGTTGTTCACAAGCGAGCGCGCTTTCACGTAGACCGGCGTTTTAACTTCGATCTTCCCCGTCCCGCCGGATTCCAGCACCGTCGAACCCGACCCCGACATCTTCCCGCCTTCACCAGTCCATTCCAGCGAGCCGCTCACCTTCAACGTCCCCGCCCCACCCAGCGTGCCACCCGTCAACGACAGGTCGCGGGCCGTGCTCGCCGTCGCACCCGCGACGCTCAACGTGCCCGCCTGAACGCTCACGGGCACGGAGCTGCTGTCCCGCACGCCTTCAGCGATAACGCTCGCCCCCGTAAGATCGATCGCGCCCGACCAACTACTCCCACTCATCGTGAACGAGCCACCCGTCAGCGCGAGCGACGCCCCTTCGCCAGCCACCCACTGACCAGTTGATGTGGACGAGCCACCTTCGGTGAACGCGAGCTGCCCTTTCTGCGCTTCCGCGATCCCGCTGCTTTCAAACGCCACCGACACCTGCGAGGTCCCTGTACCCGAGGACTTCTCAACCGTACCCGCGTTTACGAGCTTACCCGAGCCGCCCGGCGCCAACTTGACCGCGCCAGTGGCTTCCGAGTTGACCTCGAGCGTGCCCCGGTTTTCGAGCCTCGCTTCTTCAGCTAGCGTCACATGTCCCGAGACGAGCGTCAATGTACCTTCGTTGACCAGCGAGCGCTTGACCAGCTTCGCTTCGTCCCCACCGGGCACGCTGATCGACCCGGACGCTCCCGACGCCAGCACCGTCGAGCCCGCCCCGGACATCGTGCTTTCCGTGGTGGGCGCCGGCCAAGAGAGCGTTCCTGTGACCTTCAACGTTCCAGCACCAGTCAGCGTACCGCCCGTCATCACCAGGACACCGACCGTCCCCGTATCCCCTTCGGCCATACTCAACGTCCCCGAGTCAAGCGTCAATTCACCGCCCGTGCCTTTGAAACTATCGCCGGTGACGCTCGCACTCTCGATCACAATCGCGCCTTCCAGCACGCTGCTGTTCCCCAATACAGAAGACGAGCCTCCGATAAACGCGATCGGCCCGCTTTTGCCGTTGATCGTCCCGAGATTTTCAGTATTGACCCCAATACCTATTTCGCCGGCGCCTTCCGCTTTCTTCACGACACCCGTGTTCACAAAGCTGCTCGATCCCGAACCTTTTTCCAGCCCAGTACGGCCGCATTCCCCACACGCGCGTTCGCTGTCGTTCAAGTAGAACGTCCCGCCGTTGGAGAACACTGCGCCGCTCGCGAGTTCGATCGAGCCCGCGGTCAACGTGAGCGTGCCTTCGTTGACCAGTCGCCGTTCGCTCAACGTCACCGACCCCGCATCGATGCTCCCAGACGCCGCCGCGTCCAACACCGTCGACCCCGACCCTTCCATCGTCGTTTCCGTCCACGATAACGACGAGGACACTCCTAGCTTCGCCGCGCCCTTCAACCTGCCCCCGCTCGCCGTGAACACATGAACGGTCGATTCTTCAAGCGCACTGGCCAATTCCAGCGAGCCGCCCCTCAGCACGAGCGTCCCTTCGTCCGCGAGCACCCCCGCCGCATTCGTCCCACCCGTGACTTCAACCGTAACGCCACTACCGACGCAAGCAACATCCACCGACGTGGGCACTTTGCCCGTGGACCAGTTGGTCGCCGTCTGCCACGACCCCGAGCTCCCGCCGGCCCATTTGTCCGTACAGAGCGGTTCAGCCGAGGCGCGAGCCGGCACGCTGGCCAGCGCCACCACCAGTAACGCGACCAACAGGCCGATGGCCCCCACAACGCGGGCACCGGCAGCGAGACCACCCTGCCAGCCCGTATGGACTATCGCCCGCGTTCTGCCAAACCGCATCCCGCCCATGAGGGCCTCCCCATCTCGCTCGAAGGAACCGACGGCCGCGGGTTCTATCAGATGCAGACGACAGACCTCCAACGGTTATGGTCAACGATTTGAACAATCGATAGATACGTGGTGTGCACACCCGCGTTTCCCCAGCAGCAGACAGCACAAAAGGCCGCTCTCTGCGCAGAGGCCGAAACTTGGGATCGTTGACCAGTGCGCGACAAGCAGCCGGGCTCTCGAGGCCGGGGTTCGTACATCGAGCAAACAGCGGAGGGGGAGAGATTCGAACTCTCGGTACGCCGATAGACGCACAACGCCTTTCGAGGGCGCCGCATTCAACCGCTCTGCCACCCCTCCAGGGGCCCATCAAAGGCTAGCGGGCCAGCGGGCTCGGGGGCGGGCCGGTATCCGTGCGGGCAGCGCCCGATGCCGGTGGAGCGTGCGCCCAACGCCGGCGGAGCCCGCACCGCTATCTGCGCGAGGCGAAGAACTCGCTGAGCAGCGCCCCGCACTCCAACGCCAGGAGACCCCCCGCGACCTCGGGGCGGTGGTTCAGACGGGACTCCCCCAGCACGTCCAGCACGCTGCCCGCAGCCCCCGCCTTGGGGTCCGCCGCCCCGTACACGACGCGGGGGATGCGCGCCAGCACGATCGCCCCCGCGCACATCGCGCAGGGCTCCAGGGTCACGTAGAGCACCGTCTCCAGCACCCTCCAGCTACCCACCTCGCGGGCCGCCTCGCGCAACGCGAGCAGCTCCGCGTGCGCGGTGGGGTCCTGGCGCGCCTCCCGCTCGTTGTGGCCCGCCCCGATCACCTCTCCGGCGTGCACCGCGACCGCGCCGATCGGGACGTCCCCGTGTTTCAACGCTTGCTCCGCCTCGCGCAGGGCGAGGCGCATAAAGTACTCATCGCGCGGGAAGATGCGGTCGCTCATGGGCTGCTGGCGATCTCCGATCGGGGCCCGCCACGGCGCGGCCCTGTGCTGGTCCGGGGCATCATCATTACCTAAGCCGATGTCACGCAGCGATCCACCCACTCCCCCCGCGAGAGCCCCCACTCGCCCCTCGCGGGGCACGCTGGGGCTCGCCTGCGCGCTCCTCCTCGCGTTGGGGGCCTCGGCGCCACTAGTGCTCCTCCCCCACTCCGCCCACGCCGCCGCGCCCACGGGGCGCCACCCCAACGGGGCCGCGAGCGCGGCGAGCAACGCCCCCACGCCGCCGCCCGGAGCGCAAGCCCCCTATGCCCCGGGGGTGGTGGTGGTCGGCTACACCCCCTCCGATCCCCCCACCGCGCGCGCAGCAATCGCGCGGAACGCCGGGGCCGTCGATCCGATCGAGCTCGGGGGGGGCGGGGGCACGGTCGATCGCCTGCTGACGCTCGCGCCGCACGCCTCCGTTCCCCACGCTCTCGCCCGCCTGCGGCACGCGCGGGGGGTGGCATGGGCGGTGCCCGACTACATCGCCCACGCCGCCGTTATGCCCGCCGCCCACACCACCGCCCTCTCCGCGGCCGCAGGCTCCTCAGCCACCGCTGCCTCCACGGCCGCCGGCGCCTCGGCCGCCGCAAGGAAGCCCTTCCCCGACGACCCCGGGCTCGCCAAAGTCCCCGGGGGGTGGAGCCAGCTGCAGTGGAACTTTGTCGGCACCTTCGGGGTGCAGGCCCCGGGAGCCTGGAAGAACCTGATCGCCGACCACGCCCCCGGGGGGCGGGGGGTGACCGTGGCGGTGCTCGACACCGGCGTCGCCTACGCCAACCGCAAGCATTTCCGCATCTCCCCCGACTTCTACCGCTACCAGTTCGTCAAGGGCTACGACTTCATCGCCCACAACACCCACCCCAACGACCGCAACGGCCACGGCACCGACGTCGCGGGCACCCTCGCGGAGGCCACCAACAACGGAGTCGGCCTCACGGGCCTCGCCTACGGGGTGCACATCATGCCGGTGCGAGTGCTCGACAGCGAAGGCAACGGCAACGCCTCCACGATCGCCAAGGGGGTGCGCTTCGCGGTCAACCACGGCGCCCGCGTCATCAACCTCTCCCTCGAATTCCCCGGGGGGATCACCGCGTCGGACATCCCCGAGCTGCTCTCCGCGCTGCGCTACGCCAACCGACGCGGGGTCGTCGTGGTGGCCGCCGCCGGCAACGAGGCCCAGGCCGCCGCCGCCTTCCCCGCGCGCGCCCCCAACGTGATCGCGGTGGGCGCCACCACCGAACACGGGTGCCTCGCCTCCTACACCAACTTCGGCGCCGGCGTGACCCTCGTCGCCCCCGGGGGGGGACCAGACGCGAACCTCCCCGAAGACCCCAACTGCAACCCCTCCCTCCCGCCGGGGCGGGACGTCTTCCAGGTCACCTTCCTCGGCATCTCCCCCCGCCACTTCGGGATCCCGAACGGCTACGAAGGCACCTCGATGGCCACCCCCCACGTCGCTGCCGCCGCCGCCCTCGTGATCGCCTCGCGGGTGCTCGGCCGCCATCCAAGCCCCGCGCAGGTCGCGGCGCGCCTGGTCGCCACCGCGACGCCTCTCGGGGGGCCCTCCGACAGCCACCTCTACGGCGCGGGTCTGCTCAACGCCGCCGCCGCCACCGCGCCCGGCGGGCCGGGGGGCGTGGGGGGGTAGGGAGCGCCGGGCATCACCCGGTGCAGCTAGACGTCCACGGACGCGTGCGCGGCGATCACCGCCGCCATCTCGCTGCGGAAGCGCTCGCGCCCAAACCGCGCGGCGCGGGCGCGCGTGTCGGACTCGGCGAGGTCGAGCCCCTCGAAGCGCTCGATCGCGTCCGCCAGGCTCCCCACCGTCTGCGCATCGAACAGCACCCCGGTGCGCCCGTCCAGCACGGTCTCGGCGACTCCGCCGACGCGGTAGGCGATCACCGGCACCCCGGCGGCCTGGGCCTCGACCGGCACGATCCCGAAATCCTCCTCCCCCGCGAACAGGAGCGCGCGCGCGCCGCTCAGCAACTCGTCGCGCTCGCGATCCCCGACGCGGCCGAGGAACTCGATCGAGGGGGGGCCGCTCCACGCAGCGGGGGGCGCCGTGGCACGCACCGCCTCCAGCGCACGCCCATCCCCGGCGACCTTCAGCGGGATCCCCAGACGCGCGCATGCCGCGACGGCGAGATCGACGCGCTTGTAGGGCACGACCCGCCCAAACACGAGGTAGTAGCCCGCCGGCGAGCGCGGGATCCCGAGGAAGTGCTCGACGTCGACGGGCGGATACACCACCTCGGCGGTGCGCCCATAGCAGCGCTCGATGCGCTGCGCCACGTGGCGGGAGTTGGCCACGAACACGCTCGGGCCGGCGGCCCCGCGGAGGTCCTGGCGGCGCAGACGACCCAGCAGCAGCGGCAGCGCCAGCCGCGCGAGACGCCCGACCTCCTCGCCCGCGAGAAAGTCCTCCTCCCAGGCGTAGCGCATTGGCGTATGGCAGTAGCAGACATGGAGTGCCCCTGGCGGCGTGCGCACGTTCTTGGCGAACGCGTGGTTGCTGGAGAGGATCAGATCGAAACCGGAGAGATCGAAGGAGCGGTAGGCGCGATCCATCAGCGGCAGCAGCCTCTGGTAATGGGCCCTCGCGCCGGGGATCGAGCTCAGGTAGGAGGCATGCACCGCTCGCCCCGTGATCTGCTCCGGCCACGGGGCGGGGTCGTAGATCGAGGTGAAGAGCTCCGCCTGGGGGAACATCTCCAGCAACTCCAGAACCACCTGCTCCGAGCCCCCAGGGATCGTGAGCCACTCGTGGACCACCGCCACGCGGGGAAAGCGCGCGCGCAGCTCTTCGAGCACAGGGAAGCTCACCGTCGCGAGGGTATCGATCGTCCCGCGCGCCACCTGGGATCATGGCCCCGATGCCAGATCACCCTCGCCTGTGCGGGCGCGAGATCGTATGCGTGGGGTTCGCCGATTGGGACACGGAACTGTGGACCAACCAGCAGCATCTGATGTCACGCCTGGCGCGCGAGAACCGCGTGCTTTTCGTCGAGTCGCTGGGGCTGCGCCAACCGCAGCTCGCAGGACGCGACCTCGCTCGGATCGCGCGGCGGCTGCGGCGTGGACTCGCCCCGCCCCGCGCGGCAGCCGGGCTGCACGTGCTCTCCCCGCTCGTGCTCCCGCTGCACGCTCACGCCGCGATCCGCGCGCTCAACCGCCGCCTGCTGCGCGCGCAGGTGAGCCGCGCGGCACGGGCCCTCGGCATGAGCCAGCCGATCCTGTGGGCCTACGTGCCACAGGCGAACGCGCTGATCGAGGCGCTCGACCCCAAGCTCGTGGTGTATCACTGCGTCGATGACATCGCCGCCCAGGCGGGCGTGGACACCGAGAGCTTCCGCGCCGTCGAGCGGCGCTTCGCCGCGCGCGCCGACCTCGTGCTTGCGAGCGCGCCCGCCCTGGCAGTGCGGATGCGGGAGCTCTCGCGGAACGTTCTCTACGCCCCGAACGTCGCCGACACCGAGCTGTTCGCGCGCGCGCTCGAAAGGAGCCCATCCCACCCGGGCGACCCAGCGGTGGCGGCGCTGGCGCGGCCCTGCATCGTCTTCACCGGGGCGATCGTCGCCAAGAAGCTCGATGTGCCGCTGCTCGCAGCGCTCGCGCGGGCGCGGCCGGGGTGGTCGTTCGCCCTCGTGGGACCGGTCGGCGCTGGGGACCCCGGCACCGACGTCTCGGCGTTGAGCGAGGAGCCCAACATCCACCTCCTGGGGACCCGCACCTACGAACAGCTGCCCGGAGTGCTGCGCGCCGCCGACGCTGGCCTGATCCCCTACGCGCGCAATGCGCTCACCGAGAGCATCTTCCCGATGAAGGTCTACGAGTACCTCGCCGCCGGTCTGCCGGTGGTGGCAACCCCGCTGCCCGCGCTGGCGGAGGTCGCCGAGATCGCCACGGCACCCGACGCCGAGGGGATCGCGCGCCTCTTGGAGGAGGCGCTCGCCTCAGACAGCCCCGAGCGTCGCACGGAGCGCTCGCGCGCCGCGGCCGCCCACTCGTGGGATCGGCGCCTGCAGGAGATCGCGGGGGCGATCGAAGCACTGTGAGGGACCTGCTCGTCACCACGCATACCCCGGTACTCGGATCAGGGCGCGCGCTGCGTACCTATGGGGTCGCTCGCGCGCTCGCCGCCCACGGAGGCCTGGACCTGCTCTACGCCCGCTTCGAGGCCCCCGAGCCCGACGCGGCGTTCCAAGCGATCCCCGGGATCGAGCTGCACGAGGCGGTGCCCTCGCGCGGTGCGCGCCGGCTGCTCGCCTATGGGGCGGCCCGCCTGCGCGGCGTGCCCACCGCCCTCGCGCGCGGCGTCTCCCCCGAGCTGGCCGCAGAGGCCACCCGCCTCGCCAACGCGCCCGGCCGCGGCCGGGTGATCGCCGACGGCCCCGTGGCGGCCGCCGCGCTGAGGCGCCTGATGCGCGGGCGCCCCGTGATCTACAACGCCCACAACTTCGAGTCCGGCTTCCGCCACGAGCTCGGCGGCGCAAGGCTGGGCAGCGCGCGCGCGCTGAGGGGCTTCGAGCGTGGGCTGCTGGAAAGCGCCCAGGAGTCGTGGATGGCAAGCGAGGCCGACGTGGCGGCGGCGCGCGAGCTGTGGCCGGCAGCCCGGCTGCGGTACGTGCCCAACGTGGTGGACGTGGCGGCGATCGCGCCCGTGCAGCCACTCCCGCAGGAGCGGCGCGCGATCTTCGTGGCGAACTTTGCATACGAGCCCAACCGCAACGGCCTGCGTTTCCTCCTCGGCGAGGTGCTCCCGCGGGTGTGGGCGCAGCTACCCGACGCGAAGCTCGCGCTGGTCGGCGCCGGCCTCGAGCTCGCGCCGCATGGCGCAGACGCGGGCGCCGATCGAGACCGGAAGCCGGCGGCGGGCAACGGCCTGGAGGGATCGCCGGCGGCACGCGCGGGCGCGGAGACGCTCGGGCCAATCGAGGACCCCCGCGTGGAGGTGCTCGGCTTCGTGGAGGACCTGAGCGCCGCCTACGCCCGCGCCCGCTGCGCGGTCGTTCCGCTGCTGCAGGGTGGGGGCACACCGCTGAAGCTGATCGAGGCCCTCGCCCACGGTCTGCCCGTCCTCGCCACCCCTCGCGCGACGGCGGGCCTCGAGGTGCAGGACGGCGAGCACTGCCTGATCGCCGACGGCGCCGAGGCATTCGCGGATGCGCTCGTCGGCGTCCTGCGCGACGGCGCTCCCGAGCTGGGCCGCCGTGGCCGGGAGCTCGTCGCGGAGCGCTATTCGATCGAGTCGCTCAGCGCGTTGGTGACGGCGTAGCCCTGCCGACGCGCCCAAGCGGAGGGCGGGCGGTCGCGGAGGAGTCCCCCGCCGTCCTGGCCAGCAGCGCGAGCAGCCCCAGCTGTACTCCCAGCAGCACCGTGAAGCGCGCGTCCACGCCGGTGAAGCTCGCGGTCGTGTCGATCGCCACCAGGCCCGCCAGGCCGCAGAGCGACGCGAGGCCGAAGGCGCTCAGCAGCGGCTCGGGGCTGCGCCGCCACACTTGCCACGCGAGCGACATGCTCCCGAGCAAGATGCCCACGTAGGCGAACAGCCCGAGCACCCCTAGCTTCAGCCAGAACCACAGGGCCGCGAAATGAACGTACTGGCGTCCTTCTTCGTGTTCGGCGGAGAGCGGCTGCACGTCCGCCGCCCACGGGATCGTGACTCCGAGGCCCGTGATCGGGTGTTCGCGGATCGCGCCCAGCACGTCCGCGCGCTCGTCCAGGCGGTAGCGATCCTGGATGTTCGCTTCGAGCTTCGACGGCGCGAGCGAGGCGACGCGTTTGACGAGCGGCAGCTGCGACTGGAAGTTGATCGACCCCAGCAGCCAGATCGCGGCCGCCACCCCGAAGCAGGCGGGCAGGAGCAGACGGCGGCCGCTTGGAGAGGTGCCCAGCAGGAGCACCAGCAGGATCCCGAGCGTCGCACCGATCCAGAAGGAGCGCCGATAGGAGAGGATCAGGCACCCGATCAGCAGCGGACTGCAGAGCAGCACCCACAGCGGCAGCTTGGCGCGCGCGAGGAGCGCCGCAAAGATGCCGAGCAGAGCGATCATGATCAGCCAGTTGGTGGTCGGTTCGAAGTAGGTCAAAGTCGCGGTGCCTTCGATCGGCAGGCCGTAGTGGCCGACGACCTCGACCAGGCCGAGAATCGCCTTGACGATCGCGAGCGCCGTCGCGCCGCCCAGCAGCCGCATCACCTGAGAGCGGTCGAGGTCGAGGTTCGCGACCGCGAGGGGCAGCAGCAGCAGGTAGGCCAGGACGTGCTCGGAGGCCACCGCGAAGCGAAGCTTGGCCCCAGCGGAGTACCCGGTGATCACCCCGGCCACCATCGCGAGCGCGAGGATCGCCAGCGGGAGCGCCAGCGCCCGCGGCACCAACAGCGGGCGATGGTGGCGCAGCACGTCCAGGGCGACGGCGAGGAGCGCAAGCGCGACGAGCACGTCCAGCATCGAGATGTCCCCGTAGACCTGGATGTACAGATGCGAGGTGAAGGTCAGGATCCCGAACTGCGGCCCCTCGCAGAGCACCGCGAGTCCCACCACAAGCGTCAGCGTCGCCAGAGGTCTCAACAGCAGGATGCACGCGAGCACCACCGCGACCGGAACGAGCAGGCCCGCGGTCCCCAGCTTGTGAATGCCCGCGAAGGCCACCAGCGCAGTGATGCCCGCCGCCACCGCGGTGGCGATCAGCTCCCCGCCGCTCGGCGCCGCCGCCCGATCTCCGATCGGTCGCAGTCCTCGCGCCCTCCCCATCTATGCCCTCAGTGTGCCGTCCGCCCGGCGGCGGAGTGGCTCGGAGAGCGAGACAGCGCCTCGACATCCACCTCGAGCGTGGGTGGCGCCCCCTCGTAGGAACCGTACCCGTAGCGGCCCGAATCGCGGATGCCGGTCACGACGATCCCCACGGGGGCGACGATGTGTCGATCGAGGATCGCCCGAGCGCGGCGCACCTCATCGCGTGTCGTCCGCTCGATCCGCGCGACGAGGATCGCGGCGTTGACCGCCTGGTTGTTCAGCAGCACCTGCGCGTCCGCCACCGGGTTCAGCGGTGGCGCGTCGATGATGACCATGCTCTCGCTACTCGCGAGCTCGGCGAGGATCTCCCCCAGGCGCGGGGCCCCAAGCAGCTCGGAGGGGTTGTGGGGAAGCGGGCCGGAGGGCAGGACGAGCAGATTGGGCGCGTCGGAGAGCGGCTCCAGCAACAGCTCGGAGAGCTCCCCGCGGCCGGTGAGCGCGGTGGTGAGCCCGCGCGTGGCGTCGAGCTCGAAGTGCTCGGTGAACGTGGGACGGCGCAGGTCGAGCTCGACCAGCACGGTGCGGCGCCCCGTCAGCGCGACGGTGTGGGCGAGATCGACGGCGACCGTCGTCTTGCCCTCGCCGGCGGTTGCGCTGGTCACGAGCAGCGTGTCGAGCTGGCGGGCGACCGCAGCGAAGTCGAGGGCGCTGCGCAGGATGCGGTAGGGCTCCAGCAGCTCCTCGCGCTGAGCCGCGCGGCGTGTGCGGAAGGCCGACTGGGGGATCGCGGCGAGCGCCGGCAGCCGGTACTCGCGCTCGAGCTCCTCGATCGACTTCACGCGCCGGTCGAGCGACTCGAGCAGGAACACCAGCGCGAACGCGAACGCCAGCCCAATCAGCAGGCCGATCGCGATGGTGCTCGTCAGACCTGTGCCCGAGGGGCTCGTGGGGGGGGTGGCCCGCCCGATGATGTTCGCCCCGCCCCCCGCGACCGCCCGCAGCGCACTGAGATGCTGCAGATCTCCTTCCAGCGCCACCCGTTCGGAGGAGCCGGCCGGCAGCGCGGCGATCTGATGCTGGAGGTTGGTCTCGGACGAGTCGACACCGGCGAGCTCCGATTGCGCGCGGAAGGCGATGTACTGTTCGGCGAACGCGTTGGCCAGGCGCGCCGCGTACTGCGGATCGCCGGCGCTCGCGACGATGTTCAGCACGTCCGCGTTGGGGGCCGCTTCGACCTTCACCTTGCTCAGCAGTTCGCTGGGTTCGGCCTTGACGTTCAGCTGGTGGGCCGCCGCCTGCGCCACTTCAGCGGAGTGGGCGATCAGGACCTCGGTGTCCGCTTCCCGCTGAGGTTCGCCACTGTTCGACGGGCTCACCTGGAGACCCGCCTGCGAGAGCGTGCCGCTCTGGAAAGCGACGTTGGCGGTCGCGGTGTAGGACTTGGCCTTGCGCTCGTGGCTTGCGAGCAGCACCGCCACCGAGGCGAGGACCACCCCCACCATCATCAGCCAGCGGCGGCGCAGCACCTCGAGCATGCTGGCAAAGCTCTCGCCCTCGCGCACGCGCTCGAAATGCTCGGAAGCGCTCATGCAGACAGCCGCCGCTCGAGTGTGGCAGCTACAGCCAGGGCAAAGGATCTCATCGCAGGGCTCCTATCGTCGGCTCGGAGCTCACACTTGACGCTGAAGCCTGCGGCTGGGCGAGCCGGCGCGATCGGCATCACAGCTCATGGTATCGATCGTCGGCGGATCGCTCGCGCATCGACGTGCCGCACCGACATCCGTCCAGCGACCGGGTACGGGGTGTCGCCACACCCGCTTACGCCGATTAGGCAGTGGACGACCACAGCGTCCTGCAGGTCACTAGGTGCACCACGACAAAGGCACCCCCGTCGCGAGACGGGCTCGCAAAGCCAGGGGTCTCACCGAGACAGCCCGGCTCCCGAAAAGCGCCAATGCCCACCCTCTCTCATCTCGGCCGCTATGTCGCAACGGCTCTCACTCTCCTCAGTATCGCCTTCCTGGGAACTTTGAACGCCAGTCCATCCGGCGCTCAGTCCTTGAATCGGCAGCAATCCGGAAAGCTTGCGGCTACTTCGCAAGTCACGCTGCAAGCTCGCACCCGCCATCTACTACTGCGGGCGGCAAGGCGCGCCTGCGCGTCGCACAATCGGGCCCGCTGCGCCAAGAGCCGCACACGACTGGCGCGCCTCGACGCTCAGCGCACGCTGGTGGGCAGGACCGCCACCGCTCGCCACCGCCCCCACCACAAGGCCACTTCGCCGGCTCCTGGCTCCTTCTCCGCCAGCACGAGCTCCCCGCCGTCAAGCGGCTCTAGCTCCAACCCCTCTGGCGGTTCCAGCTCTTCCGACGGCCCCGGTCCCACAAGCGGGCCGGGCTCCATCGGCGGGCCGGGTTCCGCCAGCGGGTCGGGTGGCTCCGGGACTATCACATCTCCTCCCAGCGAAACCAGCCCCGTCGCCGAATCGCTCGCATCCTCCTCCACGTTCCAGGCCGGGATCGACTCGGGCACGAACATGACCCTTGACCTCCAGGGGTCGGTGCAGGTGGGAGCCCAACTCGTGCGGATCGAGTTCCCGATCGCGACGACCACCCTCACGGAAATGGAATCGGTGATCGGCGGCTACGCCGACAAGGGCATCCGCGTACTGGCGCTGGCCACCTTCCGCGGCACGCTGCCGACACCTGCGCAGGTGCAGAGCCTCGCGGGGTGGGCCAAGACGTTCGGTCCCGGCGGCACCTTCTGGGCCACCCACGCGGGCGGTGAGGCGGCGGTCCAGTCGATCGAGTTCGGCAACGAGACCTCCTACGGATACCAGTACGACGACTCGGCGGGATCCAGCTCCTACCGGGAACGCGCCGAAAACTACGCGCGGCGCCTCGAGGAAGCGGCCGAAGCGATCTCGGCGACCGGCATTCACGTCGGACTGCTGGCGCAGGCCGACGACTGGACCGGCGACTGGGTCAACGGGATGTACGCGGCGGTGCCCAGCCTCAGCAAGTACGTGGCGGGCTGGACGATCCACCCCTACCACCACTGGCACAGCCGGATGGAAGCCCTGCTCGAACAGACCGCCGCCCACGGGGACACGACGACCCCGATCGACGTCACCGAGTTCGGGCTTCCCACGGACAACGGACGCTGCATCGGCGAAGACGAGGAATACAACGAGTGCATGCCCTACAGCGAAGCCGCCTCCATCCTGCGCGGCACCGTCAGCGAAATGCGCCAGATGCTCGGCAGCCGCCTCGGCATGCTCGTCCTCTACCAGATCCGCGACCAGGAAACACCTGGTGCGAGCACCAACGGCGAAATGTATTACGGCGCCCTCCAGCACGAACTGCAGCCCAAGGGCGAATACACCGCGGCTGTGAAGGAACTGCTCGCCAGCTCCTGAGATAATCGACCGTGTGGGCATCAGCATCGAGCCCCGCAGCAGCTCCACCGCAACCTCTCGCGAGTCCGCCGCCAAGCGAGCCTGGCCATCGGCGAGCTCGCGACTGCGGCGACCCGGCACCGCGGTGATCGCGCTGACACTGGGCGCCGCGGCGCTGCGGTTCGCGACCCTGAACGTGCAGAGCATCTGGCTGGACGAGTCGGCCACGATGGTCCTGGTGCACCGCGGGTTCTCCGGGATGCTCTCCCACCTCTCCTCCAGCGAGTCGGCGCCGCCGCTCTACTACATCCTCGCGTGGGCCTGGACGAAGCTCTTTGGTGCCGGCCCGCTCGGCTTCCGCTCTCTCTCCGCGCTCGTGGGGACGCTAACGGTTCCCGTGATGTACGCCGCCGGGCGGCGGATCTCCACCCGCGCGGGGCTGTGGGCGGCGGCACTGACCGCCGTCAACCCGGCGCTGTACTACTACTCCCAGGAGGCCCGCGCCTACGCGCTTGTGATCCTGCTCGGCGCCGCGGCACTCGTGCTCTGGCAGCGCGCGCTGGAAGCTCCCAACCCTCGCAACCTGTGGCTGTGGGCCGCGATGTCGAGCCTCGCCGTGCTCACTCACTACTTCGCGGCCTTCCTGTTCGTGCCCGAGGCGATCGTCCTGGGACGCCGGCTGGGGTGGCGGCGCGTGCTCGCTCCGATCGCCGCGGTCGTGGTCGTGGGCACCGCGCTGGCACCGCTCGCGCTGCGCCAGCGCGCCGATGGGAAGACCGACTGGATCGAAGCCGCCTCGCTGACCTCGCGCATCGGCGAGAGTGCCAAGCAGTTCCTCGTCGGCCTCTACGGCCCGCTCGAGATCCTCTCGGCGCTGCTGGCCGCGCTGCTCGTGGCCGGCGCCCTCGCGCTGCTGCTGCGCTACGGCGATCGGCGCGAGCGACACGGGGGGCGCGACATGGCGATCCTCGCGCTCGGGGGTCTCCTACTGCCGCTGCTGCTGGCCGTAACCCATCTCGTGGACGTCTTCGACGGGCGCAACGTGATCGCTGCCTGGGTTCCCTGCGCGGTCCTGATCGCGATCGGCCTGGGAATCGCGCGCGTGCCACGCCTCGGCACAGCGCTCGGCGTCTGCCTCTGCGCGATCTCGCTGGCAGTCATCGTCGCGGTCGACACGATCCCCGGCTACCAGCGCGACGACTGGCGCGGGGCGGTCGCCGCGCTGCCCGCAAGGACGCGGGGCCGCGTCATCGTCAGCGAGGAAAACGCCTCGATCCCACTGTCGATCTACCTGCCCTCCACGCACCCCGTAGCGGGCAGGAGCATCTTCACGCGGGAACTCGACTTCATCGCCCTGCGCACCAGGCGCACCGGGCGCTCCCCCCTGCCGCCCGCGATCGTAACGATCCCCCCTCCCGGCTTTCGCCCCGCCGGCGTGCACAGGAGCGAAACCTACGCGGTCTCCCGCTTCCTCGCCCCACGCGCCACGGGCGTGACGATCGCGACCCTCCGCCGCATCAGCGGAGAGCCCAAAGCAGAAGTCATAGTGCAGCGCTGATGGCGGTGGGCGAGCCAACCCAGCGGGTCACCTCGACCCAGGTCGGAGCGCGCCGGGCAACGCTCGACATCGGCGTGCAGGTGGTCGGTCGCATCGGCAATCTCGCGCTCGGCGTCGTGGTTACGGCGGTCGTCGTGCGGACGCTGGGGAGCAGCGGCTTCGGGGAGTGGTCGACGATCTTCGCGATCACCCAGATCGCGGCGAACTTCGGCGAACTCGGCCTCACCCAGGTGGCCGTCAGCCATGCCTCGCGCGAACCGCCCCGCCAGGGCGAGTGGCTCGGGGCGCTCCTCTCCCTGCGGGTGCTGCTGGCGGTGCCGACCACGATCCTCGCGCTCGTGGGGGTCCTGCTGATTCTGCCCACTCAGTCCGCGGAGATCGCAGGCGTTCTGATCGCCGCCACGATCCTCGTCAACGCGCCGATGGCGCTCAGCGCTGTCTTCCAGCTGCGCGTGCGCAACGACATCACGATCGCGATCATGACGATCGGCAGCGTGCTGTGGACCGCCGGGGCGATCGCCGTCTCGCTCACCTCCAAGAGCATCGGCGCGCTCGCGGCCATCTTCCTGACGGTCGCCGCGATCACCACCTGTCTCACGATCCTGCGAGCCCGGCGCCTGGTCTCTCTGCGCCTCTCCTCCACCAGACGGCTGTGGCCTGCGCTGATGCGGGTGGGCCTCGGCGTCGGGGCCGCCGGGATCCTGGTGACGCTCTACGTGAAGCTCGACCAGGTGCTCGTGTTCGAGTTCGCCGGAAGCCGGCAGGCGGGGCTCTACGGAGCTGCCTACCGCATCCTCGACCAGATCCAGTTCATCCCGATCTCGGTGATGACCACGCTCTTCCCCATGATCGCCACCGCCTACCCGCGCGATCGCGATCGCGTGCGCAGCCTGCTGCAATCGGCGGGCGAGTACCTCACAATGGGCTCGCTGCCCGCGCTCGCTTTCACGGTGGTGGCGGCCGCACCGATCGTCAGGCTACTGTTCGGCGCGCAGTTCGCGCAGGCCGCGCCCGCGCTGCCGATCCTGATGGGAGCGTTCGTCTCGATCTCCTTCGGCTACCTCGCAGGCAACATGGTCGTGATCCTCGAACTGCAGCGCAGGTTCCTCCGCTACGCGGCCGCCGGGCTGGTCCTCAACGCCTCGCTGAACGTCGCGCTCATCCCCCACTACGGGTTCCTCGCGGCGGCCTGGATCACGCTCCTCACCGAGGTCCTCGTGATGTCGCTCACGATGCGCAGCGTGCTGGCAGAGCTCGCGATGACGCCCCGCCTCGGCCGCCTCGCGCGCACACTCGTGGCGGCGCTCGGGATGGGCCTGCTCACATGGTTCGCAAAGAGCCTCGGCGTTCCGTTGCTTGGGCTGCTCGCCGTCGCGGCGCTCACCTACCCCGCCCTGCTGTTCTCGCTGGGAGCGCTCACGACCGTGGAGGTGCGCGCGATCCTGCGCAAGGAACCTCTGTAGCTTGCTGTCAAGTCAGGTGTATCCGATGCCGAGGAGAACACGATGCCCTCCAGCGAGGAGACCCGGGATATCTCGTTTGTGGTTCCCAGCCACAACCGGCGCGACGCGCTGCGCCAGAACCTACCCGGGCTGCTCGAGCTCGACGACGTGCTCGAGGTGATCGTCGTGATCGACCGCCGCTCCAGCGACGGCACCGAGGAGATGATGCGCGAGGAGTTCGGGGTGCAGCCGCGTGTGCGTCTGCTGCGCCAGGCGGGCGACGGGCTTTCGCGCGCACGCAACGCCGGCTGCGCGATCGCGCGTGGCGAGTGGGTCGTGATCTCCGACGACGACCTGCGCTATCCCCGCGACTACGGCCCCACCCTCAAGCGCGTGGCGCACGAGCAGCACGCCGACATCGCCGGGGCCCCCTGGCTGAACCTCGCCAACGACGACATGGAGTCAGCGCTCGCCGCGGCGCGCGCGCGCCGCGGTGGGGTGCCCACGATCGACGATCACTCCGTGGTGCCCGAGCGGGAGCTCGAAACCCCCTTCATGCCAGCCCCCGCGCTCATCAACCGCCGTGTGTTCGATCGGGTTCGCTACGACGAGAGCTACGGGAACACCGGCTGGCGCGATGAGACCGACTTCTTCATCCAAGCCGTGCGCAGCGGTTTTCGCTGTGTCCTGACGCCGGTCACCGCGATGTACCAGCTCGAGCAGTGGGAGGGAGGCTCGCGCCGACCGCGCCTGGAGTACGAGTGGTCCGCGATCAAGAACAACTGGCGCTTCCTCTCCCGGCACGGGCGCTGGTTGACCGAGCAGGGCCACATCAAGAGCCCCACCCGGGGGCAGCTCTCGTTCGTCGCCGCTCGCGCGCGTCTCACGCTCTCGGGTTACCTTGGCGCACGCTTGAAGCGGGCACGAAGCGCGCTGGGAAGACTTCCCCCAGGCTGAGGGCCCACGTAACTGGTTCGCACACCCGGATACGACCCTAGGCCGGCCCCGACACCCACTCCAGTTGGGATGGGCTCCAAGCCACTGGGCGCGATGTCCACCAGGCACGCGATCGTCCTCTCGCCCGCGCCGGAGGGCAACGCCGGCGGCGTCGAGCGCTTCTGCTGGCTGCTCGCCGGCATCCTGCGCGAGGAGGGCTGGCGGGTGTCGATCGTCGGCCCCACGCGCCAGCCCGGGCGCTGGACGTTTCGCTTCGGCGGCTCCCCGCTCGTGTGGTCGCTGTCGGCCGGGCGCGCGGCCACGGCCGCCGACCCCAAGCCCGATCTGATCGTCGGCAACGGCTTCCTCGGCCTCGGTGCGCCGCGCGGAGTGCCCCGCGTGCAGGTCTTCCACGGGACCTCCGTCGGCGAAGTGCTCGCCGCGCGGCGCGGCCTGCTGCGCCGCGACTACCTGCGGCGCCTGTTCGGCTACTGGCCCCTGGAGGCTCTCACCTGCCGCGCCGGCGAGCTCGTGGTCGTCTCCCAGAGCGCCGCAGAGGAGACCGCGCGCTACTACCGGCGCGCCCCCGCGGCCGTCATCCCCAACGGTGTCGACACCGCTCTCTTCCGCCCGCGCGAGCGTGCCCAGTCGCGAGCGCGGCTGGGACTCGACGCGCAGTCGCGCTATGCCCTGTTCGTGGGCCGCCCGGAGTACCGCAAGGGCGCCGATCTGCTGCTGGAGAGCTGTCGCGAAGCAGGCTGGGAGCTGCTCCACGCCGGAGCAACCCCGATCCCCGGCGCCCGCCACCTAGGCCTGCTCGCGCCCGAGCGCCTGGCCGACGCCTACGCGGCAGCGGACTGCCTGCTGTTCCCGACGCGCTACGAGGCCTGCAGCTATGTGCTGCTGGAGGCGCTCGCCTGTGGCACCCCCGCGGTGACCACCCGTGTGGGGTGGACGCGCACGCTGCTGCGCGAGCTGCCCCCCTACGAGACCCTCTGCGTGCGCCCCGCCGTGGCCGACATCGCGGCGCGGCTGCGCTGGCTCGAGGGAGCCGACACGCTTGTCCTGATGGAGGAGGTGCGCGCCTTTGTGAGCACCCACAACGACCTGGCCCGCTTCCGCGCCGACTGGCTGGCGCTGATCGAGCGTGTTGTGGCGCCGCGCATGTGAAACGGCACCGCGCATGTGAATCCCTCACTTGCGCAGGATGAAGATGACCTCCGAGGCCAGCTCCTTCGGCAGATGCGCGGCGAGGCGCACATCGGCGCGTGTCCAGCGCGAATCTACGTTGTAACCCGCAAGCTTGGCGATCAGCGGAGAGAATATCTCGAGCGGTATCACCTCGAGGACGGTGAAACGACTGCTGAATTCGCGCTCCCACCAATTAGGTGAATGAAAATGCTCGACGTCCTGACGAATATCCCCACGAAAGCGGTTACGGCGAAAAAGGGTGCGCGGATCGCGATCATTCAAGAGAGCGAAGCTGCCGTAGGCGTTCAACTGCCCGAGGACGGCGATCCCCCCTGGGCGCAGCACGCGCCACAGCTCCCCGAGGGCGCCCTGTAGATCTGGCACATAGGATAAGACCGATATACAGAAGAGTGAGGCGAACTGCTCGTCGGCGTAGGAGAGCCTGCTGACATCCTCCTTGGCGATCTCGATGTCGCGCCCCACGATCGCCGCGTTCGCGCGGAAGTTCTCGCGCGCCTTCTCATCGTAATCCGCGGCAGTCACATCGTGCCCCCACTCGAGCAGGTGCAGCGTGAGCCACCCTGTGCCGGCGCCCACATCGAGCACCGGATCGCGCGCCCACTTGGCGGCGATCTCCAACCGCTCGCGGATCGGCCACCAGGTCGGGACCGGGGTTTCAGACGTGAATCTGCCCTGCTCGAACTCCGGGATCAGCGTCACCATCGCGTTGAGTCTAGGATGGCACACCCGGAAAGGAGAAACGAGTGAGCTTGAAGACATTGGTCACGGGCGGCAGCGGCTATATCGGCGCAATGCTCGTCAAAGAGCTGCAGGATGGGGGCCGCGAGGTGCGCGTCTTGGACTCGCTGCTGCACGGACAGGAGGAGATCGCCTCCGAGCAGGAGCGCGCCGGCGTGGAGGTGATCCGCGGCGACGTCCGTGACGCCGATGTCCGCCGGCGGGCGCTCGCGGGAGTGGAGGCCGTCGTGCACCTGGCCGCGATCGTCGGCGACCCCGCCTGCGCGCTGGACCCCGCGGTCTCCGACGAGGTCAACGTCCAGGCCACCCGTGCGCTCGTCGCCGACGCGGGCGAGGCGGGCGTGCAGCGCCTCGTGTTCGCCTCCACCTGCTCCAACTACGGGCGCATGGCCGACCCCGACGTCCCCATCACCGAGGAGGGGGAGCTGCGCCCGGTCTCGCTGTACGCCGAGCAGAAGGTGGGGATGGAGCAGCTCATCCTGGGCGGTAGGAATGGGACCCCACCCACCCCCGTCAAACCCACGTGCCTGCGCTTCGCCACCGTCTACGGCGTCGGGCGGCGGATGCGCTTTGACCTCACCGTCAACGAGTTCACCCGCGAACTGTGGGCCGACCGCGAGCTGGAAGTCTTCGGCGAGCAGTTCTGGCGCCCCTACATCCACGTCCGCGACGCCGCCCGCGCGGTGCGCACCGTGCTCGAAGCGCCCCCCGAGAGGGTCGCGGGAGAGGTCTTCAACGCCGGGCGCTCCGGGGAGAACTACCGCAAGCTCGACCTCGTGCAGGAGATCGGCAAGCAGATCGAGCGCGGCAGCGTCTCCTATGTGCGTCGCGAAGAGGACCCCCGCGACTACAAGGTCAGCTTCGAGAAGATCCGCGCCGCGCTCGGTTTCGAGACGCTCATGATCGTGCCCGACGGCATCGCCGAGATCGTCGCCGCGCTGGACGCCGGCCAGTTCGGCGATCCCTTCGACGGCCACTACCGCAACATTCCCTGAGCGTCGCACACACCCGGCGCCGCTCCCTGTACTCGATGGCCCTGACCGACACCTTCCCTGAGCTCCCGCTGTTCGACCTGTCCTTGGAGGAGCGGGATCTGGACGCCGTAGCCGAGACGCTGCGCTCCGGCTGGCTGACGCTCGGCCCCCGCACCGCCGCCTTCGAGGAGGCCTTCGCAGCGCACCTCGGAGCGCGCCACGCGGTGGCGCTCTCCAGTTGCACCGCCGCCCTGCACCTCGCCTACCTCGCCGCCGGCGTCGGCCCCGGCGATGAGGTGATCGTGCCCTCCTTCACGTTCGTCGCGACCGCCGCTGCCGCGATCTACTGCGGCGCCACCCCCGTGTTCGCGGAGATTCTCTCGCGCAAGCGCCCCAGCCTCGACCCCGAGGACGTCGCGGCGCGCATCACCCCCCGCACGAAGGCGGTCTGCGTCGTGCACTACGCCGGCTACCCCGCCGCCGCGGACCGCCTGCGGGAGCTGTGCGATGCACACGGGATCGCGTTGATCGAGGACGTCGCGCACGCCCCCAGTGCCACCCTCGGCGAGCGCAAACTAGGGACCTGGGGGCTCGCGGGCGCCTTCAGCTTCTTCTCCAACAAGGTCCTCTCGGTGGGCGAGGGCGGGCTGCTGTGCACCGACAGCGACGAGGTCGCAGCCCTCGCGCGCTCCCGCCGCTCGCACGCGATGACCAGCGGCACCTGGGACCGCCACCGCGGGCGCACCGACACCTACGACGTCGCGGGGCTCGGCTACAACTACCGCCTCGACGAGCCCCGCGCCGCGCTGCTGCTCTCGCGCTTGCAGCGTCTGGAGGCGGACATCGCCCGCCGGCGAGAGCTGGCGCTCCGCTACCGCGCGCTGCTCGCGCCCCTCGAGGGGATCCTCGTGCCCTTCGAGGACTCCGACGTGCCGAGCTCCTCCTGCTACGTCATGCCGATCATGATCGAGCAGGACGGCCGCCAGGCGCAGGTGAGCGCACGGCTGCGCGAGCTTGGCATCCAGACGAGCATCTTCTACCCCTCGATCCACCGCTTCAGCGCCTACCGCGAGCGCTTCCCCGATGTCTCGCTGCCCGTCACCGAGCTGGCCTCGCGGACCGAGCTGACGCTGCCCTTCTACCCCCACATGACCCACGCCGACCAGGACCGCGTCGTCACCGCGCTCGCGGAGGTGCTCGCGCGATGAGCGCTGCATGCGCGGCGCTGCCGTACAGGCGGTCCAGCACACAACACCTCCGTGCCGAGCCCGCCCGCGCGGACGATTCCCAAACGACACTCCTCCTTCTCCGATGAGCGACTGGCGCGTCCCGCTCACCGACATCGCGATGCCCGAGCAGGACGTGCAGGCCGTGCTCGAGTGCCTGCGCTCCGGCTGGCTGACGATGGGCCCCCGCAACGGGGCCTTCGAGCAGGCACTCGCCACCTACATGGGCTCGCCGCACGCGGTGAGCGTCTCCAGCGGCACCGCCGCGCTGCACCTCGCGTGCCTCGCCGCCGGGATCGGCCCCGGCGATGAGGTGATCGTGCCCGCGCTCACCTTCGTCGCGAGCGCCAGCGCCCCCCGCTTCGCCGGCGCGGAGCCCGTCCTCTGCGACATCCGCGGCCACGGCGGTGGCGGGCCGTTCGACCTCAACATCGACCTCGACGATGCCGCGAGCAGGATCACCCCCCGCACCCGTGCGGTGATCGCCGTGCACTTCGCCGGCTACCCCGCCGACGTGCTCGCGCTGCGCGAGCTCTGCGACGAACGCGGTCTGATCCTGATCGAGGACTGCGCAGAGGCGATCGGCGCGCGCCTGGACGACGGCCGCCAGATCGGCACGGTAGGGGAGCTCGGCGCGTTCAGCTTCTTCTCCAAGAACCAGCTCTGCGTCGGCGAGGGCGGCATGGTGAGCACCGCCGATGAAGCGCTCGCCGAGCGCGTGCGGCTGCTGCGCTCCCATGCTCTGAGCAGCAGCACCTGGGACCGCCACCGCGGCCACGACCCCGCCTATGACGTGGTGGACATCGGCTTCAACTTCCGCCTGGACGAGCCGCGCGCTGCGTTGGGACTCAGCCGCCTGGCGCGACTCGATGAGGACATCGCCGTCCGGCGCGCCCTCGTTCGCGCGTACCGCGAGCGACTCATCGGGGCGCCCGGGCTCGAGCTCGCCTGGGACGAGCGCGCCGTCGAGCTCGCCTCCCACTTCTTCTTCCCCGTCCTGCTCCCCGACCGCGACGCGCGCGACCGTTTCCGCGCACGGCTCAAGGACGCGGGGGTGCAAACGACCTGGTATCCCGCGCTTCACACCTTCACCGAGTACCGCCACGCAACCCGCGCCGGTGACCTTCCGAGGGCAACCGAAGCGTCCGACCGCCACTGCGCCCTGCCGCTGAGCGCCACGATGGACGAGGCCGCGGTGGAGGTCGTCGTCGAGACCGTCCACGCGGCGCTCGCGTAGTGCTGCCCGGCGTCGACACCGAACGCGCCCGGCGCGAGCGCGAGGCCTACGACGAGCACGGCGTCGACGAGGCGAACAGCACGTGGCACTCCCGCTTCCCGCACGTCTTCCAGGGTCCCAACACTCGCCGCGCCGAGGAGCGCTTCGATGCCCTCACGCGAGCGGGCGTTGCCGGCGAGCGCGTGCTCGACATCGGCTGCGGGAAGGGCAGGAGCTCGGCGCGGCTGCTCGACATGGGGGCCGCACACGTGCTCGGCATCGACATCTCCGAGACGTCAATCGCCCAGGCCCGGGCTCGCCCCCAGGCGCAGGCCCACCTGCAGGCGGGACGGCTCGAGTTCCGCGTGCAGGATGTCACTCGCGAGATCCACGGCGAGTACGGGTGCATCTTCGGCCGCGCCATCCTCCACCACATCGACTACCGCTCCATGCTCCCCCGGCTCTACGCCCACCACCTGGCACCCGGGGGGACGATGCTGTTCATGGAGCCCCAGGGCGAGAACCTCCTGATCCGCCTCTACACCCGGCTCGTCGCGGCCGCGCACACCCCTGACGAGCAGTCCTTCATGGACGATGACCTACGCTGGCTGCGCGGCCATTTCCCGGGGGTCGAACTGCTCCCGATCAACTACCTGACCCTGCCCCTCGCGATCCTCACCTCGCTCCTGCGGCTCGCCCCGGACAACGCCCTGCTGCGCCTCTGCGATCGCGCCGACGAGTGGCTCTCAGCCCGAGTGCCACGCCTGCGCTCGCACTTTCGCCAGACGATCGTCGTGATCCGCAGGCCTCAGGGGTGAGGGAGCAGACGCTCGCGCACGCTCTCGAACTCCTCGAGCGCCTGCTCGTAGTCGTCGTGGCGGCCGATGTCCAGCCAGTAGTCCTCGCTCGGCCACGCCCGCACGAGCTTGCCCGCGGCGATCAGGCGCAGGATGAGGTCGGGGAAGTCCAGCCGCTCCCCCGGCTCGACGTGCGCGAGCGCGTCCGGCGCGAAGCAGTAGACGCCCATGCTGGCCGTGTAGTCGATCGACGGCTTCTCGTCGTAGCCCGTCAGGCGGGTGGGGTCGCCGTCTTCGCCGAAGCGCAGGACTCCAAGCGAGATCTGCACGTGGCGCACCTTGGTGGCGATCGTCGCCACGGCCTCGCTTGCCCGATGGCGCTCCAGCAGCGCGCCGTAGTCGATGTCGGTGAGCACATCCCCGTTCATCACCAGCGCGTGGTCCTCGCGCAGCCCGTCGATCAGTGCCAGCGCCCCCACGGTGCCGAGTGGCTCCTGCTCGCGGTAGTAGTCGATCGGGATGCCGTAAGCGGAGCCGTCGCGGAAGAAGGCCTCGATCAGCTCCGCCAGGTAGCCCGTCGCGATCGTGATCCGCTCGAAGCCGTGGGCCTTGAGCTGGCGCACCACGATGTCGAGCACCGGGCGGTCCCCGATCGGCATCAGGGGCTTGGGCAGAACGGTCGTGTAGGGGCGCAGACGCGTGCCTTCACCCCCCGCGAGGATCACTGCGCGTTTCACGGGCCTAGCATATGCCTGTGAGCGATCGGTGGCCGCCCCGTGTGCTGCTGGTCGAGGAGGTGGGTTCGGGCGGGATCGCCGAGTACACGGGCGAGCTGGCGCAAGCGCTCTCGCGAGCCGGCTGCGAGGTCCATCTCGCCACCGCGCGCGACCACAACTCCGCGGCGGCTCCCGACGCGATCGTGCACCGCGTCTTCCCCTACATCCGGGGGCGACGGTGGCCCGGTCGACTGGCGCGCCGCCTGCACCTCTCGCGACCGCTCAACGGCGCCACCCATCTGGTCGGCGACTTGGTGGTAGCCCGGCTGGCGCGCCGCTGCGACCTCGCGCACCTGCAGGGCGAGGAGTGGCCTCCGCTCGGCGCGATCCTGGCACTGTTGCTGCGGGCCGCCGGCCGCCCAGTGGTGTACACGCCGCACAACACCTTCGACCGCGGAGCTCGCTCCTATCCCCGCGCCCACCGGCTGATCCGCCGCTGCGCCGCGAGGATCGTGGTCCACTCCGAGTACGACCGCCGCGCCCTCTCCACCGCCCAGGCGCGCAAGGCGGTGGTGATCCCACATGGCGAGTACGGCGGCCTCGCCCGCCGCGGAGGGCTCGACGAGGACCCCGAGGCCGTGCGCGCCGCGCTCGGTGTGAGCGGCGAGGAGCTCGTCGTGCTGCTCTTCGGCCAGCTGCGCCGCGACAAGGGGGTGCGCGACCTGCTCCAGGCCGCCGCAGAGGTCGAGGGCGTGCGCGTGATGCTCGCCGGCGAGGACCGCGGCGCGCTCGGGGAGGCCGCCGCGGAGCTCGCGGACCCCCGCCTGCACGGACGGGTGCTGGTCCAGGAGGGATTCGCGGCGGCCGAGCAGGTCAGCCGCCTGTTCGCCGCCGCGGATATCGTGGCGCTCCCCTACCCCCACGCAAGCGCGAGCGGTGTGCTGCTGCTCGCCTACGGGTATGGGCGGCCGGTTCTCTGCTACCCGGTGGGGGGCCTGCCCGAGTACGTGATCGACGGGCAGACCGGGTGGCTGTGCGAGCGCCCCGACGCCGCGGCGCTCGCCGATGGCCTGCGCGCCGTCAGGGCCGCGGGACGCGAGGAGTGCCGCGCGCGTGGCGAGCAGGCCCGGCGCTTCTCGCAGGAGCGCTTCGGGTGGGACTCGATTGCACGCCAAACGATCGCGCTGTACGAGGCGGTCCTCATGGCGAGCCGCCGAGGACCTAGCGACCCCTGAGGACGTGAGCGCGGTAAGCGAGCGAAGGCAACGATCCCGGTCGGAGCATTCTCGACCCTTGGGACCGGGGAGCCTCAGGTCGTCCTGATGATCAGTACCGAGCAGGGCGCATGGTGGGAGACCTTGTTGGGCACCGAGCCCAGCAGGAAGCGCTTGGCGCCGGTCATGCCCTTGTTGCCGACCACGATCAGGTCCGCCCCGCGCTCCTCCGCCACGTCGAGGATCGCGTCGGCGGGGTCGCCCTGGCGGGCGTAGACGTTGACCTCCACGCCCTCCCCGCGGGCCGGTGCGGCGGCGGCCTCGAGCGCGAGGTCGACGTCCTCGCGCGGGTTGATCGCCCACTGCAGGTCCTCCGGGGCGTCGCGGCGTTCTGAGCGCAGGCGCCCAGCCGGCACGGGCTCGTAGGCGCTCACGATCTCCAGCGCCGCCCCCAGGGTGCGAGCCAGATCGGTCGCCTGGCGCACCGCCTCGCCCGCCGTCTCGGAGCCGTCGGTGCCAACCACGATCGATTTGAACATGCCTCTTACTCCTCGCCTGCGTGGGTTGGTAAAGCTCAAGCCGTTCCTGCTGGGCCGATCATATCCGCGCCTGCCATAACGTTCAGTCACACGTGATCGACCTGCACTGCCACGTGCTGCCGGGCATCGACGACGGGCCCGCCACGATCGAGGGGTCGCTGGAGATCGCCCGCCTGGCCGCGGCGGGCGGCACGCGCGTGCTTGTGGCCACCCCGCACGTGAACTGGCGCTACCGCAACGACGCTGCCACGATTGCGCAGCGCGTGACCGAGCTGAATGAGCGCCTGGCCGCCGAGGAGGTCCTGACGGCCGAGGGCCACCCACTCGAGGTCCAGCCCGGGGCCGAGATCGCGCTGACCTCTATCGCCGAGCTTCAGGACGCCCAGCTCGATGCCCTCGGCCTCGGCGGTGGGCCGTGGCTGCTGGTGGAGCCCCCCTTCACTCCGGTCGCGCCGAACCTCGAAGCGATCCTCCTGGAGCTGCTGGCCGATCTTCGATCGGTCAGCGGCCACCGCATCGTGCTGGCCCACCCCGAGCGCTGCCCGGCCTTCCAGCGCGATCCGCCGATGCTGGAGCGGCTCGTGCGCGCCGGGATGATCACGTCGATCACCGCCGGCTCGCTCGGGGGTCAATTCGGCGGCGAGGCGCGCCGCCTGGCACTTGCGCTCGCCCACGGGGGGCTGCTCCACAACGTCGCCTCCGACGCCCACGACGCCGTCAACCGCCCCCCCGAGATCGCCGCGGAGCTGAAACGCGCCGGACTCGCCTCGCTCGCGCAATGGCTGACCGTCACGGTCCCCACCGCAATCCTCGCCGGCGAGGGGATCCCGCCTGCTCCGGCGACTGACGTGGAGTGGGGTGAGGTGGAGCGCCCGCAGCGAGGATGGTGGCGCTCCCTGCGCCGCTGAGGCTCAGACGAGCTTTGTGATCGCGATGATCATGCCGATCACCACGAACACCACGATCGCGATCTGCATCCATATCCACGTCGGCGACATGACTCGACAGCGTACCGGCGGTGTCTAACATCTAGAGGTGGCAGGATGCCGAGGCACAACCATGGCCGGACGCCTACTCAAGCTCACCGCCGTCGCGCTGCTCTGGCTCTCGACGCCGGCGTCGCTCGCGGCCGCCGGCGTCGCCGGGCATGCGGCCGCGCCACACGCCTCCTCCGCCCCACCCCTGGGCGGCGTGAACGTGCCGGGGCTCAGCTCCGGAGCGCGGCCCGCGGAAGCCGACCAGGAGATCGCCGCCGCGAGGGCCCTGCACGCCAAGCTCGTGCGCATCGCCGTCCCCTGGTCGACACTCGAGCCGCGCGGCCCCGGCGAGATCGAACCGCGTGCGCTGGCCTTCCTCGACCGCCTGGTGGACGATGCCGCGGCCGGCGGCATCAGGGTGATCGCGACGGTCTACGGCACGCCCTGCTGGGCCTCCTCCGCACCACCCCAGCTGCTGCGCAGATGCGTGGCGGGGGCATCGAACAAGGCCTCGGCCTGGCCGCCCCGCAACCCCTCCGACTACGCGTCCATGGTCGGCTACCTCGCCGGACGCTACGGAACACAGCTGGCCGCGATCGAGGTCTGGAACGAGCCCGACCAGGCCAACGAAGACTACTTCGCGGGGCCCGAAAAACCGCAACGCTACGCCGCCATCCTGCGGGCCGCCTACCCCGCGATCAAGCAGGCCAACCCGAATGTGCCCGTGCTCGCGGGCTCGCTCGTCGGCTCCAACGGGGTCTTCCTACGGGCGCTCTACGCCGCCGGCATCAAGGGCTACTACGACGGGCTGGCCGTCCACTTCTACAACCTGCTGCTCGGCTCGCTGCGCGCGATCCACGAAGTGCAGCTAGCCAACGGCGACAACACGCCGCTGTGGCTCGACGAGTTCGGCTGGAGCAGCTGCTGGCCCAAGCACAGGATTCAGCAGGAACAGGGATGTGTGACCCAGCGGGTGCAGGCGGCCAACGTCACCAGCACCTTCCGCTCCCTCGCCCGCACCCCCTACATCGCCGCCGAGGTGCTCTACAAGCTGCAGGGCTCCCCCTCCGAAGACTTCGGCGTCCTCGGCGAAGGCGGCACCCGCAAGCCCGCATTCGCCGCGCTCGCGCGGGTGCTCGCCTCCCCCTTCCGAGCCCCCAGCCCCGTGACCCTGAGCCTGCGCAGGCGGGGCGGCGCGGTGCTTGCAAGCGGCTCCGGACCGGTCGGGGACTACCTGCAGCTGGAAGTGCTGCGGGGCAGCGTGCTGCGCTACAAGGCCCTCTTTACGCTCAACCGCTTCAACCGCTACTCGATCCCGCTGCCGCGTGTGCTGGACACGCATGGCCTCACCGTGCGCGTCTTCCAGTACTGGGAGGGCAGCGGGAGCGACGTCCACCGCAGCATCTGAGAGCGGCCGGCCGCCTTCAGCTCGGACCCGAGAGCAGTCGCTTGCGCCCTCCGCGGATTCCGCGGCGAGGGCGATTACTCCCCGCTGCGCAGCACCGCCCCGAAGGTGAGCGCGAGGATCTTCAGGTCCAGCGCGAGCGACCAGTGGGCGATGTAGTAGTTGTCCCACTCCACCCGTTCGGCCAGTGAGGTCTGGCCGCGCAGGCCATGCACCTGGGCCCAGCCGGTGATCCCCGACTTCACGCGGTGGCGGTCACCGTAGCGGTTCACGTCCTGGCGGAAGAGCTCCACGAACTCCGGGCGCTCGGGGCGGGGGCCGATGATGCTCATCTCGCCGCGCAGCACGTTGAGGAACTGCGGCAGCTCGTCCAGGGAGGTGCGGCGCAGGAAGCGCCCGATGGGGGTGCGGCGGTCCTCGCCCTCGACCCCGCCGGGGGCGGTGTCCCCATCGAGCGTGAAGTCGAACGCGCGCTCCTGCTCGCCGCTCAGCTCGTGCTCGGCGTGCCCCACGCGCATCGAGCGGAACTTGTAGAGGTCGAACAGCGTGCCGTCGCGGCCCACGCGGCGCTGGCGGAAGAAGATCGGGCCCGGCGAGGTGAGGCGCACCGCCAGCGCGGTGAGCGCCAGCACCGGGGCGAGCACAATCAGGAGCGCCGCCGCGAAAACCCAGTCGAAGGCGTGCTTGAGCGCGAACTGCACGCCCTTCGGGTTGACCGTGGTGAAGGAGAGCAGGGGCAGGCCGCCAACGGTGTCGTAGCCCACGCGGTTGTTGATCGTGTCGAACATCCGCGGCACCACCGAGACCTCGACGCCCAGCTCCTGGCAGCGCTGGACGAGGCGGCTCAAGTGCGCGTCGGCCACCGAGGAGAAGGCCACGATCAGGTTGCGCGTGCGCGTGCGCCGCACGACCTCGTCGAGGTCCTCGGCGCTGCCCAGCACCGGCACCTCGCGCCCCCCCACCTCGGCGAGTGGGCGGGGGTCGTCGTCGAGGAAGCCCGCCGGGTAGAGACCGTACTCCGGGTGGTCTTCAAGGCGCCGCGCCACCTGCGCGCCAACCATGCCGGCGCCCACGATCAGCACCGGCCGGCCCACCAGCCTGCGGCTGCGCGCCCACCGTTGCGCGAGCGCCAGCGCCGCGCGGCCGGCGCCCAGGGTGAGCAGCGCGAGCAGCCACGCCCGCACCCAGTCCGAGGGGTTGGGGATCCGCCCGTTGACGAGCAGGCCGATCGCGGCGACCGCCATCGACGCGATCGACACCGCGCTCACGGCGGGGGCCAGCCCGTCGAGGACCAGCGCGCGCAGCCGCGTGCGGTAGAGCCCGCGCAGGTAGAGCACGAGCATCGTCAGCGCGGGCAGCGCCAGCAGCGGGGCGCCCATCGCGGGGACGTGCAGGACGGCGTGGGCGCCGCCGAGCGCGAGCACCACCGCGACGCACAGCATCGCGAGGTCCACCGCCGGGCACAGCACGTTCCAGCCGGGCTCCTCCAGTAACAACTGGAGCGGCCCGTGGAAGATCCCGCTGTGGGCGGAGCGCGGCTCGGGCGCGGGCCGCGCGGGGGGGTGGCGGGTCAGCGGCAGGCTGGGAGCGGTGGTCTGCTGGGTGAGGCGAGAGTCGCTCATCGGAGGAAGAGCATCCTTGTCTGTTGCAATTTGCGTTGCAGCCCTACCCTTCCAGCTCCAGCTCCAGCTCCAGCTCCAGCTCCAGCTCCAGCTCCAGCTCCAGCTCCAGCTCCAGCTCCAGCTCCAAGCCCCTGCTGCCCTGCTCGGGCCCCGAGAACCTGCCCGAAGACGCTCGGCACGCCCGCTCTCGAGCACGTCCTAGCTTTCAAGCACGTCCTAGTCATGATGAGTACCCGCAAGTCGCATGGTCGCAACCGCCATCAGCGCCAGCGCACCCGCCACCGCCACCAGCGCCAGTAGATCGGCGCCGGGGAACCACGACGCTCCTGTACTCACCGAAGCAGCCGCGGAGGCCTCGAGGCGCGACGAGCTCGAGTACGCGCCGGCGCTCCCCGCGGACGTCCCTGAGCCGGCGCCCGAGGTCCGCCCCCCCTTTCCATGTACGCCGGAAGCCGTCGCGGCCTTCCCGCTGCCGCCGCCCCCGCCGCGAGGAGACGGCGCGGGGGATGGGGAGCTGCCGGAGACGTTGCCGGGCGAGGAGGAGGAGGAAGAAGAAGAAGAGGGGGGGGAGAGAGAGGAGGGGGAACCGCTGGAGCTGCCGCCGGCGCCTCCTCCGGGCCCGTTGATCAGCGTCCCGCCGATGATCGCCTGGGCGCCGGCGCCGGGGCCGCCATAGCCGCTGAGCAGCGGCCCGCCTGCGAGCGCGGCGGGCACGTGTACCGCGAGGAGCACCAGCGAAGCCAATGTGCCGATTGTCGTCCGATTGCGCCTCATACTTCCCAACCTTGGGTGGTCCTTTCGGCTTTGAGCAACATCAGGGTGAGTTGCTCTCCTTGCCTTGCACGCCGCCTCGGCTCGCTGCCAACGTGCCCGCTCTCCGGACTCTGGCGCCACGGGCCTCGCGACCGGCGAATCGATCAGGCTGCACTACACAAACTAGCGAAGCCTCGAAGCATTGTCGAGGGAAGTACCCGGTGTCTGGCCCGTAAATTCATCCACCTCTAGGTTCGCCTTATGAGAATTGACGAGCGTTGAGCAAGATTGAGCGGTTCAGTTCCCCAATGCCCACCCGTTGGCCACGGCGCGCCAACCGGAGCGCTTCGCGGATGAGCGGTTCGCGCGGGCTCAGACGCGCCGCCCGTTCGAGCAAGGCGAGCGCCTCCCCGCGCCTGCCCCGAGTGGATGCGATGGCGCCGAGCTCCAGCGTCGCGTAGGAGTCCCCCGGTGTGCGCCCGAGGGCAAGCGCGAACTCGCGCTTGGCGTGCTCCAGTTCGCCCAGGCGCAGCGCGATGCTGCCGGCCACCACGTAGGGTTCGTCGCTCAGGGGGTTCAGGCGCGCCGCGTCATCCAAGCGCGCATACGCCCGCCCAGAGGCCTCCACCCATATGCGGCCCGCGCTCTGCACCTCGAGGCGGCTCAACCACGGCAGGGTGAACAGGACAATCGCCGCAAGAGCGGCGATGGCACCCACCGCAAGCGGCCATCGACCGCGCCATCCACGGGGCGCGGGGCGTGATCCTTCCTCGCGGGGTGCAAGCACGGCCTCCTCGCCGGCCGCGAGCACGGCCTCCTCGCGGGGTGCGGGCACGACCTCCTCGCCGGCCACGAGCACGGCCTCCCCGCGGGCTGCGGGCACGCCTCCCCCGCGGGGTGCCCGCTCGCTCTCCCCACGGGGGACCAGCGCACAGGCGAGTCCGAGCAGCGCGAAGGCGGGCGCCCCCAGGCCGGTGAACTCCCAGAACCAGTCGAAGGAGCCGTGTACCAGCCAGTAGGCGAAGCCCGCCACCGCCGACGCCGCGACGGCCCGCGCCAGGGGATCGGTACTGCGAACGATCGCCCGCCAGCACGCGAGCAGCGCCGCGCCCAGGCCGACCACCGCGAGCAGCGCCCCCACGAGGCCCGTCTCGGCCAGGGTCCGCAGCTCCGCGCTGTGCGGATAGTGGGGGGTCTCGTTGCTGCGCCCGTGCGCGAGGTACTGCTCGGCGAAGTTGTCCACCCCGATCCCCAGCACGGGGTGCGCGAGAAACTCGTCCAGCGCGACCCGGTAGAAGTCGTAGCGGCTGCTCCCCAGCCCCCCCGTCAGGCGGCTGCCGGTGGTCGAGTTGGCGCCGTAGCCGCTCGGGCTCTTGAAGGTGTCCCACTCGTGGCGCGCGCGTGCCAGCGGATCGCCCGCGACCGCCCAGCCTCCGGCCAAGAGCGCCACCAGCAGGGCGCTCGCGATCACCGCGAGGGTCCCGTGCACGCGGGCCCGGGTGGTGCGCGAGAAGCTGCGCCGGCTCTCGAGCGCCGCCCCCGCCGCCACCGCCAGGCCCACCGCCAGCGCCGCGAGCACGATCGCCACGGTCGCGTCGTGGACCGCGGTGCTCGCGCCGCGCAGCGCCGCCGCCGCACCGGGACCGCCCCTTTCGAGCGCGCTCACGCGGTCGCCGACGCGCAGCACCGCGGGCGCCGCCGCGCCGATTCCCGCCGCCACGGGAACGAGCAGCGCGAACGTGCGCACCCGCCCGGGGAGCAGCGCGAACACCAGCACCAGCATCACCGGGGTCGCGTACAGGGAGCCCCTGCTCTGACTCAGCAGCGCCACCTCCGCTAGCAGCACCGCGCCCCCCGCAAGCGCTCCCCGCAGGCCCCACGGAAGCCGGGGGCTGCGCGCAAGCAGCAGCGCCGGCCAGCACGCGATCAGCCACTGCGCCGCATTCGCGTTGGCGTACCCCGCCGGGTACACCAATCGCCCCCCCGGGAGCAGCGACTCCAGGCGGGCGGCGCCGCCGGCTGCCGCGCCGCCGGCCGCCGCGTCGAGGTGCAGGAGCGCGAACAGCGCCACCCCGATCAGGGCGAGCAGCCACGCGCACAGCAGCAGCGCCGCCGTCGCGCCCCTCTGCGCCCAGCACGCGAACAGCGCGAAGACCAGCAAGTAGAGCAACGTCCGGTCCGCCCCTTCCCAGGCGTCGCCCGGTACGCCCGCCCACAGGATCGAGAGGAAGCTCAGCGCGGTGTACGCCGCCAGGCACCCCAGCGCGATCCGGACGGGCACCGGGATCTGCGCCCAGCGCGGCCGCACCGCCAGCAGCGCGACCGCCAGCAGCGCGAGCACGACCAGCCCACCCGGCGCCCAGTGGGTGAGCGGGTAGCCAGCCTGGTCCGTGGCCCACACCACCATCAGCGCGAGCGCGCCGAGGGCGGGCACCGTGGCTGGGGCTTCGCGCAGCTGCGCCACAAGCCTCGCTCTCATTCGCTCCCAGCCTATAGATCGCCTCAGGGACCTCTGTGGGGCACTGCTCCCGACTGGCGCTCCGCCGGCCTACCCCTCGGCGGAGGAGGGGCGCATGGCGCCCGCCAGCAGCAGCGAGAGCACCCGGCCCATCAGATCGTCGGGGACTGCCTCGGGGTCCGCCATCTTCTGACGCGCGATCCCGTCCGCGAGCGCGTCGATCGCAATCGCGAGCTGCTCCGCGGGCAGCTCGAGCTCCAGCGCGAAGTCCCGCGCCCCGTCGGCGATCAGGCGCGTGAGAACCGCGCGGGCGCGCGCGAAGCTCTCCGCTACGTGATGGCGCACACCCTCGTCGCGCGCAGCGTAGGCCCAGAACTCCATGAACAGCAGCAGCAGCTCGGGCTCGCGCTCGATCATCGCCATCCACCGGTCCGCACCCCCGCGGGCGCGCTCGGCGACCGATGCGCGCTTGCCCACCGCCTCCTCGATCTCGCGTGTGTACTCGTCGATCTCGCGATCCATCACCGCCAGGAAGAGGTCCTCCTTGCCGCTGAAGTTCGAGTAGAGCGCCCCCGTCGAGTAGCCCCCCTCGGCCGCTATCTCCTCCACCGAGGCCCCATGGAAACCACGCCGCGCAAACACCGTCCGAGCCGCCACCAGCAGCCGTTCGCGCGTGATCGCCTTGCTCTGCTCGCGGGTCAGGCGCACCGTGCTCACCCCCCCATCCTACTTGACAAAGCGATCGCTATTGCGATAACGTTCGCTATCGGCGTCGGGGTCGTCCTCCCGTCCTCGCCGATCGACCATCCGACCCCACCCGCAGAGGAGCTGACGCCCCGTGGCAACCACCGAGCAGCCCAGGACCGCAGGTGAGGAGCTCGGCAGCCTCCCCGCCGACGCGATCTCCTATGAGGACCTCTACACCCGCTGGGAGCGGGGAAATTGGAGCGCGATGGAGCTCGACTTCACCGAGGACGCCCGCCAGTGGCGCGAGGAGTTCACGGAGTTCGAGCGCCAGGCCGCGCTGTGGAACTACGCGCTGTTCTTCTGGGGCGAGGACGCCGTCGCGGACAACCTCTCCCCCTACATCGACGCGGCCCCGCTGGAGGAGCAGAAATACTTCCTCACCACCCAGCAGGTCGACGAGGCCCGGCACGCTGTCTTCTTCAAGCGCTTCATGCACGAGGTCGCCGGGATCGGCGACGGCTCGATGGCGAGCGGACTGAGCGCGATCAAGCCCCTGCTCAGCCCCGGCTTTCGCAAGATCTTCGAGCGCCTGGACACGATGGCCGACGAGCTGCGCGCCGACCGCTCCGCCACCAAGCTCGCGGCGGCGGTCACGCTCTACCACATCGTGATCGAGGGCACCCTCGCCCAGCCCGGCCAGCACCTGATCTGCAGCTACCTGGAGGAGCGCAACATCTTCCCGGCCTTCCGCGAAGGCATGGAGAAGATCCAAGCCGACGAGCAGCGCCACATCGGCTTCGGAGTCAAGCTGCTCGCCGACCTCAAGCGCGAAGATCCCGTCGGCGTCCCCAGGGCCGTCTCGCGGATCCTGGGCGACGTCACCCGCTACACCGCTCAGGTGCTCATGCCCCCCGGCTGGGACGAGCGCTACCTGACGGTCTTCGGCTACAGCTTTGACAAGATCGGCCCCGACGGCGTCAACTCGCTGATGACCAAGCTCCGCTCCGCGGGGATGCCCGCGGATACGCTGCCGGGCCCCCCGATCATGCCCGCCGGCCTCACCCCGCTGGAGCTCTCCCGGCGCGGGCGGCGGCTCGCCCAGGCCGGCGTCATCGGGGTGCGCCAGGGCCCCACGATGCGCGACGCCGAAACGATCGAGCTGCTGTTCGACACGATCCGCCGCCAGGTCAACCCCAATCACGGGCTGCGCCGCCCCACCGTCATCCAGTGGGAGTTCACCGACCCCGACATCCCCACCTGGCACCTCACCGTCGACAACGGCTCCTCCGCCGTCGCCGAGGGGACCGTGCCCAGCGCCGCGGTGCGCCTGCGGGTCTCCTACCAGGACTTCGTCGACATCGTCGGGCAGCGCCTGACCCCGCTGCGCGCCCTCGCCCTTGGGCGCATGCGCCCCCGCGGTAACCCGCTCGCGCTCAGGCAGCTAGCCAAAGTGTTCCCGCGCGCCTGAAAGGGCCGCGCCGCCGTCTGCGCTATTCGGGGCGGCACTCCCTCCTGCGCGGGCGGGCCGGCTGGTCTATTCGAGGCGGAACTCCCCTCCTGCGCGGGCGGGCCGGCTGGTGTATTCGGGGCGGAACTCCCCTCCTGCGTGGCCGGTGGGCCGGCTGGTCTATTCCGGGCCGAACTCCCGTTCCGCGTGGGTCGTGGGGCCGCTCTGCGTCGATGTTGATGCGACCGGCGATTGCACGGGACTCGGTCGATGAAGTGAGGCGACGCGCGCGGTGATCGGGGTGGGCTGCGCCGGGGAGGCGGTGGAGGCAGTCCCGCCGGCAGCCTGTTCAGGGCCGAACTCGCGCTGGGCCTCTCGCGCCGCGGCGCGCCGGAGGGCGGCGACGCGCGCCACCGAGGAAGATGAGCGCCCCGGGATGGCCCCCACGAGCCCGGTCGATCCCCCGAGCGCGGTCGATCCGCTCGCGTCAGGGGCGTCCGCGAGGTCGGCGCTCGCGACAGCAGACGTGTGTCTGGGAGGGCGCCGGTGGGCGGTTGCCGTGCGATGGGGCGTCGCTGTGAGGGCCACGCAGCCTACGGAGAGCGCGATCAGGCAGCCCACCGCCAACTTCGCGCCGACCGAGCCACCGGCCAGCAGCCAGCCACCTCCCGCCCCGCCCACTCCCGCGGCGCCGGAGGCCGAGACGGTCCCCGCGCCAACTCCCGCGGTCGCACCCGCCCCGGAAGTTGACGGCGCGTGGATCGGTGGGGCTCCCAACCCAAGAGCCCAGGGGAGCGGCAGCGGGGGGAGCACCGCGGCGAGGCCGCGCAGCGAGAGGACGTAGGCGCGGCACGCGGGACACTCGCGCTGGTGCAGGCGCGCCAGGCGGTAGCGCTCCCCGCCGGGGTCGAGGATGCCGAAGGCAAAACCACGCATCAGCGATGCCTGCTGCTCGCACCACCCCCCCTCGCGAATCGCCTCCAGCAGCTCCCCCACCTTGCCCGCCACGCCCGGTCTCCCCGGGCCGCGGCCCTCCATCAGCTTGACCATGCGCGCCTCGCTAATGCCCATGCGCTCCGCGGCCTGGACGCGGGTGAGGCCCTGCAGGTAACAGAAACTCGCCGCTTCGCACTCGCGCGCGCTCAGGCGGCTGCGCAGGGCCTCGAAGAGGTGGCGCAGACGTGCGCGGTCGTCGAGCTCCGCCGGGAGGTCCAGTTCAACCGCGGCCTGCTCCGGCGCCCGCCCCCAGAGAGCGCCGCGGTGCTCGTCGATCGCCCTGCGGAATGTCACCACCGTCAGCCAACCCCCCGGATTGGCGATCTCCTCTCCGGCCGCGACCGCGGCATAGAGACCCTGCCAAGCCTGGGCGTAGCACGCTTCCAGGTCGCCCCCGTCGAGGTGCACGCCGCGCGCTCGCAGCCGTCCCCGCACGCTCCCCAGCACCTCCTCGCGCAGCCCCCCGAACTCCTGGCGCAGCAGGCGCTCGGCACGGTAGCGGCGCAGAGTCGAGGGGCTCACAGCCCGAGAGATTACGAGTTGCGGGAATCTTGCGATCCAATCGAACCGGATGGCCATAAACCCGAGCAAATCGGGTCTTTTGGCGGCGCCAGGAAATATGGCGCGGTGGCGGAAAAACTACGGGTGGCCTACTCAAGCTCCGCGATCTGGGCGAGGCTGACCGCGCGCATGTCCTCCCCGCGCCGGTGCGCCTCGTGCCAGCTCACCACCCGTTCCAGCGCCTCCTCCAGGCCCCACGCCGGGCGCCACCCAAGGCCGTGCTCGGCCTTGCTCGAGTCCAGCGCAAGATGCCCCGCCTCCGGGGGGTCGTGGTCCCCATTCCCGCCGTCCGCCTCCCAGTGCAACGCGCCCCGCCAGTTATCCGCCAGGCGCCGCACCACCCAGCCCACCGTGCGCGCATCCTCCCGGGCCGGCCCGAAGTTCCACGCGCTCGCCACCCCCGGAGAGCCCTCGCGACAGAGCTCCTGCGCCAACATCAGGTAGCCGCTCAGGGGGTTGAGAACGTGCTGCCACGGGCGCACCGCGCCGGGGTTGCGTACCCGCACCGGCTCCCCCGCCTCCACCGCGCGCACGATGTCCGGGATCAGCCGGTCCGCGCCCCAGTCACCGCCGCCGATCACGTTGCCCGCGCGGGCGGTGGCGACTTGGGTTTTTTGGATAGGGGGGGAGGGGGAGCGGTCTGCCCCCGCGTCCCGGCTCGAGCTCGCGCCGGGGGAGAAGTACGAACTGCGGTACGCCGCCGCCACGAGCTCCGCGCACGCCTTCGAGCTCGAATAGGGGTCCTCGCCGCCCAGGGGGTCGCCCTCAACGAACCGCCGCCCACCAGGCGCGGGGTCGGCGTCCAGCGCACCGGCCTTTGCGGTTACTCCAGAGGTGGGGTCCTCATGGCCCGTGGAGTCGGCGCCCTGCCCGCCGGCCCCCGGGGGCACTCGCGAGGTGGTGTTCTCGTAGCACTTGTCCGAGGTCACCACCACCACCGCGCGCACCCCCTCTCCGGCGCGCCGCACCGCCTCGAGCAGGTTCACGGTGCCCATCACGTTTACCTCGTAGGTCAGCGCGGGCTCCCGGTAGCCAAGGCGCACGAGCGGCTGCGCGGCGAGGTGCAGTACGACCTCGGGGCGCTCCTGTGCCACCGCCTCCTGCAGCGCGGGCGCATCGCGCGCGTCCGCCGTGCGCTCGCGCATCCCCTCCCCCACCCGCGCGAGCTCGTACAGGGAGGGGCGCGTGGGTGCTCCCGCCAGCGCGAGGCCCGTGACCCGCGCGCCGAGCTCCTGCAACCACAGCGCCGTCCACGCGCCCTTGAAGCCGGTGTGGCCCGTGAGCAGCACCCGCCGCCCCGCCCAGAAGTCTCGATCGATCGTTGCCACGAGGCGGGTATCTTCACCCAATCGCCCCCTTCCCCGTATCCACGACCCCGACGTCCACCATCCCGGAGCCGCCGCCCCGGGCGGAGATCCTTGGCATCCCGCTCGCGATCTCCGACTACGAGCAGGTGATGGACTGGATGGAGGCGATGATCGCGGCCGGGGGGCGCGGCTACCTCACCGCGGCTGCTGTGAACCTCGTGATGAGCGCCCGCGAGGACCCCGCCACGCTCGCCGCCACGCTGGACGCCACGCTCGCGGTGCCCGACGGGATGCCGCTCGTGTGGGCGCTGCGCCTGCTCGGGCATCCACAGGCAACGCGCGTCTACGGGCCCGACCTGATGGCGGGCTTCTGCGCGCGCGCCGCCCGCACGGGGACGCCCATATACCTCTACGGGGGCCGCACCCCCGAGGCCCTGGAGCTGCTCACCCGCCGCCTGCGCGAGCGCTTTCCGGGCCTTGAGATCGCCGGCGGGCACTCGCCGCCCTTCAGGGAGCTCACCCCGGAGGAGGAGCGCCGGGTGATCGCCGAGATCGACGGCTGCGGCGCCCAGGTCGTGTGGGTCGGCACCGGGCAGCCCAAGCAGGAGCGCTGGATGCAGCGGATGCGCCCCCTGCTGCGCGCCCCGCTGCTCGTGGGGGTCGGCGCGGCCTTCGACTTCCACGCCGGCCTCGTACCCCAGGCACCGCCGTGGATGCAGCGCAGCGGCCTGGAGTGGAGCTACCGCCTGGCGCGCGAGCCCCGCCGGCTGTGGCGGCGCTACGCCCGCTACAACCCCCGCTTCGTGGTCGGGTTCGCCCGCCAGTACTGGCGCGAGCGTCGCTAACCTCCCCTGCCATGACCCTCCCTGAGTACACAGCCGACGTCTCGGTGATCGGCCTCGGCCGTGTGGGACTCCCGCTCGCGCTCTCCTTCGCCGACCGCGGGCTGCGGGTCCTTGGGATCGACAACGACCCCGTGCGCCTGGACGCCCTGCGCGAGGGCGTCATGCCGTTTCAGGAGCGCGGCGCGCAGGAGCTCCTGGATCGCTTGAGCGGCCAGCGAGCGGCGGGGGGGGAGACGCCGAGACTGGAGGGGGCCGGCGACCACGGGGGGAACCAAGGCGAGCGGTTGCAGCTCTCCGAGCGCGTCGCCGACGCCGCACGGGCGCGGCACATTGTGATCACGCTCGGCACCCCCTCCTTCTCCCACATCGAGATCGACATGCGCGACATCCGCTCCGCGCTCGATGACCTGCTGGGGGTGCTGGCCCCGGGGCACTCGCTCGTGCTGCGCTCCACCGTGGCACCGGGGACCACGGAGTTCGTCGCGGGCTACCTCGCCAAGCACCGCGGCTTTCGTATCGGCGAGGAGGTGTTCGTGGCACACGCCCCCGAGCGCATTGCCGCGGGGCGCTTCCTCGAAGAGATCGACACCCTGCCCTGCATCGTCGGCGGCGTCGGCCCGCGCTCCGGGGAGATCGCCGCGGAGCTGTTCGGCGTCTTCGGGGCTCCCATCGTGCAGACCACGCCCGTACAGGCCGAGCTCGCGAAGATCTGGGCCAACATCTTGCGCTACACCAACTTCGCGCTGCCCAACCTGCTGATGATGGACTGTGAGCGCCACGACGCCAACGTTTTTGAGGTGATCGACCTCGTCAACCGCGACTACCCCCGCGGGGGCATCGCCCAGCCGGGGCTCACCGCGGGGACCTGCCTGCGCAAGGACTTCGCCTTCTCCGAGGAGCGCTCCAACGCGCCCGGGATGCTGCTCGCGGTCTCGCGTGTGAACGAGTCCGTGCCGCTGTTCCTCATCGAAGGCATGCGCCGGCGTCTGGGCTCGCTGGCGAACCGCAAGGTCGCCGTACTCGGCCTCGCGTTCAAGGCCGACACCGACGACGAGCGCGACTCGCTCGCCCACAAGCTCGTGCGGCTGCTGGAGCGCGAGCTCGCCGACGTCGCCGTGCACGACCCCCACGTCCCCACCCCCACCGCGCCACTGGAGGAGGTTCTCGCGGGGGCGGACGCGGTCGTGGTCGCGGCCCCCCACTCCGAGTTCCGCGAGGCCGGGACGCTCGCCGCGATCGCAGCGCTCGCGGCCGACGACTGCCTGGTCGTGGACCCCTGGAACTGCTGGGGCGCCGGCCAGGTCTTTGCATACGCCTCCGAGCTTGCCCCGTTCGACCCGCGCTCGGTGGCGGGTCAGGAGGACCGAAGCCGGGAGACGCACGCCTCCGGCGAGCATCCCCGTTTCGGCCAGCCCCCACGCGGCCAGAGCCGAACGGGCCCACGTGGACGATCCCCAAGCGACACCCCCTCCCAACCATGAGCCGCGTGCTTGTGACGGGCGGCGCCGGCACGATCGGGGCCGCGGTGGTCCGCCGGCTGCTGGCGGACCCCGCCTACGAGGTGCGGGTCTCCGACCAGCGCCCCGCACCGCAGTGGATGCGCGAGGGGTGCGAGGTGCACACCGGCGACCTGCGCCTGCTCGCTGAGGCGCGCCGCGCCACCGACGGCTGCTCGCACGTGATCCACCTCGCCGCGATCGTCGGGGGGATCGCGAACTTCCACCGTCTCCCCCACACCCTCACGGAGGTCAACAACGCCCTCTACAACGCCGTTGTGCGCGCGGCGCTGGAGGTGGAGGTGGAGCGCTTCGTCTATGTCTCCTCCTCGATGGTCTTCGAGCGCGCCACCGAGTACCCCACGACCGAGGCCCACCTCCCCGACTGCCCAGTCCCGCTCTCGGCTTACGGATTCTCGAAGCTCACCGGCGAGGTCTACTGCCGTGCCGCGCACGAGGAGCACGGCTTCCCCTACACGATCTGCCGCCCCTTCAACGCCTACGGCCCCGGCGAGCTGCCCGACGCTGAGCCCGGCATCGCCCACGCCGTGCCCGACCTGATCCGCAAGGTGCTCTCCGGGCAGCGCCCCCTGCAGATCTTCGGCTCCGGCGAGCAGACCCGGACACTCACCCACGTCGATGACATCGCCGACGGGGTCGTCACCGCGATGGGCGCAGAGGCGGGCCTGAACGAGGACTTCAACATCTCCGCCTCCCGCGAGCTCACCGTCGCGGAGATCGCGCGGATCGTGTGGGAGGCCTGCGGCGAGGACCCCGACGCGTTCGCGCTGGAGCACCTCCCGAGCTTCACCGTCGACGTCCAGCGCCGCTGGCCATCGGTCGAGAAGGCCCGCAAGCTGCTCGGCTGGGAGGCCCGGATCGGGGTCGAGGAGGGCATCGCCGCGACAGTGCAGTGGTTGCGCGAGCGCGAGGCGCCGGTGGGGTCCCACGCGTGAGCGTCCCCCTGTTCGACACCTCCGCTCCCCTGGCCCCCCTACGCGAGGAGCTGCGCGCGGCGGTGGCGCGGGTGCTGGACTCCGAGCGCTACATCCTCGGCCCCGAGGTGGCGGCCTTCGAGCAGGAGTTCGCGGCTTACTGCGGGGCAACGCACGCGGTGGGCGTGGCCAACGGCACCGACGCGATCACGATCGCGCTGCGCGCGATGGGCGTCGGGCCGGGCGACGAGGTCGTGGTGCCCTCCTTCACCTTCTACGCCTCCGCCGAGGCGATCCCCCCGACGGGCGCCACGCCGATCTTCTGCGACATCGACCCCGACACCTACTGCCTCACCGCCGACACCGTGCGCGCCGCGCTCACCCCCCGCACGAAGGCGGTGATCGCGGTGCACCTCTTCGGCAACGTCGCCCCCGTCGCCGAGATCGAGACGCTGGGCGTCCCCGTGCTCGAGGACGCCGCCCAGGCCGCCGGCTCACGCACGGACGTCGGGCGTCCCGGAGCACTCGGCACGGCCGCGACGTTCTCCTTCTTCCCCTCCAAGAACCTCGGGTGCTTCGGCGACGGCGGCGCGATCACCACGTCCGACCCCGAGATCGCCGAACGCGCGCGCACCCTGCGCTTCCATGGCTCCCGCGACAAGGTCACCTACGAGCAGCTGGGCTGCAACTCGCGCCTGGACGAGCTCCAGGCCGCGCTGCTGCGCGTGCAGCTCCCCCACCTCGACGCCTGGGCTGAGGGCCGCCGCATGGCGGGCGCCCACTACGAACGGGCCGGCCTCGGCGAGCTTCTCGCACTGCCGAGGTCAGTCGCGGGCGCGCAGCCCGCCTGGCACCTCTATGTGGTCGGTCACCCCGATCCCCCTCCCCTGGAAGCCGCGCTCGCCGCCGCTGGCATCGGCCACAAGCCCTACTACCGCACCCCCATCCACCGCCAGCCCGCGATGCGTGCGTGGGGCGAGGGGGTCGAGCTGCCCGCCACCGAGCACGCCGCCCGCACACATCTCGCGATCCCGATGAGCCCCGTGCTCACGCAGACGCAGGTGGCGGAGGTCGTTGCGGCCGTGTGTGCCGCGGCCTCTTAGTATGCAACACCCCACCCGCATAGACACTGCCTGTCAAGTAAGCGTATTTCTTGTACACAGTAGAGGCACCCTCCGTATAGCCCCACGGTTTCCTCCGTGTTGCCAAAGATCCACGCTGCGGCGAGACGGGGCCGATCCGGAGCGTTTGGGTCGCCGCTTGGGACGTAGAGGGCCGTGTCAGGTTCTTTTTTGCTGCCTTCACAGAGCGGCTGTGGCTGTTCGTTGTTCTGGTATAAGAACTCATAATAGAAGATATGTTCCGGCTGTGGCTTGGTCCTAGGAATCAGTGTCTTCACAAGCCACTTCGCATTCTTGGCTTGGGTGATTTCGCCGGGAATTTCTAGGGACCCGTAATGCTCGCAATTGTACGCCCCAACCTCCGTGAACCACAACGACGCGGCCCCATCTCCCCAGGTTTTCGTAAATTCAGACACCGTTGTTTCACTTTCTTCCTTCACCGCCTCATATGGGTGCATAGCCCAGTTCGTGAAAGTCCAGCCCTTTAGCGCTTCTCTATATTCCTTCTCGTATCCAACCATATTGGACGCGCTGTCCAAAAGGTTCGCGACTATAACCGTACAGTTATGTGTATTGCAAACCGACGCCGCTTCCTTGGCGTATTCTGCCGCAAGGGTTGGTGTCACATATGTGTCCGTCGGTTTTCCTTCCTTGATCCCGCCGTTGTTTGGCTCGTTCCATGGCTCGACATAGCGGACCGCGGGACATTGATCAAGGAACGTTTCTAGTATCGATCGATATTTGCTAGCCGTCGGTCGGTTTGCTTCTTCACGGTAAGTGGTCAGCCCGAGATCGAGCGTAAGTCCCAATTCTTTTCCGGCATCGTTGCACCAGTTTTGATATACGTAGTCAGTACCACCAGAGCTTTCGTACCAAGGAGAGACGAAGCGGGCATATTTGATATGCCCAGTGAGAAGCCAGCCAGTCTTAAAGATTGTCCGTGAAGTAGCCGCCGAAGCTTTTGTCCCAGAGGGGCATGCCCTGGTCGGAGATTCCATCCACGTATTCGATTGCCGACGCCGGGACAGCGAACCAACTCACCCATAACACGGACGCCAAAACACACGCGCTGACAAGCCGTAACGCAGTCGCTTCAGCGCGTCGCGTCATGGTAGTCCTACTCGTACTGCAGCGCCCGCAGCACGTTGAGCCGGGCGGCGCGCCGGGCGGGGAAGATCGCAGCGAAGATGCCGGCGAGGATCGCGGCGATCACGAACACGATCAGCGTCCCCACGGGGATCGTGAAGGCGGGGTATTCGATCGCCTGGCCCACCATCAGCGCGAGCACGATCCCCACGGGGATCCCGAGCGCGGCGCCGATCAGGGCGGTGACGATGCTCTCGTGGCGGATCATCCGGCGCACCTGGCGGCGCGTCATGCCGATCGCGCGCAGCATCCCGAGCTCGCGGGTGCGCTCGAAGACGGTAAGCACGAGCGTGTTGACGATCCCGAAGAGGCTCACGAGGATCGACAGCGAGAGCAGCACGTAGAGGAGGTTGAGCAGCGTGTCGATCCCCTTCTCCTGGCTTTCCTTGAACTGGCTCTCGGTCTGGATCTTTGCGTCGGGGAAGCCCACCAGGGCCGCTTCGAGGCGCTTCGTGTTGGCCGCGCTGGCGCCGCCGGCGACGTCGATGAAGGTGAAGACGCTTTCGGGGTTCTGGTATTCGGCGTCGAAGCGCTGCGTGGAGATCGTCACATCGCCGTAGGGCGAGCCGCCTTTCGGCGGTTCGAAGATGCCGATGAGCTCGAGGTGCATCACCCTCCCGGTGGGGGTCTTCACCGCGATCGGGGAGCCTACGTGCAGGTGCAGTTCCTTTGCGTATTCCTTGGAGACGAACGCCCCGCTCGAGCCCAGCTCGGCGGGGACGGCGGGAGAGCCGTGCTGCCACTTGACGTCGATCACCCGGCTGATGTCGGGCGAGACGCCGCTCACGTTGATCGTCCCGCCGAACGCGCGGCCCTTGCCGGCGCGCACGCCGGAGACGACCTGCACGCCCGGCACCCCACGCACCGCTTCGGCCGAGGCGACCGACACGGGGGAGAAGCCGTTGATGGAGGTGAGCGCGTAATCCGCCCGGAAGAGCTGGTTGACCGAACCCTCGAACGTTGACTTCAGACCGGCCGCCAGCACCGAGACGAGCGTCACGAGCGCCAGCCCGATCATCAGCGCCGAGGCGGTGGAGGCCGTCCGCGCGGGGTTGCGCATCGCGTTGGCGCGCGCGAGCGTGCCCGCGGTGCCACCGATCCTACTCGCCGGCCAGCCGAGCACGGAGGCGAGCGGCGGTACGAGCACCTTGGCGAGCATCGCCACGCCGATGAAGATGCCCGCGGCACCCAGGCCGATCGCCAGCAGCCGCTGACCGGTCGAGAGCCCGGAGACGAGCAGGCCCACCAGCATCAGCGCGACCGCCCCCGCGACCGTCAGCAGCGCAACCTGGGGCCCGAAGCGCGCGAAGCGCGATGGGGGCAGCAGCGCGCCCTCGCGCACCGCCGCGATCGGCGGCACGTGCGTAGCGCGCAGTGCCGGGCGCGTCGCCGCGAGCACCGTGACCACGACGCCGACCGCGAGCGAGACGACGATCGTGCGCGTGGCGAACACGGTGCTCGCCTGCGGCAGGTCGATGTCGAGCGAGACGAACAGCGAGTTGAGGCCCTTCGCCAAGCCGAGCCCGAGGAACAGGCCCACCACCGCGGCGAGCAGGCCGATCGCGAAGGCTTCCAGTAGCACCGAGCGCAGCACCTGGCGGCGGGTGGCTCCGAGGGTGCGCAGCGTCGCGAGCTCCCGCGTGCGCTGCGCGATCGTGATCGAGAGCGTGTTGGCGATCACGAAGCTGCCCACGAACAGCGCGATGCCGGCGAACGCCAGCAGGAAGTCCTGGATGATGCTGAGGAAGCCGTTGGTGTCCTTCGTCGCCTGCTTGGCCTGCGCCGCGCCCGTGCGCACGCGAGCGTTGGGCGGCAGCAGCGGCTGGATTTCGCGCGCCACCCGCGCGGGCGTGTAGCCGGGCCTCGCGGCGACCGAGATCGAGTCCAGCTTGCCCACCTTGTTGAACAGCCGCTGCGCCACAGAGAAGTCGAAGATCGCCATCGTCGCGCCGCCCAGCGAGGAGACGCCGCCAATCTTGGCGATACCGCTGATCGTGTAACGCTGCTCCGAACCGCGCGCGATCGCGCCGATCGTCTCACCCACCGTGTAGTGCTTGAGTTCGGCGGTATTGGCGTCGATCGCGATCTCCCCCGCGCCCGACGGCCATCTGCCGGCGACGAGGTCGAGTGGATTGAAGCGCTGGTTGCCATGGCCGTGCACGCTGAAAGCGAGCCCCGCGCCGGCGCCGCCCGAGATCACCTTGCCGTCGCGCCCCACGAGCTGCGCGGTGTCCGAGACGCTCCCCTGCGCTTCGGCCACACCCGGCACGAGACGCACCTTGGCCAGCAGCGCTTCGGAGAACGCGGGCGCCGCGCTCCCGTTGCCTTCGTCTTCCCCTTCGCTGATCGCGCTCCTGCCCGTGATCACGACGTCGGTGCGCTTGTAGACTTCCGTAAAGACGGTGCCGAACGCCGATTTGATCGTGTCGGTGAGGATGTAGGTGCCGCTGATCATCGCCACCCCGAGGACGATCGCGACCGCCGTCAGCGCCGCGCGCAGCTTGCGGGCCACGAGCCCTTTGAGCGCGACGCCGATCACGCCAGGACCTCGGCCCTCATGTCGAAGGTCTCCATCAGCTCGAGAGCTCCCCCATCACGGCGAGCACCTCCGCCGCAGTCGCACCCGTGAGCTGCTTGACGATCGAACCGTCGGCGATGAACAGGATACGGTCGGCGATCGCGGCGGCGCGGGGGTCGTGCGTAACCATCACCGTCGTCTGGCCGTAGGCGTCAACCGACTGGCGCATCAGATCGAGAATCTCACCCCCGGTCCTCGAGTCGAGGTTGCCGGTCGGCTCGTCGGCAAGCAGAATCGTCGGTCGCGTGACCAGCGCACGCGCGATCGCCACACGCTGCTGCTCGCCCCCGGAGAGCTCGGAGGGGCGGTGGTGGGCTCGCGCCTGCAGCCCGACCTTCGACAGCAGCTCCTCCACCCACGCCTGCTCGGGCTTCTCACCCGCGATCGCGAGCGGCAGGAGGATGTTCTCCTCGGTGTTGAGCATCGGCAGCAGGTTGAAGAACTGGAAGATGAAGCCGATGTGGGCGCGGCGCAGGCGTGTGAGGTCCGCGTCCCCGAGCTTGCCGAGCTCGGTGCCCGCGATCGTCACCGTCCCCGAAGTGGGCTTGTCGAGGCCGGCGAGCAGGTGCATCAGCGTGGACTTCCCCGAGCCCGAGGGACCCATCACGGCGACCAGCTCGCCGGCGCGCACGTCGAGATCGACGCCGCAGAGCGCCTCGACCGCGGTACTGCCCTCCCCATAGCGGCGCGTGAGCGCCCGAGCCGCCACGGGGACGCCAGAGGGCGCCGTCACCGTTGTCTCCTTGACGGTGGACATGTGGACTCCAAACTAGCCGATGGGGCCGTCGAACCCAATCGCGAGCACGACCCCCCCGACACCGGAGCCAGAGAAGCCTCGCCGTCTCAGCCGCCTGCCCCGCTCCTACGCCCCAGCCGGGGCGGGCCGCGTCTTGGCGGCACGTGGACGAGCGGCGGGCTTCGGCGCGAGCGCCACTACCTGTGGCTTCTCGGCGGACGTCTGCCGGCGGTGCTCGAGCTCGTCACTCGCGTTCTGGATGGCGGCGAGCCGGCGCAGAAGGTGAGTCTGGGTCAGCTCGAGCTCCTCGACGTCCAGCAGTCGCGGGCCGCGCGCAGGCAGCGACCGGCGTACAGCCGCGCGCGACGCAGGCACGAGCTCGGGATGCTCGGCTTCCATCCTCGCGAGAACCTGCTCCAGGGCCGCGATCTGGACGCGCAGCCCCCGCCGGCGCTCCGCCCCCTGATCGTGGGGCTGGGCATCGGATCCGGGCTCGACGTACAGGGCGGCCGCGACCTCGCGTGGATCGACGCCCGTCTGCAACGCCTCGCGGGCGGCGCTTGCGGCGATCGCACCAGCCGCGGAGGACCTGCGCGCGGTGGCAGTGACGAATGTACCGCTCCCCTGCTGGCTTTCGATCATGCCTTCGTGCTCCAGGCGCTGGTAGACGGCGCGCACCGTGTTGACGTTCACCTTCAGCGCCTGCGCGAGGTCCCTCAGGCCCGGGAGACGCTGCCCGGGCGTCAGCCTGCCGTCGTGGATGCGCGCACGCAGGGCCCAGGCGAGCTGAACCCCGATCGGGACCTCCGCCCGGCGATCGATCGCGAAGTCCAGGCCACCGTCCAAAGGCGTGCCAAGCCCCGAACCCCCGGTGTCAGGCTGGCGAGTCACACCCGCACGTTAGCGGCCCCAGGCCATCTTTGAAAGTTTGCTAGTAAACTAGTATATTGGTGCAATGGGCAGGGTCAGCGCTGCGGCAGGTCCTATTAGGAGCGCCAGCGCTCCAGTAGGTCCTCCGGGGGGACCTCGCGCACCACTCGCGCTGGGACGCCCATCGCGACCGCGCGGAGTGGGATGTCGCGCGTCACCACGGCGCCCGCGGCGACGAACGCCTCCTCGCCGATCTCCACGCCCGGGGTCAGAACCGTGCCGCCACCCACACGGCAGGCGCGGCGCAGAGTCGCTCCCCGCAGGGGAGTCGCGTTATCGTGACGGGCCATCGTGTCGTCGTTCGTGGTTGTGGCACCGGGGCCCACGAAGACGTCGTCCTCGATCACCGTGAACGCCGTCAGGTAGACGCCCGTCTGCACTTTCACCCGGGCACCCACCTGCACGTCGTTGTCCACCACGCTGCCGCGCCCGATCACCGAGCCCGGGCCCACGCGGGAGCGCTCGCGCACGAACGATTGGTCACCCAGGATCGCCTCCTCGCCGATGCTCGCGCCGGCGAACACGACCGCGCCGGCGCACACCGTCACCCGCTCCCCCAGCTCCAAACGTCCCACCTCGCCGCGCGCGGAGGAGCTCCGCGCCAACCGCGGGCGCTTGCCGAGCACGGCGTGGTCCTCGATCACGCAGCCCGCCCCGATCGCCGTGCCGGCGTGCACCACCACGTAGGCCCCGAAGGAGACACCCTCGCCGATCTCCACGCCCTCCCCCAACAGCAGACCCGGCGCCCTCGGGTCGGGGGTGAGCCGGTTCGACTCGCCGGCCGCGCTCACAGGAGAGCCCTCGATCGCCTCGGCCACCGTCGCGAAAGAGCTGATTGCACAGCCTCGCCGCTCACAGCTGCACCGTGTTTCCCACGGGCGCCCCCCGCGTGACCCCGCGCAGGTCCACCACCACGCGCGCCCGCTCGGCCGCGAGGCTGTGGTCGACTGTCGGGTGGGCCGTCACGATCAACGCGAGATCCACCTCCTCCAGCGCCTCCTCCAGCGGGACGCTGCGCAGACCGAGCTCGGGCAGCTCGGGGACATGGGGATCGTGATAGGCGATCTCCGCCCCCAACGCGCGCAACAGGGTGATGATCTTCAGTGCCGGCGACTCCCGCACGTCGCCCACGCCCGGCTTGTAACTGACCCCGAGCACCGCGATCCGCGCGCCCCGCGTCGGCAGGCCCTCGTCGTTGAGCGCGCGCTCCACCTTCATTACGCAGTGGTAGGGCATCTGCTGGTTGACCTTGCCCGCCAGCTCGATGAACTCCGTCGCCATGTCGAACTCCCTGGCGCGCCAGCTCAGGTAGAAGGGGTCCACCGGCAGGCAGTGCCCACCCATGCCGGGCCCCGGCTCGAAGCGCATGAAGCCGTAGGGCTTGGTCGCCGCGGCATCCACCACCTCCCAGATGTCGATCCCCATGCGGTCGGTCAGCATCGCCAGTTCATTGACCAGCGCGATGTTCACCGAGCGGAAGATGTTCTCCAGCAGCTTGCACAGCTCCGCCGCCTCGGGACTCGAGACGGGCACGATCTGCTCGCACACCAGCCCGTAGAGCGCCCGCGCGCGCTCCGCGCAGGCCTCCGTCAGGCCCCCCACCACCTTCGGGGTATTGCGCAGCGTGAAGTCCGTCCGCCCCGGGTCCACGCGCTCCGGGGAGAACGCCAGGTGGAAGTCCCGGCCCGCCGCCAGGCCCGACTCCTCCAGGATCGGCAGCATCCGCTCGCGCGTCGTGCCGGGGTAGGTGGTCGACTCCAGCACCACCAGCTGGCCCGCCTGCAGCACGTCCGCCAGCCCCCGCGTGGCGTCCAGGAGCGGGCCGAGGTCGGGCTCCCGGTTGCGCGTCAGCGGCGTGGGCACGCACACCAGTACCGCGTCCGCCTTCGCCAGCCGCGCATAGCGCGTGCTGGCGTGGATCTGCTCCCGCACCCCCGCGAGCTGCGCCGAGGGGACATCCTCGATGTAGGACTCTCCCGCCTCGATCGCCGCCACCTTGCGCGCGTCCACGTCGACCGCGACCACCTCGCAGCCCTCCTGCGCAAACGCCACCGCCAGCGGCAGCCCCACGTAGCCCAGCCCGACAATTCCCACGGTCGTCATGACCGGCCGTAGTGTAGGCCCGCCGCGGGACGCGCAGTGACGATTGTGAGATCGACTCACGACGCCGTGGCCGCCTCGTAGACCTGCGCTAGCTTCCCCGCGACGACCTCCGGAGCACACAGGGCGCGGACCCGCTCTAGCGCCCGTGTGCCTGCGCGCGGGTCGCCGCGCAGGCGTTCGATCGCCGCCGCCAGTGCAATTGCGTCCCCTGGCGGCACCAGGCACTCCTCGCCGACCAACTCGGGGAGCGCACCCACGCGGCTCCCCGCCACCGGCAGACCCGCGGCCATCGCCTCCGCCGCCGCGAGGCCGAACGTCTCCGCCGAGCGCGAGGGCACCAGTGCCAGCGCCGCTCCCGCTCGCAGCCGCGCGAGGCGCTCATCGTCGACGCGGCCCACGTAGCGGACCGCTCCTGCCTCCACCTCGCCACCGTCAGCGCTGCCTCCCAGGTCCTCTCCCGCGACCACCAGCGGCATACCGACGCGGCGGCACGCCTCGATTGCCACGTCGATCCCCTTCTCCGGCGCCAGGCGTGCTACCACCAGCGCATACCCCTCCGGCGGCGGGTCCGCTTCCCGGGACAGCCCCGACGCGCCCGTGGACGCCTGCGAGGCGGGCGCAGACCTCGATGCGAGCGGCGCCGGGGCTCCGAGCGCCAGCGCCTCACGCCCCGGGGTCTCCCCTGCCTCGGCGAGCGCCCGCACCGGCGGCGCCAGCACGTGCACCCGCTCCCACGGCAGCGGAGCGCCCAGCTCCCGCAGCCGCTCCCGCGCGAACTCGCTCGGAACGATCACCGCGTCCGCCTGCTCCAGCACGCGGCGCTGCCACAGCGCCAGGCCGGCCCCATACACGAGTGCCTCCCCAAGACCTCCCCGGCAGCCCCGCAGCACCCCCGGCAGCGTGTTGCGCCCATGGCAACGCACGCACTCCTCGCCTCGCGTGAAGCAAACACCCACCGCGCACACCAGGCGGTACTGGTGCAGATGCACCACCACCCGCGCTCCCGCGCTCCGCGCCTCCGCCAGCGCCCGCCAGCCGAGCGTGGGGTTGATGTTGTGGGCGTGCACCACCCGGGCTCCCCCCGCATGCACCGCATCCGCCACCTCGCGCGGGTCAAGGCCCCCGCGCAGCAGTCCCGCCGCTGCGCGTGTCCGGCCCCCCGTACTCTGCCCCTCCCGCGCCAGGAGCTCCACCGGCTCACCCATGCGCTCCCGCACCAGCCACATCAGGTCCTCCACCACGCGCTCCTCTCCCCCCGGAGCGCGGTAGCGGTTGTGCAGGAACAGGATCATGTCTAGGCAAACCTAGAATGTTCCATCGGCGAATACTCTCATTGCGAGTATTCGCATCACGCCCAGAGGGTGGCGCAGTCGGCCGCAGGCCGACAAGCCGGGCCCCTCTTCATGGGTACCCGCACCTTGAACCCCACCGCATCGATCGTCATCCCCACCCGCGCGCGACCCGAGTACCTCGAGGTTGCACTCGCCTCGATCCGCCCCCAGGCCGCCGCCGCCAGGGCCGAGCTGCTGGTGGTCGAGGACGACCACTCCTCCCCGGCGGTCCGCGCGGTCGCCGAGCGCTTCGGCGCCCGCTACCTTTGCCACGTCCGGCCGCTGGGGCTGAACGCGGCCCGCAACACCGCCGTCGCCAACTCCCGCGGGGAGCTGCTCGTGTTCGTCGACGACGACGTGGAGGTCCGCCCCGGATGGCTCCAGGCGCTGCTGCTCGCCGCCCGCGAGCACCCCCACGCTGAGGTCTTCACCGGCCCGATCCATCCCCGCCTGGAGGGCCGGGGGGGGTGGGGCCGGCGCTCGTGCGGGCGGGAGGGCAGTCCAATCACCTCCCTCGACCTCGGACCCGAGGACAGCGACCGCGTGCGCTACGCCTGGGGGGCCAACATGACCGTGCGCCGCAGCGCCCTGGAGCGCGTCGGGCCCTTCGACGCCGCCCTTGGGCTTTATGGCGACGAGCAGGAGTGGCAGGACCGCTTGCGCGCCGCGAACCTCAGTGGAGCCGCGAGCCGCAATGGGGCCGAGGCCGCCGGGCCCATCGTGTACATCGCGGCCGCCGCCCTCGACCACCGGCGCGCGCCGGCCGACGCGCGGCTGCGCTCACTCGCCCGCGCCGCGCGGGCTCGCGGACGTGCCAGCCGCCGCTACGACGCGTGGCGGGGTGGGGCACCCAGTCTCCCGCGCGAGCTGCGCACCCTCGCCGGGTGCCTCGGCCACGTTCTGCGTCGCCGCTGCCCCGCAGGGCTCACGATGGTCGCCCACAGTCTCGGCCGACTCGAACAGGGCGTGCGCGAACGGCACCACCCACCGGCACACCGTGACACGGAGGGCCACCCACCGGCGCGCCGCGACACGGAGGACTTCCTCTCCGGGGAAAGCGGCACCGTCGGGGGCCTCGACGCGCGGCGGCGGGAGATCGAGGACAGGGCGATCGACGCCCGCGAGCTGCTCAGCGGCCGGCGCCTGCGCCTCATACACGCCGCTCGACACTCGCCGCCGCGCCGGCGCGTGCTCGTACTCGGCGTCGAGCGCCCCGAGCGGCGCACGATGGCCGCCGCGATCCGCGCCGAGCTGATGCGCTCCCGCCACGACATCGAGCTGCACATGGGCGAGCCGGGAGCACTCGGGAAGTTCCAGAACCTCAACCGCCTGCTCGCCGCCCATCCCGCCGGGGAGTGCGACTGGCTGCTCGTGGTCGACGACGACGTGGTCCTCCCCCGCGGCTTCCTCGACCGCCTGCTGTTCCTCGCCGAGCGATTTGACTTCGACCTCGTCCAGCCCGCCCACCGCGCCCGCTCCCACGCCGCTTGGCGCGTCACCCGCCGCCACGCGGGCTCAGTGGCCCGCCAGACGCCGTTCGTCGAGATCGGCCCCGTCACCGCTCTCGCCCGCGCCACCCTCCCGGAGCTGCTGCCGTTCCCCGACGTGCGCATGGGGTGGGGCCTCGATCTGCACTGGGCTGCGCTCGCTCGCCGGCATGGGTGGCGTTGCGGGGTGCTCGACGCCGTCGCGATCGCCCATGTCGCCGCACCCGCCGGCGACGCCTACTCCCGCGAGGCCGCCGTCGCCGAGGCGCGCGCCCTGCTCACCGAGCGACCCCACCTGAGGGCTCGCGAAGCCCAGACCACCCTCCTCACCCACCGCCACTGGTGAGAGTGGCCGTCGTAGCGGAGTTCTATCCCCGTCACGGCGACCCCGTGCTGGGGATCTGGGCCCACCGCCAGGCACTCGCCGCGCAGGCCGCGGGAGCGGAGGTGCATGTGCTCGTCCTGGACCGCCTCGTGCCGCCGCGCGCCTCCCTGTATGCCGGTGCTGGTGGACTCCTGAACGGCCCGCGGGCGCTCGGGGGGATGCTGCGCGAGCGGGCGCGCGGAGGTATACACCAGCTCCGCGACGGCCTCCCGGTCACCTATGTCCCCTACGTCTCCCCGCCCCGCTGGCGCTCCTACCCCGCCTGGGGCGCCTGGGCCGCACCCGCGCTGGGGGTCGCCCTGCGGCGCCTGCACCGGCGCGTGGGCTTCGACCTGATCCACGCCCACAACGCGGTTCCCGCCGGCGAGGCGGTGTGCCGCGTCGGGCTGCGCCAGCCCCTTGTGGTCTCCGTCCACGGCGGCGACGTGCTCCACACCGCCCCCCGTTCCACCGCCGGCCGCGAGGCCGTCGCGCGCGGGCTCGGTGGGGCCCGCCTGGTGCTCGCCAACAGCCGCGGCATCGCCGAGCTCGCGCGCGCCCACGGCGCGCGGGAGGCGCGCGTGGTGCACCTCGGCGCGGACCTCCCCGCCCCCGGGGTCGCGCGGGACGCGGAACCCTCGCTGGTGACCGTCGGCCACCTCGTCGCGCGCAAGCGCCACGCCGACGTGCTGCGTGGACTCGCCGTGCTCTCCCCCCGCCATCCCAACCTGCGCTACGTGATCGTCGGCGACGGTCCCGAGCGGGTGGCCCTGGAGGGGCTCGCCGCCCGGCTGGGGGTCCGCGAGCGCGTGGAGTTCTGCGGACAGCTCCCCCCTGCGGAGGCGCTCGCGCGCGTGCGCCGCTGCACTCTGTTTGTGATGCCCTCCACCGAGGAGGCCTTCGGGGTCGCCTACATCGAGGCCATGGCCGGCGGCCTGCCCGCGATCGGCTGCCGCGGGGAGCCCGGACCCGAGGAGATCGCCGCGGCGGGGGACGGCTTCATGCTGGTCCCCCCGGGGGACATCGAGCGCCTCACGCAGCGCATCGACGAGCTGCTCTCCGACCCCGTGCGGCTGCGTGAGGCCGGCCGACGCGCGCGCGGGACCGTCGCCGCCTACTTCACCTGGGAGCGCTGCGGCGAGCAGACCCTCGCCGCCTACGAGCACGCCCTGAGATGAAGCCCGTGCTGTTCGTCACCGGGCACGCGCCCTTCGACCGCGTGGGCGCCTTCGCGCGTCTGCACGAGCGCGAGGACGTCGAATTCGCGCTCTTCGGGGGACGATCCCAGCACGGCGGTGGGACCGCGGAGGGAGAGCTCCCCTTCCCCCACCGGCACGTGCGCCAGCACGAGGTCGCCGCGCTCGCCGCGACGGGGCGCCACCGCGCCGTCGTCGTCTCCACCGGCGGGCGCCTCGCGCTGCCCGGCGCCTGGGCGGGCACCCGCCGAGCGGGAGTCCCGCTGATCCTCTGGAGCTCCCTGTGGGCCCACCCCCGCACCGCCGCCCACCTGCTCGGCTATCCCGCGCTGCGGCGCCTCTACCGCTCCGCGGACGCGGTCGTCACCTATGGACCCCACGTCAGCGCCTACGTGCGCGCACGAGGCGCCGGCAACGTGCACGAGGCCCCGCAGTCTGTCGAGAACGATTTCTGGGGCGTTCCCGGCGTGAACCCCCCCACGACCCCCGGATGGCCATCGGAGACTGACGTCAAGTTCCTGTTTGCGGGTCGCCCCGTCCGGGAAAAGGGTCTCGGGGTGCTGATGGAGGCCTGGTGTGACTCGGGCCTCGTCGTGCCCGCCGCCGCGCTCGTCCTCGTCGGCGTGGGATCCATCCCCCCTTGGGTCCCCGCCGGCGGCGCGGTGACGCCGGGCGTGGCTCGCCCCCGAGGGCGTCGCCCCGGTGGCGCGGCAAGAGTGCGCGCAGGTCATGCAAGAGGGCCCGACGCCCTCGCTGCGACGCCGCCCGGAGTGGTCTGCCTGGACCCCGCCCCGCCCGCGCAGCTACGCAGCATGTACGACTCCGCCGACGTACTCGTGGTTCCTTCGATCGCAACGCGCACCTTCCGCGAGCCCTGGGGGTTGGTGGTGAACGAGGCGATGAACCGCAACCTCCCCGTGATCGCAAGCGACGCCGTCGGCGCCGTCGCCGGTGGCCTGGTGCGCGACGGGCATAACGGCCTGGTCGTGCCCGCCGGAGATCCCCGCGCGCTCGCGCACGCCCTGCGGCGGCTCGCCGCAGACGCTGCGCTGCGCGCTCATCTCGGTGCCGCCGGCGCTGAGGATGTGCAGGCATACACCCACGACGCCTGGGCGAAAGGGTTCTCGAGCGCGCTCAACAGCCTCGGTCTTTCCCGCGGGGGGCGCTGGTAACGTGCGTCGCTTGCGAAGCCCAAGAACAGGTGCGTCTCGCCCTCCGCGGGGTTCTCCATGACGCGCCACGACACGCGCAGCTCCCGCCCCTCGCCCCCAGCACGAGCTGTTCCGTGGCGCCCCATGCTCGCCCTGGCACAAGCAGTTCGGTGGCGCCCCGCGCTCGCCCTGGCAACGGTGCTAGCGCTCCTGTGCACCGCGGTCGCCTCAGCGAGTGGAAGTGAAGTCACGAAAATCTACGAAGCCTGCGCAAACAGCACAGTGCCCACCGGCTACAGCCAGCAGGCCTACAGCCAGGCAATCAAGGAAATGGAACCCTTCCTCGCGGAGTACACCGACTGCCCGGACCTCATTCACAAAGCCCAGCTCGCCCGCGCCGCCGGCTTCCACGGCGGGGCGGGAGGCGTGGCCGGCCCGGCGGCTGCGGTGGCGCCCCCCACGCCCACCGAACAGCACACCCTCGAACGCGTCCCCCACGCGAGCGCGCCGTCCGTTCCCGTCGGCAATGAGGTGATCCACCCCGGAGTGGTGCACGTCGATATCGCCTCAGCGCTCAGCTCCCTCCCCACGCCGCTGCTGGCGCTGCTCGCCTTCCTGCTTGCCGGCGCTCTGCTGCTCCTCGGCCGCACCGCCCGCAACCGTGTCCGCGGAACGGACGGGAACTCCACTTCCGGGGACTGAGATGTCCATAGCGGTGGCACCACCGGAGCCCCTAGCCGAGGAACACGAGGCGCAGCCCTCCCCAGCCACCATGCCCTCGCGCTGGGAGCGCAGTCTCCCACCGAGCAGACCTCTGGCGCTCGCCCTCCTCGCCCTCCCCACCCTGCTGGTCGCCTGCGTCCTCTGCCTGCTCACCTTCCTCGCCGGTGGCGGCCTCGACCTCAGCACCCGGACCCCTGTCGAGGTCGGACTGACGCTCGGTTGCGGAGCCGCGATCGCCGCGGCGATCGCGCTCACACCCGCCGGGAGGCCGGCATACGGACTGTGGCCGACGGGCCTCCTGCTCGCCCTCGCCGCGCTCTCCGCGCTGTCGGTCGTATGGTCGGTGCAGCCCGACGGCAGTTGGCAGGACGCCGGGCGCCTGTTCGCCTACAGCGGGGTGTTCGCACTCGCCGTGCTGCTCGCACGCGCCGCCCCCGCGCGCTGGTCGGCGGTACTCGGAGGGGTGCTGCTGGCCGCCGTGATCGTGTGCGGCTACGCGCTGCTCACCAAGATCTTCCCCGATGCGATTGGCGCGGCACAGAACTCCGGGCATGTCTACGCGCGGCTGCAGGCTCCCTACGGCTACTGGAACGCAATCGGGCTCACCGCCGCGCTCGGGGCGATCGGCTGCATGTGGCTCGGCGCCCGCCGCGCGGGGCACGCGCTGCTGAGCGCGCTCGCCTACCCCGCGATGGGGATCGTGCTGGTCACCCTCATGCTCGCCTACTCCCGCGGCGCCCTCGTCGCCCTCGCGGTGGGACTCGCGCTGTGGCTCTGCATGGTGCCGCTGCGCCTGCGCGGCGTCGCCGTGCTCTGCGCCGGTGCCCTCGGAGCGGGCGTGGTGGTCGCCTGGGACTTCTCTCAGAGCGCCCTCACCACCGACGACACTCCGCTCGCCGCGCGCGTCAGCGCCGGGCACCAGCTGGGCGTGCTGCTCGCCGCGGTGCTCGTGGCGCTCACCCTCACCGGCCTGGCGGTCGGCTTCTTCACCGGCCTACGCGCGCCCTCGCCACGGACGCGCCGGCGCGCCGGGGCGGTGCTGCTCAGCCTGCTCGTGATCGCCGCGATCGCCTTCGCCGGGCTGCTCACCGTCAGCCACCGCGGCCTCTTCGGCAGCATCTCCCACACGGTGAGCACGCTCACCAACCCCAACGCCCCCCCACCCTCCAACGGACCCGGGCGCCTCACCGCGATCGGAAGCGTGCGCGCGCGCTACTGGAACGAAGCTCTGGAGATCTTCAAGGATCATCCCTTCCTCGGTGTCGGCGCGGAAGGCTACGAAACGGCCCGCCTGCGCTATCGCACGGCGATCCTCAACGTGGGGCAGGCCCACGGCTTCATCGTGCAGACCCTCGCCGACCTCGGCCTGGCCGGGCTGCTGGTGGTGCTCGGGCTGTTCGGGGCATGGTTGACGGCCGCGGGGCGGGCCACCCATCCCTTCAACCGGCGCTGGAGCGGCTGGCGCTGGCGGCGCCTTTCGGATTCCCCACCGCGTGAGCCGGGGTCCCAAACCTTGCGCCCGGGTGAGCGGGGATCCCAAACCTTGCGTTCCTACAGCGCCGAGCGCGTGGGGCTGCTCACGATGGTCTGCCTGGTCGCCACCTTCGGCGTGCACTCCTTCGTGGACTGGACCTGGTACGTCCCCGGGGTCGCCTGCGCCGCCCTGCTCTGCGCCGGCTGGCTCGCTGGTCGAAACGGGGATGCGAGCCGAAGGCGAGTGTCTCCCGGCTTCGGTCGCGGGCCGCTGTCGAGCTCGGCGGGCGAACTGCGCCTGCAGTCGCTGCGTGAGATCGGCCCCCTGCGCGGGGGGATCGCCCTCGCTGTCGTCATCTTTGCACTGCTCGCCGCCTGGGCGGAGTGGCAGCCGCAGCGCTCCGTGGATGCATCGAACGAAGCACTGACATTCGTGGAACACGGCCACCCCGCTGCCGCCCTCGCGGCGGCGCACACCGCGGTCAGCCGCGACCCCGTCTCCGCCGAAGCGCTGCTCACGCTCGCCGCCGTTCAGGAGGGCGACGGCCAGCCCGCTGCCGCGGCGGCCACCTACCAGCACGCCGTGCACCTGCAGCCCTCCAACTTCAAGACCTGGCAGGCACTCGGCGAATACGACCTGCGCGCCGGCCAGCCCCACGCCGCGCTGGGGGCGCTGCAGGCCACCGTCTACCTCAACCCCGAGGCCGTCGCCCCCCGCGCCGACATCGCCGAAAACGCCGAACTGCTCTCGATCCAGAACGCCTACCTGCAGGCGCTACGCGCCGCTGGGCGCAACGGCGGGACCGCCGTTCGTTAGAAGCGCGAGCGGCGCGCCGCCACAAGTAGCACCCTGCGCGCTCCCGGTAGACCGCCGAGGGCGCGGGTCTCGATTCGCTCGAATCCGAAGTCCTCCAGCAGTGCAACCACGGTGCGACGCGTGTAGAAGCGCAGGTGATCCGAGCGGGGGTCGAAGTGGGCCCTGAACGCGCGCCCCGAGAGTCCGAGCGCCAGGCGAGCGAGCGGCTCGTGCGCGGGCGTGCTCAGCACCAGCGCACCCCCCGAGCGCAGCACACGACGCAGCTCCGAAAGCCAACCCGAGGTATCCGCCACGTGCTCGATCACCTCGCCCGCCCAAACCGCGTCGAAGCTCACATCCTCGAGCGGCCACCGCCCTTCGGCCGGGACGAGACGAACGTCCAGCCCCCCCTCGCGCTCACGCGCGCGGCGCAGCGGCTCCTGCGCCACATCGATCCCCACCGCCTCCCTGCCCGCTCGCGCGAGCGCCCCCGTGAACCAGCCCTCGCCGCAGCCCACGTCCAGCACCCGCCCCCCCGGCGGGGCGTGTTCGAGCAGGAAGGCGAGCCGTGCCTGCAGGTAGGTAGGGCGCGCCCCCTCCGGGAGCGCCTCCCACAGGCTCTCGTGATAGTCGCGAGCAGGCACCCCCGCAGGCTAGAGGGGGAGCGGCGGGAGGGTCGAGAAGAGAACCGGCGAGGAAGGGCTGGTGGGAGGGCGATAGTGGGCAGAGAGAAGTGGGAAGTAGAGGGGCAGAGAGAGGCGGGAAGTAGAGAGAGTCCGGACAGAGCGGCAACTCCACTGTCATCTCTATCGCTCCCGCACCAAACCGACTAAGGTCCGCCCTGTGCACGTCTGGGTAGCGACGTGAAGGGTCCCGAGCGCCTGTGAGGGTTGCGTTCGACAGCCGCCCCACCGCCGATCCGCGGGGCGCGGGGTCCTATGCGCGCTGCCTGCTCCAGGCGCTGCGCGACACCGCCGGCGAGCAGGACGAGATCCTCGAGACCCACCGCCCACGGAGGGCCGAGGTCTTCCACACCCCCTGGATGCAGGGAGCGATGCTGCACAGCCCCTGTCCGATGGTCGTCACCCTGAACGACCTGGCCACGCTCAAGCGCCCCAGCGAGCGGCTGCGTGGCGGCGGTATGCACCTGCACCTGCGTCACCTGGCACTCCAGCGCGCGACATACGTGATCGTCCCCAGCGAAGACGTCGCCGGCGAAGCCGCGGCCGAGCTCGGGCTCGAGCGCGAGCGCGTGATCGTGATCCCGCAGGCGTCCGACCCCGCGGCCCCCATGGCTCAGCAGCACCCCGCCCAGCCCACGTGGACCTGGGAGGACGCCGCGCGCGAGACGTGGGCGGCGTACCGGCGGGCCCTCGCCCAGCCCCACCGGCCCTGTGTGGCCAGCCCCAGGCGCCTCCAGCATCTTCGCCTGCCGCGCACAGGCCGCACGATCTTCGATCGATCAGATCAGGTTCAGGGCCTTCAGTAGGCCCCGCGGCGGGTCAGCACCGCGGGGATCGTCTTCAGCAGGATCGTGAGATCCACCGCCAGCGACCAGTGCTCCAGGTAGAGGAAGTCGAGGTGCACGAGGTCGTCGAAGTCAAGCTCCGCCCTCCCCGACACCTGCCACAGCCCCGTGATCCCGGGCAGCACGAGGTAGCGCTTGCGGTGCCACTCCTCCAGCATCTCGAAGTCGCGCTCCGGCAGGGGGCGGGGCCCGACCAGCGACATCTCGCCCCGCAGCACGTTCACCAGCTGGGGCAGCTCGTCCAGCGAGAAGCGCCGCAGCAGCCGCCCCACCGGGGTGGTGCGGGGGTCGTCGCGGATCTTGAAGAGTGCCCCGGAGGCCTCGTTGAACTCTTCCAGGTCCCCCTGCTGGTGCTCGGAGTCGGCGTACATCGTGCGGAACTTCAGGCACGCGAAGGGGCGCTCCCCGATCCCGGGGCGCATCGAGCGGAACAGCGCGGGCCCTTTCGAGGTCGCCCTCACCGCCACCCAGATCGCCGCCAGCAGCGGGCTCAGCGCGATCAGCAGCAGCGTGGCCCCCACCAGGTCGAAGGTGCGCTTGAGCGCGAAGTCGATCCCTTCGAAGACGGGGGGCTTCAGTTCGAACAGCGGCACCGACTCCCCCGGCACGAACTCCGCGCGGTGGATCAGGATCTCCATCGTGGAGGGCGCGATCCGCACCCGCACCCCTCTCTGGTGGCAGCGGTCCACCAGCTCCACCGCCTCCGCCTGGGGGAAGTCGGGATCGGCGATGATCACCTCGTCGATCTCCTCCGCGCTCAGCACCCGCTCCAGGTCGCGGGGGGTGCCCAGCGAGCGCAGCCCATTGGCGGGCAGCGCCTGCGGGGAGACGAACCCCACGACCTCCACGCGCGAGTGGGGGGCATCCGCGAGGACGTGCGCCACGTCGCGGATGTGCTTGCCCGTGCCCACCAGCACCGCCCGGCGCTGGCGGCCCGCGATCCGCAGGAGCGCACCCGTGGCGCGCTCGTACACGTAGCGCAGCAGCGGCACGTACAGCAGCGCGAACGCCAGCGAGCCCCAGAAGATGTAGTAGCTCTGGAAGTGCTCCCCGCTGACGAGCGCGAAGATCAGCGCGACGAAGGTCACCTGGAAGAGGCACCCCACGATCCGCGTCATCCCCGGCCGCTGCGCGCGCATCGCGTAGAGGCCCGAGCGCGCGAACAGCAGCGCGGTCAGCAGGTAGGAGAACGCCAGGATGCTCCGCGTCTCCTCGTAGGCGCCGTTCACACTCACTTCGCTCAACACCGCCGCCTTCAGCACCAGCGCCGTGAAGATCGCCAGCGAGAGCCCCGCGAAGTCCAGCGCCAGCAGCGTCAGCACCCGCGCTGCCCGCCGCGCGGTCTCCACCCGCAGTAGGAAGGAGATCGCGGGGGAGCGCTTGCGGCGCATATCCCGCTCGGAGGGCTCCCTGCGCGCCGTCGCCTCCGAGAGCACCCTAATTCCCCGGAGCGGAGCATCAGAAGAGGGCGCCTCGAGCGGGGGCTTCGGAGGTGTGGAGGTCTCGAGAGGGGGGGCCGGCGTCCCGGTGGCGTGTGCCATCTCGCCTTTCACAACGCGTCAGACTCGCAGATGTAGCGGTCAGGAAGCCCTCCGGGTGGGGCCACGCGGTGGGACGGAGGCGAGGACCGGGCAGAGTTGCACGCCATCTGCGCTCCCGCTACCCGCCCGCGGGAACCTCCAATCCAGGTCAGCCGACGAGGACCTCGACGCCCGACTCGCTGATCGTGCGCTCCAGGCCCTCCCGCAGCGCCACCTCGGGCGACCACCCCAGGAGCTCCTGCGCCAGCGCGATGTTGGGCCTGCGCTGCTTGGGGTCGTCCACGGGCAGCGCCTCGTACACGATCTCCGAGTTCGATCCCGTGACCTCCTTGACCGTCTGCGCCAGCTCCAGCAGCGTGAACTCGTCGGGGTTGCCGATGTTCACCGGTTCGTGGTGGCCGGACTCCGCGAGCGCGATGATCCCCCGGATCAGGTCGCTCACATAGCAGAACGATCGCGTCTGGGAGCCGTCGCCGAACACCGTGATCGGGCGGTTGGCGAGCGCCTGGCGCAGGAACGTCGGGATCGCCCGGCCGTCGTGGGGGCGCATGCGGCTGCCGTAGGTGTTGAAGATCCGCACGATCGCCGTATCCACCCCCTGCTGGCGGTGGTAGGCCATCGTCAGCGCCTCCGCGTAGCGCTTCGCCTCGTCATAGACCCCCCGCGGGCCGATCGGGTTCACGTGGCCCCAGTAGGACTCCGACTGGGGGTGCTCCTTCGGGTCGCCGTACACCTCGCTGGTGGAGGCGATCAGGAAGCGTGCCCGCTTGGCCTTCGCGAGGCCCAGCGTGTGGTGGGTCCCGTAGGAGCCCACCTTCAGCGTGTGCAGCGGCAGGCGCAGATAGTCGATCGGCGACGCCGGGGAGGCCAGGTGGTAGACGAAGTCCACCGGCTCCTCCACGAAGTAGGGGTCGATGATGTCCACCCCCAGGTGCACGAAGCGCTCGGGGTCGCGGATGTGCTCGATGTTCGCCAGGGACCCCGTCTCGAAGTTGTCCACGCAGATCACCCTGTGCCCGCGCGCCAGCAGCTCGTCGCATAGGTGCGACCCCAGGAAACCCGCGCCGCCGGTCACCAGACAGGTTGTCATCGGCCGAGCATAACCGTCTTGGCGGCGTGCGGTCCTTATCATCCATTGAGATGGCCACCATCGAGCGACCCCCCCGCGGTGGCGCGGACGACGACGCGGATCCCGAGCACCTCACGGTCGCCCCGATCGTCGGGCCCGACGATCCCCGCCGCTTCACCGACTCGGGCATCGAGGTGGGGGCGCTCTACACCGAGGAGGACCTCCCCGGGGAGCTCGACCTGGGGGAGCCCGGCGAGTACCCCTACACGCGGGGGGTGCACCGCGAGATGTACCGCCGCCGGCTGTGGACGATGCGCCAGTACGCCGGCTACGCCTCCGCGCGGGAGTCCAACAAGCGCTACCGCTACCTGCTCTCCAAGGGCTCCACGGGGCTCTCGATGGCCTTCGACCTGCCCACCCAGCTGGGTCTGGACTCCGACAACCCCCGCTGCCTCGGCGAGGTGGGGCGCACGGGGGTGGCGATCGACACGATCGACGACATGCGCACCGCCTTCGAGGAGATCCCCCTGGATCAGGTCTCGACCTCGATGACGATCAACGCCCCCGCCGCCTGCCTGCTGCTGCTGTACGAGCTGGTGGGCGAGGAGCAGGGCATCCCCTCCGAGCAGCTGAGGGGCACCACCCAGAATGACGTACTCAAGGAGTACATCGCGCGGGGCAACTACATCTACCCCCCCGAGCCCACGATGCGGCTCACGACCGACCTCTTCCAGTACTGCCACGAGCACGTGCCGAAGTGGAACACGATCTCGATCTCCGGCTACCACTTCCGCGAGAAGGGGTGCTCCGCGGTGCAGGAGGTCGCCTTCACGCTCTCCTCCGGGATCGCCTACGTGCAGGCCGCGATCGACAAGGGCCTCTCCGTGGACGACTTCGCCCCGCGCCTGGCGTTCTTCTTCAACGGCCACAACAACGTCTTCCAGGAGGTCGCCAAGTTCCGCGCCGCGCGGCGCATGTGGGCGCAGATCATGCGCGAGCGCTTCGCCGCCACCAACCCCCTGGCGATGATGCTTCGCTTCCACACCCAGACGGGGGGCGTCACGCTCACCGCGCAGCAGCCCGAGAACAACATCGTGCGTGTCGCCCTCCAGGGCTTCGCCGCGGTCTGTGGGGGCACCCAGTCATTGCATACCAACGGCTTCGACGAGGCGCTCGCGCTGCCCACCGAGCACGCCGCCAAGATCGCGCTGCGCACCCAGCAGATCCTCGCCCACGAGTCCGGCGCCGCCGACACCGTGGACCCCTTCGCCGGCTCCTACTTCGTGGAGGCCCTCACCGACGAGATCGAGCGCCGCGCGCAGGAGCTGATCGACAAGGTCGACGCGCTCGGGGGCTCGGTGGGCGCGCTGCAGTTCATCACCGGGGAGATCGACGAGTCCGCGTGGGGCTACCAGGAGCGCTACCGCATCGGCCAGGACATCGTCGTCGGCGTCAACGCCTTCCAGGAGGAGGACCTCGAGGTCCCCGACCTCCTGCGCGTGGACCCCGAGTCCGAGCGCGAGCAGGTGCAGCGCCTCACCGCCTTCAAGGACGCCCGCGACGGCGCCCTCGTCGAGCGGCGCCTGGAGGAACTGCGCGAGGTGGCGCGTGGCAGCGAGAACCTGCTGCCCGCGATCCGCCAGGCGCTGAAGGACCGCTGCTCGATCGGCGAGGTGTGCGGGGCGATGCAGGACGTGTTCGGCAAGTACGCCCCCACGTTCTAATAGGCTTCGCCCGTGCTCCTCGCGGTGGCCCTCTGGCAAGTCGTCCTCGCGCTGCACATCATCGCCGTCGTGGTCGCCTTCGGCGCGACCTTCGCCTATCCCGTCCTGCTGGGCGTCGTCACGAAGTCCGACACGCGCGCGCTGCCCGCCCTCTACCGCGCCCTGCACGCGATCAGCCAGCGGGTCATCATGCCGGGGCTCGCGGCGATCGTGGTCTTCGGCATCTACCTCGCCTCCCACCTGCACCTGTGGAGCACGTTCTTCGTGCAGTGGGGCCTCGGCGTCGCGATCGTGATCGGCGCCGTCGAGGGCGCCTACCTGGGACCGCGTGAGAAGCGCCTGGTGGAGGTCGCCGACCAGGATCTAGCGGCTGCGGGCGACGGCCCGGTGACGCCCAGCGCCGAGCACGATTCGCTCGTCCGTCGCATCGGCGCGACCGGCGCGCTGATGGACCTGCTGGTGGTCCTCACGATCTACTTCATGGCCACGCACACCGGGACTTAGTGTGAGCGAGCACCCTTTCGTTTGAACGTCGCCGCCGTCATGACTCACCGGGGAACGTCCCGCTGACGCAGATGACGTACTGCGGCGCCGCGGAGCTCCCCTGGCTGTGGGGGTCGAGATAGCTCAGGTTCGGCAGGCCGAAGTTCGTCGTGCCGTTGCCGCCGTAGGTGATCCCGACGAGGCTGAACAGCGCCGTGTTGCCGGAGATCGGGATCACCCGCCCGTCGGCGGGCAGCCAGTTGTTGGCGTACACGACCCCTGCGTCGAGGACTACTTCGCCGACCGTGCACGTCGCGCCCGTCTGGTTGCCCTGACCGAAGCTCAGCGAGGAGTTGCCGAAGTTACCCGCAGCCTCGAAGGCCGAGGCCGGGCTTCCGCCAAGCTCCGAGCTGTCCGCCGCCGTTCCGGTTGTCGTCAGGTAACCGGAGGCCGGGACGCCGCCGAGCTCCGAGCTGTCGGCAGCGGTGCCTTCGATCGGGAGGTAGCGAGAGTCGCTCTCGGCCTCCGTATAGGAGTTGCTGGTGTCAACGGTTCCCGTCGGCCCCTGGGTGCCCTGACTGCCCTGCGCTCCGGCTGCGCCTGCCGGACCTGCCGGACCTGCGATGTTCCATCGGACCATGTGCTCGGAGGGTTTGCAGCTGCCCCGGCGGAGCAGCCGCATTGCGCCAGTTTGATTCGACACGCACGCCCTGAGAACGCCTGCCGGGGTCGAGGATGTCATGGCATAGGCGCTGCCACCGAGGGCAACGAACAGCGCAAGATAGGCAGCCACCGTCGAGTGGTGGGGAAGTCGCATCGGAGTCCTTTCACAAGATTCTGTCCGTCGGCGCCGTATCGGTCGCAAGAGCGAAACCACGGCGATTTTCCTTGTCAGCTAGGACAGCCGTCCGGAACGCGGGCCGGAGTCGGGCGAATGGCTGGGGCATTCCGTCTGGTGCGCCCAGACGTCTCCGAAACGACACGCATTTGCGGGACGGCCTGTACTTGGGGGCGTTGTCCCGCGATACCCTGACGAGGTGCCAAGTGAGAGGTATCGAGTAGCGGTCGTCGGCGCCACCGGCCAGGTCGGTTCGCTGATGTTGCGCCTGTTGCGCGAGCGTTCGTTCCCCGCACGCGAGGTGGCCGCGTTCGCCTCCGCGCGCTCCGCCGGGCGCGTGCTCGAGGGCGCCGCCCCCGACGGTGGCGACCTCACCGTGCAAGCGCTCGGCGAGGACTCGATCCAGGGCTTCGACTTGGCGATGTTCTCCGCCGGTGGCTCCACCTCGGGCGAGTGGGCGCCGCGCTTCGCCGCTGCCGGCGCGGTGGTGGTCGACAACTCCTCGCGCTGGCGCATGCACGACGACGTGCCGCTGGTGGTCGCCGAGGTCAACCCCGACGCGCTCGCCGGGCACCGCGGGATCGTCGCCAACCCCAACTGCTCGACGATGCAGATGGTGGTGGCGCTGAAGCCACTCCAAGACGCCGCCGGCATCGAGCGCCTCGTGATCTCCACCTACCAGGCAGTCTCCGGCACCGGCAAGGTCGCGGTCGACGAGCTGCTCGACCAGTCGCACGCGCTGCTGCACGAGCGCCCGATCGAGCCGCCCGCCGCCTACGCGCACCAGATCGCCTTCAACGCTCTCCCCCACGCCGGCAGCTTCGCGGAGGGCGAGGACCACACCGACGAGGAGCGCAAGCTCATCAACGAGACCCGCAAGATCCTCGGCGACCCCGCGATCCGCGTCAGCGCCACCTGCGTGCGCGTCCCCGTCCTCACGGGCCACTCCGAGGCCGTCAACGTGCAGACCCGCGAGCCCCTCACTCCCGAGCGCGCCCGCGAGCTGCTCGCCGCCGCGCCCGGCGTCACCGTGCTCGACGATCCCGCCGCCGCGCTCTACCCGCTCGCGATCGAGGCCGCAGGCAGGGACGAGGTGTTCGTCGGGCGCATCCGCCGCGACCCCGGCCACGAGCGCGCGCTCGATCTCTGGATCGTGGCCGACAACCTCCGCAAGGGCGCCGCCACCAACGCCGTGCAGATCGCCGAGCTGCTGGATCGGCGGGGCCTGGTCAAACCCGCCCGCGAGCACGCCGCCGCCTGAGAGGGGGCGGCGCCGGCAGACGGGAGCCACACCTGGCGCCGCCGCCTGAGACCGAGTCAGTAGGGCGACTGCAGGCCGTCAAGCATCGGGAAGTGGCGCACGTTGGTCGTGAGCAGCTCGGCGTCGAGCACGATCGCCGTCGCGGCGATCAGGTAGTCCACGTCGTCGATCCCGCGGTGCGCGCCGCGAAACCTGCGCGCCAGCGAGCCCGCGGCACGAGTGACGTCCCGATCGACGGGCCACCACGTCAACGCCGAGCAGAACTGCTCCAGCGCCTCGATCTCATCCGGGCGCACGCCAGCCAGCAGCTCGAAGCGGACGAGCTCGCTCGCCGCGAGCAGCTCATCCTCCTCGCTCAGGCGCGCCAGCAGCTCCACCGCGGGCTCGAATCCGCGCAGGTGATCGATCGCGACGGCCGTGTCGAGCAGCTTCACTACAGGCCGAGTCGCCGCAGGCGGTCGTTGAGATCGCCCCGCGTCGCATCCACGTACTCCGCGCCCGTGAACCCCCTACCCCGCCACGAGCCCGCGCTGGCCGCAAGCGCCCTACCTCTTTCCGCCTTGTCGCCGGCCCCGAACGCCTCCCTGATCGCTCGGCGGATCAGCTCCGAGCGGGAGGCCCCGACGGCACGCGCGGCGCGATCGAGGAGCTCGAGCTCCTCCGCCCCGAGGTATACCTGCGTGCGACCCACGACACCACTATACACCACCTAGCACACGCCATCCGAACCACAACTCTCATCCCGTGAAGGACTCCCGCGCCGGTGCTCGAACAATGGGCCGATGCCCTCCATCGAAGCGCAGCGCACCCTCGTGAAGTCCCCCCCGAGCTGTGGGCCGAGCTGAGCGACCCCGCCTCGCTCGCGCGGCACCTGAGTTCTTTCGGCGAGATCCGCATCGCCCGCATCGAGCCCGAGAAGAGCGTCGAGTGGGAGGCCGACACCATCGCCGGCACCGTCGAGCTCAAGCCCTCCGGCTGGGGCACCAAGGTGACGCTCACCGTCGTCCGCGAGCCCCCGGAGGCAGCCGCCGTCGAGCCCGAGCCCGCACCTGAGCCAGAGGCGAGCCCAGAGCCCGAAGCGGTTGCCGAGCCCGAGCCCGCACCCGAGCCAGAGGCGAGCCCAGAGCCCGAGGCGGTTGGCGAGCCCGCCGCCAAGGAGGACCTCGACTCACAGCCCATGACACGGAGATCGAGGTTCCTGGCCTGGCTCCTGCGCCCCCGCAAGTGGCGCGCCGCCGAGCCCGAGCAGTCGCCAGCCGTCGAGGCCGAACCCGCACCGCCCGAGCCGGCGCAGGCAGAGATGCCACCGCTGGACCTCGCCGCCGAACTCGCCGCCGAGCTGGCGCTGGTGGAGGAGGCGATGGCCGAGCAGGACACGGCGCTGCTGAGCGCGGTGCTCGACCGTCTGGGCGCGGCGCACCACCGGCCGTTCTCGCGCAGCTAGCCCGGCGCGGATAACATCGGGCGCCCCATGATGCGCGCGAAAGCACCGGAAACCCACGAGGAGAAGTTCGCCCAGCTGCAGGAGCTGCGCGCCGCCGCCCTGCACTCCGCGCCGGAGGCGGAGGAGAAGCAGCACGCACGCGGCAAGTACACCGCGCGCGAGCGCGTGGAGAAGCTGCTCGACCCCGGCTCCTTCCAGGAGCTCGATACCTTCGTGCGCCACCGCACCTACGAGTTCGACATGCAGAAGAACCGCCCCTGGGGCGACGCGGTGGTAACGGGCCACGGCACGATCGACGGCCGCCGGGTTTGCGTGTTCAGCCAGGACTTCACCGTCTTCGGGGGCTCCCTGGGCGAGGTGATGGGCGAGAAGATGTGCAAGATCATGGATCTCGCGGCCAAGATCGGCTGCCCGATGATCGGCATCAACGACTCCGGGGGGGCGCGCATCCAGGAGGGCGTGGTCTCGCTGGGCTCCTACGGGGACGTGTTCCTACGCAACGTCCGCAGCTCCGGGGTGATCCCCCAGATCAGCCTCGTGATGGGCCCCTGCGCGGGCGGGGCGGTGTACTCGCCGGCGATCACCGACTTCATCTTCATGGTCACCGAGACCTCCCACATGTTCATCACCGGCCCCGACGTGATCAAGACGGTGACCGGGGAGGAGGTTGGCTTCGAGGAGCTCGGCGGAGCGATGACCCACAACACCAAGTCCGGGGTCGCCCACTTCGCCGCCGTGGACGAGGACGCCTGCCTGGAGGACTGCCGCTACCTGCTGAGCTTCCTGCCCTCCAACAACCTCGGGACCGCTCCCCGCGTGCAGCCCACCGACGACCCGCTGCGGATGGACGAGGCGCTCGACCGCGTGGTCCCCGACAACCCCAACAAGCCCTACGACATGCGCGACGTGATCCGCCCGATCGTGGACGACGGGGAGTTCCTGGAGGTGCACGAGCACCACGCCAGGAACATCGTCTGTGGCTTCGCGCGCATGGACGGCTTCACGGTGGGGATCGTCGGCAACCAGCCCAACCAGCTCGCGGGGGTGCTCGACATCGACGCCTCCGCCAAGGCCGCCCGCTTCGTGCGCACCTGCGACGCCTTCAACGTCCCCCTGCTCACCTTCTGCGACGTCCCCGGCTTCCTGCCGGGCACCGCCCAGGAGTGGGGCGGGATCATCCGCCACGGCGCCAAGCTGCTCTACGCGTTCGCCGAGGCCACCGTGCCGAAGCTCACGATCATCACGCGCAAGGCCTACGGGGGCGCCTACGACGTGATGTCCTCCAAACACCTCGGCGCGGACTTCAACTTCGCCTGGCCCACCGCCGAGGTCGCGGTGATGGGGCCCGAGGGGGCCGTCAACATCATCTACCGCCGCGACCTCGCCTCGAGCCCCACTCCCGAGGAGCGGCGCAAGACGTTGATGGACGACTACAAGGCCCGCTTCGCCAACCCCTACACCGCCGCGGAGCGCGGCTACATCGACGACGTGATCGTTCCCCACGAGACCCGCCCCCGGCTGATCTCAGCGCTGCGGATGCTCGAGACCAAGCGCGAACCCGGGCCCAAGCGCAAGCACGGGAACATCCCGCTGTAGGGCTCAACTCCGCCGTACCACTCCGGTTCGCCGCGGCGCCAGCGTGTATAGCGGGCGACCGCGGATCGCAAAGAGTCTACCTGGACTGAAAAGCGTCGATATGGACGCTATGCTGACCGTATGGATGTCGCACGCCCATACGCCGCGATCTGCCCCAAACTCGAGGGCGACGTCTTGCGCGTGCTCGCAGGCACCACCAGGCTCCTGACCGGTCGTGAGATCACGCTGCTCACCGGGAAAACGTCGCACAGCGGGGTCATGGCCGTTCTTAGCAGACTCGTGGAGCACGGTCTCGTCCAGCAGCTCGAGCTCAACAGAGCGTCCCTGTACGCACTGAACCGAGATCACCTGGCTGCCAAGACCGTCGAACTCCTCATGGGAATGCGCGAAGAGTTCCTCGATCGAATCCGCGGCCAGTTCGGCGCCTGGCAGATCGCTCCCGTCCACGCGTCGCTGTTCGGCTCAGCCGCGCGGGGTGACGGGGACACGCAGAGCGACATCGACCTCTTCGTGGTCAGGCCAGATGGGGTGGACGAAGACGAGCCTGCATGGTGCGCCCAGATCGATGATCTCAGGACGCAGATTCTCCGATGGACGGGCAACCGTGCCGGCATCGTGCAGGTCTCCGAGTCAGAGATCGCGCCTCTATTCAGCGAGGAACCGCCGATCGTCGCGGAGCTTCGTTCGGATGCGATCGTTCTCCACGGCGCGGAGATCGACGCCCTGTCGTACGCGGCATGAGCCCAAGCGGCTCCGGGCGCACGCAGCGATGCACCGAGAAGGATGCCACCACACGCCTGCGACACGCACGCAAGTTCCTCGAGGTCGCAGAGCTCGTTGCCGGCGAAGGGCAGGACGTCGAGTACGCCAGCCCGGCTACGGCGTTGGCGGTACTGGCGGGAATCGCAGCGTCGGATGCGGCGTGCTGCAAGGCGCTCGGACGCCGCGCACGAGGGCAGAACCACCACGAGGCGACAGCCCTGCTCGAACAGGTCGTACCCGGCGGGAGCCGCGCCGCCAACTCTCTGAGCCGTCTGCTCAACCTCAAGGACGAGGCGCACTACGGCCTGTTCGACGTGGGCGGTCAGCACCTCAAGGCCTCCCTGAGGCAGGCCGCCGATCTGGTCGGGTTCGCCACGACGATCGTGGCGCGCTGACGCTACTGACGTCGCCCCCGCCGTTCGCCGAGTAGAAGCCACCACGGATAGGTGGCGAACAACAGCGCCGACACCGCGTGGGTGCGCCAGCCGGCGCGGCGGAAGTCGAAGCGGAACACCCCCGAGTTGAGCATCCAGTCGCGCCCGCTCTGCGCGCGGCAGGCCTCCCAGAGTCGCCGCGTCCAGGGGGCGTCGAAGTAGAGCGAGATGCTGGTTGTCAGGAAGGCCGTCGCGGTTGCCGTGTGCACGGCGCGCGCAGCGGGAGTGCGCTCGGGCATCAGCCGCCCATAGACGCGGCCGGTCGCGTACAGCCAGGGGGGATCGATCAAGAAGGACACGGGCGCTCCAGAAGATGGTAGGCCAGGCGCGTGGCGAGCGCCATGATCGTGATCTGCGGGTTGACCCCGAGCGAGCTCGGCATCACGCTGCCGTCGGCGACGTACAGCCCCTCGACGCCGTGCACGCGCAGGTCGGGGTCGAGCACCCCGCGCGCGGGGTCCGCATCGGCGCGGGCCGTTCCCAGAGGATGGAAGGCCAGCAGTTTCAGATCGCGGGCGCGGGCGCGCGCAGGGACCACGCCGCGAGGCAGCGGCAGGTAGACCTCGCGGGCGCCGGCCGCCCGGAAGAGCTCATCGAGGCGGGCGAGACCAGCGCGGAACTTGGCCACGTCGTCCTCCACGATGTCGTAGCGGATCAACACCTGCCCACCCCATACTCGGCGCGTCTGCACGCTCCCCCGCGAGTTGTCGCTGACCATCAGCCCAAACTGCGCAAGGCGCCTGTAGTTGGCCATCGCCGCCGCGTGGCGTGCACCGGTCAGCGGCAGCGAGAGCGCTGCATACGACGGGGGCCCGGCGACCCCCTCGAACATGATCCCCTCGGAGGCGAACTCGTCCACGTAGAAGCTCTGGGGCACCCCGCGGGCCATGTCGACGACCTCGTCCATCAGCGCAAACGCGGCGGTGGCGGGGTGCAGCACGAGGTTGCGCCCCAGCTGCCCCGAAGCCGCCCCGAGGCCGCTACCGGCGAGCAGCAATGGGGTGTGGATAGTGCCGGCGGCGAGCACCACCCGCGGGGCTCTCACCTCCACCTCCCCCCAGGATCGCTCCCCCCCAACGAGGGAGCTTCCCGATCGGCCCACCCCCTCGCCAAGCGCTCCCTCTCCGTCGCCAGGCCGCGCCCCGCCGGTTCTCCAGAGCCGCGCCTGCACCCCCCGCGCGCGGCCGCCCTCCACGACGATCCTCTGCACGTCGGCCCCGGTGACGACGGTTGCCCCAGCGGCCTGCGCTCGCGGCAGATAGGTGATGCCCGTGTGCTGCTTGGCTGAGGTGGGGCAGCCGAAGGCGCACACCCCCGAGCCCACGCAGCCGCGGGCGTTGCGGCGCAGATAGCCGTGCGACCAGCCGAGCCGCTCGGCCCCGCGGCGGGCGACGGCGGCGTTGGCGCCCGCCAGCTCAGGGGGGACCTCGGCGACCGAAAGAGCGCGTTCAACCCGTCCGAAGCAGGGGTCGAGCTCCCCGCCGTCGAGCTCCAGCCCGAACTCGCGCCGCCAGCGCTCGAGCACCCGGGCGGGGGTGCGGAAGCAGGTGCCGGAGTTCACGAGCGTGGTGCCCCCGAGGCCGCGGCCGAGTAGCAGCGGGATCGGGGGAGCGCCGAGCGTCACCATCTGCCCCCCGTCGCGGTATAGGCGGGCCATCATCTCCATGGGCCGCGCGGTGAAGTCGTCGGGGTCGTGGTGGGCGCCCTGCTCGAGCACCACCACCCGCGCCCCACCCTCGGCGAGCTCGGCGGCTGCCACCGCGCCGCCGGCCCCCGCGCCGATCACGCAGATGTCGGCGTCGAGCGTGCGGGTGGGGTTCACGGGCGCCCCTCGGCGCGACGCAGGGCACGCCCGCGCGCGAGGACCGCCTCGGCATCCCACCCGAGCGCACGAGCGAGAGCGGGATCTTCGTAGCGCGCCATCCCCAGGAGCGACTGGGCGAGTTGGTCGGCCGGGGCGAGGCGCCTGAGCAGCGAGACCCCGCGGGGGCGCCGCCCAAGGGCGACCAGGACCCGGAGTCCCGCGCGCTGCGGCAGCGGGGCCGCGGCGAGGAAGCCATCGAGCGCCTCGGACACGCCAGCGAGCGTACCAGTGTCCTGGCTATCCGGCCAGTCATTCGAGTGCCTACACTGTGCCTCGGAGATGGTCAATCGCCGCCCCCAGCTGGATCGGTCCCCGTTTCGGCCAGCATCCACGTTTCGGACCGCCCCCGCGGCCTCACCGCAGGAAGCCGCGGCGATCGTGGCGGCGTTGGAACGCTTCATGAGAGACACCGCACCCCGGCTGGCGCCGGTAACCGAGCGGCGGGACCTTTGGACGCGCATGGCGATGCTTGAATGCGTCGGGCGCGAGGACGAGGGGCCATCCGACTGGGGGGACCCGCACCCCTGGGAATGAGCGGGGCCGACGCTCGCCCCAGCGCATCCGTGAGCAGTGATCTCACGGCCGCCGTCTCCCGCTCTGGATAAATACCCAAAAGTCGCTAGCCTTTAGGGCCAAATACCGACAGCCGCAGACGAACCTGGACGCAGCAGCCCAGCCGCCAGCAACAGCGCAGCAGCAAGCGACCCCGAGAAGGCCCGGATCAGGAGGTCCCGTAGATGGAGCCAACCGCCGTACCCACCGCCCCCCGCGGCACCCTGGAGGATCCGGAGATCCTGCAGAACGTGCCGGGCCACGTGATCCCGATCCTGCAGCGGGAGTTCGACGACTTCAAGACCGAGGCCACGAAATACCTCGAGGGGCAGACGCCGGAGGACGAGTTCATCAAGTTCCGCCTCAAGCAGGGGGTCTACGGCCAGCGCCAGCCGGACGTGCAGATGATCCGCGTGAAGCTGCCCTTCGGAGGCATCACCCCGGAGCAGCTGGAGAAGTTCGCCGACGTCATCGAGAAGTACGTGCCGCTCAACAAGGGGCACGTGACGACGCGCCAGAACATCCAGATGCACCACATCCCGCTGCCTGAAGCGGAGAAGGCGATCCGCGAGCTCGGCGAGGCAGGGCTCTCCAGCCGCGAGGGGTGCGGCAACACGATGCGCAACGTCACCGGCGACCCCTGGGCAGGGGTGGCGGAGGACGAGCTGTTCGACCTGACCCCCTACGCGGGGGCGTACGTGCGCTACTTCGTGCGCCACCCCACCACGCAGGCGATGCCGCGCAAGGTCAAGACCTCCTTCGACGCGAGCCCGGCCGACCGGGCGATCAGCGAGATCCACGACATCGCCTTCCGGGCACGCGTGCGCGCTTCAGAGGACCCCGCGCGCCCCGGTGAGGTGCGCGGCGCACAGATGCTGGTGGGCGGGGGCACGTCGATCATGCCGCGCAGGGCGCAGGTGCTGTACGAGTTCGTGGAGCTCGACAACGGCGAGTACCTGCGGGTGACGGAGGCGGTGATGCGGATCTTCGACCGCCAGGAGTGGCTGCGCGCCAACCGTGCACGAGCGCGGATCAAGGTGTTCGTGGACAAGTACGGGATCGACGAGCTGCGCCGCCAGGTGGAGGAGGAGCTGCAGGGCGAGTGGGTCTCCGAACGGGACTTCTCGGTCGAGGGCCGGCTGTTCCTCGACGACGAGCACGAGAGCGCGCCGGCGCCCCCCACTACCTACGGAAGCCCCAACGGGGATCTCTCCGAGTTCGAGCGCTGGAAGGCGGCGAACGTGCGCGCGCAGAAGCAGGAGGGCTTCGTGACGGTGGAGGCGAAAATCACCCGCGGCGACCTCACTCCCGAGCAGTTCCGCGGCCTGGCGGCGATCGTGCGCGAGCACTCGGGCGGCTATGCGCGCACCACGGTGCAGCAGAATCTAGTGCTGCGGTGGGTGCGCACGGAGAGCGTCTACGACGTGTGGCGCGCGCTGAGCGAGCTGGGACTCGGTGACGCGGGTTCGCGGGAAGTCGACGACGTGGTCTCGTGCCCGGGCACCGACTCCTGCAAGCTCGGGATCACGAGCTCGATGGGACTCAACCAGGCCGTGCAGGAGCAGATCGAGGCGATGGACATCTCCGACCCCCTGACGCGCGCGATCCACGTCAAGATCAGCGGCTGCCCGAACGGGTGCGGCCAGCACCACATCGCCAGCATCGGCTTCACCGGAGCGTCGATCAAAGTAGGCGAGCACACGATTCCCGCCTACATCCCGCATGTCGGTGGGGTCTTTGAAGGCGGGGAGGTGCAGTTCGGCCAGCGCCTGAAGCTGCGCCTGCCCTCCAAGCGCGTACCGGAGGCGGTCCAGCGGTGGCTGCGCCACTACGAGTCCGCGCGGGAAGAGGGCGAGGAGTGGGGGATCTTCGTGCAGCGCGTGGGCACCGCGGAGCTGGAGGGCCTGGTCAAGGACCTCTCGCTGCCAGTGGAGTTCGGCCTGGAGACGATGGGCCAGTTCATCGACTGGAACCGTGACGTGCCCTTCCAGGTGATCCGCGGAGAGGGCGAGTGCGCGGTCTGAGCGACACCCTGCGCGAGGCGGCCCGCCACGGTAGCGGGACGGTGTTGCTGTGCTCCTTCCAGAAGGAGGAGTCGGTGCTGGTCGATGAGCTGCTCCAGATCGAGGGGGGCGATCAGGTCAGGATCGTGACGATCGACACCGGGGTGCTGTTCAAGGAGACGCTCGAGACCTGGAGAGCGTTCGAGGAGCGCTTCGGGATCGCGGTGGAGGTGCTCGACGCAAGCGCTCCAGAAGGAGACCGCTGGACGGGGCCGGAGCACTGCTGCTCGCAGGCGAAGGTCGCCGCCCTGGAGCGGGCGCTCGAGGGGGCCGAGGGCTGGATCACCGGCATTCGCCGCGAGCAGGGCCCGACACGCGCGGCGACAGAGCTCCTCGAACACGACGAGCAGCGCGGCCTGTGGAAGTACAACCCGCTGGCCCACTGGACCGAGAAGGACCTGTGGCGGCGCATCCACGAGCGCGAGCTGCCGTACAACCCCCTGCATGACCAGGGGTACGCCTCGATCGGCTGCGAGCCCTGCACCCAGCCGGGCAGCGGCCGCGAGGGCAGGTGGGCGGGCACTGAGAAGACCGAGTGCGGTCTGCACGTCGCGGAGGCCGTGCGATGAAAGACGAGGAAGCATGTACGGCGGGGCTGAAGCGATCGTGAGCGTGGCAGAGCGCCCGCAGCTGAGCCACCTGCGGGCGCTGGAGAGCGAGGCGATCCACGTGATGCGCGAGGTCGCCGCCGAACTGGAGCGCCCGGTGCTGCTGTTCAGCGGAGGCAAGGACTCGATCGTGCTGCTGCGCCTCGCCGAGAAGGCGTTTCGCCCGGCGCCGTTCCCGTTCCCGCTGATGCACGTGGACACCGGCCACAACTTCCCCGAGGTGATCGAGTTCCGCGACCGCCGCGTGGTGGAGCTGGGGGAGCAGCTGATCGTGGCGAGCGTGCAGGAGTCGATCGACAGCGGGCGCGCGGTCGAGGAGACGGGGCCAAGGGCCTCGCGCAACCGCCTGCAGACGGTGACCCTGCTGGACGCGATCGCCCAGCATGGCTTCGATGCGGCCTTCGGAGGGGCGCGGCGCGACGAGGAGCGGGCGCGCGCGAAGGAGCGGGTCTTCTCCTTCCGCGACGACTTCGGCCAGTGGGACCCCAAGAACCAGCGCCCGGAGCTGTGGAACCTGTACAACGGGCGGATCCGCAAGGGAGAGCAGGTGCGGGTGTTCCCGCTGTCGAACTGGACGGAGCTCGACGTGTGGGAGTACATCTCCCAAGAGCAGCTCGAGGTGCCCTCGATCTACTTCGCCCACGAGCGCGAGGTGTTCAGCCGCGACGGGATGCTCTACGCCTGGCGGGAGGGAGTGGAGCTGATCGACGGCGAGCGGGTGTTCTCCGAGACGGTGCGCTACCGCACGGTGGGCGACATGAGCTGCACCGGGGGCGTGCGCTCGCTGGCGGCGACGCTGGAGGAAGTTGTCACGGAGATCGCGGCCACGCGGATCACCGAGCGCGGGGAGACGCGCGCGGACGACCGCACCTCCGAGGCCGCAATGGAGGACCGCAAGAAGGCCGGTTACTTCTGATGCGCCGTCCAGGCGCACCCTTGATGGGATCGGGGAACCTCCTCTCCCTCGACCGGGGCCTTCGGCCCCTTCTAACAGCAATATGACTCTGGATCTACTGCGCTTCACGACCGCGGGCTCGGTGGACGACGGCAAGAGCACGCTGATCGGGAGGCTGCTGTACGACACCAAGCAGGTCTTCGAGGACCAGCTCGAGCACGTGGCGGAGGCAAGCGCCCGCCGCGGCGGGTCGGGCGCGCTCGACCTTGCGCTGCTGACCGACGGCCTGCGGGCGGAGCGCGAGCAGGGGATCACGATCGACGTGGCCTACCGCTACTTCGCCACGGCGCGGCGACGGTTCATCATCGCGGACTGCCCGGGCCACCAGCAGTACACGCGCAACATGGTGACGGGCGCCTCGACCGCCGACCTGTCGGTGATCCTGCTGGATGCGCGCAGGGGCGTGCTGGAGCAGTCCAAGCGCCACGCGTTCATCAGCGTGCTGCTGGGGATCCCGCATCTGGTGGTGGCCGTCAACAAGATGGACCTGGTGGAGTACTCGCGCGAGCGCTTCGAAGAGCTTCAGAGCGACTTCGGGGAGTTCGCACAGAAGTTGGGGGCACGGGTCGACGGAGACCCGGTCGTCCCGCCCGCGAGCGATCCCGCTCTCGGGGCACAGACGGGACCGAGCCTGACGTACATCCCGATCTCCGCCCTGGAGGGGGACAACGTGGTGGATCGCTCGCCGCGGATGGATTGGTATGAGGACCCAACGCTGCTGGAGCTCCTGGAGGAGGTGGAGGTGGCCTACGACCACCCCTACACCACCCCCTCCCGCTTCCCGGTGCAGTGGGTCATCCGCCCGTCGAACCCGCAGGAGGGTACGGAGGGCGCTCGCGACTACCGCGGCTACGCGGGCCAGTTGGCGAGCGGGGCGCTGCGGGTGGGCGATGAGGTGGTGGCGCTGCCGAGCGGCCTGCGCACACGGATCGCGGCAATCGACACCTACGAGGGGGAGCTGGACGAGGCGCTGGCGCCGATGTCGGTGACGCTGCGCCTGGAGGACGAGCTGGACGTCTCACGGGGGGAGCTGATCTGCCGCTCGCAGGAGGCGCCCACGGTGGGCCGGGAGCTGCAGGCGGACGTGTGCTGGTTGAACGAGCGCCCCCTGCGAGCGGGCGGGCGCTATGTGATCAAGCACACCACACGCAGCGCGACCACGATCGTGGAGGAGCTCGCAGATGTGGTCGACGTGCACACGCTGGAGCGCGCGCCGGCCCCGAAGGAGCTGGCGCTCAACGACATCGGCAAGGTGCGACTGCGAACGAGCTCGCCGCTGGCCTTCGACCCCTACCGCTCCAACCGCCGCACCGGGAGCTTCATCCTGATCGACGAGGCCACCAACGAGACCGTGGGCGCGGGGATGGTGGCCTCGGCCGAGGGTTGAGGCGGGCGCCGCGCTAGAACATTCGGCTACGCCGGGCGCGAACAGGGTCAAGTTCGTTCAACGGACATTCTACCTTGATTCGATATATAGAACTCGCAGGATTGCGAGGTCGATGACAAGACCGGTGGGCGGCTTCGCGGCCGTCCCACTCCGGCACCGGGCACCGAGCGCAATAGCGCGCCAGGGCGGTGCCCGGGACTCGCGCCCGGGGTCTGTGGAGCGCTTACCCCGGGCGCGGGTGCCTGCCGGACACGGTAATCTGCCGGCCCTCGATGTTTACGAAGGTACTGGTGGCCAACCGCGGCGAGATCGCCGTGCGCATCGTGCGAGCCCTGGAGGAGCTGGGAATCTCCTCTGTGGCCGTGTACTCCGAGCACGACCGCGACGCCCTGCACGCGGGGCGCGCCGGGGAGGCCTACAACCTTGGGGGGGGACCGGCGGCGGAGAACTACCTGAGCATCGAGAAGATCCTCGACGTGGCGGCGCGCTCGGGCGCGGAGGCGATCCACCCGGGATATGGCTTCCTGGCGGAGAACGCCCCATTCGCGCAGGCCTGCGTGGACGCGGGGGTGGTGTTCATCGGCCCTCCCGCGAGTGCGATCGAGGCGATGGGCTCGAAGACGCGCGCGCGCGAGCTGATGCAGGCGGCGGGCGTGCCGATCGTTCCCGGCACCACCCAGCCGGTGGAGACGGTCGCGCGGGCGCTCGAGATCGCCAAGGGCGAGATCGGCTTCCCGGTGGCGGTCAAGGCGGCAGGCGGCGGCGGCGGCAAGGGCTTCCGGGTGGCGCTGAGCGAGGATGAGCTGGAGGGCGCCTTCGAGGGGGCGAGCCGGGAGGGGGAGAAGTTCTTCTCCGACCCCACCGTCTACCTGGAGCGCTACCTGCCGGACCCCCGCCACGTGGAGGTGCAGGTGCTGGCGGACCGCCACGGCAACGTCGTCCACCTCGGGGAGCGCGACTGCTCGATCCAGCGCCGCCACCAGAAGGTGATCGAGGAGTCCCCCGCGCCCGAGTGGGTCGTGGACCCGGCGATGCGCGAACGGATCGGCCAGATCGGGGTGGAGGCCGCGCGTGCGGTCGACTACGTAGGCGCCGGCACGATCGAGGGGCTTTTGGCCTTGCGCGAGGACGGCGAGCGGGAGTACTTCTTCCTGGAGATGAACACGCGCGTGCAGGTGGAGCACTGCGTGACGGAGATGACCACCGGCATCGACATCGTCAAGGAGGGGATCAAAGCGGCCGCCGGAGAGCCGCTCTCCTTCCGCCAGGAGGACGTGGCGCTGCGGGGCCACGCGATCGAGTGCCGGATCAACGCGGAGGACGCCTCCAAGAACTTCGCCCCCGCGCCGGGGAGGATCGGCCGCTACCGGGAGCCCACCGGCCCGGGCGTGCGGGTGGACTCGGGCGTCGGCGAGGGCGGGGAGGTCTCCCCGATGTACGACCCGATGGTGGCGAAGCTGATCGTGTGGGACTCGGATCGCGAGCAGGCCACCAGACGCATGTTGAGGGCCCTCGACGAATACGAGATCGAGGGTCTGAGGACGCTGATCCCGTTCCACAAGGCGCTGCTCGCAACCGACCAGTGGGCGCGCGGGGAGACCTGCAGGGATCTGCTGGAGGATCGCGCGTGGCTGAAGACGCTGACGTTCGAGACCGCCGAGAAGCGCTCCGCGACCGAGGCCCTGGCCGAGTCGGAGCCAGAGAAGGTCGAGCAGTCCTACACGGTGGAGGTGTCGGGCAGGCGCTTCGACGTGAAGGTGCTCGGGCCAGCTGGCGCAGGCGCAGGCGGCGCAGGCGCGCTGAACGGCTCCGCAGCGGCAGGCGCCCGCAAGCCCCAGCGGCGAGAGCGCCGCTCGGCGACGGCGGGGGGGGTGGGTGGGGCCGATACCCTCCCCTCGCCCCTGCAGGGCAACATGTGGAAGGTGCTGGTCAAGCAGGGGGACACGGTGGCGGAGGGCCAGCTGCTGTGCATCATCGAGGCGATGAAGATGGAGAACGAGATCACCGCCCACAAGGCGGGAGTGATCGCGGAGCTGCCGATCGCAGAAGGCGAGCCGATCGCCGCGGGCGCCCCGATCGCGACGATCAAGAGCGCCGACTCCGGCGGCTGAGGACCGGCGGTCTCAAAGCGGGCACGCTCGAGAGCGCCAAACCTGGCGGTTGAGGTCCGGCGATCTCAAAGCGGGCACACTCGTGAACGCCAAACCCGGCCGCTGAGGTCCGGCGATCTCATGCCGACAGCGCCAGACGGAAACACACGGCGCCGATCCCCGCCGAAAAAAAGCCAATCGGCAGCAGCGTTTCGCCCCCATCCGGCGATCGGCTCGCTCGCGGCGCTCCACATGTTCGTAGGATCGGCGCGCGCAGAGCGATGCACCGCGACCTCCTCGACATCCTCGTCTCTCCCACCGACGGCCGCTCGCTGACGATCGAGCCCGAGGAGCCCGCCGCCAACGGCTCGGGCGTCATGTCCGGCTCGCTGGTTGCGCAGGACGGCACGCTCTTTGCGATCCGGGCGGGCGTGCCGCGCATGGTGCGCATCGACAGCGCCTCGGTGGCGCTCGACGATGGCGACACCCAGCGCAGCTTCGCCGCCAAGTGGGCCGAGTACAGCGAGGAGGAGAAGGATCGACTCGCCGAGTACCAGTACCGCTGGTTCGATGAGCGCTTCGGCTTCGCCGACGAGACCGGGCTCCGCACCTTCCTCGCCGGCAAGCGCCGGGTCCTCGATGCTGGCACCGGCCCGGGCCTGTGCGCAGCGCGCTGCGCCGCCCTCTCCGACGCCCTCGTGATCGGCATGGATCTCAGCGAGAGCGTCACTGCCGCTCATCGCCGCTATGCCGACCGCGAGAACCTGGACTACGTCCAGGGCGACATCCTCGACCCCCCCTTCCCACCGGGAGCGTTCGACCTGGTCATCGCAGATCAGGTGCTCCACCACACCCCCGATTGCGTCCGGGCCTTCGCGTCGATGGCGGCGCTGGTGGCGCCGGGCGGACAGCTTGCCGTCTACGTGTACCGCAAGAAGGCCCCCATCCGCGAGCTCGTCGACGACCACGTGCGCGCCCTCACATCGAGCCTCTCGATCGAGGAGTGCATGCGGTTCAGCGAGCAGATCACCGAGCTGGGACGCGAGCTCTCCCACCTCGAGGCGAAGATCACGCTCGAGCGCGGGGTGCCGCTACTGGGAATCGAGCCGGGGACGCACGACATCCAGCGCCTGCTCTACTGGACGGTGCTGAAGTGCTTCTGGAACGAGGATCTCGGCTGGCATCAGAGCGTGATGGTCAACTACGACTGGTACAGCCCGATCTACGCCTCGCGTCATACCGAGGAGGAGGTCCGCGGCTGGTGTCGCGAGGCGGAGCTGGAAGTCCTGCATCTCGACGTGATCGAGAGCGGGATCAGCGTACTTGCCAGCCGCCCGGGCTGATCCCATCGTCTACGGATGGGCGCCCTTGAGGAACGTCTGACACCACTGCTCGAAGCTGAGCAGCGACCAGAGGAGCAACCGTCGATTCTGGCGTCCCTCCAGATGGTCCTCCACGAGCTCGCGCACCCCGCCCGGCTGGAGGAACTCGTAGATCGCGGCGTCGCGGGAGAGCAGCAGCGCGCGCATGTATTCGATGCTCTCCCCGCGATACCAACTCCCGTCAGGCCCGACGAACCCCTGCTTGATCTGATCGGCGATGCCGGTGGGCACGTAGCGCTCCATCGCACGCCGCAGGAGGAGCTTGCCGTCGCGTGTCTTCGCGAAATAGCGTTCGGTCTTCGGCCCGGGCTCGTTCTCGTTGAGCTTGACGATCGCCCCCAGGTCGCGCAGCTTCAGGCGCAGCGGCAGTCGCTGGGCAAACTCGACGAGGTCGTTGTCCATGAACGGGACGCGGTTCTCGAGGCTGTGGGCCATGCTGAGCTTGTCGTCGACGACGAACAGCCCGTGAAGAAACGTGCGCGCCTCCAGGTAGAGGGAGTGGTTGACGTACTCCTCCGGTGAGTTGGGCGGGCGGGAATCGGGGAGCTCCGCGCGAAATATCTCGGTGGTGTCGATCTCTTTCACTTCCCGCCACACGTGGGGCGCGAAGAAGCGCGGGTGCAGCTCGTCGGGCACGAGGCGGCTCCAGAACCGGTAGTACTTGCGGACGTACTGGTCCAGATCGGTGTTGACCACAGCGCGGTAGTAGCGCCAGGGGTACCCAGCGAACAGCTCATCTCCCCCCGCTCCCCCGAGCACGACCTTGACGAAGCGGCTGGCCAGCCGGGAGACGTAGAAGTTGGGGTAGGACTGGCCGACACGCAGATCCTCGAGGTGCCAGGTCAGCGCGGGCATGCACCGCAGCATGTCGCCGGCCTTGAGCACGACCTCGTAGTGCTCGGTCTGAAACTGGTAGGACATCGCCTCCGCCTTGGCGCGCTCGTCAACCGCCACCTCGAGTCCCACGCGGGAGGTCATGTCGAAGCCGACGGTGAACGTATTGAGGTGTGGCAGCGCCTGCGCGGCCACCGCGGTGATGCTGCCCGAATCCATCCCCCCCGAGAGGTGCGCGCCGACCTGCACGTCGGCGACCAGCTGACGCTCGACGGCCTGGCGGAACAGGCGGTTGAGCTCCTCCAGGTACTCCTCGTCGGAGACCTTGCCATCGGGCTCGCGAAAATCGAAGTCCCAGTAGCGCTCCGCGCGTGGCCGCTCGGAGCCCTCCCGCAACGTCATCCTGCTCCCGGGCGCCAGTAGCTTGACTCCCGAAAACAGCGTCCCGTCACTGAAGATGTTCTGAAAGGTGAAGTACTCGAGCAGGTGCGGAAGGCTAACCGTGCTCGCAAGGCGGTCATGGACGAGCAGGGCCTTGATCTCTGAGCCAAACAGAAACACGGGCCCGGCCTCTGCGTAGTACAGCGGCTTGATGCCGTAGCGATCTCGCGCCAGGAACAGCTCACGCGTGCGGCGGTTCCAGATGGCCAGCGCGAACATGCCGTTGAAGCGCTCCACGCAGGTCGGTCCCCACGCGGCGTAGGCGTTGAGGGCCACCTCGGTGTCAGTCCGGTTCAGGAAGCGCCGGCCCACTCGCTCGAGCTCGCGGCGCAGCTCCCGGTAGTTGTAGAGCTCCCCGTTATAGGTGATGACGTAGTCACCGGTTGCGTCGAACATCGGCTGGTTGCTCTCCGGCCGCGGGTCGATGATCGCCAGGCGGCGGTTGGCGAGGCCGACAGGACCGTCGGCGTACTGCCCCTCCCCGTCGGGTCCTCGATGAGCGATCACGGCGCTCATGCGACGCAGCAGCTCGACGGGGACCGGCGCGCCGGAGCGATCAAGCGCCCCCGCGATACCGCACACGCCGACCCTCTGATCCGTTTGACATTTTCATTTGGAGGAGTGGGATCATATGGATATGAGAGGGCTCTTTGGCCGCCTGGGCCGGCAGACGATCGTTTATGGGATCGGCGGCAGCGCCCTGCAGGTCGTGGGGCTGATTACGCTGCCGGTGTATGCGCACATGTTCCTCCCCGCCCAGTTCGGCGTGCTGGAAGTCGCAAGCGTTGGTTTCGCGGCCCTGCTTGTGATCGTGGACACGGGGATGAGCACCGCCGCGGTGCTCAGCTTCTACGATTACAGCGACGAGCAGGGCAGCGAGCGCCGCAGCGTGCTCCTCACCGCCCTGGCGGTCCTGATGTTTCTATCCATGCTCACCGCCGTCGCGATGGCCCTACTGCGCCAGCCGATCTCGACGGCGCTGCTGGGTAGCGCCACACATGCGAACCTCGTGTGGATCGTCGGCGCGACCGTGCCAGTGGCGACGCTCGCGGCCTATCTCAGGGAGGTGATGCGACTGCGCTTCCGCGCCTGGCACTACGTGAGCTCGGCGACCCTCGGGGCAGTGGGCGCGGGCGCGGCGGGGATCCTCGCGGTGACGGTCTTCCACGCGGGGATCTCCGGGGTCCTGCTGGGGCTGCTGATCGGTAATACGATTGCCGCGGTATACGGCATCGCGGTCGCCGCGCCGGACCTCCTCGGCCGCTTCTCGGCGTCCGAGCTGCGCCGCATGGTTCACTACGGCGGGCCGCTCATACCCGCGGCGTTCGCGATGTGGGGATTGGCGTTCCTGGACCGCATCATGCTCTCCCAGCTCGGGAGCTTTTCACAGACTGGCCAGTACGGGGTCGGTAGCCGTTACGCGGCGCTCCTGATGTTCTGCATGGTCACCTTCATGACGGCCTACGTGCCGTTCATGCTCTCACTCTGGCGGGAGGACGCCGAGGGCGAGCGTCAGTTGAGGGCGCGGGTGCTCTCATATGTCACCCTTGCCCTGGTCGGCATCGGGCTCGTGCTGTCGCTGTTCGCCCGCGAGCTCACCACGATCGTCGCCCCACGGTTCGACCGCGCCTATCTCGTGGTGGGGATGCTCTGCACCGGGGTGGTGCTCTACGCGATCGCCAACATCGCCTCCTCCGGCATCAATCTCGCCCGCCGGACCGTGTACCTCGGCGCCTACACAGTGATCGCCACCGTCCTGAACGTGGCTTTGAACTTCCTCCTGATCCCCGCCTGGGGTGTGCTTGGCGCGGCGAGCGCCACGGCCGCCGCCTATGGCCTGCTCGCGATCCTCTACTACCGCAAGGCCCAGCAGCTCTGCTACACCCCGTACCTGACCCACCGCGCGCTGGGCGCGCTGCTGGTCGGCTGCCCGCTGATGGCGGTCGGTGCGCTGCCGATCGAGCCGGAGGGACTGGCGGTGGCCGCCAAGCTGCTCGCGCTGGGCGTCTTCGCCCTCGCCGTCTGGCGGCTGCGGCTCCTCGACAACGAGGAGCTTCACGGGTTGCTTGCTCTGATGCGTGGATTTCGCTCCCGACTACCGCTGCCCACGCCTGCGCCTTGACGATGTCACCATGGACGATCGGCGAAACACCAGGCTCTGCCCGCTGTGGGAGACGTTTCAGGCCAGCTCCGGCTCGGGGACCGACCCGCCCGACGCACAGGGCCGCCGCACAGTGCGGGAAACCGCCGTCCCATGCCTTCCACGTCCATTCGCAGGGCGATTAATCGTATTGCCGTTGATAAGTTAACCGGCTTATGAGCGGTTCACCTCGGCCGTTGCCGGAAACCATGAGCAAGCCCGTGCCGCTGTCGGCGATCGCGGCTCGCTATTCGCTCGAGCTCGTCGGCCCAGATCGCGAGATCAGAGCATTCGGCGGGGTCACAACGCGCCTGCCCCACAGGGCCGAATTGCTGACCTGGGCCACATCCAGCGACTACCTCGGAATGTTCCTCGCCTCAGAGATAGCCGCATGCGTGGTCAGCGGGCAGCTGCTGGCCGACATCTCCGACGCCGAGGGCCGAGCATTGCTCGTCACGGCCGGCGATCCGGCGGACGCGTTCTACACGATCTTCTCCGACGCCGTTCTGGCGGGTGCGTGGCCAAGTATTCGGAGCGATCGCGGCTCGGGCAGCCAGATCGCTTCATCTGCGCAGATCCACGACCATGTGGCAATCGGCGCCGACTGCCGAATCATGAACAACGTGGTCGTTCTGCCTCAGACGTATATCGGCGATCGGGTGGTGGTGATGCCGAACACGACGATCGGCGGTCAGGGCTTTCAGCACGGGCCGATACGTGGGCGGCAGCGATTGATTCCCCATGCTGGAGGCGTGTTCATCGGGAACGACGTGACCATCGGCTCCAGCGTATGCGTCGATCGGGGGCTGTTCGGCGAGTGGACATCGATCGGCAGGGGCTCCCATTTCGACAATCTGATCCAGGTCGCACACTCGGTCATGGTCGGCGAGGACGCGGCCATCACCGCCTGCGCCGAGATCTCGGGGAGCGCGACGATCGGCGACCGCGTCTGGCTGGGGCCCAACAGCTCCGTGATCCACGGCCGGCGGATCGGAGACGACGCGTTGATCGGCATCGGCTCCGTGATCGTGCGAGACATACCTCCCCATGCCGTCGCGTATGGAGTGCCAGCGCGAGTGAGGGCCTGGCGGTGCACATGCGGGTCACGAATCGGCGTGGACGATCCGAAGCTCACGTGCGCCACGTGCGGTCGTCGTTACAAAGTCGAAGCGGGACAGCCGATTCCACTATGAGCACAGAGCTCGCCGACCCATTTTCCGAGTTCTTGGTCAAACCGATATTCGTTCTCACCAGCGACCTGGACTGGGCGCCGGACTGGGCGCTCAGGGCCATGTTTGAGATTGTCGCAACCCATGACGTGCCGCTTCACCTATTCGTGACAAATGCCTCCGAAGCGCTGCGTGAGAGACCCGCTAGAGTGACGCTCGGGATACACCCGAACTTCCTGGCCAACTCAACCCAGGGAAGGACGGTCGACGAGGTCATAGATTTCTGCCAGGCGCTCGTACCCGACGCCGATACCTTCCGCACCCACTCGATCTCGGAGAACAGCCACATCCTGCTCGCTCTCGCGGGTCGCGGGTTCATCGCCGACTCCAATCTCGTAACCTTCCTCCAGCCGGGGTTGGCACCTATGGTGCACGGCGCCGGGCTACTCAGGTTTCCCATCTTCTTCGAGGATGACGTCTTCCTGTGGTGGGCGGCTCCAGAGCTCCGGCCCGCGGCGCTCGCCTCTCTGCTCCTCTGCCCGGGGCTGAAGGTGCTGAACTTTCATCCCGCCCTTGTCGCAATCAACGCGCCATCCATCGCGTACTACGACGCACAGCGCTCAGCGCTCTTCAGCTCATCGAAGGCGAGACAGGTCGAGCCCTACGCCAAGCGCGGGGTGGCCACGCTGCTCGTCGAGTTGATCGACGCCGTCAGGGGAGGCGGATTCGACTTCATCCCCTTCCCCCAGCTCATAGTCAGGGCGCAGGAATGCCTGAGCCGGACCTTCCCCGACGGGCTCTACCGGTGGCCACGCAATCCGGCGCTGGGCACGCCGAGGACGGCGCCATCTCATTTTGACCCGCGAACATGACCGCGCCCCGAGATCCATGGAGGGGCTGGGCTGTCGTGACGGGGGGCTCGCGAGGCATCGGCCGCGCCATAAGCAGAGAGCTGGCCCGCTACGGATCCGGTGTGTTGATCCTGTTTCGCGAGGACTCGCAGGCCGCCAGCGCGACCGTGGCCCAGCTGCGCGCGCTCGGTGTGCGCGCCGAGGCGCGGCGCGCAGACGTGCGCAATCCCGAGGCGGTGGGCGCGGCGGTTGACTCATTGGCGAGCGCCGGCGAGCCGATCGCCATCCTGGTCAACTGCGCCGGCATCACGGCGGACCGCACGATTGGCAAGCTGGGGATGGCCGACTGGCGGGCAGTGATCGACACGAACCTAACGGGGTGCTTCTCCACCGTCAAAGCCGTTCTGCCCCACATGAGAAGCACTGGCTACGGGCGTATCGTGAACATCGGCTCGATTATCGGGCAGACCGGCAACAGCGGCCAGACCAACTACGCGGCGGCCAAGGCCGGCATGCTGGGATTTACGAAGTCCTTGGCCCGAGAAACCGCCCAGCAGGACATCACCGTGAACGCGGTGTGCCCGGGCTTCATCGATACCGACATGCTCGCCACCGTCCCCCCGGAGATCATTGAGACCGTTCGCCGACGGATTCCCAAGGGACGCTTGGGCCAGCCCGAGGACGTGGCCTACGTCGTGGCCTTTCTGGCGGCGCCCCGGGCAGCATACATAACCGGACAGACGATCAACGTCAACGGTGGCGACTATATGTGAAACGGGGCTTCGAGCGCGTTGCTGCCCGCCGGGACCTCCTCGGCCGGCGTGGACAGCTCGACGATCCCTGCGAGGACTTCACGCGCTACGGTGCGCGGGTCGTGTCGGCGCTCGACGAAGGCGCGGCCGGCGGCGCCGATCCGCGGCAGCGCTTCGCGGTCGCCGGCAAGCTCGCGCAGCCCGGCGGCTAGAGTCTCCGCGCTCACACGCACGATCGGGAGCTCGGCACCGAACGGGTTGTCCTCGGGATCCTCTTCGCGGATGTAGCACAGGACCGGCTTCCCCAGCGCCATCGCCTCGACCGACAGGCCGCCGTACCAGCCCATCAGGACCTGGTCAACCACCACGTCCGCAGCGCGCAGACGGGGGATCACCTCGCGGTGGGGAACGGACTCGATCAGGTCGAGGCGTACCGGCACTCCTTCGTCCTGAAGCTGGTGAATCGCATCCAGCACGTACCTGGTGCCCTTCATCTCACGGTGCGTGGGCGCGTGCGCGACGATTAGCTCCCCGTCCCCCAGCCTCGGACTCACGGGAGTGAGCGCCCGTAGGTCCACGTTGGAGTAGGGCAGGAAGCGCGACCCCGGCAGCCAGCGCCGGAGGTCTGGGTTCACATGAAAGGAGCGGTCCGCGTAGCGCAGAAAGCGCGCAGTGTTGGGAATGCGGTAGCGGTCTTCGGCGCGGCAGTGCTCCTCACTGCAGTAGCAGTACGCCATCGGCCTGGCGTCACAGCCCTGGAAGGTGACGAGGATGGTCTTGCCCGCCCGCTTGATCAGGGGCAGCTCGCTGAAGACACGGCCCAGCACTCGCGCTGCGAACAGACTCTGGCCAAAGTTGAAGTGAATGATGTCGTACTCACGCATCGCGCGGCGCAGGAATGCCACTCGTGAGGCCAGCTGCCGCAGGGTCCCGTGCCCGTCCACGTCCAGATTGACGTCCACCTCGTAGCCCCACCGCCCTGTCGCGATCACGACGACGTCGCTGCGCAGCCCCAACTCCCGCTCAGCGCGGGAAAGCTGAAACGCATTACCGGCGACGTCAGTAGGAGCGTGCAAAATTCGTGGAGTCATATGAGCTATTCCGAAAGACGCGGCCGCTTTGGCCGATCCCGCACCGCAGCGGCACGGAGGAAATAATGATCGGGAGTCGAGCATATGCACTCCAGCGTCTTGAGCCCAACTGCAGCGATCATGCCTTCGACCCCTGCCGGTGTCAAATGGAGGAAATGGAATTCATCCGCAGCCCCCCGCGGCACGGAATAGTTCGTTGCCATCGTGCGAAGTAGGCCCAGGCGATGGCCCACACCACGAGCGAACTCACGCAGATCGCCCCGGCGCAGTAGTGTCAGAGCGTATGTGGCACGCTGAACTGCCCCTGGAGGATCTGGGGGCTCACCAAACCAAAGCTCGATGGTACCCGATGGCACCAGTACCCGCGCGGCCTCACACAAAGCCCGTTCCGGCTCGAGCAGATGGTCCAGTGTGCCCGCAAACAGAACGTGGTCGAAAGTGTCCTCCCTAAAAGGCAAGTACTCTCCGATTCCCTGTACAAAATCGAAGTCGCGGTTGCGTTCACCCCGCAAGGGATCGATGCCAACAAAGCGTCCTGCACACGCATAACTTGGGCGCATCCGTGGACCGCAACCTATATCCAGCACAGAACCATTGAGGTGGCAGAAATCCCCAAACGCCTCCGCATCGCTGCGCCCGGCCACCGACAAGTTACTCGCTGGATCGTTCAGATATGCGTGCGCACCGTTGACCTGCAATTCTTCCCATAGCGACCATTTGAGGCGCAAGGCCTCGTCGGGTGGTGGGATCGGCGTCATGTCGGGTGTTCCTTCGCGACGACGGTAGTGACGCTTGCAGTAGTCGCACTCGATGTCCGAACACTCGCCGACATCTCGCAATGGTCCGTGGCATACGCTGCACACAAGAAGATCCTCGATACCCACCTCAGCTTGCCTCCACCATCCGTCGCAGCCCCTCCTCGAAGCCCACCCGTGGAGCTCCGACGAGCGCGTCACGCCGCTCGTTGCCAGCCACGAGGTCCGGCTGCGGGTCGCCGGCCACGAAGGTCGGGGTGCGATCCACAAGCCTCCCGATCCGCTCGGCGATCTGGCGCACCGAGACGACGTCGGGCCCGGCGATGTTCATCGTGACGGGCTCCTCGAGATCGAGCGTGGCGAGGACCGCATCGGCCGCGTCCTCGACGTAGATCGGGTTCACCCGGATGCCCTCCGCCCCCGCCAGCGTCACCTCCCGCCCCTCCCGCACGCGGGAGATCAGGCCGGGAATGAACATGTTGCGCTGGCCCGGCCCGTAGATGAAGAAGGGGCGCAGCGAGTGCCCGCACAGCTCCCCGCGGAACTGCTCGACCGCCCGCTCCCCCGCGAGCTTCGATGCCGCGTAGAAGTTGCCGGGGCCCAGCGCACTCGTCTCCTGTACCGGCGACTGGCCGGGCGCATAGACACCGCCGGTGGAGGCGTAGGTGAACGTGGCCCCCCCCGCGCGTCGGCAGTAGTCGAGCAGCCTCACGGTGGCCGCGGCGTTGACTTCGTACATGTCCACCGCGCCCGCGGGAAATTCGCGGTGGCGGCGCGACTGGGCGAGGTGGATGACGGCGTCGATCCGCTCGGGTAGTCCGGGAGCAAGCGGAGCCGCGAGATCCTGGGGGAACCACCTCACCCCCAGTACCGGCTCGGGGTCGTGCTCGGGGGGATGCATCGCCAACACCTCCTCCCGGGCGGCGAGCCGCGGCAGCAGCGCCGAGCCGACGAGTCCCGTGGAACCTGTGAGGAGAACCATCGCGGCCTCAGCGACCCGTTGGCCCAAGCAATCTGGCGGCAGTCGCAGAAATGACGTCAATCGAAACCATCGGCGCCTCAGGCAACCTCGGCCGCCTGCGTCTCGCGGAGCTCCTCGAGGAAGCCGGCGAGCCCGTCGCGCAGCGCGACGGCGGCCGTGAAACCTAGCATCTCCCGTGGCTTGCCCACGTCGCCCACGCGGGGGAGAGCCGAGTCGACGGGCCCCTCATAGAGGGGTTCCGCGCTCAACCCCAGCAGCTCGCCCATCAGCTCCACGACCTCGTTGAGGGACGCGCTCGTGCCATGGCCGACGTTGAAGTCCTCACCGTCAACCGCGGCTCGCAGCGCAAGCACGTTCGCGCGGGCGCAGTCCTCGATGTGAATGAAGTCGAACCCCTGACTGCCGTCCCCGGTCAGGCGCGGCCGTTCGCCGGCCAGGAGGCTGCGCGCGACGGCCGGCATCACCCCGATTCGCTGGCCCGGGCCGTAGACGTTCATGTAGCGCAGGATCGCGTAGCTATACCCATATGACCCCGCGAGGCCCCGCAGCAGCATCTCGGCCGCGGCCTTGGTCGCCGCGTAGAAGGCGATGGGATGGAGGGGGTGGTCCTCGGGGATCGGCACCGCTCGCGGGGGCCCGTAGGCCGAGGAGGCGGATGAGTACACCACGCGTTTTACCCCCCGCTCGCCGGCCGCCCGGAAGACGTTGAACGAGCCGCGCACGTTCGCCTGAAAAGCCAGCTCGTGCTCGCTGTTGGCATATACGAGCGGCAGCACCGCGAGATGCACGACGCCGTCGATTCCCTCGCACGCGCGACCCACCGCGTCGGCGTTGGTGATGTCAGCCAGCAGGACCTCGCAGCTCACCTTCTCCAAACGCGGGCTCGGGGCCACATCCAGCACGCGCACCCGCGCACCCTCGGCCAGCAGGCCGAGCACGGTGGGTACGCCCACGAAGCCGCCGCCGCCCGTCACCAGTATGTGAGTATTTTCCAATAACATGAGTGATCTAAACTATCCTAATAGCTGATTGTAGATTACCGCGAGCGACCGCGTACTCGTGTCTCCGATTCGCCCACGCCCTGCACGTGTTCTCGGCGACGCCACGCCCGCGCGATTCCCGAGCGCCACCGCCCCCCTCCCTCCCGCGACTCGCCGCGCCCGCCGCGCGATCGCCCGCTCGATGAGCGCTGCGGCCTCCTCAGCGGGCCCGGGGTAGATGTAACGGTCGAGGTCGCGCGGCCGGTAGGCGGCGGCGAGGGTCCCGTCCACCACGCTCTCGAGCATCCGCACGATCCCGCCAACGTCGTCGGGCGCCACCGTCACACCCGTACCGGTCTCCCGAATGATGCTCGCGGCCACGTTTTCGTGCGCCAGCGCGAGGATCGGCCGGCCGGCGGCGAGGTAGTCGAAGAGCTTGCCCGTCGCCTCCGAGGCGTGCGGCCCGGTGAGGAGCAGCAGGGCATCCGCATCGCGCTGCAGCGCGCCCGCCGCCTCCCGGCTCAGGGAGCCGACGTGTTCGACGGCGATCCCCAGATCGAGCGTGCGCAGCAACTGCTCCTCCTCCGTGTCCAACCGCCCGGCCAGCACCAGGCGCAGGCGCGAGGCCACCGCGGGGTGCTCGGCTGCGAGGCACCGAATGGCCGCAAAGAGCGGCCGGGGGTCGCGTCCGCGGGGGCCGCGGAGGGTGAGCGTGCCCGTGTACACCAGGTTCACCCGTTCGCGGTCGAGCTGTGGACGCGCCACGCCGTTGGGCCGGGGCTCGCGCTGTGGACCCGCCGAGCCATTGGGCTGGACATCGAGCTCGGGGCTCCAACCGTTGGGGATGTCCGCCGAGAGCACACCGAGGCGAGCGCGGGCGTCCTCGGCGATCGGAGCCGTGACCCCGATCACGGCGTCCGCCGCACGGAGCGCTCGCCGCTCGAGCATCGCATCCAGACGATCCTGCGCACGTGTGGGCCAGGGGGTGCGCAGAGCCTCGAAGCGCCAACCGTCGCGCAGGTCGGCGACCCAGGCGGGGCGGGGGCGAGCGAGCAGGGGCCCCAGCAGGTGCGTCGAATGGGGCGGCCCGCTGGTCATCACGCACTCGATTTCCCGCTCGCGCACCACCCGCCGCGCCCGCGCCAGCGCGCCGGGGACCCACGTCAGCAGGCACTCATCCGGCACCAACACATCCGTGAACCACCGCGGCGGGGGCTTGTGCACGACATGCCCAGGCGCCCGCGAGGGCGGGGCAGAGGACCGGCCCAGCAGGCGGCGTGCGGAGCCGACGGCGCCCACGTCGAAGGTGCGCAGCACCCATGGCTCGTCGTCCTCGCTGCGGCCGTTCGCCCGCGAGGTGATCACCGTGACCTCGTGTCCGGCTCGCCGCAGCCACTCGCTCATCGCCGCCCACCGAGCGCCGCCGATCGAGGGATCGGGAGGGAAGTAGTAGCTGCAGATGAGCAGTCGCCGTGCGGGCATCGGCTCAGGCTGCACAGGCCACGGCGCCGGCGGGAACGAGGGATCGCTGCCACAGCTCGACGTTGAGCACCCTCCAGAGGGCGCCCACATCGCTCCACGAGCCGGCGGCGAACTCGCGCTCCAAAGCCGCCGTGTCGTAGCGCCCGCTCGCGCGCAGACTCGGGTCGAGAACGATCTGCCCGATACGCGCCCTGCCGGCGGGGTCGTTGAACCACACCTGCTCCGGAGTCTCGTATCCGACCTTCTCGCGCCGGTCGAGCACCCCATCGGGGACCAACCCCCGCAGCGCAGCGCGCAGCGCGCGCTTGGTGAAGCCGCCCTCGAACACCATGCTCGGGGGCAGCGAGAGCGCGAAGTCGGCGACGCGCCGATCGAGGAACGGCATGCGCATCTCCACCGAGTGGGCCATGCTGTTGCGATCGCCGTAGCGGCAGAGGTTGGGCAGACTCGTCCGAAACGCCTGCACGAGCAGCTCGCGTCGCAGCGGCGAGCGGGTGTCCTTCCAATCCGGCGGCAGACGATCGACGGCCGCGACCTCGCGGGCGATCCCGCGCGAAACGTATGGGGAGGCACGGCGCATGCGGTGGCGGCGCGCCAGGGCGCGCGGCGCGCGGCCGACGGCATAGGCGACCGCAAGATCCCCCGCCACGCTGCGGTCTTCGGCGAGCGCGCTCAGCGCGGCGCGGGGTCCGGCGCTGCGCAGCGCCCAGCCGGCGATGCCGGCGTATCCACCGAACAGCTCGTCCCCTCCCTGGCCGTCCAGCAGCACGATCACGCCGGCCTCGCGAGCGGCTCGCATCACCCGCCACTGGGCGTAGATGCTCGTGCCGCCGAAGGGCTCCTGCTGGTCGCGCACGAGCACCTCGAGGTCCTCGAGCAGCTCACCGACCTTCGGGCACACCCGGTGGTGTCCCGCCACGTTGGCCGCTCGCGCGACCTCCTCGGCGTAGCGCCACTCGTCTCGCGCGAACCCGGGGAACGATGCGGTGAAGGCGTGACGGACGTGCTCGCCGGCCAGGCGCGAGGAGATCCCCACGATCCCGGAGGAGTCGACACCCCCGCTGAGCGAGGTGCCGACGGGCACGTCGCTGCGAAGGCGTAGGCGCACCGAGTCGCTGAGCAACTCCCGCAGGCGCTCGGCGGCGAGCGCCGGATCGGGTGGCACCGGCACCGTCCGAGGCCGCCAGTAGCGACGCACCGAGAGCCGGCCCCGCTCCCAGCGCGCCAGGTGGGCTCCTGGGAGGCGCTGGATGTCGCTGAAGAACGTGCGCGGCAGGATCGGCATGACATTGAGCGCCACGAAGGCGCGAATGGCGTCCTCATCCGCGATCCCAATCGCCGGATCGACCGCCTTCAGCGCGCGGACGTCCGAGGCGAACAGCAGAGCACCAGAGGCCGCGCGGTAGAGGAGTGGCTTCTCGGCGAACGGGTCGACCGCGAGGGTGAGTCGACGACGCTCGTCGTCCCAGATGCCGAAGGCGAACATGCCGTTGAGCCGATCGAGCGCGGCCTCCTCCCACTCGGCCCAGGCGTGCAGCAGCACCTCGGCGTCTCCCTCGGTAGCGAAGCGATGCCCGAGTCCGATCAGCTCCTCGCGGAGCTCCAGGTAGTTGTAGATCTCACCGTTGAAGACCAGATGCAGCCGGCCGAGGTGAAGCGGCTGATTGGAGCGCTCGTCAAGATCGATGATCGCAAGACGCCGGAAGGCGAAACCGAGCTCATCGTCGCGCCAGACGCCCTGACCGTCGGGCCCGCGATGGACCATCGCGCTCGCCATGCGCTCGAGTGTCCCGATCTCCGGCCTGCTCGCGCCGGCGATGCCGGCAATTCCACACATGCGCCGAAGGCTAATGAGCGCCCGGCGAGCCGAACCCTCCTTCGCCTGGCCTGTAGGGCTGCTCAGGGGCCTGGGGGGCGTGCATGTCTCTGACTTCCCGGCGCCCGGTATCGCCTGCAATTCAGCGAAACCCGACACCTCAGCGACGCGTCCAGAGCGCCTGCGGGCTTGACCCCCCACCTACCATCGGCTCTGTGACGATCTCACTATTTGAAATCAGTGGCCCCCTGGAGCCGCTGCGCCCAGAGCTGCACGAGCGCGTCGCGGCGGTGATCGACGACGGCCGCTTCATTCTCGGCCCGGAAGTTGGCGCGTTCGAGCGGGAGCTCGCCGAGTACCTCGGCGTCCGCCACGTCGTCGGGGTGGCGAGCGGCACGGACGCTCTGACGATCGCGCTGCGGGCCGCCGCGGGCGTGGGCCCCGGGGATGAGGTGCTGGTGCCGTCGTTCACCTTCTACGCCAGCGCCGAGGCGATCGTCCCGACGGGCGCCACACCGGTATTCTGCGACGTCGATCCGGACACGTGCAACGTGACGGTGCAGACGGTCAGGGCTGCGCTCACCCCGCGCACGAGAGCCGTGATCGCCGTCGATCTGTTCGGCAATCCCGCACCGGTGCGGGAGATCCGCGAGGAGACCGGGCTCGCGGTGATCGAGGACGCAGCGCAGGCCGCCGGTGCGCGTGTCGACGGACGCCGCGCGGGTTCGCTCGGAACCGCCTCGACGTTCTCCTTTTTCCCCGCGAAGAACCTCGGCTGCTTCGGGGACGGGGGGGCGATCGCGACCGACGAGGAGGAGATCGCCGCGAGTGCGCGGCTGCTGCGCTACCACGGCTCGCGCGACAAGATCACCTTCGAGGAGGTCGGCTACAACTCGCGCCTGGACGAGATCCAGGCGGCGGTGCTGCGCGTCCTGCTGCCCCATCTCGACGCCTGGACCGAGGGCCGCGCGGCGGCGGCGCTCGCCTACGAGCAGAGCGGGCTCGGCGAGCTCCTCACGATCCCCCGCGCGCTCCCGGGGGTGCAGCCGGCGTGGCACATGTACGTGGTTCACCATCCCGAAGCGGACCGGCTCATCGATCGCCTGGCTCGGGTGGGCATCCAGGCGCGGGGCACCTACCGCACACCGATTCACCGTCAGCCCGCGATGGCGTGCTGGAGCACGGGAGTGGAGCTGCCCGTGACCGACAGCCTCTCGCGCACGAGTCTCGCGATCCCCATGAGCCCCACCCTGACGCCCGGGCAGGCGCGGGAGGTGACGAGCGCGATCGAGGAGGCCCTCGCCTCCGACCGCGGGGATCGTCCACCGCCGCGGAGCGCCGTGAGCACCGTCGCGGCTCGCACGAGCGTCGAGGCGCGATGAGCGCGCCTGCACGGATCAGCGCCCTCGCCGCTCGCACCACCATGGAGGCGCGATGAGCGCGCCCTCCCGTGTCGGCGTGGTCGGACTCGGCTACTGGGGCCCCAACCTCGCCCGCTGCTTCCACGTGCTGGCGCAGGCGGATCTGCGCTGGTGCTGTGACAGCTCGGCCTCCGCACGCGAGCGCGCGCAGCTGATGTTCCCCGAGGCGCGGATGACCGATCGCTTCGAAGACCTCCTCGAAGACAAGCAGCTCGACGCGATCGTGCTGGCCACACCGGTGCCGACCCATGCCGAGTTGGCCAGACGCGTGCTGGATGCCGGCAAGCACTGCTTCGTGGAGAAGCCCCTGGCCCAGTCGGTGGCGGACGCCGAGCAGGCGGTCGCGGCGGCGGAGCGCGCGGGGCGCACGCTGATGGTGGGCCACGTGTTCATCTACCACCCCGCGGTGCGCAAGCTCAAGGAGCTCACCGACGCCGGCGAGCTCGGTGAGGTCCGCTGCATCTACAGCAGCCGCCTGAACCTCGGCAAGCTGCGCGCCGACGAGAACGCCCTCTGGAGCCTCGGCCCTCACGACATGTCGATCCTGCTCGACATCGTCGGCGAAGAGCCCCACGAGCTCTCCGCGCGCGGGGAGTGCTACCTGCGCCCTGGCGTGGAGGACGTGGTCTTCTGCTTCATGCGCTTCCCCTCCGGGATCGCCGCCCATCTGCACCTCTCCTGGCTGGACCCCCGCAGGGAGCGGCTCTTCACGGTCGTGGGCTCCAAGCGCATGGCGACGTTCGACGACCTGGCAGGCGAGGGCAAGGTCGCGCTCTACGACAAGGGCTTCGACGAGGACACGCACTCCTACGGCGAGTACGTGACCCGCAACGGCGACATCTTCCTGCCCTCGATCTCGAGCGCCGAGCCTCTGCGGCTGGAGTGCGAGCACTTCCTCGACGCGATCCAGACCGGCGTGCCCCCGCGCTCGGATGGCCACAACGGCCTGCAGGTGGTGCGGATGCTCGAGAAGCTGCAGAAAGATCTCGAGCGCAGCCGCCGCCGCGCCGCCGCGCACGGAGAACGTGGCACGGATGGGCTTTCCTCACAGGTCGGGCACCCCGCCGCCGCGCACACCGGCACAGAGGCCCTCGCACACGCGGCCGCCCAGGACCGGTGACGCGCACGCGGCCCACGCGCCGGCGAGGTCCTCTCGCAGGCGGCCGCCTGGGACCGGTGACGCAGGCAGAGCCCACGCCCTGCCCCGTGTGCGCCGGCCCGCTCGGTCCACCCCTGCTCAGCTCTCCCGATCGCCTCCACGGCGTGCCGGGCAGATTCTCGGTCAGCCGCTGCGGGAGCTGCGGGCTAGGTGTCACGCTTCCCACCGCGCTCGGCCCCGAGCAGCTCGCCGCCTTCTATCCGCGCACCTACGGGGCATACGGGCTGCCTACCGGAGTGCTGGGGCTCTGCTCCGCGGCCATCCGCAGCCTGCAGTCCTGGCAGGCGCTGCGCACCGCCCCCCTCGGGTCGCTTGCGCGAATGCCCGCCGGGCGCCTGCTCGACGTCGGCTGTGGGCGCGGCGACCTCGGCTCATGGTTCATCCGGCGGGGGTGGACGGCCGTCGGGGTGGAGCCCTCACCGGAGGCCTGCGCGCTCGCGCGCTCCCGGGGCCTCGACGCGCGTCCCGGGACCCTCCAGGAGGTGGAGCTGGCGCCCGGCTCGTTCGACGCGGTCGTCTTCCGCCAGTCGCTCGAGCACGTGAGCGATCCGCTCTCGGACCTGCGCCGCGCACATGGGGCCCTGCGCGACGGGGGCGTGCTCGCCGTCAGCGTGCCGAACTTCGGATGCTGGCAGCGGCGGCGTTTCGGTGGCCGCTGGTTCCATCTCGACCTCCCCCGCCACCGCTTCCACTTCGACGCGGGCGCGCTGGAGGGGGCGCTCGCACGCGCGGGCTTCGAGGACGTCCAGACCTTCACCTCATCGAGCACCGCCGGCCTCCCGGCTTCGATCCAGTACACGATTGCCGGGCGCTGCCTGTTCCCCGGCGGACTGCGCCTGCGCGTCGCGGCCGCATCGTGCGCCCTCATACTGCCCGCGACCTGGATGCTGGCTCGCCTCGCCGGGCAGGGCGATGTGCTGCATGCCCTCGCGCGCAAGCGTGTGAGAGTCCCTGTGGAAGCCGTCCCCGAGAACCACGCGACGGCGCGGCGAGCGACGGCCGCTGCCTCGTCCATGCGCTCGGGGGCGGGGATGGAGACAGTTTCGAGCTCAATCGGCCCGACCACAAAGGCAGGCGCGGGGATCGCTTGACCCCCCTCGGGCCTGCTTGTAAGGCTTGTTCGGTTATGCAGAGCTTGCCTATCGACGTCGTCATCCCGATCCACGGGCATCGCGAGATGACCGAACGCTGCCTCGCCGCGCTCGCCCCGCAGACGCGCCTGCACCGCACGATCGTCGTCGACAACGCCTCACCGGATGACTCCGCGGCTGTCATCGCGAGGCGCTTTCCGGAGGTCGAGGTGCTGAGTCTCGAGGCCAACCGCGGCTTCGCGACGGCCTGCAACGCCGGGATCGCCCGGGGCTCGGGCGAGGTGGTGGTGCTGCTCAACAACGACGTGATCGCGCCCCCGGCCTTCCTGGAGCGGCTCACCGCCCCGTTGGTCGCAAACCCGCGCGTGGGCTCCGTCGCCTCGGTGCTGCGCCACCCCGAGTCCTTACTGATCGACAGCGCCGGGCTCACCGTCGATCCCACGCTGGCGGGCTTCCCCCGCCTGCAGGGCGAGCCGGAGCAGAGGGCGAGCGCGAGCAGTCCCGTGCTGCTCGGCCCGTCCGGGGCCGCCGGTGCCTACCGGCGCGAGGCGCTGCGCGCGGTTGGGGGCCTGGACGAGCAAATCTTCTTCTATCAAGAGGATGTCGACCTCGCGCTGCGGCTGCGCGCCGCGGGTTGGAGTACCGCGCTCGCGAGCGACGCCCGGGCCGAGCACCTCGGGTCGGCAACCGCCGGGCGGGGCTCGGAGTGGCAGCGGCGCAACGGCGGCCTCGCGCGGGGCTATCTGCTGCGGCGCTATGGGGTGCTGCGCGGGCGCCACGCACTGCGAGCGCTCGCCACCGAGACGATCGCGGCCACCGGCGACGCGCTCTCCTCACGCGACCTCGCAGCGCTGCGCGGCCGGCTCTCCGGCTGGCACAACGCGCGTTGCGAGGGACGGCACCGAGCGCCCCAGGATGGGGTCGACGCCTCGATCGGGTTCCTCGCCAGCCTGCGACTGCGCACGCGCTCCCGCGCGGCGACCGCGTGAGCGACCGTGGGGGCCAGTGTCGAAAGAGCTGTCCTCCCGAGCGAGCTGGACGAGCCGTCGTGTCTGGTGTCGGTCGTCATTCCCTGCCTGAATGAGGCGCAGAACATCGAGCAGTGCGTCTCGACGGCACTCGGCGCGATGGCGGCGGCGGGGATCCTGGGGGAGGTGGTCGTCGCAGACAACGGATCGACGGACGGCAGCGCCGCTCTGGCGCAGGCCGCGGGCGCCCGGGTGATCCACGAGCCGACGCGGGGCTACGGCAGCGCATACCTGGCCGGGTTCGCGGCGGCGCGCGGGGCGTACATCCTGATGGCGGATGCCGACCTCACCTACGACTTCAACGAGATCCCGCGGTTTCTCGCGAAGCTCGAAGCGGGGGCCGACATGATCATCGGCGATCGGATGCAGAACATCCAGCCGGGCGCGATGCCGTGGCTTCACCGCTACATCGGCAACCCACTGCTCTCGCGCCTGCTCAACCTCCTCTTCCACACCGGCGTCAAGGACGCCCACTGCGGGATGCGCGCGTTTCGCCGCGAGCACCTCGAGCGCCTGGACCTGCGCACCAGCGGCATGGAGTTCGCCTCCGAGATGGTCGTGCGGGCGGCGAAGGCGGGGCTCGAAATCCGCCAGCTCCCGATCGAATACCACCCGCGCGGGGGAGAGTCGAAGCTCTCGAGCTTCCGCGACGGCTGGCGGCACCTGCGCTATCTGGTGATGCACTCCCCCAAGCACCTCTTCATCGTTCCCGGCACGGTGATGGCGGCGATCGGCGGCCTGATCTGCGCGACGGTGCTGGCGCACGTCGACGTGCTCGGGCGCCGCTGGGAAGTGCACACGCTGATCGGGGGCTCGCTGCTCCTGATCGTGGGCACGCAGGTCGTCACCCTCGGGCTCTGCGCGCGAGCCTACGGGATCTACTTCATGGGGGAGCGCGACCCCTGGTTCGAGCGCATGCGCCGCCGCTACCGACTCGAGCACGGCCTGATGCTCGGCGGCATGATCACCCTGGTCGGGACGGCGATCCTCGCCGCGATCGTGCTGGAGTGGGTCAGGCGCGGCTTCGGCAGCCTCTCGGAGGAGCGCCTGGCGATCCTCGCCGCGACGCTGCTGGTGCTCGGCATCCAAGTCGTCTTCGCCTCCTTCCTGCTCAGCATCCTTGGGCTGCGGCGCAAGTGATGCGGATCAAGGTCGCGCTCGGGGCCGGCTTGACGCTGATCGCAATCGCATTCGCGCTCATGCTCTCGCACGCGCCCGCGAGCACCGCAGTGACCTCGGTCCCCCCCGAAAACAAGCTGGTGACCACGGAATTCGACGCCAGCGCCTGCCAGCATGGCGAAACGCTCCCGCGCGACACCTCCGCGATCCGCCTCGGCCTGTTCGCGGACAGCAGCCCCGAGGTGTCGGTGCAGGTGTACTCCGGCTCGCACCGCATCGCGGCGGGCCATCTCGCTCGCGGCTGGTCGGGCGAGGGGGCGACGGTCCCGGTCAACGAGATACCCCACGCGGTCTCGCCGGTGAAGGTCTGTTTCGCACTCGAGCACGTGATCGGCGCTGTGCACATGCTGGGGCGAATCGCCTCGAAGGCCGAAGCGACGGTTGGCGAAGGCAAACCGCTGTCCGGCAGGATCAGCATCGAGTACCTGCAGCCCGGTCACAGCTCATGGTGGTCGCTCGCCGCCTCGGTCATGCGACACATGGGCTTCGGCCACGCCGCCAGCGGCGCCTGGGATGCCCTGTTCGTGATCGTGCTGACGGGGACGGCTCTCACGCTCTCCTCGTGGCTGGTCGTCAAGGAGCTGCGATGAGCAAGAGCAGAGCCAAGCCGCCCGAGATGGTCAGTGCGTCCGCGACGGGGCGGCGGCCGTTCAAGCGGAGTGCCCTGGAGGCTCGACGCCGGGAAGCGCGCAGGCGAACGGTCGAGGAACGCCGGCACAGGCTCGGCCTGCGAGACGGGCTGCGCAGCGTGCCGCGGGCGGCGTGGGTCTGCGCGCTGGTTGCGCTCGTCAATGGGGCGTGCTGGTCGGTGATCTCACCCCCCTTCCAGGTGCCGGACGAACCGTCTCACTTCGCCTACGTGCAGCGCCTGGCCGAGACCGGAAGCCTGCCGACGGGGTCGGCTGAAAAATTCCCCAACGCCGAGGTGGTGGCCCTCAACGACCTGCACTACCCGGAAGTCCGCGAGCGCCCGGCGGTCGACGCGATCTCCACAGCCGCCGAGCAGCACAAGCTCGAACACGACCTCGCACACCCCTATGCGCGTAGCGGGAGCGGAGATGCGGGAGTCGCGACCTCGCAGCCACCCCTGTACTACGCCCTGGAGACGATTCCCTACGGCCTCGCGTCGGGCGGCACCATCCTCGACCGGCTCGCTCTGATGCGCCTGCTCTCTGCCTTGATGGGCGGCATCACCGCGCTCTTCGCCTACCTGTTCCTGCGCGAGGCGCTTCCCGGGGCACCGTGGGCGTGGACGGTGGGCGGCCTCGGCGTCGCACTGGCGCCGCTGCTCGGGATCATGTCGGGCGCGGTCAACCCCGACGCGCTGCTGTTCGCGGTCTCCACCGCACTCTTCTACTGCCTGGCACGGGGGTTCCGGCGGGGAATCACGCCGCGGCTCGCAATCGCAATCGGAGCCGTGCTCGCCATCGGCTTTATGACCAAGCTCAACTTCCTCGGGCTGCTCCCCGGCGGCATCCTCGGCTTGATCGTGCTGTGCGCGCGCGAGGCGCGTACCTCCCGACAGAGCGCCTACCGCTGCCTCGGACTCGCGCTTTCGATGGGAGCGAGTCCGATCCTGCTGTACGTCCTCGTGAACGCTCTCTCCGGTCGTCCGGCGGTCGGGGCTCTAGGCTCGGCGATCTCGTTCACCGGCAGGCGTGGATCGATCCTGCATGAGATCAGCTACGTCTGGCAGTTCTACCTCCCCCGACTACCGGGCATGAGGTCCTATTTTCATGGCTTCCCAACCACGCGGATCTTCTGGTTCGACGGGCTGGTGGGGCTCTATGGCTGGCTGGACACGACGTTCCCGAACTGGGTCTACAGCGCAGCGCTCATTCCCACGGGGATCCTTGCCGTCCTCTTCGTGCGGGCGCTTGTGATCTCACGGAGTGCGCTGCGGGACCGGCTGACCGAGCTCCTCATCTACGCTGCGATGAGCTGCGGAGTGCTGTTCATCATCGGCGCTGATGACTATCTTCATGTCCCCGGCTCCTACGCCGAGCCCCGCTATGTGCTGCCGATGCTCGCGCTGTGGGGCGCCGTACTGGCGCTGGCCGCGCGCGGCGCCGGGCGGCGTTGGGGACCGGTCGCGGGGGTTTTGATCGTCACCCTGGTGATGGCGCACGACCTCTTTAGTCAGCTGCTGGTCATCTCGCGCTACTACGGCTGAGAGCATGTTCGCGAACGATCGGCCTGCCCACCGCCCGCTCCCGACCCCACTCTGAGGTGAGGTCACCAATGGTCTACGACCCAGCCAGGCAGTGGGAGCGCTATGGGGCGCTCGACCCCTACTACGGGGTGCTCTCCGCGCCAGACTTCCACCACGCCCGGCTCGACGCCGCGGCGCGGGAGCGCTTCTTCGACAGCGGTCGCCGGCACGTCGCCGAGTTGATGGCGGAGATCGACTCCCTGATGGGGGGAGACTTCGAGTGCCGCTGCGCGCTCGACTACGGCTGCGGCGTCGGGCGCCTGACCCTGCCCCTCGCCGAACGCTGCGAGCACGTCTACGGGGTGGACGTATCACGCTCGATGCTGCGCGAGGCCGACAGCAATGCCAAACTCATGGGCCTGCGCAACGTGGAGTTGGTCGAGGCGGACGGGCTCGCGGAGCTGAGCGGCCGCTATGACCTGGCTCACTCCTTCCTGGTCTTTCAGCACATCCCCGTCCGCGAGGGCGAGCGGATCTTCGCCGCGCTCGTGCGGGGCCTGCGCCCCGGTGGGGTGGGAGTCATTCACGTCTCCCTGCGGCCGAGCCATCCGCTGGCGGGGCTCTTCCACTGGACCATGAAGACGATGCCCTTCGCCTACAACATCTTCAACCTGGCGCGGGGCAGGGATTGGTCCTACCCACACATGCAGATGAACCATTACTCGCTGAACCGGCTCGGTGGCCTGCTCGGCGACGCCGGGATCACCGAGTGGCACACCCGGCTGCAGCCCGGGAACACGCGGATGGCGTATGACTGCGCGGTCGTCATGTTCCGCAAGGCAGATGGGGCTGAGAACGCGTGAGCTTTTGGCTGAGGACGCGTGAGCTTTTCACTGCTGCCCCGAGAGCCGCCCCTCGGGGCCGGCCGGGACTCGTCCAGATTTGAACGCCCCCTGGGTTGGCTCCGGCGCTCAGCTCGCGATGCGGGCGACGTTCTCCCCGTGCATGCGCCGCTGGAACGCGGTACACCGTCCGGGGGGCAACTCGGCCTCGGCGCCGCGCTCGCCGAGAGCCCGCAGGTAGGTGAGATCCTCCTCCAACACCGCGAGTGCGCGGGCGGCGTCGAGCACGGGCCCGTGACCGGGCACGACCTGCTCGGCTTGCGCAACCAGCGGGCGCATCCGTTCGAGCGTCCCGAGGTAGGCATCGCGGGCGCCAGCGGTGTCGCCCAAAGTGGGAATCTCGACGCCCGAGAGGTAGTCACCGGGGAGCAGCACCCGCGCCCACGGGGCCCAGACCGCCATCCCGTCGGCGGTGTGGCCCTCGGTGGGGTGAAGCTCCAGCTCGAGCTCCCCGATCCCACAGCGCCCGGGGACGGGTAGCGCCTGGATCGCTCCGAGCGCCAGGGGCCGGGGGCGTTCTATGAGGTACTCCTCGTCGAAGGCGCGCAGCTCGCGCTGGGCCTCCCCGGGCGCGGCACGCATCCGTTCCTCGGTGCTCTGCGCGCACCCCAGCGCCACCCCCGGGAAGGCCAGACGCCCCAGCAGGTGATCCCAGTCGCCGTGGCTGGCGAGCAGGCCGCTGGGGGCGGGGAAGCGGGCCTGGTCGAGCAGCGCGGGCAGCGCGTCGAGCTCCTCGGGCAGGACGGGGGAGTCGATGAGGAAGGTCTCCTCGCCGCCGCGCACGATTGCGCAGTTGGTCTGCCAGATCGCGCTCGTGACGAGGAGCACGTCCGGATGCAGGGCCAGCACCCGCACCGCGGGTCAGGAGACGCCCAGGAGCTTGGCTGCCTCGCGCAGGCTGGGAACCTCCGCGGTGGGCTTGCGCTGGGAGGAGTCGAGGGTCTCCTTGTTGCGGTTGACCCAGATCACCGGGACGCGCTGCTTGAGGCAGGGTTCGACGTCGTGGTGGTGGCTGGAGGCGATGTGCACCCACCCCTTCTTGCTGCCGATGCGCCGGGCGCACTCGGTGAAGTGGGCGAGATCGGGCTTGTACGAGCGCACCTGCTGGGCGGTGACGACGAGGTCGAAGTCGGTCGCGATGTGGCGGCGAGTCTGGCCGAGCAACTTGTCGTCGATGTTGGAGAGCAGGCCCAGTTTGTACTTCTTGGCGAGCTTCTGCAGCTGGATGGGGGTCTCCTTGAAGGGCTTCCAGCGCTGCACGGAGTCGGGCAGGAAGCCCGAGCGCGAGGTTTCCAGGGGCCACTCGAGACGTTTGGCGATCTCGAGCGCGGTGCGGCGCAGGACCTCGGCGTAGAGCTCGTAGGAGCCCGCCTCGATTTCGCGGGAGATCTCGTGGAAGAGGGCGAGCAGCTCGGCGCGGTCGAGCGTGACCCCATCGCGCACGGCCTCCTTGGCGAAGGCGTCGTAGATGCCGGTCTCCCAATCGATCAGTGTGCCGTACACATCGAATGTGACGAAGGTGACGTTCTTTGGGAGAGGCATCGCGCCGGCATTATGACCTGCGCGGGGATCGCCGCGCGGTCAGCCTCGTGAGGGGGAGGGGGGAGGGCCGGCCCTCCCCCCTCCCCCTCGCACCCCCTCCCCCCTCCCTTTTTCAGGCCTGTACTCCGCACTCTTGCTAAAACGGCGGCTGAGCCGGGCGCCTTGCTTTCGGTTAGAGTCTCGCGCCGCCTATGGATCTGCTCGAGTATCAGGGCAAGCAGCTGTTTGCCCGCCACGGATTGGCTGTCTCACCCGGGAAGGCGGTCACTACCGTGGAGGACGCGGTGGCCGCGGCTGGCGAGGTGGGCTACCCGGTGGTGGTCAAGGCGCAGGTGCTGATCGGGGGGCGCGGCAAGGCGGGCGGTGTGAAGCTTGCTGACGACGAGGCTCAGGCGCGCGAGCACGCGGCCAACATTCTCGGTATGGACATCCATGGGCACACTGTGCGCAAGCTGTGGATTGAGCATGCGAGTGACATTGCGACCGAGTACTACGCCTCGGTACTGCTCGACCGCTCGGCCAAGCAGCCGCTCGTGATGTTCAGCACGGAGGGGGGCGTGGACATCGAAGAGGTCGCGGAGCGGACCCCGGAGAAGCTGGTGCGCCACCACGTGGACGCCCTCGCGGGCCTCTCCCGAGCCGAGGCGGTCCAGATCGCCACTGAGGGGGGGGCGGACGCGGACGTGATCGAGGGGGTGGCCGACGCGCTCACCGCGCTGTACGAGGTGTGGATGCAGGAGGACGCCACGCTGGCGGAGATCAACCCTTTGATCGTCACTCCGGAGCGGCAGGTCAAGGCGCTCGACGCGAAGGTCTCCCTCGACGGCAACGCGCTCTACCGCCACCCCGAGAACCAGGACCTCTCGGATGCCGAGAACGAAGACCCGATCGAGCGGCGGGCCAAGGAACAGGGTGTTCAGTACGTAGCGCTCGATGGGAACATCGGCATCCTGGGCAACGGGGCGGGCCTGGTGATGTCGACCCTCGACGTGGTCGCCCAGGCCGGCGGCCAGCCCGCCAACTTCCTCGACGCGGGCGGCGGCTCGGACGCAGCCAAGATCAAGCAGGCGGTGGAGCTGATCCTCTCGAACGCTCGCGTGAAGGCCGTGCTGTTCAACATCTTCGGCGGGATCACCCGCTGCGACGAGGTGGCGAAAGGGTTGATTGCGGCGTTCGCGGAGATCAAGCCGAAGGTGCCCTTCGTGGTCCGCCTGGATGGCACCAACGACGTCCAGGGCCGCGAGTTGCTGGCGGATGCGGCGCTACCCAACGTGCACCCCGCCGCCACGATGAACGAGGCCGCGGAGAAGGTCGTCGCGCTGGCCGCGGGAGAGGGGGCCTGATGGCGGTCCTGGTGGACAGGGACACCCGCCTCGCGGTCGCGGGGATCACCGGCAGGGAGGGCTCCTTCCACACGCTCAACAACCGCCGCTACGGCACCGGCGTGGTCGGCGGGGTCACCCCGGGCAAGGGCGGCCAGAACGTGGAGGGCATCCCGGTGTTCGACAGCTGGGCGGAGGTCGCCGAGGCCGCGCAGCCGAACACCGCGATGATCTTTGTCCCCCCGCGGTTCGCCGCCGACGCGATCCTGGAGGCCGCGGCGGCGGGCGTGGAGCTGGTGATCGCGATCACCGAGGGGATTCCGGCGCACGACGAGCTGCGGGTCTACAACACACTGAAGCGCGACCATCCGGGCACGCGGCTGATCGGCCCCAACTGCCCGGGCATCCTCTCCCCGGGGAAGGCCAACGTGGGGATCATCCCGGCGTCGTTCTTCAAGGAGGGCAACGTGGGGGTGGTGTCGCGCTCGGGGACGCTGACGTACCAGATCGGCAACGAGATCGCCCAGGCGGGCTTCGGCAACAGCTCGATCGTGGGGATCGGCGGAGACCCGGTGCCGGGCTCCTCGTTTGTGGACGTGATCGAGCTCTTCCAGGCTGACCCCGAGACCGAGCTGATCGTGTTGGCGGGCGAGATCGGGGGCTCCGCGGAGGAGGAGGCGGCGCAGTACATCGCCGAGCACGTCTCAAAGCCCGTGGTGGCCTACATCGCGGGCTTTACCGCGCCGGCGGGCAAGCAGATGGGCCACGCCGGCGCGATCGTCTCTGGCAGTTCGGGCACGGCCGCTGCCAAGGCGCAGGCGCTGGAGGAGCGGGGCGTGCGCGTCGGGCGCACCCCCACCGAGGTGGCCGAGCTCGCGGTGCAGATACTGCGCGGCTAGTCGTCCTGCCCGCAATATGCGGCCCAGCGCTTGTGTGGCCGCGGCTCCCGCCCGAGTAGGATTGGGTAGACGCTCGTTCCCTGGACAGCGATGACCGACACGTTCGCCAATGGACCCAGCGCGCCCGGCGGCGCCACCCCGAACACGAGCCAGCAGGCTGGTGACGTGACGGGCACGCTCGCCGAGCTGGAGCGCAAGCTGCGGGAGCTCGAGCAGGAGCTGTCCTCGATCGGCAGGCGCCGCGCGCTCACCGGCGCGCAAGACGCAGCCACCAAGTCTCCCGCGCAGGCGAGCGGGAGGCTGGTGGACGAGGCGATCGAGCCTCCGCCGCCGCCCGCGCTCTCGCTCTCCCCCGTGCCTCCCGAGCCTCCGCTGTCCCCCGTGCCCCAGGAGCCTCTCGTGGCCCCCGTGCCTCAGGTGGCGCCAGTGCCCTCCGAGCCTCCGGCGCCTCTCGCTTCGGCGCCCGCCGAGGCCGGACAGCCGGTCAAGTTCATGCGACCCCACGAGTCGGCCCGCACGAGCGGGTCGAGGGAGCCCGCCCGCGGGAGCGAGACGCACGCAGGCAGCGAGTCGAGCGGGGAGAGCGAGCCACAGTGGACGCCCGCACAGCAGCAGGAGCGCCCGCGCCCGAGCGAGGCGCAGCTCGCGAGCCTCGCTGAGCTGCGCCGCTTCCGCGATCGATTGGAGCGGTTCGCCAGGGATCTGGCAGCCGAGTACGACGCGCTGCTCGGACGGGTGATGTCTGGGCTCACCTCCGCACCCCCTCCCGGGGCCTCTCCCGCCCCCGACGCCCCGACGCCGGCCTCCTCCACACGGGCCCCTGCCGTCAATGCCCCGCCCGCATCCGACCCTCCGGCGACACCCCCACCCCCGGAGCGTGCCCCGGCATCTCAGGAGGATGCCCTGTTCGAGGGTCACGTCGAGCTGGGGGTCGGCCCGTTCTACGACATCGTCTCGCTGAGCGCCTTCGAGCGGCGGCTGGCAAGCCTGCCCTACGTCGTAGAGGCATCCGTGCGCCGCTTCGAGGCGAGCCACGCGGTGGTCGACCTGCGGCTGGCGGCGCCCGTGGCGCTGGTGCGGGAGCTGCGCCGCATGGCGGAGACCGACTTCAGCGTGCGCGAGATCGCCGACGGGCGCATCCTCCTGACGTTCGACGAGACCTGAGCGACCGCCCCCGGCCGGGAGGGCACTGCTCGCATCGGGACGCCCACACCCGACCGGGAGCGGAATTGGTTCGCGTAAGCTTGCCGCATGACAGACTCCACGATCTCCTTCGCCCGCGGCGCCCCCTCGCTCGACATCGTCGACGTGGAGGGCCTGCGTGAGGCGGCCTCGCGTGCGTTCACAAACGACCCGGCGGGAGCGACCGCATATGGCACCTCGATCGGCTACCCGAGGCTGCGGGCGTGGATCGCCGAGCGCCACGGGGTGGAGCAGGAGCGGGTGCTCGTCACAAACGGCTCGATGCAGGCGGATGCGTTCCTGTTCGAGCACGCCGTCAAGGATGGGGACGACGTCGTGGTGGAGCGCCCCACCTACGACCGCACTCTGCTCTCGCTGCGCGAGCGGGGTGCGCGAGTGCACCAGGTGGAGCTGCTGGCGGACGGCATCGACACGGATGCGCTCGTGGCGTTGCTCGAGGGAGGATCTGATGCCGGTGGCGCCACTGGGCGCAGCGGCGCCGCAGCCGCAGGTGTGCGCCCGAAGCTCGCCCACATCATCCCCAACTTCCAGAACCCCGCGGGCTACACGCTCGCGGTGGAGAAGCGCCACATACTGCTGAAGCTGGCGAGTGAGCATGGGTTCCTCGTGTTCGAGGACGACCCCTACGTTGACCTGCGCTTCAGCGGCCAGACGTTGCCCACGATGCTCTCGCTGGATCCGGAGCGGGTCGTGTACGCCTCCTCGTTCTCGAAGACCGTCTGTCCGGGTATCCGAGTGGGTTACCTGGTGGGTCCGTCTGAGTTGATCGCTGCTATCGCGAAGCTGGCTACGAACACCTACATCTCCCCCAACATGGTGGCGCAGTCGATCGTCTACGAGTTCTGCGTCTCGGGCGCCCTGGAGCGCTCGATCGAGACGGTCAGGACAGCCCTGGCCAAGCGCGCTCGCACGCTGGAGGCGGCGCTGCGTCGGGAACTACCGGAGGCCGACTTCGTCCCGCCGGAGGGTGGTTACTTCATGTGGGTGACGCTGCCCGAGGGCACAGACGTGGACGCCCTGCACAAGGCCGCCGCCGAGCTGGGAGTCGCGTTCGTGAAGGGAACCGACTTCCTGCTGGAGGGCGGGAGGAACACGCTGCGCCTGGCCTACTCCGGTGTCACCACGGAGCAGATCGAGGAGGGGGTCGCGCGGTTGGCGGCTGCAGTGCGCTCGCTCGAGGTCGCGCGGGCGTAGCCGACGCGGCCGGCGTTCGAGGAGGACTACCTTCCGCCGAGGAGGACTACCTTCCGTAGCGCTGCTGGCCCAGCACCAGCTGCTTGGGCAACGCGGTGCGTTGGGGCGGAGAGGGGTCGGCGACGACTGAGACAGTCTCGGCGACACTCGGGGTGACGGCGCAGCGGCGGCCGTCCGCGCTCTCCACGGCCACCTCGTGGCGGTCGCGGGCGGTCAGCGTGCCGCGCAATCCGGGCTCCAGGCCGGAGTCCTTGAGGTAGTGCAGGAGGTCCTCGGCCTCGTTCTCGAAGCGCAGCACGCGCACAGTGGCGCCGATCTGCACGTCGGCGAGCGGAACGCCGGGTGGGCGGGCATCGACTCCGCCGGCCACAATCGGATGGCCGTGGGGGCAGGTCTTGGCGTCGCCGATTGCGACCAGCATGCGCTCTTCGAGCACCGGGGACATGGCGTGCTCCAAACGCTCGGCCTCCTCGTGCACCTCATCCCAGGGAACGCCCAAGACGTCGGTCAGGAAGCGCTCGATCAGGCGGTGGCGGCGCACGATGCTCTCGGCCTGCCGGGCGCCGTCGGCGGTGAAGGCGATCGCGCGGCTCTGGCCGCGGGTGATGTAGCCGTCGCGTTCCAGGCGCCCCACCATCTCGTGGACGGTGGGCGCCGAGAGCTGCATCGCGCGCGCGACGTTGGCGCCGGTCATCGGCAGCCCGGCCTCCTGGAGCCAGAAGAGGATCTGGAGATACTCCTCCTCGCCCACGGTCGCGCTGTCGCCGGTCATCTCTCCGTCGATGCTAGTGGAGCTGATCGAACGTGCACTGCCGCGGGTCCTTGTCCTCCCGCCAGCGCCGCAGCTTGGCGCCGTGGCGGATACGCCCGGCGGAGACATGGTCGAAGTCGATCTCCACGACGAGTTCGGGGCGCAGCGCGACCCACTCGAGGTCCCGTCCGGAACTCCAGCGGCTGGGGTCGGCGGAGCCGCGCTCCCCCGTCTCATAGGGTGCGAAGAAGCCCACGAGGCGGCGCTTCTCGGCGGCGGTGAGCCCAGAGCAGTGACCGACGACGCGCAGCTCGGGACCGTCGTAGAGGCCGAGGATCAGAGCGCCAACGGTGTCGGCCTCCTTGCCGGGACGCCAGCCGACGAGGACGGCGTCGATCGTGCGGGTGCGCTTGACCTTGACCATCCCGCGACGCAGCCCGGGCAGATAAGGAGCGGAGCGTTCCTTGGCCATCGCGCCCTCGGCCTCGCGCAGCCAGCGCTCGGCCTCCTGGGCGGTGTCGACTGTGGGCATCAGCTCGAGGGGAGCGCTCGCGAACTCCCTCTGCTCGAGCAGCGCCTCGAGCGCACCGCGGCGCTCGGTGAGGGGAAGCGCGAGCAGGGACTCCTCCTCGCGGGCGAGCAGATCGAAGGCGACATACACCGCGGGGGTCTCGGCGGAGAGGAGCTTGATGCGCGTCTCGGCGGGATGGATGCGCTGCCCGAGCGCGTCGAAGTCCTCGCGCCCGTCGGCCCCGCGGACGACGATCTCCCCATCGAGCACGTAGCGCCCGGCGGGGAAGCGCAGCTCGGGGAAGTAGCGACCCAGCGGTCGGCCATTGCGGGACTGGAGGAAGATGTCCTCTCCGTCGACGAACGCGATGCAGCGGAAGCCGTCGAGCTTGACCTCGTAGAGGTATCCCTCGCCCTCTGGAAGCTCGTTGCGCGAGAGTGCCAGCTGAGGCTTGAGCGGGGGTGTGATGGGGAGGGTCATGGCTCCCCACCTCCCTGCGCCGCCGCGGAGCCGGCATCTGCGGAGGACTGCGGCTTCCCACCCTCGGGTTCCTTCCCGGCAGCGGGTTCCTTCCCGGCAGCAGCCGACTTCGGCTTCCCGCCGGCGTCCCGCGCGCGGCTGGGCTGCACCCGGGGAGGCTCGCCGCTCTGCTTGCGGAAGTGGGGCGGCCAGGGGGCGTCGCCAAGGCCCTCGCGCTCGTCGCGGTCGGCGAGCTCGAGCAGGGAGTCCAGGGAGCCCGCGTGGCGGTCGATCTCCGCGGCGGGATCGCCCCGCTCGCGCAGGCGGGCGGGGAGGGTGTCGAGGCGCAGCTCGGCGGGCTCCACGTCGGCGACCTCCCCCCACTCCAAAGGACAGGAGACGCGAGCGTCCGGGACCGCACGCACGGAGTAGGCGGAGGCGACGGTGCGGTCGCGCGCGTTCTGGTTGTAGTCGATGAAGACCCCCTCACGCTGCTCCTTCCACCAACGCGTGGTGGCCTCTCCAGGCATCCGCCGCTCGACCTCACGGGCGAGCGCCAGCGCGGCACGGCGCACCTCCCGGAAGGAACGCTCGGGGACGATCCGCACGAACACGTGCATCCCACGCGACCCCGAGGTCTTGGGAAAGCCGCGCAGCCCGTGCTCCTCGAGCACCTCGCGAACGCCGAGCGTGACGTTGCGGACCTGCGCAAAGGGGATGTCGGGCTGGGGATCCAGATCGACCCGCAGCTCGTCGGGGTGGTCGAGGTCGGCGCGGCGAACCGGCCAGGGGTTCCAGTCGATCACCCCGAGGTTGACCCCCCAGACGAGGTGGGCGGCGTCGTTGACCACGAGCTCGCGGGCGGTGCGCCCGCTGGGGAACTCCACGACCGTGCTCTGCAACCACTCGGGGGCGGAGTCGGGGACGCGCTTCTGAAAGAAGGGCTTGCCCTCGACTCCATCGACCCAGCGCTTCATCACGGTGGGGCGCTCGCGGAGGTGCACGAGGACGGCCTCGTGGCACTCGATGTAGTAGGCGACAAGATCGAGCTTGGTGAGGCCGCACTCGGGAAAGAAGAGCTTGCTGGGACTCGAGACCCGCAGCTCGCGCCCGGCGACCTCAATCGTGACGTGCTCCTTCTGTGCCGCCATGCCTGTAAGGATGCCCGACTGTGATCCCGCGTACAGTGCTCATCGCACTCGAGCCCTTCGGCGAGGAGCTGGACGCGAAGCGCGCGGGTGGAGCGATCGGGCGGGGATTACAGGCAGCAGACCCCTCGCTGGGCGTTGAGGTATGCGCGATCGAGCCGGCGGAGGGGGAGGACACGCGGGAGCTGCTGGAGGGGCTGGACTTCGACAGACGGATGCGCGCAGCGCGGGCAGTGGTGGTGGGTGGGGCGCACCTGGACGAGCGCACGCTGGTGGGCAGCGCGACGTTCGACCTCGCCACGCGGGCTCGTCAGGCGGGGGTACCGGCGTACGCGGTGACGGCGTGTAACGAGCTGAACCTCTTCGATGCGCGGATCCTCGACCTCCAGGCGATCCTCCAGGCGCGCGACACGCGGGCGCTGCGGCGTGCGGGCGAAAAGCTGGCGGGGCTGGTCTGACTGAAGAGGGGCCCGGCTCCTCGGCCTCTGGCCGACTACGCCGCGCTTGACCGAAAAGCGAGGGGCCCGGCTCCTCGGCCTCTGGCCGACTGCGCCACCCTCGAGGCTCACAGAAAGCACTGCCCCTCGCCGCGGTAGGTGGGGACCTCCTCGACGATGCGATCGCCCTCGATGAGGTACAGACGGTCGAAGCGCTCGCAGAGCTCACCGGCCTTGGCGTGGCGCATCCACACGCGGTCTCCCACCGCGAGCGCGTCCGCGGGGTCGCCGAGCAGGGGGGTCTGCACCTCGCCGGCGCCCTCCCTGCCGTCGAGGCGCAGCCCGGCGGGCAGGTGCGGGCGGGGCAGACGGGAGGGGTCGGGGGAACCCGAGGCGAGGTAACCGCCGCCGAGCGCGGTTGCCACGCCGGGTCCGGGGCGACGCACCACGGGCAGCGCGAAGAGCGCGGCGGGGCGGGGCCGGAAGGCGCGGTAGGCGTCGAACAGAAGGGGCCCATAGAGCCCGGAGCCGGCGGCGATCTCGGTGACGGCAGCCTCGCGAGCGGTGCCCTCCAAGCTGCCGGTCCCCCCGCCGTTGACGAACTCCAGCGGCGCCACCGCCCGCACCGCGGCGACCGCGAGGGCGCGACGCTCGGCGAGCTCGCGAGCGGAGGCCGCCTGGAGGAGCCGCACGGCGAACGCACGGGCGCGGCGATCGAGTCCCCACCCCGGCGGGTTGGGAGCGATTCCATCGCCGAGGCCGGCGATCTGAGCCTCGTAGGCCATGACCCCCACGAGCTGCACGCCATCGCGAGCCACGATCGCGCCGGCGAGCGCGGCCGCCTGAGCGGGGGTGTGGATGGGGGAGCGCTTGGCCCCGATGCGCACACGCCCGCGGATGAGCCATAGGCCCGCGTCGAGCTCGATGCAGACACGCACGGGCGGGCGGGCCAGTGGATTGGCGGGTGCCCCGTCAATCCCCACCCCCCCGCCGGTGTCGAAGTCGAGCAGGTTGAGCTGGGCGACACTGTCGACCATGATCGAGAGGCGCGTCTCGGGCCGCTCGGAGATGAGCAGAGCGAGCTTCCGCAGCGCTCGGCGATCGGCGGTGGGGTAGGCGACGAGGATGTCGTCGAACCCATGCCCGGCAAGCCACAGAGCCTCGGGGAGGGTGAACGCGAGCGTCCCCCGGAAGCCCGGTCGGGCGAGCACACGCTCCTGCAGCGCGCGGCAGCGAACCGACTTGCTGGCGAGGCGGATCGGCTTGGGCGCAGCGCGCGCTTCCATGTCGGCGGCGTTGGCCCAGAGAGCGTCGAGATCGACGACTGCGAAGGGCGCCTCGAGCGAGGCGGTGGCCCGTTCGAGGCGCCCCAACTCGTCAGCCATCGAGGAGTCCAAGCACGCGTTCGGTGTACGCATTCGCAAAGCGCCCCCCGGGATCAAGGCGGCGGCGGACGGCCTGGAAGCGATCCCACTCGGGATAGCGCCCGCGTAGCGTGGCGGCGGTCTGGAAGTGGCGCTTGCCCCAGTGAGGGCGGCCGTCGAGCTCGTCCATGACGGTCTCGACGGCGCGGAAGTAGGGCTCGAAGGCCATCCCCTCGTACATGTGCACCGCGACGTACCCGCTGTCGCGCCCGGCGGCGGTGGAGATCAGGGCGTCGTCGGCGGCGACGGTGCGGACCTCGATCGGAAAGGGCACGGCGAAGCGGGCACGCGAGCGGCTCCCCCAGCCTCCCCCTCCCCCTCCCCGCCTCGACGCGTCCCCACGCAACATCCCTTCCCGCGGCCCCTCCACCAACTCCAGCACGCGGCGCACGGCCTCCACGGTGCGCTGGCGGGGGACCGCGTACTCCATCTCGGTGAAGCGCACCAGGCGGGGGCTCGCGAAGATCCGATCGGAGCGATCCACCCGGCGAGTGGTCCCGGCGAGGCGGGTGACGAGCCGGTTGATGCGGGGGATCTGCGAGGGCAGGCGGCGGCCGAGGCGGCAGAAGAGCTCGAAGGCGTGGTTGGTGAGCAGCACGTCGTTGGCGTAGGCGCTCGTGCGTCCACGGGGACGAGCGGGCTCCTCGGTGCGGTTGTTGGTACGGGTGAGCGCCGTGCGGGCGTGGGGAAAGACGAAGAACTCGAAGTGCTCGTTGGCGAGCGCGAGCTCCTCGAAGCGCTCCAGCGTCCGCTCCACCGGAGCGGACGCATCGAGGCCGCGCAGGCGGAAGGCGGGCACACAGCGCAACGTCACCTCTGCGACCACCCCGAGCGCGCCGAGCCCCACACGCGCGGCGCGCAGCAGCTCGGGGTCACCGTCCTCGGAGCACTCGAGCGTCGAGCCATCGGCGAGCACGAGCGTGAGCGCGGTGACCTGGGAGGGGATGTTGCGCAGGCGCGCCCCCGTGCCGTGGGTGGCGGTGGAGATCGCACCGGCGATGCTCTGCACGTCGATGTCGCCGAGGTTCTCAAGCGCAAGGCCATGCACGGCGAGATGGGCGTTCAGCGCGTGGATGGTGATACCCCCCTGCACGCGCACGAGACCCGAGGAGCGATCGACGTCGAGCACGCGGTCCATGCGATCGAGCTTCAGGAGGAGCCCATCCGCAAGGGCGATCTCGCTGAAGGAGTGCCCCGCGCCCGCGACTCGAACGCGCTGGCCTCGCGCCACGGCTCGCTCCAGCGCAGCGGCGATCTCGGCGATCGAGGCGGGACGCTCGATCGCAGCCGGGTGGCAGCGCTGGTCGCCTGTCCAGTTGCGCCACCTCGGGGCTCCGGTGCCGATGGCGGTCGCTGTGGCGTTCACTGAAGGCGACCGTAGAGCAATGTCGTGGAGATGTCCAGAGACCTCCCCCGTGGGCCAATCACTAGGCTCGCTGCGGATGAGCGATCCCCCCTCCACTCCGCTGCCTGCGCAGGCAGCGGAGGCGAGCGCCGCGCGCGCCACTCGCGCGCGCTCGCTGCCGACCCCGGGCGCAAAGCGGGCGACGGTGATCGGGGCCGGCTCGTTCGGGACCGCGCTCGCGGTGGTGCTGGCGCGGGGGGGCCTGCGCACGACGCTCCAGGCTCACACCGCCGAGCAGGCGCAGCAGCTGGAGGCCGAGCGTGAGAACCGCGTCTACCTGCCCGGCGTGGAGCTGCCGGCGCAGCTACGTGTCGAGCCGGCCTCCGAGGGGGTGTCGCGCGCGGACTATGTCTTCCTCGCGGTGCCCTCGCAGGCGTTGGGGAGGGTGATCGCGGGGCTGGGCAACGCCGGCCTTGCGCGCCGCACGGCGGTGGTGTCGGTAGCCAAGGGACTCGTCCCCCCCGAGGGAGCGCCCCCGACGCGCATTCTCAGTGCGACGTTCGGCGCCGATCGCGTGGCGTGCCTCGGTGGGCCGGCGCACGCCCAGGAGATGGTGCACGCCGGCGCGGGACTAGTAGCGGCCTCCCACGACGAGGAGCTCGCGGCCCAACTCGCACAGGTATTCACACGCGGGGGCGTGGTATGCGAGCGCTCCAACGATCCGCTCGGGGTGGAGCTGGCGGGGGCAGCCAAGAACGCTGCGGCGCTCGCCGCGGGCGCCACGGAGGCGCAGGGCCTCAACGCGGCGGGGGCCGCGGCGGGGCATATCTTTGCGGAGGTCTGGCGCTACGCAGAGACCCTGGGAGCGCGGCCGGAGTCGATGATCGGCCTGGCCGGCGCCGGCGATCTGGTGGCCACAGCGCTGGCGCCCGAAAGCCGCAACCGCCGCGCGGGCGAACTGCTCGCCGCGGGGGTGCCCGCCGCCGAGATCCCCGCCCGCATCGGCCAGGCCGTGGAGGCCCTCGAGTCGGTGCCGCTGCTGGCGCGTGCCCTCGAGCAGGCGGGCGGGCAGGTCGTGGTCACGAGCGCCCTCGGCCGCCTGATCGCCGGGGAGCTGCCGCTGGAGGAGTGGGTGGCGCTGGTGCGCGCCACCGTGCCCCCGCCGGCACGCTGGCGCCGTCCGCGGCCGGGCTTCTGGCGGCGCGTGTGGCGGCGGCTGTTTTAGAACCCGTTTTTCAGAAAGACCGGTTGGCTCGATCATCCAGATCGCGTAGAGCGCCGCGGCATGCTCCGCCGCGGATGCCCAGATGCCGCTCGAGGGCCCTGATATGGGAGACATCCGCAACGCCGTCGGAGAGACGGAACATCGTTGATTGCTCCCACGCCCAGGCTTCGGGCGCCAGCAGCGTAAAAGACCGCCGGCCCGGTGCTAGCTTCACCGCACCATGAATGATTCCACACTTCGCATCACCTTTGCGAAGCGTGCGCCCAGCGCGGCCCTGCGCACACGTCGCCCAAACCAGCGCTCACACAGCCCCGACCGGCGCTCACGCCGCGCCACGCACGACACACGGCCGCTCACACCCGGGGAGGTTGCGTGGCTGCTGAGTGTCCCGTGCGCGGTTCTCACAGCCGCCGCGATGATGTGGCTCGGCGTCCCGCTGGGGAACCTGCTGCTCTCAGCGCATGGACGGGATGTGCTCCTGCCCGAATATGACCCCGCTGTCCTCCTGAAGCCCGCCGAGCGGGCACGCTACCTGATCGCACTTGCCGCCCCGGCGGCACTCGCGATGGCGACACTGGGCCTCGCGTGGAGATCGCCGCGACTGCCCCCCCGCACAATCGGCGCACTGGTGCAGGCCAGCCAGGGCGCGGGCGCCGCGTTCATCGCCGTCTGCATCTGGATACAGAGTACCGTGGCGTTTTCGGAGATCGTAGGGGTCTCCGCCAAGATCGAACCTTACTTCACAGTTCGCACGCTGTTCACCGCCGCCGCGCTGGCGGCGGTCGTGGTGTTTGCCATCAGATACGACCCGCTGCGACGCCGCGTGACGAGGGTGTTGAGCAGCCGTAGTAGCGCCATCGCCGGCATCGGTCTAGCAGTCGCTGTCCTCACAACCGCGATCTGGCTACTCGGTGCCGTCAACTTCGACAGCACCATCGCCAACTCCAACGCCGCGTACAACTTGAAGGCGAACCTGGATGAAACATTCGCGGTACTCGACGGACGCACCACGCTTGTCAACTTCACCGCGACGTATGGGTCGCTCTGGCCATACCCGACCGCGCTGATCATGAGTCTGCTCGGGACCACGTTGGGTGTCTACTCCGTGACGATGTGCGCGATCACCGGTCTCGGGATGCTCGCCGTCTTCGCGACGCTACGGCGCGTCACTCACAACGCGCTCGCTGCCCTGCTGCTCTACCTTCCGTTCCTCGCCACCAGCTTCTTCGAGACTGAACCAGGGCTTGTCAACCGCAGTGGACCGCTCATATCCATCGCGTTGTTCCCACTGCGCTACGCCGGTCCGTATATGCTCGTCTGGCTGGTGGCCCGGCACCTCGATGGCGCGCGCCCGAGCCGGCGCTGGATGCTCTTCCTCGCTGCGGGACTGGTCGCGCTGAACAACGTCGACTTTGGCAGTGCCGCGCTGGGCGCGACCCTCGCCGCGCTGCTGTGGACCGGCACCCCGCTGCGGTGGAGGGGCGTGGCGAGACTTCTTTGCGACGCCCTCGCCGGCCTGCTGGCGGCCTACGCGCTCGTCTCGGTTCTAACTCTGGCGCGCACCGGATCGCTGCCCCAGATCAGCGTACTGCTCTTCTACCCCCGCCTCTTTGCCGTCACCGGGTTCGGCCTGCTGCCAACAAGGACGCTTGGCTTTGAGGTCGTCGTCTATCTGACCTACGTCGCGGCCATCGGCACCGCGACGGTACGCGCGATCCACGGCGACTCCCCGCGCCTGCTCACCGGTCTGCTCGCCTGGAGCGGAGTCTTCGGCCTCGGCGTGGGCTCCTATTACATGGGCCGCTCCAGCGATACACAGCTGATCACCATGTTCTCCGCATGGACCTTCGCCCTGGCGCTGCTCACCCTCGCCGTGGTAGAGCAGATCGCGCGAGATCCCGAGCGGCGATTGACACCAGCCCACATCGCGACCTTCCTTGGCATGGGCCTCGCCGCCTGCTCACTCGCGCAGACACCCACACCGTGGACGCAGATCGAAAGGTTGCGGACGACGGCGGCGCCGCAATTTGCCACCTCAACCGCCCTGAAGCAGATCCTCCGCCACTACAGCGACGGCAGACCCGCGGCGATCATGAGCGTCCTCGGCCATCGCCAGGCATACGAATCCGGCATCGTCAACGTCTCCCCGTATCTCGGATCGTTCGTGATCGTCAGTCGGGTGCAGCTCGACAATACGCTGCACGCGTTGCACGCCGCCGGCGGGCGCCTGCTGGCGCTGCCTCTCGCCACGACGTACCCGTCCTTCTATCGCATCGTCTGTGCAGCCGGCTTCAGCTACCTCAACAGGATGGAAGTCAACTTTGAATTCGAAGGCAGCAAGCGCCGGGGCCTCACCCTGTGGACGGCGCCGGTCCCCGGAGTCGCCCCACGCCCTTGTCCAATCGGATAGCCCCGGCGCCATCCGGACCGCACCTCGGTCAGCATCCGTGCGGACCCACCCGAACAGTGAGGCGGTAGACGTCAAGCGCGCTGTTGCTGAATACGAGCCGGCTCACGCTCGAGGGCTCCCGCACGTCTCCACCGTGACTCTTGTCGATCAAGATATAGCTTACCCCCTTGCCCGCGAGAGCGCGCACGGCAGTGGAACTACCTCGCAATGTGGCCGCGCTGTTGAGCGCATAGAGTGCCGGGTAGGGCTGTTCACCGTACTGTCCCCGGGAGGTTGCGATCCAGCCTTCCAGAAATACTCGCCGTTCAGTGAATGCCGAGTAGTAGAAATAGGCCGAATCGGGCTTGGCGCTCGCACCACCCACGGCTGGAACCTCGTGGGTATTCGCTGCAAGTATGTCGCACCTGTTGGTGTGTTCGCGGACCCATAGAAGACCACGATAGAGGACCGCGGTCATGCCGGGGGTACGTTTGGAGTTCCGCGGCACGAGCTGCTTGTCCATTATGGTCCTCCACGTCTGGGGAACGGCCAGAGCGATGGACTCCGCACAACCGAGCACTCCGAGCAGCAGGACGCCGCACGCGACCACACCGACTCCACGCGAGGCGATTTTGGGGGTGAGACACCGCTCGAGCTGCACACTCCACAGCAAGACCACGCTGCCGACCAGGGCGAGTGTCCCGCCATACCAGAGATACCAGGACGCCCTTCGTGCCTCAGACAACGTCCCGGTCGAAGTCAAGATCTGCGTCGAGCCGGCGAGCGCCAGCCCGAGGATCAACGTGACGGCGCTCGCGCGGACAATCGCTCTCCGCGCACTCTCCGGCATCTCACACCACACGTATATCAAGCTCCCGGCCGCGATTGGAATGACCGCGATGTAGCCGTACCAGATGAAGTAGGTCTCGTTGTCGTTTGGACTCCCCACGATCACGTAGACGCAGAACCCGACCATGAAGATCGCCAGAGCAAGACTTACGTAGGGAGACCACGCGCCTCGTCTCGACAGCGGCCAGACCACTCCCAGCACCGGCAGGATCTTCCAGAGGAACATCACCACCGCGGCACCGATCAGCGGCGCAAGCCCCGGGTGCGCGACGAGCGCGGAGCCGAAGACGGTGTATTTCAGAAAGTTGAGAGGGGCAAGTTCTGTATAACCCGAGGCGGGATTGCCGGGGCCCGAAAGCAGGAGAAGGTATATCGCAAGGAAGCAGGCGAGCGACAGGGTCAAACCGTAGAAAAGCAGCCGGTTGGGCGTGGGAGACGTACCTCTTTCCCCACTGATCGACGATCGGCCTGCGCGCACCCACCGGGATGAGCTCTCGGCGGTGACCAGACACCAAAGCCAAAAGAGGCCCAGGCCACCCACGAAGGTCGCGACAGCGGTTGTCTTCACAGCGCTGCCGCCGAGTACGAGGATGCCGAGCATGGCGAGCGAGCCCGCAACTCCGAGCGACGTCGAACGGGTGGGCGTCGCGTGAGACGGCGCATCGGCCGTGTTGGGGCTCGTGCCTAGCAGCTGAGATCGCACGAGGATGAGCACGCCCAGAAGGAAGACGACGCCAAACCCGTACGTGGGACTCCATGTGAATTCGCTGAACAGCGCAACGCCAAACACCTTGGTATGCGTGGGGTACAGCTTCATGTTTTCAACCACAACCAGGAGCGCGACTGTGACCGGACCCGCCCAGCGCGAACGGCTCAGCATTCCGCCCAGGCAGTAGAACTGCAGGGCTGCCACCAGGATCACCGTGGCGGGGAGCAACCTGAGTATCGTCATCGCGAGCGGCACGCCCATCACCTGCTTGATCGCGGCGACATGGATGAACACGCCCGTGTAATAGCGGAAGGGGTGACCGGCTATAAAGGGCTCGGTGATCGGCCAATGATGGAGCGCCTCCGCCGCGATCGATATATTCTCCACGTTGTCCAGGAAATAGAAGACGCTGCTTGCGTGTTCGGGAAGAGGGTAGATCGCGAAGTACCTAAATGCCAGCAGCACCAGCGCGATGACGATCGCGAACGCCGCGAGGAGCGTCTGCGCCCCCCACTTTCGCTTGCCGGGAAGACCGTCGCGGGACACGCCGCGCTCGCGCCGCCGCATCCGCTCGACAGCAGCAGGCAGAGACCGCAGCCTGCGGCGCTTGTAGGCGACGCATGGTCCGATCGTAAGGGCAGCCGCGAGGGGGAGGAAGGTGAAGGCGCCACGCGCGTGGAGTGCAGCGCTGAGCGCGAATGCGCCGATCTCGATCGCGTAACCCAGCGGCCATCCGATCGCGAGGGTTCGCAGCCGTCCTCCAGGCGTCGTGGTCAACAGCAGGTAGAGCAGGCAACCCGGGAGGAGGACATAGAGAGCTTCGAAGGCGATAAACCTCGATATGTCTCCAATTGGGACCCCCGAGATCAACCAGATCGCCAGGAGCGTCGACGCTACGAGCAGAACCGCGAGAGATCCGGCCCATCGGCCGATCTGCCCGGCCGGCGCCGCCCCCATAGCAGCCAGCCGGTGGGCGGCCCTACCTGCGCCAAGGCGCGCGGCCATGGCGCGGCGTAGATAGAAACTTTAGATCAACCAGAATAGTAGGATTATACGTGGGGGCTGTCCCCTGAGCCGATCGATCTCGGGGCGTCTCACTACGTCATGAGCGTCTCAACCACCGCCTCGTAGACCCCCGCGCCGTGGGCCGCCTCGCAGACGCGCACGTTCTCACGCTCCGCGATCGCCTCCCGGATCGTGGGATCGCGCTGAGCCGCATTGGCCACCAGCCAGAAGGTGTGAACCTGCTCCGCGCTCGCCAGATCCTCGCGTGAGTCCCCCACCGCGAATGTCTCCCTTCGCGCGTATCCCCGCGCCTGACGGTGGAACGCCACCGCTGCCGCCTTCGAGGCCCCCGCCGGCACCAGGTGGTAACCGCGCACCTGGGGCAGATCCTCGAGCGCCTGGGAGCGGTGGCTCACCGAGCCGTTGTCCATCAGCCGCAGACCCTCGTAGCCGTGCTCCGCCAATACCCGGTCCGCCTCCCGCGCGTCCACGAGGCCGCGGAAGAGATGCGAGACTTCGCGCTCCGTGTGCCACGGGTCGTGGTGCTCCAGGCGGCCCGCGTAGTGCTCCAGCAGCAGCGCGGGCGCCCCCGAGCGCTCGATCTGCTGAGCGATCGTCAATTCCCCGGGGCGCATGTCGCCTGTCAGCCAGTGCTCCTCCCCGTCGAGCACCACACACGCCCCCGCCTCGTAGATATAGGAGCCCTGGCCCAGTAGGCGCGCGTCCTCGGCCAACTGGACCTTGCGCCGGCCCGACATCAGCACCACCTCCACCCCCGCCCGCAGGCACGCCTGCACCGCGCGCACCCCCGCGATCGAGACCTCTCCCTCCCCGCCGTGCAGCAGCGAGGCGCCTCGCCCCAGCAGCGTACCGTCCAGATCGAGGTACAGGCAGCGGGCACTCACCGCGCCACGTCCAGGCTCGCGAGCGGCGGACGCTCCCACGGCTGGGCGACGGTGGAATCCGCTCCCGCGGGCGGCTGCGCCACCACGCCCAGGAGCGGCTCCAGGCCACCGAGCGAGACGGGCGCCTCGGCGCTCAACCCATGCAGCCGCCCCTCGCGAGTCAGGCGCCGGGCGATCGTGGCAAGCACGGTGTACGCCATCGGGGTCAGCTCCTGGAGCGGTTGGTGGCGGTTGCGATGAACCTCCAGGTCTACCTGCGCCATCCCCTCGAGTCCCACCTCACGCCACACGTCGATCAGCATTCCGATCTCCACGCCGTAGCCGGTCGCAAAGGGCACCCGTTCGAGCAACTCCCGCCGGGCCGCTACCTCCCCCGCGAGCGGCTGGCGCACGCCGGCGAGTTCCGGGTAGAAGAGCGCGAGCGCGGGGCGTGCCATCAGATGGTTCACCCGCCCACCGCCCTCGGGCAGCGAGATCCCGCCCTGCTCGAATGGGCGGCGGTAGAACGCCTTGGCGAACTGCACCCCCTGCTCGCAGACCAGCGGCCCGAGCAGGCCCGTCGCGAAGTGCGCCGAGAACTCCTCGCCGTCCGCGTCCAGGTAGCACACCAGATCCCCCCTCAGGATCGATAGCGCCCTCCACATCGCGTCCCCCTTGCCCAACACCGGGCCCATCCCTGGCAGCAGCTCCGCCTCCTGGTGGACCGTCGCGCCCGCCCTCTCCGCCACCGCTGCCGTGCCGTCCGCGGAGGCCGCGTCCACCACCACGATCTCGTCGATCACCCCAGCCTCCTTCAGCTTCACGAGCTCGCTCACGACCTCCCCCACCGTCTCCGCGCAATCCTTCGCCGGCAGGCACACCGAGACGGACCCATCGCGCTCGCGCGCGATCCGCTCCACGGAGTAGAGCGAGTGGTGGATAGCTGCGCTCTCGCGCCCACCGCTGCGCGAGGGTCACAGGCATTGGGGATCGCCTTGGAACGCCCCATGCGCGAGCACAGGGCCAGCCGAATCTCGCTGGTTGCGCCCGTCCCCGGGGTGGTTGTCGGTGGAGGCGGCCATCGCGCCCTACTATCGCAATCGGTGGCGATAGAGCGCACGATCGAGCCCTGGAGCGCCCTTCTGGACGCCGGGCGCGCCGACGGGCGGCTCGTGCGCGAGGCAGGCGAAGGGTGGGGAGGCAGGCGGGCGGGCTCCCAAGGGCAAGGGGACTCCCGAAGGCAAGCGGACTCCCAAGGGCGGGCGGACTCCCAGCTGGTGGACCCCCCCGCGGAGCTCCACCCCGAGGTGCTGGCGGCACTTGGGCGCGCGGGGATCGAGCGGCTGTACTCCCACCAGGCGCGCGCGCTGCACGCCGCGTGGGAGGGGCCGCTGATCGTTACCACGGGGACCGCGTCAGGGCAAGTCGCTGTGCTTCAACCTCCCCATGCTCGACACACTCTGCCGCGACCCGCAGGCGCGCGCGCTGTACCTCTACCCCACGAAGGCGCTCGCGCAGGACCAGGCGCGCGCGCTCGCGCGCTTCGGCCTCGGCGAGCGCCTGCGTCCCGCGATCTACGACGGCGACACCCCCCGTGAGGCGCGCGCGCAGATCCGCCGCCGCGCGAATGTGGTGCTGACGAACCCGGACATGCTCCACCTCGGGATCCTCCCCAACCACGAAGCGTGGGCCTCACTGTTCGCGAACCTTGCCGTGGTCGTGATCGACGAGGCCCACGTGTACCGCGGGGTGTTCGGCTCGCACGTCGCCAACGTCCTACGCCGCCTGCGCCGCATCGCCGCGGCGTACGCCACCGAGCCGCGCTTCCTGCTCGCTTCCGCGACGATCGCCAACCCGCTCGAACTCGCAGAGCGGCTCACGGGCCTGGGGGAAATCGGGCTGATCGACGAGGACGGCTCCCCCACCCCGCGGCGGCGGATCGCGATGTGGAACCCCCCCCTCACCGACGCCGCGCTCGGCACTCGGCGCTCGGCACTCGGCGAGGCCGCCGAGATGCTCGCGCGGCTCGTGCGCGAGGGGGCGCGCGTGATCTGCTTCATGAAGTCCCGCAAGGGGGTGGAGTTGCTCAGCCGGCTCGTGCGGGAGGAGCTCGAACGCGACGGGCCGGAACTGGATGAGAGCCGGCGGGAGCCGGTCCGAGAGCGGTCGGCGGATGACGCCGACGCAGCTGGCGGGCGGAGGAAATCGGGCGGGTCTCGGGGGGAGCCCCAAAGCAGAGCTGAGAGCCTGGCGGACCTCGTGGTCCCCTACCGCGCCGGCTACACCCCGCAGCAGCGGCGCGAGCTCGAGGGCCGCCTGGTGCGGGGGGAGTTGCGCGCAGTGATCACCACGGACGCGCTGGAGCTCGGGATCGACATCGGCGAGCTCGACGCCGCAGTAGTAGTCACCTTCCCCGGCACCGTGGCCTCCCTGCGTCAGATGTGGGGCCGCGCCGGGCGCCGCGGGCGGGGCCTCGCGGTTTACATCGCAGGGGAGGACGCCCTCGACCAGTTCTTCTGCCGCCACCCCGACGAGTTCCTGGAGCGCCCGGTGGAGTCCGCGATCCTCGACCACGAGAGCCCCCAGATCCACCTCGCCCACCTGCTCTGCGCCGCTTTCGAGGGGCCCCTCTCGGGCGCGGACGCCCCCGTGCTGGGCCCGCGCTGGGAGGCGTATGCGGAGATGCTCGCCAACCGGGGGCAGCTGCGCCGGCGGCAGGGAGGCGCCTACGTCCCCCGCCGCCCAGGGGAGTACCCCGCCGCGGCGGTCTCGCTGCGCTCGGCCTCGATCGACAGCTTCGCGATCGTGGACGGCACCTCGGGCGAGCTACTCGGTACGACGGAGGCCGCGCGCGCGCACTCCACGGTGCACCAGGGCGCTATCTACATGCACCTCGGACGCTCCTACGAGGTGCGGGAGCTCGACCTGGAGCGCCGCCGCGCGCTGGTGGCTCCATTCGACGGCGACTGGTACACGCAGCCCAAGCGCGAGACGGACACCACCATTGAGAGCGTGCTCGACCGCCGCGAGACGCTCGGCGTGGCGCTCTCCTTCGGGGAGGTCAGCATCACCGACACCGTGCTCGCCTACCAGCGCCGGCGCCTCTCCGACCACGGCCAGATCGATCTCGTCACGCTCGATCTCCCCGAGACCAGCTTCTCCACGCAGGCCCTCTGGTTCGAGCTCGACCCCGACGCACTCGACGCCGATACGCTCGACCCCGGACCGCTCGACCCCGGACCGGCCAGCGCGGGGACCCACGTGGGGGCGCGCGCGGGGGCCTATGCAGGGACCAACATCGGGACCCACGCGGAGGGGGCGAAGCGGGGGACAGAACTCGGCGCCCTGCACGCCACCGAGCACGCTCAGATTGCGGTGCTGCCGCTGATCGCGATGTGCGACCGCTGGGACATCGGGGGACTCTCCACCAACCTCCACCCCCAGACCGGGGGCCCGACGATCTTCATCTACGATGGCCACCCCGGGGGCGTGGGAATCACCCGCGCGGCGTTTCTGCGCTTCGAGGAGCTCTGCCGGGACGCCCACCGCCTGATCGCAGAGTGTCCCTGCCACGCGGGCTGCCCCTCGTGTGTGCAGTCCCCCAAGTGCGGCAACCTCAACGAGCCCCTGTCCAAGGTCGGGGCGGAGATGCTCCTGGGGAGGATGCTGTCGATCTCGCCGGCGCAGATCACCCACTGATCTCCTCGCCGGCGCAGATCACCCGCTTATCTTGGACGCGCCCGCCGCCGTCCCCCTGAAACCCTCGCATGGCTCGCCCTCACGGTGCGCGATCGGGGCCTTGGCGTGGAAGACGCCGTAGCGGAAGACCATGAAGTTGACCACGGGGAGGAGCATGGCCGTACCCAGGTAGACCATCTCAGTGGGAAGCCCAAGCACGGCGGGCAGCAGCGAGGTCGCGGCGGAGGTCACCCCATACTGCGCGCCGGCCATCGCCAGGTAGCGGCCCGCCTGGTGATGGAAGGCCAGCGCGAACCCCTCGCGGTTGGCCCACACGAACAGGCGCTGCATCGTGAAGTGGAAGGCCATCGCAAGGAGGAACCCGATCGTGAGCGCGACCTGGAACGGCAGGCCCACCACGAGCGCGAGGAGGGTGGTGGTGAGCAGGTAGATCACCGCCGCGATGCCGCCCACGATGACGAAGCGAACCCCCTGTCCGAGCAGGCCCGAATCGGGGGCGAGGAGCCTCCGCAGGAGTGCCGCTCTTTCAGAGATCCATTCACGCATTGGTGGGCCACCGCGCAATCACCGGTGCGATCACCATACGAAATTCACAAGCGCGCGCTTGCAGGGCCTCCCGGCAGACGCACCGATCCACGATGTACACCGGTGCCGGTGTCTCCCACCTCCGGATTGGACCCGGCGAAGATCGCCGGTGAGTCCGTCACAATGAGTGATTCGTGTACGGCGGCTTCTCCGGCAAGAGCGCGATCGCGGGGGTGGCGATCCTCCTGGCATGCGCGCTGAGCGCCCCCCCGAGCAGCGCGAGCCTCGGCGAAGGCCCCGGGGGGCAGGTAGCGCTGACCCAGTGGACCATGAGCCCCGATCCGGGCGACCTGGGGGTCCTCGAGGGGTGGCCCGCGGGGGGCTTCGCGGGCACGGAGGTGACGGTGCCCAACACGGCGAACCCGACCCCCGTCAAAGGGCAGACGGCGGTGCCCTCCTACGAAGGCTCGGTGGCGTGGTATCGCACGACCTTCGCCGCCCCCGCCGCGGGGGTGTACGCGCTGAGCTTCCAGTCGGTCAGCTACGTCGCCGAAGTGTGGCTCGACGGGCAGCCTGTGGGCTCACACGTCGGCTTCGACCTGCCCTTCGAACTGCGCCCCACGGTGGCCGCAGGGACGCACACCCTCGTGGTGCGCGTGAACTGGCGCGACCCCCTGGTCCAGATCCACGAAGGCTTTCACCGCACGTGGTTCAACTTCGGGGGGCTCGACGGCGCGGTGAGCGTGCGGGAGATCGGGGCGAGCGAGCTGTCGGACCCCACTATCCAGACCACCCTCGCCCCGGACACCCCCCACGCGCAGACGGCCACCGTGGCGTTGAGCGTGAACGTGCGCAACGACGGGCCCGCGCGCACGATCGCCCCCGAGGGCACGCTCAGCGGGGCGGGCCACACGATCCCGGTGAGCTTTCCCCCGCAGGCGGTGGGAGCGGAACAGACTGTGAGGGCGAGCACGACGGTGACGGTCCCCGAACCGGCGGAGTGGGCCCCGGGGAGCCCCAACCTGTACAACCTGGAACTCGCGGTGCCCGGCGAGAGCAGCTACACCGCCCACGTGGGCCTGCGCCAGCTGACGTGGAGCGGGGAAAAGATGTACCTCAACGGCGAACCGCTGAAGCTGCACGGGGCGTCGATCCAGATCGAGGCGCCTGGGCACGGCGAAGCGCTGGGCCCCGCCGAAGAAGCGACGCTGGTGGAGGAGCTGCAGGAGATCGGTGCCAACGCCACGCGCTCCCAGCACCCGCTCCCCGCGAGCTTCCTGGAACGCCTCGACGCGGCGGGGATCATGGTGTGGCAGGGGGTCGGCCCCAACGACCCCTCGGGAGACTGGACGGGGATCACGCCCGCGCTCGCCGAACGGGCCCAGGAAGACGTGCGCACCGCGGCGGAGGCGGAGCAGTGGCACCCCTCGGTGATCGCGTGGAACCTCACCAACGAGATGGCGGGCAACGGCCACCCCGGGGGCCAGGCGCAGTACGTGGAGACGGCGTCACAGTGGCTGCACGCCTACGATCCCGGGCGGATCGTAGCGGTGGACGTGTGGGGGATCTACCCCCCCAAGGTCACGGGGCCGCTGTACCGCGACGTGGACGCGGTCTCCGAGACCGACTACTCCGGCTGGTACGAGGGCGTCCACTACAAGCCCAAGCGGCTTGGCAAGTACATTCGCGAACGCCTCGCGGCGATGCATCGGACGTTCGCGGGCAAAGTCCAGCTCATCAGCGAGTTCGGCGCCGAAGCCAACGCGCTGAACAAGTCACGCAGCCCCGGCGGGTACGCCTACCAATCGCACCTGTTGGCTCAGCACATAAGAATCTACAACGCCGACCCCCACCTCAGCGGGATGCTGGTGTGGGTGCTGCGCGACTTCGCCGAGACCCCCACCTACAACGGCGGCTCGGTACGCAGCGAACTACCTCACGTGAGGCTGATCGAAGGGATCAACGGCAAGGGCCTGTTCGACTACGCCGGACAGCCCAAGTCCGCCGAGCGCGTGGTGGCGCGGCTGTTCAAGGCGCTGCCCACCTACTGAGCGTCGGGCCGCCAGTTGGCGTCGGGCCAGTGGGCGGCACCCCATCACCCCCCCGGGCTGGCGCCTATTGAGCGTCAGGCCAGTTGGCGGCGCCCATGACGCCGTCGCCGCCCTCGGGCCTGGGGCCACCGACAGCGAGGATGTCCAGCCCCTCGGGGCCCGCCTCGAAGGCGCGCACCACGTCGGGCGCCACGCGCACGACGTCCCACTGGCGAAGCTCCTGGATATCGCCGTCAAGCAGCACCCGCCCCGCTCCGGCGACGACGATGTACGCCTCCTCCTGCTCGCGGTGACTGTGAGCTATCGGGCTGCGCATGTTTGCCGCATAACGGAAGATGCTGACCCCGAGGTCGCGCGAGTCGAGGTGACTGCGAGCAAACCGGCCCTCGATTCCTGGGGCCCGATCGCCCACGGCATCCTCGAGGTCCAACAGGTTCACGGTGGCGAAGCGGGACATACGGTCTCCTTAGGCAGGGGGTTGTGGTGGGGTCTACACGTTAGCTTCACGCCACTGACGCATCCCAACCGATTCCCGGGCGCGAACCCGCTCAGCGGGCGCCCGCTGCACTCCGCCGCGGCGGGCTGACTGTCGGGCGCGTAATCCCTATCGATTCCCCCGTGCGATCCTGCCAAGGTCGATCGTGGCGTCGTACAGCTCGGCGATCGACCCCCTCCTCGAGCGCGACCTCACGCAGGGGCCGCCCGGAGTCGGTGGCCTGCTTGACGATCGCCGCGCCCCTGTCGTAACCGATGGCGCCGTTGAGGGCCGTGGCCACGGCGAGGGTGGCCCCGGCGGAGGCGTCGGTGCCGGCGCGGTTGGCGCGGATGCCGTCGACGCACTTCTCGGCAAACGCACGGGAGGCCGCTGTGAGCAGGTGCAGGGACTGGAGGAGGTTGCGGGCGATGAGGGGGATACGAACGTTGAGCTCGAACTGGCCCTGCATCCCGCCGACGGTGATCGCGGTGTCATTGCCGATCACCTGCGCAGAGACCTGGAGCACGACCTCGGGGATCACGGGGTTGACCTTCCCGGGCATGATCGAGGAGCCCTTCTGGAGCTCGGGGAGGTAGAGCTCGCCGATGCCGGCGCGCGGCCCGGAGCCCATCAGCGCAAGGTCGCCGGCGATCTTGGTGAGCGAGACCGCGATCACCTTGAGTGCGCCGGAGAGCTCGACGAGCGCATCGCGGTTGGCCTGCGCCTCGAAGGGATCGAGCGGCGGGCGCGATCTGCTTCAGGCCGGACTCCTTCCTCAAGCGCGCGCGAACCTTCTCGGCGAAGCGGGGGTGGGTGTTGAGGCCGGTGCCGGTGGCGGTGCCCCCGAGCGGGATCTGCCCGACGTGCTCCAGGGCGCAGCGCACGCGCTCCTGCGCGAGCGCGATCTGGGCGGCGTAGCCGCCGAACTCCTGCCCGAGGGTCACGGGCACGGCATCCATCAGATGGGTGCGCCCGGCCTTGACGACGTTCTGGAAGCTCTTGGCCTTCTTGGCGAAGGAGCGCTCGAGCTGGCGCAGCGCGGGCAGCAGCTCGCGCTGGGCGACCTCCAGCGCGGCGAGGTGCACGGCGGAGGGGAAGACGTCGTTGGAGGACTGCCCCATGTTGACGTGGTCGTTGGGGTGCACGCGCTCGCCGGCGAGCGCGGCGATGACCTCGTTGGCGTTCGTATTGGTGGAGGTGCCCGAGCCGGTCTGGAAGACGTCGATCGGGAACTGCGCGTCGTGGCGCCCGGCGGCGATCTCCGCGGCGGCCTTCTCGATGTGCGCGGCGCGCCGCTTGTCGAGCAGCCCGAGCTCGCCGTTGACTGCGGCGGCGGCGCCCTTGATCCGCGCGAGCCAGTGCACGACCGCGACCGGCACCGTCTCCCCGGAGATCGGGAAGTTCTCCACGGCCTTGGCGGTCTCCCCGCCCCACAATTGCCTATCGCTCATTCGTATCTCCTTGATCGACGCTCCGCGGGACAATATCTGCCAAAAGAGGGGCCCGACCGAAAGCCGGGAGACACTCGCCTTTCGGCTCGCATCCCCGTTTCGGCCAGCCGGCCTTCGGCCGGCTGCGCCACCCTCTAGCCGCAGAACGCGACGAGCTCCCGGGCGAGCCCGACGGGGTCGTCGTAGGCGATCAGGAAGCCGGTCCCCGCCAGCACCCGCAACTGCGCGCGTGGGAGCAGCTTCAGCGTCTCCTCGGCCCCCACGAGCGGGTGCAGGCGATCGCGGTCGGCCCAGAGCAACAGCACGGGCGCTTCGAGGCGAGGGTAGAGCTCGAGCAGTTGCGTCTGGGGCCCGCGCGGCCAACGGCGAGCGAACTTGGCCCACGAGCGCGCGAGGCTGGGGTTGCCGGGGACGTCGGCGAAGGCGTGGCGCACGAGGTCGCGCGCGGCGGGCTCTCCGCGCGCGGAGAGCCGCGGGCCGAGCGCGGGGGAGAACACGATCGGCGCGGCGTGGGTGAGCACGCGGTCGGCGCCGGGGAGTGCGCCCGCGCAAGCGGCGATCCGCCAGGCCGCGCGCAGCCGGGCGTGCGCTTCGGGACGGTGCAGGCGGTTTGGCATCAGCACCAGCCGCGAAGGCTCGACGCCCCCGCCGGCCACGGCGCGAAGGAGGATCTCGGCGCCGATGTCGTGGCCGGCGAGCAGCGGGCGCGGCCCGAGCACCTCGGCCGCGAAGCCGCAGAGCACCTCGGCGAACCAGTCGAGGGTATATGGATAGCGCGCCCGATCCTCGGAGTCCCCATGCAGCGGCAGGTCGGGGAGCACCACACGGAAGCGCTCCGCCAGGCGACGGGCGACGGGCTCCCACTCCATGTGGGAGAGCGTCGCGGAGTGCAGCAGCGCAAGCGGGGGGCCGGCGCCGAGCTCGCGGTAGGCAACGCGGGCGCCGTCGGAGTGGTGGTAGAGGCGCAGCCTCACGCTTGTACGCGGTAGCGGACCACCCGACTATCGTAGGGCGACCCCGGTCTCCTGAGTCCACGCGCGAACGGACTCCATGAGGCGCTCGCGGATGTCGGCGCGGTCCTCCAGCCATACGAGAGTTGCCTGCCGGTCGCTGCCTATCATCAGCAGACCGTCCATGCCGCGTGCGCGCTTGAGCGTGGCGATCGCCTGCTCGGGCGTATGCGCGATGGGCGCGCCGACGTTGAGGGAGGTGTTCACCGATGCCTCGACGCCCACCCGGCGTCCCATCGCGAGCAGGAACTCGTGGCAGAACGGATCGATATCGGGGCGTACTATCTGGAGACGACCGGTGCCGTCGTGGTGGATCACAGCGGGGATCGTCTCGTGCGCCTCTGGCCGCGCGCGCGCGGTGAGCACCATGTAGTTGTAGGCGTCGTAGTCATCGTCGGATGCGCCCTCCTCCAGATAGAAGAGGCGCTCGGCGGCAGCGCGCGTGAGCATGGGGGCCAGCGGCCTGATCAGTTCGCGGTGCTTGACGCGTTCGTTGAGCAGACGCCGGGTATCCGCCCTGCAGGGGTTGGCAAGGATGCTGCGATGGCCCAGCGCACGGGGACCTGTCTCCGCGATGCCCTGATAAAGACCCATGACGCCATCGCCGGCCAGCACGTACGCGAGCAGGTCGGCAACCCGATCCATGACATCGGGCTCGGAGCAGTCCCCGAGCGACACGCTGGCGGCGGTCGGCTCAGCGCTCACGGCCGCGCGAATCGTCCGCGTGCTGGGCGCGAGGCCGCAGCGGAAGGCGTGTCGCAGCGGGGGGCCCGGTCGAGCCCCGGCACGCATCGCAAACGCATACGCGGCGCCGACCGGTGTGCCCGCATCGCCGGGTATGGGAGGCACCCAGAGGTGCAGCCGTGTGCCCTTCCGCCCGAGGTTGCGCTCGTACCAACTCTCATCGAAGCATTCGAGCAGGCGCATGTTGGCGACGCAGTTGAGAGCCGTACCGCCGCTCAGGACGAGACGGTGGCTGCTGGTCTCGCGGATCAGGTGGTCCACGATGTGAACCAGCGCATCCTCGAGCACCATCTGTGCGGCGGCCGCCTTGTCGACGCGGTCGCGGGTGACCTGTGGGTGGCGGATGTCCTCGACGTTCAGGATGGCATCTGGGTGCCACATCTCCTCGAGTGGGATGGGCTCACCGAGGATGTCGATCAGCTCCTCGGTGTAGGGACTGTCCCATGAAGACCTTGTCCAGTTGGCGAGTGCGCGGTTGAGACGAACCTCGCCTTCGGGCCCATAGTGAAAGAGGTGCTTCAGCCGTCGGTAGTACCGGTTGGTGAGCCGATTGCCGTCTCCCCAGGCGGCCGCGCCCATGTAGCGGCCTTCTGAGCTCAGTGGCGGCCAACCGCCCTGCGTTGCGCTGAGAACCTCGTACATCCGGCCGAGCGACTCGAGCTGGTTGGTGACTCGCGCGCTCAGCAGCGTGAGCCGGCCGAACCGGTGAGCGTAGAGCGACGTGCAGGCGTCGTCGCCGCCTCCGTCGATGATGAGCACCATGACCGGATCGGTGGTGGCCGCAAACGGCGAGACCCCGTAACTCAGGTACGCGTGACTGTCATGGTGGCGCACGCCGATAATCGGCACGCGGTCGCCGAGCCCGAGCTGGTGTCCAAGGCGTGAGGGAGCCTCGGCCAACGCCGCCACCCCACCACGTGCGTCGGCGGACTTCTCCCGCCCGGACTTCCCCCATAGCAGGGCCAGACTCGCCGGCGCCTCCTCCAAGACCGGGTGCACCATGATCACGTTGCCGACGGCCGCATAGTCCCAGCAGCTCACGCATGCGGCCAGGTCCCTGGACTCAAGGCCAAGCGCCTGCATGTGCTGCTTAATCGCCTCGACTGAGTGCACGGGGTACTCGTGACAGTGCTTGACCGCCGTATAGCGCTCCTCCTCTTCGTTGCAGATCAGCTCCACGCCTCCCCGCTCCGAGACACGCACCAGCGCCGCCCCGGAGTTGTGGCTTCCCGTGGCGAACCCAAGTACATAGGCCTCGTTGCCAGCGCAAATCGTCTGCTTCAGCGCTGCGAGTCGCGAGCGTCCGAGCTCACTGTCAGGGCGATGTAGACCGTGGCGCGAGAGGTATCTGTCCATCACGGACAGGACGGCGCGGCCTCCCCACCTGGCTAGGCGCGGGTGTTTCGGGCCCCACCTGCCAGAGACCGCTTTTGTACGATTCTCCATCATTTCATATCACGAGTTTTATTGCCACTTTGGGCGGTGGGAGGCACTTTCGAAGAGTGGGCGGTGGAAAAACTTCGGGACACGCGAATCCCTCTGCGGGCCGCATGACCCTCGGCCAGCCGAGTGCCCGCGACGGGGGCCATGGGAGCGCAGGAACGCGTCCGTCTCTGCCAGCGCAGCCGGTGTTCCGATCTCAAAGAACCGCTCGGTCGCCTCGAAGCCGTAGAGCAGTCCGTCGCCCGCCAACCGGTGAAAGAGGTCGGGTAGCTCACGCGTCTGCAGGGAGGGGAGGTCGAGCGTGGCCTGCTCGAGCCCACTCAGGCCGTAGTCGATCCACCTCATCTCCGGCCGCGGCACGCGCTTGTCGTAGGCGATCACGCGTCCGCCGGCATAGACGGCGTTGGAGGCGTCCCAGCGTCCCTCGTTGTGGAGCACGCACATCATCGCCGGCAGACCGCTGGCCCGCCAGGCCGCCGCGGCCGCCGCGTAGTCGAGGCGCAGATAGGTGTCTCCGTAGAGCACGAGGAAACGCTCGCCGAGCAGTCCTCGCGCACGTCGGATCGCGCCCAGCGTGCCATCCAACCCGGGGGCGTCAAAACTGTATGTAATCCGCAGCCCAAACCGTTCGACCCCCACGCACCGCTCGATCGACTCTCCCAGATAGCCCACGCAGAGCACGATCTCACTTGCGCCGTGGTGGGCCAAAAGCCGCAACTGGTGCCACAGGAAGGGCTCGCCGGCCACCTCGATGAGCGGCTTGGGCGTGGTGCGCACACGCTCGCCCAGGCGAGAGCCCAGCCCACCGGCGAGGATGCAGACCGCGGGGAGCCCGCTCATGTTCCCGCCTCCTCGTCCCACCCGCGGCAGTACTCGAGGATGTACTTGGGCCTCTGCCTGGACTCGTCGTAGATCCGCCCGACGTACTCGCCGATCACTCCGAGCGACAGCAGCTGCACGCCGCTGAAGAAAGCCACGACAATCACCACGGTGGGATTGCCGACCGGGAACGGTACGCCCAGCAGCTTCAGGACCAGGTACACGACGGCCACCAGAAAGGCGACGCCCGCCAGCGCGACACCGGACACCGAGATCAGCTGAAGCGGATAACGCGAGAAGCCGATCACCCCGTTCAAACCGATCACCAGCGATCCGAGGAAGCGGTTGTACTTGCTGGAGCCGACCATCCTGGGGTCGCGGTCGTAGAGGACGCTGGTCTGACGGAACCCGACGTAGCCAACCAGACCGCGCAGGAAGCCGTGGGTCTCCTTCAGGGTGAGAACGTTGTCGACGACCCGGCGGCTCATCAGACGAAAATCGCCAGTGTTGGGGGGAATCTCAACATCGGCGACACGTGCGATCAGGCGGTAGCCCAGGGCCGAAACGATCCGCTTGGACAGCGTCTCGCCCGCCCGGGTGCGACGCTGGGCATACACCACTTCGTAACCCTCGCGCCAGCGTGCGACGAGATCGGCGATCAACTCAGGGGGATCCTGAAGATCGCAGTCGATGACCACCACGGCATCGCCGCTCGCCGCGTCCATGCCCGCAAGCGTCGCCACCGGCTGACCGAAGCGGCGCGAGAAGCGCAGCATCCTCACGCGCCAGTCGCGTTCGCACAGGGCCAGGATCAACTCCTCGGTGCGGTCGGTACAGGGATCGACGCTGAAGAGCAGCTCCCACTCCAAACTCAGTGTGCAGAGCACCTCCAGCAGGCGAGCGTAAATCCGCTCGATGTTTCCCTCCTCGTTGAACACCGGGATCACGACGCTCAGACTGCGCCGGCTCTGGGTGGGCACGAATGGCGCGGCGGGCCGTCCCCGAGCACCGGTGACCGGCGCGCCATGCCACTTCGGACGGCCACGGGCGCCCGTCGCGGGCGCAGCGGGCCACGCGGGGCGGCTTCCAGTACCCGCGGTGGGCCCAACAGGCCGCTCAGCCATCAATCGGCCCCCGGGCGACGTACCACGGTCAGGCCTCGTATGCCGAACGGCAAGCGGACGCCGCAACGCAGGAGCCTTCGCTCAAGCACGCACGCCAGGCGGCCAATGCGCGAGTCGCGTGTGCCGGCCATATCGGAAGCCACCCGGGACTCAAGCGCTCGGCCATCGAGATGACCGTAGCGGCGCCGGTTGCGCTCCTTGACCAGCCAGAAGAGGGGAAACATGATGCTCCCAAGGTGCGCGTCTTCCACGACCTCCAGACCGGCCCGCCGAGCCTTGGCCGCGAGCTCTCCGCGGGCATAGCGCCGCTCGTGCCCGAGAAAGCGGTCGTAGTAGTCGTAGGTGCCGGGGCTGGTGGGAACCACCAGCACGGCCCGAGCGCCAGGGCGCAGCACACGACACAGCTCGGACAGCGCCACCTCGTCACCCGGTACGTGCTCGAGCAGGCTCGCGCTCGTCGCCGCGTCCACGCTGGCATCCCGGAGTGGCAGGGCGCACACGTCGGCCTGAAGCAGGCGAGCGTCGGGGACGTTCATATGAGCCGCACGCAATCCCGGACCGACCATGTCCACCCCGATCAGCTGCGCATCCGGTCGAGTCCTTCGCAGATCCTCGAGCAGAGAGCCGCTCGCGCAGCCCAGATCGACGATGACGGCGCTCGCGCCCAGCGGACCCATTCGATCGAGCATCTCCCGGCGCATCCACGCGTCGAAGAAGTGCTCGCGGGCGTGCTCGGCATACAGCTTGTTCAGCTCCACCGACCAGTTGACCGTCCGATCGTCATCGACATAGCGCAGATACGCGTCGAGCCCCCCGTCCGGCCGCCGCCATCCCCGTTCGAAGGCCGGCACGGTTTCGCTACCGGGCGCAGGACGCAACGCGGAGTTGGCCCCCTGGCAGACCGGCGCTCGGGCAACGCCGACTGACGGATCTGGCATCTCGGACATCCCCCCACTCCAGGCTGCGGTCGCCGGGCACTATGCGCCGCAAGGTGTACACATCGGAGTTGAGGTCCTCACGATGACGGGGAAGCTCCGACCACGGGTCCCACACCGCGCTCAGCAGCTTGCCGGTGATGCCGTCGCTGGCCGCGGACCCCAGGAAGACGGCGAGCTCGGCGCCGCGCCGCAACGGGGTTCCCCCGGAGCGCCGCTGCTCGAGCGCTCGCTCGTAGAAGTCCTCCCCCACCCGCTCGGGTCCGGCGGTGAGCACCTCCTCGAGCATGCGGGTGTTGAGCGCCCCCGGCGCGATCGCGTTGACGTCGACGTGGTGCTCGCGCAGTTCGACGGCCAGCGTCTCGGCGAAGCGCACCGCCGCCGCCTTGGAGGCCGCGTAGGCGCTGAACTCAGGCAACGGCCCCGTGGCCCCGCCCCCAGAGAGCTGGATGATCTTGCCGTAGCCACGCCTGGCGAAGTCAGGCGCCACGGCACGGGCAGGCAGAACCGATCCAAACAGGTTGATCTCGACGGTCCGCATCCACGCCGGCCAGTCCGTCCGATCGAACCTCCCCTTGGGACCGTAGACGCCGGCGTTGCAGACCAGGATCGTGAGCTCGCCGAGACACGCCCGGGCGTTCTGCACAAGCCGCTCTACATCCTCGGGGGTGGACACGTCGGCAACTTCGGCCAGCACCCGCTGGCGGGGTCCGGCAACCCCGTCCAGCTGAGCGGCGGCGCTCTTCAGGATGGCGTCATCGCGCCCGCAGATGCAGACTCCCGCCGCCCCGGCGCCCAGGTAGGCCCGCGCGATCTCGAGCCCCAGCCCCTGGCTCGCGCCAGTGATCAGTGCGTTCCGACCAGCCAGGGAGTGGCTCCCGTTCGGACTCCCCGGCGCGGCACTCATGAGGGCAGCTCGGCCGTCATTGGGTGAGACGGGCCTGGGTCCGTGTGGGTGAAGGGCGCGCCGACACGTGCGTAGCGCACGCCAGAACGGGAAGCCAGGGAGTCCTGTAGCCAGCCGGCGGGATCGACGATCACCGCCTGCGAGAGAGCCGACAGGACCTCGTCCATGGGAACCTCCAGGTAGTGCGGCCACGCCGTGCAGACCACCAGAGCGTCGGCCTCGGACACCGCATCCAGGGCACTCGAGCACAGCTCGACCCCGCCGGCGAGATCCCTGGGAAGGGCACTGATAGCGGGGTCGTGGGCTCGCACCGCCGCCCCGGCGCCGGCCAGCCAGCGGCACAGCTCGACGGCGCTCGAACGCCGCAGCGTGTCCGTCCCGGGCTTATAGGTCAAGCCCCACACCGCCACGATACGGTCACCGAGAGGACGCTCCTCAGATGCCCCGCCCCCCAGCAGTTCCAGCAGCCTGTGCCGCGTCCAGTGCTTGTGGGCGGCATTGCCATCGGTCACTCCCGTGAGCACGTGGGTCGGCCGCCCGTGGCGCTCACCCAGCCCGCGCAGGAAGGCGATGTCGCGAGCCAGGGTTCCGCCGGCGAAGGCAGCGCCGGGGTCCAGATATGCGCGCGGCCCGATGCGACCCTCGCTCTTGAGTCCGCACGAGACCTCAACGGCGTCGGCGCCCACTGACTCGCAGATGGCGGCGACCTCGTTCATGTAGGCCACCGAGGCGGCCAGGAAGCCGTTGATCGCGTGCTTGGTCATCTCGGCCGACTCCACCTGCATCCACTGAACGCAGGTGCTGAAGGGCGCCAACAGCTCGGCCAGCTCGCGACGATCCTCCTCGCTGCGCACGCCGGCCACGATCCGGTCGGGTGCCCGGAAGGACTCCAGGGCACACCCCAGGCGCAAGTTCTCCGGAACGCAGGCGAAGCGCAGACCGCCGTCGCCGCGACTGGCAGCGCACCGCGCCTGCAGCCGGGCGATGCTGCCGACCGGCAGCTGAGAGGAGACGATCACGAGAGCGTTCTCGGCAAGCGGCACGAGCAGTTCCTCCGCATGGGTCAGGACCCACTCGACCTCGGCGCCGTCCTCGTCGTCGACTGGCGTGTCGAAGGTCACCCACGCACAACTTGCCTCAGCGAGCTCCAGCGGGTCGGTCGTGAAGCGCAGGCGCTCGCTGTTCCGAGCCATCAGCTCGGCGAGTCCCGGCTCGAACACCGGCGGGCGGCCCCGAGCGAGCTCGTCGACCACGCAGGCCCCGGGGTCGACTCCGACGACATCGCTGCCGGCCTCAGCCAGACAGGCGGCGGTCACGCTTCCCAGGTGCCAAAGGCCCAAAACGCCGATCGGTCCGGGGCGATTTGCTCGAATAGGTGGCATCAGTGACAGGTCCTCATCCAGCGATCTCACTACACCGCCACTGTGTCCCGCATGGTGTCATAGGGCCCGATGGCATAGGCGGCCTCGATCTGCCGCCACGCGTAGCGTGCATCCTGCAGGTCACCCAGCAGCGGCCGTCCATCGCCGGCCGCGACCGCCCCGGCAAAACGCTCCCACTCTCGCCGCCAGGAGAGGTCTTCCTCCGGATAGACGATCTCCTCCTCCTCGAAGGGCCCGGGCTCTGGTCTCATCCGGAAGATCCTCAGCCGCTGGGGCCCGTAGGAGCGGACCAGCCCGTCCACCTGGATCTTGGCCTCGCGGCAGAAGATCTCGAGCGAGAACAGGTTCTTCCACTCGGTCCAGCTCACGTGCAGCATCGCCCAGGGAGTGGTACGCGAGTGCGCCTCACCCAAGATCAGCGCGGCGTTGTCCTCGACGGGGGTGTCCCAGAACTGGGTACGCAGCAGCGCCGAGTGCAGCGGCAGCGGGCCGGCCAGCCAGTGGCTTAGGTCCAGCAGATGCATCCCCTGGTCGACCAGCTCGCCGCCGCCCGAGCGTGCCGGGTCGGCGCGCCACTCGCGGTCATAGTCAGGGCGTCCGCAGTGCCCGTAGCGAGCGCGTAGGTACATGAGCTCTCCGTGGCGGCCAGAGTGGACCTCCTCGGCGGCACGGGCGATCCCCTCGTGGAAGCGGTGGTTGAACCCCACCTTGACCAGACGGCCGCTGGCGCGCTGGCACTCGATCAGGCGATCGATCTGGAGGGTGGAAAGCCCGGCAGGCTTCTCCACCAGCACGTGCGCTCCCCCCGCCAATGCCAGTTCGGCGAGCTCCGCCAGCCGGTCATGGACGGTGGCCACGACCACGATCTGGGGCTCGGATTCCAGCAGCTCCTCGGGCGTGGCGCACGCCCGGCAGCGATACCTCTCGGCGAGCCGTCGCGTCGCGTGCGGGTCGACGTCGTGGCAGGCCACCAGTTCGTCCCCCGCCGCCACGAGCGCGCTCGCGCGCTTGGCGCCGATCAGGCCGCAGCCGACAATGGCAACCCGCAGAGAGCTCATACGCGCCCGCCCACACCCAAGCGTCGGGCCTCGAGGGGGAGCTCGCTGGATGCCGCGTCATCCCCCCAGCCGTAACTGGCCTCGACGATGTACTTGGGGCGGTCGCGCGCCTCGTCGTAGATCCGACCCACGTACTCGCCCATCACGCCCAGCGAGAGCAGCTGGATGCCGCTGAAGAACGAGATCGCGATCACGATCGTCGGGTTGCCCACCGGAAATGTGTGGCTGCCGGAGATCTTCAGCGCGAGGTAGAGGAGGGCGAAGATCAGGGCCGCACCCGCAAGCGCCGTACCGGCCATCGAGATCATCTGCAGGGGGTAGCGGGAGAATCCGACGATCCCGTTCAGGCCTTCGACCCAGGAGCCCCACGAGTGGCGGTACTTGGTCGAGCCGGCCGCCCGCGGGTCGCGGTCGAAGGCGATGCTCGTCTGGCGAAAGCCGACGAGGCTGACGAGGCCCCGCAGGTAGCCGTGGACCTCCTTCAGCGCAACCACCTGCTCGACGACGCGGCGGCTCATCAGACGGAAGTCGCCGGTGTTGACGGGGATTGCGACATCGGCGATGCGGTTCATCACGCGGTAGCCCACAGCCGCGGTCACGCGCTTGGAGATGCTCTCCCCGGCGCGGGTACGCCGCTGTGCGCACACCACGTCGTAGCCATCCCGCCAGAGCCGGATCATTTCGGGAATCAGCTCGGGGGGGTCCTGAAGGTCGCAGTCGATCACGACGACCGCGTCGCCGGAGGACGCGGCGAGACCCGCAAGTGTGGACATCGACTGCCCGTAGCGGCGGGAGAGCCGCAGCATCTTCACGCGCGGGTTCTCGCCGCGCAGCGCGAGAATCAGCTCTTCGGTGCGGTCACTGCATGGATCGACGCTGAAGATCAGCTCCCACTTCACGTCCACGTCCGCCAGGACCTTGCACAGCCGCTCGTAGACGACCGGTACGTTCTCCTCCTCGTTATACGCAGGGACGACGATGCTGAGCGTCTGCTCGACCGGACCGTTGGCGGCGACCAGGGAGCTCTCGATGGCCCTGCGCCCTGCGCTCACGACCGTGTACCCCGGGGCGTGAGCACCACGAGCTCGCGGCTCCCGAGCGGCGCGCTCACGCGTACTCGCTTGCATAGGCGCCGCCGAACTCGAAGTCGAATGCCAACTCGGACGCGTTCGCCGCAGCCATGGCCCGCCGTGTGTCCTCGGGCCTGCGAGCGTACAGAAGCAGGAACCCGCCTCCGCCGGCGCCCACGAGCTTTCCCCCAATCGCCCCGCTGCGGCGCGCCTGCGCATAGAGGCGATCGACGTGCTCGCTGGTCATCCCCGGGGAGCGCACGCGCTTGTATTCCCAATGCTCGTGCATCAGCTCCGCGTAGTGCTCGAGCTCGCCTTCTTTCAGCAGCTGATGGATACGGCGCCCCAACTCCTTGGTGCGGTGCAGGTTCTCGATCATCTGCTCCTCGCCCGCCTTGGAGCGCACGTCCTGGTCGGCCAGCATCCGGGAGGCCGAGCGCGCTTCCCCCGTATAGAACAGCAGCAGCTGGTCGCGCAGCCGCCTCAGCACTGAGACGTCGAGCTCGAGCGGCTCGACATCGACCTTCCCATCGGGATGGAAGGTGTAGGCGCAGATTCCCCCGTGGGCGGCCACGTAGGGATCCTGCTTGCCGACCGGCTCTCCGAGCATGCCCATCTCGATCTCGCACGCTGCCTCCGCCAAGTCCACAGGGCTGATCGAGCTGTGCCGTGCCAGGACCAAGCCCTTGAGCAGACAGACGGTATAGGCGCCGGAGGAGCCCATACCGGTCCCGGCGGGCACGTCGGCCACGGACGCGATCTCGACCGGAGAGCCGCTCCAATGGCGGCGCAGGCTCTCGCGCAGGATGGGGTGGCGGATCTGACAGATCTCATCGACCTCCTCGAGCTCGGAGTACTTCATCCGGTAGCGGCGCTGGAAGACCGTGTGGGTGAGCATGTACACGTACTTGTCGATCGCCCCCGAGACGAGGAAACCGCCGTGCTTGCCGTAGTAGGAGGGCAGGTCGGTGCCGCCGCCGCCGAGCGAGATCCGCAGCGGGGCACGACTGAAGATCATGCTCATCCGATCGCCTCAGAACGTTCGCCGCTCACCGAACACGACCCCCTCGCGAATGCCGCTCGCACGACACGCTGCTCCGATCGCCGCGGCCCGGCCACCCGCCCTCCCCATCAGAGCGTCTCCCCGGCGACCGCGCCATGCGCGATCCGCTCACGCCAGGCGTACTCGTTGGCGTCCAGCCATTCCAGTGTGCGCAGCACGCCTTCCCGGATCGTCAGCTTGGGCGCCCAGCCGAGGCCGCGGATCCGCGCGGTGTCGAGGTAGATCAGCGGGCTGTCGCCAGGCCACCCGCTGCGCCCGCCGGCGTACTCGAACTCCGGCTCGAGCGAGAGGTGCTCGGCCACGGTGCGTGCCTCCTCGCGAATCAGCACGGTTTCATCGGTGCCGAGGTTGTAGGTGAACGTGCCGGGCTCCTCGCGATGGTGCTCGGCGGCCCTCAGCATCGCGTCGATGCAGTCCTGGACGTAGAGGAAGGACTTGTTCTGGTTACCGTCCCCCAGCACCCTCAGGCGCGTGGGGTCGCGCTTGAGTCCGCAGTAGAAGTCGTGGATGTGCCCGTGGGTGTAGCGCTCACCGAGGATTGCGGCGAAGCGGAAGATCACGCCGGTGAAATCGTAACCGGTGGAGTAGGCGGCGATCATCCCTTCGCCCGCCACCTTGGAGGCGCCGTAGAGCGAGTTCTGGATCGGATAGGCGACGTCCTCGGGCGTGGGGAACACGTCCGGTTCGCCATACATCGCGCCGGTCGAGGAGAAGGCGATCCTGGAGACCCCCCGCGCGCGCATCGCCTCCAGGACGTTGGCGGTGGCGATCGTGTTCTGCTCGAGGTCGCGCCGCGGGTGCGCAAAACCTCGGCGCACATCGGCGTTGGCCTGTAGGTGAAAGACCCAGTCACAGCCCTCGAAGGCCTCCTCGAGCGCGGCCATGTCGAGCACGTCGCCCTCGATCAGCCTTACCCCGGGCCGGGCGAGGGCGTCGGACACGAACTCACGGCGGCCGGTGCGGAAGTTGTCGAGGATCACGACCTCAACGCCCTGGACGCTCAAGCGGTCGGCGAGGTTGCTGCCGATGAATCCCGCGCCGCCGGTGATGCAGACGCGTTTCATGTTCACCTGTGGATCCTGGCTAGTTGTGAACTCGTGGGGTGAGGTCCTGATTGACATCTGTCTCCTCAAGGGTGAATCCTGCCGCCACCGCGTCGCCGTGAAACATGCGAACGGTCTCCAGCGAGTACTGCTCGAGGCTCTTGCCCAAACAGTCAAGCTTCTTCAGCAGGTCGTGGGTGATTGTGATGATGTGACACCCCACCTGGTCGGCCTGCACCAGGTTGAGTATCTCGCGGGGCGAAGCCCAGATCAGTTCCGAGCGCGGGGCGTCGCCCATGATCTCCACGGAGCGGGCCATGATCGGCATGGGGTCCACGCCGGCGTCGGCGATCCGCCCAGCGAAGACGGAGATGTAGGAGGGCGCACCGTGTTCCACGGCCGCCGTGATCATTGCCACCTGGGCGGTCGTGAAGAGAGCGGTCACATTCACCTTCACGCCCCCCTCGGAGAGCTCGCGCACGAGCGTGGCGAGCGGCTCGCCCCTGGTTGTGGTGACGGGGACCTTGACGTACACGTTCTCGCCCCACGCGGAGATCAGGCGTGCCTGGCGGGTGATTTCCAGGGGATCGTCGGCGAAGACCTCGAAGGAGATTGGATGCTCGGTGACGCGCTCGAGCAGGCGATGCGCGAACTCGGCATAGCTCTTCAGACCGGCCTTGCGCATCAATGTGGGGTTGGTGGTAAAACCCTCGATCCGTGGATCAGCGGCAAGCGCGAAGATGCCGTCGAGGTCGGCGCCGTCAGCGAATATGCGCGTGGAGATGCGTTCGAGCATTGGTCGATCACCTTGCGGATCACCATACGAGATTCACCTCCGCGGAAATGATTGCGACCTAGCCGCCGAGCAGGAGTCCCACCGCGTCGGGGAGGTCGGCAGCGCGGCGATCCGGCCGAATCCCGCTCCGGCGCTTGTGCTTGCTGGCGGAATGCTCGATCAGCAGGGTCTCTGCAGCCGGCGGCGCGACCCGCTCCCACATCGGCATCGGTGTCTCCCACCATCCACGACGCCCGCAGGTCGATTCGCAACGCCGCGGCCGCATCGAGGAGCATTCCGGGGGCCGGCTTGCGACAGGCGCACGTCCCGGCGAGCTCGGGCACGACGCCCTGAGGATGGTGCAGGCACAGGCGGGTGCCCGCAAGCTCCACTCCCTCCCGCGCCAGCAGCTCGATCACCCGCCCGTGTATCGCAAGGAGCACCTCGACCGACACGAGGCCCTTCGCCGCAGCGGGCTGATTTGAGACGCACACGAGCGTGAAGCCAGCCCGCGCAAGGCGGGCGGCGGCCGCGGCGACCCCGGGGAGCAGACGCACGTCCTCCACGCGCAGTGGAGACTCCGGCTCCCCGGAGTCGGAGTCGGGGACCAGCTCGTTGAGAACGCCGTCTCGATCGAGGAACACGGCCGGGGAGCCGCTCATGCCTTCAGGCCGGCGAGCGACTCCCAGTGGCCCTGTTTGAGGGCGAGCTCGGGGTGAGAGACCAGTGCATGCCACACAACCGCCTGGAGGGACTCGACCAGCGGCGTGCGCAACTCGGGTGGGGGCGCCAGCAGGATCGCCACGTCGGCGAGCTGTGCGAGTGTGCCGCCGGGAGCGCCGGCCACGCCGTAGATCGACGCCCCGGCCTCGCGCGCCGCCTCCATCGCGTTTACGAGGTTGACCGAGACGCCCCGCTCACGCGAGCCGCCGCCGACCGAGAACACGAGCAGGGCATCGCGCGCGCCGAGGCGGGAGATCTCCAGCCACGCGCTGAATGACATCTCCCAGCCGTCATCGTTGGTGCGCGCGGTGAGCTCGGAGACGTTGTCCGTGGGGGCGTAGCTCTCGATCAGGCAGAGCTTGCGGAAGTCGTTGACAGCATGCGAGGCGTGACCGGCGCCGCCCCCCACACCCAGGATGAACAGCCGCCCTCCCCGCTCGCGCACCTGGGCCAGCCCGCGCGCCATCGCATCCAACTGCGCGGGGTCGATCGTCCGCGCGAGGTTCGCCGCCGCGGCGAGGTAGGAGGGGCTGTGATCGCTGTGGCGTGTCTGCATCGAATACCTACCCACCGCGCTCTCAGCACGGGCTCGGTCGATTCGATGGTAGGCAGAATCGGGGCGCGGGCTCTGAATATATGGAGAACTGTTTTCGACTCTCCGCACCCCACACATGCGGCCACGCGCGGCCTGCCGGCGCTCTCGTTCCCCTTCGGCTCGTTGCCGGCCGCCCCCGCGCGGTCTGGCGTCGCGACCACGCGGCCAACACCCCACGCGGCCAACACCCCACGCGGCCAACACCCCACGTCGCGACCGCCCGGCTAACTCCTCCTCACCGCACGGCATCGACCGGAGTGCAGGGGCTCTTGCGGCGGTTGCGGGAAAGCTGCGCAGAGGTGAGCATTCCTGTCGATGAGCGCGATACGCACGAATGCAGCAGCGGCGATGCTCGGTGTCAGTCCGAACACGCTGCGCAGCTGGGAGCAGCGCTTCGGCTACCCCAGCCCGCGGCGCACCGAGGGCGGGCACCGGCAGTTCGAGCTGACGGAGATCGAAGCGCTGCAGCAGGCCTTCGAGGAGACGCAGAACATCTCCTCAGCGGTCTCGATCGCCCGCGAGCGCGGCACCCGCCTGGCCTCCCCAGGCCAGATGCGAAGCGCGCTGGCGGCGCTCGACCGGGAGCGGGCTGACCGCCTGCTGGAGGAGAGCCTCGCGGTGCGCTCGCTGGAGCGCACCGTAGAATCGCTGCTGCTGGGGGCGGTGGGATCGCTGGGCGAGGAGTCCGCGGCAGAGGAGGGGGTCTCGCCCGAGTTCGGCTTCGCCTGGCGCTACGCCACCGGCTGGCTGGCCGCGGCGCTGCGCGTGGCACCGCCGGCGGCCGCGATCGCGGAGGGCGTGCTGATCGTCGATACGACCCGCCCCCCGGACATCGACGCACTGCGAGTGCAGGCGCTGGAGCTGTTCCTGCGCAGGGGCGCCCTGCGGGTGCTCACACTGCCGGTGGAGCTGCAGGCGACTCGCGTCGGCCACGCACTGCGCGCGTTGCGCCCCCGCACGATGGTATTGGCGGGTGGGGGCGCCTCGCTGGATGCCCTCGGACGGCTGGTGTACGCGGCGCGACAGAGCATGGGGGGAGAGCTCGAGGTGCTCGACTACCGCGGTGCCCTCCCGGACACGGGCGCAAGCATGGTGCGGCGCCTCCCCGACGAGCCCCACGCGGCCGCCGAAGCGCTGCGAGAACTGCCAGCCGAGCCGCACAGGATCACAGTCCGCCGAGCGGCGACGGCCACAGAGGCTTTGTAGGAACGGCCGCGCTCGCGCAGCGGGGCCCACCGAGACCTCATCAACACAGCCCGCGCTCACGACGAGGCCGATTCTCGGCGGACGCTCGGGACCCCCACCTCTCAATCCGCCGTCCGGGGCCCAACCGATGCGCCCATAGAATGAGCCGCCCGTGACGGCTCCCACGCGGCATCCACTGATCCCACCGCGCAAGGTGGACCCCCACCAACCGCTGCCGGCGCTGGAGGAGCAGGTGCTGGCGCGTTGGCGCAAGCGCGAGGTGTTCGCGCAGTCCCTTCAGCTGCGCGAGAGGGCCGAGCCGTGGGTCTTCTACGAGGGCCCCCCCACCGCCAACGGCCGGCCGGGCGCCCACCATGTGCTCGCGCGCGCGTTCAAGGACATCTACCCGCGCTTTAAGACCATGCGCGGCTACCGCGTGGAGCGCAAGGGCGGCTGGGACTGCCATGGCCTGCCGGTGGAGATCGCCGTCGAGCAGAAGCTTGGGATCAACAGCAAGCACGAGATCGAGAACGTCGTCGGGATCGAGGAGTTCAACCGCCAGTGCCGCGAGTCGGTGTTCGAGTATCTGGAGGAGTGGAACCGCCTCACCGAGCGGATCGGCTTCTGGATCGATCTCGACGATGCCTACCGCACGCTGGATGAGAGCTACATCGAGTCGGTGTGGTGGGCGCTCGCGGAGATCCACCGGCGGGGGCTGCTGTATGAGGGGCACAAGGTCGTGCCCTACTGCTACCGCTGCGGCACCGCGCTCTCCTCGCACGAGGTGGCGCTGGGTTACCGCGATGTGGTCGATCCGTCGGTGTACGTGCGGCTGCCGGTGCACCTCCCCACACCCGAGCAGCCGGGAACGCCTGTGCAGCAACCGGGGGATCCGATTTGGATTTCAGCCCAGCCCCCCGATCCCGCCTCTCCACTACGAGAGGGCGATGCGCTGCTGATCTGGACGACGACGCCGTGGACGCTGCCGGGCAATGTCGCGGTGGCGGTGGGGCCGGAGATCGAGTACGTGCGAGCGCGCAGAGCCCCCGAAGCCAACCCCGCGAACGAACTGGCGGATGAAACCGTCTACGTCCTGGCGCAGGCGCGGGTGGAGAGGGTCCTCGGCGAGGATGCCGAGATCCTCGATCGCTTTCCCGGCCATCGTCTCGTGGGCGCCTCCTACGCGGGCCCGATCTTCAATACCGGCCCCGCGGGAGCCTTGCCGGTGATCCCCGGGGACTTCGTCACCACCGAGGACGGCACGGGCCTCGTACACATCGCGCCGGCGTTTGGCGAGGACGACTTCAACTCGGCGCTGGCTCGAGGGATGTTCGATCAGACTCAGCCCAGCACGCTCTTCAACCCGGTCAAGCCCGACGGGACCTACGACCAGCGTGTGCGCAGCCACAGCGGGCGCTCCTACGCAGGCCGCTTCGTCAAGGACCCCAACTTGACAGAGGAGTTGATCGCGGACCTCGACGCGCGCGGACTGCTGTTCGAGCGCAGCGACTACGAGCACTCCTACCCCCACTGCTGGCGCTGCGGCACCCCGCTGATCTACTACGCCAAGCCCTCCTGGTACATCGCGACCTCAAAGGTGCGAGACAGGATGCTCGCGGCCAACGAGACCATCAACTGGCATCCCCCGCACATCAAGCACGGGCGTTTTGGCGACTGGCTGTCCAACAACGTGGACTGGGCCATCTCCCGTGAGCGCTACTGGGGCACGCCACTGCCGGTGTGGCGCTGCGATCACGGCCACGTCCGAGTGATCCGCTCGTTCGCTGAGCTTGCGGAGCTCTCCGGCGAGTCGCTCTCAGATCACCACCGCCCCTACGTGGACGAGACCGAGTTCGCCTGCACCGAAGCCAGCTGCGCGCAGCCGATGCGCCGCGTCCCGGAGGTGATCGACGTGTGGTTCGACTCCGGCGCGATGCCATTCGCCCAGCACCACGTCCCCTTCGCCGGGAACAGCGAGACGACGGAGGGCCGGGACATCGAGGCCGATGATCTGGAGGCGCAGGCCAGGCGCTTCACCGCCGACCCCGGGCGCTTTCCCGCGGACTTCATCTGCGAGGCGCTCGACCAGACGCGCGGCTGGTTCTACTCGCTGCTCGCCGTCTCCACCCTGCTGTTCGACACTGCCCCCTACCGCAACGTGCTCTGCCTCGGGCTGATCGTCGACGCCGAGGGCCAGAAGATGTCCAAGTCCAAGGGCAACACCGTCGAGCCCTGGCAGGTGATCGACGCCCACGGCGCGGACGCGTTCCGCTGGTACTTTTTCACCTCCAAGCAGCCCTGGGACGGCTACCGCTTCTCCGAGGAGGCGATCGGGGAGGGGGTGCGCCTGTTCCTCAAGCAGCTCTGGAGCACCTACTTCTTCTACGTCCTCTACGCCCACGCGAACGAGCAGTCGCTAAGCGAGCTCCCCGCGGAGCCCGCGGCGGTGGAGGGGTCCGCGGGGTCGTCCGAGCACGCCACGGCGGAGCGCTCGGCCGGGGAGTCCCGCGCCACGCGGGGGAGCGCGGATGAGGATCTCGACCGCTGGGCGCTCTCGCGCACCGCGGGCACCGCGGAATTCGTGGCCGAGCGCCTCGACGCCTACGACGCGACCTCCGCAGGGCGGGCGATCGCGGAGCTGGTGGACGAGCTCTCCAACTGGTACGTGCGCCGCTCGCGGCGGCGCTTCTGGGACGGCGACCCGGCGGCATTCCGCACGCTGCGCGCCTGCCTGCTGGACATCGCCAAGCTGCTCGCCCCCTTCTGCCCGTTCGTAGCGGATGAGATCTACGACAACCTCGACGGCGCCCTGGCGAGCGTGCACCTCTGCGACTTCCCCCTCGGCGCTGTGCTTCCCACGCGCGATCGAGAGCTCGAGGAGGCGATGGCGATCGCGCGCGAGACCGTGCGCCTCGGCCTCGGCGCGCGCGGGCAGGCGAAGATCAAGGTGCGCCAGCCGCTCGCCGAGGCGGTGGTAGTCGCCGCCGGGCGCGAGCGCGCCGCGATCGAGCGGCTCGCCGATGTGGTGCGCGAGGAGCTCAACGTGCGCCGCGTGCGCTTCGTCGCGGGCGCCGAGGAGCTCGGGCGCTACGAGGTGAAGCCCAACTACCGCCGCCTCGGCCCGCTGTTCGGCAAGGAGATGCCACTCGTCGCCGAGGCGATCGCGGCGCTCGACCCCGCGCACGTCGCGGCCGCGGTGAGGCGGGGCGCGGGCGCGGAGAGCGCGCTCGGCATCTCCGTAGCCGGCCGCGAGCACACACTCTCAGCCGAGGACGTGATCCTCACGATGCAGGCCCCCGACGGCTACACCGTCGAGCGCGAGGGCGCCCATGCGGTGGCGCTCGACCTCGCGATCAGCGAGGAGCTGCGCCGCGAGGGCCGCGCGCGGGAGATCGTGCACGCCGTGCAGAGCGCCCGCAAGAACGCCGACCTCGCCGTCGAGGACCGGATCGAGCTCTCCCTCTCAGGCGACCCCGCACTGATCGCGGCCGCCGAGGCTCACCGCGACCACCTCGCGCGAGAGACGCTTGCGGTGAGCCTCCATCTCGGCGCGAGCGCCCACACCGCCGAGATGGACCACCGCGAGCAGACCGATATCGATGGCCTCGCAATCGAGATCGCGCTGCGCCGCTTCGAGCGGCCCAGCTGAACTACGCCACCAGCGCGGGCTCCAGCTCGGCCTCGATCTTCTTCTTCGGATACGCGCCGACCACCGTCTTGACGGGCTCGCCCGCCTTGAAGAGGATCATCGTGGGGATCGAGAGCACCTGGAATTTGGCCGCCGTCTGCTGGTTCTCGTCGACGTTCAGCTTCACGATCCGCAGGTCCTCGCGCTCCTGGGCGATCTCCTCGAGCACCGGGCCCACCACGCGGCAGGGCCCGCACCAGGGCGCCCAGAAGTCGACCAGCACGGGGGTGTCGGATTCGACTACCTCGGCCTGGAAGTTCGCATCGGTTACCTCGCTCAATGTGCCTGCCATGGGGGCCTCCTTCTCTCTGTGGCCGCTCTGTGGAGTTGGGGTGGTTGCCTAATACTATACAAAGTGTAGCGAGTCTCGGACGGGCGGGCGCCACCGCCGTGCCGGCCGCTCGCGCTGAACCACCCGAGGACGGGGCTTCTCCATAAAACATGGGCCGGGGGTTCCCCGTCAACGAGGGCCGGGTTCCCTGGAAAGAGAAACAATGCCCCCAGGTGAGGCCCCGCTGGATTGCGCAAATCCCGCATAAGCCGACTCTTTCCCATCTCTCGACCGATCGCCAGAAGTACGATGCCGCCACCATGAGTCAGTCACCCCTCGCGGGTTGCAACCCGACCGGCGCGATAACCCTCGATCCGATCGATCAGGTCCAGCTGCTCATCCCAGAGAACGACACGGAGGACCCCGAGCTGTCGATCGTGATCCCCGCCCTCAACGAGCAGCTCACGATCTCCGAGTTCGTCGGCTGGTGCCACGAGGGCCTGAGGGAGGCGGGCATAAGCGGCGAGATCGTGATTGCCGACAGCTCCACCGACGCCACCGCGGAGCGCGCCCTGGAGGCGGGAGCGCGCGTATTGCGCATCCCGAGGCGTGGCATCGGGGTCGCATACAGGGAAGGGATTCTCTGCGCCCGCGGTCGCTACGTGCTGATGGGAGACGCCGATTGCACCTACGACTTCCGACACCTAAAACCGTTCGTTGACCGCTTCCATGAAGGCTACGAATTCGTCATAGGCTCGCGTTGGAAGGGCTCGATCGAGCCCGGCGCAATGCCCTGGTTGCACCGATACTTCGGCACCCCAATCACCACGTGGATCCTCAACCGCCTCTACTCCACCCACTTCTCCGACATGCACTGCGGTATGCGGGGCGTCACACGCGACGGGCTCGTCGCGATGGACTTCAACTCAGATTCATGGGACTACACAACGGAGATGATCGCCAAGGCCGTACACATGGGCATGCGCATCGCCGAGGTACCCGTTCCCCTGCTCAAGGATCGCGAGGGACGGGTCAGCCACCACAAGCGCGTCGGCTGGTTCTCCCCTTGGAAGGCGGCGTGGATCAACCTGCGCGCCATGTTCGTGTACGGCCCCGACTTCTTCCTGCTCAAGCCAGGTCTGGTGCTGTTCGCCATCGGCCTGCTCATCACCCTGCCGCTCAGCCTGGGACCGATCACGATCGGACCGATCAGGTTCTCCGTGTACTGGATGCTCTGCGGCGTCACCCTAACCATCACCGGACTGCAAGCGTTCCTGCTCGGCTGTATCGCGCAGGTACTGTTCGACTACCGCGAGCGGGCCAGAGACCGCTGGTTGAAGGTCTTTCCCTATACCCGCAGCGTCGTGGTGGCCGCCCTGACGGCTCTCACCGGACTGGCCTGCACGCTCCCGCTAATCGTGTACTACCTCTCCCACCACGAGAACCTTACCGTGCGGGCCTCCGCGCAGGACAGGCTGGGCGTCGCCGGACTGATGCTGCTCATGGTCGGCTTCTCGCTGTTCACCTTCACGCTCGTGCTCCACGCCGCGGTACTCGCGACACGACCCGCTCGGCACGGGCCCGGGGGCGCGTAGGGGTCCCTCCACTCCCGCGTGGGGCACCGCCTCCGGCCCTCACCTCTCGATCCTGGCGGCGGCGGCAGCGATCCGGTGTGCGTTAGCCATCACCGAGATCGTCACCGTCGTTGCGGGAAATGATGGAAAGATCGAGGCATCTACGACGTGCACTCGGCCCCAGTTGGGAACGCGTCCGAGCGTATCGGTCTCCAACTCGCCGGGCTCACGCCGCATCGGCAGGGAGCCACCCAGATGGTTGCTCTTGCCGGGGCGATCGATGTGGAGGAGACCGGGCACGGGCATCATGCCGAGGAGGCGTCCCGCTGCGGCGAGACGGCGCACAAGACTCCTCACCCGCGCCGCCCCTACCGCTATATCGTCGCCGACCACGCGAACGCGGCCAGGGTCGCACGCGACTGTGAGCCCGGGCGAGTCCGCCGAGTGCAGGAAGCCCTGAATGAAGACCAGGCGCCCCAGTACGGAGCGCAGCACCCGCTCGAGCCTGGCCGGCCCCAGCGGCAGTCGCCTGGCCAACGCCGAGAGCATGATGTCGTTGTATCCATAGATCTGCAGGTGAACCGTGTGCTCGGAGACGCGCGCATCCTCAAGCTCCAGGAACACCTGCGCGAGGGTGTTGCCCTGTGTCGCAACGCTGACCGGCGCAGCGCGTGCAGTGACCATCGGGATCACGAAGTACTGACTGTCCCGCAGCCGGCGCGTGAGCCGCGTCCTCCCGGTCGATTCGAGCATCAGCCGTGTCGAGGAAATGGAGCCACACGCAACAAACACCCGAGATGCGGTCAGCCGCCCCCTCTGAGCGGGACGGCCGCGCTCATGAAAATCGATTGTCACCGATCCACCGGCTTCCGTCAGGCGATCCACGTAGATGCCACCCCGGTAGTCGACCCTGCCACCGCGTACGAGCTTATCGAGCGTGTGCGTGGCGTTATAGACGGATCCATAGGGACAGCCGTATAGGCACATCCCACTGTGACGACAGTTGCGAGGGTGTCCCGCCGATGCCACCACCGCCAGCCTCGATGCCCCGAAGGTGAAGCCCGCGGCCCTCAACGCCGCGGCGTGTAGACGCAGGCGGCCCAACACCATCTCCGCCTGTGGGCCGCGGCGCAACGTACCGGGTGCATCGGTGTAGAGCGGCAGGATCTCGATCAACTCGTCGCGCTCCGCGGCGATCGGCACAAACCGCAGCACAGCCTCATAGTGTGGCTCCAAGTCGTCGAGCGAGATCGGCCAGTCCTCGATGTCAGACCCGCGAAACGGCAGGATCGAGGCTCCCCAGGAGTTGCTCAGTCCACCATATGCGAGCGATGACAGGGCATCAGCGTTTTCGCATACCACCTGCAGGTCTGGGTCATCCAGTGCGTACGGGAACAGCGAGCCATATGCCGGTTTGAGCGGTACGTGCTTAATATCCACCGGGAAGGCGCTGCGTGCCCGGCGGGCGAGCTCTGGCGACCAGCGGTCCGGCTCGGATCGTGCGAGAGTATCGAACAGCTCCATCCGCCCCGCCTCGATCGTGTCGCCGGCATCCACCATCGTCACGGTGAGACCAGCATCGCACAGCGCCTGCGCCGCGGCAACGCCAGCGGGACCCGAGCCGATGACGACCGCCGTCATGAGTGCACGTGCGTGCGAGTCACGGGATAGCGCGCAAGCAGCACACGATCGTCTCGCAGCGAGGCCGTCAGCATCATCCTGCGGGGCACGCGCGCCGCCACGAATGCAATCGCGCCTCCCGCCCAGCCGCTGCATTCACTCAGGCCTCTAAGCCAATACCTGAGTGTGAAGGTGTGCAAAGGAAGAAGTCCTCGACCACCACCAGGCCACGCCTGCGGATCAGCTCATAAAGTGTCTTACGCGGGATCAGACAGGCGTGCGCCGGCTCGTAGCACCACCAACGGCGACCTGCCACGCGAGCCATGAGCGAGGTGGGGTCGGGGGTCACTATCAGCAGAGCGCCACCCGGTGCGAGCAGGGCGCACAAGCAATCGAGCGCCGCCACGGGATCGTCAAAGTGCTCGAGTACATCCACCGCCAGGACCGCGTCATAGCGCTCGCTTTCCAGCGCATCCCCCAGCGCCCCGTCCTCGAGAGCCATTTCCCGCACTGGCAGGCCCAGTCTCTCGCGCGCATATCGCACGGCATCGGCCGACAGCTCCACGCCCTCGACTTCGTAGCCGCGCCGCCGAGCCTCGTCGAGCATCAGGCCGTAAGCGCACCCAACATCCAGCAGGCGTCCCCGCGGCACGTGCGCTCCCAGCAGGTCCAGCAGCCTGCGCGCGTGGCGCCGGCGCCCCTCCTCCTCGGGGAGGTAGCCCTCGTCGCTCATCGCTCGATAGAGGTTGTGCAACTCCTCGCCACGAGGGAGCGAGACCTGGTTCAATGTCCCGCAGTCGACACAGCGATAGTAGTCACCATGCGTGCCCGCACGGTGATAGCTCGGACTGAAGGCCGCGGGCTCGTATTCCAAGTTGCCTCCCCGCTGAGCGAGTTCCAGCCGGCCATTACACACGCGGCACGCGGTCGGTGTCTGCACGCTCATCACCCACCCGCAAGCGATAGGTTGGTGACTATCAGCAGCGACTGCGTGCTCGGGGTCCTCGGATTGCGCAGCCTGATCGCGCTGGCCAGTGGACTTAGCGTAAGATGGTTAACACCTGGGCCCAGCAGCACTGGAATGCGAGCCACTCCGCCACGCGCGGGCAGCGGGTAGGTATGACTCACATGCCCGAGCTCGCCGATGACCGCCCAAAGCGACGCGCCCGCTCCAAGCGCGGGACCCGGAGCGACGTTTGCAAGCAGAACAGCCTCGCGGACGCCGGGCGAGACGATCGTGAGATCCGCCTGATCGCCGGCTCTCAGCGAGAACCCAGTGATACCGCTGCCGAGACCTACATAACGCACATGGGCACCACGCGGGACGTTGGGTGCATATACTTCCCCCAACACGGGGCGCCCGGCGATGGTCGCAATCACGGTCGACACCGGTGAACCGATGTCCTCCAGCGTGCTCCACACTCCGGGTAGGCCGGCGGCAAACTCACCTTCAGAGCCGGTAAAGCTGATCGCCAGGCCGCCGAGGCAGCCCCAAGCGAGGAGCAAACCTCCGCCTATTCGCACCAGCCGGCGCCGGCCCCCGCGGAGTGTCTTCGACAGAGCGAACCACGCCGCCAGAGCCCCGAACAGGAGCAGCGTTGTGAAGTCCACCTCGTAGCGCTCGGTGGTTCCGAAGATCTCGTACGCGATAAAGATCATGCAGGCGAAGCCCGCGAACGCCGCTGTCAACATGGGGAGGGCCAGCGGCCCAAGCGACTCCGAGCGGCGCCGCCAGAGCCAGGGCAGTGCACCGAGGAAGACCACGATCGGCGTCATTGCCAGCAGCCCACCGGTGGCCGAGAGCCCTTCCCGGTAGTACAGCGGCAGGCTTGCGGGGTACGGATCGGGCGGGTGGCCGAGGGAGATGAATGGGAAGAGAGCCAGGGGGCGGGGAATTGCCAGCACATAGAGCCAGGCTCCAGGCAGCAGGTTGCCGATGTCGGCGAAATGCGCGGTTTGCGAATCGTAAGGGCCCAGCTGGTCGTGATAGCCATTATCCAGGGGGCTGCCGAAGCGCGCCTGGTTATAAGCCATCAGCAGCAGCACGCACACGCCGACCGGGACAACCAGGGCAATCAGCAATCCGCGCCGGGGTCGGGTGCTCCGCAACGATATGAAGACCGGCACAAGCAGCAGGGTGCTCAGCGCAAGCGACGGCCGTGAACCGACCGCCAAGCCAAAGCAGAGGCTCATAAGCGCCAAGCGCCACAGCGGCGCACGGCGTCGGGCGATCGACGAGACGGCGAGCCAGACGCCGGCCATCGCGAAGCAGTAGCCACCGGAGATCGCCTCTTCGTAGGCGGCTGGACGCCGCAGTAGGAAGGGCACCACCGAGGAGAGCGCCAGGGTACACGCGGCGAGCATGCACATCCATATGGTCGAGTTACCGAGCTGCCTCAACAGCACGCGCAACGTCGCCAACGCAAACCCCAGACCGGCGATCGCAAAAAAGACCATGACAGTACCTGACGACGGCTCAAAGCCGAGCAGGTGTGCCGGTATCAGGACGATTGCCGGCGCGGCGCCCCAAGGAAGAAACACATGTCCGCGATATAGAACGAGGTCGAAGATCGAATAGCCGTTGATACGAGCGCTATTGACGATGGCTTTGTTCTGCGTCGGGTCATAGGGGTCTGCCAGGCGTAGAAGCGCGGCCGGCGCACGGCCAATCGAGAGGTGGAGATGAAGAAACGCATTGGCGAGCTGGTTATATGGTTCGTCGGCACGTCCATGAAGAACCAACAGCCTCGAGGTTGCCACAATCAAGAGATAAAATACGGCAGCCAACAAGAAGACCACGCAGAGCGCCAGACTCACCCGATCTGCCGCCAGTGCACGCAGGCGAGCCGGCAGACGAATTGCACTCCGGCGATGGGTTATCAACTCCTCCATACGCCGAGAAGGTATAGAATCCCACTTCTTAGGTGTCATCGAGGCGGCCACACCCGGGATTTGACCCCTGAAGCTGTTACGCGGATCCGACCCAGTGTCTCCGACCGGTGTTTGGAGCAGCTCGGCCCCCGCCTACGCGCCGGACCCGAGAGCGCCGACAGTACGCCAGTTGTCTACTTCCGTACCGTCGGCGTCTACCCCCACCGCCGGCGTCCACTCCACCGCCGGCGTCTACCCCCACCGCCGGCGTCCACGCCGTCTACTTCCGCGCTGAGACGCGGCTGGCCGGCGGCGCGAGAGACACGGGGTGGCGTTCGTCATCCCGCGGGGCGCCCACCGAGGGGCCGGAGGCGGCCCCGGACGACGGTTGGCGACCGTAGCGCAGTTGCGGCACCAGCCACGCCGCCTCTGCGGCAATCCGCCAGGACATCTTGCTCTGCCCGCGCTGGCGGTCGCGGAAGACGATCGGGACCTCCACCACGTTGAAGCCCGCGCGCACCGCGCGGTAGGTGAGCTCCACCTGGAAGGCGTACCCCTGGGAGCGCACGCTGTCGAAGTTGATCGCTTCGAGGACCTCTCTACGGAAGCACTTGAAGCCACCCGTGAGGTCGCGCACGCGGAGACCGAGCACGAGCTGCGCGTAGATGGAGCCCCCCTGGCTGACGAGTCGGCGCAGCAGGCCCCAGTCGCTGACCCCCCCGCCGGGGACGTAGCGGGAGCCGAGCGCCAGGTCCGCCCCGTCGCTGGCCGATCTTCGATCGGTCGCCTCCAACAGCCGCATCAGATCGGCGGGGTCGTGGGAGAAGTCGCTGTCCATCTCCAGCACGTATGCCGCCCCCTGCTCCAGAGCGTGGCGGAAGCCAGCAAGGTAGGCGGGGCCGATGCCTTCCTTGCGAGTGCGGTGGAGCACCTGCGTCCAAGGGTGCTCCGCGGACAGGCGCTCCGCGAGCTCGCCCGTGCCGTCCGGGGAGCCGTCGTCGACGACGAGCACGCGAAAGTCCTCGCACGGAGAGCGCGCGAGAACCTCCCCCGCGGCGCGCACGATCGCCTCGATGTTCTCGGCCTCGTTGTAGGTGGGCAGTATGAGCCAGGCGGTGCCGTCCACTGAGGCCCCCTACCCTAGACGGTGGCGCAGCCGGGCCGCTGGCCGATCGAGATCCCGTCGATCTCCGATCGGTCGGGGAGCCGGCCTATCGCTCTCTCAGCCATACCACCATGCTCGACGTCCCCAACTCAGCGATCGCCGACGCCCTCGAAGAGCTTGGCGATCTGTACGAGCTGGACGGGGCGATCGTGCACCGCGTGCTCGCCTACCGCAGGGCCGCCCAGACGGTGCGCGAGACGGCAGTCTCGGTGGCGGGCCTCGCGCGGGCGGGACGCGCGGTCGAACTGCCCGGGATCGGGGAGACGCTGCAGGAGAAGATCGTGGCGCTGGCGGACACCGGCGCGATCCCCGCGGCGGAGCGCCTGCGGGCGAAGTTCCCCTCGGGCCTGATCGCGATCACGCACATCCCCGGCCTGGGCCCGAAGCGGGCGCGGCTGCTGCACGACGCGCTCGGCATCGACTCCCCCCGGACCCTGCGCGACGCTGCGCTCGCGCAACAGTTGCGCACGGTGCGGGGGCTTGGCGCAAAGTTCGAGACGAAGATGCTCGAAGCGCTGGAGAAGCTGCCCGAGGCGAGGACGGCGGACGGCCCGGCCGGCGGTGGACGGACGCAGGCCCGCCCCGGTCTCTCATCCCCCCGGCGGGTGCTGCTGCCGGCGGCGATCGAGTTGGGGGAGGCGCTGGCCGCGGGCCTGCGCGAGCACGGCCCCAGGGACGCCCGCGTGCAGCTCGCCGGCTCCACACGGCGGGGAGTGGAGAGCGTCAAGGACATCGACCTCGTGGCGGTCACCGGGGACGCCCAGGGGCTCGCGGAAGTATTGGGATCACTGGAGCAGATCGAACGCGTCAGCTCCAGTGGACAGGCCGGAGCACGGGGCCGGACGCACTCGGGCCTGGGCGTTGACCTGCGGATCGCGGCGCCCGCGCAGCTGGGCAACCTGCTACAGCACTTCACGGGCTCCGCGGCCCACAACGCCGCGCTGCGCGAGCGGGCGGTGCGCGACGGCCTGCACGTCTCGGAGTACGGCGTCAAGGAGGACGCGGGCGGGACCACGCATACGTGCGCGACCGAGGCCGAGGTGTATGACCTGCTGGGACTCCCCCACATCGAGCCCGAGCTGCGCGAGAACCGCGGCGAGCTCGATGGCGCGCGGGGGGGCGGGTTGCCAAACATCATCGGGCTCCGGGACATCCGCGGGGACCTGCACTGCCACACGGTCGCCTCCGACGGGAAGGCCACGATCGAGGAGATGGCACAGGCGGCGCGCGCGCTTGGGTACGAGTACCTGGCGATCACCGACCACTCGGCCTCGCACGGCTTCGGCAACGACGTCTCCCCCGCGCAGCTACGCGAGCAGATCGAGCGGGTCGGGGAGATCGACGCGCGCCTCGAGGGAATCGCGCTGCTGGCGGGCAGCGAGGTCGACATCCTGCCGGACGGGACGCTCGACTACGAGGACGAGCTGTTGGCGCGGTTGGATTGGGTGGTGGCAAGCGTGCACACCGCGTTTGGGATGGGCGAGCAGGCGATGACGAGGCGGATGATCGCCGCGATCGAACACCCGCTGGTCGACGCGATCGGCCACCCCACGGGGCGCCTGATCGAGCGCCGCGAACCCTACGCGCTGGATCTGGAGGCCGTGTTCGCGGCGGCCGCGAGAACCGGGACGATGCTCGAGATCAACGCCAACCCCGATCGCCGCGACCTCTCCGAGGCTCACGCCCGAGCCGCGGTCCGCGCGGGGGTTCGTGTCGTGATCGACTCCGACGCCCACCGCCCCGAGACGCTCCAGAACATGCGCTGGGGAGTGCTCACAGCGCGCCGGGGGTGGCTGACCAAGGCAGATGTCGCCAACACCCGCCCGTGGGCGGAGCTCGCGGGAGTGCGCAAACGAGAGCGGGCCACCAGCCTATAGCGGGCGTGTCCTGAACCTAACCCATGGCAGGTGCGACCCTCGGGCCACTCGCCCGCAGCGGGCGTGGCCGCAACTGCGTGCGCGTGTTGCAGGCAACCGCAAGCGCCGCACCAGCGCCACTGCGTCTACTCCCCCAGCAGCCGCGGGAGCAGCTCCTCGGCGACGATCCGATCGACGGCCGCGGCCGTGTAGGGCTCCACCATCCTTGCGGCGCGCGCGGCGTAATCCGCGGCGGGCGCGTCGAGCGCGCAGCGCAGGGTGGCGCCGAGATCCTCGCCGACGAGGCGCGGGTCGAGCTCGCGGGCGAGCGCCAGCGCGACGTAGGCACCCGGAGCGGGGGTGCTGACGAGCAGGCACCCCTCGGCGAGGGCCTCGAGCTGGGCGATCCCGTACTCCTCGCGCCGGGGGGCGCACACGAACACACGGGAGCGACGCAGCATGGCGCGGTAGTCCCCCTGGGGGAGCGTCCCGGCGACCTGGACGTCCTTGTCGGGCACGTCGAACCCGCTCTCGCGCAGGCGCTCGCGGGTGATGCCGACCACGACCAGGCGCTCACCGGGTCGGCGCACGCGCCGCCAGGCCTCCAGCACACGGTCGAAGCCCTTCTTGTTGGGGTTCGCGGCATAGGTGATGGCGGCGATGTCGCGCTTCGCGGGCTCTGACCCGGGGCCGGTGTCGCACTTCGCGGGCCCTGACCCGAAGCCGGTGTCGCGCTCCACCGGGTCGGGGGTCAGACCGGCGCTGGGCACATCGGGCACGGGGTCCAGTGGAGCTTCATCCTTGCGCAGCGGCGGACATGCGGCGATCGGGGAGGGCACCACCAGGGCGCGCTCGGCGCAGCCAGGGACCGCGGCGGCGGCCTCGGCAAGGGCACCCTTGCTCGACGGCAGTAGCAGGGGCGCCTGGCGCAGCCGACGGCGCTCCAGCGGCCGCTGCCAGAGCCCGTGGCGGCCGGGCCGGTTGGCGGCGGCGGGCGCATCGAAGCGGATCGCTCCCGGCAGCGGCCAGAGCAGGGCGGCGGTGGTAGTGGAGTAGATCACGGCGCGGGGCGGATCCCTCCGCAGCCTCTCGAGCGCCTCCTCGGCGGCGCCGCGGGACCGATGGGCCCAGGTTAGATCGGTGAGCATCAGCGTGCGAACCTCACGGGGGCGAGCGGCGGCGGCGACGGCGACGCTCGCGCCAGCGCGCCGCAAGGAGCCGGCGAGCTCCTCGTCTGCGACGCGCAGTCCTTCGGTGGAACCGAGCGTGACGAGTAGCACATCGATCTGCTCGCGAGGTACTTGCACCGCCCCCGCCCCTCAGCCGCCAGTGCCGGGCGGCGCTGGGGATGCCGTCTGCCTCAACGCGCCTGCTCGGGTCGTATCGTCTTGAAGCCGGGAGTGCGCTCCAGGGCGATGGTGTGGACGGGGGAGGTGGGCTTCACGTAGAAGCGGACCCCGTCGCGCTCCTCGATCGCGGCCACCGCAGCGTACTGGCGGCGCCACGCAAGTGCCCAGATGATCGCGAAGCCGGCGCCGATCGCGGGAATCTGGGGGGCGAGGAAGGCGAGGCCACCGGCGAGCACGGTGAACACGAGCAGGGGCCAGAGCCGGTTGAGAAGGATCGCGGAGGGACGGTGCTCGGGCAGCGCGGTGGTGGCGCGCGCGCCAGCGAGCAGCTGCGCGATCGGGGGGCTCGTGTCGTTGCCGCGGCCGAGCGCGACCCCAACCAGCGCGGCGATCACCCACCACACGAGGGCGAGCAGCGCGATCTGCGACTGCGAGCGGGAGGCGGCGGAGAGCACGGTGACGAGCGCAAGTGCAGAGGCGGCGCCTGCGCTGAGCAGGACGGTGGTCTTGAGGAAGTCGGTGAAACGCACGGCCGATTACAGAAGCGCCTCGAGCAGTGCGCGCACGCCGTCGGGGCCCTCGATCGCGAGATCGGCCTCGGCGAGGAGCTCCGGGGGGGTTTCGTCGGAGCTGACGGCTACGCACACCGCGCATTCGAGCCTCCCTGCCTCCACCAGTGAGCGCAGCCCGCGGAAGGCGTCAAGGTCGGTGGCGTCGTCCCCGACGTAGAGGGCTGCGTGGAGGGAAGAGCGCCCATCCACCGCGGCTGCACCATCCGCTCCGCCATCGCCGCCCCCCCGCCCCCGCGCAGGGAGACCTCCATCCACCGCTGGGGCCGCGGCGTCGAGCAGCGCGGTGACGCCGATGCCCTTGTCGAGGGCGATGGGGGGACGCACCTCGAGTACCTTGCGGCCCCAGTGCACGGCGAAGCCCTCGGCTTGGGCGAGCTCGGCGATCTCCCGAACTGCGGCCGCCGCGGCGGTCTCGTCGGGGGCGCCGCGCCAGTGGAAGGCGGCGATCGCCTGCTTGTCCTCGGCGCGCACGCGCAGGCGCTGATGGGCGCCGGTGTAGACGCGGGCGGCGAAGGCGCGCACGCGCTCGCTCCATGCCGCGAGCTCGGGGTCGAGCTCGGGGCGGGTGGCGCCGGGACGCAGCAGCTCGCCGCCGTGGTTGCCGACGTAGGCGATGCTCCCGATCGCGACGATCTGGCGTGCGGTGGCGGCGCGGCGGCCGCTGACGCAGCCGACGAGCCCGTAGCGCTTGGCGACCTCGATCAGCAGAGAGCGCGTGGCCTCGGGGACGTGGGCGTCGTCAGCGTGCCTCACGATCGGGGCGAGCGTGCCATCGATGTCGAGCAGCACGGCGGAGCGGGAGGGATCGGAGCGCAGCGGCTCCAGTGCCTCCACAAGTGTGGCGGCGGGGCACACGATCCTTAGTATGCCCGGCATGGCGGCGAGCCGATCGCCCAAACGCGTTCCGAAGCTGATGGCGATCGGCACGGCGGCCGGGCTGTTCAGCGGGATCTTCGGGGTGGGGGGCGGCACGGTGCTCGTACCCTTGCTGGTGCTGTGGCTCGGATACGGAGAGCGCGAGGCGACCGGGACCTCACTGGCGGCGATCGTATTCGTCGCCGCGTTCGCAGCGGCGGCGCAGGCGGGGTATGGCAACGTGCGGGTGCTAGACGGGGTGCTGGTCGGAGTGCCGGCGATCGGCGGGGTGCTGCTGGGGACGTGGCTGCAGCAGCGCCTGCGAAGCCGCACCATCGCGCTGTTGTTCGCGCTGGTACTGGTGGCGAGCGCGGTGGAGCTGCTGGTGCGGTGAGGTGATCGGGGTGATCCGCGCAGGCAGCCGTCGTCGCCAACGAGCGGGCTTCGCCGCGCACGCGGACGGGCGGGCTTCGCCCACGAACAGCCAGGTGAGATGATGATCGGCGCGGTCGCGATCGGAGCGGCAGCGGGCGTGGTGGCGGGCCTCTTGGGGGTGGGCGGCGGCGTGCTGTTCGTCCCGGGCCTTGTGATCCTCCTGGACCTCACCCAGCACCAGGCGGAGGCTACGTCGCTGTTGGCGATCGTCCCAGTGGCGATCGTGGGAGCGATCGCGCAGGACCGCCACGGCAACGTGCGCAGGCGCGAGGCGCTGCAGCTTGGCCTGTTCTCGGTGGCCGGGGCGGGGGCGGGGGTAGCGTTGGCGAACGCGCTCTCGGGGAAAGTCCTACAGGTGGGCTTCGCGCTGTTTATGCTGCTCGTGGCGGGACAGCTCGTGCGCAAGAACGTGGCCAGGAACGCACGCGGGGACGTTGGTGGGCGAAAAGACGCCTAGAGGGTGGCGCAGTCGGCCGGAGGCCTACAAGCTGGGGCCCGCGGTTTTTCTGTCAGACTGGGATCCATGGGTCTCGACAATCCAATCCACATTGCGTTCCTCGTGGTGATCCTGCTGCTGGTGTTCGGCGCCAGGCGGCTCCCGGAAATCGGCCGCTCGCTGGGAAGCGGGATGCGCGAGTTCAAGGACGCGATCAGCGGAGAGGCAAAGCATCCGACGCTGAACGCGGCCGTCCCGCAGCCGCAGCCGCAACCGCAACCAGTCGCACAGCCACCCGCGGCCGCGGCACCACCCGCCGCGCCGCCGGCGACGCCTGAGGAGCCGCAGGGCCAGTAGCAAAGGAGCCGCAGGGCCAGTAGCAGAGGAGCCGCATGGTCAGTGACAGGGTGGTCCTCGACCGACCCTGATGCGCAGCGCCGCCGGCGCTGCGCGTGCGGGGAGCGGTCGAGCAAGCTGCCCGCGTCTCGGCGGCGCGGCGCGTGCGGGGCAGACCGATAGCACCGCGTGCGGGCTTTCGGCGCGATGCGGAGTGAGAGACAACGCATTGGGTGCTTTTCCCACTGTGTGGCGCGTTCGCCACGACCACCATGAGGAGCTCGGACGGCTCGTTTACGCTCTCGGATCGTCATGAGATTTGGGCAAACTGCTGTCTTTGAACGCTCCACGACGCGCCAGGGGAGGATCGCCTGGGTCGAGGTGCTTCTGGCAACGGTCACGCTACTCGCGGTCACGGGGCCATTGCTGTTCACAAATGAAAGCTTTGGGTGGGACTTCACCAACCACCTGTGGCTCGCGTCGGTCGCGGGCAGGGGCCTTGTGGAAGCGGGGCATCCAAGCTACTTCATCAACACCCTCAACATCGACACAGGTGTGTTCTATCCCTTCTTTGCCTTCGCGGGGGGGACGCTGTACACGACCATCGGTGCCATCGGCGAACTGATCGGCGGCCATGTCTTGGTCGCCTATCTTGGCTTCATGGTGCTAGCCGTGCTCGGGGCCTACGGAGGCACGCTGTGGCTGGGACGGGAGCTCGGCCTGCGGGGCTGGCTGGCACACACCCCAGCGTTGGTGGTGGTCACGAGTGCCTACTACATCTCGAACGTGTACTCGCGTGGAGATGTGCCGGAGCTGGCGGGTACCTCCGCGATCGCGCCACTGGCCGCCAGCGCAGTGCACCTGATCCGGGCGCCGAGATGGCGCGTGCCGCCCGTGCTGGTCTTCACCGTATCCACGGTGATCTTCACGGGCAGCCATAACATCACGCTGCTGTGGGGCACGACCATCGCGACCGGAGCACTGCTCATCCTATGGCTTGCGCTGGGGGCTCCACTACACCTTCCCTACCGGCGGTTGATCATGCTGGCCGGTCTGGGCCTGGCGAGCGTAATGGTCAACGCCTGGTTCCTGGTGACAGACATAAGCTACGCCAAAACCACGGTCATCTCCCTCCCCCCCGCCGGTCCCGGGAAATCGATCTGGTCCATAACGGGCTACTTCGATACCCCCGCCGTGGTGCTGAATCCGCTGCGCATGATGCCCAGCCAGTCAACGGCGGCGGCGCTCTATATCCAGGCGCCCGACTGGTTCCTGGCGTGGGGACTCGCCGCGGGAGCGCTGCTGCTGTGGCGCTCCTCGCGCGCCCGCTCTCTACGACGCGCCTGGGCCGGCGTGGTGGCGATCCTCACGCTGCTGCTGGCCCTACTCCTGAGCGAAAAGGTCTGGGAAGTCATGCCCGAACCCTTCAACCAGGTCCAGTTCCCCTACCGGATCAGCACCTATCTCTTCTACGCCGTCGCCGGGCTCGTGCTCGTCGGCGCGCTCTCCCTCCAGCGGGCGGCAGCATTGGAGAGCTCGATACGTGTCGTCAAAGGGCTGCAGCTCGCGCTGGTGGGTGCCTGCGCCGTGAGCCTCGGCCTCTGCCTGTGGCAGGCATGGGGTCCGAACATGGAAATCCCCAAAGGCCACACCTATGAGAATCGCGGCGAAGCGCTTGTCGGCACCCACATCATGCCCAGGTCTTGGTACTCCGGCGCCCAGTACCTCAACAGGCTGGAACCGGTGCGGCTCGTCCCGCCCCAGCGCGTGCTGGTGGTGTACCCAAACGAAGTGCACGGCGATCGCTTCTCGGCCTGGATGAACGTGCCGCCCGGTCCCGAACCGATCCAGACGGACATCGGGGGCAGCAGCGATCTCCTGCACCTCAAAGGCCTACGCTGGCTGGGTCGAACCCCCCGCGGCTACGCCGTGGTGGGACGTGTCAACGGAGGCAGCGGCCGTGTACACGTCACGATCGAAACCGCGCACAGCCCAGTCATCGAGCTCGGGCGGCTCATGAGCATCCTGGGGATCCTCGCCATCCTCACCACCCTCGTCTGCACCGGCGTAAGCGCTCGCCGTATCCGGGCCAGTCCCCGACGGTAAGGCACGGTCGGAGGTGTTCGCACGGTACACAACAACAACCAACGACACTGGGCCAACCCGATATACGGCAACGTCACCGCACGCCCCCATCGTCGCGAAAGGGCAGCAGCGAGATGCGGCGTGAGCTCCTGAGTCTTCTGGCGTGCCCCGAGTGTGGAGGGGACTTCGCCGCAGACGGAGCGGAGGAAGACGGCGAGCTCCATGAGGGTGCTTTGCGCTGCAACAGGTGTGGCACAGTCCTCCCGGTGGCTTCCGGTGTTCCACGCGCCGCGTGCGGCAATAACGCCGCTCAAGTAAAGGTGGCGAAAGCATTCTCGTCCCAGTGGAAGGCTTACAGTCGCGGGGCGTTCGAGCGTGGAACTGTCTACGGACAGAGCGACGCCAGCCTATGGACGTTGTTCCTCCAGGCAACTGGCATCAGCGAGTCCGCCGTGGCTGGCCTCACCGTGCTCGATGCTGGGTGCGGCGCCGCCCGGGTCTCTCGGCAGATTGCTCAGCATGGCGCTCGTGCGGTCGTTGCGCTAGACATGAGCGATGCGGTGGACGCGGTCTTTGCCGAGACGCGCGACCTCACAAACCTCCATACAATTCAGGCCGACCTCACGGCCGTCCCACTGCGAGCCGCTTTTGATCTCGTGTGGTCGGTCGGCGTAATCCATCATACGGACGACGCCGCGGCAGCGTTTCATGCGCTAACCCGGTATGTACGTCCAGGCGGACTGCTGTACGTTTGGGTTTATACAAGCGACCTGCGGCCATTCCACTGGGCTAACGTGACCCAGCGGGTGCCGGCGATCCTCAATCGATTGGGACTACGGCGACTCCCTGATTCAGCGATATTGCGACTCGCCAGCGTTCTTTCCTACCTTACTGCCGGCCTTCACCTGTTCTACCGCGCGGCGCGACGTCTTCCGGCCCTGCGTCCCCGCACTTCCAATGCCCGGGAGAGCACCACACCAATTACGCGGCGCACGTTTCACCTCATATGGTACGACCTCCTCGTCCCGCCATACACCTCATGGCATAGTGCGCACGAAGTCGCTGGCTGGTTTCGAGCCGCAGGCTTCACCGATATCGTCACAGCACCGACCCGGCCACTTGGAATGCGTGGCCGCGCACCGGTCCAGTAATTGGACAAGCTGGGCTGCCGCCCGAGTTGGACAAGCTGCGCTGCCGCCCGCAATCTCAGAGTCCGCCCTACTGGATCGGCGCGTTCGGGGGCAGCACCGCGGGACGGCCCTCGCGCAGGAGGGGTGAGCCGCAGCGCCAGCAGTAGGCGGCACCGCGACTGTGGGCGGCTCCGCAGGCGCGGCAGGCCCCGCTCACGCCGCTCTCGGCGGAGGAGAGCAGACGCTCGATCTCCCCGAGCTGGGCGTCGGCCTGCTGGAGCTCGGCGGCACGGCGGGCGAGGACGTCGAGGCGGTAGTGGTCGCGAATCGCCATCTCGTAGGCGAGCCCGCCGAGATCCCAGGTGAGGGAGGCGACGCGCTCGGCGAGCTCCAAGCGCTCGCGGCGGAGCTCGGCGAGCGATCCGCTGGAGACCTGGGGCTGCGCGGCCGCGGGCACAGAGGCGGGCGCGGCGAGGCGCTCATCGACGGACGGGGGGCCGTCGCCGGAGTGGGGCTGTCCGTTGGGGCCGGCGGCGCTCATGGGAGTCTCCAAACGTGCTTGGCGGCGATCGCTGCGCCTGCTCCCAAATACGCTATCAGTGGCTCCCGGTTTCGATCGGCCCGTTGCCGAGCGCCGCGGCGACTTCTTTCGCGTGCTGCTTGCCGGTGGTGTGGGCGAGTTTTTCGAGCTTGCTCGCGGACGTCTTGTGGGCGGCGGGCAGCACCTTGGTGGTAGTGGCTTCCTTGGCTTCTACGGCTTCTTCGGCTTTTTCGCTCTTGGGGGAGCTCTGGGATTTGGAGGAGGAGGAGGAGGAGGAGTCAGTGGAGGAACCGGAGCCGCTGGAGGAGCCGTGGCCGCTGGAGGAGGAGCCAGTGGAGGAGCCCGAGCCGGTGGAGGTCCCGGAGGAGGGGGCTGCGGCGAGCGGCCCGCTCAGGCCCTTCACTTCGACGACCTGCTTGCCGGGACTCCCGCCCGCGGTGATCCAGTGTCCGACGAGCAGGCCGATCAGCAGCGAGGCGAGGAGCACCCCAAGCAGGCCGAAGAGGCCGGAGTAGCGGCGCAGCGAGCCGAGCAGCCCGGGGGGGTCGGGCGGGAGCTGATAGCCGTCCGTCCGCGGCCCGCCGAGGACCGGCATGGAGACGGTCTGGTGCTCGCTCTGGAGCACGTCGAGGAAGGCGAGGCGCACGGGCGAGCAGGGGCGCCCGCAGGCGAGGCAGTAGCGCTGGTCGGGGGCGAGCGGGGCGCCGCAGCCGGCGCAGGTGGCCGCTGGGGCCCCGTCGGAGGGGTTCGCGCTCCCCCGTGGGATCACATCCATGGGAGCCCCCTCACGAGGGACCGTCGACCCCGGGCTCATCCGAAGGTCCCACGGACGTAGTCACGGGTGCGGGGAGCGCGGGGCTCCTCGAAGACCTGCGCGACGGTGCCGTACTCGACGAGGTCCCCGAGGTACATGAAGGCGACCTTGTCGGCGACGCGGCGGGCCTGGGCGAGGTTGTGGGTGACGATCACGAGGGCGTGCTCGCGGCGCAGCTCGTGGATGAGCTCCTCGATGACGCCGGTGGAGATGGGGTCCAGGGCGGAGCAGGGCTCGTCCATCAGCAGCACCTCGGGCCGCAGCGCAATCGCGCGAGCGATGCAGAGCCGCTGCTGCTGGCCCCCGGAGAGGCGCAGCGCAGGGCGGTGCAGATCGTCGGCGACCTCCTCGTAGAGCCCGGCCCGCTTGAGCGCGTCGACCACGAGTGGCTCCAGCTCGGGGCGGCGGGGGCGGCGACGGGACTGCTCGCGCAGCGCGAAGGCGACGTTGTCGAAGATCGACATCGGGAAGGGGTTGGGCTGCTGGAAGACCATCGCGACGCGGGCGCGCAGGGCGGTGTCTTCGAGGTCGTGGATATCCTCGCCGTCGAGCAGGATCCGGCCGCCGCGACGGGCCCCCGGGGTCAGCTCGGTGAGCCGGTTCAGGGTACGCAGCAGGGTCGTCTTGCCGCAGCCGGAGGGCCCGATAAGGGCCAGCACCTCGCCCTGGTGGATCGAGAGGGAGACCGAGCGCACGGCGTTGGCGCCACGCCGGCCGAGGGTGCTGACGGCGCCATAGGAGACGCTGACGTCCTCCAGGCGCAGACGCTCGGGACCGGCGGCGCTCGCGAGCGGGCGCAGAGCCTCGCGCTGCTCGGGGGGCCGCACGGGCTCCGGGGGGCGGTCGAGCACGATCGTGCGCACCGGGGGCACCGCTGGCGCCTGCTGGGGGCTCGGCGGGTCGAATGCCTGCTCAAGCTCGATCATAGTAGGATTCATCGGTTCCTCACCTTCCACACTATAAAGACTGAAATGGTGTTGCGGGACATCAGACGATCCCCCAGGCGGCTGCGACTCCCCCGGTGCGTTCGTGGGAACGGCGAGAGATCCGTTCCACGGCGAGGTTGAGCAGCAGCACGAACAGCAGCAGCACGACGGAGGCGGCGTAGGCCTTCTGCGGGGCGAGCGATTCACCGGCGGGGGAGTTGTCGTAGATGTAGCTGGTGAGGCTGGAACCGGCACCGCGCAGCACCTTCAGGCCGGGAATCCCGCCTTCGGGCGAGAGGCGCAGCTGGTCGCCGAGCATCACGATCACGATCGCGGTGTCGGCGATGATGCGGCTGATACCAAGGGTGACGCCGGTGGCGATGTTGGGACGCACGCTGGGCAGCAGCACGCGGCGGATCGTGGCGATGCGGGTCTTGCCGAGCGCGAACGCGGCCTCGCGCATGTGGGCAGGCACGGCCTGCAGGCCGTTACGGGTGGAGACGAAGATCGGGGGCAGCGCGATCAGCGACATCATCGCGCCGGCGGTGAGGAAGGACGTGCCCGTGGCAACACCGTTGGGGGCGGAGGAGGCGAACGCAAGGAAGTGCAGCTGGAAGATCGCCAGGCCGAAGACAGCGATCAGGATGTCGGGCGTGCCGGCGACGATCTCGATACTGGATTCCACGACCCGGGTCAGCCAGCGAGGACGCCCGTACTCGACGATCCACAGCGCGCAGGTGATCGCCAACGGAGCGGCGAGCGCGATGCCGATCACGGTCAGCAGCGCGGTCCCGATCAGCGGATCGAGGAAGCCGCCCGAACCGGCCTGGCTCAGGCTCGCCTGGGGGCGACTGAAGATCAACTCCGGCCGCAGGTACTGAATGCCGCGATAGCCCATGTAGAGGAGGATCGCGGCGGCGATCGCGCACAGAGAGAGGCCCGCGACCCAGGCGGCAAGCCACACGAGGCGGTCGCTCCAGCGCCATGTGCGCATCGAGGAGCGCCGGCCGCTCTGGGGCCCGGCTCCAGGTAGCGCGGGGTGGGAGACGAACGTGCTCATCCTCACAACTCCGAGCACCAACGTCGGCAATGTGGGTGGACCTGCGCGCTCATCCGCGGACCTGATACTTCCTCAAAGGGAGCTTGACGAGGTAGCCGGCGATCGAGAGAACGCAGACGGAGAACAGCAGCAGCAGCGCAAAGGCGTACAGGGTGGAGTTCAGCGCCGGGGCGCCGCCGAGCCCTTCGCGGAAGTCGACGATCGTGGAGGCGAGGGTGCGCATGGGCTCGAAGAGGAAGGCCAGTCCATCGCTCGGCCGGGGGGCGAAGAAGTTCGAGCCGGAGACCATCGAGATCATGATCGCCTCGCCCAGCGCGCGGGCGGTGGCGAGCACGGTGGCGGCGACGATCGCGGGGCGCACCGCGCGCAGGGTGACGGCGCGGATCGCGCGCAGCCGGTTGACGCCGAGCGCGGCGGCGCCCTCGCGCCAAGCTCCGGGCACCGCGCCGAGGGCGTCGCAGATAAGCGCGACCATGATCGGGGTGATCATCAGGGTGAGCAGCACCACAGCCACCGCCAGACCGGCGCCGTTGAGCTGGACGGTGCTCTCAAGCGAAACCTTCTCGGCGTTGGTGATGAGGTGGTCGTAGACGAACGGCACCAGTACGAGGATCCCGAGCAGGCCCCAGATGACCGAGGGTACGGAGGCGAGCAGGCGCACGACGCGGATCAGCGTGCGGCGCATGCGGACGGGGGCGAGCTCGACGATGAAGATCGAAGTGAGCACCGCGAGCGGCAGCGCGAGGAGGACCGCAAGCGTGGTGATCAGCAGCGTGCCGTAGATGATCGGCCAGGCGCGCAGGTGGTAGACAGAAGCGGGGGGGTTCGAGGGGGAGTTCAGCATGGTTTCGGTCTGCACCTTCAGGCTGCCCCCGGGGCCGAGCCAGCTGAGGCCGTTGTGCTCGAAGGTGGGCCAGGCGCGCACGGCAACGAACGCGACCATGAGGACCACGCAGAGGCAGACCAGCAACGACACCGCGCCGAGCGTTCGCTCGGCGCGGTTGTCGCTCCAGGGGGCTCGCAGACGGTTGAGCATCTTTTACGAGGCTTTGACCGGAACCCACTGGGTCGAGATGATCTTCTTGGCTGCCTTGCTGGTCCTGATCCACGAGATGAACTGGCCGGCGGCGCCGGTGGCGGCGCCTTTAGTCACCTCGTAGAAGCGCGCGGTGGCGGTGTACTGCCCCGAGGCCACGTTGGCCCGCGTGCAGGCGACTCCGTTGTAGGCGACCGGGTTTACGGTGCCCTGGTCGGCGCGATAGTTGGAGAGGAAGCCGACCCCGGTGGGGGTGTTGGCGACCTGCTGCTCGAGCAGCCCCTCCGAGGGCTCTTCGGCGGCGGTCGAGGCGACGCTCTTGTTGCCGAGGAACAGCGTCTTGAAGTTGGTGAGCACACCCGCAGTGGAGGTGCGGCTGATCAGGTCGATCGGCCCGGAGACCGAGGCGCCGGGGACCTGGCCCCATTCCTTGGTCTTGCCCTCGAAGATCCCCTGGATCTGGGCTTCGTTGACGGAGGAGAGGGTATTGGCCTTGTTGGTGACGATGCAGATCCCGTATTCGGCGATCGGGTAGAAGTCGAGGCCGGGCGGGTCGGTAGGCAGGGGGTCGCGGGATACGTCTCCGATCGAGACCCGACCGGCGGCGACGTCGTTGATGCCGACCGTGGCACCCCCCTGGGAGATCCGGAAGGCGACCTTGTTGTGCACGAGCTTGGAGTACTTGTGGGCCAGCAGCTGGACGAGCGGGAAGGAGGCGGTGGCTCCGCTGATCGTGATCACGCTCGTAGCCGAGGCGATCGCGGGCACCGCGCTCCCTATAAGGGTCACAGCCGCGAGCGATGCGGCGATACGGCGGACTCGACTCATTCTCAGGGCCTCCATCTTGGGACGTGTTGACATTTCGTTGACGGGCACTCTACCATATTCGTCACAAACATGATCGAGATTAGCTATTTTGTCGAACAGATCAGGAAGGTCCGAGTTGCGGCGCAACTTCCGAGTCCTCCCAGCGATCCACCCTCTGCCGAGCCCCACTCTCGCCCAGGCCCCACGACCGACCTCTTCCATAGGCCCCCGATGACCTCCCGCCCAGACCCAACATGACCTCCTCGAACCCGCGATGACCTCCTCCCCAACCCCCCCCACTCCCCCTCTGCCCTCCCCCCGGCTGCCCTCCCGCAAGGTGGGCGCGATCCTCGCGGCACTGATGCTTGCCGCGGGGATCGCGCTGGGGGCGCTGATCGGTCCGGGCCCCGCGGACTCGCTGGCGAGCTCCTCCCGCGCAGCGGCCCTGGCGCGGGTGCTGACGCTGCTCGCGCTGGGGGGAGGCACCGACTCGGGCAGCGATCTGCTGCTCTCCTCGGGCGCGGCCCACCCGCCGGCGGCGGCGTCCCAGCCGACGCCCCCCTCCTCGAGCGAGGCCACGGCGGGGACGGGTGGCGCGAGCGGCACGGCGGGCGGGCAGTCCGGCACCTCCTCTCACTCCAGCACCCCCTCCGCCTCCTCCCCCCGCTCCTCAGGCTCGACGTCTCCGACCTCCTCCACGAAGCCGGCCGCGAGCGAAGGGGAAAGCGAAAAGACCCCCAAGCCAGAGCCGCTCCCACCGATCGCGAATGTGTGGCTGGTGGTGCTGCCCTATGGCGGTAGCCTCGAAAACGCTCTGAAGCAGAGCACGGCGGCGCCATACCTCGACGGCCAGCTCCTCGAGCAAGGGCACGGTGCTGAGCGACTACTCCTCGCTGGCGGCGGGGCAGCTCGCGGGAGCCGCGACGCTGCTCTCGGGTCAGGTGAGCGCGAGCGTGATCACGATCGCCCCGCCCCCCTGCAGCGGGAGCGCCGCCGCGGGAGCGACCGGCCCGGCGAGCGCCGACACACCGACGACGAGCACTCCCGGGACAACCACTGGGCAGGGAGCCCCCGCGAGCGCGCCCTGCCCGTCCGGAGAACCGGCGGGCCTGCAGGCGGCGGACGCGTTCTTGCAGGAAACGGTGGCGAAGATCCTGGCGAGCTCCCCCTATCGGGAACACGGGCTGATCGTGATCACGTTCGCGCCCGCCGCCCAGGAGGGGACGTCGACGAGTACCGCGACGGAGCCCTCTGCGAACACCACCGAAGCGGCGGGCGACCGGGGTCGCCTACCCGGCCGGCTCGCTGACGAGCACGCTGAGCGCGGCGGGCTCCCCGGCGGGAGCGCTGCTGCTCTCGCCCTTCCTGCGCCACGTGGGTTCACGGAGCTCTGGCGCCTTCGAACCCGGCGGCTCCCCGCACGAGCCTCGAAGGGCTCCTCAAGACGAAGGCGGCCGGAGGCTGAGCCCCTGCACCCACCCCGCTTGCACCACCTCAGTCCTAGCTACTCAACGACCCAAAGACTCAACGTCCCAACAACCCAACAGCCCAACAACCCAACAGCCCAACAACCCAACAGCCCAACAACCCAAAGACTCAACGTTTCAACGACTCAAACGACTCAAACGACTCAAACGACTCAACAAACCACCCCTCTCATCGTCCCTCAATGAAACGGAGGCCATGTGCACTCACTGAAGTCGATCTACCGCAGCGCTCTGAAGTCCAACCGCCGAAGGGCCACCTGGTGGTTCACGGCACTCCTGGGCGCGATCGCCCTGTCGCTCGCTCACCCCGGCCCTCAGCGAGGCCGAAACGGCCCCGGCGGCGGCCCCGCCGGTGGCTCGAACCCGAACGACTACGAATGCTCCGGGCAGCTCTCCGCCGGTAAGGCGGAAGCGGGCGGCGAAGAAACGCCAGTCCAGTACGAGTTCAAATGCAACGGGCAGATCACCGGCTACCAGGTGCAGACGCAGCTGCCGATCACGGGGATCGAAGGCTCGCCGCTGGTGACCAGCTTCGCCAGCGTACCCGCTGACGGACACGTTCTCGTGCAGCGGGTCCTTCCCGGGGTACGCGGTCAACTGCGTGGGCGCGAGCACCACGGAAGCGAACGAGCACATCACCGGCCAGTTTACGATCGGCTGGAAGCTGTGCACCGAACCGCGGGTGGACGCGCTGCTGACGGTCACGTACGCGTACCTGGAAAAGGGCGTGATCACCCAGGCGATCTCGGGACCGTTCGACCTCGGCCGCCCGGCGGGCTGCCCGGCGACGGCGCAGTCGGGCAAGGACCGGCTGGACGCCTACCAGGGCAGCGGAACCGAAGAAGAAGCACAAGAAGGGCAGGAAGGGCCACAAGAAGAGCGCCGCCGGCAAGGGTAAGCGCGGGAAGGGGGGTTCCCACTAGGCTTCGGCGGTCTATGGGGACCGGGGCGGCGTCAGCGAAGCGCGGGTGGGCGCTTGGGGCCGTCCTCGCACTCGCGGTGGCGCTCCCGGGTTGCGGCGGATCGGGCAACTCGGGAGCGTCCACGACGATCACGGACACCGCGGCGGTGTCGCCGATCTCGACGCAGCTGCCCGGACGCGGCGCTCGCAGCGCATCGAAGCGGTCGCCAATCGGGTCTATCAGGAGTCGGCGAGCGGCAGGATCGTCGCCGAGGCGCTCCAGCGCCTGAAGAGCTCGAGCGCCCTGGCGCAGGCCGTCGAAGGCGACGACCGAGTGGCGGCGCACCGGGTCCTGGAGGGGCTGCTGCTCAACCAGATCGTGAGCGTGCGCGTCGTCCGCGGCGGGCGCACGCTCGCGAAGATCGAACGGGGCGCGGGGATCGCGCCGGCGAGCGGGTCGATCTCGAACGCCCGGGGGCAGCGGTGGGCACGTTCACGGTGTCGGTGCAGGGCGCCAACGGATACGCCCAGACGGTCAGCGGCCTGCTGCACGCGCAGGTCGTCGTGCGCAGCGGCGCGCGAGAGCTGACGAGCACGCTCCACCCAGCCCCCAAGCTGCAAGCCGGGAGCGAGCGAGGTGAGCTACCGCGGGGTGAGCTACCGGGTGGACACGTTCGCGGCGAGAGCGTTCCCGGGCCGGCCACTGAGCATCTCGCTGCTGGCGCCGAGCGCCTCGATCGCGGCGGTGTGCAAGCGGCGCGACGGAGCGCCGAGCGCGGCACAGGCGCGAGCGAACACGCTGGGCCTGGTGGCCGAACGGGTGTACTACGCGGAGCACACCGGCAGCAAAGCGGAACTGATCCTGCACTACGCGGAGCGCTCGCGGGCCTTCCGAGAAGCGGTGCTGGCGGGCAACGCGACCGCGACGCGGGCCGCGATCATCGGCTTCTTCCGCAGCCACCTGCACATCGTGCGGGTGCGGGTGATCCGCGAAGGCAAGCTGCTGGTCGACGTCGGCGGTCCCCACGTGCTGGCCCCGATCCCCGGGGTGATCCGCAACGCGCAAGGGCCGCGTGGCGGCGCACTTCCTGCTGTCGATCCAAGACGACAAGGGCCTTCAGATCCTCTCGCAAGCGTTCACGGGAGCGCAGGTGCTGATGCGTGAGGGGACGCGCCAGGTGATGGGCACCCTTAGCCCAGGGCCCGCCACCGTCCCCGACCGCGGCAGGGTGGTCTACCGCGGCGTGCCCTACGAGGTGTACTCGTTCGACGCCCAGGCCTTCCCCACGGGCACGCTGCGTGTCTCGCTGCTCTTCGCGCCGAGCTGAGCGAGCATGCCCCTGAGCCTCGCCCCCAGTACCGAGCAGCGGCCTACCACCATGTGCAGACCAGCTAGACGAAGAGTGCGTCGCCGAGCCCCTACACGATACTGGTGGACATCCGCTCGACCTCCTCGATGGAGGTCTGCGCCGGCGCGGACCTTCTCGATGCCGTCGTCGTGCAGGCGGCGCATCCCCTGGCGGGTGGCGGTGGCGGCGATCTCATCGACGGAGGCGTGCTGGAGGATCTGGGTGCGGATCTCCTCGGTGACGGTCATCACCTCGTAGATGCCCACGCGTCCGCGGTAGCCGGAGCTCGCGCAGCGGGAGCACCCGACGGGCTCATATGGCTGTGCGTCGAGACCGAAGCTCGAGCAGCACCGTCTCCGGCAGGGAGGCGACGCGCTTGCAGTGGGGACAGAGCTTGCGCACGAGCCGCTGTGCCACCACGCAGTCGACAGCGGAGGAGATCAGGAAGGGCTCGATGCCCATGTCGAGCAGGCGCCCGAGCGCGCTGGGGGCGTCGCGGGTGTGCAGGGTGGAGAGCACCATGTGCCCCGTGAGGGCCGCCTCGACCGCGATGTGGGCGGTCTCGCGGTCGCGGATCTCGCCGACCATGATCACGTCGGGGTCGGCGCGCAGCATCGAGCGCAGGCCGGTGTCGAAGGTGACGCCAGCCTTGGGAGCGACCTGCATCTGCTTGACCCCCGCGATCCGCGACTCCACGGGGTCCTCGATCGTGAGGATCGAGCGGGCGCCGTCGTTGAGCACGCTGAGCGCGGCGTACAGGGTGGTGGACTTGCCCGAGCCCGTGGGCCCCGTGACGAGCACCGCCCCGTGGGGCCTTGCGATCGCGTGGTCGAAGCGCTCCTCCTCGGAGGGCTGCATGCCGAGCGACTCGAGGTCGCGCACCACGGCGCCCTTGTCGAGGACGCGCATCACGGCGCCCTCGCCGTAGACGAGCGGGAGGGTCACCACGCGGATGTCGATGCGTCGGCCATCGACGTTCAGCGCGAGGCGTCCATCCTGGGGGACGCGGCGCTCGGAGATGTCGAGGTCGGCCATGATCTTGATGCGCGAGATCATCCCGGCGGCCATCCGCCGGCGCACGGTGGCGGCGGGGTAGAGCACGCCGTCGACGCGGAACAGCACGCGGGTGTCCCCCTCTTCGGGGTTGACGTGGATGTCGGAGGCGCCCTGCTGCACGGCCTGGGCGATGATCGAGTGCACGAGCTTGATGACCGGGGCGTCCTGGTCGGCCTCCTCGGAGAGCGTGGCGGAGACGTCATGGCGCTCGCCCTCCTCGTCCTCGACGATGTCCTCGATCGCCCCCTCCAGCCGCCCGAGGCGCGACGGCGAGCAGCTTGACGTCCTCAGCCGAGGCCGCGGCAACCCGCACGCGACGGTTCGTGATCATCGCGATGTCGTCGATGCTGAGGATGTTGGTGGGGTCCGCCATCGCCAGCAGCAGAGCCCCGTCATCCATGAAGCGCACCGGCACCGCCTGGTAGCGCTTGATCGCCTCGGCGCTCAACAGGCTGACGGCGCCCATGTCGGGCTCGTACACCGATAGGTCGATGTAGTCCAGACCGAACCGTTCGGCGACCACCCGGGCGAGCTGGTCCTGGCGCAGAACCCCCTGCTCGACCAGCACCTGCCCCGTGGGCTTGCGCTGCGAGCGCGCCGCGGCGACGGCCTGCTCGACGGCGTGGCGATCGGCGAAGCCGAGGTCGACGACCACCTCCCCGATCCGCCGCCCCGAGCGCCCGGGGCGGGTGGGCGAGCTGAGCCCGTTGGCCGGATGGCGCACCTGCGTGGAGGATCCCACGGGGGGAGTGGGCGGCTCCACGACTGCGGTGGCCGCCGGTACAGCGGCCGGGCGCTCCGAGCCGGGAGTCTGCTCCCCGGGGCTCGATGCGCTGGGGCTCCCCTTCCAAGCTCGCTGGCTGGAGCCCCCCTCCAAGGTCGGCGGCGAGCTGCCCCTCCAGGATCGACGGCGCAAGCTGCCCCTCAGGGCTCGGTGGGCGGAGCTCCCCCTCCTGGCTCGACGGCGGGAGCACCCCCTCCTGGCTCGATGTCGGGGGCTCCTCCTCGAGGCTTGAGGGCGAGGGCTCCAGAAGCGCGAGGGCGGTGGGACGCTCGAGGACCACGGTGACGGCTGAGCCGGAGTTGGCGGACTCGAGCACTGGGAGCTCGGAAGCAACGAGGGCAGGCGCCGGCGGGGCGGGCTCCACCGGCGGGCGAGGGTGCGGCGGGCTCGGGGGTCAGGCGGCGGGCGCAGCGGGCAGCGCCGCCGCGGGCTCTCCAGCGGGGGAGGGTGCAGCAGGCGGCAGCGACGCCGGGGGCTCTCGCAGCGGGCGGAGGCGTGCAGAGGGCCCGGGAACAGGCGGAAGCGACGCCGCAGGCTCCCCGGCGACGGACGAGGCGGGCACGGAGACATCGGGCTCGGGGAGAGGCCGCCACCTCCGGTGGGGTCGCCTGCTCCTCGCCGGCCGCCTTGGCACGTCGGCGTCGAAACCAACTCATCGCTATCTAATCGGCATCGGCGCGACCCCGCTTGACCGTGGCGCGGACCGCAGACGCGGTCGCGCCCTGCCTGGCACACAGTGGCCTGGAGGCGATCGTGCCGGGTGCACAGCGCGCGGGATGGGCACTCCGCGCCCGCCCGTCCACCAACGCCCTGCTCGCTTACGGCCCGTGCTCGAAGGCGCTCTTGAGGTGGGCGTCGAGGGCGTTGCAGCGGTAAAGCGCGATCGCCTCGGCGGAGGCGAAGCGCTGACCGGGGAGGGCGTCGGGGCCGTGGTGGGCGAGGATGCAGTGCTCCAGCGCCAGCCGGCGCGGCTCGCTGAGCGAGGAGGGGTAGCGCGGCGCGAGCAGCCGCAACCCGAGCTCGACGTGCCCGAGCAGCCGTCCCTCATCGCTGCGGGCGATCTCGGCGCCGTAGGTGAACTCGCGGGTCTTGCCGAGGTCGTGCAGGAGCGCGGCGGCGAGCAGCAGGTCGCGGTCCAGGCGGGGGTGCAGAGCGCAGAGCTCGAGTGCCAGCGAGGCCACGGCGACGGTGTGCTCGAGCAGCCCGCCGAGGTAGGCGTGGTGGTTGCCCGCGCCGGCCCGGCCGGGGTTGCCCGTGCCCGCCCGCGCGGGCACCGAGCAGGGCGCCCGGCGGATCTCGCCGCGCAGCTCCCGACCGCTCTTGGATCGATCGTCGAGCACCCGCTCGAGCAGGGCCCGCAGCCCGGGTTCGTAGAGCTCGCGCGCGAGGTGCTCGAAGAAGCCTTCGAGCTCGTCGAGATCGCGGTGGGCGACGGGCAGGAAGCCAGCGGGATCGGCCTCGGCGCCCTCGGCGCGAGCGATCGTGCGCAGCTCGATCTGCAGCTGGTCGCGGAAGCGCTCGACGCGGCCCTCGACGCGCACGAGCTCTCCCCGCTCGAAGCGCCCGGCGAGCAGGTCGGCGTCGCGGAAGGCGCGCGCGAGGATCGAGCCGGTGCGGTCGCGCAGCTCGACGGTCAGGTAGGGCGTGCCAGCGCGCGAGAGCTGGCGCTCCTTGCGCGAGCACGCGAACACCCCGACGACCTCCTGGCCCTCGCGCAGAGTGGCGACCGTAGGGGGCTCCTCCTCGGGGGCAGACATGGGCGCATGATGTACGGTGGAGCGGATGCAGCCGCTGATCTGGGATCGCCGCCCGGCGGGCCTGCGGGCTCCGGCGATGGTGTGCGCATTCGAGGGCTGGAACGACGCCGGAGACGCGGCCTCCACCGCGGTGGCGTTCCTGAGCACCGCCCTGGAGGCGGAGCGCTTCGCGCGCGTCGACACGGAGGAGTTCTACGACTTCCAAACCAACCGCCCCCGCATCCGCCTGTCGGCAGAGGGAGCCGAGCATCCGCCCCGCCGCGAGATCGAGTGGCCGTCGGTGGAGATCTACGAAGCGATCGTCCCGGGCGCGCCGCGGGACCTGGTGCTCGTGCGGGGTGTGGAGCCCTCGCTGCGATGGCGCTCCTTCAGCGCCCTGATCGTGGAGCTCGCCGAGGCGCTGGGGGTGGGGATGGTGATCACCGTGGGAGCGCTGCTGGCGGACGTGCCCCACACGCTTCCGGTGGCGATGACCGGCTTCGCCTCGGACCCCGCCCTGCTGGAGCGCTGGGAACCACGAGCCACCCGAGCAGGTACGAGGGGCCCACGGGCATCGTGGGCGTCCTGCACAGCGCCGCCACCGACGCGGGTCTGCCCTCGATGAGCCTGTGGGCGAGCGTCCCCCACTACGTCGCCGCCGCCCCCTGTCCAAAGGCGGCGCTGGCGCTGGTGCACCGCCTCGAGGAGCTCGTGGGAGTGTCGGTGGACGTCGGGGAGCTCGAGGAGGCGGCCGCGAACTACGAGCGCCAGGTGGGACTGGCGGTCTCGAGCAACCCGGAGGTCCAGGCGTTCGTGGAACGCCTGGAGCGGGATGCCGAAAGCGAAGAGGAGGACGAGGAGGACGATCGAGAGCCCCCTTCTCCTGGACGACCTGCCCTCGGGAGAGCGGCTGGCGAGCGAGTTCCAGCGCTTCCTGCGCCAGCACGGCGACCAGAAGCCACCCTCTGGTTAGTGAGGCGACCAGAAAGCCACCCGCCGGTCAGTGAGGCGCCCAGAGGCCCGGCAGGTCGTAGGCGCCGTTAAAGGCCAGCGGGGCGGCATGGCCGCCCCGCTGGCTGAGGGAGGAGAGGGTCCTTCTCCTGCCGGCGAGATATGAGGCCGGCAGACTCTCCCGCGCTCGTGGTCTCCTCCGGAGCCCGAGGCGGGGGAAGCTGGTTCAGACCAGGTTCAGCACGCGCTCCTGCACACGGCCGGCGAAGTCGGCACCGTCCTCCAGGCGAGTGCGCAGGGCGTCTTCGATCTGTGCCTGGGTCTTCTCGATCTGCGCCTGGGTCTGCTCGACCCTGGAGGAGACGCTCCTGGCGAGCCGCTCGCGCTGCTCCTCGAGCTCACGCCGGCGCTCGCGCAGTTCGCGCTCGACGCGGGTGCGGGTCTTGCGTACCTCGCGCTCCAGCCGGCTGCGAGCGGTGCTGCCGCGGCGCTCGAATTTGCGCAGCTGGGTCTGGGCCTTGGAGGGAGTTGAGTAGCTGGAGATCACGTCGCTCACACCCGAGACCACCCGCTCGCGGGCGAGCAGGGCGGCCCCAACAGGTATCAGGACGGCACGTTCGGCATAGTCGCCGACAAGATCGGTGGTGCTGCGGGTGGAGCTGGCGTTGGAGTGTGAGCCCCGGCGCGCGGACCCCCTGCCGGCCGAGCTTCGTGTGCTCGTGCGGGCGCCGGCGGACTTGGCTCGGGAAGCGCCGCCTGAGCCGGCCTTCGATCGGCCGGCCGCAGTGGCCCGGGCAACACGGGCTTTGGCCGGCGAGCGCCTGGAGGCGGTGGCTTTGGCGGACGTAGCGACTTTGGGGGAGGCGGGGGCAGTGGTGTCAGGCATGTGGAGGGGTCTCCTATTGGTCTCGTGTTCCCCTCGGGGAGGAATCGGTGGGCACATTTGTTCTATGCGTCTCGTCATGGTAGCGACGCATCGAACGTATGTTTGTACCCTGCTCTTCCAAGATCGTTACACCGACAGGGTAGCACGATATGAAGTTAGCGTGAGCCCTTGCCTTGGGCGGCATGAGCTTGTAACAGATAGAACATGCGTTCGTGGTGTGCCGGGGCAAGCTGGTAGCCGCTGTAAAAGCCCGTATCGGCTCCCGGCGCGACCACCGCCTGCGTCGGTGCCACTGGTCAGTAGCCCAGAACCAGCCGCGGAGGGTCCGAAATGCACGTGCTCCAAAGACCGTAGTTGCCGCGGACGGCCCCACTCACCCGACGCGAGCGAGCCACAGCTCGGGATCCTGCAGCTCTCCAGCGGTAGGGAGATCCTCCGCTGAGCGCCACGCGCGTGCCAACGCGGCGGACCCGCCCTCGAGGACGACGGCGTCGCAGAAGCGACGGCCCTCCTCGTACTGGCGCAGCTTCAGCTCCAACCCCAGCAGCCGCTCGAGCACCCGCCAGGGCAGCCCACGGTTCTCGCGGCGGCGAGTCATCGAGGCACGCAGGCGCGGCAGCGAGGGGAGCACCTCGGCGCCGACGGCGTCCATCACATGCTCCGCGTGACCCTCGATCAGCGACATCGTGGCCTGCAGCCGCTCCACCAGCTGCCAGCGCTGCTCGCCGATGCTCAGTCGCACCAGTTCCCCGTGGCGCAGGCGCTCGGCGAGCGCGCGGGCGTCCTGGGCGCTGGGGAGCCGTAGGAGAGCCTCGAGCGAGACCGTCACCTGCAGTCCGTCGATCAGCTCCCGCAGGAGTCCCGCGAGGTGCTCGCGCAGCCAGGGAGCCCCCGAGAACTGCACGGCGTGGGTGATCTCGTGGATCGTCACCCATGTGAGCAGCTGCTCACTGTCCACCTGCATGTTGCGGGCGGCCTGGGCGAGGTTGGGAGCCACCAGCAGCAGGCGGGGCGCTACGGAGGCGTCCAGCAGAGCGAGGTCGTACTGGCCGAGGACCCGCTGGGAGAGCACCCCCGCCATCGCCCCGACCTGCGCCCCCAACAGCAGCCCGCCGGCGGCGCCGAGGGCGTCGTACAGGGGCCCGAGATCCTGACCCGGACGTTTCCAGCTGCGCCGCGCGCGGCGGCGCGAGCGGGCGGGTCCGAGCCCGTCCGCCTGCTGGGCGAGGGACTCGAGGATTGGGCGCATCGTTTGCAGGTTCGCGGCGATCCAGTCGGAGCGATCGATCGCCTCTATGGGAGGCAGCTCCCCGGGGAAGGCTAGTCCCGAGTAGTCGCTCACGCGGCGCGCGAACTGGAGTGCGAGCGGCTGCACAGTCTCGCCGATCACCTGGGCGGTCGGGCTTTGGGCGGGCGTGCCGGCCGGCGGGTGGGCGGGCGGGCGGGCGGGCGGGCCCCCAATCCAAGGTGACCCCGCGATCAGCTCCCCCACGCGCTGCGCGGTGCCCCAGTCGATGGCGTCCATCCTTGGAGGGTAGAGCCCCGGGCATATCCTTATGGGCGGTGCCCTCCTCGCTCGATGACCCCACAAGAACCCGCGACGCGCCACAGCGGGCGGAGCTCTTGAAACGCGCGGAGGTGCGGGATGTGCTGGCATGGATGCGCCTGCTGATCGACCCCAGGGACGCGGCGGCAGCGGTGCGCGCGCTGGCGCGTCCCCCGATCGAGTTGCGCCAGGTGGACCTCGCCCGAGTGATCCAGATAGTGCGCCGCCAGCGCCTGGAGGTGGTGGCGGCGCTCGCAGCAGCGATGGAGTCCCCACAGCTACCGCCACAGGCGCGGGAGCGGGTTGGACGCTTTCTAGAGCTGCACCGATGGGCGGCGGGAGGGCTGGATACGGTGCGGGCGGATCTGTTCGTGGGGCGTCTGATCGAGCGTCTCGGTCTGCGCCGGCGACAGCTCCTCGCGGCCGCTGGGGAGGACGCAGAGCGCCTGGCGGGGCTGGCCGGCCTGTGCGAGCTGGCAGAGGAGTTCGTGGGATCCTCACCCAGGCCCACCGCGCGGGCGCTCGCGATCCATCTGACGGCGGCCTCCGAGGAGAAGGGGTCGGAGATCGCCCCCTCCCGAGAGGAGGACCCCAAACGAGACCCCTCGATGATCGCCGCCCCGCCAGGGGAGGACCCCACACTAGGCCCCCCTGAGATCGCCCCACCACCTGGGGAGGACCCCTCGCAGAACCCCCCGAAGATCGCCCAACAGGCCGACAGCCCCCCCGAAGAGACCTCCGATGGGACGCCGCAGGCGACACTGCGGATGATGCGGGAGGAGGTCCTGGGGGATGTCGCACGGATCGCGGGACGCCTCGGGGAGCTGCGGCTGGACACAGAGCTGGATGTCTCCCACGGGGTCGTGAGATACCTGGAGCTGCTCAAGCTGGCGGCGCTGCTGGAGCGTCCCGCCGGAGAGACCACCGAGGAGGCTCTGCAGGACGTGAACGCGCGCCTGCGGGCGGCGATGACGCCGCTGCAGCGGGAGATCTACGAGAGCTCTCCACTGGACGAGCTGCTGTGCTCGGACCAATCGGGGATCCACCAGCAGGGCGAGCGCGGCGAGCGAGCGCGGGCGCAGGCGGTGGCGGCCCGGGATGAGCCCTCACTGGAGGCATTCCTGCCGCGTAAGGGAGAGGGTCTCGTGCTTTCGGCCTCGGACGTGGTGACCTACCGAAGCTGCCCCCTGAGGTACAAGTTCGCGCGGGTCCTCAAGATCCCGACAGACCAGACGCTCAACCAGCGCTTTGGGATCGTGGTGCACCAGGTGCTCGAGCGCCACCACTCCGCGGATGGGGGGACGCTGGGGGAGCTGATGGACCTACTGGACGCCGCGTGGCGGCGTGCGGGCATGGGAGAAGGCGTGCGGGAACGTGAGCTGCGGGAGAAGGCACGCTCGGCACTCAGCCGCTACCACGAGCGCCTGCATGAGGAGACGGCCCTGCCGCTGTGGTTCGAGCGCTCGTTCGCGTTCAACCTGGGACCCCACCATGTGCGCGGGCGGGTGGACCGCGTGGATCGCCTCCCCGATGGGGGGTTCGAGCTGATCGACTACAAGACGGGCTACGCCAAGACCGCGGAGGAGTTGGGCGAGGACATCCAGCTCTCGCTCTACGCGATCGCGGCCCGGGAGGCGTGGGATCTTGGGGAGACGCGCCAGGCCTACTACTACGTGCTCGACGACCGCAAGGTCCCCGTACCCCAAGCGGCGGGTGACACAGAGTGGGTGCGCGGCGCGGTGCTGGAGGTCGGGGAGGGGATCCTGGCACAGGACTTCAAGCCGACCCCCTCGCCCCTGTGTGCGCGCACTGCGACTACCGCATCGTGTGCCCAGCGGCCGAGAACTGATCGCCCCTTCTGCCAGAATGACTCCGTGCCCACGCGCGAGCAGATCATGAAGGCCCTGGAGGCAGTCATCGACCCAGAGCTACGCCGCTCGATCGTGGAGCTCGAGATGGTGCGCTCGGTGGAGATCGCCGCCAGTGGAGTGGTAGACGTGACGGTTTCGCTGACCACCGCGGGCTGCCCGATTCGCGGCCACTTCCAGACCGCGGTCGCGCAGGCGGTGGGGGCGCTGGAGGGCGTGGGCCACGTGAACGTCTTCTTCGACGTGCTCAGCGACGCCGAGAAAGCCGCGCTGCGCGAGCGGCTGGGGCGCGTCAGCCTACCCGAGGGCGCGCTGGCGCAGGTGCGCAACGTTGTCTGTATAGGCTCGGGCAAGGGCGGAGTGGGCAAGTCGACCCTGACGGCCAATCTGGCGGCGGCACTGACGGCGGAAGGCAGACGCGTGGGGGTCCTCGACGCGGACGTCTGGGGGTACTCGATTCCCCGGATGTACGGGCTCGGCTCCACTCGCCCACCGGTCTCCCCGCAACGCAAGATCATCCCGCTGGAGGCGCACGGCGTGAAGGTGATGTCGATCGGCTTCTTCGTGGAGGAGGACGCGGCGGTGGTGTGGCGGGGTCCAATGCTGCACAAGGCGCTCTCGCAGTTCCTACAGGACGTGGAATGGGGGGCACTGGACTACCTGCTGATCGACCTGCCACCGGGCACGGGGGACGTCTCGATGACGCTCGCCCAACTGCTGCCCCAGGCGCAGTTCGTGATCGTCACGACCCCCCAGCCGACCGCCCAGAGGGTGGCGCGCCGCTCGGCAGAGATGGCGCACAAGGTCTCCCTGGAGATCGCGGGGGTGATCGAGAACATGTCCGGCTTCACGACCCCCACGGGGGAGCGCTACGCGATCTTCGGCGAGGGCGGCGGCCAGGAGCTCGCGGACGAGTTGGAGGTGCCCCTGCTGGGCAAGGTTCCTCTGACGATGCCGCTGCGCGAACACGCCGACAGCGGCGTGCCGCTGGTGATCGAGGACCCCGACGACCCCGCCTCCCAGGCGATCCGCCAGGCAGCGCGAGGTCTGATCGCGATGACCCCGCTGGAGCTGCCCGTGCTGAGCGTCCCGGCCGCGCCCGCAAACGGGGTCCTCTCGCCTCCGGCCCCACCGCCGGGGAACGGCAAGCCGGCGGGTATGTCGCTGCCGATGGCCTGAGGGCACACCCCCGAGAGCCCTGAGCGGCGGAGCCCGATCCTGGATCGATCACGGCGGAGAGCTGCTGTCGGGTACGAATGTTTCCAGCTCGGCGGCCTCTTCGGCGATGCCGGGACGCTCAAAACACCACCCTTTGCAGGTAGATTCCGGCCCGAGCGCCGACCGGAGCGGAGCGTGAGGGCAGCCTGCTCTCCGCGCGCTTGACGGCCTCTCGAGCGCTCTGGATCATATGGATCATTCCACTCAGTAGAGAGAATCGGTCCGTGCGCATCGCGCTTGCAGCGGGACTTGCGCTGATGGCAATCGCGATCGTGGCAAGGCTCGCGCGGGCGCCGCTGGTCTTTGCGGGGAGCAACTCAGTCGAACCGGTAGGTCACCTCGTGGTGAGCAAAGGCGAAACGAGCGTCTGTCAGGCCGGCGAAGTGCTGCCGAGCGGCACCACGGCGATGCGTCTGTGGATCTCGGTGAACATCGGCCCCCGCGTGAACGTCGCGGCGCTGGCGGGCTCGCGGGTGATCGCACAGGGCATGCAGAGCGCGGGCTGGACCGGGGCCGTCGTCACGATCCCGATCGCGCCCGTACCGCGCAGGTCATCCGACGTCACGGTCTGCATCGGGGTTGGCCCGCTGGTGGAACGGATCTACTTCTTCGGCGGACAGCCACCACCGGGCTCGGGCGGCGGGACCTCCAGCAAGATGCGGATCGAATACCTGCGGCCAGGCCGGCGATCCTGGTTCTCCCAGGCGCACTCGGTGGCCCAGCGCATGGGTCTCGGCCGTGGGCCGGGTGGCAAGTGGATCGCGCTCATCCCGATCCTGCTGATGGTCGCGGCCGCCGCCCTGACCTCATGGCTCATCCTGCGCCAGCTCGGCTCGCGCCGTGGCGCCGGTCCGCGCACCCCGGCGCCGATCGCGGGGGGAGCGCAGCTCGCCGCGCCGCCAGAGGCGCCCGAGCGTCCGGCGAGCGCCCAGCCCGCGAGGATCCGTGCACTCGCGCTTCGCCTCCGGGCGATCCTCAGGGGTGTGCCGGCGACGGCGTGGGTGTGTGCATCGGTCGCCGTTCTGAGCGCGGCGAGCTGGTCGATCATCACCCCCCCCTTCCAGGTCCCGGACGAACCCTCGCACTTCGCCTACACCCAGACACTCGCCGAGACCGGCGAACTGCCGAAATACAACGCCTCGCTCTACTCCCCGGAGGAGACGGCGGTGCTGGAAGACCTGAACCACAAGAAGGTCCGCTTCAACCCCGCCGTCGGCACGATCTCCTCGAGGGCGCAGCAGCGCAAGCTCCAGCACGACCTCGCCCTACCCCTCGCCCGGCACGGCGTGGGCGAGGCCGGAGTGGCAACCGCCGAGCCGCCGCTCTACTACGCGCTTCAGACGATCCCCTACTACCTCGGTTCGGGGGGCACGCTGCTCGATCAGCTCACCCTCATGAGGCTGCTGAGCACGCTGATGGCCGGCCTCACCGCGCTCTTCGCCTTCCTGTTCCTGCGCGAGGCCCTCCCCGGCGCCCGCTGGGCCTGGACCGTCGGCGCCCTCGGCGTCGCGCTCTTCCCGCTGCTGGGCTTCGTCTCTGGCGGGGTGAACCCCGACGCGATGCTCTTCGCGGTCTGCGCCGCGCTCTTCTTCTGCCTCGCGCGGGCGTTCCGGCGTGGGCTGACGCCGGCGACGGCGATCGCGATCGGGGCCGTAACCGCCGTCGGTTTCGTGACCAAGCTCAACTTCATCGGCCTGGCCCCCGGCGTGGTGCTCGCCCTGATCGTCCTCGGGCACCGCACTGCACGGACCGCGGGACGCTCGGCATACATCTCGATGGCGATCGCGATCGCCATCGCCGCGTGCCCGGTCTGCCTGTACATGCTCTCCAACATCCTCCACCACCACCCCCTCCTGGGCGATGCCACCGCGGGCATTGAAGACTTCGGGGACCACGGGTCGCTCGGCGCGGAGGCCAGCTACATCTGGCAGTCCTACCTGCCTCGGCTGCCTGGGATGGTCCGCTACTTCCCCGGCCTCGACACGAGCCGGCTGTGGTTCGGCAGGTCGATCGGGCTGTACGGGTGGCTCGACACATACTTCCCCGGCTGGGTCTACGACGTTGCGCTGATCCCCGCGGGGGCGATTGCCGTCCTCTGCATCCGGGAGTTTATTCTCGACCGCGCGGTCCTGGGGGGCCGCATATGGGAGCTGCTCGCTTATGGGACGATGGCAGCGGGGCTGCTGGTGCTGGTCGGCGTGAACTCCTACCTCAAATACCCCGGCCTCGCGATGGACTACGCGGAGCCCCGCTACCTACTGCCCCTGGCGGCGCTCTTCGGCGCGCTGCTGGCGCTGGCGGCGCGTGGCGCCGGGCGCAGGTGGGGGCCGGTGGCAGGCACGCTGATCGTGCTGCTGGTCCTCGGCCACGACATCTTCAGCCAGCTGCTGCTCGTCTCGCGCTACTACGGCTGAGGGCAGCGCTGCTGGGCGATCGCCGGCATGCGCAGCGCGTTTGGGCGCTGACTGAACGGCATTGCGGCCAAGAACGGCGCCTTCTGGGCCTCCGCGGACCGCTTCCGCTCGCGCAACCGCGCCGGGCCTACCTGCTGTTGGCGAAGTACTCCGCGTTGATCTGGGTGTACTTCTGCCACTCCTCCGGCAGCTGGTCCTCGGCGAAGCAGGCGTCCACGGGGCAGGCCTCGACACAGGCGTCACAGTCGATGCACTCATCGGGGTCGATGTAGAGCATCTCGGCGGCGTCGTACCCAGACTCGTCGGGCGTGGGGTGGATGCAGTCCACGGGGCACACCTCGACGCAAGAGTTGTCCTTGGTGCCGATGCACGGCTCTGCGATCACGTAGGCCATTCGCTTCCTTCTCGAGTCGTCTTTGGGCAGCTTGCGGGGGAGGAGCGAATACTAGCGAGCGTTCCTCGACGTGCCCGGGGCGCTCGAGCGCGCCCGTCCGGGCCCACTGGTCGATGATCCACCGGCATGTCCCGCCAAGGTCGGTTCTCCGGCTTCCTTGGGCCCATAGAAATGGGGCTTGGGCAGCGGACAGTAGTCCTGCGCGCCGGGGGCTACTGGGTCGCCGATCCGCACCCATACCCCGGTGCCGTCGTCGAGCCTCACGCAGGGGGGAGGTTCCCCGGGGGCGATCTTCGAATGCGAGAGGATGACGTCAACCCGCGTAAGGGTGGGGAGCGGCACTGTCTTTTCCAGGGTGGAGAGGCCTGCAACGTTAGAGAGCACCTCGATCCCTATGCGCGTGAAATCCGACCCCTGCGACTGGCTTGGGATCCAGGTCACGGTTCGGATGCCATTCCGCTGCAGCGCCTGGAAGGTCGCGAGCAGATCCCCATCTCGATGTGGCGCACCCACCGGGAACCCCTGGGTGGAGAAGATCGGCACGTCACCCGGCCGCTCCAGCGCCGTCGATTCCTTCTCCAGCCAGAACGCATGTTCCCCCCCGACGCCGGTGTTGATCATCAGCGTATTGGCGAGCGCCGCCACGACCAGCACCGTCGTGGCGGCGATCCGTCCCCGGCGCCCGAGCCGCACGATCCAGCCGGCCCCGAACACCGCCAGGTAGAGGAGCAGCGGCATGCCGTAGCGGACATCGTGAACGTAGGTCTCGGTCAGGACGGCCCAGGCGACAAACGCACCGATGAGCAGCTCGGGAGCCAGGCGGGTGATGGGACGCCGCCGCACGGACCCGACGAGCGTCCACAGCCAGCCCACGGCCGTGAGTAGGAACAGTGGGAGGTAGAGTTGCCAGCCGACTATGTTCCAGAGGTACCACTCCAAGTTTTCCCGAGAGAGGCGTGGCGGTGCGATGCCGTTGGGCGACTCGGCCCCCGGTGGAGCGAAGGCGGTCGAGGAGGCCGTCGCCTCCGTTTTGATTTCCTGGATCTTCGAGTACTCGTGTATGTACCAGGGGAGCGCGATCGCGAGCGCGACGACGGCGAAGATCGCCATCCCGCGCCACGCCTGAGGACCGCCACGCACCGCCGTCACGGCGATCACCCCGAGGACGAAGATCGCGAACGGCTCCTTCGTCAGCATGCCGATCCCCACGGCGAGGCCGGCGAGGGCGCAGGAGCGCTTACGCGTGAAGCCCTCGGTGGCGATGATCAGCCAGATGGAGACCGCCACCATCGCGGTCTCGGGGGCGTCGGTCATGAAGACGTGGGACTGCGCGATGATCAGCGGCGAACCGAGCGCGAAGACGACACTCAACAGACCGGCGACCGGGCCGAACGCCAGGCGACTCACCTGGTAGCAGCCGAGCGCAAGCAGCGAGTAGAAGACGACGTTCTCGGCGATGATCGGAGGGGCGACGCCGAGGCCGCCAATCGCGATCCCCAGCGAGCCGACGAGGTAGGCAAACGGCGGGTAGGGGGCACTCGTGCTGAGTGCGCCGCCCAGGTTCCCGGTACTCAGAAGGTGGTGGACGTTGAATGTGATCTCCAGATGCAGGCCCGCATCCCAGATCGGGACGCTGCGGTCCACCGATAGCCACCAGCAGGTGATGCCGACGAACAGCACGGTGACCCCGATCGCCCCCCACGCTGGCGCCGACCAGTTGGGTCTGGCGATGCGCACAGCCGCCAGGGTGCGCGAGGGGGGGCTGCGGACGTCGGCACGGGTCGCCACGGGGCAACGGTAGCCCTTGACATTCCTCGCTGCAACAATTTGGATCGTTTTGTTTCTTACAAAACGCCGGGCTTTTGCGGACGGGGAGCTGCGGCTGGGCTGGCTCCGCTTGTACTAGGTTGAGAGGCGCAATGCTGCTGCTGACCGGCGCCACAGGCCAGGTGGGCTCCGCGCTCCTGAGCCGCCTACTCGCGGAGGGCGTCTCGGTGCGCTGCCTGGTGCGAAACCCGCGCCGGCTGGGAGCCCGGCGGGTGCGGGTTCAGATCGCGCTCGGCGACCTCGCCGACCCGCCGTCGTTTCGCAACGCGATGCGGGGGGTGGGCACCGTGGTGCACCTGGCGAGCGCGATCCGCGACCAGCCGCGGGGGTCGATCGAGGAGCTCGGCGGTATCGCCACGTGGCGCATGGTGCAGGCCGCGGAGCGCGCGGGAGTGGAGCGCTTCCTGTTCTTCTCGGCCCTTGGCGCCTCCACCCACAGCCGGGCGCGCTTCCTGCGCGCCAAGGCGCTCGCCGAGCAGGCTGTGCGCGAGGCGGGGATGCGCTCGATCGTCTTCTCCCCCTCGATCGTGTACGCCCCGGGAGACCGCTGGCTAACGCTACTCGAGCGGCTTGCGCTGTTGCCGGCGATGCCGGTCTCCGGCCGCGGCCGCGCTGTCTACCAACCGATCTGGACTGAGGATGCCGCGGACTGCGTGATGGGCGCACTACGCGAGCCCGATCTCTCCGGGTCCTTCGAGCTGGCGGGGCCGCAGACCCTCAGTCATGAGGAGATCGTGCGCCTGGTGCTGCGTTCGCTGGGACGCCGCCGGCCGCTCGCGCACGTGCCGACTCCGGTTATCTCCCGCGCTCTGCGCCTGCTGGAGGCCGCGGCAGGAACGCGCGCCTTCGCGACCTGGGACGAGGCGGAGCTGATGGAGGTCCCGATGATCTCGAGGCGCGGCGACGCCGACGCCAAGCGCCTCGGCGTAGCCCCGCAGCCGATGGGCGCAGTATTGAGTCCAGCCCAGCTATAGACACCCGATCCAGCCCAGCTCTCCCGGCTCTAGGACACCGCGAGCTGCGGCCGACGCGCGGCCCAGGGGCGCGCGCCTTCCAGCTGGGTGGCGAGCGCAAGCAGCGTGCCCTCACCCGCGGGACGGCCCACCAGCTGCACGGCGAGTGGCAGGCCATCCTCGCCCTGGAACAGTGGCAGCGAGATACCGGGCTGGCCGCTGGCATTGAACACGGGGGTGAAGGGCGTGAACAGGCCGGAGCGGTTGAACGTGTCCAGCGGGTTGGGCACTGCCGTATCGAGCGTGCCGAGCTCGAGCGGACGCTCCGCCAGCGCGGGAGTCAGCAGCGCGTCGTAGGGCTCCAGGAACTCGACCAGCTGGCGGGTGAACGCCTGTAGCCTGACCGACGCGCCGAAGCCGTCCACGGCGTTTAGTTTGCGAACCATCGAGAAGATCGCCCAGCTCATCGGCTCCATGTCCTGGGCCGTGAGCTCGCGGCCCGCAACGATCCCCGAGAAGGCGATCGAGAGTCCGATGTGGGTGCAGAACACAGCCCCGAACAGCTCCCTCACGCCGTCGATCTGCCACGGCGGCTGCACCTCTTCCACCTCATGACCGAGCGAGCGCAGGAGCTCGGCGGCCTCGCTCACCGCCTCCACGGCCACCGGGTCGATCGCGGCATCGGGGATCGGCGGCAGGGTGGTGGTGGCGATCCGCAGCGCGGGTGGGCGGGTTTCCCATCCCCGGGCGGCGGCGGCCGCAAATGTCTCTGCCGGGGGCGGGGCCCAGGTGGCGTCGCCGGTCTCGTAGCCAGCGAGCACGTCGAGGATCGCCGCGGTGTCGGCGACCGTGCGGGTGAGCACTCCGTCGATGCCCAGCGAGGACTCGCCCAGTTCGGGCGCCGCGGAGATGCGCCCGCGCTGGGGCTTGAGCCCCACCAGGCCGCAGCACGCCGCGGGGATGCGGATCGAGCCGCCGCCGTCGTTGCCGTGCGCGACCGGCAGCATTCCCGAGGCGACCGCGGCGGCCGCCCCGCCGGAGGAGCCGCCCGGGGTGCGCTCCAGGTCCCAGGGGTTGCGCGTGGGGCCGAACAGGCGGGACTCGGTGGTCGGCAGGATCCCGTACTCCGGCAGCGTGGTGGAACCCACCACGATGAAGCCCGCCTGCTTCAGCCGACGGGTGACGTTGTGGTCGTGCTCGACCCTGAAGTCCTTCATCGGCGAGCACCCGTAGGTGAGCCGCAGGCCACTCACCGGCCGGTTGTTCTTGATCGCGGTCGGCACCCCCGCGAAGGGGCGCTCGTCGCCCGGTCGCACCTCATCGGCCGCCGCCAGGGCACGCTCGGCGTCGATCTCCACGAACGCGTTCAGCTCGGGGTTGAGCTCCTCGATTCGGTCGAGCGAGTGCTGCACCAGCTCGCGCGCGGAGAGCTCCCCTGCGCGCACCATCTCCGCGAGCTCGCTCGCGGAGCGGAACATCAGATCGTCGTCGGACACCGGCTCCTCCTCGGTCGCACAAGGTACGGACGTACGCCCGTCGCATGCAGAGCCTAACGTCTCGGGGTGGGGCTCGTGAGAGGGCCCTTTCCTGCGACCATGTGCGCTGCCCAGAAGGCAACCCGGCCGGCCGCGCCGAAACCCGGAGCGTCCGGCCCCGGGTGGGCGGGTCTTCAATCAAAACGAGCCCAGAAAGCGAGTGCCATGAGCGCGGTTCAGACAGCACCGGAGGTCCAATCGGGCCTCGAAGGCGTCGTCGCCTTCGCAACCGAGATCGCAGAGCCCGACAAAGCGGGGGGCGCGCTGCGCTATCGCGGCGTCGACATCGAGGACCTCGTGGGGAACGTCCCCTACGAGCAGGTGTGGGGCCTGCTGGTCGACGGCCGCTTCAAACCGGGGTTGCCCCCCGCCGAACCGCACCCGCTGACGGTGCGCTCGGGCGACCCCCGCGTGGACGTGCAGGTGGGGTTGGCGATGCTCGCACCGGAGTGGGGCTTCAACCAGCTGATCGACATCTCCGACGAGCAGGCCCGCGAGAACCTTGCGCGCGCCTCGGTGATGGCGCTCTCCTTCGTGGCCCAGTCCGCGCGCGGCGTCGGGCAGCCGCCGGTGCCCCAGGAGGAGATCGACCGCGCCGGCTCGATCCCCGAGCGTTTCCTGATCCGCTGGCGTGGAGAGGCCGACCCCAGGCACGTGAAGGCGATCGACGCCTACTGGGTCTCCGCCGCCGAGCACGGGGTCAACGCCTCCACCTTCGTCGCCCGCATCGCCGCCTCCACTGGGGCGGACGTCGCCGCCGCGCTGTCGGGCGCGGTGGGGACGCTCTCGGGCCCGCTGCACGGCGGGGCGCCCTCGCGCGTGCTGAAGATGCTCGAGGAAGTCGAACGCGCGGGGGACGCCGAGCTCTGGGTGAAGCAGGCGCTGGACCGCGGGGAGCGGTTGATGGGCTTCGGCCACCGCATCTACCGCGCCGAAGACCCCCGCGCGCGAGTCCTGCGACGCACATGCCAGGAACTGAGCTCACCGCGCCTGGAGGCCGCCGAGGCGCTCGAGCAAGCCGCCCTGGCGGAGCTGCACGCGCGCAAGCCCGACAGGGTGCTCGCCACCAACGTCGAGTTCTGGTCGGCCGTGGTACTCGACTTCGCGGAAGTGCCCGCGGAGCTGTTCACACCGATGTTCACCTGCGCGCGTGTGGCGGGGTGGTCGGCGCACATCCTCGAGCAGAAGCGCGAAGCGAAGCTGATCCGTCCTACCGCCAAGTACGTGGGCGAGCCCTCGCGGCCGGTGAGCGCGGTGGAATAGCCCTTTCCACGAGTCAGAAACACTGCCCCTCAGGAGCTGGTGGCTGTGCCAGGATTCTCTGCGCAAGGCGCCGTCCCGGCGCCTCCTCGTGTGGCGGCGGATCAGGGGACTATGCACCAGGACGGGCTGGGCTCTTCGATCCACTCCGGCGAGGACGGCGGACCCGCCCCCCAGGGCTAGTACCGCGACGAGGGCCCGGCACACTGCCGGGCCCTCGTCTTTTTCCACACTGTGTCTGAGTCCTCGCCGACAAGGGCGCGGGCAAGACGGAGGCGACAGGGGCGCTTCTTTGGAGCGCCCCTGTCCGCCGGTTCCCTTCGCCTTACATCATTCCGCTCATGTCCGGCATACCGCCACCACCGCCGCCGCCCGCTTCCTTCTCGGGCACCTCGGCGACAATCGCCTCGGTGGTGAGGATGTTCTTGGCGATCGACGCCGCGTTCTGCAGCGCCGAGCGGGTAACCATCGCGGGATCGATGATCCCCGCCGCAACGAGATCAACGATCTCGTTGGTGGCCGCGTTGAGGCCGTGACCTTTCTTGGCCTTGCGGACGTCGTTGACGACCACGGAGCCCTCCAGGCCGGCGTTCTCGGCGAGCTGACGCAGCGGCTCCTCGAGCGCCCGCAACACGATGCGCGCCCCGGTCCGCTCGTCGTCGGAGCCGTCAGCGTCGTGACCGTTCTGCTCGACCTTGACCGAGCTGGTGGCCTGCAGCAGCGCGACTCCACCACCGGGCACGATGCCCTCCTCGAGAGCCGCCCTCGTGGCCTGCAGGGCGTCCTCGACGCGGTGCTTCTTCTCCTTCATCTCCGTCTCCGTGGCCGCGCCCACCTTCACGACAGCCACGCCGCCGGAGAGCTTGGCCAGGCGCTCCTGGAGCTTCTCCCGATCGAAGTCCGAGTCGGTGTTCTCGATCTCGTTCTTGATCTGGTTGATGCGCCCCTTGATCGCCGCCGCCTCACCGGAGCCGTCGACGATCGTGGTGTTGTCCTTTGCGACCACCACGCGCCGGGCCCTGCCGAGCTGCGAGACCTGAGTGTTCTCGAGCTTCAGACCCATCTCCTCGGTGATCACCTCGGCGTTGGTGAGGATCGCGATGTCCTCGAGCATCCGCTTGCGGCGATCGCCGAAGCCGGGGGCCTTGACCGCCACGCCGGTGAACGTCCCGCGCAGCTTGTTGACCACCAGCGTCGCCAGCGACTCGCCCTCGACGTCCTCGGCGATGATCAGCAGCGGCTTGCCGCTCTGGATCACGGCCTCGAGCACCGGCAGCACGTCGCGCACCGAGCCGATCTTCTGGTTGGCGATCAGGATGTAGGGGTCCTCCAGCACCGCCTCCATGCGATCCTGGTCGGTGACCATGTAGGGGGAGATGTAGCCCTTGTCGAACTGCATCCCCTCGGTGAACTCGAGGTCCATACCGAACGTCTGGCCCTCCTCGACGTTGACCACACCGTCCTTGCCTACCTTCTCGATCGCATCGGCGATCACGTCGCCGATCTCCTCGTCGCCGGCCGAGATGGTGGCCACGCGGGCGATCTGCTCCTTGCCCGAGACCTCCTTGGACTGCGAGGCGATGTTCTTGACGACCTCGTCCACAGCCTTCTCGATACCCCGCTTGAGCGCCAGCGGATTGGCGCCCGCCGCGACGTTCTTCAGCCCCTGGCGCACGATCGCCTGGGCCAGCACGGTGGCGGTGGTGGTGCCGTCGCCGGCGACGTCGTTGGTGGCGGTGGCCACCTCGCGCACCAGCTGGGCGCCCTGGTTCTCGAAGACGTCCTCGACCTCGATCTCGCGGGCGATCGTCACGCCGTCGTTGGTGATGGTGGGGGCACCGAACTTCTTGTCCAACACCACGTAGCGGCCCTTCGGGCCGAGCGTGACCTTTACGGCATTGGCCACCGCGTCCACGCCCGCCTCCAGCGACTTGCGCGCCTCGGCGGCGTACTTGAGCTCCTTATGTGCCATGACTTTTCAGTTCTCCTTAAGCGATCTTGGCGAGGACATCGGACTCGCGGAGCACGAGCAGGTCCTCGCCTTCGACCTTGATCTCGGTCCCGCCGTACTTGCTGTAGAGGACCTCCTCGCCCTCCTTGACATCCAGCGGGATGCGCTTGCCGTCGTCGTCGAGCCTGCCGTCGCCGGCGGCGATGACCTTGCCCTTCTGCGGCTTCTCCTTGGCTGTATCTGGGAGGACGAGGCCACTCGCGGTGGTCTCGTCCTCCTCGATCGCCCGCACGATCAGGCGATCGCCCAGGGGCTTGAGCTTCATGTTGATATGACCTCCGCTACTAGAGAGAGTGGATCGAGGTCGGCATGCCTCCGGAGAGGGGATCCGACCTCTTCTGGCACTCCACATGGTCGAGTGCCAACGACACGGCCACTATATACGACCGAGGACGCAAGTCAAGGGATTCCGCCCACCTATTCGGCACTTTCTCGCCCAGACTGCCAAACGCTTTGGCGAAACTCGGTTCGGCGCGTCTACCCGGACCGGCCGATAGCCGGAGCGAAGCTCAGTTCTGCGCGCCGCCGAAGCCCTTCATCGCCTCGGTCATACCCGTCGGCTTGTCCATGATCCGCGAGAAACGCACCACCGTGACGACGTCCTCCATCGAGACCCCCCGGCCGTAGATCTGCTCGAGGAAGTTGATCAGCTCCTCGTGGCGGCGGAACTCGGGGTTGTCGTGCTTGATGTCCCGCGGCGAGAGCTCGGCCAGCCGCATGACTTCGACCTGATCGATTACCGCCTCAAAGATCCGCTCTCTGGGTGAGTACTGGTAGCCGATTGTGACCAGCACTAGCTGGTTCTTGCGGTACTTGTCCGACTTGTCCCCCAGGCGGATCGTCGCCGTCTTGCGGCCCCGCTTGAGCTCGTCGGCGAAGATCGTGGAGTAGAAGTTCAGAACCTGCACGGTGAAGACCTACGGGAGGGGGCTTCGGGGGAGCGCCTGCCCTCCCCCGACCTAGACGTGGAGTAGAAGTTCAGAACCTGCACGGTGAAGACCTATGGGAGGGGGCTTCGGGGGAGCGCCTGCCCTCCCCCGACCTAGACGTGGAGTAGAAGTTGAGCACCTGCACGGCAGTGAGCAGGCTATCTGATGGAAGCGTGGCCCGGCTCGCCGGCGTGACGGCCGACTACGTCACCTCCTAGGGATCCGGCGCGCTCAACGCGCGCACGGCGATTTCACGTTCCCCTGCGTAGGTGAGCTCCACGCACGCCTGCGCCAGGGGCATCCAGCGCGCCTCCTCGACCTCGTCGTCGTGATCGGAGGTGTCCCCGGAGAGGTAGCTCAGGAGGTAGAAGACGACCGACTTCGGCACGCTGCGGCCGTGGCGTCTGTACCAGTAGCGCACCTCGCCGAGCTCCCTCACGAGCTGCGCTCGGACGCCTGTCTCCTCGCGCACCTCCCGCAACGCCGCCTGCAGGGGGGTCTCACCAGAATCGATGTGCCCCTTGGGCAGCCCCAGCACGCGGGCGCCATCCGCCCCACGGCGCCGTGGCACGATCACGAGCACCTGCTCACCGCGCACCACCACCCCGCCCGCCGAGCGCTCCTCAGAAGACATAGGCCCGCAGCGCCTCCGGGTCGTGCACCGTCAGCCGGCCTCTGCCCTGAGAGATGACTCCCGCGCGCTCCAGCACCGCCAGGAAGCGGCTCGCCGACTCGCGTGAGCTGCCCGCGAGCTTCGCAAGGTCGGCCTGGGTGGCGATGATCGTCACGTCCGATCCCGCCTCGCCCCCGTTCGTGGGACTCTCCGTGTCCCGCTTGCGCCCCGTCCACCCCTCGGGCACTGGAGAGCGCTCTGCGTGTGCGGAGTCCGAGCGGCTCTGCGACTGCGCCTGCGCCTGCACGACCAGCTCGCTCAGCGCCGAGGCCACGCGGCTCTGCACCGTCTGGAAGGAGCGGCGCGCGAGGCGCTCGTTGGTCTCCCGCAGGCGCCGGCCCAGCCCGATCAGAAGACGCATCGCGATCTTGGGGTGCTCGGCTATCAGCCTGCGCATGTCCGGACCGAGCACCGCCACCACCCTCATCTCCCCGAGCGCCTCCACGGTTGCGGAGCGGCGCTCGTCCTCGAACAGGGCCAGCTCCCCGAAGATGTCGCCGGGGCCGAACGTCGCCAGGGTGATCGTGCGCCCGTCGCCGTGCTCGTGCACCGCGCGCGCGCGGCCAGCCTGCACGATGTAACAGGTGTCGCTCCGATCCCCCTCGCGAAGCACCACCTGGCCGGCCTCGAAACTACGCGGCACCGCCAGCTGCGCGATCTGCTCGAGGTCCCCGTCCTGAAGAGTAGAGAAGACCGGCACGCGGGCCAGCAGCTCCACGATCTCCATTGTGTTCGGCGCCTGCATCGCCCGAGTGGATAGCACACCTCCGCGCACCCGCGGCTCACTCTCAGGGCCTACCATCTACCGCGCTATCTTCACAACATGACCCCGTCGAGGATGGCGCTGCTCGCGACCGGGGCGCTGCTGGCCGCGGCGCTTGCGCCGTTGGCGCCCGCGGCAGCCCGGCAGCCGGTCCGGGCGCTGGAGCAATCCCCCGAACTGTGGGCCACCGTGAACCTCTGCAACACCACCCGCCATCCCAGCGAAATCGGGATCCGTGGATCGATGCCCAGTGACGGGCACCCCCACGACATCATGTACATGCGCTTCCTGGTCCAGTCCCTCGACCTCGCGACCCATCAGTGGACCGACCTCGGCAAGAGTGCCGAATCGGGCTTCGTGCAGATCGGCTCGGCCGCCTTCACCCGCCAGGGTGGGCACAGCTTTGGCTTCAAGCCCTCCACCACCGCTTACACCATGCGCGGGTTAGTCGAATTCCAGTGGCGGCGTGCCGGTCATCTGGTGCACCTCGCCACCCGCTTCACAACGGCCGGGCACACGAGCCTCGCGGGAGCCGAACCGAAGGGGTTCAGCGCGGCGACGTGCTCGCTCAGTTAGCCCGCTGGGAGGGGGCTCAGGGGGAGGGCCTGCGCGGACCGGACCGTCAGCCTCAGTTGACGAACAGCCGGGGATCGTTGGTGATGATCCCGTCCACTCCCATCGCGGTGAGCCGGGCCATCAGCGCGGCGTCATCCACCGTCCACACGTACAGCTCCCCGCCACCCGCCGCAACCGCGCGCACCAGCGCGGGAGTGACAACCCGCCAGTGCGACATGATCGCGTCGAAACGGCCCGCCCGCAGAGCCGCCTGGGCGCGGCGGGGCAGCCAGGCGCGGTAGCCCGCGAGTATCGCCAGCGCCGGGATCGCCATCAGCCTGTCCTCCGTGTAGTCCCGCCGCGCCCGCGGCACCGACCATCCCACCCGCAGCGAGGGCTCGATCGCGCGCATCGCGTCGAGGTCCTCGGGGTAGGTGCTGCTCACCAGCGAGCGCTCGATCAGGCCCGTCTCGCGCAGCTCTCTCACCACGCGCTCCCCGTAGCCGGGGAGCTTCACGTCCACGTCGAGCTCGATGCCCGCGTACGCCTCGCTCGCGAGGTGCTCGAGACCGGCCCGCAGTGTGAGCGGAGCGGGCGGGCCCCGGAGCGCGCTGTAGTCGTGGGCCAGCAGCAGTTGCCCGCTGCCGTCGGGGCGCTCACTGAGGACGTCGAACTCGATCATGTCCACCCCCGCCCCCACCGCCGCCTCGAAGCTCGCGAGCGTGTTGCCCGGCGCCAGGTGCGCGGCTCCCTTGTGCCCCACCCTGCGCGGTGCGATCCTCGAGCTCGGGGCGCCCATCACCGCCCAGCATAGAGGGAGCGCTCAGACGTGCTCGTCGCGCGCGAGGCTTCTGCGGGTGGCCTCGATCGTCTGCCCCGCCATCTTCGGGCCAACGTAGGGAGCAAGCACCAGGAAGGCGAGGTGGTCGGTCAGCGAGGGGAGGTACTTCACGCGCTTGCGTACCGCATAGCTGCCGACGATTGCCCACATCGCGCCCACCACCGCCTCGTGCGAGATCAGCGGGGCGCGGCGCGCTTCGGGGGAGCCCTCGCGCAGCATCTTTGCGAGCTTCCCCAGTGAGCGATCGAGGCACTCCGTTACCACGGGGCCAACGTCGAAGAGGTCCACAAACGCCATTCGCGTGAGTCCCGGATGGGCGACGAAGTGGTCGACACCCGCCTTCACGCCGAGGTACGCCGCCTCCGGCCAGCTGCTCGCGCGAGCGGCCCCCGCGGTGATCGTCTCGATCGTTTCATCCACGAACTCGTCCACCACCGCCAGGAAGCACTCCTGCTTGGAGGGGAAGTGTTTGTGGAACGATTCCGTGGACATCCCCGCGAACTGCGCGATCTGCGGATCGGTCAGCTCGAGGTAGCCCTCGTCGAGCGTGAGATGCACCACCGCACCGAGCACACGAGCGCGTTTCTCCTCGCTTTCCAAGAAGTGCGCCGGCTCCGCCGGCCTGTGCGGCGGAGCGGTGCGAGAGACCCCGATCCGTGCCGCCGGGGAGCGATAGGCACTGATCCAGTCGAGCAGTTCGTCGGTCAGGATCGGCAGCTCCTCCACGCGGTCGTTCAGTAGCCGATCGAACATCAAATAGCGCCCGCCGCCCACGATCGCCTTTGGCCCCAACGGCGGGAGCTGGACACCGTCGGGCGCCGCCCTAAACCCTTCGGCCAGCACCCGCTCGAACGCAACCGCCGAGCGCATCAGCCGTTCGCGGCTGCGGGCCCCGAGACCCAGCCCCTCGATCAGCACCAGGCGGGATGACTTGACGTTCCTGCTCATGTCTTCCACGAGCGCCTGGCAAGAGCGGTGCACACGGTTTGCCCAACCGCGCTCGTGCATCCAGCCGTCCATCATTCTCCGCTTCGCACGCGCCACCGCGATGTCGTAGGTACCCAGGAAGCAGTCCTCCTTGTTGGCGAACTGCTCGTAGAACGCCCTCCGTGAGACACCCGCCAGCGCAATCACGTGCGCCACCGTCGTCGCCTTGTAGCCCTGGCGATGGACCGCCTCGATCATCGCCCCGAACAGTCGCGCCCGCTGATGACGAGCGACCGCATCGCGCCCCATCCCGTGCGGACCGTGCGGCAGGCGCCGATACATCGCGCTCAGCTCCCTCTCGGTTCCGCTCATCCCCACGTTTCCGACCATACAGGATTGCCCGAAGATTGCAAGTTAAAAATCGTAGGATCTATCTACCTTTCCGATCATGAATAGGGAAGCGCATTTTGAGGCATTTTGCCTGCTCATCCGAATAGATCTCGAGAGCGCACCGAGCCCCCTACCGCGCGGCGAGTTCGACCCGCCGCGGACCCACACGGAAGCCGGCGCGCTCCAAGGCCGCCTCCCATGGGGAGCCGAGCACCGGCTCCCCATCTACCCGCTCGAGCGCGATCCGCGCCGGCAGACGTCCGGCCCGCGCGTGCTCCGCAAGCGCGGCAAGAGCCTGCTGAACACGTGCATCCTCCGGAGCCGCGAGGAGTGTCCGCAGCGACCGACTCCCGCGCTCCAGATAGAGCACCGGCTCCGCCCCCACCAACACCACACTCGCCCCGGGCACTCGCGCCGGGGAGGGGCGAGGCGGGCGGCTTGCGATCACGTCCCTCGCGCGCCCCGCCGTGGTGGCGGGCGCGGCCGTGAATCCTTGTTTCTGACCGCCCGCGGGACGTTCCTGGCTCGGCCACGGAAGGGCCGCGCCGTAGGGCTGCGCGGGATCGGTCGCCGTGAGCACCAGGGCACGCTGCGTCCGGGTGCTCGCCGGCCCCTCCCCGCGCTGTGAGCGAAGGCGCTCGACCGCGCCCGGCAGCGCGAACTGGGAGCCGCCAAGGCCCTCCACGAAGTAACCGCGGCGCACCACCCCCAATGTCTCCAGGCGACACAGCTCGGGGTAGAGCGCCGCGAAGCCCCCCGGCACGTTCTCGGCGAGCACGAGCTCCCGCGTGAGGATCCCGTAGCGCTCCAACAGCAGTTCCGCCAACGCCCGGAGGCGATTGTCCGAGGTGAGCTCACCGGTCCCGCCGAACAGCGGCCCGGTCAGCGACCAGCGACCGGGAAGGGAGCTCCACCCACCTGCGCGGCCCACGGTCCTGCGCCCCGAGAAGCGCCCACCGCTGCGGGGTATGCCGGTCTGTGGGCGGGAGGCGAGTTTCAGACGCGGCGCGCGCAGCGGGGCAAACGCGTCGTTGGTCACCTCCCCAGCCCAAACGAGATCCCACAGCGCCTCCTCGAGTTCCGCCGTAGGCAGATCCCCGTCGACGAGCAGATCGGCGAAGAAACACGGAGACTCCCTTAGACGCGCGCGTACGCGCGAGTGTGCAGACGTCTCCGGTGGGGGGCCGCCACGCCGCGGTGGGGGGCCGAGCAGCGCCACATCCTCGCGGAAGTAGAGCGCCACCCGGCCGTCCGTGCGTCCGAGCGCGCCCGCTCCCACCCACACCAGCTCTCCGCTCGCGCACAGCTCGTCCATCCACGTCGCCGAGTACGCCCCCACCCGGCGCGGGAGCACCTCCCGCTCCCACGTCCGCGGCGTCAGCGCCAGGCCCTGCAGCGGCACGAGCTGCTCGCGCAGGCGATCCACCCCCGCGCCCGCGGCAGCGTGGCGGTCGATCCCCTGCCACACCGCCAGGAACGCGGCAAACGTACGCCGCTCCGCTGGCTCGATCTCGTGGCGCAACGCCGCCAGCGAGGCGCGCCGCAGGCGTCTGAGCACCTCCACGTCGCACCACTCCCGCCCGTCGTCGCGCACCTCACCACACCCCGCGCGTCGCAGCGAGGTCGGATCCGGATGGAGCTCCCCCCGCACCACCGCCCCCGCGCGCTCCAGCGCGCGCAGTCCGGACTCGATCACGGCGGCGCCGAGACCGTAGCGTGCCCGTGGCTGCTCGGTCGTGAACGGCCCGCGCGCCGCCGCGTAGCGGCGCAGCAGCCGCTCCAATGCGTCGGGCACATCCGCCAGGAAGGCCTCCGGAAGACCTCCCGGTGGGACGGTGGCGAGCGCGTCGCGGTAGAGGCCCGCATCGGCCGCGTCGATGTAGCGCTCCTCCCCGCCGATCCGCACCCGCACAGCGCGCCGCTCTCTCTCGAGCGCCGCCAGCAGAGCCCCCGCGTGGACCTCCCCCAGCACCCGCTCTGCGGCCTCCTCGAGGGTCAGGTCGCCGAGGCGACGCAGCGCGTCGTGCAGCTCGTCCCGGTTCGCTGCCCGCATGCGCTCGCTGCGGCGTTGTAGATCCTCCTCCAACCGCTCGAGCGCCCCGCGGTCGATCAGCTCGCGCAGCTCCTCCTGCCCCAGCAGCTCCCGCAGCAGGTCCCGGTCAAGCGACAGCGCCGCCGCCCGGCGCTCCGCGTTGGGGGCGTCCCCCTCGTACATGTATGTCGCCACGTAGTCGAACAGCAGCGAGGAGGCAAAGGGCGAGGCCGTGGCCGTCTCCACCTCCACCACGCTCAGCTCCCGGCGATGCAGCTTGCCCAGCAGCTCAGCCAGCCCCGGAAGATCGAACACGTCGCGCAGGCACTCCCGGTAGGCCTCCAGCACGATCGGGAAGTCGCCGTAGCGGCGCGCCACCTCCAGCAGCGACTGCGCCTTCAGCCGCTGCTGCCACAGGGGGGTGCGCTTGCCGGGGTACGCCCGCGGGATCAGCAGCGCCCGGGCGGCGGCCTCGCGAAAGCGAGCCCCGAACAGAGCCGAGCCCGATAGCTCCCCCACGACCAGGTCCTCCAGCTCGTCCGGCTCGATCATCGCCAGCTCGACCGCCTCGGCTCCGCCCAGCTCGTCCGCCTCGGGAAGATGCAGCACGATCCCGTCGTCGGAGGAGATCGCGTCTGCCTCCAGTCCCAGCCGCTGGCGGATCCGCGCCGAGATCGCCAGTCCCCACGCCGCGTGGATCCGCCCGCCGTAGGGCGAGAGCACACAGAGCCGCCAGTCCCCGATCTCATCGCGGAAGCGCTCCACCACCACCGTGCGGTCGCTTGGCAGGACCCTCGTGGCGTTGAGCTGCTCGCGCAGGTACTCCACCAGGTTGCGCGCCGCCAGCGGATCGAGGTCGTACTCGCGCTCCAGAACCTCCGCCGGCTGCTCTACAGCCCAGCGCGCAAACGCCCCGATCGCCTCCCCCAGCTCTTTGGGGCGCCCCAGCCCGTCGCCCTTCCAGAACGGGACCGCCCCCGGCGCACCCGGTGCCGGCGTAACGATCACGCGGTCACGGCCGATCTCCTCGATCCGCCAGGAGGAGGCCCCCAGCAGGAAGACCTGCCCGGGCCGCGCCTCGTAGACCATCTCCTCATCGAGCTCCCCCACCCGCCGTCCGTCCGGCAGCGTCACCAGATACAGCCCGCGGTCGGGGATCGTGCCCGCGTTAGCCACCGCCAGAGCGCGCGCGCCCTTGCGCGGGCGGATCGTGCCCCCCACGCGATCCCACACGATCCGTGGGCGCAGCTCGCCGAACTCCGAGGAGGGGTAGCGCCCGTCGAGCATGTCCAGCACACCCTCGAGCTGCCGGCGGGGGAGCTCCGCGTAGGTGTGCGTGCGCAGCACACGCTCGTAGAGCTCATCCACCGCGAGCTCCTCCTCCGCCGCCGCCATCGCCACGATCTGCTGCGCCAGCACGTCCAGCGGGTTGCGCGGCACCACCGTAGGCTCGATCGCGCCCTCATGCATCCGCCTCACCAGCACCGCGCACTCCAGGAGGTCCGCGCGGAACTTCGGGAAGATCCGCCCCCTCGATACCTCCCCCACGCCATGCCCCGCGCGCCCGATCCGCTGCAGCCCCGCCGCGACCGACTTCGGGGACTCCACCTGCAGCACCAGATCCACCGCCCCCATGTCGATCCCCAGCTCGAGGCTCGAGGTCGCCACGATGCAGGGGATCTCGCCCGCCTTCAGCAGCTCCTCCACCACCATCCGCTCCTCTCTTGCGAGCGAGCCGTGGTGGGCGCGCGCGAGCTCGCGCGGGGCGGGCTCCTGCCCTTTGCCGTCCCCTGCCGCCGCCTCCGCGGCCGATAGCTCGTTCAGTCGCAGCGCCAGCCGCTCCGCGGAGCGGCGGCTGTTGACGAACACGATCGTCGAGTTGTGCGCGCGGATCAGGCGCAGGAGCTCCGGGTAGATCGCCGGCCAGATCGAGCCGTGCAATGGCTGATCGGAGTCCCCATGGACGGTGCCATGCAGGTCCACCATCGACTCCACCGGCACGTGGACTTTCACGTCCAGTGGCTTCGGAGCGCCGAAGGCGGGAGACACTCGCCTTCGGCTCGCATCCCCGTTCCGGCCAGCATCCCCGTTTCGGCTCGCGTCCACGATCCGGCACGTTCGCCTCGGGCCCACCAGGAAGCGTCCCACCTCCTCCAGCGGGGTCTGCGTCGCGGAGAGGCCGATCCGCTGCGGCTCGGCGCCGCCGGCCTCGCGGACGAGCGCCTCCAGGCGCTCCAGCGTGAGCGCCAGATGCGCCCCCCGCTTGGTCGCAGCCACCGCGTGGATCTCGTCCACGATCACCCACTCCACACCCCCCAGCAGCTCGCGCGCGCGCGAGGTGAGCATCAAGTACAGGGACTCCGGGGTCGTGATCAGGATGTCGGGGGGCTCTTTGAGCATCCGCTGGCGCTCGCGCTGGGGGGTGTCCCCAGTGCGGATCGCGACGTGGATCTCCTCCGTGCCGGAGATCCCCTTCAGGGGCGCCCGCAGGTTGCGCTCGATGTCGTAGGAGAGCGCCTTCAGCGGCGAGATGTACACCAGGCGCGTGGTGCGCCCCCCCTCCCGAGGCTCCGTCGCCAGGCGGTCCAGCGCCCACAGGAACGCCGCCAGCGTCTTGCCCGAGCCGGTGGGCGCGGAGATCAGCACGTGCTCCCCCGTCGCGATCGCCGGCCACGCCTGCGCCTGCGCCGGGGTGGGCTCCGCGAAGGCCGCCTCGAACCACTCACGCACCCTGGGGGTAAAGGGAAGGGAGGAGGGAGGGGTGGCGGAGAGAGACACGCTCCCTCGCGAGGCTACTAGAGGGTGGCGCAGCCAGCCGAAGGCCAGCGAGCCGGGCCCTCTTCCTCAAATCGCCCCTGGCTTCTCTTCAATCAGTACCCGGCTGCGCAGGCCCGCTTTCAGAGACCCGAATCGCGGGGTTTTTCCAGTAACCTCGAACCATGGGGAGCTCCAAGCTGGCCCTCGACTCGGGGATCGTTGAATCCTGCCGCCACGCCGCCGCGCGGATCGCCGCCGACGTCGCCGAGCAGGTCGCCGGCATGACCACTGTGTCGGTCGAGCGCACCACCGCGCGCCTCTTCGGTGTCGACGGCGCCAACGACCTCGGCGCGCCCCTTCCCAACGTGCTCGTCGAGCACGTCCGCAGCGGGGGTGGCCTGGGCAAGGGCGTCGCCTACTGGATCGCCAACGCCATGCTCCACACCGAGGGGATGGGGAACCCGCCTGCCCACCCGCCCGCCCGGGAGGGTGCTCAGCAGATCGCGGACGCCGTCGAGGAGGGCAGCTTGAACCTCTGCGCGCTGCCGCTCGCGCCCGAGGCAGCGATCCGGGAGCGCGCGCGCGCCGAGCTCGCGCGGAGCCTTGGCGAGATCGGCGCGCGCATGGAGACCCGCCGCGCCATGCGGGAGCGTCTCGGCGAGAGCCCCCCGCCACTGCGCTACGTGCTCACCGCCACCGGCAACGTCTATGAGGACGTCGCCCACGGCCTGGCCGTCGCCGAGGCCGGCGGGGACATCGTCGCCGTGATTCGCTCCACCGCCCAGAGCCTGCTCGACTACGTCCCCTACGGCCCCACCACCGAGGGGTATGGAGGCACCTTCGCCACCCAGGCCAACTTCGCGATCATGCGCGCCGCTCTGGACGAGTGGTCGCAGAAGAACGGCCGCTACGTGCGCCTCTCCTCCTTCTGCTCGGGCCTCTGCATGTCCGAGATCGCCGCCATGGGGGCCATCGAGGGTCTCGACAACATGGTCAACGACGCCCTCTACGGGATCCTCTACCGCGACATCAACATCCTCCGAGGCCTACTCGACCAGCGCGTGTCCCGCACGATCAACGGCTACTTCGGGGTGGTCATCAACACCGGCGAGGACAACTACCTGCGCACCGCCGACGCCCTGGAGGCCGCGCCCTCGGTCACCGCCTCCCAGTTCATCAACCACCAGCTCGCCCGCGACTCCGGGGTTCCCGACGAGCAGATCGCGCTCGGCGACGCCTTCGAGATCGATACCCCCGTGACCAACGGGCTGCTGTACGAGTGGGCCCAGGCGCTGCTCACCCGTGAGCTCTTCCCGGAGTGCCCCGTCAAGTACATGCCCCCCACCCGTCACATGGACGGCAACCTCTTCCGCACCCACGCCTGCGACACCCTCTTCAACCTCGTAACCATCGCCACCGGGCAGGGCATCCAGACGATCGGTGTCCCCACCGAGGGGATCTTCACCCCCCACATCCACGACCGCGTGCTGGGGCTGCAGAACGTCAACTACGTCTTCAACGCCGCCCGCGACCTCGGCGAGGAGATCGAGTTCAAGCGCGGCGGGATCGTGCAGACACACGCCCAGGAGGTTCTGCGCGGCGCGCACGCGATCCTCGAGCGCATCGCCGAGGTCGGGCTCTTCAAGGCGATCGAGGGGGCCGTGTTCGGGGACGTCAGCCGCCACCTCGAAGAGGGCCGCGGGATGGAGGGCATCGTCGCCACCGAAGAGGGCTACTTCAACCCCGTCACCGAGCTCATGCGGGAGACCCTCAGCGTTGCCTGAGGAGGAGCACGTCAAGCCCTACGCCGACCACCGCGGCGACGGGATCGTGCAGCTCAGCTTCACGCTGCCCGTCCCCGACGGCCTCGCCGCGCGCAGGGCCGCGCTCGAGCTCGCCAGCAAGATGGGCTTCCAGCACCCCGAGGTCGTCCATCAGCAGCGCCTCACCGACGACTACACCTACTTCGTGATGTACGGCCATACGGTGCACACCGTCGACTACGCCTCCCTCAGCGAGGAGGGCGCGGACATCGTGCAGTACATGACCGAGGAGGAGGTCGAAGCCTACGCCCAGGAGCACGTGCGGCGGCCGATCGTCGTCGTGGGCGCCTCCACGGGCACCGACACCCACAGCGTGGGGATCGACGCGATGCTCAACCTCAAGGGCTTCCACGGCCACAAGGGCCTGGAGGGCTACCGCGCCTTCGAGGCCCACAACCTCGGCAGCCAGGTCCCCAACGGCGCGCTCGTCGCCAAGGCGATCGAGTTGGAGGCCGACGCGATCCTCGTCTCCCAGACCGTCACCCAGCAGAACCTCCACATCCACAACCTCACGGAGCTCGTCGAGATCGTCGAGGCAGAGGGACGCAGGCGCGAGACGATCCTCGCCTGCGGGGGGCCCCGCGTCTCCAACGAGCTCGCCAAGGAGCTCGGCTACGACGCGGGCTTCTCCAAAGGCACCTACCCCCACCACCTCGCGACCTTCCTCGTGCGCGAGCTCGCCGCGCGCCTTGGGCGGGGCGAGCCCGAGGAGGACGAGCGCGACAAGCCTCCCCCCGGCCGCGCAGCCTTCGCAGAACACCGCCCCGAGGCCGGGCGGCTAGGCTGAGAGCCGATGCAGCAGCTCTCCGAATTGATCGCGCCCGCGCGCCGCCTTGCCCTCGTGGGCCTGGCGAAGAACACCGGCAAGACCGAAACCCTCGCCGCGCTCCTGCGCGAGTGCCAGGAGCGCACGCGCCGCGTCGGCGTCACCTCGGTGGGGCGCGACGGCGAGGAGCGGGATGTGATCGACATCCGGATCGAGAAGCCCCGCGTGGAGCTCTGCGCGGGCAGCCTCGTCGCGACCACCGACACGCTGCTGCGGGCGGGCGCGATCCCCCACGAGCTCGTGCTCGAGACCGGCGTGCGCACCCCACTCGGGCGGGTCCTCATCGCTCGCCTGCTCACCCAAGGCACGATCGAGGTGGCGGGCCCGAGCGCCGCGGCCGACGTGCGCGAGGTCTGTGACGCGATGCTCGCCCACGGCGCGGAGCAGGTGCTCATCGACGGCGCCATCGACCGGCGCGCCGCGTCCTCGCCCGCGGTCTCCGATGGCCTCGTGATGTCCACGGGCGCCGCTTTGCACGAAGAGATCGAGCAGGTGGTCGCGCGCACCCGCGAGGCCGTCGAGCTGGTGCGCCTGCCCGAGCTGAGCGACCACAGCAGGCACGTGCACGAGATCGCCGCGGCGAACGCTGCCAGCATGCTGATCGGACCGGACGAAGAGCCCCTCACGCTGCACCCCCGCTTTGCGCTCACCAGCACGGCGGCGGACATCGCCCAGCTGCTGCGGGCGCGCCCTTCCGCGTCGCACCTCGTGGTGCGTGGGGCACTCTGCGAGCCATTCCTCGCGGAGCTGCTCAGCGCCCTCGAGCTGGTGGGAGCGAGGGGGCCCGAGTCGCGCGAGCTGCAGCTCGTCGTCGCCGACCCCACCAAGGTCTTCCTGACCGACCGCAGCTGCGAGTGGTACCGCCGCCAGGGCATCTCGATCACCGTGCTCGCCTCGATCGATCTGCGCGCGATCACCGTCAACCCCGTCGCCCCCCAATCGCACAGCTTCGACTCCCCCCGCCTGCGCGCCCTGCTCGAGGAGGCGATCCCCGACGTGCCCGTGATCGACGTGCGCGACCCCACCTACAACCTCGTGCCCGCCGCGTGAGCGCCATCGACCGAGGCCGGGAGACACCCGCCTCCGGCGGTCCCCGTTTTGAGGAGCGCGAGGACCCGGACGAACGCCGCACCAAGATGGAGCGGCTGCGCGCCGAAGGCGTCGACCCGTACCCGCCGGTGACGCTGTGGGGCACGCGAACGCGCATCGCCGACGTGCTCGCCGCGCACGACCCCGCCGAGCTTGAGGCGGGCGAGCACCCCGAGCTGCGCTACCAGATCGCCGGGCGGCTGATATCTAGGCGCACGCACGCGAAGAACTCGTTCCTGGACGTGCGCGACCTCTCCGGTCAGATCCAGGCGGTCGTGCGCGCGGACCCCCTCGGGCAGGAGACTTACGAGCGCATCATGGGGCTCGACGTCGGCGACATCGTCGCGATCGACGGTTGCGTGTACGTCACACAGCGAGGCCAGCTCGCGCTCGAGGTGATCGAGTGCACGCTCTTGACCAAGGCGCTGCGCCCGCCGCCGGACAAGCACCACGGCCTCGGCGACACCGGCGCGCGTTACCGCTACCGGGAGCTCGACCTGCTCGCCAACGAGGACACGCGCGACCTGTTCATCAAACGCCACAGGATCGTGTTCGAGATCCGTAAGTGGCTGAACGAGCGCAACTTCATCGAGGTCGAAACACCGGCCCTGCAGTCACTCGCTGGCGGCGCCGGCTCGCGCCCATTCACGACACACCACAACGCGCTCGACCGCGACCTGTACCTGCGCATCTCCGTCGAGCTGTTCCTCAACCGCTGCATCGTCGGCGGCATGGAGAACGTGTACGACATGGGCAAGGTCTTCCGCAACGAGGGCATCTCCCCCAAGCACAGCCCCGAGTTCACGATCATCGAGTTCATGTGTGCGTACTCCGACTACAACGACGTGGCGACAGTCACCGAAGAGATGTTCCGCGACGTCGCCCAGGCCGTGCTCGGGCGCACGACGATCAAACGGGGCGGCGAGGTGATCGACCTCGCCAAGCCGTGGAAGCGGATCACGATGCGCGATCTCATCCTCGAGCGCACGGGCCTCGACTTCATGGAGTCCACGCGGGAGCAGCTCGCGGAGGTCCTGGACAAGCCGCTAGACCCCGCCTCCAGCTGGGCGGACGTCGTTGGGGACATCTACTCAGAGAAGATCGAGCACACGATCAACCAGCCGACGCACGTGTTCGACTTCCCGCTCGAGCCGTTCCCGATCACCAAGCGCCACTCGGTGCACCCCGAGCTGGGCGAGCACTTCGACGCGGTGATCGGCGGTATCGAGCTCGTCAGCGGCGACACCGAGCTCAACGATCCCGTCGACCAGTGGCAGCGCTTCGTGGACCAGCGCAAGCGGCGCATGATCGACGACGCCGACGTGCCGCACCCCAACGACGAGGAGTACGCGCGCGCGATCGAGTACGGCTACTCCCCCACCGCCGGCGGCGGCATGGGCGTCGACCGCCTGGTGATGATCCTCACCGAACGCGACACCCTGCGCGAGGTCATCCCCTTCCCGATCGTCAAGGAGCTACGTTGAGCATCGAGGCTCGTCAGAAAATCTGCTAGAGTTCCGCTCAGATTTTGTAAGAGCATCCGGCGCTACCGCGCCACGCTACACACCTCCACCAAGAAGGAGCCCCCCACCATGGGCAAGACAATAGGCATCGACCTCGGCACCACCAACTCCTGCATGGCCGTGCTCGAGGGTGGCGAGCCGACCGTCGTCGAGAACTCCGAGGGAGGCCGGACCACGCCGTCCGTGGTCGCCTTCACGGCCTCCGGCGAGCGGCTCGTCGGCACCGTCGCCAAGCGCCAGGCGGTGACCAACCCCCAGAACACCGTCTTCTCGATCAAGCGCTTCATGGGCCGCAAGGAGGGCGAGGTGCGCGAGGAGGAGTCGATCGTCCCCTACAAGGTCGTCTCCGGTCCCAACGGCGACGCCCGCGTGGAAGCCGGCGGCGAGCAGCACTCACCGCCCGAGATCTCCGCGATGATCCTGCAGAAGCTCAAGACCGACGCGGAAGCGTACCTGGGCGAAAGCGTCGACTCCGCGGTGATCACGGTCCCCGCATACTTCAACGACGACCAGCGCCAGGCCACCAAGGACGCCGGCAAGATCGCGGGGCTCGACGTCAAGCGCATCATCAACGAGCCCACCGCCGCCTCGCTCGCGTATGGCCTGGACAAGGAGAACGAGCAGACGATCCTTGTCTTCGACCTCGGCGGCGGCACCTTCGATGTCTCGGTGCTCGAGATCGGCGACGGCGTGTTCGAGGTCAAGTCCACAGCCGGGGACAACCACCTCGGGGGCGACAACTTCGACAAGGCCATCGTCGACTGGCTCGTCGCTGACTTCAGGCGCGACCAGGGGATCGACCTCTCCGCCGATCCGATGGCGCTGCAGCGCCTCTACGAGGCCTCGGAGAAGGCCAAGATCGAGCTCTCCACCACCCAGGAGACGCAGATCAACCTGCCCTTTATCACCGCCGACGCCTCCGGCCCCAAGCACCTCGACACGCGCCTCACCCGCGCGAAGCTCTCCGAGCTCACCTCCGCGCTGCTGGACCGCGTCGTGGCCCCGGTACGCCAGGCGCTGGGGGACGCCAAAGACAAGGGCGTCAAGGAGATCGACCACGTGGTGCTCGTCGGCGGCATGACGCGCATGCCGGCGGTGCAGGAGAAGGTCAAGGAGCTCACCGGCAAGGAGCCCCACCGCGGGGTCAACCCCGACGAGGTGGTCGCCGTGGGCGCCGCGATCCAGGCGGGCGTGCTCGCCGGCGACGTCAAGGACGTGCTGCTGCTCGACGTCACCCCCCTGACGCTCGGGATCGAGACCAAGGGCGGCGTGATGACCAAGCTGATCGAGCGCAACACCACGATCCCCACGCGCAAGGGCGAGGTCTTCTCGACCGCCGAGGACAACCAGCCCTCGGTCGAGATCCACGTGCTGCAGGGCGAGCGCGAGATGGCGACCTACAACAAGTCGCTGGGCAAGTTCCAGCTCACCGGCATCCCGCCGGCGCCGCGCGGCATCCCGCAGGTGGAGGTCGCGTTCGACATCGACGCCAACGGCATCCTCAACGTCTCCGCCAAGGACCTCGGCACGGGCAAGGAGCAGAAGATCGAGATCAAGGCCGGCTCGGGGCTCTCCGAGGAGGAGATCAAGAACATGGTCTCCGACGCGGAGTCCCACGCCGAGGAGGACCGCCGCGCGCGCGAGCTCGCGGAGGCCCGCAACAACGGCGAGAACGCGGCCTACCAGGCCGAGCGCCAGCTCGCCGACCTGGGCGACCAGGTGGACGCCGACTCCAAGCAGCGCATCGAGGAGGCGATCAAGGAGGTCCGCGAGACGCTCGAGTCCGAGGACCCCGCTGCGATCAACGCCAAGACCGATGTGTTGCAGAGCGCCTTCCACGCCGTCTCCGAGGCGATGTACCAGCGCGCCCAGGAGCAGGCCGCGGCCAGCTCACCCAACGGCGGCGCCTCGGCCGACGGAGCCGACGCGGCCTCGGAGGAGGACGTCGTAGACGCGGAGGTCGTGGACGAGACGAAGGCCTGAGCGCTATGAGCGACATCGAGCAGGCACTACAGGAGAACCAGCCGCTCCAGCCCGAGGGCTCCGGCGCCGCACAGGCGCCGGGGGATGGGAGTGTGAACCCCAGCGCTTCCACCGCCCAGGCACACGCGCCCATCGACGGGAGCCACGTGGCCGGCCCTCCGGAGCCGGACCCCGAGAACGGCGAGGAGGCGTTCGAGGTCGAGGGCGACCTCGACGAGCTCGTGGCGACCGCGGCGCAGCGCGACGAGTACCTCGCGCTCGCGCAGCGCACCCAGGCGGACTTCGAGAACTACCGCAAGCGCGTCGCGCGCGAGTCCGCGGCCGCCGCCGAGCGCGGGGTGGCGAAGCTCGCCAAGGAGCTGCTGCCCGCGCTCGACAACCTCGACCGCGCGCTCGAGGCCGCGGCGGAGCAGGACCCGCTGCTCGAAGGCGTGCGGCTCGTGCGCTCGGAGCTGAGCGCGGCGCTCGCGCGCGTGGGCATCGAGTCCTTCGACCCCGCGGGCGAGCCGTTCGACCCCACCCACCACGAGGCGATGGCCCAGCACCCGGTGGAGGGCGCCGACAGCGGCACCGTCGTGGAGGTCTACCAGCCCGGCTACCGGCTGAACGGGACCGTGATCCGCCCCGCGCGCGTCGTGGTGGCGGCGTAAGAGGGGAGCGATAGAAGCCATGGCTTCCCGCCCCGACTACTACGCGACGCTGGGCGTCGAGAAGAAGGCCACCCCGGAGGAGCTGAAGAAGGCCTACCGCAAGCTCGCGCGTAAGTACCACCCCGACCGCAACCCCGACGACAAGCAGGCGGAGGCGCGCTTCAAGGAGGTCTCCCACGCCTACGACGTGCTCTCCGATCCGGAGAAGCGCAAGCAGTACGACAGCGGCACCGGGCCCTACGCGGCCGCGGGCGGTGGGGGCGGCTTCGGCGGCTTCGGCAACTTCGACTTCGACGCCTCCAGCATGGGCGACATCCTCTCCAACCTCTTCGGGGGGTCCGCCAGCGGTCGGCGCACGCGCGCCAAGCCCCGGCCGGAACGCGGGCGTGACCTGGAGACGGAGGTCTCGATCTCCTTCGAGCAGGCGGTCGCGGGCGCGCAGGTGCCGCTGTCGGTCTCCACCCAGGCGGCCTGCCAGACCTGCCACGGCACCGGAGCGAAGCCGGGCACCGCGCCCAAGGTCTGCCCCAAGTGCGAGGGCCGCGGGATCGAGACGCAGGGCCAGGGTATGTTCTCGATCTCCCAGCCCTGCTCGCGCTGCGGCGGCTCGGGGACTGTGATCGAGGACCCCTGCCCCACCTGCCACGGCTCCGGCGCGGTGCGCCAGCTCAAGCGCTATCGCGTGAACATCCCCCCGGGCGTGAAGGAGGGCTCGCGGATCCGCCTCCCCGGCAAGGGCGAGGCCGGCCCGCGCGGCGGCCCCCCGGGCGACCTCTACGTGATCACGCACGTCGCCCACTCCCCGATCTTCAAACGCCGCGGTGACAACGTCGAGGTCGAGGTCCCCCTCACGATCCCCGAGGCGCTGAGGGGGGCGGAGGTCAGGGTCCCCACGCTCGCGGGCACCAAGACCCTGCGCGTGCGTCCCGGCACCACCCACGGCACCGTCCAGCGCCTGCGCGGCGAGGGACCCCCCAAGCTCGGAGGCAAGGACCGCGGGGACATCCACTACCGCTTCCAGATCGACGTCCCCGCGACCCTCACCGACGAGCAGAGCGCCGCCGTGCAGACGCTCGCAGACACGATGAACGGCGGCGACCCCCGCGCGCGCCTGTTTCCCGAGAGAGCAGCGGACGCGGGCGCTGCACCGAGGGCGAAGGAGGGGGCGTCCTAGATGGCCGATGGGCGGGAGCGAGCGGCCGAGCACTCGGACGGCTCCGTCGGAGCCTTCAATCGCGGCGTGAGCATCGAGGTGGCCTCCGACAACGGGGTGTACATGATCTCAGTCGCAGCGCGGCTTGCCCAAATGCACCCCCAGACGCTGCGCACCTACGAGGCGCGCGGCCTGGTCGACCCCCAGCGCTCCCCCAAGGGCACCCGCCTCTACTCCCACGAGGACGTCGAGAGGCTCCGCCGCATCCAGGAGATGACTGCGGACCTTGGCCTCAACCTCGCCGGGGTCGAGCGGGTGCTCGACCTCGAGTCCCAGATCGAGCAGATGCACGCCCGTATCGAGGAGCTCGAGCTGCAGGCTCTGCGCGCGCAGGTCGAGTTGGCCGAGCGCCTGGAGGAGGTCCGACGCTCCTTCCGCGCGGAGCTGACGATCCCCTACCGCGGGGGCGCCGAGCTCGTGCGGGCGACCGACGTACGGCCACTCGGCGGCCCTGCTCGGCGCTCACGCTGAGCCAAACAAACGGGGCATCTCATCTCGGAGGGGCCCTCTTGCCAGTCGCAGCAGGGGCACCCATGAAACCCGGAGGGCCCGCCGCGTGACGCGGCGGGCCCTACCGGAACCGCAAGGGACGTGAAGCGAGCTCCTATTCGCTCGCCCTCACAGCTTCTGCGGCGGCCAGGTCGAGCTTGCCGTTGAGGATCGCGGTGTTGTGACCCGCAGCGGCCGGCAGACCGAGTGTTTTGTCGACTATCGGGTCGACAAAGAACGAGAGGACCCCGCCGCAGCCGGTGGCTTCGGGTGCCGCGAACGAGTTGTCCACGAGGGAGCCACCCGAGAGCTGTGTCAGAAAACCGCCTTCGAGGCTTTCAAACGTGCCTTTGGCGCCATGGATCGATTTGTTCGGCGCGGGCGGTTCCGTTGCACCCGTCGTGAGGTTCAGGTCGATCGGGTTGGAGGAGGAGCCCACATAGCATTCGTTGCCCAGGAAGGCGTTGCCCAACTTGACCTTCACCGGTAGTTTCAGCGCGGTGCCACTTTCGGTGAGGAGGTGGGTGGCGTTCAATTTGATTTCACTCGCCGGCTTGGCCAGTTCGGTCGTCTCCGTTACGCCCGTGAACCCTTCGTTGATGAAGTTGTTGATGATTTCCTGCAGCCATTTGGGCAGGAATTCCGGCGCCATGATCCCCAGTAGCCCACCGGGCACGGGGAGCGCGGTTTTCACCAGCGTTTCGCCGTTTTCGGCGGCCACGAACGAGACTTCTTCGGGGTTCGCGCTTTCAACCAACCCACCCTGAAGGATGATTGGTTTGACGATCGGCACCGCCTTTTTACCGACGGCGAATTCGCCGCTCGTCGTTTCCGCGTACGTGCAGGCAGGTACTTCGGGGTTGCTCAATGGGCAATCCGCGAAGACCGAGAAGCCTCCTTTGGGGTGGTGCGTGGTCGCCGAAGCCGAAGCAACGACGGCCAGGGACGCAAACAGCGCCATGATTACTATGAACGTCCGGCCGGGCAGGCCAGCCAAACGCCCGATATGGTTCTTGGTCATTCGAATCCATCCTCCGGGTCGTGTCAAGGACAGCTACAAACGTGACCCTATACAACCCTAGGACCCTCCACACGGGATGTTTCCGACTCTAGGGATTATCCTGCTCCTGCGCTCGTTCTGAGCTCGGGCTCACCGGCCTTCCGCGGCAGGCTCCTGACGGTCAGCGGGGACTCCTCCGTCGCCAGGCTTGTGCAAATCTTGATCGATGCAGCCCGACCGCCTCACGATCAAGACCCAGGAGGCGCTCGCGGCAGCGTCGCGTCTGGCGCAGGAGCGGCGCAACCCGCAAGTGACCCCCACACATCTGCTGGCCGTGCTGAGCGCCGCCTCTGGCGGTGACGCTCAGGGCGAGGAAGTTGGGGGCGTGGTCGTCCCGGTGCTCACGAAGCTCGGGATCTCCCTGCCGGCACTGCGCGCTGAGTGCAGCCGCGCCCTGGAGGAGCTGCCCCGCCTGGGCGAGGGCTCCTCCACGGAGGGGGGCCAGCCCTCCGCAGAGCTATTGGCGGTGCTACGCGCTGCGGAGCAGCAGGCGCGCGAGCTTTCCGACGAGTACATCTCGACCGAGCACCTGCTGCTGGCCCTCGCAGGGGAAGAGGAGAGGCCGTCCTCCCGCGCGGGCCAGGCGCTGCGCGCGGTAGGCGCGAGCAGGGAGCGCCTCCTGCAGGCACTCGCGGAGGTGCGGGGCCCCCACCGGGTGACCGACCAGAATCCCGAGGAGAAGTACCAGGCGCTGGAGCGCTTCGGGCGGGACTTCACGAAGCTTGCGGAGAAAGGCGAGCTGGACCCGGTGATCGGCCGCGATGAGGAGATCCGCCGCGTGATCCAGGTGCTCTCTCGGCGCACGAAGAACAACCCGGTGCTGATCGGCGAGCCTGGAGTGGGCAAGACGGCGATCGTGGAGGGGTTGGCGCAGCGGATCGTGGCGGGGGACGTGGCGGAGTCACTGCGCGAGCGCCGCGTGATCGCCCTGGACATGGGCTCCCTGATTGCGGGCGCGAAGTACAGGGGCGAGTTCGAGGACCGCCTGAAGGCGGTGCTCAAGGAGGTCTCCGAGGCACGCGGAGGGGTGATCCTGTTCCTGGACGAGCTGCACACGATCGTCGGCGCGGGCGCAGCGGAAGGCGCGGTGGACGCGGCGAACCTGCTCAAGCCGATGCTCGCCCGCGGGGAGCTGCGCTGCGTGGGGGCGACCACGCTCGAGGAGTACCGCAAGCACATCGAGAAGGACGCGGCGCTGGAGCGGCGCTTCCAGCCCGTGATGGTGGGGGAGCCCACGGTGGCGGACACGATCGCGATCCTGCGCGGTCTGAAGGAGCGCTACGAGGTCCACCACGGGGTGCGGATCCAGGACAACGCGCTGATCGCGGCAGCAACCCTCTCGGACCGCTACATCGCCGACCGCTTCCTGCCGGACAAGGCGATCGACCTGATCGACGAGGCAGCGTCGAAGCTGCGCATCGAGATCGACTCCCTGCCGACGGAGATCGACGAGGTGGACCGACGGGTGATGCAGCTGGAGATCGAGCTCACCTCACTTCAGAAGGAGACCGACGAGGCCTCCGCGACCCGCCGCGAGGCGATCGAGCGGGAGCTCGCCGAGCTGAAGGAGCGCTCGGCGGCGATGAAGGCGCAGTGGCAGGCTGAGAAGCAGGCGATCCAGGGCGTGCGCGAGCTGAAGGCGCGTCTGGAGGAGGCGCGCCTGGAGGCCGAACGGGCCGAGCGCTCGGCCGACCTGCAGCGCGCGGCGGAGCTGCGTTATGGGGAGATCCCCGAGATCGAAAAGCGATTGGCCACCCTGGAGGGCGGACCCGAGGAGTCAGACGACGCGGGGGGGCCATCCGCAACCCCGCCGGCGGTGTTCCTGAAGGAGGAGGTGGACGCGGACGACGTGGCGGAGGTGGTGGCGCGCTGGACGGGGATCCCGGTGAGTCGCCTACTGGAGGGGGAGGTGGAGAAGCTGATCCACATGGAGGAGCGGCTGCACGAGCGGGTGATCGGCCAGGACGAGGCGGTGGAGGCGGTAGCGACCGCGCTGCGCCGCTCGCGAGCTGGGCTGGCGGACCCGAACCGCCCGATCGGCACGTTCCTGTTCCTCGGCCCTACGGGCGTCGGCAAGACCGAGCTGGCGAGGGCGTTGGCGGAGTTCATGTTCGACTCCGAGGAGGCCATGATCCGCCTGGACATGTCGGAGTACATGGAGAAGCACACGGTCTCGCGCCTGGTCGGGGCGCCTCCGGGGTACGTCGGCTACGAAGAGGGAGGACAGCTCACGGAGGCGGTGCGTCGGCGCCCCTACTCGGTGGTGCTGCTGGACGAGATCGAGAAGGCGCACCCGGACGTGTTCAACACGCTCCTGCAGGTGATGGACGATGGGCGCCTGACCGATGGGCAGGGCCGCACGGTGGACTTCAAGAACACGGTGCTGATCATGACCTCGAATATCGAGGTGGGCGGGCTCGAATCCGCTGAGGAGGAGGCGGCGTCGGACACCGCGTTGCGAGAGGCGCTGCTGGGCCACTTCAAACCGGAGTTCGTCAACCGCCTCGACGACATCGTGCGCTTCACGCCCCTGACGCGCGAGCAGCTCGGGGAGATCGTGGAGCTGCAGGTGACGCGCGTGATCGCGCGCGTGCGGGAGCGCGGCGTGGAGGTTACGCTCACCGAGCCCGCGCGGGAGCTGCTGGGCGACATGGGCTACGACCCCGCCTACGGTGCGCGCCCCCTGCGCAGGGTGATCCAGAAGCAGCTGACCGACCGCCTCGCGCTGTCGCTGCTGCAGGGCAGCCTGCGAGCGGGCGACGCGATCCGCGTGGACGCGGCGGAGGGAGGCCTCACATTCGAGCCTGTTCAGGCGGCTGCCGTGACTCCAAGCTGAGGTCTAATCTGAGGACGCTCCACCGCGAATCCCACGACCCGAGGAGAAGGTCTCATGCCGACATACATCATGCTCGCGAACCTGACGCCGGAGGGCGTGCAGACGGTCAAGAACAACCCGCATCGCATCCACGAGGTGAACAGAGAGGTGGAGCAGCTGGGGGCGAAGGTGACGGCGCAGTGGGCGACGCTGGGGCGCTTCGACTTCCTGAACATCGTGGAGGCGCCGGACGAGCAGACGATGGCGCGGGTCTCGCTGGAGCTGGGCTCGCGCGGGACCGTGCGCTACGAGACGCTCACCGCCATACCCGTGGACGACTTCATCGCGTCGCTCTGACATGAAGGTCCTGGTGGTGGGCAGCGGAGGGCGCGAGCACGCACTCGTGCGTGCGCTGGCGCGCTCCCCGGAGAAGCCGGAGCTGCTGTGCACCCCAGGCAACGCGGGCATCGCTCGGGATGCCCGCCTGCTCGGTGTGACAGCCGACGACATCGAGGGGATCGTGGCCGCGGTGGAGCGCGAGGGCATCCACTTCACGGTCGTTGGAGGAGAGGCGCCGCTGGTGGCGGGCCTCGTGGACGCGCTCGACGGCAGCGGGCACCTGGTGTTCGGCCCGTGCGCCGCGGCAGCCCGCCTGGAGAGCTCGAAGGCGTTCGCCAAGCAGGTGATGGAGAAGACGGGGGTGCCTACCGCGCGCTGGCGCCATGCGTGTACGCTCGCAGAGGGCGTGGAGGCGGTGGAGGAGTTGGCGAACCCCGGGGTGGTGGTGAAGGCGGACGGCCTGGCGGCGGGCAAGGGCGTCACGGTGGCCGACTCGCCCGAGCAGGCGCAGGCGGCGTTGCGCGAGATCTTCCTCGAGGGCCGCTTCAACGCCTCGGACCCCGCCGGCACGCACGCAAGCGCGGTGGTCGAAGAGCGCCTGATCGGCAGGGAGCTCTCGCTGATCGCGCTGTGCGACGGGAAGGACGCCTGGCCGCTGGCGGCGGCGCGGGACTACAAGCGCATCAACGACGGCGATCGCGGCCCGAACACGGGCGGGATGGGCGCCTACTCGCCCGTGGCCGAGGTGCCGGGCGAAGATGAGTGGCACCTCGCCCCGATCGTGCACCAGCCGATCGTCAAGGAGATGGGCAGGCGCGGAACCCCTTTTCACGGCGTGCTCTACGCCGGGGTGATCCTGACGGTGGACGGGCTGCGAGTGCTTGAGTACAACGTGCGCTTCGGGGACCCCGAGGCGCAGGCGCTGCTGCCGCGCCTGGAATCCGATCTGCTGAGCCTGCTGCTCCGCGCCTCGCGCGCCGGCGGCCTGAGCCAAACGGACGGCGAAGGCAAGGAGGAACTGCCCCTCCGGTGGTCCTCCCAGTCGGCGGTGACAGTGACGCTGGCGAGCGCCGGCTACCCCGAATCGTCCTCCAGCGGCGATCCGATCGCGGGACTCGAGCGCGTGCCCGAGGACATCGAGGTGACCCACGCCGGCACCACGCTGCGCAACGGCGGGATCGTGACCGAGGGCGGGCGCGTGCTGAACGTCACAGGCTTCGGCGAGAACACGGGGGCCGCCCGGGAGTCGGCGTATGCTGCGGCGCGGATGATCTCCTTCGAGGGCATGCAGATGCGAAGTGACATCGCCGCCGCGGTGGAGGCCGATCCCAGCCTGCCTTGCATCAGCGACTGGCTCGAAGAGAGGTCCGGGGACGGGCCCGCGGTGGAGGCCGCCGAGCATGGGTGAGGTCTCATCGATATCGACTCCGCTGACCGAGACGGAGGTGCGGACGCAGCTCGATGAGCTCGACGTCGATGCCCCGCGCGTGGGCATCGTGATGGGCTCCAAGAGCGACATGGAGAAGATGCAGAAGGCCGCCGAGGAGCTCCAAGCACGGGGCATCCTGCACGAGCTGCGGGTGATGTCCGCGCACCGGGAACCGGACGTGGTGGCGGAGTACGCGAAGAACGCGCAGATGCGCGGCCTGCGCGTGATCATCGCGGGCGCGGGCATCTCCGCGGCGCTGCCGGGCGCAGTGGCGGCCCACACGAACCTGCCCGTGATCGGGGTCCCGCTATCTGGCCGCCTGAGCGCGGCGGGAGGCTTGGACGCGATCCTCTCGATCGTGCAGATGCCCCCGGGCGTGCCGGTGGCGTGCGTGGGTCTCGACAACGCCCGCAACGCAGCGATCCTCGCGGCTCAGATCCTCACTGCTTGAGTGGGCGCCGACCGGCCCGGAGGGCCGGTCGGCGATACTTCGATGACATGATCGAGCGCTACACCCGCCCCGAGCTGGGCGCCATCTGGACCGACGGGGCACGCATGGAGGCGTGGCGTCAAGTGGAGGTGGCGGCGTGCGAGGAGCTGCCCTTCCTGCTCGGCCATGACGACGGTCCCACCGAGGCGGAGCTGGAGGCGATCCGGGCGGCGAGGTTCACAGTGGAGGCGGTCAGCGAGCGCGAGCGCACGACCGACCACGATGTGGCGGCGTTCGTGGACGTGCTCGCGCAGTCGGCGGGCGAGGCGGGTCGCTGGATCCACTTCGGCTTGACCTCCTCGGACGTGCTGGACACAGCGCTCGCACTGCAGCTGAAGGCAGCGGGGGAGATCGTTGTGCCGGGGGCACGCGCGCTCCGCGACGCCCTCGCGGCCCGTGCGCGGGAGCACGTGGAGACACTGTGCGTGGGCCGCACCCACGGAGTACACGCGGAGCCCACGACGTTCGGGGTGAAGCTGGCGGGCTTCGCGTTCGAGGCGCATCGCAACGCGCAACGCCTGGAGCGCGCCTTTGCGCAGGCCTCGGTGGGGGCGGTCTCGGGGGCGGTGGGCACCTACGCGGCCACGAGCCCGGAGTTCGAGGCGCGCGTGCTGGCGCGCCTGGGCCTGGCCACCGAGTCGGTCTCCACACAGGTCGTGGCGCGCGACCGGCACGCGGAGCTTCTGGGGGCAATCGCACTCGCGGGCGCCGGCATGGAGCGACTTGCGACAGAGGTGCGCCACCTGCAGCGTACGGAGGTGCGCGAGGTGCAGGAGCCCTTTCGCGCGGGCCAGAAGGGCTCGAGCGCAATGCCACACAAGCGCAACCCGATCAAGGCCGAGCAGATCTCGGGGTTGGCGCGGGTCCTGCGCGGCAACGCCCAGGCGGGCCTCGAGAACGTGGCGCTGTGGCACGAGCGCGACATCTCGCACTCCTCGGTGGAGCGCATCGTCCTGGCGGACTCCACGATCCTGATCGACTACCTGCAACACCGCGCCCTCGCGCTGGTAGAGGGCATGACGGTCGACGCGCAGCGCATGCGCGAGAACCTGGAGCTAACGCACGGCGCGCTCTTCTCCCAGCGCCTACTGCTCGCGTTGGTCAAGGCCGGCTTGAGCCGCGACGACGCCTACTACGGCGTGCAGCGCGCCGCCCAGGAGGCGTGGGACACGGGCACCCCGCTACGTGAGCTGCTCGCCTCCGAGCCGACGACCGCAGCACTGGATTTCCAGGAGATCTTCGACTACGGCCACTTCGTCCGCCACGCGCGGGAGATCGTCGCGCGGCTGGACGAGATCGCCTGAGGGCCATGCGCTGTGGCCATCGATAGAGTCAGGCGCAAGATGACCGCCCTCGCCGACCTGCCTCTTCTCGCCAGCGGCAAGGTGCGCGAGCTGTATGACTTGGGTCCCGCCCACCCCGCCCACCCCGCCCACCCCGCCCACCCCGCCCACCCCGCCCGCCTGCTGATGGTCGCCAGCGACCGGATCTCGACCTACGACGCGGTCCACCCGACGCCGATCCCGGACAAGGGCAAGGTCCTGACCGGCCTGTCGGTGTTCTGGTTCGAGCGGACCGGCCACATCGTCGCCAACCATCTGATCTCCGCGACGGAGGGGGTTCCCGAGGAGGTCCGTGGGCGAGCGCTGGTGGTGCGCAAGCTGCGGATGCTGCCGGTGGAGTGCGTGGTGCGCGGCTACATCACGGGCTCGGGCTGGAAGGACTACCAGGCGACGGGCGCGGTCTCGGGGATCGCGCTGCCGGCGGGGTTGCGCGAGAGCGAGCGGCTGCCCGAGCCGATCTTCACGCCGAGCACGAAGGCCGAGGTGGGCCACGACGAGGCGATCGACTTCGAGCGCGCCGCGGAGCTCGTGGGCGACCGCGCGCTGATGGAGCGAGTGCGGGAGGTGTCGATCGCGCTGTACTCCTTCGCCGCGGAGCACGCGCGCGAGCGGGGGGTGATCTTGGCGGACACGAAGTTCGAGCTCGGCCTCGACGGGGACGGCGAGCTCGTGGTGGGCGACGAGGTGCTGACACCGGACTCCTCGCGCTACTGGCCCGCGGACGGCTACGAGCCGGGCCGCGGCCAGCCGAGCTTTGACAAGCAGTATGTGCGCGACTGGGCCGCCGGCAGCGGCTGGGACAAGCGTCCGCCGGCGCCAGCGATCCCCGAGGACGTCGTCGCGGGAACCCGAGCGCGCTACGTGGAAGCATACGAGCGGATCGCGGGCGAGCCGTTCCAGGCGTGGCTCGATCGGACCGGCGCCACAAGTCTCCTAGCTGCGGGCATCGAGGCGAGCCCGTCCGGCGGCGCGCAGGGCTCGGTGTGAGGGCGCGCGTGTTGATCCGCCCGAAGGCGGGCATCCTCGACCCCCAGGGCGTGGCTGTGCAGCGCGCGCTGCCGGCGCTCGGCTTCGCGGGCGTGGCGAATGTGCACGTCGGCCGCCTGGTCGAGCTCGACGTCGAGGACCCCGAGCAGCTTGAGCCGATGTGCGAGAAGCTGCTCGCCAACCCGCTGGTCGAGGAGTACGAGGTCCAGCTGCTCGACGGCAGAGGCTGATCTCACCTTGGAGCGAGTTGAAAAGGTCATATGTGCATGTGTGTCTGCTCATGTGCATGCTAAGGTGTTGAAAATGCCGCAGCTCACACGCCGAACCCAGCTTCTGCTCGACGACGATCTGCACCGGCACCTGCGCGAAACGGCGGCACAGCGGGGCATCTCGATGGGGGCCCTGATCCGCGAGGCGATCGACGAAAAGCTCTCGCGCGTTCAGGATGCGCGCGCCAAGGCGATCGACAAACTGCTCGCGGCACCGCCGATGCCTGTCGATGACTGGCCCGCTATGAAGAAGCAGATGCTCGAAGATAGGTACGCGAGCGTCACTCGCATCCTCGACACTTACGACTGACCCCGGGTGCGTCGCTTCCTCTTCGACACGGGCGTGTTCGTCTATGCGCTCGGCGGCGAGCACCTCTACCGCGAGCCATGTCGAGCCGTTCTGCGCGAGATGAGGGGTGGGCAGCTCGCCGGGGAGGCAAGTGTCGAGTTGATCCACGAGTTCACATACGTGCGGGGCAGAAAGATGACGACTCGTCGCGACGCCGCCGAGTCGGCACGGGACATCGCCGGCATGTGCCGACTGCACGTGGTCGAGCCGAGCGACATCGAGCGCGCTCTCGACCTGTGGTCCGACTACGAGCGGCTCGACATGCGCGACGCGATCTTCGCGGCGCAGGCGCTGAATCGCGACATCGATGCGATCCTCAGCCCCGATCGGGACTTCGACGGTATCCCCGGACTCGAGCGCATCGACCCGGTGGATGCCGAGGTCGTGACGAGGCTGCGATGAAGTTCGGCGTCCTCCAGTTCCCTGGCTCCTGCGACGAGGTCGATGCGCTGCAAGCCGCCCGTCGCGTCGGCGACGCGGAGCTGCTGTGGCACGGCGAGCGTGACCTCAGGGGCGCCGAGGCGATCGTCGTGCCCGGTGGCTTCTCCTACGGCGATTACCTGCGCGCGGGGGCGATCGCACGCTTCTCGCCTGTGATGGAGTCGGTGATCGCGTTTGCGAACGCGGGTGGGCTGGTGCTCGGGATTTGCAACGGCTTCCAGGTGCTCTGCGAGGCGCACCTGCTGCCGGGCGCCCTGCTTCCCAACACCAACCTGCGCTTCACCTTCCGTCAGGTCGCCCTCAACGTGGTCAACCCCGACAGTGCCTTCACCCGTGCGTCCGGCCAGGCGTCTTTGAGCATTCCGGCCAAGCACTCCTGGGGACGCTACTACGCCGATGCGCCCACTCTGGACGAGCTGGAGGGCAACGGCCAGGTGGTGCTGCGCTACGCCCCGGGCGAGAACTTCAACGGTTCGCTACGCGACATCGCGGGCGTGCAGAACGCGGCGGGCAACGTCTTCGGGCTGATGCCCCACCCCGAGCATGCGGTGGATGAGCTGACAGGCTCCACTGACGGCCTGCGGATCTTCGAGTCGATGCGCCTAGCGGTGGAGGGCGCCCGTGCCTGAGAGCGCACTCCTGCCCGGCCTCCAGGACGCGCTGGCCCTGGGCTTGACCGCGGCGGAGTACGAGCTGGTCTGCGAGAAGCAGGGTCGCCCGCCCAACCAAGTGGAGCTGGCGATGTACTCGCTGCTGTGGAGCGAGCACTGCGCGTACAAGCACTCCAGGAGGCTGCTGCGAACGCTGCCCACCGAGGGGCCGCATGTCGTGATGGGGCCAGGCGAGAACGCGGGGGCGGTGGATGTGGGTGGGGGGCTGGTGTGCGCCTTCAAGGTCGAGTCCCACAACCACCCCAGCGCGGTGGAGCCCTTCCAGGGGGCGGCCACCGGCGTGGGGGGCATCCTGCGCGACATCTTCGCGATCGGGGCGCGACCGATCGCCGTGCTCGACTCGCTGCGCTTCGGAGAGCCTCGGGAGCGGGCGCGCTACCTGCTCGACGGGGCCGTGCGCGGGATCGGGCACTACGGCAACTCGATCGGCGTGCCCACCGTCGGCGGCGAGGTCTACTTCGAGGGCCCCTACGAGCAGAGCTGCCTCGTCAACGCGATGGCGCTGGGCCTCTGCGAGCGCGAGCGGCTCGTGCGCAGCGCCGCCGCGGGGCCCGGCAACGTGGTGGTGCTGTTCGGGGCCTCCACCGGGCGCGACGGGATCGGGGGGGCCTCCGTGCTCGCCTCCGCCGAGCTCGGGGAGGCGGACGAGGACAAGCGCCCCACCGTGCAGGTCGGCGATCCCTTCGAGGAGAAGAAGCTACTGGAGTGCTCCCTGGAGCTGTTGGAGCGGGGGCTGCTCGTCTCCCTGCAGGACCTCGGCGCCGCGGGGCTCACCTCCTCCGCCTCGGAGATGGCCTCCAAGGGGGAGGTCGGCATCGACATCGACATCGCGCGCATCCCCCTGCGGGAGCCCGGGATGGAGCCCTTCGAGATCATGGTCTCCGAGTCCCAGGAGCGGATGCTCTGCGTGGTCGCTCCCCCCGACGTGCCCGCGGTGCTGGAGCTGTGCGAGAAGTGGGAGGTCGCCGGCGCCGCGATCGGGACCGTCACCGACACGCGTCGCATGCGGATCCTCGACGGCGAGCGGCTCGTCGGAGACATGCCCGTGCAGGCGCTCGTGGACGACTGCCCGCTCTATGACCTGCAGCCCGCGAGGAGCGCGGCGCCGATCTACGCCCCGCCCCCAGCCACGCTCGCCGCCGGCGCCTCCCCCCGCGAGACCCTGCTCGCGCTGTTGCGCTCCCCCAACATCGCCTCCCGCCGTCCCCTCTTCGAGCAGTACGACGCGATCGTCCAGTCCCGCACGGTGCGCCGCCCCGAGCAGGCCGACGCCGCGGTGCTGCGCCTCCCCGACGGGAGCGCGCTCGCCGTGAGCATCGACTGCAACGGGCGCCGTGTCGCCGCGGACCCCTACACCGGCACGGTCGAGGCCGTCCTGGAGTGCGCCTCGAATCTCGCCTGCGTGGGGGCGGAGCCGCTGGGGAGCACCAACAACCTCAACTTCGGCAATCCCGAGAAGGCCCACATCGCCTGGCAGCTGACCGAATCGGTGCGGGGCCTGGGCGATGCCTGCCGGGCCCTGGAGGCCCCGATCGTGGGCGGCAACGTCTCGCTCTACAACGAGGGGCCCGCCGGCCCGATCTACCCAACGCCGGTCGTAGGGATGGTGGGCCGCCTGCCCGACGCCGCGTGCGCGGGGCGGATGGGGTTCGCCCGGGAGGGCGACACCGTCGCGCTCGTCGGGCCCTTCGCCCCCTCGCTCCCGGCCAGCGAGCTCGCCAAGCTGCGCGGAGAGAGCCTGCCCGATGGGCTGCCCCCCGTCGATCTCGGCGCCGTGCGCGCCGTGCAGTTCGCCATCCGCGGCGCCGTGCGCGTCGGGGGGCTCTCGAGCGCGCACGACATCGCCGAGGGGGGGCTCGCCGTCGCGCTCGCGGAGTCCTGCCTGGGCGGCGGGCTGGGTGCCGAGGTCGTGCTGGAGAAGGAGGAGAAGAAGAAGGCGAAGGAGAGGGAGGAGGAGGAGAAGAAGAAGGCGAAGGAGGGAGAGGGGGAGGGGGAGGGGGAGGGGGAGGAGGAGGGCGGCGGCGTCCGCAATTGGTGGACCGCCCTCTTCGGCGAGGGGCCGGGGGGTTTTCTCGTCAGCGGCACCCCAGGCGGGGTACGGGCGCTCGGGCGGCGCACGCCGGTCAGGGTCCTCGGGACCGTCGGCGGGGGCGCCCTGCGGATCGCGCTCGGCGGGGAGCGGATCGAGGTCGAGCTCGGCGAGCTGGCCGAGGCGCACGGGGCGCTGGCGGAGCTGTTCGCATGAGGGCTTCGCGCCCCGCGTCGCAAGGCGCGAGACAGCGAGCGCTCGCGGAGTCGATCCCCGATGAGGGCTCGGCAGCCTGGCGGGGGCTGCTAGCTTGTGAGTGTGAGGCCCACGCCTGGCCGCGCTGAGGATCGCGATGGGCCGCGCGACGAGTGCGGTGTGTTTGGCATATACGCGCCCGGGCACGAGGTCTCGCGACTCTCATACTTCGCTCTCTACGCCCTGCAGCACCGCGGCCAGGAGTCCGCGGGCATCGCGGCGGCCGATCGCGGGGGGCAGATCGTCACGCGCCGCGAGCTCGGCCTCGTCAGCCAGGTGTTCAGCGAGAACGACCTGCGCACGCTCGCGGGCGATCTCGCGATCGGGCACGTGCGCTACTCCACTACCGGCTCCAACGCCTGGGAGAACTCCCAGCCGGTGCAGCGCTCCGAGGGCACCCGCGGCTCCCACCGGGAGCTGGCGCTGGCACACAACGGCAACCTCATCAACGCCGTGCAGCTCCACGGCGAGCTGCTCGAGCGCGGGGTCACGTTCAGCTCGACCTCCGACTCCGAGATCATCGCCGCCCTGATCGCCACCCACCCCGCGGAGCGGATCGAGGACGCGATCGCCGAGGTGCTCCCTCGCCTGCGCGGGGCCTTCTCGATCGTGGCGATGACCAAGGACCGCGTGCTCGCCTTCCGCGACCCCCACGGCCTGCGCCCGCTCGCCCTGGGGGCGCTGGAGCCGGTGAGTGGCGCCGGGGCTGAGGAGCACGACGCGCCAGGACGCGGAGAGGATGGTGCGATGCGGGCGTCCGCGGGCGGGGAGCAGGGCGAGAACGCCGAGGTCCGCTACTGCGTGGCCAGCGAGTCGTGCGCGTTCGACATCATCGGCGCGCGGCACCTACGCGATGTGCAGCCCGGCGAGCTGGTGAGCATCGGTGAGGATGGCGTCCGCAGCCGCCAGGTGGTGGAGGGCGCGCGCAAGGCGTTCTGCGTGTTCGAGTACATCTACTTCGCCCGCCCCGACTCCCGCATGAACGGCAGCGCGCTGCAGGTCGCGCGGGGACGCATGGGCGAGATCCTCTGGCGCGAGGCGCCCGTGGAGGCCGACCTGGTGATCGCGGTCCCCGACTCCGGCAACCCCGCCGCGCGCGGCCTCGCGCGCGCGGCCGGCCTGCCCCAGGACGACGGCTTCGTCAAGAACCGCTACGTCGCCCGCACCTTCATCCAGCCCGGCCAGGAGCTACGCAAGCACGGGCTGCGCCTGAAGTTCAACCCCCTCCCCGAGGTGATCGCCGGCCGGCGACTGGTCGTGGTGGACGACTCGATCGTGCGCGGCAACACCACCCGCCAGATCGTGCAGATGCTCCGTGACGCGGGAGCGCGCGAGGTGCACATGCGCATCTCCGCCCCCCCCATCAAGCACCCCTGCCACTACGGGATCGACATGTCCACCCGCGAGGAGATGATCGCCCACGACCGCACCACCGCCGAGGTCGCAGCCGAGCTCGGCTGCGACTCGCTGCACTACCTCTCGTTGGAGGGCGTCTACGAGGCCGTTGGCGCCACACGCGCAACTCACTGTGACGCCTGCTTCAGCGGCGAGTACCCGCTCGACGGGACCGGCGAGGCGAACGGGAAGTACGCGCTGGAGGAGCCCGCCGGGCCCGCGCTGCCGCTAGTGCGCGCGTAACCGATCCCGCCTCGATTTCCGTCGCCGCCCGCGGGTAGCATCGGAGATGCGACAGCGGTGCCAACCCCGGATCGTCCGGGTCCCGGAGGGCCCGCTTTGACCATGCCCCCTCAGACGCCGTTGCCGATCGCCGTGCTTGCCTCAGGCGCGGGCACCAACCTCCAGGCGCTGCTCGACACCGTGCACGGACACGAGGCCGAGGTCGTGGCGGTGGCCTCCAATACGTCCGCGGCGCCAGCGCTAGAGCGCGCCGGGGAGCGCGGCGTGCCGACGGCGGTGTTTTCCCGCGCGGAGTACCCCGACCGCGGGGCGCGCGATCGGGCGATGGCCGACTGGCTCGCCGGGCACGGCGCGCGGCTGGTGGTGCTCGCCGGCTACATGGAGCTGGTCGGGGAGCCCTTCCTAAAGCGCTTTCCCGGCGCGGTCGTCAACGTCCACCCCTCCCTCCTCCCCGCCTTCCCGGGGTTGAGGGCGATCGAGCAGGCGCTGGAGTACGGGGTGAAGGTTTTCGGCGTGACCGTCCACTTCGTCGACGCCGGGGTGGACAGTGGGCCCGTGATCCTCCAGGGCGCCCGCGAGCTTCCCGGCGCGCGCGATCCCGAGGAGGTGCTCGCGGCGCTGCGCCCGCTCGAGCACGCGCTGCTGCCGCAGGCCGTGCGCCTGTTCGCGCGGGGAGCCCTGAGCCTCGATCCGGAGAACCCGCGCCGGGTGGTGATCGCCACGTCCCAGTAAGGGGCGGTCACTGGGATCGCCGCGAGGGATCGCCATCGGCGGATAGGCTCTGACCATGCCCTCCGACAGTGAGACCATGACGGCTCCCGGCACCGGGCTGGAGCGCACCTCCCCCGGTGAGGTGCGCGTGCGCCGCGCGCTGCTCTCGGTCTCCGACAAGGCCGGGATCGTCGACTTCGCGCGCGGGCTCGTCGAGCTGGGGGTGGAGATCGTCTCCACCGGGGGCACCGCCCGCGAGCTCTCGGGCGCCGGCGTGCCGGTGCGCGCGATCGAGGACTTCACCGGCTTCCCCGAGATGATGGACGGGCGCGTGAAGACGCTGCACCCGCGCCTATACGCGGGGCTGCTCGCGCTGCGCGACAGCGAGGAGCATCTGCGCGCTGCCGAGGAGCACGGGATCGAGCCGGTCGACCTGGTGTGCGTGAACCTCTACCCCTTCGAGCAGACCGTCGCGCGCGGGGACGCCACCGCCGCGGAGATCGTCGAGAACATCGACATCGGCGGCCCCACCATGATCCGCGCGGCCGCCAAGAACCACGCCTTCGCTGCCGTCGTGGTGGACCCCGACGACTACGCCCCCGTGCTGGCGGAGCTACGCGAGTCCGGCGGGCGCCTGTCGCTCGCCACGCGCGAGCGGCTCGCAGCGGGCGCCTTCGCCCTGACCGCCCGCTACGACGCCGCGATCTCGACCTGGTTCTCCCGGCGCACCCACGAGGGCTTCCCGCCGCACTGGCGCGAGGCCTACGAGAAGGTGAGCGACCTACGCTACGGCGAGAACCCCCATCAGCAGGCCGCCTTCTACGCGCGGGTGGGCTCGCCCACGCACCTGCTGGACGGGGTTGCGCAGCTGCACGGCAAGGAGCTCTCCTTCAACAACCTGCTCGACCTCAGCTCCGCGCGGGAGCTGGTCGAGGACTTCTCGGGCCCCGCGTGCGCGATCGTCAAGCACAACAACCCCTGCGGCTGCGCCCTCGGCGAGAGCGTCCTCGACGCCTACGAGCGCGCATTCGCGTGCGATCCCCAGAGCGCCTACGGAGGGGTGATCGCCCTCAACCGCCGGGTGGATCGCTCCTGCGCGCAGGCCCTCGCCAAGCAGTTCATCGAGGTGCTGCTCGCCCCGGGCTTCGACGAGGAGGCGCTGGAGGTCCTGACGGAGAAGAAGAACGTCCGCCTGCTCGAGCTCCCGCAGTGGCCGCCACCGCTGCGCGAGGTCGAAGGCAAGCCCGTGCTCGGGGGGCAGCTCGTGCAGACCCGCGACCTGGTGAGCGAGACGCGCGAGCAGATGCGCGTGCTCACCGCCACCGCCCCCACCGAGGCCCAGTGGGAGGACCTGCTGTTCGCCTGGAGGGTCTGCCGTCACGTGCGCTCCAACGCGATCGTGCTCGCCTCGGGCGCCGCGACGGTCGGCATCGGCGCCGGACAGATGAGCCGCGTCGACGCGGTGCGCATCGCCGTCGAGAAGGCCCAGTCCGCCCAGCCCGGCCTGCTGGCGGGGGCGGTGCTCGCCTCCGACGCCTACTTCCCCTTCGCCGACGGCCCCCAGCTCGCGATCGACGCGGGTATCCGCGCCGTCATCCAGCCCGCGGGCTCCGTGCGCGACGAGGAGGTCATCGCCGCCGCCGATGCCGCGGGCATCGCGATGGTGGCTACGGGCATCCGCCACTTCCGGCACTGACATATTCGCGATATATCGTGCTACTATCGTGATGGTTCAACGATAGGAGTAGATATGCATAGGCATTATCAACACACAGCACGAGAGGGACACTGCCGCCACCGCCGCGAGGGCGGGCCTGGCGGCTTCCCGTTCGGCGGGTTCGGAGGTGGCGGGCCTTGGCGTGGGGGCCGTAAGGCGCGGCGCGGGGATATCCGCACCGCCGCTCTGCTGCTGCTCGCCGAGGAGCCGCGCAACGGCTACCAGATCATGCAGGAGGTCCAGGAGCGCAGCGAGGGCGCCTGGAGCCCCAGCCCGGGCTCCGTCTACCCAGCCCTGCAGCAGCTCGAGGACGAGGGCCTGATCCGCTCGGAGGAGATCGACGGGCGCAAGCTCTTCCGGCTCACCCCCGACGGTCTCGCCCGTGTCGAAGAGCGCGACCCCGAGCGGCCCGCCCCTTGGGAGGAGATGAGCGGCGGCTACAGCCCCCCCGTCGTGGAGCTCGGCAAGCTCATGCGCGAGGTCGCCGTCGCCTTCACGCAGGTCATGCACGGCAGCGAAGCCCAGCTCGCGGAGGCCCGCAAGGTGCTCGTCAACGCCCGACGGGAGCTCTACCGGATCCTCGCCGACGGCGCGGAGCCCGAGAGCTCCGAGACCGATCCCAAGAGCCCTGAAAGCAGCTGAGCTGCGCGCTACGGTGTCTTCGGTCCCGCTCGCAGGGGCCGAAGACATTCGAGCCATGACCTCCTCCACCCCAGCAAACGACGGCCCCTCCCGGATCGATGGCGCCTTCCGGAGCGACGGCTCCTCCCCGAACGGCAGCCTCTCCCCGAACGGCAGCCTCGAGGCCGCCGCGGTGGCCGATCTCCGATCGGTCGCTCCCGCGGTCTCGGTCAAAGGGCTCGCCAAGCGCTACGGCGAGATCGAGGCCGTGCGCGAGATCGACTTCGAGGTGGCGCGCTCGGAGGTCTTCGGGTTCCTCGGCCCCAACGGCGCGGGCAAGTCCACCACGATCAACATGCTCTGCACGCTCGTCAAACCCACCGGCGGCGCGGCGCTGGTCGCGGGTCACGACATCGTCTCCGAACGCGACGCGGTGCGGCGCAACATCGGACTCGTCTTCCAGGACACCACCCTCGACGGCTACCTCACGGCCGAGCAGAACCTGCGCCTGCACGCCGAGCTCTACGGCGTGCCCCGCGAGAGCGTCGCGCCGCGCATGCAGCAGGTGATGGAGATGGTGGGGCTCTGGGAGCGGCGCAAGAGCCTCGTCGGCACCTTCTCCGGGGGCATGAAGCGGCGCCTGGAGATCGCGCGGGGCCTGTTGCACTCACCCCGCGTGCTGTTCCTCGACGAGCCCACCGTCGGACTCGACCCCCAGACGCGCAGCTCGATCTGGAGCTACATCGACGAGCTCAAGCAGCGCGAGGACATCACGATCTTCCTCACCACCCACTACATGGACGAGGCCGAGTACTGCGACCGCATCGCGATCATGGACCAGGGGCGCATCATCGTGCTCGACACCCCCGAGGCGCTGAAGGCCAGCGTGGGCAAGGACCGCGTGCAGATCTCGACGCCCGACGATCAGGCCGCGATCGCCGCCCTGCGGGAGCGCTTCGACATCGAGGCCGCGATCGCCGAGGGCGCCGTCACCTTCGGCGTCCCCGACGGCGAGCAGTTCGTGCCCCGGCTGTTCGCCGAGCTCGGTCAGCCGATTCGCTCGGTCTCCGTCTCCCGCCCCTCGCTCGACGATGTCTTCATGTCCTACACCGGCACCACCATCCGCGACGCCGAGGCCACCTCTACCGACAACATGCGCAACGTCGCGCGCATGATGGCCCGCTGATGGCCGCAACCCAGACCGCACCCGCCTCCACCCCAACCCCGATCCACCAGGTCGCGGGAGTGCGCGTCCCCACCCGCAGCCTCGCCGGCGAGCTGCGTGCGATCCGCGTGGTGTGGCGGCGCGAGCTGATCCGCTTCTCCCGCGACCGCCTGCGGATCATCACCTCGCTCGTGCAGCCCTTCCTGTTCCTGTTCGTGCTCGGCACCGGGCTCTCCTCGCTCGTCTCCGCCAGCACCCACGGGATCAACTTCAAAACCTTCATCTACCCCGGCGTGCTCTGCATGGCGGTGATGTTCACCGCGATGTTCTCCGCCGCCTCGATCGTGTGGGACCGCGAGTTCGGCTTCCTGCGGGAGATGATGGTCGCCCCCGTGCGGCGCTCCTCGATCGTGCTCGGCAAGTGCTTCGGCGGTGCCACCGTCGCCGCCTTCCAGGGTGTGATCGTGATCGCGATCGCGGGCCTCGTCGAAGTGCCCTACTCGCTGGGCCTGATGCTCGAGCTCTTCGCGCTCACGATGCTGCTCGCGTTCGCGATCACCGCCTTCGGCATGATGGCCGCCGCGCGCATCACCCAGATGCAGTCCTTCATGGCGCTGATGCAGATGGCGATCATGCCCATGTTCTTCATCTCCGGCGCGATGTTCTCCGTGGCCAGCCTCCCGCAGTGGCTCGCGGTCCTCAACCGCCTCGACCCTCTCACCTACGCCGTCGACCCGATGCGCCGCGCGATCTTCTCCCACCTGAACATCAGCGCGGCCGCCCGCCACGCGCTCGCCCCCGGTGTCACCTGGTTTGGCTGGCACGTCCCCAGCCTCGTCGAGGCCGGCGTGATCGCTGTGCTCGGCCTGGTCATGCTGTTCATCGCGATCTGGGAGTTCAGCCGCGCGGAGTAGCAACCGGCTGGGGCGCATTTCGTCAGTGGCTACCGTGTGCGTATGCGCATCCGGGTAGTGCGGCCCGACCATCCCGAGGTCTTGGAGGTGATCGCCTCCGACCACTGCGTGCTGCGCTTTCGCAAGCGCAGCAGAATCCGCTCCCCCGGCCTGGACGCGGTCGGGGAGGCGTTGCAGCAGGCCTTCGAGGACGCCGACCTCACCCGCTGGGCGCCCACGTGGGTTGACACCAACAGGCAAACTCAAATGTGGGCGCTGCTCGACGACCTCGCCTTCCCGCTGACTCCCGCCGGAGAGCCCGGTAGCTGGCTGGCCACCACCTGCCTGGTGCGCGGGAACGCCTGACGGCACGCAACCGGCACGAGGCGCCCACCGTGCGGCGGCAGGCCGGCCACACCGAGATAGGCTCCATCTGTGGCCGACCCCGATGTCCACAGCGCCTACCGCCAGGCGGGCGTCGACTACGCCGTGCTCGACGCCGGCAAGCGCAGCGCGCTCACCGAGGCGCTCGCCACCTCCCACTGGCTCGCCGCCGCAGGCGCGCGTGCGATCGACGAGTCCCGCGGGGAGCCCGCCTTCGTGCTGCGCTTCGCCGGCAGCACCCTCGCGTTCGTACTCGAGACGCTCGGCACCAAGTCGGTCCTCGCCCGTGAATACCACGAGCTCGCCGGCGTCAACCGCTTCGACCACGTCGCCTACGACACCGTCGCCGCCGTCCTCAACGACCTCATCTGCGTCGGCGCGCTGCCGCTCGTTCTCAACGCCTACTTCGCCACCGGCTCGAGTGCCTGGTACGAGCACTCCGAGCGCGCCGCCGCGCTGCTCGCGGGGTGGCGCCGTGCCTGCGACGCACGCGCAAGTGCGCCTGGGGCGGCGGCGAGTCGCCCTCGCTCACCGACCTGCTCGCCCCCGAGGAGATCGAGCTCGCCGGCAGCGCGCTCGGCTTCGTGCCGCCCCCCGGCGAGCCGCTGCTCGGGGGGGATCTCGCGGCCGGCGATGAGATCGTGCTGCTCCCCTCCAGCGGCCTGCACGCCAACGGCGCCTCGCTCGCGCGGCGGGTCGCCGCGGGGCTCCCCGCGGGGCTGCTGACGGAGCTGCCCGGAGGCCCCCCCGGGGCCGGCGGGGCCGATGAGACCGGTGGTCCCGAGGCGAGAGACGGGACCGCGAGAGGCGGAGCCGGCGGCGATCCCAGCGGGTGACCTTCGGCGAGGCGCTGCTAGCCCCGAGCCTCCTCTACGTCGAGCTCGTCCGCCGGCTGCTCGGCGACGCGCAGGTGCAGCTCACCTATCTCAGCCACATCACCGGGCACGGTCTGCTCAAGCTGATGCGCCCCCAGCGCGAGCTCACCTACAGGATCCACGCGCTGCCCCCCGTGCCGCCCGTGCTCGCGTTCCTCGCCGCGCATGCCGAGCTGGACCCGGCGGCCGCCCACAGCACGCTGAACATGGGCGTGGGCTTCGCCGTCTACTGCCGCCCCGGCGGCGGCGCCCGCGTGGTTGAGCACGCCCGCGAGCTCGGCCTCGGCGCGCTGCTCGCCGGCGCAGTCGAGGAGGGGCCGCGACGGGTGATCCTCGAGCCCGTGGACGTCCTCTTCACCGGCGATCAGCTCGCGCTCGCGCCGGATTCCGCTCCCGACCCGCGCCCGGAGCGCGCCCGCTGAACCCGTTCGCTCTCCGCCAGCGCCTGCACGAAGATCTCGATCCCCCGCACCAGCAACTCCGCGGGAGATCACCAGCGGCGGCAGGAAGCGCGCCACGTTGCCGTAGTGGCCGCCGAGCTCGATGATCAGCCCCCGTCTCGCTGCATGCCCTGCGCAGCGCGTCCGCGAGCTCCGGCCACGGCTCCCTGCTCTCGCGGTCGCGCACCAGCTCCACCCCGATCATCAGCCCGCGCCCGCGCACCTCTCCGACCGCGTCGAGCTCCTGCGCCGCGCGCGCCTGCTCGCAGCAGTCCCAGCGCGAGCTCGCCCAGCTCGCGCGCGTGCGCCGGGAGGTCGAGCTCTCCCATCAGCTCGATCGCCGCCGCCCCCGCGGCCATCCCGACCTGATTCCCGCGGAAGGTCCCGATGTGCGCCCCCGGCTCCCACGTGTCCAGCGCCTCGTCGTAGGCGATCCCCGACAGCGGGTAGCCGATCCCTCCGAGCGCCTTGGAGAGCACGATCACGTCGGGGGTGACCCCGTCGTGCTCGCACGCGAACATCGCCCCCGTCCTGCCGAACCCCGTCTGGATCTCGTCCACGATCAGCGGCACCTCGTGGCGGCGGGTGATCGCGCGCACCTCCGCCAGCCACCCCGGCGGCGGGACGATCGTGCCGCCCTCCCCCTGGATCGGCTCGACGATCACCCCCGCGGGCTTGGGCAGGCCGCTGTAGGGGTCCTCCAGGGAGCTCTCCAGCAGCTTTGCGCACGCCATCCCGCACGACTGCGGGCGCAGGCCCAAGGGACAGCGGTAGCAGTAGGGGAAGGGCATGAAGTGCACCGCGGTGTCCTGCGGCCCCCCGCACGCCACGTCGCGGTGACCGACAGCGCGTCCGCGGTCATCCCGTGGTAGGAGCCCTGGAAGGCCACGAGCGGACGGCGGCCGGTGTGGGCGCGCACGAGCTTCAGCGACGCCTCCACCGCGTCCGAGCCAGTGGGCCCGCCGAAGTGGATGCGCGCCGTGCGCCGCAGCGCGCCCGGCAGGATCCCCTTGAGGCGGCGCATCAGCGCCAGCCTGGGGGCCGTGGGGAAGTCGAGGGCTTGCACCAGCCGGCCCTGCTGCTCACGCGCCGCACGCGCCACCACGGGGTGGCCGTGGCCCAGGTTGAGCGTCCCGCGCCCCGCCGAAGAAGTCCACGTAGGTGTTGCCGTCCACGTCGCGCAGCGTCGCCCCGCGTCCCTCCTCGAGGGCCACGGGAACGCTGCGCGGGTAGGAGCGGGCGCGGCTCTCGAGCGCCGCCTGTTCGGCCAGCATCCGCTGGGAGCGCGGCCCCGGCACCGGACCCGAGATCGCCGGCGCCGGGGAGAAGTGCAGTCGCTCGAAGCGCTCCCCCGCGCGCACCTGGGGCGCCCCCACGCTCACCGCGCGCACCAGCCCGCCACCGCGGCCTGCCCGAGCGCCACCCCGCCGTCGTTGGCGGGGACGCTGTTGTGGGAGTACACCTGAAAGCCCGCCCCGCCCAGCGCCTCGTGGCAGCCGCGCAGCAGCAGCTCGTTCTGGAAGACACCACCGCTCAGCACCGCCCGCTCGATGCCGGTCCGTTCGCGGATCGCCTCGCAGGTGCCGCGCACGATGTCGATCATCGTGCAGTGGAAGCGCAGGCTGAGCTCCGCCGCCGTCGTGTCCCGGCGCCGCGCCTCCCGGACGAGCTCGCGCACCATCGGCGTGTGGTCGATCCGCCACGGCCACTGCTCCGGTCCGAGCAGCCGCCACGCGAAGGGCCTGGCCCCCGGCTTCGGCCCGGCTCCCAGTTTTGGCCCGGCTCCCAGTTTTGGCCCGGCCCCCAGATTCCCGGCCGCCCGGCTTGCCCCGCCCGCCCCGGGACCGCCCAGGGCGCCGGGCCGCACGAGCTGCTCCAGTTCGATCGCCGCCTGCGCTTCGTAGCGGCAGCGCTCGCGCACCCCGATCAGCGCGGCGACCCCGTCGAACAGACGTCCCACGCTCGAGCACAGCGGCGAGTGCAGCCCCGTGCGGAGCATCCGCGCGAACACCCCCAGCTCCTGCGAGGGGCGCTCGCTCACCACCGGCAGATCGAGCTCCTGGAACTCTTCGCCGAAGGTCTCCCACAGCAGCGAGAGCGCCACCCGGTAGGGCTCGCGCACCGCGCGGTCTCCGCCGGGCAGCCGGAAATACGCGAGGTGGGCGGCCCGCTCGAAGCCCACGTAGTCGCCGACCAGGAACTCCCCGCCCCAGATATTGCCGTCGGTCCCGTATCCCGTGCCGTCGAAGATCACCCCCACCACGGGCTCGCTGAGCCCGTGCTCGCACATGCACGCCGCCATGTGCGCGTGGTGGTGCTGGACTGCCACCGTCGCCAGATGCTCCTGCGCGAGCGCGAACCGCGTGCTGAGGTAGCCGGGGTGCATGTCGTGGGCGATCGTCTGCGGCGTCACCTCGAGCAGCCTCGACAGATGCTCGATCGCATGCTCGAAGGAGCGCATCGTCGCCTCATTCCTGAGGTCCCCGATGTGGTGGCTGAGGAACAGCTCCCTCCCGCGCGAGAGGCAGATCGTGCTCTTCAGCTCCGCCCCCACCGCGAGCAGCGGGGTCAGCTCGAATGGGGCCCTCACCGGCTCCGGGGTGTAGCCGCGGGCGCGGCGGATGGGGACCACCGTGCTGCGGGCCGCAGGGCACGGCCGCGCGCTGCGGCCCGCGCCCGTCCGGGCGGCCGGACGGGCCGGCTGGCCCGAGGCGCCCGAGTCGCCAAGCTCCACGCAGCGCACGATCGAGTCGTCCACACGGGTGAAGATCTCGCGCTCTCCGACCAGGAACGCATCCGCGATCCCCGCCAGGCGTTCGAGCGCATCGTCGTCGCGGAACGCGATCGGCTCCTCCGAGAAGTTGCCGCTGGTCGCCACCAGTGCGTCGAGGCCCCCCTGGAAGAGCAGGTGGTGCACGGGGGTATACGCGAGCATCACGCCGTAGCTGCGGTTGCCCGGCGCGATCCCCGCCGCGAGCCCCTCGGCGGCATCGTCGGTGCGCTTGCGCACGAGCACGATCGGCCGCTGCGGACCGCTCAGGAGCTCGGCCTCGTCCTCTCCAACGTGCGCATAACGGCGAACTGCGTCCAGGGTGGGAGACATCACCGCGAGGGGCTTCTCCTCGCGGCGCTTGCGCCGGCGCAGCCTCGCGATCGCCTCCTCATCGCGGGCGTCGACCATGAGGTGATAGCCCCCCAGGCCCTTGACCGCCACGATCGCGCCCGTGCGCAGCAGCGCGATCGTCTCCTCGATCGGGTCCCCCCGCGGGGGACGGCCGGGGCCTTGGCCCCGTTGCCCACCGAGACCCCACGTGGAGGGCGGGGGCTCCTCGTGCCCGCGCGATCGCGTGCCGCCGTATACGCGCACGCTGAATCCTCCCCCCCGCGCACCAGCGCCACCCGCGGGCCGCACTCCCAGCACGCCGTCGGCTGGGCGTGGAAGCGGCGGTCGCGCACGTCGTGGTACTCGCGCTCGCAGCGCTCGCACATCGGAAAGCGCGCCATCGTGGTGAGCTCGCGGTCGTAGGGGACTCCTCGGACGATCGAGTAGCGGGGGCCGCAGTTGGTGCAGTTGATGTACGGGTAGCGGTGGCGGCGGTCCGCGGGATCGAGCAGCTCCCGCAGGCACTCCTCGCACACGCAGGTGTCGGGCGAGATGAGCGTGCTCGCCCGCGCCGGGCGGTGCTCGCTCACGTGGATCTCGAAGCCCTCGAGGAGCCGCTCCTCGTGGCGGCGCTCGAGCAGCGCCACCGAGTCGACCCGCGCGAGCGCGGGAGCGCGGGTGCGCACCTCGACGATGAACTCCTCGAGCGCCCCGGGCGGGCCCTGGACCTCCAGCAGCACCCCGTCGGAGTCGTTGCGGACCCAGCCCCCCAGCGCGTGGCGCTCGGCAGTCCGAAACACGAACGGGCGGAAGCCCACTCCCTGGACGACCCCGCGGATCTGGTAGCGGCGCGTCTCGAGCTGGGGAAGGGGGAGCGGGGAGGGGTTCCTCAACACAACCTCGGCAGCTCCGCTCCATAGAGCAGCTCGACGACCGCCTCGGCGCCGTCCGCGCGCACCATCGCTCACCGCGCCGGCGTTTGAGGCCCCGCCGATCGTCGATCGGCCGGCGGGCTCGCGCACGGCGCCGACGATCTGTGCCGCGCGGCCGTGGGGGTGCCAGCGCACCGCCTCGAGCACCTCCGCGGCGGCCTCGGGCGCGACGAGCATGCAGATGTTGCCCTCGTTGGCGAGGTACAGCGGGTCGACCCCCAGCATGTCCGCGGCCATCGCGGTCTCGTGCTGGATCGGCAGTCGGCCCTCCTCGATCCGGATCGAGACCCCGGCTCCATCGGCCAGCTCGTTGAGCACGGTCCCGAGGCCCCCGCGGGTGATGTCGCGCATGCAGTGCACGTGCGGGGCGTGCTCCTCCAGCACGTTCCACACCAGACCGTCCAGGGGCGCGCAGTCGCTGAGCACGCGCTCCTCGAAGCCGAGGCCCTCGCGCAGGGAGAGGATATGGATGCTGTGGTTCCCCAGCCAGCCGGTGACGATCACAGCGTCGCCGGGGAGGATCATCGAGACTCCGAGCTCGCGGTTCGCGCTCGAACACGCCGACCCCGGCGGTGTTGATGAAGAGCTTGTCGACCTCCCCCGCCCGGACCACCTTGGTGTCGCCGGCCACCACCTCCACGCACGCCGCGCGCGCGGCCTCGCGCACGGAGTCGAGCACCCGCTCGAGGTCGGCGATCGGGAAGCCTTCCTCCAGGACCAGCGAGAGGGTGAGGTAGCACGGGAGCGCCCCGCTGACCGCGAGGTCGTTGACGGTGCCGCACACGGCGAGCTTGCCGATGTCCCCGTTGCCGAAGAAGATCGGGTCGATCACGAAGGAGTCCGTGGTCAGCGCGATGCGGGCGCCGTCGAGCTCGAGCACCGCGCTGTCTTCCATCCCGCCCGAGTGCACGGCGCCCAGGCGCGGGGCGATCAGCTCGGCGATCAGCTCCCGGCTCATCCCCCCGCCGGTGCCGTGGTCGAGCTGGATCACGCCTGCGCTCATGGGACCCGACCTCGGGCGGCGATGGGGCATCCCGCCGGCAGGCGCCCACCGACGGGAGGGGGCCCACCGACGAATGACCCGAGCTGGAGGGGAGATCTCCTCATGGGATCGCGACCACGCTGAACTCGGGCAGGCGGTCCCGCGAGATCGCCTCGGCGAGCGCGGCGGTGGGCATGATCGTGGCGCAGTAGGACCCCAGCCACTCCAGCGCCCGCGCCTGGTCCTCCGGACGCGCGGAGACGACCGCGTCGGGGGGCACGATCACGTTGTAGCCGCGGAAGAACGCGTCCGCGGCGGTGGTCTGCACGCAGATCTGGGTCTGCATCCCGGTGATAATCACCGTGTCTACGCCCAGCTCCTGGAGATGGTCGTGCAGCGCGGTCTCATAGAAGCCGCTGTCCTTGTTCTTCTCCACCACCACGTCGCCGTCGGCGAGGAACTCCTCCACGATGCGCGCCCCCTCGGAGCCCCTGGTGACGGGCAGCCACCCGTCGTAGCGCTCCGCGCGGGGGTCCTCCTCGAGGTTGATCAGCTGTAGGTGCACCACCGGCACCCCCAGCGTGCGCATCTCCGCGAGGAAGCGCTGCATCTGCGGAGCGAACGCCGCCACCGCCGCCCTGCGCGCATCGTTCTTGTGGACGAGGTCGTACTGAAGATCGTTGGTCAGGACCGCACAGCGAGCCACCCTGTATCGCTCTCCTTCTGGGGCCAAACGGGACCGCCCCTCGCCCCGGGCTCCTGCGAGCGGCGAGACGGGGGCGGCCGTCCGTCCGGAGTCTGGCAGGACATCAGGCAACATCAACATATCGGATGCGTTTGAGTCTTTCTGGACTTATGGACCGCTATCCGATAGCGTCGAGATCATGAACGGTTCTCGGATCGACACAACCGCTGTGCCCTCCCGAGCGCCCGCAGTGGCTCCCATCTCCAACGGTGGTGCGGTTTCCAGCCCCAGCCGTCCCACCGAGGGGGACGCCAGTAGCCCCAATTCGTTTTCCACTCGCGGAGCGGACTACGACCCGAGACCGATCGAGGCCCGCTGGCGGGCCGCGTGGAGGGAGGCCCGCACGTTCGCGGCACCCCCGCCGCAGGACGAGCGCAAGCCGGCGTACGTGTTCGCCGGCTGTCCCTTCACCTCGGGGGACGCACACATGGGACACATCCGCAGCTACACGATCGCCGACGCCCACGCGCGCTTCCTGCGCGCCCGGGGCAGGGCGGTGCTGTTCTCACTGGGCTTTGACTCCTTCGGGCTGCCCGCCGAGCTCGAGGCGTGCGGCGCGGCCTTGCGCCCCAGGAGTGGGTGGCACGCTGCTGCGAGCGGATGCGCGGCCAGTTCGAGGCGCTCGGCTACTCCTGCGACTGGGAGCGCACCTTCGTCTCCTCCGAGCCCGAGCACTACCGCTGGACGCAGTGGCTGTTCCTGGCGATGCTCGAGCGGGGCCTCGTCTACCGGCGCGAGGCGCAGGTCAGCTGGTGTGACTCCTGCCAGACGGTGCTCGCGACCCTGCAGGCCGAGGGCGGCCCTGCTGGCGCTGCCACTCGGAGGTGCGCTTCGTGCGCCTGCCCCAGTGGTTCATGCGAATCACCGCCTACGCGCAGGACAACGAGCGCGGCCTTGAGGCGCTCACGGGCTGGGACAAGGCCGCGATCGGCTCCCAGCGCACCGTGCTCGGCCGCGTGGACGGCGTGGAGATCGACGCGAGCACCTTCGACGGGGCCACCCTGACGGTCTTCACCCCCCACCCCCGGGCGATCGCGAAGGCGGCGTTCGTAGCGGTCTCGCCCGGCGCATCCGGAAATCGACCGCTGGGCCTCCGACTCCCGGGTGGCCGCCCAGCTCGCGGGCGTGCGCGAGGCGGGCTTCGGCGCGAGGAGCGCGAGTCCAAGCAGATCCCGGTGGTGCAGACCGGTGCGCTTGCGACCGTCCCGGGCGTGGCGGGGACGTTGCCGATCGTGATCTCCCCGCTCGTCGACGCCCGCTTCGGCCCCACCGCAGTGCTGGGCATCCCCAAGCTCGACCCCACCGACGCCTCGATCGCAGAGCGCCTGCCCAAGCTCGCGACGGCCGCGTGGAAGGCGGCGAAGGCAAGTGCTACCCCGCGGCCGGCGGTGCGTTATCGCGCGTGCGACTTCCCGATCTCCCGCCAGCGTGCGTGGGGGACGCCGATCCCGCTGATCCACTGCCCCGTCTGCGGGACGATTCCGGTGCCATACGAGGAGCTCCCGGTGCGGCTCCCCGCGGACCTGAGGATCTCAGGCGAGGGCGGCAACCCGCTGGCAAGCCGCCCTGACTTCTACGAGACCCCATGCCCCCGCTGCGGGGCGGCGGCGAAGAGGGAGACGGACACGATCGACTGCCACGTGGACGGGATGTGGATGTGGATGCCGATCTGCGTTCCCCCGGAGGGCCGCGCCACCGAGATGTTCAGCCACCCCGAATACGCCCGCTGGCTGCCGGCCGAGCAGATCGTGTGGGGCGCCGACGCCGGTGGCTACATGTTCGACCAGCGCCTGATCGGCAAGGTCCTGCAGGACCTCGGCCAGCTACCCGAGCTGCCGTACCGCGAGCCATTCACAAAAGCGCTGATGCACCAGATGATCCGCCTGGAGGGGCGCAAGATGAGCAAGCACCTAGGCAACGTGGTCGACCCCAACGAGTTGGTGGCCAACGTGGGTGCGGACACGGTGCGCCTGGCGGTCCTCTACGCGGCCTCGCCGGGGAGGGCGTTCAACTGGAACGACCAGCCGGTGCGCCACTGCCAGATCTTCCTCAAGAAGCTCTACGGCTACGCCGAGGGACGCTTGAGGGAGTGGAGCCCCCAACTCGGCGCTGCGGCGCAGATCGAGACCTCCGAGAAGCTGCGCCGCCGCCTTGCGGGGTGGTGCCGGGTAGCGTGCGAGAAGGTCACCAGGGACCTCGAGGGCCTGGAGATGCAGCGCGCGGCGCACAACGCGATGCTGCTGCTCACCCGCATCCAGGACTTCGAGCAGCGAGCGCTCGAGCGCCCCGGCGGGGAGCTCGAGCAGGCCGACCGCGAGGCGGTCGTCGCGGCGCTGCTGCTGCTCACCCAGCTGCTCGCCCCCCTCACCCCGCACATCGCCGAGGAGCTGTGGTCGCTCGCGGGCAACAGCACGCCCGTGAGCGCAACACCATGGCCGGTCGCTGGCGGAGCACGCCCTCGCAGGGGGAGGCGATGCGTAGCTGCCGGTGAGACACACGCGTCCGTAGCTCAACGGGTCAATGGCAGAGCAAGTATCCGGTGAGGGAGGGCGCCGCGCGAGTCACTCAACCGGCGGCCCCCGTGCCATGCCGGCGGCTCAACACCGCATCCGCGGTCGCGGCGTCCAAAGCGACCAGAGAAATCGACGCCTAAAGAGCAGCGGCCTTTGGAGCCGCAGATACGGGTTCGAGTCCCGTCGGACGCACTGGGGGAATCATTTGCAGGCGAGGCCGACCCGGCCGCTGCCCGCGCCGTAGAGCCATTGCGTATAGAGTCCATTTCTACGAACTCATCCTCTCTCCAAACCTACCACCGAGCCAGAAAGAGAGCAACGAGATGCCCGCCCTGAGACTAGGCAAGAAACCCGCCACCAAGGACGACCGCGACCTGCTGTTCACGAAGTACCTCGACGCGACGAAGCTCCCACTTGCACCGGCCGAATTCGGCCACGAGACGCTATTCCAGCCGAAAGGCTGGGGCATGCTGGGTAACGACGAGTGGGGCGACTGCGCGTGGGCGGGCCCGGCCCACGAGACGATGCTCCTGACCGCCGAGGGCGGCGATCCGGCGACGTTCACGACCGCCGACGTGCTCAGCGACTACGCCGCCGGAACCGGCTTCAACGAAAGCGCGGGGCCCCCGGGGCACAACCCCACCGACAACGGCTCGAACGTCCGCGACGTGCTGAAGTACCGCCGCAAGACCGGCATCATCGACGTCGCCGAAAAACGCCACAAGATCGGCGCCTTCGTCAGGCTGGAGCCCAAGAGCCTCGAACAGGTCTACCAGGCCATGTACATCTTCCAGGCGGTCGGCATCGGCCTCGAGTTCCCGGGCTCGGCCATGGAACAGTTCAACGAAGGAAAGCCCTGGAGCGTTGTCGAGGGCGCGCAGATCGAGGGTGGGCACTACGTCTGCTGCGTGGCCAAGCGCGCGAACCTCGACATCGTGACCTGGGGCGCGCTGCAGCAGATGACGGTGCCGTTCTTCGAAAAGTACTGCGACGAAGCCTGGGCCTACATATCGACCGAGGATCTGCAGAAAGAAGAGAACCCCGACGGCTTCGACCTGGCCCAGCTGAAGGCAGACCTCGCTCAGTTCTGAGCCCGACATCGATGCCGGGCCGAGCACCGGCGCCGGGGCAACCACGGATCGGCCGGTCGAGGCCGATCCGGCCCCGGCCCCCCCGGTTCCGGCCCCTCCCGATCCCGTTCCGGCCCCTCCCGCTCCCGAACCTCGGCCTTCTATACGATCCCGCCGCGTGGAGCGCACCGCGATAGCCGATCTGCAAGCGAGGGTGGGCGAGAGCGTGCGCCTGCGCGGGTGGGTCAACGCGGTGCGCGACCAGAAGCGCATGCAGTTCGTGATCCTGCGCGACGAAACCGGGCTCGCGCAGGTGGCGCTGGAGAAGAGCCAGCCCCCGAGCGAGCTCAACCAACAAGTCTCGGAGCTGACGGCGGAGTCCGCGGTCACGATCACTGGCCTCGTGGCCGCTGACGAGCGCGTGAAGCTCGGGGGGATCGAGGTGCGCCTGGAGACCCTGGAGGTCGACTCCCTCGCGGAGCCCGAGCTGCCGGTCACGCCGGAGTCCGCGCTGGACAAGCGGATCGACTGGCGCTACGTCGACCTGCGCCGGCCCGACCGGCGCCTGATCTTCGAGGTGCAGACCACGATCGAGTACGCGATGCGCGAGCACTGGCGCAACCTGGGCTTCATCGAGCTGCACACCCCCAAGTTCATGGGCTCCGCGAGCGAGTCCGGCGCGGAGCTGTTCAAGGTGGAGTACTTCGAGGGCACCGCCTACCTCGCGCAGTCCCCCCAGTTCTACAAGCAGATGGCGATGGCGGCGGGCTTCGGGAAGGTGTTCGAGATCGGCCCCGTGTTCCGCGCCAACCCCTCGTTCACCTCCCGCCACGACACCGAGTTCACGAGCGTGGACGTGGAGATCTCCTGGGTGGATTCCCACGAGGACGTGATGGCCTTCGAGGAGGGGTGGCTGGCGCACGTGTTCGGCGTGGTAGCTGCCGAGCACGGCGAGGCGATCCGCGAGACCTTCGGCGTGGAGGTGGTGGTGCCCTCGCTGCCATTCCCCCGGATCGCGCTCGCCCAGGCCAAGGAGCTGCTGCGCACCCACGGGCACGAGCACGTACCCGGACCCGACGACGACCTCGACCCCCCGAGCGAGCGGGCGCTCTCGGCGATCGTCGCGCAGGAGCACGGCCACGAGTTCGCGTTCCTCACCGACTACCCCACCGCGGTGCGGCCCTTCTACCACATGCGCCACGCCGACCAGCCGGGGCTCACCAGGAGCTTCGACCTGCTGTGGCGCGGCATCGAGATCACCACCGGAGCGCAGCGCGAGCACCGCCTCCCGGTGCTGCTCGAGCAGGCCCGCGACAAGCACGTGGAGACCGAGCCGATCCAGTACTACCTCGACTTCTTCCGCTACGGCGCCCCACCCCACGGCGGCTTCGGCTTCGGCCTCACGCGCCTGCTGATGCAGATGCTCGGCCAGGAGAACGTGCGCGAGGTCACCTTCCTCTACCGCGGCCCCAACCGCCTGGAGCCGTAGGCCTCCCGCGAGGCCACCCACGCACGCGGGCGGACCGCGGCGCGTATACCCTCTGGACCATGCTCGCCATCCCGATGAAGCGCGCCTGCCCCCCCCTCCTCACCGCCGCCCTGCTCGCCCTCGGGCTCACGGCCTGCGGAGGCGCGGTCTCCACGAGCGGCTTCAAAGGCGAAGCCCACGCCGTGGCCCAGCGCATCTCGGATCTCCAGTCCGACGTGACCGCGGCGAACGAGCAGAAGGTCTGCAACGTTGACTTCTCGCGTGCCGCGCGCGCGCGGCTCAGCACCGGGGGGGGCACCTGCAAGCAGGCGCTCAAACGCCAGCTCGGGTCGATCGACTACGAACTGACCGTCAAGCAGGTCGCGGTGAGGGGCGCGACCGCGAGCGCGACCGTGCAGAGCACCTGGTCGGGCAAGCTCCGCCTCGCCACGCTCGAGCTCGTCAGGGAAGGCCGTAGCTGGCGGATCTCCGGACTCGGCTGACAGCGGCGGGGTGCCGTCCGCATCGGCCTCTACCTTCAGGCCCATGCTCATCAACGAGCTGACAGACGGCGTGGAGGTCGACCAGGTGCTGCTGGTGCGCCAGCTCGAACGCCGCCCGCGGCGCGACGGCGGCGACTACCTGCGCCTGCTGCTGGGCGACCGTACTGGAGCGGTGGCGGCGATGGTGTGGGATGGCCTCGAGCAGACCGAGGCGCTGGCGCGCCCCGGGGAGCCGGTGCACGTGCGCGGACGCTACTGCATGCACCCCCGCTTCGGTCCCCAGTTCAACCTCCGCGAGCTCGCCGCCGCGGAGCCCGGGAGCTACTCGCCGAGCGACCTGCTCGCCGGACCCCCGCGCGAGGCGGGGCAGATGGAGCGCGATCTGCGCGCGCTGGTCCTCACGATCCAGGAGCCCCACCTGCGCCTGCTGCTGGAGCGGGTGCTGGGGGAGCACTCGGAGATGTGGGCCGGCTACCGGATGGCGCCGGCCGCGAAGTACTACCACCAGGCCTACCCCCACGGGCTGCTGGAGCACTGCCTCGGGGTGGCGCAGGCGGTGAGCGCGACCTCCGCGACCTTCCCGGGCATCGACCGGGATGTTGCGGTCACGGGAGCGCTGCTGCACGACATCGGCAAGCTCGAGGCCTACACGGAGGAGGGCGGTGCAGGACGGGCCATCGACCTCACCGACCTCGGCCGCCTGCATGGGGAGATCGCGCTCGGTTACTACCGCATCCGCCGCGAGATCGAGGAGATCGAGGGCTTCCCCGAGCAACTCGAGTGGGCGGTGCTGCACATCATCCTCTCCCACCACGGCTCGCTCGAGCACGGCAGCCCGGTGGTGCCGTGCACGCGGGAGGCCACGCTGGTGCACATGATCGACAACCTTGGGGGGCGCCTGGGCAGCTTCGACCGCCTCGAGCGGGAGCTCGCCCCCGGGCGCCACTGGTCGGAGCTCGATCGCGCGCTCGGCGCGTCCGCGTACTTCCCCGCGCGGGGAGAGCTCGAGTCCAAGGTCCGCGAGGCCGCCTGAATCTTCGCAAATAGCGGTGCGCCGGGCCAGGGCGCGATCACTGTCTCGCCAGCGGGTTCTATCTTTGGCGATAGATGGCGAAGGACACCGAGAAGCTGATCCGCCAGCTCTCGCTGATCTCCTACCTGATGGCCGAGCGTCGGCCGGTCACGGCACTGGAGATCCGGCGCGACGTGGAGGGGTACAGCGTGATGAACGAGGACGCGTTCGCGCGGCGCTTCTACGCGGATCGCGCGGAGCTCGAATCGCTGGGAATCCAGCTCACGGTGGACCGGCCCGCGGACGCGGCGGCTGAGCAGGAGAGCTACTCGCTGCGCTCGGAGAGCTTTCATCTGCCCGAGATCGAGTTCACCGACGAGGAGCTGGCCGCACTGCAGACCGCTCTGCACCTGCTGGACGGGGAGTTCGCCTATGCGGAGCCGCTGCGGCTCGCGCTGCAGCAGATCACCTGGGGGCGGCCCAGTCCGCTGCGAGCGCCCGAGCAGCAGCGCTCCGTGGCACTCGGGATCACGGCCTCGGCCGGGGGCCACGAGCTCTCCGCGCGATTGGCGAAGGTCGAGACGGCGATCTTCCGCCAGAAGACGATCACGTTCGACTACTACACGATGGAGCGCGACGAGGTGGGCGCCAGGCGCGTGGACCCCTACCACCTGCTGTTCCAGGGCGGGGAGTTCTATCTGCTGGGCCGCGCCCACGAGCGCAAGGCGATCCGTGTCTTCCGCCTCTCGCGCATCCGCGGCAAAGTGGCCTACGCGACGAAGGCGGAGCACGACTTCAGGCGCCCCACCGACTTCGACCCGCGCGCGTACGCCAACCGCGCGGAGTGGCAGCTGGGGGAGGAGCGGGGGACCGCGGAGATCCTGCTCGGCGAGCGGATCGCGTGGCAGATCGAGCGCCACTTCGGCCGCTACGGAGAGATCCGCGCTGCCGAGGAGGAGGGATCGGGCGATCGTATCTTCCTCACCGCCTATGGGGCCCCGCGAATGCTCGTCTCGTGGGTGCTGGGTCTTGGCGAGCACGCCCGCCTGCTGGGGCCGCCCCAGCTCCTCGAGGAGCTCGCCCGACGCCTGGAGCTGGTCGAGCAGCGCCACTGCGAGAACCCGCTGGCGCTCATCGACGGCGAGGCGGTCATCCACGGGGGGCCTCGCGGAGGCGAACGGGTGCAGCCCGCGAAGACCCGGCGGCGGCGCAGACCCGAGGAGGACTCCTCGCCCGAGGAGCCGCGCCGCATGGAGAACGCGATCAGGCCGGAGCGCTTTGCGCGCCTGGTGACGCTCGCCGGCATTCTGATCCACGCCGGCCGCGAGGGGCGGCGGGAGGTGCTCGCGGACCTCCAGGAGCGCCTGCAGCTGAGCGAGGAGGAGCTGCGCGAGGACATCGACGTGCTGAACGTCGTCAACTTCGGTGGGGGCTCCTACGTGCTCTATGCGGAAATCCTCGAACTGGAGGAGGGGGCGGTGGTCGAGGTCGATCCGGAGCCCTACAGCGACAACTTCGACCGCCCCGCGCGTCTGCTGCCGGTGGAGGCGAAGGCGCTGATCGCGGCGATCGATCTGCTCGGGGAGCACATCCCGGAGGGCTCCCTGACATCGGCGCGCGAGAAGATCGTCGCGGCCCTTGGGGGGGACCCGATGGAGCAGGGCCTGCAGGTGGCGCCAGCCCGCAGCGACGACTCCGACGTGGCCCGGCAGATCTCATGCGGGATCACCGAGCACCGACTGATCGAGCTGGACTACTACAAGGAGAACGAGGACGAGTTCTCACAGCGGCGCGTGGAGCCCTACGCGCTCGTCAACGGGCGCGAGGGCTGGTATGTGGCCTCATTCGATCCCTCCAGAGAGGACATGCGCCACTTCCGCCTGGATCGCATCAGGCGTGCGGAGGTCACCGACGAGCGCTTCGAGCCCCGCTCGGAGGTCGATCCGGCGGCCGAAGTGGAGGGCTGGATGCGCACCGGCGAGGTGCAGGCCTCGCGCACCGCGCGCCTGTGGGTCTCCCCCGAGCGGGCCCGCTGGGCGCGGGAGAGCCGCCGCGTGGTGGAGGAGCACTCGGACGGCTCGGTGGTGGTGGAGCTGAGCTTCGCCGGCGTGCGCTGGCTAGTGCGCGAGGTCCTCAGGGAAGCCGGGGACGCCGCCGTGCTCGAGCCCGAGGATGCCCGCGAGGCCGTGCGCGCGGCCGCGGCCCACCTGCGCGAGGCCAGCGCGGCACCTGCTGGCGTTTGAGCGACTACTGTGCCCGAGGTGAGCCGGCGCGAGCAGATCAAGATGAGTGCGGCGCAGGCGGCGGAGTTCCTGGCCGAGGAGCGCACGGTGACGTGCGCGACTGCTGGTCCGCGTGGATGGCCGCACCTAATGCCGCTGTGGTACGTGCTGCGCGACGCGCCCTCTGGCGAGCCCGGTCCGCAGCTATGGTCGTGGACCTATGCGGCCTCGCAGAAGGTGCGCAACCTGGAGCGCGACCCGCGCGCGACGCTCGAGGTGGAGGCGGGGGAGCTCTATCAGGAGCTACGCGGGGCGATGCTGGAGTGCGAGGTCGCGATCCACCGCGACCTCGAGATCGTCAAAGCCCTGGGGCACGAGATCTTCGCCCGCTACGCCGCCCCGCGCGGGGAGCCGGGCGGGCGGGGCTCCGATCCAGAGCTGCCGGCGGAGGTGGGCGAGATGGTCGACCGGCAGGCCGCCAAGCGGGTGGCGCTGCAGTTCATCGAGCTCGATCGGGTTACATGGGATCACCGCAAGCTCGCCGGGGTCTACTAGCCTTCGCGATCCAATGGAGCAACTGAAGGGTCTGATCCTCTCTGGGGGCAAGGGCACACGCCTGCGCCCGATCACGCACACGAGCGCCAAGCAGCTCGTGCCGGTGGCCAACAAGCCCGTGCTCTTCTATGGGATCGAGGCGATGGCGCAGGCGGGGATCGAGGAGGTGGGGATCATCATCGCGCCCGAGACGGGCCCCGAGATCGAAGCGGCCGCGGGCGACGGGGCACGCTTCGGGGTGCGGATCACCTACGTGGTGCAGGACGAGCCGGCGGGCCTCGCGCACGCGGTGCTCACCGCGGAGGAGTTCCTGGGGGGCAGCCCGTTCGTGATGTACCTGGGGGACAACCTGCTGCAGGGGGGGATCTCCGACCTGGTGGCGGCCTTCCGCGAGCACAGCCCCGACGCCCTGATCCTGCTGACGCCGGTGGCGGACCCCGAGAACTACGGCGTGGCGGAGCTCGCGCCGGCCGAGCCCGGGGAGACGACGGGCAGAGTGGTGGCGCTGGTAGAGAAGCCCGCGCAGCCGGCGACGGACCTGGCGCTGGTGGGGGTGTACATGTTCACCGCCCAGATCCACGAGGCAGCGCGGGCGATCCGGCCCTCGGCGCGGGGGGAGCTCGAGATCACGGACGCGATCCAGCATCTCGTGGACTCGGGCCTGCGCGTGGAGCCGCACGTCGTGCGGGGCTGGTGGAAGGACACGGGGCGCCTGGAGGACATGCTGGAGGCCAACCAGCTGATCCTCGACAACATCGTGCGCAGTGTGGAGGGCGAGCTGATCGACTCCCAGGTGGATGGGCGCGTAGTGGTCGAGCGGGGGGCGCGCCTGGAGCGCACGAGAGTACGGGGCCCGGCGGTGATCGGAGCGGGGGCGCAGCTGCGCGACTGCTACATCGGCCCCTACACCGCGATCGGGGAGCGCTGCTCGATCGCGGGTGCCGAGGTGGAGCACTCGATCCTGCTGGAGGGCTCCTCGGTCTGCGATCTCGACGGGCGCATGGAGTCCTCGCTGCTGGGGCGCAACGTGAGCGTGCGCCGCGGCGACCGCCAGCCACGGGCCTACCGCTTCATGGTGGGAGACAATTCGGACATCTCGATCCTGTGAGGTGCCCTCCCCCCTCGGGACTCGACGTGCTGGAGGGTGTCCTCGGATGAAGATCTTGATAGCTGGCTCCGCCGGTATGTTGGGCCACGACGTGCTGCGCGCCGCCGAGCGCGCGGGCCACGATCTGACACTGGGGGACCTGCCGGAGCTCGACATCACGGACGCCGCATCGGTGCGCGCGTTCGTGGCGGAGCAGCCGGTGGAGGCTGTGGTCAACTGCGCGGCCTGGACCGACGTGGACGGGGCCGAGACGCACTGCGAGCAGGCCCGCGCAGTAAACGCGCTGGGGGCCGGCAACCTCGCCCGCGCGGCGGCCGAGCTCGGGATCCCACTGCTGCACATCTCGACGGACTACGTCTTCGACGGCGAGGCCCCGCGCGATGCGGAGGGCCACCCGCGGCCCTACCTGGAGTCCGACCCCACGGGCCCGCGCTCGGCCTACGGCCAAACCAAGCTCGAGGGGGAGCGCGAGGTGCTCGCGGCATCCCCACGCCACGTGGTGGTGCGCACCGCGTGGCTCTACGGGGTGGATGGGCGCAACTTCGTGGACACCATGCTGCGCCTAGCGGACGAGCGCGAGGCGGTGCAGGTCGTGGACGATCAGATCGGCTCGCCGACGTGGTCGGGTCACCTCGCGCCGGCCGTGCTCGGGCTGCTGGAGCGCGGGGTGAGTGGGCTGGTGCACCTGACCGGCGGGGGGGCGATCTCGTGGAACGGGTTCGCAAAGGAGATCTTCCGCCAGGCCGGACGCGCCTGCCGCGTGGAGCCCGCGACGAGCGAGCAGATGGCGCGCCCCGCACCGCGACCGGCCTACTCGGTGCTCGAGTCAGAACGCCACGACGTGCTGCCAATGCCCGACTGGCGCGAGGGATTGGCGGGTTATCTGGCGGCGCGAGCTGGGATGATGCGAGCATGAGACTTCTGGTCTGCGGCGGTGCGGGGTTCATCGGCTCGCACTTCGTGCGCGTGCGGATGGTCGAGCACGGGGACGCGGTGACGGTGCTGGACAAGCTGACCTATGCGGGTCGTGAGGAGAACCTCGCGGAGCTCGCGCGGGAGCCGGGCTACCGCTTCGTGCGCGGAGGGATCGAGGATCCGGAGGCGGTCGCGCAGGCGCTCGATGGGTTTGGGAGCCCCCCCACCCACTCCCAGGGGACGGCGGAGGCGATCGTGAACTTCGCCGCCGAGACCCACGTGGATCGCTCGATCGCCGAGCCCGACGCGTTCGTGCGGACGCACGCGCTCGGCACCTACGTGCTGCTGGAGGCGGCGCGGGAGCGGGGTCTGCGCTATGTGCAGGTCTCCACCGACGAGGTGTACGGGTCGATCGAGGTCGGCACCTTCACCGAGGCCTCCCCGCTGCGGCCCTCCTCGCCGTACTCCGCGACGAAGACCGGGGCGGACCTGCTGGTAGCGAGCTACTTCCACACCTACGGTCTGCCGGCGAGCATCTGCCGGGGGTCGAACAACTACGGCTCCCATCAGTACCCCGAGAAGCTGATCCCGCTGATGATCCTCAACGCGCTGCACGGCGACCCCCTCCCCGTGTATGGGGACGGCCGGCAGGTGCGCAACTGGATCCACGCGAGCGACTTCGCGAGGGCGATCGGCTGCGTGCTGGAGCGGGGCCTACCGGGCGAGATCTACAACGCGGGTGGCCCCGACGAGCTAGCGAACATCGACGTGGTGAGGCGCATCCTCGAGCTGACGGGCGCCGATGCGTCGCTGATCGAGCACGTCACCGACCGGCCGGGGCACGACCGCCGCTACTCGCTCTCCTCGGCGAAGGTGCGCGCGCTCGGCTGGGAGCCGCGGGTGCGCTTCGCCGAGGGTCTCGAGCGGACCGTCGAGTGGTACCGCGAGAACGCGTGGTGGTGGGAGCCGATCCGTTCGGGGGAGTACCGCGCCTACTACGAGCGCCAGTACGGCCGCGCCCTAGCGAGCGAATGATCGGCGCCGGCGGCCCGCCCGACAGCCGTAATGGCCGGCCCCGCGTTGGAGGCCGACCCATGTGAGTGGACTGGTGCTCTACTCGCGCTCGTCGTCGCGGCGATATCCGAGGCGCGCCGAGATACGGTCCGCGGTGGAGACGAGGTGCGGTCCAAGGTGCTCGACCAGCTCCTCGAGCGAGATCATCGAGCTGTGCGCCGCCATGTTGACCGCGGCGACGACCTCGCGCGACTCCGAGCGCACCGGCGCGGAGATCGAGTGCAGACCGGAGGCGAGCTCCTCGTCGTTGACCGCGAAGCTCTCCTCCCGCACGTGCTCGAGCTCCGAGCGCAGGCCCTTCTTGCTCGTGATCGTATTGGGACCGCGCTTTGCGAGCTTTATGTCCCCGAGCAGGTTGCGTTGCTCGTGCTCGGGGAGGTACGCGAGCAGCAGCTTGCCCATCGAAGTGCAGTAGGCGGGCAGCCGCGAGCCCAGCGAGAGCCCAAGGTCGATCTTGCTCTGCCCGCGGCGGAAGCTGCGGGCGCGGTCGACGTAGAGGATCTCCGGCCCGTCGAGCACCGCGAGGTTGACCGTGTAGGAGGTGCGCTGGCGCAGTTCCTCCAGGTATGGGCGCGAGTGCTCACGCAGCCCCGTGGAGTTGAGCGCGGACATCCCGAGGTCGGTGACCCTCAGACCGAGCCTGTACTTGCGCGAGGCCCCCTGCTCCAGGTAGCCGAGTGCGACGAGCGTGATCACATAGCGGTGTGTGGTGCTGCGACTCATACCGAGCTCGTCGGCGATGTCGGCGATCCCGAGCACGGGCCGCTCGGGTGTGAAGCACCCAAGAATCGCCAGGCCGCGCTCCAGCGACTGGGAGTAGCGCGGTTCGCGCAGGCTGGGAATTGAGCGGACCCATTCCCCGTCGGCGTTGAGTCTGTCAGTATGTGAGCTTGTTCTTGGCATTTGTACGGTGTACCCCTGTCATTTGTACGGTGGACCCCTGTCCATAGTCCAATAATCAAGACCCCCTGTGGGGGCCGGGCGTGTCTGAACAACGATCATACTTCGAAGTTCGGATGTTCTCAATCATAAGTACGGGTTTTCTCCGGATATTGGTCTGGTATTCCCCGGGGTCGCAGGCGATCTCCACACTGGCGCCCCGCTGGGCGCGCCCGGCGAGCGATCCCCGGACCATCCCCGGGCCCTCGCTGATCCCGTCGCGTATGGCTGCGGAGGAGGTCACGCAGTCCCACGCCGAACCCGCCCCGGGCGGCTCGCACACGCCGGCCTCGCTCGAGTGCGCGGGAGTCCTCACACACGCAGGAGTTCGCGCGTCTCCAGCGGCCACGATGGCCCAGACGCCCACTCTGAGAGGAGCCCTCTCACGCGGCGGCCCTCGCGCCGCCGTAATGAACTCGACCTTCGGGCGTCCCGGGAGTCCGAACGATGTCGAGAGCGCCTCTACGACTGTCGCCGTGTCCGGGGGTCCGGAGCACGCCGGCTGGGGCACATGCGCGCCAGCGCACATTCGCCGCAGGCGGGCGCGCGCGCGTGGCAGGTGCGGCGCCCGTGACGCAGGAGATTGACGTGTAACTCCAGCTCCTCCCCGGGAGGGGTAAGCGAGAGCATCTGGTCGTGCAGTTCCGTGAAGGGGGCCCCCGCTCGCAGCAGTTCCAGGCGTCCCCCAACGCGAGCCACATGAGTATCGACGGGAACCTCGCGCAGGCCGTACGCAAACAGCAGCACGCACGCGGCGGTCTTGCGGCCAACCCCGGGGAGGCCGGTCAGGTAATCCCGCGCCTGCTCCAACTCGACCCGGGGAAGCCAATCAAGTGACGGTGAATCGGAGAGCCGTGGCACCCGACCCGGAGAGCCCGCAAACTCTGAGACCTGGGGGGTCCTGCCCGCTCGCTCCGAGACCTTGGGCGCCCAGCCCGCAGAGTCCGGTCGCGGGTCTGTCGAGATCGTGCGCAGGATGCGCTGGATCCGCTCGGACTTGACCTTCGAGAGCCCCCCCGGGCGGATCGCCCCCTCCACCTCTTCCAGCGGCGCGTCCCGTACCGCATCCCACGTCGGCAGGCGCGCGCGCAGGCGCAGATAGGCGACGTCGCGGTTGCGGTCGTTGGTGCTCTGCGAGAGCACAGTCAGCACCAGCTCGGCCAGCCCATCGCCATGCACAGCCATGCGCGGGATCCCGTACACCGCGCGCAGCCGGTCACGCACCGCACGCACGCGGCGGCGAGTGGGTGGGGTCCACACGGCGCTCGGCACGAGGCCCACGGTAGGGGATCGGCCCAAGATACGGCCCGAGGATGGGCCCGGGATCCGGCCCGTGCGCACCGGAGCCGGTATATGCTCGGCTCGGTGCCGGATGTCAGAGAGCACACCGCTCAGATCGGCGAGCTGCCGGTCTTCTGGCGCAGCGCGCCGCCTGTTGGCGAACGCGATGGCTCCGCGCCGGTGCTCTATCTGCACGGAGTGCCCACCAACTCCGACGACTGGATCGGCTCGCCGGAGTTCCCCGGGGAACCGCCACCGCCTCGGTGGCGCCGACTGCCGTGGAGGCATCCGCGAGTGAGGGCCGAGGCGAGGGTGGGGTTCCTGGAGCGCACCGGAGGGCTCGCGCCCGACCTCCCGGGCTTCGGGCGCTCGGGCAAGCCCGGGCACTTCGACTACTCGATTCCCGGCTACGCGCACTTCATCGAGCAGTACCTCGATCTCGTGGAGGTGGAGCGGGTGCGGCTCGTCGTGCACGACTGGGGCGTGGTGGGACTCGCCTTCGCGCAGCTCCACCCGGAGCGCATCGAGCGGCTGGTCGTGATGAACGCGATCCCCCTCCTCCCCGGCTACCGCTGGCACCGCATCGCACGCCTGTGGTGTACGCCGCTGCTCGGGGAGATCGCGATGGGCGCCACCACCCGCCCGGTGCTGCGCCGCACCACGCTCGAGGCCAACGCCACCCCGGGACCACTGCCCGACGCCTGGCTGGACAGCGTGCTCGACCACTTCGACCAGGGAACCCAGCGCGCGATCCTGCGGCTCTACCGTGGCGCCCCCCCCGAGGTGCTCGCGCAGGCCGGCGCCGAGCTTCACCGCCTGGATATGCCCGCCCTGGTCGTGTGTGGCCTGGAGGATCCCTACATTCCCCCGCGCTTCGCGGGAGAGTACGCGCGCGCCCTCCCCCACGCCGAGCTGCTCGAGCTCTCCGACGCCGGTCACTGGTGGTGGCTGGACCGACCCGACGCGATCGAACGGGTGGTCGCCTTCCTCGAAGGCGCATAGGAGCGTCGCGCGATGGCGCCTGACGCACTGGCCGCACACGAGCCCGGCGCAGCCGAGCGGCCGCGAGATGGGACCCCCGCCGCGCCCCCGCGCGTGGGCGCACTCCTCGCGAGGCCCCCGGCGATCGGGCTCGCGGTGTCGATCCCGCTGGCGGTCGTCTACCTGATCCTCCAGCCTCCCAGCGGAGACCTCGCGGCAGCCACCTACCGCAGCGAGCTGTTCGCCCGGGTGGGCCTCACGCTGTGGGACAACGGCTGGTACAGCGGGCACTACCTGCCCGGCTACTCGCTGCTCGCGCCGGCCCTTGGGGCGCTCTTGGGGAACCGCCTGCTGCTCGCGCTCGCCACCGTGGCCGCCGCCGGCCTGTTCGGGGCGATCGCGCAGCGATCCTTCTCCGCGGGGGGCGCCCGCATCGCGGCGGGGTCGTTCGCGCTCGGGGTCTCCGTGACGATGCTCTCCGGGCGCGTCGCCTTCAGCCTCGGGCTCGCGGTGGGGCTGCTCGCGGTGGTGGCGCTGCTGGGACGGACGCGGGCGGCGGTGGCGCTTGCGGTGCTCACGAGCCTCGCGAGTCCGGTTGCGGGCGCCTTCCTCGCCCTCGCCGGCCTCACCTACGCACTGGCGGGCGGCGCGGGGAGGGAACTCGCGATCGCGCGGCGTGGGCTCGCCGTCGCAGCGGCAGCGCTGGCCCCAATCCTGCTGCTCGCGCTCGCCTTCCCCGAAGGCGGTTGGGAGCCGTTCGCGCCGTCCGTGTTCTGGCCCGGCCTCGCCGGGGTGGTGCTGATCGCGTCGATGCTCCCCCGCATGGCCGGGGGGACGGCCATGGCAGATCGAGCCGCAGAGGGGCGGTCCGCGGAGGGGGCAACCGCGGGCCTCTCGCCGCGCGCCGTGCGCGTGCTCACCCTGGGAGCGTGGCTGTACGCGCTCGCGCTGATCGGCGCCTTCGCGCTGCACACCCCCGTGGGCAGCAACGCGGCGCGCCTTGGGGCGCTGCTGGCGGCGCCGCTCGTGGCGGGTGTGTCTGTGGGAGCACCACCGTTTCGCACTGCTTCTCCTGGCACCCGTGCTTCTCTACTGGCAGCTGGAGACCCCGATCAACGATGTGTCCGACCTGGCAGGGGACTCCTCGGTGAAAGCCTCCTTCTACGCGCCCCTGCTCGGGGAGCTGCAGGAGCGCTCCGGCGGGGCGCCGCTGCGGGTGGAGGTCCCGATGATGGGCACCCACTGGGAGTCCGTCTACCTCCCTGAGCATGGCTCGATCCTGCTTGCGCGCGGCTGGGAGCGCCAGCTCGACACTCGCTACGCGGCGCTCTTCTATGAAGGGGAAGGACGCTCGCTCACACCCGCGGCCTACAGGGCGTGGCTCTACGAAAACGCGGTCACCTACGTGGCCCTACCCGATGTGCGCCTGGACTTCGCGGGGGAAGCGGAGGGCCGCCTGATCGGGCGCGGGCTGCCCTACCTGCGCGAGGTGTGGCACTCGGCGCACTGGCGCCTGTTCGCGGTGGCGGGAGCGCCCGCGCTCGCGCAGCCCCCGGCGCTCCTCAGCGCCCTCGGCGCGGACTCCTTTACGCTCCAGGCGCCCCGCCCAGGGAGCTACGCAGTGAGGGTGCGCTTCACCCCCTACTGGGCGCTCGAGGAGGGGCATGGGTGTGTGCGCAGCGCACCCGGCGGCTGGACGGTGGTCGATGCGCGCACAGCGGGCACGATCCGGGTGGGAATCGACGTTCTCTCTTACGCGCATCTTCAGTCAGGGTCCGCGTTGCGCCTGAGCATCCATTAGGCTACCCCGATGCTCGTCCGGCTCCGTCTGATGCAGGCACGAATCCTGCCCCACGGATGGCTGGACGTGATCCGCCAGGTGCTGCTCTTCGGAACCGTCTACCTGGGCTACCGGTTGGTGCGGGGGATGGTCGAGGGGAGGGCCACGGCGGCCTTCCAGCACGCGCGCGACCTGATCCACATCGAGGAAACCCTGCACCTCTTCGTGGAGCCCTCCGTGCAGGCGTGGGCGTCGGGCAGCGTGCTGCTGATGGATGTCTCGAGCTGGCTGTACGTAAACGCGCAGACCACCGTCACGGTCGGAGCGCTCGTCTACCTCTACCTGTGCCACAACCGCTCGTTCTACTTCGTGCGCAACATGCTCGTGATCGCGATGGCGATCGCGCTCGTCGGCTATGTCGTCTTCCCGACCGCACCGCCGCGCTTCCTGCCGGAGTGGGGCTTCGTCGACTCGGTCTCGCACTTCACCGGGATGCACGTCGAGACCGCGCACGGCGGCGGCGGCATGAGCGGCGCGCTCACCAACATCTACGCGGCGGTACCCTCGATGCACGTGGCGTTCGCGTTGATGATCGGCTGGCCGCTCGCGCGCCTGGTGCGCTGGCGGGCGCTGCGCGTGCTATGGCTGCTGTACCCCCTGCTGATGGCCTTCGTGATCATCGCCACCGCCAACCACTTCGTCCTCGACGCGATGTTCGGCGCACTGACTGCCGCCGCCTCCGCATACGGCGCGCGCTGGTTGGCACGCGCACGCCCGGCCGTGTGGCGCTTCTCGCCGGCGAGCGTGGGGGCGAGCGCGTAGAGGAATTGACCCCGCCGCTGCCCCTCTCTCCCTCCGACCGAGACTTACATGCCCCCCCGACACGCCCCCCCAGTTAGACCGGCTCGGCGACGCGACGGGCTCGGAGGAGCACGGCGGGGCCGGGGGAGGGGTCGGACGGGCGGACGGGTCCCCCTGACCGCGGCGCAGCGGCGCGAGCTGGTTCGCGACCGGCTGATCGAGTCGCGCCTGACCCCCAACGCGATCTCGCTGACGGGTCTCGCGCTGAACGTGCTCGCCGCGGCGCTGGTGTGGGAAAGCCTGTTCTTCCTCGGCGGCATCGCCTTCGTGGTGGGCTCGGTGATGGACACGCTGGACGGGCGCTACTCGCGCATGTCCGGCAAGGGCACCCCCTTCGGGGCGTTCCTGGACTCGACGCTCGATCGCATCGAGGAGGGGATCGTGCTGACCGCGGTGGCGGGCTACTTCGCGCTGCACGGCAACCGCGTGGGCGCCGCGGCGGTGGTGGTCGCGGTACTGGCCTCGCTGATGGTCTCCTACACCCGGGCGCGCGCGGAGGCGCTGGGGGTGGAGTGCAAGGTCGGCATCGCCACGCGCCCCGTGCGGGTGGTGATCCTCTCGATCGGCCTGATCTTCGCCCGCGGCGCCTCGCTCGGCAGCTTCGAGCTGCTGCAGCCCGCGGTCTACGTGCTCGCGGTGCTGAGCGTGATCACGGTCATCCAGCGCATCTGGCACGTGCGCGGCGAGCTCTCCCGTCCACCGGCTCGATAGCGCGCGGTGGACTTCCGGCTACAGGGGGCCCGGGGCTCCCTCCCACGGCCCCGGTGTGACCGCGCACCGCGCGCAGGGTAGTCTCCCGGAATGACCTCAACCACCAACAACGGCGCCGCCTCCACCAACGGCAGAGCGCGCTACCAGCAGGAGAAGGTCCGCGTGGCGATCGTCGGCGTGGGCAACTGCGCCTCGGCGTTCGTGCAGGGTGTGCACTACTACGCCGACGCCGATCCCTCCCAGCGCGTTCCCGGCCTGATGCACGTGGACCTCGGCGGCTACCACGTGCGCGACATCGAGTTCACCGCGGCGTTCGACATCGACCGCGCGAAGGTCGGCAAAGACCTCGGCCAGGCGATCTGGGCGGGGCAGAACAACACGATCAAGTTCGCCACGGGGGGGCGGGGGGTCCCCAAGAAGCTCGGGGTGCCGGTGCACCGCGGGATGACCCACGACGGTCTCGGGAAGTACCTGAAAGAGAAGATCGTGAAGGCCCCGGGGGAGACCGCGGACATCGTGAGGATCCTGAAGGAGACCCACACCGACGTGGTGGTCTCCTACCTGCCGGTGGGCAGCGAGCAGGCGACGAAGTGGTACGTCGAGCAGGTGCTGGAGGCGGGGTGCGCGTTCGTGAACTGCATCCCGGTGTTCATAGCCCGCGAGGACTACTGGGACCGGCGCTTCAAGCAGGCGGGCCTGCCGATCGTGGGGGACGACATCAAGTCGCAGGTGGGCGCCACGATCGTGCACCGCGCGCTCGCCCGCCTCTTCGGGGACCGCGGCGTGAAGGTCCTGCACACCTCGCAGCTCAACGTGGGGGGCAACATGGACTTCTACAACATGCTCGAGCGCGAGCGGCTGGAGTCCAAGAAGATCTCCAAGACCAACGCGGTCACTTCGATCATGGAGGACGAGTTGCCCGCCAACGACGTGCACGTGGGACCCTCGGACTACGTGCCGTGGCTGACGGACCGCAAGTGGGCGCACATCCGCCTGGAGGGCCAGGCCTTCGGCGACGTACCGCTGACGGCGGAGCTGAAGCTCGAGGTGTGGGACTCCCCGAACTCCGCGGGCATCGTGATCGACGCGGTGCGCTGCTGCAAGCTGGCGCTCAACCACGGCGTCGCGGGTCAGCTCGACGGACCCTCCTCCTACCTGATGAAGTCCCCCCACAACCAGCGCCCCGACGATCGGGCCCGCGAGGAGACCGAGAGGTTCATCGCCAGGTACGCCCGCACACCCGGGTCACCCGCGCGGGGCGCCAAAGCCAAGCGAGCCACAAAGACCGCCGCCGCCACGAGGGCCACAGCCGCCACGAAGACCGCCCCGGCCTCGAAGACCGCCCCGGCCTCGAAGACCGCCCCGGCCTCGAGGACCGCCCGCAGCGCGAAGTAGCCGGGCGGGCGGGTGACCTAACCTGGAGGCCGATGGCCCCGTCGTTCTCGATCGCCCACGTCACCCCCTACCCGTGGGAGGCCGAGGACAATGCGGTCAACGCCTACGTGCGGGAGGTCGCGGGCGAGCTCTCGCGTCGGGGGCACCGCGTTCTGATTCTCGCCCCCTCGCGCTCACAGGAGCGGGTGCGCGCCTCGCGGCGGGCCCTGCGAGCGGCGCGCGAGCGTCCACAGAGCCTGCTGGAGGGGACCGACGGCGGCGAGCCGGGCGTGATCGCGGTGGGGGAGGTGCTCGACGTGCCCACCGGTTCGAGCAGGCCCACCCGGGCGCTGCCGATCGACGTGGCGCGCACGATCGAGGAGCTGCTGGGGGCGGTCGCACTCGACTTCGTGCACGTGCACGAGCCGTTCGCACCGAGCGCCGCGAACGCCGCGCTGCGCCACTCGCGCGCGCTGAACGTGGGCTCCTTTCACGCGCCCACCGAGCGGCTGCTCTCCACGATCCTGGGGCGGCGCTTCGTGACGACGTTCTTCGGCCGCCTCGATGCGCGCATGGCGAGCTTCCCGGAGACCGCGCGGCTGATGGAGCGCCACTTCCCGGCCGACTACCGGCTGGTGGCGCCGGGGGGCACGGAGCGCACCTGGGCGCTAGTGACCGACGAGCTGGAGGGGCTCTACGGGGAGCTCGCCGCGCGCCGGCGCGACCCCGAGGGCGATCCGGCGCTGCGCCGGCGCCTGGCGGGGGGGCCGTTGATCGACGTGGACCTGCACATGCACACCGACCACTCCCCCGACTGCGCGACCCCGGTGGAGGTGCTGCTGGCGACGGCCCGCGAGCAGGGGTTGGGGGCGATCGCGGTGACCGACCATAACGAGGTCTCCGGGGCGCTAGAGGCGCGCGCGCGGGCAGCGGAATCAGATCCCGCCCACCCCATCGAGGTGATCGTGGGCGAGGAGGTGAAGACCGCCTGCGAAGGCGAGGTGATCGGGCTGTTCATCGAGGAGCGCATCCCGCGCGGCATGACGCTGGCGGAGACGATCGCGGAGATCAAGCGCCAGGGCGGCGTGGTGTACGTGCCCCACCCCTTCGACCGGATGCACGCGGTCCCCGACTACGAGCACCTCCTCCCGGTGCTGGAGGAGGTGGACGCGATCGAGGTCTACAACCCGCGCGTGGCGATCGGGGCGTTCAACGAGGAGGCGGCGCGCTTCGCCGCCAAGTACCGGATCCCGGCGGGCGCGGGCTCGGACTCGCACGTCGCCCGGGGTCTCGGCTCGGTGCGGGTGCGGATGCGGGACTTCGAGGGGCCGCAGGAGTTCCTGCAGTCCCTGCGCGACGCCGAGATCCTGACGCGCCCCACGAGCCTGCTGTACGTGCAGGCGCTCAAGTTCCTGGAGACCAGGGCCACCCCGCCGTCCGCGCGCCGCGCTCGCGCCGCGCGCAGGGTGCGGCGGGCAACCGGCGGCAACCCCTAACTGTGACGGCCAAAGCGCAATCCGCGGTGCAGCGCCAAGGACAAGCCGGCGGGCCGTCAAAACCAACGGCGTCCATGCCCGCGACCGACGACGAGATCCGCGAGAAGTACCTGGAGCGCGCGATCCGCGAGCTGAACACCCTCACACGCGACCTTCAGACCTGCCCGCACTGCCCCCGGGGGAACCTGATGCCGGTGCTCGGCTCGGGCCATCCCCAGGCGGACGTGATGCTGCTCAAGCACGCCCCCATGCCCTCGGAGATCGAGGAGGGGGTCGCCTTCTACGGCCGGGCGGGGGGCGCGCTGATGAAGTCGCTCAAGCGCCTCTCCATCGACCCCCTGGCGGTGTACGGCACGCTGTGCGTGAAGTGCCCCCTGGCGGACTCCTCCCTGGCCGATCCGGAGTGCATCGCGCGGGTGGTCGAGGAGATCGCGATCGTGCAGCCCAAGATCGTGGTCGCGATGGGCGCGGAGGCCCTGGCCACGCTCAACGAGCTCGAAGTCCCGCTCGCGCGCCCACTCGCCCCACAAGAGGGGGAGATCCAGCGGCTGACCCCCACGATCGACGCGCTGTACGTCCCCAACATCGACGAGTCCCTGGACGAGCAGGCCGCCAAGCGTGACTTCTGGGAGGCGTTCAGGGTGCTCGGCGAGTGGTGGGCTGCACAGCCTCCCTATTAGGCCAGCCGGCGCATGCGCCGGCTGGTGAACCCGCACATGTGCGGGTTCAGGCAGGCCCACATGTGGGCCTGCCCGGGACCGCGCATGCGCGGTCCCGGAACTCGCCGCATGCGGCGAGTTCTCAATCGATCTCCAGGACGATCTTCCCGAGCTTGCCGCCGGCCGCAAAGCAGTCGTAGGCCGCGGCGGCCTCCTCCAGCGGGAAGGTCGCGGCGATCGGCACGGTGAGGGCACCCGAGGCGAGCAGCGGCAGCACCTCGCGCTCCAGAGCGCGGGCCGCCAGCGCTTTCTCCTCCAGTGGCCGCGCGCGCAGCGTGGAGCCGTGGATGCGCGCGCGCTTGCCCATCAGCGCGAGCAGGTTGAGCTCGCACTTGGCGCCGGCGCTCACGCCGATCACAAGGATCCGCCCGCCGGTGGCGAGCGCGTTCAGGTTGTCGGCCATGGTGGGCGCGCCCACCAGCTCGAGGATCACGTCGAAGGGTCCGTGGTCGGCGAAGCCCTCGGGCGCGATCGCCTCCGCGCCGAGCGCCACCACCTGGGGGCGGGACTCCGCGTGGCGCACGGTCGCCGTCACACGGGCCCCGGTGGCGCCGGCGAGCTGGATCGCCGCGGTGCCCACCCCGCCGGCGCCGCCGTGCACCAGCAGATGCTCTCCGGGGCGCAGCTGCGCCTGCGCGAAGAGCGCGTCGTGGGCGGTCGTGAACACCTCGGGCACCCCTCCGGCGGCGGGCCACTCCAGAACCTCGGGGACCGGCATCAGCTGACGCTCGTGCACCACGCACAGCTCTGCCTGTGCGCCCCCGCCGACGATCGCCATCACGCGGTCGCCCACTGCGAAGCGCTCCGCCCCGCGCGGGTGGGGGCCAAGAGCAACGACCTCCCCGGCGAGCTCCATCCCTGGGATGTCCTGCGGCGAGCCGGGGGGCGCGGGGTAGAGGCCGCGGCGCTGCATCATGTCGGCGCCGTTGAGCCCCGCCGCGCGCACCCGCACGAGCACCTCGCCGGTCCCCGGGGCGGGGTCGGGGTGCTTCTCGATCACGATCTCCTGCTCGCGGATGGTGACGGCGCGCATCGAGAGCGAAGCCTACCCGCCGTCGGTCTCTGAACCCATCCCGGCTCCTGCCTCGGGGGAGGTATCCGCGCGCGCAGAGACCTCCACCGTGGCACCGGTGCCTTGGCGCTCCAACAACGCCACGCACTCCACGTGGTGTGTCTGCGGGAACATGTCCACCGGGCGCACCCTGCGCAGGGACCACCCGGCCTCGACCAGTTGGGCGGCGTTGGGGGCGAGGGTGGTGGGGTTGCAGGAGATGTAGACGATCCGCCGCGGGGTGCACTCGATGATGCGGCGCACCACTTTCTGGGAGAGCCCCGCGCGGGGCGGGTCGACGACGAGCACGTCGGGGCGCCCCGCGCGGGCTAGTAGCTCGGGCAGTGCGAGGCGAGCGTCCCCGGCGAAGAAGTGGGCGTTTGCGATCTCGTTGCGCCTTGCGGCGGCGATCGCGTCGGCGACGGCCTGCTCGATGAGCTCGATCCCCCACACCTCGCCCGCACGGGGGGCGAGCGCGAGCGCGATGGTGCCGATGCCGCAGTAGAGGTCGTAGACCCGCTCCCACCCCTCCAGGGCGGCGTACTCGGCGGCGATCCCGTAGAGCACCTCGGCCATCTCGGTGTTGGTCTGGAAGAACGCCTCTGGGGAAATGCGCAGCTCGAGCTCACCCAAACGCTCCGGCAGCTCGGCCTCGCCCCACACCAGCTCGGTCTCCCCCCTGCGGTCGTCTCCGCGAGCTGGCGCGAGCGGGTCCAGAGAACCCCGGAGAGGCGCTGCTCCCCGAGCTCCGCCGCGAGCGCCGCGGCGAGCGAGGGCGCGTCGAGCTCGCCATCGGTGGTCACGATCCGCACCTGCAGGCGGCCGGTGCGCCGGCCCTCGCGCACCACGAGGTTGCGCAGCAGCGCGCGCCCGTCGGGCCCCGGCCCGGTCCTGTCCTCCCGCTCGGCCGAGGCAGCGCGAGGGGAGCCGGCCCCGTTCGGTCCTGCATCCGGGACGCGCTCGGATGGACCCCCAGTCGGCAGGTTCGATGCACCATCGGCCGGCGGGTCCGATGGCCCCCCGCTTCGCCGCACCGCTCTGCGCCCGCCACCGCGAGGGGCGTCACCGAGGCCGCCACCCTCCTCCCCACCACGGCTCCAGGCGCGTAGCCCCTGCTCGCGGCACCAGCGCATCGCCACGCGGCGCGCGAGGTTGCCCTCGCGGGAGGCCAGCAGGCAGTCCTCGATCGGGAGCACCATGTTCCAGCCGGCGGGCGCATGAAAGCCGCAGACGAGCTCGCCGCTGTGGAGGTCGTGGCCGAAGGAGTACTCGAGCTTGTTGCGGTAGCGCCACTGTTCGAGCGCCGGCACGATCTGCTCGACCTCAAAGCCCGCGAACCCGCCTATCCGCCGCAGGGCATCCTGGGCTTGGGCCTGCTTGATCTCGAGTTGGCGCTCGTAGGGGAGCACTTGCCAGGCCACGCCCGGGTGATCCGCGAGCGGGGGGATCCGCTCGGGGCTGGCGTGCAGCACCTCGAGCGTGCGGGCGTGGGCGTAGTTGCGCTTGCGCTTGTAGACCACCGCGCGCACGCGGTCGCCGGGGACGGCGCCCGCGACGAACACCACGTAGCCGCCCTCGCCCAGGCGCGCGACGCCCTCGCCCCCGTAGGCGAGCGAATCGACCGTCAGCTCGAGCTCCTGGCCGCGCTCGGGCCTGGCAGCGCCCGCGGGGGCCGCACGAGGGTGGCCGGCGGGGTTCATGAGGGGGGGTCCGCGGCGGGCGCGCATGGATCGTCGCGCCCGCGATCGGCGCCCCCGGCGGTGAGCAGCTCGAGCAGCGCCTTCTGGGCGTGGCGGCGGTTCTCGGCCTGCTCCCAGATGCGCTGGCGGGGGCCGTAGAGCACCTCCGCGGTGATCTCCTCGCCCGGGTGGGCGGGCAGGCAGTGCAGCGCAATCGCTCCCGGGGCGGCGAGGTCGAGCAGGGCGTCGTCCACGCAGTAGGGCGCCAGGGCGCGCCGCCGCGCGGCGGCGGTGGTGGCGTCGTCGTTCATGCTGACCCACACATCGGTGTAGACGGCGTGGGCGCCCGCAACGGCCTCGCGGGGGTCCTCGTGGAGGGAGATGCGGCCACGCTCCTCGGGAGAAAGCCCCAGTTCGCGCTCGTCGATCTCGAGGGCGTACCCCGGCGGGCAGGCCACGGCGACCCGTGCGCCCGCGCGGGCGCCGAGCACGGCGAGCGAGCGAGCGACGTTGTTGCCGTCCCCCACGTAGGAGAGGCGCAGGTCCCGCAGATCGCCGAAGACCTCGCGCACCGTGAACAGGTCCGCCAGCGCCTGACAGGGGTGGTGCAGGGCGGTGAGCATGTTGAACACGGGGACCGAGGAGTGGACGGCGAGCTCGGCGAGCATCTCGTCGGGGCCCGTGCGTACCCCCAGGGCGACGACGTGCCTGGAGAAGATCAGGGCGGTGTCGCGCAGGGACTCCCCCCGCGAGAGCTGGAGCTCCCTCGCGCGCAGGATCACGGGATGCCCGCCCAGCTCGTGGATGCCCGTCTCGAAGGAGAGACGGGTGCGGGTGGAGGGGTGCTCGAAGACCAGCGCCACGCTGCGCCCCGCGAGCGCACGCGAGGAAAGCGGAGCGGCCTTCAGCTCGGCTGCTCGCGCGAGCAGTCCCACGAGCTCCCCGGGGCTGAGCTCGGCTCCGGTGAGGTAGTGGCGCGGGGGCTCGAGCGGCGCGGCTTCGCCCAGCGCGGGGGCGCTATCGGGAGGGGATTGGGAGCGCGACATGGAGCGCCAGTCTAGGCTAGGCTGGCACCATGCAGAGAGGCGAGGGTCAACGGTGAGGCGGGGCCTGTCCGCAGCAGCAGTATGCGCGGCGCTCGTGCTGGCCGCCGGCTGCGGGTCCAGCGGCTCCAACTCGACGGGCACCGCCGCGGCAGGCGCCGCGGGCGCGCCGAAAAGCGGGGTGGAAGTAGACAAGACGCCGAAGTACGCCTCCCCATCCTCCTCGGAATCGGTGAAAAGCGGGACCGTGCAGATCGCCTACCGCAACATCTCCATCGCCCCCGACACGGTGAGGGTCAAGGTGGGCACCACGATCGAGTGGACCAACTATGACCCCGTCGAACACAACGTGGTGAGCAAGAGCGGCCCGCTCAAGCTCGCCTCCAAGAACTTCGGCGAAGGCCAGACCGTCAAGTTCAAGATGACCAAGCCGGGGGTCATCCACTACCTGTGCACCATTCATCCAGCGACGATGAACGGCACGATCGAAGTGGTCCAGTAGAAGGTCCTCCGGGGAGGGGCTCTGGGTGAGGGCCTGCCCCCCCAGCACATTGCGACACGATCGAAGTGGTCAAGTAGAGAACTCCGCCAGGCCCTCCTCTGGCGTGGAGGCGGTGGCGTAAAGGCGGCGGGGGATGCGTCCCGCCGTCCTGGCGAGGCGTCCCGCCTCGATGGCGTGGCGCATGGCGCGGGCCATGCGCACGGGGTCCTCGGCACGGGCGATCGCGGAGGCGGCCATCACGGCGTCGCAGCCGAGCTCCATCGCCAGCGCGGCATCGGAGGCCGTGCCGATGCCCGCGTCGAGCACCACGGGCACGTGCACGGCGTCGCGCAGGAGGGCGAGGTTGTATGGGTTGCGGATGCCCATGCCGGAGCCGATGGGGGCGCCGAGCGGCATCACCGCGGCGCAGCCGACGTCCTGCAGGCGCCGCGCGAGCACGGGGTCGTCGGTGGTGTAGGGGAGCACGACGAAGCCCTCGTCGACGAGCTCCTCGGCGGCGCGCAGCAGCTCGGGGGCGTCCGGCAGCAGGGTGTCCTCGTCGCCGATCACCTCGAGCTTGATCCAGTCGGTGGCAAACGCCTCGCGGGCGAGGCGGGCGGTGAGCACGGCGTCGCGGGCGGTGTGGCAGCCGGCGGTGTTGGGCAGCAGCTCCACGCCGGCAGCGGCGAGTACATCGATCAGCGAACCGCGCGCGGCCGCGTCGACGCGCCGCAGCGCGACGGTCACGAGCTCCGAGCCACTGGCGCGGATCGCCGCGTCCATCGACTCGAGCGAGGGGAACCCCCCGGTGCCGAGCAGCAGGCGCGAGTTCAGGCTGCGCCCGGCGATCGTGAGCGGGTCGGTGTCGGCCTGGGTAGGGACGATGGAGGACGCCACTGACAGATCATCCTCCCTGCATCGCGGTGAGCACCTCCACGCGGGCGTCCGGGGAGAGCGCAAATGTCTCCCAGGCCGCGCGGGGAACGACCTCGCCATCGACGGCAACCGCCACGCCGCGTGCGTCGGCGGACAGCCCGAGCCGCACGAGCGCTCCGACCACGGTCTCTCCTGCCCGCAGGTCGCAGGCGCGCCCGTTCAGGAGGATCATGCGAGTACCCCCACCAGCGCCTCGGCCACCAGCTCGGCGGTGAGCGGAGCGAGCAGGATGCCATTGCGGTGATGCCCGGTGGCCCACATGAGCCCCTCCACCGCCCCGGGTCCGATGACGGGGACGTTGTCCGGGGTGGAGGGGCGAAACCCCACGGAGAGCTCCTCGATCCGCAGCTCGAGCACCCCGGGCACGAGCTCGTGGGCGTCGCGCAGCAGCTCGTAGACCCCACCGGCGGTGGGCAGCTCCTCGAAGCCGCGCTCCTCCACGGTGGCCCCGAGCACGTAGCGCCCATCTCCGCGGGGAACGAGGTAGCCGCCCGCGAAGCGCACGACCCGCTCCAGGAGTCCGGGCCCGACAGGATCGCGCAGCCTCAGGATCTGTCCCTTGAGGGGCCGCACCGGCACGCGCGCGTGCGCCGGCAGGCCCCCGACCTCGGCGGTCCAGGCGCCGGCTGCGAGCACCACCTGCCCGGCGAGCACCTGTTCGTCGCCGGCGAGCATGACCCCGGTGACGGCGCCCGCCGGCCCCTCCAGCTCGACGCGGGCCACGGGGGCGTGCTCGCGCACCCGTACCCCGCTGAGCTCGCAGGCGCGACGCAGCGCGGCGAGCACGAGCCGGGGATCGACGCTGTGGTCCTCGGGCGCCTCCAGTGCCAGCCGCACGGTCGGCGCAAGCGCGGGCTCGAGCTCGCGCGCGGCGCTCGGCCGCAGCCGCGTGGCGCGCAGCCCCAGCGACTCGCGGAGGGCGAGCTGGCGCTCCAGTTCGCGTGCCTCGTCCTCGTCGCGCGCGAGGAGCAGTGTGCCGGTCTGGCGCAGCCCGACCTCGACACCCGAGGCCTCCTCCAGCTCGGTCGCAAAGCTGGGCCACATGCGCGCAGAGTGCAGTCCAAGCTCGAGCACCCGCCGCCCGGCCTCCCCGAACTCGACCTCGGAGACGGGGGCGAGCATCCCGGCGGCGACGCCCGAAGCGCACTCCCCACCGATCGCGCCCCGCTCGAGCACGACGACCGACATCCCGCGCAGCCGCGCCCGCCAGGCGACGGCAAGGCCGATGACCCCGCCGCCGACGATGGCGACATCGGCCACTCGAGCGTTCATGTGGATGATGCTAGCCCCGCCGCGCGGAGAGCTCATGCGAGACTTGAACTGCATGCCCATCCCCGATACAGGTGACCGAAGCCGGGAGACACCGGCCTGCGGCCGGAATCCCCGTTTCGACCGAAGCCGGGAGACACCGGCCTGCGGCCGGAATCCCCGTTTCGGCCAGCGACGTGCCCGCCTCGCGGCGGCGCACCTTTACCTGGTCTGCGACTGCGAACCCGGCGGCCGTGAGCTGACCGGCGTCCTGCGCGCGGCGATCGCGGGCGGGCGTGGACATCGTGCAGCTGCGCGACAAGCGCCTCTCCGACGACGAGCTCACAGAGGTTGTGCGTACCGCTCACACGATCTGTGAGCAGCTCGGGGCGTTGCTGATCGTCAACGACCGCCCCGGGGTGGCGCTGGCGGCGGGCGCCGACGGCGTGCACGTCGGCCAGGAGGACATGCCGGTCGCGCAGGTGCGCGACCTGGTCGGCCCGGACGTGCTGATCGGCCTCTCCACGCACGCCCCGGCGGAGATCGACGCGGCGCGCCCGCCAGATCGGCGAACGTGGACTACATCGGCGTGGGCCCCGTCCACGCGACACCCACGAAGCCCGGACGCCCGGCGGTCGGCCTAGAGCTCGTCCGCTACGCCGCGGGGCACACGCGGTTGCCGTTCTTTGCGATCGGCGGTATCGACGCGGGCAACGTCGAGGAGGCGCTCGCGGCCGGTGCGTGGCGCGTGGCGGTCGTGCGGGCGATAGCCGACGCGGCGGACCCCGAGCCGGCCGCGCGCGCTCTGCGCGAGGCACTCGGCGCGCACGCCCCGGAGCGTGAGCTTGCCGGCCGCTAGCCGCGAGCCAACCGAACTGCGCGACGAGCGCGCCCGCGCCGCGCTCGCGCCGCTGGCCGACGGGGAGCGGCCCCCGGCGCTGATGGTCGCCGTAGCGGTGGCGAGCCTGCTCGCGGGCGGGATCGTGGTCGGTGTCCTCAGCGTCCACGACCTGCAGCAGCCACGGTGGATCGGTCCCCGGCGGGGTCTTCCTGGCGCTCGTGCTGGCGGCGCTCGCGTGGGGGATGTACCAGCAGGCGCTACTGGGCGGTGCTGGGCTTCGAGGGGCTGCTGGCCTTCCAGGTCATCGTGACCTCGCTGGCGCTCGTGGTCGCCTCCACGATCCTCGCCGCCGGGCTGTGCCTGCTCAGCATCGGTCTCGGCGGCTGGCTCTTCTGGAAGCTGGTGCGCGTGATGGGCCGCATGCAGGCCGGCGAACGGCTCGAGCACGGGGCCGACACAGGCACGACGGAGCCGGGTGAGCCGCTGCGATAGGCTCGCGCCACCGTGTCTGGCACCTCCTACGACTGCATCGTGATCGGCACGGGGCCGGGCGGGTACGTGGCCGCGATCCGCGCCGCCCAGCTCGGCATGAAGACAGCGGTGATCGAGAAGGACAAGGTCGGGGGGCGCTGCCTGAACTACGCGTGCATCCCCGCCAAGGCGGTCCTGCGCTCGGCCGACCTGCTGAGCGAGATCCGCGAGGCGGGCGACTTCGGGCTGCGGGTCGCAGGCGTGCGAGGTCGACTACGCGCGCGGTGCAGGCGCGGCGCGAGAAGGTCGTCGGGACGCTCACCGGCGGCGTCAGCGGGCTCTTCAAGAAGAACGGGATCGAGATGATCGCCGGCGAGGCCTCGCTCGCGCCGCCTCTCCAGCGGGGACGGTGGGAGCGCCCCCGCAGTCGGGGTTCGCGTCGGCGGCGAGGAGCTCCAGGCCGCAGACCGTGATCCTCGCGACCGGCTCGGTCGGGCGCTCGATCCCCGGCGTGGAGCTCGGCGGGCGCGTGCTCGGCACCGAGCAGGCGTGGGCGCTCCCGCGAGCTGCCCGCGCGCCTGGCCGTCGTGGGAGCGGGGGCCTCCGGCGCGGAGATCGCCTCCGGCTTCGCGCGCCTGGGCAGCGAGGTGCTGCTGTTCGAGATGCTCGACCGCGTGCTCCCCACCGAGGACGCCGACATCTCGCGCCTGGTGGAGCGCGGCCTCAAGCGCCAGGGCATCCAGATCCTCACCGGGACCCCGATCGAGAACGTGCAGGCCGGCGAGGCGAGCGTGAGCTTCACCTACGGCGCGAGCGAGTCCGCCGAGGTCGACTACCTCGTGATCGCCGCCGGGCGCGGGCCCGACGTGGAGGCGCTCGGACTCGTCGCGGCGGGCGTCGAGCTCGACGAGCGCGGGCTCGTGCAGGTGGACGGCGCGCTGCGCACCACCGCGGCGGGGGTCTACGCGATCGGCGACCTCGTGCCCGGACCGGCGCTCGCGCACAAGGCCTCCGACGAGGGCATCATCGCCGTCGAGGACTCCGCCGGGCACTGCCGACGCACCCGCTCTCCTACATCGACATCCCCCGCGCCACCTTCTGCACCCCCAACGTCGGCTCCTTCGGACTCACCGAGGAGCAGGCGCGCGAGCAGGGCCACGACGTGGTGGTCGGCAAGGTGCCCTACGGCGCCGTGGGGGGCGGCATCGTGTACGGCGACCGCACCGGCCTCGTCAAGCTGGTGGGCGAGTCGAGGTACGGCGAGCTGCTCGGCGGCCACATCGTCGGCAGCCGCGCCACCGAGCTGATCCAGGAGCTCGTCAACGTGCGCGCGCTGGAGGGCGGCTTCCCCGAGGTCGCCCGCATCGTCCACGGCCACCCCACCCTCTCGGAGGCCGTGATGGAGGCCGGACGCGCCGCCGACGGCTGGCTGATCCACGGCTGACCGGCGGTGCCTCGCCGAGGATGTCCGGCTGATCCAGGGCTATTCGGCCACACCTCGCCGCAACCAGAGCGGGGATACGCTCTGCGCGGTGGACTCGGCCTTCTACTTCGACCTATCGAGCCCCCTGGCCTACCTCGCGGCCGAGCGCGTCCTGCACGTGCTTCCGCGGACCGGTCGAGTGGCAGCCGGTGCTCGCCCGCGAGCTGCCCGGGGCCGAGTCCTTCGAGGCGTTCCGCTGCGAGACCGAGGTGCAGGCCTTTCGCGAGGAGGTCGCAGCGCCGCGCCGGCGAGCTGGGCCTGCAGCCGCTGCGCTGGCCGGAGCCGTTTCCGTTCGACAGCGACCTGGCGATGCGCACCGCCACGTACGCGAAGGGCATCGGCCGCGTGGTGCCCTTCGCCCAGGCCGCCTTCCGCCAGGCGTTCGCCGGCGGGCACAACCTCGAGCGGCCCGACATCGTGCTGATCGCCGCCGCCGCCTGCGAGATGCACCCCCAGGCCAGTCCTGCGCGGCACGGAGCTGCGCTCCGTGCGCGAGCAGCTCGAGACGGCCACCGCCGCAGGCGGCGCAGGGCGGGAGTGAGCGATGTGCCGGCGGTGCGGATCGGGAGTATCCAGCCCGAGGGGGGGTCGCGTGTTCTGCGGCGAGCGCGCACTGGAGGACGCCGCCCACTATCTGAGGCGCGCCGTGGAAGCGACGCCCGGCGCGCCCGCTCCAGCGACCCAGGCGGGCACGGTCCCAGCAGGCACAGCCGGGGCGAGCGCGGCCGGAGCGGGAGAGTGAGCAGGGCACCCACACGATGAGGGCCAACCGCGCCTACCGACTGATCGTCAGACGCGGCGGATGGGCGCCCGCGCTGCTGGCGGACCCCGAGCGCATCGACCACATCGAGGTCGTCGAGATCGACAGCGGCGAGGTGGTGCTGTTCTGGGACTGCCCACCGCAGCAGGCGGCGCGGCGCGCGCGGGCGCTGCGCGCGGACCTCGCGCAGCTCGAGGACGGGGAGTTCATCGCCCGCTGGGCTACCGTGGAGCACTGATGAGCACCACCCTGCCCGACCCCGAGACGGCGCGCGAGTGGCTGGCCACGATGACGCTGATCCGCCGCTTCGAGGAGCGCGCGGGCGAGATGTACGCGCGGGCGAAGGTCGGCGGCTTCCTGCACCTCTCGATCGGCGAGGAGGCCACGATCGTCGGCAGCGCTCGCGCGCTGCGCGCCAGCGACTACCTGATCTCCACCTACCGCTCCCACGGCCACGCGCTGGTGCGCGGCACCCCGCCCGGGAACGTGATGGCCGAGCTGTTCGGGCGCGTCGACGGCTGCTCGAACGGGCGCGGCGGCTCGATGCACATGTTCGACCTCGCCCGGCGCTTCATGGGCGGCTACGGGATCGTCGGCGGCAACCTCCCGATCGCCGCGGGCATCGCGCTGGCGAGCGACTACCGCGGCGAGGAGGACGTCACGCTCTGCACGTTCGGCGACGGCGCCTCCAACCAGGGCACCTTCGGCGAGACGCTCAACCTCGCCGCGCTGTGGCGGCTGCCGGTGGTGTTCATGGTCACCAACAACCAGTTCGGGATGGGCACCTCGCTGAAGCGCCACTCCGCCGTCACCGACCTGCAGCGCAAGGGCGAGAGCCTCGGCGTCCCCGGCATGCGCTGCGACGGGATGGACGTACTCGACACCCACGCCGTCGTCTCCGAGGCCGTGCGCCAGGTGCGCGAGGAGCGCCGCCCGATGCTCGTGGAGGCCGTCACCTACCGCTTCCGCGGCCACTCGATGGCCGACCCCGAGTCCTACCGCTCCAAGGAGGAGGTATCCCAGTGGCGCGAGCGCGACCCGATCCCCGCGTTCGGCGAGCTCCTGGAGCGCGAGGGGATCCTCGACGCGGGTGCGCGCGCGCAGATCGACGCAGCGCGCACTCGCCCAGGTGGACGACGCCGTGGCGTTCGCCGAGGCCTCGCCGTTCCCCGCGCCGGAGTCGCTGTACGACGACGTGTACGTGCTCGGCGACCAGGTCCACGGGTGGTACTCGGTGCGGACCTCCTGATGGCCGAGCATGCGCTACCGCGAGGCGCTGAACGCCGCCCTGCGCGAGGAGCTCGCGCGCGACGAGCGCGTGTTCCTGATGGGCGAGGACATCGGCGTGTTCGGCGGCGCCTTCAAGGTCACCGACGGCCTGCTGGAGGAGTTCGGCGAGCGGCGCGTGCGCGACACCCCGATCTCCGAGAACACGATCGTCGGCATCGGCGTCGGCGCCGCGATGGTCGGGCTGCGCCCCGTGGTGGAGCTGATGACGATCAACTTCGCGCTGCTCGCCTTCGACCAGATCGTCAACCACGCCGCCCACATCCACTACATGTTCGGCGGGCAGGTCCGCGTGCCGCTGGTGGTGCGCATGCCCCAGGGCGCCGGCCACCAGCTCGGGCCCACGCACTCCCACTGCCTCGAGGCGATCTTCATGCACGTGCCCGGCCTGCTCGTCGCCACCCCCTCCACCGCCGCCGACGCCAAGGGCCTGCTGAAGGCCGCGATCCGCGACGAGAACCCCGTGATCTTCATCGAGCACGAGTCGCTCTACGGCCAGCGCGGCGAGGTGCCCGACGGGGAGGATCACGTGCTCGACTTCGGCCGCGCCGCCGTGCGCCGCGAGGGCACGGACGTCACGATCGTCGGCATCTCGCGAATGGCGATCACCGCGGAGCGCGCCGCGCAGACGCTCGCGGACGAGCACGGCGTGCAGGCCGAGGTGATCGACCCCCGCACCCTGCGCCCGCTCGACCTCGACACGATCCTGCGCTCGGTCGCCAAGACCAACCGCTGCGTGGTCGTCGAGGAGGGCTGGCCCCACGGCGGGGTCGGCGCCAACCTCGGCGCGCTGATCTCCGAGCAGGCCTTCGACGACCTCGACGCGCCCCGTGCGGCGCGTCACCGGGGCGGACGTGCCGATGCCCTACTCCAAGCCGCTGGAGGAAATCGCCTTCCCGCACGAGCCCCAGATCGTGCACGCCGCGCTGGAGGTCCTCGGGCAGGTGCCGGCGCAGGACGGCATGGCGCCCGCCGCGAATGGCAAGAGCGCCACCCGGAGCGCGGCGGTGCCCGCCGCGGGAGAAGCGGGAGCGCGGTGAGGCGCCGATGAGCGAGATCGTGATGCCCCGCCTCTCGGACACCATGGAGGAGGGCACCGTGCTGCGCTGGCTCAAGCGCGACGGCGAGCACGTCCGCCGCGGCGAGGAGCTCGTCGAGATCGAAACCGACAAGGCGGCGATGGTCTACGAGTCCGACCAGGAGGGCCCCCTGCGGATCGTCGCCCAGGAGGGCGACACGCTCGCCGTCGGCGCCACGATCGCGCACGTCGGGGAGGCGGACACCGCCGAGGCGTCAGTTCCCGAGGCGCCAGCTCCCGGGGCATCGGTTCCCGGGACGCCAGTTCCCGAGGCGCCAGCTCCCGGGGCATCGGTTCCCGGGACGCCAGTTCCCGGGACGCCAGTTCCCGAGGCGCCAGCTCCCGGGGCGCCTGTAATAGCCGACGCGCCCCCCACGCCGGCAGACGCATCCAACCCGCCGGCGGACGCACCCGCGGAGGCCGCCGCAGACAGAGGTGGAGACCGTGTGAAAGCCTCGCCGCTGGCCACGGAGGATCGCCAGCGAGAGTGGCGTGGACCTGCACACGCTTGCCGGCACCGGTCCCGGCGGGCGGATCGTGAAGGCCGATGTGCAGGCCGCGGGGGTCAGCGCATCCGACACCCGGGCGGCGGCTCCCACGACGACCGACCTCTCCGATCGCATCGCGACCGCGAAGGGCGAGACGACCGTCGTGGAGCTGACCCGCACCCAGCAGACGATCGCGCGGCGGATGGCCGAGTCGAAGGCCACGATCCCCGACTTCGCCCTGCAGACCGAGATCGACATGGAGCAGTGCGTGGCGCTGCGCTCCGAGCTCAAGCGCCTCTCCCCCGAGCAGGCGCCCACCTACAACGACATGGTCGTCAAGGCCTGCGCCCTGGCCCTGCACGAGCACCCCCGCGCCAACGGCTCCTACCGCGACGGCAAACTGCAACTGCACTCGCGCGTGAACGTCGGGGTCGCCGTGGCGGTGGGCGCGGACAGCGGGGCGCAGGCGGGCGGGGCGGACGCCCTCGTGGTCCCCACCGTCTTCGACGCCGCTCTGAAGTCGCTCGGCGAGATCGCCCGCGAGACCCGCACCCTGGCCGAGCGCGTGCGCGCCGGCACGATCACCCCACCGGAGCTGGGCGGCGGCACCTTCACGGTCTCCAACCTTGGGATGTACGGGATTCGCAGCTTCACCGCGATCGTCAACCCCCCGCAGGCAGGCATCCTCTCCGTCGGCTCGCTGGAGCCCCGCGCCGTGGTGCGCGACGGCGCGGTGGTCGCCCGCCACACGATGGCGGTGACGCTCGCCTGCGACCACCGCATCCTCTACGGAGCCGACGCCGCCCGCTTCCTCGCCCGCGTCAGAGAGCTGCTGGAGGAGCCGGCCGCGCTCACGCTGTAGCGACCTCGACCGCTAGGCTGGACGAGAGATGACCAGTGCTGGTCGATACGCACACGAGCTGTGGGTCTGCCATCTCGGCGTGGTCCCCTACCGCGAAGCGCTCAACGTGCAGGAGACTCTCCGCGCACGCCGTCAAGCGGGAGAGCTGCCCGACATGCTGCTGCTGCTCGAGCACCCCCCCGTCTACACTCGCGGGCGGCGCTCCCGGCCCGATGAGTTGACCCTTGGCGAGGACTTCTACCGCGCGCGCGGCATCGAGGTGGTGAGCACCGACCGCGGCGGGCGTGTCACCTACCACGGCCCCGGCCAGCTCGTCGGCTACCCGATCGTGGGGGTCAGCGACGTCGTCGCGCACCTGCGCACGATCGAGGACGCGATCGTCGCCGCGCTCGCCGAGGAGGGCATCCGGGCGCGCTCCCGCCCGCAGGACGGCGCCGACTACACCGGCGTGTGGGTCGCGGAGCGCAAGATCGCCTCGCTCGGGGTTCACGTCTCGCGCGGGGTCTCCACGCACGGGTTCGCGGTCAACGTGGACAACGACCTGGAGCCCTTCTCCTGGGTCGTCGCCTGCGGGCTGCCCGGCGTCGAGATGACCTCGATCGCCCGCGAGCTGGAACGCGGCGGCGGCGATGCCGCGTGCACTCGTGGAACCCTGAGCTGCCTGCGGCGCCGCGTCGCCCACCGCTTCTGCGAGGCCCACGGCCGCCGCCAGCGGCTCGTCTCCCCGCAGCGGCTCGGGATCGCGGGGTCGATCGCACCGGTTCCGCCGCGGGGCACGAGGACCGGTCGGAGATCGACAGGCGGCCACCGCCTCGGGGCGGCGCTCACCCGCGCGGACGATCCCAGGGCCAAGGAGGCGGTGCCCGCGTGAGCGCGGCCGCTCCCACCCGCTCCCGCTCCAACCCCGGCGGGATGGACGTGCTACGGGTGCTCGGGCCCGAGGTGCGCCCGCTGCGCGAGCGCAAGCCCCCCTGGCTGAAGGTGCCCGCGCCCGGCGGCGCGCGCTACCGCGCGCTCACCCAGCTGATCCGCGAGGAGGACCTGCACACCGTCTGCCAGGAGGCCGCCTGCCCCAACGTCGGGGAGTGCTGGGAGCGGGGGACCGCGACGTTCATGATCCTCGGCGACACCTGCACCCGGCGCTGCGGCTTCTGCAACGTCAAGACCGGGCGCCCCACCTGGAACGATCCGCTGGAGCCCGCGCGCGTGGCGCGCTCGATCGCACGCATGGGGCTGCGCCACGCCGTCGTCACCTCCGTGGACCGCGACGACCTGCCCGACAAGGGGGCCTCCGCGTTCGTGGGGGTCATCCGCCAGGTCCGCCGCCAGGCCCCGGGCTGCCTGATCGAGGTGCTCACCCCCGACTTCCAGGGGCAGGAGATGCCGCTCGCCAAGGTGATCGCGGAGCGCCCCGACGTGTTCAACCACAACGTCGAGGTCGTCCCCCGCCTCTACCCCCTCGCGCGGCGCGGCTCCTCCTTCGAGCGCTCCTGCCGCGTGCTCGCGCTCGCCAAGGAGCTCGGCGGCGCCGAGGTCACCACCAAGTCCGGGTTGATGGTGGGCCTCGGCGAGACCCACGCGGAGCTCGTGGAGACCTTCGCGGCCCTGCGCGCGCGCGGCGTGCAGGTGCTCACCGTCGGGCAGTACCTGCGCCCCTCCGCCCAGCACCTCCCCGTCGTGCGCTACTGGCACCCCGACGAGTTCGCCGCCCTGGAGCGCGCCGCCTACGAGCTCGGCTTCGAGCACGTCGCCGCCGGCCCGCTCGTGCGCTCCTCCTACCACGCCGACCAGCACGTGGCACAGCCGCGGGCCGGCGCCGGCCCGCTGGCGAGCACCGGTCCGGAGGAGAGCGCGGGCCCGGGGGAGAGGGCGGCCACACAGCCGGCGTTGGCGCGGGCGGCCCGCGGATAGTCTCCGCCGATCCTCCTCCCTCGCGAAACCCTCCCGTTGCGATGACCCGCGTGCTCATCCTGCTGGTGGCCGCGCTGTTCGTCGTCGGCTTCGCCTTCCTCACGCTCAGCACGATTGCCGCCCAGGGGGGCATTACGCCTGGGTACTGCGATCTCCGTCTTCATCGTCGTGCTGATGGGCGTCGGGATCCTTGGGGCCCTGTTGAACCCTCCCCGCCGATGAACCCCGCCGATGAGCCCTCCCCGCCGATGAGCCCCCCACTCCGCCGATGAGCCTCCATTCCGCCCTCGAGCAACCGTCAATCGCCGAGCCCGCCCCTCGACCCGTGAGACCCAAGCCGGCGTGAGCATCTCGCCCTTCATGGCCCCCTCAGGCCGCCGGCGCTCCCGCGAGGCCGCCCGCCTGCGTAGGCGGCGCCGACGCAGGCGGGCGCTGATCGGGATCGGGCTGGTGGTGGTGCTCGCCGCGCTCATCGCCCTGGCGCACCCGTGGCACACGCACGCCTCCGCCGGCGCCACCCATAGCGCTCGCCGCCCGGACGCCGGGGCGCACGTCGTGCATCCCCCACTCTCCCCTGCCGGCCTGCCACTGGGGAGGCCTCCGCTGGCGCTAAGCCTCGCCGATCCCGAGGCGGACCCGGTCCACCTCTCCTCGCCCGAACAGCCCCGCGCGGGTCTGCTCTTCAACCTCGACACCGGTCGAGTGCTGTGGCAGCTACATCCATACGCGCGTCTGCGGATCGCGAGCCTCACGAAGATGATGACCGCGCTGCTCACCGTGCGCTCCTCCCCGCCGGACGCGCCCGTGCGCGTGACCCGCCAGGCCGAGGAAACCAGCGGCTCGAAGGTCGGCGTCCTCCCGCTCGGGCACCACGTCTCGGCCGAGACGATGCTCTACGGCCTGCTGCTCCCCTCCGGCAACGATGCCGCGGTGGCGCTGGCCCAGCACGTGGCCGGCACCGTGAAGCGCTTCGTCGCCAAGATGAACTTCCAGGCCGCCGCGCTCGGGATGGGCTGCACGCACTACTCCTCCCCCTCCGGCTACTACAACACCCACAACTACTCCTGCGCCGCCGACCTCGCGGAGCTCGCGCACGTCGACCTCGAACAGCCCCGCATCGCCCGCGTCACCCGAACCTACATCGCCGTAAGGCCCTTCCCGATCAAGGGCGGGAGGCTCTACCTCGACAACAACAACCCCCTCCTCATCTACGGCTATCCCGGGGTCACCGGGCTGAAGACCGGCTACACCATCGAAGCCGGCCGCTGCCTGGTGGCGACCGCCGAGCGCCACGGGGTGCGCCTCGGCGTGGTGCTGCTGCACTCCCCCGCCCCCGGCACCCAGGCACGTAAGCTGTTGGACGACGCGTTCGAGAACGTCTACCACCAGCGCCCCGTCCCCGAGCCCTACATGCCCCCGGACGCCTGACAGAGCCCGCCCAGGCTCCTGCCTGCGCCGAACCTCCCCGCCCTACCCAGGCTCCCCGCCTTCACCGGGTCGCGGAGCGCCGACGGGGCCCAATGCCTCGACGCTCGACATCTCCGGGCAGAAGGAGTACCTTTTCGGAGGCGATTGACTGGTCAGTCAACCAAGGAGACGCGCTGTGGATCTCGATGACACACCGGAGCAGGCCGCATATCGCGCACAGGCGCGCGCGTGGCTGGAGCAGCACAAGTCCGAGGCCCCCGTACTGCAGGGCGAGGGGGCGTTGAAGGACGAGCAGGAGATCGTCGCCGCCCGGCGCGCGTGGCAGGGCAAGCTCGCGGAGGCCGGCCTGGCGGGGGTGACATGGCCGGCGGAGTACGGCGGCCAGGGCCTCGGCCCGATCGAGCAGCTGATCTGCGGCCAGGAGATCGCCCGCGCCGGCGCCCCCGGGATCCTCGACGCGATCGGCGTGGGGATGCTGGGCCCGACGATCATCGCCCACGGCGCCGAGGAGCAGAAGAGCCGCTACCTCGGCCCGATGCTGCACGGCGACGAGGTCTGGTGCCAGCTCTTCTCCGAGCCCGCCGCCGGCTCCGACCTGGCCGCGGTGCAGGCTCGCGCGCGCCTACAGGAGGACGGTAGCTGGCGCCTATCCGGCCAGAAGGTGTGGACCACCAACGCGCAGTTCGCCTCCTACGGCCTGCTGCTCGCGCGCACCGACGCCGACGTCCCCAAGCACAAGGGCCTGACGATGTTCATCGTGCCGCTGGACGCCGAGGGGGTCACGGTGCGCGGCCTGCGCCAGATCTCCGGAGAGGCGGAGTTCAACGAGGTGTTCTTCGACGACGTGGCGCTCGACGCCGACGCCGTCGTGGGGGGTGTCGGCAACGGTTGGGGAACGGCGCTCACCACGCTAATGTTCGAGCGCGTCACGATCGGCCTCGGCGGGGAGGGTCTCGGCTACAACTCCGCCCGCTTCGCCCGCGCGATCGCCGCCGACGAGCACGCCCGCCGCGACCCCGAGGTGCGCCGCCAGCTCGGGGAGATCGCCAGCGAACTGATGGCGGTGCGCTTCACCGGCTACCGCACCCTCACCGCACTGCAGCGCGGCCAGATCCCCGGTCCCGAGGCGGGCCTCGCGAAGGTGACGATCGTCAACGGCGCGATCAAGTCCGGCGACCTGATCGCCGACGTGCTCGGCCCCGACGCGCTTGATGAGGGGAGCGAGTGGGCGTACATGATCTCCTTCCTCCCCGGCCTGAAGTCCGCGGGGGGCACCGAAGAGATCCTGCGCAACACGATCGGCGAGCGCGTACTGGGATTGCCCTCCGAGCCGCGCCTGGACAAGGGCATCCCGTTCTCGGAGCTGCGATCCAAGGAGACGGCAAAGGCATGAATCTTGCACTCTCAGACGAGCAGGTCCTCCTGCGCGAGGCGGCACGCGGCGCGCTGTCGCGCTTCAAGACACTCGAGGAGGCCCGCGAGGCGCTCGATAGCGGCGGCACTCCGGCTGACCTCTGGCCCACCGCGCGCGAGGCGGGCTGGTCCGGCCTGCTGATCGACGAGGCTCACGGCGGCGCCGGCCTGGACGTGTTCGACGCGATGCTGGTGCTCAGCGAGTGCGGGCGCGTACTCGCGGCAGTACCCCTGCTCGGCCACCTGCCGGCCACCGCGATCCTGAACGACTCCCCCACCGCCGGGGCGCCGCTGCTACAGGCGCTGGCAAGCGGCGAGCGGCGAGCCGCCTACCTGGCGGCGCGCCCGCCGGACGACATCACAAGTGCATGGAGCGTGGACCCCGCAAGCGGAATGGAGCGTCCACCGCTGCCGAACGCCGTCGCCGGCGAGGGCGTCGGAGAGGCGCGCGTCACGGGGCAGGTCGCGTTCGTCCCGGACGCCACGGGCGCCGATCTGCTCGTGGGGGTCGCGTTGCTCGACGGCAAGCCGGTGGGCTTCGCGGTGGAGTCCTCCGCCGCGGGGGTCAGCGTCGAGGCGGTGCGCCGTTACGACGCCACCCGCGCGCTCGGGCATGTATCCCTGAAGGATGCTCCCGCCAGCGTCCTGGATGCCCCCGAGGAGGCGCTCGCCGAGGCGTGGCACCTGACGCAGGCGCTGATCGCGGCGGAGTCACTCGGCGCGGTGGAGAGCGCGCTCGACGTCTCGGTGGCATACGCCAAGGAGCGCTTCACCTTCGGTCGCGCGATCGGCTCCTACCAGGCGGTCAAGCACTCGCTGACAGAGGTCCTGCGCCAACTGGAGAACGGCCGCTCGCTGCTCTACTACGCCGGCTGGTCGCGCCACGGGGCGCCCACAGAGTTCGCGCTGGCGGCTAGTGCCGCACGTTCGGTGGCGGGCCGCGCGCTGGACCACGCGGCGCGCACGATGATCTCCGTGCACGGAGGGATCGGGGCCACGTGGGAGCACGACGCTCCGCTGTTCTTCCGCCGTGCCCAGCTCTCCCGCCGCCTGCTGGGCGGCACCGCGCTCGCCACCGACCAGGTGGCCAGCGAGCTGATCGCGCAGGGCTGAGCGCGCGGCGCGCGAATCCGGCCGGTGGCGCGCCGGCCGGCGTATTGGGCCACGAAGGCGAAGGGCCGCATCCGCGAAGGGGCCGGCATCCCACGGGGGGCCGCATCTCACGAGGGACCGAGCAGCTACCGTCGTCGCCGCGCACGGTGGGCGTGCCCCGAGCGGGCTGCTGTGGCGGTCGTGTACGTCGCCATCACCGGCGCGCCGTAGGCTTCGTAGACGGCCTGCACCAGCGCGGGCTCCACGCCGCAGTTGATGCAGAAGCCGTGCTGGGACCAGCCGATCGCGCGGGCCAGCACTTCGTCGGCGTATTCCACGCCGTAGGCGTCGTGGCCGTAGTAGTCGTATGCCGCCCACCACGCCGAGTCCTCGAGCGAGGCGCCCGCGCCGTCGGAGTAGAGCAGCCAGGCGGCGGCCATGATCGAGTCGTAGTCGTCGTAGACCGAGGGGTGGTGGGCGGTGCGGTGGTCGTACACCGCGGGGCGCGTGCCGAAGCGGTAGGCGTCTCGCACCAGATCCCAGGTGGATGAGATGCTCGCCCCCCCGTTGGTGACGTTGAACTGCATCGGTCCCCCGCAGCAGCCCGCGAAGTTGAGCCCGCGATAGGTGGAGGGGGCGGTGGAGAAGGCCGTCTCCTGCCTGTGAATCGAGGCGAGCAGCAGCCAGTTGATGCCGAACACGCTCTGAGCCTCGGCGTAGATCGGGTAGAAGCCCGCCTCCCAGGCGGCGGGGATGTGCTGGCCGATCTCCGATCGGTCGGTCTGGCCGAGCAGACCGCCCGCTTCGCCGCTGCCCTGGGCGCTGGGCGGGTTCGCTACCACAGCCCCCGCGGAGGCGACGTCCCGCGTCGTCCTCTGCGAGGTTCCGGCGCCGACAGTCTCTCCTCGGGTGCCAGCCGCGAGCCCGCCGGAGTCAGTCCTCCCACGACCCGCGCCGGCTGGGGTGGCGTAGGGCCCGGCCGCGGCACCCCGCCCCGAGAGCAGCGCCGCCTCGGAGGCGCTCGCCGCGGTGGGCGTGGGGGCGTCCGCGAGCACCGCGGGCGCAGCGGCGACAGCGCTCCCGGGCGTGGAGTCCACTGCGCCGGTGAGAACCGCCGCGAGCACGCCGGCACCGAGCAGGCAGAGCGCAAGCGCAAGCAGCCATGCCCTCCGTTCCGACGGAGGGGTGGGTGAGGGGACCCCGTCGTGCAAGACCACTGACGGTATCGGCGCCACCTAAAGCGCGCGTAGCTCCTACGCTGGACGCTGATGCCCGAGGGGATCGATCGGAGATCGTCGAGCGACCCGTCTGCGCCTCCCGCGGACGGCGCTCCTGCGGCGCCCGCACCAGAACGCAGCGGCCCGCTGGTGCTCGAGCGCCACCGCAAAGCGGACGGACGGCTGCTGATCCTCTACTCCCGCGAGAGCGACACCGGAGGCAGGGCTCCTGGGACGGGAGCACCCGCGCCGGGAGAGGGGGCGAGCACCGGCGATGGGTGAGCTGCGCTTCGAGGAGCTGCGGGGGGAGTGGGTGGATTACGCGATCCACCGCCAGGAGCGCACGTTCCTGCCGGCGGAGGACCACTGCCCGCTGTGCCCCACCCAGCCGGGTGAGACGGGAGGACTCGAAACGGAGATCCCCTTCCCGGCGTTCGAGATCGCGGTCTTCGAGAACCGCTTCCCCGCGTTCGAGCCTCCCCGCGGGGCGGCGGAGGTGGTGGTCTACACCGACCAGCACCACGGCTCCTTCGCCGCGCTCGCGCCGGAGCGCGCGCGGGCGCTGATGTGGGTGTGGCGTCAGCGCTACGAGGAGCTGGGCGCACGGGAGGACGTGGAGTACGTGCTGATCTTCGAGAACCGCGGGGTCGAGGTGGGGGTGACGCTGCATCACCCCCACGGGCAGATCTACGCCTACCCCTTCCTGCCGCCCGTGCCGGCCCTCGAGTGCGCCGCGGACGCGCGCCTGGGGGGCTGCACCCCGTGCGCGCTGCTGCAGCGGGAGCTCCGGGAGGGGAGCAGGGTGGTGTACGAGAACGGGGAGGTGCTCGTCTACGTCCCCTACGCGGCGCGCTGGTCCTATGAAGCGCACGTGGTGCTGCGCGCGCACCGCCCCAGCCTGCCCCACTGCACCCCCGCGGAGCTCGACTCGCTCGCCGCCGCGCTGCAGGCGCTCACGCGCGGTTACGACGCCCTGTTCGAGCGGCCCTTCCCGTATGTGATGGCCGTGCACCAAGCTCCCACGAGGGCAGGCGGAGAGCGTGATGGCCACCTGCACGTCGAGTTCTACCCTCCCCTGCGCACGGCGGAGAAGCTGAAGTACCTCGCGGGCTCCGAGCAGGGCGGGGGGGTGTTCATCTCGGACACCCTCCCCGAGGAGTCGGCGGCGGCCCTGCGCGAGGCGGTCGCCCGTGGGGCCTGAGGTCCGCGCGTTCGCACCGGGCCGCGTGAACCTGATCGGGGAGCACACCGACTACAACCACGGCCTCGCGCTCCCGTTCGCGATCGCGGAGGGCGTCACCGTGCGCGCGCGGCCCTGCGTGGAGCCGCGCATCCGCGCGTATGCGCTCGACCTAGACGAGCGCGAGGAGTTCGCGATCCCGGATGAGGCGTGTACCTTCCCCGCCACCTCACAGCGCGAGGGTTGGCGGGTATTTGTGCGCGGCATCGCCACCGAACTGCACAGCGCGGGACTCGATATCCCCGGCGCCGACCTGGAGATCTCAGGTGACCTACCGCGCGGAGCCGGCCTTTCCTCCTCGGCTGCCCTGGAGGTTGCACTCGCCCTGGCGCTGCTCGCACTCGCCGACGGAGAGCTCGACCCTCGCGCGCTGGCGCGGCTGTGCTCCGACGTGGAGAACGACTGGGTGGGCGCCCGCACCGGGCTGCTCGACCAGCTCGCCTCGCTCTTCGGGGAGCCGGGGGCCGCCCTGCTGATCGACTTCTCCGACCTGGACGTCGAGTCCGTACCGCTCCCGCTGGAGGGGGGTTGGCGGCTGTTCACGCTGGATTCCGGCGAGCCCCGGGCGCTGGCCGCCTCGGGCTACAACGAGCGGCGCGCGGAGTGCACAAGGGCGTGCGAGTTGCTCGGGGTGAGCTCACTGAGGGAGGTGGGGGGGAATGGTCCGGGTCGCCCACCCGCTCTGAAACCCCTGCTCGCGGGCGACCTCTCCCTCGAGGAGATGGCCCGTCTACCGCCGGTGCTGGTGCGTCGCGTCATGCACGTGCTCGGCGAGAACGCCCGTGTGCGGGCGACCGTAACCGCCTTGGGCGAGGGCGACCTTCCCCGGGTGGGCGCGCTGCTCGATGCCTCCCACGCGAGCCTGCGCTCCCTCTATGAGTGCTCCACCCCCGCGGTCGAGGCGGCCGTCGAGCGCCTGAAGGAAGCGGGGGCCACCGGCGCACGTATGGTCGGTGGCGGCTTCGGGGGCCACGTGCTCGGACTCCTTCCCCCCGGCGCCTCCCCGCCCGCACAGGCGCGCGAGGTGCGCCCTTCCGCCGGCGCGCGACTACTCACCTAGAGGGTGGCGCAGGGCCCTCTTCAGTCAGATGTCATGCCACTGCTAGCGCGGACTGCTTATCGGCCAGCGCAGCGATCAGCTCCTCGAAGGAGTCCGAGAACTTCTGGACGCCCTCGCGCTCGAGCGTGTCGGTGAGATCGTCGTAGTCGACACCCGCGCGGGCGAGCTCCTCGAGCAGCTTGCGCGCCTCCGTGACCTCCGTCTGCAGGCGCGCCTGCGGGCGGCCGTGGTCCTGGTAAGCGCGGATCGTCTCCTCCGGCATCGTGTTGATGGTGTCCGGGCCGATCAGCTCCTCCACGTAGATCGTGTCCTGGTAGGCGGGGTTCTTCGTGGAGGTCGAGGCCCACAGCACCCGCTGGGGGGTCGCGCCCTTGGCGGTGAGGAACTCCCAGCGGGGCCCCCTGAAGACGGAGCAGTAGTGCTGGTAGGCGAGCCTCGCGTTCGCCACCGCGAGGCGGCCCTTGAGGCGATCGACATCGGGGGCCCCATCCCCCCCAGACTCCAACTCGTCCAGACGCCGGTCCGCCTCGGTGTCGATCCGCGAGACGAAGAAGCTCGCCACCGAGGCCACTCCGCTTGGGTCCCCACCGGCCGCGATCAGGCGCTCCAGGCCGCGCAGGTAGGACTCCGCGACCTCCGCGTAGCGGCGCAGCGAGAAGATCAGCGTCACGTTGATCGAGCGGCCCTGCGCGATCACGTCCTCGATCGCCGCCAGGCCGGGCTTGGTCGCGGGGATCTTCACCATCAGATTCGGGCGGTCCACCGTGTCGTGCAGCTTCATCGCCTCGTTGAAGGTCGCCAGCGTGTCGTAGGCGAGGTCGGGTGCCACCTCGAGCGAGACGTACCCGTCGCGTCCCACCCCCCCCTCCCAGATCGGGCGGAAGAGATCGCAGGCGTCCTTGATGTCGCGCTCCGCCAGCCGCCAGAAGGTCTCGCGCGCGTCTAGTCCCTGTTCGCCGAGCTCGCGTAGCTGCTCGTCGTAGGCATCCCCCTTGCTCATCGCCTTCTGGAAGATCGTCGGGTTGGAGGTCGCCCCCACGACAGCGTCGGCGTCGAGCAGCTCCTGTAGGTGGCCGCCGCGGATCGACTCGCGCGAGAGGAAGTCCACCCACACGCTCTGCCCCAGCGCGGAGAGGCGGTGCAGGGGGGAGAGAGTCTGAGAGGGCATCTACATCTCCTTGGGTCGCTTGACCTACGGGCTTGACCTACAGCCTACCCCTCGGATGTGACCCCGAAAAACTAAAGCAGCGCGCGTGCGCGTGCGGCGATGCCCTCGACCGAGAAGCCCAGCTCCTCCAGGACGCGAGCACCGGGAGCGGAGGCGCCGAAGCGGTCGATGCCCAGCACGTCCCCGCGCGAGCCCACCCACTTCCACCAGCTCATGCTCGCGCCGGGCTCCACCGCGAGGCGCGCGGAGACCTCGGGTGCAAGCACCGCGTCCCGATACTCCTGGGGCTGCGCTTCGAAGAGCTCCATGCAGGGCATCGAGACCACCTGCACAGCCGCTCCCTCACTCGCCAGCACTCGCGCGGCCGCCAGCGTGGTGGGGACCTCGGCACCGGTGGAGATCAGGATCAGATCGAGCTCCCCTGCGGCTGCCTCATCGCCCTCCGCGCCACCGTTCGCGGATCGGCCACGCGAATCCCACAGCACGTATCCCCCCCGCTCCAGCTCGGAGGCCGCCGCCAGCTCCCCGTCCTCGCGGTCGAGCACCGGGATCCCCTGGCGGGAGAGCAGCAGCGCCACCGGACCGTCCTCGCGCTCCAGCGCGACCCGCCAGGCGTGCACGGTCTCGTTGGCGTCCGCGGGACGAATCACCCACAGATGAGGGATCGCGCGCAGCGAGGCGTAGTGCTCGATGGGCTGATGCGTGGGGCCGTCCTCGCCGAGGCCCACCGAGTCGTGCGTCCACACCCACACCACTGCCAGACCCATCAGCGCGGAGAGGCGCACCGGTCCGCGCATGTAGTCGGAGAAGACCAGGAACGTCGAGCCGTAGGGCTTCACGATCCCCCCGTGGGCCGCCGCGCCGTTGACGATCGCCCCCATCGCGTGCTCGCGGATGCCGAAGGGTACGTTGCGCCCCGTGTGCACCCGCGAGAAATGGCCGGCGCCGGGGAACACGGTCTTGGTGGACTCCACCAGGTCGGCCGCCCCGCCGAGCATCGTCGGCGCGTAGGCGGAGAAGGCCGCCATCGTCTTCTGGCCCGCGGCGCGCGTGGCGAGTTGCTCACCGGCCGGGAAGCTCGGGAGCGCCTCCCGCCAGCCCTCCTTCAGGCGCCCCGCCCAGGCACGCTCCCAATCCTCCGCCAGGTCGGAGTGCGCCCCGCGCCAGGCATCAAAGCGCGCCGTCCACTCCCGCTCTGCCTCCGCGCCGGTGGCGGCGAGGCTCATGTGGGCGTACACCCGCTCGTCCACCCAGAAGTCCCGCTCGGGGTCGAAGCCCATCGCGAGCTTCGCCGCGCGCACCTCCTCCTCGCCCAGCGGCGCCCCGTGCGCCGCCGCGGTGTCCACTGCGTGGGGGGCGGGATAGGCGATGTGCGAGCGAATCGCGATGAACGACGGGCGCTCGGTCTCCGCACGCGCCGCCGCGAGCGCCGCGGTGAGGGCCTCCACGTCCTCTGAGTCCCCCACCCTCTGCACGTGCCACCCGTCCGCCGCCAGACGCGCGAGGTGGTTCTCGCCGTCGAAGGAGATCGCGGTGCTCCCGTCGATGGTGATGCGGTTGTCGTCGTAGCACACCACCAGCCTGCCCAGGCCGAAGTGCCCGGCGACCGAGGCCGCTTCCTGGCTGATGCCCTCCATCAGATCCCCGTCCGAGCAGATCGCGTAGGTGTGGTGATCCACCACCACTTCGCCCGGGCGGTTGTAGCGCTCGGCGAGGAAGCGCTCGGACATCGCCATTCCCACCGCGTTGGCGAAGCCCTGGCCGAGCGGCCCCGTGGTGACCTCCACGCCGGGGGTGTGCCCCCGCTCGGGATGCCCCGGTGTACGCGAGCCCCACTGGCGGAACTGCTGTAGGTCCTCGAGGGAGAGCTCGTAGCCGCTGAGGTGCAGCAGCGAGTACAGCAGCACGCACGCGTGCCCCGAGCTCAGCACGAAACGGTCGCGGTCGGGCCACCGGGGGTTGCGGGGGTTCGCGCGCAGCACGCGCCTGAAGAGGGTGTATCCGAGTGGAGCGAGCGCCATCGCGGTGCCGGGGTGCCCGGCGCCCGCCTTCTGCACCGCATCCATCGCCAGGCCGCGGATCGTGTCAATCGAGAGACGCTGCTGCTCGGGCTCCCCGGGGGAGCCCGTCGGTGGACCGCCTGTCCGCAAGCCGATCGATTCGCCCGTTCTCGCCACTGCGCCCGATCCTAGTGCACGGACCGGGTTCTCGAAACCCCCGGCCCAGCCGAACCCGGCCCAGCAGCCCTCTATCGGCCAAGTGGACGTCGGCGCGCCGGCGGCAGCGCCGCTATCGGGTGCGCGCGGCCATAGGCGCACCACCACACCGGGCGCACTCTCACCAGCCAGTGCAGGTCGTGGCGGCAGTGCGAGCGCCGGTACGGCCAGCGGGGGTGCAGCGCGCGCTGCATCCGCCGCTCCTCGCAGACGAACACTTTCATGACGATCATCCTCCCTACCCTTGCGATTGGCCCGGTCGGCCGAAAGACTCCCCGCCCTCCTTGACCCCTCACCTCACAGCTAATAGCACCCTGCCTACAGAATGCTCTCGCAAAGTCCTGGAGGTGGCGGTCGCCACGAGCCCCCTCTTCCACCCCTATACGTGGTGCCAGATTCGAAGCCATCACCGGTTTTCCCCTACGTTTCCACCCGTTGACCGATCTCAGACGGCCACTCCTTGGGATTCCCCTGAACTGCTCCTCCCAAACACATATAAATCATGTTTTACTCATCCTGTCAACACATAAGGGTCAGAAAGCGCAGCGCCTACCAAAAGGTCAAGCCATTGGCACGCCCACCGTTGTCAACTAAGGTGGTGTACGTGTCGGAGGGACGGAGGCAGAGCGGTGGCAGGGGTCCGGGAGTCGGCGGCGCCCGATCGCCGGACGCCGCCGACTGGGCGAACACGGACGGAGCGCAGTCGAGAAGCCGGGACGGCCGCAAAAGCATGAATGCCCAGGGACGCTTGGACGGCGATCGGACCACGCGGTACGAGGAGGGGCGCAAAAGCAAGAACGCCCCCGGGCGGGCGGGCGGCGATCGGGACGGGCGCTCCGGCGGACGCCAAGGTCCCCAGCGGGCCCTGCCGCGCGGACCCCAGGCGCTCCCGCGTAGCGAGGTGGCGGCACATCAGCGCGAACGGCTCGTCGATGCCATGGTGCAGGCCGTCAACGAGCGGGGGGTGGTCGCGACCACGATCTCCGATCTCGTCGCCCGCGCCGGCATCTCCCGGCGGACCTTCTACGAGCACTTCGCGAACAAGGAGGACTGCCTGCTGGCGACCTACGACACGGTCGTCGAGACCGAAGTCGAGCGGCTGCTCGGCCTCGCGGCGAGCTCGGGCGTGGAGTGGCTGGATCAGCTAGAAGCGATCGTCCGCGCGCTGTTCGACGCGATCGCCGAGCGCCCCGATGCGGCGCGGCTGATCTGCGTGGAGATGGGCGCCTCCGGCACCGTGGGGGTGCAGCGCTGGGCGGACGGGGCGACCCGCCTGGAACGCTTCATTAGCGCCGGCTTCGAGCGCGCCCCGGGACCCGGGACGATCCCCGATCCGGTGGCCCGCGCGTTCGTGGGAGCGCTGCGCAAGATCATCTACACACGCGTGCGCGAAGTGCGCTCCAACAAGTCCCTGAAGGCCGAGTTCGCGCGAGTCGTACCGCAGCTCATGGGTTGGATCACCTGCTACTACCCCACTCCCGCGGGTATCCCCCGCCGGCCCCGCTCGCGCAAGCCGCGCCGCCTGGAGGGAGGGCGCGCGCCCGGGAGCCTCTCGCCGGTGGCGCCCTGGGGGGTTCGGGGGCTGCCACGCGGCGAGCACAACCTCCCGCGCGGCTTCGTGGAGTTCAACCAGCGCGAGCGGATCTTCGACGCGATCGCGAGGCTCACGGCGAGGGACGGCTACCAGGCGTTGAGCCTGGAGGACATCGCGGCGGCGGCGGCGGTCTCGCTGCAGACCTTCTACAGCCACTTCGAGAACAAGGAGGAAGCCTTCCTCGCAACCTACGAGGTGGGGCACACAAGGACGAAAGCCGCGGTCAACCGGGCACTCGCCCACGAGACCAGCTGGATCGGCGGGGTACGCGCGGGAGTGCGCGCGCTGCTGGAGTTCCTCGCTTCCGAGCCCGCCCTCGCGCACCTGTCGTGCGTGGACATCCTGATTGCCTACCCCCACGTCTACGGCCGCGTGGAGGAGGCCAATGCGGCGTACGCCGAGCTGCTCGACATGGACCTCGTCGAGGGCGCCCCCTCCAAGCCGTCTGCCCCGATCGTGGGTGAGGCGATCGTCGGGGGGGTGTTCGAGCTGCTCAACGACTACATCCTCAGGGGCCACGCCCGCAGGCTCCCGGAGCTGGCGGACCACGTCAGCTACATCGCGCTCGCCCCGTTCATCGGCAGCGTGGCCGCCGCCGAGGCAGTCGCGCAGCGCCGCGGGTGAGCGCCGCCACTCCCAGCCCAAGCCGCCCGCCGCGTCTCAGCGCGGTGATGCGCGACGGCGAGCGGGTGACGCCGCTGGAGCTGTTCTTCGACCTCGTGTTCGTCCTGGCGCTCACGCAGTGCACCACGCTGATCGTGCGCTCGCCGACGTGGGAGGGGATGCTCAAGGGGATGCTCGTGCTGGGGATGCTGTGGTGGTCATGGACCGGGTATGCGTGGCTGACCAGCGTCGTGGACCCGGAGGAGGGCGCCGTGCGGCTGGCGATGTTCGCGGCGATGGCCGCGTTCCTCGTCGCAGCGCTATGCGTGCCCGGCGCGTTCGGCTCGGAGGCGCTGCTGTTCGCGTGCGCGTACGCGGCGGTGCGCGGGGCGCACATTGTGCTGTTCCTGCTCGCCAGCCACGAGGACCCGGCTCTGCGCCACTCGGTGCTCGGGCTGGCCGCCAGCACGGCGGTCGGCTCCGGACTGCTCCTTGCCGCCGCGTTCACCGCGGGCGCAGCGCAGCTGGGGCTGTGGGGGCTCGCGCTGGTGCTCGACATGGGCGGCCCCTACCTGTTCGGGGCCGAGGGCTGGAGACTTGTGCCGGGGCACTTCGCGGAGCGTCACGGGGCGATCGTGATCATCGCGCTAGGCGAGTCAATCGTCGCGATCGGCGTCGGCGCGAAAGCCGTGATCGGCGTCGGCATCGTCGCGGCCGCGGTGCTCGGCGTGGTCGTGGCGGCCGCGCTGTGGTGGGTGTACTTCGACGTCGTCGCGATCGTCGCCGCACGGCGCCTGGAGCGGGCCGCGGAGGGACGGGAGCGCAACGAGATCGCGCGCGACTCCTACTCCTACCTGCACTTCCCGATGGTCGCCGGTATCGCGCTGATCGCGGTCGGGATCAAGCGCACGATCGGCCACGTCGAGGATCCGCTGCGGCTCGTCCCGGCGGTCGCGCTGCTCGGGGGCGCCGCGCTGTATCTGCTCGCCCACGTGGCCTTCCGACTGCGCAACATGCGCACGCTGAACCGGCGGCGGCTCCTCTGCGCGATCGTCCTGCTCGCGCTGCTGCCGGCCGGCACGAGGCTGCCGGCGCTGCTCACGCTCGCGATCCTCGCCGCGCTGCTCTGCGCGCTGATCGCCTACGAGGCCCTGCGCTACGCCGAGGTCCGTGATCGCGTGCGCCACGGCCATCCCCAGCGTCTGGAGCTGTAGGTTGCGCGCATGGCACGGCCTGTGCTCACAGCGATCCGAGCCGTCCTCACAGGGACCGTTCAGGGCGTCGGCCTGCGCGAGGCCACCAGACGCCGAGCGGGCGAACTCGGCGTCATGGGCTGGGTGCGCAACGCAGACGACGGGACCGTGGCCGTGCACGCGGAGGGCCCCTCCTCCGCGATCGAGGCGCTCATCACCTTCCTGCGAGAGGGCCCACCGGGCGCCGCCCCCACCGACGTGGCCGTGCAGGAGGTCCCGACCGAGGGCCACGAGCAGTTCGCGATCCGGGGGGTGAGCGCCGGCGTGTTCGTCGTGCAGCAGCACGCGGCGAGGACGCGCCACTTCGACCTGCGTCTCGAGGTCGCCGGAGCGATGCGGTCGTGGGCGGTGCCCAGGGGCCCCTCGCTCGACCCCTCCGTCAAGCGCCTGGCGGTCCAGGTCCCCGACCACGGGATCGACCACAACGCCTTCGAGGGCCCAACAGACGGCGGGGCGGTGGTGGTGTGGGACCGCGGCCACTACGAGCAGGGTGGAAGGGTGGCTTGGCCCGAGGCGCTGGAGCGCGGGCACGCCGTCTTCGTCCTGCACGGCGAGAAGCTTCGCGGCGGCTTCGCGCTGCAGCGTACGGGGCCCGGGCGGACGGGTCGGACGGGTCTCGAGTCCCAGTGGCTGCTGCTCAAGCGGCGCGACGAGGAGGCACGCCCGGGGTCGGACGTCGCCGCCGAGCAGCCCGCCTCGGTACTGAGCGGCCGGACCCTCGAGGAACTGCTGCGCGAGGAGCGATGAGGCGGAGCTCGGCCCATTCAGCCGGCGAGGACCCCCGTCGATGGGCCACCGAGGGAGATCGAGGCGGCGGGTGGCTATCCCCCGTCGGCGGGTGGGGGTTTGCGCTCCTGCTTGCGCTGGGAGGCAAGGCGCTTGTCCGCCAGTCGGCGAGCACGGGAGGCGGCGCTGGGGCGGGTGGCGCGCCGGCTGCGGGGCACGGTCAGAGCTCGCTCGAGGCGCTCCGCGAGGCGCCGGAGGGCGAGCTCCCGGTTACGTGCCTGCGAGCGCTCGTCCTGGGCCACCGCAACCAGCCGTGGCCCGGCGCGCGCCAGCAGGCGGGAGCGCTGCACCTCACTCAGGGAGGGCGAGGCGAGGACGTCGAAGATGGCTTCCACGCGCGAGGCGGTCACATTGGCGTGCTGACCGCCGGGACCCGAGGAGCGGCTTGTGCGGAGCGTGATCTCGGCCAGGGGGATGGCCAGCCCGCGGTAGACAGCCTCCACGTCGCCGGCGCTGCGGATCTTGCGCGAGGAGGGCACGAGCAGACGCCTATGTCTCTGCGTTTTGGAGCGGCTCGCGCGTCACCACGGTGATCGTCGCGGTTTGCCGTACTCGAAAGCCAAGCTCCTCGTAGAGTCGGATCGCTCCGGCGTTGGTGCTGAGGACGTGCAGGAATACGCGTTGCGAGCGAAGTTGGATGCCCGCTATCAGGGCTCCGACGAGCCGAGAGGCCAGCCCCCGACCGCGATGGTCGGGCTTGGTGCAGACGGCGCTGATCTCGGTCCAACCGTCCAGATGAAACCGCTCGCCCGCCATCGCGACGAGTGCCCCGTCGCGGCGGATCCCCAGATAGTCGCCAAGCTCGATAGTCCTGGTCAGGAACGGCCCCGGTTCGGTTTGGGCGACGAGCTCGAGCATCTCGGGCACATCGGCGGCGGCGAGCGGGATCGCCTCCGAGCAGTCGACCCCGGTGACCCGCTCTCCGATCATCTGCACCAGATCGAACGCCTGGACTGCCCGCCAAGCGTCAGGTAGATCGGCGTCGCTGTACCGGAGGGCCGCGTAGGCACCCGGTGATACGAGACCGGCGGCGTCCTGCCAGTCCTGTGCCGATGGCGGCGAGGGCAGGGCGAGGAACGGCGCGACGTCGACCGGATACCGGCGCGCGCGCCCACACACTTGCGCAAACCGCGCATGGGGCCCGCAGAGCGCCGCGTACACCGGATTGTCCAGCAGAGCTTCGTCGGTCGAAAGCATGCCGCATCAATACCACGCGGACGGCCCGAGGAAGGCGCTCGCCGGGCTATTCAAACCGATCAGGGCGGCGGTAACGCCAGCCAGTCCGACCGAGAACACAGAACCGCCAGTTCTGAGCGGACTGCTAGCCCGGCAGCAACTTGATTCCGAGCGCCTGGCTGATGATGTCGATCACGCTCGCGCCTTCAGCTAGTGGCTTCTCCTCGCGTCCTCGAACCCTGAAGTACATCGGACTGCAGTTGCCGACCTCGGCTCCGGCGGCCTGCACCGCCTCGGCGAGCACTCTGCCGGTGCGGCCACGAAAGCTCAGACGGACCACTGGCCCTACCGGCTCCTCCGGGCAAACCCATGTTCCCGGCTGGACGATCGGCAGCGTATCGATCGCGGTGACGATCCGCCTCACCGAGCCTGCGGCGACGATCCTTCGGTGGAGCGTCATCTGTTTGTATGTGGGGCCGCGGGCGACCTCGATGCTGCTCACCCCGGCCGGGACGCGCTCTGTGGGTGATCTCGCACTCAACCACACGACCTCGCCATCGGCTCGCAGCAGCGTCCCGCCTCCGGGCGCGGCAGTCATCGAGATTGCGAGCACCTCCGATCCAAGCCCGCGCCCCGGCTGGGCTTGGAAGGTGACATACCAAAGGTATTCGACTTCGCGTTCTCCGACGCCATGTTTTCCGGAGCTGCCGCCGCCGTCGATCCTCAGTCCGGCCGGATGGCTGTGGCGGACGATCGCGAGAACCTTCCGCGGCGATCCGGGCACCCGCCAGATGCGGTGCACATCGACCAGATTGGGGGTGGCCGGCCTCGCAGGCACAAAGCCGATCGGCGAGGATCGCGGCAAGCTGCCGATCGGAATCGCATCGCTCGGCACCCCGAGCGTGCCGAGCAGCGATCGCGCAACAGCATGCGCGAGAGCGGGGCCGTGTGCGCCCGCGGGCACGGGCGTGTCTCGAAAACTGCTCACGGAGATCGTCCTGCCGAGGCCGCCGGTGGGAGTTGGGTTCGTGTTCCCGCACCCAGCCGCCAGGGGTAGCGCGAGCATCACCGGCAAGAGCACGGCTACCCTCCCCCGCCATGTCGTTCCCGCCGCCGCTCGGTAAGGACCCATCATCTTCGAGTTTGGCAGGGATGTCGCTCACGGGGGCCGAGCGAGGGGCTTCGCCACTGCCCATCTAATGAGCGCGGCGTCTTGTCTTGCAAAAGCGGCGGGCACCGATGCGCCGCTGGTTCGACCATCGAGACGGCAGTGGAGCTAGGGGGACTCGAACCCCCGACCTCCTGGGTGCGATGCACCGTCCCATCTCCGCGTATTTTGCCCGTTTCACCTGTATCTATGCGGGATACAAGCTCTCAGACGATCGTCGTAAACCGGCTGTTTTAGGCTCAATTCGGCTGGGTTTGGGCCCACGAGCGGGTCCATGGACCCAAACACCAAGGCGGATCTCGTGCAGGCAACTATACGCTCAATCGACCATCGATCGCGCACGGTTGCTGGCACGTGTAGCTTCGATGTCCGCAGACCGGATGTCTGGCTATTGCAAGGCCGGCTCGCTGAGAATCGCCTTCACCATCCGCCCGAACAGCACATAAGGCTTCGTCACCTCCTGGACAGCGGCGAGCAGAGCGAAGCGGTAAGCCTCAACGTCCCCAGCCCAGTCGATTCGGGCTTTTTGTTGGGCGTCGGAGTGGAAGACCTCACCGTTGACCCAGTCGTCGATAATGCGCTCAGCGCGGACTGTCTCGTCGCGCACGACCCCCACGGGGCTAGTCTCCGCCTCAAGGACCGAGAAGTCCGGAAACGAGCGTCGCGCCACCCGGTCGGCGCGCCCGACGCCATCGAGCCAGCCCACCAACTCCGCGCTCGCTGGCAAGCCGCTTGCTTCGACGTGATGGCGCAGGTCGCCTCGGAGTCTTCCGAACTGGGCTGGCTCGCCGGACAGCCAAAGATGCCGGAAGTAGGTCAGCATCCCTCGCATCTCGAAGTCGTCGACAGGCGTCACGCACTCGACGTCAAACAGTTCATCACCTCGCGGCACGAGATTGAGCCCGATGCTCGGAGAAGTGAACAACGGACTTCTCGTAAGGCCCTGCACGACTTCCAAGAAACGCTCAAGGCGCCAGCGAAGTTCCTCGCCTGGCGGGGTCATCGCATCCGGTAGGCGCGCTACGGAGAATGCGTTCTCAGAACGTTGAGACTGGTCCTCGGCCATTCGACATCACACCTTCGTCAGCAGCGGTCTCCACTCTCGCTTGATCGCTTTCTCGAGCTTCAGCGCGGCCTCCTCGCTCCGGGCCTCGATCCACGCGGCTTTGCAGCCATCAAGCCATGCGTTTACGCGGTCGGCCTCCTCGCGGGTAACCGGATGAGTGCCGTCCTTGATGGCCGCCGCGGTAGCGATGCCGAGATGCTCGGCGACGTTACGACGTAGCGCCGAGCTTCCCATTGACTGTCCTCGGCCTCGATGGGCTTTGCCGAGACGGTCGGCCAACGACTTGGCCTTGCCGACATAGACAGCCTTACCACCCCTCCACACCGAGTAGACGCCCGGTGTCGCGGGAAGCGCTGCGCCGCGCAACTCGGCGAGACGGTGCCGCGGACGAGCCTTCATCTGCAACCAGCATGGTCCGTCAAGCACGGTCTGAACCTAACAGGGAAGCGATGCTTCGTGGGCCGAGGTAAGCGGAAGCCGTTGCTCGCTGTCCTAGCCTATGGGCAGCATGTCAACAATGACCGAGCCGACGCAGGCCGGAAGCTCCAACGATGTTGTGGTGCGCGTGATCTCCGCTGGGACCGCGCCGTGGATGCCCAACCTCGAGCACCCGATGGCCCAGGGTGTCTGCCGCTTTCTCAAGCACATACATGACCGAAACGCAGTCGCGGCGATCAACCTCCCAGACGAGTACGGAGCGTTCCCGGCGTCCTCATCACTCGGTCCGCTGGGCAACGGAGTGCCGCCCGTTGTGGCCGATGCGAATGAGTTCCGCAACGACGTTCTCTACGCGTGCCGCCACAACCGAGCGGACCGTTCTTATTACCGCGGCTAACTCGGGCGCCATCCGCCTGTACTGCGCTTCGCATGTACTTGAAGAGGTCATCGAGCACGCTCCGCGATGGACGAACGAATCCTCCGGCGTTTCGCATCCTGCGTTCCTCGCTCGATGGGAGTCCGAGTACCTACCCCTGATCCGCGAGGTCGGGAACCGGGATCTCCCCGCCGGCCTACTCGACCCCGCCGAGCAGCAGCGCATCGCCGATCTCCGGCTCGAGGATCCAGACGACGTGCCTTCTGCGACGCTGGCGCTCGCCCTCGGCGCGTTCTTCTTGACCCAAGACAAGCCTGCGCTTCGCTCGGTATACGGTCCCGATCTCGATTTGGAGGGCCACCTGGCCTGGGTCGATGTGCTGAAGGCTGGCGGTGACGCCAGCGCGCTAGGTGGCGTGATGTTCGCCGCCGTGGCGATCCCGGCTGCGGCGGGTGCCGGACTGTTCGCCCTTGGCCGACGTCTCACCGCTTACCCGCCCTGGGTCCTCGCCGCGATCGGTGTAAGTGTCGGACTGCTTGCCGTCCAGGTTTCCTCGGAGACTTGGCGGAAGCTCCGGTCGGGCCTGTCGGACACCGCCACGGCCTTCGTCTACGTGTACGCACGCTACGCGGCTGCGTTTGAGTCCTTCCGCCGGAAGGCTCCGTCTTTGCCGGGTTGGGAGGAGCTCGCCCAGACTAATGACCGTAGGATGGTCCTAGCAAGAGCCTGTTTGCACGCACTCGCGCGTTCCCCGGTCAGCGACATGTCGGCCCGTGAGCTGGCTGGGGTGCTGCCGTCCCTCGGTGTTGGGCAAGGCGAGCAACTCGTTCGCCAGGCCATGCGCGCCCACAGTTGTTTCGATCAGCCATATCAGGGGCGGTGGCAGGTCGGGCGTGTCGCTCGCCCGTTGTTGACCGCGCGGGACGCGGCCATGATCGCGGCTCCCGATTCCGCGCGGTTCCTTCCAGTGGCGAGTTCATAAGGTGCCGCTGACCTCTGCGCCCGCCGGCTTTGGCAGTAACGGACGTCGGTGGGCCGGACGAGCCGAGAGGCCCAAAACGCAGTGGTGTGATGGATGTATCACAGGCTGTGTGTCATAATGGGGCCGATGCGCTCGGCGGAGATCATTGGGATGCTGCGCGAGTTGGGCTTGCCCCACGGCGAGCTTGCACAGCGTGCTGGCATGGCGCGCGAGACATTGTCGCGGTGGGAGACGGGCGCTCAGTGCCCGAGCCTGGAGGACCTTGAGAAGGTAGCGGCCGCCGCCGGGGCCAGGCTCGACGTCCGTGTAGTTTTGCCCGAGGCGAAGCTCGTCGAGCTGGTGGGCGAGCAGCTTGACCTCGCGCCCACCGAGCGGCTGAAAGCGCTGCTCGGGAACCACTGGCCGGGATGCCGGGATGCGTTGCACGCGGCGTATGAGACGGGCGAGCTGGCGGTCGTGGTAGGGCCGGTAGCGGCTGCGCTGAGCGGCGCCCCCGAGCGTCCGAGGTCGGGCCGGGTTGATCTGCTTGTGCCGGCAGAGCAGCGCGAGGAGTTGGTCGAGTGGCTGCTGCGCGCCGATGCGTGGCCGGATGGTGTCGAGCAAGCACCGAGCAGCGGAGAGCGCCGCGAGCGTTGGCGCGCCGGCCGTGGGGAGCTCACGGTGCGCTCCGAAGCGTCCGGGGTCGAGGACATCGCCGGGCTGCGCGATCGCGCACATTTCGTGGGGCTCACACGGGAGGACGCCGGCGTCGTGCGCGTCGCTCTCGCCGAGGATCTGCTCGAGCTCGCCGAGCGCTCGCCGTGGTCTGAGGACGCGTTGTACCGCGCCGGGTTGCGTGCCGTGTTGGCGTCCGGACGCTATTCCTCGCGAAAGGCGCGCCGGGAAGCCTCAGCGTTGGTGTGATCGACCTCGACGATCGCCACCGCAGTCGAGTGACCTCCTGGTGCGGTTTCCCCAAAATATGACCGCCAGCCACGATCAGTGTGGCTTTCGGGTATGATTTGGGGATGCCGCAGAGCTTCACGGCCCGTGACACTGAGGTGATTATGCGCGCTCGACGTAAGCGTCGGGCCGTTCTTGTGCTGCGCGAGGACTCCGACTGGCTTCGTGAGTTTCATCCGCGCCCGAAGGATCTGCTGTTGCGGATGGCCAGCCGCGGCGCGCTGATCAAGCTCGGCGCCGGGCGCTATGCGATTCCCACGCTGGGCTCCGATGCCGCCGCGTACAACGCGTGGCAGCCGATGCTCCACGGACGGTTGGCTCCGCTCGGCGACTACTACCTAGGCTTCTTCAGCGCCTTGGAAGAGCATCGCCTGACCGACCTCTCAGAGCCCTTTGCGACGGTGCTCGTCGGGTTCGCAAGCCGGCAGCTCATGGACGGCCAGCTCGTAGTGGCCGGTAGGCCCCTGCGGGCCGCTCGCACACAGCGCCCGGTCTTCGCAGGCGATCTCGGTGTAGAGGCTGTGCGGCTCTCGCGCGCCGAGCGCTACCTACGCAGCAACCCCACCCGCACGCTCGTGGATTGCCTGTGGCATCCGCAGCTCAGCGGCGCAACGGAAACATGGGTCAGCGCTTGGGGTCGCGGCTTGCGCGAGGAGCGCATGGATCCGCTCGCCGCCTGCCGGTATGCCCTGGCGCTCGGCCCGACGGTCGCCCGCCGGACAGGGTTGATGCTCGACCTGCTCGGCGCCGGCGAGATCGCTCGCGCCGAGCTGCCGGCCCGTGTTCGTCGCGGCGATCGCGCGCCGCTGATGCTCGCCGATGGCCCCGCGGCGAGTGAGCAGATGGAGCTCGATCCGTTCTGGCGGGTACGGATGAACGTAAGCCGCGAGCGGTTGGAGGGCTGGCTCTCCTATGGCAAGTGAGCCGATCCTCGCGGTCGAGGAGGACATCGACGAGCAGATCATCGAGTTCTGCAAAACGCGGCCTGGGCTGAGTGAAGAACAGGTCGTGCGCGACATCGCCCGAATCGTCTGCATCGTGAACCTCGTCGCAAACGGGACGCTCGACGGCGAGAACACCGTTCTCTGCGGCGGGATGGCGATGAGATGCCTGGACAGCCCCCGCATGTCGGTCTTCGACGGGGATACCTCCAGTCGCAGCGAGCCCGATCCAGAGGTGCTTCGCGACGCCATCTCCCACGACGAGGAGGAGATAACGATCAAGGCGGGCGCGTGGCGCCGTGGGGATGAGCTCATCACATTCCGGCCGGTCGAGTACGACGCACGCTTCTCGCAGTTGGCCGGCGCAAAAGACGAATTCAGCCTGTCGGTGTCCCACCGCGGAGTGGAGCGCCCCGCGTTATGGCGGGCGCTGAATCACCGCTACCCCTTCCCGCTGCTCGCCCAAGACGTCGAGGTTCCGATCATGGACCCCGACGAGATCCTCGCCGAGAAGATCGTCGCGTGGTGGCTGTTCGGACACGCCAAGCACTACAACGACATCGCATTCCTCGCCGCGCGAATGGTCCACGAAGACCGCCGCGATCACGACCCGAATGTCAAGAAGCTCGTCAGCGACCTGATCGAAGTCAAGCTTCAACGCAACCGGGAAATCGGCGCAACCCAAGCCGGTCGCGTCGACGCGCTTAGCGCCCCAGAGCGCCGTCGCCGCCTGGCCCAGCCCGCAGACCACGTGAACCCAGGCGACCAAAAGAGCTTCAACAGCCTCGCCTACCTCCACGGGACGCGACCCGACCCCGCAGAGGTCGACCGACTCGTGCAGCGCGTCTTGCTCCCGCTGCTATTCGACTAATTCAAAACAGCGGTACGCGCTCGCATCTCGCCCGACGCACGACGATCAAATCGGGGTGCCCCGCTGCTCCTCGTCGTCCGAAGGAGCACTGTTGACGGCGTCGTTACCGGTGACCGCTTCGCCGACAAACCAGTAGCACGCTGCATGGTGACCCTACCATGCGGCACGGACCACCACCCGGCTCCGGCTACTTCATGCGCCTAAGTGCTCGTGGGCATCCGGGCCCCGCATGTTCTCGTCCTCCTCTCCCACGCGTTTATTGAGTCGTCGTGGTGTCGCGCAGAGTACGAGCCGCTCCTCGTGCGCGAGATCGAAGACAGCCATACCTATCCTCTTGGAGCATGTTGCTGTTCCGCCCCTCCTCGCAGCTAAGCGGTATCTCGATCTGCGATCGGGTGTTGACAAGGATCTAAGCGAGCTCGCTAATACAATAGATTGGTACACTCAAAACGAGTCGAGTGCTTAGTCTCCTTCCCGAACCACCGTCTTTAGAGGGCTCTGCACTTGCGCTTATCATCAGTAGCACGCTCGATGAGTTCCCCGTCGAGAGAGTGACGAGCGGCGGCTGTCCGGTAGCAGTCTTGTGGATCTATACCGAGCTGTAGGCCCACTCGTTGAGCGTTTTCAAGTCGCCTTGGACGAGGTGCTCCAGTTACTTGTGCTAGAACGAGACGCGCTGTACAGTGAGGCCGTCTGGGCTCGACTGGATACAGTCAATCACCGGCTCGTTGCGATTGCGTTGGACATGCGCGAGATTGCCAGCCACATTGACCAGATGCTGGCTCGTGACAGCCGATTGCGCGAGCGGTTGCTTGATGTCTCCAAGCTGTGTCTTGGCGTTTCAGATATGGAGTTCGAGTTCGTTGAGCTTACGCTTGGTGTGCCCGAGGACTTGCCTGATGACGGCCACCATCCTTGGGTCGATGATCGCTGGCACGGAGTGCTTCGGGCACCGGTTGTGCGGGACGCAATGTCCGGCGGATGGCCGGGTCCAGAAACGACTCGCGCTCTCCGACGGGCGCGAGCGCAGCTCGATAGCTACTTGCGCGACCTGCGGCTGGCTACTGCAAAGACCCTCACACATGAATCAATAAATCACGATCGTACGCAGTGACTCAACAGGCACCGACAGCCGAGTTGACACCGAGATCGGTACTCCCCGACGAGGCCCGACTTGGCGGACCGCCTGTTCCACGAATTCGGCACTGCGGAGCCCTATGGCACAGGGCGTTGCCCTATTGCTTTCGCGTAAAGGGAGGTGCATTGCGCAGCACCGAGCGGAGACGTGCTTCGGACGAGCCGCGATGTCCGAGTTCGACCGACCTCAGACTGCTGCTCTCGCCGGGGCGATGGAGGCGTCTCGCCCTGCGTGGTGCGGCCAGCTCAATCGATCAGATCGCGGTGTGGCCGGGCGGAGTTGCATCTTTGAGTGATGGGTTGACCTCGTGAGCCCGATGTCCCAGATCGGGATGGGCCAGCAAAGCGTCGATGAGCGCTCGTGATCCGCCGATGCACGTCCAGTCGTCGTCCCACAAGGTCGAGTACAGCCACGAGCGATCGGCCGGAAACATCAGATCCGGGAGGGGACCCTTCGAGTGCTGTTGCTCGCGCCAGACACCCGCCTGCTCCGGGCCAGCCTCGACCAGCACATACCACGTCGCTGGTGGGGCCCGGCCTCACCTTCGGCGTGTCGTAGAAAACGATGTCCGCGCCGCCGGTGTCGAGATAGCCAAGCGCCACGGCTGCGCCGCGGAATGCTCGCTGAGTACCGCAAGCACGCCAGCGTTGTGACGGTCCGGATCCTCCAGCGGCGAGCTTGCGTCCTGGTCGCCGCTGCCGGGAAGCTCCAGGGTGGCGTAGGCCTCAAATACCGGCGGGATCGCTGACGTGATCGCAAACGAGACCGCGGTGCTCTCCCGGATCCACGTGACATCGGCTTCCCTGCCGATGCGCCACGCGCGGCCGTCCTTGCTCGCCCAGGCTCCGCCTCGTGATCGTCCGCCATCAACGGCAGTTTAGGCGGCGCCCTCACGCGACTTCGGGCCAAAGGCGAGGCGGGCGGTCACGTGAAGCAGGCTCGCTGCAACAATCGTGGGGTGAGTACCGAGGGCCCGCCAGGCTGGATCCCCTTGGAGGTCTCCTACGGTCGGGACCAATGGGACAGCGAGACATGTTGGGTGGTGCATCTCCGCGAGCTATCTGAGATAGGCCGTATCTCGTTCATCGTTCCGCCCGAGGAGCGCGGCGCGGCGCTGCTGAGCGATTCGCGGCCTATCTCCAGGAACAGTTCTTCCCCGGAGACACGTAGCGGCTGGGGTCAGGCCCGACCAGCCTGCCCGGGCCACCCCCATCCTGCAACGCCATCGTGGGACGAGCAGACGGACACTGCGTGGTGGCAGGCCCCTCAACAGGCCGTGACATCGCTCCCATCGGCCACTACCGCCAGGACCAACACCACAGGTAACCGCACAGCCGACGGCCGAACGTTCGAGGCGCAGTCGCCGCCAACGCCCAGACTGCTGCTTCGTCCCCGCGGGAGCGGTCGTCTGACGAGCCCCAGCCGACGCGATCTAGACTCGTCCGATCCAAGCGTGAACGCGCCTCTTGATAGGACGCTCGCTCGCTCCCTGAAGCCAGCGGTGGCGGGCACCTGTCTTTCATCGCACCTATGTGAGTAAGTTGAGAGGAACTCAGCTCGGCACGTCTGCAGACTCTAGACACCCAGATTGAGAGTTCGCCAAGAATGCTCTAACTCTAGGTACGCCCAGTACGCCCTGTGTATCTCATACCGTGCATCGTCATCGTCATCTGAGCCGCGCTTCCGCGCGAGCACGTTAGCCTTCTGCTTCTCGCGAGGAGTGTCGGTGAAAACTGCTGGCCCAGAGCTGGTGATCACGCCCAGAAAACCAACATCACGCAACGCGTCGATGACGTCGCCCTGATCGCCCGTCGCCACTCCACCTGACGATAGGATAGCCTCAAGCTGTACGAGCGTCAAGTGCGTTGGCGCCCCTGCAAACTCCAGTAGCACGATCTCGCTGTTTGCGAAGCGCTGCTGGCATTCCACGGCAACCGCCTCGAATGCGAACAGCGAGTACTGCCGTTCAGCCGCAACGAGGTCTACCTCCTCGACGACTGCATGACGCGATGTGACGGCCTGATCGATAGCGGCGCGACATAGATAGAGGAGGTCGCGCGGACGTGGTATGCATATCCCGAGAAGCCACTCGCGTACGGGTTTCCCGTTGACACTTTTGCAGAAAAAGCGCGACCACAGCTCTCCTTGCTCGACGTCGCCGAGCCGCGACACTACATAGCGCTCCTCAACAATGTCGAGGAGCTGCACCTTATCCTCCCAAAGCAAGGGCCGAACGGGTAGCTTGTCTGGCTCTCTAGCCTGTTTGGCAACCGCCTGAAAAATGTCGCTGCGGAGAAACAGCGACAGCGACACGTCCACGTCCTTACCGGCCCCGGCCCGCTCGAGGTCGTGGCGAAAGGCGTCCATGCACGACAACAGACCCAGGATCACGCGAGCTAGATGGGTCGCCTCAGCACCAGCATCCCACGCCTTGTCGAGGTTGTCGATGATGATGAACGTACGCTGCCTAACGGCGAGAGCCGGTCCTAGGACATCCCTCAAGGATGCCAAGGGACCAGCATGGAGTGCCTCCGCGATAGCGGTGCGCTCGTCGGCGATTGTCTCGGTTGTCGGCGCCGTCAGAATCTTATCGACTGCTCGCTCGAGTCGCGTCGCGAAGTCCGCCTTGATCCATTCTGAGTTCTCGGCGATGAACTTGAGAAGAGCCCACTCGGGTCCATTCGGAACCACGCCAGCCACCCGACGTCCGAGATCGTGCTCGACGGCCAATGCTAGCTCGGTAGCAAGAAGAAACTTCCAGAGGCTCTCTGCTACGTAGCCGCGCGCATCGCGCTGCTCGTAGCCCCGAAGCAGACGCACCAAGCCATCTACGTCATATCCTGCGGGTTTTATGACACACGCGAGCTGTCGTTTGTCTGCCTCGAGTGCGACGGCACCTTGCATTGCCGTCGCCGACTTCCCAGAACCCTTCGATCCTACGTACACCCGGCTAGCCCCCGACAGCACCTCGCGGATCGTCGCTGTCTCAACAAAGTAGCGTGACAATCCGCTCGCCTCATTCTCTGCGACGTACTCCCCGAGATCAACCGACCGGAGCTCGGTAGAGAATCTCAGCGCCTCTGCTTGGTCCCTAACGGCGGCGACACGCTCGTGCACGTGACCGAGCTCACGATTCAGCCAATACTGAACCCTGGTTCGGCATTCGGCAGCGGACGGATACCGGTATAGGAGGTCTTTGTAGTCTAGCGCCGAGGCATGATCCTCCTCGGCGAGCATCAACAGTGGGCGTTTCATGCCGCGGGCAAGTCCGGCCACAAATGAGGCGCGCGCGTTGTGAACGGTCGAACCCTCGCGGCGCTGCGACGCGAAATGCACAACGACAACCTCCGCCGAGTAGATCTGCTGGACGTACCACGAGAGCGTCTGAACGCTCGCCTCGCTGGGGTCAGCAACGACCAACGGCAGAGATTCCGACATTTGTGCTTCCATCACCTGCAACACCCCTCGTCCGGCATCCGTCTGGTGGGCCTCGGCGATGCAGCATTGAGGGCGGCCGTCCACCAACGAGGCTCCCAGCTAGCGTGGTCGAAAACAGCGGCGTGCCCTGGAGGTCTGGGCGTTCAGTGACGAACTGTCCACGAATCTGCTCGGAGTTCGTGAATCGAATCTGACCGAGCGTGTCGAACAATCCGAGCGCCTTCCACTCAGAAGTCTTCGTCATGTCAGTGGCATCGCGCAAGGGCCAGACCACCTTGTCGGCACCGATGGCGAGCCCAAACTCGAACAGCACATTCTCGTTGAGATGCGTCAGATCGAGGATCGAGACTGAGGCCAAACGGATTTCGCTCTCGATTGTGTCCAAGAGCACCGTGCCGCCGATCCGGAAGTTCTCCCAGCTGACGACATCGACATCGGGAAGCTTGTCGATCTCCGTCGCGGCCGAACGCACTGCCTCGGCGAGCAGGCCATTGTCCGAACCAAACCCTACGAACACCCGCGTCGAGCCCATGTCAAGCACGTCTCTGCGACGAGGCCGACTGATGCCCTGCGTGGCTCGTCCGATGGGGTGGCACGGACGGCTGGTGTGCTATGCGGCCAGCGAAATTCCTCACGGCTAGATCATCGCACGGCAGCGCCCATTTCAAGCGATTGGGCGACGGAACGACGGAGATGGTCCCGGCGATTCGTCAGTCGCGCCAGGTCGCCTGCCCTGGGCACAGCCCACCATCTCGAACGCCTGTGCTTTTGGGCTGAGCGGGGTCTTAGAGCCGACGACGCTCGCTAGCGCAACGGACGATGTGCGAGCGTCTCGTCCGACTGCCACTCGACTTCTCCCTTCTTGCGAGAGCAGCGTGTCAGCACGTCGCGGCCCGCCCGGTAAGATGTGCCCATCTGCGAGCAGTCGCTCTTAGCGCCCGTCCCCAGCGCGATGCTGCTACCTCACGGCCGCGAAGTGTTCTCCCAGCGTACAGACGAGTTCGTTGGACGGTTCTGATGAGTCGCCCCCGGACAGGCCAGGTGACGGAATGGCGCTGGGAAGACGACCGGACGATCACCTACGGCGCGCGGCTACGAGCCTACGGCCGCCGATACCGGCTCGTGTTCGGGACCAACCGTCAAGGCTGGAACCGCATACGAGCTGAGATCGAGGTCGAACAGATCCTGCAGCAGGCGCAGCGCGGCGTCTGGACGCCACCGACGGGAAGGACATCGGTCACGCACTCGCGGCGTGCGCCCCCCGACGGTCATCAGCCATTCGGTCCCTATGCTCGCCGGGTCACCGACGCGATTAAGACCCAGGGCCTCGACGGGGATGCGATCGCTGAGATGGAGTGGCGACTTGGCTATCTCATCGGCCACTTCGGAGAGCTCGAACTGCTGGAGATCGACGTCGCCGGGGTCGACGACTTCCGAGACGACCTCGCGGGGCGCGCTGAGCTCAACCGCGAGCACACCGTCCGCGACAGGCCGCCGACGGGACCGATCACGCCGCAGGACGGGCAGGCACACAAGCACCCGGAGCGAGCGCTGTCGAACGGCTCGATCAACGCAATCCTGGCGCTGCTCGGCGAGATCATGCAGCGCGCCTTCGATGAGGGCTACGTCCCACAGAACCCGCTGAAGGTCGGCGAGCGCAGAGACCACTTCCTGCCGACACCCAAGTGAGGCCCGACGCTTCCCAAGCTCGACTGACCGCAAGACCTCCAGGAAGCTGGTCGCGCCGCCAGGCACGACCGCCGGAAAGCCATACGAGTCGCAGCAGAGCTCTTGGCCATGCACGACGCGGTGCGCTAGGTCGATTCGCGCACGCGTCCCTCCAGGTCTGAGAGCGGCATGGGCGAGGGGTCGAACGCCAGCCATCACGCCCGTCCTCCAAGGGCCGGATCATCGTCGCGCCCGCCCGCGATTGGGCCAGTGAATGGGCCCATGAGCAGGATCCCGCCCTTCGGGCCAGCCTGCACAACCATAAGAACCTACGATTTTGCAGGGACTTTATCTATGGAGCTAGGGGGACTCGAACCCCCGACCTCCTGGGTGCGATCCAGGCGCTCTCCCAACTGAGCTATAGCCCCGCGCATCGCAAAGGCGCGATGGGCCAAGTGTAGTCAGAGCAAGATCCCGCTGGAGCCCCGGCGAACGATCAGCCGTCGAGTCCCTGGATGACGCTGGATCAAAGCCGCTCTTTGGCCAGGCCCATCGAGCATGCCGGGCCTCGATCATGCCGGGCCTCGATCGCAATCCCCAGAAAACGTGGCGGACCGGCGAGGTATGGTTTGGGGACGCAATGGGACTGCTCGATGACGCCATCCGCGAGCACCTCGAGCTCAAGCGCCTTGGTGGCGCCGATCCAAGCGAGGTGATCCGCCAAGAGCAAGAGGCTCTCGGCCCGGTTCTCCGAGGGGATGACGCAACCCACGAGGAGCACGAAGCGGACCCCGAGGAGCGCCCTACAGCACGTGAGGACCATGCCCCTGGCCGGGGGGCGGCCGATTCAGACACGGACCTCCCGTACCGGAGCCAGGAGACGGTGGAGTTGGACATGCAAGCGGTCCTGGGGATGGAGTCGAGCGAGCACGCGCTTTACGCAAAGCCGGCTGCCCCGTCACCGACGAAGGGCGCGGTCCTATCCCGCGCCTCCGCCTCGGGAGGCCGCATCACAGGCGGCTTCTCCGAGTGGGGGTTGCCGGATGCGAGCGACATCGACTTCAGCCGATCCCCCCGCGAGGGGGGGCCAATCCGCCGTCACCAGCTCCTCGACGCACGAGAACCACAAGGCGGAGATGCAGGAGTCTCAGAATCCCTGCTCGGCACACATGGCCAGAAGAGCCTGCAGCTCGATCGCATCGACCCGGACTACGGTCCGTAGCCTCCGCGCAAGTCTCGAATCGCTGATTCTTGCCCTAGACTCGGTTGATTCAGGGGCCATAGCTCAGCTGGGAGAGCGCCTGCTTTGCAAGCAGTCTCGGGCGTTGAAGCTGTGGGTCGGAACCCCGTATGAACATTGGGTTTCCCGCCCCTACGACTCGCATGAGCCATCCGGTCGAATAGCGGCCGATCGAGGGCGATTCGGGGGGATTTCGGCAGGGCTGTCGTTTACTCCGAGGCCCTTGACGGTTCAGCCCGACACGTAGACTCTCGGCGATGGCCATCGAGCGCTTCGTCTGGACCGATCACGCCCTGCTTCGGCTTGACGAACGACATCTGACGCGATCCGATGTCGAGCAGGCGATCCGCGAGGGACACCGCGGACGGCAGATCAACGACGGACAGGCCGATTGGCTCATCGAGGGCCTCACCGCCCACGGGGTCCGTTTTGAAGCCGTATACGACCATCCCGCCGGGAATGACGAGACGACAGCGCGCATCGTGTCGGCGTGGCGGGTGGACGAGTGGCCGGGAGCCTGACACGGTAACCTCGAATGACTATGTACGCCTACTACGACCCCGAGGCGGACATCGCCTGGCTCCCTACCGGCGAGTCCGACGATGTCGTCAGCGAGCGCGTCCCTGGCGGTCTACGCGACTACGACCGTGCGACTCATACGCTCGTCGCTATCGAGATCTGGGACGCCAGCACCCGCCTACCTCGAACCTTGCTCGAAGCCCTACCGACACCCGCCGCCCCCCGCAGCGCCGCTGCGTAGAGCGGCGGAACGCTGCAATAAGGGAGTACGCCCCTCCCGCGCGTCAGCGCGGACACGGAGGCGAAGCCGACGCCTCCGGTGCACGTAGCGGTGCCACCCGGCCGCGACAACCCCCGCCGCTCGGGGCGCCCGTAGTCCTCGCGCGCCCTCGACTACCGACTCGCGCGTCCCTTCGGTGCTGCCTTTCGTTCGCGTCGCGTTCAGCGATCAGCGAGCCCACCCATCGGGTGGCGCGCCTGGCTGCCAGGCCCGCGTGACGCCACCACCCTCTTGGCGAAGTTCCCGGCTGTAGTCCGAAGGCTGCGCATGAAACGCCAGCTCGTGCCGGGGGTCCTCTGCCACCTGGTCGATCCAGTCTCGCCACACCACAAGAGCGCACAGTACCTCCAGGTGTGCGGCATCCTCCCACCAGCCATCTTTCAGGTGCGCCAGCTCGCGCGGATAGCGGCCGTAGAGGGCCACGATCGAGCCCCACATATGGGTCCGCCATTCCGGGTCACCGAGAACGGGCTCGATCCAGGGCACATTTCGGTCCAGGTCCGGGGCCGTCGCTGGCGAGGAGACCGAGATCGAGGAGTCATCGCGGCGGGGGTCCTTCCCTTCGGCGAGCCCGCCACAAACCATCTGCGCAGCGATGCGCGACGCCGGTTCTCCTCGCTGCTCGGCGAGGGCCTCCAGATGGGCCATTGTTGGGTCGGGCAGGGTGATCTTCATGCGGTAGCTCATCGGGCTCCCCCTTGACGTGATTGACGAGCGCGCTGTTTGCGCCTCTCTGGTTAATGACCGCGAGATCACCAAAACGGCCATGTAATTTCTGTGGGGCCTGCTGGGGCCCTGTTGTGGGCGGGCTGGCCGTCGTGTAGCGGAGCCCGTCAGGGCGAGGTGTCGCGGGGGCTATGAAGTGGCGTCCGGTGCCCCGTAGAGGGTGTGGCAGGCGACGGGATGACTCGAGTAAAACGGCTGGCCCCGGTTGGGTGCCTTGCGTTGGATCTGTCTCCCGCCGCCTGTCACGGACGCCGCCATGACTTCATAGAAGCGTGCCTATCGCTCGACATGGCTTTGTCTGGCGGCCTCCAAATCACTAGCGCCAACCAGCAGATAAGGAGACCGCATTCATGATCGCAGTAGGCGTGGACACCCACAAGGAGCAGCATCTCGCCGTCGCCCTGGACGAGCTCGGGCAGCTTCTCGGCGAGATCACCGTCACGGCCGACCTGGCCGGGTACCGCACGCTCGCTGACTGGCTCGGCGAGCTCGACGGGGAGGTGTTGGTCGGTATCGAGGGCGCCGGCAGCTTCGGGGCTGGGCTCTGCGAGTACCTGCAGGCTGAGGGTGTCGAGGTGTTCGAGGTGGAGCGTCCACGCCGCCGTGAGCGACGGGCCGGGAAGTCTGATCGCCTCGACGCGCTGATCGCCGCGAAGAAGGTCCTCGCCCGAGAGGGCGAGGACGAGGAGCGTCGAGCCGGCGCGGCTCCTCCCGTCAGCGGTCGTCCCGTTTCTTTGCCTTGGCTACTGCGTCGGCGAGTTGGTGCAGATCAGCGCCGAGCGCACGAAGGAACCGCTGGACCCCGGCACCGTCATGGACGAAATGGGCCACACCAACCCCGCGCTCGCGCTCCGCGTCTACCGCCAGGCGATGCGTCGCGGCGAGGATGAGAAGGCCCAGCTTCGGGTGCTAGTTGAGGGCACACAAACGGAAGTTGAGACCCAGAAGTTCGCGCTCGAACCGGAGTCGGTAGCGTGCGCCGCCGATGCTTCGACGACTGCTGCGTGAGAGATTTCGGCCCCTCGGACTACGCGGATTCGTGTACGGAGCGGCCGAAGCGATTGTAGTCGTCGCTCTGATCGTGTTGCTCGTGAAGTGGGTTCCAACTTGGCTCGCCTCCGCGCACGGCTTCTCGCCAACCAACCAAGCAGCGGAAACAGGTCGGGTGCGGACCGCCTTGCTCGCAATCCTGGCGGGCGGGATCGCCATTGCCGGCGCGATCTACACGGCCAAGACTTTCGCGCTGAACCAGCAAGGACAAATCACCGAGCGCTTCTCTCGTGCGATCGACCATCTTGGCAACGAAAAGATAGATGTCCGCCTCGGCGGCATCTATGCGCTTGAGCGGATTGCGCGGGAGTCAACCGTCGATCACCCGCCAATCATGGAGGTTCTAACCGCCTACATACGCGAGCACTCACCCGTAGACACTCCCAACGACACGCCGGACACCACAACGGAAATCACCACCGACACCCAAGCCGCCGTGTCGGTGGTGGCACGCCGGCGATCCGAGCAAGACGGGCCACGAGCACTCAACCTCCAAGACGTCAACCTGGCTAGAGCCGAGCTGCACGAGGCCAACCTCAGCGGGGCCGACCTCCGCGGGGCTAACCTCATCGGGGCCAACCTCTTCAGAGCCGACCTCATCGGGGCCAACCTCTTCAGAGCCGACCTCATCGGGGCCAACCTCATCGGCGCTGACCTCCGCGGGGCTGACCTCCGCGGGGCTGACCTCAGCAGGGCCGACCTCTTCAGCGCCAACCTTCGCAGCGCCTACCTCGGCGGGGCCAGCATCATCGACGCCGACCTCCGCGGGGCGGACCTCAGCAAGGCCATCTTCATTAAGGCTGACCTCAGCAGGGCCAAATGCGACAAGTTCACTATCTGGCCCGGCGACTTCGATCCGGCCCAGTACGGCGCCCAGCTTGACACCGAAGTCGAATCCGACGGCAACTGAAATGGCAGTTATTGGCAGACGAGTCGCCGAGACGACATCGAAGCTCAGGAGCGCAAAGCCGCCTGAAGGGCGGAAACCAGCTCTGTAGCGCGTATATTGAGCAGTCCTGGGGCCATAGCTCAGCTGGGAGAGCGCCTGCTTTGCAAGCAGGAGGTCGCCGGTTCGATCCCGGCTGGCTCCACTGGAGGAATTGCCTGCAAAATAGCGGGTTTTGAGTCACCGGTGGTACCCAAGTGTTATTCGATTGTGCTATAGAGTACCGCAGGTGAGTACCACGTCGGGCCTGATTTTGCGGGGGCTCGGCGCAGCGGCGGTTTGCAGGCAGGAGGTTGAGATTGGGCTCAGTATCGCGAGCGCAGCCAGATCCAAGCCGCAACGCCCGCCGTCAGCGGCATCACCGGCAGATCTCAGCACTCCGCGCGGGCTCGATCGACATCCAGGCCGCGACCTCAATACTATGCGGCATCGCACGCGCTCTCGGCGCGTCTCAATCCGAGGGCCAGCCAAGTCGAGGGGGGCACTTAGATGACAATGAGCCCAGGAAGCACTCGTTGACTGATCGTTTGTCCGATCGCGAGCCGCTACGCCCGTTCGCCGACCCGCCGTGCTTGCGTCGTACCTCGACCCATCTTCGACCATGGGTGGTCGGCGCTTGTTGTCTGGCGCTCGGAGGCACTCTGGCAGCCTGTGGCGGAAGCGGTGGAGCGGCCGGCCTGGCGGGAGGTTCGTCTCAGAGCGCGGCGAGCTACTGTGAAGCGTTCTATTCTCAGGCCGCGCCCTTGATGGAAAAGGCTGCGAAGGCAAACGGCGAAGCAAGCCGGAATCCCCTTGGCTCGCTTGCGACGCTCCTTTCGGCCCCGGGTGACCTCACAGTTGTCTTTGCCGGAATGATTCCGCACGCTCCTGAGAGCATCCAGCCCGACACGGTGGCCGTTCACGATGCGCTAAGCAAGCTTCAGGACAATCTGGGGAGTGCCGCGACGAATCCCGTCGGAGCACTCGGTGCAAACCTAATCAACTCGCTGGCCTCCTCGGGCTCGTTTCAGCGGGTCGGGGAATATCTCCAGGCTCGGTGTCCGCTCGGCTCTGCGCTTGCACGCCGCTTCGTCCAAGCGCTGTCGTCGAAATCGACTGGGCCAAGCAACGAAGCGGCTCCGCACACAGGCGCGCCGGTCACCGTCGCGCCTGCGGTTGGTACGCGGCTCGCTAGCGTCAAAGGTGCCGGCCGTCTGAACGTGGTCACAAACGGCAACGGCTTTGACATCGTAGGCAGCCTGCTCAACGCCAGCGGGCAGGCGGACGAATCGAGCGTCACCAGCTACGACGCCGCGGGCAACCGCCTCACCCAGCTGAGGGCGGGTGCGCTCACCGGTGAGTGTGGTGCGGCCGATGTCGTGGTGCCCGGGAGAGGGCGCCTGATTGTGGGTTTTCTCGTGACCAACACGCCAGCCGAAGGTATCCGCCCCGCGTCCGCCTCGACTCAGATCAAGGCGTGGAACGCCCAGACGGGAGCCCCCGTATGGAGCAGCAAGCTGTTCGCCGGCGACCCCGAATGCAAGGCGTATGAAGGCAGTCTGTGGAACTTCGACAACACGCTCGACGGTCGCTGGGGTATCGCACTGGAAGGCGAAACCGGCGGCCAGGTCATCGACCTCGTCTCTGGCGCCGTGCGGCCCGACAGCCGCGCCGTTGGAATGATCGGGAGCTACGTGGCTGATGCGACCAACCCCACGTGGGGCAGGGATTCGCCGTACTACCTTCTCGTTGCCCCCGGAACTGGCGCCGTTGTCGGCCGGATACATAACGACGGTACAGCAGGAGGGAGGGTCAGCGGCCATCGGCCTGGCACGGTTGTCTTCGAGAGGACGGAAGGTGGAGCCGAAATGGCACCTAGCTGGCTGTTCTTGACCAACAGCAAGGGTTCGTCCCCCAGGTCTGGGACGACGTCGACGGGGGCAGCACTAATAGCGATCCCCAACCAGGAATCCGTTCCGAGTCAGCGCATCTACGCCTACACGCTGCCGTCGATGAATGTGGCCTGGCAGACGACCGAACCCTACCCACCGTACATCGCCGGCGACGGGGGTGGAACGCTAGTCGTAAACGGGCACATCTGCAAGCAGGGCGAATCGACGTGTCTGCTCGGGTATGACGACCGCACCGGCAAACGACTGTGGCAACTACCTGCCGCAGAAGTTTGCGATCTAACAAGCAGTCAGATGCTCGCTCAAGTAAACGGCGACTTTGCTGTCATTAACTTGAAGACGGGCAAGCAGATGTCATACTTCAACGCCAATGGTGCCGAGTGCCCAACAATCCTTCCTGGCGGGATCGGCGTAGAACACGGCGCAGGCGTCAACGATCCGACCCAGCCCCAAGAAATAACGGTCACGCAAGAGCTCAGCCCGTGACCGTACCGGCCTGGAACGAGCCCCATCAGCGGGCTGAAATGCTCCTTGCATACGGAACCGCCCCTCGGGCGGCTAGGACAGGGTAAGACGCAGGATCGAGCGGCGGTTCTGAGTCTCGCGCACGAAGCGTTTGGCTCGCTCGGATCGGGATGACAGGTTTGTCGAGCCAGTCAGCGAGTGCCATGCGAGCGGGTCCTCGAGCACAGCGACTCTTGTCGGCGACCTCGTGTCGGCCGGTGGTGTTTGATGCGGAGGTTAGGCGATGCGGGGGTCACGCAGTCGCCAGCTCGACCGGGCACAGATGCCAGGAGCGACACGGGTTGGTACGGTCTCCGAGCTGTGAGCGTGCGCGATACGAAGTCACCTGGCGAACCGGAGACCCCGCTCCTGTGCGACGACTGCGGAGGGCGCGCCTCGAGCGTGCACATCCTCCCGGACGGAGCAACACCCCGGGACGTGCGCCTGGCCTGTCACCACCACGATCCCGGCGGCGAGTCGTGGCTTTTGACCGAAGAAGCGGAGCTGGACCAACTCTGGGACCGCGACGCTCTGCTGGATCGGCTTCGACCGGGGCTCACCGACGGCCTTCCGTTCACAGCGCTGGACCCTGAGTCGTTCTGGGACCGTCCGAGCGAGCAACTCGTTGCCGAGTCACAGCGAGGGCTGCACCCTGCTGGGACCAAGAGTAGCCAAGCACCCGCCGGGTACACACGCGTCACGGCTACCCGCCCTGTCGCGCGCAAAACGCCGAGCGTGAGGCGGCCGCGTCAAATCGGCGCTGTCGGGAGCATCGCGATAATCGCCGCGTCGCTCTTCGCGAAGTCTCATTTCGCGGCTGAAAATGCGGCGTGCAACACAGTAATAGGGCAGGTAGCCCAATCCGAAAGTTCGCACGTCGGGCTGAATTGCGGGATTGCCACCTTTGCCTACCAAGCGGGCGAGCTGTTCGTATGGCTCGGTATTGTCACGCTCGCGCTCAACGTCCTGTGGTGGCTCTGGGTGCTATACGCGTCCGCGACTGACGTATAGAGAGTTCGGCGTCGTCAACGCCTGCGGTCACTTTGAGCCGCCTGTGTTGATGGTGCCTCCAGGGATGTCGCTGGCGGTGCACCATCGTCTTCCGTTGATGCTCGAATCTGCCGCCGGATTCGCAGACGCGTTGACGGCTGCGCGATTCGCCTTCGGTAGCGGTCTGAATCAGCTCGCGCCGCTTGCCTCGCTGCAGATCCAGAACCCGCACCTCGACTAGAGCAGCACAAAAGCAAGGACCTCCCGCGCGAACTCAACAGCAGTGACAGCGGCGCAGCCGTCGTGCGTGGTGAATCAGCAGGTGTTCTTCGGCGGCGTAAAGAGAAACAGAACCTTTTCGTGTGTTGTTGGTTCGCACCCAATGCGACTACCTGTGGCCACCACTCCGGTGCCCTCAGATGGGAGGTCGATCGCCCAGTTTTCCTTGGCGAGTGATGCTTCCGTCGGGCGTTCATCGTTCGGTGTGATGGCTTCGTCGAGGATCAGCCAGATCTTGCCTTTAGCGGCCTGTCGCGGTTCAAGATGTGCAACGAACTTGCCGCTCACGCCAGGCCCACATTGGTGGCTGTATTCGTTCAGGATTTCCATGTGCGCTTGGAGAGGTCGTACAAAGGGCCCAGGCGAAACTTCAAGCGGGATGTTTGTTTCAAGGACGAGCATGTATTCGACTGGCACGAGCACTGCCCGCCCGTTGTTGGCGTTACCAACGCAACTACTGAGATCGACCCCTGCTTGGCTGGGCAGCACGGGTGCACCAATGGTGACCGCTTCGGTGAGGTGGTCACCGTGGGGGGTAGTGATGTGTGCGACGAAATCCAGATTCGCCGAGGAGGCCGTTGCTCCAGGCTGTCCTTGTTGTTCACGCTTGACGTGTTCGGTGTTTGCCTTCACTTCCGCTTCCTTGGCGGGCGTGATCGCCGAAGACGGCGCTGTGTATGCGTTAGCCGCTCGGGTCGTTTGGGTAACGCCGTCGCCGCCACAGCTGGCCAAGGTCAGCACGCACGGGATCGCCGCCAGGCTCAGGTACGCCTTGTATGCCCCCAACGACATTGGCGGGCATGGTACCAGAGGCATTCAACGCGAGGGATCTCACGGATCTGAGCCGCTCTAAGGATCAAGTTGGGTGGCTACGGTTTGGTAGGACTACGTGGACCTTATGACTCATCGTGTTCGCTCTGGTGTTCGGTCGGATTGGGCGATGCGACTGGTGATGCGCGCGATACCCGGTATCCGACTGCGGCGGCTGGGCGCGATTGCGATTCGGAATCCTGAGCCCCACTCTGGGTCGGGCAGCTCGGGGTGCGCGAGCGATGGAGTCTGTGCGCGGCTGTTGCACATCTGCTGAGCCAGGCGCGTGACGCGCGCGGCGTCCTGTCCTTCGGTGCCGAGGTCGTCGCGGGCGATGAACCAGTCGGTGCCGTGGCGTGCTCTGGTCGCCTCGACGTAGGCGGTCTCCTTGCTGGTCTGCCAGCCGCCGGTGAGCACGACGGAGCGCTCTACGGTCGCGCCCTGCTGACGGTAAACATGCTGTGCGTAGGCCAACCTCAGCGACTCAAGGTGCTCGCTTGCGAGTTGGATTTTGCGTTGTGATCCGTCGATCGTGACGGTCACGCCCCGGTCGTGGATGGTGCTGACCTGTCCGCGGGCGCCGTTCTCGACCCGTGGCTGCCCTGGCGGGCGGTGCTGCGTGGTGAAGGCGATGAGGTCGCCTTCGCGTAGGCCGTAGTGGACGCCGGGTAGCGGGGTCTCGTGGTGTCCGAGTTCGCCTCGCTCTGCGCGTAGGTGTTGTGCGCGGGCGTTGAGCCGGTCGATCTCTTGGTTGGAGGCGTCGGCGATCAAGGTGACCTCGCGGATATCGCGGCCCTCCGTGAGCTCCGCCCATGTTTGTACGGCTTGCTCTACTGCCTGGTCGCGGGTGTCGGAGAGGTGCAATTGGCCGCGTGAGGCGTAGTGCGCCATTGCACGCTCCGGTTCTCCAGCGCGTAGTGCTTGCCATGCACGCCGCTCGGCGGGGTCCTTGGTGCGGTGGATGTCCGCGAGCTCGGCGGCGGGAGCGTGGCTGGTGAGCCGGTCGAACATCCCGCCGGGGCCGATCGAGGGGAGCTGCTTGCCGTCACCAACAGCGATCAGCTTCGCCCCCGAGCGCTCCACCAACTCGGTGAGCGCGTCGAGGCGCTTGTGGTCGACCATCCCGGCCTCGTCCAGGATGATCGTCGTGTCCCCGCCCACATGGATGGTCCCCGTGTTCGCGCGGGCGACCAGCGAGTCCAGGGTGAGTGTGTGCCCTGCGAGGGCGGGGCTATCGGTGCCGAGGCTCTCTGCGGTGGAGCCTGAGACGGCGACGCCGATCGTCTCGTGCCCAGCGTGCTGCTCCGCGCGTGCGGCGGCGTCGATCACCACTCCCTTGCCGGTCCCGGCGGGGCCGACCAGCACGGCGGCGCGCTCGGGACCAGTGAGGACTTCGAGCGCGTGGTGCTGCTCAGCGCTGAGTGGCCCGCCGATGTGCTCGGCGACCTCACGAGCAGCCTGTTCTCGTGCGATCTCGCCGACATCCCGGCTTGCGGGCTGGGCGAGGTGGGTGGCGCGGCGTTCGATCGCCTGCTCCTGGGCGCGGACCGCCAAGGTAGTCATCCGCCCGCCCTCCAAGGTCAGTACCCGCCGATCGCGGATCATCCCCCGCGCAGCGGCGAGCGCCTGATCCGGCGCTAGCTCTCCGGCGGCCTGCTCCAGCACGACCGCGCGCAGGTCGCGCTCCTCGAAGACTGCGTGCTGCTCGGTCAGCTTCGCCTCGATGCGATCCTCGATCGCGCGGGTGGCCGTGGGACGCTCAGATGCGCCTATCAGCCGCACCGCCTCATCGGGGCCGAATCCGTGAGCGCGCCCGGTCTGGGTCCACACCCTCTGCAGGTCAGAGCATGTGGTCAGCTCCTTGGACCGGCGGTTCTCCAGCGCGAGGTTGCGCAGCTCACCGCGCTCAGGTGCGCGGCCGTAGCGGGCACGGAAGCGCTCCGCCGCCCTGGCGACCTCGCGGGAGCGCCCCGAGAACGCCTCGCGCAGCTCGCGGGGGACACCGGCGATCTCGAAGTAGCGGCCGTCCTTGCCGGTGCCCTGCTCGACCGTGTACCCCTCCCGCACAAGCTCCTCAGCGAGCGCGCAGCGGTAGAACGCGCCCAGCTCCCGCGCCGAGCGGAAGACCGGCCGCGAGGCTATCGCCACGATCCGGTCGTCCTCGCGCACAGCGCCGCTGATGACCACGTGGCTGTGCAGCTGGGGGTCCGGGGCCTGGGCGCCGGAGACCCCTCTGGCGGTGGTGTGGCGGTACTCGGCGGCGATCACGTCCTTGGCGCGCTCTTCCACGACCTGGCCGCTGTAGCGGCGGCGCACGACGGGGACCTGCTCACGCAGACGGTGGATGGTCTGCTCGACGGCGCGACCGTGGGCCTGCTCGATCTGCTCGCGCTGCCATGGGTCGCCGAGAGCCCACACCGTAGAGACGGACTTCGGGGCGCTCAGCGTCACGTCGATCCCACCGCCCCGACCGCCGCCGGCGCCCTCGGGTCGCAGACAGCGGCCTGTGCCCGGGTGGCGGCCCTCCATCAGCGCGATGAAGTCCGCGCCCTCCACCGGCTCGCCGGCGACGATGCCCAGCCCCTCCAGCGTCTCCGCGTCGGCAAGCCACCGGCCGGGAGCTTGCGCCATCTCGCCGTCGGGGGTCAGGTAGTAGTCCCCGCGCTCTGGCTCCACGGTCTTGCTCTCCAGGTAGCACGCGTACCCGCCGCCCCGAGTCGCACCTATGCTCGCCGCCGTCATCACATGAAGTGATGACCACGACGGCGCTGAAGCGGCCAGCCGATTGCACAGCGCTCGCACAGCGCCCGGAGGGCCGTGCATGTTGTCTGTGCTTGGGCGAAGCGAAGCGAAGCGAGGCCGCGCGGAGGCCACGGGTCGCGCTCTGGGACCGGCGCTCTTGCGGCGGGTAGGCCAGGCGAGGGTCCGGTGCGGTTGCCTGCTCGGTGAGAGCCGGAGGAAGGGCCAGGGCTGTCGCTCAGGTGGGGCCGCGAGGCGGTGAAGTCGGTGGCCGCTCCGGGCGGCTCGCGGTCATCAACCCAGAGCGCCACTTCTCTGCCCAGATGTCGATTAGCACCGTGCCCACAACCACCCACCCCCGCTTGACGCGCGAAGACGTCCTCGACGGTCGCGATGTCGCCGAGCTGCTGCACCTGCCCCTCTCGACCGTCCTCGAATACGCGCGCCGCGGGCTGCTCCCTGGCCGCAAGCTCGGACGCCGCTGGATCTTCCTGCGGGATGAGGTCGAGGCGGCGGTCCGGGGACGGTCGGGGGGAAGCGCGGCGGCGTGAGCAGTCTGCTCGCAGCTGGCGCCGCCGAGCGAGAAGCGTCCCAAGAGGTTCGTAGCCTTACGCTCTCATGATGCCGAAGTCTGTCGCTGAGCTGTTGGCCGAGCGCGAGGGCACTCGCCTGGATTTCAAGCGGGACCTGTCGGGGATGCCGCGTGTCCTTGCGACGGTGTGCTCGTTCTTGAACACAGCTGGTGGCACTATCGTCGTGGGTGTCGAGGACGAAACCAAGGATGTCCTCGGTGTGCGCGACGTAGAGAAGCAGGAGGAGAAGCTGGCGAATGCGATCGCTGGCTCGATCGAGCCGCAGCCGACCGTGCAACTCGAGATCGTTACGCACGAAGGGCACGATCTGCTCTTGTTGCGCGCGTCGTATGCCGCGGGTCCGTTCTTCGTGAAGGCGAAGGGCAAAGACAAGGGCACGTTTGTTCGGATCGGCAGCAACTCGCTGCCGGCGAGCCCGGAGAAGGTCGCTGAGCTTGAGCGGGCGCGTCAGATGGGTGCTTGGGATCAAGAGCCACTGCCTGGACTGACGCGTGACGATCTCGACCATGAGGCGATCAAGCGCTGGCTTGGCGCGGCGGGGGAGCGCTCGACGGACGCGAAGCTGCGAAGTCTCGGCGTGCTCGCCGAGTATGGCGGTCGGCTGGTCCCCACCCGAGCAGGCATCATCCTCTTCGGCCGTGAACGGGAGATCCATTTCCCTGACGCGCAGATCCGCTGCGTGGCTTTTCGGGGCGTAGACAAGAGCCGGCCGGCGGTCAGAGGCGATGAGGACGACGAGACGGTGCTTGACGGCATCGAGACGGCGGTGCGATTCATCGAGCGCAACACCGACCGGCTCGTGGAGATCACCGGACGCACGCGCCGGGAGGAGCGCGACCTCTATCCAAGCGTGGCTGTTCGTGAGGTGCTGAACAACGCGGTCGCTCACGCTGACTACGCCGTCGAGGGGGCGTCGATCTTCGTGGCACTTTTCTCCGATCGCCTTGAGCTATCGAGTCCTGGCACCTGGCCTCCAGGGTTCTCGCGCGAGGACTTCCAGTCAGGCGTGAGCCTGCGACGCAACAAGGCAATCTCGCGGGTGCTGATGCGCCTTGGCGTGATCGAGGGCTACGGCAGCGGCTATGACCGGATCGTCGCTGCGTGCGCCGAGGAGGGCTATCCAGAGCCTGAATGGATCGAGAACGGGCCTCAGATCAAGGTCGTTATGCGACCTCACCTCAGTGCCGATCTGGCAGGGCGGGGTAGCCGGACGCCGACGGCGAGCACCCGTCGGGCCAATCGCCGCCTCACCGTCGAGGAGCGCAGTAACGCCATCCTGGCTGCCGTCGACGAGCTGGATCGTCCGAACGCGATTGCGATTCAGGGGCACACAGGGATTCCCACTAGAAGCCTCGCACGTGATCTCAAGCGACTTCGCGATGTGGGTTTGCTTGAGTTTGTCGGCCCGGCGAATACGGGCTTCTATCGCCGTCGGCAAAGCGATTAGCGCCAGTCACCGCCACTCAATGCCAATCACCGCCAATCAATGCCAACCCCTCTCCAGGGCGTATCTGGCAACCCTGCAAGCGCGCCCGCTCTGCTCGTCAGGCGTGGCCTTACTCTGCTGGCCGCGCTGAGGGCGAGGATGCCGCGAACGCGAGGTTGACCCGTTCGAGATCCTCGGGCCGTGCCTTGGCATGCATGTAGCGCTCGGTGGTCGTGATCCGCGAGTGCCCGAGGAACTCCTGGACGAAGCGCGCGTCGGCGTGCCGGGCGATGAGGCTGCCGGCGGCGTGGCGAAGAGCGTGGAAGCGGAGCGCGCGCAGCCCGGCGGCGTCGCGTGCCGCCTTGAAGCGGCGGCGGACGGCGGAGGGGTCGAGGCGCCGGCCGAGGCGTGAGCAGAACACGTAGTCCTCGCGCAATGTGTAGTCGCCGCGCGCCTGCAGACGTTCGAGGGCCTCGGCGGCAGGATCGGCGAGCGGCAGGAAGCGCGCCTGCCAGCTCTTTGTCGGCCCCTCCACACCGGCGGACACGGCGCGGTGGACGACCATGCGGCGCGTGTCGAAGTCGACGTCCTCCCAGCGCAGCGCGATCAACTCGCCGAGGCGCAGGCCGGTGTAGGCGGCCAGACGGAACAGCTCGCCGTCCTGTGCGTCCTCGCGGGCGCGCCAGGCGATCTCCTCGTCGCTCAGGCGGGCCGGTTGCGCTCCACGGTGTGATCCCTCGGCGGCTGCGATGGCGATCGCCTCGACCTCCTCCGGCTCGTAGAAGTCGAGCACGGCCGCTGGCGGTTCGCGGCGCTTGGTCGTGCCGACCACGGGATTCAAAGACAGGCTGTGGGTGTCGGCGCGGCAGGCGTAACCGAAGATCGCCGAGAGTACCTGGCGGTTCTTGTTGACCGAGCGGGGAGACACGCCGTCGGTGTCCAGCTTGCGCAGGAACGCCGACACCTCCCGCGTGGTGATCTTCGCCGCCGGGCGGTCGCCAAACGCGGCCATGAGCACTCCGGGGCTCTTACCCTTGCCGCGGCGGTGCGGCGCCCCGGGCTCGGCAAGCATGTAGCGGTAGTCGTTGAGCGTGGACGGCTTGGCGCCGCGCTCGTGCTGCAGGTACTCGAGCCACTCCGCCGCGAGCTCACGAAATGTCACTCCACGCTCGCGCCGCTCCCGCTCACCGGCTTCGATCGCGCGCTCCTCCCGGTCGTGCTCGGCGATCAGCTCGGCCATGCGCACGGTCGCGCGCTTCTCGTCGAAGTAGCCCTCCGAAACTCGCCCACGCCGCATGACCCACCCGCTGTCGTCGGCCGCCCGCTCAAGCCACGCTGGCCCTATCCGACGCTTCACCTGTCGCCCCGCGCGCCGCCACTTGGCCTCGTAGGCGGGCCTGTTCGCGCGGCCTGCAACTACGAGCGCACCGGTTGGATCACTGCCGCTTTGCTTACCTTCACCAGCCACTTTAATACAGAGTACCACATGAGTACCACATGAGTACCACATGGCCGCGAGTACCGCTTTGAGTACCGCATGGGTCAGTTTCGCCAGTTATAACGCCACTTTGGCCGACCCAAACCCCCGTGTTCATAGGCTTCAGCAACACTGCCCCTGCTTTGCAAGCAGGAGGTCACCGGTTCGATCCCGGTTGGCTCCATTCTAAAATACCTGCAAATCACCTTGTTTTAGTAAGCGTTCAGTTGGGTTGGGGGACATAACCCTGGGGTGTCGAATTTGGGTGCGTGGAGCGCGCCGAGGCGGAGGCGATCTATGACGCCGGACGTGAGGTGGTTATCGAGAGGTGCTGCTGCGGATGGACCGCCAGATCGGCGCGGGTTGAGAAGCTCGAGCGGGAGTGAGGAAGAGCTCGCGCAACTCCTCGCGCCCACCGAGTTCTGATCCACCCTCTTCCCCGCGGTGCAGCAAGGACCTACGCCGGCGAGCTGCCCCCACTCAGCGCCTCGACGCTCATCTCGCTCTCGATTGCCGCACCGATCGCAGCGAGCGACGGCGCTCGGACGCGCTGCTTGGTTGCCGTGTGCGCCACGCGGTTCAGGCCGGCGAGTCGCTCGGCCTCGCGCCGTGCCGCCTCGCCAAGCTCGGCCGCTGGCACGACCTCGTCGAGGTAGCCGACCTGCACGGCCTCTCGGGGCGTGTACATCGCAGCGTTGATAACCGCACGCGCGAGGTGACCGGGGTGCAGCCGCTGGCGCGCGAGCTCGATCACGAACTGAGGCATCGTCAGCCCAATCTGCACCTCGTTGAGGCCAACTCGAAACTCGCCGTCGACCCCGATCCTCACGTCCGCCGCCATCAACATGAACGCTCCCGCCGCGACCGCGTGACCATCGCTGGCGATCAACACCGGCGCCGGAAAGCCCATGATCCGCTGCGCCAGGGTCGCTCCCAGCCGGAGCATCTCGACGATCCGCTCCGCATCCCCGCTAGCGAAGACCTGCAGGTCGAAGCCCGCCGAGAAGTAGCCCTCGCGGCCGCGTAGGACGACGACCGCACCATCCCGCTCGGCCCGGTCGAACGCCTTGTGCAATGCGCCCAGCATGTCTACCGAGAGCGCGTTGACCTTGCCATCGTCCATCGCGATGGTCGCGACGGCGCTCTCGAGGTGGTAATTGACGAGTCCGCTCACCGGTCTCCTCTCATAGTAGTGATCGTTCACATATTGTAACAGTGTTCCGAAACATCGTCCTCAACCAGTGGGCGCTGCCTCATGCTGCTTTGCCCGATTTGCGGCCTCCGTTGAGCTTCGCTCCAGACGCGTGGTACCAGCGAGGCTTGCAAGCAGTTGAGCCGCTGTGGTTTCGAACCGCTCGATCGTGCCATGGGGTCGTGCCACGAGCATGGCGCCCTCGAGACCGCTGACGATACTTCTCGCCGTCTCGGCAGCTGTGTTGCTAAAGCGCAGGCTTCCATCCTTGCGACCGTGTTCGAGGACTAGCGCGAGCCAAGCCTCGGTATCATTGAGGAACGCGACTACAGCGTTCCGGATTGGGCCAGGGAGAGTCTGGTACTCGGCGGCGAGCATGCCGCAGAGGCACATCCGTTCTTGGCGCAGCACTTCGGTATACAGGTTCGCGTACGCGTCGAGCTTGGCGGGCGCGAGCGCGAGGTCTGCGTCGATGGTTGCGAGCGCGTGCGCGAAACGCTCCGCGTAACGGGCGATAAGGGCCTCGCCCAGCTCGGCCTTGCTGGGGAAGTGGTAGTGGAGACTGGCCTTGGTGACGGACAGCTCGGCGGCTACATCCGCATAGCTGAAGCCGTTGAAGCCCCGGACCTGAACGAGTCGTTCACTGACGTCGAGGATGCGCGAGCGCGTGTTCGCGGGCCGCCGGTTGACGTCAGGCGCTTCGGGACTGAATCTCGTGTCGTGTGCTCTTACAGCCATGGAAGCATCCTCGCAGGCGTGCTTGACTTCTTACCTATTGATAGGTAAGATAACAGGCGGCCCACTAACTAGTTACGAATGGAGGAGCTATGCCCCGTAAGTACCTCGACTGCCGTGAGATGCCGAGCGAGAACAACTGTGATCTGGCGATGGCGGGAAGCGACAAGCATGTCCTCGACGCGGCTGTCGCCCATGCGGTGACGGCACACGGGCACGAGGACACGCCGCAGCTGCGCGAGCAGATCTCGCAGATGCTCAAAGACGAGGTCCCGGGTGCGATCGCCTAGCTGAGCACTGACCTGAGCATTTGAGCCGACGTAGGATCGAGGGCCCACACGAACTGAAAGGGAGACACATGATCTGCACATTGACCGCCCGCCGCCTGAAGCCAGGTGCCTACGATGCATTTCGCGCGGCATGGGATCCAGGTGACGCCGCCGCAGAGGTGATCGAGCGTTGGCGCCCGATCTACCATGTCCGCGACGTGAGCGACCCGGACGTGGTCATCTCGTTCGGCTTCTTCAACGGCTCCCCGGAGGAGCTGGCTGAAGTCCAGGCTCAGGCCGGCCGAGACGATCAGGTCGCCCGCATCGCGCAGAGCGTTGAAGAGGTGCTTCTCGACGGCGCCTACGAGGTAGTCGAGAAGCTTGGGTAGCCATAGCCTCCAGCGATCGTTGACGCCGCATAGGCTGGTCTCGCACGTGGGGCCGGGAGAGCGTATCTTCGGTCGCGTCGGGGCCCACCCGCACCATCAGTTCCTCACCTGAGATCCCGACCGACATGTTGCCGTCGAGCAGGAAGGCGAGCCCGCCGCAGCCTGCCGTGAACTGCTCGGCAACCCCAACCCGTCAGCGAGCATCCACGCCTGGCCGATGCAGCACGCGCTACTCGCATCGCTGCTCTGGTCCGTCGCGCTCGTGGCGGTCTTCGCGCCGCTCGCCGCTTCCCTGTACCGTCGCCGCACCACCGACTGAGGGGAAGCCGGGTGATCGTTCTTGCCGTCAAGGCGCTGCTGGCGCCGTCATTCGTCGTGGGAGCGTCAGTTGCCGCGCGGCGTTTCGGCCCGTGGGTCGGCGGGGTCGTTGGCGGGCTTCCAGTGGTAGCCGGTCCGATCTTGCTGGCCTACGCACTCGCGCATGGCCGTGTGTTTGCTCAGCACGCGGCCGCTGGGACGCTGCTCGGACTGCTGTCGTTGACAGCCTTTGTCGTGGTCTACGGCCGCCTCGCGTATCGCGCCCGGTGGTTCGCCTGCATGCTCTGGGGTTGGCTCGCGTTTGCCATCGGTACGCTCGCGCTCGACGGTGTCGCGGTGCCGGCCGGCGTCGCGCTCTCCCTGGCATGTGTTGGATTCGCCGTCGGTCTCCTGCTGCTGCCCGACGCAACCGGTGACCGTACCGTGATCGCGTCCCCGCCGGCCTGGGACCTACCGGTCCGCGCCGCCTGCGCCCTAGCGCTGGTACTTGCCCTCACGACAGCGTCGGGATGGCTCGGGCCACAGCTCAGCGGGCTGCTCGCACCGTTCCCCGTGATCACTACGGTTCTGGCGACATTCACGCACACCCAGCGCGGAGCCGGCGAAACGGTAAGGCTGCTGCGCGGAATGCTCTCCGGCTTCGTCGCGTTCGCGCTGTTCTGCTTCACACTCACGATCTCTCTCCGCGCATCGGGCGTTGCCACGAGCTTCCTGTTCGCGACGGCGGCCGCGCTCGCTGGGCAGGCCGCGATGATCTCGCGCGCGCGGCGCACCGCGGCGGAAACCCACGCTTGAAGACCCAGATCCCATACACGTGGTCAACTACCCGGACACCTGCCCGGTCCGCCCGGACCCTAGCCGCGCCCGTGGCCACACCTCGAATCATCCGGCGCGCCACCCGCCGCTCTGGTATTTGTGCGGCGGTGCTCGACTGGAAGATCCGAGGTGCCCTCGCGCAGGACATCGAGCCCGTGCTGTCCCTGTGGAGCGCCGCCGGCAGCGCACCGAGCGCTACTGATACGCGCGAGTGCCTGGAGCGCCTGCTGGCCACCGACGGGGAGGCGCTCCTCCTCGCACACGCCGGTGGCGTGCTCCTCGGGTCGCTGATCGCGGCCTGGGACGGGTGGCGGGGCAGCTTCTACCGGCTCGCGGTCCACCCCGATCGACGGCGGCAGGGGATCGCCACGGCGCTGCTGCGGGAGGGGGAGCGACGCCTGCGAGCGCGGGGCGCGGCCAGGCTCACCGCGATCGTCATCGACGACGAGCCCGTCGCGATGGGCTTCTGGCGGGCGGCCGGCTACACACAGCAGGAGCGTCGCGCCAGATTCGTCCGCCTCGCGGAGAGCTGACCCCGGCTCGACCCGCATGCGCCGCAACGTGCTCATCGTCCTGGGGATCGCCGCGCTCGCATGGGCAGTACTCGCGATCGCGCTGGGCTCCCCCAGCCTGAGATTGCTCTCGGGCTCGGGCTCCTCAGGTCTCGACGGCGCCTCTCCCGCGTGCCTACCGGCCACGCTCGAGCACTCGGCCGCGCTGCCCGGCACCGATGTCGACGTCTCGCCGACGCCGGAAACGGACACCGCCAACCCCAACACCCAGATCAGCTTCCTGGGCGCGACGGCGGGGGAGATCCGCGAGGTCTCCGTCGTGGGCGAGCGCAGCGGCGCCCACACCGGCCGCCTGCTCGCCTACTCGCAGGGCGACGGCGCGAGCTTCGTGCCCGGCACCCCGTTCGACACCGGCGAGCGCGTCGCCGTGCACGCCGTGATCGGAGCCGGCGACCGCGGTCGGCCGATCGCCTTTCACTTCCGCGTGGATACCCCATATCCGACCGCGAGTACCCCCGAGTTCCCCAACCCGCGGGCGGCGCCCGCCGACCTTCAGAGCTTCTACACCCTGCCGGGCGTCCAGGCCCCGATCCTGAGCGTCACCGTGCCCGATCGCGATCCGGCGGCGGGCGACATCCTCACGACCAACGGCCCCGGCGCCGGCCAGTACGGGCCGCTGATCTACACGCCCCAGGGCCGGCTCGTCTGGTTCGAGAAGCTCCCGGGGGGAGAAACGGCGGAGGACCTGAACGAGCAGACGTATGAAGGTCGGCGCGCCCTGACGTGGTGGAGGGGGCGGGTGCTCTCGCTGGGCTTCGGCCAGGGCGAGGACATCGTCATGAACTCCCGCTACCAGACCGTCGCCAGGATTCCCGGGGGCAACGGTCTGAGGGCCGACCTGCACGACTTCCAGATCGCCCCCCACGACATCGCCTACATCACGGCGTTCAACCCGATCCGCTGCGATCTCACACCAGTGAAGGGGGCGCGAGACGGGACTATCGTCGACACGGCGATTCAGGAGATCGATATGAGGACCGGCCTCGTGCGCTGGGAATGGCACAGCCTCGACCACGTCGGCGTCTCGGAGTCCGAGACCGAAACACCGACGAAGGCGACACCCTGGGACTGGTTTCACCTCAACTCGATCGATCCCGAGCCAAGTGGGGACATCTTCATCTCAGCGCGCAGCACCTGGGCCGGCTACCAGCTTGAGGGCGGCTCGGGCAGGGTCCTCTGGCGCCTGGGTGGCCTGAGGAGCTCCTTCAAGATGGGGCCGGGCACGGAAACGGCGTGGCAACACGACGGGCGCCTCCTCCCAGACGGGGAGGTCACCTTCTTCGACGACGGCTCCAACCCTCCGATCCACCGCCAGTCGCGCGGCGTGCTGATCGCGCTCGACTTCTCCACGCACGAAGCGCGCCTGACCTCCGCCTACACCCACCCCGACCCGCCGCTGCTCGCCGCCAGCCAGGGCAACATGCAGACATTGGCGAGCGGGAACGCCGTAGTGGGCTACGGCGGGCTGCCCGAGATCAGCGAGTACGCCAGGGACGGCTCGCTGCTCTTCGACGCCCACCTCCCCTACGACCTGACCTTCTACCGGGCCTTCCGCTTCCCCTGGAGCGGACGCCCCCTGAGTCAGCCGGCGGTCCTCGCGAGCCTCAACAACACCGGCGAAGAGACGATCGTGCACGCAAGCTGGAACGGCGCGACCGAAGTGGCCTCTTGGCGCGTGCTCGCGGGGGAACATCCCGTGGCGCTCAAACCCCAGACCGCGATCCCCGCGAGCGGCTTCGAGAGCTCGACGATCCTGGCCGAGAAGAAGTACCTCTACATTGCGGTGCAGGCACTTGACTCAGCCGGCCGCGTGCTCGGCACCTCGCGGACGGTCAAGGTGATCAGCTACGCCGCCTCGCTCCCGAGCCTTGGGGGATAGGGGGAGGGGATGAGGGAGATTCGTGAACGAGAGGCCCGGCTCGCCGTTCTGCGGCCAGCCGCGCCACCCTCTAGTAGGCCGGTTTGGTCGAGTGCTTGTGCGGGGCCGTCGTGGTGGGGGCGCCCGTCGTCTTCGTGGTCGAGCTCCCACCTTTGCCGCCGCACCCCGCCAGGGCGGCAGTGGCGGCCAGGGCGGCTGCCAGCGTTAGCATGGCGGTCAGTGGCGTTCTTCTCATTGGCCGCGCTCCAATCGTCGCTTGAGGACTCGGGCGCTCACCCTACCAGGCACTCGCGGCGGCGGGCGACCCTGGGCGATCGGCCACGACTGGCCGAAACGGGGTTGCGAGCCAAAGGCGAGTGTCTCCCGGCTTCGGTCGGGCCGTCGTGAGCGTCGAGGCACCGGCGGGCCCGGCGGTGGTGGAGCCCCCCCCGGCCGGGAGCGGGCGGGGTTCGGGTTCGGCGTGGCTACTGGCGGTCTGCTGCGTGGCCCAGTTCATGGTCATCCTCGACCTCAGCATCGTCAACGTGGCGCTGCCCTCGATCCAGTTGAACCTTGGGTTCTCAGCGCCGGAACTGCAGTGGATCGTCGATGCGTACGCGATCACCTTCGCGGGCTTCCTGATGCTCGGGGGCCGCGCCGCCGACCACTTCGGGCAGCGCCGGATGTTCGTCCTGGCGCTGATCCTGTTCGGGCTCGCCTCGCTGGCCGGAGGAGCCGCACAGGGCCGGGAGATGCTGATTGTCGCCCGCGCGGTGCAGGGCTTCGGCGGCGCCCTGATGGCGGCGTGCTCGCTGGCGATCATCACCTCCTCGTTCGCGCCGGGCCCGCAGCTCCATCGCGCGATCGGTGCGTGGGCGGCGATGAACGGGCTCGGCGGCGCCGCGGGGGTGCTGTTCGGAGGGATCATCACCCAGGAGATCAGCTGGCGCTGGGTGCTGCTGATCAACCCCCCGATCGCGATCGCGGCCGCGCTGGTGGCGTACGCGGTCGTGAGTGAGCGCCGCCGAGCGCGGGAGGGCACGACCTTTGACCTCGCGGGCGCGCTGACGTTGACGATCGGCCAGATGGTGCTGGTGTTCGGGGTCGTGGAAGCGGGCCTCAAGGGTTGGAGCACGTTCGCCGCGCTCGGCCCGATCCTCGGCGGCGTGGCCCTGCTGGTGGTGTTCGGTGTGATCGAGACGCGCCTGGCCTCCGAACCGCTGATCCCCTTCAGGGAGCTGACCAAGCCGCTGCGGATCGCCAACAACATCGTCCTGCTGTTCAGCGCCTCGCTCTTCCCGATGTGGTTCGTGAGCTCCCTCTACCTCCAGCAGGTGCTGGGCCTCTCGCCGCTGAACACCGGTCTGATCTTCCTGCCGATGACGTTGATGATCATGCTGGTCGCCTCCCGTACCGGCAGGCTCGTGAGCAGCTTTGGGGTGCGCCCGGTACTCGGCGGCGGCCTCGTCATGTTGACGGGCGGAATGCTGCTACTCGCGAAAGTCGGCTCCAGCGGCAGCCCGATCGTGTACATCATGCTCCCCGGACTGCTCACGGCGGCGGGGATCGCGATGTCGATCGTCCCCTCCACGATCGCCGCCACCCAGAGCGCCAAAGAGGGCCAGGCGGGGCTCGCCTCCGGCCTCGTCAACACCTCGCGCCAGGTTGGCGGCGGGCTTGGGCTGGCGGTCCTGGTCACGCTCGCGACCCAGCGCTCGAGCCACCTGATCGGCTCCGGTCAGCAGGTGCCGCAGGCGCTGACCGACGGCTTCCGCCTCGCCTACCTGATCGGCGCGGGCCTGGCTGGGGCGGCGGCGCTGGTCACGTTCACGGCGATGCCCCGGCCCGCCGGCGCATCGAGAGCTGCGGCGCGGCGCCTGGCGGTGGCGATCGTCGTGGTCGTCGTGGGCTTCGTCGCGATTGACCAGGCGTTCGCGGGCTCGCACGGCGCCCCGGTGGGGGCGTACACGACGCGCGGCGCCTACAGCTTCGTCACCGAGCCCTCCCTGCACCCGCCCGTGCTCCACAGCGACGGCCCCACGCTCGCCGGCAAGCTGGCGGGCGGCTACATCCTCACCGCCAACTTCTATAACCTCAACTACCCCCCGCTGGTCGGCCAGAGCGGGCCGTTGATCCTCGACAGCAACCTGCAGCCGGTGTGGTTCCAGCCGGTGCCGGAGAAGCTCGTCGCCTCCAACCTGAGCCTGCAGACCTACGAGGGCAAGCCGGCGCTGGCATGGTGGCAGGGCGTCGTCACGAACACCGGCTCCACCGAGAGCGGCGAAGACGTAGTGGTCAACCAGCACTACCAGACGGTCGCGCGGCTGAGGGCGACGGGCGGCTGGGTCCTCACCCTGCACGAGCTTCTGATCAGCGGGGAAGACGCGTGGGTGACCGCGAACAAGAACATCGCCAAGAACCTCTCCACCTACGGTGGCGCCTACAACGGGGCGCTGATCGACTCCGCGGTGCAGGAGTACAACCTCAAGACCGGCAGGCTCCTGCGCAGCTGGGACGCACTCGATCACATCCCGCTGGGGGACTCCTACGCCAGCGTGCCCACCAACGGGTTCCCCTGGGACGCCTACCACGTCAACGCGATCGATCTGAGCGGCGCCGGAACGTTCCTCGTCTCGATGCGCAACACGTGGGCCGCCTATCTGGTCGACATCGACACCGGCAGGATCGAGTGGACCCTTGGCGGCAGGCACTCCAGCTTCAAGTTCGGCCCCGGAGCCGCCTTCCAGTGGCAGCACGACGTGAAGCTGCAGTCCGGCTCCACGGTCAGCATGTTCGATGATCACTGCTGCCAGCTCACCGGCGGAGGCACCTCAGTACCCGCGACCGGGCCCTCTCGGGGGCTCGTGCTCGAGCTCAACCAGAGCACGCACACCGCGACGCTCGTGGCCCAGTACCCCGGCGGCAACCAGTTCGAAACCGAATACATGGGCGACACGGAGTCGTTGGCGAACGGCAACACGTTCGTCGGCTGGGGTTCGGAACCCTACTTCTCGGAGTACAGCCGCTCAGGCCAGCGGCTCTTGCAGGCGAGCTTCCCGGGCTCGGACCTGAGCTACAGGGAGACGATCGATCCGTGGGTCGGGGAGCCACTTACCCCGCCCGCCGGCGCCGCCCGCCAGAAGGACGGCGGGACCACGGTGTACGCGAGTTGGAACGGCGCCACCAGGGTCGTCTCATGGAGGGTCCTGGCCGGCGCCGGTGCCGGAGCCGGTCGGCTGAGCGCGGTTGCCAGCGCCGCCAAGTCGGGGTTCGAGACGGCGATCCCGGTGCCACCGGGCCACACGAGCTTCAAGGTCCAGGCGCTCAGCGCCAACGGCCGGGTGATCGGAGCCTCCCGGCTGTTCACGGGGTAGGGGGCGCCCCACCCGGCGGGCCGCAGGGGCTCCTCGAGCTCCCACTCCGCCAGCGCCCGGCCCACCGCGCGCGCCTCAGCGCGCCGCGAGCGGCTCCTCGAGCTCCCACTCTGCCAGCGCCCGGCCCACGGCGCGCTCGAAGGGCAGCGGCTGGAGGCCGAACAGGTCGGCGATCTCCTCCGCGGCCCGATCCGAGCGGGGCAGCACGTCCGCGACCAGGCTGCCCATGAGCGCACCCACGAGATCGACCGGCGCAGTGCCGACTGCGGCCGCCACCGCCGCGGCCACAGGGGTGATCGAGATCGGCACCGCGACCGCCGGCCGACCGATGCCCAGCGCCTCGGCGATGCCCTGGAGCATGGCCCCGTAGGTCAGTACGTCGGGTCCGACGACGTCGATCGAGCGCCCCGCCGTGCGCTCCAGCAGGGGTGCCTGGATCAGGCACCGAACGACGTCCGCCTCGGCCACCGGCTGGGTGCGACGCTCACGCCAGGGCGGCAGCGGCAGAACGCGCATCCGCTCGACCAGCCGCACCATGAGGCGGAAGGAGGGGGAGTGCGCCCCGATGACGATCGAGGCGCGCAGACCGGTAGCAGCGGTCACGCCGTCCATCAATATCTGCTCCACCTCGAGCCGCGAGCGCATGTGCGGCGAGATCGCGCCGGTCGGGGCGATGCCGCCGAGATACACCACCCGTGCAACCCCGGCGAGCCGGCAGGCCCGCACGAAGTTGTGAGCGGCGATACGGTCGCGAACCTCGAAGCTCTCCTCGCCGGGCTCCATGGAGTGAGCGAGGTAGTACGCGGCCTCGCATCCCGCGAGCGCCTCCCCGAGTCCCTCGCCGGTGAGCAGATCGCCCCTCACCGTCTCCAGCTCGAGCCCGCCGGACATGCGGCTGGGATCGCGCGAGAGGGCCCGCACGGGACGGCCCTCGGCGAGCAGGGCGCGCACGACGAGATTCCCGACATATCCTGTTGCGCCCACCACCAGCTCCAGCTCGACCACCCCATTCGCAAGTCGATCGCCTCAATCTCGCAGCGAGGAACGGCGCTCCCATCCTGCCACAGGGAGCGCAGGAGTCCGGTATCGCGGTTACCGCTTCGACCCTCCCGGACGCCTGTCATCGACCCTCCCGGATGCCTGTCGCCGTCCCGGGTGCCTGTCAAGCTGTGGCCGTGGCCGAGGAGCTGCAGGAGGTGACCGTCCCCGATGCCGCGGGGTGGCGGGTGTGGTTGGGGGAGCATCACGAGAGCTCCGCCGGGGTGTGGCTGTGTCTCGCCAAGAAGGGCGCCACCGAGCCGACGAGCCTGACCTACGATCAGGCTCTTGAGGAGGCGCTCTGCCACGGCTGGATCGATGGCCAGATGCGGCGGGGGGACGAGCGCACCTACCGTCAGCGCTTCACCCCCCGGCGGGCGCGTAGCTCGTGGTCCAAGCGCAACGTCGCACACGTGGAGCGGCTGACGGGCGAAGGCCGGATGCGCGCCGCGGGCATCGCCGCCGTCGAGCGGGCGATGGCCGACGGACGCTGGGAGGCGGCCTACGAGGGCCAGGCCTCGATCGAGGTGCCGGCCGACCTCGCGGCCGCCCTGCGGTCCGACCCTGCGGCGCAGGCGATGTTCGAGACGCTCACCAGCCAGAACCGCTACGCGGTCCTGCTGCGGATCGATGCCGCCAAGCGCGCGGACACCCGGGCCAGGCGCATCGAGCGATTCGTGGCGATGCTCGCCCGGGGCGAAACGCTCCATCCGCAGAAGCGCACACGCCCCAGGTGAGGGCTCGCGGACCGCAAGAGGGAGCCCCCGCGCCCGGGGTGGGAGCCGGGTCGCAGCGCCACGAGGGAGAAGCCCACGCGCACGGTGACGGCTCGCATGCGATATGAGGACTACCCTTGGAGGCATCGTCCCTCGATCCCAGGTGGTGAGCGGTGCCCGAGAAGCTGACGTTGTACGTGTGTAACATCGATGATGGTGGTCCCGGCCCCCATGCGTGCAAGCGCGCTCAGCGGGGGCTGCGGGATGCCGGCCACGACTTCGAGAAGGTCGTGTACGGGAAAGGCATCCCGTTCGGGCTGTTCACGAAGGGTCGCCGTCCCGATCTGAAGGAGATGAGCGGCCAGGAGAAGCTTCCCGTGCTGAAGCTGCCCGACGGTGAGACGGTCAACGGCGGCGCGAACATCGTTGCGTGGGCCAAGGCCAACGCCCCGACGGCCAGCGCGTAGGGCGAGCCTCACCCCACTTTGACAAAGCGGGCGCCCTTGACCAGTGGCGCTGGCCTCAGCCGGACTCGGCCAGCCCTTCTGGGTTCCGCCCCGGACCGGCGGCCGTCGGTCGCCCTCAAGCGGGGCTGACCACGACCAGCGGGATCGGGCGGGAGGTGCCCTGCTGGTAGGCGTCGTAGCGTCCGTGGTTGTTGTCGTTCACGAGCCGCCACAAACGCTCGTAGTCCTCGTCCCCCGGTTCCAGTGTGCGCGCCACCCCGGGGCTCCTCGTGCGGCCGATCTGAATCTCCACCTCGGGCTTGGCGCGCACGTTGAAGAGCCATCCCGGAGCGCGATCGGAGCCGCCGTTGGAGGCGACGAGCACGTAGTCCGCGCCATCCGCCGCGTAGACCAGCGCGTTGCAGCGCTGCGCCCCGCTGCGCCGCCCGGTGGAGCGCAGCAGCAGCGTGGGCACCCCGACCATCCGGTGGCCAACCCTCCCGTCGCTGCGCTCGTAGAGCTGCTGGTGGAGCTTTAGGACGGAGCCCTGGAGCGTGTCGGTCAAACCCACAGCAGCAGTGTACCCAGGCCCAGGTCCCCCTCGATGGCACCTATGTGCGACACGACCTCGGTTGCCCGGGCGGTCATCGGCCCAACGATACGGTCACGGGAGACCCCCCGACACCAGCTATGGCCTCGGACGGCGCCTCGACGCCCCATAGGTGTGGGATCGCGTAAGCGCGCCAGGGCCGCCAGCGCTCGGCCGCGTGGGCGGCCTCGCGCGGGGAGCACCGATCCCTAAGGGCACCGGTGCGGCCCTCCCTGGAGCGGGATATCCCGGCGCGGCCGGGGCCGTAGCGACCGAGCCGTTCCAACCCGCGGAGCACACCTAGATCGGTTGGGAGGAAGGCGTCGGGGTCGGCGAGGGCGCGCATGGCGATGTACTCAGCGGTCCAGGGACCGATCCCGGGGAGCGCGAGCAGGCGGGCACGTACCTCCTCGCGGTCGCTGCCGGGGTCGATCGCGAGCTCCCCGTCGGCGAGCAGCCGGGCGAGCGCCTGCAGGGTATGCCTCCTGCGGGCGGGTCCCCCGGGCAGCTCGGCAGGATCGGCGGCTGCGATCGCGGCGGGGGCGGGAAAGAGATGGGTGAGGGTGGGTGGGTCCCAATCGTTCGCCGGCAGGGGCTCCCCGAGGGCGGCGACGAGACGCGCGGCGGCGGTGCGGGCGGCGGGGACGGAGATCTGCTGGCCGAGGACGGCGCGCAGGGCGAGCTCGGCCCCGTCCACAGCCCCGGGTAGGCGCAGCCCGGGGCTGGCGCGGAGGAGCGGGGCGAGCAGGGGATCGCCGCGGAGATGCTCTTCGGGCACGGCGGGGTCGGCGTCGAGGTCGAGTAGACGCCGGCAGCGCTGCACGGCGGCAGTGAGGTCGCGCAGATCGGCAAGTCGCAGGCGGCACTCGATATGGCCGTTCACGGGGGCGAGTGCGACAATGCCGTGGCCGCGAGGCAGGCGCAGGGTGCGCCGGTAGCTGTCCCCGACGACCTCCTCGACGCCCGCCACCGCGCGATCCCCGAGGAAGCGCAGCAGTCGCCCCCAGTCCAGCGGCTCGCGGTACGCGAGGCGCACAATGATGGGAAGCCCGCTCGCCCGTTGCCCCCCGTCCCCCAGCGCGCCGCTCGCGTGCGCGGCGCGGGACCCACGGGCAGCGGGCCGCCGGCGCAACTCCGTGGGCGTGCGCCCATACACCGCGCGGATCGTGTCGTTGAACTGGCGCACGCTGGCGAAGCCCGCGGCGTGGGCGACATCGATCAGGCGCAGGCGGGTGGTCTCGATCAGGATGCGCGCGGTCTGCGCGCGCTGCGCGCGGGCGAGCGCGAGCGGGCCCGCGCCGAGCTCCGCGGTGAGCTGGCGAGCGAGGTGGCGCTCGCTGTAGGAGAGGCGACGCGCGAGCCCGGCGACGCCCTCCCGGTCCACGATCCCGTCGGCGATCAGCCCCATCGCGCGTGCGGCAAGGTCGCCGCGGCGGTTCCAATCCGGGGAGCCCGGAGCGGCGTGGGGGTGGCAGCGCAGACAGGCGCGGAAGCCCGCGTTCTGCGCCGCGGCAGCGGTGGGGTAGAAGCGGACGTTGCGGCGCTTGGGCACGATCGCGGGGCAGCTCGGGCGGCAGTAGATCCCGGTGGAGGTGACCGCCACGAAGAAGCACCCGTCGAAGCGGTGGTCGCGGCTGCCGAGCACCCGGTAGCGCGCGTCGAAGTCCTCGGTGTCGTACACGTCGATCACTCACACCAGTATGAGGGGCCGGGTGGCGGTTTTCGGACACCGACGGCGGGGAGTCCTATCGAGTCCGATTCCCGCCAGACCGTGGCGGGCGGACGTGTCAGAGTGCAGGTATGAACTACACAGTGATCGAAAGCCCCGTCGGCGAGTTGCTCGCAAGCGCGGACGCGACGGGACATATCACGGGCCTGCACTTCCTCGACGGCCACCGCACGCCCCTCCGCGGCTCAGACTGGGTGCGCGATGAGCGGCCCCTCGCGCAGCTACGCCTCCAGCTAGAGGAGTACTTCGCGGGGGAGCGCCGGGAGTTCGAGCTCGATCTCGCCCCCAGCGGGACGTCCTTCCAGCTCAGCGTGTGGCGTGCCCTGCGCGCGATCCCCTACGGCAAGACCACCTCCTATGGGGAGATCGCCGCGGCGGCGGGCCAGCCGGGGGCGGCGCGCGCGGTGGGGGGAGCGAACAACCGCAACCCCATCGCGATCGTCATTCCCTGCCATCGCGTGATTGGCGCGAGCGGGTCGCTCACGGGGTACGGCGGGGGGCTACCCCGCAAGCGGCAGCTACTCGCGCTGGAGGCCGGCGTGCCCGCGCTCGTGTAGGCCCCCGCACACGCCAGATTCCAGAGCGGGGAGATGCCACGGGCTGCCTCCCGCTTGCGAGCGGAGGTCGGACGTCCGGGTTATATTCCCCGCGATGCCCCGTCACCTGATCTCAATCGACCAGGTCGACGATGCGCTGGCGCGCGAGATCTTCAATACCGCCGACGACATGGCCGCGGCGCTGAGGATCCCCACGCGCCTCTCCAGCCTCACCGGGCGGGTCGTGGCGCTGCTGTTCTTCGAGCCCTCCTCCCGCACGATCCTCAGTTTCAGCGCGGCCGCCGCGCGTCTCGGGGCGGCGGTGATCTCCCACCGGGGGGTGGAGTCCTCCTCGCTCTCCAAGGGGGAGTCGATCGAGGACACCGTGCGCGTCGTGGGCAGCTACGCGGACCTGATCGTGTTGCGCCACGAGGCCGCCGGTGTCGCCCGGCGGGCGTCCGAGGTCAGCCCGGTGCCGCTGATCAACGGGGGTGACGGGCCCAACGAGCACCCCACGCAGGCGCTGATCGACATGTACACGATCGAGCGCGAGCTCGGGCGTCTGAGCTCGCTGCGGGTGGGGATGGGCTTCGACCCCTGCCACTCCCGCTCGATCCACTCGCTCTGCCGCGGCCTCAGCCACTACCCCGACAACGACGTGCTGCTCGTCGGTCCCCAGGAGCTGTGGCTCGCGGAGGAGGAGCTGCAAGAGCTGCGCGGCCGGGGGCTGCGGGTGGAGCAGAGCACCGACATGCAGGCGCTCCTCGCCCGGGAGGTCGTGTACGTCAACCGCTTCCAGGTCGAGCGCATCGAGGATCAGGCGACCGCGGCGGCCTATCGCGACCGCTACTGCATCACCGCCCGGGAGATGCGCGACTCGGAGATCAAGCTGCTGCTCGACCCCCTCCCCCGCATCCACGAGATCGCCGAGGAGGTCGATCGCCTGCCCGAGGCCCTCTACTTCAAGCAGGCCGCCAACGGCGTCCCGATCCGTATGGCGCTGCTCTCGATGCTGGCGTAGGGCCAAGTGGGCCCGTGAGGGTGGCGGCAGTACGCGAGGCGCATACTCGAGAGAGCGGTGGGCGAGTCAGCCCCGGCCCCGGTAGCGGTGCAGGGCCACGGCGGCCCAGATCGCCTCGACCACGCCAAACGGCCACGTTCCAGCCAGGAAGCCATATACGCTGGAAAGCAGGCAGCCGCAGGCGAAGGCGAGGATGAACCGGGGATGCCGGCGCTCGAAGGCATACATGGCCATCATGAACGTGACCGCGGAGGCGCCAAAAGCGGTGAGCACGAGGTCAGTCTGACGGGCCGTCCAATCGCCTTGTCGCTCAGCGATGCAGCGACACGGGACCTGCGGATGCCAGGGCCTCGGCACTTGCGTCAAATAGCGCACAGACCTCGAGCGTCTTACAGCCGCAGCCACTCGCGACACTCAGCCACTCACGCATCGACTGAGCGCGCACGATGAAAGCGTCGACCTCGGGCAGCTTTCGGTTGGCGAGCTCGCGCAGCTGCTCACACGCGGGTGGCCCCTCGCCACCGGCACTCAGCAGCAGGCGCGCCTCACTCAAGGAGAACCCGGCGCGCTTGGCGATCCCGATGACCTGTAGCTGGCGGACCGTCTGCTCGGTGTATCGGCGCCGACCGCTATCGCGCTCGGGCTCGGGGAGTACTCCGATGGACTCGTAGTACCGGATAGTCGAAGTCTTGAGACCCACCATCTGGGCGACCTCGCCGATGGTCATCTCGCCTCGCTCATACCGGCCCTTGACTTCAAGGCGGGTTGAAGTCCCACAGTACTTCCACAGTAGCTCATACACCCTGCCCAAAGGAGGACCTCGATGCCCACCGACCTGCCAATCGCCTGCTCGCTGACCGCCACGGAGATACCCGCCCGCCTCCTCGACATCAGCGCCCTTGCACGGGACGCCACTCTGCTCAGCGTCGCGACAACCCCTCAGCACGCAACCCTGAGCTTCCGCGTCGAGGGTGACATACGCAAGCGGCTCGCCGCCTTCGTCACCGCAGAGTCGGAGTGCTGCGCCTTCCTCGACATCACGCTGCGCGAAGAGCCGGAGTCCGTCGAGCTCGCCATCACAGCACCACCCGGCGCCGAGCCCGTGCTCGCGAGCATCGTCGCCGCGTTCAGCGGAGGGGCCCCGGCAGCATGAGCTCGATGTGGACACCACACCGCCCCAAGAAAACAAGCACGAAGAGGATCTTCGCCGGGGGAGTCGTGCTGGTGACTCTCTGCTGTGTGATCGGGCCACTGTTCCTGACGACTGTGTGCGTCGCCGTCGATCGCCTTCTCGGCGGATGGCTCGGCATCATCGGAGGCGCCGTACTGGCGGCCCTCGCAGCTCTCTTGTTTCTACGAGCCCGTCACCACCGGAGGGACTGTTGCTGAAAGCTCAACCACGGCGAGCACGCACGCGTTGCGGTCGGCGAACCACGACGCAGAGGAACACGGCGGCCACCACCGCGAGCAGTAGTACGAACGCCGCCAGCACAACAGTCACCAAAGGAAGCCTGCCCACTCCGCTGGTCCCGCTCACCGACGGGCGCACCCAAGCGAGGGTTGGCGCCAACGCGCTGCCGGGGGCGCGCACGGCATATGCGACCCGGCTCCCCCCCAGCCCGGCGGCGAGCGTCGTGACCCAGGCGGCCAGCGCCCGACCTGTCGACTGATCGAACGCCGCCGCCGGCGTCCCGTTACGGCCGGGCGGCGCCACCGTTTCGGGCGCCGCGAAGGACACTTTGCCCGCCCCGGCGTAATGACCCTGCGCCGCGCGGATCGCCCGCCGTCGCGGGTTTGGGGCCCCTCTCGCTGTACGCGGTGCCGCGCTCCACAGCGCGAGCGCTTCCGCGTGGGGGCCCGCTACGAGATCCGCTAGCACCGCATCATGTCCCTCGGGAGCCCCCGAGATCGTCACGGGCGCCCACGCTCCGCGGCGCAGTGAGACCGGCGAGGCGCGCACCACGTAGCGGCCCGCGCTCATCCCCGCCCACCCCATCATCACCGCCTCGCTGGAGAGCCTGATCAGGCGCAGCGAGCCCGCGGGCGGCGGGAAGCGGGGAGGGTCGCTGAAACGTTCGACGGTGAGGGCCGCGCGGGAGCCCAGAGCCGGGCGCGAGCTCAGAGCCGGGCGGGAGCTCGAGGCCCGACGCGAGCTCGAAGCAGGACGGGGGCTTGGCGCTGCGCGAGAGCTCACTTCGCAGAGGCTCAGCTCGATCGCCGTGCGCGTCCCCCCACCAGGATCGGCGCTCTGACTGCGCCATGCGACGATCGCGTGGCCGTCGTCGCTGATCAGCGCCTCCACTTCCGGGACAGACGAACCAGCTCCGGCGCTCCCCAGCCTCCGCGCGAGGCCGATCGGACCGGTGGCGGGTATCTCGCGCGCATAAACGCCTCCGGCGGAGACCCATGCAACGAGAATGTCGGCGCGGTAGTCCATCGTGGCGGCAACTGCGCTCACCGGAGCGGGGCCCGCTGGCAGGAGACGGGGGGACCCGAACGAGGAGCTGTAGTGGCGCTGCACGCGCACCGCGATCGCCCACCCCACTCCCCGGGTTCGTACCGGGGAGGCGAGCACGGTATCGCCGAGATACGCGCTCGATGCCGCCACCGGCGTCGCGGGGCCGCCGAGGGGCCGCGCCGTGAACGCCCCCGGCGCACGGCCCTCCACCATCATCCCCCCAGCGGCGGCGCTGCCAGCCATCGTCCCCACGGCGCTGCCACCAGCCGTTGTCCTCACGTCGCTGCCGGCGCCAGCCATCGTCCCCCCGTCGCTGCCGCTGCCCGTCAACGCCCCCCCGCCAACGCCGCTGCCCGCCACGACCACCTGCCCCACGGCAGTACCCGCGGCGACGCCGATCCCAGTGAGGCCGCTCGCTCCCTCTGCCAGTGGCCGGCCCCCACCGGGCAGGTCGTCCGTCGAGAGCGTCGCGCCGAATGCCTCGGCGCCAGCCGCACCCGAGTCGCACTCGCGCGGTGCCGACCACAGCAGCGCGCCCGTGCCACTGCGGCTCTGGGGTTCAGCGCTGGGGAAGACGATCAGGGGCGCCTCCTGGGAGGAGAACGCGAGGGCGCAGCCGGAGAGGTGCTCCGGCGAGGACCAGCGAGCTGCCGCGGCCGGCGCGGCACACAGCGCCACCGCGACCGTCCCTGCTAGAAGTGCGGCGGCCCTCAAGCCCCCCGGGCCGCCTGGTCGGCGAGGCGAGCGCGCCGGTACTCCTCCACGACGATCTCGGTGAGCTCCTCCACCGAGGTCTCGGCGGTGGGCTTGTCGAGTGCGATCACCCCGTCCTGGATCATGCTGACACGATCGCAGGCCTCGAGAACGTGCACGTAGTTGTGGAGAATCATGATGATCGAAACTCTACCCTCTCCCTTGAGGCGGGCAACGAGGTCGAGGATCATCGCCCCCTCCTTCGCGCCCATCGCCGCGAGGGGCTCATCGAGCAGGATGATGTCGGCGTCGGAGTTCACGGTGCGCGCGACCGCGATCGCCTGGCGCTGGCCACCGGAGAGGCGCGCCACGGAGACGTCGATCCGCGGAATGTTGATGCCGATCTCATCCAGTGCCCGGCGTGCTTCGCGCTTCATCTGGAGGTTGGCCAGGAACGGGATCGGACGGTGCACCTTCTCGCGGCGCAGGGCGAGGTTGTGGTAGACGGAGAGTTCGTCGATCAGCGCGAGGTCCTGGTAGACCGTATCGATGCCTTTCGCGCGCGCGTCGTCGACGCTTTTGGGTTGATAGGGCTCGCCGTGCAGGAACATCTGCCCCGTGTCCTGCCTCTGAAAGCCGCAGAGGATCTTGATCAGCGTCGACTTGCCCGCGCCGTTGTCGCCGAGCAGGCCCAGCACCTCGCCCTTGCGCAGGTGCAGGTTGACGTCGCGCAGGGCCGTCACCGGCCCGAAGCGCTTGGCGATGTGTTCAACGCGCAGCACGTCATCCGCAGCCGTGACCGGCCCGACGATCGTCTCTACCGGCACGGGCACGGGCCGATCAGCCACTTCGGGACCCCCTGCGCACGCGTTGCACGTACACGTTGATGGTCATCGCCAGGATGATCGCCAGGCCCAGGTAGAGGAGCTGGTAGTTGGCGTTGACGCCCTTGAGGATGAGCCCGTCGTTGAGGATGCCCAGGAACAGCGCTCCGATCAGCGCGCCTACGACAGTCCCCGACCCACCCGCAAGGAGCGTGCCGCCGATCACCGCCGCCGAGATCCCCTTGAACAGGATTTCGTTGGCCCCGGCCACGTCCGGCTGCACCGAGGAGGCCCGCACCGCCTCGAGGATGCCGGCGAAGCCCCCGGCGGCGGCGCAGAGGATGAAGTTGCGGATCATCACCAGGCGCACCCGCACCCCGGCCTCGGAGGCGGCCAGCTTGTTCGAGCCTACGGCCACGGTGTAAACGCCCCAGCGGGTGAACGTCAGCACGATCTGCCCCACGATCACGATCACGAGCGCCCAGATCAGCTCCGAGTAGGTGCCCTCGCCGAGGACTTTCGCGAACGTCGAGACGTGGTTGACCGTTTCGGTGAGCACGATGTGCGCCCCGTTGATCACGTGGTGGACGCTGACGGTCGTGCTCGTCACTTCCGCCCCCGGCATCGCGACCGGCACGCCGTGCGAGATGATCAGCGTCAGCCCCTCCAGCGTGAAGAGCATGCCGAGCGTGGCCACGAACGAGCTGATGCCGACGACCGCCGTGAAGAACCCGTTGATGAAGCCGACCACCATGCAGCCGGCCAGCGCGATCAGCACGCACGGCACGTACGGAATCCCGGCCACCGCCAGCTTGTAGTAGAGGAACGGCGCGAGCAGGTATGTCGCCCCAATCGACAGGTCGATCTCGCCCAGGATCATCACGAAGACCTCGCCCGCGCCGAGGATCGCGAACGGGGCGAAGAACGGCAGCAACGTCTTGAAGCTGGAGCTGGTGAGGAAGGTGCTGGTGGTCAGCGAGAAGTAGATCGCCACGAGCAGCGTGACGACGATGATGCTGCCCTCGCGCAAGGAGAGCGCGCGTTCGAGCAGCGCGCCGCTACTCGGCAGCGAGGCCCGGCGCGTGCGCCCCGGACCTCCCGCCGGAGGGGTCGGCCCCCGCGCCGAGGCCGGCGCGGGGGTGGGCCCCAAAGACGAGCTGGCCACGGTCGCCGGCCTTGGTTATGCGGCGGTGCCCGCCGGGATCGGGACGACCTTCGGTTCCGAGGAGGTCCCCTCGAAGCGGCTCTTGGAGTTGATGTATGGGGCCACGGTTTCCTTGTCGATGAATTTCAGGCCCGTGTCGACTTCCGCCGGACCCGTCAGGGAGCCGGAGACCTGCCACAGGAACAGCTGCAGGGCCGGCAGGAACCCCTGCAGGTAGGGCTGCTGATCGATCGTGAATTCGATATAGCCTTCGTGGAGCAGTTTCTGGGTTTTTTCGGTCAGGTCGAAGCCGCCGGCCTTGACGCCTTTGGCGGTGAGCCCGAGCTTCTGCATCACGCCCGCCAGTTCCGCGGTGTCGCCACCGTCGACGGCGTACATCCCCTTCGTGGTCGGATGGCCGGTCCAGTAGGCTTCGATAGCCGATTTCTCACCCGATTCCAGAGAGCCGGTCACGATCGTGGTCAGTTTGATCGGCGCGCCCGATTCCTTGATCGCTTTTTCCGCTCCCAGGAGACGCGGCTGCAGGTTCGCCGAGCCCGCGTTGGCGGTGAAGATGACCACTTCTCCCGTGCCCACGGCGGCGACGATCCGCTTGCCCATGAGTTCGCCGGCCAGTTTCAGGTCCTGGCCGATGTAGGCCAGGCGCTTGTTGGGGGGCGAGGGGGCGTCGGCGTTGTATGCCACGACCGGGATGCCCGCCTTCAGCGCGTTTTCGATGGGCACGTTGAACGCGGTCCTGCTGATCAGCGACACCGCGATGCCCTTGGCGCCGGATGAGACGGCGGTGTTGATGGCGTTGACCATCTGGTTGATGTTTTCGCTTTCGGAGCCCGTCCACTCGTAGCTCGAGCCCAGCAGTTTGCAGGCGTCGGCGATGCCGTACTGGGTGGGCGTGAAGAACGAGTTGGTCGTGACGTGGTTGACGAACACGAATTTGTATTCGGGGTGCGAGCCGAACACGGAGGCGGAGTTACCGCCGGAGGAGCTGGCGCTCGAGCCGCACGCCTCCAGTAGTGCGCTCACGGAGCCCACCGCGGCGCCGGTCAACGCGGTGCGGCGCAGGAACGCGCGCCGGTCGAACCCCGGGGGCCGCTCGTCTCGGGGCGGGTCGGCGTACTCCAAGCGCTCCACCGCCGCCTGGGCCAGATCGCTCTCGGACATCTCTCCTCCTTCTCTTGCGGGACGCACACTGCGCGGATGAATCACCCACACAAGGGTTTCCCGCGCGGGCCTTCTACTACTCGCGGATTTCAGCGCGCGGGAGGGTGAGATCGCCTCGCCCGCCGAGGGTATGCGCTATCCGGGCCCGCCGGAGGTCACCACGGCCATCGTCATCGTGGCCGCGACGAGCACCGCGGTGACCGCGATCACCGCCCGCTGCCCCGCGACGCTGCCCGGGAAGTCCGGTTTGCGCAGACCCAGGCCAAGCGAGAGAACCAGTGCCCAGCTCACAAGCAGGCCGCCCGCGATGTAGAAGGGCACCTTGCTCTTTGCCGCCCCGAGGATGGGGGCCAGTTGCAGAACGGCCGCGTGCATCACGGGCGAGCCTAACACGGGAAACAGAGATATGCTCACCCGCGTGGCACCCGAGACGATACGCACACCCGACGAGCGGTTCGAGGGCCTGCCGGACTTCCCGTTCGCGGGGCACTACCGAGAGGTGGAGGGTCTGCGCTTGGCGCACCTCGACGAGGGCGAGGGGCCGCCGGTGGTCTTCATGCACGGCGAGCCCACGTGGTCGTTTCTGTGGCGCACGGTGATCCCGCCCGTGTGCGACGCCGGCTTCCGCTGCGTGGCGCCCGACTACGCCGGCTTCGGGCGCTCGGACAAGCCGACGGACATCGGCTGGTACTCCTACGACCGTCACGTCGCCCAGTCGGTGGCGCTGCTGGAGGAGCTCGATCTGCGGGGGGCGACGATGGTGGTGCACGACTGGGGCGGTCCGATCGGGCTGCGTATCGCGGTCGAGCACGCCGATCGCATCGATCGCCTGGTGATCCTCGACAGCGGCATCTTCACCGGCAACCAGAAGATGTCCGATGCGTGGTTCGCCTTCCGCGACTTCACGGCGCGCACGGAGGACCTTCCGGTCGGGATGCTCGTGCGCGGCGCCTGCAAGAACGACCCCGGCGACGAGGTGATCGCCGCCTACGAGGCCCCCTACCCCAACGCGGCCTCGAAGGCCGGCGCCCGCGCCTTCCCGGCCCTGATCCCGTTCGCACCCGAGGCCCCCGGCGCCGCCGAGGGGCGACGCACGCTGCATGCGCTACGCGAGGACACCCGCCCCACGCTGATCCTGTGGGGGGACTCGGACCCCGTGCTGCCGATGTCGGTGGCGGAGAGCTTCGCGGGCGCAATCGGGAAGGCGCCGCCGCAACCGATCGCAGACGCCGGCCACTTCCTTCAGGAGGACAAAGGACCGGAGATCGGCGCGATCATCGCGGAGTGGCTCACCGCTTAGGAGCTCGCCGGGGGATCGATCGCGTCCGGAGTGCCGCTCGCGTCCGGAGTCGCTGCCCGCGTTGGGCCGCGGGCTCCGCGTGGCTCAGCTCGACTGCTCGGTGATCTGCGGCTGACCCAGCTCTTCGAGCTGTGTGCCCGGCGCCGGCGCGAGCGCCGGCTCGGAGCGCGCGGCGCGCAGCTCGTAGTCATGCCGCGCCCCCATGTCGGCGTTGGCGATGACGCGGTCGACCTTCATCGCCCGGCCGATGCTCTCGGCGACCGAGCGCGGCAGCAGCGTGCTGAGCTGGTAGCTGCGCTTGGTGGATTTGGGTATCCACACTTCGACGGTGCCGTACTGGAGCGCCTCGACGACGGCGTCGGCCACCTCGGAGGGCTTGACGTTCCTAAAGCCGCGCGCCTTCCCCAAACCGCCGCCCAGCTCGGTGTTGACGATGTAGGGCATCACGTAGCTCAGGTCGATGTGGGCACCCATCAGGCGCAGCTCGCCGCGCACGGCCTCGCTGAGGCCGACCACGGCGTGCTTGGTGGCCGAGTAGGTGGCGATGCCGGCGGTCCCCAACTTGCCGGCCTGGGAGGCGATGTTGACGATGTGCCCGCGGTCGCGGGGGATCATCCGCGCGAGCGCGAGCTTCATCCCCAGGATCACCCCGTGGAGGTTGATGTCGATCGTCCGCCGCGCGGTGAGATCGTCCTCGTCGATGAATCGGCCGACCGGCATGATCCCGGCGTTGTTGACGAGCACGTCCAGCGGCCCCACCTGCTCCTCGGCGGCATCGAGGAAGCGGGCGAAGGAGTCGCGGTCGGTCACGTCGAGCGGGAGCGCCACCGTGCGCGGGCCGAGCTCCTTCGCGGTCTGCTCGGCGGCAGCGAGGTCGACGTCGCCGATCGCGACCCTCATCCCCACCTCCAGGAACGCACGCGCCGTGTCGCGCCCGATCCCCCGTGCGGCGCCGGTGATCGCGGCGCTCTGTCCGGCGAGGAGGCGGGGCTGTCTGGCCATCGCCAGAGGAAAGCTAGCGCACCTTTCGCACAGGCACCGGGTTTGAACTGACGAGCGACCTGCCGGAACCTGGGGCCGGCGGGGCGCCAAAGAGAGAGGGGGCACACACCGCTCGGGCGATCCACGGCATCGCCCGAGCATGTGTGAGAGGGGTGGTGGGGTTGGATACCCACCACCCACTCCCCGCGGTCGAGTGGGAGTCAATCCATCCGCTCCCACTCGCCGCGGTCGAATGAACCAGCCGATCCACGAGCGGTACTCTTGGGGAGTGCCGCACTTCCTGTTCGAGGAGCAGCGGATCGCCTACACGGAGTACGGAGGCGGGCCCGCCTCGCTGACCCCCTCCGGCGGTCGCGGTCGCACCGCACGCTCCGCGCCCGCCTCGGCGCGGCCGCTGATCCTGATCCACGGGCTGCTGCTCGCCCAGACGATGCACGTGCGCCTGGCGGAGGATCTCGCGGCACGCGGCAACAGAGTGGTGACCGTGGACCTCCTCGGCCACGGCGAATCCGAGCGCCCGCGCGACATGTGGCGCTACTCGATGCACTTCTTCGCCGAACAGGTGCTCGCGCTGATGGACCACCTCGAGCTCGAGCAGGCGGTCGTGATGGGGACCTCGCTGGGCGCCAACGCCGCCTTGGAGATCGCGCTGGAGGCGCCGCAGCGGCTGCGAGGGATGGTGATCGAGATGCCGGTGCTCGACAACGCGCTGCTCGCGAGCGCGCTCACGTTCACCCCGATCCTCGTGGCACTCACCTTCGGGGAGCCCGTGATGAAGCTCGTGGCGCGTGGCGCGCGCGCGGTCCCCCGGGGTCTGCTGCCCCGCTACGGCAACGTGCTGCTGGACACGATCCGCCAGGAACCCGGACCGGGGGCCGCGGTGCTGCAGGGCCTCTTCTTCGGCCGCGTCGCCCCCCACCGCACCCAGCGGCGCACGTTCGAGATGCCGGCCCTCGTGATCGGTCACCGGCGCGATCCCGTGCACCCCTTCTCCGACGCGGGGATGCTCGCCGAGGAGCTCCCCAACGGGCGGCTGCTGGAGGCGGACTCGCTGGTGGAGCTGCGCCTGCACCCCGAGCGGCTGACCGACGAGATCGCGGGTTTCCTCGACGAGGTCTGGAAGGACAAGGCCCACGCCAAGCGCCCCGCCGGCCGGGCACGGGGGAAGTCTCCGGCGTAGCGTGTAGAGCGGTTCCCCTCAGGAGGAGGAGGGCCGGTGAGCGGCCTCCTCAGGAGGAGGGTGGGTAGAGCGCGACTTCGCTGAGGGCGACGTGCCCCGGCGCCTGGGGGGTGCCCTGCGAGGCGGCGGGTACCTTGACGATCCACACGACCAGCCAGCGAAACGCCCGGCCCTTGGCGTGGAGCTTCAGGTGAGTGACCGTCTTCTTCAGCACGTGTGTGGAGCTGAGCTGCGTCCAACCAGGGGTGGTGATCGTGGCGGGCGCCTTGGCGCCGTTGGCGCCGTACACCTGGACTGTCATTCCGTGGGTCGGCGTGCGCAGTTCCACGCTGCTCAGCTTGGTGGAGCTGCGCAGATCGATCAGTAGGCCCTCCGCCAGGTTCGGGAAGGAGTGCGCCTGCACCTGCGCGGTCCACGCGGTCGAGGATTCGCCGTCGATCGCCAGCGCGGGATCCCCGAAGCCGGCTTCTGGGTAGCCGTAGGGGTTGTAGGTGGAGGCCGAGTTGGTGTCCAGCAGGATCGGTTCGCTCGTGCTGGGTTCCCCCTTCGATTTCGATTCCGTGGTCGAGGCGCCGGTTTCGGTGGTCTTGGTACTCGTGGGCGTCGTCGATTCCCCGGAGGAGCCCGAGGAGGATTCCCCGGTCGAGCCACCCGTGGATTCGGGCGTGGCGGTGGGGGCGGGAACCTTGGGCGGTTTGCCGGTCGAGGAGGGCGGGAACAGGAGGCTGTTGGCGGAGCCCTTGGACGAGGAGCCCGCTCCCGTTTTCGCCGCCCCGCTCTTGCCGGGCGCCGGCGGGAGGCCCGTCGTGGGGACGCTCGCGGCGGGCGCCGTGGACGTCACAGCGGGGGCCAGCGCGACCGTGGCCGCCCGCGGGGCGCTGCTGTGCCCGTTGAACGCAGCCGCCACCGCGACGGCGGCACCCGCGGCGAGGATCGCGGCTACAAGCGCCAGCGCGCCCAGTGCTCGCCAGTTGTTGGGACGCTCGCCGAGGGTCCCGGGCTCGCAGGCGCCGCACTGCAGACACCACTGCTGGCCCTCCTGCAGCGGAGCGCCGCAGTGCGCGCACAAACCCCCCCGGGGGAGGTCTTGGCCGCCTTCGGGGGAGAGCGAGGGAAGCCCGGACGCGGGCGGCTGCTCGGAGCTCGGCGCGGCGGGAGGATCGGCGAGCAACGTATTCACTGCGTCTCGATTCTACCCACGCCTCCTCGATTCGACGCCCGTACCGTCGCAGCGGTCCTACCGACGGGGGGGCGGCGGCCCTCCGGGGACGATCTCCCGGCCGGTGGGGCGTAGCTGCTCGTCCAGCTCCAGCTGCCAGTAGTAGCGCGTGAAGGTGCATCCCTCGCGGAACTCCCCCACGTGCGGCGCCACCGTCTCTCCGGCCGCCATGCGCACGATCAGCTCGGGGTAGGTACGGCCCGGCAGCGCGGCGTACGCGGGCACTGGGAAGGCCCCCCCGAAGCGGGTGTTCACGTCGGTTATCCCGAGGCCCACCTCGGGGTCGCGGAAGACCTGGATCGTGGCGGGCCCCCGCACCTGGAGCGCCTCCGTCACGCGAACCCCCAGCTCGATCAGCTCGGGGTCGCGGATGCTGGCGCCCTTGATCGACTCCCCCCCGCGGGACTCGAGCATCGTGCGGGGGATCGCGTTCAGGCAGCGCCCCTCCGGGTCCCCGAGGCAGTCGATGGAGAGCTCCGGACCGCGCATCGCGCGCTGCACCATCACCGGCTCACCCTCGCCACCGGCTCCCCCGTCGGCGACGTAGCGCACGAAGAAGTTCTTCTCCGCGGGGTCGCGCGCGAGGTGGATCGAGCGCGCCCCCGAGCCGCGGCGGGGCTTGACCATCACCGGATAGGAGTCCGGCTCCCGCGTCGGCAGCACGGTCGGCGGGGAGGGCAGCCCCAGACGTGAGAGCAGCAGGTGGGTCTCGTACTTGTCATACGTCGCGCGCGCCACCTCGGGGGAGGGCACGAGCGCGGGCAGGAGCCCCTCGACCCGGGCCTGCGCCAGCACCTCGATGTCGAGGTCCGTGAGCGGGATCACCGCCCCCACCCCGTGCCGCTCGCACAGCTCCCGCAGCGCCGGCACGTACGCGGGGTCCTCGATCGGCGGCACCGCGGCGCGCACGTGCGCCGCGTACTGCGCCGGGGCCAACGGGTTCGGGTCGGCGGCGACCGTGGTGGTGACCTGCGCGAAGCAGGCGACGATGTCGTAGCGCTTGCCAACTCCGGTGAGGAGGATCGCAGGGGTCATGTCCAGCCCCCGGTCTCGCCCTTGTAGAGACCCGAACCTCCAAGCACCATCGCCAGGGTGCGCCACACGATCCGCAGGTCGAGCGCGAGCGAGCGGTGCTCGATGTAGTGCAGGTCGAGCTCGATCCGCTCGCTCCACGGCAGCGCGGCGCGACCGTTGACCTGCGCCCAGCCGGTGATCCCGGGGCGGATCGCGAGACGCCCGCGCTGGCGGGGGGTGTAGCTCGCGACCTGCGCGGGCAGCGTGGGGCGGGGGCCGATCAGCGACATCTCGCCACGCAGCACGTTCAGTAGGTTGGGCAGCTCATCTAGCGAGGTGCGCCGCAGGAACGCACCCACGCGGGTGATGCGCGGGTCGTTCTCATTCACCGCCAGGCCCGCCCCGATGCGCTCAGCTCCGCTCACCATCGTGCGCAGTTTGAGCATCTCGAAGGGGCGACCCCCCCTGCCGATGCGCCGCTGACGGTAGATCGCGGGCCCCGGGGACTCCAGGCGGATCGCCACCACCGCCGCGGCCAGCAGGGGGGAGCTCAGCGCCAGCAGGGACGTGGAGACCGCGATGTCCACCGCGCGGCGGATCACCGGGTCCCCTCCGCGGCTTCCCACGTTGCGCGCGTGCCGTGGCGCAGCCAGTCCCACAGGCCGAGCGCGAGCGAGGCGGTGGTGAGCACGTAGTAGCGGCACACCAGCAGTGCGCGTGCGCGCCACACCCCGCCGAGCGCGGCGGCGGCGAGCAGTGCGAGCTGCAGGGCGAGCGTGACTGCATACAGCGATTCGAGCCCGGCCCCACCGGTCCCGATCGCAACGAGCGCGACGTTGGCGGCCAGCGCGAGCACGTGCAGGAAGGGCGTCATGTAACGCAGCACGCGGTGGGAGAGGATCATCAGCGCGTAGCCCGCGGGGTAGCCGCGCGGTGAGAGCATCCCGCCGCGCAGCACGATCGGCCAGGTGTGGCTCATCATGCGCCGCTTGCGTGCGAGCTCCCCCTCGATCGACGGGACCATCCGCTCGGTGGCGCGGGCCTGCGGCACGTACACCGCGATCCAGCCCCGCTTGACCATGTTGAAGGGGAAGGCGAGGTCGTGGCCCATGATCGGGTCCACCACGAGGTAGGACTCCCGACGGGTGGCGTAGATCGCGCCGTTGCCCGCGGTGATCGAGCAGAGCCGCGACTCGATCCCGCGCACGGCCATCTCATAGCGCCAGTACACCCCCTCCTGGTTGGTGGCCCCAGCGCCGGGGCCGTGGGGTTCCCGGGTGAAGTGGACCTGCCCACACGCATAGCCCACGCGTGCCCGCGCGAAGGCCCCCACGAGGGCGCGCAGCGCACCGGCGTCCCACAGGGCGTTGGCGTCCGAGAACGCGAGGATCTCCCCGCGCGAGCGCTCCACCGCGGCGTCCTGCGCGCGCACCTTGCCCCCGCGGGGCAGCTCCAGCACGAGGTCCGCTCCGGCCACCCGCGCGCGCTCGGCCGTCGCATCCGTGCAGCCGTCGCATGCGACGATCGCCTCCAGCCGCTCGCGGGGGTAGTCGAGCGCGAGTGCGTTCGCGACCTTCGCCTCGATCGACGCCTGCTCGTCGTGCGCGGCGACTATCAGCGAGACCGTGGGCAGCGAGGCGGCGTCGGCGGACGACGACCCCTGGGGGCCTGCCAGCCGCGCGACCGCGGCGAGCGCCAGCGCGTAGCCCACCTGGGTCCACAGGATCAGGCCGGCGGTCAGCCAGAAGAGGATCTCCAGAGTGGTGTGCATCTGCCCGCGCATTCTCTCCGAAGATCGCCCGCTCACCGCGCGAGCAGCCGCTCGTACAGCTTCAGATGGGCTCGAGCGACAGCCTCCCACGAGTAGCGACCCGCAGCAGCGGCACGCGCACTGCTGGCCATCTCGCCCAAACGGGCCGGATCGCCGAGCAGCTCCCGCAGCGCCTCCCGCAGCGCGGCCGGGCTCCCCGCCGGGACGGTGCGCGCGGCGCCGGTGGCGGCGATCTCGGGGAAGCCGCCGACGTCGCTGAGCAGCAGCGGCTTGCCGAACGCGAGCGCCGTGAACAGCACGCCCGACTGGTCGGCCTCCAGGTAGGGCAGCACCACGAGGTCCGCCCGGCGGAAGTACGCGGGCAGCTCGGCGTCGGCGACGAAGCGCGGCACGAAACGCACGCTCGACGGGGCCGCCTCGCTCAGGGGAGAGACGTCGAAGCGGGGCATGCCGACGATCCACAACTCGGCCCCCTCGATCCCCCGCCACGCCTCGAGCAGCACGTCGAGCCCCTTGTACGGCCGCAGCAGCCCGAAGAACAGAACGACGGGGCTCTCCGTCTGGAAGGGCGGCGAGCCACCCGGCAGCTCGGCGAGATGCGCCAACGCGCCGTGGGGGATCACGTGCACGCGCTCGGGCTGAGCCCCCAGCTCTCCCACGAGACGCTCGCGGCCGTGCTCGGAGTGCACGACGACCGCGTCGAAGCGCCCATACAGGCGCCGCTGCGCAGCTAGCTGCCCCGCTCGGGGCTCGCGCGGCAGCACGTCGTGGGCGGTCAACACCAGCCTCGGCCGCACGCCCGCGGCAGTACGGCGGTGCGGCGGAAGCAGATACGCGTCCAACTGCGCCACCGTGAGCCACTGGAAATGAACGATGTCCGCCGCGCGCGCGGCGTGGCGGTAGCGCAGCATGTCCGGCACGTGCTCGGCGAGCTTCAGTGCCAGGCGCGCCCGCGAGCGTCTGGCGTCCGCGGCGCCCCTGTGGGCGAGCCGGTAGAAGAGCTCACGCCGGCCATACCCCTCGGCGGGCGGCACCGGACCGTAGGCGAAGTGGCTCGTGAACAGCCCGACGTCCGCGCCCGCCGCGGCCAGCGCGCAGCACAGAGCGTGGTCGTAGGGCGGCGTGTAGGCCGAGGGATCGACGACGTGGACACGCATCGCCAGGACAATATGCGTGGCTGGGGAGACAATAGGCGCACGATGAGCACCGAGCAGTCCTCCACGTCCGCCAGCTCCCCCGATCGGGAGCCCCCACAGGGACCAATCGAACTGAGCTTCTGCGTGGTCAACACCTCTCAGCGCGAGCTCCTGCTGTGCGGCCTGGACGCGATCGCGCGCGAGCGGGCGGCGCTGCCCCTCGCCACGGAGGTGCTGGTGCTCGACAACGGCTCACGCGACGGCTCCGCGCAGGCGGCGCGCGCCCATCCGGCGGTGGACGAGGTGATCGCGGCGGACGAACGGCGCGGGAAGGGGCTCAACGACTCCGAGCTACTGCGCCGCGCGAGGGGGCGCTACGCGCTGCTGCTCAACGAGGACTCCGAGCTGCTGTCCGGGGCCGTCCTCCCGCTGTACGAAGCGCTCCAGGCACGGCCGGACGCGGCCTGCGCGGGAGCCGCGCTGCGCCGGCCGGACGGGACGCCGCAGGCCTCGGCCTGGCGCTTTCCCACCCCCCTCGCCGCGCTTGCCGGCGCGCTGCTCCTGCACCGCCTGCTGGTCGTGCAGAGTCGCGGAGAGCGCACCCGCGAGGTGGACTGGTGCCAGTCCTCAGCGCTGCTCGTGCGCCGCGAGGCCGCCGCGCAGGTCGGCTACCTCGACCCCGCCTTCTTTGTCTACTCCGACGAGGTGGACTTCGCCCGGCGCCTGCGCGACGCCGGCTGGCGCAGCCTATGGGTGCCGGGTGCGGTGGCAATCCACCACGAGCAGCTCTCCACCGCCGCGGTGCCCGAGCGGCGGATCGTGGAAATGGCGCGCAACCGTGACCTCTACATGCGCAAGCACCACTCCACCTCCGCTGCGCGCGCGGTACGCTGGCTGACCGCCTGGAGCTACGCGCTGCGCGCGCTCGCCGCGCTCGTGCTTCCCGGCCACTCATCCGCGCGCTACTGGTGCCACGTCACCGCGACGCTGCACCCCGAGCGCGGCGAGGGACTGCGCGAGGCCGCCGCCGAGTACAACCGCAAGGGCGTGGGGAGCAGCAGCGATAGGGAGGGCTGAACGGCTGCCGCGCTCACATCCGGGTGGGCCGCGGCCGGTAGGCGATCGCCGCCCGCACCAAACCCCGTGCTCCGCGCAGCTCGTGCGGCCGGAAGAAGCGGGTCAGGAAGAGCAGCGCCGGGACCAGCGCCAGCCATATGGCTCGCAGCACGAAGCCGCCGAGGCCGCTGGTGGGGAGCAGCAGCTCCCCCGAGACCGCAACGGATGCGAAGATCGCCACCAACAGCGCGAGCCGGGGCCAGTCGAAGGCCACGTGGAAGAGCGAGCGCGTGAGGACGTAGAGCACCGTGAGCATTGCGATGTAGGCGCCGCAGAGGGCGAGGCCCGCTCCTGCGATGCCAAGGTTGGCGCCACCCGCGGGCACGAGCCACAGCAGCAGCCCCACGTTGACAGCCAGGCCCGCCGCCGCCGCGGGGAAGTTGCGGGTGGTGTTGCCCGCGCGGCCGGCGAGGACCATCAGCACCGGGTAGAGGCCGTACAGCGCCCAGCCGAGCGCCAGCCACGGCAGTGCCTTGTACGCACCGAAGTATTCTGGGGCCGCCAGCACGCGCACGAGCCAGCGGCCGAGCAGCGCCACACCGCAAACCATCAACCCCGTCGCCAGCACGTAGTAGGTGGTCACGAGCGAGTAGAGCCGCGAGGCCTCTTTGTCGCTCTGGATCGAGTATGCCAGCGGCGGCCAGGCGTACTGGAAGCCGCGCACCAGCAGGAACACCACGGTGGCGAGCTGCAGCGCGATCGAGTAGAGGCCGGCCGCGCTTTCCGAGTAGACGCGGAAGAGGTAGAGGCGGTCCACAACCTGCAGCGCGTACACACTGGCGTCAGCCGGCACCGTCGGCACGCCGAAGCGGAGCATCGCGTGCAGGTCGTGGAAGCGAAAGCGCAGGGAGAAGCGGCGCGCTCGCGCCAGCACCACCCATAGGCCGAGCACCACCACGGCCGAGGCACCGAAGTTGCCCAGCAGGAGGCCCCGGGCCTGCTGGTCTGCGAATACCACCAGTGAGACTGTGAACGCGACGGTCATCGCCACGTTGGCCATCGAGGCGTACAGGTAGGCACGCGCGCGTTCGTCCACACGCAGCTGGGCGTAGGCCATTTCGAGGTTGGTGAAGGCCCACATGCCGAGGATCGCGCAGTCCATCAGGTCGGGATCGCGGAAGCCCAGGATCAGCTGGCTGAGCTCGGCCGAGAAGGTCAGTGCGAGGAGCGCCGCGACCGTCGTCGTCCACGCGACCGTGGCTGTGACCGTGCGCGCGATCCTTGCGCGGCGCTCGCTGTCGTGGTCGGTGAAGTAGAAGCGCACGAACGCCTCCCCCAGCCCCACCCGCAGGAAGATGCTCGACAGGATCACGGCAGTCAGCAGCGACTGGTAGGCGCCGTAGCCCTTGCTCGGCACATGGCGCGTGTACAGCGGCAGCAGGATCACCGCCAGTCCCTTCGCCACGATGTCAGCCGCCTGGTAGGCCGCGCCGGTCGTGGCCAAGCGCTTCAGGTAGTCGCGCACGGCCTCAGCTTGTCACTGGCGCCGGCTCGACGGCTGGCCGAAACGGGGACCGATTAGGGGGACACTCGCTCCGCTCGCATCCCCGGATCGGCCAGCGCCGAAGGCGCGTGTCCCTCGGCTTCGGTCGTCGTGGCGCTGCGGCTCGCCACCGCCCGGCGCGCAGGCGAGCGCTAGGCCAATCCCCAGCAGCACCCATGTCTCCGGGTCCTCGAGGAAGTCGGCGTAGGTGAAGGTGTGCAGCACCAGCGCCGCGAAGCAGGCCGCCAGCGCGATCCTTGGCGGGGAGCGGCCGGCACCACCGAACAGCACCGCGAAACCGGACACGAGCAGCGCCACGTACAGCACCACGCCGATGATCCCCTGCTCGGCGGCGACCGTTATCGGGATCGTGTGTGAGGCGGAGGTCGCGCTGCTACTGGTCACATGTTCGTGGGAGCGGTACTCCTGGGCGAACGAGCCTGGCCCGAAGCCTTGCAAGGGACGGTCGGCGAACAGACGCAGCCCCCCTTTGATCAGCTTCGTGCGCCCGCTGGTGGCGTTGCTCGCCGAGCCGCCTTTGCCCGTCAGTCCGAGGTGCAGGCTCGGCGGCGCCACCGCCACCGCCACCAGGGCGATCGCCGCCAGCGCGATCGCCACGTAGATCGTGCCGCGCACATCCCACCGGTAGGCGGCCAATACCGCGAGGCCGAGCAGCAGCGCGGCGATGCTCGACTGCGAGAAGCTCGTCACGAGGCCTGCCAACAGCCACATCAGCACCGCGCCCCCGAGCAGCACCTCGCGGCGGCGCCCGCTCCACAGCACTCCCGCCATCACCCCAATCATCACCAGCGCCAGAAAGCGCCCGTAGATATTTGGGTCAAAGAAGAGCGAGTTCACCCGGAAGTAGTTGCCGTACTGGTCGGCCGCGAGCACCTTCGGGTTCAGGAATAGCTGCTTGCGGTCGTACTCGATGAAGCCGATCCCCGCGAACGCGACCGCCAGTGCCACCGCGACGGCCAGGCACAGCAGCAGCAGCTCGCGCGTCCACTTCACCTCACGCAGCAGCGCGAACAGCAGCGCGAACGGCACGTAGAAGAACACCACGTTCTCGAGCGCCTTGGAGAAGTCTGCGGAGTAGGTGGCCTGCAGCGCGTACAGCACCACCGCGGCCAGCAGCAGCCATTCCAGCAGCACCGGCCCAGCCCGCTCGGGGTGCTCGGAGCGATCGCGCAGGCGCGGTGTGAGATATGCAAGTGTGCCGGCGCCGACCACCAGGTAGAGCGGGATCAGGAGATTTGAGGTACTGCCGCCTGTCGCGATCGGCAGGCGGAACGGCAGCGCGAAGATCGCCAGCAGTGGGAATGCTGGTGGCTCTCTGTGAATCAACACGGCAAGCGCAAGTACCACAATCACTCCCACCACGACCGCGGCGCCGGCCAGCGCCGGGTGGTGTCGCAGGTGTGTCAACTGCGAGGTGTGCCAGATATCCGCCAGCAGCAGTGCCGGCGTCAGCACGAGCACGGCAAGCATCGCCAGCGCGCGTTGGCGTTCGGAGATCTGCGGCGGGCGCGCGAGCACCACCACCGCGGCCAACAGCGCCACCGCGATCACGCCGAGCTTCTCAACCCCCTCTCCAAAGCCATGTACGGTGGCGAGTACCACGGTGCTCACGGACGCCGCTTCAATTTGAAGGAGTGCGTGGATTGAACCGTGCGATCCAGGCTCAGCAGTTTCACCTGAATACGGTATTCGCCGGCTGGTGCGAGACCGCCGCTCTGCGTCGGGCCCAGCTGGCCGTTCCAGCAGAGCGATAGCTGTTTGTACCGTTCGACGGGGAGCGCTCGCACGACAGTGGCCACGCTCTTTTCGGCCGCGTCGACGATTTCCACCGTCACCGCTTCGGCCTGCGCCGACTTGAACGAGAGGTACTCGATACGTTCGCTCGCGTTCACCTGCCGCCTCAGCACCTTGCCGTGACAGCCCGCCGCCGGCCTGCTCGCCGGGTAGAAGGCTTCGTCGGCCTCGAAGTTCTGCACCGGCGTCGGGGTGTGCTTGAGCCGCTGTGTCAACACAAACGCGACGAAACAAGCGACCACCAACGCGGCGAACACCACCCGTGCGAGCTTCTGAGCTTCCCGCGGCTCACTATGCGTACGCACCCCGGCGGAACGATAGATGGGGTCCCGCCCACCCGCGGAGTCCTCTCCTGTCAATCCTTCCCATCCAGTGCGAAACGCTCCACGGTGTCCGAGCGCAGCCCCAGCCGCAGCGTCTCCAGCGAGAGCACGTCACTCGGAGCGATGTTGCCAAGGCTGCACTCGCTGCCAAAGAACTCCAAGAGCCACACCTGCTGCTCCTTGCGCGGGGCCTCGAAGATCATCCGATCGCAGTCCACCGCATGCGCGATCTCGTCGATCAACCCGCTGCGCACCTCCCCGTCGGCCCGGTAGATACCGGCCGTGCCGGACTCCCTGGCCTCCGCGATCACCTTCCACGCGCCCGCCTGCAGGTCGCGTTCGATCTGCTCTACCCACACATACGGGGCCATGATGAAATCGGCGTCCTTGCTGCCCACCTCGGCCAGCACCGTGAACCCAGCGGCGGCGAGCGTGCGAATCAAATGGGACTTCACCTCAGGCTCGAGCGGGATCGTGCCGTCCGAGAGCTCGACATGACGCAGTCCCAGCTCTCCCAGCCACGCGATCAGGCCCTCGACGCGACCCTGCTTGATCGCCAGCTCGGTGAGCGTACCGCCGAGCACGACGGGGATGCCGTGCGCGGCATAGCGCTCCAGCTTGGGTTTCAGGTTCGCACTCACCAGCGCCGTGCCCCACCCCAGCTTGACGATGTCCACGTAATCGCCCGCGACTTCGAGCAGACCCTCCACCTCCGTCAGCGAGAGGCCTCGGTCGAGCACGTGCGTGAGGCCCCGCTCGCGCGGCTTGCGCGAGCGCTCCGGAATGTCGAGAAAGCTCGCGGTCGGGTACTCCGAGCTCGTCACTGGCGTGGGGCCCAAGTAGCCCTCACTGGCCTGTGCCGGCGGCCGCTTCCCCACCGGCCGGCGCTTCGCTGCCGTTCTGGGCCGCCCCGCCGGACTGGGCTTCTCCGCCGCCCGAGGACGCCCCTGCGCCCGACGCCGCCCCTTCGCTCGAGGACTGGGAGGGCGGGCTCGGATTACCGGAGCCCACCAGCGAGGCCTTGTCGGCACCGGCGATCACCACCACCGTGGCACCCCCCACGAGCGACGCGATCGCGCTTTCCATCGGCGCCAGTTCGCCGATGCTAAGCGTCTGGCCCACGTTCTGAGCTTCGGGACGGTGTCCGCTCGCGTACTCCACCACCGACGTCGGGCGTTCGCTCGGCGGGCGCGCGCTGAGCGCGGCCGCCTGGGTGTAGCCGCTCTGCTGCAGGTTCCCCGACAGTCGGTGCGCCAGCCCTGTGGCTTCGGTGGCATTCAGCACCACCACGTGCGTTTCCGCCGGGCTTACAACCGCCGAGCCGCCGTGCGCGTGACGCGCGCCGTGGGCAGAGGTGGAGCGCGCCGCGGTTCCGGTTCCCGCGCGCGGCGAGGAGCCGCCACCGAGTGACAGCAGCACGGCGAGGAGCACCGCCACCCCAACCGCCGCGCCACCCACGATCAGTGCCGTCGCTTTCCGCGGCGAGCGCTCCTCTTCCTGGAGGAACTGAAAGCTCGTGACCCCCTGTGGGCGCGCCGACGCCGTCGAAAGAGGGCGCTGAGAGGCCTGCGAGCGTGGGGGCATCTGCGGGCGCGGGGGCAGCGGGGGGCGCGAGGGCCCTTGCGCCGAGGGGCCACCAACTGCTTCGCCGGCGGCGGCGACCGGCCTCGCCGGGGGTGGAGCCGGAGCGCGCGGGGGCGACTCCACGGTGCGTGTCGCCACCGCGGAGGACGCCGCGGCGGTGGCTACCGCCGCCACCGTCGCGGGGGCGATCTTGCTCGGCACGGCCTCCACCCCGGCCGGCTCGCTCGGCGCATCGTCCGCGGGCACAGGCGCTAACTCGTGGGCATCCTCGGCAGCCGACTGGCCCGCCACGGGCTGTCGAGTGTCTTTCGCCGCGAGCTCCCCCACCGGCGAAGGGTCCTTCGCTGCCTGCGCGGCGCCGGCCGCCGTCGCGGGCCGGACGGGGATCTCTGGACCTGTGGCTGGTATCGGGGAGGCAGTGGCGCCACCCGGCGCCTCTGCCGCTGCTCCCACCACCGACTTGCCGTCCCCCGCCACGATCTGCGCGGTGGGCACGAACGCCGGCTGACCCGGCACGGGCGTCGCGGTGGGTTTCACCGTGGGCGTGGGCTGGCCGGGCACCGCGGGGCCGGTTTGGCCGGGCGCCAGCGCGGGAGCAGGCTGACCGGGAGCGGGCTGGCCGGGCACCGCGGGAGCAGGCTGGCCAGGGATCGGCGGCGCGGGCTGGCCGGAGGCGGTGACGGCCGTGGCCGCGGGCTGGGCTGCGACCGCTCGCGCGACCACAGGCGTAGGGTTCGCAACCACACCGGCCCGCGCTGGCGGGTGGACGACGCGCCCGGCACGCATCGCGGCCTCTGTGCTCACTCGCTGCTCGAGCTCCGCGGCGCGCTCGGGGGCACGCCCGGCCCATTCGCGCAGGCGCCTGATCTCGCGCGCCTGCGCGAAGACAAGCAGCGAGAGGACCGCGATCCCCAGCAGCGCCGCGAAGGCCGCTAGAGCGCCAACGTCGAGGAGCTTGTTGGAGAGCGAGAGCGCCGGCAGCAGTGCGGTCATGCGTCGCCAGAGTGTATGAGGGGCACAGGCGCCTCCGGCGCGGTTAGGGCCCGCGGCTGGTACTCCGCCGGATCGATGAGCCCTGGCTCGGCGGGCTCGCTGTCGGGGGGCTCCCAATCGTTCCGGCGCGCCGCCGAGGTCAGGCCGGCAACCTTCGCCGCGAGGCCCGCCGCGTCCCCCTCCAGCACCAGCAGGTTGATCTCCTCGAACATCTCCTCCACCACCTTCGGCGCCAGCGGCTCGTGTTCGGCGAGCAGGATCTTCTCGGTGGAGGTCGGCCGGGGGCGCTCATAGTCGTTGAAGAGCTCCTCGTGCAGCTTCTCTCCGGGCCGGCGCCCAACCTCCTCGATCTCGATGTCGCGGTCGGGGTCGAGGCCCGAGAGCTCGATCATCGCCCGCGCGAGCTCGACGATGCGCACCGGCTCGCCCATGTCGAGCACCAGCACCTCTGCGGTGCGATCCCGCTCTCGCCGGCGGTCGAGCTCCCCCTGGGGACCCAGCGAACCGGCGCGGATGATCAGCTGCACGGCCTCGGGGATCGTCATGAAGTAGCGCGTCATGCGCCTGTCGGTGACCGTCACCGGTCCTCCACGTGCGATCTGGCGGCGGAAGATCGGCACCACGCTGCCGGAGGAGCCGAGCACGTTGCCGAAGCGCACCGCCTTGTAGACGGTCCCTGCGAAGCGCGCCGCGGCTCCCTCCAGCGCAAACTCGGCGAGCGCCTTGGAGGCCCCCATCACGGTCGCGGGGGCGACCGCCTTGTCGGTCGAGACGAGCACGAAGCGCCCCACCTGAAGCTCGCCGCAGACCTTCGCCATCAGGCGCGTGGCGATCGCGTTGTTGCGCACCGCCTCCACCGGGTTGCACTCCATCAGCCCCACGTGCTTGTAGGCGGCGGCGTGGAAGACCACGGTGGGGCGGTGCTCGTCGAGCACCTCGCGCATCCGCTCCTCCTCCCTGCAATCCGCCAACACAGCCGCCAACGCCGCTGGCGGCACGTGGCGCTCGTCCAGCAGCTCGCGGTGGATCGCGAAGAGGTTGTCCTCCGCGTGATCGAGCAGCACCAGGCGCCGGGGGCCCACGTGCGCGATCTGGCGGCAGAGCTCCGATCCGATCGAGCCGCCGGCGCCGGTCACGAGCACCACGGCCTCCCGCGCGAGGTAGGCGCCCACCCGGTCGAGCTCCATCAACACCGGCTCGCGTCCTAGTACATCCTCGACGCGCACCTCGCGCACCTGTCGCGCGATCGTGCCCGCGCCGCGCGCCTGGAGCAGCTCGAAGACGGTGGGCAGCGTGCGCACTGGGATCGCACGCGAGCGACACTCACGCACCACGCGCCCGCGGGTGGAGCCGGGGGCGGAGGGGATCGCGATGATCACTTCCTCGGGCTCCGCCTCCTCGAGGATGCGCGGCAGGTCGGCTTCGGTGTTGCCTCTGACCTTCACCCCGTCGATCCGCAGCCCACGCTTGCGTGGGTCGTCGTCGAGGAAGCCCACCGGCGTCAACCCCAGCTCGCGGTTGCGCACGATCTCGCGCAGCACCAGTCGCCCGCCGTCGCCGGCGCCGACGATCAGCACGCCGCGCTCACCTTCGCGCACGCCGCGAAAGGCCCCCTGCAGCCGACGCTCGTGGATCGCACGGCCGATCACCCGCACACCCACCAGCAGCACGAGCGCCAGCAGGAAGAACAGTGCGATCACCCCGTCGGGCAGGCCGACAGCCGAGCTGCCATCTCTGTGGGGGATCTGCACGGGGCGCGTCACCGCCACCCCCACCACGCTGAGCAGCACGATCGCGACGACCCCCCGGAGGATCGCCTCGTAGTCGCGCTGCCCGGAGTAGCTCCAGCTGCGCAGGTACACGCGGGCGAGCACCAGCACCAGCACCCCCCCGAGCGCGACCCACAGGATCGTGCGTTCCAGCAGCACCGTGTAGATCGCGTGAACCGGGGTGCGCGCCTCGTCGAAGCGCAGTTGGAACGCGAGGTAGTACGCGAGCGCGACCAGCACCCCGTCCACGACGATCTGGGGCAGCATGTGCCGGTGGAAGGGGATGGGGGCCGCCGAGCGGAGACGTCGGCGCATTGCAGGGAATTGTAGGGGCCTACTTGAAGAGCGTCAGCTCTGAGATCGCCGCCGTTTCGCTGCCGGGGGGCAGGTGGGTGATCCACAGCAGGTAGTAGCGGAAGCGCACGCCGCGGGTGTCGAGCGGGATCGTGATCTGGGCGGGGACGGTGCGCGGCGGGGCGAGCTGCACCCAGCCGCGTTCGGAGAGGCTCTGCGGGGCCCCGTAGGGGAGGCTCGAGGCGAACGTGTTCGCGGCATAGACGGCCGCGGCCAACCCCGGGGTGGGCGTCTGGACCTCGATCGCGCGGGCGCGCAGGCCGGGGGCCGCGTCGAGGTAGATGCCCGTTCCGGGCTTGCGGGCGAGGGTGTCGTGCAGGTAGTGCTCGGTGCTCCAGAGGGTTTCGGGGTCACCGTCCACCACGTTGGCCACCTGGGTGGGGTGTTCGGGTTCGTTGCCATAGGGGTTGTAGTCATGAGCGGAGGTCTGTTCCAGAGGGACCGGCGTGAGACCGGGTTTGGCGGCAACGTCCGGAGCGACCCCGCGATGGGTGTGGCCGGCGGCGAGCGCGAGCGTCAGTGCGATCAGGCCCCCGAGCAGCGCGAGCGAGCCGAGCCAGCGGGCGGGGTGGCGCATGTGCCAGGGCAGCAGCCGGCGGGCGGGGGCGGGCAGGGTGCGCAGCACCGAGGTGACCTCCCCGGTGGCCTGCCCCGCGCGTGCCGCCTCGATCGCGAGCACGTCCTCGAGGTCGGCGAGCAGCGCTGGGATGTCCGGGTAGCGGCGGGCGAGGTCCTTGGCGGTGGCCCGATCGACGACGGCGGCAGTGGCGGCGGAGACCTCCGGCCGCCGGCGCTGCACGTCGGGGATCTCCTCGCGGACGTGGCGCATCGCGACCGCCACGGGGCTCGCGCCGGTGAAGGGGATCGCGCCGGTGAGCAGCTCGTAGAGCACCACCCCCAGGGAGTAGATGTCCGACTGCCCCGTGACCGGATGGCCGAGGGCTTGCTCGGGGGAGACGTAGTCGGTCGTGCCCAGCACTCGTCCGTCGAGCGTGAGCCCCTGCTCGGTGAGCGTGCGGGCGATGCCGAAGTCGGTGATCTTCGCCGTGCCCTCCGCCGTGAGCAGCACGTTCTGGGGCTTGACGTCGCGGTGCACGATCTGGCGCTCGTGCGCCGCCCCCAGCGCCCGTGCGATCTCGATCGCGTAGGCGATCGCCTCGGTGATCTCGAGCGGGCCGCTGCGACGGATCAGCGCCTTCAGCGTCTCTCCCTCCACGTACTCGAAGACGATGTACGGGGTGGCTCCGGGGGACTCGATGCCCGCCCGCCCCTCCTCCGCCCCATCCTCACCCGCCCAGCCCTCCTCGCCGGCGTTGATGACGGTGACGATGTGGGGATGGCTGAGTTGCGCCACTGCGCGTGCCTCCCGCCGGAAACGCTCCAGCTGGTCGGAGTCCGAGGCGATCTCGCGGTGCATCAGCTTGATCGCGACCGGCCGCTCCAGCACGAGGTCAAACGCGCGGTAGACCGTGGACATCCCGCCCTTGCCGATCTGGGCATCGAGGCGATAGCGCCCGCCGAGCGCGGTGCCGAGCAGTGTTTCGGTCATCGGCTCCTATTGTGCGCCGTCGGGAGGCGGTCTACAGCGCGATCAACGCGATACCGGTGAGCGCCGCGGCGACCCCGACGACCTGCGGTCGCGACAGCCGCTCGCCCAGCAGGCCCATGCCGAGGGCGACGGTGACGATCGGGAAGAGCGAGCCGAGCACCGATACCAGCGAGAGCTGGCCGTGCGCGGCGGCCGTCGTGTACATGATCGTGCCGATCACCAGCAGCAGGCCCGGGATCGCGAGCAGCGCGCTCCCACGGACGAATCTGATCGCCCGAAGCTCACGCCCAGCCCACAACGCAAGCAGCGCCACCAGCGCCAGCCGCGCGTCGAGCAGCGCCCACGCGCGCCCATGCGCCGAGGCCTTCGGCAGCGCCGTCAGAAAGACACCAAAGGCAACCGCCGACGCTGACGCCCACAGCACGGCCGCGCGCGGATCGGAGTAGTGCGCGGTGGTGCGATGAGCTGAGCCGCGACGCGCAACGAGCACGGCTCCGCCCATTGCCAGCATCAGCCCCACCGCCTGGGCCGGCTTCAGGGAATCGCCGCTGGCGAGGCCCCACGCGACGGGAATCACGACGCCTGAAGCCCCGATCGGCGCCACCACCGACAGCGGCCCCAGCTCGGCCGCCTTGTAGAAGCCGATCAGCCCACCCGCATTGCCGGCGCCCGCGAGCAGCGCCAGCCACATGTCGGGCGAAGGCAGCGCCCTCCCGCCGTCGAGCGCCAGGTACAGCGCGCACGCCCCGAGGGCCGCGACCTGGGAGAGCACCAGCACCGTCACGAGCTGGTGGCGGCGCACCAACTGCGGGCCGATGAAGTTGGACACGCCGTAGCAGAGCGAGGCCCCGAGGGCCAGGGTGATCGCGAGCATTTGCGTGAGTCTGGCAGCCGGGGGTGCCTCGCCGGGGGCGATCCTCGTGCGTTGAGCGCCGGGTTCTCACGCGAGGCGGGTCGGGGTCTCGCGCACCCGGCGGTGGGCGGCCTCAGCCGGTGGCCCGGCAGCTACGCTGCGCCGTATGCGCGCGATACCCACAGCGCCGGTCGCGGCCGCCTCGCTGATCGCCGGTTACGCGGTGGTCGTGGCCACCGGCTCGCGGCCACTGGGAGGCGTGGTCATCGCGCTCGGAGGTCTGTGGTGCATCCACGCCTGGTTGCAGCGCCACGGCGCGCGGACGGCCGTCACGCTCGGGTGCGTTGGGCTTGGTCTGTTCATCGCCTCGCACCTGCTTGCACTGGTGATCGGGGCTTGGCCCTCGGTCCTGGTGGTTGCGGGGATCATGGGAGTCGTGGCTTGGGCGCGGGCGGACTCGCTGCTCCCGACGGGAGCTGGAGCGTCGCGGACGCTCAGGTTTCGACCGTGACGAGCGTACCGATCGGCGTGTAGGGCCAGATCTCCGCGGAGGCCGCGAGCGGGAGCTCGACGCAGCCGAGGCTCTGCGGGGTTCCGAACGAGGCGCGGTCGAAGTTGTGCAAGGCGTCGCCGCCGTTGAAGTAGCTGACCCATTTGATCCCGGGATCTTCGTAGTGCGAGCCGTCGGGGTTGGTGCCGCTCATCGTCGTTTCGGGGAGGTGCTCGAACACCGGGAACGTTCCGAGTGCGGTTTCCGCCCCGGAGATGCCCGTGTTCGCGGACGAGGTGATGATCGTCCGGCCGTCATGCCACAGCGTCATCGTCTCCGGGACTTCGCGGTGCACGTACACGTAGCTGTAGCCGCTGGTTAGGCGCTTGCCGGAGATCGCGTCACTCAGCAGCGCGTGCCACACCGTCGGCCCCGTGACCCCATCGACTGTGAGCCCATTTTCGTTCTCGAACTTCATCACCGCGCCCTTCGTGATCACGGTCGCCTGGTCCGGGCTCCACATCGCCTGCAGCTGGTGAGGGGTGTTTGGATAGCGCCAGTTGAAGCTGCCACTCGGGGGTTCGACAGCCGCCCGTGCCTCGGCGCTCGGCGTGCGCGCCACGGCGGCGCTCGATGGCTGCCATTGGAGCGGCAGATAGCCGGCTTCGGCGAGCAGCTGATGCAGGCGCAGCGTGGAGCCTGGTGGCACAGCCCATTCGATCTGGTTGGTGGTGCGCAGCCCGCTCCCGCCCGTCGTGACGGCAACCGCTCGCGGGAGCTGGACCTGCAGCTGGGATGCGAGCGCCGCCCCCAGGCCGGACGGGGTGAACACCAGCGTGTGGCTGTTGATTTCGCGCCAGTGTCCGGGAGTGCTCGGGGATAGCCGTGGACGTGTTGTGCCCAGTACCTCTCTCACCGGCTTGGAGAACGTCAGGTCGATCGGCGTGGGGGGAGAGATTCGCGCACCGGCCGCGGGGAGACTGACCATGACCGGAGTGTGGGACGGCGGGAACCAGCTCACCTGCTGTGGAGCCCCGAGAGTCTCCCAGGGGCGCGCGGCAGCAGCGATCTCCGTGGCACCGGTGGCTGGATGTGTCCCGAGGGAGATCGAACTCCAGGCGCTGCCCAGCGTGCGATGGGTCGGGCTACCCGTGCTCCCGTAGGACACCGCGCTCACGGGTCGATCGAAGCTCACGCGCACCTCTGAGCCCACGGGCACGGTCATCCAGCGCTGGGTCACATGCGCGACTGGCGCGCGCAGCGTCAGTCGCTCGTTGCGTTCGCCTCCCAACGCCCAGCTGAGCCATCCTGGTCGGCGAACCTCCACATCCACCGTCACCTGCTCCCCCGGAGTCAGCCGCTTCAGGGGCGTCAGCCGTCCCCCGTCGATCGCGAGCGGCACCCTCCGGCCGTCCGGCCCGTACGCACGGACGCGCTCGATCGCTCCGCCCAACGGCTGGACCGTCACCCGTGCGAGCGCCGTCGGATCGCTTGTGAGCGTCACGCCCGAGAAGGCCAGCACCGCTACGGCCAGCAGCGCGGCGATCAGGACGAATGTCATCCCCGCGCCGAGCAGGGCACGTGTACGACGATGCTCAGGCGACACGGGGTCACGATGAGCCGAGGCCATCGCCATGCATGGATCGTAGGGCGTTCAGCCCAAAATGGCGACGTGTTCAGTCACGGTAGGCGCGGCCGCGAGGCAGCACACCTGAGGGCGCCGCGGTGGCCAGCGCCAGCCCGGCTCGGTAAAGCGCTAACGGCCACAGCGCTCGCCCGCGCCTGCCGGGCCGGATCAGCGGGGAGCTCGCCAGGGTGGAGAGGAAGGCCGCGGCGGCGCCCACGGTCAGTGCGGGGAGCGCGCCCTTTGGGGCGCCGTGTTGTGCGAGACGGCGGGTCTTGAGCACGGTGGCGCCCGCGATCACTGGCAGGCCGGTGCGCCATGAGAGGGCGTGGGCGTCCTCGCGGGTGAACCGCCGTGAGCGCGCCGCCGTGAGCGCGGCGCCGTTGCGCGAGACGCCCGGAAGCAGTGCGAGCGCCTGGGCGACACCGAGCGCAAGGCCATCGCGGGACACGGCGTCCTCGAGCTTTCGCGCCTGCGGGCGCAGGTCGGCCCAGGCCATCGCGCCCCCGCCCAGCGCGAGGCCCGCGGCCAGCGCGCGCGGACTGTTCGGGCGCCGCTCCAGCCGCTGCTCCAGGAAGTACCCCACGAGCGCGGGCGGAGCGAGGGCGAGCACCGCCGACGCCAGGGTTCTGCCATCCAGCTGGTGCAAGCCCCGCGCCAGCTCCCCCCGAAGCGCGATCAGCAGCGCGGCGGCGGCGCCCGCGTGCAGCGCAACCTCCAGGGAGTTGCGCAGCTCGGTGTCCAGTTGCGCCTCGGGCCAGCCGGCCAGACGAGGGAGCAGCGCGATGTGCGCCGAGGAGGAGAGCGGGAGCACCTCGGTGGGGCCCTGCACCAGACCGAGGAGCATCGCGTGGCGCAGGGGAAGTCTAGGCGGCATCCGGATCGGCGGCGCGCCCACGACGCCGAATGATCCCGTAGGCGATGCCCACGATGAGGAGCGCGAGGATCGCGTAGTCGGCGTACTCGAAGCCCTTGCGCACGCTCGTCCAGTCGCCGCCCAGCGCGTGGCCGGCGAGCGCGAGCGCCAGCACCCAGGGAATCGATCCGATCAGGGTCAGCACCGAGAAGCGCGGCAGCGGCATCTTCGCCACGCCCGCCGGCAGGGAGACGAAGGCGCGCACCAGCGGGATCACGCGTCCGAAAAGGACGGTCATCTCTCCATAGCGCGCAAACCAGCGGTCGGCCCGGTCGACCTGCGCGGGGCCCATGTGAATCAAATGCCCGTGGCGTTCCATCAGCTCCAGGCGCCCGCCGCGGCCGATCGCGTAGGCGACCCACGAGCCCACCAGCGTGCCCAGCAGCCCCGCGAGCACGATGCCGGTCATCGTCAGGTGGTGGTGCGCGCCGGAGCCCCCGGGGTCGGCGACGGCGAAACCGGCGAACAGCATCACGACCTCCGAGGGGATCGGGATGCAGGCCGACCCGAGCGCCATCAGCAGGAACACCGCCGGCAGGCCCCCGTCGCGGACGAGGTGCCAGGTGGTCGTGACGACCGATTCGGTGACCGAGGCGAGGACGAGCACGGGCGTGTCAACGATACCCGGATGCGAGCGCACGATCTGCCAAGTCGCGCCCGGACATGATGAGGATCGTCTCATTCACTGCGCCCTCCTGTGCATCGGTGTGCGGCGGCGGGGCACCTACCCGGTATTGCCGGCGGTACGGTCTGCCGATGCGAATCTGGATCGACCTCACCAATAGTCCCCACGTGCTCGTCATGCGCCCCGTGATCGAGGCGCTGGAGCGCGAGGGCCACGAGGTGCGGGTCACCGCGCGCGACTTTGCGCAGACGCTCGGGCTGCTGGACCGTTTCCAGATCCCCCACACCGCGATCGGCCGCCACCGCGGCGAGCGGCTCGCCGCGAAGACCGGGGGCCTCGCGCTGCGCTCCGCGGCGCTCGTGCGCTGGGCACGGACACAGGCGCCCGCGGGGGGACATCCTGGCGGGCGGGCCCCCCGCAGAGCAAGCCCCGGCATGGAGCCCCCGGGTGCAGACCGCTTCGACATCGCGCTCGGCCACGGCTCCAACGACGTGAACGTCGCCGCGGCGCTGCTGGGAATCCCGAGCGCCACGATGTTCGACTACGAGTGGGCCGCCGTGCAGCACCACATCAACTGCCGGCTCGCGAGCGCGGTGGTGGTGCCCGATGCGATCCCCCCTGAGCGCCTGGATCGCTACGGAGCGCGCAGCAAGGTGCGCTCCTACGAGGGGCTCAAGGAGGAGTACTACCTCGCCGACTTCCAGCCCGACTCCGCGATCCTCGCGCAGCTAGAGCTCGACCCCGCGAGGCCGATCGTCGTGGTGCGGACCCCCCCGGAGGTTTCGCTCTACCACCGCTTCGAGAACGATCTCTTCGCGCAGGTGCTGGAGCGCCTGCGGGACGCCTCGGCCGGCGGGGAGGGGGTGCAGCCGGTGGTGCTGCCCCGCACCGAGGACCAGCGCGCGGAGCTCGCCGGGGTGCCCGGCTTCATCGTGCCTCGCCAGGCGATCGACGCCCAGTCGCTGATCGCCCACGCCGATCTCGTGATCTCCGCCGGCGGCACGATGAATCGCGAGGCGGTCGCGCTCGGAACCCCCGTCTACACCACCTTTGAGGGCCGCCTCGGAGCGGTCGACGAGGGTCTGATCGCGGAGGGCCGCCTGCACAAGCTGCGCGATCCCGCCCAGATCGATCTCACGAAGAGACCCCCGGGCTCGGCGCGTGCGGGGGGACTTCCTATTCGCCGCGACCCGCGCATACTCGTGGACCTGCTGCTCTCACCGCTTGGCGGGAGATCGGCGGGTTTCACCAGGCGTTTCGCCAACCCCTCCTAGGCCCAGCACGCTTGACCAGAGTCGCTCTTCCGCGAGCCACAGCCGACGGCTTGGGTCTGGGAGCGCCCTCAATACCGGTGCGCCCGCCGGTCCTCCCAGCGCTCGAGCGCGAGCCGGCAGAGGCGGTCAACGAGCTCGGGGTAGGGGATCCCGCAGGACTCGATCAGCTTGGCATACACACTGGTGGGGGTGAAGCCGGGCATCGTGTTCAGCTCGTTCACCAGCACCCGCTCGCCGTCCACGAAGAAGTCCACGCGCGCGAGTCCCTCGCAGCCAGTGTAAGCGAACGTCCGGAGCGCCAGCTCCCGTACCCTCGCGCGCGCCGTGGGGGAGATGCGGGCGGGGATCAAGAGCTCCATCCCCCCCTCCTCATACTTGGCGGCGTAGTCGTACCACTCCCCCGCGAGCACAATCTCCCCCGGCTCGGACGCGAGCGCCCCCGCCCCGCGGCTGGCGTCCGGAAGACCGAGCACGGCGCACTCGACCTCGATCCCTTGCGCCATCGCCTCGACGATCGCGAGCGAGTCGTGAGCGAAGGCCTGCTCCAGCGCATCCCCCAGCAGCCGCGCGTCGGCGACCTTGACGATTCCGACCGAGGAGCCCAGGTGGGCGGGCTTGACGAACACCGGCAGCCCGAGTGCGGCGATCTCCCCGAGCACCTCTGCCGGTGAGGAACGCCAGCGCTCCATTCGCACGCCGAGGTACTCCACCTGGGGAACATCTGCCGCTGACATCAGCTCTTTGAAGAGCACCTTGTCCATGCAGATCGCGCAGGCGGCCACGCCCGCCCCCACGTAGGCGACGTCGAGCGTCTCCAACACCCCCTGCACGGTGCCGTCCTCGCCGAAGGGCCCGTGCAGCACGGGGAACGCGACATCCACGTCGAGCAGCCCCCCACCGGGGTGCAGGCTCAGCGGCTCCTCCGCATGGCACCACGCGCCGTCGCGCGCAATCTCCACCCAGCGGACCTCGTGCCCGGCATGCTCCAAGCCCTCGCGCACGGCACGGGCGGAGGCCAGCGAGACGTCGTGCTCGGAGGAGCGCCCGCCCGCGAGCAGCGCCACAAGGAGCGTCATGGATTGGCGCCCGCCGCCGGAGCGGCGGCCGGGGGGGTCTGGGAGGTGCTGGGGGTGGTGCTCGCCGGGGGCGTCGTGGTGGTGCTCGGCGTCGTCGATGTGCTGGGCGGCACGCCCACCGTGAGCGTGATCGTGGCCCCGCGCTTGGCCTTGACCCCGCCGGCGGGGCTCTGCTGCAGTACGAGCCCGTCTTCGGCTTCGCTCGAGACGGTTCGGGTGGTCGACTTCGCGACGAAGCCCGCGCCGACCAGTTCGCCTTCGGCGCGTTCGACCTTTTTCCCGACTACTCGTGGCACGGTGACTTCCTGAGTGCCCTTCGCCACCACGAGGTTCACGGCTTCGCCACTTGGCAGCGAGCCACCCGCGGGCGGAAACTGCGAGAGCACCGTACCCGCGGCCTGGCCAGCTTCTTCGCGCTTGGTGATCGTTCCCGCGTGCAGGCCCGCGGCGCGCAGCGAGACACGCGCTTCGGCTTCGCTCTGACCGGTCACTTCGGGCACGTTCACCTGCGCGGGACCGCTCGAGACGAACACCGTCACCGGGCTGCCCGCGATCAGCGGCACCCCCTGGGAGGGTTCGGTGTCGATCACCTTGCCGATCGGCACCGTCGCGCTGGAGCGACTCTGTTCGACCGGTTTCAGGCCGGCATGCGTGAGCGTGCGCACGGCCTGGGCGCCCGTCATGGCCCTCACGTCCGGTACCCCCACGCTGCTGGGGCCGGTGGAGACCGTGATGAACACGCGCGTGCCCCGTTGCACCACGCTTCCCGCGGGCTGGCTCTGGCTGATCACGAGGCCGGTAGCGAACTTCGCGCTCGCGCCTTGCTGGAGGACCGGCATGAGGCCCTGCGCTTTGAGCGTCGTTTCAGCGACCGTGGCGGTGACGCCGACGACGTAGGGCACGGTCGCCTGGCGCCTGGGCGCGGGTTGCAGCGCCAGCAGCGCGACCGCCGCGACGGCCAATGCGAGCAGTGCAGCGCCGCCGACCCACCACCAGCGCCGTCGGCGCTTGCGGGCGGCGTCCTGGGACTCCTCCTCCTCGGCCGGATCCCCGGCCGCCGCGAGCGGCAGCAGCAGCGCGGTGGCGGTCATGGGGACCGCGGGGCCGTTGCCACGGGGCGCCGCCGTCGATACCCGTCCACCCCCCGCGGGAAGCCCCCGGCGCACGTATTCCAGTGCCGCGATGAACTCCTCCGCGTCGGCGAATCTCTCCGCGGGGTCCTTGGCGAGCGCCCGCAGCACGACCGCATCGAGCTCCGGTGGAATGAACTCCTCACCCCTGATCGAGCTCGGCGCGGGCGGCGCGGCGGAGACCTGCTTGAGCGCAATCGTCACCGCGGTCTCGCCGTCGAAGGGCACCGAGCCGGTGAGCAGCTCATAGAGGACGATCCCCACGGCGTAGATGTCGGAGGCAGCACTCACCGCGTGGCCTTGGGCCTGCTCGGGGGAAAGGTATTGAGCAGTCCCCATGATCGACCCGGTGAGCGTCATGTCCGAGGCGCCGGCGCGGGCGATCCCAAAGTCGGTGACCTTCGCGCGGCCCTCCTCGTCGAGTATTACGTTGTGGGGCTTTAGATCGCGGTGAATCACGCCGCGGCGGTGCGCGAAGCGCGCGGCCTGCAGGATCTGGATGACGATGTCGATCGCCGCGGCGGGCTCCAGCGGTCCCTGCTCGCGCACCACGGCCTTCAGGGAGCGGCCGGAGAGGTACTCCATCGCGATGTAGTACGTGCCGTCCCACTCACCCCGGTCGAAGATCGCCACCACATGCGGGTGGGAGAGACCGGCGGCGCTGGAGGCCTCGCGACGGAAGCGCTCCACGAACTCCTGATCCTCGGCGAAGCGGTGGTGAAGCAGCTTGACCGCCACCTGGCGACCCAGGAGCTGGTCGCGCGCGAGGTACACGTCGGCCATCCCGCCGGTGCCAATACGCGAGAGCACCTCGTAGCGTCCGTCGATCACGGTGCCGGATTCGATCATCGCCAGGCCACCCTGGTCATTGCTCGAGTCGCCTCCAGGGGGGCGGCCCGGCGCAAGGCTACGCCTTCAATCATGGAGCAGTACTTCCATCACCCGCCGCGCGATCGGCAGGGCGTAGGTGGCGCCGTACCCGGGTACGCCCTTGACCGTCACGGCGATCGCGACGCGGGGGGCGGCGGCGGGGGCGAAGGCGATGAACCACACGTTGTTGATAGCGGTGCCGATCTCCGTTTCCGCGGTGCCGGTCTTACCGGCCACCTGCACCCCGGGGATCCGGGCGTTTTCGCCGGTGCCTTCGTTGACGACCGCTTCCATCATCGAGGTGACTGCGGCGGCGGTGGAGGGCTTCATCACCACCGACTGCACGCTGGGCGCGATGCGCTGCACGGTGCGCCCTTCGGGGTCGACGATCCGCTCGGTCAGGTGCGGGACCATCAGCCTGCCGCGGTTGGCGACGGCGGCGGCGACCTCGGCCATCTGCAGCGCGGTCACCCGCAGTTTGTCCTGGCCGATGCCCATGCGCCCGACGTCGACCAGCGGACTGGTGGGCGAGAGCAGGCGTTCGCCCTCGCCCTCGTACTCGCCGCTGGCCGACATTTCTTCGGCGGGGTAGTCCAGCCGCGGCTTGGCGTCGAATCCGAAACGGCGCATGTAGCGGGCGAGCGTGGGCTTGCCGACCGCTTCAGCGACCTGCGCCCACACGGTGTTGACCGATTTGGCGAGCGCCCGGGTGAGCGTGAGTTCGCCGAAGCCTTCGTTCTGGTCGTTGCTCAGCGGCACCCCCGACACCACGATGCCGTTGCGACCGCTGAGCGTCGAGGAGAGTGAGAACTTCCCGGTGTCGATCGCCGCGGTGGCGGTGACGATCTTGAAGGTGGACCCCGGCGCGTAGCCGTACTGCACGGCGCGGTTGATCAGCGGGGCTTCGCCGTCGGCTTTGAGCCTTTCCGCGGAGGCGGGGGAGCGCAGCGCGTTGGGGTCGTAGCTGGGGGTGGAGGCCATCACCCGCACGGCCCCGGTGGACGGTTCAAGCGCGACCACGGCACCCTGATGGCCGCCGAGAGCGGCGATTGCGGCCCGCTGGGCGGCAGGGTCGAGCGTGGTGATCACTTCATCGCCCTTTTCGCTCTGGCCCTGGAGCTGGTCGAGGATCGACTGCAGGTTGCTCTGGCTCTGTTCGCTGAGCGGGGCGTTGCGGTAGCGCTCGAGCCCCGTGCGCCTGAACGTCAAGGGGTAGGAGTAGCCAATCGCCTGGGCGAACTCCTCCCCAGTGGGGTAGGTGCGCTGGTAGGTCCCTTCGCGCGTGCGCACGCTGCGCGCGAGGACGGTGCCGTCGGCGGCGAGGATCGCCCCGCGCTGGACACGCTCTTCCTTCAGCAGCGTGCGTTTGTTCAGCGAGTTCTCGCGCAGCGAGGAGGCCTCGAAGATCGTCCAGCGCGAGGTGAAGGCGACGAGCAGGGCGAACAGCAGCACGACGAGCATGTAGAGCCGCACGATCGGCCGGTTCATTGCGGGACTCCGCCGTTGTGCCGCTCGCCGGCGGCGGCGGTCATTCGCTCAGCTCTTCCAGTTCGAGGCTGTGCATCAGCGCGCCGGCGTTGCCTTCGGTGCGGAGTTTGTGGTCGAGCAGCATTGCGCGCCGCGACGCGCTCAGCGTGGTGGCCCCCACCCCAGAGACGTAGTAGCTGCTGTAGAGCTCGATCCCTCCGGGGAGCTGGTAGGGGAAGCCCTGGTAGATCGTCACCAGACCGCGGCTGTTGGTCCCGATGAAGTAGACCGACTGCGAGGCCACGTACCCGCCCGCCGCCAGCAGCCCGAGCACCGCGAGCACCACCAGCGCGGGCAGCGCGCGATGCAGGCGGTGAGATGGGGCCCCATCGACCCCCGTCGGCGCGACGCGAGGACGGCGGGCCGCCACGGGCCGCGGCGCGGGCGCAGGCGCGGTGGGCATCGACGGGACAGGCGACGGCGTGGTGGGGAGAGGGGGGGCCATCGACAGGGCAGGCGACGTCGCGCCGGGCAGAGACGGGGCGGGCATCCCCACGATCGTGGGCTGCTGCTCCTCGTGAGCGCCACCACCGAGATGGACCTCCTCCAGGCGCAGCAGGATCACGGTGATGTTGTCGCGCCCTCCGGCGTGGTTGGCCTCGGCGATCAGCGCCTCCCCCACCTCGCGCAGGCGCGCGTCGGCGTATCGGCGCATGAGCTCGGCGAGCCGCGACTCCGGAACCATCGAGGTGAGGCCGTCGCTGCACAGGAGGTAGACGTCGCCGGGGCGGGCCCCGAAGGAGCGGGTGTCGATCTCGACGGTCTCCTCGGGGCCGAGCGCACGAGTGATGATCGAGCGTTGGGGGTGCTCCTCGGCTTCCTCGGGAGTTAGGCGCCCCTCGCGAATCAGCTCGTCCACGAGCGAGTGGTCGTCGGTGAGTCGCAGCAGCTCCCCATCGCGCAGGCAGTAGGCGCGACTGTCCCCGACGTGGGCGATCGCGACCTCCTGCTCGCCGACGTACACGGCAGTGAGCGTGGTGCCCATGCCGGCCTGCTCGGGGTTCTCGCGGGAGAGCGCGTAGATGCGCGCGTTGGCGGCGAGCGCGTGCTCAGCCAGTGCCTCCTCGGGCCTTGAGTCGTCGCTGAGGCCGTCGTGGAAGGACTCGACCGCGATCTTCGAGGCCACCTCGCCGGCCTGCGCGCCGCCCATGCCGTCGGCGACCACAAACAGCGGCGAGCGGGCGAGCAGCGAGTCCTCGTTGGCGCGCCGCTGCAGGCCCGTGTCAGTACCCGCGTATTGCTCGGCGACCCGCAGCATCAATCGACCTCGAACACGAATTCGCTCTCGCCGATCCGCAGATGATCGCCGGGGTGCAGGGGGCGGGGGGTGTCGAGCAGCTCCTCGTTGAGGTAGCTGCCGTTGGTGGAGCGCAGATCCTCCACCACGAACGTGCCCGCCTGCTCGTAGATGCGGGCGTGGCGGGAGGAGGCGAAGGGATCCTCGAGGCGGATCTCGGCGTGGTCGCCGCGGCCGAGCACGAGCTCGCCGTCGAGGTCGTAGATCATCCCGGGATCGTGACCGCTGGCGCGGGCGACCACCAGGCGGGGGGCGCGGCGGCTGACGTCCGAGCGGCTGAGCGCCGAGGCGGAGTACATGCCGGTGGCATCCGGTGAGGCCTCCCGGCCCGCCACGAAGGGGGTTGAGTGGGCTCCGCCGCCACCGCGGGGGGGGTGGGATCGGATTAGATCGCGCAGGGCGCTGCGCGCGACCCACAGCAGGAAGAGATAGAGCACAGCGATGAAGCCGAACTTGAGCGCGACCGACACCGGCTGGAGCGTATTCATTGCAGCTCGAACACGATCTCGGTGGAGCCGAGCTTGATGCGATCGCCGACTTGCAGCGGCTGGGCCTCGCGGAGCTGCTCGCCATTGAGGAGCACCCCGTTGGTGGAGCGCAGATCCTCGATCGCCCAGCCCTCCGGGGCGGGTCCGATGTGGGCATGGCGGCGGGAGATCCCGGCGTCCTCGAGGACGATGTCGCAGTCGCGGCTGCGACCGATGACCGCGCCGCCCGGGGGAACGAGCAGCCGGCGGCCGCCGATCAGCAGCAGAGCGCGAGCGGAGCGGCGGCTGCGGTTCTCCTCGAGCGGCTCGCGCAGGCGGCGGGAGCTGCTGTAGATCATCGTCTGCCCATGCTCGTCGCGCTCGCGCGGCGCAGCGTCCCACTCAACCCCGCCGCGCTCCGCGCCGGCGGTCTCGCCATCGTGGTCGTCGGGGCGCACGAGGCGCGCCTGGATGCCGAACTCGCCGAGCGTGAGATCCGGGTCCGTGTGGAAGGCGATCATGGGGGGCGAGGCGAGCGTCAGGTCCTCGGCGCGGGCGTGCTCGAGTAGGTAGGCGCAGAGCTCGTCGATCAGATCGGACTCGACACCGTCGTAGCGGGCGCGATCTCGGGGGGAGAGCCACACGGCGTACTCGTTGGGGGCGTAGACGCGCGAGACCGAGGCGGTGCGGTGCTCATCCATCTCGCGCGCGAGCTTGCGCGCGAGTTCCATGGGGCGGACCTCCGAGCGAAATAGGCGCCCGAAGGTGCCCTCGACGAGGGAGGTGAGTGTGGTCTCGAAGCTCTTGAGGGGGTTCATCGATATGCGGGATCGCGGCGGTGGAGCGTGCGGCGTGATACCTCGAGGTCCCGCCGCTCCCCACTTTAAGGGTCTCCGGGCAACGATCCTCTACACAGGACCGCGCACCGCGCGAGCCGCGACAGCGAGCGTCGCCCCGAGGGCCGACCCCAGGATGACCCCACGCGGGGATGGAATCGCCGCGCCCCCCAGTCCGCTCCCGCCGGCGAAGGGGAGGCCGCGGTCCACCAGGGGAGCACTCGCGGCCAGCGCCCCCGCCCAGAGGATCGCGGCGAGCGCGTCAAGCAGCGCGCTGCGCCCGCGCACGACCCACGGCAGCAGGACGGCGGCGAGAGCCCACAGCGCGGCGCCGAGTAGCAGGGCGAGGCCTAGCAGTGGGGCAAGCGCGTGTGCGGCCGTGGTGCTCAGGGATCCCTCCCACGAGGCCGGCCCACCGAGGCCGGCGGGAGGGCCAAGCCACAGATGGCGGGCGCCGCGATCGATTGGCAGCTCGGCGAGGCGCAGCCACCAGTAGCCGAGGGCGCCGAGCAGGGCGCGCGAGCGCCAGCGGATGGCCTGTCCGGCGAGCGCGGGGAACGCGCCTGCGAGCCCGGTGAGCCCGAGCACGGGCGCGAGCGCCGCGGCAGCCCACTGTGGGCCGGGGCGGCGTAGGAGCAGCACGAGCGGCAGCGCCGCGCAGAGCACAATCAACCCAACCCCCGGGCGGGAGGCCGAGATCTGCCATATGCACACCAAGAGCGACGCGGCAATCCAACCCAGACGCGGGAGGGTGAGCCAGCCGGTCGTGTCCGGCCGCTCCTCGGCGGGGTGCTCCTCGCCGGGGTGCTCCCCGGCGGGTTGCTCCGGGAACCGCCGCGTCGACGGCCCCTCGGCCGTGGCGAGCGACGGGCGGGGGGTTTGGTGCAGGGCATGTGCGATCGCCTCGCCCAGCTCGGGGAGCGTTCCGCGCCGCCGCGGATCGGGGTCGAGCGCCACATCGAGGGCCCGTGTGAGCTCGCGCGGCAGGTCGCGGCGCAGGCCCTCGAGCGGCGGCAGCTCGCTGCCGATGCGGCGCGCAGTGGCGGCGGGGGTAGGGCCGCGCACGGGGTTGACTCCGCTGAGAGCCTCATAGAGGACGAGCGCGAGCGAGTAGAGATCGGCGGGCTCGCCGACCTCGCGGCCCTCGACCTGCTCGGGGGCCATGTAGGCGAGGGTGCCGAGCACGTCCCCGGTGTGGGTGAGGGCCTCCTCGCCGGCGAGCAGCGCACCGCCGAAGTCGGTCAGCTTGGCGACGGCGGTCAGGCTCTGCGGCGCTCGCTCTCCCGGCGCCGGGAGAGCGGCCTCTTCCAGAGGATGGGGTACGAGCACGTTCTGGGGCTTGATGTCGCGGTGGATCACCCCGCGCCGGTGGGCGTGCAGGAGGGCGTCGAGGAGGGCGAGGCCGATCTCGAGCGCCTCCTCGTCACTGAGCGCCTCGCGGGCGATCAGCTGAGCGAGTGTCTCGCCGTGGACGAGCTCGGAGATGAGGTAGAAGGCGTCCTCTCCGGCACAGGCCTCGTACAGCGCGACGATCGCCGGGTGGGCGAGCCGTGCGCAGGCGAGCGCCTCGCGGGTGGCACGCTCGCGGTCCTCCGCCGCCGGAAGGGGGATCACCTTGACCGCGACCTCGCGGTCAAGCAGCTCGTCGTGCGCGCGCCACACGACCCCGAAGCCGCCGGCCCCCAGGCGCTCCAGCAGGCGGTAACGGCCGAGCAGGGGACCGATCCGATCCGCGCGGATCGGATCGACGGGACCGTGGTCGCCGCCAGGCGTGTGCCGAGGTGCGAGGAGCGTGTCGTGGGAGTCCACCGACTCCTGCCTTCGCCGGAGCTTTCGCCCTCCCTGCCGCAGCGTTGCAGGAGAACTCGCAGTGAGCGAGAAGTTGCAGAGGTGGTGAGGAGAAGTTGCAGAGGTCACCAGGGAGGAACGTGGATGCCGGGCGGGCGGTCATACTGGTTCTCTTCCGCAAGGCAAGACCTGTAAGGAGCGGACGGCTTGTCGTTCTTCGACGATGACGAGGGGGGAGCGCCGCGGCCGGCCGCCGCAGGCGGGCGGGTATCCAATCCCTCCCGCCCGCAGCCGCGCCCGCGACGCCCACAGCGCTCCGCCGCAGGTGGTGCGCACGTGGATCGCCACACGATGATGGTGCGCCGGCGGATCGCCGCGGGCGTCGGAGTGGTGGCGCTGATCGCGATCGTGCTGCTCATCAACGGCTGTCTGAAGAGCGGCAAAGAAGAAGCCCTGAAGAAGTACAACGGCGAAGTCGGCCAGCTCGTGGGGGAATCCGACCGGCTGGCCGCGCATCCGCTGTTCGCCACGCTCGCGGGCGCCTCGGGGGAACCGCCGCTGAACGTGCAGCAGAAAATCAACGAACTGCGTGAAGTGGCCCAGAAGCAGGCCGAACGGGCGAAGCGGCTGAGCGTCCCGGGCGAAATGCAGGCAGCTCAACACAACCTGACCCTGGCGCTCGACCTGCGCGAGGAAGCGCTGGGGAAGATCGCGGCCCTGGTGCCCCAGGCGCTGGGGGGCAAGGGCAAGCAGGCGAGCACGCTGATCGCGGGGGCGATGGAGATGTTCCTGGCCTCCGACGTGGTCTACTCCCAGCGGGTCGCGCCGCTGATCCAGCAGGCGCTGGTGGCGGGCGGCATCCACGAACTGAGCACCGCCGCCACCCAATCCCTGGCCAATCTCGGGTGGCTGGAACCGAGCGCCGTCGAAGAGCGTCTCACCGGGAAATCCTCGGGCTCCACGCCGAGCGGGCAGATCGCGCCGGGCACGCACGGGTCGGCGCTGACGGGTGTGAGCGCGGGCTCCACCAATCTCGAACCCGAATCGACGGGTACGCTGAACCACATCGGCGGCGGGCCGAACCCGACGTTCACGGTGATGGTCGAAGACTCGGGGAGCAACCCGGAGACGAACGTGGCGGTCGAAGTCACTGTGACCGCCGGCGGGAAAGCGTACAAGGCCACCAGGACGATCGCCAAGGCCGAACCGGGCATCACCTCGAAGGTGAGCGTCCCCGTGGAAGGCGTCCCGGCGGGAGCGGGCCGGATCACCGTCTACGTGCAGCCGGTCCCCGGCGAGACCAACCTCGAAAACAACAAGGGCACTTTTCTGGCGGTGTTCGCGCAGTAGCGGCCCCCCTCCCCCCTCCTCCCTCCCCCGGAACCCCGCGGCAGCGGACATGGATCGCCTCCCGAACCCCGAGCCGCTAGTTTGTCCTCAGTGGCCGCCGCGAGCTTGACCGACACCCAGGGCATCCTTGCGATCGCGGCAGCGGCGATCGCAGTGCTGGCGCTGCTGGGATGCGTGGCGCTCAGACTTGACCTCCGCAGTCTGCGGGCCGCTCAGAGAGTCGTGCTGGGAGAGCGCGAGCACGACCTGGTGGCTCACGCTGCGCAGTTGCAGGGGGCCTTCGAGGACTTGCGTGAGTACGTCGGTGAGGTGGCCACACGCCTGGAGGAGCGCCTTGCCGGCGCGCAGGAGGGCGTTCGCGGAGCGATCTCGCACCGCGCGCTGGTGCGCTACGACGCCTACAACGAGCTCTCGGGAAGGCAATCGATGTCGATCGCGCTGCTCGACGGGACGCGCTCGGGAGTCGTGCTCACCTGTATCCACCATCGCGACCAGGCGCGGTTCTACGCCAAGCAGGTTCACGAGGGCCGCAGCGAGCTGGAGCTCTCCCCGGAGGAGGAGGAGGCGATGCGCATGGCGCTCTCCCCGGCGGCGAGCGCCGGCGGAGCTTCCGACGAGCGACTCTCCGCCTGAGTGATGCCCTCCGGGTCCGAGGAGGGGCGCCCGCGCGTCGGCTATCTGGGTCCAGCGGGAACGTTCACCGAGGAGTCGCTGCTCTCCAGTGCTCGGCCGAACTCCGTGGAGCCGGTGGCGCTGGCGAGCATCTACGACACCGTGCTGGCGGTGCGCGAGGAGACGGTGCAGTGGGCGGTGGTGCCGATCGAGAACTCGCTGGACGGCTCCGTGACGGTCACGCTCGACCTGCTCGCCGACGAGCGGGGGGACCTCGAGATCGTCGGCGAGGCGCTGCTCGCCGTGAGGCACTCGCTGATCGCTACGGAGATGGTGGGGCTGGGCGAGATCGACACGATCATCTCTCACCCCCAGGTCCCGGGGCAGTGCACGCGCCTGCTGAGAGGTGAGCTCGCCCACGCGCAGGTTCTGGCGGCGAGCTCCACCGCGGAGGCGGTACGGCTGGTGGTGAACGAGCGACGGCGCGGACAGGCGGCGCTGGGAACACGTCTGGCCGCTGAGATCTACGGTGGGACGGTCGTGCGCGAGGGGGTGCAGGACCGCGACGACAACGTGACGCGCTTCGCGTGGCTGGCGCGCACCGGCCGCGGGCCCGAGCAGGCTCCACCGCTGCGCGCACAGGACGGAAGCGGCAGCGGATGGAAGACATCAGTCGTGTTCTGGGGCTCAGGCGCGGAGCGCCCCGGATGGCTTGTGCGGTGCCTGGACGAGTTCGCGCGGCGGGCGATCAACCTGACCAAGATCGAGTCCCGCCCCCAGCGCGCGCGCCTCGGCCACTACGTTTTCTTCGTCGACCTCCAGGGCAGCACTGGGGAACCAGTGGTCGCGGAAGCGCTCGAGGGGATGCGGGCGGCGTGTGAGCAGGTGCGGATACTCGGCTCCTACAGGGCCGGCTGACGCTACACTGCGGCGCACGGATGGATACCACCGTTCCACCAGACTCAGTCCGGTCCGTGTCGCCATCCGAGCACCGGCGGCGCGGGCCTGAGAGTGGACGGGTGCTCGTTCTAAACGCGACCTTCGAGCCGATCAACGTGTGCTCGGTGCGCCGCGCGGTGGTGCTGCTGCTCAAGGAGAAGGCCGAGCTCGTGGAGCGGGGGCGGTGGGAGCTGCACTCGGAGAAGACCACTCTCGCCCGGCCCGCGGTGATCCGCCTGGTCGCCTACGTGCGCGTGCCCCGAGACGCCCATCAGCGCAAGATCACACGCCGCGCGGTGTTCGCCCGCGACGGGTGGATGTGTCAGTACTGCGGCTCGCGCTCCAACCTCACCGTGGATCACGTGATCCCCCGCTCCAAGGGAGGCTCCTCTAGCTGGGAGAACATCGTGGCCTCGTGCGCTCCCTGCAACCGCCGCAAGGGCGACCGGCTGCCCCGCCAGGCGGGCATGCACCCCCGACACGCTCCACGGGTCCCGCGCGCGGAGGTCTTCATCCACGTCGCCAGCCCCTCGATCCCGGCGGCCTGGCGCCAGTACCTGCCGCAGGCGGCCTGAAAGCGAGAGGGGCGCCGCGACCCCGCGACGCCCCTCTCTCGATGCCGACTGGAAAACCGAGACTGCTGGCGATGCCGGAGGGACCGGGCCGGCGGCCGTCTCGTGGTGTCCCGGGTTGGATTCCGCCAAGCGGTCCAGCCACCGACCTAGCGGCCGGTCACCTCCAGGGTCCCGCAAGAACTGTCACTAGACGTAAGGACCACCTCCTTTCTCTGGTCTGGCCAGAGTAGCGGATGGGGGTGACGTCGAGCAAGGGATGACTGAAGAAGAGGGGCCCGACCGAAGCCGGGAGACACGCGCCTCCGGCGTGAGTCCCCGTTTCGGCCAGCCGGCCTATGGCCGGCTGCGCCACCCTCTATGAGTCGGGACCCGCGCCGTTCTCGTTCGCGGCGAGGGACAGCTCGCCGGGCTCTCCGGCAACGCCGACGGGCTCGCCCTCGAGGGCCTCGTCTCCGCCATCTCCTTCGACCACCAGCGCGATCGCGCTGACGGCGTCGTCCTCCTTGAGGTTCATGACGCGCACCCCGGTCGCGGAGCGCCCCTGGCGCGAGATGCCGCCGGCGGAGGTGCGCTGGACCATGCCGCCGACGGAGATGAACACGAGCTCGTGGTGCTCGCGCACGACGAGCGCGCCGGCGAGCCCGCCCTTGCGCTCGGTGAGCCCGATCGTCTTGACACCTTTGGCACCGCGATTGGTCTTGCGGTACTGGTCGATCAGTGTGCGCTTGCCGTAGCCGTTCTCGGTGACCACCAGCAGGTCCATGTCGTCGCGGGCAACGTCCATCGCGATGACCTGCCCGGCCTTGCCTACGTCCATACCGCGCACGCCGGTGGTGTCCCGGCCCATCGAGCGGGCATCGGACTCCGCGAAGCGGACGGTGAGCCCGGCGCGGGAGACCATAATGATCTCCTCGCCCTCTTCGACGGCGCGCACGGCGAGCAGCTCGTCCTCGGCGCGGATGTTGATCGCGATGATCCCGTCGGCCTTGATCGGGGTGTTGTAGGCGGCGAGCTCGGTCTTCTTGACGGTGCCTTCGCGCGTGGCGAAGATCAGGTACTTGGCCTCGCTGAAGTCGCGGGTTGAGAGCACCGCCTGGATGCGCTCGCCCTCACGCAGCGGCAGCACGTTGACAAGCGCGCGGCCCTTCGCGGTGCGGGAGGCCTCGGGGAGGTCGTAGACCTTCGAGCGGTAGACCTTGCCGCGGTTGGAGAAGAACAGCAGGTAGTCGTGGGAGGAGCAGACGAAGAGGTGCTCGATGAAGTCGCCGTCCTTCATGTCCATCCCCGTCACGCCCCGCCCGCCGCGCTGCTGCTGGCGGTAGGTGGCGAGCGGCAGCGACTTGATGTAACCGGTGTGGGTAATCGCGATCACCATCTGCTGGTCGGCGATCAGGTCCTCGATGTCGATCTCGTCCTCGGAGTGCGTGATCTCCGAGCGGCGCTCGTCGCCGAAGCGCTCGCGGATCTCGGCGAGCTCCTCCTTGATGACTGCGAGCACGCGGGTCTCGTCGCCGAGGATCGCACGCAGCTCGGCGATGCGCTCGGTGACGTCGGCGTGCTCCTGTTTGATCGAGTCGGCCTCCAGGGCGGTGAGCTGTGAGAGGCGCAGGTCGAGGATCGCGGTGGCCTGGATGTGACTCAGCGCGAAGCGCTCCACTAGCTGCTCGCGCGCGGCCTCGCGATCTCGCGAGGCGCGGATCAGTTCGATGATCGCGTCGAGATTGTCGAGCGCGATCAGCAGCCCCAGCAGGATGTGCGCGCGGGCCTCCTTCTCGGAGAGCTCGTGCTTGGTGCGGCGGACGATCACTTCGCGCTGGTGGGCGACGTAGTTGTGGATCACCGAGCGCAGGTTGAGCGTGCGCGGAACGTTGTCCACGAGCGCAACCATGTTGACGCCGAAGGTGCTCTGCATGGGGGTGTGCTTGTAGAGCTTGTTGAGCACCACCTTGGGGATCGCGTCGCGCTTGAGCTCGATCACGAGGCGCATCCCGCGCTTGTCGGACTCGTCGCGGAGGTCTGAGATCTCGGGGATACGTTTGTCGCGGACGAGATCGGCGATCTTCTCGATCAGGTTGCCGGGACCGCCCTTCTTGACCATGAAGGGCAGCTCGGTGACGACGATCGCCTCCTTGCCGTGAGTTAGCGGCTCGATGTGTGCGCGGGCCTGCACACGCACGCGCCCGCGGCCGGTCTCGTAGGCGTCTTTGATCCCAGCGCGGCCGAGGATGATCCCGCCGGTGGGGAAGTCGGGGCCTTTGATGTGGCGCATCAGCCCCTCGACCTCGATGTCGGGATCCTCGATGTAGGCGAAGGTGGCGTCGATCACCTCGCGGAGGTTGTGCGGGGGGATGTTGGTGGCCATGCCGACCGCGATGCCCGAGGAGCCGTTGACGAGCAGGTTGGGGAAGCGCGAGGGGAGGACCAGCGGTTCGCGCTTGGAGCCGTCGTAGTTGGGCACGAAATCGACGGTGTCCATGTCGAGATCGCGCAGCATCTCGGTGGCGATGCGGGCGAGCCTTGCCTCGGTGTACCGCATCGCGGCGGCGGGATCGTCGTCGAGCGAGCCGAAGTTTCCCTGGCCGTCGACGAGCTGGTAGCGCATCGAGAACTCCTGCGCCATGCGCACGAGCGTGTCGTAGATGGCGGAGTCCCCATGCGGGTGGTACTTGCCCATGACCTCGCCGACGATCAGTGCGCACTTCGAGTAGGAGCGGTTGGGGCTGAGCCCGAGCTCGTTCATCGCGTAGAGCACGCGGCGGTGCACGGGCTTCAAGCCGTCGCGCACGTCGGGCAGCGCGCGGCCGACGATCACCGACATCGCGTAGTCGAGGTAGGCGGTGCGCATCTCCTCCTCGAGCGCGCGCGGTTCGATGTTGCCGCCGCCGATCACATCAGCAGTCGCCATCCGTCACCTCCTCACGATGGCCATGTACGCGCGATTCCTACACATCCAGGTTCACCACCGCGCGGGCGTTGTCCTCGATGAAGGCGCGCCGCGGCTCGACCTGATCGCCCATCAGCATCGAGAAGACACGGTCGGCGGCGGCGGCGTCCTCGAGTGTGACCTGCGCGAGCGTGCGTGTCTGGGGGGCCATCGTGGTTTCGCCGAGCTGCTCGGCGTTCATCTCGCCGAGTCCCTTGAAGCGCTGTAGTTTGACGCCCTTCTGCGCGACGCTCAGCACCGCCAGGCGCAACGCCTCGAAGGAGGGCGCGTCCTCGCGGGCGTCGCCGAGGCGCACCTCGAAGGCGGGGGTGCCGGCGAGATCGATCAGCTGTTTGTGCACCGAGGCGAGCTGGCGATACTCCTGGGAGTCGAAGAGGGTGCGCCGGATGCGGTGAGTGCGGGCGAAGCCGGTGCGGGTCTCCACGGCCTTGACGCGCAGCTCGAGCGGATCCTGCTCCACGAGCTCGGTGGCATGAGTCTCACCTTCGAGACCCGCCCGGGAGAGCAGCTCGACCGCCTTCTCGGCGCTCATCACCTGCTCGCCGAGCAGCGAGGACTCCTCCAGGAACTGGACCATCTCGTGGCCGTGAGCGGCGCGCAGTGAGGAGGCCCAGCCTTCGTACTGCTTGAGCAGGCGGGTGAAGCGCTGCCAGCGGTTCTCGGTGAGCTTGAGCGGGGTGCCATGGCGGTCGAAGACGTCAAGCTTCTCCCACTTGTCGGAGAGCAGGATGTCCTCGAGCTCGGAGTCCTTCTCGATGTAGCGCTCGCGCGAGCCCTGCTTGAGCTTGTAGAGGGGGGGCTTGGCGATGTAGACGTAGCCTGCCTTGATGAGCTCTTCCATCTCGCGGAAGAGCAGAGTGAGCACAAGCGTGCGGATGTGAGCGCCGTCGACGTCGGCGTCGGTCATCAGCACGACCTTGTGATAGCGGGCGTTCTCGATGTTGAACTCGTCCCGCACCCCGGTGCCGATCGCGGTAATCAGCGCCTGGACCTCAGTGTTCTGCAGGACCTTGTCGATGCGGGACTTCTCGACGTTGAGGATCTTGCCGCGGAGCGGCAGCACCGCCTGGGTGTTGCGGTCGCGGCCCTGCTTGGCCGAGCCCCCGGCGGAGTCGCCCTCGACCACGAACAGCTCGGCGAGGGAGGGGTCCTTGACCGAGCAGTCGGCGAGCTTGCCGGGCAGCGTGGAGTTCTCCAGGGCCGACTTGCGCCGCGTCAGGTCGCGGGCCTTGCGGGCGGCCTCGCGGGCGCGCTGGGCCTGCACGGACTTCAAGATCACAGCGCGCGCCTCGCTGGGGTTCTCCTCCAGAAACTCGCCCAGACCACCGTTGACGATCGACTCGACGAAGCCGGCCATGCCGGGGTTGCCGAGCTTGGTCTTCGTCTGCCCCTCGAACTGGGGGTCGCGGAGCTTGACGGAGATAACCGCGGTCAGCCCCTCGCGGACGTCCTCACCCGAGAGGTTGTCTTCTTTCTCCTTGAGCAGGCTGTGGTCGCGGGCGTACTTGTTGAGCGTGCGCGTGAGCGCGGAGCGAAAGCCCGACATGTGGCTGCCACCCTCGCGGGTGTTGATATTGTTCGCGAAGGAGTGGATCGACTCCTGGTAGGAGGAGTTCCACTGCATCGCCACCTCCACCGCGCCCTCCTCGCTCTCGCCGGCGAAGAAGACGACCTTGCGGTGGACGGTCTCCTTGTTCTCGTTGAGGTAGGCGACGAAATCCTCGATCCCTCCCTCGTAGCGGAACTCGGCGGAGTGGCCCTCGGCCCGCTCGTCGACGATCGAGATGTGCAGGCCGCGGGTGAGGAAGGCGGTCTCGCGCAGGCGCTCTTCGAGGGTGCGGAAGTCGAAGTCGAGGCTCTCGAAGATGTCGGCGTCGGGGAGGAAGGTGATGATGGTGCCGGTGGATGCCCCTGAGGGCAGCTTTGCGCCGCGCTGCAGCTCGCCCTGGGGAGCGCCGCGGGAGTACTCCTGCGACCACACGTGCCCATCGCGGCGGATCTCGACGAGGAGTCGTTCGGAGAGCGCATTGACGACGGAGACCCCGACCCCGTGGAGTCCCCCGGAGACCTTGTAACCGCCGCCGTCGCCAAACTTCCCCCCGGAGTGCAGCACTGTGAGCACGACCTCGACGGCGGGGCGACCCTCTTTCTCGTGCATCGCGACGGGGATCCCACGACCGTTGTCCACGACTGTGACGGAGTTGTCGGGGTGGATGGTGACCGCGACCTCCGTGCAAAAGCCCGCGAGGGCCTCGTCCACGGAGTTGTCAACCACCTCATACACGAGATGGTGCAGCCCCATGACACCGGTGGAGCCGATGTACATGCCGGGACGCTTGCGGACGGCCTCCAAGCCCTCCAGCACGGTGATGTCCTGCGCGTCGTAGCTGGCGCCGGCACCCATCACCGGGTCATTGGTGGCGCCCGATCCCGCGGCGGCGGCGGCCCCCGGTTTGGGATCGTGATCGTTTGTACTATCGCCCTCTGCGGCCAATTGGCCTCCACTCCATGACGTGAGAAAGCCCCGGAATCCGAGCTCGACAGACCGCGGACCGGGGCGCGTGCGTTGTCAAGCAAACGATATCACAAGCGGTCCCCCTTCCGGGCCCCCGAGAAGGCTGAAATGCCGCTGAATAGCAGGGAAAACAGCCCGGAGATCTCAGTCTGTGCGGCAGCGCATCTTGTGCAGTAGCTCGTGGCCCAGAGCGCTGTTCAAGCGGCCGAGGAGCTCCGGTGCCATCAGGTCCAGCTCCTGCGACCACACGGCCGCGTCGCAGCATACGCTCAGCACCCCGTCGCGCTCCCCCACAGGGCGGGCGGCCGCGGCGATCGCGCTACCCACGACAACCTCCCAGCACTCCTGCACACGCGCAAGCGTGCTCGCCGGCGCCAGCGTCGCGGTGAAACCCTCCAGGGCACGGGAGAGCGGCCGCGGAGCGGACCTGCTCACGCCGCCAGCGCCTCCTGGAGGATCGCGCCGGAGCAGACGCGCAAGCGCGTCAGATGAAAGCCCGCCGTTCCCTGAGCGGACGTCGGGACGTGGGCGAGGTCGGTGGTGGCGATCACACTCTGTCCGGCACCCGCGAGCTCACCGACGAGCAGCTCACGTCGCTGCGGATCGAGCTCGCTCATCACATCGTCGAGCAGCAGCAGCGGGTTGCGGCCGCGGTGCTCGGCGAGCACCGCGCGCTCCGCGAGTAGCAGGGAGAGCAGCGCCAGCCGCAGCTCTCCCTGCGAGCCGTAGCTGCGCAGCTCGCGTCCGTCGCGCAGGAGGGCGAGCTCGTCGCGATGCGGGCCGTGGGAGCCGAAGCCGCGCTCGATCTCGCCGGGAAGGCGCTCCTGCAACTCGGCGACGAACTCCTCGACGTCCGCGGCATGGGAGCGGGGGCGGTAGCGCATAGTCACCTCCCCGCTCAGCCCGAGCAGAGCGGCACGGTCGGCAAATTGCCCGCGCAGCAGCTCGATCACGCGTTCGCGGTCCTCACGCAGGGCGATCGCGTGACGGGCCAGCTCGCGGTCCCAGGTGGGCAGGGTGGAGCGTGAGGCACGGCCGGAGCGAATACCGGCGAGCAGCGCGTTGCGCTGAACGAGCGCGCGGGCGTAGGCGTGGCGCGTCGCGACACGCAGAGGCCAGATCGCGGCCACCACGCGGTCGAGGTGGGCGCGGCGGGGAGCGGGGGAGCCTTTGAGCAGCTCCAGACGGTCCGGGACGAAGACTCCCAGGAGCGGCCGGACCTCCACGTCGAGCATCCTCTCCACGGCAGCACCGTCGACGCACATGCGCTTGACGGGACGCTCAGCACCCTCGCCGACGCCGTAGGCGACCGTGAGCTCGTGCTGCTCGGCGCCATCGCGGACGCTCACGGCGACGCGAGTGGCCTGCTGGCCAAAGCGAACGAGCTCCCGTTCGTTGCGGGTCCGCAGAGCATGCCCCGTGCAGCCGAAGTAGAGCGCCTCCAGAAAATTGGACTTGCCACAGCCGTTGGGGCCATGCAGGACGGTCAGACCCTCTCCGAGGCGCACCTCGGCGCGAGCATAGGTGCGGAAGTCGCGCAGCGTGACGCTTACGACGCGCACAGCCGCCCGTCAGGTGTTGAGGCGGATGGGCATGACCAGGTACACGAAGTCACCGTCTTGCGGAGACTCGACCAGGCCAGGGCGCAGCGGGCTGATCAGCTTGATCACGAGCTCATCCGTATCGATACTCTCAACCCCGTCGCGTAGGAACTCGGGGTTGAAGCCGATCTCGAAGGGCTCCCCGTGAAAGGGGACAGGGATCGTCTCGCTGGCCTCGCCCACGTCGGGGGTCTGGGCCGATACGGCCAGCTCGCCCTCGCGGAAGGCGAGGCGCAGCGGTGCGTTCTTCTGCGCGAGCAGGCTGATACGGCGCACGACCCCAATGATCTCGGCGGTCGAGAGCCTCAGCTCGTGCTCGACGGACTCGGGGATCAGCTGGCGGTAGTTGGGGAACTGGCCCTCGATCAGTCTCGAGGAGAGCACCACCCCTCCGAGCTCGAAGACCACCTGATTCTGGGCCACGCCGACGGTCAGATCAGCGCTCTGGGACTGTTGGGCTACGCGCGCGAGCTCCTGCAACGCACGGGCGGGGATGTTCGCCTCCAGGCTGCTCTGCAGCGGGGTCTCGAGTGTGGTGCGCTTGACGCTCAGGCGATAGGAGTCGGTCGCAACCATGCGCAGCTCCCGGTCGGAGGCCGAGATCAGAATGCCCGTGAGGACGGGCCTTGTCTCGTCGCGGGAGGCCGAGCGGGCGACGCGCTCGATGGTTTGCACAAAGGCCTCCGCCGGCAATGTCATGCGAGCCTCGTCGGTGGGAAGGGGCAGCGAGGGAAAATCCTCGGCGCGTAGTGTGCGCAGATGGAAGACCGCTCCGCCACAGAGCAGCTCCACGTCCTGCTCGGTAGAGCGCAGCTCGAGGCTGACTGTGTCCGCGGGGAGGGCTCGGACGACGTCGAGCAGTAGTCGGGCCGGCAACAGCGCCTGTCCTGGCCGTGTGATCTCAGCCGCCAGGGGTACGCGTAGCCCGACATCCATGTCGGTGGCGAGTAGTTCGGCGCTGGTGTCGGAGGCCGAGATCATGACCCCCGAAAGCGCCTGCACCGCACTACGTGTGGAAGCGACTCGGGTGACGGTCTGGAGTTGCGCGAAAAGATCGGCTGTGGAAAGGGAGAGCTTCATCTCTACGGTGATCTACAAGGAAGGATGGTGATAGTAGGGCCTGTGGGGATGTGGATAGACCGTGGCTGAACGAGTGTGGGGCTCTGTGAGATGTGCGTGGGCTGTGGAGAGCTGGAGAAGTGTCGCAAGTCCACCGGTCAGTTAGCTGCTTTGCTCCAGCTGCTCGCGGAGCTTCTCAACAGCCTGCCTGGAGTTGGCGTCTGCTGAGATCCGCTCCTGGGTTCGACGGAGCGCGTGCAGCACGGTGGTGTGGTCGCGACCCCCGAAGTGCCTGCCGATCGCTGGCAGGGATTCGTCGGTGAGCTCGCGCGCGAGGTACATGGCGACTTGACGGGGCCATGTGACTCGCGCTGCACGTGAGGGAGAGAGGAGCTCCTCGGGGGAGAGGCCGAAGAGCTGGCAGGCGGCCATCTGGATGTCCGAAAGTGAGCGCGGACTGCAGACGGGGCGGGGGTAGAGGTTGTCGAGCACCTCCCCCGCGAGGTCAGCCGTCAGGGGCCGGCCGGTGAGCGAGCCGAAGGCGACGATCCTGATCAAGGCACCCTCGAGCGCGCGGACGTTGAGTGCCACACGCCTGGCGATGACCTCGAGTGCGTCTTGGTCAGGAAGCTCGATTCCGTCGTGCTGCACGCGCTTGCGGAGAATCGTGAGCCGGGTGCTCAGGTCGGGAGGGTGGATGTCGGCGACGAGGCCGGCCTCGAAGCGCTCGCGCAGGCGGTCTTCGAGAGCCTGCAGGTCGCGGGGGGGGCGATCGGAGGTGAGAACTAGCTGGGAGCCGGCTTCGTGGAGGGTGTTGAAGGTGTGGAAGAACTCCTCCTCGGTGCGGGTCTTGCGCTCGAGGAACTGGATGTCGTCTACGAGCAGCACGTCGACGCGACGGAAGCGGGCCTTGAAGGTATCCATGTGGCTACCGGCAAGAGCGAGCTGGAACTCGTTCGTGAAGGCCTCCCCGGTGCTGATGCGGACACTCAGGCCGGGGCTGTAGTCGAGCAGGAGGTTCGCGATTGAGTGCAGGAGGTGGGTCTTGCCGACTCCGGGAGGACCGCAGATGAAGAGCGGGTTGTAGGCCTGCCCTGGCAGCTCTGCGACAGCGAGTGCGGCAGCGTGGGCAAGGCGGTTGGAGTCCCCGATCACGAAGTGCTCGAAGGTGAGCCGTGGGTTGCCGAGCTGATCAGGTTGGACTGGGGGCTCGCTGGGGGGGTGTTGCGAGGCCCCGCCGCGGCTCTGTCGGGGGCTTGCGCTTCGCATTGTGCTGCGGGTCGCTCGGCCTCCCCTGGGGACGAGCGGGTGGGGCTCGCTCTGCAGCACATCCACAGTGGCGTGTGGCCCTAGGACGGCGATGGCGCAGGACCGCAGGAGCCGCCCGAAGCGTTCGCAGATCCATCCACATGCCTGTGGGGATGCTTCGAGGATGAGCCTCTCGCCGTCGATCTCTCGCAACCGCAGGGGCTCGAGCCAGACTCGGTAGGTCGATTCGTCGACTGCGCCTTCGAGCTCGCGCTGCATCTGTGCCCAGATCTGCTCCAGTTCCGTGCTCACGGCAGCGTCGATCCGCTCCTTGGGGAAGGGGTTGAGGGAACACTCAAAGGGGGGCCCGCGAGGACCCGGGGGGCTGAATATACCCAAAGCCCGCGGGGCCTTTGTCGTCCCGGGCGCCGGACGACGCAATTGGCGAGAAAAACCGGGATCGGAGGCGAGTCGACCCAACGGGATGGACGGCGCTCTATACTGCGGACAGGCACCAGCCCGCTCGCTTCATCGGCCTTCGGCCGGCGGAGTGGTCCTCCGATGCGGGTTCCGCGGTGCCCAAAAGCTACCCATGAAGCGCACCTATCAGCCCAAGAAGCGTAAGCGTGCTCGCGCGCACGGCTTCCGTGCGCGTATGCTTACCCGCAGCGGTCGGCTCGTTCTCAAGCGCCGGCGTGACAAGGGTCGCAAGCGCCTGTCGGCGTGAGGGGATGGCGCCGCGAGTGCCACGCCGCGCTGCCAACCGGGGACGACTCTCGCACAGCTCCGAGTTCGAGCGGGTCTACCGCCACGGACGCTCGTCGGCCAACCGCCATCTGGTGCTCTACCGCTTCCCGAACCCTGCGGCGGAGCGCCCGCGTCTGGGGCTCTCGGTCTCCCGCAAGGTCGGGGGCGCGGTCGAGCGCAACCGGGTGAAGCGGTTGTTGCGCGAGGCATTTGCTCGCGTCGAGGGCGAGTTGAGTGCGGGCCAGGATGTGGTGGTGGTGGCTCGTCCGCCCGCGAGCGAGTTGGCCGAGCGTGAGGGCCTGGCAGGTGTCGACGCGTCGCTCGGTGAGCTGCTCACGCGGGCGGGCATGCGCACGGAGGGGGACGGGCCACCCGGGGATGAGCCGGATGGGCGGGAGGACGACGGTGGGCGCTGACGCCGACCGTGGGCGCGAGCGGTCCGCGGGTGATGTGGCGGGTATGGCCCGTATGGCGCGAATCGTTGCGAGCGCTCCAATCGTGGCCTATCAACGGGTGATCTCGCCGGGGCTTCCGCGCCGCTGCAGGTATGAGCCGACGTGCTCGCGCTATGCGGTGCAGGCGATCGGTGAGTACGGCATACTGAGGGGCTTGGTGCTCGCCGTTTGGCGCCTGCTCAGGTGCAACCCGTGGAGCCGTGGTGGGTACGACCCGGTGGGGGACCAGCGAGTGTTCAAGGTTCAGTCCGCACCCCACGCTCGGCCCTAACGCGGGTCTAGGGCGAGCACTCGGAGAAGCCTCCCACACACATGCCGATCCTCGCGAACATCATCCAGGAAGCGTTCTCGCCGCTGATCAGCTTGTTCGAAGCGATTCTCGTGTTCATTCACGACCACGCGGGCATCAGCTGGGGACTCGCGATCGTGGGGCTGACGGTGGTGGTGCGCGCGGTGATGATGCCGCTGACGTTCAGCCAGTTCCGCTCGATGCGCAAGATGCAGCTCGTGGCGCCGGAGCTGAAGGCTCTGAAAGAGAAGTACAAGGACGACAAACAGCGCCAGCAGGAGGAGATGATGAAGCTCTACCGGGAGAAGGGGATCAATCCCTTTGCCTCCTGCCTGCCGCTCGTGCTTCAGCTCCCGGTCTTCATCTCGCTCTTCTACATGCTGCGCACGGACCTCAAGAAGCACATTTGCGGGCCGGCGCTGACGGCGCATGGCATCGTGACCGCGAAGGCGATCGAAAAAGCGACCTGCAGCCAGGTCGCGCCGCACTCCGACGCGGCGAAATTCCTGTTCGTGCCGGACATCACTGCGAAGGCGACGGGCGTGGTGCTGGTGGTGCTGCTGGTCCTCTACGTGGGGTCGCAGATCACCTCGACCCTGCTGATGAGCGCCAGCGCCGAACCGAGTCAGCGCTGGATGATGCTCGGCCTCCCGCTGCTCTTCGTGCTGTTTCTGTTCAGATACCCGGCGGGACTGCTGATCTACTGGATCACCACCAATCTCTGGACGATCGCGCAGGGCTACGCCGTCCGTCGCCGAATGGGCCTGCCCCCGCCTCCGGCGGGCAAGGGCATCCCCGAAGCGGGTGCGGGGGGGTCGCCTAATGGAAAGATGAGCCCTACGGGAGAACCGGCCCTAGTGGGCGTGGGCACGGGGAGTGCACCTCCTCCGCCGCCCCGTAAGAAGAAGAAACGCTCGGGTCGCCGGCGATGAGCGAGCAGCTCGGCGACGAGCCCGACGATCTCGACGAGCAGGAGGATCCGGCTGAGATCCTCACCGAGTTGCTGGAGGAGGTAGTGGAGGGCCTCGGCCTGGAGTGCAAGGTCGGCGTCGAGGTGGGTGAGGGACTACTGCGGGGCTACGTCGAAGGCGGGGATGTCGGCCTCCTGATCGGTCGCCGGGGGCAGACGATCGATGCGATCCAACACCTGGCGCAGCGGATCGTCTTCCACGGAGGCGAGTCGGGGACCCGCGTGGTGATCGACGCCGACGGATATCGCGAGCGGCGCATGCGCACGTTGCATGAGGACGCCGACGACGCCGTGGAGGAGGCATTGCGCGTGGGGGAGGCGGTCGAGCTCGCGCCGATGCCAGCGTCGGAGCGGCGTATCGTCCACGAACACCTGCGCGACCGGGAGGACGTTCGCACCCACAGCGAGGGCGAGGAACCCGAGCGCTATCTGGTGGTCTCGCCGGTGGGGGAAGAGGGCCCATAGGCTGTTTCACGTGAAAGCTGGTGACTGCACCGCCCTCGCGCGGGCTTCTCTGAAGCGCCTGCAGGAGCGCTACGGTTTGAGCGAGTACCAGTGCGACCAGCTCGAAGCGATCCTGAGTGGGCTGGCGAGGAGTGATCGAGCCCCCACGACGGTACGCGACCCCGTCAGCGCGATCGACGTGCACCTGGCCGATTCGCTCGTTGCGCTCGAGCTCGACGCGCTCTCAGCTGCCCAGAAGATCGCGGACCTTGGTTCCGGCGCCGGTTTTCCTGGACTGGCGCTGGCGGTCGCGCTGCCTGGGGTCGAGTTTCGGCTGGTGGAGTCGCAGACACGCAAGTGCGCGTTCATAGAGGGACTCCGTGCGGCAGCGGGGATCGCCAATGCGGATGTGGTGCGCGCACGGGCGGAGGAGTGGGTGGAGGGGATCGGGACCAACGATGTCGTTCTCGCGCGCGCGCTCGCGGGGGTGGGGATCGTTGTCGAGTACGCGGCTCCGCTTCTGCGCGTCGGCGGAACGCTGGTCGACTGGCGCGGGCGCCGCGACCCGATTGCCGAGCATCTGGGGCTGGAGGCGGCCCGGCAGCTCGGGCTGGAGTTGACGGAGATTCGCCACGTCGAGCCATATGGAGGTGCACGAGACCATCATCTACACGTCTACGTGAAGGATCGAGATACACCGGCGGGATTCCCCCGCCGGGCGGGAGTGGCTCGCAAGCGGCCGTTGGCAGTTTGAGTCGGATCGCGTCGATCGACCGGTCACCGAGGGGTCAGCCGACCCTCCGAGGCAATCGGCGCTAGCGTGCGGATCGCCATGGGCACGGTTTACGCGATCGCCAACCAGAAGGGCGGGGTGGGCAAGACGACCACGGCGGTGAATGTGGGGGCGTGCATCGCGGAGGCCGGCTACAGGACACTGCTGGTCGATGTGGATCCCCAGGCGAACGCGACGGTGGGGCTGGGCCTCCCACGCGGTACACCAGGGCTCTACGAGGTCCTGACGGGAGTGTGCACAGCGGGGGAGGCGTTGGCGCAGACGACGATCGCGGGCCTGGCACTCCTCCCGGCAGGCCCTGGGCTGGCGGGGGCCAACGTGGAGCTGCCGCGCCTGAAGGGGTTCGAGGGCCATATTCGCGAGATCCTGGAGCCGATCAGGGAGGACTTCGAGTACATCCTGCTGGACTGCCCACCCTCGCTGGGGCCGCTGACGGTCAGCGCACTGGTGGCGGCGGACAGAGTGATCGTCCCGGTCCAGACGGAGTACTTCGCGTTGGAGGGTCTGGCGGGTCTACTGGAGACGCTGGAGCTCCTCCGCCGCGAGCTGAACCCGGGACTGACTGTTGCGGGGATGCTGCTCACGATGCACGACAGCCGCACCCGTCTGGGGCGCGACGTGGAGCGGGAGGTGCGGGAGCACTTCCGGGAGCTGGTGTTCCAGACCGTGATCCCCCGCAACGTGCGCGTGGGGGAGGCGCCTAGCTACGGTCTGCCCGTGACCCACCACGACCCGCACAGCACGGGGGCGGAGGCGTACTTCGAGCTGGCCAAGGAGGTGGCGGCCCGTGGCTAGACCCAAGCCGGGAATGGGCAGGGGCCTGGAGGCGATCCTGTCGGTCTCCTCGCCCGGCGCGGCGCAGGAGGAGCTGCGGGAGGTGCCGGTGGGGTCGATCTCGCCCAATCCCCGTCAGCCGCGCCTGCGCTTCGATGGGGATGCGCTCAATGCACTGGCGGAGTCTCTGGGTGAGCGGGGAGTCCTGCAGCCGGTGCTGGTGCGACCAAAGCCGGAGGGGACGTACGAGCTGATCGCCGGCGAGCGCCGCTGGCGCGCGGCTCAGATCGCCGGAATGAAGACCATCCCGGCGCTGGTGCGCCCCCACGACGATGCGGCGGCCCTGGAGCTGGCCCTGATCGAGAACATGGCGCGGGAGGACCTCAACCCGGTCGAGGAGGCGCGGGCCTGCGCGGCGCTGGTGGAGGAGCTGGGCCTCACACGCGAGCAGGTGGGCAAGCGGGTGGGTCGCGGCAGGGTCGCGGTCTCGAACTTGATGCGCCTGCTGGACCTACCCGACGAGGCCTTGGACCTCCTCGAGGGGGGTACGCTCAGCGAGGGCCACGGTCGCGCGCTGCTGCTGGCCAAGGACCACACGGCCCGTCGCCAGCTGGCGCGGTCGGCGGCGTCTGAGGGGTGGTCGGTACGCTCGGTGGAAGACCGCGCCCGGCGGAGCAACGAGGTGACCGGGGTTGGGCAGAAGAAACGTTCTCGTACCTCATCTGGCGGAGGACACCCCGACCAGGAGGAGGCCGCGATGGAGATCGAGGCGGCGCTCGGGGAGGCCCTGGGGGCGGAGGTCAAGGCGCACCCTCTTGCGAACGGGAGCTACCGCGTCGAGCTGTCGTTCGCCTCCCGCGAAGAGGCCCTGGCGCTCGCTGGGCGTCTGGGTGCTCACGCGTCTGTCTAGCGACTGGTGTTCCCCTCGTGGGCCGGCAGGCCGCGCCAGAACAGGCCGCGCCGGCAGACGGGACGGCCGCTAGACTTCGCCTCCACGGGCGATTAGCTCAGCCGGTTAGAGCGCTTCTCTGATAAGGAAGAGGTCCCTGGTTCGAATCCAGGATCGCCCATCGTTGAATCCCTTGTAATGGAGCGGAGTTGTGGCGGTGGGCGAGGGTCCCGGCGGTTTGATGGGGGCTCTATGGAAGCGTTATGGAAGCCTTTGGTGTCTCGTGATTGGAGGCCCCGGGAACTACACCTATTGGTCTCGCTCGCAAGTTCGCGCACGTATCCGGTGGGCCAGACGCGCTCGCTCTTTCGCAAAGGCAGGCACGCGTTTGGCGTGGGCGTGGGCGACTGAGCCTCGTCCGCAGCGCTAGTGACCGGTCAGGGTTCCGTACCCTCGCTCAGCCAGGAAAGGAGCAGCGCGAGCGCGTGGCTTTCGCTGCTTCCGTCACGCGGGTGGGGCAGCGTGTATGCCGAGGCTCGCGCCAACATGCGTGAAGTAGTAGGCGCCGGCCATATAGACCCAGCCCACACACGCGACGAGGCTCGCCGCAACCACGAAGGCGGCCAGCCATCTTCGTCCGAAGCCCGAGTTCAGCCAGGCCCATGCCGAGAACAGCGCGAACGGTGCAAGCATCGGATACACATAGCGCGGAAAGAGTGCAGCCGGCCATTCCTCGAGCAACACGATCGCGATCAGCGTTGCGACCCCCAGTAACAACGGGCTTCCCAGGAGCCCGGCGACCCGGGAGCGAAGGAGCTGCGGGCGGTGTGCGACAGCCATCGCGGCGATCATCACCAGCCCATACGGCAGAGCGAGCATCAGAACACCGATTACGCCTCGATACTCGGGATACCACTCAAGGGGAAGTGCCGCATGGGCGAGCCGCCAGAGCCGCGTCGTGACAGCCTCAAGTCCGGAGTGGTCGACAGCGGATTCATACGATCCGGTGAGTCGCTCTACGAGCGAGTTCGCCGTGAGCGCCCCGTAGCGACTCTCGTTCAAAGCAAGCCAAGGGCTTATCAGCACGACCGGCAGCGCCAGCGCGAGCCCCGTCACCGTAATCGCTCGGTTGCGATCGTGACGCGTCCGCAACCGCGCCACGATCGGGAACGCGAGCAGCGGGGCGAGGCTCAAGAGGACGAGCTGCGTCAGGGCACAGAGTCCCAGCAGACCCGCCGCCGCGATCAGCGTCCGCCCACGCAGGTCGACTGTCGCCCGCCAGGCCGCGAGTAGAAACAGCGCCACCACCAGCGGTCCGAGCGCGGCGTTCGACACAGTGATGAGACGCACCAGAACTCCCGGCCACATGAACGTGGATAGGGCCAAGGCATACGGCACCAACCAGCGCTCCCGAAAGACGGCCCTGGCCAAGACGGCAAGCGCCGCGACGGCAGCCATCACAAGCAATAGGTCGAAGGCCCGAACCGCCAGCACCTTGTCCCGGTAGTTGCTCGGAATCAGAAAGACCGGCGCCGCAAGCCCGTAGTAAAGCGGGGGCTGCCACGCCTCGTAGTCGACGCCCCGCAGGCCGATCACCCGCGGGTTCAGCGAGCTGCGCCGAGGATAGGTATGCGCTTCGATCGCGAGCTCCTGCCAGGGCACGTAGGCATGGCCCAGGAACGGGAGCCGTCCGTGTTCGGCGACTTCCGCGACATAAGCGAGGTGGGCGCGCTCATCGACGGGCGCGAAGATGTGGAAGCGGGCGACCGTCACGCCCCCCAAGACCAGGATCGCGAGGATCTGCAGGGTGACGAGCGTCCCCGCCGCACCGCGGCGCCACACCGGGACTCGGCGGATGGATGGTCGCGCGGACACGGAGCCGGGATGCTATTGGCGCCTGAGACTCCTGGAGTTCCCGGACCTGGTTCGCCGGACGCTACGGCGCATGCAGGACTGCCTCCGTAGCGAACGGGCGTCCCCAACCGGCACACCGGATACGTACGCGAACTTGTGAGGGAGACCACTAGCGGCTGCGGATCGCCTCGGCCCGCGCGAGTACCGCCGACGCAGGGACCCCGAGCGCGTCCGCGATCTTGACGATGTTGGTGAGCGAGACGTTGCGGACCCCGCGCTCCACGCCGCTGTAGTAGCCGCGATTCAGGCCGGCCTCCAACGCCACGGCTTCCTGCGACATGCCATTCTCGGCGCGCAGCTCCCGGAGCGCATCGCCGAATGCAGCGTGAACGGGAGACATAGCGGGCAAGTAGGTAGCCTCCCCGCTTGACTGCTATGAGTCTATACACTATAAGTCGCAGAGACCATACCAATCGGCCCCGGCACGGGTGGTCGCCCGTACCGGAGCCTAGACACAGGAGACGATGCCTCCCATGCCTGACGAGAACCCTATACATGATGTCGTCGCCGAACTCAACGCGATCGAGCGCGACATGCTGTACCTGCTCACCGGGGATGACCTGCCGATCTGGTCCGTCTGGGACCTCGCCCGTGCCCTCGAACGGGGCAAGTTCATCAAAGACACCATTCGGTCCCTGCGCACCAATGGCCTCGTCAACCAGACGAGCGACGGGTACGTGTTCGCCACCCGCGCGGCCTTCCGCATGGTGCAGATCGTCGGCCGGGTCAATTGACGACGCCGAGTGGAGCGCCACGCCGCAGGACCGGGCGTGGCGCTACGTGCCACGGCGCCCGGCGGTCCTACCTGCACGGGCGGCACTCTTATCAGTGAACTTACGGAGTGCAGCGCAGCGGTGGCGTGGACGATCTCGACTGCGCGAGGAACTGCATCGGCAGCTCCCCGCTATCGGGCTTGCCGGTCGTAGGCCGCGCCGATCTCCGCAAGCGAGGCGCCAAGCCCGTCTGCGAGGTGCACCAACACGGCAAAGCTCGGATTCCGTGCTCCACGCTCGATATCGCTGATATACGTGGCGTGCAGGCCGGAGCGTGCCGCCAGCTCTTCTTGTGTGATCGCACGGCTCGCGCGGACCTCCTTGACGGCCCTGCCGAGGAGTTGTTGAATCTGAGGCTTGTCTGGCATCGTGCCTGGACCTTCGTGGTTACAGCCCTCCTACACCATAGGCGATCAGTGAGTCTATGCAGTCCCGCCTCGTAGGGGCGTTGACTTCGCTCGTAGCCCGCGGGAGGCTCTGAGCGCAACGGCCGCGCGTTGGGGATGTTCGTGCAGCGATCGACACCGCCGGGCGGGTTCCCTAGACTTACGGCCATGAGCACTCTCAACGTCTCGCGGCGCGCTCGCGTCGGTGCAGCTCGCCGCGCGGGCTTCTCAAGCGGCGTGGCCTCCGTGTTCCGGGTACTTGGCCGTGGCCGGCCTGCCCCCCCGCTTGTCCGCCGGGGGTTGGGGTCCCTGCGCGAGGACGCCCACGCGCTCCGGCGCGACGGCGAACGACTCTTCCGTGACGACGCAGCCTAGCGGCGCCTCCCCGGGCGGATCGACGGGAAGCTCCCACGGGCCGGAGAGCGGCGCTCAAGAACTCGACAGGGCCGAGGATGTCATCGATGGCGAGCCGGTCGGCGATGACCACTCGCATCCCGACCGGCGCCTGGCATGGTCAGCGAGCTTCAGCGGCCCGCTGCCGCCTCCCGCAGCCCTCGCGGAGTACGACAAGACAGTCCCGGGCCTCGCACGCGAGATCGTGGACCAATGGAAGGCCGAGACGGAGCATCGCCACCGGATGATCGACGGATTGAGGGAGATCGACCAGGAGTCGATGCGTGGCTACTACGGGAGCGAGCGCCGCGGCCAATGGCTGGCACTCGTGGTCTTCCTCGCCGTGGTGGCCGTGGCCGTCCTGGCGATCGCCTTGGACCACGAAGCGGTCGGTGTCGCCGCCATCGTTACCGGCGGCGCCTCCGCGATTTGGGCCATGCGTCGCCGCAGCGATGGTCCGGGCAACACGACACCTCCGACGGACCTCGGGGAAAGCGACGCCATCGAGACCCCCGACCGGGCACGTTAGGACCCGCCAGCGTGTCCCCCACGTGGCGCCTGGTAACGACCAGACACGCCAGCCTGATCCAAGCACGTTGAAGGAAGGATCTACGCAAACCCACACGGCGAACCCGGGCGGGTAAGCGGCCAGGGGCGATGCTTCGCCCTGGCTCGCCCGCCGCGATGCCTTGGCTGAACTGCTTGAGCGTGCCCCCGTCGATGATGAGCCGACTACGCCCGAGGAGGCCGAGAGCGCACGCGAAGCCATCCGCTTGTCTTGCGTGTTCGTCAGGGTGTTCGTCTATAAGCCGAACCCCCAAACGAACACCCTGGCCGCCCGCTCGATGGTGGTTTGTGGCTCTGCGCCTGGCCTTGAGGAAGGGGGTCTCCGCCTCTCCGCTTCGCTCCAACCCGGAGACCCCCTTCCTCGACCCACCACAACACAAATGTGCAGGTGGGGCCAGGTGCAGAGTGAGCGTTGGGGCGAGCGGGCGGCCAGGGTGTGAGATAGCTGGCGGAAAACGAAGAGGCAAACGGGGGGCGATGGAGCTGGGTTGATGCTGGGGGACGGTGTGCCTCGGGGCATGATGCGGGATGATCGTGCTCGGGTGATCTTGTGGCGGGCGTGGGCTGCTGGTGGCACTCGGGAGGAACGGACGGGAGGCACGCCGGGCGGTCCGGCGTGCAGTGACCGGCGAGCTGAACTCGCCTTCCCGCGGGCGGCCTGATGGTGGTTCCGCCTTCGGCTTCACGCGACAGCGGTTACTCCCTGGCGGGGGGCCGCCCGCTTCGCTCCCAGGGGTAGATCAACACGGCTCCCGGCGGTGCGGGTGGCCCCAGGCAACCTTTGGGCGCGGCGGCTTGGTCTGGCCCCGGCGCGGCGGTGGGAAAGCCAGTCAACGTCGCAACAGATGAGTGCCGTGATCGTAGCTGTTGCGGGCGTCGGCATGGAGCAGCCTGGGGGCCGTGACAGTGGGGCGTGTGAAGGATTCGCTTGCTCGGCGGGGGCGTTGCTCGGCTTACCTACTGAGAGTCGATGCGATCCCACAGGCATAGCCCCTCCCGCCCTCGGAAATCGGACGCCTACGGCGCCGACCCATTGGCGCTGGTCGATGATCTGCTCGACCGGCTTGCCGATCGTGTAGCCGACCGCATCGTCGCCGGCCTCGGTTCCCAGCGTGAGCAGGAGGAGGCTTGGCTTGACCTCGCCAGCGCGGCCGAGCGCCTTGGCATTCACCCCGACACGTTGCGCAAGCGAGCGAAGGCGGGCCTTGTCCCCTTCGAGCAGGACGGGCCGGGATGCCGCATGTACTTCCGCCCCTCGGACATCGACGCATGGCGGCACTCGGGCGGGGCTATTGCGTGGCGGTCGAATCTCGCCGGCCAAGCCTTCGGGCGTGCGGGAAAGGCCGCATAGTGGCTTCCAGGGGCTTCCCTCCCCATTGGAACCGGCATCTATGCGGGGACTTTGCCTCGATCCCTTGCTATAGCGTGAAGGGTCAGCCATACTTCACCCATCGACTAAGTGGCCCGGCGGTGCGTCAACACCCCGGGCCGTGGCCACTCGACACTGGAGGTCGAACAGCATGAGCAAGAGTAACCCTGCGCCGCGCCGTGAGCGTGTGGAGCGCAACATCTACCGCCGACCCACGGGTGTCTTCGAGGTCGGCTTCAAGGACGGGGCCGGTGTGCAGCGCTGGCGCACAGTCGAGGGGGGAATCACCGCCGCTCGGGTCCTGCGTGACGAGCTGCTGGCCCGACGTGGCCGCGGCGAGCGCGTGGCGCCCAACCCCCGCCTGCGCTTCGGTGATGCGTCGGAGAAGTGGCTCGACGGCCCGGTGCGCGATCTGCGCACGACCACTCAGGCCGGCTACCGCAACGCCGTGGAGCGCCACCTGCGCCCGCGGTTTTCGACGCGGCGCATGGACACGCTCACCCCGGATGATCTCGCCGTGCTCGTGCGCGACCTACGCGCGGAGAGATTGTCCGAGGCGTCGATCGTGGTGGTGCTCGGCGTCACGGGGCGCATCTACCGCTACGCCGCCCGGCGTCTCGGGTGGTCGGGCACCAACCCCGTTGCGCTCATGCTGCCATCGGAGCGGCCGAAGCCCTCGCGCGCTCAGCGCCGCCGCATCTTCGAGGGGCGGGAGTTGGAGCAGACCATCGCCGCCGCCCGCGAGCCGCACCGGACCATGTTGACCGTGGCGGCGCTGACCGGCGGGCGTATCTCCGAGTTGTGCGGGTTGACCTGGGCGGACGTGCGTCTCGATGACCTCGCGGACGCTGAGATCGAGTTTGGCTGGCAGGTCGATCGCAAGGGCAACCGCACCCCGACCAAGACCGACGGCTCGGCGCGGACTGTGCCGATCCCGCGGGCGCTCGCGGTGATCCTCGCCCGCCATAAGCTCGCCAGCCGGATCAGCGAGCCGGACGGCTACGTGTTCGCCACGCGCACCGGGCGCCCGCTCTCTCAGCGCAACGTTGGCCGCGCGCTCCGCACCGCTCAGCGCGCCGCCGTTGACGAGGACGGACGGCCCACGTTCCCGGCCCTGCACGAGCGCGACGCCGCCGGCAAGCCGGCCAAGGTGCCGCGCGGCTCGATTCCCTCGATGCACTCCTTCCGGCATACGGTGGCGAGTCGAGCACTTCTCGCGGGTGAGAGCGTTGATGAGATCGCCTTCCTGCTCGGGCACCGCGACGGAAATATCACTCGTGCCGTCTATGTTCGTGAGATGGCGGACGCCCGTCGGCGGGCGATGCGTAGGTCTCGAATGGTCGCCGAGTACAAGACTGTGCTGGTCACAAATGCAGCCGAGCCGTGTGCCGCCTCATCGCGAGATTCAGGTGTCGTTACGCCGCTTCGGAATTGGTCGCCACCCGAGCTTCATCGATAGGCTGGCACCCCTCTGGCAAATGCTCGGCAATGTTGTGGGGTCCGACGCCAGGCGGGCATGTATGGCAACCGAGGCCCGTCCGGTCGGGATTCTCCCGCTGGAACGCAGCGATTACCGAGAGCCGCTCCGCAATCGACTCCGCGTGTGCGCGAGCCACTTCCCGCGCATGTGCTGTGTCGGCGTGCTCACTCACGTACTCCATGAACCGCCGGTAGGCGTTGAGTGCCACAAGTGTTCCCACGTCCTTGCCACGAAAAAGGACTAGTGGCTCATCCTCCGGGAGGAAGTAACCGCCGGCCCTGTGGAACACCGCGTCCTCGGATCCAAACTGATACTTCGGATCGTGCATAGCGCTCTCTCCTAATGGATGGCTCGTCATGATTGACCAGCCCCAGGCTCAAAGGCTAGCCGCAGCTCGGCCTCGCTCTGCTTATCAGCCTGTCCTTCGAGGCTGTTTCTGAAGTCAGCGAGCTGTGCTACTCGCTCGGACGTAATCGGACTACTCCACTGATCACTAGCAACCTCGCGGTAGTTATTGATGTAGGCCGAGGAGAGTCCAGGAGGCTCGGTGCTCTGATGGAACATATTGCCTAGAACTCTGCGAAATATGCCCGGGTTGGTTTGGAGCATCAGGCCCGGCGCGGTTAGGTTAAGCTCCCCGGAGAGATAGTGCGTAACGATCAGGTAATCATCAGCCCACGTGATGCCGCAGGTGGGGAGTGATGTGTACTCGCGTAGTCTCAGCCGAGTTGCCTTGTCATCACTCAAGCTCTCTCGAATATTCCAAAAGAACGCTATGGCATCGCACGCGTCCCTACGCAAACCCCGCCGGCCCTCTTCCTGCTCACGCAGATCGGCGAGAGACTTCGTAGGATCAAGCCAGAGGATCTCAATAGTGACCTTGTCGCGACTTAGCGCCGTGTCCAAGGCCAATTGCGTTTCTTCGCGAGCAACATCGCTGTTGAGATAACCGTGATTTGCCATACCGAGAACGCGGAAATGTCGCTGAGTCCCGCGAAGGAGGTCCGTCCATAAGGTTTCCGGCAGGTCTTGCTTGCGATTCTTAAAGATTTGCTCGATCCCAAGTCGGAATAGCCCATCTGCGAACTCGTTTCGCTCCAAGGCAATAGCCGCAACTATGAGCGATGCGAGAACTGAAGCCGACAGTCCTAGAAGGATGGCTCCCCCGCGGGATGTCGGCCTGAAAACGGCCGCGAGAACCAGGCAAGCGAGCGCAGCCACACCGGCGCTCGCTAGAGATCGGCGTCGCAGTTGCAGAATAGTCCGACCTAGACGTGAGGACTGAGGGATCATCCTGGGGCGACTACGCAGCGATCGGCCGAATCCATTCCTGCTCGTTCAGCACGCTCAACACGACGTCACTCAGGTCGAGTTCGAGGAGTTCGTCCTGAGAGCAGAACCGAACATCTTCTAGGTCAGACGCCGCGCGTATACGTCCAGCGATTGGCCGCCCTGCGCTGAAGACGATCAGCCGATGCTCGTCCGGCGCGTTGATGATCTCGCGCACAGCGATGATGTCGTCAACCTCGACCTCAAGGCCGGTCTCCTCAAGGATCTCTCGTCGCCCGGCATCGGCGATCGACTCAAACGGGCGAACTCCTCCGCCCGGGAGCACCCACTTACCCCGGTTGGGATCCTTGGCGCGTCTACCGAGTAGGACTCTCCCGTGGCTCACAACAACCACGGCGCTACCGAGTCGCGGAATGCTCGGATGGCTCATGTCAACGCTCTCCCAGATCCGTCGAGCGCTTCCCGTCCTCGCCGTGGATCGGGCTTGCGGACGGCGGCGACGGTCGGCATCATGTCGTGTAGATATGTCCATAGGCACGACGTAATGGCCGAAGTCATGGCCAGAACCTTTGCACAGGTACCGGACAGCATCCGGTTCGTTGATGATGCCGGCGTGCTTAGGATCACGGGTGTGGCGCGCTCTACACGTCGCAACTGGGCAAGTCACGGCCTTGTCCCCGACCCCCAAGATGGGCACTATCGCGAGAGCGACGTCGTCGAGACCGCGATCGTCGGGATCCTCGTCAGCGCCACAAAGGGGCTTGATGATGCTCAGCGTCTCTGGACGGCGTGTCGCGAGGCCGTCCTTGAGGCTGCGTTTCAGGTATCGGATGGCGCGGAGCTGAGTCTAGTCTTCGAGCCGAGGTTGCTTCGGGCCAAGCTCGCGAAGTCCGATGCCGAGATTGGCCAGGCAGCAAGGCCGCTTGAGCCGCTCGTTGTGATCCCGCTGGCCAGCCTGACGAATGAGACGCGAAATGCGTTTTGGAAGTTTGCGGTGACGTCCCGCACACGGCCCGACGGTCGTCGCCGCGAGGCGCGCACGCTTCGCCCGACGCGTTCTCGGGAGCGCTAGTCGCTGCCTCTGAGGCTGATGCCGGCACGTGTCTCAATCCACACCCTCGCTCCACAAGCTAAGGGTCGGTCTGGCGAGTAGCGCACCTCGGCGGCCCCATGAATCACTACGCCGCTGCAAGGGATGGTCCCCTTCGATGTCTTGACGCTGAGGGGCGGCAGGTTGTCGTTTGTCTTCGCATTACGGCGAATGACATGCTGGTTGACATGGATCCGCTTGATCGTGCCGGCTTGTAGTCCGCCGACATCGCAAGTCTTAGGAGCTTGTTCGGAGGGGGGCGTCTCCCGAGACGGCATGTCCTCAAACCATAGGGCCGCCGACGGCGGATGCAGCGAAGTCCTGCCAGGAGAGGCTCCAGTCCGGGGGTCGCGGAGCAGGCGCCCGTGCTGGCGAGTCGGCCCGCGGAGGTCGAGTGCTCGGCGGAATGGAAGCGGAGTGGAAGCCTCAGCCGCCCGGATCACGCCCGCAGCGGTCCGCGTCAGGGACGCAAAGCCCGATGGGTGCGGGCGAAACCCGGACACGACCCACGCAGACCCGCCCCTGCGCGCTCCTGATAAGGAAGAGGTCCCTGGTTCGAGTCCAGGATCGCCCATCCCCTGTTGGATCGCCCATCCCCTGTTTTTGGCTCTACAGGCCACGCAGTGCTCATTCATGTATGCTCGGGTTGGTTCCATTGAACAGCGCTTGAACCTATGGTCTGTCTTGAGAGAGAGATCCCCTGACTCCCGCAGATGGCTGACGACTCGTAAGGTCGTCAAGTATTCTTCCCCGGGAGAGGCCGGGGCTCGCCGTCTGTGGGAGGCACCCCGCAAGCTGTTGGCGGCGTCGCCGGCAATCTGCGTTGGATTGCTCCTTCTCGCGCCGGGGGCCGCCGCGCAGGGCGGCACCACGGTCGAGACCGCGCCCCTGATCGCTTCCGGCGAAACCGTGTCGGGAGACACCGCGTCTGACAGCGTGATCACGAACCACCCCGACGGGGCGAACATGAACGACGCGGAGGTCTGGAGGCTGAACGTCCTCGCCGGCGACACGGTCTTCCTGAAGGGTGAGGTGGAAGCGCCTGGGCGAGACTTCGAAGTCCTGGCGCTGCCCCCGGGCGTCGCGGACGCCGAATTGACGGGAGTCTCCGAAGTTCCCGGAACCCAGCGTGGGTTGCTCGAAGACGGCCTCTCGTTCTCGGCCGCCAAGTCGGGCACCTGGCTGATCGTGGTGGGGCGGAACTTCTCCGGTATCGATGGGGCATACAAACTAATCGCGCTCGTCTCTCCGGGGGCTTTCTCTCCCGGGGCCGGTGGTGGCACCACGGTCGAGACCGCGCCATTGATCGCACCTGGCGAAACGGTGTCCGGGAACACCGCCGCGGACAGGGTTCTCGCAAAGGGCCCGTCCGACGGGGCAAAAATGCGCGACGTGGAGCTGTGGAGGGTGAACCTCGCCACCGGCGATGAAGTACATCTGGCGGGACACCTGGAGCTGCCGGGGGCTGGCTTCGAAGTCGCGGCGTTGCCCCCGGGAGTCGGCGATGCGACTCTTACTGAATTCTCTGAAATCGAAGGTCCTGAAATAGCCGGGTCTCAGCACGGGACGCTGGAACGCGGCCTCTCGTTCCCGGCTACCAAGCCTGGGCCTTGGCTGATCGTCGTTGGGCGGGGCCCCGCCGGCATCGACGGGCCATACCAACTCACAGTCACGGTGTCTCCCCCGACTGTGAGCTCCCCGCCATCCGAACACCCTTCGGGCGGCGACAGCAGGCTGAAGATCCTCTCCCACGAGATCAGAGGCCATACGGCGACGCTTGTGGTTCAGACCTCGTCTGCCGGCACCATCTCCGTCTCGGGACACGGAGTGGTGAAAATTAAGAGGACGGTCGAGAAGGCGGGGAGGGCAACGCTGAAGATCAAGCTGTCCAAAACGGGGCTTACTTCGGTGAGAAGGCATCGCGGCAAGCTCGTCTTCAAGCTCCAGGTGTCATTTAGGTCCAGCGAAGGATCGAGCTCATCGGCGACCGTGTTGGTGGCGGTCAGGTAGGACCGCCGGTGCTCGTCGTCGGATCGCCTTCGCCGGCCGGCTCACCTCACACCATTGGGCTCGGGGCGCCCGTCACCTCATACTGCTGGGCTCGGAGCACCCATAACCTCCCGCACCTCGATCGGCTGCTTGATCGGCACCCCGCCCCGCGCCGGCGCCGCCGAGACCTTGGCCGCGATCTCGATCGCCCGCTCGGGTGACTCGACGTCCACGATCCGGTAGCCCGCCAGCAGCTCCTTAGACTCCGGGAATGGGCCGTCGGTCACGACGGGCGCACCGACCCCGCCGTGGACGACGAACTTGGCCAGCGCCGGCCCGCTGAGAGCCTGCGCATCGACGAGCTCGCCACGCTCGGTGAGCTCCCTGTTGATGGCCCGCTGGTAGTCGATGTGCGCCTGGATCTCCTCGGGGGCCCAGTGGGTCATGGGCACATCGCAGTTCTCTCCGCCCGCGTAGTTCTGCAGCAACATGAACCTCATCTTCTTCTCCTTGCTCGTGCGCCCAGATCGGCGCGTTCAAAGGGGTGTCGGAGCCGCGAGCCGATTCTCGACGTCGCCTCGGCGCCGCGGGTCACGAAAGGGTCACCATGGTCTCCTCTTGGTGTCGTGTGGGTCTAATCTGGTCCCCGTGACGTACACAACTACGGAGGGTAGGGAGCAGCTGCTCGGCAGCATCGCGGGGGCGGCTGAGAAGCTGGGCACCGCGCTGGCGTACCTGGGCGAGGCCTACGAGCAGCTAGACGAGAGCGCTGCGGAGCGGCTCGAAGAGGAGCTCTTTCGGCCTGTTCAAAGGGCCTACGGCGTGGTGAAACGCGACTACGCGGAGTTCGCGGAGCGCCACGGGCTCCCGCCCCGCGCCTTCGAGCCGGAGCATTCGCAGGTCCTGCCGAGCGACGCGAAGAGCGCGATCAACCGCGCGATCGGGGCGGCCGCCGAGGCGGATGGCATCCTCGCCGCATTGCAGGATTCGATGCTGCCCGTCGAGGTTGGCGACCCCGAGCTGCGCGCCACGCTCGCGCAGGTGCGCCGGCTGCTCGGTGGCCTTCCCGAGCAGGCCCGCCAGATCGTGCGCACGCTCGGGCGTTGAATCTATCTAGCACCCGGGTAACCCCGCCGCCCCGCGCCACCGACCCTGCGCTAGCGTAAAGCCGGGGTATCGAGATGGCTATGCGGCTCACCTACACGAGCGGTGGCATCGATTCTGCGGCGCACGCGGAGTTCGAGCGCTGGTTGCTCACCGCGCGGGCCGCCGAGCTCGAGCCGTGGCCCCACATGATCGCCGGGGAGCCCCACCACGAGGGGACCGTGTTCGAGCGGGTCGATCCATCCCACGTCGAGCGCATCGCCAGCCGCGCCCACGCCGCCGGAGCGCAGACGATCGCGCTCGCCGTTCAGGCCGCCCGAGAGGCGCGTGCGCGGTGGCGGCGCACGCCCCACCGCGAGCGCTCCGAGCGGCTCGCCGCCGTGGCGCGTGCGATCTCCGACCGCCACCTCGAGCTCGCCGCGGTGATGAGCCTCGAGACCGGCAAGAACCGCCTCGAGGCGATCGTGGAGGTGCAGGAGGCGATCGAGCTGATCGAGACCTACTCCGAGGAGCTGGAGCGTCACGACGGGTTCCTCGCGCCGCTTGCCAGCTTCACCCCCGCGGAGCACGGCACCGAGATCCTCAGGCCCTATGGCGTCTTCGGGGTGATCGCGCCTTTCAACTTCCCCCTCGCGCTCACCGTCGGGATGGCCGCCGCAGCGCTGCTCGCCGGCAACACTGTGGTCGTCAAGCCCTCCGAGGAGGCGCCCTGGACGGGCGCGCTGCTCGCCGAGGCGCTGCTCGCCGGGGAGCTTCCCCCCGGCGTCTTCAACCTCCTGCACGGTGGGCCCGACACCGGCCGCGCACTGGTGGCGGCGCCCGTGGACGGGATCGCTTTCACGGGCTCCGCCGAGGTCGGGCGGGAGATCGCGCGAAAGCTGGTGGAGGGTCCCTACGCGCGTCCCGCCCTCACCGAGATGGGCGGCAAGAACCCCGCGATCGTGACCCCCTCCGCCGATCTCGAGAAGGCCGCCGAGGGCCTCGCCCGCGCCGCCTTTGGGCTCTCCGGGCAGAAGTGCAGCGCCTGCTCGCGCGCGATCGTGCTCGACGGCGTTCACGACGAGCTGCTCGAGCGCCTCTGCGCGTTCACCTCGACGCTCCCCGTCGGCGACCCCTCCGAGCGCGAGGCCTTCCTGGGACCCATCGTCAATGCGCGCGCTCGCGCGCGCTTTCAGGAGAGCGTCGCGTCGGCCCGCCGCGACGGGCTCATCGCGATCGGCGGCGGCTTGCCCCGCTCAGAGGGCTGGTTCGTGGAGCCCACCGTCGTCCATGGCCTCCCGCGCGGGCACCCCCTCACACGCGAGGAGCTCTTCCTCCCCTTCCTGACCGTCACCCGAGTCGCCACTCTGGAGGAGGCGCTCGCCGAGGCCAACGCCACCGACTACGGCCTCACCGCCGGCATCTTCAGCTCCGAGCAGGGGGAGGTCGACCAGTTCCTCGACGAGATGCAGGCCGGCGTGCTGTACGTCAATCGCCGCGCCGGCGCCACCACCGGGGCATGGCCGCGCACCCAGTCCTTCTGCGGCTGGAAGTCCTCCGGCACCACCGGCAAGGGCGGGCTCGGTCCCTACTACGTCCCCCAGTTCATGCGCGAGCAGAGCCGCACTGTGGTCGAATGACGCATCTGCGGGTCGCAATCGACGTCGGGGGCACCTTCACCGATGCCTGCGTCTTCGATGAGCGCAGCGGATCGATCGCCGTCACCAAGACTCCCTCCACCCCCGATCCCATCGACGGCGTGCTCGCCGCCCTGGGACATGCCGGTGTGGACCTTCGTGAGGTTGCCTTCTTCGCCCACGGCACCACCGTCGCCACCAACGCCCTGCTCACCCGCCGCCTGCCCCGCACCGCGCTCGTCACCACCAGCGGCTTCCGCGATGTGATCGAGATCCGCCGCGGCACCCGAGAGGATCTCTGGGACCACTACCGCGACCCGGGCCCCCCCTATATCCCGCGCCGCGACCGCCTCGTCGTCGGCGAGCGCATCGACTACAGCGGACGTGTGCTCGCGCCGCTGGACGAGGGTCGCGCCCGCGAGCTCGCTCGCATCCTGCGCCGCCGCGAGGTGCAGGCCGTCGCCATCTGCTTCGTCAACGCCTACGCCAACCCCGCCCACGAGCAGCGCATGAGCGAGATCCTGCGCGCGGAGCTCCCTCACGCGATCGTCCTCACATCGAGCGAAGTGCTACCCGAGATCTTCGAGCACGAGCGCTTCTCCACCACCGTCGTCAGCGCTGTGCTTGCCCCCGTCGTCGGCGGCTACGTCCGGCGCATGGAGGCCCGTTTGCAGGACAGCGGCTACGCCGGCGAACTGCTGATGCTTCACAGCGGCGGTGGCGTCATCACCGCGCAGGCGGCCGAGCGCTACGCTGGACGCCTCGCCGGCTCGGGCATCGCAGCTGGCGCGATCGCCGCGCGCGAGATCGCCGGCCGCGTCGGCTTTCCGGACGCGGTCGGTTTCGACATGGGTGGCACCAGCACCGACGTCTCGCTCGTCGCCGACGGTGAGCTGCTGGTCACCAAGGAGTGGTCGATCGAGTACGGCTACCCGATTGCCTTCCCCAGCATCGACGTCAAGACCATCGGCGCGGGCGGCGGCTCGCTCGCGTGGATCGATGAGGGCGGCTCGTTGCGCAGCGGCCCCGCCTCCGCCGGATCGCTCCCCGGCCCCGCCTGCTACGGCCTCGGCGGCGAACTGCCCACCACGACCGACGCCAACCTGCTGCTCGGCAGGCTTACCACGACGCTGCTCGGCGGGCGCATGGGACTCGATCCGCTCGCAGCCGAGGAGGCCGTACGGCGCACTGTCGCCGACCCGCTCGGACTCTCTGTCGAGGACGCCGCTGCCGCGATCCTCGACGTCGCGGACGCCAACATGGCCGACGCGATCCGCCTGGTCTCGATCGCCAAGGGTCACGACCCGCGCGACTTCGTGCTCGTCGCCTTCGGCGGCGCCGGCCCACTGCACGCCGTCCATCTCGCCCGCGAGCTCTCGATTCCAAACGTGCTCGTCCCTCCCCACCCCGGCGTCACCTCAGCGCTCGGCTGCCTGCTTGTCGACGTCCGCCACGACCTCTCCGCGATGGTGATCGCCGCCGCCGGCGAGCTCTCCCTTGGAGAGCTCGAGGAGGCCTTTGGCAAGCTCGAACACGAAGCGCGGGAGCGCCTCGACACCGACGGCTTCGCGCCCGCTCAGTGCAGCCTGCAACGCACCGTCGAGATGCGTTACCTCGGCCAGTGGCGCTCGCTCGCCGTCCCCGTCCCGACCCCCCTGCCCGCGCTGGAGCGGATCGCCGCGGCCTTTCACGAGGCCCACGAGCGCGAGCACTCCTACATGCGCCCCCACACCCCCGTCGAGATATTTCGCGTCGGCGTGTGCGCGCTCGGTCGGACACCCAAGGTCGAGCTCCGTGGCGCCCCCGTGCAGGACACCTCCCCGTCTTCGGGCGACATCCCCGACGCGATCCAGCGCGAGGTGCGTTTCGCGGGCGCTCGCGACTGGGTGAGCGCCGCGGTGCTCGACCGCTCCGCGCTCGTGTCCGGGCAGGCGATCGACGGCCCCGCCGTCATCGAACAGCTCGACTCAACCACGCTGATTCCCCCCGCCAGCCGCGCCGAGCCCGACGAGTACGGCAATCTCCGCATCGAGGTGGGGCGATGAGCGATCGACTCGACCCCGTCACCTTCGAGGTGCTCAAGAACTCGTTCGTCAACACCGTCGATCGCATGGCCGAGCAGATCCTGCGCACCTGCCACTCCTTTGTCTTCTACTGCCGCGACTTCTCCTGCGCGCTGTGCGACCGCGACGGCAACACCGTCGCTCAGGGCACCCAGGACATCGCCGCCCACGTCGGCACCCTGCACCTGACGCTCAAAGCGGTGATCGAGGCGTTCGCCGGCGACATCCACCCCGGCGACGTGTTCGCCGTGAACGACCCCTTCGCCGGCGCCACCCACTTCCCTGACGTGCGCGTGATTCGCCCCGTGTTCGCGGACGGTGAGCTGATCGCGTTCACCCAGGCCAACGGGCACTGGGCCGACATCGGCGGTGCCGTCCCAGGCTCGGAGAACGTCAGCGCCACCGACTACTATGCCGACGGTCTGCGCATTCCCCCCGTGCGTGTCTGGGATCGCGGGCGCCTGCGCGAGGACCTCGTCGGGCTGATCCTCGCCAACACCCGCGCCCCCGAGGACGCCCTCGGCGACCTGCGCGCCCAGGCCGAGGCCACGCTCGCCGGCGAGCGCGAAATCCAGCGGCTCGTCGAGAAGTACGGCCGCGAGACGGTGCTCGCGGCCTTCGCCGAGGTCCAGGACTACGTCGAGCGTGTCACCCGCGCCCGTCTCGCCGCGCTGCCAGACGGTAGCTGGTCCAGCGAGGACTACATGGACCGCGACCCCGCCGCGGGCGAGGGCCTCGTGCCGATCAAGGTGCGCATGACGATCTCCGGGGAGGAGATCGAGTTCGACCTCACCGGCACCCACCCCGAGGTCGCCTCCAACTTCAACTGCGGCTTCGGCGGCGGCTTCTCCGCCGTTGTCGGCGGGCTGAAGATGTTCTTCCCCGACATCCCGCTGAACTCCGGCTTCTACCGCCCCCTGACCGCGATCCTCCCCGAGGGGAGCGTCGTCAACGCCCAGCCACCCACGGCTGTCAGCGGCTACTACATGCCCTACGAGAAGGTCGCCAACACGATTGTCGAGCTGCTCTCCGCGCTGATCCCCGACCGCGCCATGGCGTGCTCGTTCAACATGGAGTACCTCGAGGTCGCCGGCCGCGACCTGCGCCTCCCCGGCCGGCCCTTCTTCATGTGGTACGACTGGAACGTTGGCGGCTGGGGCGCCCGCCACGGGCGCGACGGCGCCAACGCCAGCTCGACTCTCTTCGGCGCCGGCCTAGCCACTCAGCCCGTCGAGGGCCAGGAGCGCCTCTCCCCCGTGGTCATCATGGAGTACCAGCTGCTCCCCGATTCCGGCGGCCCCGGCCGCCAGCGCGGGGGGCTCGGCACCCGCAAGAGCGCGCTGCTCACCGACGGCGAGCGGATGGTTGTCGCCTACGTCTCCGACCGCGAGCGCTCGATTGCCTGGGGCCTGGACGGCGGTCTGCCCTCCAACCCGATGGGCATCACCTGCATCCAGGATGGCGCCGAGCGCTTCCTTGGCGGCGCCTTCGTGGACCTCCACATCGGTTCCGGCGCCACCTTCTCGCGGCCCTCCTCCGGCGGGGGGGGCCTCGGCGACCCGCTGCGTCGCGATCCTCGCGCGGTGCTCGAGGACGTGATCGACGGGTATGTCACCCTCGAGCGTGCGCTCGAGGACTACGGCGTCGCGATCGAACCGGTGGACGAGGAGATCTGTGAGTACCGCATCGATGCCGAGCGCACCCGCGCCGCCCGCGAGCAGATCGGCGCCGCTCGCCGCGGCTGGCTGGAGGAGGACCCCGCCGCCGTCGCCGCCCGCTACCGCGCCGGCGAGCTCGACACACTCGACGTGATACGCCGCCACGCCGTGATCCTCGACTGGGATACCGGCGAACTGCTCGAGCGCTCCACCACCACCTTCCGCGCGATGGTCGCCCGCCGCGCTGGCGCCTACTGGGAGCCGTAGAGAGGCCCGTCGAGAGGGAGTGGTCGCGGAGCAGTGCACGTCAGCCGTCGAGAGGCGTCGCGGCGGTCCCGCCCCACGGCGATCCCGGGGTGGTGGGAAAGTGGGATGCCACAGGCAGGTGGACTTGCAAATTGGTGGAAGAGTATAAATCGGCAAGGAAGCGTTCTTTTTCTAGCAGCACAACAGGAGGTGGATGTAGCGATGGCTGCGGTAGGGGAGGTTGGTCAGAGTCAGGGAGTCAAACCTGCGCCGGCGGCCGGCGAGGGTCTGCACAGACACGTGCTCGGCGAGATCCAGGTGCTCGCGCAGGCGGTCTCCAACATCGGGCCCAGCCTCGGCGCGGCCGCGCTGATCCCGCTGGTGTTCGCGAGCGCCGGCGGCGCCACCTGGCTGACCGCCGCGATCGCCACCGTCGGGATGCTCGCGATCGCCGCCATCATCAGCGAGCTCTCCCGCCGCCACGTCTCGACGGGTGCGCTCTACTCGCTGATTCCCAAGGGGCTTGGGCCCACCGGTGGGCTGCTCGCCGCGGGCGGCTTCCTGATCGTCGCGCTCGCCGGCCAGATGGTCGCGATCCTCGGCTTCGGTCCCGCGTTCGCCCAGTTTCTCACCTCCGCCTTCAGCATCGGCCACAGCTCCCGCGCCGAGCTCGTGGTCTTCGACCTCGGCGCGCTGCTGCTCGCCTCCGGCATCGCGCTGCGCGAGATCCGCCTCTCCACCACCATGCTGTTCGCGATCGAGGCCGTCTCGATGACCGCGATCTCCGCGCTGCTGATCGTGGTGCTCGTCAAGCACGGTCACATCTTCGACTCCACCCAGCTGAAGCTCAAGGGCGCGAGCACCCACGGTGTGCTGCTCAGCATGACGATCCTCGTGCTCGCCTTCGGCGGCTTCGAGAGCGCCGCCACGCTCGGCGTCGAGAGCAAGCAGCCGCGCCGCGCGATACCGCTCGCGCTGCTCGGCAGCGTCGCCGTGGTCGGCGTGTTCTTCATCGTCAACGCCTACGTCCAGATCCTCGGCTTCGAGGGCACCGGGTTGAAGTTCGCCGGCGAAACGGTCCCGCTCGGCACGCTTGCCGACCACTACAGCGTCAAGTGGCTCGGCGACGTCGTGCTGCTCGGCGTCTCGCTCAGCTGGTTCGGCTGCATCTGCGCGTGGCTCAACTATGCCCCCCGCACCGTGCTCGCGATGTCCGATGACCGCGTGATCCCCGGCTGGCTCAGCCGCACCAGCAAGACCACCGGCGCCCCCCGCGGAGGGCTCGTCTTCTGGGCGGTCACCTGGCTCGTGTGCACGCTCTACCTCGTGGTCTCCGGCACCAACCTGACCGAGGCCTTCGGCAACATCGGCTTCCTTGCCGGCTACGGCTATACGCTGCTGTACCTGTTCGTCGCGCTCGCCGGGATCGGCTACGCCCGCCGCCACGGCCTCCTGAGATCCTGGTTCATCCCCGCCGCGCTGATCGGCGGCGGCGTGATGGTGCTCGAGTACTGGTACTCCTTCAAACCCTTCCCCGTCCATCCAATCGACATTTACGCCTACGGCTTCCTGATCTTCGTCGCGCTGCTGCTGCTCGCCTGCGTCGCCGCCTGGATCTTTGCCCCCGACTGGCTGCGACGCATGGGCAAGACCGAGGAGCCCGAGCCGGTGGGGGCGCCGGGGCCCTCCTGAGGGCGTTACGCGTCGAGCGCCCGATCGCTTCAATACCTGCTCTGAGCGGCACTCCCGAAATCGATGTCGCCGTCGTGGGCGCCGGGCTCGCCGGGCTATGTGCCGCGCGCGCCCTGCGCCGCGCAGGGCTCAGCGTGCGCCTGCTTGAGGCCGGCGGGCGCGTGGGAGGGCGCACCTTCAGCCGCACCCTCCCCGGCGGTGCCCCCGTCGAGCTCGGCGGCGCCTGGATCGGTCCCGGTCACCTGCGCCTCGCCGCGCTCGCCGAGGAGCACGGGATCGCACGCCTGCGCCAGTACGCCGACGGCGAGAACGTGTTCGAGACTCCCCGGGGAGTGACCCGCTACAGCGGCCACCTGCCGAGCTCCAGCCCCGCCTCCGCCACGGCCCTGCGCGACGCTCTCGCCCGCCTGGAGGAGCTCGCCAGCGAGATACCGCTGCAACGGGTCTGGGACGCCCCCGGAGAGCTCGACGAGCAGACCGTCGCGAGCTGGCTACAGCACAATGTCGCCGACCCCGAGGCCGGCGCCGTGCTGCGCCTGCTCTGCGAGGCCGTGATCGCCGCCGACCCCGCCGAGGTCTCCCTTCTGCACCTGCTCTTCTTCGGCAGGGCCTCCGGCGGCCTCGGCGGCCTGATCGCGGTCGATGGCGGCGCCGGCGAGGAGCGGCTCGTCGAGGGCACCTATGAGCTCTCCCGCCGCCTGGCGGCCGGGCTCGAGCGCGAGCTCGTGCTGGACGCACCCGTGCATGGCTTGCGCTGGTCGCAAGGCTCCCCCGCGCAGGGCGTCCAGGTGGACGCCGGCGAGGCCAGCTGCACCGCTCGCCATGCGATCCTCGCGATTGCACCCGCACTCGCGGGGCGCCTGCACTACGACCCACCCCTCCCCGCAGCGCGCGACGCTCTGACCCAGCGCATTCCCCAGGGCGCCGCGATGAAGTGCGTGGCCGTCTACGAGCAGCCCTTCTGGCGTGAGGAGGGCCTCAGCGGCCACGGCCGCTCGCTGATCGGGCCCGGCAAGGGCTTCTTCGACGTCACCCCCGCCGCCGGGAGCCCCGGGATGATCATGTGCTTCGTCGAGGCCGACCATGCCCGCCGCCTCGCCCGCCTGCCGACCGCGCAACGGCGCGAGCACGCTCTGGACTGCTTCGCCCGGCTGTTCGGGCCGCGCATGCGAGGGCCGATCGACTACCACGACCTCGACTTCTCCGCCGACCCCTACATCCGCGGCTGCTACGCCGGCTACCTCCCCCCCGGCGCCTGGACACGCTATGGCGAGCATCTGCGGACTCCGATCGGCCCCCTGCACTGGGCCGGCACGGAGACCGCCGTCGAGTGGTACGGCTACATGGAGGGCGCCGTGCGCTCCGGCGAGCGCGCCGCCGCCGAGGTGCTGGCTGCTGGAGAGGTATGAGCATCGCCGGCGAGCACCCGCGCGACGACGGCTGTGGCGGCGAGCGCGCAGCAGGCGCCACCAGCGACGCCCTCTACGAACGCGCCCTGAGGCGTCTGCCCGGCGGCAGCTCGCGCAGCACGCTGTTTGTGGCGCCGCATCCCCCTTACGCCAGCCGCGGGGAGAGATGGCGGCTTTTCGACGCCGACGGACGCGAGCTGATCGACCTGAACGGCAACTACGCCTCGCTCGTCCACGGCCACGCCTTCCCTCCCGCCGTGCGCGCCGCCACCGCGGCGCTCGCCGAGGGCTCCGCCTTCGGGTTGCCCACCGCCGCCGAGATCGAGCTCGCCGAACTGCTGGCCCAGCGCGTGCCCCACGCCGAGCGCTGGCGCTTCGCCGGCTCCGGGAGTGAAGCCGTGATGGTCGCCGTGCGCGCCGCTCGCGCCGCCACCGGCCGTGACGGCCTGCTGCGCTTCGAGGGCTGCTACCACGGGAGCTGGGATGCCGTCGTGCCCGCGGGCGCGCCCGGGGTGCCGCTTGCCGCGCAGCGCGACGTCCTCAGCGTCCCCGTCGGCGAGGAGTCCACGTTCCTCGACGCGCTCGAGCGCCACGGCGAGCGCCTCGCGTGCGTGCTGCTCGACCTGATGCCCAACCGCGCCGGCCTGCGCCCCGTCGAGCCCGGCTTCGCTGGGCTCGTGCGCGAGGAGACCACCCGCCGCGGGATCGCGCTGATCCTCGACGAGGTGATCACCTTTCGCCTCGCGTGCGGGGGGATGCAGGAGACCTACGGGATCGTCCCGGACCTCGTCGTCCTCGGCAAGCTGATCGGCGGCGGCCTGCCGGTCGGAGCCATCGGCGGACGCCCAGAGCTGATGGGCGTCTTCGACCCCCGCACCCCCGAGCCCGTCGCGCACGGGGGGACCTTCTCGGCCAACCCCGTTTCGCTGCGCGCCGGCCTCGCCGCGCTCGCCGCGCTCGATGCCGACGAGATCGCGCGCATCAACGCCCTCGGCGAGCGCCTGCGCGCCGGCCTGGTCGAGCTCGGCTTCACCGCCACCGGGCGGGGTTCCCTGCTGAAGGTCCACGTCTCCGATCCCCCCGAGCTGTGGTGGCGCCTCTACCGCGAGGGCGTGCTGATCGCCGGCGGCGGGCTGATCTGTGTATCCACCCCGATGGACGATGCCGTGATTGATCGCGTGCTCGCTGCGTTCGCGCGGGTCGGGCCGTAATCTTCCCGGCCATGACACCACTCCCCGAGCCCGTGATCCTCGCCGCCGTGCGCACCCCCGTGGGGCGCTACGGCGGGGCGCTCTCCCACGTGCGCCCCGACGACCTCGCGGCGCTCGCGCTGCGCGCCGCCGTGGAGCGCGTGCCCGACCTGGATCCCGGCGAGATCGAGGAGGTCTACCTCGGCTGCGCCAACCAGGCTGGCGAGGACAACCGCAACGTCGCCCGCATGGCGCTGCTGCTCGCCGGCCTGCCCCAGGAGATCCCCGGCGTCACCATCAACCGGCTGTGCGCCTCGGGCCTCTCCGCGGTCGTCTGCGCCTGCCAGGCGATCCGCGCGGGGGAGATCGAGCTCGCGGTGGCGGGGGGCGTGGAATCGATGAGCCGCGCCCCGCTGGTGATGGGCAAGGACGAGAAGCCCTTTGCGCGGGGGGACCGCACGGTGTACGACACCACGATCGGCTGGCGCTTCCCCAACCCCCGCATGGCCGAGCTCTTCCCGCTGGAGAGCATGGGGGAGACGGGCGAGAACGTCGCCGAGCGCTGGGGGGTCAGCCGCGCTGACCAGGACGCCTTCGCGCTGGAGAGCCAGCGCCGCTGGGCGGCTGCCGCCGCCGCGGGGCGCTTCGCCGAGGAGCTCGTGCCCGTGGGGGAGTGTGAGCGTGACGAGCACCCCCGCCCCCAGTCCACGCCCGAGGCGCTTGCCAAGCTGCGCACGGTCTTCCGCGAGGGCGGCACAGTCACCGCGGGCAACTCCAGCGGCGTCAACGATGGGGCTGCGGCGCTCGTAATCGCCTCCCCCGATGCCGCGGAGCGCCTGGGAGCGCAGCCGCTCGGGCGCTTCCTCGGCTCCGCCGCCGCCGGGGTGGACCCGCGGGTGATGGGCGTGGGCCCGGTCCCCGCCGTGTGCAAGCTGCTCACCCGCCTGGGCGTGGGGATCGAGGAGCTCGACCTCGTTGAGCTCAACGAGGCCTTCGCCTCCCAGAGCCTCGCGGTGATCCGCGAGCTGGGGCTGGACCCCGAGCGCGTCAACGTCAACGGCGGCGCGATCGCGATCGGCCATCCGCTCGGCATGAGTGGGGCACGGCTGGTCGTCAGCCTCGTCCACGAGCTGCGTCGCCGCGACGCGCACCTCGGCCTCGCCACGCTCTGCGTGGGCGTGGGTCAGGGGCAGGCCGCCCTCTTCGCGCGGTAGTACGGCACCGGCGCTCCGCCCCGCTGCTCGACGGCCATCGGCGGTGAGTCGTCGGTCCAGCAGGGCTAATGCCGGCGAGGATCGCTGCCGATGATGCTCTCGTGACGTCCGGTATCCGCTTGCACCCGATGGCGTACCTCGTGCGCCGACTGTCGCTGGCCCTGGGTTTGATGGCGGCGCTCTGGCTCTTCCCGGCTACGACACCCGCAGTTGCAAAGGTGGTCCCGGTCGAAGTGAGCCTGGGCACGACGTCCAACTTTGGCCTGCAGCCCCGCGAAGCCGGATCGGTCTTTGAGGGTATGCCAACCGTCGAAAGCTTCAACAATTCGGAAGGCAACCTGGTGCTGCACAAGAACGAAACGTATGCGATCTACTGGGATCCGACCGACCACTACCACGGCGATTGGCAGCACCTGATCGACACCTTCTTCCAGGGTCTCGGCGCCGACAGCGGTTCGACGGGCACCGTGTTCGCGGTGGACAGTCAATACACCGACAAGTCCGATCTACCCGCCTCCTACCTATCCACCCTCCATGGTGCCTACACCGATACAGACCCGTATCCGATGGGGGCCAGTAACTGCAAAGATCCAAACCCGCTGGAAGCCCTAGATCTGATCGGGCCCGTCGTGGCAGGTGAGCATACGGAAGTGTGCCTGACTGATCCCCAGATACGGGCGGAGCTAAAGACCTTCATCGCGGCGCATGGCCTGCAGAAGGGCGTGGGCTCAATCTTCTATCTACTCACGCCTCCCGCCGTGACAGTCTGCCTGCAAAAAGAAGGAGAAGGCGGCAAGGCCAATCACTGCTCCGATCACACCGGCTCGATCGAAAGCTATAAAAATAGTTTCTGCAGCTACCACTCCGATTTCTCCAATCTCACCCTCGAAAACACGACGACGCCCAACCCGAACACGATCCTCTATGGGGTGATCCCGTGGTCTGCCGGTGGCCTCGGCGACTACCACCTGAAAGGTGCGGCGGACGAGACCAGCGCGTATGACTGTCAGGACGGCGGTTGGTACTTCAACCCCAAAACCTCTGAAGAGGAAAAGGAGACCTCTAAGGTAAGCCCCAAGGAAGAAGAAGATAAGAGGCGAGAAGAAGAAGCGAAGAAACGGGCTACTGCGGAAGCAGAAGAAACCACGAAGCAGACGACATACGAAGAAGCGTACAAAAAAGAACTGATCTCGAAAACAGAACTTGAAGAAAAAGAAACAGAGTTAAAGGAAGAAAAAGAAGCACGCATAGAAAAAGAAGCAGCAGAAGAGATCAAGGCCGCAAAAGCCGAAAAAGAAGCGCGGGAAAAGAAGGAAAAGCTCGAAGGTGCTCACCAGGAGGAGCCCAACCAGGATGGAACAGGCCCCGACGGCAGCCCCGACACTGGTCTAGCCGACCTGATCGTCAGCCAGATAGGCGTCCAGCAGCAGAACATCGTCACCGACCCGCTGCTGAACGCATGGCAGGATTCGGCGGGCAACGAGGTCACCGACGAGTGTCGTAACTCTTTCCAGCCATACTTGGGGGGCGGTCTGACGGCTAACGAACTCACCTATGCAGGCACGCTCTATAACCAGTCGTTCGCCGGAGCCAATGCGTACATCAACGACGCCTTCAATCTGGCCGCAGGGCGCCTGCCATATCCGGGTGTTGCCTGCATCACGGGCATCAGCCTGGTTCCGCAGTTCACCGTCCCCAATACCGTCAACACGGGCGAACTGGTGGGCTTCAACGGCATGGAGTCCAACATCACGCTCAACGACGACGTCGGCTACTCAAAGACGACTGGCGCGGAGGAACCGAGGTACGCGACCTACAAATGGGACTTCGGCGACAACACCCCCGAAGTCACCGGCGTCGCCCCTGGCGCCCCGTCGCTGAACTCCCCCGAAACCTCCCCCTGTGAACTTCCCTGGAAGGCTCCGTGCGCGGCAAGCACGTTCCACTCCTACCAGTACGGGGGCACCTACGAAGTGACGCTCACCGTAACCGATACGGGTGGCAACACAGCCTCAACGACTCAGAAGATCACTGTAGTAGGCCCGCCTCCCCCGCCGCCACCGCCGCCGCCAGCACCGCCCGCTGTCGTACCGCCCGCTCCCGCAGTCCCCAGCGTTCCGCCAGTTCCTGTCGTTCCTGGACCCAAAGCCACCGCTGCAGCTATCTCGAGCTCGCTCAAGAAGGTCGCGAGCAGTGGCCTGGTGGTGCACTACTCGGTGAGCGAGCAGGTGGCGGGCCGCTTTGAAGTCCTGCTGGCCGCCGCCACGGCCCACCGCCTGGGGATCTCGGCGCCGGTGGCGAGCGACCTGCCGTCGGGCTCGCCGAAGACGCTTGAGATCGGCCACGCACTGCTCGTGACCACCAAGGCGGGCAGCAGCTCGGTGCGGATCAAGTTCAGCAAAAAGATCGCCAAGCACTTGCGGCGCGCGCACAGCGTGACGCTCATGCTGCGCCTCACTGCGCACAGCGCCTCCACGCAGGACCCGCTCTTCACCACGGTGCTGAGCACCGTGGCCCTCCACGGTTGAACGGGCGACCGGGTACGGCGGACCGGGCTGAGGCCGGCTCGACCGCACGCCCCGACGGCGGCTTCCACCGCGGGCGGCCGCCCGGAGTCCTTGGGATCAGCCTCAGAGTCCCGGCCAGTGGCGTGCCACGAACCCCGCATTGGAGCGGATTTCCGGCTGCCACCGCGAGGCATAGGGGCCGCTGCGCCCGACCGTATCGAAGCGCATCCAGCGGCCACCCACGTTGACGTACATGTAGACGTGGCCGGCGTTGGCGTAGATCGTGATCCACTTGCCCGGCCCCGGTTCGCCCCAGCTTTCCAACTGCCCCGAGGTCTCGGGCACGCTCAGCAGGCCGCCCGCGGCCAGGGCGTAGCTGACGGAGCCCGAGCAGTCGTAGGAGTTGCTGACGAACGACGCGTGGCCACCGCCGTACACGTAGGGGAAGTCCGTGATCGCGTTGGCTCCCGCGATCACCCGCTGGACTACTTCGGGGATGCCGGCGGGAATTGGGATCTGGCCGTCGCCCCCGACGGAATCCCCGCCCGGGACCGTGGCGGCCGCCGCAGTGGCCTGCGCGCGCGCGGAGCTTTCGATCGCGTGCATGCGCCCCAGCTCCTGGCGCACTTCCGCGTTGGACTGCGCGCCGGGGGCGACGAATTCTTCGGCGACCCTGCTCGGCTTGGCCGCGGAGGAGTGATGCACCGACGCCGGCAGCGGGAAGCTCTTCGCTTCTTCGGGGTCCCGCACCTCGGCGACAGGCTTGGTCGAGGCGACCTCCACCTTGTGCAGGGTCTTGATCGGGGTCTTCGCCTGCGCTCCGGTGCCCGCCTGCGTCCCCGTACCTGCCTGCGTTCCCGTGCTCGTCTGCGCTCCGGTGCCTGCCTGCGTTCCTGCGCCCGCCCGCGTCCCCGTACCTGCCTGCGACCCCCTGCCCGCCGTCGTCCCCTTGCGCGAGTGGGCAGCGGCGTGGTGGGTGCCGCCGAGGGTGATGGCGAGCACCGCTCCGAGCACCACAAGCCCACCGCCCGCGGACCCGCCCGCGAGCACGCGGCGCGAGGGACCCGTCCGCGGACGGGCGGGTTCATATCCGGGCGCACCCTCGAGCTGCTGCGTACCCACGACAGCAAAGGCTAGCGGGCTCCAGCGCCGGCTTCGCCGGCAGCGCGGGCGGCGCGGCTCCCGCATGTGTGTGCGATCCGTCGCGGAGCGCCTCCCGCTACCCTGAGCAGATGCAGGACGAGGCCACCGTGGCCGGGATTCCGCGTGCGGGAACCCCGGCGCCCATCGAGCGACCGGAGATCGGTCAACGCCCGCACGTGCGACTGCTGCATGGGATGCGCAAGCCCGCCAACTGGCTGCAACTGGTGCGCTTCGGCGTCGTGGGGGGCAGCGGGTTCCTCGTCAACATCGCCGTGTACGCCCTGTGTGTGCACGCACTAGGGGTGGACTACCGCCTCTCCAGCGTCCTGGCGTGGCTGGTGGCGGTGCTGAACAACTTCGTGCTCAACCGCCACTGGACCTTCGACGCAGCTGCGGGCAGCGCGCGTCTGCAAGGAATCCGCTTCTTCCTCGTCAGCCTCGTGGCGGAGGTCTTCAGTCTGGGCCTGCTGACGATTCTCGTGGAGAGCGCGGGGATGGAGAAGGTGACGGCCCAGGCGCTGGCGGTGGCGGCCTCGATGCCGCTCAACTTCCTGGGCAACAAGCTCTGGAGCTTCCGCACCTCTTCCTGAGTGCCCTGCCTCGCCGGATGCTCCCGACGGTACGCGGTTGGGATCCCGCCCAGCGCGCTGTTCGGCCCCCCAGCGGGTACCTATACTCTGGATTCCCCCCACTGCGGAGGATTTCTCGTGCAGGAGATGGTCATTTACGGCGTCAGCTTCGACATGGTCGGCAAGCAGCCGATCGTGCTGCTGAAGACGGTCGAGGGCAACAGGTTCCTGCCGATCTGGATCGGTCACCCCGAGGCGGCCTCGATCCTGATGAAGCTCCAGGGCGCCAGCACTCCGCGGCCGATGACCCACGATCTGCTCTGCGACATGCTCGGTGAGCTCGAGGTCCGCTGCACCCAGGTGGCCGTCACGGAGCTGCGCGAGAACACCTTCTTTGCGTCGATCACCCTCTCGGTCAACGGGCGGGAGCTCGAAATCGACTCCCGGCCGAGCGACGCAATCGCGCTCGCGGTGCGCTCCGGGGCCCCGATCTTCGCCGCCGAGGAGGTGATCGCCGAGTCGGCGATCGAATTCGAGCAGAACGAGGAGGAGTCCGAGGACGTGGTGGAGCAGTTCAAGGAGTTCCTCGATCAGGTCTCCCCCGAGGACTTCGCCTCAGAAGACTCCTGATCTTGGGAGGGGGCCTTGGGGGAGGGCCTGCCCTCCCCCAACTGAGTGGTGGTGGAGCAGTTCAAGGAGTTCCTCGATCAGGTCTCCCCCGAGGACTTCGCCTCCGAGGACTCCTAGCGGGTGAGGGCGCTCTGGAGGACCCGCTCGACCAGCGCGTCGAAGTCGATCCCCGCGGCGTCGGCGGCCAGCGGCAGCAGGCTGGTTTCGGTCAGGCCGGGCACGACGTTCGTCTCCAGCACCAGCAGCTCGCCGCTCTCCCCGTCGAGCATCAGGTCGACCCGCGCGACCCCGTGGCAGCCGAGCAGCCTGTAGGCCCTCAGCGCGAGCTCGCGCGCGCGCGCGGTCGTCTCGGCGGGTAGCTCAGCGGGGCACACGAACGTGGTCATCCCGATCTCGTAGCGGGACTCGTAGTTGTAGAACTCCTCCTCGCGCGGGATTGCCTCGACCACCGGCAGGGCGATCGGCTCCTCGCCATCCGCCTCGGGGTCGAGCACCGACACCGCCAGATCGCGCCCGGAGACGTAACGCTCCAGCAGGACCTTGCGATCGTAGGAGAGCGCTCCCACGATCGCGCCCGGCAGCTCCTCGCTCGTGCGCGCGAACTTTACGCCCAGCGCCGAGCCCTGGCTGGCGGGCTTGACGACCAGCGGGAACCCGAGCCGGCGCTCGATGCTTCCCAGCGCCACGGCCACGCCCAGCTCTTTGATCGCGCTCTCCTTGAAGGCGTGGAAGCCCGGCGTGGGTATGCCCGCCTCCCGCATGAGGTGCTTGGCGAGCACCTTGTCGGTGCAGCGCATGCACGCCGAGGGCCCCGAGCCCGTGTAGGGGACCCCGATCGCTTCGAGCAGCTCCTGCACGGTCCCGTCCTCACCGTCGCGGCCGTGCAGCGCCACGAACGCCGCGTCGGGCGCGCACTCGAGCAGCTCCGCCACCAGCTCCGGACCGGCGTCGATCGGGACCGCCTCGTGCCCCAGGCGTTTCAGCGCGCTCTGCACACGTGCCCCGGAGCGCAGCGACACGCTGCGCTCCAGCGAGCGCCCGCCCTTCAGCACCGCGACTCTCATCGCCCCTTTGCCCGGCGCCGCGGGAGCTCGACGACGTCGGCCAGCCCGGGGGGAGCAGGCGCCTGCGTCTTGGCCGGCCGGGGGACGGGCCGGGGGGCGGGCGTGGGTCCCGTCAACGCGCCGAACATGCCGGTATCCGCACCCATGATCCGGCCGATCCGCCGGATGCCCTCGCGGATCTCCTCCTCGGGGACGCCCGCGAAGTTCAGGCGCATCGAGGAGGCCCCATTACGTCCGTCCATGTACGCGGAGCGGCCCGGGACGAAGGCGACGCCCTCAGCGCGCGCGAGCAGGTCGGTGGTGTCAGCGCCTCCGTGGAGGGTTGCCCAGATGAACAGGCCGCCCTCCGGCCTCGTCCAGCTGTGCCCGACCGCCGAGGTGCTCCTCCAGCGCCTCCAGCATCACGTCGCGCCGGCGCCGGTAGAGGCCCTTGAGCTGCTCCAGGTACACGCGCCAGTCGTGCTCGGCGAAGTAGGCGGCGACGAACAGCTGCGTCACCGGCGAGGAGCACAGGTCGACGCCCTGTTTGCCGAGGTTGAGCTTCTCCAGCACCGGCCGCGGCGCGACCGCCCAGCCGAGCCGCAGCCCGGGGGAGAGGATCTTCGAGAACGTCCCCAGGTAGATCACGAGATCCGAGGCGCCGCCTCGCCCGGCGCTGGCGGCGTCCAGCGAGTAGAGCGTCGGCAGCGGCTCGCCCTTCGTAGCGCAGGAGGCCGTAGGGGTTGTCCTCCAGCACCAGGAGCTCCCGTTCGCGCGCGACCTGCACGAGCCGCCGGCGGCGCGCCAGCGACATCGTGACCCCGCCGGGGTTCTGGAAGTTGGGGATCGTGTAGATGAACTTCGGTCGCCGGCCCTCGGCTTGGAGGCGGTCGAGCACGGCCTCGAGCTCGTCGATCGGCATCCCGTCGCCGTCCATCTCGATCTGCACTACCTCCGCCTGGTAGGCCCCGAAGGTGGGCACCGCCCCCGGGTAGGTGGGGGCCTCCGCGACGATCACGTCGCCGGGGTCGATCAGCGCCTTGCACACCAGGTCGATCACCTGCTGACCGCCGGTGGTGACGATCATGTCGGCGGTATCCACAGCGGTGCCCTCCTCGGCCATCACCTCCACGACGCACTCCATCGCCGCGACCATCCCCTCGGTGGGGCCGTACTGCAGCGCGCGCGCGGTGGAGTCCGCGGCGACGTGCGCCATCAGCTTCGCGTACAGCTCCGGGGGGAACGTTGAGGTGTCGGGCAGCCCCCCCGCCAGCGAGATCACATCGGGCCGTTCGGTGAGCGCCATCATCTCGCGCATCGCCGAGGAGCGCATCCCGCGCGTGCGCGCCGCGAACAGGCGCTCGTAGCGGGCGAGCTCGTGCGCGGCGGGGCGAGCTTTGCCGGTGGGTGGGTGGGCGGGTGGGGCCCCATCCTCTATCGTCATGGCGCCTCAGACCGTAGCGCACGCGCGTGCGCACGATGCAAGCGCACTCTCCTATCTACTTCCCGCAGTGAACGGCCTCGTCTTTTACATCGGACTCGGACTCGGACTGGCGCTCGCCGCCGGGCTGCGGCCGTTTCTGCCCGCGCTGCTCGCAGGGGCGCTCGCGTCCGCGCAGGCGCTCGGGGTCGGCTTCGCGCACGGCGCCTTCCACTTCCTGGAGAGCGATTGGTGGCTGCTCGCGGTATGCGTCGCGCTGGCGCTCGCCTATGCCCTGCAGATGCTGCTCGGGCTGGCGCCGGTCATCGATCCGAGCAACCGTGCGCAGCGCCCCGGCCCGCTCGCGGCGGCCCTCGCCGGCCTCGGAATCGGCACGGGCGCCGCTCTCTTCGGGGGGGTGCTCGCCGCGCACGGCGACTCCGCCTGGCCGGGGCTGGTGGCCGGCTTCTTCGCGGCGGGCCTCTCCCAGCGCGCATTCTGGCCGGTGATCGTCCGCGCGCGCGCTCGTCTCGCCGACCGCGCGGCGCGCGAAGCCCTGACGATCTACCTCGACGCGGCCTCCCTCCTGCTCGCGGCGCTCGTCGCGCTGCTGCACCCGCTCGGCTACATCGCGCTCGCGCTGTTCGGATGGCTGCTGCTCGCCGATCAGCGGCGCACCGGGCGCAAGTACGCCGGACTGCGCATCCTCGGGCGGTGAGCACGTGTCTGTGGGCGATCGGCGCATGGCGGCGCGCGCGTAGAGTGCGCCAGGTCGAATGACGCCACCGAAGCTGGTTCTGTGCGTGATCGACGCGATGGCGCCTGCGATGCTCGAGCGGGCGGTCGTGGAGGGGGCGGCGCCGGTGCTCGCGGAGCTGATGCGCCGCGGGCGCTACGTTCCCGACTGCGCAGCCGCGTTCCCCTCGGTGACGCCGGTATGCGCCTCCTCGATCGCGACCGGCGTCGGCCAGGATCGCCACAGGATCCCGGCGATGAACTGGTATCACCGCGAGGAGTCCCGCTACATCGAGTACGGCTCCAGCTTCCGCGCCTCGCAGCGCTTCGGGATCGCACGCCAGCTCACCGACACGGTCTACAACCTGAACCGCGCCCACCTCGCCCCCGAGCCGCTCACCGTGTTTGAGGCGCTCGACGACGCGGGGGTGCGTACCGCGGGAACCACCTACCTGATCTACCGCGGTCGCCACCGCCACGAGCCTCAGCGCGACAGCGCGCTCACGCGCATCGCCAGCGCCACGCTGCTGCGCCATCCGGTGATGGGTCCGCGCGAGCTCTTCTACGCGGACATCTTCGCCTCCCGGCGCACCGGCTGCCGCTCGGGGCTGGGGATGCCCGGTGTGCGCGACCAGCACTCCGGCTGCGTCGCCGCGTACCTGGTCGAGCACGACCTCTTCGATTTCCTGCTGCTCTCGCTCCCCGACAACGACTGGCACTCCCACAAGCACGGGCCCGAGGGGCAGGTGCGCTCGATCGCGCTCGCCGATCGCCAGCTCGCGCGCATGATGGAGCCCGCGGGGGGCGTGGAGCGCTTCCTGGAGGAGCACGCGGTGGTGGTGATGGCCGACCACTCGCAGGCTCCGGTGGGAGACACGGTGGCGCTCCAGGACGCGCTCGCCGAGCTCGGAGTGCTGGAGCCCGCCAGTTCGGCGGAGAGGATCAGAGGACGTTCGCCCGGTGCTCATCCGCCCGCCGCTCGCTCGCGTGGAGCGGGCGAGCCGCGCATCGCGGTCTGCCCCACCCAGCGTGCGGCGATGGTCTACGTGCTCGGCGAACGCCGCCGCGAGGAGCTGCGCTCGGACGTGGTGCGCCACGCGTTGCGGCTGGATGGCGTGGAGCTCGCGATGTGGCTTGAGCACGACGCCCATGGCGAGCCCGCCGAAGGTGTGATCGCGCGGCCCTCGGTGGGGGAGCTGCGCTTCCGTCCCGGCGGAGAGATCGCCGATCCACGCGGGGGGAGGTGGAGCGTGGAGGGCGAGCTCGCCGTGCTCCCCGCGAGCGTTCGCGACGGCGTGTTCAGCTCGCCCGAGCACCCGGACGCGCTGGCCCGCGTTTGGTCGGCGCTGACGTGCCCGACCTCCGGGGAGGTGCTGCTCTCCGCGGCCCCCGGCCACGAGTTCCTCGACTGGGGCCGCCAAGCGCACGTGGGCGGCGGCAGCCACGGCTCGCTGCGGGGCGAAGACTCGCTCGGTGCGCTGATCCTCTGCGGCCTGGATCTAGAGGGTGGCGCAGCCGGCCGGAGGCCGGTTGGCCGAAACGGGGATGCGAGCCGAAGGCGAGTGTCTCCCGGCTTCGGTCGGGCCCCTCTTCAGTCAGATCTCCCCTCGGGCCTCCCCGCGCAGTGGTCGATACGCGATGTCGCCCCGCTGGTCCTCGGGCACTTCGGCTGCGCCCCGAATTGAGCCAACCAACCCCTCGCGGGGGGTACTCTCGGTGCGATGCGCCGGCCTCTCGCACTGGTCCTCCTGATGGGCGCGTGCCTGCTCCAGGCGGCCTCCTCGGCGGCGGGAACCGAGCTCACCACTCCTCTGCGCGGCACCGCGGGGAGGAGCGCGACCACGGCGAGCAACCCCGAAACCCCGGTGCCGGTAGCGCCGTCGATCGTTCCCCCCACGGGCCGGCGGCTATCGTCCGACGACGTCCTCGAAATCGCGGGCCGGCTGCCGAGGATGCGTCGCGAACGGGCCAGGGACCGGGGCTCCTACGGGGGCGCCTACCTGAAAGGCCCCGGGCGCTGGCAGGTGAGCTACTTCTCGCACAGTGGCAAGGAAATCGGGCAGGTCATCATCTCCGACGCCACCGGTCGGGTGCTGGAACAGTGGACCGGCTTCCAGGTGGCGTGGACGATGGCGCGGGGCTATCCCGGGGCGTTCGGCCGGCACGTCAACGCACTCTACGTCTGGCTGCCCCTGTGTGCGCTGTTCATGCTGCCCTTCATCGAGTGGCGCCGGCCCTTCTCGCTACGCCACCTCGACCTGCTCGTGCTCCTCTCCTTCTCGGTCTCGCTGGCGTACTTCAACCACGGGGACATCTACAAATCCGTGCCGCTCACCTACCCCCCGCTCGTCTACCTGCTCGTGCGGATGCTCCTCCTTGTGCGCTCTCGTCGCTCGGGGGGCGGGAGGGGCTCCCATCTGAAGCTGCTGATCCCCGCGCCGTGGCTGGCGGTGGGAGTGGTCTTCCTGCTCGGCTTCCGCATCGGCCTGAATGTGACCGACTCCAACGTGATCGACGTCGGCTATGCAGGGGTGATCGGCGCGCAGCGGATCGCCGACGGTAGGCCGCTGTACGGAGGCTACCCCGCCAGCAACGAACACGGCGACACCTATGGGCCCGTCAACTACGAGGCCTACGTGCCCTTCGAGCAGATCTTCGGGTGGAGCGGGCTCTGGGACGACCTACCCGCCGCGCACGCCGCCGCGATCGTGTTCGATCTGCTCGCGGTGGGGCTGATCTTCCTGCTCGGCCTGCGCATCCGCGGCCCCACGCTGGGGATCGCGCTCGCCTACGCGTGGGTCTCCTACCCCTTCACGCTGTACGCGCTGGAGAGCAACAGCAACGACACGCTCGTGACGGTGCTCCTGCTGGCCGCACTGCTCGCCGCCACCTCACCGCCCGCGCGTGGCATGTTCGCCGCGCTGGCGGGCCTCACGAAGATCGCCCCGCTGGCGCTCGCCCCACTTTTCGCCACGCACGGGCTGCGGGAGCTGCCCGGCCGGCGCCCGCGGGCGCTCGCCCTGTTCGTGCTCGCCTTCTGCGCCACCGTCGTGCTCGTCTCGATCCCCGCGCTCGCCCACGACTCGCTGCACGAGATCTACGAGCGCACCGTCGTCTATCAGGACAACCGCGGCTCGCCCTTCTCGGTGTGGGGGCTCTACGGCGGGTTGAGGGGGTGGCAGACGGCAGTGCAGGTCGCCACCGTCGCGCTCGCCCTGGCGCTCGCCGTCATCCCCCGCCGGCCGGGCGTGCCCGCGCTCGCCGCGGCCGCCGCCGCGATCCTGATCGCCCTGCAGCTCGGGATCGAACACTGGTTCTACCTCTACATCCCCTGGTTCTTCCCGCTGGTGATGATCGCGCTGTTGGCGCCGGCAGCCCGTCCGAGCCTCGCTGACCCCGCTGCGCTCCTCGCCGGCGACCCACGCGAGGAGGGTTCTCCGGACGTTACGGCGCTGCAGGGCGCGGCATCAGAACCTGCTCGATCGAGTCCGCTCGCAGCGGCGTAGAGCAGCGGATCACCACGCCGTTCAACCAGGGATCCTCCTCGGAGGTCTGGAAACGCACCGGCATCTGCGTGATCAGCGCCTCCAGCGCCAGCTCGCGCTTGACCCCGATCACGCCTCCGCGGGGGCCGGTCATACCGACGTCGGTGATGTACGCCGTACCGCCCGGCAGCACGCGGGCGTCCGCCGTGGGGATGTGGGTGTGGGTTCCCACGACCGCGCTCACACGCCCGTCGAGGTGCCACCCGAGCGCGATCTTCTCGCTGGTGGCCTCCGCGTGCATGTCCACGAGGATGTGATCCACCTCCCCCAGTTCCCCCAGCGCCACGTCGATCTCCACGAACGCGGAGCGCCCCGGGCGCAGGTAGAGGCTGCCGCTGAGGTTGATCACGCCGAGGCGCACCCCTCCAGCGCTCTGCACCGCGCACACCCCCCGCCCGGGCTGGCCGCGCAGGTAGTTGGCGGGGCGCACGATCCGCGGCTCGGTGTCGAGATAGCGGTAGATCTCGCGGTGGTGGTAGGAGTGGTTGCCGAGCGTGATCGCGTCGACGCCCGCCGCGAAGAGCTGGTCGGCGGCCTTCGGAGTGATCCCCAGTCCCCCCGCCACGTTCTCGCCGTTGACGACCACGAAGGTCGGGGCGTAGCGCTCGCGCAGCACAGGCAGGCAGTCGATCAGGGTGCGCCGCCCAAGGCTGCCCACGAGGTCGCCGACGAACAGGATGGTCGCCTCGCCCTCAGCCATACTTGGCCCATGACGGGAGGCATGTGAACGTCGAGGAGAAGGTCACCGAGGCGCCGCCGCCACCATCGCAGGAGCGCGGGCTGGTGGATTCGCCCAAGACCTCCTCGGCGCCCCCGCGCGTGGTGGTGCCGCGCTGGGTACAGCTCGTGGCGCTGCCGCTGGCGCTGCTCGCGCTCTGGGCTCTGGCCCGCGCGGCGGGGAAAGTGCTGGTGGTTTTCGTTATTGCGGCTCTCATCGCGCTGATCCTCAATCCGGCCGTCGCCTTCCTCCAGCGCTCGCGCTTGCCCCGCGGCCTGGCGGTGCTCGCCGTGTACCTCGCATTCTTCCTGACGTTGACCGGTATCGGCTTTCTGCTGGCCAGCCCGATCGTCCACCAGGTGCAGTCCTTCGCACGCAACCTACCCTCTCTGGTCGCCGAAGCAAACAGGACGCTGGCCAGCCTCGAACGCTCGCTCAACCGGGATGGCCTCCCCGTGCACTTCATCAAGCAGGGCAAAACGGCGCTGCAGACGATCCAGGACAAAATCTCCAAGAGCGCCGGCTCGATCGCTTCCTTTGGCGGGGGGCTGCTCACCGAAACGGCGAGCGCGATCTTCGACCTCGTGCTGATCTTCGTGCTCTCCGTCTACATGCTGATCTACGGTGAGCGCATCGGGCTGCTGGTGCGCAGGGCGATGCCCGACGGCGATGGCACGCCCGCGGACGACTACCCCACGCTGGCCCAGCACGCTGTCTCCCGCTACGTGGGGGGGCAGCTCCTGTTCAGCTTCGTGATGGGCACCTCCACGGGCATCGCGCTGTACGTCTTTGGCGTGCTGGGGATCTTCCCCGACGGGCGCAAGTACGCTGTGGCGTTCGCGATGTTCTACGGCGTGATGGAGCTGATCCCCTACGTTGGCCCGATCCTTGGGGCGGTGCCGGCGGTGGTGGTGGCGCTCTTCACCGACCCGATCTCCGCGGTGTGGGTGGCGCTACTGTTCGTGGGCATGCAGCAGTTGGAGGGCCACGTGGTGGCGCCGCAGATCTTTGGGCACACGCTGCGGATCAACCCGCTGCTGGTGATCTTCGCGCTGTTGCTCGGGTTGCAGCTCTACGGCGTGGTGGGGGCACTGGTGGCGCTGCCGATCCTCGCCGTTCTGCGCGAGACGTTCGTGTATCTCAGCCGCCACCTCACCCTCGAGCGCTGGGAGCGCTCGCCGGGCGGCCTGCTGTGAGCGCATCAAACCTCGCGCCGGACCGCCCACTGGGCAACGACGAGCCCCTGCTCAGTGTGCAGGGCATCACCAAGCGCTACGGCGAGCGGGAGGCGCTGCGCGACGTCAGCTTCGAGGCCCGCGCGGGGGAGCGGGTGGCGGTGATCGGACCCAACGGGGCGGGGAAGACCACGCTGCTCTCGATCGTCGCCGGCGTGCAGTCGCCCAGTACGGGCAGTGTGAGCCTCCCGCCGAGCCGCGTGGGATGGGTGCCTCAGCAGACCGCGGTCTACTCGCGACTCTCGGTGGCGGAGAACCTCGAGCTGTTCGCGCGCCTGGAGCGCGCGCGGGGGCACCGGGCGGGGGACGGGCAGGGGGAGAACGGGCATCTCAGTCCCCGCGAGGCCGTCGCGGCGATGCTCGAGCAGACCGGCCTACAGGAGCGGGCCTCCGAGCGGGTGGAGCGCCTCTCCGGGGGCAACCGCCAGCGCATCAACATCGCGATCGGGCTGCTCTCTGAACCCCCCGTGCTGGCGCTGGACGAGCCCTCCTCCTCCTTGGACCCCCGCCAGCGAGAGCGGCTGTGGGAGTTCATCTGCGAGCACTCCCAGCGGGGGCGGTGCGTGGTGTTCTCGACCCACAATGTCAGCGAGGCCGAGCGCTACGCCCACCAGGTGATCGTTCTGGCCGACGGGGAGCTGCTGTTCGGCGGCTCCCCGCGGGAGCTCTCGCGGGCGGTGGGCTCTACCTCCGGCCCCGGCTCCACCTCCGGCTCCACCGACTCCGCCGCTCCCAGTACCGCTCTCCCCGACGGGGGCCTCGACTTTGAAGGGGCGTTCGTGGAGTTCCTGCGCGAGCGGGGGCACTAATGCGGAGGATGCGCCCACCCCGATTCGGTTCCCCTCCTTCAGTCTCCTCCGGGAGGTGGGGGCGGTGAGGTGGATGCTGCGTAAGGACCTGCTGATCCTGGCGCGCTCGCGGGTGATGGTGGGGGTGCTGGTCCTCTACCCCGTGGCGGTCGCCCTGCTGATCGGCCTCGCGATCTCGAGGGCGCCGTCGAAGCCGAAGGTCGCGATCGTGAACCTCTCCCCGCCGCGCGCGGTCGTCGAACTCGGAGGCGAGCGCGTGAACGTGGGCCACTACTACAGCGGGCTCCTCGGCCAGGTGCAGCCGGTGCCCCTGGCCACGCGCGCCGAGGCGGTGCAGGAGGTCAAGGACGGGCGGGTGCTCGCGGCGGTGGTGATCCCCGCCAACATCGCCTCGCGGCTCTCCTCTGTGACCAGTCAGGGGCAGATGGAGGTGATCTACAACGGTGAAGCGCTGGAGCAGAGCCTCGTGCACTCGACGATCGAAGCGGCGCTCTCCCAGGCGAACCTCGAGCTCTCCGATCAGATCAGGCGCCTCGCGGCGCAGGCCATCGGGGCGCTGGTGCGGGGCGGGAACCTCGGGGTGGCGAGCGCACCGCAGGACCTTCCGGGCCTGCGCAGCATCCCGGGCATCGTGCGCCGCTTGCTCGTGCGCCTGCCCCCCGGGAAGGAGCGCACGCAGCTGCAGCACCTGGCGGAATTCACCGAATTCGCCAGCCAGAACCTCGGGATCAGCCAGCAGGTGCTGAGCACCGCCATCCGGCCGATCCAGGTGCGCAGCACGCTGCTGCGCGGCCGCCGCACCCCGCTGGACACCTACGCCGTGGTGGTCGCGGTCACCATCTCGCTGATGTTCATCTGCGTGCTACTGGCCGCCGGGGGGGTCGCGCTGGAGCGCGAAGAGCACACGCTCTCCCGTCTGGTTCGCGGAGCTCCCGGGGCGCTCCTCTCGCGCGAGCGGTTGATCCTCGAGAAGCTGCTGCTGGCGGCGGGCTGCGCGCTGGTGGTCGCGTTTGCGATGCTCGCGGGGATCGGCGCGTTTGTGGGCCTGGAATGGAGTCGCGTCGGGCAGTGGCTGGTGGCGCTCGCGATCGGCGCGCTCGCGTTCGCGGCGCTGGGGGTGGCGATCGGCGCGCTCGCCCGCGAGGTGCGCGCGGCCTCGCTGCTGGCCTTCTTGCTCTCGCTGCCGCTCGCCTTCCTGGCGCTCGTCCCCGCGGGAGCGGTGGCGGGCGGGCTGTACGACGTGATTCGCGCGATCTCGCTGGTGTTCCCCTACAAGGCCGCGCTGCAGGCGCTGGACGCGGCGGTCAACCGCTCCTCGCCCGGTCTCGCGGTCTCGCTCGCGCACCTGCTGGCGCTCACCGCCCTCTTCGGGGTCCTCGCGCGCCTGGGGCTGCGGCGTACCGCCTGACCGCCCACCCCGCTTGGGTATCCTCGACAGGCGATGGCATTTGTATCCTCGACAGGCGATGGCATTTCCCCAGACGCGCATGCGCAGGCTGCGTGCATCCCCGGCGCTGCGTGGCCTGGTGCACGAGACCGACCTGCGGGCGGGGCAGCTAGTGCTGCCGCTGTTCGTCGAGGAGGATCCCGCCGGCTCGCCCGTCGCCCCCTTGGGTGCATCGCCTGCGACGCTGCCGGACCTCGCGCGACTGTCGATCTCGGGGGTCCTCGAGGAGGCGCGCGCGGCGGCGCAGCTCGGGATCGCTGCGGTCCTGCTGTTCGGGATCCCCGCGGAGAAGGACGCGCAGGGCTCCTCCGCGTGGGACGAGGAGGGGGTCGTGCAGCTGTGCGTGCGGGCGCTCAAGGAGGCCCTGCCGGACCTTCTGGTGATCACCGATGTGTGCCTGTGCGAGTACACCGAGCACGGCCACTGCGGGGTGCTCGCGACCGACCCTGACCCCCTTAGCCCTGGCGCACCCCGCGTGGACAACGACGCCTCCGTCGAGCTGCTGGCACGGACCGCCGTCAGCCACGCGCGCGCCGGCGCGGACATCGTGGCGCCCTCAGACATGATGGACGGCCGTGTGGCCGCGATCCGCGCGGAGCTTGACGGGGAGGGTTTCGCGGACACTCCGATCCTCGCCTACTCCGCGAAGTTCGCCTCGGCCTTCTACGGCCCCTTCCGCGAGGCCGCGGGCTCGGCGCCAGCGTTCGGAGATCGCCGTGGCTACCAGCTCGACCCCGCCAACGGTCGCCAGGCGCTGCGCGAGGCGCTGCTCGACGTGCGGGAGGGCGCGGACATGGTGATGGTCAAGCCGGCGCTCGCCTACGGCGACGTGATCCGCGCCGTGAGGCGCCACACGGGCCTGCCGGTGGCGGCCTACAACGTGAGCGGGGAGTATGCGATGGTCAAGGCCGCGGCTGCCGCCGGCCACCTCGACGAGCGCGCGACGGTGCTCGAGATCCTCACCTCGCTGCGCCGCGCGGGCGCGGACGTCATCATCACCTACCACGCGAAGGATGCGGCGCGATGGCTGAACCAGTAGAGACCTCAGAACACCCGGCGGCCCCTCCGGCTGCCAGCTTCTCACGACCGACCGCAGTTCGTTCCGCGGGGGTGAATCGCGCGAGTGCTGCCACTCCGAAGACGCGCAGCCGTGCCGAGGGCGCCGCGGTGGCGCTCGACGAGCTCGACCGCAGGCTGCTCAACCTGATGCAGGGGAGCTTCCCCCTGGAGCCCCGGCCCTACGCGGGGGTGGCGCGCGCGGCGGAGATCCCCGAGGAGCAGGTGCTCGAACGTGTGCGGCGCCTATTGGAGGAGCGGATCATCCGCCAGGTGACCCCGATCTACGACACACGCGCGCTGGGATACTCCTCGATGCTGGTGGCGGCGAAGATCGACCCCGAGCACCCCTGGCGCGCGGCGAAGATCGTCAACTCCCATCCGGGGGTCTCGCACAACTACCTGCGCAACCACGACTTCAACATGTGGTTCACGCTGGCCACCGAGCCGGACTCGCCGCTCGGTCTGGAGGGAACGTTGGAGGTCCTCCAGCGGCTCACCGGGGCGGAGTCGATCCGCCAGCTACCGACGCTGAAGCTCTTCAAGATCAGGATGGACCTGGAGATGGAGGGCGACACCAAGGCGCTCGCCAGCGAGGCGGCGGACGGGCCACCAAAAGAGGCGCCGCTGGAGGCGGTCCCCTACGACGAGCGCGACATCGCGGTGATCGGCGCCACGCAGGGCGACATGCCGGTCGTGAGCGAGCCCTACGTGCCCGCCGCGCAGCGGCTGGGGATGGGGGTGGGGGAGCTGCTCGCGCACATGGAGGGCATGCGCGAGCGCGGCCTGCTGCGCCGGGTGGCCGCGATCCTCTTCCACCGCCGCGCGGGCTTCTCGGCGAACGGGATGGGCGTCTGGAAGGTTCCGCCGGAGCGGATCATGGAGCTCGGTCCGCGGATGGCCTCCTACCGCGGGATCTCCCACTGCTACCAGCGTCCCACCTACGAGGACTGGCCCTACTCGGTCTTCACGATGGCCCACGGCCGCTCCAAGGAGGAGTGCGACGCGATCCTCGACGCGATCGCCGAGCAGACAGGGATCGAGGAGCGCGCCACGCTGTACTCCTCGACGGAGTTCAAGAAGATCCGCCTGCTCTACTTCACCGAGGACTACAAGCAGTGGGAAGCGCAAAACGCCTGAAGATGCCCGGGGCCCCACCCACCCCTCCCACTCTTTCCACCCAAACCCAGCCACCCACGCGAGGTGTGCCGATCGTTTCCAAAGACGTGCTGAGCCGGCGCCTGTGACCTCGCTCACCGACACTCGCTCCGCTGAGCTCTACCGGCGCGCGCTGAAGGTACTTCCCGGCGGCGTCAACTCTCCCGTGCGCGCGATGTCCGCGATCGGTCGCGACCCCGTGTTCGTCGCCCGCGGCGAGGGCGCGGAGCTGGTGGACGTGGACGGCAACCGCTACGTGGACTACGTCTGCTCGTGGGGCCCCTTGATCCACGGTCACGCCCACCCGGGGATCCTCGAGGCGGTGCGCACAGCGGCGGAGCGCGGCACGAGCTTCGGGGCGCCGACGGCGGGGGAGGTCGAGCTGGCGGAGGAGGTGGCGCGGCGGATGCCGGGGGTGGAGATGCTGCGTATGACCTCCTCGGGGACCGAGGCCACGATGACGGCCCTGCGCATCGCGCGCGCCGCCACCGGCCGCGAGCGGATCGTAAAGTTCGCGGGTGCCTACCACGGCCATGTCGACGGGTTGCTGGCGCAGGCCGGTTCGGGCCTCGCAACGCAGGCGATCCCCGCGAGCCCGGGGGTGCCCGCGGCCGCGGCCGCCGCGACGGTGGTGGTGCCGTGGAACGACCCGCAGGCGCTGAGCGAAGCTGTGCGTCTGCACGAGCCCGCGGCGATCCTGGCGGAGCCGATCCCCGCCAACATGGGCCTCGTGCCCGCGCACGCGGGCTTTCTGGAGCTGCTGCGCGAGCAGGCCGATGCGAGCGGGGCACTGCTGGTGCTCGATGAGGTGATCAGCGGGTTCCGCGTCGCGCGCGCAGGAGCGCAGGCGCTCACGGGAGTCCACGGGGACCTCACGATCCTGGGCAAGGTGCTCGGCGGCGGCCTGCCAGCAGCGGCCGTCGGCGGCCGCGCCGAGCTGATGGAGCTGCTGGCGCCGGCAGGCGAGGTCTACCAGGCGGGCACCCTGTCAGGCAATCCACTGGCGGTGGCGGCGGGACTCGCGACACTCGAGCTGCTCGACGAAGCGGCCTACGCGCGCCTGGCGGCGATCACCGAGCAGCTCGCGATGGGCCTGCGGGAGGCGGCGGGGAATAGATACTCACCCGCCCCGGGCGGCGCCCCACGCGTGCAGATCGCGAGCCTCCCGGGCCTCCTGACCGTGTTCTTCAGCACGAGCCCGGTGCACGACCTGGAGGGGGCGCGGGGGTGCGATCTTGAGGCCCATGCGGCGTGGTGCCGGGGGCTGCTCTCGCGCGGGGTCAACCCGCCGCCCTCGCAGTTCGAGGCGTGGTTCCCCTCGCTGGCCCACACCTCCGAGCACCTGGAGCGCACCGTGGAGGCGGCCGCGGCCGCGTTTGGGGAGATCGGATGACGACGCCAACAACTCCCCCACCTCCCCCCTCCTCCCCCCCTCCGCGGGCCCGCGCGCTGGAGCGCCTGGCGGAGCTGCTGCGCGAGCAGGGGGGGCTGATGGCGAGCCTGCTCACGGAGGAGCCCTTTTCGCGCGCCCCAAACGGCGCGGGGCCGGCTCAGCTCGCGGCCGCCGGACCACGCACGGGGGAGCGCGCCGATGAGTACGAGCTGTTGATGGAGGCGATCTACGAGGGCTATCTGCTGCACTACGACACCCCCCGCATTCTGCGCCCGCCGGAAGCCGACCTGGGCCTGCTGGCGGGCGACCAGCTGTATGCGCTCGGCCTCGCACGCCTGGTGGCGCTCGGCGATCTCGCGGCGGTGGGGGAGCTCGCGGACGTGATCGCCCTCACCGCGCTCGCTCAGGGAGAGGACAATGGCGAGCTCGCCCAAGCGGTCTGGGCCGCAGGCGCACGCGCTGTCGGCTGGGGCCCGAGTGACTCTCACCGCCGGGCCAAGGCCCTGGTTCACGCGGGGGAGCCGCAGGCGCTGGAGGCGATGCGTGCCGCGGCCGAGCCCGGAGGACTCGGCCAAGCCAGATAGAGCGCCCCGGGCAGCGAATCGTCAGTGATTGTGCCAATAAGCACCATCACTGCTCGACGGGCGTCAGCCCGTAGGCGTTATTCTTTACCTCTTGCCCAGCAAACACGAAAAGCACATGTCCAAGTACACCGCCGACCGTCGCATTCCCGGGGCGTTCGAGGGCGAGACGATCACCCGCCGGCGCTTCATGACCGGCTCGGCCCACACCGCGGGGGCGGTCGCCGCCGCCTCCTTCGTGCTGCCCGCGCTGGGCTTCGCACTCGGTCCGGTCTTCAAGAGCAAGCCCCACACCTGGGAGACGGTTGGCCCCACGGACATGTTCCCCGACAACAACTACATCCCAACAGTGATCACAGTCGATCCGGGAATCGGGGAGGCGGGCAAGACGACCGTTTACGTGCGCCGGAAAAACCCGGCGATCGACACGGACATCTACGACCGGTACATGCCCTACATCGCGATCTCCACGCGCTGCGCGCACGCCGGCTGCCCTGTGCGCTGGGTGGAAGCCGCCGAGCGCTTCATCTGCCCCTGCCACGGCGGGGTCTACGACTTGCTCGGCCGCCGCGTGGGAGGCCCGCCGGTGAGGCCACTCGACCGCTTCTACACGCGCGTGGTCGACGGCTACGTGCAGATCGGCGCGCGCTTCAGCGTCAACAGCGAGCTGCGCCGCTTCTCCCCGCGTGACCCCGGCGAGCCGCTGGACGGCCTCGGTCAGTACCTCTACCCCTCCCGTCCCTCCATCCGCCGCTAGCTTCGAGCACCGCGTGCCAAAACTGCCCGCACCTCCGATCCCCGCGCCGTTGAAGGCGCCTCCGCCGCGGCCGGAGGAGAGCAATGGCACGGTCCGCCCGGTGGACCATGCCGCCAACGCGGGGACCGCCGTCGTCGACTGGGTCGACGAGCGCACCTCGCTGAGCGGCGCGGCGCGCTGGCTGATGTTCCGCAAGGTGCCCAAGGGCACCAACTGGTTCTACACGCTGGGTTCGGCCACGATGTTCGCCTTCCTCAACCAGGCCGTCACGGGGGTCTTCCTGGCGATGTACTACCGCCCCGATCCCGCGGGCGGGGCCTACGAATCGATCCGCTACGTCACCAACCAGGTGTTCCTCGGGCAGTTCGTGCGCGGCATGCACAAGTGGGGCTCGACGGTGATGGTGGTGCTCGTCTTCCTGCACATGGGCCGCACGTTCTTCTTCGGTGCCTACAAGTACCCGCGGGAGCTCAACTGGGTAATCGGGGTGGTGCTGCTGATCCTGACGATGATGATGTCGCTCACGGGCTACCTGCTGCCGTTCGACCAGCGCGCCTACTGGGCGACGGTGGTGGCCAACAACATCACCGCCACCGGGCCCCTCGTGGGCCCCTACCTGGCCGACTTCCTGCGCGCGGGCCCGGAATTCGGGGCGACGACGCTGTCGCGCTTCTATGCGATCCACATGCTGCTCCTGCCGGGGCTGATCGCCACGCTGATCGGCGCCCATCTCTACCTTGTCGCCAAGCTCGGCACCACCGCTCCGCCGTGGATGAAAGCCGAGAAAGACCCCGAGCTGCTCGAGACGGAGGCCTGATGGCCCAGCGTGTGACCCACGGCGAGCGACCCCCGGTCCCGGCGCCATGAACCAGCGCCAGAAGGAGGAGTACCTCCGCGAGTACGCGCTCCTGAAGTCCAAGGGGAAACCGTTCTTCCCCTACGCGGTTGCGAAGGACTCGATCATGGCGTGCGTGGTGATGGCGTGCATCATCACGATGTCGCTGGTGCTCGGCGCGGAGCTGGGCTCCAAGGCGAACCCGACGACGACCACCTACGTGCCGCGGCCGGAGTGGTACTTCTTCTTCCTCTTCGAGCTCCTGCGCGTGATCAAGCCACCGAGCCTGGTGGCGCTCGCGACGGTTGGGATCCCCACGCTGGGGATGATCCTGCTGTTCCTGCTGCCCTTCTACGACCGCGGCCCCGAGCGCCGGCCCGAGCGCCGGCCGATCGCGACCCTGACGGGGATCTTCGTGATCGGTGCGATGGCCTTCCTGACTTGGGAGGGCGCCAACACGGGAGCGCCGACCGCGGTCGAAATCGCCACCCCGCCCGCGGTGGTCCAGGCGGGCAGCCAGACGCTCGCGGAGTTCGAAGCGGGGAGGAAGGTGGTGGCCCAGGCGGGCTGCCTGGCGTGCCACAAGCTCGGCGACAACGGCAACAACGGGCCGGGCCCCGATCTGACGCACGTCGGCTCGCGCATCCCCCGCTTGGGGATCGCGCGCACGCTTGTCAACCCCACGGCGCCGATGCCCTCCTTCAGGCACCTGCCTCCCAAGCAGTTCGAGGCGGCCGTCGAGTTCCTCTCGCAGCTCAAGTAGAGCGTTTGGGCGATGGCTCAGGGCCCTCAGGGAGGAGGCGCTGGCGCCGACCGAAGCCGGGAGACACCCGCCTCCGCCGAGGATCGCCGTTCCGACCGAAGCCGAGAGACACCCGCCTCCGGTGAGCATCCCCGTCTCGGCCAGCTCGAGGCGGGACAGGTGCAGGCGATGTTCGACCGCGTCGCCGGTGTCTACGACGTGCTCAACGGCGTGATGAGCGCCGGCCTGCACCACCGCTGGCGGGAGCGCGCGGTGGACGCCGCGCGGGTCGGCCCGGGCAGCCGCGTACTCGACGTCGCCACCGGCACCGGTGACCTGGCGCTCGAGCTCGCGCGGCGGGTGGCCCCTGGGGGGGAGGTGGTGGGCAGCGACTTCTCCGAGGGGATGCTGGCCCGCGCGCGGGCCAAGGCGGCGGAAATGGGGATGGAGGAGGGAGGGGGGGAGCCTCGACTCAAGCGTCGCTGCGTTTCGAGTGGGGCGACGCGCTGGAGCTGCCCTACGAGAGCGACTCCTTCGATGCCGCCACGGTCGGCTTCGGCGCTCGCAACTTCTCGGATCTCAACCGGGGCCTCGTGGAGATGGCACGCGTGGTGCGGCCGGGGGGCCGGGTGGTGGTGCTCGAGATGACCTCCCCCACTCGCCCCCCGCTGTCGATCTTCTATCGCCTCTGGTTCGATCGTGTGGTGCCCCAGCTCGGGCGGTTGGCGGGCGACCCCGAGGCCTACTCCTACCTACCCAACTCGGTTCGCCGTTTCCCGGCGCCCGCGCTGCTGGCAGCCGAGCTGGAGCGGGTGGGGCTCGCTGAGATCACATACATGCTCACCGCCGGGGGCATCATCGCGATTCACGCCGGCACGGTCCCCGCGCGCGACACGTCGAGCGGTGGGACCCCGCCCGGCACGTTCGCGGCGAATGGCGGATGATGAGTGCGGTGAGCAGCACCGCACACGGTTGTGTGTCCGAGGGGGACGAGGACGCGGTCGCGGAGATCATGCGCCGCGGGGGCTCGGAGCTGCGCGATCGGATGGTGCGCACCGAGGAGCACCTCGAGTGCGTCGCCACGGAGGCGGGTGCGCCGCTGGCGGTACACGCGACCGCGACGGTCCTCGCCGGAGGCAAGCGTCTGCGACCGCTGCTGGTGGTGCTCGCCGCCACCGCGGCGGGCTGGTCGGGAGAGGACGACCTGCCCCTTGTGCGCGCGGCGGTGGCCGTCGAGCTCGTGCACTCCGCGACGCTCGTCCACGACGACGTGATCGACGGGGCGCTGCTGCGCCGTGGGCACCCCTCGGTGGTCGCGCGCGCGGGCCGTCGAGCGGCGATCGCGACCGGCGACCTGCTCTTCTCGCGGGCGTTTGCGGAGCTCGCGCGCAACGGCGATGTGGCGCAGCTGCTCGCCCTCTCGGATGCCAGCTCGGCGCTGGCCGCGGGGGAGCTCCTGCAGCGCGAGGATGCCTACGCGGGGGGGGTGGCTGTGGAGCGCTACCTACTGCGCTGCGAGCTCAAGACGGCGGCCCTGTTCGAGGCCGCCTGCCGCCTGGGGGCGCTGGTGGCGCGCGGGAACGGCGATCAGGGGCCGGCCGGCGCACTCGCGGAGGCTCTGGGAGCGTTCGCGCGGCGCATCGGCCTCGCATTTCAGCTGCTCGACGACGTGCTCGATGTCTCGGGGCCGGTGGAGCGCACCGGCAAGACTCGCGGAGCCGACCTGCTGGACGGCACCGTCACGCTGCCCCTGATCCTCGCGCGCGAGCGCGACGCGAGCCTCGCGGCCGTCGACCTCGCCTCCCTGGCCGGTCCTGAGCAGGCGGGGGAGCTGTGCGATCGGATCGCCGCGACCGGCGCCCTGGAGGAGGCTCGCGTGCGGGCGCTGGTGCTCGTCGCCGAGGCCAAGGCAACGCTGCCCGCGATCCTTCCAGGCGACCGCGCCGCGCTGCTGGACCTCGTGGCGGACGCGGTCGTCGAGCGCTACCGTTAGAAGTCGCAGGGCAGGATCAGGCCGGCGTCGAGCGCGCGGATGAACAGGTCGATCTCCTCGGCCATGTTCGCGTGCGTCACGCGCTGCAGGTCGCTGAGCAGCGCTCCCGTGGCACGGTCGAGCTCGTCATCGAGGGATTCCACGGCCGCCTGCTCGAAGACGCCCTCACGCGTGGCCTCGCACTCCGGACAGCGCAGCAGGATCCGCCACTGCCCCGTGCCCGCTTCGGACCAGTCCACCGGGTGGACGAGCTCCCCGGCGCAGTAGAAGCACACATGGAGAGGCTCCGCGGTCGGATCGGCCCGCCTGCGAGCGGCTGGGTAGGTGGGGTGGGTGGGTCCCAAACTCGGCGGCGCGGGGTTGTCCAGATAGACGACCTCGATCTGCTTACCGCTGGGCAGCCGCACGTGGTGGCGGCTCTGGTGGTGGCTCTTGTCGGGGGGCATTTGGTTCCTGATCGGAAGAGGGCCTGTGGCTAGCTAGCTGCGGCGCCCTCTAGTGCGAGTCATCGACCCCCCCTAGCGCGCTCTTTAGCGGGTGCAGACGAATACCGAGGTTTGCCCACTTTCATTGCGGAGAACCCGCTCCACGGCTGCGCCCGATATATGTTGAGGGACAGATATGGCCACCGCGATCCGCACGATCGGCCACGAAGACCGTCTCAGCCTCGTCGAGCACCTCGAAGAGCTGCGCACGCGTCTGATCGTCAGCGGGGTGGTGCTGGCGGTCGCGTTCGGGGTGTGTCTGTGGCAGAACCACGCGCTGCTGCACCTGGTTGGCCGCCCTCTGGAAAAGGAGCGCCACGGACTCCTGGAGAAGGGCCAGGGCTTCGCCGGCCAGACGGCGCTGACCCAGCGGGCAGTGCTCGAACTGGCGGGGAACACGGAGGCGCTCGCCAAGACCCTCAGCGCCCCCGACAGCCACCTGCCGGTGGCGGTCCGCGCGCAGCTTACGGCCGAGCTCGCCCGTCTGCGAGCGGACACGGCGAAGATACCGCGGATACCGCAGAGCGAAAAGCTGACGACGCTGGGGATCGGTGAGCCGTTCACGACGACGATCACGGTGGTTTTCTTCTTCGCGCTGATCGTCTCCCTACCGGTGATCCTGTTCGAGCTGTACGGCTTCGTGCTGCCCGCGCTGCAGCCGAGTGAGAGACGCGCCGTCGCGCCGCTGCTCGCCGCAGTCCCGTTCCTGTTTGCGGCGGGGGTGCTGTTCGGCTACTTCGTCGTGCTGCCCGCGGCGCTGCGCTTTCTCGTGAACTTCAACAGCGACGAGTTCAACAACCTGGTGCAGGCCAGTCCCTACTACCAGTTCGCGGCGACGGTGCTGCTGGCGATGGGACTCGTCTTCCAGGTCCCCGTCGCGATCCTGGGGGCAACCCGCGCGGGGATCGTGACTCCCAAGCAGCTACGCCGTGGCCGCCGCTACGCGATCGTGGCCTGCGCGGCCGTCGCGGCCTTCCTTCCCGGGGACGCGGTCACGCTGATTCTCGAGACCGTCCCCCTGTACGTTCTCTACGAGGCGAGTATCCTGGTGGCATCGTTCGTGGCGCGGCGCTCCGCGCGCAAGGAGGCGCGAGCTGCGGATGGGGGGTCCCCGCAGGACCCGCCGTCCTCGACGGGGGGGAGCGCCAGGGAGGGGGGGCCAACGACCCCGCCACCCGCAGGCGGCCCAAGTGGACCGTCGCCCGTCGAGAGCGCAGATGAGGACACAGACCCGCACGTGAACGCCATAATCGACCACATGGACAGGAAGCTCACCGACTGATGCTCTTCGATCTGCGAGGCCGCGGCCGCCGCCGCACCGTCCAGGTGGTCTACCTGGGGCTCGCCATCCTGTTCCTACTCGGCTTCGTGGGCTTCGGGGTCGGAGTGGGCGGCGGGGGCGGGGGAATCTTCAACGCCCTTACCGAAGGCGGGGGCAATGGCAGCGCGAGCTTCGCGGGCAAGGTCGCCTCGGCGCAGAACCGCGTCAAGGCTCACCCGACCGAAGCGGCCGCGTGGGCCGCGCTCGCCGAAGCCCAGTTGCATCAGGCGAGCGAATCCGAATATTCCAACCCAAACTCCGAAACCGAACCATACACCGCCAAGGGCAAAGCGCTGCTGGCCAAGGTCTCCAACTCGTGGAAGACCTACCTCCGACTGGAACCCCATCATCCGAACTCGGAACTGGCCGCGAGGCTTGCGAACACCGTCTACATCGAACAGGGACTTGCCCAGCCGGCCGACGGGATGCGAGCGATGCAGATCGAGATCGCCGCCCAGCCACCCAGCGCGGGGCTGTACTCGGCCCTCGCGGAATACGCCTACAAGGCTGGCAACACCAGCGTCGGTAACGCAGCCGCGAGTAAGGCCGTCAAGCTGGCGCCCTCCACCGAACGCAAGCGGGTAAAGAAGTACCTCGCGGAAATCAGGAAGAACCCCCTGAGCCACTCCCCCGTTTCCGTCATCAAAGAGCCGAACGGCACATATGCCGCCAGACAGGCGGGCAAAACGTTCGCGGTCAAGCCGAACGGGAAAGGCGGCTTCACCGGGAAGGCGCCCACGGGGAGCACGTCCAGCACCAAGAAGAAGTAGAGGGCCCGCCGGGCGAGGTCCGATCTGGGATCGTGAGGATGGCTGGCTCCCCAGAGGATTCGCCCCGTTACAGCGCGCGCCTACTGATCGCGTGCCCGGACCGGCCGGGCATCGTGGCGGCGGTATCCGGCTTCCTGTTCGATCTGGGGGCGAACATAGTCTCCTCCCATCAGTACTCCACGGACCCCACCGGGGGCAGGTTCTTCCTGCGCACCGAGCTCTATCTCGCGGGCCTGCTGGAGTCCCCGCAGTCGCGGGAGCGCCTGCGGGAGCGCTTCGGCGCGGAGGTGGCGGAGCGCTTCCAGATGGAGTGGGAGCTGCACTTCTGGGGTCGGCGCCGGCGCATGGCGATCCTGGCCTCCAGCCGCGATCACTGCCTGGTGGACCTGCTGTGGCGCTGGCGCCGCGGAGAGCTCGACGCGGAGGTGGTGGCGGTGATCTCCAACCACCCCGACCTCGAGCCCGAGGCACGGGCTGCCGGGGTCCCCTTCCATCACGTGCCGGTCGATCCGGACGACAGAACGCAAGCGCAGGAGCGGATGCTGGGGCTGCTGGAGGGCAAGGTCGACGTGGTGGTGCTAGCCCGCTACATGCAGATCCTCAGCGGCGACTTCCTGACTCGTCTGGGCGCGCCGGTGATCAACATCCACCACTCCTTCCTGCCCGCCTTCCCCGGCGCGGAGCCCTACCGCCGCGCCCGCGAGCACGGGGTCAAGCTGATCGGGGCCACCGCGCACTACGTCACTGAGGAGCTCGACGCGGGCCCGATCATCGAACAGGGCGTGGAGCGCGTGGACCATCGCCAGAGCATCGCCGACCTGGAACGCGTGGGCCGTGACGTCGAGCGGATGGTCCTGGCCCGAGCGGTCTCGCTGCACCTCGATGACCGTGTGATCGCCGACGGCGGGCGCACGGTGGTGTTCTGAGCGCCCGACCGGGCTGGAGCCGCCCCAGTCCCGCGGCCTGGAGCCGCCACCCGGCTGGAAATCGCCCAGCGGAAGTGCTCGGCTAGAATGCGAGGCCCTTCACGGACGCCCTGACCACGGGGTCCTCGCGGGCCGTTAGCTCAACCGGCAGAGCAGGGGCCTCTTAAGCCCAAGGTTGCAGGTTCGATTCCTGCACGGCCCACCATAACGTCGCTAATGGAACCTACAAACGAAGTTCTCCGGTCCCTGCCAGGGGCCGGAGGCTTCGTTGTTTTCGTACCGCGCCTACGCCGACCGGGATGCGCTCTTTGGGTCGGCGAATAGTTCGCGTGAGATCTCGTCCTGTAGTGCTTCTTGCCGAGGGCCGCCGCTGAACCAGGAATCGCGGTTGGACGTCCGGCCCTCGAACTACGCTCCCAGATGCGTACGCCGATGCTCCGGTTGGCGTACGAGTCGCGGCGCATTGTCCCGCTGCATCGACGAGGGAATCTTTTGTCCTATTCGCCTGCTACCGAGGCCTTCCGCGCCAGTGGCGAGAGCCAGATTGATCGTCCTGTGAGCGCCCGCGAGCCCGCGCTGGCCAGTGGGCGCACCGACACCGCGACGTCACCGTTTCGCCCGGTCCAATTCCTCGGCGCAAAGACGCGCGCTTTGGGAAGCATCGTCGACGTGTCACGGGACCACCTTCCACCTGAAAGTCATTTGCTCGACATCTTCACCGGGAGTTCTCTAGTAGCACAGAGCTTCGCGCGAGCGGGCCTACGTTTGTCTGCGACCGACGCGTTGGATCACAGCGTCCATTTTGCCCGGGCGCTGCTCGGGGTCGACCGGCATTCTGAGTCGCCGCTGGCCCCGTGCTTCACTCTCCGTACCGCTGAAGGGCCGTGGGAGCGACTGTGGGCGCCTTGGGTCCGGTGCGAAGACGCCGCGATCGCTAATCGCGACTCCGATGCGCTGATTCGCCTGGCCGAGGTCACGCCACAGCGCTGGCGGCCTGCGAACGCTTCTCCCTCGTTAAGAGAGATGCTTGGATCGCTGGGTAGGCGCGATGCAGGCTCCGACGGACTGGTCGCGGCCCACTACTCGGGCACGTACTTCGGCATCAGGCAGGCGCTCGCCATCGATCGCATCAGGTCGGCAATTGCTCGCGCCCGACAAAACGAGGAGATCGGCTCCTGGGTCGACTCCGTACTGCTCACGGCCCTTCTCTCGGCCGCCTCTGAATGCGCGTTCTCAGCCGGCAAGCACTACGCGCAACCTCATCGTATCCGGCCTGGAAAGGACCTGTCCTTCATCCGCTCGAGGATTCTAGCCGACCGCTCGAAGGACGTCATGAGCCTGTTTCACGACCGGGTCGATCGCGTGCGTGTAGCGGCGACCGCCGCCGGCGAGGGCCACGGAGTTGCGCAGCTCACGCTGGAGCAGCTTAGCCATGAGCCCGACAGCCTGGGGCCGCTCGACGCAATTTACGCCGACCCACCCTACACAGCGCAGCAATACTCGCGCTTCTACCACGTGCCCGAGGTCATCTGCAGCTACAAGGTGCCGTCACTACAGAAGCTCGGAGGGGGCGTCACGCGAGGCCTGTATCCAGACAACCGGTTCAAGTCACGGTTCTGCTCTCGGCGCCTCGCCGGCCAAGCTTTCCGTGATCTCTTTAGGCTAGTCGAGCATCACAATGCCGTGCTACTGCTGAGCTACTCAGCGAGCCGCAGCGGCAAGACCGGCAATCAAAGGTCGATTGAGTTGCCCGAGCTGCGAGCATTGCTGCGGAGCAGCTTTGGGCGGGGCGTCGAGGAGCGAGAGCTGCCGGTGACCTATCGGCAATTCAACTCGACGCAGGTTTCAGTACCTGGGCGCGCAGACGCCGAACTGCTGTTCGTCGCCAGATGCCATGCTTAACCGCTATATCGGTAACAAGAGTGTCATTATGCCGGAGATCCTCGATGTCGTTGGCGGACGCGCCGCGCCAGGAAGCCTCGTCTGCGACGCGTTTTCCGGTTCGCTCGCGGTATCACTCGCGCTCAAGAGGGCCGGCTATCGAGTAGCGGCCAACGACATTAATCTGTTCTCGGCCATCTACGGGCAAGCGTTTCTTACTAATAGCGCGATCCCGATAGTGGATTTTGATGCGGTCCTCCCGAACAACGGGCACATTCGTCTGCTCCAGCGTGCCAAGCATGCGTTGGACGAGTATCGCGACCGGGCCGGATACTCGTACCTCTCCATTCCTAGCTATGAGAGTGCCGGGCAGCGACTCATGGCTTTGCTGCTGTTCCTCCAGGATGCTCCAGATCGCAGGCTTCTGCCAGCTCAGTTCGCACGAAGTGATATCTTTGACCACTACTGCGAGGCGGGCAAGCGCAGCGCATATCGCAGCTTGCGAGGACGCACCGGCCGCCGCCGGTTCTTCTCGGCGGAGAACGCTCAGCACATCGACTCGATACTCAGCTATCTCCGCTACTGGCACCACGCGGGCCTCATCAGCCCGACGACCGAGGCGGTCTTGCTAACGGTGCTCCTCGACGCCGTCGAGCGAGTCTCAAATACCCAAGGAACCTACCACGATTTTCCGCGGGAACAGTACGATTCGCGCTCATTGAAACCGCTGACGCTGGTACTCCCTGCCTTTGATGGGCTCATCGGCCGCAAGAGGCGCCACTTCCTCGGAACGGAGCTTGACTCCCGCGACTTTGTGGCACAGGTGCCGGCGCACGACTTGCTGTATATCGACCCGCCATACAACTTCCGACAGTACACGGCCTACTACTTTCTTCCGAACGTACTGTGTCGATACCCGACGCTGAACGATCCTGAAGCATACTTCGGCGCCATCCAGTATGTTCGTGGTCAGAACATGAGCGATGACTTTGTCTCCACGTTCTCCAAAGCGAACTCCTTCTTGGATTCGCTCCGGACCCTGATTGAGCGCGCTCGAACCAAAACGGTACTCCTGAGCTACTTCGACGGGCGAAACCACTGGAACGACTTCAAGGCCTCACCCAATGGCGAGGGGCTCCGCCGCCTAAGCGAGTTCTTTGCGGATTCGACGCTGTTTCGCGCTGGCTCATTGGAGACGATACCGGTGACGCGCCTGAACTATCAAAGCTACGGGGGCTATCGCGCGCGCGAGGTGCTCGAGTACCTGTTCATTGCGGAGAAGCTCTGAGCAACTGGGCAGACACTCTCACCGGCCACGGCCTCCGCGCCTGGCTGCTCGATCTGGTTCCGCCCGACAAGGCCATTCGGGTGTCACCGGGACAGACCCTCGATCCGTTCGGAACGTCGTGGCGCACTCTGTCTACGCAGGCGGCGAGTTGGCTCCCTGACATACGCGATGGTAAGACGCAGCCGGGTGAGCGGCGACAGGAGCAAATGGAAGTCGACCTGCGAAAAGAGGAACTCGTCGCTGACGGCTCGGCGTCACTCTCGGTGTTGGGAGCGGCAGTGCTCAAGCGATGGGAGCGCCAGGATATGCCCGAAGGCTTCGACTCCGAGTTGCCGCGGGCCGTAGCGCTCCTGGAGGAGGCGCTCCGCTACAACGCTCGACGTTATCTCGATCGGCTGACCTTTTGGTGGGATATTCGAAGCGTCTACGTCGTCGATGATCTGCTCGCCGATGGAGAGACGCTGCTGTTGTTGCCGTATCTGAACCGGACCCGCCAAGACTTCAATCCGTGGGCAGCCTTGTTCGCAGCTAGGCAAGCCGTCCATGGGCCATTCGACTGGGACGGGATCAAGGCCGCCGTCTCGAACCGGTCGACCGATACCGATCGCGCGGTCGACGCGCTGGCCACAAAGACGACGGAACATCGCTCAGTCGCAGCCCGGGTGGTGTTTTGCCGAGCGATGGAGCTGATCTTCATGAGCAGGTTCTCTCCCGAGACTATTCAACCGCACCTCAAGGCTCTAGTATTGCCGGACCGCAGTTGAACAGTGGGAAGGTCTGCATGGCCGAGACGACCAAGGTATTGAGTGATGACGCGCGTGAGACCGTCGAAGGACTGCTGCCCGCCGCCGCGGCGATTGGCGGGAGCTACGAGATGTCGTCTGAGGTGGCCGAGGCCGCTCTGGTGGCCACGGATCTCTCGGCACTCCTCGAGGCGGCGCTGGTGCGAGTTGGCCACGACAGGCTCGTCCTGCCGGAACCCGAGGTCTTGGTGGAAAGGGCGCTCGTTGCGCTTCTTGGCGGGAACCTGATCCTTCATGGCCCTCCGGGTACCGGCAAGACCCACCTAGCTCGCCTGCTGGCCGCCGCGTTCGACGTGACGATCGCTGAGACGACTGGGACGCCGGAGTGGAGCACCTACGACGTCATCGGAGGGTTGCGGCCGGGAATCGGGCCAAGGGGATCAGAGGTGCTCCAACCTTGGCTTGGCAACGTCACGGCCGCTGCGCTGCAGTGCGGGCGGATCGTTGGTGCTAACCTCGACATGAAGTCCGGACCCCAGGCCCACTGGCTGCTTATCGACGAGCTATCGAGGGCAGACATCGACAAGGCGATCGGTCCGTTGTACACAGCCTTGAGCGGTCACCGTCCGCAAGACCGGTCCGTGCCGTTGTGGTTTGAGACGGCGCGCGAGCGGTCTAGCATCACCCTGCCTGCACGCTTTCGCATCCTCGGCACCATGAACGACGTCGATACGGCGTTTGTGAATCAGCTCTCTCAGGGGCTGCAGCGACGCTTCAATTTCGTATTTGTGGGCGTACCATCCCAAGAGCAGACCGCGGAAGAGCTTCAGCAAGTTGCGAAGCAGGCGGCTCATCGATATGCCAACGCATACCGTGACGTCTCGGGGAACGCCCTGTCCACCTTTGTGGACGCGTTTGCCGCCGAGGAACGTGTGACCAAGGCGCTCGCGGTCTTGCAGGAGCTCGTCGATTACCTCCGGTGGCACGACAAGGGTCCGCACTGGCCAGTCGGCTCCGCGCAGCTCGGAGATGTTCTGCAACAGCTTGCGATACGCGCGTACGCAGATCCGGCGCAGACAGATTTGAGCGTGGCGCTCGACCTGGCTGTAGCCGACCAGCTCATCCCAATAGCTAGTGGCCTCACTGAGGACGAGTTCGAGCCGATGAAGGCGTACCTGGCGTCCTCGCCGTTCACGCATGCGCCACGCGCGCTGGAGCAACTGCGAACACCGCAGTTCACCCTCAAGCCCTAGGTAGTCGGGATGGGGGCGGAGTCTGTCACGGCCGGCGGTGCAGTCCTCGACGCGGAGGCGCGACGGCTTGCGATCACAGCGTCACTCCCGCTTCTAGCGACCTATTTTGCGTCGGCGGAAACTTGGGACCTCGCCGTGCAGCCCGCGGTGTCGGATCTCGAAGGACAGCTGGATGTCGAGCTGGCAAGTGCGGTGCGGCTCCGAGTGACGCTCGCTCTGGCGCAGGAACTGCTTCCGATCCTCCAGACGATCATGGCGCGTCCGACGTTTCGTTACTCACAGCGGGCAGCCGAGTCCGTCGGGCTGCTCGCAGGTCGGCTTGACGTGCCGCGCTATGTTCAGCGGCGCTCTGGGCGCACCGCGCCCAAGGTCTATCCGGTGCGAGTTGTCGAGCGCGACCGCGCAACACCTGAGAACGTTCTCGCGGTGTCTGCGCTCCAGGCGATTTCTCGGGCGCTCCGAGCTGTCCCGACGCACATGCTGCCTTCCCGGTCGAGCCCGGAGAGCCGTCAGCTCGCTGTGGTGCGCAGTGACCTGAGGCGCTACGAACGGATGCCGCTCGCCATCGGCATTGGGGCGCAGGCGACCGCTGCGGCCCGGTGGCGCCCTTTGCCACAGCAGCGTCACGACGTGATGCGGCGAATCGAGCGCGGCGACGTGCGGCACGCGGCGCCGTATCGTCGGCTCACCGACTGGGTTGGAACGTTTCTCACGGGCGTGGGCGTCAAGCCGGGGAGTAGGCCGTGGGCTTTCTACGACGAGCGCTTTGACTCGCGCCTCTTGGAGATCTGGACGTTGGGTGCGCTCGCGGCCTGCCTCACGCGACGTTACGGAGATCCAGATGGAGGATCGATTGCGCCGTTGTGGACTCGGCAACAGGGTCCTATTGCAGCGTGGACCACCCCGTACGGTCGCGTCGAGATGTTTTTTCAACGCGAGACCGGAGGGATCGGGCTGCCCGGACGATGGACGATCCCGTCACGCAACTATCGGCTGCGTGCTATTCCGGACATCATGCTGCATGTGACGCTGCCAGGCAACGAGGGAAGTTGGCTGCTGCTCGACTGCAAGCTCCGTCGCCACCAGCCGCTACCAGGGCCTAGCGCGCAACCGGGTGGCCCGGACGACGACCCAGGCCAGAGGAAGGGCGAGCGCGGTCTTGACCTACCAATCGAAGAGATCTACAAGCTGCTCGGCTACTTCGAGCATCTTCTGAGCGACACCCGACCGGTGGGTGCTCTTGTCTACTACACGCCCGGCGGCAATGGGACGCTTAATCTCGAGGCTGAGGCGCTACGTCCACGTACGGGTGAGGCCGCACTCATCGGCGTCGACCCGGCCTACCCGGCAGACGCGACGCTGGCGATCTGTGCCGTTGGCGATCAAGTCGGGAGCTTGCTCGGCGAGCCAGGCCCGCAGTCCCAAGCGCATGCTCGACAGGCTGCGAACAGGGCGCTCGCCGCTGGCGGCGATTCAGAAGAGGTCAAGGCCGCCTACAAGCAACAGCTGCTCGTCGAGGTACTTCGCAACTACACGCGGGACCACGAGGAGCAACTTCCGGCAGTCCAGAAGCTCACACGGTCCTGGTTTGATGCGGACGTCTGGGACGGATTGGACGATGACACGCGTCGCATGGTGCTATCGGCTGAGCTTTACGGCAGCAAACAACTCAATGACCTAGATCATTCGGGACCGCTGCTCGTGCTGTGCGCCGCATGTGAGCGCGAGCTCAACCTCCGCCTCTTCGTGCGGGTCGTGTTGATGTTCCCAGACGAGACACGCGCCGACGGCAGCCACGTCCTAGATGTCCACGCGACGCTGGGTGGCGCGATTGAGATGGCCCACCAGGCTCGCCGGCTGGCGAGCGCGTGGGCGCGGGGAGACGACGCGGCCGAGGAGCGCATCCTGGCCGATGTCGACGATCCAGATGCTGCCCGAGCCGCGGTGTCGACGGGCCGGTATCTTGCAGCCGAGAACGCCGACCTTCCTCGTATCAAGAAGCTCCTCGGGCGCCTGCGGGGCGTTAACCTCAACTACCGGCGCCCGTCCGCGCACGATGAGGTCGTCGAGGCGGCAGCATGGTCAGAGGGACGGGCGCGCATACTCGGACGCGAGGGGCTCCTCAGTCAAGTTGTGAAAGCCTTGCCGTAGCACGGCGCAGACGGGCACGAACCGCCAGGTCGATGTCGGACTCGGGGTGCGGCGTCTCCCCCCGCGCCCGCGAGCCGAAGAGCCAGATCGCGTGCAGATCGGAGCCGAGCTTCTCGCGCAGAAGGTCTACCAGGCGTTCCACGACGCGGCGCTCGGCGTGCATGAGCGAGGCTGGAGCCAGTACGTCGGTGAGTTGCGTGACCACCGTCTCAGAGGATAGGCGGCTCGCCGGGGGCCCCGGCGTCGCGCCGCTGTCGCTTTCCTACCCCCCGATCGGTGCCCGCGGGTTGGCTCCCCAGAAGATCTGGGTGCCAAGCATCCCGATGATGTGCACGAGGACGAGGTTGAGCACCATCGACTTGGCGGTGGCGGTGCCGACTCCGACGGGCCCGCCGGAGGCGTTGTAGCCGTAGTAGCAGCCCACGAGCACGATCGCGGTCGCCATCACCATCGCCTTGATCGTGCTGTACATGAAATCCGTGGGGTTCTGGAACTGCCAGAAGATCAGGAGGTAGCCCCCGGAGCTCACCGATCCGACCTGCTTGACGACCGCGATGTAGGAGGCCAGGAACGCCGCCGCGATCCCGGAGATGTATATGAAAGGCAGCACCAGCCACGCCGCCAGCAGACGGGTGGCGCAGAGGAAGGTGATCGAGTTCAAGCCCATCACCTCCAGGGCGTCGATCTCGTCGGAGATCCGCATCGCTCCGATCTCCGCCACGATGCCCGTGCCGACCTTGGCGGACATGATGTAACCGAACGCGTAGGGGATGAACTCGCGCAGGCCACACCATGCGCTGAAGACGCCGGCGTAGGCCGACGCCCCCGCGGACTCGGTGAAGTACGCCCCCACGGTTCCGCACTGCAGGCCGATGATGAACATCATCGCCCAGATGATCAGGGTGGAGGAGATGATGATGATCCCCGACTGGCGCAGCGTCTCGCCGAAGAAGCGAAAGACGCGCAGCCCATATACGTCGCGCATGACCTGGCCCACGAAGCCGGCGATCTCCCCGGTGGAGGAGATCCATTCGCGCGGCATCGCAAGCCATTCGTTCATCGCTCACCATCAAGGCGCCGCCGGTTCATTTGATCACCAGCACCTGGGGGTGGGTGGCGAGCAGTATCTGAGTGAATGCGTAGTTGAACGCCCCGATCCCGAGGAAGGCGACGACGATCGCCTGGTTGACCGCGCGCCCCACCCCCTCGGCGCCGCCGGAGGCGGTCATGCCCTTGTAGCAGCACACGATCGCGATGATCGCCCCGAACATCGCCGCCTTCACCTCCGAGCCCCACACGTCGACGGTGGTGGTGTTGTTGAAGAACGTCACCCAGAACGGCCCCAGCGGCTGGCCGTAGACGAGCTGAGCTGTGATCCCGCCGAAGATGCCAAACAGGATCGTGTACATGTTGAAGAGCGCGGTGACCAGCATCAAAGAGAGAAAGCGCGGTACCACAAGGTTCTTCACGGGGTCCACGCCGAGCACCTGCAGGGCGTCGAGCTCCTCGCGGATCTTGCGCGCGCCGAGATCGGCCGTGATCGCGGTGCCCGCCACGCCCGCCAGCACGATCGCGGTCACGAACGGGCCGAGTTCGCGGACCGCGGCGAGACCGAAGATGCCACCGAGGCGGTCGAGCGCGCCGAAGACCGACAGGAAGTTCGCGGCCTGCAGTCCCGGCGCGGCATAGGAGACGCAGATCGTCGAGACCATCAGCGGCAGCCAGCAGAGTCGCAGCGTGAATAGGAACTGCGCGACGAACTCGCCCCCGTATGGGTAGGGGGGCCGTAGCGCGGAGGAGAGCGTTTTCCCGGTCAGGATCACTATGTCCCCGGCTTCTTCGATGACGTTCCGCGCCGGGAGCAGTGCGCGCTGGACTGCCCGGCGGAGGGTGGGCGGCTCTAGCGCTCTGGAGGACATCGCGGGGGCTCGGCGGCGCGTCGATGACGAGACGGCAGCGTCCAGGGGCAGATGACCATTGGCCTAGATTACTAGCGGACTAGCACACTGTCAAGCGAAGTTCCGGCGGGCGGGACGGTCACTGGGATGCCCGCCCCCTCGCCCAGCCGGTCCCAATTCTGGCGGTCACGAGCCCGGGTTTCGACCTCCTGTCTGGCCCCCTCGACAGGCCCTAGCGCATGCGCGGGTCGATGTAGATGTCGTCGACCTGGGACTCCCCGATGAGCGCCGTGAAGCGCAGCGCCACCTGTGCGGTGCCCCCCGAGAGCAGGCCCCCCACGACGGAGCCCGTGAGCATCGGCAGGGTCGGCTCCCAGTTGCTGCTCAGCGCCACCGTTCCCAACGGCAGTGCAACGGGCCCTAGAGCGGTCTTGTAGACGACCTGCACGAGGACGTCCGAGAGCACCCCGTCGTTGCGCGCGAAGAAACGGAAGGTGGGGTAACTGGCATTCACGCAGGTGTACGGGGACTGCGCCGAGGCGCCCGCGGGCAGCGCGAGTGAGAAGTGCCCGAGCGTGCCCGCCACAGCGTAGGGCTCGCTTCCCGGTGTCTGGTGGGCGCCGCCCGCGAGGGTCCACTGCGACAACGTGCCCTCGAAGTCGCCTCCGGGGACCAACTCGTAGCGATTCGAGTCGCCCCACCTCGCAAACGGCTGGGTGAGCGCCGATTCGTTGCAGGCCCCGCTACTGAGCAGCGCGGCCTGCGCGGTCGCACCTGACACCGAGCAGAGACCCACGATGAGAAGGGCGAGGCGTAGGGAGCTCCTACCCAAAGCTGGGAGAGCCGCGCGCGGGTGGGACTTGAGCCGGGACTGAAACGAGAACACCATAGCCTCCGTAGATCTACCGGCAGCTGAGCCATCTCCGATATGAGACCTCTGGCTTTGCGTCCCCGTCTCACGACGAGTTTGCCTTTATCAATCTGTATATAAGCGCTGGGTTGCCAGCATGGAGCACAAAGGCCGCATGTGTAGATCACTTGGACGCATGTATGAGCACCAGAGCCAATCTTCCCAACAGCCAACACCATCTATCAGTGGCAACCAAAACGCGGAGGTCGTTGTTCTGTCCAATTGAACCACTGGTTCGCATTTGACCTCGGCGGCCTCGAGTTCGCTCAAGAACGCCCGACTGTGTGGCGATACACGCGGGGGTAGATCCGTGTCGGCTTACGCCATCATCGAGTCCGAGCGCGCACGTAGCTCCTTTCAGCGCCAGCGGCAGGGGATGGGCCTTGCCGAGCGGCGCGGGGAACTGATCGTCGGCGGCGGCTTCCTCTGCGCGGCTCTCGCGCTCATCCTCCTCACTCCTCGCGAGCGCGGCGCTTCGCTTCTACTCATGGCGCTCTACGTGGTCGGCATGGCGGTCGCGGGCCGCATCAGGATCGACGTCGGCTCCGGATTCACGGTGCCCACGCAGGCGGTGTTCGTACCGATGCTGTTCGCCGTGCCCCTCCGGCTCGCGCCGCTGCTGGTCGCGCTGGCACTGGCGTTGGGGATGACGCCGGCGATCCTCGCCGGGCGCGTCCCCCCGAGCCGGCTGCTGACGGTGCCCGCCAACAGCTGGTTCTCCTTCGGCCCCGCGCTCGTCCTGCTGCTGGCCCACAGCTCGGGTTCCGTTGCCGCGCGCGCCGTGGAGCCTGCAGTCCTGCCGCTGGCGCTGGTGGCGCAGTTCGCCTGCGACTTCACCGCCAACGCCGCGCGGGAGCGACTGTGCGGCGGGATCACCATGCGTGAGCTCGTAGGGGAGGTGAGCGAGGTCTACCTGATCGACGCGGCCCTCGCCCCGCTGGGTCTAGCGGTTGCCCTGGCCGCCGATCAGCATCACTGGGCTGTGCTGCTGATCGTACCCCTCTTTGGCATCCTGCAGCTCTTCTCCAGGGAACGGCGCGCCCGCTTGGAGCAGCTGATCGAGCTAGGCGACGCCTATCGCGGCACGGCGCTGGTGCTCGGCGATGTGGTCGAGGCCGACGACGCGTACACCGGTGAGCACTGCAAGGGTGTGGTTCGTCTCGCGCTCGACGTCGCGCAGGAGTTCGCGCTCGATGCACACCGCCGCCGCAACGTCGAGTTCGGAGCGCTGCTGCACGATGTCGGCAAGATCGCGGTGCCCAAGGAGATCATCAACAAGCCCGGCAGGCTGGACGAGCGCGAGTGGGAGATCATCAGGACCCACACGATCGAGGGTCAGCGGCTGCTCCAGCGGGTCGGCGGCTTCATGCGCGAGGTCGGTGAGATCGTGCGCTCATCCCACGAGCGCTGGGACGGCCGGGGCTATCCCGACGGTCTGCGCGCCGACGCGATCCCCCTGGAGGCCCGCATCATCTCCGCCTGCGACGCCCTCAACGCGATGACCACCACCCGCTCCTATCGCAGGGCGATGAGCCCCTCCGACGCGTTGGCCGAGCTCCAGCGCGGCGCCGGCACCCAGTTCGACCCCCGGGTCGTCGATGTGTTGGTGGAGCTGATCGGCCCCAAGGGCCGTTAGACCCGTTCCCAGGCAGGCGTGTCCCCGTTGGCGGCCGATCCCTGGCCGGCGGCGATCATCTGGCGGCCCTCGTCGGTCCAGATCACCTGATTGCGCCCCGGCCCCACGCCCACGAGCGCCACGGGCACCCCGACGTGCTCCGCGATGAACCCAAGGTACTCCTGCGCCTCGGTGGGCAGATCGCTGAAGCTCTCACAGCCGCTGATGTCCCCGCTCCAGCCCGCGAGCTCGGTGTACTGCGCCGTGGTGTGGTGCAGCACGGTCTGGTGGTAGGGGAAGCTGTCGAACTCCGCGCCCTCCGCGCCGCGGTAGCTGGTGCACACCTTGATCCGCCCCAACCCCGAGAGCACGTCGAGCTTGGTGATCGCAAGCGCCGAGAGCGTGTTCAGGCGGGCCGCGTAGCGCAGCGCCACGAGGTCCAGCCAACCGGTCCTGCGGGGGCGCCCGGTGGTGGTGCCGAACTCGCTGCCCCGACTGCGCAGGTGTTCGCCCATCGCATCGTGCAGCTCCGTGGGGAACGGCCCCGCGCCCACCCGCGTCGCATAGGCCTTGACCACACCCCAGATCTCATCGATGTCTTTCGGTCCCACCCCGGCTCCGATGCAGGCCGCCCCGGCGATGGGGTTGGAGGAGGTGACGAATGGGTAGGTGCCGTGGTCGATGTCGAGCATCGTGGCCTGCGCCCCCTCGAAGATCACCCGTCTGCCCCCGTCCAGCAACTCCCACATCAGCTTCGCGGTGTCCGCGATGTGCTGCTCCAGCCGGTGCCCGTAGGTGAGGTACTCCTCGGTCATCGTGCGCAGGTCGAGCGAGGGGTCCTTCTCGAAGGGGCGCAGCGACAGGCGCTTGGGCTCCATTGCCGCCACGATCTTCTTCTTGAGGATCTTCTCGTCCAGCAGGTCCTGCACGCGGATTCCCAGACGCGCGGCCTTGTCGGCGTAGCACGGGCCGATCCCCCTGCGCGTGGTGCCGATCTGCAGGCGCCCCAGCTTGGCCTCTCCGGCGGAGTCCAGCAGCAGGTGGTAGGGCATGATCAGGTGGGCGTTGGCCGAGATCCGCAGGCCGCTCACGTCGATGCGCCGGGCACGCAGCGCGTCGAGCTCCTCGATCAGCACCTTGGGGTCGATCACCACCCCGTTGCCGATCACGCAGCGCTTGCCGGCGTAGAGGATGCCCGAGGGGATCAGGTGCAGCTTCCACTCCTCGCCGTCGCGCACGATCGTGTGCCCCGCGTTGTTGCCGCCCTGGAAGCGCACCACCGCATCGCTGTGCTCGGCAAGCAGATCGACGATCTTGCCCTTGCCCTCGTCGCCCCACTGGGCGCCCACTATGACTATTCCCGGCATGTCCGCATGGAGTGTAGGCGTCGGGCTACTGCGCGTAGCGCTCGCCCGCGTAGTTCATGAACTTCGGGTACTCCTTGTGGAAGGTCAGCGTGACTTTGCCCACCGCCCCGTTGCGATGCTTGGCGATGATCAGATCCGCCTCCCCGGGGCGTTCGGAGTCCTCGTCGTAGTACTCGTCGCGGTAGATGAACATCACGAGATCCGAGTCCTGCTCGAGGTTCCCGCTCTCCCGCAGGTCCGAGAGCTGCGGTTTCTTGTCCGGCCGCGTCTCCACCGCGCGGCTGAGCTGCGAGAGCGCGATCACCGGCACCCCCAGCTCGCGCGCGAGGATCTTCAGGCCGCGGCTGAGCTCGCCCACGGCGGTCACGCGGCTGTCGTAGCGGCTGTCGGTGCGCATCAGCTGCAGGTAGTCGATGATGATCAGTCCCAGCCCCCCCTCGCACTGCGTGTGCAGGCGCCGCGCCTTCGCGCGGATCTCCAGCATCCCCACGTCGCTGGAGTCGTCTACCCACAGCGGCGCCGCCGCGAGGCGCTGGCTGGCTGTGAGGATCTTTGGCCAGCGCTGCTCGGAGACGCGCCCCTTGCGCAGCTCCTCGCCCTTGATCCGCGCCTGCGAGGCCACGAAGCGCTGGGCCAGCTCGGCCTCGGCCATCTCCAGCGAGAACAGCGCCACCGGCCGCTTGTGCTCGACGGCAGCATTTTCGGCGATGTTGCACACCAGCGCGCTCTTGCCCATCGCGGGGCGCGCCGCGATGATCACGAGGTTGCCAGGCTGGAAGCCCCCCGTGATCTCGTCCAGGTCCTTGAACCCCGAGGGCGTCCCCGTCAGCGAGGTGCCCTCGATCGAGAGTCGGTGCAGCTTGTCGAGCTCCTCGTGCAGCACGTCCTCGATCGTGCGGAAGTCCTGCTTGCGGTCGTCGCGCGCCACCTCCAGCATCGCCTTCTCCGCCTGCTCCACCAGCTCCCGCGGCGGCGCCTGGTGGCCAAGCACGCTTGCCTGGATCTCATACGTGCTCGCCAGCAGGCGGCGCAGCAGCGCGTTCTCGCGCACGATCTGCGCGTAGCGGCGGGCGTGGCCCGCGGCCGGCACCACTCCCGTGAGCTCATCCACCGTGGCCGGCCCCCCCACCTCCTCCAGGCGGCCGAGCTGGCGCAGGCGGTCGGTCACCGTGAGCACGTCCACGGGCTCGCTCTCGTTGTAGAGCGCCAGCATCGCCTCGTAGATCAGCCCGTGACGCTCGCGGTAGAAGTCCTCGGGGCGCAACCCCTCCTCGATCACCAGCGCGTACAGCGAGCGGTCCGAGAGCAGGATCGCGCCGAGCACCGACTGCTCGGCCTCAAGGTTGTGCGGTGGGGTGATCGCGCCTGGGACGGGCTGGGATCGGCTGGGTGCCCCGTTGGTGGTCGAGATCGCGCTCATCGCTGCGGCGAGTCTAGGCCGGCGCCTGCCGGGAGTTCGAGGGCCATGCCGCAACCTCGGAGGAAATAAGTCCGCACGAACAGATGTTCGCAGGGGCGGCGGCTCTACTTCTTCGGGACCACCATCGTCTTCACGGTCGCCGTCACGCCCTCGACGACGTCGACCACCACCATGTAGGTACCGACGTTCTTGATCGATTCCGGGAGGTGCACGTTGTGCCGATCGAGTTTCAAGCCTCTCGCCTCGCGGATCGCCTCGGCGATGTCCTGCGCGGAGACCGACCCGAACAGTCTCCCGTCCGCGCCCGCCTGCTGGGGGATCGTCAGCACTGTCTTGTTGAGCAGGGCCGCATTGGTGTGCGCACGTTCCTCGAACTCGCGCTCCGCTCGCTCCGCGGCCTCCTGGCGGCGGCGGATCGCCTCGACGGCTCCCCGCGTGGCCGGCTGGGCGAGTTTGCGGGGGACCAGGAAGTTGCGCAGGTACCCCTTGGAGACCTCCACCACCTTGCCCTGCTCGCCGAGCGTGTCGACGTCCTTGAGGAGGATGACCTCGGGCACCTCTGCTCCTCCTTACCCCCCGCGTCAGCGGCGGGGGCCGTCCTCGCGCCGCCGTGGGCTGTCATCGCGCCCGCCCTCGTTCACGTAGGGCAGTAGCGCGAGCTCCCGCGCCCGCTTGACTGCGCGGGCGACCTGGCCCTGGTGGCGGCGGCACGCGCCTGTGATCCGCCGCGAGCGGATCTTGCCCTTCTCGGAGACGAACCGGCGCAGCGTCGCTACGTCCTTGTAGTCGACCTGCTCGATCTTGTCGCGGCAATGCTGGCAGGGCTTGCGCCTGCCGCTGCCGGGTCCGCCTCGCTTCTCTCTTCTGCGGGCCGGCTTGCTGCGGCCACGTGCCTTACCCACTGGTCTACCTGCCTATCGCTGGATTTCTTCTAATGATAGAGGGGCCCGCCTCACCGGCCTCCGGCCGGCTGCGCCACCCTCTAGAACGGAATGTCCTCGTCGCCTGCTGCGGCGCCGACCGGCGCGGGCTGGAAATCCCCTTCGTTGACGGGGGTCTCGCCACCCTGTGAGGCTCCGTTGCCGGCAAAGGCCCCCCCTCCGGAGGAGTCATCGCGCGAACCCAGGAACTGCACCGAGTCGGCAATGATATCGATTGCCTGGCGCTTCGTCCCGTCCTGGGCCTCCCACTCGCGCCATTCCAGGCGCCCGTCGATCGCCACGGGGCGTCCCTTGGAGAGGTAGCGCGCCGCGTTCTCGCCCTGTGCGCCCCACACCTTCACGTTGAAGTAGTTGGGCTTGTCCACCCACTCCCCACTGCTCTGCTCCTTGCGGCGGGTGTTGCACGCGATCCGCAGCTCGCACACCGACGTGCCGCTGGGCAGCGAGCGCAGCTCGGGATCTTTGGTCAGGTTGCCGGTCATCACGACCCGGTTGATGTTCGTTGCGGCCACGGCTCATCTTCCTTTCGGCTGTCTCGTACCCCACGGAATTGGGGCCCTCGTCTCATCTCCTTGGATGGAGCCCCGAGTCTAGACCCGCCTGCGGGCGAGACCTCCCCCCGGTGCCACGACGAGCCCGCTCATTGCGCGGTTTATCCCGCTGTGTCGCGACGACTGCGCGGCGAGGTGCGGAACACCTCGTCCCAGTAGGGGGCGCTGATCCCAAAGCCCCGCGTGTCGTCCTGGAAGTGGTGGCGCATGTGACGCTCGCGCAGCATCCGCCCCATGCGGCCACGCGGGGCGAAGTGGTGCAGGTAGTAGTGCATCATGTCGTACACCACGTAGCCCACGAAGAAACCCGCCGCGAGCCCCGGGGTGTAGCGCTCACCGAAGATCACGTACAGCACACCGAACACGATCGCTGCCAGCGGCACGCTGACTGCGGGAGGCATGACCAGGCGCATGGGGTCGTTGGGGTGCTCGTGATGGATTCCGTGGATGATCCAGTGCAGGCGCGCACCGAGACCGGCATCGGGCTCGAAGTGGAAGACGAGCCGGTGCAGCCAGTACTCGAACAGTGTCCATATCGCGTACCCCCCAATCGCCAGGCCGATCATCGCCGCCACGCTCACCTGTGCGAGACCCCAGAGGGCCATCGCCACGATCACGGGCACGAACACGAGCAGCGGCACCGCGGGGTGCACGCGCGAGAAGAAGTCCAAGAGGCGCGACTCGAACATCGGCGGGGAGGCTCTCAGCACGTCCGAGCGTCCCGTCGGTCGATCGCTCGTCTCCAACCGGTTCACGATCCCGAGTGTATTACGCCTGCATCAGCTCGCGAGGGCGATCCGACCACCTCGGGCGGCGTTCAAGCCTCGACGGGGCGGCGCTCAAGCTCGACGGGGCGGCGCTCAAGCTCGACGGGGCGGCGCTCAAGCCCCGACGGGCTCGCCGGCGCTCTCCGACGTCCTCGCCACCGCGGCCGCGGCGCTCATGTCCGGTGCCGCCGGCGTGCCGGGCTTCAGCTTGACGATCCGGAAGCGCACGACCTCGTCGGCGATCCGAAGCGTTCGGTCGAGGCCACGCAGCAGCTCCGGGGTGGCGGCGTGGAACTGCAGCAGGTGGTACTTCGCGGTCGCTTTGTGGGCGATCGGGTAGGTCAGCGCCCGATCCCCCCACTCGTCGTCGCGCAGCAGCTCCCCCTGTGCGGCGATCGCCTCGCGGGCGTCCGCGAGGATCTTCGCGCGCGCCGAGTCCTCGGCCTCCGCGTCGAGCATCAGGACGAGATCGTATGTGGGTGCAGACAGGGTCATGTGGCTCGGCCGCACAGAGTAGCGGGTTTGGGACCCGCGCCCCCAGTGGCGAGTGCCCTATCGCGAGTCGGCCTTCGCGCGGATGTCCGCGAGCTGCTCGTCGATCCAATCGCCGGGGTCGCGCGAGGTCACGATCTCGATCAGACCCCGCGCCCTGCGCCTGCGCTCGGCTCCGGGCATCGCGAGGGCGGCGTAGATCGAGTCCGCCAGCTCCTGGATGTCGAAGGGGTTCACCGACAGCGCATACTCGCCGAGCTCCTCGTGCGCGCCGGTGTTCTCGGAGAGGATCGAGACCCCCTCGCGCTCGTTGACGATCGGCCCCTCCTTCGCAACCAGGTTCATGCCGTCGAACATCGCGTTCACCAGCAGCACGTCGTAGTGCCTGTAGGCCGCCATCGCCTCCTCGAGGTCGTCGCGCAGCTTGAGCTGGATCGGCATCCAGTCGGGCGTGCCGTGGCGGTGGTTGACGACCGCCACCAGCGCCTCGATCCGCTCCAGGTACTCCGCGTACTCGGGCACGTCCGTGCGGGAGGGCATCAGCTGGGCCATGAACGTGACACGCTCGGAGAACTCCGGGTGCTGCTCCAGGAAGAGGTCGAACGCCGAGAAGCCCCGCAGCACGTTCTTGGAGAGATCCGCGCGGTCCACCCGCAGGATCAGGAAGTCCCGGCGGCGTGCCAGCAGCGCGCGCTCGTGCTCCTTCACCCGCTCCCCCTGCGCGATGAGCCTGGTGGCGCGGTGGTCGATCGGCAGCGGGTAGGCCCGCACCCACACCTCGCGCTCCCCGATGCGCACCGCGCCGCGCTCGAAGTCCACCTCCAGGTCCATCAGGTCCTGGCAGCACTGCAGGAAGTTGCGCCGGTAGGAGCGCGTGTGGAAGCCGATGATGTCGTTCGCCAAGAGGCCCGTGAAGATCTCCTCGCGGATCCGCGAGGGCAGCACCCGCCAGGCGTCCGACTGCGTCCAGGGGATGTGGATGAAGTGGTGCAGGAACACGTCGGGGCGCGCGCGGCGCACGAGGTCGGGCAGCGTGTAGAGGTGGTAGTCGTGCACCATCACCACCGGCTCCTCGCTGCCCTCGAGCTCCTCCACCACCGCCCGCGCGAGATCCTCGTTGACCACGTTGTAGCCGAACTCGAACGCCTCGATCTCGTGGCGGCGGATGTCCGGAGCGTTGGAGAGGTCCCACAGGTAGTGCTGGATGAACCACAGCATCGGGTTCGCGAACACGTTGTAGAAGCGGTCGTAGGCCTCCGGGTCGCTGTCCACGAAGCGCACCTGGAACTCCCCGCCGCCGGTGGGGGAGGGCACCGGGAATGCGCGCCCGCCGTGCCTGCGCGAGACCTCCGTGTCCCACTCGCTCATCGCCGAGGCGATCCACACCGCCTCGCGGTGGGAGGCAAGGCCGGTGAGCGCCGTCACGAGACCCCCCGACCCGCGCTGGATCTCGCCGCCTGCCTGGAAGGTCACCGGCCCCCGGTTCGACACCAGCACCAGTGGGGCGCGCAGTGCCGAGGACTCGCTCACGACTGGCGCCCGTCCTGATGTGTGCCGCTCATGACTCTCGCAGCTCGGTGAAGATCCTTAGATAATCGCGCAGATAGCGGGGGGTGAGGAAGTGCTTGCGCACGTGCTCCTTGCCCCTTCTGCCGAGCGCCTTGCCGAGCGCGGGGTCCGCGATGATCTCGAGCGTGCGCTCCGCGCACTGCTCGGCGCTCGAGACCAGGAAGCCCGTGACCCCGTCCTCCACCTGCAGCGGGATCCCGCCGACGTCCCCCCCGATGAATGGCCGCGCCTTCCAGATCGCCTCGGAGACCGTTAGGCCAAAGCCCTCGCGGGTGGACTTCTGGATCAGCACGTCCGCGTGGGACTGGAACGCGTTGACCTCGATCGCCCCCACGTTGTTGAAGTTGTTGAGGATGTGTATGTCCGGGTCCCCGTCGGCATGGGCGATCGTGGCGTTGAAGAAGTCCCACCCCTCGGGGTCGTCGCTGGCCATCGACCCCACCAGCGCCAGCTGCGCCTCCGGGATCCGCTCCTTGACGATGCGGTAGGCGTCGATCACCCCCAGCGGGTCCTTCCAGGGGTCGAAGCGCGAGACCTGGCACATCAGCGGGCGGTCCACGTCGATCCCGAATTGGCCGCACACGTAGGAGGCGTCTTCGGGGGAGAGCGCCATGTTCTTCGGAGTCAGTGGGTCGATCGCGGGGGGCACGATGTTGACGTGGCCGCGCATCCCGGGCGGCGCGTACTCCCGCATGTGAAACAGCGACTGGGGGTAGTCCTCGATGTAGGGCATCAGGCGCGCGATCGTCTCGGGGTTGGGGGTGGAGAGATCGATGTGGCAGCGCCACACCCACCCCTTCGCCTTGTCCGGCACGAGCTGGCGCAGCGCCGCCGGCTGGGGATCGTGCACGAGGCACACGTCCCAGCCCCCCGAGAGCTCCCGTGCGTTCATCTCGTTGTAGCGCCTCCAGGTCTCCCACTGCTGCTCGTCGAGGTCCTGCGGCGCGCCCTGCAGGGCGTTGTGCATCAGCTTGGTGGCGTTGAAGAATTCCTCTCGCCCGTAGATCACCTGCCACTCGCACTCCAGGCCCACGTCGCGCATCAGCGGCACCAAGGTGTAGAGGATCTCCGAGACCCCGCCCCCGAACGCCGTCGCGGAGACGTGCACCACGCGGCTGCCCCGCAGCGGCTCCGCGAGCTCGTGGATCTCGTCGATCAGCTCCCGCCCGCAGATGTGGGTGTAATCGGCGAGCGTCTTCGTTCCGACGGCGACGGGCTGGAGCACGCGCGCACGATATCCATAAGGGCGGCCAAGCGAGACCACCGGGTCTGCCGGGACGACCCAACGGAGCCCATGCGAGCGACTAGGCTCTAGCGGCGTGCTCAACGGACGCATCTATCGCACGGCCTTCGTCCCGCTGCTGTTCGCTCTGGTGATCGCGGGGTTCTCCCTGACCGCTCCCACACCGCCGCTCACCTCCAACCTGGTGCCGGACGCGTTCGAAGGTGCGCGCGCCTTCGCCGAACTGGAAAGCCTCGCCCGGCAGTTCCCCGAGCGCCGTCCGGGTGGCCAGGGCGATCGGGGGCTCGCGGCCTACGTGGCTCGGACTCTGCGGGGGTTCGGGGGGGCTGCCAGGGGCGGCTTCTCCCTCAGCACCCGCAGCGTGCGCGCCCAGACGATCGACGGCGAGCGCACCCTCACCACCGTCATCGCGCAGCGGCCCGGCATCACCGGTGAGGGGCCGATCGTGATCCTCGCCCACCGCGATGCGGCGGGTCGCGGAGCCCGGGCCGAGCTCTCCGGGACGGCCACGCTGCTCGAGCTCGCCCGGGTGCTCGCCGCCAGCGCGACCCAGCGCACGATCGTGCTCGTCTCCACCAGCGGCGGCTCCGGGGGCAACGCCGGCGCCGCCGACTTCGCGGCGCACGCCGAAGAACTGCTGGGGGAGGAGGGGGTGGGTGCGAGCGAAGGAGCTGCGGGCAGGCCGATCGACGCGACGCTCGTGCTCGGCGACCTCGCGGGGGAGCAGGTGCACGCTCCGCTGGTAGAGCCCCTCTCGGCGTCGGCCGGCTCCGCGCCGGCGCTCCTGCAGAGCACCGTGGAGACTGCGATCGACCGGCAGGCGGGGCTCGACGCGAGCGCCCCCGGGACGCTCGCTCAGCTTGCGCATCTCGTCTTCGCGCTCCCCGCCGGTGAACAGGGCCCGCTCGGTGCCCGCGGGCAGCCCGCGGTGCTGGTGGGGGTCAGCGGCGAACAGCCCCCCCCGGCGGGTGAACCGGTGAGCGCGGCACGTCTGGAAGGCCTCGGGCGCGCGGTGCTCTCGGCGGTGTACGCGCTCGACGGCGGACCCAAATCGACTGGGGGCGGCTCGAACGAGATCCAATCGACGCCGGAAACGGGGCTTCGGATCCAGCGCAAGGCGATCCCCGAGTGGGCGCTGCGCCTGCTGGTGGCGACCCTGCTGCTGCCTCCGCTGCTGGCGCTCGGCGACGGCCTCGCGCGTTTGCGCCGCCAGCGCCGCCCGCCCGCCGAACGATCGATCGGGCGCTGGGTGCTGTGGACACTGGCGTGCGCGCTGCCGTTCCTCGCATGCGCCCTCTTCGCGATCCTGCTGGGGGGCATCGGCGCGATCCCCGCCCCGATGCCCCCGGTCTCCCCGGCGGCGCTGCCCTTCGACGCCCGCGCCTTGGAGGCGGTGCTCGCGACGGCGCTCGTGCTGGTGCTCGCCTGGTTGGGATGGCCCGCGCTGGTGCGCGCCCTCGGCCTTCCGGTCCGCCCGCGCGGGGACGCCGCGGCACTCGCGCTGCTACTCGTGCTGGGCGCCGTCGCGGTGGTGGTGTGGGCGCTCGACCCGCTCACCGCGCTGCTGCTCGCGCCCGCTCTGAACCTGTGGCTCGTGTTCCTCTCCCCTGCGTGGGTCGCCGGGGCCCGGGGAGTTGGCGGTGCTCGCATGCAGGCACTCGCGCTGGTCCCGCTCGGGGTGGTCCCGCTCGCGCTGCTCGTGGCCTTCTACGCCGCGCAGCTCGATCTAGGGCCCGGGGGGGTGGCGCACACCGCCCTGCTGCTGCTCGCAGGTGGGCGCATCGGAGCGGGGGGGGCGGTGTTGTGGAGCGTCGCCTTCGGCTGCCTGGCCGGGGCGCTGCTGGTGGCGCTCGCCCCTGCGCCCACTGATGATCTGCGGATCGGCGGCCCCGACGATGGGATCGGCGAGCGCGAGGCGATCACGGTCCGCGGTCCGCTGTCCTACGCTGGTCCTGGATCGCTGGGCGGCACGGAGTCGGCTCTGCGGCGCTGAGGCTTGTGTCCGACACGCTCTTCATCACCAGGCCCCCCGCGCGCCGAGGCCGCGCGCTGCGGGTGCTCTCGACGACGCTGATCGTCCTCGGGGTGCTAGCGCTGCTCGACGCGGGAACCACGCTGGTCTGGCAGGAGCCGCTCTCGGCGCTGTACGCGACGCTCCAGCAGGAGCACCTTCGCAGCGCGCTGCACCGCCTCGAACTCGCCAAGCCATCGGCGCTCGAGAGCGAGCGCCTGGAGCGGCTCGCGGACGAGCGCCGACGCGTGGCGTTCCTGGCGAGCGAGCTTCAGCGCCACGCGGCGCTGGGCAGCCCGGTGGGAAGCATCCACATTCCCCGCATCGGGGCCGACTTCGTGGTGGTATACGGCACGGGCACCGAAGAACTGGAGAGGGGGCCGGGGATCTACACGCAGAGCGTCTACCCGGGGACCCGCTTCCCGGGCCTGGGAGGCACGACCGCGATCGCGGGGCACCGCACCACTTTCCTCGAGCCCTTCCGCCACGTCGACGAGCTGCGCAGGGGGGATCGCATCGTGCTTGACATGCCCTACGCGCACTTCATCTACACCGTCACCGGACACCATGCCGTCGACCCCACCGACGTCGCCCAGGCGATCGGGAAGGTTGGTTACGCCCGCCTGGTGCTCTCCGCCTGCACGCCTCTCTTCAGCGCCGCCGAACGCCTGCTCGTCGTCGCCCGCCTCATCCGCACCGTGCCCGTGGGCGCCGCGGTCATCGGAGCCCACTCAGCGGGACTCACGCGGCGGCGGTCTGCGCCACCGCTTCCGCGGCCAGTGCCACCGCCTCGGCCGCGAGTGTGAACGGCCGCGGCTGCTCGATGGCCGATGCGAGCGCGGCGGGCGCTCTCGCGGCGAGCGCGACAGCGTCCGCGGCGAGCGCCACCGCCTCGGCGGCGAGCGCGAAGGGCACCGGCCCCTCGGCGCCGGAGCCCAACGCGGTCACCGTCTCGGCCTCCACGGGGGCCGCGGGTTCGATGCGCCGCCGTCCGAGCACCGTAAGCAGCGCGGCGGCCGCCACGCTCGCGCAGCCCAGCGCGAATGCCCCTCCGGGTCCGCGGGTATCGATGAGCGAGCCCCCCAGTGCGGAGCCGCCCGCCATGCCGGCGACTGTCGCGGCTCGGTGCCAGGTGAAGGCCTCTGTCACGGTCCCCTCGGGTGCGAGCGCTCCGACGAGCGAGAACTGGCAGGAGATCATCGGCGCCAGCGCGAGTCCCGCGAGCACGCTGAGTCCGAACACCGCCGCGAGCGAGTGCACGGCGATCAGCGGCGCGACCGCGAGCGCCATCGCCACCAGCAGCAAGGTGTAGAGCCGCCCGAGCGCCATCCCCCAGCTCCTGGCCGAGTAGATCAGGCCGCCGGTCATGCTGCCGACGCTGAACAGGGCGAGCAGCGGGCCGGAGGACCAGCGCGCCCCCTGTTGTACGGCCAGCGCGGGCAGCCCCACCTCGACCGCTCCGATCACCGCGCCCGCGAGCACGACCGAGTAGAGCAGCGTGCGCAGGTTGGCACCCGCGGTCAGCGCGCTCCCACGCGAGTGCTCCCGACTGCCCCCCCGCCAGCCGCGGGAGAGCGTGGAGGCGGCGAAGTAGGCGGTCCCGCAGATGGTGAGCGCGGCGCACAGCAGCACCGCCGCGGCGGGCGAGACGAAGCCCGCCGTCGAGCCGACGAGCAGCGGTCCGAGCGTCCAGATCGTCTCCTGCGTGGTGGCGTCGAGCGCGTAGGCGGTCTCGCAGCTCCTCGCCGTGGGCGACCTCCGGCCACAGCGCGCGCACGCAGCCCGCGATCGGGGGCAGCGCGGCGCCGGCGAGCCCCGTCAGCGCGACGATCGCCGCCACCGGCGCGCCGATCTGGGCGAGGAGTACGAGCGCTACCAGCAGCGCCGCCTGGACAATCGCGGCGGGCAGCAGCACCGGGGTCTGGCCGTGTCGGTCGACGAGCGCCCCCAGCAGCGGGCCGACAAGGGCGCCGGCCAGCGAGAAGGCTCCCACCGCGAGTCCCGCCGCCAGGAAGGAGCCTGTGCGTCCGTGGACGAACAGCAGGATCGCCAGCGAGAACATGCCCACGGGCAGGCGCCCCAGGATGGAGCTGACAAGCAGCCGGCCGACGCCCGGCGTGGAGAACAGGGCGCGGTAGCGGGCGATCACGTCGTGCTCACGATCGCGCCGTGGATCGGAGGGCCTATGCCACCGATTCGCGTTGCGGGGCGCTCTCCTGCTCGGACGGTGCGCTCGTCTGCTCCACGGGCTGCAGCTCACCCATGTGAGCGAGCTCCTCCAGCGCCGCGATCAGCGTCTCGATTTCGGTATCCGTGTTCGCCGCGGTGAGCTGCACGCGAAAGCCGACCTCGTCTCGGGGGACCAGCGGATAGGCCGCCAGCGTGACGTACACCCCGCGGTCGAACAGCAACTGCCCCACCTCTCCAATGCGCTCGTGCTGGCGCAGCGGGATCTCGACGATCGGCATTCCCGAGTGGTTGGGAGTGGCGACCCCCAGCCGCGTCAGGCACTCGAGCACCCGCCGCGTGTGCCCCCAGACCACCTCGCGCAGCTCCTCCCCACGGCGCTCGTTGACCTCCAAGCCGGCGAGCGTCGTGGCCAGCGAGGCGACCGGGGAGGGCCCCGAGTACAGGTAGGGCGCCGCCGCCACCTTCAGCATCTCCTTCATCTCGGCGGGGCAGGCGATGAACGCCAGCAGCGAGGAGTAGGCCTTGGAGAAGCCGCCCACCAGGATCAGGTTCTCGTAGCTCTCCCCGTAGTAGCGGACGATGCTGTTGCCACGCATCCCGTAGGGGCAGCGCTCTCCGGGGCCGCGCTCGCCGATCACGCCGAAGCCGTGGGCGTCGTCCACGTACAGCAGGGCGCCGTGTTCGCGTGCGACCCTCGCGAAGGCGGAGATGTCGGGGGGGTTGCCGGTCATGCTGTTGACCCCGTCCATGCACACCAGCCGTGTCCCGCCTGCGCTGGCACGCAGCAGCTCTTCGAGGTGCTGGGGATCTTCGAAGCGGAAACGCTCCACCGTGGCCCCCCGCGCCCGCGCCATCTGGCAGCCGTCGTAGATCGTCTTGTGCGCCCGCGAGTCCAGGAAGATCGTGCCCGACCCTGCGAGCACGGGGATCGTCGAGAGGTGGATGTGGGTGATCGTCGGCAGCACCAGAGAGTCCGCGCAGCCCAGCAGCGCCGTGAGGCGCTCCTCGATCTGCTCGTACAGCACAGGGCTGCCCAGGAGGCGCGACCAGCTCGGGTGCGTGCCCCAGGCGTCGAGATAGGCCGGCACCGCCTCGATGATCTCGCGGTCCAGATCGAGGCCGAGGTAGTTGCAGGAGGCGAAATCCGCTAGCCACTGCGAACCCACGCGGATCATGCGCCCATCGATCTCATCGATCACGGCGTCCATCATCGGGTGCGAGCGCGTGAGCGCCGTCAGGTCGTCCAGCGCCTTGGAGGGGCTCTCGATGTGCTTGTGCCCGTTGTTGGCGTGTCCATTCGACGAGGGCTCTGCGGCAGGCAGGGTTTCGAGCTGCGCGGGCGTGGCCGGCGCTGTGTCGAGCTGCTCGGGCGCGCTCTCGAACACCGGCTGGGCACGCAGGAGTATGTCGAGGTCGATCGCGGGCAGTGGCCGCGAGAGCGCGTACCCCTGGACGAGCTCGCAGCGGTTGGCCACGAGCGAGGTCCACGTCACCTGGTCCTCGATCCCCTCGGCCACGACGCGGATGCCGATGCTGTGCGCGAGCTGGATCGTCGCCTGCACGATCGCCGCGTCGACCGGGTCGGTGGTCATCCGCCCGACGAAGGAGCGGTCGATCTTGACCTCCCCCACGGGCAGCGACTTGAGGTGGGTGAGCGAGGAGAAGCCCGTGCCGAAGTCGTCCAGCGACAGTCCCAGGCCGAGCTCGCCGAGCTGCGCGAGGACGTCGCCGACGCGGACGGGGTCGGCGAGGACCATGTTCTCGGTGACCTCCAGCACGAGCGCCTCCGGCGGCAGGCCGTGGGCCTCGAGCGTCGCGGCGACCTCGGCGGGGAACTGCGTGTCCTGGAGGTCGGCCACGGTGGTGTTCACGGCGACGTGCAGATCGAAGCCTTCCTCGCGCCAGATCTTGACCTGTGTGAGCGCGAGGTCGAGCATCCTGCGGGTCAGCGCCCGCCCGAGCCCGGCCTGCTCGGCGACGGTCACGAACTCCGCCGGTGAGATCAGCCCGCGCGTGGGATGCTGCCAGCGCACGAGCGCCTCCACGCCGACGATCTGGCGGCTGCCGGCGTCGGCCTTGGGCTGGAAGTGGGCTTCGATCTGTCCCGCTTCCAGGGCGTGCGAGAGTTCGCCGGCGAGCGTGAGGCGCTCCAGCGAGTGCTGGTCGCGCTCACGCGCATAGGAGGCGTACCCGGATTGCGCGGCCTTCGCCTCGTACATCGCCACGTCCGCGTGCTGCATCAACTGCTCGTCGTTCTCGGCGTGCTCGGGGAACAGCGCGATCCCGATACTCGCGGTCACGCGCAGGCCCACGCTCTTGATCGGGAAGGGCTGGGCGATCGCCTTGAGGATCTTCTCCGCGACCAGCTCCGCGTTCATGCCGCCGCTCGAGTCGCTCAGCAGCACCCCGAACTCGTCGCCGCCTAGGCGGGCGGCGGTGTCGTTGCCGCGCAGCACCGTGCGCAGCCGTTCGCCCACCTGGCAGCAGGAGCTGGTCCCCGGCGTCGTGGCCGAGTGTGTCGTTGAGCTCCTTGAAGTGGTCGAGGTCCACGAGCAGCAGCGCCACGCTCTCGCCGGTCGCCCTGCTGGCGATGATCCCGTCGCGCACGCAGCGCAGGAAGTGGCGGCGGTTGGGCATCGAGGTGAGGTCGTCGGTGAGTGCCTGCCGGCGCGTTTCGGCAAGCGCGCGCACGTCGCGGAAGGTGAGCGCGGTGCGGGCGAAGGCGAAGAACATCGTCCCCATCGTGAGTGCCAGCGCGATCGGGTCCAGGCGGCTGAAGTGGTCGTAGATCAGCAGGCCGAGCGCGCTCACCGTGAACGCGGCGGGGATCGCGAGCACCGCACCGCTCGGGACGGTGTCGGTCTCGATCCTCGCCCCCGGCTGCCACGCGGCGAGTGCGAGCAGCATGACACCGATGTCGTAGGTCATGTTCGTCAGGGCGCTCGGCGCCGAGGCTCCCCCGGCAACCTGCAGCGCGTACATGCAGTCCGCCGTGGCCAGCACGATGAAGCCGATTCCCAGCATCCCCCACATCCGGTCCAGGCGCCAGCCGCGCAGTGCGAGCACCCCCACCACCAGCGCGGCGAGCAGCAGGTCGCAGAGCGGGTAGGCCATCTCGGTGATCACTGCCGCGGTGCCCCCCGAGACCGTCGCCAGCACCGGCCGCACGACGATCGCCGCCCCGATCGCCGCGATCCCCAGGCCGGCGATGATGCCGTCCAGCCACATCCGCGCCGGCACTCGCCGCTCGCGTAGACGCGCGAGGCCCACGATCCCGAGGTAGCAGCAGGGGTAGAGCGTCAGCCACATCCCGTCGCAGATCGAGGGGATGGGGGGGTTGGGGAGGTGTTCGATCCACGCCGCCCACAGGACGTTGCCGAGGCCGTAGACCGAGATGCCGAACGCAAAGATCATCCACGACGTCCGTGACTCCGTGGTGCGCACGCCCGCCAGCACACGATCACCCCCACGAGGATGTAGACCGCCGAGGTCAGCCAGTCGCGGATCGGCTGTTCGACGCCGCCCCCGCCGATCCCGAGGATGGCGTGGGCCCCGGTGACCGCGACGATCGCGATCAGCACGGCCGTGGCCGCCCGAGCATCCGACGCTCGGTGGGCCGGAGCCCTGAAGAGAGCGGCAGCAATGACGTGCCCATGAGCGAGAATATCGGACGTGCTGGACATACCTTTACCGTTGGTATGTTCGGGTAGTCCTATGTATCCCAGGCTGCCCGTGGGGTGGATGGGCAGCCGATCGATCTGCGCTCCCGCCTCGCTCGATGGGCTTTCCGCTCTTCGGGAAAACTAGCCTCACCAGTGATGCTCGAACCCCTCCAACGCTGGATGCGTCCCCCTCCTCGTCGAGCAGCACCACCCCCGGCCCGGCGGGCGCTCGGCTGGCAGTCACCCGCCCGATCCACGTGAGCCCCGCGCGTGGGCCCCGATCTCGGCGAGCGCCCGCTCCGCCCGTCCGCGATCCTCGGGGTCCAGGCAGAAGCAGAGCTCGTAGTCTTCACCCCCCCCCGCCGCCAGCTGCCACGGGGGCAGCCCCAGCTCGGCGGCGATCTCGGGGAGCCCCGTCCTCCAGGGGAAGGGTCGCCGAGGTCGATCTCCAGGCGCACTCCGCTCGCGCGACCGACGTGGCCCGCGTCGGTCGCCAGGCCGTCGGAGAGGTCGATCATCGCGTGTGCCCCCGCCCCCGCCAGCGCCCTGCCCTCGGCAGACGCGGGCGTGGGCCTGCGCAGGCGCACGAGCAGCGCCGCCCGCTCATCCGCCCGCCCGCGCCCACGCCGGGACCGCGGCCTCTCTCGAGCAGCGCCAACCCGGCGCCGCGCCGCCGAGGCGGCCGGTCACCCCGACGAGATCCCCGGGACGAGCCCCGTCGCGGCCGACGAGCTCCCGCTCGGAGTCGGCCCAGCCGACGGCCGTCACCGACACGGTGAGCGCGGGCGCCGCGACGACGTCCCCGCCGAGCGATCGTGGTGCCCGCTGGCGCCCGCGAGCTCGTGGGCGCCGCGCACCAGCTCGAGCGCCTGCTCGCTCGGTGAATCCCGGCGGGCAGGCCGAGCACCAGGTACGCCTCCCCCGGCTCGGCGCCCATCGCGGCGAGGTCGGAGAGCGCCGCGGCGAGCGCCCGCCAGCCCACCTGGGCGGGTGTCGCCCAACCGTCTCCAGCCTGGCCGCCTGCGCCACCCTCTTGAGAGGCGGAAGTGGACGCCCTCGACCATGGCGTCCACCGAGGTCACGCAGACCGCGCGGGCGCGGACCACGGCGGCGTCGTCGCCGACTCCCCGCAGCACCCGTCCCCCGGCCGAGGCGCTCGGCCCCAAGCTCGGCCGCGATGGCCTCGATCAGGGAGAGCTCGCGGCCGGCGCCAGGCAGGGTGAGGCCCTCAGCGATGCCGGTAGACGATCCGCGCGCGGTCCAGGTCGTAGGGGGAGAGCTCGCAGCGCACGCGGTCCCCGGGGAGGATGCGGATCCTGAAGCGGCGCATCTTGCCGGCGACGTGCCCCAGCACCACGTGATCGTTGTCGAGCTTCACGCGGAACATCGCGTTGGGCAGCGCCTCGATCACCTCGCCCTCGAATTCGACCTTGTCTTCCTTTGCCACGTGTGTGTCCCATCTGTGCCCCGCCCGCCCGCTTTGCCGCTACCGAAGACGGAGGGTGAGGCCTGGTCTCGGATTTTCGACACTCAAACTACCAGCGTCAGCCGGGAGGGGCGGTCCCGCCGCTTCCGGTGCCGCCGGGGTTCCCTGCGCCCGCTCCGCCCCGCGTTCCCTCCACCGTCCGTTTCCCCGCGTCGCCGGCGCCCCCTCCACCGCCCGTGGCCGGTGCTTCGGGGGTTCGGCGGGCGCGTTGTTGGGGGCGGCTTCCGGTTCGGCTGGGGCGCTTTCCCGGGGAGCCCCCCCCGCACCTGGTTCGGCGCCCCCACCCGGTTCGGCGCTGCCCGGCGCCGTGCCCGGCGCCGTGGCGGCCGTGGCGGGGTTTGGCGACGGTGGGGCGGGGCTCGCCACCGATTCGCCCAGCGGCGCGACGGACTCGCCGGTGGTGGCGAACTTGCCGAAGAACGGCTGGTAGACTGAGCGCGTTCGGTTGGCTGGGCGGAAGCGCACGCAGTGGCTTTCGATGACCGGCTGCATGTAGTCGTGCCAGATCACCGCGGGCAGGCGCCGCCCTGCTGGGGCTCGCCGTGGACGTCGGTCATCGAGACGTCGTGCTTGGGGTAGCCCATCCACACCACGGTGGAGTATTCGGGGGTGTAGCCGTCGAGCCAGGCGTCGACGAGTTTGCTGGTCGTGCCGGTCTTGGCCGCGGTCGGGCATTCGATCGCCGAGCGCACGGCGGTACCTTCGGCGCTGACGTTCTCGTGGAGGATCCGCGTCTCCTCGGCGGTGACCCCGTGGTGAGCACCTCACACGGTGCGGGCGTGCCCCAGCTCGTGTCGACGTGGCCGTCGGGGAACACGACCTTGGTGATCGCGATCGGTTCGTTGCGCAGCCGCCGTCGGCGAGGGTCGCGTACACGTCTGCCATTTCCAGCGGAGTGACCCCGTATTCCAGGCCCCCGAGCGCCTGCCCGGGGTTGCCGATCAGGTGCGTCTTGACGCCCATCTTGTAGGCCATCTGGGTGATCGCTTTCCTCGCCGAGGTCGGCGGCGAGCTGCGCGTAGACGGTGTTGTCGGATTTGAGCGTCGCGTGGACGAGGTTGATAGCCCCGTTCTGCTCGCCGCCGAACGTTTTCACTTCGTAGTTCGGTTCGGCCGCCAGCCATCCCGGGTACAGGGTGTGCGAGTCGTAGTAGGTGCTGTTGGGATCCACACCCCTGGAGAGCGCGTCGGCGAGGTCGATCGCCTTGAAGGTGGACCCCGGCTGGCGGTGGCCTTCGGAGGCGAGGTTGAACTGCGACTGCTCGTAGCTCTCGGACTCCGCCATCGTCTCGATGTAGCCGTTGTGGGGGTCGATCGTGACGATCGCCGAGGCGGGGTCTCCGGGCTCGTCGAGCACCTCGGCGATCGCGTTGTGGGCGAGTTCCTGCATGTGCAGGTCGAGCGTGGTGTAGACCTTCAGCCCGCCCCGTTCCACGGTTCTGCGCCCGTAGCGATCGACTCAGCTGCTGGCGGACGTATTCGAAGAAGAAGCCTTCGCGTTTCGCTGAGAGTAGAAGTCGCCGCGGTGGACCTCCAGCGGCGCGCGCTCGGCGGCGGCGGCCCGCGCGGGGGAGATGTAGTGCAGTTCGGCCATCTTCGTGAGCACCTCGTTGCGACGCTGGCGGGCCGCGGCGGGGTCGAGGAAGGGGTTGTATTCGGAGGGCGCCTGGGGCAGGCCGGCGAGCAGCGCGGCCTGCTCGAGGTCGAGCTGGGAGGCGGGTTTGTCGAAGAAGATCCGCGAGGCGGCCTGCACCCCGATCGCGGTCTGCCCGCCGACGGTGCCGTAGGGGACGCTGTTGAGGTAGCTGGTGAGGATCGAGCGCTTGCTGTGGTGTTTCTCGTATTCGAGCGCGAGCTTGGCCTCGGTGATCTTCTGCTTGAACGTGCGCTCGTCGCCGCCGAGGTAGAGGTTGCGCATCAGCTGCATCGTGATCGTCGAGCCTCCCTGGAGGGCCTGGCCGTGCAGGATGTCCTTCACGGCGGCGCGGAAGATCCCGGTGATGTCGACGCCGTCGTCTTTGTAGAAGCGCTGGTCCTCGATCGCGACGGTGGCGTTCGCGAGGTTGGTGGGAATCTGCGCCCAGGGGATCGGCGAGCGCAGCTCGTCGGACTGGATGAACCCGAGGCGGGTGCCGTCGGCGGCGAACACCTGCGAGGAGGCGCCGTCGACGATCGGGTGCCGCGAGGCGAGGCTGGGGGCGGACTGGGCGACGGAGAGCACGTAGGCGACGGCGCCGATGGCCCCGAGGAAGAGGGCGCTCGCGAGCACGGCGAGGCCGGCGAGGATGATGCGGGAGGGCCCGCCGCGAGCTGTGGCGGCGTCGCCGCTGTCGTGCGTGTCGAGACATCTGACTGGAGCCGCCCCCTGGAGGTTACCGCCCCGATCTGTGATTTCCTGCTGGTTGAGCCCGCGCACCCGCGCGGCCGTCGGTCTGCACCCGACCCACCCGCCCCGCCCAGAACATGAGTAGCGAAACCGCCGAGATGACCGCTGTGGACCCCCCGGGCGAGCCTGGCCCGTGGCCGTGAGGCACGCAGACACCCCGAGTGCGGCGCAGGAGCAGCGGGCGCGTCTGGAGGAGGGGCCGGCGGGACCGGCACAGACAGCGTCGGCACAGACAGCGTCGGGCCGGACGGCGTCGGCACGGACGGCGGCGGTGCGCGACTGCTGGCGGGCGCTGTGGGTCTCGCGCATCGTGGTGCTCCTTGCGGGCGTGGGGGCGGTGGCGGCGTTCGGGGTGGGACGCCCGCGCAGCGCCTTCGACCCGCCCGGCGTGATGAGCGGCTTCGGGTGGCTCGGCGACCTACTGGCCGCCCCGGTGGCGCGCTGGGACTCGGTCGTGGTACCTGGTGATCGCGCACTACGGGTACCGCCCCAACCTCGGCTCCCTCACCGCCTCGCGGACCGCGTTCTTCCCGCTGTATCCGCTGGGCGTGCGGGGGATCTCAGAGCTCGGTGTCCCCCCGATCGCAGCGGGGGTGGCGCTGTCGATGGCGGCGTTTGCGGCGGCGCTGTACGGGATCCACCGGCTGAGCACGCTCGAGCTGGGGGGCATCGCAACCCCGACCCCCTCCTCCGCCCTCTCCCAGCGGCGAGGCGGCGCGGCTGGCGGTGCTCGTGACGGCGCTTGCGCCGATGGCCTTCTTCTTCTCCGCGGTGTACTCCGAGTCGCTCTACCTGGCGCTCTCGGTGGGCGTCTTCTGGTGCGCGCGCCAGGGGCGCTGGGCGTGGGCGGGAGCGCTGGGGGCGCTGGCGGGCGCGACGCGCAGCGCGGGCCTGGTGCTGGTGGTGCCGGTGCTGATCCTCTACCTCTACGGGCCGCGGGAGGACCGGCGGCCGGACTTCCTCGCCCGCGCGTGGTGGCGGCCCCGCTATGCGGTTCGCCGGGACGTGCTGTGGGTGGCGGCGCTGCCGGTGGGGCTCGCGGCGTACATGGCCTACCTCGCGCTCGCGGGGGGAGCGCCCCTGGAGCCCTTCCACGCCCAGGAGGTTTGGAACAGGCACTTCGTGGGCCCGTTCGTGGGCGTGTGGGATGGGGCGCGAGCCGCCTTCGAGGGGGCGCGTCAGCTGCTCTCCTTCCAGCGCGCCCACGTGTACTTCAAGGTGGCGGGGGGCAGCCCGTTCGTGGATGCGGGCCACAACCTGATGCTGTTCGCCTTCCTCCTCGCGGCGCTCCCGATGGTCGTGGGCGTGCTGCGCCGGCTGCCCCTGGCCTACGGCGCGTACGTGCTGGCGGCGCTCGCGCTGCCGCTCTCCTATCCGGTGGCCCCCGAGCCGCTGATGTCGCTGCCGCGCTTCGAGGTGGTGCTGTTCCCGCTGGCGATGTGGGCGGGGGCGTGGCTCGCCGGCAGGCCGCGGGCGCGCCTGCCGGCGCTGGTGGCCTCGGCGCTGCTGATGGCGTTCTTCGTGGGGGAGTTCGCCACGTGGCACTGGGTGGCGTAGGGCCCGTGGAGCGCCGTGGGCTCCCCCGGCGTCCGGATCGATCGCGATGAGGGGGGCGCGGGGGAGCAAGTCGGTCCCCGACATCCCCCGGCGCGATCGGGTGGCTCTGGGCGAGGTGGATGCGGTGCTGCTGGACGGATTGGGAACATTGGTCGCGCTCGAGCCCCCCTGGCCGGCGCTGGTGGAGCGGCTGCGCGAGGACCACGGCGTCGACCTTGCGCCGGGGGACGCCGAGCGGGCGTTCCGCGCGGAGATCGCCTACTACCGCGCCCACCACCACGAGGGCGGGGACGCGGAGACGCTCGAGGATCTGCGGGGCCGCTGCGCGGAGGTGCTGCGCGCGCGGCTGCCCGCGGAGGTGGGGGAGGCGCTCTCGGGCGCGCAGTTGACCGCGGCGATGCTCGGGGCGCTGCGCTTCAGCGTGTACCCCGACGCTCCCCTGGCGCTCGCAGAGCTGCGCGCGCGGGGCGTGGCGCTCGTGGTGGTGAGCAACTGGGACGTCTCGCTACCCGCCGTCCTGCGCGAGGTGGGACTCGAGGGGATGGTGGACGGCGTGGTGACCTCGGCGGAGGTTGGGCGCCCCAAGCCGGGGCGGGCGATCTTCGATGCGGCGCTCGCGCTGGCGGGGTCCTCCGCGCGGGGAACCGTGCACGTGGGGGACTCCGTGGAGCACGACGTCCGCGGCGCGCTCGCCGCGGGGATCCGCCCGGTGCTGCTGCGCCGTGAGGAGGCCGAGCCCGAGGAGCGGCACCCCGAGATTCCGGTGATCTCCTCGCTGGCCGGTCTCCCGGAGCTCCTCCGCCAGAGAGCTGCGCCGGACGAGTCGAAACGACGATGACCGGTGCTTCCATCGCTCGCTAGCCTCCCCGGACTCCTCCGTCAGACCTCTGCGCCGGGTGGGCCCAAACGACGATGATGTGACACATGGATCCCCATCCCCACACCTGGTCGGACCTGCAGGTGGAGCCCTACCTCCCCGTGCGCGAGCCCCCCGGTCCGCCCGGCCCGAGGCTCCCGGCGGCCGATTGGCCGTGGTGGACGGCCCCGGCGGCGCTCCTGGCGGGGCTGCTGCTGGCGGCGCTGGGGGGTTTGGCGGTGGACATCCCGGCGGCGGTGCTCGGGGTGAGCATCAGCTCCTCCAAGCTCCCCGGGGGCCTCGAGATCGCCGACACGGTGGTCCAGGACGCGATGTTCGTGCTGGCGGCGGTGCTCTTCGCCAAAATTGGCGGACGCACCGTGCGCGCGTGGCAGTTCGGCTTGCAGCGTCCCGGCATCGGCTGGCTGAGTCCCGCGCACGGGCTGGCTGTGGGCGGTGGGGATGATCCTCGTGACGCTGTTCACGTTCCTCGTGTTCAGCGTCGCGTGGACGGAGATCCTGAACGTGAACTCGAAGGAGAAGCTGCTCGAACAGCTGGGCGCCAACGAAGGCACGGGGCTGCTGCTGCTGAGCGCGGGGCTCACGTGCGTGGTGGCGCCGATCTGCGAGGAGTTCCTGTTCCGCGGCTTCATCTTCCGGGCGCTGTACAACTGGCGGGGGATGTGGCCGGCGGCGGTGATCACGGGCCTGATCTTCGGCGCGATCCACGCGGGCTCGGCGCCGGCGGTCGATCTGATGCCGCTGGCGGCGCTCGGGTTCGGGCTGTGCGTGCTCTACCGCTACACCGGCTCGCTGTACCCGTGCATCGCGGCGCACTCCCTGAACAACTCCCTCGCCTTCGGGGACCTGGAGAGCTGGGGGTGGCAGATACCCGGTGCTGGCGGCGTGCGCGTTGGCGGCGATCGCGCTGCTCGCCGTGGTGCTGCGACGCGGGGGTGTGATCACCGCACCGCCCCTCGCACCACCGGGTAGCGGTATGGACATACTGCCGGCGGGGATGGCGCCCTCGGCCTCCTAGGATCGGTGGCGATGGTCTCGCGTCCCCACCACCGCCACCGCCCGCCGACCGCCACTCCGCCCCGCTTGCCGGGCGGATGACGCTCGCGACACGGCGCATCGGCGGCTCTCCGCACGTTCCTGCTCACCGGCGAACGCCTCGTGGTGAGCGGCGTGGTGCGCCCGTTCGTGGCCGGACAGAGGGTCACCGTGCGCTTCGATCGGGATGGCCGCGGGGTCGCCACGAGCACGGTGAACGTGCTGCCCGGACCCGGCGGGTCGGGGCGCTTCCGCCTCGGCTACGTCCAGCCCCAGGCCCGGCCTGGTGCAGGTGAGCGCGACCCACGCCGCCACGGCGCAGATGGGGGCGTTCAAGGCGAGGCCGGTGGACGTGCGCGTCGTGGCCCCCGACATGAGCGAAGGTGCGCGCGGCCCGGGGGTGTGGCTGCTGCAGTCGCGGCTGAGCGCGCTGCACTACGCGGTGCCGCTGAACGGCGTCTTCGACGAAGCGACCGGCCAGGCGGTGATCGCCTACCGCAAGCTCACGGGATTGGCGCGCGTGCCGCAGACACGGACGCCCGGGTCTTCCACCTGCTGCGGCGGCGGCGCGGGCGCCTTCCACGTGCGCTACCCGAGGGACGGCAGGCACGTGGAGGCCGATCTCGCCGCGCAGGTGCTCGCCGAGATCGAACCGGGCGCGCGCGTGCGGCGCATCTACACGATCAGCTCGGGCAAGCCCTCGACCCCCACGGTCGCTGGGCCGCTTCCGGGTCTACCTCAAGACGCCCGGGGTCAACGCGAAGGGGATGGTGGACTCCAACTACTTCATCCGCGGCTACGCGATCCACGGGTACCCCGAAGTGCCCACGCTACGCCGCCAGCCACGGCTGCCTGCGGGTGCCGATCCCGGACGCCCCGGCGATCTACGCGTGGGTGCGGGTCGGGACCCCGGTGGACGTGTACTACTGAGCCTGAGACGTCTCACACTCTGATGCGCAGCACGCGTGCCAGATAGCCGAGGCCGACCCCGTAGACGAGCAGCGCCATCACGGTGCCCACGCCGCGGACCGCCCACTGGCTGGTGGAGCCCGCGGTGATCCCCGAGAACGGCGAGGTGAGCTTGCCGGCGGCTTCGTCGATCGCTTCGTGCACCGTGCTCTCGTGCGAGGGCGCGGCGACCGGCGCCGAGGTGGCGGCGGGGCCTCCGTTCGTGCCCTTCAGCGCTTCCTGCTGCTGGGTGGAGGCGCTGCTGGTCTGGTCGACGGCGAAGATCACGAAGGAGACGATCACGATCAGGCAGACGATCCGCGAGGCCCACCGCAGGATCGCGGCAAGGGGAAAGAGCACGCGGGCGGCGGTCATCTGATCTCCCTGCGGGCCGGTGGCGCCAAGAATGCGACACTGGAGATATATCGGCAGCCGATCGGCGGATCATCAGGCTAGATTAGATCCCTCAGTGGACACCGTGGCCGAATCCACTAGCAGCCTCGCCGCCGCGCACGCGCGCCTGCTGGCGGATCTGCGGGAGCACGCGCTGGTGATCGGCGAGGTCACGCTCACAAGCGGGCGCAAGGCCCAGTACTACGTGGACGCAAAGCGCGCGATCCTGCTGCCCGGCACCTTCGCGGCGCTCGGCACGCTGCTCGCCGAGCAGGTGCGCGCATGTGAGGCCACGCGGTGGGGGGGGTCCCCGTGAGCGCGATACCGGTCGCGTGCGCGGCCCTCGCGGCGGGAGCGCAGAAGGCGTTCATCGTGCGCAAGGAGCGCAAGGCGCACGGTCTTCAGCGCTGGATCGAGGGCCCCGCGCTCGCGCCCGGGGAGCGCTGCCTGATCGTGGAGGACGTGGTCACCACAGGGGGCTCCACGATCGAGGCGCTGGAGCGCGTGCGCAGTGAGGGCCTCGACGGTGGCGGGCGTGGTGAGCGTGCTCGACCGCCTCGCGGGCGGGGGAGAGGCGATCCGGGCGGCGCTGGGCGACGAGGGGGCTCGGTACGTGGCGCTGACCACGATCGACGAGGTCTATCCGGAGCACCCCGACCGTTGACCGCCACGGCCTGCACCGACTCCCCGACCCCCGCCGGTCCGCCGATCGTCAGAGCGGCGCGTCAGAGCGACGTCCCGGTGCTGCTCGAGATGTTCGTGGAGCTGGCCGAGTACGAGGACCTCATCGCACGAGCTGCGCGCCACCGAGAAACAGTTGAGCGAGGCTCTGTTCGGCCCCCACCCCGCCGCGGAGGCGCTGATCGCCGAACACGAGGACCCCCGGGAGGTGATCGGGCTACGCGCTGTACTTTCCCACCTTCTCGAGCTTCCTCGCCAGCACGGGGGTGTGGCTGGAGGATCTCTTCGTGCGACCCGCCCACCGCCGCGCCGGTGTGGGGCGCGCGCTGCTGGCGGCGGTCGCGGCGCGCGTGCGCGAGCGCGGGGGAGAGCGCCTGGAGTGGGCCGTCCTCGACTGGAACGAACCCGCGCTGCGTTTCTACGAGAGCCTGCGCGCCCGCCCCATGCCGGAGTGGATCACCCACCGCCTCACCGGTGAGGACCTCGACCGCCTCACCGGGCGGCAACTGCCTCGGTAGCCTTCGGAGGTCACCTGCCCTGCTCGGGGCCACGCCCTCGTAGTCCAACGGATAAGACAACCGCCTCCTAAGCGGTGGATCCAGGTTCGACTCCTGGCGGGGGCACTGGGGTGGATCGCATGTATTGGTGCGGGCTTTTGGATTTGGGCGTCTGGATTGCCTGAGTAGCGCCAAGGCCTTGTGCTGTCTTTCCCTGCCTAAACATGGCGCTTTACCCACGGTTTTGGTCGCCCATCCCGCTCATCGAATCGCGTTGCGCCGATCAGCTCCTGGACAGCTCCTGTTGTGCTCAGGCGTTACCCTGGGATCGTGAAACATTTCGGTTCTGACCACCACTCCGACCGCCGAGAAGCCGGCGTCGAGCGAAGAGGAGCGCGCTGAGCGGCGGCGGCGCAGTGAGCGCGTGTTCAACCCTTGCAGCACATCACTCGCGGCCTGAGTGGGTACGGTCCTTGACCGTGCCGCACGTGTGCATAGTGAGCGGCGCGGGCGCGAGAATCCTCAGTAACTATGCGAGATTCGGCCCATCTCGGCCCGTGATCGCAGGCTCAGAATAGTAGCGTTTTGCGGGTTTGGAGCGATGGTCTTGGCCACCGTGGCCGAAACGTGGTTGGCGCAAGCCTCTTCGCCGATGATGTCGGATCTACCCTTTGGTCACGGCCCGACTCGCGGTCGGCGGATCGGCTTCCCGGCGGCGATCGAGACGATCATGTCGCGCACCTCCTCCTCCGCCGTGTACACATCGGTGATCGGGAACTCAAGTTCGGCGGCGAGCCGCGCGAACGGCTCGGCCCACGACTCGGGCACATGCAGGCGCGGCGGCCAGGGGTGGGTGCCGCGGTTGGCGAATATCTCACGGCAGGCGTCGTCGACCCGTTGAAGATCCTCGATCAGCGCTCGCAGAAGGATCAGGTCGATCAAGTCCCAGAAGCGCTGGTTCTCTCTGTCCGGCGGCCGCTCGGTCACAGCGTGCAGCTTCTGTGCGACCTGGTAGCGCAGCGAGAGGCAGGCGACTCGCTGCGGCCCGTCAATCTTGAAGTCCTCAAGGCTGATCGCTACCGCCACCAGCTCGATCTCCTCGGCCTCGGGCGGGCCGACCTCGACCTGCAGCGTCTGCCAATCGCGGCCGGCGAACGACACCTGTACAGCCAGGCGCTGGCTGTCGGTGTCACGGATCGTCTCGACCTCGCCCTTGCGGCGGAAAGAAAAGCCGCTGTAGGAGCGCTCGAAGGCCTCCTCGAGCGAGTCGACCAGCTCGCCCGGAGGGCCACGGAAGACCAAGTCGACATCTTTGGTGGTGCGGGCGCGCAGCCCCAGGCGGAGCTCGATCGAGACGCCACCCTTGATCAGGAACCGTGGGCCGTCACCGAGCCGGACCGTGTCGAGCACGCCGATCAGCGCCATCATCGACAGCCACCGCCGCATGCGGTCGGCCGCCAAGCCGTGGGCGCGCGCGTATTGGTCGACCAGCCGCTCGAGGTGGCTGCGGTTGGACGGCGTGCGTCGTGGCGGTTTGAACTCGCTCACCGGCGCATACCACTGCCGCGTCGCACGCCGAGCTCGCGGCGCAGCTGCGCCGCCTCCCGGCGAGTCAGCCTTCCGTTTCGCTCGCCGTGGTCGATCGCCTGGGCGACCAGCGCGTCACCCAGGTGGGCCGCTGCGGCCTGCCGGATCGCGTGCGCGGGCGCCACGATCGGAATTCCCTCGAACAGCGTCACCGCCGCCGGCGCGAGATCCTCATGGTGCAGTCGATACACGGCCGGTACCTGCCGGCGGACCCGATAGCCCGTCGGCAGGGTGAGATGGATCTTGGACGGGTTTACATCGCTCAGCTCGTAGAGCTCCAGCGCGGTTTCGTGCGAGAGCACCCCGTGGACGCGTTGCGGCCACAGCGTTGCCTCAACATACGCGTCAAGTGGCCCAGGCGGCGTCAGCGGCAGGCGATAAACGCCGGTGGCTCGACGTTCGAGCACGCGGCGCTGCGCCATTCGCGACAGGTTGATCGGCGCGATCCCGTGGGCAGCCGCGTCATCTGTGGTCACGTAGCCGTGCTGCTCGCCCGCGATCTCCGCGAGCTCTGTGAAGACACGCCCAGGCATCGTGGACAGGATAGCACAAACTGTTCTATCTCATCCTCATTTTGCCCCGATTCAGGCCTCCCCGCCGGGCAGCGCTGGCTTGCCAGCCGCCGAGCGAGATCCGCCGCGTGCACGTTCTCAGCGTGTCTGGAAGTCGCCATGCCGGAGCGCTACAAGCCGACGCGATCCCAAAGGAACCACACCAAGCTGGAGAGTGCAATATGCGAGCGCGTGGCGATAAAGCGCTGTCCAAGGGGGTCGTACTCAGACAACCCAGCGACCTCGAAATCCTGGAGATCCGCTGCGTCAGCGAGTCCGGCAAACAGCGCCTTATGGTGTTCCGGGGCGACGGAAAACGCGTCACCGGGCTCGACATCGCGAATGGCCGCCGCGAGTCGCTCTACGCGCTCGATCTGCCCACGGCATTCGTCATCGCTGAGCTCCCCTTCGGCGTGTCTTCTCTCGGCGTACCCTATCGCCGACTTTAGACCTCTGTCGAGCAAATGCAGCCAGCCAACCGGGATCACGATATCGCACGCCCCTGCGAAGTGATATTCGCGTTCCAGTCGGCGCATCTCTTGACGAAGCGCTTTTATCGCCACAAGACGCTCGAGGATCATCTCCTCTTCTTCTTCGCGTTCGCACTGAGCATCTGCGACCTGTTGCGTCATCTACCGCTCCTTGAACGTGAGCTGCCGGATTTCGTCAAGCAGGAGTATTCTACGGTTGGCATCAGCGCGCGGGCGTCAGGAGGGTGCCGATGCGTCGCCTGTTGTCGTCGATCAAGCGCCGAGCCGAGCCGATACGCCGCAGGCGGCCGACCCTGGGAGGAAGCGGCCGACTCGGACGGCATATACGGGGTCAGGCGGTGAAGCGCAAGCTCTACGTCGCTGAGGGCGCTCAGCGGACTTGGTGACGCGCGACCTTTCGTAGAGCGTGTGCTCCGTGGGGCCCACCCCGTGCTCTCAAGGTCGTGCGGCGGCCGCGCAACAATCCAAGGATGCCCACCGCCTACACCCCCGCCGAGTTCGAGCGTCGCATCGAGAACACCATTCCCTCGGAGGTGTTCACGACCGCGCCGGCGTATCGGCGTCCGCCGGTAATTACGGACGCGAACGCGCTCATTTCGGACTCGATGCGCTCGACGCGTGGCCTCGCAGACGGTGGGCAGGCGCTTAGCTGCGATTTTGATCGGCGGTTACCGTCCGACAGTCCCCGGCGCAGTACTCGCAGCGGCACGGAAGCAGGATGGTGATCGTATCGAGGGACCCCGTCCTGAGATTCGCCAATAGGCAGGCTGGACGCCTGCTTCCCATGGCGGGCGGAAGCTAGCGTCGACGCTGATGGCGCTGCTCTGGACGAAGCTCGGATGTCTCGTCGGCTGGCGAGCTGGCGCCTGCTTTCAGCGCGAACAGGCATTCGCTCTCTCTGGCTTTGCTCCTTTGCCGATTGGGGCGGACCTGTTTAGGCGGTGGACCTTAAGTCCCTGCCTAAACCCAGCCCAATCGTGCCGCATCGCCGGGCATAACTCCGCCGAGACGACGACCGGAACTGTTGCTGCGCCTAGCGATACGCCTAATCCAACAGCCCCTGTCCCTCGTCCTCCTAAGCGGTAGATCCAGGTTCGACTCCTGGCGGGGGCACTTGTGTCGAATCGCTTGTGTTCAAGCGGGGTTCGGCGGTGCTGCTTGCCAGTGCGCAAACGGGCTCGGGAGCGCCAATCTCGCTCCCACTGCCATCTACTGCCAGATCGGACCCGCAGAGCGCGCCATATCACCGAGCAGTCTAGTGCAGCTTCCCGAAGTGGCCCCAGGGCGATCGCAAATGCAGTCGCCGTCGCCCGGAAGCTCATCCTGGGCACACTCTACGGGCGGCTGGCGGCGCCTTGGCAGCAGCGGCGCAGCCCTTACCGACCGGCTGAGCCGGTCGGTCTTTTCGTGACCACGGTACGGACGGCTGTGAGTTTGCCGGTGTGGTAGGCCCAGGTGGTGCTCGCGCGCCCGGAGGCGCAGCAGGTCGGGTCGTTTGGTCCGTACCAGTACTCGGCGACGACGATCCGGCCGTTGACCCACTTGACCTTTCCCAGCAGCGGTACGTGCGACACCTTCGCACGGTGGGGCTGTTGGGGCGTGATCAGACCCACTGCGCGCGCGTTCGTCGCCGAGCCGCTGAAGACGGCCTCGGCAAAGCGGATCTGACCGTCCGCGGTCCCGCCGTTGTTGGAGCAGACGACATCAACCGCGGCCGCGGGCCCAACGCCGCCAAGCTGACCATAGGTCACGTCGTACGCGGCCGCGACTTGAACGAGCTCGCGGTTTGAACCGGAGCTGTTGACGTCCCCGAAACCGGTGTGCGAGATCTGCGCGACGTGGTTGTGCAAACGGATCGGACTGTTTGCTTTGCAAGCCGCCCCCGGCAGGGTCTCGTTCTGCCAGCCGACCGCCTGGAGCGGCAGCGTGGTCTGCGCGGACGCGACCCCGGCGACGGCGACGACAGCAGCCAACGCTGCGGCACTGGCCAGGCCACCGATCCAATTCTCATGTCTAGTGACAACTCGATTAAGCACGGGGTTGGGTGCCGCTCCTGTGTTTCCGCGCTTCCCCTGCTCCTCGTCCTGAGCGCAAGCGAGCTGTGCGTCTGCGGAGACGCTTGCCCGATTCTCCTGCTCCTTGGTGACGGCTACCTGCCCGGTCGTCAGGTGGGCTTGTGCGCCAGAAAAAGGTAGCGGTTGAGACTGAGGAAGTAGTTGGGGCCGAGTTCGGTTAGGTCTTGTGCCCATGCTGTGGCTTCGGCCTCGCTCACGCCATTGCGATCGGGTACGAACGTGGCGATCAGCTCAAGCATTCCGGCGCTGTAGGTGTTGGGATCATAGCCGGCGTTGAACAACGGCACGATTTGGCGGTTGGTGACTTCCAGTCCAGCATCGCGCAGCAGCCGTGTGAGCGTACGCGGCAGGTGAGGGTGAACGAGGTGCTCCTCCCACGCGGCGAGCACCCGATCCATGCGCTCGTTGTTGCTCGAAGCCCATACGATCGAGTCCCAGTCGGTGTCAAGCACGAGCGCCCGGCCTCCCGGGCGCAGCACCCGCCCTAGCTCCAGCAGCGCGGCGGGAACATCATCGACGTACTCGTAGACCTGTGTGCAGACTGCGACGTCGAAGCTCGCGTCGGCATAGGGGAGCGCGTGCGCGCCAGCTTCTTGGTACTCGATCGGGCCGCTGCCAGCTGGTGGTCTGCGCGCCCTGGCGAGGGCAAGCATGTTCTCGCTGACGTCCACCCCGCAGATCCGCCCGCTCCTCCCGACAGCAACGGCCATTTCGCACGCGAGTAGACCAGGACCCGAGCCGATGTCGATCGCGCGCTCGCCGGGCTGGAGCGCCAGTGCCCGCAGGATCGTTTGGCGCTGTTCGATGACATCGGGCGTGGTGTAGATCCTCTCTACCCGCCGGGAGGCGTCCTCGTCGAATTGCAGTGTGGCGCTCATAGTTCGCCTTCGGTTGGTGAATGGCTCACTCTTAGGAACGCCAGGGTACACCTGAGCTCGATACGGCGTTTTGATCGGTCGCTGAGCAGCGATAGTACCTGCGGGCGAGGTGGCGCTTGAGGCAGCGCATGGCCTCCATCCGGTCTTGCCGTCGGCTTCCTTGCGCTGCAAGTAGGCGCGGGTCTCAGGGTCCAGGCGTCCGCGGGTGATCGCGATGACATGCAGAGCCCGATTGATCTGGCGGTTGCCCTTGCGGTCCAAGCGATGGCGGTCGTGTCGGCCCGCGGGCAGCACGGCCGGTAAGGAGCGCCTCAGATGCCAGCAGCCGGTCGTGGGCGGCGAGGGCCCGTCCTCTGGTATTCCTCCCGGTATGCCCACCTGGAGATTCGCAGCGCACCGGAGTGACGAGTGAATGACGTGGCCGTCTATCGCCTGGACCGTGAGGATCTCGATCGGGTCGAGCCACTGTGGAACTCGCTGCGTGAGCACCACGCGACCGTCACCCCCGATCTCGGGGTGCCGCGATCGCGGGAGGAATCGTGGCGGCGCAGGCGCACCCAGTATGAGGTTTGGCTGTCCGAGCCCGGCTCGTTCATCCTTGTCGCTGAGCATTCCGGGCACTCCAGGGAACTGGTCGGATACGCGATGGTGCATCTGCGCAGCGGCTCCTCCACCTGGCACCTTGGGGAGCAGGCGGGTGAGATCGAGACCCTCTCAGTGCTCTCCGCCGCCCGAGGTCAGGGCATCGGCACCGCGCTGCTTGCAGCCGTCCGCGAGGAGCTGCGCGCGATCGGCGTCACCGAGCTTTCGCTTCTAGTGCTGCCCGGGAACCTTGCGGCGATTAGGTTCTATGAGCGCCAGGGGTTCGGCACCTTCGGGTTGTGGCTCAGGGAGAAGGGCAGCCCGGGCTGAGGCGGTGACGGCTGTCGCGGGCATGCTCCGGGCGAGAGCTCCCGATCAGCCCCCGGGGCTCTGGGCAAGCTCACGCAGACGCGCGGCCTCGCCGGCGATCGCACGGGCCAGCTCACCCGTGCTGGGAGCCAGCGCCTCGAGGCGACCCGCGATCGCGAGCAAGTCCCCCTCCTCGCCATCGGATGGTGAGATCGACGCCGGCAGAGGGCTCGCCGGGAGCCCGCTGGGGTCCGACCGCTCGCGCGAGGGGACGCGTCGTAGGATCGGCGGTAGCACGCTGGTGAGGAGCATGACAATGACGAGGATGGCCACGAGGCGAACGAAGTCGCCGCAGTCATCAGAGACGATCGAGGTGTGAGAGTCGCCGGCCCGGGAGGCCCGCCGTCGCTCGCTACGCCGACGGCGGGTGGTTCACCTTTCGATCAGCAGCGTGACGGGCCCGTCATTGACGAGCTCGACCTGCATGTGCGCCCCGAACACTCCCCGCTTGGCGGCTGCGGCGGCGCAGAAACGCTCGTACAGCGGCTCGGCGTGCGCGGGCATCGCGGCCGCGGCGAAGCTGGGCCGGCTGCCTCGTCGCGTGTCTGCGTAGAGAGTGAACTGGCTCACGCACAGGATCTCGCGCTCGCCCAGGGGTTCGTTCATGCGGCCCTCGGGGTCGGGGAAGATGCGCAGCGCGCGCACCCTCTCAGCAAGCCGCTCGGCCGCCGTGGGGTCGTCGTCGTGGGCGATCCCCAGCAGCACCAGCAGTCCGGGCCCGATCCTCGCCACCTCCCGGCCCTCCACGCTCACCGCGGCGTGGGTGACTCTCTGCACGAGCGCTCGCACCGGCCCCAGGATAGGCGCCGCTCGCCGCTGCTGGCTATGCAGCGAGCGGCGGCCGCTGGGAACCTCAGGCGGTGGACCCAGCCGCCACTGGGTCCCCGCCGGCGTGGCCGATCAGCCATGGGGTGAGTTCCGCGGCCGGGACGGGGCGTGAGATGAGGTAGCCCTGGCCGATGTCGCAGCCCATCTCCGCGAGGCGCTCGCACACCTCCGGCGTCTCGATGCCCTCTGCGACAACGTGCAGCCCGAGGTGGCGTGCGAGGTCGATCGTGGTGCGCACGATCGCCTCGTCGCGGGGGCTCTCGCACATGGGGGTGACGAACGAGCGATCGATCTTCAGCTCCCCCACCGGCAGTTTCGCGAGGTAGGCGATCGAGGCGTTGCCGCTGCCGAAGTCGTCGATTGACACCCCCACCCCCAGCGCGCGCAGCTCCTCCAGCACGCCCACGGCGGTCGCGGGATCGGCCATCGCGGCGCTCTCGGTGACCTCCACCGTGAGGGCCGCCGCGGGGACCGAGTGGCGCGCCAGGAGCGCGGCGATCTGCTCGGGCAGCTCCGGGTCGTGGAGGTTGCGCGCGGAGAGGTTGACCGACATTCCCAGCTCCAGGCCCGCCTCGCGCCAGAGCGCGGACTGGCGCAGGGCGAGGTCGATCACGTGCAGCGTCACCGGACCCACCAGCGCGGTCTGCTCGATCAGCGAGATGAACTGCAGCGGCGGGATCATGCCCCGCTTGGGGTGGCGCCAGCGCAGCAGCGCCTCCACGCCCGTGACGCGCCCGGTGCGCAGGGCGATCTGGGGCTGGTAGAAGAGCCTGAACTCGCCCCGCTCCAGGGCGGGGCGGACCTCGCCGAGCAGCGCCAGCCGCTCCGCGCCCGAGCGGTGGTGCTCGGGCGAGTACACCTCCACGCCGACCCCGCCGCGAGCGCGCGCGGTCGAGGGCCATGTCCGCGCGTTGCAGCAGCTCGTCGGCGCTCCTGGCGTGGTCGGGTGCGAGCGCGATCCCGATGCTCGCCTCGACGTTCAGCGCCACCCCGTCGAACGTGATCGGGGCCTGCAGCGCGGACTGGACCGTCGCCGCGAGCGCCAGCGCATCCTCGACGGGGTGGGTGGGGGTACGGATCAGGGAGTGGAGGATCGCGTACTCGTCGTTGCCCAGACGCGCCAGCAGCGTGTCGGGGTCGAGCTCCGCCCGCAGGCGCGCCGCCACCTCGCGCAGCACCGCGTCGCCCGCGCTGTGGCCGAGCGTGTCGTTGATCTGCTTGAACGCGTCGAGGTCGAGCAGCAGCACCGCGACCGATCCCCCACTTGTACTCTGCGCGCGGGAGCGCGCGGGTGGCGTGCTCGCGAAACAGCGTGCGGTTGGGCAGCCCCGTGAGCGAGTCGTAGCGCGCGAGGCGATCGTTCTCCTGCGCCTGGCGGCGCAGCCGCTTGGAGGCGGAGGCGACGATCCGGTACAGGATCGCCCACAGCAGCGCGAGGCCGAGGAACACGAGCAGCGCGATCGTGCGCTCGTCGTGGCTGACCGTGGCGGCGATCGGCCGGTAGCTCAGGTAGATCTCGAACGCCCCCGCCGGGGGGCCGGAGCTGGAGAAGCGCAGGGGAACGTAGACCTCGACGAGCCGGCCCAGACCGACCTCGCTGGCGGTCTCGGTGTGCAGCGCGGGTGTGACCACCTCGGCCGGATTGGGTGTTCCCGGCGAGGGCGTCGTGCAGATCGTCGTCCTCGCTCGCCGAGTGCTGCGCCCGATCAGGGCGTGGTCGTCGGAGTAGACGATCCGGCCCGCCGCGCTCCAGATCTTGATCCGCGCGAGGTCGCTCGTGACCGAGCGTGCGCGCAACTGCTCGTCGAGCGTGTGGATGCTCTGCGCACTGAGTCCTTCGCGCAGGTCGCGGGGCGTGAGCCGGGGCTGGATCCCCAGCCGCGCCACCAGCTGCGCGGACTGGTCCGCGTCGGCGAGGGTGCGCTGCACGATCTGCGTCTGCAGCACCCGCGCAAGCACGAAGCCCGAGCGCGACGATCGGGACCAGGCTCCACAGCGCGACCTGGCCGGTCAGGCTGAGACGCGCGTGCGGTCGTGGCATGTCCCGTTATTCGGCAGTCTCCCCACAATCTGAAGGATCGACAGGCACCGCCCAACGATTGGTCCCGACGGAGCCCTCGCCGGGCTCCTCAATCCGCCGGAACGCCCCCCAATCCTCCTCCTCCTCCTCCCCCTCGTACAGCGACTCCCTGGCGAGCTCCCTGCCGCGGGCGCTCCACAGCTTGATCTCCAGCAGGTCGTGGCGGTAGTCGTCGGGGGCGATCAGCGTGAAGCGGTCCTCGATCAGCTCGCACTGGTCCACCGTGAGCTCGCCCGAGCTCCGCGGTGACCACGCCGCCGCCGGCCACCAGCGGGCGGCCCCAGACGAGCGTCATCGCGGCTACCCCCCCGCCGTGGCCGCGCCAGCGGCCGATCACCTCGTCGCAGAGGTCGAGGCTCCACTGCGGGTTGGCCGCGGCGGTCTGGTCGGTGAAGTCCACCTGCGCGGAGAAGCCGCTCGGCTCGCCCCCCTCCTCGCCGGCGGGCACGTAGCGCACGTAGCCGAACAGCTCGTACCCCTCCGGAGGTGGTCGCGGTGGCGGGCACGTAGGTGCGCCCGTGCCAGCTGCGGTCGGGGTACCACACGATCTCCCCCGGCTCCCCCAGATCCTCATGCGCCTGCGTCAGCTCCAGGCAGGCCGCGAGCAGCTCCTGCCCGAGGCGCTCCGCCCAGCGGCCGTAGGGCAGCCCTTCCTGGGGGGGTTCCGCCACGAACCGCGGCACGAATCGCTCGACCGGAGGCATCTGGCGGGCAGCGTATAGGAGCCCGCGCCCCCGGGCGCGCCCGCCGGGGTCACGCCTCCCGCAGCACCGCCGCCGCGTCCTCGGGGGCGACGATGTTGAGGTTCACGCCGGTGGAGAGCTCGAGACCCGCCAGGTGGGTGAGGCGCGGCAGCACGTCGATGCGCCAGCAGAAGCGCTCCGTCCCTCGCGGGGCGGTGCGCACCCACAGGTTCAGCGGGGGGCTCGACCCGAGGTGGCGCGCGAGGCGGCGCAGGCCGTCGTGCAGGAGCGCCGCGCCGCTCGGGCCCTCCTCCTCGAAGCGCGCGCGGGGGCGGCGGGGGGCGAGCATCAGCTGGAAGGGCACCCGCGAGCCGTAGGGGGCCATCAGCACCGCCTCCTCGTCGATCGCCACGATCCGCTCCCCGCGGCGCACCTCCTCGGCGACGAGGTCCCCGAGCAGCTCGCCCCCCATCGTGCGCGTGGCGTAGGCCCCCGCGCGCTCGCGCTCGCGCGCGACGTCGGCGGGCACGAAGTCCAGGGCGTACAGCTGCGCGTGGGTGTGCGGCAGCGAGGCCCCCGCCTCGCGGCGCTCGTTGACGATCAGCTGCGTGTAGGCGCACTCCGCGTGGACGCGCATCCGCTCGCGCCAGACCTCCACCGCCGCGACGACCTGCTCGACGGGGAGCTCCGCGAGCGAGTACACCGACTGAGGCGCGTTCACGATCACCTCGTGCGCCCCCCTCGCGGGCATCGCGGCGAACAGGTCGGGGCGGGGCGTCCTGTTGCGGACCTGTGCCCTCGGGCGTCGGACCTGTGCCATCGGGCGTGAGCGCGGGAAAGAGGTTGGGCACCACCCGCACCCGCCAGCCCGGGCGAGTCCGCCGCCCCTCCCGGCGGGCGCAGCGCGTAGAGCTCCGGGGGGGTGCGCTCCTCGTGGCCCTCCGCGAAGGGGTCGCCCTCGGGGTCGATCGGGTCGGGGGGGACGCAGTGCGGCTCGCCGCCCGGCCGCCGCGAGCGCTCCCCGGCGACGATCGTCTTGTGCCCGCTGAGCGGGTCCACGCGGATCTCAGGCATCGCCGCACGTTCCCCGGATCTCAGGCACCGCTGCACGACCCCCGGCCTCGGGCGCGGTGCTCGGCGTGGGGCGGCCGTGGTGCCCGGGGCTCACGTGCCGAGAGCGTAGCGTTGGATGTCGCGTTCGAGCTTCGCCGTGCTGGGGTAGGCCCCCTGGTGGATGTATTTTTCCCCGCGGCGGTTGTAGAAGACGGTGACGGGGATGAACGGGGAGTCCGTGACTTCGACGCCGAGCTGGCCACTGGGGTCGTAGTAGCTGGGGTAGCTCACCGGGAAGGAGCGCAGGAACCCGAGCGCGTTCCGCGCGGGGAATGTCCCCGGAGTCGATCCCGATGAACGCCACTCTGCGCCCCAGGTTGGCGGCGGCGCGCTGAAAGGCGCCGAACTCCGCCCTGCACGGCCCGCACCAGGAGGCCCACTTGTTGATCACCACGGGCCACCCCCGCAGCGCGGCAGAGGCGTGCCCGCAGCGCCCCCGCGCCGCCCCCCAGCAGCTCGTTCGCCTGTGCGTGCAGCGCGGCGAGCGGGGCCGGTGAGCCCGCCAGTCGCGCCCGCATCTGGGTGGGGGTGAGCTGCGCCGTCGGGGCCGTCCCCGGGGAGCCCGGGCTGCCCCGCGAGCTGCACGAGGCCGACCGCGAGCAGGGCCGCGAGCGCAAGCCCGCACGCGAGCGCTATGAGGCGCTTGGGGGTCATCGCGACAAGGGTGCCAGATCGCGGCGGGATTTCGCGCCCCTCGACGCCCGCCAGGCCCAGTGCCGGGGGTGCAGTCGGGCCTCGCCGGACAGACGCGGGATCGCGCGCCCCTTCAATCCCGCCGCGGAGTGCTATATCCTGGAGATACCTGGAGCCGGGTTGCTCTGGGTACCCGGGGGTCCGCCGGCAGGGTGCTGGCGCCCCGAGCCACGCTGAGCTCTCTTCTGCGGCGGCTCCATCTCGAAGTCCAGAGCCTCTATGGCCGAGTCCACCACAGTGGCCCTCGCGGCCGCGCCCATTCCAAGCTCCGCGGATATCGCGCGAGCGGAGAAGCTTCGTGCGCGAGCGCTTCCTGCACGAGGGTGAGGAGGCGGCGGTGGCGCTCGCGCCGGGAAGCGCGCGTCGGCGCGCGCTCGACGCGGCGCTGGCGGAGCTCCGGGAGAACGGCGAAGTACCCCTCGACGGCGTGGCGGCGGGAGTTCTCGCTGCTGCTGGGCCTGGAACGGGTGCTCTCCGAGGAGGAGCCCCGGCTGCACGACGGGACGGTGCTCTCCGCGCACCAGGTGGACGCCCTCTCGGGCACCCTCACGGCGCTGCTCGCGGAGGCGGAGCGCAGCGCGGGCAACGGCGCCGGCAACGGCCGCGCGGCGGCGATGGCCTCGCCGGAGCTGCTGGCCTCCGCGGCGATCCTCGGGCCGGACACGGTGCACGCCAACGGCGCCAACGATGGGAGCCCCACTGATTCGAGCTCGACCGCGCCCGGCGAGGCCGACGGCGAGCGTCCCGCCCGGCGCAGCGCACGGGCGGAGGATGAGGATGGAGACACCGAGAGCGAGCCGGAGATCCTCGCGGATGCGGATGCGGATGCGGATGCGGATGCGGAGGATGAGGACGAGGACGATGAAGAGGAGGAGGCGGAGGAAGAAGAAGAGGAGCTCGGGGACCTGGAGGACGAGCTGGAGCCGCTTCCCGAGAGCGAGGAGTCCGAGGAGGAGCCCGAGGAGAGCGAGGAGGAGCCCCGGGACTGGGTCGACGAGGACGAGGAGGAGGTGCTCCCCGACCAGCCCGAGGACCCCAACGCGGCGAAGCGCTTCTGGTTCGAGCACGCAACCGGCGCGGGCAAGACGGTGGCGGCGCTCGGCTTCGTGGAGGCCTCGCAGACGGGGGGGATCCTGATCCTCACCCATCGGCGCAACCTTGTCGACCAGTTCCTCGGCGAGCTGCGCCAGCGGGGCTACTCCAAGCGCATCAGCCGCCCGCTGTACATGGGGGAGGACTCGACGAAGGGCCCCGTGTCGGTGGAGACCTACCAGTGGTTCGTGCGCAACGCGGGGAGAATCTCGAGCGCCTACACGATCGTGATCTGCGACGAGGCGCACACCGCGCTGGGCGAGAAGACGAGCGGCGCGATCCGCGCGTGGACGGGCCCGATCTTCATCGGCATGACCGCCACGGGGGCGCTGATCGCGCGCCACGTCACCGACCTCTTCCCCACGCAAACCTCCCGCTTCGACCTCGCCCAGGCGGCACGCCGGGGCGTGATCTCGCCGCTGCGCTGCGTGCGGATCCCCCCGGGCGTGGGGGTGCGCACGATCGCGAAGGTGCCGCTGCGCCGCGGGCGAGGTGGACATCGAGTTCGACCAGGAGGAGCTCGCGCAGCTGCTCGACCAGCAGCCCTTCAACATGGCGATGGCGAACCTCTACAAGACCCGCTTCAACGGGGTGCCCGGGGTGGTCTACGCGGCGGGGGTGCGCCACGCGTACAACCTCGCGGAGGCCTTCCGCGCGGAAAACATCAAGGCGCAGGCGGTCTCCGGGGAGACCCCCAAGCGCGAGCTCGCGGCGGTACTCGCGCGCTACGAGCGGGGCGAGATCGACGTGCTGATCAACGCGCAGCTCCTCGCGGAGGGCTGGAACAGCCCGCGCGCCACCGTCTGCGTGCACCTCGCCCCGACCGCCTCCAAGCGGATCTACCAGCAGCGCGTGGGCCGCGTCACGCGCCGGCACCCCGGCAAGGAGGCGGGCCTCGTCGTGGACTTCGTGCACCCCGCCACCAAGCACGACGACCCCGTGGTGACGCTGCACTCGCTGCTCGACCGCGACGTCTACCGCGGCGGGCGCGATCGTGGTCGGGCCCCGTGCGCCGCGGGCGGGGCCGCAGAATGCGGGTGGAGCGCCGCGTGCTGCCGGTGTGCGCCGAGGAGGAGCGGCGCTTCGCGGTCTTCGAGCGCGAGCTCTGGCGGATCGCGGTGGAGAACCTCGACTACGGCGAGCAGCACGTGTGGGCGGCGCTCGCCGGCGCGCGCGTGACGCGCGACCGGCTGGCGCCGAGCGCGGGCGATGCTGCACTTCGACCGCAACGGGGAGCTCAAGAGCCGCTTCCTGATCACCGCGGTGCAGCGCAACACGAGCCCCCAGCTGCGGCTGCGCGCGCTCGCGGACATCGCGGCGGGTCGCGACGCGGACGCGTTCGACACCGCGATCGACGTGATCGGGGCCTGGTCGCGCGAGGAGCGGCGGGAGGCCTCGAAGATCATGCTGCGCGCGCTGGTGGAGCGGCGCATCGGCCGCCGCGACCAGGCCAGCGCGTGGATCTGGCGCCTGGCGGAGTACACGCGGGAGCTGCACGAGGAGTACGCGGTGCAGCGCTGGCCCGAGACCAAGCGCCTCCTGGGCCTGCTGGTGAACTCCTCCGGCGGCGCCCACGCGCGCAACGCTCGGCGCCTGATCCACGCCTCGCGCAAGCAGGACAGACGCCTCGCCGCGGCGCTGCTCGCGGCGGCGCTGGCGCACACTCCGGAGGCCGAGGAGGCGCTGAGGGGCGCGCGCACGCGCATGGCGCGCAAGCCCCCCGCGCTCGCGCGGGAGCTGCTGCGCAACTTCCCCAAGCGCCGCGCGCGCAACAACAAGCGCAAGCGCAAAGCGCCGAAAGCCGCGGCCCCCCCGGAGCCGGTCGCCGCGGGCACGAAGGCGGCGAAGACGGGGTCCTCCGAGGATTAGGCCGACGATTGCTCGGCGGGAAGCCCTGAATCGGCCGCCTGGCCGGCGGAGAGCCCCGGATCGCCCAGCGCGAGGTGGACCTCACCCGCGCCCAGCGTGGTGTGCCCGCCCACCGGGGAGCCTCACGACGAGCCGTCCGTCGCCGTCGATCCCCTCGGCACGTCCGCGACCGTCCGACCAGAAGACCTCGCGCCCATGCAGGGCGTCGCGTGCACGCCACGCTTCGAGGATCGACGCGGCCGGTTCCTCCAGGCGGCGCTGCAACGCGGCGAGTAGCTGCCCTGAGGACGGGCTCGATCGCCCCCGGCGCGCGCCCGAGAGTGGCGGCGGTGCTCCACAACTCGGGCGCCAGCTCCTCGAGTCGCACGGCGACGTTGACGCCGATCCCGAGCACCGCCCAGCCCTCCTGGGGGCGGCTCTCGACGAGAATGCCCGCGAGCTTGGCGAAGGGCGCCACCACGATGTCGTTGGGCCACTTGATGAGCGCCTCGCCCCCGGCGACCTCGCAGACGGCCACGGCGGCGATGAGCGGGAGCAGGGCGGGGGGGTCCCGCAGCAGCAGTGACATCAGCAGCGCGCTGTGAGCGGGAGCGCTCCAGCGACGCCCCTGACGGCCGCGCCCGGCGGTCTGCTCGGCGGCGGTCACGAGCGTCCCGTGAGGCGCCCCCGCCGCCGCGAGCGCGCGAGCGCGTTCATTGGTGGAATCGGTGCGGCGCAGGTGCAGGCGGGGATGGCCGAGCGCGCCCTGGGAAGTGGACACCGGTTGAGTGCTATCAGCTTGGGACATGGTGGCGGACAATTCGATCGCACGATATGGCCGGCGTGTGGCAAAACGCTAGCGTGTTACAGTGTCTTACATGTCGTATGCCCGTCAGTTCTCGGCCCGCATGGATGCCTCGGTGGTCGACCGTCTGGAGCGCCGTGGCGCACGCGCGGGGCTGAACAAGTCGCGCCTCGCCGAGCGCTACATCGATGAGGGGATCCGCATGGAGGACCACCCGGGAGTCGTGTTCCGTGACGGACCCACCGGCCGCCGCGCCGGCCTTGCGGTGGGTCCGGACATCTGGGAGGTCATCTCCGTGGTTCGTGCGAGCGGACTTCCCGACGAGGACGCGCTTGCGGCGGCCGCCGACTGGGGCAGCCTCACCTTCACCCAGGTGCGGGTCGCGATCCGCTACTACGCTGAGTACCGCGAGGAGATAGATGCGCGGATCGCGCGTAACGTGGAGGACGCCGACGCGGCCGAGGAGCAGTGGCGCCGTGAGCAGAACGCGCTCGCGTGAAGCTCCTACTCGACGAGATGCTCGCGGTTCGTATCGCCGAGCAGCTCCGCAGGCGTGGCCACGATGTCGCAGCCGTCGATGAGAAACAACCACCTGCGCGGCCTTGCCGACCCCGACCTGTTCGACTACGCCCAGCAGGACGGGCGGGCGATCGTCACCTACAACCGCGAAGACTTTCTCGCCCTCGACCGCGCATACCAAACCCACGGACGCGAGCACCACGGCATTGTGATCCTCAATCCACGACGCTTCCCCCAAGGTGGGGCAACCACCGGGGCGCTCATCGCTGCACTTGCGGCCTTCGACGCGGCGGGAGCGCCATACCCAGGCTTCATCCACTGGTTGCAGTAGCAGCCGGAGTCCCGGCCCTTATTTCGCCCCCCGGTCTGCGGGCGCTCCGGCGGCGTCCGCGAGCAGCGCCGCCACCAGCCCGTCGATGTCGTGACGCTCCGCCTCCACCTGGGGCGCCAAGCCGCGCTCGCGCAGGGTGGCGCTGGTGACGGGGCCGATCGAGACGATGCGGGTGGTCGGTGACAGATCTGCGCTGCCGCCGGCGGCCTCCAGGAAGAAGCGCACGGTGGAGGAGGAGGTGAAGGTGATGTAGTCGGCGCCGCGGGCCGCGGCAAGCGCCGGGGGGGAGAGCGGCTCGGCGACGGTTTCGTAGAGCTCCAGCACGTCCACCTCCGCGCCCCGCGCGCGCAGGGCGTCGGGGAGCACGTCGCGGGCCTCGCGCGCACGGGCGATCAGCGCGCGGCGGACCGGCAGCTCGGCGAGGGCCGCCACCAGCGACTCGGCCACGTAGCGCTCGGGGACGATGTCCGCGGCGATCCCGTGCTCGGCCAGCGCCCGCGCGGTGCCGGGGCCGATCGCCGCCACTTGCGCACCGGCCAGCGCGCGCGCGTCGGTGGGCGAGGAACCGGATTGGGCGAGGCGCTCGAACAGGCAGGCGACGCCGTTGGGACTGGTCAGGCAGATCAGGTCGTAGGGGGAGAGGTCGAGCGGTGGGGATTGGCAGCCCATCTCCCCATCCGCTATGGGCTGAATACGGATCACCGGCGCCTGCACCACCTTGGCGCCCAGCTCTCGTAGCCGCCGTGCCAGGCCGCTGGCCTGGGCGCGCGCGCGCGTGACCGCGACGGTGTGGCCACTCAACGGCAGCGGCGGGCGCCAGGCGAGCTGCGAGGCGAGCTCGGCGACCGGCCCCACGAGGGTGATCGAGGGCGGACGGACTCCCTCCGCGCGCGCCCGCTCGGCGATCGAGGCGAGCGTACCGGTGACGGTGCGCTGGTCGGGAAGCGTGCCTCGTTCGACCACGGCCGCCGGTTCGGAGGCGGGCCGCCCGGCGTCGATCAGGGAGGCGGCGATGTGGGGAAGCTGTCGGACGCCCATGTAGAAGACGAGCGTCCCCGGGAAAGCCGCGAGTGCCAGCCAGTCGATTGCCGTCTCGTCCTTGTCTGGATCCTCGTGGCCGGTGATCAGCGCCACCGCGCTGGCGAGCCCGCGGTGTGTCACGGGGATGCCCGCGTAGGCGGGGGCGGCCACGCCCGCGGTGACGCCGGGCACGACCTCGAACGGGATGCCCGCGGCGCGCAGCGCGAGCGCCTCCTCCCCACCGCGGCCGAACACGAAGGGGTCGCCCCCCTTCAGTCGCAGAACGACCTTCCCCGCGCGCGCACGCTCCACCATCAACGCCTCTGTCTGCGCCTGCGCCACCGACTCACCGCCGCCCTCCTTGCCGACGAACAGCAGCTCGGCGTCCCCGCGTGCGCTCTCCAGCGCCTCCGGCGGGATCAGGCGGTCGTAGAGGATCACGTCGGCCCGTGCGATCAGCTCGAGTGCCCGTGCCGTCAGCAGCCCCGGGTCGCCCGGGCCGGCCCCGACGAGGTAGACACGGCCGCTGTTGGGCGTACCCGGCGGAGCGGGCTCAGGCGTGCTCAACGGCGAGCTCCTCCGCCCTGCGCAGCAGCTCGCCGGCCCCGGCGCTCAGCAGACGCTCGGCCACGCGGCGCCCGAGCTGCTCGGGGTCGTAGAAGCCGCCGACCGAAGCCGGGTGACACGCGCCTTCGGCGCTGGCCGATCCGGGGATGCGAGCGGAGCGAGTGTCTCCCTGATCGGTCCCCGTTTCGGCCAGCTCGTCGGCGATCCATGCGGAGCCGTCGGGGAGGCCGACCCAGGCGCGCAGGTGCAGGCAGCCGCAGCCGAAGTCCAGCGCGTAGGCGCCGAGCGGCGTGTTGCAGCTCGCGCCGAGCGCGTGCGCCACGGCGCGCTCGGCGCGCAGGCAGGCGAAGGCGGTGGCGTCGGTGATCCCCTGCACGGCCTCGCGGGTGCGCTCGTCCTCCGCGCGCCCCTGTAGCGCGAGCGTGCCCTGGCCGGGAGCGGGGACGAAGCGGGCGGGGTCCAGCACTGCCGCGATCTCGGACTCCCGGCCGAGGCGCTGCAGGCCGGCACGGGCCAGCACGAGCGCGTCGAGCTCGCCCGCGCCGAGCTTGCGCAGGCGGGTGTCCACGTTGCCTCTCGCACTCACCACCTCGAGATCCTCGCGCGCGGCGCGCAGCTGGGCGGTGCGGCGCAGGCTGCTCGTGCCAACGCGCGCGCCCGGCGCGATCTGCTCCAGGGGGCCCGCTCCGCAAAGGACGTCCTCCGGCGCCGCTCGCTCGGGGGCGCCCAGGAGAGTGAGACCATCGCCCAACTCCGCGGGTACGTCCTTGGCAGAGTGGACCGCCAGATCGATCTCCCCGGCCGTGAGGGCGTCCTCGAGCTCGGTGGTCCACCGCGACTTGTCCAAACCGCTCGCACCGCGGTCGCCGGCCGTGGCGATCGGGACGATCTCGCAGCCACCGAGCATCCGCGCGACGAGCCCGGCCTGTGCGAGCGCGAGCGCGCTGCCCCTGGTTCCGATCCGCATCAGTGCTCGCGACGCTGGCGCAGGTCGTGGACCTCCGCCAGCTTCGCGGGGGGCGTGCGCTCCTCCGGGGCCTCCTCGTGCAGTCCGAACAGCTCGCGCACGAGCTGCAGGCTCGCGTGACTGCGGGTCTCGGAGAGGCTGCGCAGGCGGATCGTGGGCTCGTGCAGGATGCGGTTGGCGATCGAGCGCGCGAGCGCCTCCACGCGCACCAGGTCGCGCGGGGAGGCGGACTCCCAGCGGCCCTCGTTCTCCGCCAGCACCTGCTCCACGATCGCGTCGCCGTGCCCCCGCAGCGCGCTGACCGTCGGCAGCGCCTCGAGCTGGCCGAGCCAGCCCGCGAAGCGGCGGATCTCCTCCTCCACGATCTCGTGTGCTCGCGGGAGCTCCCCGGCGCGGGTGCTGAGGTTGCGCGCCACCACCTCCTGGAGGTCGTCGATGTCGTACAGCGTCACCCCCTCCAGGTCACCGCAGCGCGGATCGATGTCGCGGGGCACAGCGATGTCGATCAGCAGCAGCGGCCGGGTGGGTGGGTTCCGGTTTTTCCGTCGGTCGAGCACGAGCTCCAGCTCCTCGTGGCCGACGATCGGGTGGGGGGAGGAGGTGGAGGAGACCACGATGTCCGCCCGCGCGAGCTGCTCGGGCAGCCCGTCGAGGCCGACGACCGAGCCGCCGAAGCGCTGCGCGAGGCTGCGCGCGCGGTCGGCGTGGCGGTTGGCCACGAAGATCGTTCCCGCGCCCCTGTCGGCGAGCGCCCGCGCGGTCAGTTCACTCGTCTCCCCCGCCCCCAGGATCACGACGTGGCGCTCGCGCAGGTTCCCCAGCACCTCCACGGCGAGGCCCACCGCCGCTGAGGGGATGCTCACGTGGCTCGAGCCGATCCCGGTCTCCGTGCGCACCCGCTTGCCGGTGCTGAGCGCGGCGCTCCAGAGGCGGTTGCTGAGCGGCCCCGTGCAGCCCGCCCGCAGCGCCGCCTCGAACGCGCGCTTGACCTGCCCCTGGATCTCGGCCTCCCCCACGATCATCGACTCCAGGCCCGCGGTCACCCGGTAGAGCTGGCGGGCGGCGTCGCAGTTGCGCGGCGTGTAGATCTCCCGCGCGAGCTCCGTGGGGTCGATACCCGCGTGGCGGGCCAGCATCGCGAGCGCATCGGTCTCCGCGCGCACGGGGTCGCCGACCACGAGGTAGAGCTCGGTGCGGTTGCACGTGGAGAGCGCCACCGCCTCCCGCACCTCCGCCGTGGCGATCATCCGCTCGGCGAGCGCGACCGCTTCGGACTCCGTGAACGCCAGGCGCTCGCGCAGCGCGACCGGTGCGGTCTTGTGCGAGATGCCGAGCGCCAGCAGCTCGCTCATGCGGGCGTGGACTCCATCTCGATGGCTTCGGGCTCGGTGCCCTGCGGCGCGCCGGCCTGCGCGCGGGAGCGTTCGGCGGCGGGGTGCTCGGTGAGTTCCAGCAGCTCGCCGAGACTACGCTCGATGCGGCTGAGGCGGACGGCCATGATCGCGACGTAGATCAGCACCAGCACGAACAGCACGATGTAGGCGGCGGCGACGTACTTGCCGGCGGTGTGCAGCGGCAGCGCGGGCGTCTCGCCGAGCAGGAGCGCCCCCATCACGCCCCCTCCGAGAGCGCCCGGTGCAACGGCTCGGGCGAGGGGGCCGCGCTGCGCTGCCGGCGCGCGGGCGCCTCGGCCTCCTCCGTCAGCCGCCGGCGCAGCGCGCGCAGCTGCGCGCGGGCGTGCTTGGCGGTGAGCTCGTACTTGCAGAGCGTCGCGAACAGCAGCGCGAGCGCCAGCAGCGACACCAGCAGAGTGAGCGCCATGGAGCCGGGGAGGTTGGAGGTGCTGCCGAACACCCGCGGGTGCACGTAGGCGGTCGAGAGGTTCACCGCCATGTAGTTCAGCGGCACGAACGCCCCCGCGGTGATTGCGAACACCGAGGCGTAGCGCGACTGGCGCTCGGGGTCCTCGATCGCGAAGCGCAGCGGCTGGTAGGTGGCGTACAGCAGGAAGATGATCAGGAACGAGACGAGCGTGGGCTCACTCCACACCCACCAGTGACCCCACGAGCCCTTCGCCCAGATCGAGCCGGTGATGCAGCGTGCCGACGGCGAAGATCAGGCTCATGTGGATCACCACGTAGGAGCGCATGTCCCAGCGCGGATCGCGCGTGCGCAGGTGCTGGATCGCTAGCAGCCCCCCGAGCACGAAGCCGCACAGCGCGACGATCGCCAGGGGTACGTGCACGTAGAAGATCTTCTGCAGGAAGCCCTGTTCGGCTTCAAGGGGGGCGTAGAAGAAGACCAGGCCGAGCGCGAGCGCGATCGCGGCGACTGTCGCGATGCTGAGGGTGCGCAGGCCCTTTCCGTAGAGCGGGGGGCGAGCACGGCCGCGGACGATGGAGGGACTGGCGGTGGCGATGGGTCTGGTCCTCAGGAAGCGAAGATCGAAGACGGCGGAGGCGGTGGGTGGGGCTAGTCCTCCAGAAGGAAGTCGAAGACGGCGTAGGCGATCAGCCCGAACACCAGATCATAGAGCGCGAGCGTCAGCGGCCAGCGCAGGCCCCCGAGGGCGCGCTCTGGTGGGAGAGCGTCAGCAGCGGCGCGGTGGCGCGCGCGCCACCGATCACCACCGGCACGAGCAGCGGCAGCGCGAGCAGCGGCCCCAGCAGGTCGCGCGCGCGGGTGCGCACCGCGAGTGCCGCCACCAGCGTGCCGATCAGCGCGACTCCAAGGTCCCCCAGCAGCAGCACCCCGGGAAGGTCGGGGAGGGCGGGCCCCAGCGAGGGTTCGAGCAGGAGCAGCGCGAACGCGGGCACCGCCACCAGCTCCAGGACCACCAGGTAGGCGAGCAGCGCGAGCGCCTTCGCCGCGAGCAGCGTCGAGCGGTCCACGGGCGCCAGTAGGAAGCCGTCGAAGCCGCCCTCCTCGGCGTCGGCGACGAATAGCCGGTTGATCCCCAACATCGCCGCCAGCAGCAGCGTCACCCACAGGATCCCCGCCGCCTCGTCCCCGTTGACGCCGGTGCGGTTCAGCGCGAAGTGGAAGATCACGAAGACCGTCACCGCGAACAGCGACATCCCCGGCACCGACTCCAGCGTGCGCAGCTCCACGAGCAGCTCCTTGCGCAGCAGCGCCACCACGGTGCGCGCGAAGCCGGGGGGGTGGGGGTAATCGGGCCGGGGAACGCCCCCGCTCCCGGGCGCGGCGCCTCGCCCGGCGCCGCGGACCGTCAGGGGCTCCGCGGCCGGCGTGGAGCCGCTTGCCCGTGCCTCTGGAGCGTCGTCCCTCACGGCGCTCACCCGTAGAGCTCCTTGATCGCCCCCGAGTCCACTGCCGAGGGGTCGGCCAGCAGCGCGGGCCGCCCCGCGCGCAAACCGAGCACGAGGTCGGCGCCCGCCAGGTCGGCCTGGGGATCGTGGCTGCATACCACGCGCGTGCGGCCGCAGGACGGTCCGATCAGCGGTTCCACCAGCTCCGCCCCCGCGGGGTCGAGGTTGGCGCGCGGCTCGTCGAGCAGCAGCAGCTCGGGGTCGTGCAGCACGGCGCGCGCGATCGCGACCCGCTGCACCATTCCGCGGGAGAGCGTGCGCACGGGTTCGGCGGCGCGCGCGAGCATGCCCACTGCGTCGAGCAGCTCCTCGACCCGCGTGAAGCCGACGCAGTGCAGGCGCGCGTGGTAGCGCAAGTTCTCGCGTGCGGAGAGCTCGCGGTAGAGCAGCGGCTCGTGGCCGAGCAGGCCGATCCGTCCGCGTACCGCCCACGACTCCCCGGGGAGGCTGTTTCCCAGCACGCGCACACCCCCCGCGTGGGGGCGCAGCAGCGTGGCGAGTACCCGCAGCAGCGTCGTCTTGCCGGCGCCGTTGGGTCCGAGCACCACCAGCGTCTGGCCCTCCCGCAGCGACAGCGAGACCCCGGCGAGCGCCTCGCGTTCGCCGTAGAGCCGCGTGAGGTCCTCGATCTCGAGTGCCGTCATATCCCCTCCCGCTCCCCCACCGTCGCCGGAGGGTCGCACGGTGGGACTCGCTCTGCGCTCAAGCGGCGTGGCCTCAGGTGCCCGCGGCCTGGAGCGAGTGCACGCGCTGCGCACGCTCGATCAGCTCGCGCACGGCCGTGTCTTCGCCGCAGCGCAGCAGCTCGATCGGATCGGGGTCGCCGTTCACGATCCCCTCGAAGAAGTCGCGGCGCTCGGCGTAGGTGGGCAGCGTGTCCTTGGCCCAGCCGCGCACCTCGTTGAGCAGCACCGCAAGGCGCGCGTACTCCTCGCCGAAGAGGGCGGCGATCTCGCGCTTCATCCGCTTGGCGAGCGCCGGCGAGGCGCCCGCGGTGGAGATCGCGATCGCGAGCGGCCCGGTGCGCACGATCGCGGGCAGGATGAAGTTGCACAGCGGGGGGACGTCGACGACGTTGACGAGCATCGCGCGGCGCTCGGCGTCCTCCCAGACGCGGATGTTGACCTCGGTGTCATCGGTGGCGGCGATCGCCATGAAGACCCCCTCGAGGTCTGGGGGCCCGGCGTACTCGCGCCGCTCCCAGCGAATCGAGCCCTCGCGCGCGAGTTCCTGCAGCGCTCCCAGCGCGGCGGGTGCGATCAGCGTGACGTCCCCCGAGCAGGCGAGCAGTCCCTCGACCTTCTCCAGGCCGATCTCCCCGCCCCCCACGACCACGCAGCGGCGGCCCCTCAATTTCAGGCAGGCGATGTAGAAGGGGGTGTCGAGCATGTCCCGCACACACGACTGGTCGCAGATCCCCCTGCGCAGCTGGCAGACGCACTCCTTGCCTGCGTAGGCCTGGGCGGGCATAGGGACAGGTTAGACGCCGCTCAAGGCCGCCGCAACGCCCTCCTCCCGACGCGGGCGAGCGCGCCCATCCCGTGGCGCCAGGCGCGCTCGCGGTCGGCGTCGCGCGCGGAACGCAGCTGCGCGACGGTGTGCGCGGCGCGCTCGTGCAGGGCGTCGTAGGGGGGCCACCACAGCCCGCGCGCGCCGGAGGGGCTCCACGCGATCAGCTTCTCCTGCGCACAGCCCCGCAGACCGGTCTCCCCGAGCGTGCGGCCAAGGCCCCCGCCGGCCGCCGCGCCCCATGGGCCGCGCGCGATCGCGGGCGCGGGGAGGTGGTCGTTCAGCCACACCATCCCTGTGCGCAGCTCCCGCGCGATCCGCAGGCCGCGGGGGCGATCCGCGGTCCAGACGGAGGCTCCCAGCGCGTACTCCCCGTCGTTGGCCAGCTCGATCGCGCGATCGGTCGAGTCGCAGCTCATCACCGCAAGCACCGGCCCCTCCACGGGCTCACGCATCACGCGCATCTCGTGCGTCACCCCGCTGAGCACCGCGGGCGCGTAGAAGGCCGCGCTCTGCGCACACCCCTCGGGCGGTGACTGGAGGGGGCCGCCGCAGTGCAGCCGCGCGCCCTGTGCCACCGCCTCGTCCACCAGCTCGCGCACGTGCTCCAGGCGCCGCGCGGAGGCCAGCGGACCCACCTGCACTCCCGGGCGCTCGGGGTCGCCCACGCGCAGCGCCCGCGCCCCGGCCACGAGGTGCGTGAGCAGACGCTCGGAGACCTCGCGCTCGACGTAGATCCGCTCGACCGAGCCCCGCGCCTGCCCAGCGCCGGCGCAGCCCGCCCACAGCGCGCCGCTCGCGGCGCGGGCGACGTGCGCGTCGGCGAGCACCAGCATCGCGTCCTTGCCCCCCAGCTCCACGGTGACCTCCTTCTCGCCCGAGACGCTCGCGCGGGCGACCGCACGGCCCACCGCGGGGGAGCCGGTGAACAGCACCTTGTCGACCGGCGCGCGCGCGAGGGCAACCCCCACCTGCGTGCCCCCGTGCACGAGCCGCACGAGGCCCTCGGGCAGGGTCGCCCGCGCCAGCACCCCCGCGATTCGCTCCCCCGTCAGGCACGCCCGGCGGGCCGGCTTGAAGACCACCCCGTTGCCCGCCAGCAGCGCCCCCGCGATCTGGCCGAGCGGCTGGGCGAAGGGCGCGCTTCCCGCCCCGATCACACCGATCACTCCGAACGGCTCATACGCGATCCGCGCCCGCAGGGAGGGCGCCATCGAGCGGTGGACCCCCACGTGCCGGGAGCCCAGGACACGCGCCCCGTCGTCGGCGACCCAGATCAGCGCGTCGATCGCCGCCAGCAGCTCCATGCTCGCGACCTCCGCTCGCGGGCGGCCCTGCTCGCGGGCGATCAGCTGTGTGAGCTCCTCGAACTCGTCGATGATCGCTTGCGCCACCCTGCGCATGTAGCGCGCGCGGTCCTCCACCCGCAGCAGCGCCCACAGCGGCTGGACCTTGCGCGCCGCTTCCACCACCCCCTCCACCTCCTCTGGCGCGGTGGCCGGCACGCTCCCCAGGATCGCCCCCGTCGCCGGGTTGCGCGAGCGCAGCGTCTGCGGCGCGGCGGTCTCGGCTGAGGTCGAGGCGGGGCCCATTCCGATGTGATTATCGCCCCCTGGCGCGGTGCACCTGAGCTGAGAGCCATGCAAGCTCCGTCGCGACCTATCGCCCCCGTGCCCTGCGGATCTCCTCTAACCGGCGCGCCAGCTTCGCCTCCGCCTCATCGGGCTCGTAGAAGCGGGCGCCTGCCACCTCCTCCGGGAGCAGCTCCTGCGGGGAGACGTGCCCAGGGTGCTCGTGCGGGTAGTCGTAGCCTCCTACCTCCTGCCCTGGCCGAGGCCCGGAGCGCAGCCACCCGGGGACCGGCGCGGCGCCCTGCTCGCGCACGTGGCGCTGCGCCGCCCCCAGCGCGCGGCCCGCGGCGTTGGACTTCGGTGCCAGCGCGAGGTAGATGGCGGCCTGTGCGAGCGCGAATTTGGCCTCCGGCATCCCCACGTGCTCGACGGCCTGCGCCGCCGCCACCGCGATGCTCAGCGCCGCGGGGTCTGCGTTGCCGATGTCCTCGGAGGCGAGGATCACCATGCGCCGCACGATGAAGCGCGGGTCCTCCCCGCCCTCCAGCATCACCGCGAGGTAGTACAGCGAGGCGTCCGGGTCCGAGCCCCGTGTGGCCTTGATCCACGCGGAGATGTAGTCGTAGTGGCGGTCCCCCTTGCGGTCGTAGAGCACCGCCCGCCGCTGCAGCGCATCCTCGGCGCGCGCGATCCCCACGCTGCTCTCGCCCAGCTCCCCCGCGGTCGAAACCGCGAGCTCCAGCGCGTTCAACGCCGTGCGCGCATCGCCTTCCGCGCGCGCCGCCAGGAACTCCAGCGTCTGTGGCTCCACCGCGATCGAGTCCGTCCCTGTCCCACTGGCCCCGGATCGATCCTCCCCGTCGGCGCTCACCCCATCCGCAGCCGTTCCGTCGGCGCTGGTCCCGTCCGCGAGCGAGGCCGCGAGCTCCCCCGAGGCAAGCGCGCGGCGCAGCACCTCGGTGATCTCCTCCGCGGAGAGGGCCTGCAAGGCGTACACTCGCATCCGCGAGAGCAGCGCCCCGTTGACCTCGAACGCCGGGTTCTCCGTGGTCGCCCCGATCAGCGTCACCACCCCCTCCTCCACCGCTGGCAGGAGGGTGTCCTGCTGGGCCTTGTTGAAGCGGTGGATCTCGTCGAGGAAGAACACCGTCCCCGTCCCGCTCGTGGCGCGGCGGTGGGCCGCGCGCTCGAGCACTCCGCGGACCTCTGCGCGGCCCGCCTGCACCGCGCTTAGCTCCTCGAACACTGCACGCGAGCGCTCCGCCACCATCCGCGCCAGGGTTGTCTTGCCCGCGCCCGGGGGGCCGTAGAGGATCATCGAGTGGGGGTGGCCCTGCTCGATCGCGGTGCGCAGTGCCGAGCTCTCCCCCAGCAGGTGGGTCTGGCCGACGAACTCCCCCAGATGGGCCGGCCGCACGCGCACCGCGAGCGGGCGGCCCTCACCCCCCGGATCGCGCCGGGCGGGGGCGCCCGCAGCGCCCGGCCCGTGCGCAGCCGAGCGGGACGGGTGGGGTGCGTGGGCTCCCCTTCCAGCCGAGCGGGGCGCTTCCGCATCCTCGGGCTCGAAAAGGGTGTCCATATTTGGAAGTATCGCGGGAGGTGGCCGGCTTCAGGGTGTCGAACCTTTATGGCTGGTGATCCACATTAGAAACACGCCTTCCCCGGATCGGCTCGCTGTGGTATGACGACCGGCGCCGCCGACATCCTCCTGCAGGACCCCACCGGAAGCGGGTGGAGGCCGGGTCCCTCCGCGGAGATCGCCCCGGTCGCCGCGCTCGCCGCGCGCTCGCCCTGGCGGCTCTTCTGGCTGCGTCTGCGCGGCGACCGCGTGGCGCTCGTCTCGCTCGGCTTCATCGCGCTGCTCGTCGTGGTCGCGTTCGCCGCGCCGCTGATCGTGCGGATCGCGGGCGTTCCCGGACCCTATGTGCAGAACCCAAACGCCCTCGACGCGTTCGGCAGCCCCACGGGCCCCAGCGCCGCGCACCCCTTCGGGGTCGACCAGCTCGGCCGCGACGTGTTCGCGCGCGTCCTCTACGGGGCGCGCACCTCGCTCGAGGTGGGCGTGATCGCCACCGCGATCGCCACCGCGATCGGCACCGTCGTCGGCCTGCTCGCGGGCTTCTACCGCGGGCTCACCGACACGCTGCTCTCGCGCCTCACCGACGTGGTGCTGTGCTTCCCGGTGCTGCTCGTTGGGCTCGGGCTGGGGGCTGCGTGCAGCGTGCGCGGCTGCGTGAAAGGCGCGATCCAGCCCGGCGTCTCCACGATCGTCGCGATCGTCGCGCTGTTCAACTGGACCTACATCGCGCGGATCGTGCGCGGTCAGGTGCTTTCCCTGCGCGAGCGGGAGTTTGTCGAGGCCGCCCGCTCGCTGGGGGCCTCGAACGCGCGCATCGTCTTCCGCGAGATCCTCCCCAACCTCACCGCGCCGCTGATCGTCTACGCCAGCCTGCTGATCCCGGCGAACATCCTGCTGGAGGCCGCGCTCTCGTTCCTCGGCGTCGGCGTGCGTGCACCGGCGGCGAGCTGGGGGCAGATGCTCGCCGCCGCGACGCCGATCTTCAACACCGCGTGGTGGTACATGCTGTTCCCCGGCCTCGCGCTGCTGCTCACCGTACTCGCCTTCAACCTGCTCGGGGATGGCCTGCAGGACGCGCTCAATCCACGGACGGGCCGTTCCGTCAAGTAATCACCAGAGGAGGAGACCAAGGGTCATGCTTAACAACCGTCACAGATGGAGAGGTGCCTCGGCGTTCGCGCTGATCGGGGGATTGCTCGCCGTTACGCTCGCCGCGTGCGGCTCCAGCGGTACGGGCTCGACCGGCACGAGCAGCATTCCGCTGAAGTCGGGCGAGTCGCCCAGCGGCCAGCAGCTCTATGGCAAGAAACGCGGTGGGACGCTGGTCGTCTACGACCACGAGGACTTTGAACACTTTGACCCCGGTGAGACGTATGCGGACGAGGATTACACGATCACCTCGGCGACGCAGCGCTCGCTCTACTCCTACCTCCCCAACAGCGCCTCCAAGCTCGAACCGGACGTCGCCTCCGGTCAGCCGGTGATTACCGACGGCGGCAAGACGGTGACGATCCAGATCAGGCCGCACATCTACTTCAGCCCGCCGGTCGACCGCGAAGTGAACTCCGGCGACGTCGCTTACGCGATCGAGCGCGGCGCCAACCCAAACGTGGCCAACCCCTATTTCGAACCCTACTTCGGGGACATCGTCGGCGCAAAAGGGGCCAAGGGCGGGCCGATCTCCGGGATCGAAACGCCGAGCAGATACACGATTGCCTTTCACCTGACGAAACCGACAGGCGCGCTGCTCGTGGGAGCGCTCAGCCTGCCGTTGTCGGCTCCCGTCCCGCCGGAGTTCGCCAAGCCGCTCGACGCCCACAAACCGACGACCTATGGCAGCGAATACCTCGTGGCGAGCGGGCCCTACATGGTGAAGTCCGACAGCGCGGGAAAGTTCCTCGGCATCGGCTACCAGCCGGGCAAGTCGGCGACGCTCGTGCGCAACCCCAACTGGAACCCCCACACCGACTTCCGACCCGCCTATCTCAACCAGATCGACATCAACATCGGCGGCGAACCGACGGTGATCGGCAAGCAGGTGCTGCAGGGCGAAGACGTCGTGCAGAACGACGTGCCGGCGCAGTCGATCGTCAAGGAAGCCTACGAGCACGATCCCCAGCAGATCACCTTCACGCCCGGCTCGGGAACCTACTATGCCTCGCTCGACAACGCGCACGGCCCGTTCACCAACGTCGATCTGCGCAAGGCGGTGTGGGCGGCGATCGACCGCGACGCGCTCGTGAAGGCGCGTGGCGGCCCGCTGGTGGCGCAGCCGATGACCCACTTCCTCTATCCCGGCGTGAACGGCTTTGAACAGGCCGGCGGCCTCGCGGGGCCGAAGGTGGACTACAACGAACACCCTGAAGGCGACATGGTGGTCGCGGCGAAGTACATCAAGCTCGCCGGCTACCCCAGCGGCAGGTACACCGGGGGCAAGACCCTGCAGGTGGTCGGCTCCACTGGCGAACCGCAGGAAGCGATGGCGCAGGTCACCAACCAGGCGCTACAGAGCGTGGGCTTCAAAACCCATCTCACGCTGGTCGACCAGTCGGTGATGTACTCCAAGTACTGCACCGTGCCCTCGCAGGAGATCGATGTCTGCCCCAACGCCGGTTGGGTGCGCGACTTCGCCGACCCCCAGACGGTGCTGTACGTGCCGTTCTATGGGCCCGTGATCACACCCAGCGGCAACTCCAACTGGAGCCAGGTCAACGACCCCCAGATCAACGCCGCCATGGAAAAGGCGTCGCTGGTGGTGGGCGAACCGGCGCGCGCGGAAGCGTGGGCGAAGATCGACGAAATGCTGGTCCGCCAGGCCGTGGCGGCGCCCGAGATCTACTCGATTCAGGCGCAGATCGAGGGTAGGGGCGTCGCGGGCGTCAACCAGCTATGGGACACCGGCGCGTGGGACTACGCCTTCACCTCGCTGAAGTGAGTCCCCGAGGGGGTCCTCCCGCCAGGGAACCGCATTCTGGCCGGAGGACCCTCGGGCGACTCGAAGGCTTGGGCGCAGGAAGGTGAGGTCGAGGCGCAGAAAGCAGAGGGGATGACCCGCTACATCGTCCGCCGCGTCCTGTGGGGCCTCGCGCTGCTGTTCATCGTCGCGGCGCTCACGTTCCTGTTCTTCTACCTCTTCCCCAGCGCCAACCCGGCGTCGCTGCGCGCTGGGCGCTCCCCGACTGAAAAGGTGATCGCCGAGATCACCCGCGATCTGGGGTTGAACAAGCCGCTCCCCACTCAGTTCTACGACTACATGAAGGGCGTGCTGCTGCACTTCAACCTTGGCTACAGCTACTACAGCGAGGCCTCCGTCAAGAGCCTGATCGCCGAACGGCTGCCCGCCACCGTCTCGCTCGCGGGGGGAGCGGTGGTGATCTGGCTGACGAGCGGTCTCGTGGTCGGGATCGTCTCCGCGGTGCGCCGGCGCACGTGGCTGGACCGCGCCGCGATGGGCACCGCGCTCGTGTTCATCTCCGCACCGGAATACTGGCTGGGGCTGATCGCGCTGTTCTTGTTCGCCTCTGACATCGGCAAGCTCAAGGTCTTCCCCGGCGCTGGCAGCTATGTCGGCCTCAGCAGCGACCCGGGGAAATGGTTCACATCGCTGATCCTCCCCTGGCTGGTGCTCGCCGCCACCTTCGCCGCGGTGTACGCGCGATTGCTGCGCGCCAACCTGCTGGAGGTGCTCGACCAGGACTACATCCGCACCGCCCGCGCCAAGGGCCTCTCCGAGCGCCGCGTGATCCTGCGCCACGGGGTGCGCGCCGCGATCACCCCGATCGTGACCGTGCTCGGCCTCGACCTCGGCACGCTGCTCGGCGGCGCGCTGCTGATCGAAGTCGTCTTCGACATCCCCGGCGTGGGGCGATTGAACTACGACGCGCTCACCCACGCCGACTTCCCGATCGTCCAGGGCACTGTGCTGCTGGCCGCGCTGTTCATCGTCGTGGCCAACATCTTCGTCGACATCTCCTACGCGTATCTCGATCCGCGGGTCAGGTTCAAATGATCGGGCGACCGCGCACGCCGGAGGGCTCGGCGGCTTCATGAACGCAGTGGGCCAACCGTTGCTGAGGGTCGAGGATCTGCAGGTGGAGTTCCCCGTCGAAGACGGGGTGGTGCACGCTGTCAACGGCGTCTCCCTCGAGCTCGAGCGCGGGCGCACGCTTGGGATCGTCGGGGAGTCGGGCTCGGGCAAGAGCGTCTGCGCGTTGAGTGCAATGGGACTAATCCGCAACGAGGGCGCGCGCATCTCCGGGCGGATCCTGTTCGAGGGCGTCGATCTCCTCGGGCTGCCCGAGCGGCGGATGCGCGCGCTGCGCGGCAACGAGCTGGCGATGGTCTTCCAGGACCCGCTCTCCTCGCTGCACCCTCTCTACCGGGTGGGGGCGCAGATCGCAGAGGCGATCCGCGTCCACCGCGAGGTCTCGCGGCGGGCCGCCCACGAGCAGACGATCGCGCTGCTGGAGCTGGTCGGCATCCCCGAGCCGTCGCGGCGTGTCGAGGCCTACCCGCACGAGCTCTCCGGGGGGATGCGCCAGCGCGCGATGATCGCGATGGCGCTCGCCAACGAGCCCAAGCTGCTGATCGCCGACGAGCCCACCACCGCGCTCGACGTGACCGTGCAGGCGCAGATTCTCGCGCTGCTGCGCCGCTTGCGCGAGGAGCTCGGGATGGCGCTCGTGCTGATCACGCACGACCTCGGGGTGGTCTCCGAGATGGCCGACGAGATCGCGGTGATGTACGCCGGGCGGATCGTCGAGCGGGGCTTCGCCGAGCAGGTGCTGGCCGCGCCTAGCCATCCGTACACGCAGGAGCTCCTGCGCTCGATGCCGACGCTCGATGCCCCCGCGCCCGAGCGGCCGCCCGCGTCTGAGCAGCCTCCCCCGCCCGGACTGCTGCCCACAGCCGAGCAGCTGCTCACGGCCGAGCAGCCGCTCACACCCGAGCAGCCGCCCACAGCCAAGCAGCCGCCCACAGCCAAGCAGCCGCTCGCGGCCGCCGAGCCGCTGCTTGAGGTGCGTGATCTCCTCAAGCGCTTCCCGGTCACCCGCGGCGTGGTGTTTCAGCGCCGCGTCGCTGATGTCGAGGCGGTCGCAGGAGTCAGCTTCGAGCTGCGGCGCGGCGAGGTGTTCGCGCTGGTGGGGGAGACCGGCTGCGGCAAGAGCACCACCGCGCGTCTGATCATGCGCCTGCTGGAGCCCACCGGCGGGGAGATCCGCTTTCAGGGCCAGGACATCGCCCATCTGGGGGGCGCCGCGCTGAGGGCGGCGCGCCGCGAGATGCAGATCGTCTTCCAGGACCCCTACTCCTCGCTGAACCCCCGCAAGACGGCCGGCTCGATCGTCGGCGAGCCATTCGCGATCCACGGTCTGCACCGCGACAGGGCGCAGCGCAGGGGCGCGGTGTGCGAGCTGATGGAGCGGGTGGGCCTGCAACCCGAGCACTACAACCGCTACCCCCACGAGTTCTCCGGTGGCCAGCGCCAGCGGATCGGCATTGCGCGCGCGCTCGCGCTGGGGCCAAAGCTGCTGATCGCCGACGAGCCGGTGTCGGCGCTCGACGTCACGATCCAGGCCCAGATCCTCGACCTCCTGCGCGAGCTGCGGCGCGAGCTGGGTCTGACGCTCCTGTTGATCTCCCACGACCTTGCGGTCGTGCGCCAGATGGCCGATCGTGTGGCGGTGATGCGCGCCGGCAGGATCGTCGAGCTGGCGCCCAACGAGACGCTCTACAGCTCGCCCACACATCCCTATACGCGCGAGCTGCTCGCGTCCGTGCCCGGAGCACACCGGGATCGGCGTACTATCGCCGGGTGAGCACTGCCGACCTGGCTACCGAGAGTGTCCAGCTTCTCCAGCGCCTGATCGCCTTCAACACCGTCAATCCGCCCGGCAATGAGCTGCCGGCCCAGCAGTACCTCCACGCGCTGCTCGCCGACGCCGGCTTCGAGTGCGAGCTGCTCGGCGCCGTCCCGGAGCGACCCAATCTTGTGGCGCGCTTGCGCGGTGCTGAGGAAGGTCCCACGCTCTGCTGTCTCGGCCACGTCGACACGGTGCTCGCCGACCCCGCCGAGTGGAGCCGGGACCCCTGGTCGGGCGAGCTCGCCGAGGGCTGCGTGTGGGGGAGGGGGGCGCTCGACATGAAGTCCCAGGTCGCGGCCGAGGTGGCGGCCGCGGTCTCGCTGGCGCGCTCCGGCTGGCGCCCCGCGCGCGGAGACCTGCTGATCGTGGCGGTCGTTGACGAGGAGACCGGCGGACGACTCGGGGCGGAATGGCTGACCCGCACCCACCCCGAGAAGGTGCGCTGCGATCTGCTCGTCAACGAGGGCGGGGGCGCGGTGTTCGAGTACCGCGGCCGCCGCCGCTACGGGGTTTGCTGCGCGGAGAAGGGGGTCTTCCGTTTCACCCTCGCCACCGGGGGGGCGGCGGGGCACGCCTCGATGCCGAAGATCGCCGAGAACGCTCTGCTGAAGATGGGCCCGCTGCTGACACGCCTCGCGGAGCGCCAGCCCGCCTACACGCTCACCGCCGAGCCCGCCGCGTTCCTGCGGGGAATCGGCGAGGACCCCGGGGACCCCGCGGGAGCGCTCGCCAACCTGCTCGCCGTGGACCCCCGCCTGGCGAGCATGTTCGAGCCGATGCTCGGCGTCACCTTCGCCCCCACCCGCATCCGCGCCTCGGAGAAGATCAACGTGATCCCCAGCCGCGCCGAGGTGAAAGTCGACTGCCGCGTGCCCCCGGGCCTCGGCGAGGAGGAGGTGCTCCGCGGGATCGCCGAAGTGCTGGCGCCCACCCACCCGGACCCCGCCCATCCAGCGGGCTCGGGCCGGTTCAGAGGAGGCGGTGGGCCAGAGGGCGCGGGGGAGGGCGAGGAGCCGCCCGGGGGCATCCCGGACTTCCACATCGAGTTCACCGAGCGCGTGGTGGGCAACCGCTCCCCCGCGGACTCCCCCTTGATGGAGGCGATCTCCGGCTGGATCGCCGAGCGCGACCCCGGCGCGGAGGTGGTGCCGGTGATCCTCCCCGGCTTCACCGACTCCCGCCACTTCCGCGCCGCCTTCCCGGAGTGCGTCGCCTACGGCTTCTTCCCCCAGCGCCACCAGTCGCTGCTTGCAGGCATGCCGCTGATCCACGCCGCCGACGAGCGTATCGACGTGCGTGACGTGACGTTCGCCGCGGAATTCTTCGGAGACCTCGCGCGTTCTGTGTTGGGGTGATCAGGATCGGCCTTGGGCCATAATGGAATCGATCGAGCCAAGGATGGTGACGGTGATGGAGCGGACAGGGCACAGTGGATAGGGAGCTGAACGCGGCGCTGGGGGCGGCGTGGCGGGCGGCGGGCAACTCGGTCGCCGAGCTGCGCCACCTGAGCACCGCGGCGGTGGCGGCGCATACCGCGCTCACTACCGGCGTGGTCGCCCTGACCCCCTCGCCCGCGGCGCCGGAAGCCTCGCTGGTGCACAACATCCAGGAATGGGCCTACCAGTGGTCGCCGGTCGTGATGATCGTGTTCTTCGCGGCCCTCATCTACATGATGTGGCGGATGCTGAAGGTGATGCCGCGGGTCAAGCCGCAGCAGATCAAGCCCTCCTCGAACCAGTCGGTGGGCTGGGACGACATCGCGGGGGTCAAAGAGGCCAAGGCGGAGTTGCAGGAGATCGTCGAGTTCCTGCGCGACCCCGAGCAGTTCCGCAAGCTGGGCGCCACGGTTCCCAAGGGGATTCTTCTGCACGGTCCCCCCGGGACGGGCAAGACGCTGCTCGCCAAGGCTGTCGCGCACGAGTCCGGCGCGCAGTTCTTCGCGCAGTCGGCCGCGGCCTTCGTGGAGATGTTCGCGGGCCTCGGCGCCGCGCGCATCCGCAGGCTGTTCGCGATCGCGCGCAAGCACCAGCCCGCGATCATCTTCATTGACGAGCTCGACGCTGTGGGGGGACGGCGCGGCATGGACATCTCCGGCGAGAAGGACCAGACGCTCAACCAGTTGCTCGTCGAGATGGACGGCTTCGAGACTAACGGCCGCCTGGTGGTGATTGCGGCCTCGAACCTGCTGGAGAAGCTCGACCCCGCGCTGCTGCGCCCGGGGCGCTTCGACCGCCAGGTGTTCGTCGCGCCCCCCGACGTCAAGGGCCGCGAAGGGATCCTTGCGGTGCACACCCGCGACAAGCCGCTGCACGATGTGGACCTCGCTCTGGTCGCCCAGCAGACCAGCGGCCTCACGGGTGCCGACCTGGCGAACATTTGCAACGAGGCCGCGATCTTCGCCGCGCGCCGCGGCGCCAAGGGGATCACCGACGCGGACTTCGACGGGGCCCTGGAGCGGGTGATCGCGGGGGTGCAGTCCCACCGGGTTCTGAACGACCACGAGAAGCGGGTGGTCGCCTACCACGAGGCCGGCCACGCGCTCTGCGGGGAGCTACTGCCCTCGGTGGACCGTGTGCACCGCATCTCGATCGTCCCCCGGGGGCGCGCGCTCGGCTACACGCTCAACCTCCCCGCCGAGGACCGCTACCTGAAGACCCGCGAGGAGCTGCTCGACTACGTGACCGTGCTGCTCGGCGGGCGCGTCGCCGAGCAGGTCGTGTTCGGCCAGGTCACCACCGGCGCCTCCGACGACCTCAAACGCGTGGCGGACATCGCCCACTCGATGGTGCACGACTTCGCGATGGGAAACGCCGCCGTCGGGCGCTCCCCCGAGGGGGACGTGCGCCTCTCGGAGACCACGCTGCGCATCCGCGACGAGGAGCGCCAGGACCTGGTCGAGGAGGGCCGGCGCGCGGCGCTGAAGATGATCGTCGGCCACCGCCCCCAGCTCGACGCGCTCGCGCGCGAGCTGCTCGGACACGAGGTCCTCGACCGCGAGGCGATCGATCGCATCATGGCCGGCACCCCCCGTCTGGAGCGCGCCCCCGGGGTGGGTCTGCGGGTCGTCGCCGCCACGCCGCTGGATGACCCCGGCGTATCCCTCTAGACTCCCCCCAGTGTTCGACCGCATCGACCATGTAGGAATCGCCGTCCCCGAGATCGAGCCGGCGCTCGAGCTCTGGCGTGATCGCATGGGGCTCGACGTCGGCCTCCGGGAAATCGTGGAGGAGCAGGGCGTCGAAGCGGTGCTGCTCGACATCGGCGAGAACCACGTCGAGCTGCTCGCCCCACTCGGACCCGAGACTCCCCTCGGCAGGTTCCTCGCCAAGCGCGGTCCCGGCATGCACCACATCGCCTACGGGGTCGCCGACATCGAGGCCGCGCTCGATGAGCTGCACCAAGCGGGCTTCGATCCGATCGACAAAAGCCCCCGAGTGGGGATCGGGGGCTCGCGCGTGGCCTTCCTGAGGCCCAGGGAGCTCGGGCGGGTGCTGGTGGAGATCGTCGAGCCGGCACGTCACGGCGAGGGTCGCGTAGTCGTCCACGCCTCCGGCGAGGCGGCCGGCTGATGGCGGGTCCACGCCGTGTGAGCGTCGGCTTCCAGGGCGGCCAGGTGCTCGCGCTGCGCGTCGGCGAGGAGCAGCTGCAGACGCTGCACAAGTCGCTCGGCAGCACGGGCTGGCACGAGCTCGAGACCGAGGACGGCCCCGCGCGCCTGGACCTCGCGCAGGTGGTGTACGTGCGGGTCGAGGGAGATGACCAGCGCGTAGGCTTCGGCGCCGCCTAGCTGGCTGGACAGTGCGCTCCCTTGACAAGCGGATTCTGCGGCTTGCGCGCACCTGCGGGCACGGTCCGCGTCGCGATCGCGCGGTCGCCCGCTTCTCGCGGCTCGGCGAGCACGGGGCGGTGTGGCTCGCGCTGGGCGCCACCGGTTGGGCGCTCGACCGGCCACGGCGCGCACGCTGGGCCCGCGCGAGCGGTGTGGTGGCGGGGACGTTCGCGCTGAACACCACGGTCAAGCTCATCGTCCGCCGGCCCCGCCCCGAGCTGCGCGGACTGCCGGCGTTGACCAGTACGCCCACGCAGCTCAGCTTCCCCAGCGCTCACGCTTCCACCTCGTTCGCCGGTGCGCGCCTCTACGCGCGCCTGGGACTGCCCGCGGCGCCGCTGTACGCGCTCGCGGCGTGCCTGGCCGGCTCGCGCCTGTATCTCGGGGTTCACTACCCCTCCGATGTCCTGGCGGGCGCGGTGCTGGGAACCGTCCTCGCCGCCCGGGGGGCGACGGGTTTGGAGGGAGGGGGAGGGGGGGCTCTCGCTGAGCACCCCACGGATCGCCCTCTCCCAACCCGCGGGGAGGCGCCGCGGTGAGCACCCGCATCGGCATCGTGGGGATGCCCAACGCGGGCAAGTCCTCGCTCTTCAACGCGCTCACCAAAGCCGGGGCGGAGGCGGCCAACTACCCCTTCACCACGATCGAGCCCAACGTCGCCGTGGTCCCCGTCGTCGACCGGCGTATGGACGAGGTGGCCGCCACGGTGGGCGCGTCGGAGATCGTCTACGACACGATCGACTTCCACGACATCGCGGGGCTCGTCGCGGGCGCCCACCAGGGGGAGGGCCTCGGCAACCGCTTCCTCGCCAACATCCGCGAGACCGACGCGATCGTGCACGTCGTGCGCGCCCACCGAGACGAGAGCGTGGTGCACCCCGAGGGCGACGTGCACCCGCTGCGCGACATCGAGACGATCGAGGCCGAGCTCGCGCTCGCCGACCTGGAGCAGGCCGAGCGGCGTGTGGAGCGGGTCGCCAAAACCGCTCGCGGAGGAGACCGTGCGGCGGCCGCCGAGGAGGCGTGGCTGAACGAGGCGATCGCCGCCCTGCAGGCGGGGCGCCCGGTGCGTACCGTGCCCCTGCCCGAGGAAGCTCCCGATGCCGCGCGCGACCTTGGCTCGCTCACCGCCAAGCCGGTGCTGTTCGTCGCCAACGTGGACGAGGGCAGCGAGGAGATCCCCACGGAGATCGCGGCCCACGCCGCCGCCCAGGGCGCGGCCGTCGTGGCGGTCTCCGCGCGCATCGAGGCCGAGCTCGCCGAGCTCGAGGACGAGGACGCCGCCGCGATGCGCTCCGAGCTCGGCGTCAGCGAGTCCGGCCTGCAGCGTGTGGTGCGCGGCGCCTTCACGCTCTTGCACCTGATCGCCTTCTTCACCGCCGGGGAGGCCAAGCCCGCCCAGTCCTGGCACCTGCGGGAGGGCCTCACCGCGTGGCACGCCGCGGGTCAGATCCACTCGGACATCCAGCGGGGCTTCGTGCGCGCCGAAGTGATCGGCTGGCGGGAGCTCGTGGACGCCGGCGGCTATGCCGCCGCGCGCGAACGCGGCACGCTGCGCCTGGAGGGCCGCGACTACGTGATGCGCGACGGGGACGTGATCACCGTCAAGTTCACGCCGTAGGTCTGCTTCACAGCCACTTCAGCAAGGGCAGCACGTATTGCGCATGCAGGCCCAGTACGAGGATCACGAGCAGGCCCATGATCGCCCGCAGCATGCTCCGGTGCCGTTGCCAACGTTGGTCGCGGAGATCTTCGCGCATGCTCTCAACGTCGAAATCCTCCAGCGAGGATATGTCTGAGATCCGGGTCACGAGGAAGACACCTTGGATGAGAGCGGTACCGCAGCTCTAGTCCCTTCTAGCCTCTAGATATCTGCGCCCAGCGTCGGTTATCTCCCATATACCTCGATGGGATGCTTTGCTCAGGAGCCCTCGTTCGGTCATGCGCAGTCGTGCGAATCGAGCGCGATTACGCCAGCGGAGCTCTCCCATTGCGAGTGTCTCGTAGTCGCGGGGCTTGAGCATGCCCCGCATGCTTTCCCCCAGGGACTCGATCACATCGCTGGCAGCCGCCGAGCCCCCGAGCCGCTCGATGACTCCGAGAATCGGCAGCCAATATTCGCGCTCGGGGAGGATCGAGCCAGGTATCGCCCGAGGCGAGCGCTGATTGTTGGTGGCATCCAGATCTTGCTGCACAGCATGCATGGTAGCGGAAGCTGTCGGCTCAGTCTCGTCGAGCAGGCGAAGGATTACATGCTCGGCGGTATCGGAAAACGAAGTAGACCTACGCAAAAGGCGGGTATAGGCGCGGTCGGAGAGCTCGATGAACGGCATGAGCCAAGATTATAGTGCAATAGGTCCATTGTCAAATGCGGTTGCCGCTGTGCTGCCGCTCACGACCGGAGCGGCAGCGAGGGCGCGTCAGGCAACGGCGAGCCGCTCCAGCCGCTCCGTCAGTCGCCGCATCCCGAGCTTGCTCGCCATGTGTGCTCCCCCGACGAAGTCGGTGGACCGGTCGGACGGCGGCTCGGCGTCGATGCGCTGAAGCGTCGCGATCTGCTTGAACGTGCGCAGTAACCCTGCGTTCTCGCGCAGGGACGCGGCGATCCGCGGGCGCATATCGGTGCTTGCTCTGACTGCAGCCGACGAAGAGCCCTCGGCGCCTGTGTCGTTGTCGACGCCCGCGGCGCTCAGCACTGCCTCCAAGGAGCCGTGCGCGCGTAGCAGTTCCGCGGCCGTCTTCGCGCCGATCCCCGGTGCGCCTGGGAGGCCGTCGGAGGGATCGCCGCGCAGCGCGATGAAGTCCGTCACGAGCTCCGGTCCGATCCCGTAGCGCTGACGCACCTGCTCCGGCCCGACCTCCACTGGCTTCCCGTCCTTGGGCAGCTCGAGAATCGCTGCGCGCTCCCCAACCGCCTGGAAGAGATCGCGGTCGCCGGTGAGCAGCAGCGCCCGCCCGCCCGCCGCCGCCTCCACGCGCGCGAACGAGAACATCACGTCGTCCGCCTCTAGATCCACGCTTGAGCTCACCATCCAGCCGAGGCTCGCTAGCAGCTCGGGGGCGCGCTCCCACTGGCTCGCGAGCTCCGGCGGCATCGAGTCGCGGTGGGCGTGGTAGGGCGGGTACAGCTCCACCCGGTAGGCCGCCTGCTCGGCGCCCAGGCACGCCACGACCGCGCGCGGGGGCCGCGCCTCGATCGCCGACAGCAAGGCGTTGACCGTCCCCAGCAGCGCGTTCACCGGCTGCCCCTCCCCGTCCATGATCGATTTCGGCAGCGAGAAGAACGCGCGGTACAGCAGCCACGGCACGTCGGCGATCAGCAGCGGGGCGTCGATCGGTGAAGCCTACGGCGCCCGCCCACGGGTTGTCCCCGCCCGCCTACGGGGAGAGTCCTCCCCGCCCGCACCTACGGGGGGGTTGTCCCGCCGCCTGGGCCCGCGGTCGGAGCGCTGCCGGCGGTCGTCCCGCCTTCGGGGCCGGGCGGTTCGGTGGCCGGGGGAGTGCTGGAAGGGGAGGTTGCGCCGCTCGGCGCGGGGGCCTGAGGCGCCGAGCGGGTGTAGCGGCTGGAGTCCGGCTCCGGCTGTGTGCCGTGGGCGGTCCGGATGCTGAAGTACATCCAGGTGGAGTCCAGGCCGAGGCGGCTGGCCAATTCGGGGCCGCTCACCTCGGTGCGTCCCGCCGAGCCCAGCACGTAGGCCGAGAGGACCCGCGGCGAGTAGCCCCGGCGCAGCACTTCGATGCCCCGGAACGCGCCCCGCACCAGGCCGCGCAGACGCGTCGCCGCCGTGGGGAAACTCATGCTCACTGTCCAGCTGTGCAGCGGGCCCTGGTCGTAGGGGTCCGGGACGCCCTGCAACCAGGGCTCCGGTGCGGCGCCAGGGAAGCCGTCCTGCGCGCCCTCGGTCATTCCCCCCGAGCTCGCAAAGAAGTACGTGATCGCGGGTTGCCCGCCGTAGGTCACCACCTGGCCCGCCGTCGCGGTCACCGCCGCGTCCGTCTGGGCCGTCTGCGCCTTCCTGCCCAGGTACACCTGCGAGCGCGTGTCCGCGTACACGTCGAAGCGCGCCCCGCCCGCGTGGTCGGTGAGCGCGTAGGTACGGCTCGCCACCGCCTGCGCCTCCAGCGCCGCCAGCGGCCAGTTCGTGGGCATCTCCGCCCCCACCACTCCGCGCACGTAGGTTTCGAGGGGGATCGCGCGGACCTTCCCGCCCATCAGCACCGTGATTTTCGTCTGCTGCGAGACGCTCCCCAGAGCGGTGCCGGTGTAGTAGTGGGCGAGGATCGCCTGGTAGTCGTATCCGTGCTGCGCGTACCCCAGCGCCCCCTCTTGGCTCATCCCCACGCCGTGGCCGTCGCCGGCTCCCTGGATCACGAGCGTTGGGGTCGCCACCGCGCTCGCCGCGCACAGGCCGGCCAGGGCCACAGTGAGCAGTGCTGCCGCGAGGGGTCGCATGTACTCTGAATCGACAGCACCGACCGCGGTCATGAGCTGCGAACGCCCCCCTCCAATCCAAACGACTCCACGAGAGGTGAACTGCGCTGATGCCTGACACGAGCAGCGAGCGGGCCGTACTGGAAGGGGTTCCCACCGAGCTCTACATCGGCGGGCGCTGGCGGGCCGCCACGGGAGCGGGGACGCTCCCCGTCGAGGACCCCTCCACCGGGGAGACACTGCTGGAGGTCGCCGACGCGCAGCCCTCCGACGCGCTCGAAGCGCTGGCCAGCGCCGCGGAGCACCAGGCCGAGTGGGCCGCCCATCCTCCGCGCGAGCGCGGGGAGATCCTGCGCCGCGCCTACGAGGCGCTCACCGCCCGCCGCGAGGAGCTCGCGCTGCTGATGACCCTCGAGATGGGCAAGGCCCTCGCGGAGTCCCGCGCCGAGATCGCCTACGCCGCCGACTTCCTGCGCTGGTTCTCCGAGGAGGCCGTGCGCATACACGGCCGCTACATGGTTAACACCACGGGTGCCGGGCGCATCCTCACGATGCGCCAGCCCGTCGGCCCCTGCGTGTTCGTCACCCCCTGGAACTTCCCGATGGCAATGGGCGCCCGCAAGCTCGCCCCCGCGATCGCCGCCGGCTGCACGATCGTCGTCAAGCCCGCCCAGCAGACCCCCCTCTCGATGCTGGCGCTGACGCGGATCCTCGAGGAGGCCGGCCTGCCCGGGGGGGTCCTGAACACGATCACCGCCCGCCGCTCCGGCGCCGTGATCGAGCCCCTGCTGCGCGACGGGCGGACCCGCAAGCTCTCCTTCACCGGCTCCACCGAGGTCGGGCGCACCCTGATCGAGCAGTCCGCCGAGCAGATCCTCCGCGTCTCCATGGAGCTGGGCGGCAACGCCCCCTTCATCGTCTTCGAGGATGCCGACCTCGACGCGGCGGTCGAGGGCGCTCTCACGGCGAAGATGCGCAATGTCGGGGAGGCCTGCACCGCCGCCAACCGCTTCCACGTACACGAGTCCTTCGCGGAGGAGTTCGCCGGGCGCCTCGCCGCGCGCATGGGGGCGCTCAGGGTGGGGCGCGGCACCGAGCCCGGCACCGACGTGGGCCCGCTGATCGACGAGCGCCAGCGTGCCACTGTCACCGAGCTCGTCGGCGATGCCGTGGATCGCGGCGCCCGCGCGCTGACCGGCGGCTCACCGCTGGAGGGCCCGGGCTACTTCTTCGCCCCCACCGTGCTCGCCGACGTGCCCCCCGACGCGCGCGCGCTCACGGAGGAGATCTTCGGGCCCGTCGCCCCCATCGCGACCTTCTCCACCGAGGAGGAGGCCCTACGTGCTGCCAACCGCACCTCCTACGGCCTCGTCGCCTACCTCTACACCCGCGACCTCTCCCGCGCGCTGCGCGTCGCCGAGGGCCTCGAGACCGGCATGGTCGGCCTCAACCAGGGCATCGTCTCGAACCCCGCCGCTCCCTTCGGCGGCGTCAAGCAGTCTGGCTTCGGACGCGAGGGGGGGTTTGAGGGGATCGAGGAGTACCTGGAGACCAAGTACGTCGCGATCGCCCTGTAAGGGGGTTGATTTACTAAAGGCAGGGCCATCGGATCAAACGTGGTGCCTATAGCTGTACCGTGGGACGAGATAGGGTCCCCGATCATCACGGTATCGGCGGTAGATCCCGTCCGTAAGCGGGGCATGAGTCCCAACCAGTGGAGGTGGCAGATGGCCGAATCGAGACCGCCGGCAGAGGGAATTGTGCTGACCCACTTCATCGTCTCGGACGACGTCGAGCGCTCTCGGCGATTTTACACCGACGTGCTCGGTGGCGAGGTTGTCTTTTCCGGCCCCGGAGGGCCGACCAATGTCGCGCTAGCCAACAGCTGGATCGTCATCAATGTGGGCGGAGGCCCGACCGACGACAAGCCCGCGGTCACTCTGGAGACGCCACGCGACCTCGACCGGGTCAGCAGCTTCCTCAATATCCGGGTCAAAGACATCGAGGCCGTGTACGCCGAATGGAGCGCCCGTGGTGCTCAATTCCTGACGCCGCCTAAGCAGCACCAGTACGAGATCCGTTGCTATATCCGCGATCCCGACGGTTATCTGATCGAGGTGGGGCAAACCACGGACCCGGAGGGGGACTGGACCCCTCCTCAGTGGCTGTCGAGTACGGCCGGCGGGGAGCCCGAGTGAATACCGAGTTCAGCAGCGAGATCCGTCACGTCGACGGTGGACGGTCCCCCGGACACTGAGATCCCGCCTCAGGCGGCTTCAGCCTTTCTGAAGCTGTTCGATGTCCACCGCGTTTGCAGGCGCGGTGAGCGTGACCGGCTTGTTCCATTGCTCGAACGTGATCGTGCCGCCGCCGGGGCCGCTCTTGGTGATCTCGATGGGGTAGGGCTGTCCCGTCGTGGCCACGTAGAGGGTCCCGTTCTGGGCGGTGTCCTTGACGCCTACGACCGCCTGCCCATGGATCGTCCTCGTGCCGGCCGCCGCCAGCGTTTTGTTGCCGGTCGCGAGTGCTGCGTCGAGCAGCGTGCGGAGGTCGGTCAGCGAGGAGAGTCCCGCGAAGCTCGCGTTGGAGACCGGCGCCTTCAGCCACTTCCCCTGAAGTAGCTGCGCCGCGGCGGGGCCTGCGAAGTGCTTGTAGAAGGCGGAGCTGCCGCTGATGTAGATCGTGCCGTCGATCTCGACCAGTTCAAAGCTCAGCCCGTTCTCCGAGAGCCGTCCCCGGCCTCCCCTGCCGGCCACGAGGCTCAGGTCGAGCACGATCGGGGCTCCGCCCGTGACCGTCGAGCCCGAGACGTGCACCGTGCTCGCGCTGTCCGCAGCCGCCTTGGCTGCCGCCACGATCTCGGCCGGCGATTTCGACGCGACGCCGTTGCCCGAGGAGCCCCCGCACCCGGCGAGTGCCGTCACGGCGATCACAAGCGACAGACCTGCCGCGAAGAGGAGCCTAGGGCGCACGACTCAAAACTCTATCTGGGCGTCCGGACCACACACACCGCGCGCGGGTGGATCGAAAATTCGTCCACTGACCCCGCCGCCCTTCACGTCCCATGGCGGACGCGCCGAGCGCGCGGGGAAGGAGACTCGATCCAGTGGAAATGCCCGAACGGTGGAGTAACCTCGAACGCGTGGGGAAGGGACCTGCCGCCGAGGATTCGACCCGCAGCCGCCTCCGCGCGCTGCTCCCATGGACGCCGCTGGCGGCGGTGCTAGCCGCTGGCGCCGTCGGGGCGATCATCGCCCAGAGCCACACCCAGGCGGCCATCTACGTTGCGGTGGCGATCGTGGCCGCCGGCCTGCTGGGAAGGCGCGTCGGGGAGCGTGGGCGCGAGGCGCTGCAACGCCAGATCGACGACCGCTCCGGCGAGCTGCACCGTGCGCTCTCGGAGCTCGAGATCGCGCAGTCGGAGACCGTGCGGCGCCTCTCGATGGCGGTCGAGTTCCGCGACGAGGACACCGGCGCGCACATCGAGCGGATCGGGCGCTTCTCGACGCTGCTCGCCGAGCACGTCGGCTTCGGCGTCGAGCTCTGCGAGCGGCTCGGCTACGCGGCGCCCCTGCACGACGTCGGCAAGGTCGCGATCCCCGACGCGATCCTGCTGAAGCCCGGTCCGCTCACCGCCGAGGAGCGCGCGATCGTCGAGACCCACGCCGAGGAGGGCCACCGTCTGCTGCGCGGCTCCTCCTCCTCGATACTCGATATGGCCGCCACGATCGCGCTGAGCCACCACGAGAAGTGGGACGGAAGCGGCTACCCGCGTGGCCTCGCCGGCGAGGAGATCCCGATTGAGGGGCGGATCGTGGCGGTCGCGGACGTGTTCGACGCGCTCACCAGCGACCGCGTCTACCGCAGCGCCTACTCGGTCGAGCAGGCCGTTCACCTGATGCGCGAGCAGCGCGGACACCACTTCGACCCGGTGCTGCTGGACACCTTTCTGGACGTGCTCTCGCGCTCTGGACCCGACGCCCGCGAGCAGCTGAAGTCCGACCCCCAGGCGCTGTTGGAGGGGGTCCTGGAGACCTTTTCCACGGCGATCGAGCGCGGCGACGCGGAGACCGCGGAGGGGGCGATTGCGCAGGCGATCGAGGACGGCGTGGCGGCGATGGAGTTACCGGGGGGAGTGATCGAACCGGCGGTGCGCCGGGTGGTGGAGCTCAAGGAGCAGGGCAAGATCGACGCGGAGCGCGAGCGGGCGGCGATGGGGATCGCGCGCAGGGTGCTGGCGACGCTGCGCCGCTACATGCTGGGCCGCCAGGAGGAGCCCCAGGCACTGGAGCGGATCGACGAGGCGATCGAGACCGTCGAGGGACTTCTGGAGCGAGCGGTGTCGGAGGGCGAGCCGGCCCCCTCCTTTCCCGCTTAGGTTAGATTCCCCGGCGTGTCCAATCGCGCCCTGGTCACCGGCGGAGCCGGGTTCATCGGCTCGCACCTCGTGGACGCCCTGCTCGCCGACGGCTACGAGGTGGGGGTGATCGACGACCTCTCCTCGGGGGACGCCCGCAACGTGGCAGAGGGGGCGACGCTGCACACGCTCGACATCACCGATCGCGCGGCCCTGCACGGCGCGATCGAGCGGGCCGCCCCACGCGCGATCTTCCACCTCGCAGCGCAGGCCAGCGTGGTGGCCTCCGTCGCGGACCCCGGCCGCGACTGCGAGGTCAACGTGCGGGGCACGCTGAACGTGGTGGACGTCGCCGGGCGCCTGGGGGTGCCGGTGGTGTTCACCTCGACCGGGGGCGCGCTGTACGGGGACGAGGCCCCGATGCCAACTCCCGAGGAGCGCATCCCTGCTCCGCTCTCCCCCTACGGTGCCTCGAAGTGGGCGGCGGAGGCGTACGTGAACACGTGGTCGCTCTCCTCGGGGGTCCCCCACGCGGTGTGCCGCCTGGGCAACGTCTACGGTCCCCGCCAGAGCCCCCACGGGGAGGCGGGGGTGGTGGCGATCTTCAGCCACTGCCTGCACACGGGCCGCGCGCCCAAGCTCTACGGCCACGGCGCCCCCACCGGGACTACGTGTACGTCGAGGACGTGGTGCGCGCCCTGCTCGCCGCCTCCGGGCGCCGCGGCACGTTCAACGTCGCCACGGGTGTGGAGACCGATGTGATGAGCGTTTGGACTGGGCTCAGCGCCGCGGCGCACGTTGCGCTGGAGCCCGAGTTGGCGGATCTCCGTCCGGGCGAGTTGCAGCACAGCCGCCTGGACGTATCGCGTGCCGAGCGCGAGCTCGGGTGGCGAGCTGAGGTTCCGATCGAGGAGGGTCTGCGCCGCACGTATGCCGCGCTGGTCGAGGAGTTCAAGGTGCAGGAGGGCGCGCGCGGGGGGTAGCCAAGGCGCGGCATCTTGGTTCGAGGGCGCGGTGAACGGAAACTTCGGCCGGTAGGTCTGGGTGGTTACACATCTCAGAGTCCCCGAGGCAAGAAGAAGCTCTGTTCAAGCCACTTGGCAGCCGATAGGGCAAACTCGTCGAGCGCTAGCCAAGCGGCGTTCTTGGCCTTGTCGTATTCGACCTCGTGCTTGGACTCCAGGGTCAGGCGGTCGCTGGGACTATCCTCGCATGCCGTCCAGAAGCGATTGCATGACTCCTCTGCCCTGCGCAGGCAGATGATCACTCGCTCGGCCCAGTCAGCTGTCGTATGAGGTTTACGAGCAGCCTGTCCCCCTTGACTGGTCCTTCCCGGGAAGGTAACCCAGATGCGTCCCCGCATCGGGCGCAGGCGGTCGATGGCGTCTCGCACGGCCTCGGCCCGATTCGCCCGCAGGGACGAGTCCGTGTGGAGCGTGTCGTTGCGGTGTCCGGCGCGGGTGGTCGGCTTGTAATGTCGGAGCGCGGCGAGAGCGTTCATCGCTTCGCCGCCGAAGTCGCCAGCCAAGACTCGCCGGCTTTCGTGAAGCTGCTTCTTGCGCTCATTGCGACCACTGAGAATCCCCGTGAGGATCGCGGCCACGGTCGACGACGTGAGGACGGATACGATCAGCGTTGTCGTTGGGCTCATCGTGAGAGTTTAGATGTTCGGTCTCGATGCAAATGGGGCGATCCGCGGATTCGATGGCTCTGAGGTCGACTACGCGTGCGTGCGGCGTGGGCGACCACGTCCTTGACGTCGAGGCGCGGGGGTACTGCGTCGCGCCGTGACAAGTGCGGCGACCGTGCTCGCCCGGATTGGCCGCCCCAGGCGCTCGTGGAGCGCGTGATTTTCGTTCACAAGGGCGTCGCGCTGGCCGGGTGAGAGTCGTGCCCAGAATGACATCGTGCCCAGCAGGGCGCTGAGCTCACCGGCGGTGTGCTCGATCAGGGTTGGCACGGTTGCGAGCTGCAGATCCTCGAAGAGATCGGCTGCGTAGTCACGCCCTATGTCGTAGCTCCCCAGCCAACCCCAGGCATCCGCGACGTTCCGACGGCGCTCCTGCACGCCCGCAAGCGTGCAATCAAGGTCGCGGTAGGTGGGCCAGGTCGCCGCGATCTCCCACGCGTGCCTGCGCAGGGCCGACAGTAGAGCCTCCTGATCATCGACGCTGCGCTGCTCCTGAAGGCCGAAGTACTGGATTAGAGCGAGCGTCCCGTTGGGAGCGAGCGCGTCGGCGATCATCCGCCAGCTTAGATCGGGGTCAACCCAGTGGATTGCAGACGCCGAGAACACCGCCTCGTAGCTCTCGCGGGGTAGCTGCATGTCTTCGAGTCGCGCGTGGACGAACTCCACATCGCCCGCGTCTTGCAGGTTCTCCTCGGCGACGCGGATCAGTTGATCTCCCGGCTCGAGTGCGGTCACGCGCAGCCCTCGCGCGAGGAGGCTGCGCGTCAGCTGTCCGGTCCCGCACCCGATCTCGAGCACCCGGTCGCCATCCTTGATACCTGCCACCGCGCAGGCTTGGTCGACGAGCGCATCGGGGTAGGCCGGGCGGTTGCGGTCGTATTCGAACGCAACCTCGTTGAAGACCTTGCCGTAGCTCCGTGCGTGCACCCCGTCGCTCATGCCCGCAACGTACACACCCGGTCACCCGCCCGCCAGCCGGTTGCTTGACGACTCGACCCGGTCACGCTCTCGCTGGGCGGCGGGCTCGGATTCGATACGGCGCTCCTCGATCTCGGCATCTACGTCGGCCGTTCAAGCAGGTGTGGCAGGCGCTCACGCAGTTCGGCGTAACCGGGGCAGCCATCGAAGGTAGAGCAGTTCGATCCTCATGGGCGCATCCGGGAGTGTGGCAGCGCGATCGTCCTGCTGTGGCCTTGAGCGTGTGGCGGACCGGTAGTAGCCTTCGGTGCGTGCCTGGTTGACGTTGACCACTCTCGTATGCGGCCTATCCTCGTCCGCCTCCCTGACGGGCTGTTATGCCTTGCCCGCCAGTGATCGATGTGAGTCAGTGATCGATGTGATTCAGAGAGGATCACCCCATGAGCGAGAGCAATGACATAGATCTGCTGCACCGGACTTGGGAGGCGATGAGTGGCGCGGGTGACCTGAGCGTCTTGGAAGGGGCACTCGACCCGGAGGCGCAGTGGCTCGGCGTCGAGGACGGGCAGATATGCGAGAACCGCAAGATGATCCTCGCGGTCATAAAGCGCAATCTGCACGGCGGGTTTGTCGGGCGGATCGAGGAGACGGTCGAGGTTGGCGGGCGGATCGTTGTGGCGTTCCTTCCCGATCAGCCCCGAAACGACGGACGGCCGCTGGATCAGGGCATTGCCTACGTCGTTGTCACGATGCGCGACGGGCTCGTAATCGAGCTGAAGGGCTGCTCCGACCGAGCCGCCGCCATGACCTACGCTCAGACCGGCACGGTGCAGAGCTAGCGAAACCCGCCTGCGGCGTAGCCGACAGCTGCAACGGTCTGCGTGAGCGGCCGCGTGAGAAGCCCGAAGCCTCCTCGTTGGCGTGAACGGCGCGCCTAGGCTCGGAGTGGTTGGCTGGTCGAACCATCGGCGCTCGACTGCTCCTGGTGGTGGGGCATGACTGCCTCGGCTGCCTCGTCCGGCGTCAGGTCGGGGTAGAGCACCCTCACGAGCAGGATCGCAAAGGCGCAACCGACTAGCTGCGCCGCGATGTAGCCGGGCACGGACGCGGGCGCGATACCGGCGAACGTGTTGGAGAACATGCGCCCGACGCTGATCGCTGGGTTGGCAAAGCTGGCTGAGCTGGTGAAGAAGTACGCGGCGCCGATGTACGCGCCGACGGCGGCTGGAGCGATGTGTGCGCGTTTGGTGCGCGCGAGCGAGAAGATCACGAGCAACAGCCCCGCGGTGGCGATCACCTCAGAGAACAAGTGGGCGGGTGAGGCACGGTGATGGGTGGAGATGCTGACGGCGGCGAGCGCGAACATGCCGTTAGCCGTGATCGCGCCTAGCACGCAGCCGGCGACTTGGGCGGGGATGTAGCCGAGCGCGTCGCGCCAGCGGATGCCGCCGAACGTCGCGTCCGCGATTGAGACGACGGGGTTGAAGTGTCCGCCGGAGACCGGGCCGAACATGAGGATGATCGTGAACAGGCCCGCCGCGGTGGCGGCGGCGTTCTCGAACAGCTCAAGGCCAAGGTCGTTAGGTGAGAGCGTCTGCGCTGCGATGCCGGAGCCGATCACGAGCGCGGCGAGGAACGCCGAGCCAAGAAGCTCGGCGAACAGGCGGCGGGCGAGTGGCGGCGTGTCGGTCATGCGGCGACCAGGAGCTTGTCTGCGAACTCGCCGGGCAGGCCCCCCTCGCGGTCGTGCTGTGTGACGTAGGCGCAGCCGCAGTCCTCGAGATTGCGGGCGATGGCATAGTCGTAGTTGCCGTAGATCGTCGGGATGTCGCGCCGCGTGATCAGCGCGCAGACCTCGTTTGGATGCGGCCCGTAGCCAACGAGGTCGCCGCCGCAGAGCACGCTCTCGATCCCTAGCTCCTCGATCCGAGCGAGAGCTGCCTGCAGCGCCGGGAGGTTGCCGTGGATGTCGGTGATGGCCGCAACGGTGTCGCTCGGGGGCATGGCGTGGATCGTATTACATCGACAGTCGTGAGTGTTATTGATATAAGTAGATTGATGCCCGTCGATTTGGAGCTGTCTCCCAAGCAGAAGCGAGCGGCCGGTGAGCGCTGTTGCGAGCCCGTCGTCTACCCCGACGTGCAGCGCGATCACGCCCTCCGCATGGCTGAGGTTGCCAAGGCTCTCGGCGACCCGATCCGCTTGCAGCTTGTGGACGTGTTGCGCAAGCACGCCGGCAAGGTCTGCGTCTGCGAGCTCGTGCCGCTGTTCGACATCTCCCAGCCCACGCTCTCCCACCATCTGGGCAAGCTGCGGGCCGCCGGGATCGTGGACTCCGAGCGCAAGGGCCTATGGGCCTACTACTACGTCATCCCCGACGCACTCAAGGAGCTATCCGCATGGCTGAGCTGACCACCGCCGCTGAGACGACCGCGAACTCCTGTTGCGCACCCGAGCAGCAGGCCACATGCTGCGAGCCGAGCGCCAAGGCCGAGTGCTGCGACCCCAGCCACGGTGAGGGCTGCGGCTGCGCCGCCGGCACCACAGGCATCCGCGAGACGGTCCGCGAGCGCTACGCCGCCGCCGCCGCGCAGGTGACGACGACCGATCCCGGCGCCGGTTGCTGCGCACCGAGCGACACATTCGACGGCGGCAGCGAGGTCTTCGGCGCCGCGCTCTACGCGCTCGACGACCACGAACAGCTACCCGACACAGCCAAGCTCGCCTCTCTCGGCTGCGGCAACCCCACCGCCGTCGCTGAACTGCACGAGGGTGAGACGGTCCTCGACCTCGGCTCCGGCGGCGGGATCGACGTACTGCTCTCCGCCAAGCGCGTCGGCCCGACCGGCAAAGCGCACGGCCTGGACATGACCGACGAGATGCTAGCCCTCGCCCGCGAGAACGCACAGAAGACCGGCGTCGAGAACGTCGAGTTCCACAAGGGCTACATCGAGGAGATACCGCTCCCCGATGCGAGCGTTGACGTGGTGATCTCAAACTGCGTAATCAACCTCTCCGGTGACAAGCCCAAGGTGCTGCGCGAGGTCGCCAGGGTACTGCGACCGGGTGGGCGCTTCGCGGTCTCTGATGTGATCGCCGACGAGGACATGGACGATGCCACCCGCGCGGACATGCAGGCATACACCGGCTGCATCGCCGGAGCGCTCACCCACCGCGAGTTCACACAGGCGCTCGCAGACGCCGGCCTAACCGACGTTGACATACGCGAGACTCACCGCGTCCACCCACAGGCCACGTCGGCGATAGTTCGCGCACGCAAGCCGATCGAGCAGCCGGCATGAGCGAAGCGTCGCACGAGGTTCATCTGCACGATCCACAGACGCTCTACCGCCACTGGGAGGAGAGCCAGTGGAGCCCCTGGGACATCGACCTGTCCACCGACCGAGAGCAGTGGGCAGCAATGGAAGACCGCTCGCTCGTGTCATTCGTCCTGGGTTCGCTGATGGTCGCCGAGGAGCGCATAACAACGAAGTTCTCCGGGCTCGTCGGCGCAGACGGCAGCGAGGAGGAGATCACGTTCCTAGCAACCCAGCAGGTCGATGAGGCCAGGCACATGCAGTTCTACGCGCGCTTTCAGGACGAGGTTGTCTCAGAGCTCGCGGCCATCGCGGCGCACGTTGAGCGTGCTCGTACGCAGGTCTCACCTGCTTTCCAGACGATCTTTGACGACAAGCTCGTCGCCGCCCACGAGCATCTCCTCGCCAACCCTGGAGATCGTACCGCAAAGGTCGCGTTTGTGACGATCTACCACCTGATCCTCGAGGCGACGCTGGGGCTGACGACGTTCGAGTTCTCGACGCGGTTTATGGCGCGCGAGGGGCTGCTGCCGGGGTTCATCGAGGGCTACACCAAGATTCACCATGACGAGCATCGCCACATCGGCTACGGCGTCTGGTTCCTGCGTCAAGCCGTCAGCGAGGACGAGGGAATGGGCGATGTCGTGCGCAGGAGCTTGCGCGAGCTGCTTCCCGCCGTCGCCGAGTCCCTGACGCCGCCTGCGGGCGCCGACGCCTCCGTCCTGGGCGCCTCGGCCGACGAGCTGCGGGCGTTCGCCCTCGACGGTCTGACGCGAAGGCTGAAGATCATCGGCGTGCCCCTCGACACCCTCTGAGCTATGGTATCGCTCGTCCGGCGTGCGCCGCTCCGTAGCGTTCAGACATGAGTTCGCACGCCCCTCCGCTGCCCGTACTCCAGCCAGCCGGCAGCACTGCGTCCAGCCGCTCGGCTCGTCGTGATGGACATGGGATTAACCGACTCAAGGCACCGCCGCGCGTGCGCGGGCTCATCGTACAACCACGCTTCGCGTGAGGGTCATAGCCGCCCCGTGTTTGGGTGTGAGCACAATCTTCACGGTGAGCGCCAGCTTGTGATGGCGTCGTAGCGCGCGCTTGGCCTGAGCGCTCAGGGGCAGCGAGAATGTGAGCTTGCCCGCATGCAGCGAGGAACGCAGAAACTTGCCGACAGGAGCAGTGGCGCCCTTGATGAGCAGCTCGATCTGAAGCTGGCCTTCAGAGCCGGCCGAGGACACGACCAGAGACCCATGCACGACTCCAGCGTGCTGAGTGGATGCCAGCTTGAGCGACCCAAACAGCGGGCCGGAAGCAGGTTCGGTCTTTGCTTGCTCAGAAGACGTTGAGCTGGAGGTTGTAGTAGTGGGATTGCCGCCGGTAGGGGTCGGCGTTGGTGAAGGTTCTTTCGCGGGAGGTTCTTTGGTTGGTTCTTTAGTCGGAGGAGACATCGTGTTGAAGCTGTGGTCCAGACCTTCGGCAGGGCCCTGGTTGTTTTTAGCGACAAGCCGGAAGTGGTATTCCGTGCCGGGGATCAAGCCTTTGAGCGTGGCAGAGACACCCTGATTGCCTCCGCTCGCCGAGACGGTCGCTTTTTCTGTTGTCTGACCGTAGCCGGTGCCGGTGCCGTATTCGAAGAAGTATTCGGTCGCTTCGCCTCCGGGGTTGACCGTGCCTTTGAGAGTAGCTTCGGTTTCTTTGAACCCTTCGGCGGCGAGCGTTGTAGCGGTCGGCGCAGTTACCGCATGGGTCGTAAACATCTGTGTCGTGGCGCCCGTCACGGTTTTCGCTGCTCCATAGGTAGCCACCAGAAGAAAGTGATAGGTCATGCCCACCTCCAGGCCAGTCACCTGAGCCGACACGGGATGGTTCGTGAAGTCGGTTGCGCTCAACGTAGCTGTAGGGGTCGACTGTTTACCGGTCACACCCGGGCCTTCATATTCGAAGTGGTATTCGACGGCGGTGTTTCCCTCGGGATCGATGCTGCCGTTGAGCATCGCTTCCGTCTGGGTTTCGCCGCTTGCGGAAGTCGTTGCGTCCGTGGGCGTGCCTTCGACCACGACTTCATATTTGGTGTAGTTGGCGTCGCCGTATAGGGTGTTTTCATTATCGAAGAGGGTCGAGCTTTCGAACTTGTACGGCCCAGGGTTTTCGAAGGTACATTTGCCTTCCCAGCCGGTCATTTCGCTTGTAGGCACACCGATGCAGGCTGGCGCAGAGCCCATCCATACAACGGCCACCTTAGTGGTTGCGTCGTGATCGGCAAACTTGACTTCGCCGCCGGCGGCGATTTTGACCTTGAGCGCGGGCGAGCTCGAGCCTGGGGCTGCCCAGCACGGCCAGTTGGGGTCGACGCAGTTTTGGTTGACTTCGAGCGGCTTCACTTCGGTTGGGCCGGTGGTGGCCAGCGCAGGCACAACCGCGACGACGGCTCCGAGCACAGCCGCTCCGAGCACGGCCGCTACGGGTAGATAACGCTTACGCAGCTTCACAATCTCAGCCCACCTCTCGATCGAGTACCCCATGTCGGTCCCGCGTGCTCGTGCAAAGCAGCCGATGCACGCTCTAACCACCCTGGACTCCGGCCCGGCGCGATCCTTCCCGGCGCTCATCGCCGCCGCGTGGGCGCTGTGCGGTTGTGGCCACACTCGAGGATGTCGAGGCGGCCGACCCCGGCCGCTCGGCCAGCCCGAGCGGGCGCTGGAGATGCAGGAGGTGTACGCGACGATCGCGGCGCTGCCGGAGGACCGTCGTCTCGCGCTGGTAGCTGTCGATGTGCTCGGCCTCTCCTACCGGGAAGCCCGTGCGCTGCGGGTGCGCGAGGCAACGATCACAACCAGGCTGTTCCGGACACGCAAGCAGGTCGCCAAACAGCTCCGCCTGCGCCGGACTCGCTCATGCCGGGGTCTCCCGAACCGGATTCGTCGGATTTCGCTGACGCTACCGCGTTTGCGGCACCCACCAAGCCCAACAGTCCACGGGAATGAGACGTTGCTCATCGGAGTCTTGTCTAGAAGAGGGACACCATGACTGAGACGCCTACGCAGATCGAGGACGAGCAGCGGCACATCGCCGAGCTGTTGCGCTCCTTCGACGTGTCCGCGCCGGAGTCGCTGCATCGGCGGATCGAGTCGTTGGTGGCCTCACACCAGAGTCACCGTTTCGCGCCGCGCCATCCCCGTCGCGGCCGGCGTCGGTTCTCTCCCTTGGGCCTCGCCAGCACTGGTGCGGTGGCAGCCGCGGTTGTGGCGATTGCGGTCGCGGTGGGCTATGGTGGTGGTGGCGGTATCCCTGTGCTGAGCCTGCGGCAGGCAGCCGCGCTTACCCAACGCGCAGCGACGCTTCCCGCGCCACCCGAGAGCAGCGCACATCGCGCTCAACTCGCCTCCGCGGTCAATGGAGTGCCGTTCCCCTATTGGGAGGACCGTTTCGGCTGGCGAAGCACGGGATCGCGCACCGATCACGTTGACGGACGCTCGATCACGACGGTCTTCTATGCCGACTCAAGCGGCCGGCGCATCGGCTACGCGATCCTCGCCGGCACCCCTGCACCCAGGGTTGCGGGCGGCATGATCGCCTGGCGCGGTGGCGTGTCCTACCGGCTGCTCAGCGAGAACGGCGCTGCGGTCGTGACATGGCTGCGCGACAGCCACCTATGCGTGGTATCCGGCCGCGGCGTCTCCAGCACCACGCTGCTAGGGCTGGTCAGCTGGAGCGATCGATCGCGGCCTCCGGGCACACGGTGAAGTAGTCGCCTCTCGCTCGCCGGTCTAGCTACCGAGCGCGAGCGCGAGGTGCACAACGGTAGAGACCGCGTATCCGAGGCCGAGCAGGTGGCGAAACCAGTTGACGCCGTTTACTAGCTCCTCATAAGCCCAAATGCCAAATGCCAGGAAGGAGATCGCGGCGAGATAGGCGTGGCCTGGATCATGAGTGCGAGCAGCCGCGGCGCCGGCGAGGAACGCGATGATGAGTGGCAGGTTGGGAAACTGCACGATCGGAAAGCGCCGCGGAAAGCTGAGCTGGGTCAGATGCTGAAATCGGTGCCACAACCCGCGCGGGGTCAAGCGCAGCCGCGTGTGCTGGCGTACCACGTCCCCGGCTGCTCAGCTGCCGTCGGGAGAGGGCGCGATCTCGCCGCGGCCGGCCTCTTGCAGGTCGGCCGGCAGGGGCGCTTCGGCGGCGCGGGCGAGAACGGTCAGGCCGGTGCGCCACTGGATGATCGCGGCGCGCTGTTCGGACTGCGTGTCGGGCAGGCTGTCCAGGTCGCGCTCTGCCAGGCCCGTGGTGAGCGCACTCAGATATGAGTCCTCGAGGATGTAGGTATGGGCGTAGGGGGCGTTTACGGCGCGCAGCTGCGCCGTGGCGGGCTGAATGGCTGCGATGTCGACCGTGTAGGCGGCGAAACGCCGCTCCAGGGCACCCATCCGCAGCGATGCCTGCCCAGGGGAAATACGGCTGTCGTGGTAGGCCGACAGGATCGGATCGGCTCCTTCCAGCAGATTGTTGACAGCGAGCCTGAGCGGCTCGACCTCGCTCAGGTAGCGCTCGATCGCTGAGCGTTGCGTACGTTGCGTCATGGCCACCGACGGGGTTTGGCTCGCGCACCCGCCGAGCGCCACCACGCATAAGCAACTGGCGGCCAGCGCGCGCGGACGGCTTGTCACACCCACGCGCGCCGCGCCGCGAAGCCGCGGGATGTCTCAGTAGCCGTAGCCGCCGCCACCGCTCGAGGATTCCGAGGAGCCGCCCGTGCTCGGCGCGGGTGTCGCCGGGGTGCTGCTTGTACTCGTCGCGGGGGCCCCGTTGGAACTGGTCGTGACAACGCTCCAGGTGCCTACGTCTTTGATGCCCTGGCCCTTGGTTTCACCGGCCTGCTGGTCTCCCGTGAACGTGTAGAGCGGTGTGCCCTTGTAGGTGACCTGCACGGTCCCTTCGGGGCGCTTCACGGTCCCAAGCGAGCCGACGCCGCTGGGAGCGCCGCCGGACGGCGCGATCAACGGGTGCCAGACACCGACACAGGCGGAGCTGGTGCAGATGAACTTGCCGTTCTGCTCACCGCTGAGGTGATAGAGCGTCACCCCCCGGCTGTCCACCAGGATCGTGCCTAGCGAGTTGGTGGCCGTCTTCACGGCAGGGCTGGATGAGCTGATGCTTGTCTGTGCGGCGGGCTGTGTGCTGGCCGCCGAACTGGTCGTGTTGCTGGATGAGCTGCTGCCGCAGGCGGCAATCAGGAGCGACGCGGCGATTGCCGGTATGGACAGCTTCAGTAGATGGCGCATGTGTTCATTCCTGTGGCTGCTAATAGCCGTATTTTTCGGGTGTAGTGGGAGTGGTCGTTGTTGGCGTCGTCGTCGTTGGCGTCGTCGTTGTGGGCGTGGTGGGAGTGGTCGTCGTAGGCGCAGGTGTGCTCGCGGGCGTTGAGGTGGCGGGAGCCGAGGGAGAGCTCGGCGTAGTTTCGGTGGACGCCGGCTCCAGCGGCGTGTCGGTCGCAGCCGAGATCACGTGCCATGTGCCGCCGAAGCTATGGATGTTCTCGCCGTTCGCTGCACCCTTGGCGCTGTCCCCCGAGAAGTGGTAGAGGGGCAGGCCGCCGAGAGTGACCTGCAGCATCCCGTTGCTGCGCCGCAGGATCCCGAGATGGCCATGCACACCGGACACGGCCACGAGCTTGGTCTTGCGCGAGCGCACGGTGAGCGGCGGCCAGAACTTCAGACATTCGCTGCTCTTGCACAGGAGATGATGCGTCGTCTCGGGGCTCAGCGCATACAGCGTTCGGCCGTGTGCGTCCACCACGATCTTTTCTGTGAACTTTGCGTTCGTGGCCGATCCGACCGTCGGCGCCGCAGAGCTCGAAGCGAGTGCCATCGCCGCGAACATCGCGACCACGATCACGGTCAGCGCGCCCAGCGCCCAGCTCAAAGGGCGCCCATATCGACGCGACCGCGCTGTCTGCTGTGACTCTCGATTCAACATGCTGCTCCCTCCGGTGGTGACCCTTATCAACTAAGACGCCGATAGCTCCATAACCTTCCCGCGCCCATTGAGGAAGGATCGCCCATAGCAACCCAGGCGAGGACCGCTGCGAAACCGGCCAGCGCGCCGACGCCGCATCAAGACCCCACCACGCCTAAACCTTTCGCGTCGCCGCACGCTCCCACCGAGGAAGCTCCGGGCCGATGCGTTCTTGCGGCGGGCCTGCAGCCGGTTAGTTCTGGGTGTTGCCTATTCGGAGGCTGGCAACGCCCAGAACCTTGCAGTGAACTCGCGCGCTTTCAGTGCAGCAGGTTCAGCGTGTTTTCGCCATCGTCGACGTAGTACAGGCCCTTGCCTTCCGGCGCGATGACGAAGCCGAACAGCGACCCCGCGCCCGTCTTCTTGTCGGCGGTCTGCACGATTACCTGCTGGCCGGCGGGTGTAGTTTCGACCATGTTGCCGTCACCGCCGTTGCTCGTGATGATGTTGCCGTTCGGTGCGAGCACCAGGCCGAGCGGTTCCTTGAGGTGGTCGCCTTCGGTGAGGACGGTCCCGCCATTCGCGGCTGGGGCGGTGCGCGTCATTGCTTCGGAGATCGCGAAGATCTTGTTGCCGTCGGTCGAGGCCACATACAGCGTCCCGTTGGAGGCGAGTGCGAGTCCGGTCGGGCCGAGCACGAGGGCTTCTGCTGAATCAACCCAGGGGATGCCGTTCGCGATCACCGTTTCGCTGGTGACCTTCGGCGGCTGCCCTTCGCCCGATTCGAGGACTATCCGCACGACGTTCGAGTTGTCGATCGTGTGGATGCCCTTCGCGGCACCGCCGTTGAGCGCGTTGCTGACGAACAGGGTCGTCTTTGACCCTTCGCTGACGGCGGTCGAGTCCCACGGCCCCTGAATGTTCGGGCCCGAGATCGTGCTCACGGGCTTGCCGCTTGAGTCGAGCACGATCATGCAGCCGTACTTGGCGGTCGCTGTCTTGCCGTTGGTGGTCGGCAGGCTGCCCACGACGACGTAGCCGCCCGGCAGCGTGTTCAGCGCCGTCGTCAGTCCGACGCCGCCTGGGCATGGGCCGGGGAGCGTCTTGGCGTCGATCGTGGCAAACGGCGAGAGCTTCCCGGTCTCCGAGACCTGCACGATCGTCGTGCCGGTGCCCTGGCCGTTCTCCTTTGCGCTTTCCTTGGCGTTGAAGTTGCTGATCAGCATCTGGCCCGCCTGAAGCTTGCCCACGCTGGTGGGAACGGTCACGATGCCATACGGGTTGATATCGCCGTTGGCCGGGACGGTCGAGGCGACTTTGCTGATGTTCGTGAACTTGGCCAGGAATGGCCCAGAGCTTGCGCTCGTGGTCGTGGTCGTGGTATTCGCAGCGGCCGACGTGCTGGACGAACTGCTGGTGCTTTTGGAGCTGCCGCAGCCGGCGATAGCAAGTGCTATGCCTGCGAGGGCAAGGATTGACGTTCTAGGCACTGGGGACTACTCCTGTCGTTCGAGATCGGGGATGACGGCTTGCAGAGCAGGGGCCAGCGCTTAGCTGCATCGCTCGCTAGCCCCTATTGACTCCGGCGTTCCGGGATTCCTTCCGGGCGAGCTTTCCAATCTTTTCCGCGCCAGCGTGGCCGCCTGCTCTAAGCGCCCTCGGAACTAGAGGGATCCCGACACGTTCCGCGATCTGCTCTACGCGGTTGTGACAGGGCAGCGTAACCACGAGGACTCGCGCCGGACGAGCGGCGCGATCGCGCGCGCTCAATGACGCCGGCTGGCTCGCCGAACCCCGCCTCAAGAGCCGCCCGCCACAGCCGTGGAACTCCAGCGGCGTGCTTCACCCTACCGCCTGGGGCGTCGGCGCTCGCGTGGTCGGTGGCATCAAACGTCTTCGGTAGCTTTGTCGTCGCTCCAGCCGATCAGGTCCGTCTTGCCGGGAGCTCAGTCAGCGTCCATCATGTCCGCTGCGAGTAGGCGCGTGAGTTCTCTCCAAAGCTGCACTAGTTGCCGCCAAGCTCGCCTAAAGGGCGGCCAGCGTCCCGCGATTCCCAGGGGTTTGGGCCGGGGCGCGGGCATCCCCGGCCCAAACCCCTGACCGGGCAGGTCAAGCGAATGGACACCCTGTCCGGCGCACTAATGGCGGTCTGAAACCAGACGGTGTCAGGGATCCCACCACGCCGAGACCAGCCGAGCCTCGTCAAAGCAAACGCGTGCCCTGATCACAAAATAGTGCTACTTTGCAGGCCTTTTCAGTGGCGAGACTCGGACTCGAACCGAGGACACCGCAATTTTCAGTCGCGTGCTCTACCAGCTGAGCTATCTCGCCGCGACCCCCGATCCTAGCGTCTAGGGCGGCCCCGGCGGGCGCTAATCGCATCGAGGGCCGTTGCGCTTAACGATCGGTGGATGAGGTGTACCGTTCTGCTTCGTGGCCGATGCTCGTATGACAGCACCGAGCCGCAGCCAGCGGCGCATGTCTCTTGCCGGACGGACGGCCTGATGCCACGGCCGCTGTCGATCGTGGAGCTGCAGAAGGGCTATCCGCGTGGCACGGAGTGGGTGTCGGTTCTGAATGGGGTCTCGCTGGAGGTCTTGCGTGGCGAGGTCGTGGCGATCGTCGGTAGTCGGCTGGAGGGCAAGACGACGCTGCTGAAGATCGCGGCGGGGATCGAGCGTCCCGACAAGGGAGCCGTTTCGCTGGTGGGCCGGCCGATCGAGGAGTTGGCTGACCGGCCTCGTGAGGCCCGCTGGGTCGATCGAGATGGGCCAGGGTTGGCGGTCAAGGTCTTGGAGTTCGTGGGATGGCCGCTGGCTCCGGGCGGACGCGGACGGCGGCAGGCCGAGCGGGCAGCGGCTCAGATGCTCGAGCGGGTTGGCGCCCTGGAGTGCCGCGCGCGGCACTGGAGCGAGCTCTCCAACTGGCAGCGGGTACTCGTCGGGCTTGCGAGGGGCTTCATTGGCAGCCCGCAGCTCGTGGTTGTCGATGACCTACTCGATGCCCTCGGAGGGCTGGCGACCGAGCAGGCGTCTGATCTTCTGCGCTCGCTAGTGGAGGCGTCGGAGCCGCGCTGCGGGGTGTTGATGAGCGCCTCGGGCCTGGAGGCGGCGATGTTCGCTGACCGGGTGCTGACGATCACCCGCAGGGGCTCGCTGAAGGCCTTGTCGGGGCATCTGACCGATGGAGGCGAGGTCGTCCCATTCCGTGGATGCGCTCAAGGGGATGGCGCCTAGAAGAGATGCGGCAAGAGATCAAGCCTGCTCTGTCCACGCATGGAGCATGCGGGTCTCGCCAGTTGTTCTAGTCTGCGGCGTCTTGATGAGCCGTTGTCCTCTTGTCTATAACCCGGGATGATTCGAGCAAGCTATACATACCTGGGAGTGTTGCTTTAGCATCCGGCGGATGCCGAGCTTCAATGTCGGGAACCCGACCCCGCAGATGATGGTCCTTGGCCTCGTCATCCAGCGACGCGATACCGTTTCGGGTGTAGCGCGGCGTCTGAGCGACCAGTTCGCGGTCGCGCGGTTTCCGCTTGCGTCGGCGTATGACAACCTGCCGAGTCTTGCCGATAAGGGCTATGTGCGGCTAGTCGAAAGAGGACCGCCTGGAGAATCAACGCTTGATCGCTACGAGGCGACGTCCGAGGGTGTCGGGTACTTCCGCGCCTGGCTTCGTAGTACCGAATTGCCCCCAGTGATTCGCGATGCTTTGCAGTGCAAGCTGGAGTTCATTGAGCGCGGGGATTTGGCGTCGCTTGTTCGACTCGTCCGCGAACAGGAGGATGCCTATACAACCGCATACGACATCGCGCGTGCCCGGGTACTGCGGGAACAGCGCGCCCGCCGGGCGAAAGGGCAGACGGTCAATGTCCGGGCGAGATTGCGCGGCATCCAAAACAAGGACGAAGCCTCGCTGTGGGGGATGATGGCTAAGCGTCTGGAACATTTGGGGAATGAATTGGAGGCATTGCTCGGCGATCTTGCTTCCGGTGAGGCTGTGTGATGAACACGGCCTCACTCTCCGTCGCGGGCGTCAGGAAGGGATACCGGCGCGGCTCGGAGTGGACGGAGGTGTTGACGGATGTCTCGTTCGACGTCGAACCGGGAGCAATCGTCGCGATCGCCGGCTCAAGGTTTCAGGGCAAGACGACACTCCTAAAGATCGCCGCTGGCTTGGAGTGCCCAGATAAGGGGGCCGTGTCGCTCGGCGGCCGGCAGTTGATGGACCCTGCTGTCCAGGGCAGCCTGCTGGGCCACGCGATCAGATGGATCGACGGTCAGGGTCCTCGGCTGAAGCTGGACGTTCTGAAGTTTGTGGGGTTGCCACTGGCACTGCACGGAGGCAAACGCGGCCAGGCAGAACGGGCGGCGGCGCAGGCTTTGGAGCGCGTCGGCGCTAAGCGGTGTCTTGGTCGGCGTTGGGGCGAGCTTTCCAACTGGCAGCGGGTACTCGTCGGTCTGGCGCGTGGCTTCGCTGGCTCGCCGCAGATCGTCGTGATTGATGATTTGCTCGATGGGCTTGGTGGACGCGCCACGGAGGAAGCTTCTGACCTTCTGCGCTCGCTCGTGGAGGCGTCGGAGCTCCGCTGTGGGGTGCTGATGAGCGTGTCGGACTTGGAATCGGCGATCTTCGCCGATCAGGTGTGGGCGATAACCGCGAAGCGGTCGCTAAAATTGATGGCTGGGCGCCAGACAGATGGCAAGGTCATTCCGTTTCCCAACCGAGACAGGACGGGCGTCGGAGATTTGCGTGGCGTAGGCTCCTCCTAGATGTTGGAGCTGCGCGAACTCGTCAAGCACTACCCGATGGCTAGTGGCGAGCCGGTGCGCGCGGTTGATGGCGTCTCGATGAAGGTCTCACGCAGTGAGTTCGTCGCGCTCTACGGCCCGAGCGGCTCGGGCAAGACGACGCTCCTGGAACTGATTGCTGGTCTCAAGGAGGCCGATGGCGGCGCGGTCCTCGTCAATGGCCGCGACGTCTTGAAGATGTCGCGCAAGGAAGCCCATGCCTATCGTCTCAAGCAGCTCGGCATTATCGGCCAGCCCGGTAGTCTCATGCCTGGGGCGCGGGCCGTGCAGAACGCCTCGCTGAAGCTGCTGCTTGCCAACGTGCGCACGGCCCAGCCGACAATCGAACCGCTCCTCTGCCAGCTCGGTCTCGGGGACAGACTGCGGCATCGCACCGAGCAGCTTTCGATGGGGGAGCGCCAGCGCGTCTTGATCGCGTTGGCGCTATCAATGGACCCGGAACTTGTGCTCGCTGACGAGCCGACCGGCAGCCTAGATACGCAGCGCACCCGCGAGGTGTTGGGGTTGCTGCGCGATCTGTGCCACGAGCGACAAATGGCGCTGCTGCTCGCAACGCACGATCCGCAGGCGGCCTACTTCGCTGATCAGGTCTACGAACTGCGCGACGGACTCCTCACCGAGTATCGCCCTGATCACATATCGGCGCCGGTTGGCGCACCACCCGAAAGGGACTGACGGTGGCAGGCATCAACCTGCAGGGGATCCTCGAACTCTACGAGACGCGATATGGACTTAAGACCGCTGTCGTGCGGGAGGCTTTCGCCGTTCTCGGTATCGCGATCGGTGTTGCGCTGCTGTTCGCCTCGCAGGTGGCGAGCACAAGCCTGACCAGCTCGGTTGCGCAGCTCAATACGCAGTTCGTCGGCAGCGCCCAGGTTCAGCTGGAGGCCCGCGGGCCGGAAGGCGTCAGTGAACGTCTACTCGGGGAAGCACGGCGGCAACCTGGCGTCCAGGTGGCCTTGCCAGTGCTCGACAAGCAGGTCAATGTGGTGGGCCGCACGGGCGAACGGTCGGTCTACCTCATCGGTGTAAACCCCCAGGCGGTGCGCGCCAGCGGGCCATTGCTTCGTCGCTTCTCAGCCCGGCAGCTCGCCGCGCAGCAGGCAATCGCCTTGCCAACGCCGCTGGCGAATGAAATCGGCGTTGGTCCGTTGCAGACCGCCAAGGTGCAGATTGGCGCAAAGCTCATCGAAACGCTTGTCGCCGCCACGCTCAGCGAAGCCGACATCGGGGAACTGGTCCACAGTCCAGTGGCCGTGGCCCCTATCGGCTACGCCCAGCGCCTAACAGGCGCACCGGGTCGGATCAATCTGATCTTTGTGCGCTACGAGCCGGGTCGGGCGCGTGAAGCCCGCTCCGCGCTCGAGCGCCTCGCGGCGAAGTGGAGCGTCAACCTCGTGTCCGGCACGTTCGACGCAAAACTGTTCGCTGTGGCCGTTGCGCCCGAGAGCCAGAGCGAGTCGTTGTTCTCCGGCATTAGCGCCCTGGTGGGCTTCATGCTCGCGCTCAACGCCATGCTCATCACTGTGCCGTCGCGGCGTGCACTCATAGAAGAAATCCGTCCCCAGGGGGCGAGTCGCTGGGACACCACCAAGATCCTGCTGTTCGACGCGCTGGTGATCGGGGCGGTGGCCTGCGTACTCGGACTGGCGCTTGGCGACTTCCTCTCGGTCGCCGTCTTCCGCAGTACCCCGAGCTACCTCTCGGTGGCCTTCCCCGTCGGAAACAATCGGGTCGTAACGTGGCAATGCTTTGCACTCGCCATCGGCGCCGGCATGGCCGCTGCGATGATAGGTGTCTTCTGGCCGCTGCGCGAGATCTTGGCCCGGGCCCTGCAGCCGCTCCCCGACCCCACCGATCATCGGCGGGGCTGGACTATGGCACGGCTGCTCATGGGGCTGGGCTGCTTGGCACTGACGACGGCGATTCTGCTGTTCGCCACCAAGGCAGCGCTCATCGGCAATATCGCGTTGGTGGCGGCGCTTGTCGTGCTGATGCCGTTGCTGTTTGATGCCTCGGTGCGACTCTTTGACTATTTGTCGAAGTTGCTCGATGGCGTGGGCTCGGCACTCGCGGTCACTGAGCTCCAGACCGCGCAGACGCGCGTGCGCTCGCTCGCCATCGCTGCCACGGCGGCGGTAGCGGTCTTTGGCGTGGTCGAGTTTCAGGGTATCCAGACTAACCTCGAACGAGGTCTGAACAAGGCCTCACGCGATATTGACGCTGCCGCCGACGTCTGGGTGCTGCCCGGTGGCCGGCTTAATGTTCAGCCGACAACGCCGTTCTCACCCGGCACGATCAACATCGCCGCACTCGCAAGGCTGCCGGGTGTCGGCCGGCTGAGCGTATTCCGGGGCAGCTTTCTGGATTGGGGCGAGCGGCGTTTGTGGGTGCTCGCACCGGCAAGCAGCATCACTCATCCGATACCCACCACGCAGGTCCTCAGCGGCGATCCGGCGCTCGCGGCGGCGCGCGTGCGACAAGGAGGATGGGCGGTGCTCTCACAGGCACTCGCGGCCGAACGTCACCTGCGCGTCGGTCAGGCTTTCACGCTGCCCGCACCCCGACCGCTGCGGCTGCGTGTCGCCGCATTGACGACGAATCTCGGCTGGGCTCCAGGCGTGCTGATTCTCAACGCAGCGACTTACGCCCGAGCGTGGCACAGTAACGCGCCGACGGCCTACGCCATCCAGACGGCCAGCGGCGCTGCGACTACTGTCGTGCGCGACCGGGTCCGGCGAGCAATCGCCTCGACGCCAGGACTCGTCGTTGAAACGGCGGCCGAACGCGACAAGCGTCGATTTGCGATTGCCACACAAGGTCTCTCCCGCCTAACACAGATCAGGATCCTGGTACTTATTGCCGCAATCTTGGCCATCATCGGGTCGATGGGAGCGATGATCTGGCAGCGGCGCGACTTGATCGCTTTTATCAAGGTGCAGGGGTACGAAGAGGGGACATTGCGGCGCTGGCTGATGTGCGAAGCTGGCATCTTGCTTGCCGTCGGTTGCTTGATCGGCGCTGTTTTTGGTCTGTATGCGCAGTTGCTTGGTAGCCGGTTTTTGGCGACGGTCACCGGCTTTCCGATCGTCTTCAGTGTCGAAGTGTTCGCGGCAATTACGAGCTTTGTATTGGTGAGCGTGGTTGCGTTTGTCGTTGTAGCGCTGCCGGGATATTTGGTCGTGCGTGTGCCCGCCAACACCGAGAGCCCGGCATACTGAGCCGTGCCGAGCTGGGGCACCGGCAGCGGTCTCTGATCCGAGCCCGCTCACCCATCGTCAGCTATGGGCGCTGGGATCGGCGGCAACGCGCGAGCTAACTTGGGGTCTCCCGGTCACAGCTTTTGAGATACGTCGATGGCGGCGTAGGGCACTTCTGATTCCCAACGCGCTCATCCGCAAAGATGCGCTCAACGCCATCGCAGAGCAGCGCACCCACATCGACGGCGCGGTGCTGTTCTCGATTCTGCCCCGCATCCGCAGTCCACACCTGCTCCGGCTACTCGTGGTCTACGAGATTATTTGGGACTTCCTTGACAACATCAACGAGCGCAGCGCCAGCGCTGGTCTCGCTAATGGCGTGGAGATGCACCGAGCGCTCATTGACGCGCTCGATCCGGGACACCCGATGACCGACTACTACCGGCATAGCCCGTGGTACGGCGATGGCGGCTATCTCCGCGCGCTCGTCACCACCTGTCGTGCGCACTGCAAACACCTGCCGTCTTATGCCGCCTTGCATCGGCAGGTCATTCAAGAGGCCACCAAGGGCCTAGTCTGCGCGATCAATCATAATCTCAATACTCACGAGCGGGACGCGATGCTCGCTGCCTGGGCCCACAGCGAGTTCCCGCGGGGACATGAAGCGTCGTGGTTCGAGCTCACCGCCGCAGCCAGTACCAATCTCACTATCTTTGCCCTGCTTGCGCTCGCAAGTGAGCCAACCTCAACCAAGGACTCGGCCACACAAATCACAGCAGCCTATTTCCCGTGGATTTCGATGTTGACAGCGATGCTAGATAGCTACGTCGATCAGCACGAGGACGCCGCCAATGGCAGCCACAGCTATATAGCCCACTATCCCACGGGCGAGCTGGCAACTAAGCGTATCTGCCAACTGATGCACCGCTGTCTGGGGGAGGCCGGGTCGCTAGGGAATAGCGAGAAGCACATCATCATCGCCGGGTGTATGTTCGCCATGTATCTCTCAAAGAACAGCGCACTGGAACCAGCAACCCGGAGGACAACCGTGTGCTTCTTGCGTGCAGGAGGATCACTGACTCACCTGCTGCATCCGCTACTCCGGCTATGGCGCACGGTCTATGGCTTGCGATCGGCTTAGCTTGCCCCGGTTTCGTTGACGAATGTTTCTATTCCCTGACGAACGGATTGCTTCGTAGGCGAAGGAATCACTTGCGGGCCGGTCAATGCAGCCGCCAAGATGCCGCAATGGTGTCAGGCGATAACCAAAGCAAAAGTAGTAGTTGGTCTAGTCGTCACCGACGGTGGCCACGCCCTATGGCCGACTCGTGGTGGCGGCTATTGACTACGCTGCGTCGCCGCTCTTTCTCCGACGCCGCCCACTCTTGGGAAGGGGCTCACCGTCAACAGCTAGCGCGACTCCGGCGCGCTAGCTACAGGGAAACCCGCGAGTGTTGGGTCCGCAAAGCTGGCGTATCGGGTCACGCTAGCGGTTGTATCTGGGCCATCAAAAGTCATAGCAAACTAGCTGCTAGTCAAGACCGCTTATCTCGGTCAAGGCAGTTCCGGGTCACGCGACGAAAGATTTCAGGCCGGACCGGACAATCAGTAACGAAGGGAGCGTATTGCTGGCGATTCCCGCAGAAAGGGCAGGGTGTTGAGCTCGCCACTTCGCACGCTGGCGCAGCAGGATGGGCTTCATGAGCCTGGGAGAGGTCACGCTGACGCTGACTGCCGAGCAGGTGGCGCAGGTGGTGGTTGACGTGGCCGTGTCGGATGGGAAGCACCCTCTGGTGCCTTCCATTTTGGAGGGTATCCAGGCGTTCCCCGCGTCGCCGCTCCTTGGTGATCTTGAGCTTTCCGCGGCCTTGCTGCACGGGTTGTTGGTACTGATCAGCTTTCCGCCGGATGGGGACGAACGTGGCAGCAAGGAGATCGTGCAGGAGTTGGGCGCGCAGGAGTTGGACATGGCCGTGTCTGCGGTCGATCGCTATATCCGCACGTGGGTCGCTGTGGGCTTGCTGGAGCAGGATCAGGTCACGCACCAGTATCGGCGTGTCCGGCCTGTGGACCGCGGTAAGCGCGGGTGCGGCAAGCTATGAGCTATGTAGGTCCTTGGCATGGCCTCTTGTTGAGGGGCTCCTTTTCAAGGTGGGGTTCGGGCTACACCCTCGTTTGGGCGCGGCAGGGCTGCTCAAAGAGCGGGGTGTCGCCCTGGCGTGCCTGGGGGCTGGGGTTCGCGCGGGCGCCCGTCGAAGGAGAGGCGGCGGGTCGCCCGCGCGATCTATGTACTCTCGTGCATGCCCAGCTTGGCGGGCTCGTGACTGGCGGGAGATTGGCTGTGCGTTTTGACCCGCAACCCCTTTGGCATCGTGGTTGACGTCGCGGATCGGCCTCGAGTGAGGTCTAGGTCGCTGGATCTCGGGCATCCAGGGAAGTTCTCCTCCTCGCTGTGCCGCGGGCTGGAGATGCTCACGTGTTTCACTGCGGAGCATCCGGCGCGAGGGATTGCCGATATGGCCAGAGAGCTCGGCCTGAATCGTTCAACGACGCATCGTTACGCGACCACGCTTGTGAGGCTCGGGTATCTCGAGCAAGACCTCTCGCGCAAGTATCGGCTCGCCTCGCGTGTATCGGACCTCGGGTTCTCGTTGCTCGACTCGATGGTGGTCCGCTGCGTGGCCCGTGAGCATCTGCGGGAGCTGCGTGTGCGGACTGGGCGCACCGCGAGCTTGGGGGTCCTCGGGGGGGCCGAGGTTGTCTACATCGACCGCTGGCCTGGGTCGTGCCAGGGGCAATACGAGGTCGATGCGGGCATCGGGGTAGGCACGCGTCTGCCCCTCCACTGCACCGCCGCGGGTAAGGCGCTCCTGGCGTGCCTGCCCGTGGCGGAGCAGCAGGGTCTAGTCCCAAAGCTGCGCCTCAAGCGTCGTGCTCCCAAAACGATCACGACCAAGGCCGCCCTACACGACGAGCTCGAGCGGATCCTCGCGCAGGGCGGGATCGCGATCGAGGACGAAGAGGTGTTTGCCGGCAGGCGTGCCCTCGCCGCTGTGGCAAACGTGGAGGGCCAGCCAGCCGCGGCGGTCGAGTTGACGGTTCCCGCGCAGGCGTATAGCCCGAGCGAGCTGCTGGAGCAGCTTGGCCCCAAAGTGAGCGCTACGGCCGGGTGTATCGCCTTGGCTCTGGAGCGAGTTCGCTCTGATCGGTGACTAGTTGACATGGGCAATCAAACTGTGATCTGCGGTTCGTCGGCAAAGCTTCTATTGCCGCGCATCTCGCGGCTTGTGCTGGTGCTGTGCGCTGTCCTAGTCGGTACGCCGGTGCTAGGGGGTCTGTGTTGGCCGCGTTCACGTGTCGTGATAGGTCGAGGGACGCGGTGGGTGCGTGTTAGCCCGCAAATTACGGAAATATGTGTGCCTAGAACTATTGACTTGATTGTTATTTTGTGGATAGAGTCGGTGTCCCAGATCCTACGATGTCGATCCCGTCAGATCCCTACTTTCGATTATCTGATCCAAGGCCCTCTTGTGGTGTTGCGGGCCTGTTGGTTTCCGGCCGAGTGCTACTGAGGAGGCGAGATGCTGAAGGGAAGTCGGAGTGAGTTTGGGCGCTGGAGCGTGCGGGTCTTCTGTTTGCTGGCTACCGTGGCCGTTGTAGGTCTGTGTTGTGTTGCTGTGGCGGCGTTGGGGGGTGTCGCCCCGGCGTTATCTGATGGTGGACATCGTGTTGGCTCTCGTCGTGTATCTGCGCCTGGGGTGCCTGTTGCCGGTCGGGTTTTGCCGAGGGATGTCGCGAAGGGCAGGCTTCGAGGGCCGTCATTGGCACAAATGGCGCGGCGGCGGCGTTGGCTTGAGAGTCCGGGGGCGCGTGCGCAGCGTGTGGCGTCGCGGATGGAGTTCCATGGTTTGGCTGGGGGTGCGGCGAAGGGGCTGCTGGTGCGTGACTATGGTTCGGTGCTTGCTGGTGTGGGTGGGAATCCGGCGGCGTCGGTGGCGCGGTCGGGTCGTGTCGTTCGCTATATCGGGGATTACGAGGCTGTGGTGCGTGGTGCTCATGGTTTGCGGATAGAGCGCTCCACGACTCCGTTGGTGGTTGGTGGCGGGATGGGGAAGCGTCCTGTGGATCGGATCTTGCGTTGCGTGCGTCGGGTGGTGCGTTTGTGCCGGCGGCGTCTGTGGCGGGTGTCTCGATCGCGCGGTATTCGGCCGGCGGTGTGGCTGTGGGGGGTAGCGGGTTGCGTGTGACGCTTGAGGGAGCGTCGGTGGCTGGTACGCGGGTGGCTGGTGGTCAGAGCGTTTTCTTTGGCTCTGTTGGTGTTGATATGGATGCGTCGGTTGTGCCCACGATTGATGGGGCGGAGCTCTTTGCGGTGTTGCGGTCGCGTTTGAGCCAGGATGAGATTCGCTACCGTGTGGCGTTGCCTGTGGGCGCGACTTTGGAAGAGCATGCTGGTGGTGCGGTTGTCTCGCGTGGTGGGGTTGTCTTGGCGCGGGTGTCGGCGCCTGTTGCGCAGGATGCGCAGGGTTCTGTGGTGCCTGTCTCGATGCGGGTGTCAGGGGATGATCTGCTTTTGAGCGTTTCGCATCGCGATCGTGAAGTAGCGTATCCGGTTTTGGTCGATCCTAATGTTACGGTGTCGGTGAAAGGGAGCAAAGGGTGGACGTTTGCGGGGAGTAAAAGTATAGCTTGGGTGCATGGCTCGTCGCTGTCGTTGGGGGGGGAAGCGACGTTTCCGTTGTCAGGTGGGGGGGTTTTTGGTGAAGCTTCATTGGCGATGGGAGTGGCGCCTAGTTTGAGGTTCTCGAAGGTTGAATTGTTCGGTGTCGGTGGCTATATCAGGGCGTTGGGTACTAGTGGATGGAACGGGAATGCCACGTGGGAGATAAAGGCGTGTCAGGAAGGTGAGAGTTTTGGCGGCAACGGGGAACTGACATGGCCGTCTACTATTACCTTTTCTTCCTCAAATTGTCTGGCATTTCCATATTTTTACATATGGCTTGCGCTCTATGGTGCGGAATCTCATCTCGTGACGGTTGCTGCTGAAATCTCCGTGGGGACGTTCTTGGCCACATATGAAGCATCTGGTATCGAAGAAGAAGAACTCGGAGCCGAACTCTTCGGTGAAGGTAGCGGAGGTGCGCCGAAGGACGAACCTTGTCTCAAGGGTCATCCTGTGAATTGTGCTACTGGTAACCAGGTCGTGACTCAGACGGATCTTTCTGTTGGGGGGCGTGGGCCTGGGCTGCGGCTAATGCGAACGTATAATTCTCAGGCTGCTTCAGCCCAGGGTCGTCAAGGTGTTCATGGGCCGTTTGGGTACGGGTGGGCAGCTACCGATAGCGCGCATCTCACGTTCCCGGCAGGGTGTTTTAGGTCTCTACTTTGTGAAAAACACGGTGTCGAGGTCTATGAAGATAACGGTAGCGCTTTCTTCTTTGAAGGTGAATCGGGTGGACCGTACACTGCCGCGAATCCCCTAGTACAAGCTATGCTTGTCAAGGAAGGCAGCAACTACGTTTACACGCTTCCAAACCAGACGAAGCTGATTTTCAACGAAGCGGGACAGCTAACGAGTCGTACAGACCGCAACGGGAACGCGATCACGCTTGCGTACAACGCCGAAAAAGAGCTTGAATCGGAGACCGATAGCGCCGGGCGGAAAATTACTTTTAAAGACAACTCGGAAAAAGAGGTGGAAAGCGCTACTGACCCGATGGGTCACATCGTCAAATATACATATGAATCTGGGAATCTCGCTACGGTGACGTTGCCGGGTGAAGAAAAAGCCCATTGGAAGTTCAAATATAACGCTGAACACGAGATGACTTCTGAGACGGATGGGCGTGAACACACGGTCACCTCGGAATACAACGAAGCGCATCAGGTCTCCTCACAGACAGATGCGATGTCACGTAAACGCTCGTGGAAATATGCCACGATCGAAGGCGGCGCCGAAACAACCATCACAGAACCCAACAGTTCTGAAACGGTTGAGAAGTTCAATGAAATCGGGCGACCGACAAGTGTCACACGCGCATCGGGAACGTCCATCGCGGCGACAACAACCTACGAATACAACAAAGCCGACGAGCCGACAACTGTTACCGACCCGAACAAACACAAGACCGAATACGGTTATAACGCCGCTGGCGACAAGACGAGCGAAAAGGATCCCAACGGCGGCGAAAAGAAATGGACGTATGACTCCACGCACGACCTCGAAACGGAAACTACGCCTGAAGGCGAGACGACGACGATCAAACGCAACAGCCACGGTGAACCGGAAGTGATCGAACGGCCCGCGCCGGGCAGCACGACGCAGAAGACGACGTTGAAAGTCGCCAGCAACGGTGATGTCGAAAGTATGACCGACCCGCTCGGCCATGAATGGAAATACGAACACGACTCCTACGGCGACCTCAAGGGCGAAACCGACCCGGAAGGCAACAAGCGCACCTGGGAATTCAACGAAGACTCCCAGGAGACCGCGACGGTCAGTCCGCGGGGTAACACAGGTGGTGGCGAACCGGCGGTCTATGCGACGACGATTGAACGGGATGCGCAGGGTCGGCCTCTGACGGTGACTGAACCGTCCAGGGAAGCCGTGTATGGGTTTTCGTTTGGCGCGAAAGGCAAAGAAAATGGGCAGTTCGAATTCCCGACGCTAGAGGCGGTAACTTCGTCTGGGGACATCTGGGTGAGCGATAGCTCCGTCGATCGCTTGCAGGAGTTCAACGAAAAAGGTGAATACCAGGCGCAGTTTGGCGCCAAAGGGACCGGCGTAAAGGAATTCAAGTTCCCGTTTGGCATCGCGATCAATCCGAGCAGCGGCGATATCTATGTGAGCGACTGGGAAAACTATCGAGTGCAGGAGTTCTCGTCTGGCGGTGCTTTTATCAGGATGTTTGGGTATGGTGTGAGCAATGGTAAATCAGAATTCGAGGTCTGCACCGAAAAATGCCAGGCCGGTCTGAAAGGCAGCGGCACCAAAGGACAGTTCGGTCACCCGGACGGTGTAGCGATCGACGCGGGCGGTAACGTGTGGGTCGCGGACGAAATCGATGACCATTTGGACGAGTTCAACGAAAACGGAGAATTCATAAAAGAGTTCGGCGCTGAAGGTAAAGAAGCCGGTAAAATCAAACAGCCGGTAGGTCTTGTGTACGATAACGGCAACCTGTACGTCGCGGAAGCGGGGAACCAGCGGGTGCAGGAGTTCTCCACCACTGGGACTTCTGTGAGAACGTTCGGTTCGGAAGGCACCGGCAACGGCCAGTTCAAGATCCCCTACGCGATCACGGCTGGACCAGTGTCGGGTGTTCTGTACGTGACGGATCGGGAAAATGACAGGGTGCAGGAGTTCACGGCGACGGGCCACTTCCTGAGTAGCTTTGGCTCTAAAGGCAAAGGCAGCGGTCAGTTTGAACTTCCCACCGGAGTAGCGGCGACCGCGAGCGAAAACCTTTACGTCAGTGACCATAATAACCAGCGCGTACAGGAGTGGACTGGACCCTCCCCCCGCGAGACGAAAATCGCTTATGACGGTGACAGCAACATCGAAAGCATCACCGACCCCGACGGCAACAAAACCAAGTTCACGTATGACGCGGATAACGAGCGGACAAAGACGGAAGAACCTAACAAAACGGTCACGGAAACCGGGTTCGATTCGATGGGGAATGTCACTAGCCAGACCGACGGGAATAAAACACACTACTGAATATGTGCGGAATGCGCTGGAGCGAGTCGAAGAAATCATCGAACCAAAAGGTCATAAAACCAAAAAGGAATACGACTCTGCTGGTAACCTCACGAAGATTATCGACGCGGCCGGGCGCACGACCACCCTCGCCTACGATCCGGGGAACCGTCTCAAAGAAGTCAGTTACTCCGACGGGAAAACCCACTCCGTTGAACTTGAATACAACAAAGACAGCCGGGTCACGGTGATGAAAGACGGCAGTGGCACGACCAAAACTATCTACGACCAGCTCGAAAGGCCCACCGAAACAGAAAATGGGCACAAAGAAGTCACCAAGTACGAATACAACCTCGCCAACGAGGCGATCAAGATCACCTACCCCAACGGCAAAGCAGTGGAACGCGGCTACGATAAAGACGAGCGGCTTGAAAAGGTCATCGACTGGCTCGGAAACATCACAAAATTCACATACGACCCCGACTCCGACCTCGCCACGACAATCTTCCCATCCGCGACGAGCGACGAAGACAAGTACACCTACAACGGAGCGGACCAGACAAGCGAAGTAAAGATGCTCAAAAGTGCAGAAACACTTGCATCGCTCGCCTACACTCGGAACGGCGACGGCGAGATCCTCGCGACGACCAGCAAAGGACTACCCGGCGAAGAAAAAACAAAAGATGAATACGACACAAACGATCGCCTGACCAATGGCGGGACAACCGCATACGAATACGACGCCGCGAACAACCCCACCAAGATCGCCACAGGAACCTACAAATACAACGAAGCCGACGAGCTCGAAACAGGCCCAAGCCTCACGTACACCTATAACGAACTCGGAGAGCGTACGAAAACCAGCCCAAGCAGCGGCCCCGCTACAACATACGGCTACGACGAGGCTGACAACCTCATATCCGCCGAACGACCAAAAGAAGGCGAAGTTCCCAAGATCGAAGACGCCTACACCTACAACGGTGAAGGCCTACGAGCCTCCCAGACCATCTCCGGCACCACCAGCTATATTGCATGGGACATGACCGAAGAATTCCCCCTGATCCTCGGTGACGGCATCAACAGCTACATCTACGGCCCGGGTGGCCCGATCGAGCAAATCAACAACACAACCGGAACCGTGACCTACCTACACCACGACCAGGCCGGATCAACGCGGCTACTGACCGGATCGACGGGTAAAACGGAAGGCTCCTACAGCTACGGCGCCTACGGCGTGTCCGAACACAGCGGCACGGCCACCACGCCGCTCGGCTACGACGGGCAATACACGTCGTCGGACACGGGGCTGATCTATCTCCGGGCTCGTGAGTACGACCCAGCGACCGCGCAGTTCCTGAGCGTGGACCCGCTTGTGTGGCTCACGCGGGCGCCGTACACCTATGCCGGCGATAACCCGCTGAACTTCGGTGATCCCAGTGGTCGTGCCTTCCAGATTTGCGTGGGTGGCACGGTGAGTCTCGGGTTCTTTAGCGTGGAAGGGAATGTGTGCTACGTCAATACGCCTCATGGCGAAGGTGTGGCGATTTCCGGCGGGGCTTCTCGTGGCCCTGGCTTGGGTGCAAATGTCCACCTGGGGGCAGGTGGGAGCAATGCTCAAACACCAGAGGAATATGGCGGGCCATTTGCGAATGTTGGAGGAAGCGCACAAGCAGGATTTGGTGGCTACGCGGGTGCGTTCTTTGGTCCCGGCGGATCATGCACTCCGGTTGTGGCTGGTGGTACGGCAGGCGTGTCAGCTGGCATCGGGGCTGAGGCGGGCGTGGGCGCTTCCTACACGGAAGTGATCCCTTTCTAGCGATGGATTGAGGTCTGAAGATGGTGCTCGCTTTTATGGCTCAGCATGTTTGGGAAGTCGGTGCGAGCGTCCTCGCTCTCCTTCTGATCGGTCAGGGCCTGTTCACGGGGATTACGGGTTCCGGCACCGCGCAAATGCGAGGACTGAGTAAGCGAGCCACACGGGCGATTGGTGGCCTTGCAGCGCTCATAGGGGTGGGCGTTGGCATTGCGGCCTTTGCGGTCAATGCAGAACAACCGGGAGCGCACAGCGGTAATGGCTGGGGAGGGACCGGAGGGATAGTCATCTTGTGTGTGTGGGTGGCGCTTATGTGCGCTGGACCTGTGTCGAAACTCGTCAGGATCATGTCGCGAGACAGGGACAGAAAACACGAGAGCCACCGGAACCAGTGACGCAAAGCGCTATGAGATGCATGTACGGGCGGCTTGAATACATAATCGAGCAAATCAACAACACAGCCGGGGCCGTGACGTATCTGCACCACGATCAGGCTGGCTCCACACGGTTGCTGACCGGATCAACCGGGACCGTCACCGGCAAATGCACCTACAGCGCCTACGGCACACCCACCTGCGAAGGAACCACGACCACACCCATCGGGTACGACGCCCAATACACCACCCCCGACACAGGGCTTATCTACCTCCGCAACCGCGTCTACGACCCCACCACCGCACAGTTCATGACCGTCGATCCGATCGAGGCGATCTCGCGGGCGCCCTACAACTACGCTGACGATAACCCGCTGAACTACGCCGACCCACTCGGCCTCTCGGGGGAATCGATAGGTGAAGTCCCCTCCTGTCCCCCCGGGATCTGTCTCCCCTTCCCCAACGGCCAAGAAACCGAACGTGCCATAGAAGCTGCCAAAGAACTCGGCCACGAAATCGGCCATAGTGTCGAAGGCGTGTTTAATTCGGTCTTCGGCGAAAGTGAATCCAGCAGCGAGAACCGCAGGCTGGACAGAGTGAGGACGTGTGTGGGAACAAGCCGCCGGGCTATGACCCCGATACGTGGACCGAAGGCCCGGCATCGAGGGCTAAAGAGCCCGGCGAAAACTTCTACGATCCTGACGGTGGGGAGTGGCATTGGCACGCCCCTGATCGTTGGCACGACGGACACTGGGACTACAAACCAGGGGAGCCGTGGAATGCGGAATGGGAAAAGGTGTTTCCATGACTGAGTCTAATCAACCCATGGAGGCTGAGTCCGAGGGAGCACCGCTGATAATGGGTGACTTCTACTCGGGTGCTTACGGGCCGACGATTATTCTGATTCTGATATCCCGCGTTGCGGGGACGTGGTTTCAGGAAATACTTCGCACACTAGCCAGTGGGGGACCAGCACGAATATTGACACCTGACCCAAGAGTATACGTCGCCCACGTTGATGAGATTGAAATGACTACTAGGTCCGCCGAGCCGCGCGTTGCGCTGAAGCATCGCAATGGTAGCGCGAAGTCATTTATATGGTCTGCAACACGAGATGGGTGGCTGTATCTCGCGGACCTCACGCAGCCCCTCTGTACAGACGGTACCGGGCATCACTATTTGACCGATGACAAGGGCGACGACGCCCTCATCGAACTGTCGTTTGGTGAGCATGACCCTCAAAAGATCGCTATGCTAACCGAGGACACGCAGCATCGTTTTGGTTGAATCGACCTAGTCTGCCTCAATGGCGCCAGCTACGTTTACGGTCCCGCCGAAATGATTGTCGAGCAAATAACAACAGCTCGAGGGCCGACGCGGGGGCGGACCTCCGAGACGAGCGTAACCGCAAGCTCGTCCCCCTCGGCCCGGCTTCGATACGAGGACTCATCACCTGCCTCGCTGCGATCCTCGACGAGGCCGTCGAAGACGAGTGGATCCCAGCTAACCCCGCGCGGGGTAAGCGGCTGAAGATTCACGTCCCAAAGCCAAAACGCAGCTTCCTGGAGATGGACGAGCTGGCCTGCGTCGAAGACGCCGCCGCCGAGCAAGACCCCTCGCTGGAGCGCTTCACCCGAGCCGCTCACGCCGCACCAGCAGGGTCGACCGCTGGAGCAGTCGCGCTGCGACTCTCCGAAGGCAAGCGCCAGAAGCAGATCGCCGCCGAACTCGGACTCGCCAAGGGCACCATTCACTTCCACGTCCGCAACCTCGGTGGTCTACGGGTCGGTATATACGTCGGACGCAAGGCGATCCTCTGCACGCTCGGACGCTCGGGCGTGCGCAACAGCGAGCTCAGCAACATTCGAATCGGCCACCTGCGCCTACACGACCCTAAAGGCGCCCGCTTTCATATACCGGACTCCAAGACCGAGACCGGCATCCGGGTCGTAGAGGTCAGCCCCTATCACGCCGAAGTGCTCATCGCGCACATCGACCGGCTGCGCAAGGCCGGCAGAGACACCGGGCCCGAGGCGTACCTCTTCCCGAACGAACGCGGGAACCGAATGACCCGCAAGCGCGTCGGAGAAATCGTCCATGAGGCAGCGGTGCTCGCCACCAAGAAGATGCGCGAACAAGGACTGCCGCCGCTGCCGCACATAACCCCGCACAGCCTCCGCCGCACGTACATCTCGATCGCGCTGCTCGCCAACAACTACGACATCAAGTGGGTCATGGATCAGGTCGGCCACGCCGACTCGAAGATGACGATGGACGTCTACAACCAGCTACAGCAGCGAGCCAAGCGGGAACACGGCGCATCCTTCGACCGGCTCATACGCGAAGCGCGAGCCCAGCTATACGGCAACGACGAGCAGCAGCCGCCAGCACAGCCGCCAGCCGACAGGGTTTGGGCCAACGTTTGGGCCGACGACACCAAAACGACCCCCAAAACCAGGCCACCACGCCGACCACCACGCGGCCAAAAATCCCTCATTAGCAGGACAAAGAGCGAACGGCGGAGCCGTAACTCGAACTCCGGGCATCAATCTTTTCAGTCGCGTGCTCTACCAGCTGAGCTATCTCGCCGGGGGCCATATGGTAGCCGCTGGGGTTGGGCTGGACGGCTTCCTCCGGGGTCCGGGCTTTGGATCGGCCTCCTTGGCGGTCTCGATCGGGACACGCTCGTCGTACCTCCAGCCTCGAGATCGCGGGCATGCCGCGCGACTCAGCGAAACGACGTGGGCAGGCTCGTGGCGCCCGTCGCGCTCGACTGCCCGCGCGCCGGTCGCGAGAGCGCCGCCGCGGCGAGTACCCCGCCGATCCCGCCAAAGAGGTGCGCCTCCCAGGAGATCCCGGTGTGCGGGATGAGGTCGTAGATGAGCGCGCCGCCGAAGAAGAGCAGGACGATGACGCCGACTGCGATCTCGACTATCTGACGATCGAATAGCCCGCGACTGATGAGGTAGGTCGCGTAGCCGAAGACGACGCCGCTCGCGCCGACCGTCACCGTTCCGCCGGGAGCGGTGAGCCAGGTCCCGGCGCCACTTACGAGCGCCACGACAAGAGTCACAAGGAGCAGGCGTCCCGCCCCGGCGAGAGCGATCGCGAAGCCGAGGATGACAAACGGAATCGTGTTCGCGAGCAGGTGCGAGAAGCTCGCGTGCAGGAACGGCGCAAAGCCGATGCCGTCGAGGTGCGAGAGGTTGCGCGGCACGATCCCGTCGCGGTCCAGTCGGTAGCTGTCGAGCGCGTTGACGAGCTCGACACCCCACATGATCGCGAGGAGCGCACCGAGCGCCCGCACCCCTGCGACCTGTGTCGCATAGCGCTCGCGAGCTCGATCCTTCATATGCGAAGCATCGCAGCTCCTCTCCCTCCCGAGCCCAAACGACGCAAGAGCGTGGGCGGCTCGGGGCCTCAGCGGGAGACGGTGCGCCGAAAGAGCAGGGCGCACACCACTGCGATTACGATCGCGAGGATCGGAAGACCGGCGCCGAGGATTCCCACCAAAGACAACACGATCCCGATGCACCCCAGGATCCCGGCCACACTGCCTATGAGGATCAGCCGGTAAGCGCGCTTTTCGCGAGCGGCCTTCGGGGTGTAGCTTCCACGTTTGTCAAGCGCACCCATGCTGAGAGCATAGCCGCAGGCACGGGCCGGACCGGTGGGGTCGAGGGCTTGTGTCCCTCACCCCACACGGGTTGACTGGCCGCCGTCGACCGGGAGCAGCGCGCCCGTGATGAAGCGGGCTTCATCGGAGGCGAGGAAGAGCGCTGCGTGAGCGACGTCCCACGCCGAGCCCATCCCGCCCTTGAGCGGCACGCTCTCGTCGCGGGCGGTTGCGTACTGCTCGCGTGCCACGCCGATGTACTCGGCGACCGCGTCGACGCCCATCGGCGTGTCGATCAAGCCGGGCAGGATCGCATTGACGCGGACCCCAAACTGCGCGTAGGCCTGCGCCAAAGAGAGCGTGAGCGCGTTCAGGGCGACCTTGGACATCTTGTAAGCGTGGGGTGGGTTGGTCAGCAACGTCGCCCCCGCCATGAGTGAGGCGACCGATGAGACGTTCGTGATCACGCCATAGCCCTGCTCCCGTAGGACCGGTAGGGCGGCCTTCGCGATCAGGAGCGTGCCCCCAGCGTTGATGCGCATGATCCGCTGCCACGCCTCGAAGTCGATCCACTCGCACCATCCATCGCCGAGGCCCACCCCGACGTTGTGGTGAACGATGTCCAGCGCCCCGAAGTGCTCCAGCGAGGCGCCGATGAGCCGCTGGCAGTCCTCCTCGACGCTCACGTCTCCTATGACGACCGTCGCCGAACCGCCCACCGCGTTGATCTCACGGGCCGTCTCCCGGATCGAGGACTCCTCGTCGTTGAACAGGACCACACGTGCACCCTCGCGCGCGAACAGGATCGCGGTGGCACGTCCATTGCCGATCCTCTCACCCGGAGTCTGGCCGGCACCGGTCACGATCGCGACCTTGCCGGCGAGTCTGCCCCGGGTTCCCTGCGGAACGCTCACCCCTAACGCTCGGTGCGTGCGGTGAGCGAGACGACTGGGGGATCGGGCTCCAGGCCGCTCGTCGCGATCAATCTCGCGATCGCCATGTAGTGGCCGATCACCAGCAGCAGCTCGACGACCTGCCGCTCACCCAGACGAGAGCGGAGGTCGGCCACGAGCTGCTCGCCGGCGGTGCCGTCGAGAACCACCTCGCGCGTGAAGCGCAGAACCTCACGCTGGGTGTCGGTGAGGCCCGGGTCATTCTCGCTGTCACCCTCGATGGCCGCGATCTGCCCATCGCTCGCCCCCACCGAATGAGCGATGGCGACATGCTGCACCCACTCGTAACGGGACTCCACGAGATGGGCGACCTGCAGGATCACGAGCTCTCGCAGAAGCGGGTCCAACTCGAGTCGAGTCAGCAACGCCGCGCCGTACTTCAGCCATGGCTCGAACGCGCTCTCCGCGTGGGCGACGATGCGAAACAGGCTCAAGGGCGTGCCCGCCAACGCCTTGCCAACCGCGTCTGGGGCGTTCGCGGGATCCACCAAGGGCAGCCGGGCCATATATCGGTCTCCTGTCTTTGTCGCGGGAGCATCGTTCATAGCACCTTCCTCGCCGGGACCGGCGTCGGGACCGCGTCTCATACCAAGGCCGATGTCTCACGCTCTCATCCGTTCCGGCGTTCGAGGGCTTCGCGGTGTCTCGCCGCCTATCGCACGCCGCGCCCGACCGGGATGCGGGGCGTGACATGCTGCAACGCGATGCCCGCCGCCGATCTCGAGAGCCCACTTGCGCCCACGATCGACGAGCTGGTGATCGCCGATGAGCCCGGGCGCTGGGCGGCGCTTGGCTTCACGGTCATGGGGGAGTGCTGTCAGCTGGGCAGGGTCCGCCTGCGTCTCGCCGGGAGCGGGGCTGGGCGGGGGATTGTCCGCTGGTCGCTGCGCGCGATTGCCGGCGTCGAGCTCGACGGGCTTCCCACGACCCGCTCGCAATCGCGGGTGCCGGCGCCGGCACCCGCGCATCCCAACGGCGCGCTGGCGATTGATCACCTCGTCGCGATGTCCCCCGCGCTCGAGCGCAGCGTGCGGGCGCTCGAGGCGGCGGGTTTGGATCTGCGTAGGATCCGCGAGCAGCCGACCCCGGCGGGGGCGCCACGCCAGGCGTTCTTCCGGCTGGGAGCGGAGATCCTCGAGGTCGTCCAGGAGCCCGACGGCGTCGTGGAGCGTGGGGGTGGACCCGACCGGCCCGCCCGCCTGTGGGGCCTTGCCCTGAGCGTTGAGGACCTTGACCGCGCCGTGGAGGGCCTCGGCGCGGACGTCGGCTCGATCCGCCCCGCTGTTCAGCCGGGCCGGCGGATCGCCACGCTGCGCCGCTCGACGGGCCTGGCGATCCCGGTTGCCCTGATGAGCCCCCGGGACGATCGCAGGGACGCGTAGCCCACGCGCGCGATCATGTGTCGAGGGGTGTCGGCCCGCTACTCGACCGGACGGCTCGCCCGTGCCCACAGACAGGTCGCTCTCGGACGGACAATCCACCTCTCGACGCCTCATGGTGAGTTGGACCTGCTCGCTGAGCGACTGCCGCCGCTCAGCTTTGCCGAGCTCTCCGCGCGTGCCGAGACCCGCAGAGTCGATGGTGTGCAGGCTCCTATTTGCTCGCTGGCCGACCTCGTCGCTGGGTGCATTCTGGTCCGGTGGCATCACCAACCCGTTGGAGGTGATGGAGCGGATCACCTATCTGCTGTTCATCCGGCGGCTTGACGAGCGAACGCAGAACCAAAGGACGAGGCCGCATAAGGTGTTGCGGCGACTCGGCACACGCCTCGGGCTTGTCTGCACCTTCGCCTACGACGAACGTCTCTAGTAGGTAGCCCATGTCTACTATCGATGATGTGGATGGCGCCGCCTGCCCCACGATGCGTCACAATGCAGAGGTAATGGCCGCCTGCGCGCATGTCGATTCGGTGGAGATCCTGGACCTGCCCGGAGAGGTGGCGGGGTGCGAGGAGTGCCTGGCCACCGGTGGGCACTGGGTGCACCTGCGGATGTGCCAGACGTGCGGGCACATCGGCTGCTGCGACAGCTCGCCGGGGCGTCACGCCACCGCTCATCACCGGGCGACGGGACATCCGATCATCCGCTCGGCGGAGCCCGGGGAGGATTGGAGCTGGTGCTACGTCGATGAGCTGGTGTTCAGGCTGCCCCTGTCGTGAGGCCACCTACGCCGGCTGCTGATCGGCGGCGGCGCGCTCGACGGTCGCGGCCGGGGGGTTGCGCCAGTTGCGCAGGAACTCCTCGCTGGCGACGACGTCGAGGGGCTTGGCGAAGAGAAAGCCCTGCCCGCTGTCGCACTGCTCCTCCCTGAGGAGGGTCAGCTCCTGTGGCTGCTCGATGCCCTCAGCGAGCGTCTCGATCGAGAGGGCCTTGCCGAGCTGCACGAGGCTGCGGATGAGGGTCTCGCCCTCATCGTTGTGCGACAGCCCGGTGATGAAGGAGCGGTCGATCTTGAGGGCGTCGACGGGGAAGCGCTGGAGGTGGGCGAGGGAGGAGTAGCCGGTGCCGAAGTCGTCGATCGCGATTCGCACCCCGAGCTGCTTGATCGCCGCGAGCCGGCGGGCGGTCTCCTCGGCGTTACGCATGAGGGTGGTCTCGGTGATCTCGATGGTTAGCGCCACGGGGTCCAGCTCGCTCTCGGCGAGCGCCTCCCGCACATCGGATATGAAGTCGTCGACGTCGAGCTGCCGTCCGGAGATGTTGACGGCCATGCTGATCGGATATCCGGCCTTGCGCCACGTGGCGCCCTGACGGCAGGCCTCGCCCAGGACCCACTTCCCGATCTCGACGATCAGGCCGGTCTCCTCGAGCAGCGGGATGAAGTCGTTGGGCTGCACGAGGCCCCGCGCCGGACTGTTCCAGCGGATCAGCGCCTCCACTCCGGTGGGGCTCATGTTTCGCAGGTCGAAGGTGGGCTGGTAGACGAGGAAGAACTCGTCCCTCTCCAGGGCCTCGCGCAGGTCCATCTCGAGCTCCATCCGGCTCTGCACGGCGTCCTGCATCCCGGACTCAAACACCACGTAGCGGTTGCGGCCGTCCCACTTGGCTTGGTACATGGCGATGTCCGCGTCGCGCAGCAGATCCTCCGCGGAGTTCCGCTCGCCCATTGCGATCCCGATGCTCGCGGTCACGGTCAGGCGGGTGTCCTGCTCGGAGAGCTTGAACGGTTCCTTGAGCGCTTCCAGCAGGCGCTCCGCGATCACCTCGGGCCCCGCCGCGAGCGAGAGCTCCTCGGCGATGACCACGAACTCGTCCCCCCCGAGGCGTCCGAGCGCGTCGGTCGCGCGCACGATGCCGTCGAGCCTCGCGGCGACCGCCCGCAGGAGCTCGTCGCCGGCGCCGTGACCGAGGGTGTCGTTGATGCTCTTGAAGTTGTCGAGGTCAACGAACAGAGCGGCCACAGGCGTCTGATTGCGACGCGAGCGCACGAGCATCTGCTCCACGCGGTCGAGGATCAACGTCCGGTTGGGAAGCCCCGTCAGCGTGTCGTGTGTGGCGAGGAACGCAAGCTCCTCCTGGCGGCAGGTGAGCTCCTCGTCCGCGCGCCGGCGCTCGTCCTCGAAGAACCTGCCCACCCGCACGAGCGTGATGTCGAGGGTCCGCTGTAACGCGGCGAGCGCCAGCAGGAGCGTCTCCGGCGCGACGCCCAACTGAGCGGCGCTCTCGTGCAGCACGTCTGCGGCCGCGTCGCGCCAGCGCAGGCAGCGCTTGGTCACCTCATCCAGCGGCGCGACCCGCTCGGCGGCGAGCTGACCGAAGATGTGCCAGGTCTCCATGCCGACCTCGCGAGCGGCCTCGAGGCTCTCGCCGGCCATCCAGCCGGCGACGGCTGCAGTGGAGGCGGTGCAGATCTGTTCGAAGCTGTCCTCCACCGAGATGTTGAGCACGTGCTTCGATGCCTTGGTTCGATTGACCGTTCCGTCCCGCACGTCATCGGTGCGCGCCTTCAGCGCTTCGCCGAGACGACGCAGATCTTCAGCCGGCTCCACCGCGGGCGCCACCGGCTGGGCGGGTGGCTCAACCGCGGGCGCCATCTGCGGGGCGGGCGGTCGCGCCATCTGTGCCCTGCCGGACCGCGTGGGGTGTCGAACCGTACTCACGCGCAGTTTATCGGCGGCAAATACTGATTACTGGAGGTCTGGGAGATCCCCTCATACGGGCCGAAAGTCGAGGGGAGGGCATTTGGTGTACACCTGACGATCAGATTCATCCCTCGAGAGGAGCCCCGTGAGCACCAAGTGGACGACCGAGCAGATTCCCGACCAGACGGGCCGCACGGCGATCGTCACGGGAGCCAACAGCGGCCTCGGGCTGGTGAGCGCCCGCGAGCTGGCCCGCCGGGGCGCAAGCGTGGTCCTCGCCTGCCGCAACGCCGAGAAGGGTGCGGCCGCGGTGGAGGCGATCTCACGTGTGGCGCCGCGTGCGCAGCTGGAGCTGGCCGCTCTGGATCTCGGCAGTCTCGCGTCGGTGCAGGCGTTCGCGGAGCAGTTCCGCTCGACCCACGACGGTCTTGACCTGCTGCTCAACAACGCCGGCGTGATGGCTCCCCCCAGGCAGGTGACCGCCGACGGGTTCGAGTTGCAGCTCGGCACCAACCACCTCGGCCACTTCGCGCTGACGGGTCGCCTGATCGGCGCGATGGGGGGGCGCGAGGACGCGCGCGTGGTGACCCTCAGCAGCAACGCCCACAAGATGGGGCGCATCGACTTCGGCGATCTGCAGTCCGAGCGCCGCTACGGCCGCTGGCGCGCCTACGGGCAGTCGAAGCTCGCGGATCTCATGTGCGCGCTCGAGCTCGATCGCCGCCTGCGCGCGGCGGGCTCGGCAGTGAAGAGTCTCGCGGCCCATCCCGGCTACGCGGCCACCAACCTGCAGTCCGCCGCGGCGCCCACTCTCGATCGCGTCGTGATGGTGCTCACCAATGCGCTGGCCGCGCAGAGCGCCGACCGCGGTGCGCTGCCCTCGCTGTATGCCGCCACCGAGCCCGGCCTGGAGGGCGGCATCTACGTGGGCCCCGACGGGATCGGCGAGTTCCGTGGCTATCCCCGGCAGGTTTCGCCGAACAGGGCGGCACGCGATGAGCAGGTGGCCGCGCGGCTGTGGGAGGTCTCCGAAGAGCTGACCGGGGTTCGGTACGGTCTGGCGGGCGCCGTGGGCTGACACACGGGCCCGGGGCCGACACACGGGCGCCGTGGACTGACGCTGGCGGGCGGCGGACTGACTCTGGCGGGCGCCGCGGACTGCGCGGCCTCGCTTCACGCCCTCAGGACCGTCTTGACGCTCTCCCCGCCGAGGAAGTGCTCACGCAGGACACTGGGCGCCTCCTCGAGCGCGGCGACCGTGGTGGTTACTTGCTCCGGGTGCAGGTCTCCCTGCGTCATCAGCTCCAGCACCCGTGGGATCAGCGTGCGCACATGCGCACGCCCGAGGTGCAGTGTCGCGTTGTGCAGGTACATCCGCAGGAGCGGGATCCTCGCCTCGCGGTGCAGCCCCCCGGAGCTCGAGCAGATCCCGTCCGGTGCGGTGCTCGCGAGTGCCTGCGCGAGGCCGTCCACGCTCACGTCCGCCACTAGTGGGAACGGGTCCCTGCGACGCAGCTCATGCGGGCGCAGCGCTTTCATTCCCAGTCCCTCCGCGGACGCGCGCACGCGCTCGCGCGCGTCCGCGAAGTACACGCTCTGAGCACCCATCGCGAGTGCGATCAGTCCCGTGTACAGCGGGCAGCTCGGTGTGAACAGCGAGCGCTCCCGCATCCCCGCCACGATCAGCACCTCCGTGTGGGGGTTCTCTTCAAGTAGCCCTGGCAGGTGGGGGCCGATGTGCCGATATGCGTCGCAGACGTTGTCCGCCACGCTCGCCGCCGCCGCGGGGTCGATCCCGTCTGGGAGCGGCACGAGCATCGCGTCCGCGTAGGGCACCCGCAGCTCGTCGGAGAACGCCCCGCCCCAATGTCCGGTCCCGATCCCGAAGCCGTACATCGAAAGGGGCGGCACACTCGCGCAGTTGCCGGTGTGCCCCGCCATGCAGGGCCCGCACTCCCCGCAGTTGATCTGAAAGGGCACGATCACCCTGTCGCCCGGACGCACCGTCCTCACCTGCTCGCCCACGCTCAGCACCTCGGCCACGCATTCGTGCCCGAGGTGCAGCGGCAGCGGGATCTGCGTCGCGCCCAGCATCACCGGGCAGTCCATGTCGCATGTGGAGGCCGCGATCGGATGCACGATCGCTCCCTTCGGGCCCGGCGGGGGCGGGGCGGCCACGGTCCGCCAGCGCAGCCTCCCGCCCGGTGCAGCTACGAGCGCGCGCATCCGGCGGCGGCTGCGCGCGCCTCCCCAGCCGTGGTCCGCGATCGTCGCCGTCAGGCGCCGCAGCCGCTCGCTGGCGTCGCGCTCGAGCGACAGGCGCGTCGTCGTCGCCGCGTCCGGGGTGAGCATGCCTGCGTAGTGGCGCACCCATCCACGCGGCCGGCGCCTGGATGAGCCGTGGCGCCTCAACAACCGGCTCCCTCAGTCGGCAGGCTGCTTGCGCGGACGCTGGCGCACGCTCCGCGAGTTCGGCCTGCGCGGGCGCGGCGGATTCTCCGCGCGCTCCTTGGCGGTCATCTGCCGGACGCGAAGCGTCCCCTGCTCGATCTGCTCGCGGATGTCTGCGAGTTTCTCTTCGCGTCGTTCTTCCTGTCGCTCCCACATCGTCTTCATTTCATGGCCTCACCCGTGCTGGGGGACCCGGCAGATGCTCTGGGCAGCGACCGGCGGCCTGCACGATTGCGCCGCGAACCCTCGCCGCGGCATGTGAATCCAGGATAGCCGAGTTCTCGCGGGCTTCCGTCGGCGTATCGCGGTTGCCGGCGGTTGCTGCTACGGTGTGCCGAACAGGCCGGGTGGATTGCCCGGCGCATGCAGTGCAGCGGTCGTAGCCTTGCTTTGAGCAGTCTCCGAGTTCGCGGCACGCGACTACAGGAGGAAGCGCAATGGCTACAGGAACCGTCAAGTGGTTCAGTGACGACAAGGGCTTTGGGTTCATCACACCCGATGACCAGTCCAAGGATCTCTTCGCCCATCACTCCGCCATTGTCGGCGAGGGCTATCGCTCGCTCACCGAGGGCGCGAAGGTCTCCTACGACGCCGAGGCCGGGGACAAGGGTCCCAAGGCCGTCAACATCCAGCAGCTCTAGGTCTCGGTCCACCACACGCGGCCCCCGGGCGCCGACCGGTGGCGGTGGGTGACTTCATCGAAGTTCGCCGGCCCCGCTGCGCGGTGCCCGCCGTCCGTGTGCCCGCGCGGGGTCGGGGTCAGTCCTCGCGCGGCGGGTGTCGGAAGACGATCCGCTGCAGCTCCCCGACCGCTGCGCCACCGAGGCGCAGCGCGGTCTGGAAACCCTCCAGGCCAAGCTCGCCGGCGTCGAGCGCGCGACGCAGCTCGTTGAGCGTCGCGCGCTCCTGAGCCGGCACCTCGAGGTGGCCGCGCGGGGTCTCCAACAGGATCAGATGACGCGGGCGCCGCAGTCCGTGGGCGAGCCGCACGTACCCCTCGCGTTGCTCCGCTCCGAGGCCCTCCACCACGATCACCACCGTCTGACCGGCGCCCAGTCGCTTGGCGACGGTGGCGTCGAGCAGCTCCCGCGCCCGCGCCTCGAGCTCCTGCGGCGCGACACGCCCGGCGAGCAGCGCGCGGATCTTCGCGAGCGAGAGCATGACTCCGCGCTCCTCGAGTACGCGCTCCGCGAGGCGGGCGGCCTCCGCGGAGTCCGCCGAGACGATCAGCAGCAGGCTCCCGGGGGTGTAGCGCAGGCGGTCCGATGGGGAGAGCACACGGCAGCGCGCCGAGACGTCGACAGGGCGCGGGGGCGCACCATCGCGGCGCGGGCGCTCCGAGGACCACCCCCCCCGCTCGTCGGGGGAGATCTTGACGCTTCGCGTGGAGGCGGGAGTTGGCATGCACCCATCATGCCCTACCGTGCGGCTTGCTGCTCCTCCCCTGGGGCGTCTGGGCTCGCCTGGCGAGGCAGCGCCAGCAGCGAGCAGCGCGCGTGGCGCTCCAGGTAGTCGGAGGTGCTGCCGAGTACCAGCCGCCGCAGGGGTCCGTAGTTGCGCGAGCCGACCACCAGCAGGTCCACCTCGCCGCTGAACGAGGCCAGCTCCTCTCCCGGCAGCCCGTACACCGCGCGTCCCTCGACACCCTCGAGCTCCCCCAGCCGCTCCTTGGCATCCGCGATCAGCGCCTCGATTGTCTCCCCCAGGGCGGGGGGTACGAGTCCGGTGAAGGAGGAGGTCGGGACCGATACCACCTCCAACGCGATCAGCTTGGCCCGGTGCTGAGCCGCGAGCGAGCGCCCCGCCGCGAGTGCCGCCTTGCTCTCGGGGGAACCGTCGTAGGCGACACCGATGCTCGCCAGGGGCAGTGGATGCTCGGCGTAGCCGCGGGCGGCGATCGCCACCGCGCAGGGGGCCCCGTTCAGCGACGCGCGGGTGTCGTCCCCCAGCATCACCCGCCCCAGCATCCCGCGGCTGCAGGAGCCCACAACGAGCAGGTCCGCACCCCGTTCCTCGGCGAGGTCGTGCAGGCCGCGACCCACGGTGCTCGCGGGGAAGCTCACCAGCTCCGCGTCGACGCCGGCCTCCTTGCGCTCGTGCTCCAGCAGCTCCGAGGAGCCCTCGCGCTCGGTCGCGAGACGCCCGGGGGTCGCCGCGCGTATCGGGTGCGGCTCGCCGCCGCCGTGCACATTCGTGAGCGTCAGTGCGCCCTGCGGGCTCCCAAGGCGGCTCGCGAGTGCGATCGCGTCTCGGCCACTCGGCCGCCCGTCGACCCCGACGATCAAGTTCTCGAACATGCTTGGCCTCCTGTCGCTGTCTGGAGCAGACTAGCCGTCTCTCCGGCTCCCACCGTCCGGGGCCTTGCCTTGGAGCGGCGGGTTGGACCCGCTCACCTGAATCGCCGGGAACGCAGCGCGCGAACGCGGCAGTGGTGCGCCTGAGCGAACAGGGCCCGATATGAAGATCGCGTGGTGCTGGGGCCCGATTCGGTGAGTGTCAGCGGGTGGGCGGCTGCTAGCCGCCCACCCGCTCGTCGTCGCGGCGGTAACCCAGGCGCGCGGAGATGCGGTCGGCGGTGGAGATCAGGTGCGGCCCGAGTGCATCCGCCAGTTCCTCCAGTGAGATCATCGAGCTGTGTGCGGTCATGATCGCGGCCGCGATCACCTCGTTCCCGGTACTCCGCACGGGGGCCGCGATTTCATAGAGGCCGGGGGCCAGCTCCTCCTCGGCGACTGCGAAGTTCTCCTCGCGGTATCGCCGTAGCTCCTGGCGCAGCGCGGTCTTGCTCTTGATCGTGTTGGGAGCGCGTTTCGGGAGCTGCAGCTCGGCGAGTCGTTCGCGCTGGTCCTGGTCGGGCAGACTGGCGAGCAGCAGCTTGCCGGCTGCCGTGCAGTGGAGCGGCAGTCGCGAGCCGGGCGCGAGAGTGAGATCGATCAGCCGCTCCCCGCGGCGGTTGCCGCGTTGCCAGTCGACGAGCAGCAGTTCCAAGCCGTCGAGCACTCCCATGGAGACCGTGAAGCCGGTTCGCCCGCGCAGTTCCTCCAGGTAGGGGCGAGCGTGCTCGTAGAGGCTCATGCCGTTCATCGCCGAGATGCCGAGGTCGGTGACGCGCAGCGCGAGGTGGTACTTGCGTTTGAGGCCCTGCTGCAGGTAGCCGAGTCGGGTGAGTGTGATCACGTAGCGGTGTGTCGTGGAGCGGCTCATTCCGAGCTCGTCCGCGAGGTCCGCGATACCCAGCACCGGTCGGGCGGGTGTGAAGCAGCCAAGGATCGCGAGGCCGCGCTCCAGGGACTGCGAGAAGCGCGGCTCCTGCAGGGTTGGGATTGCGGGCGCCCACTCGTCGGCGGCTACTGGCGGATGCGCTCCGAGTCTAGGCATCTCTCTGATTCCTCCTTGAAGTTGTGAGCACGCCGGGACGCGTTTCGTTCCCCTTGGGACACATCGCGCTTGTACCGGAATCGGTCCTCATGTTCCAATGACCCATCGTCCGACGATCATGACGCCTGCCTCACGTCATGGCCAGCAATCCGTTCCAATTGGAACGTAAACGTTCCAATTGGAACGGGAGAGCTGTGGTTTATGCGGCAGCGTGTGCGGTCTGGCGCGTGGACCGCCGCTTCAGCGGGAGGCGCCCGCGGAGGATCACCCGCGATCCCGCGTGCGGAACGAGAACCGCGCTGCGCCACTGCTCCCGCTCGATGCGCTCGCTCGCGGGCAGCACCAGCCGCGTCGAGAGTACCTCTCGCAGTACGAGCTGCATCTCCAACAGGGCGAAATGACGACCCAGACAACTCTTGGGTCCGGCGCCCCACGGCAGCCACGTACGCGGCTGGCGTCCCTCGCCGAGGAAGCGCTCGGGACGAAACGCCTGCGGGTCGGGGTAGAGCTCGGGATCGTGGTGCATCAGGTAGGTGCACCCAAGCAGGCGGGCCGGCGGGCGATAGATCCGGCCGCCGATCTCGATGGGCTCCACGATTGCGCGCGGAATGATGAACAGGAACGCCGGCCTGTGCCGGAGCGTCTCGTTGATCGTCGCCGTCAGGTACTCCTCATCCGTTCCACCGTCGATCTCATCGAGCAGGCGGTTCTGCACGGGGGGGTTGTGGGCCAGGAGCTGAAACACCCACGCGAGCTCCGCGGTCGTCGTCTCGTGGCCCGCGAGGATCATCGACATCAGGTTGTCGCGCACCTGCTGGTCGCTCATCGGAGATCCATCGGGATTGCGCGCCGCGATCAGCATTTCTAGCAGATCGCCATGCTCCCCGCTCCCCCTGCGTCGCTCCTCGACGAGCGCAAAGATCAACTCGTCGACACCGGCGCTACGCTTGACATACCGCCTCCATGTGGCACGCCAACCCGGGAGGTGGCGTAGCTGTGGCTCCTGCAGGACGAAGCTCGCCGTCACAGTGAGCGACTCCAGCAGCCGCTCGTGCAGGGCGTCGAGCACTCCCTCCTCGCCAGCGATCACCGTCCTCAGTATTACTTTCAACGTAAGAGAGCGCAGGCGTGGATGAAGCGCAAACACGGTATCCAGCGGCCACGAAGCGACCTCGCGCTCGATGATGTCCGTGGCCATCGCGCCGTGGCCTTCCACCACTTTGCGGTGGAAGGCCGGCATGATCGCGCTCCGCCCGTACTTGTGCTCGTCTTCCTCGCGGAGCATGAAGGAGCTATCACCGATCAGCGGGGCGATGACGGTCGACCCTTCCCCTCCGTGCAGCACATTTGGGGGTGCGGCGATCATCTCACGGATATCGTCCGGGTCTGAGAGGAACACGAGCGGCGGCATGTCCACGGGATAGATGGTGAAGCGGCTACCGTAGCGCTCCCGACACTGTTCGAAATAGGCGATCGGCCACCACCGGCACGCCAACGTTTGGAGCACCGCGGGGATCGGTGCGGTGGGTGGAAGCTCGCTTTTCAGGCAGGCGAGGAGTGGGGATGGTTTAGTGAATAACACGTTCTCTCCTTGTTGTTTGTTTAATTACACCGCTGGGCATAGGCGATTCGCCAGAGCCGCAGGATTGGAAGCAGCAGGCGCGTGAGGGAGCCGCCGGCGCGAACGAAGCTTCTGGTTGCATCACGCATCGCCTCGGTATGGGCGCTGTCCTTTGACAGGTACATCGCGACCATGCAGGCGGCGATCACGGTGTGCCGCTCTCCGTCTTTTAGAGCGCGCGCCTCCAGGATGCAGCGCTCGACCAGCTCGTGTATGCGTGCCGTGGCGAGCTGGGGGGTGGGGTAGTGAGCAACGTAGCTGTGATCGCCGTTGGCGATGTCTTCGGCTTGATCCACGTAGCTGTCGAGCATCGTCGTGGCGGCTGAGATCCACGGGAAGTAGGCGGTGCAGATCTGCAACGAGCTCGACTCGTCGCATTCCGGCTCGGCGGCAAGTGCGAGCAGCGCGTGAACGGTGAGGGAGGCGCTGGCGGCTCCGGTCAGCTCAAACCAGGCTGCGTCCGCTGTGGTCGGGAACTCGTCCGCTGACCACTGCTGTAGATCCGCATCGCGGCGCGCCGGGTCGAGATCGTGATTGATGGCGAGCACCTGCGCTCGGATCGCCTCTCGCACGAGCAGCGGGCGAATCGTCCAGTACGAGGGCAGCTTGCGACTATTTTCGCGGCAGAACTCGACCAGGGTTCGCAGATAGCCCCCGTCGTTGCGCTGGGGGTGGTACTTGTAGTAGTCGGAGATCGGCCGCGTGAGGTCGAGTGCGTCGACGAGCGCGAGGTGAAGTTGGCGACCATTGGTCTGGCCCCCCGAGGCCCCGCGCTCGTTGACGCAATCGAGGTAGTCCCAGATGATCTCGTAGGCGACGAGGAGACGGAGAAGGTTTGGATTGCGAGCGTGAGGAATGGTGCAGAAGAGCGCCGCGCCGTCGGTGTGTCCACGCTTGCGAGTGAGTGAATCCAGGGCGTCGCCGCGAAGCAGTGGATCGGGGATCTCGACCGCCCGAGCCCTCCAGATGCGGGCCTCGCGCGCGACGGCGGCCAAACCCCATGTGAGCTCTCGCGTGACCGCCGCGGCGAGCGCCCGGAGTTGCCCGGCCGTGAGCGGCGCCGGGTCGCCTACGCCCCGGCGAGATCTGACCGAGCGCTCCTCAGAACGCCGGGCTGGCTGTCCTCGGAGGCACACGCACTACGAGATATCCTGGCAGAGCTATCACTGCGATGGCGACCGAGCTGAGCAGTGCAAAACTTGACAATGCCGCAAGGCCTTCGATATCGAAGACGACCGGAAATCCTGTGGCGCTCGCCAAGAAGTGACTCCCCAACAGCTGCGCGTAGAGGCCGAAGAAGGCTCCGATCGAGCATCCCGCTGCGAGCAGCACCGAGCTTTCGCACAGCAGCCATCGCCACAACACGCCTTTCTGGTAGCCCTGGCACTTGATGAACGCGACAAGATCGCGACGCTGCCAGATCATCGATCCCATCGCTCCAGCTATGGCCAGCACGGCGGCGATCAGCACGAGCAACCTGATCTGTGTAAGGCGTGAGAGGCCCTGGCTCGCGAGGGCGTAGTGACGCTGGGTGCGTTCGGCTGAGGTTTCGACAGTGAGCCCCGATTCTGGCCCCAGGCTACGTTGAATGCGGTAACGCACAGAGGCCGGGGAGACGCCGGGCTGCGTCTCGATCATATATGCGCTTGGGTAGCTGCTCTCCCAGGCACGTGCGTAATCCTCGGAGTTTAGAATGATCGCACCTGGCGGCCAACCGAGATTCGTGATCAACGCAGCGACCCGCAGGCGGGTCGGCCGCGGCGCCGGAAGTGTGAACGCCTGGCCGACCCGAAGGTGGTGCTCTGAGGCGAGCGCCAGGGAGAGCACCGCCCAGCCACCGTGGCGCATTGCGCTTTCGGCCTCGGCGAGGTTGCCGCTCACGAGCTGGCTGGGCGGGATCGGCTGCACGGTGCTGCGCGGTGGTGCCAGGATCCAGAGCCGCCTGTCTCCCCAGTTCAGGAAGCCGCCACGGTAGAGACCGAGCGCGCCGACGCCCGGCAGGCGGGCGAGCGAGCTCGAGTCGAGTTCTTTGAAGGACGTGGTCGCAAACGCGTTGGATTCACCCCTGGGCGTCACCCACACGTCAGCGCTCGCGTCGAGCTGACGTGCAGAGTTGTCAAGACCCCGCTGGAGGTTCGACTGCGTACCCTGAAACTCGACCGTGCCAAATACCGCCACCGCTGCCGTCGCTGCGATCGCCAGAGAGCGCACACGGGTCTCTCGGGTCTGAAGCTCGGTCACGGCGAGCACGGTCGCCGCGCCGTTGAGAACGCGCTGGGTGCGATCGAAGAGCGCCACGAGCCCGTCGAAGAGGGGCGGCAGCAGACAGACGAGCGCCACGAGGAGCGTGATGATTCCCGCGAACCCGTCCTGTGGGCGGACGACAAGGATCAGGGTTGTACCGGCGAGACACAGGAGCCCGACTGCCAGTCGAACCTGAGTCCACCGCTGCGGGTGGCGCGCCCGTGAGCGGTCTCCCTCGAGCGGCCGTGCAAGTACGTCGCGCAGGGGCCAGAGCACCCCTGCGACCGCGGCCGCGAGTCCGGCGCCCACGGCAAGCGCCACGCTGAGCCACGTCACGATCCGCTCGTTGCCAACGGGGAACGCGAACGACAGGTAGCCCGGGATGGCGTGGAAGACCGCAATCGAGAGCAGCTCCCCGAGCGCAAGGCCGAGGAGGCAGGCGAGCACGCCGAGAACCGCAGCGTCGAACAGCAGGATCTGGACGGTCATCAACGTGGTTGCACCCTGCGGGCGGATGTCCGCGATCAGCTTGCGCCGCGAGGGCACCGTGACCAGCATCGCGTTGAGTGCGAACATGAAGCCCACCAGTGCACTGATGGCCGAGAACAGCGTCTCGCTCTGGCTCTCGGGGGCCACCGCCACTCCGAACAGTGTCGAGTCGTAGGTGCTCGGCTCGACGTCCACGGGGGCGGTGGCGGCGAGCCGCACGAGCCCCGTCCGCACCTCGCGTTCCCGCCCGGGCGCGGCCTGGACGAAGATCCTTGTGATCCGCCCCCGCATCCCGCTCAGGCGCTGTGCGTAGCCGACGGGTGCGAGTGCGACGGGGCTGTGGACCAGTCCGCCGATGTCGGCTTCGCCGAGCGTGGCACCCAGCAGCGTCTGCATCACGCTCGCACCGACCTGGAGCTTGATCGTCTCCAACGGCCCCCCCCCGATTTCGTTGGCGAGCGGAGCTGGGAGCGCGATCGCCTGCTGCGCCGCGAGCTGGGTGGCGGAGAAGCGCCGCAACAACTGCCCCCCGAAGTGCGCGAAGCGCGGATCGGTCCCGATCAGGTCGACCGATCGCTGCACCCCTCCGGGGCCGATTACGCTTGCCTGCTGCTCGAGGACGGGCTCGGCGTTGCGCACCCCCGGCACCCTCCGCACCTCTCCAAGCAGTCGTTCGTCGAAGCCGCTGGGGCCCCTGGCGTCGAGCTGGAACTGTGTGTTGCCAACCACCTCACTGGTGAGCTGGGAGACCGAATGCGTGAGGCTGGTGCTTGCGACCTGGGAGGCGAACAGGAGCGCCACGCCGATGGCGATGCCGAGGATCGCGAAGCACTCCTGCACGAGCACCGTGCGCGCGCGCAGTCGCGCGCGATAAAGCCAGAGGATGTCCGTGAAGCTCATCCGCGCCATCTCTCACACCAGCTCTCGCGGCGAGGATGGGGAGACGGACAGCGGCTCCGAATCGGGCCTGTACTCCCCGAGGCGCCCGTCGCGGAGTTCGTGCACCTGGTCGGCGAAGGTGGCGGCGAGCGGGTCGTGCGTGGCGAGGATGACCGCGGCGCTGCGCTCTTGGCAGAGCTCGCGCAACAGACCCAGCACCTCCTTGGTGCGCTGTGTGTCGAGCGTCCCCGTGGGCTCGTCGGCCAGCACGAGCTTCGGATCGGTTGCGAGCGCCATCGCGATCAGCACGCGCTGGCGCTCGCCCATCGAGAGCTGCTCGGTGCGGTGCAGCATCCGCTCGCCGAGACCCAGCCGTTCGAGCAGCGGTTCGATCGTGTTCCGCGCTTGGCGCTTGTTGGAGAGCCACAGCTTCAGCGAGGCGTTCTCGATCGCGCGCGCCCCGGGGATCAGGTTGTGGGGCTGGCCGATGATCCCCAGGTGACGCAGCCGGTACTCGTCGCCTTCCTTGGGCGACATTGTGGGCACATCGCGGCCGCCCACCAGCACGGTGCCGCTGTCGGGGTGGGAGAGCCCGGAGATCAACTCCAGCAACGTTGTCTTGCCGGATCCGCTGGGACCGTAGAGCGCGACGAACTCACCCGCGGCGACAGCCATCGAGACGCCGTCGACGGCACGGATCGGCTCGCCTTCCCCCACGCGGTAGTGCTTGACGAGATCCCGCAGCTCGAGCACCGGCGCGGACACTAGCTTCCGACGCGGCGCGAGCCGTGGCTCTGGCGAGCGCCCGCGGGGAAGTCGATCACGTCGGCCAGCTCGCTGCCGTGCTCGGCGAGCAGGCTCAACCGCCCGCGCTCCAGCGACCACACGCGGTCGGCGATCAGTGCAGCCTCGAGATCGTTGCAGCTCATCAGCACCCCGCAACCCAGCTCCATCACCAGCGCGAGCAGCAGTTCGGCGGCCTCGCGCGTGCGACGCATCCCGAAGCCGTCCATCAGGTCATCGACAACCAGCAGCCTCGGCGAGCCGGCGATGCCACGGGCGAGCCCGACCTGCAGTCGCTCCCAGTTGGAGAGCTCCTCCCAGCGCTGTCCTGCGCAACTGCTCGCGCCGACCCGCTCGAGGGCCTCCATCGCCAGATCGTGCGCCTCCCGCTGTCCGCGGCCGCGCCCGATTGCCAGCGGTAGCCCAACGTAGTCGATCACCCTGAACTTCAACCCCGTGCCCTCGCGGTGGGTCCATGCGATCTCGGCTCCCAGCAGCCTTGCGCGCGTCTCATTGGAGGATCGAGCGATGTCGAGATCTCCCAACCACACCCCACCCGTGTCCAGCGGCTCGATGCCGGCGGCGATCTTCAGCAGCGTGGTCTTGCCCGCCTCGCGTCCCCCAACGACCGCCACGATCTCCCTCGCATCGACCTCCAGCGAGACATCCACCAGAATCTGAGCTCTGTGTTCACCGCGCGCGTACCCCTTGCAGACCTTTCGCAGCGCCAAGAGCTCACTCATCGTCGCCATCCGGCTCGACGGTGTCTTCGAGCTCTTGCCGCAGGCGTCGCAGGCGCCTGGCGCGCATGCCCCACAGCATCGCTTCGTCGGTCATCAGGGCGTGTCGCACCCTGCCCCCCAGATCCGCGCCGCCCGCTCGGCGCTCGGCGCCGCCGGGTGGGCCGAGACGCTTGAGCTGCCGCTGCACGTTCAGCCGCGAGCTCGCGGCCGCGAACTCCCGCGCGCAGGCCTCCTCCTCCTCGTGGATCGCGAGGATCAGATCGGGTACGTCCCGCTCCTCGGCGAACTCGAGTTTGGCGTGCACCGCGTCGCGTAACGCGAGGGGCGCTGCCGAGGATGTGCGCAGCCACTCCCTGAACTCCCCGATCCCTTCGTCCGTCGCCTCGTAGCGATCGAGCGCGCGCTCGGCACCCCGGTCGACCATCCGGACGAGCCCCTGCTTTTCCAGACTGGGCAGACTGTTGTGCGCCACCGACCGCGACCACTGCGCATGCGGAAATCGCTCGATCAGCCGCGCTCCAAGGCCGTTGATCGTGTCGGGCTTCTGGACCACCAAACCCAGGATCGCCATGCTGGCTGTCAAATCGCCTTTACGAGGTGGCGCCATCGCTCCTGGGATCGTATTCGAAATTGGTACGGAATGTGGCTCTTCCTGAACGGTTCTGATCTGCCGGACTAAGGAAGACGAGTGTCAGCGCCGCGGGCAAGTGGCCCGGGGGCATGCAAACACAGGCCGCACAGGACATTCAGAGTCGGAAACATTCAGGGCGAACTGTGGTCCGCTATCCATCTGCCTGCGCCGGCTTGGGGAACTCGATGATCTCGGCCTGCGTCACGGTCTGCTCGGAGAGCAGGCTCAGTCGCCTGCTCTCCAGCGCCCACACGCGGTCGGCGATCAGCGCCGACTCGAGGTCGGTGCAGCTCATCAGCACCCCGCAGCCAAGCTCTCCAGCTAGCGCGAGCAAGAGCTCGCCGGCCTCGCGTGTGTGGCGCATCCCAAGACCGTCGCTCATGCTGTCGACTACCAGCAGCCGCGGCTTACAGACCACCCCTCGGGCGAACCCGACGAGCACTCGCTCCCAGTCTGAGAGTTCCACCCAGCGCTGCCGCGCGCAGTGCGCCGCGCCCATCCGCTCGAGCGCCTCCATCGCCATGCCCAGCGCCCTCCGGCGCCCACGGCCCCGTCCCATCGCCAGGGGCAGCCCAACGTAGTCGAGCATCTCGAGTCCCACTCCGGTGCCCTCGCGGTGGGCCCACGCGATCTCGGCCCCCAGCAGCCTTGCGCGCTCCTCCTTCCCGAGCCGCGCGAGATCCAGGTCGCCGAGCATTACCTGCCCTATGTCCGGCCGCTCGATACCGGCGGCGATCTTCAACAACGTGGTCTTGCCTTCGTCGCGCGCACCGACGACTGCCCCGACTTCTCCCGCTCCGAGCTCCAGGGATGTGTCCGCCAGCACCCGCAGCCGCCGGGCTCCCCGTCGGTAGCTCTTGCTCACTCCATGCAGCGCCAGCAGCTCACCCATCCCTCCGCAAGCATGACGCATCTGGGGCGATCGACCCGGCCTGTGGGTGTCGAGGGCCCGATCGAGTGCCCTTGTGTCGCTGGTACGCTCCGCAGCGTGAATATCAAATCGACGAGCGGCTTCTTGAAAGGGAGTGCAGCGCGGAGGGAAGTTAGCAACCAGCCCTTCCGTCGATCGAGCGATACAAGATCCGGTACGCAGCGCAACCCCGACGCCGAGAACGAAGCCGGGTTTCGATAAGGCCAAGCTGGTGCAGGAGTCGGGACACGAACGAAACCCCGACGCCGATCGCCCGGGCCGGGGTTTCAATAAGACCAAGATGGTGCGCCGTGCGGGACTCGAACCCGCCCCACCGGATTAAAAGTCCGGCGCTCTGCCCGATGAGCTAACGGCGCGCGGCGCAACAGTCTCGCACATGGGACGCGTACCTTCAGGCCGGGCCCCGCGCGAGCTCCGAGCGCATGAGCGGACGGGCCGGCCTCGCGATCGGCGAGACCGGCCCGTGGGTGGAGCCCTGCGAGTGTGCCGGTCCTACCTGAAGGTCACCGTGACCGTCGCGGAGGAGCTTGAGCCGCTGGTGGGCTTGAAGGAGACCTTGAGCTTGATCGGCAGGCGGTGGTGATGGCCCCTGTGCAGCGACGCGGCGGTGGCCTTGGCGAGGCTCGCGCTCAGCGTGAGGCGCTCGGCCTTCGCGGCCTGCCTGCTCGTCGTGTGCAGACCCCTGCCGGCGAGGGTGACCGTGCCGGCGGCTGGGACGCGGAGCACGATCGTGGCGAGGTGGCCACGCACCCGGTGGCTGAGGACGCCGACCTTGCCGAGCGCGCCCTTGGCAGCGGCGCCCTGCGTGGATGGGGCGCCGGGGGGGGTGAGGAGGATCGTGGTTGTGCCCGTGGATCCGCCGGAGCCCGTGCCACCTGGTCCGCCCTGTCCACCGCTCCCTCCGGAGCCGGAGCCGGAGCCTTCGCCGGCGCCGCCCGAGCCCTTGCCTTCGCCTGAGCCCCCACTTCCGCTTCCGGAGCCATTACCGCTGCCTTCGCCGCTCGAACCCTTGCCGCCGCCTTCGCCTTCGGGGCTCCCACCGCCCAGGAGGCCGAGGGCGAGCCCTTTGATCGCGGGGGCCAGTCCCGCGAGCTTGCCTTCGGTGAGGGGCGCGGTCAGCATGGTGGCGGTTTCGGGTAGCTGCGAGGTGGTCTGTCCGAGTTCTTTACTTATGGCTGCGGGGGTGCTCTTCAGTTCTTCTGCGACTTCCCTCACGCTCTTCGGGGCGAACCCGCCCGTGAGTTCGGCGCCGAGCAGCCCTTTGAGCTTCCCTTCCGTGCCGAGCTCTCCAAAGAGCCCTCCGGCAAGGCTTGAGAGTTCGTCGGCGATCTGTTCCTGAGGTTTTGCGGAGCTCAGCAGCGAGCCGACCAACTGCTCGAGGCTCAACGAGCCGAGGGCGCTTTCGAGGCCTGAGCCGGCGCCGGGGAGTGCCCCAAGCAGTACGCTGAGCAGTCCGCCGAGCTTGCCTTCCAGTGCGGCTTCCAGCGCGGGGAGCAGGCCTTTGATGTTGGCGAGTTCCCCGAGCTTGGCGCCTGGGCCTAGCTGTTCGATCGCTTTGAGCAGGCTTTCTTCAAGGCCCCCGGCTCCCAGCTCTTTGTGGCTGAGCAACCCCAGTTTGAGTTCGGCGAGCACACTGATGCCTTCGAGTTCGGCGAGGTAGTGAGCCAGCTGTGCGGCGCTGAGATCTTTGAGCGGCAGGTTGGAGAGCAGCTTTTCCAGTTCCCCGGCGGGAAGCAGTTCACCGGGGGCAGTCAGAGTCCGTACTGCCGGGGCGGAGCGTCTCGGGACGCCCGCGCCGGAGCCCGAGGGGCCGGCGCTCGCAAGCGCAGTGGCGGTGGGCATCGCGGCGAGCAGTGCGATCAGTGTCGCCGACAGTACCGCAGCGCTGGGGCGGCGGGTACGGAGGTGTCCGAAGAGCCCCCGATGGGGTTTTGAAGACATGCAGATCGCTCCCTTGTTCGGATGTCCTGCGGCTCGTTTTGAGCAGCTCGCGGCAGGTTTGTCGGTTCTATTTACCCCCTTTTTTCACTCTGTCCAAACTTATTCGTATAAATGTTTATTTGACATTTGCGAATCTGCCGTTTATAAGGGAGCTTGAATCGAGATGGCAACAGCCGTTTTTTGGGCAGCTGCTCGTGGCGTGCCGGACGCGCATCCACGACTGAGCAGGATGCTGCGGCGGCAGGCACAAGGAGGCGGCGGGCGCGAGTACGCTCAGTGCTCGGGGCGCTCGTCGGCGGCCACCCGCAGCATCTCCTCGATGCGGGTGAGCTTCACGCGGGGGCGCCCCGCGGGCTCGCCGCGGGCGCGCTCGTGGCGGTCGATCTCCGACCAGCCGGCGTAGGTGACGAGCTCGGGTTGACGCGCGCGCAGGGTCTCGAGCAGCTCCGCGGGATCGGGGGCGGGGGGCTCGGGCAGCAGGCCGGCGGCGAGGTCCTCGAGGATTGCGTTGACGGTCTCCTGGGCGTCCTTCTTGTTGGTCCCGATCACCCCGGTGGGGCCGCGCTTGATCCAACCCACCGCGTACTCCCCGGGAAGGGGGCCCGTGGGTCCGAGCACGCGCCCGCGCTCGCCCGGAATCACTCCGCTGCGCTCGTCGAAGGGCACCCCGGGGAGGGGGAGGCCGCGATAGCCGATCGCGCGCAGCACGAGCCCCGCGGGGATCGTCTCGGACTCCTCCGTTGAATGAGCCCGCAGGCCGCCGCCCCCTTCCGGGACGAGCTCGTTGCGGGTGAGGCGCACCGCGGCCACATGGCCGTGCTCGTCGGGGAGGAGCTCCACGGGGGAGAGTAGGAAGCGCAGCACGATCCGTCGCGGTTCGCCTCGGGGGGGACGCTGGGCGTAATCGCGCAGGATGCGCACATTGCTCTCGGCGGTCCTGTCCATCCTGGGGTCGGGGACGGCGAGGGCGCGCTCGAGCTCGGCGGGGTCCACGATCACGTCGGCGCCGGAGAGCTCCCCGAGCTCCAGCAGCTCGGGGTTGGTGAACGCCGCCTGGGCGGGTCCCCGGCGGCCGACGACCACGACCTCGCGGATGGAGCCGCGATCGAGGGCGTGGAGGGCGTGGTCTGCGATGTCGGTGCGCGCGAGCTCATCGTGGGAGAGGACGAGCATGCGGGCGACGTCGAGGGCGACGTTGCCGTTGCCGATTACCAGGGCGCGCTCGCGGAGGAGGTCGAACTCGAGATCGGGGTGGTCGGGGTGGCCGTTGTACCAGCCCACGAAGTCGGTGGCGGCCCAGCTCCCGGAGAGCTCCTCGCCGGGGATCCCAAGCGGGCGATCCGCGGGGGCGCCGGTGGCGTAGAGGATCACGTGGTAGTGCGCGCGGAGCTCCTCGCGACCGATGTGACGGCCGACCTCGACGTTGCCGAAGTAGCGGAAGCGGGGATGTGCGGCGGTCTTCTCGTAGATGCGCGTGACCGACTTGATCTTGGGATGGTCGGGGGCGACACCCGAGCGCACTAGCCCCCAGGGCGTGGGGAGACGCTCGAGCATGTCCACCTCGATCCCCGCCGAGTCCTTCAGCAAGTGCCCCGCGGCGTAGAAGCCCGCGGGGCCGGCGCCGATCACGGCGATACGCACAGGGGAGGGGGTCATGGAAAGAAGATCGCGTGCGGCGAGGGGGCGGGCGTGGGGTTGGAGGAATCCTGTGCGACGGGTGGCGGCGGCGAAGGCACGGCGGTTGCGATGGGCGCGGCCCGACTCGAACGGGCGACCCCCTCGGTGTAAACGAGGTGCTCTGGCCAGCTGAGCTACGCGCCCCGGCGCTGATGGGTCCGGTGGAACCAAAGGCTAGCGTCCCCTCGCCTCGACTTCCCCGTGTCCCGAGCTCCGCCCCCGGCCGCGAGTACCGCCCCCTGTGTGAGCAGCCGCCCGGGGACCCCGGGACCTCCCCTCAGGAGAGGCTTCCCTGCCAAGCTATGCACATGCGTGCACCCCGTAGCCGAACCGCTCAGATCGCGCTGTTTGCCGCCGGCGGGATCGTGGCGGCGCTCGGACTCGCGCAGCTCTTGCTCCCCGGGCTCGCCGCGCAGCGCGTGCGCAGTCAGCTCGGGCGCTATGGGACCGTGCGGAGCGCCACGGTGAGCGCGTTCCCCGCGATCGAGCTGCTGTGGGGTAGCGCGGAGTCCGCCACGGTGAGCGCCGCGAACCTCAGCATGGACCCCTCCCAGCTCGGCGAACTTCTGTGGCAGGGTCGTGGAGTGCAGCGGGCTACGATGCGCGCCGAAAGCGTGCATGTGGGGTCGTTCACGATGCTCCACGTGAGCACACAGAAGCACGGCGGGCAGCTCTACACCCAGGGGCTCGTGACGGAAGCCGAGCTGCTAGCCGCGATCCCCGGAAGCAGCGCTGTGCAGCTCCTCGGGAGCACGACCGAGGGAGTCGAGATACGCGTCACCGAGAGCCTGCTCGGGGTGAAGGCCTCCGTGGAAGTGCTCCTCAGCGCTCAGGAAGGCAACCTGGTGGTCCAGCCCCAGGGGATCCCCTTCGCGGGTTTCGCCAAGTTCACCCTCCTCTCCAGCCCCCACCTGTATATACAGGACTTCGACCTCACCGCCCCCTCCTCCGCAGCGGGTGCGGGAGGGGGTCCGAGCTTCCTGTTGAGGATCTGGGCGAAGCTGCGCTGAGACGTCGGGGCACGCTCGGGGACGAGCTGCGGGAGGGCTCCGGCAGGTCGATCTGGGGCGTATGGCCGTATGGCGATCGTCTCCTGGCCTCCAGATCGAGGGACTCGGGGGAGGGGTTGTGACGGACCTCCGACTGCCCAAGGCGCGTCCCGATGCAGGCCCGCGAGCTCCCCCAGGGGGATGTGCGCTCCGATTCGACCGCCCGGCCATAGGCCGGCGTTGGCTGTGCGGCCAGTCTGGGTCCGGCGCTGCAGGCTTGCCATACTGTGGTGAGCGCGTCGAGCCGCGGAGGGCTAGCCCCCGCGTCCCTCCACGCGGGGGCGTAGCTCAGTTGGTTAGAGCGCCGGCCTGTCACGCCGGAGGCCGCGGGTTCGAGTCCCGTCGCTCCCGTCCTAAGAACTGCCTGGAAATCAGAGGATTTTCTTTGGGGCCGTGGTACTCGGCTGGTGATCGGATTTGGGCAAGAGTACCGCGGGCGAGTACCACACTCGCCCGCATTTTGTGGGGAATCGGGCTAGCTCCGGTTTGCGGGCCGGAGGTCGTTGGGTGTGCGAGGGCTCGATCGCCTACCGGCTGCGGACACCGGCCGACGACGCCACTTGTCCGAGTCCTGCCGATCCGATAATTTGCTCGTGGTGAGCATATGGTGCATCTGGCTGCGATCGGGGATGGGCTCGGCGCGCGGCGCCTCCTTCGCGTCGCGGAATCAGTACGAGAACCTGCCCGTTGTCTGTATGACCAGGGCGTAGGTTCGGCGGTCGAAGGTGCCGTACAGCCCGGCGCGTCCGTGGGCGTGGCTGTAGCGGCCGGTGCCGCCGGTGAGCGTGATCGTGCCGCTGAAGCTCTGGTAGCGCCCCAAGCCGTTCGGGGTCGCTCTTCCGTTGCCCTCGATTGAGCCTCCATGGGTACGGATCGTAAAGCTGCCGGTGAAAACGTTGCCCGTGTCGACCACGGCGCGCATCGAGCCAGGAAGGGCTCCGGTTACGGGTCCTTCCTCCAATAGTTGCGTGCCGTTCGGTCTGACTAGATGCAGGTGCGCGGTGGCGGTGCCGTTCAGCGACCGCGCAGCATGCGACGCCGCCTGGTGTCGGGCAGCAGACGATTGGGCTGCGCCCATCAGCGCGGCGCCTCCCGCGACGAGGATCGCCAGCGCCGCGACGGCCGCTGTACGATCACGATGGTTGCGATGGCGCTTCATGTTGATTCCAGATGACCTGACGATGGCAACAGCAGCCCTTCAGTCGAGTGCTGGTAGTCCCCTAGGACAATACCTGCATGTTGAATAGAGCCTATGGTCGACCGGGCGATATAAGCCAGGCGCAGTCACGATCCCGCCGCTTCTGTTGAGCGAGTTGCCTGGCTAGAAGCTATGCCGATCCTCCGTGCCGCATGATTCGGTATTTGGAGATCAGCAGGCGTCTGCGCCAGGCTGGTACGGTGACGCGGCCGTGGGTGCGTCCGTAGCCATCTCGCTCGATCTGGCGCAAGATCTCGCGGTAGAGGGCTGTGGAGAGGGCCATGCCCCGCCGTCCGCGGGAGAGGAGCGGTATCGCCTCGAGCCCTTCGTCGTAGAGGTGGTCGGCGCGGGCGATCTGGTCGCACAGGAGTTCTTTGCGAGCGCCGGGTAAGGGGAACCCGAAGCGCTCGATTGCGGTGCGAGCCACATAGAGCCGGCCGTGAGCGTGATCCTCATCGATGTCGCGCAGGATATTCGTCCGCTGGAAGGCCCGGCCGAGACTCGCCATCTTGCTCTCGCCGTCTGGGTGAGAGGTCCCGAAGATCCTGGCGAGCACGACTCCGACCGCGCCGCCGACGTACTGGCAATACCGTTCAAGGTCGTCTTCGGTTTCGATAACGGTGTGCGCGAGGTCGTTGCGCATCCCCTGGCAGAATTCGATCAGGGCCCCAGGCGGTAGGGGATATCGCCTTGAGAGATCCGCGAGTATGCTCGTCTCGGGGGTATCGGCCTGTTGGCCGCGTGCCCAGCGCTCGATCGCCTCAACTCGGTGCTCCGCCTGTGGACTCTCATCATCTACCAGATCATCGATCGTGCGCAGCACCCGGTAGAGATTGCGGGCATCAGCCTGGAGGTCGCCGGGCAGCAGGCGAATACCTGCGCTGAACGTGCTTGTATCCAAGGCGGACGCCGCCTTGCGCTGCTTCTCTGCTGTTTTTAGCGTGGTTCCTTGTAAAGGCATAGGACATGATCCCATCGTGGGGCTTGACGGTTGCGTCACTGTGCGTCTTCGACAGGATTAAGACAGGGCTTGGCGGCGAAGATCCCGTCATTCGGCCGAGAAGGCTGCCCGCGGGTTGAATCGGCTGGTCTGTATGACTGCGATCATCGACGCCACGATCGAGATTCCAGCGACGATCACGATGGTGCGCAGCCCGAGTTGCCACGCTGGTGTGAACTTGACCGGGGAGCCGGTGGTCTGGTGAAGCCAGCCATCGATCAGGTACTGGCCGACGAGGCCGGCGGCCATGCCGATGAGGCAGCCTGAGAGCAGCACCGAGCCGGTCTCGTAGAAGATAAGCCTGGTGAACTGGCCGAAGCCCATGCCGATCGACATCAGCGATTCGAGCCTCCCGCGCCGCTGCCAGATCGCCGCGATCATCAAGGCGATAACCGACGCGACGGTGGCGATCAGCACGACGATCGTGGTGTCACTCAACCGTGAGAGGGTGCTGCCGAGCACTGCGCTGACTTCCGAGCGCCGTTCATCGACGGTCTCGACGGTGAGCGCGCTACCGGCGGGGAGCGCTGTTTCTATCTCTTGCTTGCCCCGTTCGATCGAGGTGCCGGGCCTGAGCGTGACAGCGAGCTGCGAGGCGGCGGAGCTGCCCCACAGTCTTGCGTGGTCCTCGCCGTTCATGACGATGGCCCCGGATAGCCAACCGTAGTTCGCGACGGTCGCGGCGAGTCGAAGAGGGGCGTTGCCGGTCGGGGTCGGGATGGTAAAGCGCTCGCCGAGGTGCAGGTGATCTTCGCGGGCGATCGTCTGGCTGATCGCTGCCCAGCCGCCTTCGCGCAGGTGCTTGTCGGCTGTGCTGAGCGACCCTTCGATGAGCTGGCTCGGGGCGATCTGCGCTGGGACCTGGGGCGGGACGCCGAGGATCCATACGCGCCGTCCGTGCAGGTCGAGGAACGAGTCGCGCCAGGGCAGCACTGAGCTGATGACGCCGAGTCGCTGTAGGCGGCGTTGGGTTTCGGTGTACGCGAAGGGCTGGGTCGTGTAGACGTTCTCCGGCCCACCGGGCTTGATCCAGATGCTGGCGCTCGAGAGCAGGTCCGTTGCGCCCCTGCGGACAGCCTGCTGAACGTCTGCGACTGAGCCGCCGATCAGGACCATCAAGAAGGCCGCGACCATTCCTGTGGCAAGGAGGGCGACCGACCGGGTGGGGGAGCTGCGCAATTCAGCGACCGCGAGGCGAGCTGCGGGGTCGCCTGAGCGCCGTGACGCTGCGCGCGCCAGGTTGAGCAGGTAGCGCAGGATCATCGGCAGGCAGATCACGAGGCCGGCTGCGAGCCCCACGAGCGCCGCCACCGTCGTCTCTGGCTTCAGCGCGGACGCGGCTACCGAGAGGCATACGAGCACCGCTCCGCAGGCGAAGACGACCGCGTCTGAGAAACGTAGCTTGCGTGCGAATGAGAGTGTGCGACCAACCGCGTCGGGCTCGGCGGCAGCGCCCGCGCGTAGAGCCACGATCGCCGGCAGGACCGCCGCGGCGAAGGCTGCGACCATTCCACCGGCCAGCGCGATCAAGACCGTCGGCAGCCCGATGACCCGCTGGCCGCCGACCGCGAATGCGGCTGCGATGTAGCCGGGGATCGTTCGGTAGGCAATGAGAGAGATGGCGTCGCCGGCGAGCAGGCCGAGCAGTGAGCCAGCGAGACCGAGGATGAAGGCGTCGAAGGCGAGCGACGCGACGATCATCGAGTCCGGCGTGCCGGTCTCGATCAGGTAGACGATGAAGCGTCGGCGCTCATCGCTTGCCAGTAGCAGGGCGTTGTAGGCGAGAATCATGCCCGCGACGAGGCTGATCGCGCTGAACAGCAACGTGACCTGCTTTTCGGGCCCGGCTGCGCTTCCCAAGAGCCTCGCTTCGGCCTCAACCGGGCGGGCATTCAAGGTAGCCCCAAAGCGATCGGTGAGCAGGTGGTACAGCGCGGCTTCGCGTCCGGCCTTCGGCTCGATCAGGACCCGCGTTACGCGACCTGGCAATCCAGCGATGCTCTGCACGATCGGCAGAGGGGCGGCGGCGACCGGGCTTTCGGCTACCGCGCCGATCTTGCCGCTTGGCACGGTGTCGTCGAGCGCGAGGTGTTCGGTGCGCTCTCCGACCAGAATGGCAAGGACGCTGCCGAGTCTGGCTCCGATCGCGTGCGCGGTCGGTTCGGTCAAGACCAGCGCTCCTCGATGGGAGGCTTCGCCTGCCCGCTGAAACTGCACGGAGAGCCTGCCCCCGAGGGCCGTGACCTGTTCGGTTGCGCCCACCAGGGTGAGTGCCCTACGGCCCCTCGGTCCTACCGCGACGATCGGCTGCTCGAAGATCGGCGCCGCGGCCTTCACGGCTGGCATGCGTTCGATTTCTTCAGAGATGCGCACGGGGAAGCCTTCGGGTCCTCGGGAGGCCAGTTCGAGTGTTGCTCGGCCGGCGACGCCGTGCGTGATTTCTTCAAAGGAGCCCGTGATGCTGCGGTGGGCGACCTGGACGGCGAACAGGAGCGCCACGCCTGCGGCCACGCCCACGACCGCCATCAGCTCGCGCAGCGGCTGCACACGCAGATTGCGCCTGTAGAAGAGGAGCAGAGTACGCAGGTAGCCGATCATCTACCGACCGCCGCCTGCGCCTCCATGTCGGGCTCCGTCAGCCTGCCATCGCGCATCCCGAGCACGCGATCGGCGTAGCGCGCCACGCGAGCGTCGTGCGTGACCAAGACCGTCGCTGTCCCGCGCTCGCGTGGCAGAGCACTCAACAGGTCGAGCACGGAGTCTCCGGTCTCGGTGTCAAGGTTGCCCGTCGGCTCGTCCGCGAGGATGAGCTTCGGCTTGCCAACGAGAGCGCGCGCGATCGCCACGCGCTGCTGCTCGCCGCCAGAGAGCTTCGCCGGGGTATGGCCCGATCGATGTCCGAGCCCAACCTCCTCGAGTGCGGTGAGCGCCCGCTCACGCGCCTCGCGGTGCACTCCGCGCAACAGAAGGGGCATCGCGACGTTCTCCTCGGCGGTGAGGCCTGCGACCAGGTTGAAGCCCTGGAAGATGAACCCCAGGTTGGTGCGCCGGTAGGAGAGCATCTCGCGCCTCGGCAGCTTGGCGAGGTCGCTGCCCTCAAAGCGCACGCTGCCGGCGTCTGCTCGCAGAAGCCCCGCCGCGAGCAGCAGCAGCGTGGTCTTGCCCGAGCCGCTCGGCCCGAAGATCGCCACGAGCTCGCCCCCGCTGACGCTCATGCTCACGTCATCCACGGCGTGGACCGCGCCGCCGGGGCTCGCGTAGTACTTGCGCGCGCTCTGTAGCTCAAGCATCGGCCGCGGCGCGGCGTGACCTGGCCGGCGGAAAGCGATAGACCTTGCCGCGCTCGCTTATGGGCTCGGGATCGATGAGCTTGCCGTCCCGCAGGTAGAGGATGGGCTCCGCCCGCAGCAGGGTCTGGGCGTCGCTGGCAGTGATGAGCACGGCCACTCGTGCCTCTCGCGCAAGAGATGAGAGCAGCATCATGATTCCCTCCTGCTCGACTAGCGAGAGGTTCGACGCTGGGCCATCGGCAAGCAGCAGCCGGGGTTCTGTGACGAGCGCGCGCGCGATCGCGACGCGCTGGCGCTCCCCGTCGGAGAGTTCGTGCAGTTCCATATTCATGCACTGCTCGGCCTCGCAGGCGAGCAGCGCCTCGCGTACCCGCCGCTCAGCGCTGCGATGACCGCAGCGGTCCACAAGCAAGGGCAGCGCCACGTGGTCAAGCACGCCGAGGCGCTCCTGCCAGGTCTGTACGGCCCATACGCAGGCGACCTCGCGTCGGCGAAAGCGCGTCCGCTCCACTGCTGACATCTGGTCAAGGCGCTCTCCGTTGTAGGTGACTGTGCCGCTGTCCGCTCTGCGCAGGCCCGCGGCGATCCGCAGGAGCGTCGTCTTGCCCGCGCCGCTCGGGCCGAAGATGCCCATGATCTGGCCGCGATCGAGCTCGATCGAGACGTCGTCCAGCCCAACCGTGCTCCCATCGGGCCTGCGGTAGCGCTTGGATATCTGCTCGAGACGAAGCATCGCCTCAGAGTACCCCCCGAACTGCGCCTGGACTCGCGGTCTGGCTCTGCGCAGATGCGAGCCCGTCAGCCATCGCTGTTTTCCTGCTCTGGATCGCCGTGCGCCGGGCGCTGCCGTCGCGCGGCGATCCTCCCAAACAGCTCTTCGCGAGCGCTCTGGCGATCACGCGCCTTCTTGGTCGGCTCTGGGCGCTCATCTGTTGAGGGCCAGATCGCATCCTGGTTTTTCAGCCGGGAAACCATCTCATAGGCGTGTCGAGCCCAACCCAGCTCCCCTTCTACATGAGTGATGTCGCCGCTCAACGCGAGCCTGAGCAGCACATGGTCGGCCCGTACTCGCGATCCCCCGATGGGAATCTCATCTTGTTCGCGCGCGAGCTCCTTCAACCGGGCCGCACAATCACGCTCGTAGGCGTCGATCTGCTTCAACGCGCTCTCCAGGCGCTCAGGGCCGGCGAGCGTGATCTTGACCAGCAGCGGCCTGCGTAGGAGCCGAGCCCCGCTCCGGCCCTCCTCGAACCAGCGCTCGAACTCCTCCGCCCCGGCCACAGTGATCGCGAAGATATGCCGCTCGTCCTGGTCGTCAGCGGCCCTGTCGATGCGCTCGATCAGCCCGTCTAGCTGCATCTTTTTGATCGTCTGATACAACTGGCCGGAGTTGATCTTCCAAGCCGGACCGAGACGCTGCTGTAGGCGGTCGCCGAGTTGGTAGCGGTAGGCCGGCTTATGGAGCAGCAACCCCAGCAGCGCATGCTTGGCGGACACTCAGTCTCCTCCACCAAGGGACTCTGACATCGCTGATCCCACCGATGGGAGCATTCCGACCGCTAAACCTACACCACGCGGCCGATCGGCGTCAGCCCGTTCGAACAGACCCTACTGCCCGTTTGAGAAATACTTACTTAAAGCGCCATCGGCGCCTAGCCTACCGAGCGCGTTGATCTCAGTGAGACGGTTCCTGGCCATCCCAAAAATCCCCAGGAGCAGGGAAAAAGCCCGGAGTCGGGACCAGAGCCGCCCCGAGAGCCCAGGAGACCAACGCGTAGATCGGCCCATAGAAATGCCTACTTAAAGGTATTGATCTCTGCGCGGCGTGCTGCACCATCTATCTCATGGTTGCAAAGGCACGCGCAAGCCGCCAGATCCGGACAGGTCGAAGAACTGGTCTCTCGAAGCACCGCGCCCCAGGAGCCCCAGAAAGACCAGGAGGTCGCCCGACGTCGCTAATCGCCTCGTGCTCGCCTTCAGCGCCGCAGCGTCCCTTGTCGAGTGGCGCCCTCCTAAAGGGGGTCAAGCCGCTGGATTCGAGCTACACGCTCACATGGGAGCGGCAGAGCTGCCCGACGAACTTGACGTCGCCCTGGGGCGCCAAGGGGCTCGGGTCCGCCCGGGCGCCCGCCGTCGAGGAGGCGGCGGGTCGCCCGCGTGATCTATGTACTCTCGTCCACGCCCAGCCTGGCTACCTCGCTATCGGTGGGAGATCGGCCCGACGCCCTGACCCGCAGCCCCGCTGGCATCGTGGCTGAGACCGCGATGAGCCGGGCGAGTGTCCGCAAGAGATGCCAATGCCGCGCGTGAGCGCACCTGCGACGAGGACCAACGTCGACGGGGAATGGGTCCGCTCCATTCCCAGTCTGCGCGAACCGCGCTATTCGCAGTCGCTGGAGCGCGGCCTAGCGATTCTCGGGTGCTATACACCCGAGCGGCCCGTACTCGGGATCGCGGACATCGCCGATGAGCTCGGTATGAGCCGTAGCAGTTGGGTCGGCGGCGAGGCGCCTGTCAGTCTTGCGACTGGTGGTTTCCTCGCCGCCGCCCGCCGAACCGGACTTGCGGGTTCCCTCGCATCCGGCTCTCCACAGGACATGCGCTGTCCGCTGTTGGGTAGTTGGTCAGGTGTCGGCGACCTCGGGCCGATCGGTGAATCGGGGTTCTCTGTCGGTCGTCCACGGCGAGGGTATGCGGTATCCGCGGTAACGGTACCGCTTGATTTTTACCTCGCCGGGCCAGTAGAGCCGTGTGCCGTCGGGACTGGTCCAGTTATGCCCCCAGTACCGTCGCTTGACTTGTGTCCAGGTCAGCCGCTTGTGCTTCTTGCGCAGCCATCTGACTATCCGCCACCACAGGTAGTAGTCGAGATAGTCAAAGCAACGCGATGCAGCGGCATGGCGATGGTAGTTGGTCCAACCCCGAAGGATTGGGTTGAGCGTGCGGACCAGTTCGTCGAGTGTGAGGCTCGTCGTGTGACGTCCGGTCAACTCCTTGATGCGGTACTTGATGTCCCCGAGTGCTTGCTGGCTTGGGAAGCTGAAGGCGACCAGCGATCGACTGTTCCAGGGGCACCGCTGAATGCGGAATCCGAGGAAGTCGAAGCCGTCGTCCACATGGGTGATCGCTGTCTTCTCGGGCGAAAGCGTGAGCCTCATATGCTCACGCATGAACTCGGCTGTCTGCTCCTTGATGGCCTGGGCGTGAGCTTCGGTGCCGTGCACCAGGATCACGAAATCGTCCGCGTAACGGACCATTCGATGGCTGGGCAGGCCCTTGGCTCGGTCACGCACACGTTCTCTTTGTGTGCGCGCGTCCCAGGCCGTTTGGAAGTGACGGTCGAGTACCAAAAGAGCGACGTTCGCCAACAGCGGCGAGAGGATCGCTCCTTGTGGTGTACCCGTTGGCGTGGCGGCGAAGGTGCCAAGCTCACGCATGACACCAGCGCCAAGGAACTGTCTTACCAGTGCGAGTACACGCTTGTCGGTTACCCGACGGCGCAGCTCGGCCAGCAGCAACCCGTGGTGGATGCTGCCGAAACAGTCCTCGACATCTCCCTCGATTACCCACTCATAACTGGCGTGTGGGTTGATGAAGTGCCGCACTTCCTCGATGGCGTCCTGTGCTCGTCGCCCGGGCCGGAAACCGTAGGAAGACGGACAGAAGTCCGCCTCCATGATTGGCTCCAGCACGAGCTTCACCGCCATCTGGACGATCCTGTCACGCAGGGTTGGGATGCCTAGTTTCCTAGTCTTCCCGGCTGCGCGCTTGGGGATCTCGCGCTCGCGGACCGGCAGCGCCGTGAAGGTCCGGTCCCGCAGCGACTCTCTGAGCTCGCCGAGGAACACCTCCACGCCTACCGCCTCGATCCGCTTGCGTGTCATGCCATCGACACCGGGGGTACGGGACCCCCGGTTGCGCTTCACCCGCTCCCACGCGACCAGCAACGTCGCGGGGTCGCAAAGCAGGTTGAACAAGTCACCGAAGCGCTTGCTCTCATCCTGCTCCGCCCAGCGGTGCAGCTTGGTCTGCCATCCCAGTACCCGCTGCTCAGCCTCATCGACCGAGAACGGCGCGAGCGTATTCACACTCGACCTCCTGAACAGCTTCTCATGCTGCGGTCCTGCTGTCCGCCTTCGCCATGTGGGCGGCTTTCCCGCCCTCGGACTACTACGCGGACTCCGCCACGCCCCATGCGCATCAGCGGACATCGCGCCTTGCCTACCCTCACCGGGCAGGCGCGCACGGGGCGCTTCCCACGTTCACCATGATCCGTTTGACCGGGTCGGCAGCCGACTTTACCCCTGCAAACCATCCGACGGGCAATCGCAGTCTCCCGCCGGCCTCCACCCCAGCTCCGAAGAGGTACGTGGAGCGAGCCGCCAGCGTAGAGGGCGGTCTCGTTGCTGCGTCCAGCCCATGTCCGCCAGGTTTCGGGCCGGTCTACCGATGAAGGGGCTTCTACCATCGATTCGCTTTCGCTCTGCCTTTCGGTCTCGCTTGCGCGCACTCGGGTGTCTGGCAGTACCACCCGGCCGCTACGTCATCGGGGCGCTCTCGCCCACAGCGTGCGATTCCACGCCAGGACTGCCCCCAGCTTCGCCGGACCGCTGCATCAGCCCGGGGCCGGCATCACAGCCGACACGGAGAGATGTTGTCCTTCGATCGTTCTGCATCTCCTTTCTCATGGCGCCTCGTGGCGCACCTACCCACCGCTACGTGATCACGCTCGTCGCGTTGGGCTACCTCGAGCAGGGCGCTTCGCGCAAGTACCGGCTGGGGCTGCGGGTCACCGACCTCGGGATGTCTGCGCTCAACTCCACTGGGTTGCGCGAGCACTCGCGGCCGTACCTCGAGGAACTGCGCCAGCGCACCTCCTACACGGTCAATCTCGCGGTGCTCGACGGGCCGGAGATCCTCTACGTCGACCGCGCCCGCAGCTTCCGCCGGGGGCAGAGCAAGATCGATCTCGGGCTCTCGCTCGGCTCGCGGCTGCCCGTGTACTGCACCTCGATGGGCAAGCTCCTGCTCGCGTATCTGCCCGGGGGAGAGCAGCAGAAGCTCATCTCGGAGGTCAGGCTCACCAAGCGCGGACCCAACACGATTACCAGTAAAAAAGCGCTGCGCGAAGCACTTGAGCGTGTGCACGAGGACGGTATTGCGGTCAACGACCAAGAGCTTGCCATGGGCTTGCTGTCGATCGCAGTGCCAGTGCGCAGCGAACCCGGTGAGGTCGCAGCGGCGCTCAACATGGCGGCGCACAGCTCGATGATCTCATTACAGGAGCTGGTCGATCATCTTGCCCCGCATCTAATTGCTGTGGCCGACCGAATCTCCGCGCGGCTCGGCTACCGCCGTCCCGACGAGCAGGCGGGTAGCGGGTCCGCACGAGCATGAGCTGGGGGCGTTGCTGCACGGTGCTGTCCAAGATGCTGGCACCGACCGTGAATACCGACCATCTGCTTAACGATGGCGCTTTACAAACCAAACCGTGACGTTGCTTGCGGAAGATGCTGCGTGTGGTCTCCGAGAGGCCCGTCGACGACGACGGGTTTGTCAGGGGCGGGCTGACATGCGACGACGGGGGTCGGCGGAGCATCCGGCGCCACTCGTAGCCGATGAGTGAGAGCGCACGCGATAGCGCGGACTGGCTTCAGGAGATTCGTATCGCCGTCGGCGGACGATTGCGGTCCCGAAGCGCAGAGATCGTGGATGCGATCCACTCCTGCATTCGCGACGCCGTACCCGACCCTGTAGCGGGACTGGGCGCTGACTACCAAGCGGGGGTGCTCGATGCGACCACCGCGCTCGTGGAGTACGGTCTCGAAGGCATCGAACGGGGGTCGGATTGGTCGGCTTCCATCCCACGGCCGGCCGCGGCGCAGGCGCGCCGGGCGGCGCGCCTCGGCGTGAGCTTGGGCATCGTGCAGCGACGATGTATCGTCGGCCACCGATGTTTGGGGGAATTCGTCGCGCGGGAGGCCGAATCTATCGACACGACGAGCAACCGACCCGCGCTGCACCTGCACAAGACGCAACAAGCGCTGCTGGAGCATCTCATGGCCGCGCTCGAACACGAGTACAACGATGAGTGCCGCGCTGCACGCTCACCCGAGCAGCCTCATATCAAGCTTGTACAGCGGCTGCTTGTCGAAGACGTGGATCCAACCGAGCTAAAGGAGCTGGATTACGAGGTGCTCTCCTCCTGGCATATCGGCGTGATCGCAATCGGAGCCGAGGGCGGGAAAACCCTGCGGCGTCTCAAGACTGCTCGGGGGCGCAAGCTGTTGTCCGTACCAGGCGACGACGGGACCGTATGGGCGTGGCTCGGCGGACAGGCCAAGCTAACTTTCGCCGACTTCAAGCGCTTGTACTCAGCCACCGGGCGTCCGGGTGGCGCACTGGCGATCGGTGAGCCGGGGAGCGGGCTTGACGGATGGCGCCAGACTCATCAGGAAGCCCAGGTGGCGCTGCTCGTCGCTCGCCACGAGCTGCATGGGCTAACGCGCTGCGCGGATGCCTTGCCTGTGGTAGGTGCGCTACAAAGCGAGGCGATAATCAGGATGTACGAGAAGACCTACGTCCTGCCCCTGAACGAGCTGCGCAAGGGTGGGCAGCCAGCGCGAGAGGCGCTGCGAGCCTATTTCAAGCACGGTCGCAGCGCCTCTACTGCAGGTGAGGCCATAGACATGTCCCGGCGCACCGTTGAAAGTTACCTCAAAGACGCCAGGAAAGTTCTCGGTGATCCGCTCAACCTTACCGGGCTCGAAATAGCGCTGCGGCTGGAGGAGCTTGGCTACATGGCCAAAAAAAACCGCGCGGTGAGCTCCGCGCAGGGTAACAGATTGCGCACCATGCGAAATACCTTCCGCTGATTTGCGCATATTGGTTCTCGCCGGGCTAGCAAAACTTTAGTAAGCTAGGCTCCATGCCTGCTACAGCTACATTGGCCGCCACCCGAAGCGCCCCGGCCAACAGGACGACGCGCGCCCATTAATCTCGCTGTGGGGACTGAGGAACAGATGTCAGTGAACCCATCAACTGCGACAGTCACTGGCACAGGCACCAATTCTGATCGCTATAACCTTCCGCACATTGTTGCGGCCCGCACCCGCATTGAGGATCTGTGGGCTCTAGGCACCGATTACTGTGCTCAAACCGTTGCGGAGGCTCGCGCTAGCAACCGTATGTTGCATCTCGATCTAGATTTTACCGGAGATTGTCAGCTAAAATGCTTTTACTGCGATCGAACACCTGACCGTTACAGTGACGTGCCGAATAGAGTCGAGCTCAGCACCGACGATCGCATAAGAATTATCGCCGAAGCCAAGGCGCTCGGAGCTACGACCGTTGAGTTTCCCGGCGCAGGCGAGCCCATGATCGATCCGGGCTTCTGGGATGTCTTGTCGTTCATCCACGAGAACAATATGACCTCCGTCCTGTTTACAAGCGGCTGGCATCTCGACGCTACGACGATCGATCGCCTATTCAACCTCGGCGTGACAGTTTTTCTCAAGCACAACTCGGACGACAACCAGACCCAAGACAAGATGGTGGGCGTCAAAGGCTACGGGGAGGTCGCCAATCGGGCACTAGAACTCTTGGTGGAGCGGGGGTTCAACGAAACGATACCCACGCGAATGGCCATCGATATGGTGGTCACACCGAAGTTTCAGAATCTGGACGATATCGGCAAGATCTTTCGCTGGTCTCGGGATCACAATGTTCACAGCTACATAATGACGCTGATTCCGGAGGGCATGGCCGATCACAAGACGGTGCTGTTCGAGAAGCGACGTGCTCAAGAACTCGTTGATTTCATGGCGAAAATCGACCGCGACGAGTACGGGCTGGAATATGTTCCTAGTCGCCCGATGGGAGGCGGATATCGGTGCCGGCAAGTCAACGTCGGGATATTCGTCAATCTCTTTGGGGAGGTGTATGACTGCAACGGCCTTGGTCGGCTCATCGGTCATCTTCGTCGCGATTCCCTCGCGGACGTCTGGAACTCAAAATTCGCCAATCTCGTGCGACGACCCGACCAAGACGGCTTTTGCTTGGTGCGAGAGCGCCAGTGGCAGGGGCGCGATGACTCCGCGATGGACAGGAAGACCGAGCAGTACAAGAAGTGGCGTCAGCGCAAAGGAGCAGAGGACCCCGTAGTGGAGCGAGCGCTAGCAGAGACCGAGGGCATCGATATCCTCAGACGTGGCTCGCGTGTGGCGCAGGGCGCCGAGCTGCCGATGGCTCCCGCCGGCACAACTACACCGTAGCGGGCCACCAAAAGGGTTATATGAAGCAGGTTTACGATCCGTCAGTGCGTTGGATCGCAGATCGGTGGATAAGTGGGTGCGATCCGTCAGACGCCAGGCATGCGTTTGCCGTCCTACGGATCCCGTTCGACCACGCGGTTAGTTTCAGGCCTGGGGCGCGGTTCGGACCAGATGAGCTTGTTGCTGCACTTAACGGGCTTTCACTTTATTGTAGTGATAAGCGAGTATCGCTCGACGGGGTAGTCTTTCGTGACCTTGGCGAGGTCGATGCCGACCACTCCCTTCAAGCGACCTACAGTGCGATCGAGGAGGCCGTTGCGGCAATCGCCGGCACAGAGCGCCCCATATTGCTTGGGGGTGACCACTCGATTACCGATCCGATCATCCGCGGCCTCTGTCGCCGAACGCCGACGAGAAAGCTCGGCCTTGTGGTATTCGACTCGCATTTCGATTCTAGGATCCCAATCAAAGGGCGAGAGCACTCTGGACATTGGATGAAGACCCTTGAAGGTGTCATCGACTACGGTGTTGTCGCGCAGCTGGGAATCAACGCGGCGATCTATTCTCACGACTACATGGTTGCTGCAGAGACGAGCGGCATCCTAGTGCGAACGCCATACGACATTCGCAAAGCGGGTTGGCAACAGACCATTAAGGAAGTCGCTAAGCATGTAACTCGCGACGCAGATGCTGTCTACATATCGGTAGACATCGACTGCATAGACAAGGCGTTTGCCCCTGGTACGAGCTGTGTAAGCCCCGCCGGGCTATTCCCCCACGAGGTAATTGATGCCGTGTTTGAGCTAAGTCGCGCTGTAGATGTCGCTGGACTCGATGTCGTCGAGGTTAGCCCGCCGTTGGATGATCTGAACTACACATCGCAGCTTGGTGCTCAGATTGTACTGAACCATATTGCGGGTGTCGTCGCGCGGACTGAGGAGCTGCACGGGTGAATACAACAGATGGTCAGCCCGGAGCTACAAGAGGCGACAAGTCCATGGAATTATGGACGAGACTAGCGGAGCCGCCTGGAGCGGACAGAGAGATGTGGTTTCGAGATTCCGACGGGGACGTCTGTGTCACTTGGAGGGAGGGGGCGCTCGCAGCGCGCCGGTTTGCTGCTGCGTTGCGCGGGAGGGGAGTTCAGCCTGGTGACCGCGTAGCGTGCATCTTGACGAACTCCTTCCACGTGTCCGTCGCCATCCCTGGGATCTGGTTCGCCGGTGCGACGCTCGTATCTCTGCCAACGATCGCACGCGGTACTGAGCCTATGGCGTACATCGCGCAGCTGCAGAGGCTGTGCCAGCAGACGGGAAGCACAATGCTCTTGATCGAGCAGCTCTACGCCCAATTGATGCCCGATGGCACAGACGGTCAGCTGCCGATAGTGACCTATGAGTCACTGAGCTCCACGCAGGCTCTCGATCCCTCGCCACTCGGGCGTGACGAGGTTGCCTTGATCCAGTATTCCTCAGGAAGTACCAGCGAGCCAAAGGGCTGCGAGTTGACTGCGGGCGCGATCGAACGCCAGCTCGAGGCGCTGAGCGAGTTCGTCGAGATCGACGGTGACCGCGACCGAGGAGCGATGTGGCTCCCTCTGTCTCACGACATGGGACTTTTTGGTGGACTGCTGCTCGCTTGGACTACCGGCATGGCCGGTGTAATGAGCAGACCGGAGCGCTTCCTGGTCTCGCCGCGAAGCTGGTTCGAGGAAGCCGCGGCCTTTGGGGCGACGGTCACAATGGGACCAAGCTCCGGACTAGCCGCTGCCTCACGCGCCGTGGAGCGTAATCCGCTGAGTGGCTCTCTTCGACTACGCACCTGCATCCTGGGCGGCGAGCGGATCGAGCCAAGCGTCATGCGCGACGCAAGAGCGGTTCTTGGGCCACACGGCATGGCACCCAATGTGCTGACCCCCGCATACGGGATGGCCGAGGCGACGCTTGCGGTGACGATCGTGGCGATGGATGAGGAGCCGCGCGTTCTCTCTCTAGACGGCCGGGCGCTGCTATCAGGGGAGCTGCAGCCGGCGATTGACGGTGCCACCGCCTACGACGTTCTCTCCTGTGGGACGCCACTGCCCGACATTCAGGTCAGGATCGACGGCGACGGCGATGTTGGAGAGCTCTGCGTGCGGTCACCATGCATGGCCGAGGGCTACTTTGGCGACGAGCGAAGGACCCTCGAGACCTTCATTGATGGTGAGCTACGCACCGGCGATTGGGGGTTCCTGGACGGCGGCGAGCTGTTCGTCGGCGGCCGGCTCGATGACATGCTCGTCGTCGGCGGCCGCAATGTTTATGCTAGCGCCGTCGAGACGGCGATCGCCCGCGAGACGCAGGTACGCGCCGGGAACTGTGCGATCGTGGACGTCCCAGCGGACGGGCAATCATCTCTCGTTCTGGTTGCGGAGCCTGGCCGCGACGCAAGCATTGATCTGCGTGTGGTAGCCCGCACCGCCCGCCAGGTAGCTGCGGCAAGCGCCGGTCTGGCGATCACTGAATGCGTTTTCCTGCCGCACGGCATGTTCCCGAAGACGCCGAGCGGCAAGGTACAGCGCTTTAGATGCCGCGAGCTAGCGATGGGCGACCGAGTGCTAGAGAGGATCCGGCTGTGAAACGCTCTGGTCCGGCCGTCGCGCACCTACTCTCGAGCGGGGCTTCAACGTCACGGCTGCCTATTGCCGACCGCCCAGGAGGAATCTAGGCGTTGCCTCAATTCCAGTTCCACTCCCTACCCCGCCTGTACCCGCGACTGATTCGCTGGGCGCTTCCGAGCTACGACCGCCTCCAGGATGAGCTCGCCAAAGGTACGGCTGGCGTCACGGTAGCGACGGCGCTCGATCTCGGCACCGGGACGGGCGAGACTGCTCGGCGTGTGCTCGCGCTTCACCCGTCCGCCCGAATGGTGTGCGTAGATCGAGATCCGAGGGTCCTGCGACGAGCCCGAAAGGTACTGCCAGCCGACAGGGTTGTCTTCTGCACACAGGATCTCACTGCCCCACTGCCTCCGCCTCAGCCGGTCGACCTCGTCACGTCAGCTCTTGCGATCCATCATCTCCCCGGCGAGGGCAAGCGTCAACTCTTTGAGCAGATCGCCGCTGGGTTGTCTCCGGCCGGGCGCTTCGTGATGGCCGATGTCATGGTCCCGGAGGATCCGTCCGAGAAGACCACGCCCCTGGACAGACGGCACGACCGGCCGAGCAAACTGGATGATCAGCTCAAGTGGCTGCAGGAAGCTGGCCTGGAGCCGACCGTGTCCTGGAGAGAGCGCGACCTCGCGGTCATAGTTGCCAACCACACGCCGCCGCATCTGCCGTGAGCGGAGTCATCGGACAACCGCTGTTTTCCACCGCCGAGCAATACTCCTGGTGGCTTGAGCGTTTGGCAGTCCTCGACTTTGATCCGCAGGTCAACTTCATCGCGCCCGCAGCTGTACGTGCCAATCCGCGAACAGCGATCAGGGCCAGGCTCGCAATCCTGCTCGCGACCTACCGAGGTGATTACCACACCGATTCGTTCGACATTGAGCGGCTCTGCCGGCGTGTCGAGCGCGGCGAGGAGGCAATTGCATTCTGGGGCGACTTCGAGTGCGTTCACCGTCTGCGGTCCTGGCTCGTTGGCGAGTCTCCTGACCCTTCAGACGGTGATCTCGCCGAGCTGGAACTCGGCACCGCGACGCTACTCGACGTGGGAGAGGAGATAGGTGTAGGCCACCGCGAGCTATGCCGTGGCGGCTCGACATGCCACTCGGTCTCGGCGATCGGAGCGATTATTTCCAGCGTCCTGCGCCCCGAAAAGGTCCTTGCGACTCGCCAAGACTTTCACACAGTTATTTCCGTAGTCCGCAACCGCCAAAGCAAACCGGGACTTGCTGGCGGCGCTGCAGTCCATCGGCTCTATACCCGCGAGCTCAGATCGAGCTTCTGGGGCTACGCGCCGTGGTATGTCATGCAGGGCGGCGCGCTTGAGCTCCTTGACTATCGGGAGATTTACCGCGACAGCGACGAAGTACGCTCAGCGATCCTAGCGACCCCGGCGTTGTACGTCGCGAACGCCGGCGAGGCGAGCTTTGTAGTCGATCTACTCGAGCTAAACCTTGGCGCCCTCGCGCTGGCGCCTGCGGTAACGAGCGTCGCCGACGCCAACCCTGCCGAAGGATGGCGACTGGTGAGCCACCCGCAGGGAGAGCTGCTCGCGCACAACCACGTCACTGCGATCCCGGTCTCCGAAGGCGGCTTGCCGCTTGAGGATCTGCTCGCCCTGCCATCTGTGCGGGACGCCGCGTGCGTCGCCGCGCGGCTGCCACTATCCCCCGATCACATCAGCGATCAGCTGCGGCTCGGCAGACATGGCTTCTTCCTGACCGCGGTTAGTCCTCCGAAGCAAGCCGCCCCGGACGCTGTCTTCTTCGGGTTTTGGTCGCGACCCCGCAGAGACCTGACGCTGGCTGAGCCCTACTACCTGGATTCCCGTCTCTTGGATCCTGTCGAAAAACGAATTGTCGAGCACATAGAAAGGGAGCTACATACATGGAGCAACAGCTCCAACCTCCTCCCGGCGTGACACTGCGAGAAGTCGGAATAGACGAAGAGGAGATCGTCAAGGCTGTCAACACCGTTCTTGCAAACACCCGGCTCGATCCGCCACGCGCCGAGCCTGACGTGCCGCTGCAGGCCCTTGGTCTTTCGAGCCTCGATATGGCAGAGCTATTCGTTGCCCTTGAGGAGCTTGCCGGTGGCGAGATCGACGCGCAGTCGGTGACCTCAACGATGACTGTCAAGGACCTCACGAGCTTGCGATGCCTGCAGAGATGAGACTCGGCGCGCTCGCAGGAATCATCGGTGCGATCCTCTTCACGGGCGGATGGATCATCGCTGGGCTCGTGCAGCCCCACAGTTATCGCTGGTCAAGTCAGGAGATCAGCGACCTCGGGGCATTGACCGCGCGCCACGCCTGGGTCTGGAATCTCTCTGACTCCCTATCGGGCGGTCTGATCGCGCTCCTCGCGGTTAGTCTCTTTGGTATCGCAGGCGCTAATCAAGCCGGCCGTATCGGGGCTCTGCTAATCGGCGTTATCGGAGTCGGCAGCGTGCTCGACGGTGTCCTTCGTGAGGATTGTCCGCTCTCCACGTCCGCCAGATGCCAGCGGCTTCGCCAGCATCCGGGCCTTTCTTGGCACCACCAAGCACATGACATCGAGAGCGTGGTAGTAGCCGTCGCGGCACTCGTCGCACCGTTTGTGATGGCGAGGGCTTTCAGCCAGTTGACCTTCTCCCGGGCGCTGCGCGACTACAGCAGCGCGTCGGGTGCGCTGCTACTCGCCTTGGGAGGCGTATACGCCGATCTCTACGGTCAAGCTGGCGGTGGGATCGTACAGCGGTTACTGGTAATCGTCTGCATGGCCTGGATAGCGGTCGTCGCGACCTGGGCCCTAAAACAATCCAACCGCAGCCACCGAGACGAGCTACACCCCGAGGAGAAGGCGCTTGTCGGCGCAGATCGCGGATGACCCCTGGGACGGCCCCCATCCACTGCATCCCGGACCACCTCGCGGCGGAGCAACCCCAGTGGGGCGCCTCGATGCGGGACATCGGAACGCTGCTTGAGGTGCTCCCGTATATACGGCAGTTCCGTGGCAGGACCGTCGTCATCAAGTACGGCGGCGCCGCGATGGGGGACGAGGTTCTGCGCGAGGACTTCGCCCGCGACGTCGTGCTGCTCAAGTACGTCGGCCTGAATCCCATCGTCGTGCACGGTGGCGGTCCCGAGATCAGCTTCTATATGGAGCGCATGGGCCTGCCTGTGCGCTTCGTCGAGGGCCTACGGGTCTCCGACCCTGACACCGTCGAGGTAGCCAAGATGGTCCTCGTCGGAAAGGTCAACAAGGACATCGTCCTACGCATGAGCCGCTATGGCCAGCCTGCGGTCGGGCTATGTGGAGATGATGGCTGCCTCTTCAGTGTCGTTCGCCGCCAAGCTCCCGGTGGCCAAGACATCGGGTTCGTCGGAACTATCGACCGAGTCAACGTAGATGTGCTCCGCCACGTTGCGCTGGATTACATACCGATAATCGCCTCCGTTGGCGCCGACCGTAATGGCAGCTCCTACAACATCAACGCCGACGAGGCCGCCGGTGCGGTAGCGGGCGCGCTCGGTGCACATAAGGTGATCTTTCTCACCGACGTTCCCGGCTGGCTTTCCGACCCCGACGACCCTGATTCGCTGATCGGCAAGGCCACAACCACTGAGGTCGACGCCCAGATTGGCTCTCTCGATGGAGGTATGAGACCTAAGCTCGCCGCTTGCATCCACGCAATTAACAGCGGCGTTAACTCTGCCCACATAATCGACGGACGCATTCCCCACTCGCTGTTGCTCGAGCTATTCACCGACGCCGGGATCGGCACCAAGATCGAGGCGGCCGCATGATCACACAGTCCGACGGACCACAGCAAGTCATCTTATTCGTATGGAGGTAATTACTATGTTGACGGACGCAATACGGACCCCTACCCGAGCGGGATGGCAGGGATGCTTGCTTCTTGCTAGCGTAGGGGCGGCACTTATCGGCGTGTGCGGGATTCAGTGTATCAATACTGCGCACGCAGCAGAACCGGCGACAGCAGTGGCTGCGGGGACAGTATCGGTCAACCAGACGATAGGAGCAACTCTCGTAAGTCACAGAGGAACCACTGCGCTCTACGAGCGAGGGCGAGGCTCGGGCACGCCGAGCTGTCCGATCACTGTTCAGATTAGCATTGCCGGGGATACCGAAGCGACAATCTCGTTCACATGCAGCGCAAGCGGCGGCACGATTAGCGGCCGAGGCATTACCTCCTACGCTTCGGCAGGCCCAGTCGCGCGCTTCAGCGGGACCCTGCGTATCACCCACGGCAGTGGCCGGTACGCTTATGCCTCCACAACGGGGCTGTATATCACAGGCACCATAAAGCGCCACACGTATGCGCTTTCGGCTCGGGTGACAGGGGATATGCATGTCTAGATCATGCGAGAAATATAGGCACCCCCGAGCGGCGCTGTATTGTGGCTTGGTTCTTGTAGTCGCGTTCCTCGGCGTCGTGCCAAGCGCAGTATTCGCATCACAGACTGTTCGACTGGCAGTGACGTTCTCGCGAGACAGCCCGGGCGTGGGCGCGACAATCCATACATATGTGACGATAGCTGGTTCTCATGGTCATGTACCCTCGCCAGTCACTAATGTCAAGTTCACACTGCCGCGGGGCATCGGACTAGGTTCCTCTGAACTCGGTTTGGCGACGTGTAACGAAGCAGCGTTGCTAGCGCAAGGGCCTCCGGGCTGCCCGCCTAATTCGACGATGGGCTCCGGCAGTGCCGTCAGCGTGGTGCCAATCGGCCCGACTGTAGTCAGAGAGCCCGTCGCGATAACTCTGTTTTCAATTCAACCGCTCGGCGGCCACACGGCGATGCTGTTCTACGTCAATGGAGTGTCGCCGATATCCGCCCAGCTCGTCTTTCCAGCCGTTCTTCTGCCGAGTGGTGGCGGCTCGGCATATCTCAATACTTATGTACCTCTGACGCCGAGCCTTCCAGGTGCCTCAGACGTGTCCGTGGTGGACATGCGTACCAGTATCGGCCCGCAAAATCTGACCTACTACCGGCAAATTCATGGTCACTGGGAAGGGTTTCAGCCCGCAGGCATCGCGATACCGGCCCACTGCCCCCACGGCGGTTTTCGCTTCAATACGGTCATCGACTTCCAGGATGGCACATCTGCATCGAGTAACGCCACAGTGCCATGTGCTGAGGCCCGCCGAGCCGCAAGGTGATGCACAAACGTTGGCGACAAAGTATGCAAAATGTCACGGCTCGTCTAGATACGCTCACACGGCGTCACCACCGCGCCGTGATCGCCGTGTGGCTAATCCTAGTTGCTGCCGCGGCGCCGTTTGCGACGCATGAGTCGTCGCACCTAGTATCGGGCGGAAATGCAGCCAGCGGTTCACAGTCCGCGCACGTCGAAACAGAGCTCGCCAGCAAGTTCCCTCAGATCTCAACCGCAGACATGGCGGTCCTGCTATGGCCACGACGACATGCCAACGCCGCACAACTCCGTGCTGCGATTAGTCGCGTCGGCCGGTCACTCAGAGGTATAAAAGGAGTCAGTCTTACCACTCAGGCTCGCGAATCGGCGATCTTTGCAAGTGACCTAGTCGGACCTATTATTCTCCCGCTTCGCGCGGAAGGAACTCAAAGCGATATGCAGGCCGCCGACCAAGAGCTGCACGACAGACTCGCGGCGAACCAGTCACCCAACGATCCGGTCAGACTGGGGATCCTCGGGCAAGGCGCCTTTTGGAACGCGCTAAAGCAGACCTTCAAGCACGATCTCTCCAAAGCTGAGTTGGTCGGCATACCGCTCTTGGTGGTTGCTCTGCTGTTGATCTTCGGGTCTGTAGCGGCGGCATTGATGCCGGTCGCGCTCGGCATTGGCACTGTGATCCTCACCGGGCTATTGATTTACGCGCTGTCACTCGTCATGGAACTGTCGATTTTTGTAACCAATACTGCTTCGCTTATCGGCCTCGGCGTAGCAGTTGACTACTCGCTAATCCTTCTGACCCGTGTACGCCAAGAGCTAGCTGCCGGTCACACACTTGCTGAAGCTCAGCGGATTACTATGCTCACCTCGGGGCGAGCAGTAATCTATTCGGGACTTACGGTTATTACTTCTCTTAGTGGCCTGTGGCTGATACCAAACAACACTGCACGCTCGATGACTATTGGTGCGATTCTTGCGGTATGCGTCGCCGTGAGCATGACGGTCACGCTCCTACCAGCGCTGATTCGGGTACTCGGCGCACAACGCACCGCCAGCCAGAGCATCAGAACACTTATCGCGAGAAGCCTGCCTGGCTCTCGCTGGCATCGTTTCAGCTGGGAGCGATGGGCGCGAGCCCTGAGCCGTAGGCCAATACTGCCGATGCTCGCCGCAACCACACTTCTTCTCCTGCTGTGCATACCCGCCATTAGCATACGCACCAGTACGGGAGCTCTACGCCAGCTAGGGTCACACGACGAAACACGGATAGCGTTCAATGAGGCAGCAAGCGTCAACGGTCCCGGCGCACTCGGTCCCCTGTACGTGGTCGCGACGACTAATGGCGATAGCTCTGGATTGCGCGCGCGAATCGAAACTATCCGCGAAGCTACCGAACGCCTGGCCGACGTCAAGGAAGTGGGTGCCATTCACGTTGCGGGAGATCGGCGGCATGCGATGTTCACGATCGTCCCGAACGAGGATCCCGAGTCACCTCGAGCCAAGAATCTAGTACGCCAGGTGCGTGCACTGCTCGTAGCCGACGAGGGGCGTAGCGGAGTCACCGCCGAAGTAGGCGGGGCATCAGCGATCGAGGTAGACCAAGAACAGCAGATCTCAGCAAACATGTGGAAGGCAATCGCCGCGGTTCTCATTCTCGCCTTCTGTGTGTTGACGGTCCTGCTGCGCTCGCTTGTGTTGCCACTCAAGGCGGTGATGATGAATTTGCTCTCGGTGGGGGCAGCCTATGGCGTGTTGGTGATCGTGTTCGAGTGGGGATGGTCCGACTCGCTACTTCACTTTCACAGCTTGGGGTATCTCGAAACACTCACTCCGCCGCTGATCCTCGCGATCGTGTTCGGTCTTTCTATGGACTATGAGATATTCCTACTATCGCGTATCCGCGAGCAATGGGTAATAACAGGTGATATAGAGAGCGCCGTGGCGAAGGGCCTGGCCGTCAGTGCAAGAATGATCAGCAATGCCGCATTCCTACTGGTTTGTGTATTTAGCGTATTCGTGGGAACAGGCGTCGCTTCTGTAAAGGAAGTCGGAGTCGGCGGAGCTGTCGCTATCGGCCTGGACGCGACCATCGTCCGACTCGTACTGGTGCCCACGCTGATAATTTTATTTGGACGCTGGAATTGGTGGCTACCAAAGCCCCTAGCTCGGCTATTGTCCGCAAGCACGCCGGAGGGCACTAGCCATGAACCGCGTCGTCTCGCTAGCCAGAGCGATGTTCAGTCCGACCGCGGCGAGATACCGAACGTGGCGTCGCCATAGGCTCGCAGAGCTACCGGCCGCACAAAGCGCCCTGTCGGCATGCTGCGGAGGCGGAGCCAACCACCGAGGCCACAGGCGTGGGTGGCGCATTTCAGCCGAACGGACTGTGCTGGTCTCATGGATCACCTAGCGGGAGGTAGGATTTAGCGATGAGGACAGCCGCACGCGAGACCACAGCGACGACGGCGCTAGACGTGCGCGCCGATTTCCCGATCCTTTCGCGTGAGCTCAATCCTGGTCGCCGGCTCGCATACCTTGATTCGGCGGCGACGGCCCAGAGTCCGCGAGCGGTGATCGACGCGCAGGCCGACCACCAGCGGCGCCACAACGCGAATGTGCATCGCGGTGTGTATACGCTTGCGCAAGAGGCCGACGCGGCGTATGAAAGCGCCCGCGAGCGGATCGCAAGATTCGTAGGCGGCGAGCCGAGGACCACGATCTTCACGAAGAACGTGACTGAGGCGATAAACCTGGTTGCCTACGCGTGGGGCCGCGCAAACGTAGGTCCAGGCGACGCTGTGCTGATCACGCAGATGGAGCACCACGGAAATCTCGTTCCGTGGCAGGTGCTGTGCCGCGAGCGCTCGGCGCAGCTGCGTTATCTCGAGGTCAACGAGCATGGTGAGCTGTCGCTGGCGGCACTTGATGAAGAGCTCTCCCGCGGCGACGTCAAGCTCGTCGCTTTCACGCATGTCTCCAACGTGCTCGGCACGATCAACCCGGTGGCCGAGATAACCGAACGGGCGCGTGCGGCGGGCGCGCTGTCGCTCGTCGACGGCGCGCAGGCGGTTCCGCAGATGCCGGTCGAGCTCGGCGCGCTCGGCGCCGACTTCTACGCCTGGACAGGCCACAAGGCGCTGGGACCGACTGGCATAGGTGTCTTGCACGGTCCTGAGGACGTACTTGAGCGCATGGAGCCGTTTCTAACGGGTGGCGCCATGATCTCCTCGGTTGACTTCCAGTCGGTGACGTGGAACGAGCTGCCGTACAAGTTCGAGGCGGGCACGCCCCCGATCGTCGAGGCGGTTGGTCTGGGCGCGGCCGTCGACTACCTCTCGGCGCTGGGGATGGAACATGTGCGCGCTCACGAGTGCTCGCTGACCGCATACATGCTCGAACGCCTCACCGAGGTTCCCGGGCTGCGCGTCGTCGGCCCGGCGCAGGCGGAGCGGCGTGGCGCACTGGCCTCGTTCATCCTGGATGGGATCCACCCACACGACATTGCCGAGCTTGCCGACCGTGCGGGCGTGTGCATACGTGCGGGGCACCACTGCGCCCAGCCACTTATGCGCTGTCTGGGCGTTAGCGCGACGGCACGCGCATCGCTTGGTGTGTACAACGAGGTGGCAGACATCGACGCGCTCGTCAACTCCCTACTCGCCGGCCGCGAGGTCTTTGGGCTCTGACGAGCGGTCGAGCGCCGCGTGGATGCGCGCGGCGATGCGGGGATCTTCGCGCCGCGTCGTGGCGCCCAAGGAGTGGTGCCCTGTGCTGCTGGGGCGGTGGGATCGCATTTGCCCATATCCTCCCTGATCGTCGTGGACTGGCGAGCATGGCACGAGGACTACGAGGACCCGGGCTCCGCGCTGGGCCGGCGCCTGCTGGTGGTTCAGGGGTTGGTCCGCGCCGCGCTGGACGCCGCTGTTCCAGGCCGGATACGAGCGATATCAGCGTGGGCAGGGCAGGGCCACGATCTAATCGGGTCCTCGCCAAGCACCCGCGGGCGGGCTGATGTCGCGGCCCGTCTGGTTGAGCTCGAGGGGCATAATGCGCAGTTCGCCTCTCGTGCCGCGCAGGCCGCGGGTCTTGAGGGGAGTCGAGGTGATCGCCGCGGACGCCTCGATGACCGATGCCTACGTGGGTGCCGTCCCGGCAGATCTCGTCCTTCTCTGCGGCGTCATCGGCAACATCTCCACTCCACCCGACCCGCATATCCTCGGCGTCGCGCGTCGTCGCTGACTGCTACGGAGACACTTACGCCTCGCCCGGGGGCTGCTCGCCGTCGTGGTAGTCAACGGTGTCGGTGAGGCGGAACATCGCCCGCAGCCCGCCGCCCTGGGGCAGCCGCTCGAAGGCGCCGAGCTTGCCCGAGTCCGGGTAGATCACGACGTCCGGCTCGCCGCTCGAGCTGAACGCCAGGAAGCGCACCATCTCCTCGGTGCGGTTGGCAAGCTGATGGCCGCCGCGCTCACCGCGCGGGAACGCGACGACTGGGAACGGCGGTCTGATCTGGCCCCACTGCGGCGGTCTCAACTGGCCCCACCTCCGTCCGACTGGCAGCCGACTGTTCGGTGCTCATGGGGCTCGAGCGGGAGGCGGCGGAAGGAATGGGATCACGTAGTGGAGACGTTCGAGCAGATCAGGAGGGACCGGGATCGCGAGGGCTTGTCGATCAGGGCGCTGGCGGAGCGTCATGGTGTTCATCGCCGTGCGGTGCGTCAGGCGTTGGCCGTCGCCGTTGCCGCCCGTCAAGCGGACGCCGGTCAGTCGGCCGGCGCCGAAGCTCGGGGGCGTACCGGGAGCTGATCGACTCCTGGCTTGAGGGCGACCGGGACGCGCCGCGCAAGCAGCGTCATACCGCGAAGCGGATCTGGGAACGCTTGCGTGATGAGCACGCGGCTGATGTCGCCGAGCGCACGGTCCGTGAATACGTTCATCGGTCGTCGGCGGGAGCGCGGCGAGGGCGTGCAGGCGTTCGTGCCGCAGGTGCATGAGGCGGGCGTGGAGGGCGAGGTCGACTGGGGTGAGGCGCAGGTCTGCGATGGCCGGCGTGCGCGACGAGGGTCTACCTGTTTCACATGCGTGCGTGTCACTCGGGTGCGGCGTTCGCGATGGCGTTCCCGCACTGCTCTCAGCAGGCGTTCTTGGAGGCTCACGTCGCAGGCGTTTGACTGGTTCGGCGGCGTGTTCGGCTTGGTGCGCTACGACAATCTCGCGAGCGCGGTCAAGCAGGTGCTGCGCGGCCGTCAGCGTGTGCGAGACCGACCGGTTCATCGCGCTGCGCTCGCACTACCTCTACGAGTCGCAGTTCACGATCCCGGGGGTCGAGGGCGCTCACGAAAAGGGCGGTGTAGAGGGCGAGGTGGGGCGTTTCCGCCGCCGTCATCTTGTGCCCGTCCCGGAGGTCTCGACGCTCGCGGAGCTGAACGCGCGGATGCTCGCCGGGTGCGAGACGGATCTTCAGCGACGGATCGCTGGGCGCCCGGAGACCGTCGGTGAGGCGTTCGCGAGGGAGCGCCCGTTGCTGCGCGGGCTGCCGGCCGAGAGGGCGTCCACGGCGGAGCAGGCCACCCCGCGGGTGAACGCCAAGGCGCTGGTCACGATCAAGCAGAACAGCTACTCGGTCCCGGTGCGCCTGGCCGGGCTACGTGTCCATTCGCAGGTGGGTGCTCGCGAGATCGAGCTGCGTCACGGCGGCGAGCTGGTCGCGCTCCACGAGCGGCTGCAGGGCCGCTTCGGCGTGTCGGCCGTCTCTCGACCACTACCTGGAGCTGCTCGCGCGCAAGCCGGGCGCGCTGGCCGGATCGCTCGCTCTCTCCCAGGAACGCGAGCGCGGCGCCTGGCCGTCGGTCTTCGATGAGCTGTGGGCGAAGATCACCGAGCGCTACGGGCCCTCGGAGGCCGCCCGGCAGATGGTCGACGTGCTGATGCTCGCCCGCGAGCACAGCGCCAGGCGAGGTCGAGCTGGCCGTCCGTGGCGCGCTCGCCGCGGGCGCCCACGACGGACGCGCAGTCGCGGTCCTGGCAGGCCGCGGTGCTCGCGTGGAGCCCGCGACGCTCGATGATCTCCCCTCGCGCTTGGCCGGGCTCGGGGCGCCGCCGCCGACACTCGACCACTACGACAAGCTGCTCGCAGCGGGGGCGAGTCGGTGAGCGCCCCGGCGAAGGTCCAAGCGATGGAAGCACTGATCGACGCGCACGCCGTCGAGCTGAAGCTCCCGACCGTCCGGGCACGCTTCCGCGCGCTCGCCGAGGAGGCGACACGCGACCAGCAGACCCCGACCGCGTACCTCGCCGCGCTCTTGGAAGCGGAGGTCACAGAGCGCGCTGAGCGCCGCGAACGCCGCCGGCTGATCGACGCACGGTTCCCGCTCATCAAGCGCCTGGAGGACTTCCGCTTCGACGAGAACCCGAAGATCCCCCAGGCCACGATCGCCGCCCTGGCGCAGGGCACCTGGATCGATGACCGCGAGAGCGTCATCCTGCTCGGCGACAGCGGGACCGGCAAGACACATCTGGCGATCTCCCTCGCGGTGCTCGCCTGCCAGCAAGGACGCCGCGTCCGCTTCACCACCCTCGCCGCACTCGCGAACGAGCTCCAAGCGGCCGAGAGCCGCCGCGAGCTCGGCCGAGTCGTCGCGCGCTACGCTCGCACCGAGCTTGTCGTCCTCGACGAGCTCGGGTACCTCGCACTCCCCGACGGTGCCGCGGAGCTCGTCTTCCAGGTCATCTCCGAGCGCAACGAGCGAGCCTCGCTGATCGTCACGACCAACCTCCCGTTCGGCGAGTGGACCAAGGTCTTCCCCGACGCCCGACTCGCCAAGGCCGTCGTGGACCGCATCACCCACCGAGCACACATCATCGACACCGGCAACGAATCCTGGCGCTTCAGCCACGGCCTCAACCGCACCAAGAAAGGAGCCGCCTGACCCCACGCGCACGCCGCGCCGGCGGTGTCTCGTTCCGCTCCGCGCTACGCGCTCCGCTCCACGAGACACCGCCGAAAGTCACAAACAGAGAAGATCAACACACACAACAACCGACGCGAAGTGGGGCCACTTCAAGCCGCCGCGCCGGGGCCAGTGCAAACCGCCGCGCCCAACGACCTCGCCCTCGGCCAGCTCGCGCCAGCCCTCGGGCGTGCGCAGGCTCGGGCGGCCCTCGAGAACGACGACGAGCTCCTCCTCGGTGAGATGGTGATGGTATGGGTAGGCGGCTTCGCCGGCCGGCAGCTCCCACAGGCTCAGTCCGAGGCGCTCGCCGCCAGCCTGGCGGCCCAGCCGTGCGCGCCGGCAGCGAAACCCGGGGTGCTCGCGCGGCTCGTCGAAGAGGGGGTCGTTGATGTTGGTCACCAGCGCAGCGTATCCGCCCCTCGCATCAATGGGGTCGCGCGCCGCTGAGTATGAAGGGTCGACCGGGACGTCCAGCGTGCCGTATAGCGGCGGTGTGTCTACACTCGACGACCGCCGAAGGCAGCGAACCCAGGCTGAGGGCCGACCTGCGCATCGGCGATGCCGGCATCCGTCAGCCAGCGAACAAGGTCCTCGCGTGCCGGCGGCCACGGATGCCCCCGGCGGGCGCCGATTCCGAGCAGCGCCCGGGTGCGTCGTGTCCCGCCGGCGAGGAACGTCGTGCCGATTAGGTGCCCGCCTGGCTTGAGGCAGCGCGCGAGCTCTCGCACCGCCCGCTCGGGGTCGCTGACCATGTGCAGGCCGCTGTAAGAGAGCACTAGGTCCGCCTCGTCATCATCGAACGGCAGTGCCAGCATGTCCCCTGCCACGAACTCCACCCGCGGCAACCCTCTGCGCAGCGCGCGGGCGCGCGCACGCGCGAGCATCCTCTCGTCAATGTCGATAGCCACGTAGCGCACGTCGTGTCCGGATGGCAGGGCACGGAACGCCACCCCGCCACCGCACGGCACATCCAGCACCGTGTTGCCTCGCCCTATCTCGGCGAGCAGGTCCATGCTGTCGTAAAGCACCGATGCGTCGATCCCCCACAGCGTGCGGCTGACCACCGTCATCAGCCACGGCCGCTCGACGTAGAAGTCGTACAGCGCCCCGAACGGGCCAGCGCATATGTTCGGCGTCCTGCCCACCGTTGCCGACTTTCTATCAGGTCCCGAGAGTTCGTCGTGTTCCCGCCCGCGCGGGTGTATGAGCGTGAGGCGCTCATTGCGTACCTCGGGTCCTTCGCGGCGGCCAGCCTACGTGATCCCAACCCTGGTGTGCCAGTGGCCACCGCCGTGCCCATGGGTGTAGCCATGGCTCTGGTCGCGGTCGGCATGAGGCTGCGCCGGTGTTCTATGCCGGCTTGGAGAGCTTGAGCGCGGTCAGGTGTCGGTGCGGTCCTCGGTGTGGCTGTGCACGCGTCTGCCGTGGCGATGCTGCAGGTCCTGGACACGCGCGCGATCCATCTCGCAAAGCCTACGATCGGCAAGGCGGTATCGGCACGATGCCCGGGAGGGTGGAGAGCCAGCCGCAAGAAGGCACGGCGACGAGGGGACGCAGGGTAGCTGGGGCGAGGCGCGACCGGTGATGCGTGCCGTGCCTCCCGGCGTGTGAGGCGTGCTTCGTGCCGGGCTGCTCTCGGTGTGGTCCTTCTCTTGGAAGTTATGCATTACATCTAGGGACGGCCCAAATCGGGTTTTGCAGGCGTTCACGCGCCAACCGCAAAGGCGGCGACTTGCAGGGCTGTTGGGTTTTGCAGAGCGAACCGCGCAGGGCCGGGACGGGCGTTTTGTTTCGCACGCGATCAGGCCTCGCGGGAGGGGGTTTTGTCGGTGCGAAAGAGGGTTTTGTCGGCGATTGAGGGGGTTTCGCACACCCCATGAAATGGGGGCTCGAGCGCTCAGCGTGTTTTGTCCTAGAGAGGGCAGCGCACGAGCGCCCCTTGCCCGTAGGCCACCAGGCGAACTTGTCGTCAAAAAGTCGATGGGGGTAGCGGGCACGTTTCGGGCGTCAATAGATATGTGCAGTCCAAGCAGACTTCAGGAGGAGCGCCTGACGCGCCCCAACGCGGATCGATTCGACTGCGGGTTGCCGACGGACGGTTTTGGGGGGAGCCCACGGCGATCTGTCCTCCGATCTGTCCTCCGGTCTCCCCTCCGATCTGTCCTCCCATTAAGAGCGGAGGGCCTACAGCCATGGAGATCGCTGCAAATCAATACTTTCTGTGCAGCCGACAACGGGGCGTTGTCACATGAATAAAAGCGCCTGCCCAAGCGACCGGTCAGGAAAGGCCATGTTGGCGCATGTCGTCAACCTCGGATCGCGCCTGGCTGAGCGCAGGGGGGAGCCCAACCCCACAGGCCGGCGAGAACAATTTATGGGCCCGCGCTCTCCCTGCCGACCCAAGACGGTGCCGTTGTCCGCTGGCGTCACCCGCAACCCTCCGCACTGGCGTGGTTCGAACCTTTGTTGCCCGCTGCGGGCGCCTCGCGATCATCACTCACAAAGGCGAGGCTCGACAGCGAACCGATGAGTGCTACCCACGCACCGAGCTCAGCCCGCCCTCGGCTCACGCGCGAGGATGTCCTCGGCGGACGCGAGGTCGCCGCCCTGTTGGACTTGCCGGTCTCGACCGTGCTCGAATACGCTCGTCGCGGGGTACTGCCGGGTCACAAGCTGGGGCGACGCTGGATCTTCCTCCGGGATGAGGTCGAGGCAACGGTGCGAGGCGCTTTGCAACCAAAAGGTGATGTCGTCATCACCAAAAAGTAGTCCAAGGAACAGGAAGCGCAGAAGGCCAGGGAAGCTGCCGCTAGCTACACCGCCGAACAGGCGGCGCTCGAGCAGCGCCAAGAGGCAAAGGAAGCCGCGGCACGCGAAGCAGGAAAAACATCCTCGCCGGAGCTCTCTGTGCGGGGGCGCCGGACCCCATTTGGCGCGAGACGCTCGACCGCGGTTCTGGCATAGGATGGCGACCGTGGATGTCTGGGTCGCGATCTTCGACGCCGGCACGCAGGACCAGACCATTGTTGGCGTATACACGTCCGAGGAGCGCGCATTGGCTGCCGCCAGGCGCGTCGCGCCCGAGAGTGCCGAGGCGGTGCACTGGGTCCTTGACGAGGTTCCGGACTGGGTAGACAGCTATGAGTATGAGCGCGACAGCGCCGACGAGGACGACGACGATTGAGGGTCGTCCGGCTCCCATCGTGCCGGTGAACTTGCTCGGGGACCGAGGCCGCTACTGCCTGCCTGGGCCAGGGTGCCCGCGTCGAGTCTAGGCAGTCGCCGCTCAGAACACCGTCAGGCCGTAGAGGTCGGCGATGCGTAGCAGCGCCTCGTCGTCGCGTGGGATGGGGCGTCGCTCCTGCTCATCGAGCGCGACGTTCTCGAAGAGCGCCCAGCACTCCCACTCCGAGGAGAGCCGGGACAGATACCGGATGCCCGCGAACTTCATGCGGTCGTTTGCGTCGCGTTGCTCGTAGGCCCAGCGTCCGATCCAGCGGGTGATTCGGCGGTCGCCGCCGCGGACGGTGGGACGTCGAGGTCGCTGTAGCCGTGGAATGCGAGCAGCTCGCCGAGCTCGCCACGGAGCACGGCGCGGGTTTCGGCCGCCTCGACATCGAGAAACCCAATGGCTGGGATGGCGTCGCTCGGTGTCGGGGCGACGCGCACGGCGAGGCGCCGGTGGCGCCAGTCGGCGGGGACCTCCCCGGGCGCCATGAACTCCTCTTCGTCGGCGATCGAGCTGAGGCCGGGGTCGGGTCGGAAGCGGGAGAGCGTCTCGCCGAAGCACCCGTCGAGGGTCGTGGCGAAGTAGCAGATGCGGTAGTCCCCGGTGGGGCTGTCGAAGCGGTTTCCGGTGGCGCGGCTCTCGAGTAGCTCGGGGTCGAGCGGGTCGGAGAAGCGGAGCGGGTCGGGTGAGCGGCCGACTCTCCAGAGGCCGCTCTTGGGAGGCTCGACGACCTTCGGGCTCGGTGTCACTCATCCCCCGGCGAGGAACGCCTTGGCGGCTACGAGCACGTCGCGGAACGCTCCGTCGCGGATGCTCTGTGCGGGTGACTGGTCGTCGAGCTGCGGGTTCAGGCCGAGGAACCAGGCACGCACGGTGTGGGGGGACTCCTCGGCAAGCAGCAGCTGGAAGGTCTGGTAGGCGCAGCGCAGCCGCTGCTCGTGTTCTGTTCGGGGTGTGCGCTCGCCGGCCGCCCAGCGGCCCACGGTGCGGGGGTCGGATACCCCGGCGATGTAAGCGACCAGCTTCTGACCGAGAACCTCCTGCATGTATCCGACCACGTCCTGGATCGTTGACTCGACCGCTTTCCTATGCGCGTCCTGTGGTGCTGAGCGTATTTGGCGATATGGTTGGACATTATATCGGCCTAACGGATGGCGCATCTGTAGAAGCCCGCAGAGCGAAGGCCAGATTGACCCGTTCGACGTCCTCTGGCCGGGCCTTGGCATGCATGTAGCGCTCGGTGGTCGTGATCCGCGAGTGCCCGAGGAAGTCCTGGACGAAGCGGGCGTCGGCGTGGCGGGCGACGAGGCTCCCGGCGGCGTGGCGCAGGGCGTGGAAGCGCAGGGGTCGCAGGCCGGCGGCGTCGCGGGCGCGCTTGAAGCGCTTGCGTACCGCGGAGGGGTCGAGGCGTCGGCCGAGGCGCGAGCAGAAGATGTAGTCCTCGCGTGAGGTGTAGTCGCCGCGTGCCTGTAGGCGGGTGAGGGCTTCGGCGGCGGGGTCGGCGAGCGGGATGAATCGCGCCTGCCAGCTCTTGGTCGGTCCCTCCACCCCGGCGGAGACGGCGCGTTGGACGACCATCCGCCGGGTGTCGAGGTCGATGTCCTCCCAGCGCAGCGCGAGCAGCTCGCCGAGGCGCAGGCCGGTGTAGGACGCGAGGCGGAACAGCTCGGCGTCCTGGGCGTCCTCGCGTGCCCTCCATGCGATCTCGTCGGGTTCGAGGTTTGCGGGCTGTGGGCCGCGGTGTCTGCCATCGGCGGCGGCTTGGGCGAGGGCCTCGATCTCCTCGGGCTCGTAGAAGTCGAGTACCGCCGGCGGTGGCTCGCGGCGCTTGGTTGTCGCTTCCACCGGGTTGGCGGGCAGGCCGTGGGTGTCCTCGCGGCGCCCGTAGTTGAAGATCGCGGAGAGGAGCTGTCGGTGCTTGTTGACCGTGCGAGGGGAGACCTCGCTCTCATCGAGCTGGCGTAGGAACGCGGACACCTGGCGGGTGGTGATCTTCGCCGCGGGCAGGTCGCCGAATGCCGCCATCACGGGGCCGGGGCTCTTGCCTTTCCCGCGCTGGTGCGGCGTCCCCGGCTCGGCGAGCATGTAGCGGTAGTCGCTCAGCGTCGAGGGCTTCGCGCCGCGCTCGCGCTTCAGGTGATCGAGCCACTCCGCTGCGAGCGCCCGGAACGTGACGCCCTGCTCCCGGCGCTCGCGTTCACCCGCCTCGATCGCCCGCTCCCGCTCCTCGTGCTCGGCGATCAGCTCTGCCATCCGCACGGTCGCGCGCTTCTCGTCCAGGAACCCCTCCGGCATCCGCCCGCGCCGTGGGCGCCAGCCCTTGCCGTCCGCGCCGCGTTCCAGCCACGCCAGCCCGACGCGCCGCTTGACCTGTCGGCGGCCACGGCGCCACTTGGCCTCGTACACCGGCCCGTCGCCGCGCTCGACCACGACCAGTGCGCCGGTGGGATCGGTGTGAGTCGGGCCACCATCCTTTCGCATGATCTACAGAGAGTACCACGCGAGTACCACGCCTTCGCGAGTACCGCCTCCAGTACCGCACGGGCCAGAATCACCCTTTATAAGTCTACTTTGAGCGATCGTAAACCACTGAAAACATTGGCTTCAGCGCCCTTACTCCGGCCTGTCACGCCGGAGGCCGCGGGTTCGAGTCCCGTCGCTCCCGTAGTCACTCGGTTCTAGTCGATTCGGCGGGACCCAAAAGTCCAGCTCTGCGAGACGACCGGTCATCAAACACGAGCGCGTCGGGGAGCACAGCGCCGTCGTGCTCCATAGGGAAGCGCCGGCAAAGGCCCTGATTGGTCTGCCGGCAAGACTTCTGGTTGGCCTACTGCTTTCTACGATCCATATGGATGAGCCGCGAGGACATGATCCAGATCCCGGCGAGTCGCTTCTGGATGGGTTCGGCCGACTTCTACCCCGAAGAGGGGCCGGTGCGCGATGTGGAGGTCAGCGGCTTTGCGATCGATCGCGGACCGGTCACGGTTGCGCAGTTCACTCGCTTCATCGGGGAGACCGGATACCTCACCGTTGCCGAGCGCTCGCCCGATCCCGCCGGCTACCCCGACGCCGATCCCTCGCTCCTGCGCGAGGGGTCGGTTGTCTTTCATCCCACGCCCGGCCCGGTGCCGCTGAAGGACCCGAGCAACTGGTGGGCCTACGTGCCCGGGGCAAGCTGGCGAGCACCGTGGGGACCGAACAGCGAGAACTCGGGGCGGGACGATCATCCGGTCACCCACGTCGCGTTCGAGGACGCCCAGGCGTACGCGGAGTGGGCTGGCAAGCAGCTGCCAAGCGAGGCCGAGTGGGAGTACGCGGCGCGTGGCCGACTCGATGGCGCAATCTTCGCTTGGGGTGATGAGGAGCGACCGGGAGGGGAACTGATGGCCAACCACTGGCAGGGCGATTTTCCCTGGCGTAACACCGGCGCGAAGGGATGGCGCGGCACATCGCCGGTGGGCCTCTTCCCCGCAAACGGCTTCGGGCTCTACGACGTCACGGGAAACGTGTGGGAGTGGACGACCGACTACTACGCGATCCGCGGCCCAGGCGCAGAGGCAACCCCACGCGCCTGCTGCAAACCCCCACTCAACCCGCGCATCGAGACCCCGGATGCGAGCTATGACCGCGGGCGTCCCGGCGCGAGCATTCCCCGCCGCGTCATCAAGGGCGGCTCCCATCTGTGTGCGCCGAGCTACTGTCTTCGCTACCGGCCCGCTGCGCGCCAGCCCGAGGCGATCGACACCTCGACCAGCCACATCGGTTTCCGCTGCATCGTCCGCGACGACAGCTAGTGCGCCTTGTCACCTTGCTTCGATCGTCGGGATCTGGCTCGACACGACATCGACGGTGAGGCGGTCTGCCTTTCATCCAGGGTTGCGTTGCGAATCCCGGCATGTCGGGGTGGGCACCGCCATCGCGGCGGCGAAGTTGACCAGCGACGAAGGGGTATGGGTTCGTGAACCTCCGTGTCTCCTCGGTGTGTGTGGCAGTTCGGCGCACCCGTGTGAGCGTCGCCTGCCGCCGGCGATCTTCGACGGACGGCTACGCCCTAAAGTACAAACGGAATCAGCATCTTCGTTTTCAACCTATAGCTCGGGTAGGTGGCTGGAAATGAAGTAGTCATGATTTTTTCCTCGACCCTCGCGCTGTAGATGAAATAGACCCCCATGACTCCAAGGGAGATCAACCAGTAGATCTCGGTGGCCAGCGATGTGCCCAGTAGGGCCAGGAGGATGCCCGAATATATGGGGTGACGAACGAAGTGATAGGGGCCCGAGGTGACGAGCTCGGGCTCATCCTTCTGTGTCATCGGCATACCCCAATTGCGTCCGAGATAGATCCTCGCCCACACCGCCAGGCCCAGGCCACAGACGAGCAGGATCGCTCCCACCGTCTGCAGGATCGGATTGTGGACAGTCAGAGCGTCCGCTCTGAATATGCGTAGCAGCACGAACCCCAGAACGATGATGAGGAGGCCCGGGGGGCGGGTTCGCCTGGTCCGTGAGCTCTCCTTGGCGCCTGCGGCGGAGATGAGCCAGTAGATCGAGAAGAGGACCCAGACGACTGGGATGGCGATCTTCAGGGCAGGCATGCCGCCAGGATACGCGCCGGCACGCGAGTGGTTGTCGGTTCGCGGGCCGAGCTGCTGCTCATCCGATGCGGAACACGGGATGTCGGGGAGCTATGCGGTGCAGCTCCTGCTCCTCTGCATCGGGGCCGACCCCGTCGAAGAAGACCCCCACCTCGAACTTCCAGCGCTTCAGATAGGCGCGCAACACCGGCGCCTTCTCATCGTCGGCGAGCTCGGTCGCGGTGAAACGCTCGCTGCGGGGACCCACAAGCAATCGCCCCTCGCCGCTCGCGCGCAGATTGCGCACCCACTGGGTGTTCCCCCGCGGCGCGACGAGGTAGCGCTGGCCCTCGAGGGTGAGCAGGTTGACCGGCGTGCGGCGCGGCTGGCCGCTGGTTCGTCCCCGGACCTCCAGGACGCGGGAGCCGACCACACTGATCCCCAGTCGCGTGAGGGTCGCGACGAGACGGTTGAAGACGTTCGTCGTGAACCAACCCGGGCGCCGGTAGTGCTCGCTCATCGCCCAAGCAGGCTATCGCTTCGCCCCGGGGGTGAAGTGGTCTTCTCCGCCGTCGAGGTGGTTCTCCTCGTTCGGGGCCTCCGAAGGCTGACCATCGGGCGGGCCATGTCGGCTTATGGAAGGTCAATCTTGGTGACGTGCAGCGCTTCGAGGAACGCGAGTCGCTGCGCGAGGCTGTCGCCGTCGCGGACGAGAACCCAGGCGGCCCCCACGCGCCGGGCGACCGTTGGCGGGACCAAAACCTCCCAAATCGGCCTGCGTTCGCTTTCGCGCAGGACCCGCTCGGCCCGCGCGCGTCCCCCGATCCTGGTGTCCCCGATGAGAATCCGTGTCGCCTCCGCGGGGCTGAGCGGCGCGAGGTGGAAAGCGCGCTGCACCGGCGGGATCTCCACGATCCCCGGGTGTCCAGGCACCGGGATCGCCCCCCACAGCGGCGCGGGGGCGCTGCCCGGCGATTTGGCGTTGAGCAGGATCGCGGCCTCATAGCTGGTCCCACCTGCGGAGAACCACGTGTCCAGGCATGAGAGCCAGCCGGGAGTGGCGATGTTGGGATCGGCGGCGATCTTGGTGGCCACCATGCCCCATGCGGTGCGTGTACCCGTGAACGAGGAGCTCATCGCGCAGCGTCCCTGGGCTGGGGGTGCCTGCGGCCATTGCCAGTAGCTATTGGGGAGCTGGAATTGCGGAGCCCTACCGACTGGGATCGTGCGGCCGGAGGCATCGAGCAGCGTCTCCGTCAGCGCGGGACCCCACCGGGCGTGCTCGAAGCCCTGCAGGATCCGGGGGCTGAGGCCCGGGGCGAGCACCGAGCCGCGTGAGCCGGGCGGGCGGTAGAAGACGATCTGCTTCGCGTCGGGGGGCAGGCCGGGGGCGGCCTGCGCCTTGAAGGTCCCGAGGTGCGCCACCCGCATCGCGGCAACGCGGGGGCCAGTGAAGATCGCGTCGATCTCGCCTTCCGGACCGACCTTTTCCTCGGCGCGGATGCCTTCTGCGTGGCCTCCATAGACAGGATAGGCCGCGCTCGGGAGCGGCCCACAGCCCCCTTGGTTGGCGACCCTGACGCACACCCCGACGTCGCCGGCTTCAAGCGACGGTGTGACCCCCATCAGCGCGGGCTGACCACCGACGAATGGGCGGCCGTGCGCGAGCGTCAGCTTTAGCGGACTGCCCGGCGAAGGCTCGCCCGGCGCTCCCGCATGGCCGCCGCCACCACCGCCGATCAGCAGCGCCAAGAGGGCCGCGATCACGCAAGCGGCGCCGCCAAGCGCGACGCCTGCTGCGCGCCTGCGACGTTGACGCCTGCGCGCCTCTTCGATCACCCCGCTCTCGATCTTGCCCTCGATCTCGACCGCGGGGGATGGCGTTGCCTGGGGCGGCGCGACGGTCACGGGCACGCGGGGGCTCCCTTCATAGTGATGATCATAGTGCTAGTATGAATAGCACAATGCTCGAGAGCATCGACCGCTCGGACCCCACCCCCCTGCACGACCAGGTCGCCGCGCAGATCCGTCGCGCGATCGCCGACGGCGAGGCGAGGCCCGGCGAGCGCCTGCCCCCCGCCCGCGATCTCGCGGCGGTGATGGCGGTCAACCCCAACACGGTCCTGCGAGCGCTACGAGCGCTACGCGAGGAGGGCCTCCTGGAGTTCCGTCGCGGGCTCGGCGTGCGCGTCAGCGGCACCCCCCAGCGCGGCGCGGTCATCGCACGAGCTCGCGAGCTCGTCGGCTTCGCCCGCCAGCAGGGCTACCCCCCCGAGGAGCTGATCTCGATCATCCAGAGCATCCAATGAGAGAGTCCGGGGCACGCTCGGTCTCAGCTCACGGCACGGCACCGAGCCCACGGCACCGCCACCCAAACGTGGGCGTCCACAGTGGGTGCGGCCCACGCTCGGTCTCAGCTCACGGCACCCTCAACGTGAAGCGTCCCACGATGTGCTTTACCGTTCCGCCCGCTTCTTCGAGATTGCCGGGCCCCGTCTGGTTCTCGAAGACGACCTCACCGGTAAGCACGCCGGGATGAAGGCTCCGGGCCAGGCCCCGGCCAAGGCGCATCGTCTCCGTCTGCCCGGCGGCGGGAAACATGGGACGGGGCTTGCCGAAGCTGCTTACCCGCGGGGGCTGTCCGGCTTCGTGCCATTCGACCCAGTAGCTGCTCCGTGCGGTGTCGAGCGCCACGCGGGAGGTGAACTGCACGAGCGCTTCGTATCCCCTGTGCCTGGCGGGGAGAAGGCGCACGCGCAGCGGAGAGGTTACCTGCGCCGCGGTGGGCGCGGGGGTCTTGAAGGGCGTCCATCCGACGGGCACCTTCAGCTCGGGCGTGCATGCGTCCCTCCCGCCGATCCAGCTACGCGAGGTCAGATGGCAGGTGGCGCCGTTTCGGTAGTGCAGTTCGGTGATCGGCCCGTCGACCGGCACCACGTCCTGGGTGCCGCCGGCGCTGAAGTTGAATAGCTGCTTCGGTGAGGCCCTGGTGACCAGCAGGTAGGCGCCCTCCGGCCCGGCTGTGGCCTGCGTGTGCCGGTGGCCGTCGAGGACGTAGGTGATGCTCTCGGCGTCTGGGCCGAGCAGGCCGTAGTAGAGGTTGCGCTCGTCGGCCTGGGGGCAGACGGCGTAGGGCTTGCGCTTGCCGTCTTCGGCGAAGCGTTCGTAGCGACCCGCGGTACTCGGGACGCAGGTGCCCCACACGTAGCCCTCCCAGGCGCTGGCCGGGAGGTCGCCGATGGTGGCGTTCAGGAACAGGCGGCTGCTGCCATCCAGGAGGGTGCACCCGCCCTTTGCCCCGAAGGTGCCCACCGCGAATTCGTGGAACTTCCCGTCGTCGTGGAACGCGTTGTCCTGCCCGATCGCACCGACTTTCCCGTCCACCAGTCGTCCAACCTGGACGCAGCCTTCGCCGACCTTCTCGCTGTAAACGCGCATCCCCCACGGCGCTCCGCCGACGGGGTCGGGAGTGGAGAGCCCCAGCACCCGCACGGTGCCCTTGACGATCCCGCCACCCCGCAGCTCGGTGAGCCGCGGGCCCGGCAGTTCGCCCGCGGGCGCGCCGATCTGGATCACGCCGCCCGCCGCGAGCGCTCCCGCGCTGATCAGGAGCGTCGCGAGGAATACGAGCGCCGCCGCGCGCCGGTGACCACGCCGTATCCACCACGGCCGAGTCCGGCGCCTGGCGCGAACGGCGCGCCTCAGCTGGCCCTCGAGATCATCGAATACGTCGCTCACGACCCCTCCTTCATTACGGCGCGCAGCTGCTCCAGGCCGCGGTGCACGCGTTGACGGACGACCTGCGGGGAGCACTGCATACGCGCTGCGATCTCGCCGTACTCCTCCTCCTCGACCACCCGCGCGAGCAGCGCGGTGCGTGTCTGCGGCGGGAGCTCCTGCAGTGCCCGCGTCAGAGCGCTCTCTCCGCTGCCAGCGCGCTCCTCCACGAGCGCCAGCCCGGCGTCGTCGAGGACGAGCGGCTCCATGCTCAGTCGCCGCCGCGCCGCGTCCGCGACGCGGGCCCGGCGAAGGCTTTCCCGGAGCTTGTTGCGCGCGATCCCGAACAGCCACGCCGCGGGAGGAGCATCGCCCTCGTAGGTGCCCGCGCTCACCACGACCGCCGCGAATGTCTCCGCGGTGAGATCCAATGCGAGCTCGCGATCCCCGACGCGCCGCAGGAAGAATGCGAGGACCGCGTCCAGGTGCGCGCGATAGAACGCGGAGAACGCCTCCTCGTCCCCGGCAGCGCATCGGCGCAGCGCATCGGCGTGGTCTGGTTGCAGGGGCAGCACCACCCCCATCGTTGCGCGAGGGGTTCTCTTTGTGACGCGGCCCGCGAGTCGCCGAGAAGCGCCGTCCAGCGCCCTTGAGCCTGCTGCTATCAGTAGTGGCTCCGCCTCGGGACCGGCGGGGCGGACCTCGAACCCGACTGCAAGGAGAGAGGGCGATGCTCGACGACGTACCGACAGCCACAACGGAGACCCACCAACCGCGCATGGCCGAGACCCACCAGCCGCCGGCGGCAGCGAGCTCGCGGACCCCCGCGGACGGCCGATCGTCCGAGATCGGCCAGCAAGGGGACCGCGAGCGCTGGCTGGCGCTCTACGTGCTGTGCGCGGGGGTGCTGATGATCGTGCTGGACGGCACGATCGTGAACGTCGCGCTGCCCACGATCCAGCGTGAGCTCGGCTTCACACAGTCGGCGCTGGCGTGGGTGATCAACGCCTACCTGATCGCCTTCGGCGGCTTGCTGCTGCTCGCGGGGCGTCTCGGCGACCTGGTCTCTCGCAGGGGCGTGTTCCTGGGCGGCCTGGCGGTGTTCACGATGGCCTCGCTGGTGTGCGGCCTCGCGCAGGACCAGACGATGCTGGTGGCGGCGCGCTTCGTGCAGGGCGCCGGTGGCGCCGCGACCTCGGCGGTGGGGCTGGGGATGATCGTGACGATGTTCCCCAAGCCGCACGAGCAGGCGAGGGCGATCGGCGTGTACGCCTTCGTGGCCTCCGCGGGCGGCTCGATCGGGCTGCTCACGGGCGGCCTGATCACGCAGGCGCTCGACTGGCATTGGATCTTCTTCGTGAACGTGCCGATCGGGATCGCCACGGCGGTGCTCGCACGGCGTTTGATCGCGGCGGACAGGGGCGTGGGCCTGCACGAGGGCGCGGACGTCCCCGGGGCGGTGCTGATCACGGGCGCGCTGATGCTGAGCGTCTACACGATCGTCAAGCCGGCGGCGGAACACGGCTGGGGCGCGCCCCTGACGCTGGAGCTCGGCGGGGTGTCGCTGGCGCTGCTGGTGGCGTTCCTCGCGCGCGAGGCGACGGCGCGCACGCCGCTGATCCCGCTGCGAATCTTCCGCTCGCGCAACGTCAGCGGGGCCAACCTGATCCAGGCGTTGACGGTGGCGGGGATGTTCTCGGTGTTCTTCCTCGGCGCGCTGTACATGCAGAAGGTGCTCCACTACGACGCGTTGCAGATCGGCCTGGCGTTCCTGCCGACGACGCTGGTAATGGGGACGATGTCGCTGCGGCTCTCCGAACCGCTGATCATGCGCTTCGGCGCGCGGCGCACCCTGATCCCTGGCCTCGTGTCGATCGCGGTGGGCCTCGCGCTGTTCACGCGGGCGCCGGTGCACGGCAGTTACGCGAGGGACATCCTGCCGACGATGATCCTGCTCGGCGCCGGCATCGGCGGCTCGTTCCCCGCGCTGATGAAGCTCGCGATGTCGGGCGCCACGCCGAGCGATGCGGGCCTGGCCTCGGGCCTGGTCAACACCACGGTGCAGGTCGGCGGCGCGCTGGGGCTGGCGGTGGTGGCGACGCTCGCGGCGACCCGCACCAACGGCCTGCTGGCGAGCGGGCACTCCCACGCGGCGGCGCTCACGGGCGGCTACCAGCTGGCGTTTACGGTCGGAGCGGGACTGATCGTGGCCGCGCTCGCGGTTGCGCTCGCCGTATTGCGGCCCGAACGCCAGATGAGCGAGCGGCCCGTAGCGGAGCACGAGCGCGCCGGCGAGCCGGTGTACTCCGAGTCCTAGAGGGTGGCGCAGCGGCCGTGGGCCCGGTTTGGGTTGGGATGGGGAGGGGGGCGTCCGTAGCTCGTGGACCGGCGTGTCTCAGCCGCTCCGCCCGCGCGAGAGGGCCGTGCGGCGGAAGAGCTCGTTGACCCCGAACAGCGGCGCGACACGCTCGGCCAGGCCGGGCGCGAGCTGCGCGAGCGCGAGCGCGGGACGGATCGGGGCGCCGCTCTCGATCACCTCGGGCAGGTCGCGGCGGATTGCGCGCACGACGGCGTCAAGGACCTTGGCGACGTTGGTCTCGCCCATCAGGCGGTTGGCCCGGAGGCCCTGCTCGACCATCCGCTGGTACATGCCGTCCCCGGCGATGAAGCCGGGGCAGACGACGGAGAAGCCGACGGGCTCGTGGCGGTACTCGGCGCGCAGCGACTGGGTGAGCCCGATCAGCCCGGCCTTGCTGGCGGCGTAGGGCTCGTCGTAGGCGGGGCCCACCTTGCCGCCGAGGGAGGAGATGAAGACCACGTGCCCGCGGCCGCGGGCGAGCATGCCGGGGAGCACGCGGTGGGTGAGTAGCAGGGGGGCGGTGAGGTTGAGATTGACCATCCCGGTGAGCTCCTCGCGCGTGAGGGCGGTGAAGGCGCTGGCCAGCTCCATGCCGGCGTTGTTGAGCAGCAGGTCGATCGGCCCGAGGGCGTCCTGCGCGCGCTCGAGGAGCGGGTCGATCTGGTCCAGGTCGGAGAGGTCGGCGGGGAGCGCAGCGGTGCGCACACCGAGCCCACCCAGCTCTTGCGCTAGGTCGCTCAGGGCGTCCGCGCCTCGCGCGGTGAGTGCCACGTGCATCCCCTCGCGTGCCAGGCGGCGGGCGAGGTGGGCGCCGAGCCCCCCGGATGCTCCGGTCACCAGCGCGGTGCGACCTTGCAGATCCTCCACCGGAACTCCTTCGCTCGTGTGTCGTCTGCTGCGATGTTATCTACCAGTCGTCTCCTGTAACCGGGGCCGGGTGGGGCGGTATCTTCGGGCAGTGACCCGCCTGGAGCGAAACGTGAACATCTCCGCGGTGGTGGTGCCGCTGCTCGGCGTGATCCTTGCGGGGGCGCTGCTGTGGAACCGCTTCCTCGGCCCGCGGGATCTGGCGATCTTCGCGCTGATGTACGCGCTGAGCGCGATTGGGATCACGGTGGGCTTCCACCGTCTGCTCACCCACCGCGCCTTCCAGACCCACCGTTCGTTGCGCTACGCGCTGGCGGTGGCGGGCTCGATGGCGCTTCAGGGCCCGGTGATCGACTGGGTGGCCGACCACCGCAAGCACCATGCGTTTACCGACGAGGAGGGGGACCCGCACAGCCCCCACGCGGGTCGCGGGGCGGGCCTGCGGGGGATGGCGAGCGGCCTGTGGCATGCGCACGTGGGGTGGCTGTTCAGCACCCACGGCCAGGCCTCCTCGAAACGCTTCGCGCCGGATTTAGTGGAGGACTCGGGGATGCGCCGCATCAACCGCTCTTTCCCGTGGATCGCCCTGGCGTCCCTCGGTATCCCCTTCCTGCTCGGCCTCGCGCTCAGCGGGGGCTCGCTGCCCGCGGCCCTCGCCGCCCTGCTGTGGGGCGGGCTGGTGCGGATCTTCCTCGTGCACCACATCACGTGGAGCATCAACTCGATCTGCCACTTCTTCGGCAGCCGGCGCTTCGACACGGAGGACCGCTCGACCAACGTCTTCTGGCTGGCGCTGCCCTCGCTGGGGGAGGCGTGGCACCACAACCATCACGCCTTCCCCCGCTCGGCCTTCCACGGCCTGCGCTGGTACGAGCTGGACCCGTCGGGTTGGTTGATTCTCGCGATGGCAAAGGCCGGCCTCGCGTGGGACGTGGTGCGGGTTACCCCCGAGCGCGAGCGTGTGAGGCTCGCACAGGCCGGGCCCACGCGCTGAGCAATTTCACAAGTTCGACCGCAACTACTCCCATGCCGCCGTGTCGTAGCGGCCAGACTGTCGCTCGCACGGCGACGGCCACTGATGCCCACTGCTCCCAGGAGGCTCATAGTGCTACCGAACCCCATGCGGCGCGTCGCGATGTTCATCGGTGCGCTGTCACTGCTTGCGCTGGCAGGCCCTGTGGCCTCGGCCGGGGCGCTTGAAATCGCGACTTCGCAGATCACCTCGCCCGCCGGCCCGACGTACGCGCTCAACGACGAAGGCGAATCCTCGCCGCCGCCCGCGTTCACCGTCGAAGGCACCACGAATATCACCGAAAAACTGGTGCTGCGCTGCTACTACGGGCCGGGAACCTCCAAAGCGTTCAGCGCCCTGGGGGAAGTGGAACCGGAAGGCAAAGCGTTCAAACTGACAGTCGAGCCGAAATCGCTACCGGGTGGTCCATGCGTCCTGCGGGCTGTGCCGTCCACCGACAAAGGGACCCGTGCCCCGGGTGGGCCCACCGAAGAAGCGGCGGATCCGTTCCATGGGCCGCGCATCGTCGGCTCCCGGTTTACGCTCTACCAGGCGAGCGGGATCGACTACGACTACGGACTGGAATCCAGCACGTTCGTCGGACACTTCAACATCGGTTCGGTGGGGGATTGCGGCCTGGAATATTCCTACCTGTACGCACCGGAAACGCTCGTCCCCAGCTACGGTTTGTTCGACTGCAATGCTGCTCTGTATCAGGAAAACGAGATCTCCCTCCCGCCGGGCTCCTCGACCCGTTCGGAGCTGCAGATCGACGGCGCCAACGCCTACGGCCCGGCTGCGGCGGGCGCTATCGAGAGTGCCCTCAAAGTCAAAGGCGCTCTCCCGGGTGCCCCACAGGTATTGGCTGCCAGGTCGTTCAACCCCCTGACCGGCCTCGCCACGGTCACCGAGACCGACCCGATCGTCAAGTGCTCGCCGTCGACGGTTTTCCCGCCGACTACGAGCAGCTGCACGAGCTTCGTCTCCACGGGCGTGGATCTGGAACGCGAATGGACGACGAGCAGTGCTGATCAGGTGGCGGCGATGACGGACACCTGGCACTCGACTGACGGCGCGGCCCACTCCCTGAACGCGCTCTACGACCAGGAGACCGAAAACGCGAACGAAACGGGCGGCGCGTATCAGTTCCCGGGCACCAACGTGTTCGCAGCCACCACCGGGGGGCAGGCTGTGACTCTGCCGGCGGGTCTGGGGAGGATCTACTACAAGGAGGATGCCGCGACACCGGGCGAAGGGGACGGCGTGCACCCGCAGGGTGCGATCGTCTACGACACCCCGCCCACCGGTCCGATCGCGGTATACCGCGGAACCGCCGCCAACGAAGGCTACAACGGCTTCCAGATGCCCTATCAGGCCACGATCCCGGCAGGCGGGACCTACACCCTGCACATGGCCTTCATCCAGGCCTACAAGCTCTCCGAAGTCGAATCGCTGGCCTCGGGCGTGCTCGCGGGCTATCCCCCGAGCTCGCCCCCGACGCTGAGCATCTCCTCGCCCGCGAACGGGACGACGGTGTCCACCCCCAACGTCACCGTCTCGGGCACCGTCTCGGACACCAGGGTGATCACCTCGTTCACGGTGGACGGGCACGCGGTGAGCGTGGGAGCCGGGGGTGCGTGGACGACGAGCGTCCCACTCATCGAGGGCGCCAACACGATCAAGGCGCTCGCGAGCGATCAGGCGGGCTTCGCCACGGAAAAGTCGGTGAGCGTGACCTACACGCCCCCCCCGCCGCCGGCGGCGCACGCCTCGCAGGTGGGCTCCGCAAAAGGGGCGGGCGGCGAGGTGAGCTTCACGATCTCCTGCACCGGCACGGCGGGCACGAGCTGTGAAGTCGAATCGACCCTCACCACCGTCGAGGCGACCCACAACGGCAAGCCCGTCGCCGTATCCGCCCGTCACCGCGGCGGAAACCGCTCCACGAAAGTCACCGTCGGCTCCTCCAAGGTCACGATCTCCACCGGCCAGCGGGTCACGATCACGATCCCTCTCAACGCCACTGGCGCCGGTCTGCTGGCCCACTTCGGCAGGCTGCCCGTTCATCTGGACGCGGTCCTCCTGAGCGCCGGGCACCGCGCGACGATCATCGCGCAGAACCTCACCGTCAGGCCGCGCCACAGGCCGAGGCCCAGAGCACACCACCATCACCGTCACCACAGGCGCTGAGCGGTGCCCCGCGCTGGGCCGGCCTGCAAAGCCGGGCCCAGCGCGGGGAGCCCCGCGGACGGGGACTTGGGCAACCGCACCGCGCGGGGGAGCGGCTTTTCGGGAAGATGCCGTCAGTGAACCTCGAGTACGAGTTGCAGACCCACCGGGTGGAGGACCGCCACTGGTGGTATCGCGGACGCCGCCGGGTGCTCGAGCAGACGATCGAGCGCCTCGCGCTGCCCTCCCGTGCGCGCATCCTCGACGCGGGGTGCGGTAGCGGGCGCAACATGGTGGATCTCGCGCGCTACGGCGAGGTCACGGGTGTGGAGCTCTCCGAGCCGAGCGCCGAGCTCGCCCGGGGCCGCCACGTGGGCGAGGTGGTGGAGGGCTCGGTGATGGAGATGCCCTTCCCTCCCGACTCCTTCGACCTCGCCCTGTGCCTCGATGTGATCGAGCATCTCGAGGACGACCGCGGGGCGCTGCGCGAGTTGCGCCGCGTGCTGGCTCCCGGCGGGGCGCTGCTGGTGACGGTGCCCGCCTACCAATGGCTGTGGAGCGGCCACGACGAGGTCAACCAGCACCACCGCCGCTACAGTCGCGCGGCCCTCGAGGGCGCCGCGCGTGAGGCCGGCTGGGAGTGCGTGCGCACCACCCACTTCAACTCCCTGCTGCTGCCCGCCGCGATCGCACTGCGCGCGCTCGACCGCCTGCATACGCGGGCCACCGAATCGAGCCTCGACCTGTGGGTGCCCCCTGCCCCGCTGAACTGGCTGCTGCAGCAGCCGCTCAACCTCGAGGCCGCCCTGATCGGGCGCGGGGGCCACATTCCCGTCGGCCTCTCGCTGCTGGCCGTGCTGCGCTAGGAGAGATCGGCGCCTGCGGCTTAGAGAGCGGGGTCCGCGGCGGGGCGCATCTTGAAGGTCCAGGCGCGGTTGGCGATGAATGTGGTCACGGTGACGACCGCGGTCGCGCACACCTGCGCGAGGAGCTTGTCCAGGTGCGCATCGTTGACGAGCAGGTAGAGGAGTCCCTCGTTGATGCCCAGGCCGCAGGTCTGCACGATCCCCCAACGGACCGGCGTGAACGCGTCGCCGACGTGCTCACGGAACGTCCAGCGGCGGTTGAGCAGGAAGCCGTTGGTGGCGCCCACCGCGAATCCGATCGCCGACGCCGCCAGATACCACACCCCGAACACCCTCAACAGCACGGTGTACACGACAAGCGTGAGTAGCGTGTTCGAGATGCCCACGATCCCGAACTTCACGAACTGCGCCGCGATCGGGGCTTTCAGCTTCCCCTTAGGCGCGTCCTCTACCTTGGCCGCGTCCTCTACTCTTTCCACGCCTGCTACTTAACCAGCTTGGAAGGCCCCATGTCCGACTCCCCACCTCGCAGCCCCACCCTCCTCAGCGTGGTCGCCCCGGTGTACAACGAGCAGGAGCTCGTCGAGCGCTTCGTGCGCCGCGCCTGCGCCGCCGTCGCCGACTACACCTTTGAGCTCGTGCTCGTCAACGACGGCTCCACCGATGCCACCCCCGAGCTCCTGGACCGCATGGCGGCCGAGGATCCCCGCGTGAGGGTCGTGCACCTCTCCCGCAACTTCGGCCACCAGGCCGCGCTCACCGCAGGGCTGGAGCACGCGGTGGGGGACGTCGTCGCGATGATCGACGCCGACCTCCAGGACCCCCCCGAGCTGATCCCCACGATGGTCGCCCGCTGGGAGGCCGGCGCCGACGTGGTCTATGCGGTACGTCGCCAGCGCGAGGGCGAGACCGCCTTCAAGCTCGCCACGGCCTCCTGGTTCTACAAGCTCTTCGACAAGCTCGCCCAGGTCGACCTCGAGCCCAACTCTGGCGACTTTCGCCTGCTCGACCGCCGTGCTCTCGACGCGTTGCTGACGATGACCGAGCGCTCGCGCTTCCTGCGTGGCATGACTGTCTGGGTCGGCTTCACGCAAACGGCGGTGCCGTATGAGCGCGACGCCCGCCACGCAGGCGAGACCAAGTACACCCTGCGCAAGATGCTCCGCTTCTCGCTCGACGCCATCGCCTCCTTCTCCCATGTCCCCCTGCAGCTCGCCACCTATGTCGGCCTGCTCTCCGCCGGCCTCGCCTTCTTCGCGATCCCGGTTGTGGTCGGCCTGCACTTCGCCGGCTCCTATCTGCCGGGCTTCGGCTCGCTGACGATCGCGATCCTCCTGCTCGGAGGCATCCAGCTGATCGCGCTTGGAGTGATCGGCGAGTACGTGGGGCGCATCTACGACGAGGTCAAGCACCGCCCCCTCTACATCGTGCGCGAGGAGCGCAACCGCCCCCACGACACCGGCGGTCCCGTCGCGCCCATCGCCCGCGCTGGGCTGCCCGCGCGAGTACCAGAGCGCGTCTCCTGAGGCCCCCGCCGTGTGGCGTGTGGCCGCCGCCCCGCCGCCGCTCTGCATCCCAGCCGTGCCACGATCTGGCCGCCCCCCCGCCGCGGAGGGTCGATAATGGAGGCATGAGCGACACCCCGAGCGCGGGGACGACACCCGAGGAGGCACTCATGGAGCACCGCCAGGAGCGCGTCCGCATCGAGACCGCCCGCCACAGCATCGAAGGTCTCATCACGCTCGCCCGCGATGGGTATCGCAGCCGCGTCTCCGACGTGCTAAACGCCTCCGAGCGCGATTTTCTCACCCTCACCGAGGTCTCCCTGAGGCCCCTCGACGGCGGACCTCCCGAGAGCCACCCCTTCCTCACGGTTGCCCGCCGCCACATCGTCTTCGCCGTCAGCCCCCCGGAGGAGCCCGAGGGGTAGGAGGTCATGGGTAGGAGGTCGCGGGGGATCGACGAAGAAGCCTGCCCTCCTACGCGCCGATCGGGCTTCCAGGCTCAGTCCACCGGGGTGCAGGCTGCCAGATATGCTGGCGCATGCCCTATCTGGAGGGCGCATGTGAACGGAGGGGGACTGCAGTGGCGACTGACCTGCTGTCGAGGATACGCACCGAACTCGAGCTGCGCATGGCGGAGCTCCGCCCGCTGCTGGACGAGTACGAGCGCCTGACGACGGCAGCCGATACGCTCGTCTCCATCGAGGCGGAGGCGGTGTCCTCCGATGCCTCTCCGGTGGCGCAGGCGCCGCGACCTGCGCCCCCACGCCGCCGCCCGCGCGGGCCGCGCAGTTCGCCGGCTGGAGTGATCGAGCGAGCGGCCTCCGCACCGGACGACCCGGAGCAGCCGCGCGAGCACTCCACGCCCCCTCCGATCGTCGCTGAGACGGACGAGGGGGCCCTCTCCGGGTCCTACGGCGAGGAGGAGGAGCAGCAGGAACGCAAGCCGGCTTCGCCGGGGGACGTCCAGCAGGCGATCCTCGCTGCCCTCGAACACGGTTCCCATACGGTGAGCGAGCTGGTGATGGTTACGGCGATGCGCGGCTCCGACATCCGCGGCAACCTCGGTCGCCTCGCGAGACGGGGAAAGGTAACGAAGGTCAAGCGCGAGGGCGACGGCAAGAGCGCCTATGCGCTGCCGCTCTCATCCTCGCTGTAGAGCGCGCGGGCGATTCACGGCTCTCGCCCTCGATCAGCTCCTGGCGGAGCTACTTGATCCGGCCCGACGGGCTGCTCGTCGGAAAGTCGCCGACGCAATTCTGGGCCTGCCGTCGCGGCTGTCGTGAGCTGATCCGAGGCGATAGGGTTGCTCGATCGGGCTGGGTATCGTCCTCTAGCCTTTGACTTGGAGGGATGCGATGAGCAAGCGTATTGTCGTGCTCGGTGCGGGGTTCGGTGGATTGGAGCTCTGCACGGTGATGTCGGAGGCCGTTGGCGAGGAGATCGAGGTGACGCTGATCGACAAGTCCGACGCCTTCGTGTTTGGGTTCTCGAAGCTCGATGTGATGTTTGGGCGGAGCACCCCGCAAGCGGTTCGCCTGGCCTACAGCGATATCTCGAAGCCGGGCATCCGTGTGCTGCGGGAGACGATCACAGCGATCGACCCGGAGGCGCGGCGCGTGAGCACTGACGCGGGTGTCCACGAGGCCGACGCGCTGGTCATAGCGCTGGGTGCCGACTACGACATGGACGCCACCCCGGGCCTCGCGGAAGGCGGGAACGAGTTCTACTCAGTTGCCGGCGCCGAGCGTCTGGCGGAGATCATCCCGACGTTCTCGCAAGGGGATGTGGTCATCGGCGTGTGCGGCGCTCCGTTCAAGTGCCCGCCGGCACCGAGCGAGTGCGCACTGCTTCTGCATGACGAGTTGACCGCGCGCGGGGTACGCGATGCGTGTCAGATCTCGTTCGTGATGCCATTGAGCAGGCCCGTGCCGCCGTCACCCGAAACCTCGGAGGCGCTCGAAAGGGAGTTCGCCGAGCGCGACATCGCGTTCATCGGGGGCCGCCGCATCAACGCGCTGGATCCGCAGCGCAGTGTCGCGAAGCTCGACGACGGCAGCGAGCTGTCGTTCGACTTGTTTCTGGGGGTGCCGAAGCATCGCGCCCCCGATGTCGTGATCGCCAGCGGCATGACCGAGGACGGCTACATACCGGTCGACTCGGCTACGCTCAGGACGCGTTTTCCCGGGGTGTTCGCGGTGGGCGACGTGGCAACTGCGGGTGTGCCCAAGGCCGGCGTGTTCGCCGAGGGCGCGGCGCGCGTCGTAGCGCAGACGCTGATCGCCGAGCTATACGACGGCGGCGCACCGGAACGCCATCTCGGGCGCGGTACGTGCTACATCGAGTTCGGCGCAGGACGCATCGGCAGCGTGGACATCGACTTCCTCTCCGGTCCAGAGAAAACCGGCACCTTCAACGCGCCGTCAGCCGAGCAGATGGCGTTCAAGGAGCGCTTCGGCTCCAGTCGCCGGTTGCGCTGGTTCGGCTGACCGCAGCCTGTGCCGCGCGCGAGCTCAAACACGATCAACTACCCAGCGAAAAACGGAGAGGGCGGGATTCGAACCCGCGATGGAGTTTAACCCCCATACTCGCTTAGCAGGCGAGTGCCTTCAGCCACTCGGCCACCTCTCCTTTGAGGTCGGCTGCCAGTGTAAAGCCTCGGATCGCCGTGCGCGCGATCTCGGGGCCACCGTCGTTGTCAGCCGGCGCCCACTCGCGAGGCCAGGTCGCGTTCGCCCGCGGGGCGCGCATCAGATCCTCATGCAGTTGCCCTCCGGCGCCGATACAGGAACAGTCCAGAGCCCCCACGGGGCCGGCGTCGGAAGACCGATCCACGCCGAGCGTTCTATGGAAGCATCCCATGTGTGCCCACAACCACAATGGAACTTGCGCCGCCGTCCTGTCGCGCAGCGCGACCCAGCCCGAGCTGTTCGAGGCCAAGCTGGTGTGCGATAGCTGCGACGCCGTCGTCAGGGTCATCGGCTTCGTCGAGCACACGATCACCCCGGTCCTGGTGGCCGCCTCCCCCGAGGCGCTGGAGCGCGCTGCCTGAGCCTGTCCCCGCCACTCACCCCGACCTCGGGGCGCGGCTATTTGCTGTGCTTCATCGCCGGGTGGTGCTTCATGGCATGGTGGTGCTTCATCGCCGGATGGTGCTTCATCGCGGGGTGCGAGGTGGCCTGGGCGACGGTGGGGACGGCGGCGAGAATCAGCAGCGACGCGCCGAGCGCGAGGCGCCTGTGCGTGGAACGGGTGGTGCTCATGTGTCTCCTCGGGTAGACGGAATGATGATGATCTCGGTCGGGCCACTGCCCGCCGAGCCATAGTGGAGCGGTTTCCCATTACGGCTTTCTTACGGACCGGGGGGAGCTGGAGCGGATCGCGTAAGGGATCGGCAATATCTGCCCAGGAGGATTGCCGCAAATGTTCGTGCTGATCGTCTTCGCATTCGTCGCGGGCGCCGCCACCGCGGTCTCCCCGTGTGTGCTGCCGGTTCTACCGGTGGCGCTCTCCGCCGGGGTCACCGGTGGCCGCCGCCGCCCGCTGGGCGTGGTCACCGGGCTTGCGCTCTCCTTCACCTTCGCCACCGTTGCGCTCGTCTACGTGATCTCCGCGCTCGGCCTCCCCGACAGCCTGCTGCGCACGCTCGCGATCCTCGCGCTCATCGGCTTCGGCATCTGCCTGCTCGTGCCCTGGCTCGGGGCCCGCCTCGAGGCCCGACTCAGCCGCCTCGGTCCCACCGGCGGGGTGGGCGCCGGCAATGACTCCGAGGGACGCCCGCGCGAGGGCTTCTGGTCTGGGATGCTGGTCGGCGGGGGGCTTGGCTTCGTCTACGCCCCCTGCGCCGGGCCGATCCTCGCGGGAGTCATCACCGCCTCCGCCTCTCAGACCTTCACCACCGCGCGCCTCGCCGTGGCGCTCGCCTACGGGATCGGCTCGGCGGTGGTGCTTTACGCGTTGATGCTCGGCGGGCGGCGGCTCACGGCCCCCCTCGCGCGGCGCAGCGCGCGCTTTCAGATGGCGATGGGGGCGGTGATGGTGTTGATCGCGTTCGCGATGCTCCGCAACTACGACACCCGCTTCGAGACCTCCATCGCGAGCGACCTCCCCTCGTTCCTCACGGACCCCACCAAAGGCCTCGAGACCAGTCACGCCGCCACCGTGCAGCTCGCCGCGCTGCGCGGTCGCAAGGCCCGCCAGGACGCCGGCCTGCGCGAGGCCGACGCCGGGCTGCGGCTGCCCGTGCTGGGCCAGGCCCCGGAATTCGCGGACACCGAGAAGTGGTTCAACACCTCCGGCGGAAAGCCCGTGCCGCTCGCGAGCCTCCGCGGCCACGTGGTGCTCGTGGACTTCTGGACCTACACCTGCATCAACTGCATCCGCACCCTCCCCTACCTCAACGCGTGGTACGCCAAGTACCACAGCAAGGGCTTCGAGATCGTCGGGGTCCACACCCCCGAGTTCCCCTTCGAGCACTCCGCCGCCAACGTCGCCGCCGCGGTCGCCCAGAACGGGATCCACTACCCGGTGGTGCAGGACAACGAATACGGCACCTGGAACGCCTACAACAACGAGTACTGGCCCGCCGAGTACCTGATCGACGCCCAGGGCCGCATCCGCCTGGAGGACTTCGGCGAGGGCGAGTACGCCACCAAGGAGCGCGCGATCCGCAGCCTGCTGATCGAAGCGGGCGCCACGGGCCTGAGCGGGCCGACCGACGTCCACGCCCTCAAACCCTCCGAAGCCGAAATCACCCCCGAGTCCTACCTCGGTACCGAACGCGGCGAACGCCTCACCAACGGGTCCTTCGTTGCCGGAGCGCACGATTACGGTCCGCTCCCCTCCCAGCCGCCCCCACTCAGCGAGCTCCGCTACTCGGGTCTCCTGAGTATCGGCGCCTGGGGCACCACGCCGCTGAGCACGGGCGCCGCCGTGCAGCTTAGCTTCAGGGCCAGGCGCGTGTATCTGGTGATGGGATCCCCCGGCCACCCCCGTCCCGTGCGAGTGTTGCTCGACGGACGGCCGATCCCGCCGGCGCTCGCGGGCTCCAGCGTGCACGACGGGACCGCGATGGTGCAGTTCCAGGACGTCTACAGCCTCGTCGACCTCCCCTCCGTGCAGACCCACACCCTCACGGTCGAGCCGCCGCCGGGGGTCACCGTCTACGACTTCACCTTCGGCTGAGCTCCCCGTGCTGTCATGATCGCTCAGGCGATGCGCCCCGCAGCAGATGCGCCAGAGAGCCCGCCGCGCGCCTCGGTGCTGGTCGTCGACGACGAGCCCACCATCGGCGAGGTGGTGGCGCGCTATCTGGAGCGCGCCGGCTACCGCACGCGCGTCGCCGGCGACGGCCCCCAGGCGCTCGCCCTCTGTGCCCAGAGCCCCCCGGACCTCGTGGTGCTCGACATCATGCTCCCCGGGATCGACGGTCTCGAGGTGATGCGTCGCCTGCGTGAGCTCGAGGGCTCGCCGGCGCGCGTGATCCTGCTCACCGCCCGCGGCCGCGAGGCCGAGCGGATCGTGGGGCTGCGCCGCGGCGCCGATGACTACGTTGTCAAGCCCTTCTCCCCCGGCGAGCTCGTGGCGCGCGTGGAAGCCGTGCTACGTCGTGAACGCCCCGCCGCCCAGCCCGTCCCTCCGCTCGAGTTCGAGGGGCTGCGCATCGAGTCCCCCACCCGCACTGTTACGGTCGGCGAGCGGGAGGTCGCGCTCACCGTGCGCGAGTTCGACCTGCTCGTGTTCCTCGCCCAGCATCCTGGGCAGGTCTTCTCGCGTGACCGCCTGATGGAGCTCGTGTGGCAACTCCCCGACTACACCGACAGCTCCACCGTTACCGTCCACATCCGCCGCCTACGCGCCAAGCTCGAGCCGGACCCCGAGCACCCGCGCTACATCCAGACGGTGTGGGGCGTCGGCTACCGCTTCCGGCCATGAGAGGCGAGGGCGATCGGCGTCGGCTGCCGCTTGCGGCCAGGAGGCGCGGACGCGATGAGTCGGCGGCGACGAGCCGCTCGGCGTGGAGCTCGATCGTGGTGCTGCTGCTTGCGCTGCTCCCCGCCTGCGCGGTGATGGCCGCCATCGGCGGCTCCGTGCTCTTGACGGTCGAGATCCTCCTACCCGTCGGGCTGCTCGCGCTGGTGCTCGCGGGGCTCGCCGATAGCGGGCGGCTACGGCTGCGCACGCTGCACCATCGCTTCGAGCTGGGTCTCGGTCTCGCCCTCGGGCAGCTCCTCGCCGCGGTCGCGATCGGGGCTGCCGTGATGTTCGTTTCCCCCCACGACGCCTGGATGACCGTCGCGATCCTGCTGTTCGCGGCTGTCGTCGCCACCCGCGCCGCGCAGCTGCTGCTGCGGGGGGTGGTGCGCGACGTGCACGCGATCCGCGAGGGTCTCCACGCGCTCGAGCGCGGGGAGCGGGGGATCGAGATCGAGGCCTGCTCGGGTCGCGAGCTCGAGGATCTCGCGCGCACCGCCAACCGCATGATCGCGGCGCTCGCCGCGGAGGAGCACGCGCGTGACACGGCCGACGCGGCCCGCCGTCAGGTGATCGCGGCGGTCTCCCACGATCTGCGCACCCCGCTCAGCACGCTGCGGCTGCTCACGCAGGCGCTCGAGGACGAACTCGTGGACCCCGCCACCGCGCGCCGCTACGTGCACACGATGGGCGCTCACGTGCGCACCCTGGGGACCCTGATCGAGGACCTCTTCGAGCTCTCCTGCCTCGACGCGGGCGAGGTGGCGTGGAGCACCGGGGCCGTCGATCTGGCGGAGCTGGTCGGCGAGGCCTGCGAGCTGGTGCGCCCCGCCACGGAGGCCGCGGGGGTGGACCTCCAGGCGGAGCTCCCCGCGGATCTCGCCCCCGCCGAGGCGAATCCCGACAAGCTCCGCCGGGTGCTTCTGAACCTGCTCCAGAACGCGATCCACCACACGCCCCCGGACGGCTCCGTCGCGATCAGGGCGGCCGCGGCGAACGGCACCGTCGAGGTCGAGGTCGTGGACACCGGCGCGGGGATCGCCCCCGAGGACCGCCCCCACGTGTTCGAGCCCTTCTACCGCGGCGGCCACGACGCCGCTCGCACCGGCCCCGGCAGCGGCCTGGGGTTGGCGATCGCGCGCGCGATCGTGGAGGCACACGGCGGTCGTATCTGGCTCGCCGATGCCCCCGGGGGGACCCAGGTCCGCTTCACGCTGCCCGCCGCCGCGCCCGCCCCCCGGTCGCTTTCGCGCGTGGGCTGAGACCGTCAATGCGGTAGCGGCGCCCCCGCCACGCCGAGCACCGCGCCCGCTGCGCCCGCTGCCAGCAGCGTCGCCACCACGCCCCGCCGGGCTACCAGCAGTAGGACCCCGGCGCCTCCCAGCACCGCCGCCTGCCAGGGCTCCGAGAGCGCCAGCCCCAGCGGCACCGCTGAGCCGAGGATCGCGCCGATCGCCGCGGGGCCCGCGCCTCCGAGGAAGCCCTGGGCGGAGGCACTCGAGCGCAGGCGGTCGAAGTGGCGCGCGCCCCCCAGCACGAACACAAACGACGGCGCGAATGCGATCCCCGCGGCCAGCATGCCCCCGCCCACGCCCGCCGCCGCGTATCCCACCACCGCCACCGTCTGCACCAGTGGGCCCGGGGTCACCTGCCCGAGGGCCACCGCGTTCAGGAACTGGCCCGCGGTCATCCAGTGGTAGCGAGCCACCGCGTCGTGCTGCATCAGGGGGACAATCACGAACCCTCCCCCGTAGGAGAGCGCCCCCACCTTCAGCGCCACCCACCCCAGCGCCGCCACGCCCCCGATCGCGGGAACGGCCGCGGCCCACAGCGGCAGGGCCACGAGCGAGGGCGTGCGCCGTGTCGCGGTCCCCCTCCTCCAGATCATCTCGGTCCCCCCACACCCGATCAGCGCCACCACCAGCCATGGGCCCACCGTCGCCGCGCTCACCCCGCCCACCAGCAGGTAGGTCCAGAAGCGCACACCGCCATTGCCTCCGCGATCGCTGGCGCGTCTGCGGCTCGTGCCGAGCAGCGTCCCCCCGGTGCGCACCGCCACCGCCGCCACCGCCGCGCCAGCGCCGGCACCCCCGCCGCGCACCCACGCGGGCGGGGAGCCCGCGAGAAACAGCGCCGCGAGCCCCAGGATCGCAAGCAGCCCCGGCACGATGAACCCCAGGCCCCCCACGATCGCCCCCGCCGGACCCCGAACTCGCCACGCGCAGAAGATCGCCAGCTGCGTCGAGGCGGGGCCCGGGAGCAGGTTGCACGCGGCGATCGCATCTTCGAACTCCTCCCGCGTCAGCCATCCCCGGCGCTGCACGCACAGCTCCCGTAGCAGCGCCATGTGCGCGGGGGGGCCGCCGAAGCCGATGCACCCCAGGCGCCCCCACTCGCGGAGTACCACTCCCAGCGAGGGGCGGGCCTCGCCGCGCTGGGCCGTTGGGGGGGCGGGTTCCGGGGCCTCGAGCTCGCGCGCCTCCACGTGCGAAGGCTAAACCGCCGGTCGGCTCCGCGGCCGGGCGGTCTGGTCTCCACAGCGTGACGGTCTGGGCTCGGTGGCGCGACGGCCTGAGTTCCGTGGCTCGACGTGCCTGAGTTCCGTGGCGCGACGGCCAGGGCGGGCCGCGCGAAACTCAGTAGTGGAGCTCGCCGACGGTCTGCACAGTCATCGGGTAGGCGCTGCTCTTCCTGTTGATCGCCCCATAGAGACCGCCCGTCCCGTAGGCGTGCGCGTAGCGGCCCGTGCCGTGGGTGACCGACAGGGAGCCCCCGAAGGTGGAGTAGGCGCTCGTCGAATGCAGCGCCCCATGGCCTCGCCCACTGATCGAGCCGCCGCCCTGGGCGTAGATCGTGAACGAGGCGTACACCGTGGGGCCGACATCGAAGCTCACTCTCGCCCTGCCCGGGATCGTCCCCGAGATCGACCCTTCCTCGATCAGGTTGGACCCCGAGCTGCTCACCAGATGCAGATGCCCTTCGTCTCTCACGCTCAGCGTGTGCGCGGCCCTGCCGAGGACCGCGGGCCGCCCACTCGCCAGCGTGCCGCTCACCATCCCGCCTCCACGTTCCACTCCTCGGCCTGTGGCCACGCCTGCCGCCTGCGAGGCCACGATCCCCATGAGACCCGAGCCCGCGACGGAGGCGAGCAGCACCGCCCAAAGCGCCGGAGGGTGGCGGATCGGACTCGTGCGGCCGGCCCTGCTGCGAGCAGATCTCCGGGGACCGGGGTGCGGCGGGTGTGAGCGACTTTGCATTCCCGAATACTAGCTTCCCACGCCGGTCGGTCGATCACCCTCAATCTCGCATCTTCTAAAAAGATCCCAACCAGAAGAATATCCAGTCTAGAAGTGGCATGTGCGTCATCGGGCGGGTTTTCCGTGTGGGGATGTAGCGGATAGTCTACACGCCCGCCGCCGGCTGTGGCGGGCGTCAGAACCTTGGAGGCTGCCGAGCTTGGTCCGCGGCCGTGGCGCGACCCGAGCGACATGTTTGCCAGCGAAAGGCCGGGCGGGAAGGAGGAGCGGAGCACGCGACGGGGCGCAGGAGAAGCGCGGGTGCCCGCGAACATGTGCCCTGTGGCCGAGCCAAAACGACCGCTGGAGCTTTACGGTATGCGAACATCTGTTCCAGCGCCCGTGCGGGACGCGGATCAATGCCCGTTTCGTAAAGCTAAGTGTGTCAAGCAGCGCAAGAGTGATTCATCGAGGACGATCGGAACCTGCATAGTTGGCGCTGAGGGCCGACCCCAGCTCATTTGCCCCATCCGGATGCGCGAGACCGATCAGGTCTTTACCGATGTCACTTATTTGCTCAACGGTGAGATTACTGAGGTGATGGTCATCCCCGAGATCAAGCTCGGCGGGCTGGGTAGCGTTGACTTTCTCGTCGCTGGGCTGGACGGCGAGCGCAACATCGTTGATTTTCTTGGGCTGGAGCTGCAAACAAACGATACGACAGGATCGGGACCGCTATACGACGCCCGAAATGACTTCTTTGCGGGCAAGCTCGAGGGCAGCTACAAATATGGCCTCAATTGGAAGATGTCCGCGAAGCTGGTGTTGAAGCAGACGCTGGACAAGTCGGCCGTCTTCATGGCTTGGCGCAAGCGATACGTCTGGGCGATGCAGGACACACTCTTGGAGAGGATGCGCGGTTACGCCGATATGTCCGGGTTTTCTTCTGCAGACCCGTCGGCGCATGAGGTGTTCTTTCACGCCTACGAGGTCATACCGGGTGAACAGCGGTATAGGCTGCGGCTCAAGGAACGAGTGGGCGCGGACCTCGAGGGTGTAGCGCAAGCCAACGCCGCTCCGCTCACTATCAAGGACGAGATCTTGGAAGGCCTACAGATCCTGCTCGATCAGCAGACCAAGCGCCAAACTCGAGGCTTTCGCATCAGAATCTCAAGCTAGAGCTTGAGCGGGCGCTTCCGTGTTCGCTGTTCAATCGGACAAGCCTCACCTGTACCGTTGGATGTGCTGCCCAATCCTATGCGCGACTGGGCTACTTCCAAGTACTCACGGCTCGTGTCGACACCTATGGCGCGTCGGCCATAGTCGGTTGCCACCTTGACTGCCGTTCCTGTTCCCACAAATGGGTCCAGGAGTATGCCGTCGACGGGGCAAGTCGCCAGAATGGGTGTCCTGCAAAGCTCGGCTGGAAAGACGGCACAGTGCTTATCCACGCGCCACCTGTCTTCGGGGATGATCTGCCACACGTCCCCTGGCTTGCTGCCCTTTGCATGATAGGGAAGGATGCAGAAGCCGCGCTTCTCGATCTCGCCGGCCCGACCCGAGACCTCGACTACATCGGAATGGGTCATCCGCTGCTGCCCCCGAATTATCATCCGGAAGTCGGGCATTGAACCATCCGCAACCCGCCCGAGTGCATCGTCTAGCGCAACACGCGCAGCCGTCCGCTCCTCATCGGTGAGCACGGTACTGCGTTCAATCTGGCGGCGATACTTCGCTCCGCTAACACCGGTCGCCGTCACGACTCTGCCGTTCTTCACGGTGGGTTGCGCTGGTGGGTTGCGGACGAGGTCCAGATCGTAGAAGTAAGACCGCTGTCGGACGAAATGGAATACAAACTCGTATAGGTCCCTTAGCTTGTCCTTGGCGTTATCGGGATTGCCCTTGACCTTGTCCCAGACAACGGCGTTGCGAAGTATCCAGCCCTCTTGCTGGAGAGCAAGTGCAGCGCGCCAGGGGATACCGCATAGATTCTTTCTGAAGTAGGTATCCCCGATGTTCAGCCACAGCGAACCAGTGGGCTTGAGGACGCGCGGCAACTCGGAGAGCTCGGCGACGAGATCCTCCACGTATTGCTCGGGAGTAGGCTCCTCCCCGAGCGCTGATGAGCCTTGGTACTGCCTGACGGACCAATATGGCGGACTCGTCATCACACAATCGATCAGCGCGTCGGGCAGGTTCTCGAGGGCCTCAGACGCTCGGCCCTCGACGAGCAAAGCTCGCTGGCCGCCGTCGGTGGAAAACTCTGGCGCCGGGCCGAGGTCCGATGCCTTCACGATCCGAGGAGCGCGTTGTTGTCGCTTCGGCTTTGTGTGGGGCACTAGCTCCTGTGTGGGGCACTGGTGGACTGGAGGCTCGGGTCGTGGCGGGTTTCTCAAGGAGAGCCGACGCGGGGACTCGAACCCCGGACCCCTTCATTACGAGTGAAGTGCTCTACCAGCTGAGCTACGTCGGCGTGAGCCTGGATGCTACCGCCGCGCCGAGGTCAATCCAGTGCCCCCAGCACCTCCAGTAGCGACTCCCCGTGCTTCTGGCAGAAGGCCGGGCCGATGCCGCGGATCTCGATCAGCTCCTCGGTACTCCCCGGGCGGCGGCGCAGGATCTCCTCGAGCACCGTGTTCGCCGCCACCGTGAACGCCGGCTTGCCCTCCGCGCGGCCCAGCCGCCACTCCCGCAGCTTCTCGTACTGCGCGTCGTCCACCGGCCCGGGGGGCTCCGCAGTGCCGTTGAGCGCCGCCCCGTTGAATCCGTTGAGAGCCGGCCCCGTCGAGCCGTTGAGCATCGGCCCCGTCGAGCCGCGCCCGCTCCGGGCCTTCGCGGTGCTCGCGCCCGCCGCCAGCGCGCGCTCCAGCTCGGGGTCGGGGTTGCACACGCTGCAGCAGCGGCCCTCCCGCGCGCCTTCCTGGGAGTCTCCGAAGTGCTCGAGGATCTGGCGCCTGCGGCACTCGCTGCCGTTGGCGATGAACCGCTCGATCGCCCTGTAGGACTCCCACCCCCGATCCTTCGCCGCCTTGATCGCCTGGTAGGCGGCGTGTCCGTCGAGCTCGCCCGTAAGGCTCACCCGCAGCACCCCCCTTGCGCCCGGCTGCAGCTCCGCTGCGCCCGCGCGCTCCGCGATCGAGAGCAGCACCCGCTCGGTGTCGTCCAGCTCACGCGGGGCGATCTCCACCAGTCCTCCGTTCGCGCGCCGGCTCAGGCGGCTGGTGTGCGCGCGCACGTCCTCCACGCTGATCTGGCGTTCGGTGTTGAAGCGAATCAGCCTCCCTAGGTCCATCCGCGATGCCAGCAGCAGCGCCCGTGCCGGCTTCCCGTCGCGCCCCCCGCGGCCGGCCTCCTGGTAGTAGGCCTCGAGGCTCGTCGGGATCGCCCAGTGCGCCACCGTGCGCACGTCCGCCTTGTCCACCCCCATCCCAAACGCGTTCGTCGCCACCACCACCTCCGCCCTTCCCTCCATGAACGCCTCCTGCGCGCGGCGGCGCTCCTCCGGGCGCAGGCCCGCGTGGTAGGCCACCGTCGCGATCCCCCTCCCCGCGATCAGCTCCGCCACCTCCTCGGTGTCCTTGCGCGTTCCGCAGTACACGATCGCCGGGCGGGCCGGATGGGCGGGATCCATGTCTTCCAGCACGTGCAGCAGCGCCGCGCGCTTGCGCGCCACCGCCCCCTTGCCCTCCACGCTCACCACGTCGAACGCGATATTGGGGCGGTCAAAGCCCGAGCTCACCGATACCCACTCCCGCAGCCCCAGCTTCGCCGCGATCTCCCGCGCCACCCTGGGGGTCGCCGTCGCGGTCGCCGCCATCACCGGCGGGCGTCCCACCGCGGCGATCGCCCCGTGCAGGCGTAGGTAGTCGGGGCGGAAGTCGTGGCCCCACTCCGCCACGCAGTGCGCCTCGTCCACCACGAACAGTCCCACCTTGCGCGTCCCCACCGCCTCGCGAAACGCCCGCGAGGCGAAGCGCTCGGGGGCCGCCAGCACCAGCTGCGCCCACCCCGATTCGATGTCCAGCAGCGCTCTGCCGTTGTGGCCCTCCTCCATCCCCGAGGCGAGCATCACCGCGTTCACCCCCGTCTCCGCGAGGCGCTTCCACTGGTCGCTCATCAGCGCGATCAGCGGGCTCACTACCACCACCAGCCCCCTCCCCGCCAGCGCGGGGAGCTGGTAGCACAGCGACTTCCCCGCGCCCGTCGGCATCACCACGAGGGTGTCCCTTCCCTCCAGCGCCGCCGCCACCGCCTCGCGCTGGCCCGCGCGGAAGTCCCTCAGGCCGAAGCGCTCCAGCAGCTCCTCCGGCGTGGGCGGCGGCCTGTTCGCTCTGCGCCTCCGCGTCCACCAGCTCCCGTAGCTGGGCCGCCGGTTCCCTCAGCGCCGCGCGGTTCGCGGCGTCGAGCGTCTCCCACAGCTCCCGCGCCCGACTGAGCACTCCGCGCGCGCGGGCGCACGCCACCCGGTCGGCGGGGCTTGCCTGGAGCTCCAGCCGCGCCTTCTCGATTGCCTCCAGGATCTCCTTCATCCGCTGGACCGTAGCTCCCGCTCCGGCCGGGACGCTCGCTCGGCTCCCGTCCCCGTCGGCTCGCTACGGGGGGGACGCTCGCCGCTCGAAACCCGTCCGCTTAGGTTCCTACCCTCGCCTGCGCCACACCACGCGCGTGCCCTCCGCCGGCACGAGCGTGATCGCCCGCCTGCGGATGCGCTCGCCCGTGGCGAACCTTCGCCGCCGCCGCCGCCGCCCGGCGCCGGCGCCGGGGAGGCCGGTGGCGCGCCGGCGCACGCGCTCGTGCGGGAGGGAGGGCTCCAGCTCGCTGAGGATCGTGCGCAGCATCAGCTTCATCTCGAGCAGCGCGAACGAGGCCCCGATGCAGCGCCGGATGCCCCCGCCGAAGGGGATCCACGAGAAGGTCTCGGGCTGGCTCTCCAGGAAGCGCTCGGGGCGGAACTCCTGCGGTGACTCGTACACCCGGTGGTCGCGGTTGGTCAGGTAGATCGACGGCGCCACCCTCGTGCCCTTCGGTAGTTCGTGCTCCCCGACCCGCAGGGGCTCCTCGAGGATGCGCACCACCAGCGGCACCACCGGGCGCACGCGCATGGTCTCGTGGATCACCGCCTGCATGTACTCCTCGCTCTCCCCCTCTCCGATCTCCGCGGTCAGCCTCGCGAGCTGCTCGGGGTGGCGCACCAGGCGCTCAATCGCCCACGCCACCGACGTCGCCGTCGTCTCGTGCCCCGCCAGCAGCAGCGTCACGAGCTCGTCGCGTAGCTCCGCGTCGGTCATCTCGAGGCCCTCCTCGTCGCGCGCCTGCATCAGCAGCGAGAGGATGTCCGTGCGCTCCCCCAGGTCCCTCTCCGCGCGCCTGCGCGCGATCTCGGCGTAGATCACCTCGTCCATGTGGTTCAGCGCCCGCCCGAACGCGCCCTTGGGGCGCTCCATCGTCGGGCGGCTCAGCGCCACCCGTAGCAGCATCGGCAGCCGCAGCGGCTCGAACAATCCCCCGATCGCCTCCCGCAGTGCCCCCATCCGCTCGGCCTCCACGCCGAACACCGCCCGTAGGATCACCTCCAGGGTGATCGCCCGTGTGCGCTCCTGGAGGCTCATCGGCTCTCCCAACGGCCACGCCGCGATGTCGCGGCGGGTGGCCTGCACAATCACATCCTCGTACTCCCGCATCCGCTCCCCGTGGAACGGCGGGAGCAGCAGGCGCCGCTGACGGATGTGCTCGGGCCCGGTCAGCGTCAGCACCGAGCTCGGCCCCATCACCGACGCGATCGGCGAGGCGCCCGCCGCCGAGGGCGCGACCTCGGGCGGGGCAGTGAACACCTGCTTCACGAGCTCCGCCCCGCTCACGATCACCATGCGCCGGCCGCTGGGGAAGAAACGCATCGTGAACATCTCCCCGTAGCGCGCCTCGCAGCGCTCGAGCATCCACGGCAACGACACCGCCCACGCTACCGTCTGCGCCAGCGCCGGCCACCGCGGGCCCGGCGGCAGCGAGGTCGTGGACCGCTCCACCGCCGGGAGGGTGCTCGCCGCGCTCGCCATACCCAGAGAGACTACCGCGGCAGCGGCAGTGTTCCGATTGTCCGGCGCGCGGGCGCCCTGGAGGGGGACTACCGCGGCAGCGGCAGTGTTCCGATCGCCCGGAGCCCGAGCGTCCTGGAGGGAGACTACCGCGGCAGCGACGGGTTCCCGATCGCCCGGAGCCCCGGACCCCGCGGGCGCGTGCGCGCGTGGGACTCCGCCAGCGCGTGCGCCAGTCGTGCGTGCGCGCGCTCCACCGCCTGCCCGTCCAGACGCTCGGGTTGGCGGTCCACGTAGCCGAGCAGCATCCGCGCGGGCACCACCCGCACCCCCTTGCGCCGGCTCAGCGGCCGATCGACCCACGCGCGGCTGTACACCACCAGCGGCTCCACGTGCTCCTCCACGATTGCCTCGATCGCCTTGCGCTGCGCCTGCGCCTGGCCCAGCACCGACCCGTGCATCCGCCCCACCCGCACCGGCCCGGGATGGCTCTTGGTCTCCACCGTGAACACCCCCCCGGGGCCGATCAGGATGTGATCCACGTTGCCCCTCCCGAGGCTCGCGTCGTGCACCACGCGCCACCCCTTCTCTCCCAGTCCCTCCAGCAGCTCCCCCACCTGCTCTTCGCCCGTGGCGCCCCGGTCGTGGCGGTCCACCAGCGGCAGCACCCAGCGTGAGATCGCGAAGATCGCGATCAGCAGCCCCACCTCTGCCCCCAGGAAGCGCGGGTCGTGCCAGCCAAAGCGCCGCCCCATCAGGGTCGTGGCGACCGCGAGCGCCCCCAGCGTCAGCAGGGTGCGCATCCGCAGCCGCTGCACGATCGAGCGGGTGTACTGCCCGGGCGCCCGGGCCGTCGGGTCGCGTTCGAGGGCCACCACGCTGGACATCGGTCCCCCCGGTGATCGGCTTTAGCGGCGAGGTTGAGGGCCTCCCGATCGGCGCCGGAGCGGCGGGCACCTCGATTTCTCGCCAAATTGCGGGAGCCGCGGGAAAATACGTTGGCGGGTCTCCGGGCCGCCTAAAGCCTCACGGGATCTCCGCCGAGTCCAGTGGTGGGCCGCGACATGGCAAACCCCTCGCGGTGGCCCGCACGAGCGCATGTCCGAAGATCGAGATCGCAACCCCACCCAGAGCGCTGTCGCCTCCCCGCCGGATGTCTCCCTGATGCTGCGCACCCACTCCGAGCAGAGCTGGCTGATCCACGAGGTGATCCCCGTGGTGCGCCAGATCGAGACCCCGGGGGGCCTGCCCGAGGAGCAACTCCCCGCCGCGACCGCCTACCTGGAAGTCACCTGGGCGGAGGCCCTGGGCGCGCCCGCGAGACCGACCTCGCGCTGGACCGGCTCGACACGCTCGATCTCCACTCGCTGCCTGCCAAGGCGCGTCGCTACCACGCCGCCGTGGGGGCGCTGCGCAAGGCGATCGCGCGGCGGGTCGCGAAGCTGATCGCCGCCCCCCCGGAAGCGCCTGGGGACGAGCTCGTGTCGGATGAGCTCGCGCCGGGCGAGCGCTACCCCGCGTGGGCGAGCAGTGCCTGGAGGCGATAGGCGAGGGACTCTAGCGCGAGCTCCTCGGAGACATTGAGGGAGAGGCGCAGGCGGGTGTCCCGCACGAGTTCTACGCCCTCCCGCAGCCGCGCGGGGGAGCGCCCGGCGGCGTCGTGCTCCAGCTCGGGGAGGCGGTCCAGCGCATACGCCAGCTCGCCCGCCCCCTCGGCCACGCACCAGAGGTCGCGCAGCCACAACTGGGCGAGGCGCAGGGCGAGGTCGATCGTGCCGGTTCGCGCGCGCCGCTCGACGCGGCGCTGAGTCGTCGGCGGTTTCGCGCTCGTGGCGTTTGCGCTCCTTGACCGGCAGCAGCTCGAGCTCCCCCGCCATGCGCGCCGCGAGCGCCTCGCCCGCGCCCACGCCCGCCTCCCTGGTGGCCCGCAGCAGCTCATCCAGAGGCCCACCCGCCCCGCGCAGGGTGCCCTCGCCGCCGTGCAGGGTGCCGCGCACGAAGCCCTCCGCGCGCTCCCTCAGCACCTCTCCCTGCGCGCCTGCGAGCTCCCCCGCGAGGCGCGCGTCCCCGAGCGCCAGCCGCGCGCAGGCGGCGAGCCGGGGATCCCGTTCCGCGGCGCCCGGGGGAGATCCCGCGCCCGGAGGGGATCCGCCGCCGGCCAGGAGACGCTCCTCGATGCGGGGGCTGGGGAGGTGGTCGAAGCGCACGTGCTGACAGCGGGAGGCGATCGTGGGAAGCACCTCGCGGGGGCTGGGGGCGAGCAGGAGGATGTGGACGTAGGGTGGGGGCTCCTCGAGCGTCTTGAGCAGGCGGTTGGCGGCCTGGTCGTTCATGCGTGTGGGCGTCCTCCAGCACGAACACGCGGCGCAGCGACTCGAAGGGGGTGTGGGCCGCCGCGGCGACCACCGCGCGGTCGATGTCCGCCACGAGCATTTCCCCCGCGCCGGAGGGCGTGACCCAGGTGAGGTCGGGGTGCGCGCCGCGGGCGACCCGCGCGCGACTGGCTCCGGCGCGCGGGCCCCCTCGGCGAGCAGAGCCGCCGCGAAGGCGCGGGCGACGGTGCGCTTGCCCACGCCGGGGGGTCCGTGGAAGAGGTAGGCGTGCGAGGGGGTCCGCCCGGAGCTCTCGTCGGGGAGCGCCGGAACGAGCACCGCACGCGCGTGCGGGTGGGCGTCGATGCCGGGGAGCGCTTGCGTCGAGGGGGGACTCACGTGGCCCATCGTGACAGAGGAAGAGGGGCCCGACCGAAGCCGGGGGACACGCGCCTCCGGCGCTGGCCGATTTGGGGATGCGAGCGGAGCGAGTGTCTCCCCGATCGGTCCCCGTTTCGGCCAGCCGGCCTCCGGCCGCCTGCGCCACCCTCTAATGGGCGATACTGCAAGGTGATGCCCCGAGGCACGCTGATCACGATCGAGGGGCTGGACGGCGCGGGCAAGACCACGCTCGCCGAGGCCCTCGCGCTGGAGATCGCGGCGCGCGGGCGCCCGGTCGAGCTTCTGCGCGAGCCCGGCGGGGTGCACCTCTCCGAGCGCATCCGCGAGCTCGTCAAGGACCCCTCCCTGGAGGTCTCCCCGCGCGCGGAGGCGCTGCTGTACGCGGCGGCGCGCGCCCAGCTCGTCCAGCAGCGGCTGATCCCCCTGCTCGAGCGAGGGGAGCTGGTGCTGCTGGATCGCTTCGTGGACTCCTCGCTCGCCTACCAGGGCGCGGGCCGGGAGCTCGGGGTGGAGCGAATCCGTGCGATCAACCTCCTCGCCACGGGGGGCCTGCAGCCGGAGCGCACGCTGCTGTTGCGCATCTCCCCTGCGGCGGGGCGCGCGCGTCAGGAGACGAGGGCGCTCGCTCCTGATCGACTGGAGCGGGAGGGGGAGGGGTTCTTCGCGCGGACCGCGGCCGCCTACGAGGACCTCGCGCGCAAGGAGCCCGGGCGGATCCGCGCGATCGACGCCGAGCAGCCGCCGGAGCGCGTGCTCGAGGACGCGCTGGCGGCGATCGCGGATCTGCTCTGAGCGAGGATGTCGGTGCCTATCGAGGATGTGGGTGGTGCCCACGAGGATGTGGGTGCCTACGCGGATGCGGGTGCCTACCATGATCCTTGCAATGCACCGCATCCTCGAAGTCTCCTCCCGAGCGCCCGCGCTCGCGCTCGTCGCGATCCGGCACACCACCGAGCCCACGACGACGAAGCTTTCCACGGGTGCGATCGTGGTGGCGGCGCTGGCGGCGCTGCTGATCCTCCTGTGCCTCGCATGGGCAGCGGCGCGCTGGTGGGCATACGAACCCCGCTGGGCGGTCTCGCTGCGCCACTCCCTCGAGGAGGCCGGCTGGCACCTGTCGGCCTCGTGGGAGGAGTTCTCGGACTGGGTCCGGCTCGGTCGCTGAGCCTCCTAAAATCGAAGGACTCCCCGCCTTTTTCCGTCCGACCTGCGCGGGACGATGCTCGACCCCCCCAACAAGAGTCGAGTGGGCGTCCCCGAGCGGCGCCGCCGCGGAGAAGAAGGAGCGAGACCGAACATGCGAGCAATGTCCCATCCCACCACCGCCGAGCAGAGGACACCCGGGCGGGCGCTGTCGATCGAGCGCCTCTTCACGTCCCCCGGCACGCACCCCTTCGATGCGGTGGAGTGGGAGCTGCGCGACGCGCGCATCGGGCACGGGGATCGCGTGGCGTTCGAGCAGCGCGGGGTGGAGTTCCCCAAGAGCTGGTCGCAGAACGCGACGAACATCGTCGCGCAGAAGTACTTCCGCGGGCAGCTCGAGAGCCCCGCGCGCGAGCACTCGGTCAAGCAGATGATCGGCCGCGTAGCCGGCACGATCGCGGTGTGGGGTCGCGAGCGGGGCTACTTCGCCGCGGAGGAGGACGGCGAGGCCTTCGAGGCGGAGCTCACCCACATCCTGCTGCACCAGATGGCGGCGTTCAACTCGCCGGTGTGGTTCAACGTGGGCTTCGAGGAGAACCCCCAGTGCAGCGCCTGCTTCATCCTCTCCGTCGAAGGACACGATGGAGTCGATCCTCGACTGGAACACCAAGGAGGGGATGATCTTCCGCGGGGGCTCGGGCTCGGGGATCAACCTGTCGAACATCCGCGGCTCGATGGAGCCCCTCGCGAAGGGCGGCACGGCCTCGGGGCCGGTGTCGTTCATGCGCGGCGCGGACTCCTGGGCGGGCACGATCAAGTCCGGCGGCAAGACCCGCCGCGCAGCGAAGATGGTGGTGCTCGACGTCGACCACCCCGACATCCGCGAGTTCATCTGGTGCAAGGCCAAAGAGGAGGACAAGGCCGCGGCGCTGAGGGACGCGGGCTTCGACATGTCGATCGACGGCGAGGGCTTCATCTCGATCCAGTACCAGAACGCGAACAACTCGGTGCGGGTCACCGACGAGTTCATGCAGGCCGTCGCCGAGGACCGCGAGTGGCGCCTGACCTCGCGCGTGACCGGGCAGCCGGTCGGCGAGCCGATCCCCGCGCGCGAGCTGATGCGCGAGATCGCCGAGGCCGCCTGGCGCTGCGCGGACCCGGGGGTGCAGTACGACACGACGATCAACCGCTGGCACACCTCCCCCAACTCGGGGCGCATCAACGCGTCGAACCCGTGCTCGGAGTACATGCACGTGGACGACTCCGCCTGCAACCTGGCGTCGATCAACCTGATGCGCTTCCGCCGCCCCGACGGCACGCTGGACGTGGAGTCCTTCGAGCACACCGTCGACGTGATGCTGCTCGCCCAGGAGATCGTCGTCGGGCCCTCCAGCTACCCGACCGAGGAGATCGGCGTCAACGCGCGCGCCTTCCGCCAGCTCGGCCTGGGCTACGCGAACCTCGGGGCGTACCTGATGGCGGACGGGATGCCCTACGACTCCGAGGAGGGTCGCGGCACGGCGGCGGCGATCACAGCGCTGATGACCGGCCGCGCGTACCGCCGCTCGGCCGAGATCGCGGGGGCGCTCGGCCCCTACGAGCGCTACGCGGAGAACCGCGAGGAGCACAACGCGGTGATGCGGCATGCACCGCGACGCCTCCCACGCGATCCCCGATGAGACCTGCGCCGACCGCGAGCTGCTGGCGGCCGCGCGGCGCTCGTGGGAGGAGGCGGTGGAGCTGGGCGAGCGCCTCGGCTACCGCAACGCGCAGGCCACCGTGCTGGCCCCCACGGGGACGATCTCGTTCCTGATGGACTGCGACACCACCGGCGTGGAGCCCGACTTCTCGCTGGTCAAGTTCAAGGAGCTCGTGGGCGGCGGGCAGATGACGATCGTCAACCGCACGGTCCCGCTGGCGCTCCAGACGCTCGGCTACTCCGAGCCGCAGATCGAGCAGATCGAGGCCCACCTCGCCGAGCACGGCACGATCGTGGGCGCCCCGGGTCTGAAGGAGGAGCACCTGCCGGTGTTCGACGTGGCGGTGGGGGAGCGCGCGATCTCGCACATGGGCCACCTGAAGATGATGGGCGCGGTGCAGCCGTTCATCTCGGGGGCGATCTCCAAGACCGTCAACCTGCCCCAGAGCGCGACCGTGGAGGACATCGCAGACGCCTACACCCAGGCGTGGCAGCTGGGGATCAAGGCGCTCGCGATCTACCGCGACGGCTCGAAGACCGCCCAGGCGCTGCGTACCGACGCGCAGCAGGGGGAGCCCGCCGCGAAGGCCGACGTGGATGCGCTCGTGGAGAAAGCCGTTACCAAGGCGCTCGCCGAGGCGGGCCCGCGGCGCAAGCGGATGCCCGCGAGCGCCAGTCGATCACGCACAAGTTCTCGATCGGCGGCCACGAGGGCTACATCACCGCTGGCATGTACGAGGACGGCTCGATCGGGGAGATCTTCCTCACCGACATCGGCAAGGAGGGCTCCACGCTGCGGGGCATGATGAACTCGTTCGCCACCGCGATCTCGATCGCGCTGCAGTATGGGGTGCCGCTGGAGACGCTGGTGCAGAAGTTCTGCTACATGCGCTTCGATCCGGAGGGGATCACCACCAACCCCGAGATCCCCTTCGCGAAGTCGATGCCCGACTACATCATGCGCTGGCTGGCCTCGCGCTTCCTGGACGCAGACGTCCAGGAGGAGCTCGGCATCCTCACCCCCGAGGTGCGCGCCCGCAAGGCAGTCCAGGAGGCGGCGCAGTCGATGATCGCATCGGACACCGCGGGCCCCGCCACCACGAGCGACCGGACCGTCGCCGCACCCAAGGCATCGGGCGGCAACGGCGGGTCGAGCGCGCCCACGGCCTCGTTTACCGACACCCCACCGGTGGTGCCCGCGAGGCTGCAGGGCCTCGACCTCGGCCCGGCGTGCGGCCAGTGCGGAGGGATGATGCAGCGGACCGGCTCGTGCTACACCTGCTCAAGCTGCGGGAACAACACCGGCTGCGGCTGACGCCCGAGAGCCGGCGCTGGCCGATCGGCGAGGGCATCTGATCGCCGATCGGTCGGCGTCCTCGGTCGCTCGCGTGCTGAGAGCACGCCACGCTCCCTGCGTCCTTGATCTGCTTGGCTCTCGGGCGTCAGGGCCGTGGTTCGGTGTTGGGTAGTGTTCGACGTGATCGCTCTAAACCTGATTGCATTAGTGGAATGAGGCGTTGGCTCTTTGGACCATTGGTGCTGGCATTCGCCGCGGCCGCGGCCATGGCTGGCTGCGGGGGTGGCTCGAAGGTGGCCACTGACGTCACCACCGTGACCGATGCGAGCGGCTCTGGAGCGCCCGCTGCTCAGAGCTCCACGAGCAGCGCGGCGGTGGCGAAGGCAAAGGGGACACCCACCGCCAAAGCGCCTAGCTTGGCGGGCAGCTCGCCGAGCAGCGCGTCGAGGGGGAGCCCATCGGCGCGGACGTCCCCGTTGCGACCGGCATCGAAGCCCACCCCAACCCCATACATCAACGGGGAGGTCTACGCGTCCCCCGGGGCGATGGAAGTGAGCAGTCCGGCGTTTGTGCGCAACGGTGCGATCCCGGCGCGGTACACCTGCGAAGGGGCCAACATCTCCCCTGCGCTGCAGTGGCACAACCTGCCCGCCCACACCGTGGAGCTCGTGCTGTTCATCATCGATGACGGCTCCAACGGGCCCGAAGGCGGGATCCGGTGGGTGGTGGCCGGCATCGAACCGAGCCTCACCGGGATTGCCGCCGGCTCGCTCCCGGCGGGGGCGATCGTAGGACTCGACGGCTCGGGCAAGGCGACCTACGGCGGCATCTGCCCCCCGAAGGGGAGGGCCGTCCTCTACCAGTTCGTGCTCTGGGCGCTCAGCAAGAAGATCAGCCTGAGCAGTGGGTTCATCCCTGCGGTCGCCGAGCACGAGTACAGCAACAGCGAGCTCGGCTCGGCAGTTACCTACGCCATCGCCGAGCGCAAGTAGCGGGTCAGGTCAGCAGGTGCTCGCCCGCGGCGCGTTCGGCTACCGCGGCGCTGGCCTCGGAGCGGCCCAGCATGCTGATGAAGACCGCTGCGAAGGCGATGCCGAAGACGAGGAACTCGACGAAGCACATGCCGGCCCCGGCGAGGTGCTGGTCGTTGAGCGCCGAGATGCCGAAGGCGCGGGGGGCGCCGACGTAGTAGGGGTACTGGGCATGCGCCAGCCAGGTGAGGGGCAGGCAGATGGCGGCGCTGGCGAGGCGGGAGAAGCCGAGCAGCGCAAGGCGCTCCCCGCCGGGCCGCAGGCGCGCGCGGGGCAGGGGATCCACGATCAGCCACCACAGGGCGAGACCGGTATAGAAGAGGGTGGCGTGCTCGAAGGCGTGCACGGTGGGGTGCTGGGCGGCGAAGTCGAAGACGCTGGGGATCGCCCACACCCATGTGGCGATCGCCCACAGCGGGATCGCGAAGTCAGGGGGAGGTGAGTCGCGCGAGCACCCGGCCGAAGCGGCCCGCCTGGCGCCACTGCGAGCAGCGCCCCGCGGGAGAGGCCGAGCGGCAGCAGCGGGCGGCGCAGCCCGAGCACGATCAGCGCGGGGGCGATGTCGGAGAGCAGCACGTGCTGGGCCATGTGCGCGGAGAGCAGGTAGCGGTCGCCGATCGGATCGAGCGGGGAGAGCAGGGCGACCGCCAGCACCAGCAGCCCGGCCCCGTAGGGCACCCAGTGTCCGGGCCGATCGCCTCGGAGCGAGCGGCGGCGCGGCGGTAGGCGCGCGCGTACACCACCGCCGCGAGCCCCAGCGCGAGGATCACGATCGGGTTGAAGGTCCAGGAACCCCAGCCGGGCACGTGCGACATGCGCGGCATCCTATCGATCCTCCCCCCGGGCGGGGATCGTCCTTTAGCTGTAGGAAGGGGGAGGGGGCCCTTCCCCGCGGATCGCGGCGAGCTCTCCGAGTAGCTGCTGGGCGCTCGTCCCGCCGAGCACGCGCAGCCGGGGCAGGCGGTAGGGGTCCTCACCCGGCTGGGCCCAGCCGGGGACGACGGTGGTGGAGCCGCGGTAGCCGGCCGCCTGCACGGCCGCGATCACGGCCGCGTCGTAGTGGCCGGAGGGGTAGCAGAACCAGTTGGCGGGCACGTGGTAGAGCCGCTGGATCTCGCCGCGCGCGACGGCCACCTGGTAGCGCAGCGCCGAGGGGTCGAGGGTGATGAGGTCGGCGTGGCTGAAGCCCTGGGTGTCGAGCTCCCAGCCGGCGCCGATCAGGCTGCGGACCTGCTCGGGGGAGAGCCCGCCCTGGGAGGGGGGCAGGCCGGTGAGCTGCAGGTTCTCGACGCCGGCCCAGCCCAGCTGGCGCAGGACGGGCAGGGCGTTGCTGTACTGGGACTGGTAGCCGTTGTCGAAGGTGAGCACGATCGGCTTGCCCGCCGGCAGCGGCGCGCCCTCCCTCCAGTTGGCCCACAGCTGATCCATCGTGACCGCGCGAAAACCGGCGCGTGCGAGCGCCTGCATCTGTTCGGCGAACTCCTCGGCGGGCACATAGAGGCCCGGGAAGGGCGCCCCGGGAGGCGGGGGATTGATGACGTGATACATGAGGATCGGGACCGCCTCGGCGCGGGCGGTCGGTCCGCCCGCGCTGGTGCCCCGGCCGACGCCGGCTCCCGCGAGCCCCGACCTCGCGGGAGCGTGTCCGGGGGGGCTGCTCGCGCCATCGCCGCGGGCGCTCGAGTGCCTGCCCCCGCGCGATCCGGCGACGCTACGTGTGGCGGAGGGGGCGGAGGGGCCGCCCGCGGCGAGCACGACGACGGCGGCCGCCGCGGCGAGCACCGCCAGCAGACAGCCCGCCCCCAGCGCCCGCCGGCGGCGGGCGAGCTGCGCGACTGCGCGCCTCACGGCGGGCGAGCCGCTCGGGGTCGATCTGCGCTCGCGGCTGCACGTTCACCGGGAACTTTCGCAGGCCGCGGTGTCAGCCATCTGCGCAGATCGCGACGGGCGGCAGATGGCCGGCGCGAGATAGGATCATCGGAGGTGTCCACCGAGCCTTCCACCCCCTTCCCCTCCCCCTCCCTCCCCTCGCCGGAGGCTCCCCTGCAGGGGGGGTGCCTGTGTGGCGCGGTGCGCTACGAGGTGAGCGCCCCGAGCGTGGTGGCGCGCTACTGCCACTGCACCCACTGCCAGCGGCGCACCGGTACGAGCTCCTCGGCGAATTGCCTGTTCCCGCGAGCCGGCTTCCGCCTGCTGAGCGGCGCCGAGCAGCTACGCGCCTACAGGCCCCCCACGGGAGTGCCCAAGCTGTTCTGCACCACCTGTGGTTCGGCGCTGTTCAGCGGTGATCCCTTCTCCGACGAGCGGGTGGTGATCCGGATGGGCACGTTCGACGCGGACCCCGGCATTCGCCCGCAGTACCGCCAGTTCGTGGACTCGGCCGCCCCCTGGGAGCCGATCCCCGACGATGGCCTGCCGCGGCACCCGGGTTCGGGCTCGGGCGCTTCTAGTTGAGGCGGCTCTTGAGCGCGCTCGCTGCGGAGAACTTGGCGGCCTTACTGGCGGCGATGCTGATCGTGGCGCCCGTGGAGGGATTGCGTCCCTGCCGGGCGGCGCGGTGGCTGACGCTGAACTTGCCGAAGCCGGCGAGGGCGACCTCGCCGCCGGCGGCGAGCTCCTCGGAGACGGCCTCGATCGTGGCGTCCAACGCCTGGCGGGCTTGGTTGGGGGCCAGTCCGGTGCGCTCTGCGACTTTGTCGGCCAGCTCGTTCTTGGTCATGTTTGGCACTCCTCCCGTGTGGGTGTGATTGCTTAAAGCAGGCAGAGTAGCGTTCGCTCAGGACGGCATCCAGCCAGACGGTGCCTCTCAGGCGGAGACGCGCACAGGCGGGGTGCTCTCCACGGCCCCCCGCGCCACCGCGGTGCTGGCCGATCTCCGCTCGGTGGGCAGACGCCCCGCCGCATAGGCGGTCCACAGCGCGGCGAGCCAGGCGGCGCAGGCGAGAGCGACGTGGATCCAGACCAGCTCGGTGGGGAGGTGGGTCTCGTACTGGTCCAGGCCCACGGCCCCCTGGAGGGCGAGCAGGACGCAGAGCACGGTGGTGCAGCGGCGCACCAGGGGATCGGCATCGCGGCGGCGCGCGAGCCACCAGACGAGCACCGCGAGCAGGCTGAACGCGAGGGCGATCTCGGCGTGGCGGTGGATCACGAAGTCCATCGTTCCCCGCCCGTCGAAGTCCAGGCGGTTGATGTGTTCCCCGGGATTGCCCCCCGCGTGGGGCCCGGCGGCGGTGGCGGCGGTGCCGGCGAAGATGGTCAGCGCCCCGAGGCCGACGAGGGCGCGGGTGGACCACACGAGCGTGCGATCCCCGCTGCGGGGACGCTCCCCGGACTCGTACCGCGCCCGCCACGCCAGGGCGGCGGCGGCCAGGAGGATCAGCATGGAGAGGGCGAAGTGGCCCATGACCCAGCCGTAGTCGAGTTTGCCGCGCACGGTGAGACCGCCGAGCACCGCCTGGGCGACCACGCCAAGGGGCAGCAGGGCGCCGAGCCACACGAGGTCGCGGCGGTGGGGTCGGCGGCGCAGCGCCCCGAGCCAGGCGAGACCGGCGGCGAGCACGACGGGCACGGAGATGACGCGGTTGGAGAACTCGATCACCGCGTGGGTCCTCAGGGGGGGATAGAGGTTGCCATAGCACTTTGGCCAGGTGGGGCAGCCGAGGCCGGAGTCGGTGAGCCGCACGGCGGCGCCGGAGAGCACGATCAGGGTGAGGGCGAGGAGGGCGACATATGCCACGAGGAGGTACTGGCGGGGCGTGAGGGTGTAGCCGTGGGTGCGCTCGCGCAGGCGCTCCAGGCGGGAGGCGGTGGCCATGGCCTGGAAGTTTGCCAGCTTGGCGCGAGCCTCAGGGGAGGGGCCGGCTCCGGTACTCGAAGGGCAGCTCGGGGGCGAGCTCGTGCAGCGTGGGGGCGGCAGCGTCGCGGGCGGAGACGATCGGCTCGATCTCCGAGGGCCACTCGATCCCGACCTCGGGGTCATCCCAGGCGATGCCGCGCTCCAGGGTGGGGTCGTAGTAGGCGGTCTGCTTGTAGAGGACGTCGGCGACGTCACTGAGCACGCAGAAGCCGTGCGCGAAGCCGACCGGGACGTAGAGCTCGCGCATGCCCTCGTCGTCGAGCGCGACGGCCTCCCACCGCGCGTACGTCGGGGAGCCGCGGCGCAGGTCCACGATCACGTCGAGGATCCGCCCCCGGGCGCAGCGCACGAGCTTGGCGACGCCGGGGCCGACGTGGAAGTGCATCCCGCGCACCACCCCACGGGTCGAGCGGGAGTGGTTGTCCTGGATGAAGCGCTCCCGCGGGGGGATCCCGGCGGCTTCGTGCCAGTCCAGGCGGTAGGTCTCGCTGAAGAAGCCGCGCTCGTCGGTGAAGACGCCCGGCTCAAGTACCACGGGTCCCTGCAGGCCGGATAGGGGGATCGCCTTCACATGGCGGAACGCTACTTCACGCGTGCGGGTGGCGATGGCGATGCTTGCGCTGGGGGAGGCGGTGATAGATGACGAGGCTCCGTTCGGTGGTGTTGCGGAGCTTGTCGATGGCGATGAAGGTGAGGATGTGGCGCCCCGGGCGGATGCTCGCGGCGCCGTGCCAGTGCAGCGCCCCGGCCAGCGTGCGGGGGAAGCCCTGGTTGGTGTAGTTGCGGATCAGCCTGCCGTCGATCTTCAGCGTTATCCGGCCGACCCCCTGGGAGTCGCGGGCGGAGACGCTGATCGGGAGGGCGCCGCTGTAGGTGACGTGATCGGAGGGGGAGGAGACGTCGATGCTGGGCCCCGAGAAGGACCCGCAGGATTCGGTGAGCTGGTCGCCGTGGTGGGCGAAGGCCTGCATGGCGGCGAAGGAGGGCTTGCGGGAGCCGTTTGCGCGCAGGAGGCCGGAGACGTCGGGGCCTTCGTCCTGGAGGGGGAACCAGATGGCGACCTGGACGTAGGGGTCCTGGGCGAGGCAGTGGTAGGCCTGGGCGAGGTAGGTGGCCTGCTGCTGTTCTGAGACGCCCTGGGCCTTGCGCCCGGCCCAGTAGCCTTCGCTGCAAGTGGCGCTGGTGGTGCGCCAGGAGAGCTCGGTCATCCAGATCGGCTTGTCGTCGCCGTTGGCGAGCATCACGTTGTGGACTTCGCGGTAGGCGAGGAAGGAGTCGGGGATCATGTGCCCGTCGTTTTCGCGCAGGAAGGAGTAGGGGGAGACGACGTTGCAGGCGGTGTCCGTGTGGACCGCGACCGCGTCGAAGTACCCCTTGGCGCCGTTCTGGTAGAGGGCTTCGAGGAAGGGGTAGTCGTTGCCGGTGAGCCCCCCCACGAGCACGGTGGCGTTGGGTTCGGCGGCCTTCACGACCGGATAGGTGGCCTTCAGCAGCGCCGCGTAGGCGGCGGGGTCGGGGGCGCCCACCAACCAGGTGGGGGAGTCCTCCTCGTTCCAGAGCTCATACGCGGCGACGCGGGAGCCCCAGTGCTGGGCGAGGCCGCCGACGAACGCAGCGTAATCCTCGGGGTTGGCGGGGGGCGTGTGTTCGTCGGAGGAGCCGGTCTCCCACTGGGGGGTGCCCACGACGTCGACGATCACTTTCGTGCCCGCGGGGAGCTCGTTGAAGAGCCGTTCGTAGTTGGCGAGCCAGTTGACCGAGTAGACCCCCGGGGTGGGCTCCAGATCGGGCCAGGTGGCGAACACACGCACCCAGTGGGTGCCCAGGGCCTTGAGATCCCCGACGTGGGGGGCGAAGCCGTCGGCGAGTACCACCCCCGGTTCGGCGGCGGGCGCGGTGGCCGCGGCGAGGCCGAGCGCGAGCAGGCCTGCGAGGAGCGCCCCGAGGAGGGGGCGGCGGCGCAGGGGGGTGGGGCGCGGGGGGGTGTGGCGCGGGCGGAGCTTCATCCCCCTGAGCATCGTAGGCCGCGCATGCGGGCTTGACGCCGCTTCGGGGGATTCGACGGATGGTCCCGGTCAGGAGGCCTCCAGCGAGCGGCGGATGACCGCGATCTTGCGGAAGAGTCGCCGGGGATTCTCCTCGATGTCGATGAATCCCCGGTCGCGGTAGAACGCGGCGGCGCGGTCGTCGATCGCGTCGACCACGACGAGACGTGCAGCGACCGTGTCGCTCGCGGCGACCGCGCGGCGTAGCGCCTCGGCGAGCAGACGGCTGCCAAGCCCGTGGCCCCGGTGGCCGAGATAGGTGCGGGGCAGGCCGGCGCGCTGTCCGGCGAGCGCGTGATCGGCCAGCCATGCGTTCAGCTGCTCGTTGGCGCAGTTGCAGCTCCCACTGCCGATCGCGACAGCAGAAAACCCGGAAGGTTTCGCTCGCGTGGTGGCCTCAAAGTTCCCCGACGTGGGCTTCTCGTGGTCCAACCTCACGTACATGCGCACCAGCCCGGGTCCGGCGGCAGGCAGAATGCGTTTTGCGTGTCACTGTGACCATTGCAGTGAGGTGGCCACGTAAGGCCCAGGGTGAAACTTCGCCAGCGCTGCTGTGCAGGCAGCCATATCATCAATACGCTCATAGTGTCCGCTGGGGATATCAAAGAAGTACGACCTACTGTACGGGCTAGGCGAGTTGATACCGATTGATCCGACACTGACAGTAACCCCTCGCGAGGTGCAACTCGGTGTCATGCCGTTCACCACCACTGGGTAACTCGACAGGTCGGGGCGGTTGTACGCGACCTTCACCGCGCTGTTCTGTTCCCAGGAGGTGAAGAAGATAGGAAGGCCAGGAGCTACCGTGCCCGCTTCGCCAAATGTGTACACAGTAGCATCGCGAGTCGGGTGTGATAGGTCCGTGGTGAGCACGTGGAGCACGTGGGTCGCCTTTCCCGTAGCAAGCGCCCAGATATGCGCGTCGCGTCGAACGTCCTGGGTCGCATCAATAACGATCGCCGCGTACCACACCACCACGAGTGCCATCGCGATATTGCCAACATGTGGGACAAGCCCGTCAAGAAGCTCTGTGAGCACCACCCGGGCCAGCATGAGGACCGAGAACAAGCCGACAGCTAGCGGAGCAGCGATCACGATATTGATATGCGTGGCCAGCCCGGGCCCCAGCGGCTCGTAGTACACCATCGCCGGAACATAGACCGCATAGCAGGCGAGAATCGCAGCCAAACAGATAGAAAAGACCGACCCCCATCGCTGAAGTTGACGGCGAGAGTCGATGGATATGCTTCCGCGCCTCCACAGCACGAACGCTGCTGTTGCCACAACCCCCACTCCGGCCAGCGTGAGTGAACGATCGCCATCTGATAATGGCTCGATCGTGCTGGCGAAGATAGTGAGCGTTTGACTCGCAATCGTGCGAGCATGTGCTGCCCACATTGACGGTGGCAGTTTGCCAAAGCCTGGCTTTGAGTTCACAAAAGAAAGTGCGGCGAGCTCCCCGACCACCACGATTATCATGTCCAGCGCCCATCTGCGGAAACTGGCGCCGACGTTGGCCCTAGTCAAGTAGACCAGAATACAAACTCCCATCAAAGGAAGTGCCATCTCGCCGTAGACGGCACTGGCGAGATATAGGCCCCAAGAGGCGATATGCAGGCGCATGCGCTTATCCGGGTGGGCAGCAAAGGCACGCAGGGCCAGTGTAAGGCCAAAAAAGAACAGTGAAAGACATATCTGCACACCGGCCGGTGTGAACCAGAAGCGCACCGTCTCCACGCTCGGCGCGACCACTGTGAGGACCATCATCGCCAGTGACTGACCAACTGAAAAGCGCAGCTCGCGTAAAAGAAGATAGACAGAGAAAGCCATGATTACGGCCAGCAGGCCCGCGGTGGCTGTGTACAGCCTGGTGTGACTGCCAAACAATGAAAAGCTCACCAGCCAGTAGAACATGTGCCCGATCCGCGACCCAGCGTTGTACTGGAGTACGCCTAGGGCGCTGTGGTAGCCGTCTATAGAGGGAAATTTGAATCCGGCGTATAGCGGCCAGTCGTCCGCGAGAAAGCCTCCGGCCTTGATCCGTGGTTCGAAGGCGATTGCTGCTGTTATCAGGGCGAGCAGAAACGCCACCGTCCGGTCGTGCGCAAGACCTGCTCGCAGCGTGGCGTATATGCGGGGGGCCCGGCGTCTCCAAGGCAGCGAGGGGGCAGAGATGGAGGTCATCGGCGCGATACTACCGTCGCACCCGGCGGGACGAGTTGATGTGCCACGCAGGACGTCAGCTATGCGCGGGTATAAATAATAGGAGTACCAGCGTCATCGGTCTTTGCGACGCACGGCCGACGCCAATCTATTGGTCGTCCGCAATGGCCGCGTCAACCGCCAGCTCCTACTCCGAGTCATTACGTCCAGCTGCCGGGAGAGTTCCTGCACGCGCTTTTCGAACTCGATCCGGTCGCCATGTGCGGTTGCGGTCATCGCCAAGGCGGACACGTCGTCGTGGCGACGGGTCTCGCGAAGCTCTGCGATTTCGCACCATTGCCGGCGCACCGCGCGGGCGAGTGCGGGTGCCTCGCGCGGCTCGTCCGCCTCGATTGCCTCTAGACCGGCGATCGATAGCGCGACGTCCCTCTTGCGCATGACGGCCACTCCCTGGCCACAGTAGTCCGTCTGGGCTATAAAGCCATCCGAGTCGAGGCGGACGATCTCGAATCCCCTGCCCCAATGCGCATTGATCCACCATGGGGAGTGCAGTACCATTGGGCCCCCAAGATCCCACGATTCGCCGTATCCTAGGACTTCCATCCCATAGTCGTCACCCTCCCATGGCTCGCCAGCGATCAGCTCGGTCATCTCCGGGCCCATGAAGGTGGCGATCAGGATCCCGTCGGGCGCCAAGATGCGATGCAGCTCGGCCATCCAAGCGCTCCACGTATCAGCAAGGTGTGTAAAGACCGATACAGCCCAGATGAGGTCGAACTTGCCGTCGTCAAACGGGAGCGGTGGCGCGGGGCCGTTGTGGACGACGTGGAGCGGGGGGCAGAGCTCCCGTCGCATCCAGTCGATGCTCGGCTTGTCCACGTCGCAACCCCAGAATTCATCGCGGTCGGCCTCGGAAAGGAAGTGGCGCAGCGTCCGTCCAGCGCCACATCCGAAGTCTAGAACCTGCCTACCATCAAAGGTCCAAGCATCTGGCAAACGAGAGAGGATCTCCTCACGCGTGCGTCGACCGAGCAAGTCGTACTGGCCCCAAGGATCGGGGTGCGCCTCGATCGCACCAACGCGGTTAGCAAGCTCCATCGGTGGTCGTGGCGCAGTTGCGGCACTCGGTGGCACGGGCATTGCGGGCAAAGTCTAACGAATGGCCATCGACTAAAGCAGAAGGGGCGCCGGACGAGCCCGCTATCGCGGCGCCGCAGGTTAGACTCATGCTCGTTCCCCATGACGACAGACAGCGAGCACATCACCGAGCTGAGTCCCGAGCGCGCGAGCCCGAGCGAGATGGCTGGACGCCTGATGGAGTCCGAGCATCGCGGCCGCTACTGGTGGGCGGCGCAGTTAGCGGAGGGGCGAGCGGTGCTCGATGCCGGCTGCGGAACCGGCTACGGAGCCGAGATTCTTGTCGCCGCTGGTGCCGGAAGCGTGGTGGGTGTCGACATCTCACAGGAGGCCATCGATTCTGCGCGCGCTGCCTTCCTTGGGCCATCGAGCGAGTTCTCGCTGGCAGACCTGCACGAACTTCCCTTCGAGGACGGCGTCTTCGATCTGGCTGCATGTTTCGAGGTGATCGAGCACGTCGAGGAACAGCAGTCGGTGATCCGCGAGCTGCATCGAGTCCTCCGGACCGCCGGAGTGTTGGCAATCTCGTCACCCAATCGCGATGTCTATCCGTCTGGGAACCCCCACCACACGCATGAGTACGTCCCGGGAGAGTTGGAGCAGGCACTCGCGAGGGAGTTCGCCCATGTCAAGCTCTACAGGCAGTCGCCGTGGCTCTCGGCGGCCGTGCTGGATGACGCAGCCAGTCTGGCCGTAGGACGGGATGCAGAGTTGTCGCTCAATGTGATCAAGACCTTATCCGTGGAGCCTGGAGCAGAGACCTTTACGGTCGCGCTTGCCTCAGATGCTGAGCTGCCCAGTCCCCACGGGCTGGTCGTGATGGGTGCTTCGTTCGAGGTTGCCTGGTGGGAAGAGCAGTTGCGGCGCGTGGCTCTTGAGCGGGACCAAGAGCGAGGAGTGTATGACCGCGAGCGGGCCGCGCATGACCGAGCGCGAGCGGCGTATGAGTACGAGTGGGCCGAGCACGAGCGGCGACATTGCGAGCTTGGCCGGGCCCTACTCAGTGCCGAGACCGGACTTGCAAACGCTCGCAATGAGATCGCTCAGTTGCTCGCCGCAGAGGCCGACCTGAAGCGATGGGCAGACAGGCAGAAAGAGTCGATGCATCGACGCGAGCAGGCTGCGCGCGACTTTGAACAAGCTGCCCAGGACTTCGAGAACCGGTTGCGTCGCGCCGAGCGCACGATGGACGACATAACCAGCTCGGTGAGCTGGCGCATTACGAGGCCGCTCCGTGCCATCAAGCGGGTGCGGCGTCGCTAGGCCATCAGGAAGGTGTGTCGTTCGACCAGCGCACCCCACGCTGCCTGCGCGTCGATGTCTGTGGTCGAGATCATCGAGTACACCCCGGTCCGGTAACGGGAAAGGATTTCCGGGACACGTATGCCGTAAAGGCCGCGGTCGGCAAATGCGCACCACAGGTCGAAATCCTCCCATCCATGTAGACGATCGTCTCGGGTGTAACCACCCGCTTCTATAATCGCCGCCCGACGGATCATCGCCATGGCGTCGATGTAGTTACCGTAGCGTAGGCGCTCGGGATTCCATGCTTGCCAGCTCATCAGATCTCTTGGACCCTCGGGGCCGAACTGCTCGATGATCCCGTAGGCGAAGCTCGCCCCAGGATCCTCATCGAGCGCCGCCGCGAGCCGCGAAAGCGCGTGGGGGTAGATTGCGTTGTCCGCGTCAAGGACAAAGACGAGATCACCCTGTGCGTGCTCCACTGCGCAGTTGCGCGCTGCCGCAAGTCCCTGGTTGCGACCACGGGCGACGATCGTCGCGGTCATCCACGGATGACTCGCCAGCTCTTCGCGAACTACGGTGAGGGAGTCGTCGCGCGAGCAGTCGTCCACAACCACCAGCTCGTAGCCGTCGTAGTCGCACCCGGCGACGCTTCCGATCGCTTTGCGCACGACGTCGGCGTAGTTGTAGACGGTCAGCACCACCGAAACGCGAACAAAACGGTCACGAGGCCCCACGCGCTCAACCGTGTCTGCTAGCGAGGAGTGATCCGCAGACAATTCGACAAGCTGTCTGCGGATCTGGGTCTGCCCGAGCACGAGCTCCTTGACTGCGGCCTTCACCCTGCCCAGATCACTGGGATGTGAGAAGATCCGTTCGTACTCGGTCGGGGGCGGAGTCGGAGAGCGCGGCAGAGGCCTGGTGGGGGGCGGCACAGTGAACTCGGGTTCCACAGCTTTGGCGGCGACCCCCTCGATTGCTCGGATGAGCGGCGCGACGGTGTCGGCTAGGCGAAGCTCATCGCGGAGGAAATGATAGCCAGACTGACGAATCTCCCCGAGTCGCTCCGGGTCGGCGAGTAGCGCATCGATCGCGAACGGCAGATTGTCGTAAGCGGCGCTGACGAAGTGCTCGCCGGGCACCAGCGGCTCAAAGCCGATCGAATGCTCGGTCACGACTACGCAGCCGTTGAGCATCGCCCCGACGACGCGCAGCCACTCCAGGTAGGCCAGCTCGCTGCGATGGACGTTGAGGATCAGCTTGGCACCACGCAGCGTGGCCCATCTGCGCTCACCGGAAAGGAAGTCCGTCGCGTCCTTCAGATGCGGCCGCAGGCTCTCGGTGATGGTCAGCTCTGCGCGCCGGCCGACCAATTGGTGGGCGCACCGCGCCAGCACCCGCGCCCGACGAGGCGTGTAGCCACCCATAAACGCCACGTCCACTCGCCGCTCCTCGTGGTCCTCCCCACCCCAGGTGTCCCACTGGGCGACATAGCCGAGTCGCATCAGGCTGGCGTCGATCCCGCGTCTGCTCAGTTCGCGTACTCCCAGTGGGTTGATGTCTACCGCTGCGGCGGCGCGTGCTGCGACAGCTGCGGCCTCCTCAAACCAGCTTGTACCGGGCTGCTCGGTGCTGATGACTACGCTGCGATGCAGGTGCATATCGCTGGGATGGGCCTCCTCTCTTACCAGCGGCATATACTCGTGCGGCACGAACAGGTATGTCAGATCGTTGCGCCAAGGTGGGAATCGATCCACCGATCGTTCGACCTGTAGGCCGGCTGCTGCCAACGCATCGCAGATGGCGTCAAGCAACTCTGCGAAGAAGACGTTCTGGCCGCTCGCCGAAACGATGCAGACGCGCAACATGGGTGGAGTCTATCGCCAGTCCACAAGCGTCAATACATATAGGACGACACAGCGGTACGAGCACAGGCTTCGACGGCGTCGACCACCGTCTGGATACCCGACTCCCCCAGTCCCACCCAGAGGGGTAGACGCAACAGCCGCCTGCTCACATCGTCGGTGACTGGGACAGGGCCGCCAAGCCTGCCAAAGCGGTCCCCCCCAGGTGAAGCGTGGAGGGGCAGATAGTGGAACACCGCATGCACGCCGCTTTCATTAAGCTCCTGAAGCATCTGATCCCGCGCTTCACCGGTAGGTAACAGCACATAAAACAGATGTCCGCTATGTATGCAGCCTGGAGGGACGACTGGTCTGCGTAATAGACCCGCTTCCTCAAGGGGCTCCAGCGCATCGTAGTAGCGACTCCAGATAGCCCGCCGCTCTGCGGTGATTCGGGCCGCATGCTCAAGTTGCGCCCACAGGAATGCGGTTGCGACCTCGCTGAGCAGATATGAAGATCCCGTGTCTTGCCAGGTGTACTTATCGACCTCTCCGCGAAAGAACCGGCCGCGGTCGGTGCCCTTCTCTTGGATAACCTCAGCGCGCGCGACGAGCCCGAGATCGTTGACGAGCAACGCTCCTCCCTCGCCACATTGAAGGTTCTTGGTCTCGTGAAAGCTGAGCGTGGCAAGATGGCCGATAGATCCCAACGGGCGACCGTGATAGCTGGCCTCGAGGGAGTGAGCCGCATCCTCGACCACAATCAGGCCGTGGCGATCGGCGATCCGCTGGATGCGGTTCATATCGCAGGCCACGCCTCCGTAGTGGATCACGACGATCGCCCTTGTTCGCTCGGTGACGGCTTCCTCGATCGCTTCAGGGTCGATATTCAGCGTGTCGGGGTCGATGTCGACGAAGACCGGGACCGCGCCCAGCAAGGCGAAGGCGTTAGCCGTGGATACAAAAGCGAAGTCCGGGACAATGACCTCGTCGCCGGGTTCCAGGTTACCCAGGATTCCGGTCATCTCCAAGGCAGCCGTGCACGAGGGCGTGATCAGCGCCCTGCGGGCGCCCAGACCTCGCTCCAGCCACTCGGCGCAGCGACGTGCGAACGTGCCGTTGCCCGAGAGCTTTCCGCTCGCCAGGGCCTCGTCGATGTACTGGTGCTCCTTGCCGACTAGCTGCGGACGGTTGAATGGGATCTTCGGCATCGTGGGCATGTTAGCCTCACCGCCTGCTCTTTGCTGACGTGCGATCATGGACCCGATGGACAGTGCATGGACCCCAAGCGGCAACGGGCGCGAGCGTCCCGCGACGGGGCTGAGCATCGTCATCCCTCTGTACCGCGACCAAGACGCGCTTGAAGGGATCTTCGAGCGCTGCCAGCCGATTTTGGACGCTCAGCCGGACGGCGGCGAGCTCGTACTTGTCGACGATGGCGGTCTCGATCTCACCACACCGAGGGCGCTAAAGCTGGCGGACAGCTTCGCGCATCCCACCACAGTCGTGCGGTTGGCGCGGAATTTTGGCCAGCATCCCGCGGTCTTTGCGGGATTGGCGCATGCCCGCGGCGATCGGGTCGTAACCCTGGATAGCGACCTTCAATACCCTCCAGAGGAGATACCCAAGCTCCTCGACCAGCTAGGGCCTGAGTATCCGGTCGTGTCGGGCTATCGAGCCGACAGACACGATCCGCTGGTGAGACGGCTGATCACGAGGGCGCTCACACGCTGGCTCAACAAGCAGACACGAACCGAACTGCGCGACTTTGGATCGATGTTCAGAGCTTACGATCGAACGACGGTGGACCTTATGGTTAGTTTCACCGAGCGGCACCGGTACGTGCCCGCTGTCGTAGCATGGCTTGGAGTGCCGATCAAGGAGGTGCCGATTGTGCACGCGCCTCGCGGCGCGAGCGGCTCCCGCTATCGACTGTCAACGCTCGTCGATATGGTCCTCGATCTGGTCACCGGCTATGCCGTCTTCCCACTGCGCCTGCTAACGGTGCTTGGACTTCTCGCCTCGGCGAGTGGGTTCGTTGGCACCATCAGCTTTATCGTCTATCGCATCGTGGTTGGCGCAGGTGTGTCAGGCACCGTGTCGGCATTCGCACTCGTGTTCGCCCTCCTTGGAGTGCTGCTGCTACTCGTGGCTCTGATCGGCGAGTATGTTGGCCGGATCTATAGCGAGGCGAAGGCCAGACCGTATTTCGTTGTAGGCGCTACGCATCGTATCGAGGGCAGTCGACCGAACGTCTTGCCGTCTCGCCAGACCGAGAACCAGATGTGAGCCTGGTCGAGCGACTCGAATGGGACAGCTCGTTCTTTGGGTTGCCAATCGGACGTGTTCGTGAGGGAGTTACTGCGCGGGAGATCGGAGTGGCCGTTCACGAGGCAGACGATTTGAAGTTAAGTTGCACTTATCTACTTGCCCAAGCGGACGACGACATGCTGATCGATATTGCCCAAGAGAGTGGGTTCAGGGTGAGGGAGATACGCGTCGAGTTGGAGCGGCCCGTGACTGGTCATCCGATGGCGATGGGAAGACTACGCCGCGGCCACCCAGGCGATCTGTCGCGGCTCACGCAGATCGCGCGGGAGCGTTTTCGGGGGACACGATTCTTCGCCGACAAGAGATTTCCACCCGATCGAAGTGAAGGGCTCTATGTGGAGTGGCTCCGCAGGGGCCTAAACGATGCGGCAGAGCGACAGACACTCGTAACCGAGGATGCCACCGGATTCGTTGTGTGCCATCTCGATCCCAACTTGAGGACCGGCAGGATCGAGCTCATCGGTGTGACGGCAAAAGCGGCAGGCCGCGGCTTGGGCAGTGCCCTGGTAGCTGGAGCGGGCGCGGTCTTCGAGAAGGCTTCGATGCACACCGCAATGGTTGTCACCCAGGGAAGTAATATCGCCGGGCAGAACCTCTATCAGCGCCACGGGTACCGCACGGCGAGAACCTATCTGTGGCTGCATCGCTGGCTGCCTACGGCAACGCCAACTGTCGCCGACCTTTCAGTCGGCATCACGGCGAGCGACGAGCACCAATGAACCACCGACCGGTAGGTTGATACCGCGCCCGATGAGCATGCGCTCGCAGTCGAGAATCTGCTCAAACATGCGGTTAACGTACGTGGGAGGCACCAGGTCGGCCATCGGATCATACGCTCGTTGAAAATATCTCTCAAACCAACGCGAGATCGCCATCAACGGGAGTAAGGAGGTTACAAAGGAGGTGGTCCGGACAGGTGTGAGGCCGGCCTGCGAAACGCGGTCGACCAGCTCTGATTGTCGGTAGCGTCGTACATGGCAGGCGTGGGTGTCGGCGGCGCTCCAGAGCGATGGATGCTGCGGAACTGTCAGCAGGACGTGACCGCCTGGGCGCACAGCCCGATAAAGCCCACGTAGTACCCCGATGTCATCGTCGATATGCTCGAGCACATCGAAAGCCCCAGCAAGGTCGAAGGACTTCTCATACGGCATTGCGCGGGCGTCGAGTTCTGCGAAGTCGGCCTCCGGCACACGACGCCGAGCGTGTCTGAGCCCCTCCGGGAGCAGCTCGCTACCAGTTGCGCGAAGTCCGCATTCGCGGACCAGCGATTGGAGGACATATCCGGTGCCGCAACCTATCTCCAGGAATCGATCCCCCGGAGCGGCGACTTCAGATACGAGCTGGACGATTAGCCGGTTGCGAGCCCGAAACCAAAAGCTCTCGTCCTCAACATCGACCAGCCGCTCAAACAGAAATGCATCATAGCCCCCGCTGGGCGTGGCAGAGGGCGCCATGATCGTCAAGTATGGCACTGTTCGGAGCCGAGATGTCTCGTCGAAAAGATCCGCCCAGCCTCCGCGAGTTCATGCGCTTCGCGGTCGTCGGTACAGCCCAGAACGGTCTGAACCTCGCCGTGTTCGCTCTTGCCATCGCAGGTGGCGTGCCATACATCCTTGCCTCGGTGCTGGCCGCTGCAGTCGCGCTCTCGGTCAGCTTCGTCCTCAATCTTCGCTGGACGTTCCCTGGCCGGACGGGGCCGACCACGGGCCGCGTAGTCCGTTTCGTGACCGTGTGGATCACGATTGTCCTGTTGGCCCTGCCTGTCTTGGCCGTCCTCGTCGGTGTCGCCCATCTTCCACGGGTCTTGGCGCAGGCCGTCGTGGTCCTCGTTGGTGCTCCTGCGAGCTATGCGGCCCAGCGTCGCTGGACGTTCAGTCGGGGACCGTCATATTCGGGCGCGCTTTGAGCGTCGCTCACGGCGCCGGTTGGCAATCTCATGCCATGCGAGTTGCCATCGACGGTGTCGGGCGCCTGGTCATCCCAAAGACCCTCCGGGAAGAGCTCGGAGTACGCGTCGCCGCCGAGTTGGAGCTGACCGCCACCGACGGCAGGCTGGAGCTCACGGTTGCCGACGTGCCCGCCCGCGTCGAGGAGCGAGACGGTTCCCTGTGATCGTGACCGGCCAGCCGAGGGAGCCGATGAGCGTTGCGGAGGTTCGCACGGTGGTCGAGCGCGTGCGACGGTGATACACCGGATTCGAGCGTGGTGATCGCGGCGCTTGCACCCTGGCATGAGGCTCACCATCCCGCCCGCGCCGCGCTTGCAGAGGCCGAGATCCGGCTGCCCGCTCATGTCGCCTACGAGACGACCTCGGCGCTCGGTTGCATGCCTGAGGGGCGACGAATCGCGCCGTCGGTGTCCTGGAGGCTCTCGAACGCGGTTTGAAGCAGCCGTGGCTTGCAATGGATGCCGGGTATCTGCGCAGCACCTTGGGCAAGCGGTCGAGGCTGGGATTGGCGGCGGCGCCCTCACCGACGCGCTGATTGCCGCGACCGCGGTCAGGCACAACGCCGAGATCCTGAGCGCCGACCAGCGAGCACTCGGGACCTACCGGGCGATGGGCGCCGGGGTCAGATTCATCGAGTCTGAGTAGACGAGGTCGGTGGGCTCGGCGCGTCGGGCACGGCAACGGCGACCACATCGAGCCCATCGATGCCGCTGAAGTCAGCGGGGTTGCAGGTGTAAACCGGCAGGCCGTTGGCGAGGGCGGTGGCGGCGATCATCGCGTCGTAAGCCCGCGCGGTGGTCTTGCGACCGGAGCGCCGCAGTGAGGCGGATACGCGCCCGAAGGCCCGGGCGGCACCGGCGTCGAAGGGGAGCGGGTCGAAGTCGGCCTCGGCCTGTTGGAGCTGGGACTGGCGCGCGACACGCTCGATCTCCTCGCTGGCCACCAGTGGGCCAACCGAGAGCTCGGCGAGCGTCACGGCCGTGATAAGCGGTTCGGTGGGGAGCGCTGTCGCGTCCGCGAGGCGCCCCAGCAGAATGACGGTCGAGGTGTCGAGGATCCCACGGGTGGGCGGCGGGACTTCGCTCACAGGCTTGTGTTCAGCAGTCGGTCGACATCCTCACGAAACGTCGCGGGGTCAACGGGCGGCAGCCCCCGCCAGCGACTCAATAGAGCTTCTGCCGAGAGCGCCGGAGGCGAGATCGCCCGCAACTCAGCGACCGCCCTACCCGAGCGGGTGATCGTGATCTGCTCCCCGCGCGACGCACGGTCCACCACATCGCCGCCGTGGTTGCGCAAGTCTCGGATGCTTACCTCAGCCATTCCCACAATCGTATCACGCGTGATACAGGGAGGGGATTCCCCAGGCATCAGCGGAGTGATGGGAGAGCGCAACGAGTTCTCAGCCGCACGGGCCCGGCCGATACGCGGTCCCACCGACACATTACAGCAGATTGCAGAAGTGCTGTAACCTAGCGATATGAAGCGCCTGCAGATCATGATCGAGGAGGATGTCGATCGAGCGCTCGACATCCAGGCCGCCCGGGATCGCGTCTCGAAGGCATCACTGGTCCGTCGCTACGTGCGGCTCGGGCTGCAGCCGGTCCCCCCGCTGGCGGCTGACCCCCTCGCCTCGCTCGTGGGCAGCGCCGACTTCGAGCCGACCGACGTCGACGACACGGTCTACGGCCGTTGACGCAGATCTTCGTCGATACATCCTTCTGGGTGGCGCTCACCAACCGGCGGGACGGCCGTCACGAGGAAGCAAGCGCGTTGCTCGCCGCCCACCAGGGCGGCCGGCTGATCACGACCAACGATGTGCGTGGCGAGACCTGGACGTTCCTGCGGCGTCGAGCTGGCCACAGGACGGCCGTCAGCTTTCTCGATGCCTTGCGCACCTCCCCGCGTCTGGAGCTAGTTCGGGTCTCACCCGATGTCGAAACCGACGCGGGCGCCTGGCTGCGCCACAGAGACGACCGGGAGTTCTCCTGGATCGATGCCACGAGCTTCGCCACGATGCGAGAGCTGAGGATCGTCGAGGCTCTCGCCTTCGACGGCGACTTCTCTGCGGCGGGCTTCACAGAGCTGCGTGCATAGTGGAAAACCCTGCCGCCGGTATCCGGGAAGGCCCGACCCGCGGGCCGGTCGAACCCGGCTGATACGTTCCGTGCGATGGCGGAAACGGCGAGTACCCGACTGCTGCAGCGGCTGGCGCGCAACGGCGCCCGCCTGGCCTCCGCGGGGCGTACCGCGCCGACGCCGGCCCAGGACCACGAGAGCGTCTCCGAGCCCCCCCCGCCGATCTCCCCAGAACCCGGCGCGCCCGCGCGCTTCGCCCGCGAGCTGCAGCCCCAGCGGGCCACCGACGCGGATCAGATCGTGAGCCGCCGGCTCTACGAGCGGCTCTCCGCGGCGGACATCGGCGAGATCGAGGCCGCGATCGCGCGGGACGATCAGCTGCAGGCGTACTACATCGGAGCCCCCGACAGCCGCCACCGGGTCTTCCTGCTGCTCAGCTTCGGCGTCTGGCTGAGCGTCCCCGCGGTGCTGAAGAAGCTGGGTCTCGGCGCCGGGCAGCCCCCGGAGGAGGTGCATGCGATGGCTCGCGGCCCCCTTGCCGCCGCCGGGGGCCTCTACGAGGCGGACATGGTGGCGAGCGCCCTGGGGAGCGTGGGCGCGAGCATCGAGTCGGCCGCGGACGCGCTCGACTTCGGTTGCTCCTCGGGGCGCCTGGTGCGGGTTCTCTCCGCCGCCTACCCCGAGGTGCGCTGGCACGGCTGCGACCCCAACGGGCCGGCGATCGAGTGGGCGCGGAGCGCCTACCCGCGCGTGAACCTCTTCCTCAGCAGCGACCGCCCGCCGCTCGATCTGCCCGACGGCTCGCTGGACCTCGCCTGCGCGATCTCGATCTGGTCGCACTTCGCCCCCGAGCTCGGCCTGCGCTGGTTCGAGGAGATGCGCCGGCTGATCCGCCCGGGGGGTCATCTCGTCTGCACTACGCACGGCCTCACATCGGTGGACTTCTACGTCAAGAACACCCTGCGCACCCCCCAGCAGTCCGATGAGATCGTCGGCGGGCTGTACGAGCGCGGCTGGTGGTACGCGCAGGAGTTCGGCGCCAACGGCGACTGGGGCGTGGTCAACCCCGACTGGGGCACCGCCTTCCTCTCCCCGGAGTGGCTGCTCGCGCAACTCTGCCCGCGCTGGCGCGTCCTGGGGTTCGAGCCCGGCCGCAACCAGGACAACCAGGACGTGTACGTGCTCCAGCGCGTGTGAGGTCCCGGACCCAGGTCTGTAGCCGCCGGGTGTGCCCATCGCTCATTGCGAGATTGGGGCTCAATCGTGGGCCTTGGCCGTATCTCCGAGGATTGTATTGGCATGTATTCGATGGTGTTACCATGTAGCGGTGGCCACAAGATCTCAGCCCTTCAGCCTGCGACTCGACTCATCGCTCGACGCACTGATAACGAGTGAGGCACAGCGGACGCGGCGCAGCAAGGCCTCGGTGCTGGAATCGCTCGCCGGCGAGGCGCTGCGCGCACGCCGCTTCCCCGGAATCGCCTTCCGCGGTGGCGACTGGAACCGCAGGCCATGGGTCATCGGGACCGCGCTCGACGTCTGGGAGGTCATCGATGCGCTGCGAGACTTCGGCACGCCGGAGCGCCTGCTCGCCGAGAGCGACCTCACCGAGGCGCAGCTGCACCTGGCCACCGCCTACTACGGGGAGTTCGGCGAGGAGATCGACAGCGCGATCGCGGAGAACCGCCGGTCGCTTGATGAGCTTCACCGGGAGTTCGCGACGATTGCCGTGCTCGGCGAGCGCTGAGCGCGGATGCGGCTGTTTCTCGACGCTCACGTCTCGGCTCGCCGGATTGCCACTGCGCTGCGCGATAGCGGACACGATGTTCGCTCGGCCGACGAGGAGCGCGCAATAGACGGCTGGGAGGATGACCGCCTGCTCAAGCTGGCGGCCGCGGAAGCCCGGATCATGGTCACCTTCAACGCGCGTGATTTCGCTCGCATCGCACAGGAGTGGGCGGGCGAAGGACGGCACCACGCGGGCTGTGCGATCTTCGTCGCAATCGATCACAGTGAGTTCGGCGTCATCCTGGCCCGGCTCGCCGAAGAGCTTGCCGCGCGCCCCGATGCGCTGGCCTGGCACGACTACACCGCGTTCGTTGGACGCCACCCGCCGCGACGCTGAGCGACTATGGGATCAAATAGGTGTGCTGAGATCCAGACACGCGGTTGGTAGCGTTCATCTGCCCTTGTCGACCACTGCAACCACTGTCGCACCCTCCCTCCCGATGCCGGCGGGCACCCCGTCCGGAGGCTCCGCGGCCGTCTCGATCGAGGGCGTCAGCAAGACCTTCCGTCTGCCCCACCAGCAGTACTCGACGCTCAAGGAGCGCGCGCTGCATCCCTTTCGCAGCACCACCTACGACGAGCTGCGCGCCGTTCAGGACGTCTCCCTGGAGATCGCCGAGGGGGAATTCTTCGGGATTGTCGGTCGCAACGGCAGCGGCAAGAGCACGTTGCTGAAGTGCATCGCGGGTATCTACCGCGTCGACACCGGGCGGATCTCGATCGCCGGCCGGCTCTCCCCGTTCATCGAGCTCGGCGTCGGCTTCAACCCCGATCTGAACGCGCGCGACAACGTGGTCATCAACGCGATCATGCTCGGGTTGAGCCGCAAACAGGCGATGGAACGCTTCGACCACGTGGTCGCCTTCGCCGAACTCGAGGGCTTCATGGACCTTCGCCTGAAGAACTACTCCTCGGGGATGCTCGTGCGGCTCGCCTTCGCCACCGCGATCCAGGTCGATGCCGAGATCCTGCTGATCGACGAGGTGCTCGCCGTCGGCGACGCCGCCTTCCAGCAGAAGTGCTTCGAGGAGTTCTTCCGCCTCAAGCGCGAGGGCCGCACGATCGTGTTCGTCTCGCACGACATGTTCTCCGTCGAGCGCTTCTGCGACCGCGCGATGCTGATGGAGCGTGGGTGCATGACCAAGATCGGCGACCCGCGGGTGATCGGGCGTGCCTACCACGAGCTGAACTTCGGCCAGCTCGCCCACGACGCTCCGGAGGAGAGCCACTCGGCGAGCGGCACCGCGATCGCGGAGGCCTGGTTCGAGAACGAGCGCGGCGAGCGGGTGACGAGCGCCAGCCAGGAGGACACCGTGAGCATGTGCTTCGAGGCCCGCCTCGGCGAGGATCTTGCCGACCCCGTGTTCGCGGTGACGCTGCGCACCGAGCTCGGGCACACGATCATCGTCGCGCGCAGCGACCGGAGCCGGGTGACACTCGCCTCCGGCGAGCATCCCCGTTCCGGCCAACACGGTCACTCCAGCGGCTCCTACATGGCGGGGGAGAGCGTGGTGGCGAGGTTCTCGATACCCAACTGGCTGACACCCAGCCGCTACATGCTGACGCCCTCCCTGGCCCGCGAGGGCACCGGCGCGAGCGCGCTGGCGCTGGTCGAGGACATGGCTTCGATCGTCGTCCACGGGACGGGCAGCGGCGGGATCCTCGAGCTGCCGATCGATGTGAGGTTGGAGCGCATATGAGCGCGATGCCGGATGTGGGCCTGCCCGCTCCGCGGCAGGCGCCGGCGAGCCACCGGGTGTATGGCCCCTCGGCGCTCGGTGGGGGCGTCCACCGTTTCTGGGCGCTGACGTTCATGCTCGCCCGCACCGAATTCAAGCTGCGCTTCTTCGGCTCGGTGCTCGGCTATGTGTGGACGCTGGTGCGCCCGCTGCTGTTCTTCGGAGTGCTGCTGTTCGTGTTCACCGTCCTGCTGCACGTCGGCGCCGGCAAGATCCCGCACTACCCCGAGTACCTGCTCGAGTCGATCATCCTGTTCACCTACTTCCAGGAAACCACCGCCGGCGCGGTGCCGAGCCTGGTCGGCCGCGAGAACCTGCTGCGCAAGGTGCGCTTCCCGCGCCTGGTGGTCCCACTCTCGGTCGCGCTCTTCTGCTTCTTCAACCTCTGCATGAACCTGATCGTGGTGTTCATCTTCATCGTCGCCAGCGGCGTCTCGCCGATGTGGAGCTGGCTGGAGCTGCCGGTGCTGCTGGCGTTGCTCGTGACGATCTCGGCCGGCGTGGGCATGCTGCTCTCGGCGCTGTACGTGCGCTTTCGCGACATCCAGCCGATTTGGGAAGTGATCGCGCAGATCCTCTGGTACGGCTCGCCGATCCTCTACACCGTCCAGACGATCGGCGAGAGCAAGAACCTGTTTGGCATACCGTTCTCCCGCCTGCTCGTGATCAACCCGCTCGGCTCGATCCTCACGCAGGCCTTTCATGCGCTGGTCGACCCCGCCGCTCCCACGGCCGCCCAGGCGATCGGCGGTGTCCCACGCCTCTTGATCCCGCTCGGCATCATCGCCGGGCTCTTCGCGCTGGGGCTGTGGTACTTCAACCGCGAGGCCCCGCTCATCTCGGAGAAGCTGTAGAAGAATGATTGCTGCGATCAAAGCGACGCTACCGGTGCCCACCGTCGGGCGCCATGAGGAGAACACTGGATGAATGCTGCCGAGGTCTCGAACGAGCAGGAGCTCCAACGGGAGAACGAACGCCTGCGCGCCCGCGTGGGCGCCCTGGAGGCCGAGCTCGTGGAGGTGCAGTCGCGCACCAACGCCGCGATCGCGAAATGGCAGGAGCAGGCCTACTGGCTGGACCGCTGGCACCTCGACCTCAACACGCTGATGCGCCGCCCCGGCGCCGTCGAGCTGCTCGGCGCGGTGCGGGCGGTGCGCGGGGTGTGGTGGCGCGCGAAGCTGCTCAAGCGGCGGCTGCTGAAGCCGTGAGCGGCGCCTGCGTAGCGATACGGGATGAGCAGCCGTGAGCGGCGTCTCCGTCGTCATCCCCGTCAAGGACGGGGAGCGCTACCTGGAGGAGCTGCTGCAGGCGCTCGCGCGCGAGGGGGTCGAGGAGGTGCTCGTGATCGACTCCGGCTCGCGCGACCGCTCGCGCGAGGTCGCCCGCGCGGCCGGCGTGGAGATGCTGGAGATCGAGCCGTCCGAGTTCGGCCACGGGCGCACCCGCAACCTCGGCGCCGAGCGCACCTCGGGGGAGCTGATCTGCTTCCTCACTCAGGACGCAACGCCCGTGCCGGGCTGGCTCGCCGCCTACCGCGAGGCGTTCGAGCTCGACGGGGGCGTGGGCGCCGCCTACGGTCCGCACTTGCCACGCGCGGACACCAGCCCGATGATCGCACGCGAGCTGAGCGAGTTCTTCGCGGGCTTCTCCGCGGGTGGGGCGCCGGTGCTCCAGCGCAGCGGCGATCCGACCTTCCTCTCTAACGTCAATGCCTGCTACGCGCGCGCCTGCTGGGAGGAGATCCGCTTCCGCGACGTCCCCTACTCCGAGGATCAGGCGTTCGGGAGCGACCTGCTGGGGGCCGGGGGGACGAAGGTCTACCACCCCGGGGCGGCGGTCCTGCACGCGCACGACTACGGGGCGATCGAGTTCATGCGCCGCTACTTCGACGAGTACCGTGGCCTGCGCGAGAGCACCGGCCACGTGGAGCCCTTCGCGCTCACCGGCGCCGCCCGCCAGGTCGCGGGGGCGGTGGCCGCCGACCGCCGCTGGATGGCCGAGGAGGGGGGCATGAGCGGCGCCGAGCGGGCCCGCTGGACGGCGCGCGCGGCCGTCCATCATGGCGGGCGGCGCGTCTTCTCGGCGCTGGGCTCCCGCGCCGAGCGGGTGCCCGCGCCGCTGCGCCGGCGGCTGTCGCTGGAGGGCAGGGACGACGGCGGGGGCCAATCCTCCGAAGCCGGGGCACGGGGCGGCGGGGCCGGGGGGGGCGACCCTCGCGCCGAGGCGCAGAGCAGCAACGGCCACGTGCCCGCGCGGCCGTTGGGCGCGGCGGCGGCGGCGGAGCTCCCCACCCTGCCCCCCACCGAGCACGTGGGGCAGCTACTGCCCCACGACGACTACGACGTGGTCACGCGGATCTGGAGCGAGGGCCCCGCGCCGCTGTTGGAGGCGGTGCCGGGCATGGCCGCACGGGAGCGCCTGCGCCTGGCGATGGTGATCCCCCCGTTCAGCCGCGGCAGCGGGGGGCACAACACGCTCTTTCAGATCTTCACCCGCCTGGAGCGCCGGGGGCATGCGTGCAGCGTGTGGCTGGCGGACTACCACAACCACATGCGCGACGTGCGCTCCGCGCGGCTGCGCAGCGAGATCCGGGAGTACTTCGCCCCGTTCGAGGGGCCCGTCTACAAGGGCTTCGAGGGCTGGCAGGGCGCGGACGTGGCGATCGCCACGGGCTGGCAGACGGTGCATGCCGCGCTCGCGCTCGACCAGTGCCGGGCGCGCGCGTATCTCGTCAACGACCACGAGCCCGAGTTCTACGCGGCCTCCACCGAGCAGGTGCTCGCGGAGGACACCTACCGCCACGACCTGCACTGCATCGCCGCGAGCCCCTGGCTTCGGGACCTGCTGATCGAGTGCTACGGCGCGAGCGCCGACGCCTTCCAGCTGGGCGTCGAGGGCGACACCTACCGCCCGCTCCCTGTCGAGCGCCGCAGGGACACGGTGATCTACTACGCGCGCCACGCCACCCCGCGGCGCGCGGTGCCGATCGGGCTGATGGCCCTCGCGGAGCTCCACCGGCGCAGGCCGGAGGTGCGCATCGTGCTGTTCGGCACCGACAAGCCGCTGCACGCGGCCTTCCCCTACGAGCACATGGGCGTGCTCTCCCCGCCGCAGCTCGCGCGCCTGTACTCGGAGGCCACCGTGGGGCTCTGTCTGTCGCTGACCAACTTCTCGCTGATGCCCAAAGAGATGCTCGCCTGCGGCCTGCCCTGCGTGGAGCTCGCGGGGGTCAGCGCGGAGTCGATCTTCGGTGAAGACGGCGCGCTCGATCTCGCCCCGCTGGACCCGCCGCGGATCGCGGACGCGCTGGAGCGCCTGCTCGCCGATCCCGCCCTGTGGGAGCGCCGCTCGCGGGAGGGCCGCGAGTTCGTCGCCTCCCACACCTGGGATCGCGCTACCGACGAAGTCGAAGAGGGCCTGCGCCACGCGCTGCGCGAGCGCGAACGGGTGGCGGTCAGGTGAAGAAGCTGCCGAGCGTCAACCACTGCGAGGCGTAGCTGAGGCCGATCATCGCGACCACGAGCACCGTGGCCAGCGGCACGTGCCAGCGGCGCCCCAGACCGAAGGTCCCGGAGACCGCGATCGCGGCGAGGGCCGCGATCGCGGGGAAGATGTAGCGGCCCTGTTCGGCGACCACCGTGCGGCCGCCGTCGGGCGCGAAGAAGGCGGCCTCCACCGCCACCAGCACGCAGATCGGGAACAGCGCGATGACGGCCACCTCGAAGAGCCGCGCGCGCACCGCGAGCCGCTCGCGCACGGCGCTGGAGAGCGCGAGCAGCGCGACGAGGCCCATCGCGAAGACGATCGTGGTGTAGACCCAGTTGGGGAAGATCCAGGTGTACCAGCCGAACGCCCCCCAGCCGCGTTCGACGTAGATCTGCCTGAAGGGCCATCCGGGCGGGAAGAGGTCCCCCATGAAGGAGAGTCGCGGCAGGAAGAGCTCCCACAGGTAGACCAGGAAGCGCCCCGGCATGTGCTCGGCGGCGGTGAGCGCGCCGGCGGCGGAGATGCCCCCGCCTGGAGCCTGGCCCGCGACGGGGGGATAGAAGACGGCCTGCAGCAGCGACCACCCCCCGCGCACCACGGCGAAGGCCCCGGCCAGCGCGATCCACGCGCGGGTGTCGCGCAGCCGGTGGTGGCGCCAGCCGATCCCCAGCAGCCCGACGGCCACCGCCGGGTAGATCTCATAGCCGGTCTCCTTCATCAGCGGGGCGAAGGCGAGCGCCGCGCCGAGCGCCAGGGCGATCCGCCAGCTCAGCCCGCGTCTGAGCCCCCGGATCACCAGGTACAGCGAGAGGGCGGCGGCGGCGTTGATGCCGTTGTCGTTGTTGACCGCGCCCGAGATGAAGCCGAACATCGGCTGGTAGGCGACGAGCAGGCCGGCGGCGGCCGCCGCGACCGGCTGGCGGGGCAGCAGCTCACGGAGGACCCCGAACGCACAGAGGGCGCTCAGCGCGCCGAGTAGCGCGGAGACGAGTCGCAGGGCGGTGAGCTGCGAGAACGTCGACTGCGAGCGCACCGCCTCGTAAGCGGGCGCGAGCAGCGCGTAGTAGGCGGGCTGGTGCGGGGAGGCCGCGACGGTCGCGCCGCCGCCGTTGTCGGCGGGGTGTGGGATCAGGTTGCGTTCGCGTTCCCAGGCGCTCTGGCTAACCCCCAGCCACGGCGGGCGCCCGTCGGGGAGCCCGACCTGGGAGTAGGCGTCGACGGCGTTGAGCGCCATCGTCTGGTCGGTGGAGTAGGGCGCGCGGGGGCCCGGCACGCGTTCGGGGGCGTGGCCGGTTTCGGCGAAGTACTGGGCGTAGGCGAAGTGGTCGGGCTCGTCGGGGGCGTTGAACGCTGGCGTGATCAGCGCCCAGGAGGCGGCGTTGGCGAACGCGATCAGCGCGATCGCCACGCCGGGGCGCAGCGTGCGCCCGCGCAGGTGCGGCAGCGGGCGGCCGGAGGCCCCGCGCGCGATCAGCAGTAGTGAGAGCGCCCAGGTGAGCGGCAGCACCCCGAAGAGCAGGAAGGGGTAGGTCCACGGGCCGACGATCCCCGGACGGAAGAGCGACGCGCGCGAGAAGATCGCGCCCGCGGATTCGATCAGGGAGCGCTGCACTCCGGCGGGCGGCAGGAACCAGACCCCGACGCGGCTGAGCAGAGCCACGCCGTCGAGCTTGGCGGGCACCTGGTTGGCCTGCTCGTCGATCATGCCCCCGATCGCGATCGGCCCGTCGCGCGGAGCGATGCACACCGTCGCGGGCACCGACGCCGGCGAGGGGGGCCGCTCGGGGATTGCCGCGTTGGCGTACACGAGCGAGGTGGGGCCGGGGATGCCGGTCATCGTCGAGGACACCGTGCGGCCCGCTGCGGTGACCCGCAGCTCGGCGGTGAAGCGGGGGCGGTGGGCGAACACGGCGAGCTGCACGCGGCCCGTGTCGGCGGGCAGGTGCAGGCCGGGAACGCAGAGGGTCTGGCCGACTTCGAGGTTGGCCACGACGCTGCGCACCCCCACGCTGTCGGTGCCGGTGTAGAAGCCGCGGGGGATCAGGAGCTGCCAGAGGATCAACCCGAAGATGACCGCGCCGAGGACTCCCGCGGGCCACCACACCGCACGTGCTCCAAGGGCCCGGGGGGGCGTCTGCGCTGTGTGTGGGTCCGGGTCCGCGGGGTCCGCCCGCGCGGGCGGCGCGGGGGCCGCCCCTGAGGGAGGTGCGCTCACTTGCGGCGCAGGCCCAGGATGCTCAGCAGGAACGACGAGAAGAAGATTTGAATCCCGACGATCAGCAGCGTGGCGGCGACCACGGCGAGGTGTTCGTCGGCGAGCGAGCCGAAGCCGTGGGAGATCCAGGTCGCCACGATCACGGCGCCCCCTGCGATCCCGACGAGCATGAAGGCGCCGCCGAGCAGCAGCCCGTGCTCGAGGCGAAAGCGGGCGCGCATGCGGTCGAACCAGGGGTCGCGGGCGGCCATGAAGTAGGTGCCGTAGGCGTGGGCGCAGAGGCCCAGCGCGAGCACCTGGGTGCCGACGATCATCAGGAGCGCCCCCCCGATCAGGGCGTGGATGCCCCAGGAGCGCCCGAGGATGTCGAGGCCCCCTCCCACGAGCGCGAGGATCAGCGTGCCGAGGCCCGCGAGCAGGGCGCCGGGCAGGATGAACAGGTGGGTGGGGCTGTGCACTAGCAGGAAGCGCAGGTGGCGCCAGCCGTCGCGGAAGCTCGAGAGCTTGCTCTCTCCCCCGCGGGGGTGGTACTCGATCGGGAACTCCGCGATTCGCAGTTTCTCCTTGGCGGCGCGGATCACCATCTCGGAGGCGAACTCCATGCCGGTGGTGCGAAGGTCCAGGCGCTCGAGCACGTCGCGGCGCAGCGCGCGCATCCCGCAGTGGGCGTCCTTGACGCCGGTATCAAAGAACATGTTGAGCAGGCCCGTGAGGATGGGGTTGCCCACGTAGCGGTGCAGCCAGGGCATCGCGCCGGGGTGGATGTTGTCCATGCGGTCGCCCATCACGAGCTCCGCGCCCTCCTCTAGCGCCGCTACGAAGCGGGGGATCTCGTTGAAGTCGTAGGTGAGGTCAGCGTCGCCCATCACGATGTATCGCCCCCGCGCCGCGGCGAAGCCGGCGAGGTAGGCGCTGCCGTAGCCCCGTCTGGCCTCGTGCACGACGCGCGCCCCGGCGGCGGCGGCGAGCGCGGCGGAGTCGTCCTCGGAGGCGTTGTCCACGACGAGCACCTCGCCGTCGATCCCGCTGCTGGCCAGCGCCTCGAGGGCACTGCGCACGCAGAGCTCGATGTTCTCGGCCTCGTTCAGGCAGGGGATCACAACCGACACCAGCGTCGATACCGCCTGCTCGGCGGTCGTGGGCCTTGTCTTCTGCACGGTGCTCATTGCTTTCTCGGGCTCATTCCTGACAGTCTCCCGGGGGATGCGAATCTGCCTAGTTTACGACTGCCTGTTCCCGTACACCGTCGGTGGCGCGGAGCGCTGGTATCGCAACCTCGCCGAGCGCCTGGCGCAGGAGGGCCACGAGGTGACCTACCTGACGCTGCGCCAGTGGGAGCGGGGGGCGCGGGTGGACCTCGACGAGCGGGTGCGCGTCGTGACGGCGGGCCCGCACATGGGGCTCTACACCGAGGATGGGCGCCGGCGGATCGCCCCGCCGCTGGTGTTCGGACTGGGGGTGCTGTGGCACCTGTTGCGCCACGGCCGCCGCTACGAGGTGGTGCACACCGGATCCTTCCCCTACTTCTCGCTGCTGGCGGCCGCGCTGGCGCGGCCCCTGGGGGGGTATGGACTGGTGGTGGACTGGCACGAGGTGTGGAGCCGGGAGTACTGGCGCGAGTACCTGGGCCCGATCGGGGGGGCGGTGGGAAACGCGGTGCAGCGGCTCTGCGCACGTGTGCCCCAGCGGGCGTTCTGTTTCTCGCGGCTGCACGCGCGGCGGCTGCGCGCGGAGGGGCTGCGCGGGGAGCCGGCGATCCTGGAGGGCGAGTACGCGGGCTCGCTGGAGACCCCCACCGCTCGCCCGGCGGAGCCGCTGGTGGTGTTCGCGGGGCGGCTGATCCCGGAGAAGCGCGCCCCGCTGGCGGTCGCGGCGTTTGCGCTCGCGGCGAAGCGCATCGGGGAGCCGGCGCTGCGGGGCGAGTTCTACGGCGCGGGCCCCGAGCGCGAGGCGCTCACGCGAGCGATCGCCGAGCACGGTGTGCAGGAGATCGCAAGCGCCCCGGGCTTCGTGGATGCGTCGGTGATCGACGCGGCGCTCACGCGAGCGCTGTGCATGCTCTCCACCTCGCGCCGGGAGGGCTACGGGATGGTGGTGGTGGAGGCCTCCGCGCACGCCACCCCGAGCGTGGTGGTCGCGGGCGAGGACAACGCGGCGGTGGAGCTGGTGCAGGAGGGCATCAACGGCGTGGTCGCCCCGCGCGCGGAGGCGGAGGCGGTGGCGGAGGCGATCGTGCGGGTGCACGAGGCGGGGATGGCGATGCGCGAGAGCACCGCGCGCTGGTTTGCACAGAACGCCCAGCGGCTCTCCCTGGAGTCCTCGCTGCGTGCGGTACTGGCGAGCTATGGGAGCGGTGCGCCGTCCGCCCCGCCCACGGCGGGCGGGCCGGGAGAGGTCGTCTGAGGAGGAGCGGGGGAGGAGGAGGGGGGGCGCGCAACCCGCGCATAGCTCTCGAGCGTGAGGCGCGCGGTGCGATCCCAGGTGAGTTCCCGTGCGCGCGACGTGCCCCGCTCGCGCAGGCTCCGTGCGAGCGCGGGATCGCCGAGCAGCCGTTCGATCGTCTGCGCCATCTCCCTCTCGTCGTGGGGGTCGAAGAGCAGCGCGGCACCGCCGGCGACCTCGGGCAGCGAGGAGGCATCGGCGCAGGCGACGGGGACCCCGCGGGCCATCGCCTCGAGCACGGGCAGCCCAAACCCCTCGTACAGCGAGGGATAGACGAAGGCATCGGCGAGCGCCCACAGGCCCTCGATCTCCCGCTCGCCCAGCCAGCCCTCGAGGCGCACGTCCCCGGCGATTCCGAGCTCGGCGGCGCGCGCGCGAAGCTCCGCCTCGTGCCAGGTGGGGTAGCCGGGGGCCACCAGCAGCGGGCGGCGCTCGGGGGGGATGCGCGCGAGCGCGCCGATCAGCGCGAGCAGGTTCTTGTGGGGCCGCTTGGCGGAGAGGGTCAGCAGCACCCGCCGCTCCCCCAGCCCGAATCGCGCGCGGGTCTGGAGCGCTCCGAGCGCGGGCGCACGAGCGACGGCACCGAGCCCCTGGGGCACGACGTCGATCTTCGCGGGGGACGTGCCGAGCAGCTCCACGAGGTCGCGGCGGGTGCTCTGGGAGATCGCGATCACCCGCTGGGAGCGGCGCACCGCGAGCGGCACGAGCACCCGCATGCCAAGGTCGCGGATACCGGAGTGGGCCTCGGGGAAGCGGGCGTAGATCAGGTCGTGCACGGTGACCACCCGGCGGTAGCGCCCCCGCACGGGCGCGGTGCTGGCGAGGCTGTGCACGATGTCCACCCCGGCGCGCGCGGCCAGGCGGGGCAGTAGGACCTGCTCGCCGAGCACCCACTGCTCGCGGCGGCGGGCGTCGACGGGCACGGTCACCGCGGGCAGCAGCTCGCCCCAGGGCCCACCCGCGGCGGCGGCCTCGCGGCTGAGGAACGCGGTGAAGCGAACATCGCGGCCCGACCCGCCGATTCGGGAGACACTCGCTTCGCTCCCATCTCCGAATCGGCCAGCGGCGTCGAGCAGCGCGGGAATCAGCTCGCGGGCGTAGACCTCCATCCCGCCGGTCTCGCCGGGCACCAGGTAGATCATGTTCAGGCCCACGTGCATCCGCCCGTTGAGGCTACCGGCAGGCGATCGCCGGCACCGGACATCGGCGGGGCGGTCTTTGGGTAGCAGCTCGATCGGCAGCCTGCCCGCGCCAGCCCTCTTCAGTGCCTTCTCAGTGGTGGCGCTTGGGGGCCTTCAGGGTGACGCTGTAGGTCTTGGTGGTGGACGTCTTACCGGTGGCGTCCGTGGTGATCGTGACCGTGACGTGCAGCGCCTTGTGACTCTTGAGAGCGGCGAGCACGCTCTTGGAGAGCTTGAGCTTCACCGCCTTGGTCCCGCGGGAGCCGGCAGTGAAGGAGCCGTGGCTTGCCTTCCCGCCGGAGGTCAGCGTGACTTCTCCGGAGATCGAGTAGGTGTTGGGGTTCGAGAGCGAGAGCGAGAGCGTTCCGGTAGCGCCGACCACGAATGCGCTGCCGCTCAGGCCAGCGGGGCCGGCCTCTTTTTCGTGTTCCTGCTGTTCTCTGAGTTCCTTGTTCGACTGGGCTGTCTGAATCGCCATGATTTCGACTTCAGACTTTTCTTTTTCAGACTTTTCTTTGGCGGCCTGGGCAACCTTCGCTTCTGCTTCGCCTTTTATTTTTGCTTCCTGGGCTTCCAGCGCTTCTTTGACTTCCCTAGACTCTTTGGCTTCCAGCGCTTCTCTGATTTCCTTTACTTCCTGGGCTTCTTTGGCTTCTTTGGCTTCCTGGGCTTCTTTGGCTTCTTGGGCTTCTTTGGCTTCCCTGGCTTCCTTGGCCTTTTTTTCTTCTTCTTCTCGTAGCAGGACTTCTGCGTAGGTGTGGGTCCTCGTGGCCTTGAAGGTTCCGACTGGAGTTTGCCCAGGGTAGGTGGAAACGGTCCAGGTTCCGGCAGCTTCCATTTCCTTGCCTTCGTCCTTGACTTCTCCCGTGGTCGTCAGGGCGGACGTGGCTCCCTCTGCTGTGAATTCAATGACGACCGACAGGTCTTCCTTGGGGGCTTCCGTGACAGTGCCGAAGATGGAGCCCGGGACCTGCCCTTCAATCAAGCCGGAGCCGGAGAATTCGCCGCTGGTTTTATTCATCTTCGAGATCACCGTTCTCCCTTTAAGGGTTTCGGTTTCCGTAATGAACTTGCACGCGCATGTGACGGTGTAGTTCCATTCTCCCCGCATGTCATACGTCGTGGAGGCATTCGCCGAGGCGCTGAAGCTTGCGAGCAGCACACATGCGAGCAGCGCCCCCAGCAAGGCGCTGCGCAGTCGCAAGGCGACGGAGATTGGAGTCAGGTGCACGTCAGTAAGATACCAGTTGCACGCTGTGATGACAACCGTGATCCTTTCAGCGGTGAACAAACGTCAATCCGGCTGGAACGTCGAGCCGGTTGGGGCGCCGGCGCCGAGCGGCTCTAATGCCCGGCGGAGCGGTGCGCGAGTCCAGCCAGCTCCCGTGTGCGCAGCAGGACCGCGTCGATCATCGGCTCGGTCAGCCTGCCGGTGAAGGTGTTCTGCTGGCTGGGGTGGAAGCAGCCAAGCAGCGCGAAGGGCTCCCCGGAGTGCTCGGCGCCGTGGCCAAAGCGCGGACGGGGTCGTGGAAGCCGCAGGGGCCCGGGGGTGGTGGGACCAGGAGCCGCGGGCGGCTGTGCTGAGGACGCTGGCCGTCCGGAGGCCGCCGCACCCCGCCCGGAGAACGCGGCCGCACGCAGCCGCAGGGCAGCGTCCCACGCGAACGCCCCCAGACAGAGGGCCACGCGAACGTCCGCCAGCAGGCGCAGCTCCCGGACGCTCCAGGGCAGGCACGCGTCGCGCTCCGCGCCGGTGGGACGGTTGGCTGGGGGCGCGCAGCGCACCGCCGCGGTGATCCACGCGTCGCGCACGCGCAGGCCGTCGCCAGGGTGGGTCGAGGTGGGCTGGTTGGCGAAGCCCGCCCGCCACAGCGCCGCGAACAGGAAGTCGCCCGAGCGGTCCCCCGTGAAGATCCGCCCCGTGCGGTTGCCTCCGTGGGCAGCGGGGGCCAGCCCCATGATCAGCACCCGCGCGCCTGGGTCGCCGAAGCCCGCCACGGGGTGCCCCGCGTAGCGCTCGTGTGCGAAGGCCGCGCGCCGCTCCCGCGCCACCTGCTCGCGCCACTGCACCAGCCGCGGGCAGCGCCGGCAGCCTTCGATCTCCCCCGCCAGCGCCGCCAGCTCGGCGCTCACGCCTACGATTTGATGACCGCCGAGGTTCCCAGCACCGCGCCGGAGGCGCTGAGCGCCTGGACCTGTACGTAAGCCTCGGGGCCGGGCGTTGCGATCGCCGTCTCGAAGCCGCTGCGGGCGCCGCTGGCCACGCCCGCGAGCGGTTGGGCGGTCGTGGGTGGGGCGGGGCCGCCGAACACCCGCCAGGAGGCGACTTCGGTGGCGCCGTTCCAGCTCGCGTAGACCGTCACCGGGCCCTTAGCCGAAGGCGAGTGTCCCCCGGCTTCGGTCGCGCTCGCTGCGATCGACGGCGGGCCCGAGGGAGTGCCGGTCCAGGGGAAGCGGTAGGCACGGTAGGACTGGTCGCCCGGGGGCATGCGCGCGTCGAAGAGCACCTGGCCGGAGGAGTTGAATTCCGAGAACCACGGTTCCGCTCCCCAGCCAATGAACAGGTTGCCGCTCGGGAGCAGCTGCACGTTCCCCTGGCTGCCGGCCTTCAGCGCGGAGGGGTGCTCATACTCCGCTACCAGCGTCTCGGTACCAGTCTGCTGATTGAGCGACACCACGATCCCCCGCGACTGCGGGTGAACGACCGGCACGCCGCCGTTGTCGAAGACGCTGATCAGGCCGTTGGGCAGCAGCGTGGCGTCGTGCTGGAAGGCGGTCAGCGTCCCCGAGCCCATCTTGATCGTGCTGTGCTTGCCGCCCGCGCGCGTGAGCACCTGGCCGGTCTGTTCGTCGAGCTGGTAGAGCGCCCAGGTGTTGCGCGCGGAGATCAGCATGTCGCCGTCGGGCTCCTGGTCGAGCGAGTTCATGTGGAAGAAGTCGTACGGCCATTCGGCGCTCGAGCCATAGGGCGTGGAGTAGGATTCGCTGAGCGCCACGTGATCGAGGCTCTGCCATTCACGCCGCACGAGCCCGGTGCGCAGGTCGATTTCCTGGAAGACGCTGCTGTTGACCGCCGCGTCCTGCGGCCCCCCGATGGCGGTGAGGTTGCAGTGGATCGGGTTGAACACCGTCATCAGCGCGGTGTCGCTCGCGGTCACGTGGAAGTCGTGGAGGTCCACCTTGAGTCCGTTGCCCGCGTGGACGTGCACGATCTGCTTGTAGGAGCTGTTGGCGATCACCTCTTCCCCTTCGCCGAACCCCTGCTTGGGGATGTGCCCCTGCCACCACGTCAGCACGGGCCGGTTTTCGTAGCTCTGCACCTGCAGGTTGGTCGCGAAGACCCCCCTGGGCAGCGGGTCGAACCAAACGAGCTGCCCGGTGCCGTCGACGATCATCGGGCCATCTCCGCCCGGGCCGGAGTAGGGGGCGCTGAAGATGTCTCCCGTTGGGCTCAGCCCCGAGCCGGTCGTGACCTGGATCGTGGGCGCGTCCAGGCTCGGCGCGGAGTGGTAGTGCTGGACCTCGGCGGCCGTTCCCGCCGGTTCTTTGCCCGGTGGTTCCCACGGGATCGGGTCCGGGGCCGACACCGTGAAGCGGTACGCGAACGGCTCCCAGCGCTTGGCGGCGAGCAGCTTGCCCCGCACCGTGACTGTCTCTCCGGGCATGAAGGGCTGGGAGGGCAGGAAGCTCGCGCCGTCCCCCTGGGAGTAGGCGACCACGCGGCCGGAGTGCCCGCCGGTGGCAGACCCGCTGACGCTGATCTGCGCGAGTTGCGAGCGCGGAACGCCGAGCAGGCTGATCTGCGTGCGCGGCGTGGCGTCCAGTGTGTCCGGCAGCGGCGAGACCTGGAGTTTGGTGCCGGGCAGCAGATCGGTGCGGTCGATCACCGAGGGCACGCACTGCGGTGCGGGCGGGCCGCGAAACGCGGCCTCCTCGGCCATGATGCGCTTGCCGCCCACGGTGAGCGCGCCCGCGCTCGTCACGAGCACCATCGTGCCTCCCAGCACCAGCGACCGGCGCAGCCAGCGGTGGTGCCCGTGGGCGGGTCTGGGGTCCCGTGCGCTCAGTCTCGCGTCCCGCCAGACCCGCACGGGCGTCCACGGACCCTCGGTGTGGCCCGGGGGGCGGTGCTGCTCGCTCACGATGCCCTTGCCCGCAATCTCGTCGCAATCCCTTCGAGAATCGTCACTGGTGGGTCGGTCCTTCGGTGGTCCCTGCCGGTCGAGGGGCAGATCCTAGCTACGGATGCGCCCGTGACGATCGGTACGGCCTGTTCCTCAACACGTCCCCAAGACAACGCCGCAGGCTAGGAGTTTCGCTGCCGCGAATGCGGAGCCTGCAATCGCACTCGCGCCAGACCGGCTACCGCCCTGTGGGGACGATGTTAGGATCCGATTTCAAGACGACCGTAAGAACAGCTTCGACCCAGCCGGCGGGGTGTTGATTCGAGCATTCCCCGCAGACAGCAAGCCCGCGGGGAGCACATGAAAAGGAATGACCCGATTGTACCGTCGGTTGCGGCTGTCGCGTCGGCGACGGCCGTCGCAGCGCTGCTCGCGGCGGTCCTCTGCTCCTGCGGGGGAAGCGCCACCTCAGCCTCCATCGCGCTCGGCGACCAGGCCGCCGTCGCCGCCGCGGCCGCCAACCCGGTCACCGTCTCGCCCCTGCCGGGGACTCCCGATGCTTCCCCCGCCACCCAGATAAGCTTCCTCGGTGCAGCGGGTACCCAGGTCGCGAGCGTGCGCGTCGTGGGGTCGCGCAGCGGGGTGCACAGCGGGCGCCTGGAGGCCTACTCCACGGGGGCCGGCGAGAGCTTCCTGCCCGCCAAGCCGTTCGTGCCCGGGGAGCGCGTGAGCGTCCACGCGATGGTGGGGAGCGGCACGGGCGGGTCGGGCGGGGGGGGTCCGAATCAACCGGTGAGCACCACCTTCACCATCGCCCACCAGGCCGCCGTGAGCCAAGAGGAGTTCCCCGTCAACCCCGGGGACCCCCACGCCGTGCAGCACTACCTCTCGGCCCCCTCGCTCACACCCTCGACGATCACCGTCACCACGCCGAGGGATGGGATCCCCGCCCCCCCCGCCGCGAGCGGGGATCTGTTCCTCGCCCCCTACCAGGGCATGGGCTCCCCGGGGCCGATGATCGCCGAACAGAACGGCGCGCTCGTGTGGTTCCACCCGCTGCCCCCCGGCGAGTCCGCGACCAACTTCCAGGTGCAGAGCTATGAAGGCCAGCCCGTGCTGAGCTGGTGGCAGGGCCGCATCATCCGGGTGGGTTTCGGCGAGGGCGAAGACGTGATCTACAACGACGCCTACCACCAGATCGCTACCGTCCGCGCCGGCAACGGCTACCGCGCCGACCTGCACGAGATCCTGCTCACCCCCCAGGGGACCGCCTGGATCGACGCCTTCGACCCCATCCACATGAACCTCGCCTCCGTGCACGGCTCCCCCCACGGGATCCTCCTGGACTCCGTGATCGAGGAGATCGACATCAGGACGGGTCTGGTGATGTGGGAGTGGCACGCGCTCGGGCATATCCCCCTGAGCGACTCCCTCAACCACGTCTCCTCCGGGGAGTACCCCTGGGACTACGTGCACATCAACTCGATCTCGCCGGGGGGGACGGGCTCGGGTCCCCAGACGGGAGGGGCGGGCTCGGGTCAACCGGGGGACGTCCTGCTCTCCTCGCGCAACACGTGGACGCTCTACGACGTCAACATGCACACCGGCGGCTACAACTGGCTGTTCGGGGACGGCAAGCACTCGAGCTTCAAGCTCGGCCCTGGCGTGCGCTTCTACTGGCAGCACGACGCCCAGTTCCAGCCGGGCGGGCTGATCTCGGTGTTCAACAACGCCTCCGACCCGCCCGAGCAGAGGGAATCGAGCGGCCTGCTGCTGCGCCCGGACCTCTCCTCGCACACGGTGACGCTCTTCAAACGCTTCGCCAACCCGACCAAGACCCTGCTCGCCTCCAGCCAGGGCGACACGCTCAGCCTGCCCGGTGGCGACTGGCTGCTCGGCTACGGGGGGCTGCCCAACTTCACCGAGTTCGACTCCTCCGGCCACGTGCTGCTCGACGGCACGCTCGGCAAGAACGTGCAGGACTTCCGCACCTACCTCTCGCCGTGGAGCGCCCAGCCCACCACGACGCCCGCGATCGCCGTGCAGGCCGGGACGAGCGGGACGAGCGGGGCGGGCGGGACGAGCGGGGCGGGCGGGACGAGCGGGGCGGGTACGGCGACCGTGGAGGCGAGCTGGAACGGCGCCACCGGCGTCGCCTCGTGGCAGGTTGTCCTGGAGCCCGCCCGGGGGGGCGGGCCTCGGTCAGCGGAAGGCCTCGCGCCGCTCGCCACCGCGCCCCGCCAGGGCTTCCAGACCACGATCGACGTGAGCGCGCCCGCCGGCGCCGACGTCGCCGTGCGTGCGCTCTCAGCGGCGGGTCAGGTTCTGGGGACGTCCGCCGCGCAGACCGTCCCCTGATCCTCCGAAGGGGCTCAGCGGACCGCGCTCTCCCTCCATGCGGCGCAGCCTCGCGGCCGCCGCGCCGCGCGCGGCTTTCTTGGCGGTCAGGAAGTAGTTCTCGAAGCCCAGCCCGCTCGCTTCGCGCAGGTGCCGCGGCAGCGGGCCGCGCAGCTCCTCGCGCAGCGCGCGCGCGAACGTCCTGTGCAGTGTGTCCTGGAGGCGGCTGCCCGCCGCAATCCGTGCGGCTGCGCCGTTCTCGAGCTCCATGCGACCCGCGCGCGTGCGGTAGTCGTAGAGCTCCCGTTCCTGCCCCTCCCGCTCGAGTTCGATCCCGCCGGTGCTCCAATGGGAGTACGTCGCGTACTTCGCGCCCGCCGTGCGCAGCGCCACCACGTGCAGCGGCGCGTTCGCTGCATAGGGTTCGGTCGCGAACTCCGTCACGATCTCGTCGGTCGTGTGCAGCACGTGGGGGCGCCCCTGGGCCCGCGGGTTGGCGAGGATCGCCGTCAGGTCCGCGCGCCCGGCGATGTGCGAGTAACGCGGGTTGCGCCGCCACGCGTTCGACCCGCTCGCGATGCTCAGCAGCATCGGCGCGACGTCCACGCTCGAGGTCAGCTGCGTGCGCGGACGGCCCCTCGCGGCGGTGAGCGCCCCCCGCGGGTCCTTGACGATCAGCGGCACCCGGATCGCCTCCTCGTACGCTCCTCCGCCCTTGCCGCGCAGGCCGTGGGAGGCGCCGTACTCGCCGTGGTCGGAGGTGAACACCACGATCGTGTTCGCCGCCACCTCCGGGCGGCTCTCGAGGGTGCGCAGCACCCGCCCGATGTGCCCGTCCACGGTGCGTTGCAGCTTCACGTACAGGTCGAAGAACGGCTCCCACGCCGAGGTCAAACCCGCTCCCGTGTAGGGCACCGGCCCGAACGAGGTCTCCGCGGTCCGCAGCAGCGAGAGCTGCAGCAGCGGCTTGTTCTGCGCTTCGAGCATCTCCGGCGTCTCGAAGTTGGGTGGCAGCCCCCGCACCAGCGCCGGTGCGTTCCTCTCCGCGGGGACCCGGGCGGTCCACTTGTGCCACCAGGCGATGTCGTGGGGGTTCACGAACGACACCGTCGTGCACCACGGCCGCGAGGAGTCGCCGCTTTCGGCGAACCATTCCTGGAACTGATCCGCGATCCGTGGGTCCACCTTCCAACCCTGGCCGGGCCCCCCGTCCGGTGAGGGGTAGGTGCCGCCCGAGAACCCGTAGCGCTCGAGCGACCTCGAGTCCTCCAGGATGTTCCACTTGTTGTCCCCGTGCGTGAGATGCCACTTGCCGAACCACCACGTGCGGTAGCCGTGTTCGCGCAGCATCGTTCCCCATGTGGGGAAGCCCGGGTCCAGGGTGCTGCCGCCCGTGATCATGCACCCCGTCTGGTGCGTGTAGAGGCCCGTCAGCAGTGTCGAGCGCGCCGGGGTGCAGTCGTTGGAGGCCGCGTAGTGGCGCTCGAAGGATACCCCCTCGCGACGCAGGCGGGAGATGTTCGGCAGCAGCCCCGCCAACGCCGGGGAGGCCGTGAACCACTGCGGCGTGCGCAGCTGGTCGACCACGATCACGAGGATGTTGGGGCCGTGGGCCCGAACCGGCGCCGGCGCCGGGGGCGGCGGTGATGGGAGGACCTGCTCGGGGGCGCTCCTCGCCGGCTGCCTGGGGTGAGGAGCGTGTCTGCGGACATGGTGTGTCGGCGCGGGCGGCTCCGCGATCTCTTTCGCGATCGCCGCGATCGCGGCGCCCCCGCCTAGCAGCGCCCCGCCTGCGAGCAGCCCGCCCTTCAGAAACGTGCGCCTGTCGATCGGTTGCTCGGACATGGGCCCCCAAGGTATGCGAGAACCCCCTTTACGGGGGCAAAGGTCCGGTTAAGATCAAAAAACAGGCCCAGAGGGTGGCGCAGCCGGCCGGAGGCCGGCGAGCCGGGCCCCTCGCTCTCAAAACACCGGCGTCTCGGTGTAGTCCCCGAAGACCTGCTGCAGGGACTCCACGATCTCGCCCTCGGAGGCGCATACGCGAGCGCAGTCGAGCAGCGGCTCCATCAGGTTGCGATCCGGCTGCGCCGCGGCCCCGCGCAGCGCCGCCAGGGTGCGCTCGACCGCCGCGCCGTCGCGCCCCGCGCGCGCGGCCTGCAGGCGGTCGAGCTGCTTGCGTTCCAGCGCCGGGTCCACGCGCAGGGTGGGGATCGGCTCCTCCTCCTCGAGCACGTGGCTGTTGACCCCCACCACGATCCGCCGGCCGGAGTCGATCTCCCGCTGCAGCTCGAACGCCGCGTCGGCGATCTCGCGCTGGGGGTAGTTGCGCTTCACCGCCTCCACCATCCCCCCGAGCTGCTCGATCTTCTCGAAGTACTCGTAGCAGCGCTCCTCCATCCGGTCGGTCATCGCCTCCACGAACCAGCTTCCCCCCAGTGGGTCCACCGTGCTCGCCACCCCCGTCTCGTGCGCGATCACCTGCTGGGTGCGCAGGGCGATGCGCACCGCCTCCTCGGTGGGCAGCGCCAGCGCCTCGTCGTAGCTGTTGGTGTGCAGCGACTGCGTGCCCCCCAGCACCGCGGCGAGCGCCTCCACGGTGGTGCGGATGATGTTGTTCAGCGGCTGCTGCGCGGTCAGGCTCACCCCCGCGGTCTGGGCGTGAAAGCGCATCAGCCACGAGCGGGGGTTCTTCGCACCGAAGGTCTCGCGCATCTCCCGCGCCCAGATCCGCCGCGCCGCGCGGTACTTGGCGATCTCCTCGAAGAGGTCGATCTGGGCGTTGAAGAAGAACGAGAGCCGCGGCGCGAACTCGTCCACGTCGAGGCCCCGCTCCACCGCCTGGCGCACGTAGGTGAGGCCGTCCGCGAGCGTGAACGCGAGCTCCTGCTGGGCCGTGGCCCCCGCCTCGCGGATGTGGTAGCCGGAGATCGAGATCGGGTGCCAGCGGGGCATCCGCCTCGTGCACCACTCGATCATGTCCCCGCACAGGCGCATCGCGGGGTCGATCGGAAAGCACCACTCCTTCTGCGCGATGTACTCCTTGAGGATGTCCGCCTGGATCGTGCCCGCGAGGCGCTCGGCGGGAACGGGGCCTACGCCCGGCGCGCCACCGTCGGCGCTCTCGTCCGTTTCGGCCGCGGCCACGTAGAAGGCGAGCATGATTGCGGCCGGCGCGTTGATCGTCATCGACACCGAGACCTCGCCGAGGTCGATCCCGGAGAACAGGGTGCGCATGTCCCACACCGTGTCCACCGCCACACCCTCGCGGCCGATCTCCCCGAGGCTGCGCGGGCTGTCGGAGTCGTGGCCCATCAGGGAGGGCATGTCGAACGCCGTGGAGAGTCCCGTCTGCCCGTGCTCCAGGAGGTAGCGGAAGCGCTCGTTGGTCTCCTCGCTGGTCCCGAACCCCGCGAACTGGCGCATCGTCCACAGCTGCCCCCGGTACATCGAGTCGTATACCCCGCGCGTGAACGGGTACTCCCCCGGGCGTCCGATCGGATCCTCGAGCGGGGGGGCGCCGGGTGGGCGGGCGCCTCTTTCGGCGTCCGCCTCGGTGTAGAGCTCCCCGACCGGTTCCCCCGATAGCGTGCGCGGGTCCGCCGTGTCTGCCTGGGGTGGGGAGGCGGCGCCTTTCACGATGCTTGCAAGATACCTATTACCAGTGGGAATCCTCCTTGCGGCAGCCGTCCTCGCGCTCGGGGGCTGCGGCTCGGCGGGTGGAGCAGCGGGCGGCGCGGCGGGTAAGGGCGGCGCAGCCGGTACGACCGGGGGGGCAGCCGGTACGACCGGGGGGGCAGCCGGTACGACCGGAGGCGCGAGCGCGGTGGAGGCACTCCCGGGGGCGCTGCCCCACATGACGCGGGCGACGCTGATCCTCGACTTCACCCCCAACGCGGTGCACGCCGGGATCTACCGGGCGCTCGCGGCGGGGTACTTCCGGCGGGAGAACATCGACCTGCAGGTGGAGCAACCGAGCGCCACCGCCGAACCGCTCAGCCTCGTCGACGCGGGCCGCGCGCAGTTCGGGCTCGCCGACGGCAGCGACGTCGCCAGCGAGATCGCCGGCGGCGGCCGCGACGAGGCGATCATGGCGATCGTGCAGCGCCCCGTCGGCGGGCTGATCGCGCTCGCCTCCGAGCGCCTGCGCTCCCCCGCCCAGTTGCAGGGTCGGACGGTGGGGATCACCGGCGTGCCCTCCGACCGGGCGGTGCTCGACACCGAGGTGCGCCACTCCGGCGGGGACCCCGCCAGAGTGCACGTCGTGACCGTCGGCTTCGACGGTGCCCAGGGGCTCGTGGCGGGGCGCCTGGCCGCGTTCACCGGCTTCGTGCCCGACGACGGTGTGGGCCTCGAAGTCGAAGGCCATCCGATCACCCCCTTCTGGCTCGATCGTAACGGCGGACCCCCCTATCCCGGTCTGGTGGCCTTCACCAACCGCGGCCTCGCGGCCTCCAATCCCCTGCTCGTGCGCGACTTCCTCGCCGCCACGGTCCGGGGCTATGAGGACACGCTCCGTGACCCCGCGCGCTCTCTGGCGGAGGAGCTTCGTCTCAACCCCTCGCTTCCCCGCGCGCTCACCGCCGCTTCGCTGCGCGCCTATCTGCCGCTCTTCGATGCCGGCGGCGTGCCCCTCGGGACTCTCCAACCCGCCCACATCGAGGAGCTCTCGAGCTGGATGCTCGCCAACCGCCTGATCGCGGCGCCGATTCCCTTCGCGCGCTACGGGACCAATGCCTTCTTGCCCTCCACCCCTGGGGCCACCGCCTCCCTGCGGAGACCCGCCTGCCGCTCGGGGAGGCGCACGCCGGTCGTCTCGGGGACCTGTTCGGCACCCACGGCATAGGAGCCAGGGCGGTCAGACGGGAGCCGTTGCGAGGACCGCACGGAGGTCGGTCTTTCCGCGTGTGTGGTTTTTTTACATGTCCTTGATAAGGGCGTACATTGATGTATAGTCGCAAGTGCGATGCGTGGCAGGGGAATGCGGCGCCGCAAGGGTTGGCAGGGAGAGGGGCGGAGCAAACGGCTTGACTCGAGGGCCCGGCAGGGGAGGCCGCGATGCGGCTGCTCGTAACCGGCGCCGGCGGGCTGGTCGGCTCCAACCTGGCTGCCGTCGCGGCACAACAGGGTTGGAGCGTGCTCGGCACTTGGAGGGGCGCGCCCATGAGTGTGCCCGGCGCACGCACCGCACCTCTCGACGTGGGCGAGCGCCGCGCCTGCACGGCACTCGCCGAGGAGTTCGAGCCCGACGTGGTCGTGCACGCCGCCGCGCAGAGCGGCCTTGGGCGCCTTGACTGCGAGCCCCGACCGGGCGAGCTCGACCTACTCGGAACCGAGAACACCCTCGCCGCCGCGCGCGCCGTGCGCGCCCGCTACGTGCTGGTCTCCAGCGACCTCGTCTACAGCGGGCTGCGGCCCTCGGGGGAGGTCTGGGGAGAGGAGGACCCCACCGAGCCGCTCACCGCACTCGGGCGCTCGCTGGTCGCCTGCGAGCGCCTCGTCCAGCGCTTCAGCGGTAGCTGGCTGATCACCCGTCCCGCGGATCTGTACGGGGTCAACCTCTCCATCCCCACAGCGAACCCCGAGGGGCGCGCGCGCCACATCTGGGAGCACTCGGGTCCCCCCCTGGGCTGGGTGGAGCGGCTGCGCACGGGGCACACCCTCGCCGCGCCCCCCGGCATCCGCCGCTCGCCCACCAACGCCCGCGACTACTCCCAGCGGGTCCGCGACCTGCTGGTCCGGGAGTGCGAGGGCATCTACAACACCGCGGGCCCCATGATCCTCGGCCGGCTCACTCACCTGCGCATGCTCGCACGCGCCTTCGGCTGCGACATGGAACTCGTGCAGGAGGGCTCCCCCGAGCCGTTTCTGCCCGCCAACACCGCGCTCTGCGACCGTAAGGCGAGCCTCGCGCTCGGCCGCCCCGCCGTGAACCCCTTCACCGGGCACCGCCTGATGCGCCGCCAGCTCGAAGAGCTGCTTGCGCCGCTGGAGAGTGTGGGGGAGCCCGGTCTCTCGCCACCGCAGGAGGGCAGGCGGGTGCCGACCAGGCCTTTACGATTGCAGTGCTAGAGGAAGGCAATGTCAAGGGGTTTCCTCCAAGAATCAGGTGACGATCCCGGTCGAGGCGATGCGGGTAGGACGGCCTCTGCTCCTACCAGCGGGTGCCTACAGCGAGACGCCGCCCGGCGCCGCGCGCGCAGGCCGCCTTGCGGCCCGGCCAAATCCTCAGTGGACGTGCTTCTTGTCACGGCACGCACGGCAGATCGACGCGTGGACCAGTAAGATGCTATCTTACGCATATGCGCACCACGATCTCGACGAAGGGCCAGATCGTTCTCCCCGCGGAGCTTCGCGCTGCGGATGGCATCAAGGCGGGCGAGGAGTTCGAGGTCGACCGAGTTGGCCCTGACGAGTACCGACTGACCCGGCTGACGCCGCCGCCGAACCGTGGCTTGGTCGATTGGCTGCGGTCTTGTCCGGATGACGGCTGGTTCGTAGAGATTGAGTCCGAGTCGACCGACTCGCTATAGCTGATCGCGTTGGCGCGCTATCTGGTTGACGCGAACGTCCTCTCGGATGCGACCAAGCTTGCCCCAGACGAGCGTGTTGTCGACTGGCTGGGGCGCAACGAGCCCGAGCTCGCCGTCGACCCGATCATCCTGGGTGAGATCCATTTCGGCATCCTGCTGCTCCCGCGTGGTCGTCGCCGAAGTCGGCTGGAGCGTTGGTTCGAGGACGGAGTGCAGACGTTGCAGTGCATCCCATGGGAGGTCTTGACGGGACTGCGCTGGGCCGAGTTGCTCGCGACACTCCGCGCGGAAGGACGCGCGATGCCGATCAAGGACAGCCTCATTGCTGCGACCGCGCTGGCGCACGATCTGGCGGTCGTGACCCTCAACCGACGCGACTTCGATGCCGCGGGTGTGGTTGTCGTCGATCCGGCGGCAGAGCCTGGCCACTGATAGTCGTTGCGTCCCTCTCCTCGGGCCAACGTCGGAGAAGGATTATGGCCTCCGTCGCCGCGGAGCGCACTAGGCTGAGGCGGTGTACGCCCCCCTCGAGGACACCACGCTCCTTAGGGGCGAGTTCGCGCGGCTGGTGGGTGCCGAGCATGTCCTTGGTCCCACTCCTTCGGGCGCCAGCGGGAGGCTCTCGCCCTACGACCACGACGCCACTCACGCCCGTGGCCTGCGTGGCCATGCCGACCTCGTCGTGCGTCCCGCCAGCACCGCCGAGGTCGCCGCGGTGCTGGCGCTCTGCTACGAGCGCGACGTGCCCTTGATCCCGCGCGGCGGCGGCACCGGCCTCGCCGGCGGCGCGGTGCCGATCGAGGGCGGGGTGGTGTGCTCGCTGGAGCGGCTGCGCGCGATCCGCGAACTGGAGCCGGGGCTGTGGCGTATCCACCCGGAGGCGGGCGTCGCCACGCGCCACGTGCAGCGCCTCGCGCGCGAGAACGGGCTCTGCTTCCCCCCCGACCCGGGGGCCTCCGAGCAGTCGCAGATCGGGGGCAACGTCGCGACCAACGCGGGGGGCCCCCACGCATTCAAGTATGGCGTCACCGGCAACTGGGTCACGGGCTTGGAGGCGGTGATCGCGCCCGGGGAAACGATTGCGCTCGGGGGTCCCCACCGCAAGGACGTGGCGGGGTATGACCTCAAGAGCCTCCTGGTCGGCTCCGAGGGCACGCTCGGGATCATCACCGCGGTGCGCCTGCGGCTGATGCCGGCCCCCGAGTCGGCGCTGGCGTTGATCTCCTTCCACGCCACCCCCGCGCAGGGGTGCGCGGCGATCCTCGAGGTGCTCGGTGCCGGGATCGTGCCCGCCGCGCTGGACTTCCTCGATGGGGAGGCTCTGCGGATGGCGGCCGGCGCCTGGGGGGACGGCGCGGGGATCGACCCGCCACTGGGAACCGAGTTCGCGCTGCTCGCCGAGGTCGACGGCACGCTCGCGGAGACCCGCGCCGCGCACGCCGAGCTCGCCGCGGTGCTCGGCTCCGGCGCGATCGAGCTGCGCCGCCCCGACCGCGAGGCGCTGTGGCTGTGGCGCGACCGCGTCGCCGGTGCGGTCAGCGCGGTCCGGGGGGGCAAGGTCAGCGAGGACATCGTCGTCCCCGTCGAGCGCCTCGCGGAGGCGCTGGAGCGCTTCGGGGAGATCGCCGCGCGCCACGGGCTGCGCTCCTGCGCGTGGGGCCACGGGGCGGACGGGAACCTGCACGCCAACCTGCTCGTGGACCCCCACAGCGAGCCCGACCTCGCCGCGGCGGCGGCCGCCGCCGAGGAGCTGTTCGCGCTCGCCGCCGAGCTCGGGGGCTCGATCAGCGGGGAGCACGGCGTGGGCTGGTTCAAGCGCGGCCAGCTCGCCCGCCAGTGGCCCGAGGGGGCGCTGCGCCTGCACGAGGAGGTCAAGCGCGTCTTCGATCCCAAGGGCCTCCTGAACCCCGGCAAGAAGCTCGCCCGCGACTCTGCCGGCGCGCCGCCATCGAGCTCCGGCTAGCGGCCCCAGCGGCCCCCTCTCGAAGCGCTTCTGCGGTCCCCTCGCAGGGGTGGGCCGGCGGCGGATAAGCCGACGCTCTCAGGTGCCCATTCCCTTTCGGCAAGCGGTCTTTCCGCCGATAGCGCTAGTCTGCGCGCCTGCTGGTACTTCAACTCGAAAGGAAGCATTCATGAACAAGACGCAGCTCGTCGACGCACTCTCCGCCGACAGCGGCCTCTCCAAAGCCGACTCCTCCCGTGCGCTCGAGTCGTTCGTGAGCACCGTCGGCAAGGCGCTCAAGAAAGGCGACGAGGTCGTGATCACCGGGTTCGGCAAGTTCTCCGTGGTGAAAAGGGCCGCCCGCCAGGGCGTCAACCCGCGCACCGGGGAGAAAGTCAAAATCAAGGCCTCCAAGGCCCCCAAGTTCACTCCCGGAGCGGGCCTCAAGCAGATCGTCCACCCCAAGAAATAGTAGGTCGGGAGCCTGCCCGCCCCGCCGGCCCGGCTCTGTCCGCGCGCCGCGCGGGTGGATTTCGCCGGCTGCCGTCCACACAGACCGAAGCACGGGAGGGAGTAGGAGGGATGCTACGGCGCGCGCCCACTGGCGTGCGCGCGTGGTAGCGTCGCGCAAATGCCCCGCGTGGAGGAGCTCGAGCTCCCGAGCCTCGACTACACCGACCCCACCTTGCGGGGGGAGCGCTTTCACGCCATCATGCGCGAGCTGCGCGCGGAGGGGTGGCTCGCCTCGGGGCCCTACGGGTACGCGGTGCTCGACCGGGAGGCCGTCGAGTTCTTCCTGCGCACCCGCTCCGCGGTCTTCCCGGGAATGACCATCGCGGAGATCTTCGAGGTTCGCGAGGGGCCCCTGTATGAGGAGATGCGCCGCAACATTCTCCACATCAACGGTCCCGACCACACGCGCCTGCGCAGCCTCGTGAACCCCTCGCTCTCCCCCCGCGCGGTCGAGCGCTACCGGCCCGTTATGCGGAAGCTGCTGGAGGATCTCTTCGCGAAGCTGGAGGGGGGCCGCTGCGAGTTCGTGGAGGCCATCGCCAAGCCCTACCCCTCGCAGGCGATCGCGCACGTGATGGGGGCGCCCCTGGAGGACGCGCCGCGGCTGCACCACTGGTCCAACTGGATCCAGCGCCAGTTCGACGCGGTCTCGATGCTGGAGCGCCGCCCCGAGATCGAAGCGGCGGTCGCGGAGTTCTACGAGTACGCCTGGGCGCTCGTGCGCGCCCGCCGGGAGAGCCCCGGGGATGATCTGATCTCGCTGCTGATCGCCGCCGAAGAGGAGGGGGAGCGGCTCTCGGACGTGGAGTGCGTGAACCTCGTGCTCAACGTCCTCATCGGCGGCGTGGACACCACCCAGGCCCAGCTCGCCCACGCGCTGCGCCTGCTCGCCGAACACCCCGACCAGTGGGCCCTGCTCTCCGAGCGCCCCGAGCTCGCCGCGCAGGCCGTGGAGGAGGCGCTGCGTTTCGAGCCCATCACCCCCTTCACTGCGCGCATCGTCACCGAGGAGCTCACCTTCCGCGACGTCACCTTCCCCGTGGGCACGATCGTGATGGTGTGTGCCTTCACCGGCAACCGCGACCTCCCCGAGGGGGCGGGGGAGGCGGAGCGCTTCGACATCGCCATCGACCGCGGCCGCGTGCGGGCGCTCACCTTCGGGGCGGGTGTGCACTTCTGCCTCGGCGCCAACCTCGCCCGCGTGGAGCTCCAGGAGGCGCTCGCCTTCCTGGCCCCCCGCATGCCCGAGCTGCAGCTCGCGGGGGAGCCCGTGTTCGAGGGCATCACCGGCATCTACGGCCTCGCCGAGCTGCCCCTGCGGTTCGCTGCGTAGAGCCGGCGCCCCCCGCCCGCCTCCCCGGCTGTTTCATTACTCTGGACCATTCCATCTCCGCGTGGCAGAATTGGGAGGGGGGCCATTCGGGGACCCCGATCGACATCGAGGAGATGACTCTGCGGGTGTTGAAGGGAGCGGTCGCCACCGGCTTCGCAGCGGGACTCGCACTCGCGGTTCTCACCGCGAGCGCGTGGGCGGGGGAGTACCACGTGTACTCGTGCCGGACCCCCGCCGGGCAGATCGCCCCCACGGACGGGTGGAGTGCGCCGGAACATCCTGTCTATGACGTGAGCTCGAACACGTGCGAAGCGGGGGGCGGGCTCATCGCGGCGTTGGACGCTGGTTATGTCCATCCTCCAGATTCGGAAAATGACAAAGCCACATGGGCATTCGATGCACCCGCAAGCGAGGCAATTCAAGGTGCAACGTTGTGGCGAGCGGGGGATATAGCTGGTGGAGGGAACAAAAGTGCTTCCTACCTCTTCTGGCTATCGGGAGACGCCACTCTGGGTACTAATGTGCAGATTTTTGACGAATGTGCTGCTGGTGGCGGCTGCATAAGTCAGGGCAGCCTCGTCAGTCCTCTTGCGACAGAAAATCGCATTATTGTTCCCAGTCGCGCGCTGAATAGTCCATACCTCGCTTTGAGCACCTACTGTGGCGCATTCGCACCAAAAGTACAATGCCCCACAAACGAAGGCGGCGAAATCACTTACGACGCCATTGTCGAGCTCTTCGCCGCGGACCTAATCCTCTCCCAGCCCGCGTCGCCCACTGTGTCCGCCGTCGGGGGCGGCCTCGCCGAAGACTCCGCTGTGAGTGGGGCCAGCGACGTCGCCTTCCACGCGACCGACCCGGGCTCGGGGGTCTACGAAGCGATCTTCCAGGTCGACGGGCAGGTCGCCAGCCGTGGGGTACTCGACGAAGACGGGGGGCGCTGCCGTGACGTGGGGGGGACCACCGACGGGCTGCCCGCCTTCCTCTACACCCAGCCCTGCCCTGCGGCGCTGAGCGTCGACGTGCCGTTTGACACCGCGGGGCTCTCAAACGGCGTGCACCACCTCCTGGTGAGCGTGACCGACGCCGCGGGCAACGCCACCACCGTGCTGGACCGCGAGATCACCGTCGCCAACCCCGCCTCCCCGGGCCCCGGCTCCGGCATCGGCACTGCGCGCGGGCCGGCCAACGGCGAGGACCCTTCCGAACACGCCACCCTCACCGCCCGCTGGAGGGGGGCATCGGGCGCTCGCCTCAGCGGCCGCTACGGCGTGCCCCGCGCGATCGAGGGGCGGCTCGCGGGCCCGGAAGGCCGCGGGATCGCCGGCGCGGAGGTCGAAGTGGGGGAGCTGCCCGCCTACGCCGGCGCTACCGTCCGCGCACTCGCCGCTCCCCGCACCGGCGCTGGGGGCCGCTGGAGCCTCGCGCTTCCCCGCGGCCTCTCCTCCTGCCGGCTGCGCATCGCCTACCGCAGCCACCTCGGGGACGCGCTCCCCGTGGTCACCCGCACCCTCAGCCTCACGGTGCCCGCCGCCCTTCGGTTGCACGTCGCACCGCGCACCGCGAGCTCGACCGGCGCGATCCGCTTCAGCGGGCGGTTGCTCGGCGGGCCGGTCCCGCCCGGGGGCAAGCAGCTCGTGCTCGAGGCCCGCTCCCCGGGGGGGCGCTGGATCGAGTTCCACGTGATCCGCACCGGCGCCCACGCGCGTTTCGGCTACCTCTACCGCTTCCGCCTCCCGGGCCCGGCGAGCTACCAGTTCCGCGTCTTCTGCGAACAGGAGGCCGACTTCCCCTTCGCCACCGGGGCGTCAAACGTGGTGGGGGTGTTCGAGCGGTAGGGGTGTCTGGTGCTGTTGTGCTGCCGCTAGCCTTCCTTGTTGATGCTCAACTCCAAGGTCAGACGTTGGGCGCCGATGGCTGTCGCTGCGGTTGGCGTCGCGTTTGGTGTCTTCCTGGCGCTGAGCGCGCTTGGCGTGGGCGGCCACGCGGGGAGCGCTCGGCGTGCGCCGACTACGTTCACCCCGCTTGCGAGTTACTCCTTGCAGGCGCCGCATGTGCTGAGCGGAGTGGTGGTGTACTCCATTCAGGGTCTCGCCGGCGGAGCCTACGCGACGCCACCGCCGGAGCTTCGACCGCTGCCCGTCTCCGCGTTCGAGGAGCCGATCGCCCGCTACCGCACCTACGCGGTGGCTCAGCTCGGCCAGATGGAGGGGCAGATCACGGGTATGGAGGGGGCGCTCGCCGCGAACGACCGCGCGGCGGCGCAGGCGGCGTGGCGCGGCGCATACACCCACTACTTGCAGCTCGGGGCGGTCTATCTGGATGGGCAGGTCACCCTGGATGCGGAGGTCGGGAGCCTCAACCGGGAGATCGATGGCACCCCCGGCGGCCTGCCGGGGGGCGTCGCCAGCCCCCGGTTCAGGGGTCTGCACCGGATCGAATATGGGCTGTGGACGGGGGCCGCGCCGCGCACGCTCATCGGCTTTGCGAGCACGCTCGATGCCGACGTGCACAGGTTGGCGCAGGTGCTGCCTCGCGCCCCGCTCACGCCACTGGAATACGCGACGCGCGCACACGAGATCCTGGAGGACGCGGTGCGCGATTTCCTCAGCGGCATGGACGTGCCGTGGAGCGGTGAAGGGGTGCTTGCGACCGACGCGGGGCTCCACGCGACCGAAGAGGTAATCGCGACGCTCCGTCCGCTGTTGCACGGGGAGGAGCGCGTGATCCCCGCCGTCGACACCGAACTGCGCTCCCTGCGCTCGGCGATGGCCGCGCTCGCCGGGGCCCATGGCGGCCGTCTGCCGAGCAACGGGGAGCTCACCCAGCAGCAGCCCGTGCTGCTCGACGGCACGCTCGGGGGGGCGCTGGAGGCGCTCTCCCAGGTGCCCGGGGTGCTCGAGACCGAAGCCCCGCCGCAGATCCCGCAGATCCCCAAGCGCGACTTCCGGGTCGACCCGATCGACCCGTGAGCCCGCTCCTCGAATCTCATCGCCGCTCGTGGGCAGCGACATCACAGCGTGACGCGCGGGTGAGCCCGTGAGCCCGCTCGACCGTCGCGCCTTCCTCACCCGCTCGGCGGTGCTGCTGGGAGCCGGCGGAGTCGGTGGGGTAGGCGCGATCGCGCGCGCGGGCGCCGGGGTGCAGGATGCGGAAGCCACCACCCCGGCGCCATCGGCGGCGGAGGAATGGAGTGTCTCTCAGGCGCAGCTCGGGGAGCGTGAGCCGTTCGACGGCCCTCATCAGGCGGGGATCCTCACGCCGGCCCCGGCGCAGGCGACGTTCGCCGCGCTCGACTCGACCGCACCCAATCGGAAGGCCCTCGAAGAGACGCTGCAGGCGCTCAGCCAGCGCGCGCGCGAACTGACGGTCGGCGGTCCGATCCCGCTGCTCGAGGAAGACGCCCCCCCGGCCGACTCGGGGATCCTCGGGCCTGTCAACGACCCCGACGTGCTGAGCGTGACGATCGCCTTCGGCGCCTCGCTGTTCGACGGGCGCTACGGGCTCGCCGGAGAGCGCCCGCGCGAGCTCGTGAGCATGCCGACGTTCGCGATCGACGACCTCGACCCGGCGCAGAGCCACGGCGACGTGCTGTTGCAGATCTGCGCGCACCAGCGCGACACCGTCGCACACACGCTGCGCGAGCTACTGCGCACGGTGCGCGGCGAGCTCCAGCTGCGCTGGAACATCGACGGCTTCTCGGGCGCCGCGCGGGGTCCCTCACCGCATAGCAGCCCTCGCAACCTGTTCGCCTTCCGTGACGGCACCGCCAACCCCCCCACGGGCGACGCGGGGCTCATGAACGAACTGGTGTGGGCGGGAGCCGGAGAACCAGCGTGGGCTGCCGGCGGCACCTACCAGGTCGTGCGGATCATCCGCCAGCACATCGAGTTCTGGGACCGCGTGGGCCTGAACGAGCAGCAGAACATGATCGGCCGCTACCGCGCCAGCGGCGCGCCGCTGGGGGGCAGCGAAGAGTTCGAGGACCCCCGCTACGACCTCGACCCCGACGGCAAGCGGATTCCGCTCACCGCGCACATCCGCCTCGCCAACCCGCGCACCCCCCCGACCGCCGCCCAGCGCATCCTGCGCCGCGGCTTCAACTACACGCGCGGCTTCGACGCCGCCGGAGCACTCGACCAGGGCCTGATCTTCGTCGCTTTCAACCAGAGCCCCACGCGTCAGTTCGCGACGATCCAGCAGCGACTGATCGAAGAGCCGATGATCGACTACATCACGCCCGTCGGGGGCGGCTACTTCTTCGCCCCGCCCGGCGCCGCCGGCGAGACCGACTGGGTCGGCTCGGGCCTGTTCGCCGCTGCCTGAGTGGCGTGGCTGGTAGATCGTCTCTGCAACCCATCGCAGGCGCAGGGTCAGCCGATACCCTCCCTCGCTCTGGCGGTCCGGACCGAGAAATCCTGCGACGTGTGAAGGGGGAGTCGTGAGCGGCGAGTTGCCCCGGCGCGTGGGGATCAACGCGGTCTTCCTGGAGCCCCGCATGGGGGGCCTGGACACCTACGTGCGCGCGCTGGTGCCCGAGCTCGTGCGCGTCGCCCCCGGGATCCGTTTCAGCGTCTTCTGCAATCCCCGCGGGCGCGAGTACCTGGAGCGGGAGGGTTGGGAGGAGGGGGGGTAGAGCTGCTCACCCACCCGCTGCTCGGCAGGCGCGGCCTGAAGGCGCTCAGTGAGCTCACTCTCCTGGGGGTGCTCGCGGGACGGCGGGTGGACCTGCTGCACAGCGTCGCCCTCACGGCCCCCCTGCGCACGCGTGCCGTCAACGTCGTCACACTGGCCGATGTGACCTGGATCGTCGCCCCCGACCCGGGCGAGGCGGGGACCGTCCGCCTGTGGCGGGCCGTGGTGCCGCCCGTGGCGCGCAGGGCCGACCGCGTGATCGCCCTCTCGGAGGCAGGCGCGGAGCACGTGGTCGAGTACCTGCGCGTGCCGCGCGAGCGCATCGACGTGGTGCCCCTGGCGGCCGGCGTGAGCGATCTCACGGCCCCCACGCCGGAGGGCGAGCTGCGCGAGCGGCTGCGCCTCGGGGAGGGCCCCGTGATCCTGAGCGTGTCGGCCAAGAAGGTCCACAAGAACCTGGAGCGGCTCGTCCGCGCGATGCCGCCGTGGTGGAGCGCTGGCGCGACGCGCGGCTGGTGCTGCCCGGCAACCCCACCGAGCACGAGCGCGAACTGCGGGAGCTGGCGGGCGAGCTGGGGATCGCCGCCAACGTGGCCTTCCCGGAGTACGTGGACGCGGCCGACCTCGAGGGGCTGTACGCGCTCGCGCGCTGCTTCGTCTTCGCCTCGATCAACGAGGGCTTCGGCATCCCGATCCTCGAGGCGATGCGCCGCGGGGTCCCCGTCGCCTGCTCCCGCGCCTCGGCGCTCCCCGAGGTGGCGGGGGAGGCGGCACGCTACTTCGACCCGCGCGAGGTCGCGGACATCTCCGGCGCGCTGATCGACCTCCTCTCCGACCCCGCGCTGGCGCAGCGCCTGGTCGCGCTCGGCCGCGAACGCCAGGCCGCGTTCACGTGGGAGGCGACCGCGCGGGGAACGCTTGAGAGCTACGCGCGCGCCTGGGGGGATCGCGCCGCCGGCCGTGCTCGCCACGTGGGGGCGTCGCGGTGAGCGTCGAGCCCAACGTGCTGGACACCCCGGCGGCTGGGGGGATGATCATCCGCGGCGGGGTGCTGCGTCTCGGCGGCTACGTGGCCGTCGTGGGGATGTCGCTGATCCCGATCGTGCTGCTCACCCGCCACCTGGGACCGGCGCGCTTCAGCGCGTACACCACGGTGATCTCGCTCGTGAGCGTCGTCGCGCTGGTGACCGACGTCGGGATGTCCAACCTCGGCACCCGCGAGTTCGCCGTGCGGGAGGGCGCCGAGCGCGAACGGCTGATGCGCGATCTGCTCGGCCTGCGCGTCGCGCTCACGCTGGTGGGGGTGGTGGTCGCGACGCTGTTCGCCGTGCTCGCCGGCTACGACGCGGCGCTGCTCGCGGGAACGGTGCTCGCGAGCCTCGCCACGATCGCGCTCGTCTACCAGCACACCCTCTCGATCCCGCTCGCCGCTGATCTGCGCCTGGGCACGCTCACGCTGCTGGATCTGTCCCGGCAGGCGCTGACGGTGGTCGCGATCGTCGCGCTGGTGGCGGTGGGGGCGGGGGTGCTCCCGCTGCTCGCGGTGACGCTGCTCGTCTACGCGCTGCTGGTCCCGGTGACCGCGGTGCTGGTCCGGGGGAGGATCTCGCTGCGCCTGGAGCTGCGCCCGCACAACTGGCTCGCGCTGCTGCGGCTCACGGTCTCCTTCTCGCTGGCCACCGCGGTGGGGACGGTCTACGTCTACACCGCCCAGATCATCACGAGCCTCGCCGCCAGCGCCCATCAGAGTGGGCTGTTCGCGATGTCCTTCCGGGTCTTCGTGGTGCTCGTGACGGTTCCCGGGCTGCTCGTCGGCAATGCCCTGCCGCTGCTCGCGCGGACCGCGCGCGACGATCGCGCGCGACTGGCCTACGCGATGCAGCGGATCTTCGAGGTGTCGCTGATCCTGGGGGTCGCGGCCGCGCTCGGGATCCTCGCGGGCGCGCCGTTCATCGTCGCGGTCGTGGGCGGGCCGAAATACGCGGGCGCCGTCGCGGTGCTGCGCATCCAGGGGCTAGCGATGATCGCCTCGTTCCTGCTCGCCGGCTGGGGCTACGCCCTGCTGTCGATCAAGCGCTACGGAGCGCTGCTCGTCGTCAACGCCGCCGCGCTGCTCGTTAGCTGCTCCCTCACGCTGATCCTTGCCGCCTCGGACGGAGCGCGGGGGGCCGCGGTGGCGACGCTCTGCGGGGAGTCGACGCTCGCGCTGGGCTACCTGCTCGTACTCGCACGGGGGCACCCCGAGTTACGCCCGCGCATCGCGATCCTCCCCAAGGTGGTCCTCGCCGCCGCGGTGGCGCTCGCGCTGCTGCTGGCGTTTGGCTCGCTGCCCTCGGTGGCGCTGAGCGCCATCGTCCTGGGGGCCTACGGGCTGCTGATCATCCTCACACGCGCCACCCCCCGGGAGATCACTGAGCTGATCCCCCGTCCCCGTCGGCGCCTGGGCGCCGGCCCGCCGAGCGGCCGGCCCGCCTCCCAGTGAGCGCCGCCTCCACAGGGCGACCCCTGCGCGTGGGGCTCAACCTGATCTTCCTCGGCGAGCGCGGCGGGGGGGCGGGGCGCTACGCGCGTGAGCTCCCCGGCGGGCTGCTCGCGGCGGAGCCGGCGACGGAGGTGACGGTCTTCGTCTCGCGCGAGGCCCCCGCGGACCTGCGCGAGGAGTCGTGGGCGCCGAGCGTGCGGTGGGTGACGGTCCCGGTGGCCCTGCACGGCCCGCCGCTGCACGTGCCCGCCGAGTACCTCGCGCTCCCCGCTCTCGCGGCGGTCCGCGGGTTGGATGTGCTGCACAGCCCCGCGAACACGGGACCAGCGATCGTGCCGAGGGTCGCGAGCGTCGTGTCGGTGCTCGACCTGATCTGGCTGCACCGGCCCGAGGAATGGGAGGCGAGCCCGCGCGTGCACAGCACGATGCGCCGCCGGGTGGGCCGCGCGGTGCGCCGCGCCGACCGGATCTTCACCATCTCCCACGCCGCGGCGAGGGACCTCACCGAGACGCTGGGGCTGGCCCCCGAGCGCATCCACACCACCCCTCTCGCCGCTCGGCCGCCCCAGGTGCCCCCCACAGCCGAGGGTCCCCTGCGCGCCCAGCTCGACCTGGGGGACGCGCGCGTCCTGCTCTGTGTCGCGCAGAAGCGCCCCTACAAGAACCTGCACCGGCTCGTGCACGCGCTCCCCGCGCTCGGGGAGGAGGTGGTGCTCGTGCTGCCCGGCTCGCCCACGCCCTACGAGGCACAACTCCGGGCGCTCGCCACCGAGCTCGGCGTGGAGCGCCGCGTGCGCTTCCCCGACTGGCTCTCTGAGGAGCAGCTCGAGGGCCTGTACGCGCTGAGCAGCGCTTTCGTGCTCCCCTCGCTGATCGAGGGCTTCGGGCTGCCGGTACTCGAGGCGATGCTGCGGGGCCTCCCCGTCGCCTGCTCGAACGCCCCCGCGCTGGTCGAGGTGGCCGGTGAGGCGGCGCTGACGTTCGATCCCGAGCGCCAGGAGGAGATCACGGCCGCCATCCTGCGGCTGCTGAGTGACCGGGTGCTCGCCGAGCGCCTGGCGGAGCGCGGCCGCGAGCGGGCCGCGAGCTTTACGTGGAAGCAGACCGGAGTGGCCAGCCTGGAGGGCTACCGCCGCGCGATCGCCTCCCGCTTCCCATCCCGGACCGCCCCCGACGTCCCCCGCCGGTAGGGCCGCGGCGCAGGCGGGACGGCGGGAACGGTTTCCGGCTAGCCTGCCGGGCCGTGCCCCGTGTCCTGATCGTCCGTGGCCATCAGGTCACGCAGTGGGAGCTGTACCCCTGGCGCGAGCTCCCGGAGCGCTTCGAGGTCTCCTTTCTGCTCACGGGCTCAAACCGCTACGCCACCCCCCAGGGGCTGCGGCCGGTCCGGGTGCGCGCGCTACGCGACCTGCTGCCCGGGGGGCCGGTGGGGGAGATCGGCGCGAGGGCGCTCGGCGACCGCTACCTATCGGCCGAGGAGGCGTTTGCGTCGGCGGACATCGTGCACGGGGAGGAGCTCTCCTACTGGTTCGCCGCCGAGGCGGCCCGGCGCAGGCGCCGCCACGGTTTCAAGCTCGTGCAGACCGTCTGGGAGACGCTGCCGTTGATGGCGGCCTACCGCAACCGCAACGCGCGGCGCTACCGCGAGCTGGTGCTGGCGGAGACGGACCTCTTCCTGCCGGCCACCGAGCGCTCCGCCGAGGCCCTGCGCCTGGAGGGCGTGTCCCCCGAGCGCATGAGCGTCTGTCTGCCGGGCATCGACACGGCACGCTTCGCGGCCGCCTCCTCCGTGCCACCGCCGACGGAGCACGCGGGAGGCTTCGCGGTCTCCCCGTCCGGGCCGGCTTCAGCGGAGCACACGATCGTCTCCCCGGGGAGGCTGGTGTGGGAGAAGGGCCACCACGACGTGCTGCGGGCGCTCGCCGCGCTGCACAGCGGACTCGTGACCGGACAGGACGGGCGGAACATGCGCCCGCGGCTGCTGCTGGTCGGCTCCGGCCCCGAGGAGCGGCGCCTGCGCGAGCACGCTGTCGAGCTGGGACTCGCGGAGGTCCTGGAGATCCGCAGCGTCCCCTACGAGCAGATGCCGGCGATCTTCGCGGGGGCGTCGGCGATGGTGCTCGCCAGCCTGTCCTCCGCCACTGCCGCCTACCACCCCCTGGACGTGCCCCACGCGTTCTGGGAGGAGCAGTTCGGGCTGGTGCTCGCCGAGGCGCTGGCCGGGGGCCTGGCGATCGTCGCGAGCACCAACGGCGCGATCCCCGAGGTGCTGGCGGGTGCGCCGGTCGATCTCGTGGCTCCCGGCGATTGGATGGGGATCGCGCGCGCGCTCGCAGCCGGTCCGCTCAGCCGCCCGCCGGGCGCGCGGGTCTCCTACCCCGGCGAGGTGGTGCAGCGCTACTCCACGGCCGCCGCGGCGCAGCGCATCGCCAGCGCCTACGACCGGGTGCTCGCGAGCGGATGAGCGCTCCCCCCTGCGAGATTCGCGCTAACGCCTCCGGTCACCGCCCGTTCGCGGTGCGAGTGCTTTCGAGCCGATGAGCGTTCCCGCCTGCAAGATCTGCGCCAACGCCGCCGATAACCGCGTGTTCACGGTGCGCGAGATGATGTTCGGTGAGCGGGAGTCCTTCGAGTACCTGGAGTGCGGGGAGTGCGGTTGCCTGCAACTGCTCGACGTGCCTGAGGATCTCTCGAGGTTCTACCCGGAGCGCTACTACTCCCTGGGCGACGCGCCACCGGCCGTGGACCGCTCGCTTCTTGTGAGTGTGAAGAGGGCGCGCGCCATCGCGCTGCTGCGCGCGCCGGTCGGCGTGGTCGACCGCCTGGCGCGCGCGAGGCGCATACCGCCACAATTGCAGTGGTTCGCGGGTCTAGGTTTGAGAACGTCCTCCGCGGTGTGCGACGTGGGATCGGGCAGCGGGCACACGCTCGTGTGGATGCTGGGCCAGGGTTTTTCGAATGTGAGTGGCTTCGACCCGTACATCGCCCACGACCTGGAGATCGGCGGGCGTACCGCGATCCGCAAGCTGGGCGTGGAGGAGATGCCGGGTGGTTGGGATCTGATCATGCTCAACCACTCCTTCGAGCACATGGCGGAGCCGGCGGCGGTCCTGAGGGAGCTGCGCGAGCGCCTCAACGGCGGGGGGAGCATCCTCATCCGCGTGCCAGTGGCGAGCGGCTGGGCGTGGCGGAACTACGGCACGGATTGGGTGCAGCTCGACGCGCCCAGGCATCTCTTCATCCCCACGCCGCGATCGATGGGCATCCTCGCGGAGCAGGCCGGCATGACGGTCTCGCGTGTGTTCTTCGATTCCGACTCGCTCCAGTTCTGGGGCAGCGAGCAGTACAGGCGGGATATCCCGCTGCGCGATCCGCGCTCCTACGCGGAGAGCCAGGGAACCGAGCTCTTCAGCACGGAGGAGATACAGGCCTTCAAGCGCCGGGCGGGCGAGTTGAACCGAGAGGGCGCCGGCGACAGCGCCGGTTTCGTGCTGCGGCCCCGCGAGCTCCTGCGGCCCCGCGAGCGCTACGGTGCGGGCGATGCGTGACCCGCGAGGCCTGCTGGGGCGGCTGACCGACCCCCACCAATTCGATCTCCTGCCCATTGGGGCGGGGGCGATCCTCGACATCGGCTGCGGATCGTCCAAGACGCCGGGCGCGGTGGGGCTGGACATCTCCGCGGACACCGACGCGGACATCGTGCACGACCTCGACGTGTTCCCCTATCCGATCGAGGACTCGAGCTTCGACCAGATCCTGCTGCAGGACGTGATCGAGCACGTCAGGGAGCCGATCCGGGTGTTCGAGGAGCTCTTCCGCGTCGCCCGGCCGGGCGCGCGGATCCAGCTCCGCACGCCGCATTTCTCCTCGGTGCTCGCCTACGGCGACCCCACCCACCGCCACTACTTCTCCACGATCGCGATCCGCTCCCTGGCGGAGCCCCGCTTCGCCCACTACACCGACGTCCGCTTCCGCATGATCCACGTGACCCTCGATATGTGGCTGCCCTTCAGGGCGCTCGGGCTGAGCCGGCTCTTCAACCGCTTCCCGGACATCTACGAGAAGTACTTTGCGTTCCGCTTCCCCACAATGAACATGCGCGCGGAGTTCGAGGTGCTCAAGTAGCGGGCCGCGTGCGAGGTGCTCAAGTAGCTGCGGGTCGGGTTCGAGGTGCTTAAGTGACGCCCGCGCGGTCGGCGGCCGCCCCCAACACGCTCAGCGCCCGCTCGGCGAACCCCTCCCAGGTGAACTTCTCGGCCTGTGCCAGCGCGAGCCGGCCGAGCTCGGCGCGGTGGGGCTCGTCGCTCAGCACGCGCCGCAAGCCGGCGGCGATGCTGGCAACGTCGCAGGGATCGACGTACACGACTGCGTCCCCCCCGACCTCGGGCAGCGAGGAGACGTTGGAGGTGAGCACCGTTGCGCCGGCGGCCATCGCCTCCAGGACAGGCAGGCCGAAGCCCTCGCCTAGGGAGGGGTAGCAGAAGACCGCGCAGCGGCGGTAGAGCTCGGCGAGGGCGGCGTCGGAGACGTAGCCCAGCATCGTGCAGCGCTCCTCGAGCGAGCGCAGCGCGCTCAGCGTGGGGCCCGTCTGCCAGCCCCGCGCACCGACGACCACCAGTGGGTGGCGAGCGATCAGGGCTTCGTCGAGATCGAGGTAGGCCTCGACCAAGCGGGGCAGGTTCTTGCGCGGCTCGAGCGTCCCCACCGCCAGCACGAAGCCCGCGGGCGGCAGCGCCGCGGCCTCGGCGGGGTCGAGCTCGGAGGTGAGCGTGGGGGCGACCCCGAGGGGAGCCACGACCGTGCGCGCGGCGGTCGCGGGGAAGCGCTCGCTCAGCGCGTCGGCCGTCGCCTGGGAGATCGCCAGCAGCGCGGCGGCGCGGCGCGCGGTGCGGCCTAAGGTGAGGCGCTCGATCACCACCGAGCGGCGGTTGGGCTTCAGCGCGGGTTCGAAGGGGGCGAGGTCGTAGACGATCGGCACGTCGGGGATACTCAGCAGCCAGCCGGTGAGGTAGGAGTTGGTCGAGAGGAACACGTCGCACTCGCGGTTGGCCGCCTGCGCGGCGCGCAGGTGCCACCAGGGGTCGCGCGCCGCGATCGTATGCCAGCGAAAGCGCCCGTCCAGCGGCTGCTCACGCCAGGGTTCCCGCGCGTAGAGCACGTAGCGCTGGCCCTCATCCTCGCGCTCCCCCAGAGCGCGCAGTAGCTCGCGCACTACCCGCCCGCGCCCCGCGGGAACCTCCACCGCCGCGCGCGCGTCGATCCCGATTCGCAGCTCCCGCGTCGCGCGCGCGGTCGCAGGCCGGACGGGGGCTAGGGTCGGGGGGGCGTTGGTCGGAGGGTTCACGGCGTCCTGCCAGGGGGCATATCTTCCGCTAAGGCTAGCCTCTTCTCCGATGACGCCCACGGCCTCACCTGAGATGACGCTCCTCCCGGGGGCTCGCGCGCTGCTGGCGGTTCACGCCCGGGAGCTTCCCCAGCGGGACGACCTGTGCGGGGCGTTCTGCGGCGCGCTCGCGCTGCGCGCGGCTGGGATCGAGCGCCACGGGGGCGAGCCGCTCGACCAGGACGCGGTGGCGGCGGCGGCGGGGAGCATCGTCTCCGCGCATCCCGACCCCCGCAACCTGCCGCACGGGGAGACGGGGCGGCGCGACTACCGCCTCGAGCTGCCGTTCGTCGAGGACGCCGCGGTGTCGGGCACCACGGCGGCCGGCGTGGCGAGTGCGGTCGAGCTGCTCTCCGGCGGCGCGCTCGCGGCAATCCCCTACAGCGGCCCCTGGACCGCGGGGACGCTGGGCGGTCTGTTCGACCTTGCGGCGGCGCTCGAGCATCCGATTACGCTGATTGCCAACCTTGCCACCCACCACCTCTGGGGCTCACATGCGCGCATCGATCAACTGCTTGCGCACCTCTACGACGGCGAGCGGAGCGGCCCCCCGGCGGACTGGGACGTGGGGCACTTCGTCTGCGTCGTCGGTCGTGTGCGGGGCCCGCGCGGCAACCTCTACGGCGTGGCCGACACCTACCCTTCGCTGGGGAGGGAGGGCGTGCACATGCAGCCCGCCGAGCGCCTCGCGGCGGCGATCGAGCGGCGCGACAAACCGGCGGGGGGCGTGATCGTCGTAGCCGCCACCGAGGACGCCCCCGTGGTGCGCGCCGGCGCCGGCGCCCTCGGGCTGAGCGAGGGCATCTGGGACAACGGCACCGTGGCCGCGGAGCTGTCGGGGTGAGCTCCGCCGAGCTGGTCGCGCTGGTGTGCTGCGACCTCGGCGCGATCGTGCGCGGCCGCTCGGTGCTCGTGGCGGATCTCGACGAGCACCTGCAGGCCGGCATCGGCTGGGTGCCCGCGAACCACTCGCTCACGCCCCACGGCCCCCTCGCCGACATGACCCCGTTCGACTCGACGGGCGACCTGCGTCTGCTGCCGGACGCCGATACCCGTGTGCGCGTCGAGGCGGATCCGCGTCGCGTGGGAACCGGGGCGGGCGCCGCAGTGAACGCCGGAGCAGGCGCCGCAGTGAACGCGTGGGGCAGCGGTCCGACCGATGCTCGCGGCGGCGCCCTGGACTTCGTGCTGTGCGACATCGTGGAGACCGATGGGCGGCCTTGGGAGTGCTGCCCGCGGCGCTTCCTGCGCGGGGGGCTCGAGGAGCTCGAGGGGGAGCTCGGCGCGCGCGTGGTGGCGAGCTTCGAGCAGGAGTTCCAGCTCCTGAGCGGGGAGCCTCCGGCGCCGCCGTTCTCGCTGGAGGCGCAGCGACGCGCGGAACCGTTCGCCGCGGAGGCGATGGGAGCGCTGGTGCAGGCGGGGGTGCGGCCCGAACGAATCTTCCCGGAGTTCGCCGCGCACCAGTTCGAGATCCCAGTGCAGGCGGCGGAGGGCGTGGGGGCTGCGGATCGCGGCGTCGTGCTCAGGGAGGTCGTGCGCGAGATCGCTCGCCGGCGGGGGCTGCGCGCGAGCTTCACTCCGCTGCTCGACCCCCTGGGGCCGGGCAACGGAGTGCATATCCACCTCAGCCTCCTCGACTCCGCGGGGGCGCCGCTGCTCTACGACGCGGGTCGCCCGGGGGCCCTGAGCGAGCTGGGGGGGAGCTTCGCGGCGGGGATCCTGCGCCACGCGGGGGCGCTGAGTGCGCTGTGCGCTCCAAGCCCGATCTCCTCCGCGCGTCTCACCCCCCACCGCTGGAGCGCGGGCGCGGTCTGCCTCGGCGAGCGCAACCGGGAAACGCTCCTGCGGATACCTCCGCTGGTCGCGCTCGCCGCCGCCGACCCGGCGGATCAAATGCGCCTGGAGTACCGCGGAGCGGACGCGAGCGCGAACCCGTACCTGGCGCTCGGTGCGATCGTGCGCGCGGGCCTTGAGGGCGTGCGCGGGGGTCTGCCGGCGCCGCCGATTCTGGACCGCGATCCCATGCGCCTGGATGCGGCCGAGGCGGAGCGCTACGGAGTCGGCGCGCTGCCGGCGTCGCTGGAGGAGTCGCTGGGGGCGCTCGAGCAGGACGACACGGCGCGCGGGTGGATGGGGCAGACGCTGTACGAGGCCTTCGTCGGCATCAAGCGCACCGAGCTCGCGGCGGTGGCGGACCTGGACGTAAGCGAGGTGTGCCGGCGCTATGCCGCGATCTACTGAGTTGCCATTACCCCCTGTCGGGGGCGCCGGGGGGGATGCCGCGAGGGCGTCCAACCGGATGGCCAGCACGGGGCTCCGAAGCCGATGAGTAGCGCGATCTCGGGCTCCGTGGGGGCGCTGCTCGAGGCCATCGAGCGCGAGCTCCCCCTCGCGGTGGCCCTGCGCCACCGGCTGCACGAGCACCCGGAGCTGGCGCACGCGGAGCAGTGGACGGCGGCCGCGGTCGCGCAGGAGCTGCCGGTGGCGTGCACGACGGTCGCGGGGACCGGCCGGATCGCCCGCGTGGGCCCCACCGGCGGCGCGGCGGTGGCAGTACGCGCCGAGCTGGACGGCCTACCGATCGAGGAGCGCACGGGCGCTGCGTTCAGCGCCACGGGGGGCGCGATGCACGCGTGTGGGCACGACGTGCACATGGCGGCGCTGGTGGCGCTGACGCGCGCGGCGCACACGCTCGGTGAGACGCTGCCCACCCCCCTGCTGGCGGTCTTCCAGCCGAGCGAGGAGGCCTACCCCTCGGGCGCTGAGCAGCTGGCGCGCGAGGATCTGGCGAAGCTCGCCCCGGGGGCCGTGGTGGCGGCGCACGTGCACCCCGAGCTGCCCTGGGGCGCGGTAGCACTGGACTCGGGCGCGGTGAATGCTTCGTGTGACGCGGTGGAGATCACGGTCGAGGGGAGGCCCTCGCACGGCGCCTACCCCCACCTGGGGCGCGACCCGATCCTGGCGATCGCGCAGATCGTGGTCTCCCTCCACGCCCAGGTGGGGCGCCGGATCGACCCGCTGCACTCGGCGATGCTGACGGTGGGGGTGCTGGAGGGGGGGAGCGCGGAGAACGTGATCCCCCCGCGGGCGCGCGCACGAGCCGCCCTGCGCGCCCATCGACCCGAGGATCGCCTCGCGCTGCGGCGGATGGTGGAGGAGGTGGTAGTGGGCGTCGCCTCGGCGCACGGCTGTCTCGGCAGCGTCGAGCTGACGCCGGGCGAGCCGGCGCTCGAGAACGACCCCCGTATCGTCGGGAGGGCGCGCGAGCTGCTCCCGAGCGCGGGCCTCCAGATCGCCGCGGAGTGGCGCTCGTGCGGCTCGGACGACTTCGCCTTCTTCGGAGCGCTCGCGCCGATCGCGATGGCATTCGTGGGCCTCGACGGCGCCGAGGGCTTCACATCACGGCCCCTTCACCATCCCGAGTTGCTACCGCCCGACAGCGCGGTGGGAGCGCTCGCGCGGGTCCAGGCGATCCTCTACATGGCCGCGGCCTGCGCGTTGTAGCTCATTTTTTTTGGGATCGTCCACGTGGGCTGGTGACGCTCACGGCCGCTCGGGCGCGGGGCCTCCGTGTCCCGCGACGGCGCGCCAGGCGGGGGCCGGGCGTCTACCAGGCGTCGATGTTGGGGCGCCGCTTGGCGGGTCGCTGGCGCCAGTCCTCGGGGGGAGGGTCGAACAGCGTGGCGATCCAGCGACGGGAGTCCGCGGGATCGATGACGTCGTCGATCTCGCCGTAGGCGGCCATGTTGACACCGCGCCCGTGCTCGTAGGCGGCGGCGACGGTGGCCGCGAACACACGCTCGCGCTCGGAGGGGTCCTCGATCGCCTCCAGCTCGCGGCGCATGCCCAGGCGCACCGCGCCCTCCAGGCCCATCCCGCCGAACTCCGAGGTGGGCCAGCCGACGGTGAACAGGGGGGCCTTGAAGGACCCACCTGCCATCGCCTGGGCGCCGAGCCCGTAGCCCTTGCGCAGCACGATCGTGCCGAAGGGGATCTCGAGGTTGGCCCCGACCAGGAACATGCGGGCGAAGTGGCGCACGGTGGCGGTGCGCTCCGCCGCGGGGCCCACCATGAAGCCGGGGGTGTCGCAGAGCAGAAGCGCGGGCAGCGAGAACGCGTCGCAGAGTCCCAGGAAGCGGGCGGCCTTGTCCGCGGCGTCCGCGTCGATCGCGCCGCCGAGATGGGAGGGGTCGTTCGCGAGGATCCCCAGCGGCCGGCCCTCGACCGTGGCGAGCGCGGTGAGCATCCCGGCCCCGAAGCCGCGGCGCAGCTCCAGCACGGAGCCCTCGTCGCAGAGGGTCTCCACGACCCGGCACACCTCGTAGGCGCGCTTGCGCTGCTCGGGGACGATGTGGCGCAGGAGGCGCTGGTCGGGAGCCGCAAACGGCTCGGTGGGCCCATGGACAAACCGCTCGGTGGGCCCGTGGAAGTAGGAGAGATAGCGCTTTGCAGCCGCGACCGCGGCGCGGTCGTCGGGGACCCGGAGATCGACGACGCCGTTTGCGCTCTGCACCTCGATCGGGCCCACCTCGGCGGGGTCGTGGACGCCCAGGCCGCCGCCCTCGATCATCGCGGGGCCCCCCATCCCGATCGAGGAGTCCTCGGTGGCGATCACCACGTCGCAGCAGCCCAGCAGGGCGGCGTTGCCGGCGAAGCAGTAGCCCGAGGCGATCCCCACGAGCGGCACCAGGCCACTGAGGCGGGCGAAGAGCGCGAACGCCCGGCAGTCGAGTCCCGCGACCAATGGCCAGTCCACGTCGCCCGGGCGCCCGCCTCCACCCTCGGCGAACAGCACGACCGGGAGACGGCGGCGCTCGGCGAGCTCGAAGAGGCGATCCTTCTTGAGATGGCCGCGCATCCCCTGGGTGCCGGCGAGCACGGTGTAGTCGTAGGACATCGCCACACAGGACTCTCCTCCCACCTCCCCCACTCCCGCGACCAGACCGTCCGCGGGGGTCTGGGCGATCAGCTCCTCGCGTGAGCGGCGGCGCTCCTGGGCGGCGAAGAGGAGGGGGCCGTACTCCACGAAGGTGCCCTCGTCCACGAGATCCGCGAGGTTCTCGCGCGCGGTGCGACGGCCCAGCTCGCGCCGCCGCGCCACGGCCTGCGGGCGCGCGGCGTCCAGCCCGAGCGCGTGGCGCTCGCGCACCGCGTCCAGGTCCGCGCGGGAGGCGTCGAGGTCGAGCTCCCCAGGACTCCCTCCGTCGGGCGTGTGGAGCGCCGCCCCCTCATCGGCGTCCAGCACGAGGAGCACCTCCCCCTCCTGCACCGCGTCCCCCACGGCGACCTCCACACTGCGCACCACCCCGTCGGCCTGCGCGAGCACCTCGTGCTCCATCTTCATCGCCTCCAGCACCACGAGTGCCACGCCCGCCTGCACCAGCCCCCCGGGGGGGTGCGATACCGCCACCACCACACCCGCGAAGGGAGCCGTGACCGCGACCTCGGAGGGGGACGCCATCGCGCAATCATTGCGCAGCGGGCGGTCTGCGAGGATGAACGGGTGCACGACTCTGGGTCGGCGATGGAGGGCACGGAGCGGCTGCGTGCCTTGATCCGCGACATCCCTGACTTCCCGCGGCCGGGGATCCTCTTCAAGGACATCACGCCCCTGATGGCCGACCCGGAGGCACTTGCGTCGGCGGTGCGGGGTCTGGCCGAGTACGCCCGCCCGCTGGGAGCCCACTGCGTGGTCGCGGCGGAGGCCCGTGGCTTCCTGCTCGGGCCGGCGCTCGCGCTGGAGCTCGGCGCGGGGTTCGTGCTGGCGCGCAAGCCGGGCAAGCTGCCCTACGAGACGATCAACGCGGAGTACATTCTCGAGTACGGCACGAGCCAGCTCGAGCTGCACACCGATGCGATCGGCCCCGGTACGTGCGTGCTGGTGCACGACGATCTGCTCGCGACCGGCGGCACCGCGGCGGCGCTGTGCGATCTGGTTGGCCGGCTCGGCGGAGAGGTCGTCGGCTGCGGGTTCCTCGTGGAGCTCGCGTCTCTGAAGGGCCGGGAGCGACTCGCGCCACACGCGGCGCACGCGCTGCTGGTCTATGAGGGGTGAGGAGGTGGGTCCGGTGGGAGCAGGTGATCGCGTCGTCTAATTGGCGCTGCCGCCGCGATCGCGCACGGCGAGCCTGAGCCCCGCGCCCACGGGCACGACCGTCTGCGTCAGCCTCGGCTCGGCCTCGATCAGCGAGGTGAACTCGTGGAGCTCGTGCTCGTGCGAGAGAATGTTGTCCACCGCCAGCAACCCGCCGGGCGCCAGCGTCCGAACGAGATCCGTCACGTAGCTCGCATAGGCGGGGCGTTCGGCATCGAGGAACACGAGATCCCACTCCGAGTCGCTCGATCGAGCGAGTGTCAGTCCGGCGTCCTCGGTGCGCAACTCGACACGGTCATCGAGCAGAGCGCTCCGCAGGTGCTCGCGAGCGAGGTGGGTGCGCTCGGCGTCGATGTCGACGCTGAGAAGGCTCCCCCCGGTCGCCTCGGCGGCGTCGGCGAGCCAGACCGTGGAGTACCCGTTGGAGGTGCCGAGCTCGAGGATGCGCAGCGCGTCGCTCGCGCGGATCAGCACTCCGAGGAGCTCCGCGGTCTCCGGCTCGACGTTCCTGAAGCGCTCCAGCCGATTGGGGCGGCCCTGGTCGTGGGTGTGGCTCGCGGCGTACAGCGCATCTGCGAGCTCGCGGCGGTGCTCGTTCATCGTGCCGCACTATGGCACGATGGCTGCGACGAACATGGACCGTACCCATCCGAAGCCGATGGCCTCTGGCTTCCGTCGGGGGTGGGCTCTCGGTTCCGTCGAACCGAGCGCTGATCAGGCGAGGAACTCGACGATGGACTGCGTGAACCGTGGATCGCCCAGCGCTCCGATGTGGTTGCCCGTGAGGATCTGAAGCACGGCGTTGGGGATCGCGTCGGCGAGCAACTCGGGGCGCACGGCCAGCGGATCGTCCTCCCCGGCCAGGAGGAGTGTTGGCGCGGAGATGCGATCGAGCGCCACGCCGTCTCTGTGGATCGACCTCGCCTGTGCGACGAGCGCCTCCCGGTCAGCACCCAGGGCGTCCGCGAGCGTTCGGAACGCCGCCGCCTCGGGACTGTCGATGCTCGCCGGGTCATCGGCGCTGAGGGCCTCGATGATCGACTCGTTGGAGACTGCTCGCCGATCCACCCCGCCGCACTCGACCACGCCCGAGCCGACACCTCCGATGACCAGTCGCCGCACCCTCTCATCGCTGCTGGCGAACAGCAACGAGACGATCGCTCCCATCGAGTAGCCCACGAGATCGACCTGCCCCGCGCCGATCGTGTCGAGCAGCACGGCGAGATCCCTCGCCATGCGCTGCTCCCCGTAGCGGGCGGGGTCGTGTGGCTTCTCGGAGTGACCGTGGCCCCTGGCGTCGGGGGCGATGACCCTGCGTCCCGCGGCGAGGAGCGCGTCGAGCACGCCGGTGGCGACCCAGTTGGCCTCCGCGTTGGCGACGAAGCCGTGGTGCAGGACCACGGGCGTCGACGCCGTCTCATCGCCCCACTCCCCGTAGGCGATCTCGACCCCGTCCCAGCTGCTGAAGTGCTTCATGGGGCCTCACACTGACAGACACGCCGGCAAGCGGCGCTCAGGCCATCGCGCTTTCTGGCAGCAGCACGAAGCCCGCGCGGCTGGCGGCGCGCCGCAGCTCGGTATCGAAGCAAGCGAAGCGGCTGCAGCGCGGGTCGAGCTCGCGGACCGCGAGCGCGCTCGCGAGCTGTACCGCGTCATATGCGCGCAGCGCGTGGTGCGCCGCTTCTCGTGCGCCCGCGACGAGCACCGGCTCGGTCGGGGAGACGATCGTAAAGCGTGAGCCCGAGTCGAGGTCGCCGTGGAAGTCGAGCTCGAACGCACTGACCAGGGTGCTGGCGGCTGCATCCTCCAGCTCGCCCGTGCGGGCCTTGCGCCACAGTGCGGAGGGCACCTCCACACGCGCGAGCGCTGAGACGACGAGCGCGTCGAGCGCGCGGATCGCTCGATGTCCGGCCTCGTCGGCGTAGAGCTTCACGAGCGCCGACGAATCGGCAAAGGTACTCAGCGACGACCCTCTGCGACGAAGTCCGACAGCGGCCTGCCACGCCCGGCGGCGGCACGGGCGCGACTCAGCGCTCGCTCCGACGGGCGCTGAGTCGGGAGGCGCTCGGGGCTCAGCAGAAGCCCGGCTCGCCCCAGGCGCTCCCTCAAGCCCGTGATCTCATCGCCCGCGAGGTCTGGGTCGACCGCGGCTGAGAGGACCTTGACGGCGTAGCCGTTGACGCTCTCCTCGCGATCGCGTGCGGCTCCCTTGAGTCGCTCGGCGAGCTCTTCGGGCACTCGCAATGTCAGCTGACGCATAATGTCATGGTAGCAGGCGTGAGTCATATGGAGTCGTTGCGCAGGCAAGCCCGCGGCGCACTCGCTTCGAATCAAGGAGAGCTAGCAGGCTGACGGCGGCGTGGACGCTCAGCGGATTGGGCGCAGCTCAGCACCGTGAGCTGCGCCTTGCCAAGCGGTGTCAGTCGTCAACACCGGGGCGCCCAGCCGCCGCGCCAGCGCGAGGCACGCCCGGTCGCCAAGCGAGAGCCCTGCATCACGGGTCAACGGTCGCAGGTGTGCCACGTCGATCGCGTCGGTGGCCGTGAACGGCTCGACGGTGATCGCACCATCGAGCAGGCCGTTTTGGGTGAGCTTGGCGGCGAGCTTCGCCGGGTCGGCTCCCCGATCTGCGGAGCGGCTGAAGACCTCCGCGAGATTGACGGTCGAGATGACCACACCGCCAGTGATTGCCTCGGCTACAACGTCCGCGCCGGGCTCGTCACGAAGATAGGCGAGCAGCGCCGAAGCGTCGAGTACGAGAGCCAACTACTCGGCGTCCTCGCGGGCGGCTTCCGCGCGCCGTTCGGCGAGCAGTCCATCGACCATCGACCCCCCAGGGAGATCGCGGAGCAGGCCGCGGCTCTGCTCGGCCACGGCGCGATACGGGCGCAGCCGCAGCGAGCCGTCTTTCTCGGTGCTCAAGAGCATGTGAGTACCAGGCTTCAGGTCCAGCTCGCGGCGCACCGCAGATGGCAGGACCACCCGCCCGCGCTCTCCGACCGTGACGCGTCTCTCAGTGTGGGACATACCGCGAGTGTACCACGTTTGCAGAGAGGCCCACACAGGGCTAATGTCAGAACAGGCGAGCCGCGACTGTCCAGACGCTCCTACCAACCAGCAGGAACCTGGAGCACGTGGGGCGCGCTCTGAGTGCCGGGCTGTGCTCGCTCACCCGAAGGGCTCCCGCCCGTCAGCCGGACATCGTGCGCTCGAGGGCGCGCTGGCGGGTGGGTCGCTGCGTGAGCCGCGCCAAGTAGTCCCTCAGGTTCGCCGGGAGCTCATCCGCAAAGCCGATGCGCTCCGTGAAAGCCAGCGTGCTCCCGACAAGTACGTCAGCCACCGTGAAGCGCTCTCCGACGAGATAGTCGCTGCCATCCAAGGCGCTGGACACCGCGCGCGCGGCCTCGTCAAAGCGCTGTCGCGCTGAGGCGGAACGGTCGGGGTCGCGCTGAGCGTGCACGGCGGACTCGATTAGCGGCGGCTCGAGCTCGGCTGGGGCGAAGATCGCCCACTGGTAAAGCAGCGCTCGCTCATGGGTCCCCGGTGGCGGCGCGAGGCCGGCGTCGGGATGCAGGTCTGCGAGGTGCAGGCAGATCGCCGCCGATTCGAATACGAACCCTTCCTCGTCCTCGAGCACGGGCACGCGGCCCAGGGGATGGCGGGCGCGATGCTCCTCGCCCTTGCTCTCCTCGCGCGTCATCACCGTGACCTCATACGGCTCGCCGAGCTCCTCGAGCATCCATGCCACGCGGATCGGCCGGCCCGCGTGCTCACGGTGATAGAGGCGCATCATGGACGGCACGATAGTCGCTGGCGCGAGAGTTCGCCCGCATGGCCGCAGGGCTCAGGTTTGGCGCTGGCCGCGTACTCGCTAAATCGATTAGGCGCCTACTGCTCGGGCGGTCTGCTGGGGGCGTATCCGCTCCACGGCCGTGCGCGCTCGTCCGGCCGGTCGGCCGGCTTTTCGTGCGGTGCCTTGGTCCGGTCGTTGGGCGCGTGCTGGCCGATTTGCAGCTAGCGGACGGACAGGAAGAAGTCCTGCCGAACGGTGTGGCCGGTCGGGATGGTGAGGGACTTCGTTTCCGTCGGGTGGGTTCCGTTGATGGTTGCGTTTAGGAATGTGCCGCGGATCGTGTATGAGCCCGCCGGAAGCGGGATCTTCGCGAAGCGGCCCTTGGTAGAGGTCTGCGTCGCGACGAGCGCCCCGGTCACGTTGATGACTTCCACCACTCCGGCGCCGGGCGGGGGTTCCGGGCGCTTGCAGGTAGGCGCCGAGAACCGTGCGAGGGGGCCGCCAACGACGTAGAAGCCGCTCACCAGCTCGGTCGGCCCCGCCGTGACCGTGGGCTCGGCGATCCCTGGGCCATACGCGGCCGATCCACGGCAGAACGGGTTGAGCCAGACCGTCACGGTCAAGGAATGCCGGCCCGCAATGGGAGACTGCCGAGCGATGGTTTGGACTTCGGGCTGTTTGAGCGCCGCGCCCTTCAGGAGCAGCTTGCAGCCGGCTCTCATGGTCTTCAGGCGGGCCACGTCGAGGGTGAGCCCGCGGAGTTGTGGGGCGTGGCACACCTTGCTTGCGACCACCGGGCGGCCAGCCGCGTTCACCGAGGCCACGTAGAGCGCGCTCACGACGATGAGCGACGCAACGCCCGCGAGCCCCACCTGACCCGTGCCATGTCGCGCCACGCGGCCAATGCTACCGAGAAGCAGAACGGAGACTTCCTTTAGCCCACTGTTTAGCCCACCAAGCGATTTTGACCCCTCAGCGGCCATCGCGGATGAATCCGAGGTTGGCTTGGATACAGGGGAAACGGTGGATGGGCACGGGTGGTTTCGAACCACCGACCTCTCGCGTGTGAAGCGGCCCGGGAAAGGCCCGAGGAAGCGCAAGAAACGGCTCTAACAAGTCAAATGCGGTTCGCGTCCTTGCTGCTGCGATCCACGCAGATACCGGGACTTCCCGATGGATTTAGCCCACCAAACAGCCCCGGTGGGCCAAAAGGATTCGGTATCGAGACAATTCACGTCCAGATGGGACACACATTGAACGAAGCCCAGGTCCCGGTTCTCAGATGGGTGGCCGACGGCTGTCCTGATGGTGCGATGGATGGCTCAGCGCACCGCATCTCGGCCGCGGCCCTTCGCAGCCGGGGCCTGATCCGAGTCTCTGGCCGCGGACGGACCTGGAGCGCCACAATCACGGACGCGGGCAGTGCCTACTTGGCGTCTCCACCTCCACCTCGTAAGCAGACACCCCGACCAACTCGGCGCGCCCAACAAACCGCGCTGCTCCCCCGCAGTCTGCTGCTGTGCCGGCCGCCAGTCGCGACGACGCTATCGCGGAGGATCTCCGACATGCGCACCCATTTATCCGCGCCACTCGTTCAGCAGCGCGGGGGCTGCGTCCCGCACTAGACGGGCGACTGGTCGTCGGTGGACGACCCGGTGTTGTACGTATGGTCGTGAGCCGTGATCGCACTCATCGAGCCCTGATACTGGCTCACAGCTTGATTGTGGGCGCGAAACGCCGCGGCTGGAGCATCGAACCCTCCAAGGATCGGTACGGGTACGGCCACCATCCAGGCGTGGCGATCGTGATCGGTGAGCACCGTTACCCGATCGAAGTGCACGAGGAAACGCGGACACTCCCGTTCACGCAGGAAGAAATCGAGGCGTGGCGCAACGAGCACTCGTGGATGAAGGATGATCGCGCCCGCAAGATGCCTCCCCCGCAGCGCAAGCGCAAAGAGCCAACCGGCAGGCTCCGGGTCGTGCTGCCGGAAAGCTACGGTCGCCGCGCCAGCTGGACCGACAGTCCGCGCTCGCTGGGCGGCTCACTGAGCGAGGTATTCCGCTCGCTCGAAGCGCGCGCTGTCGCAGACGATCTTGCCGCGGAGAACGCACGACGACGTCAAGAAGAGTTCCAACGAGCGCAAGCGCTGCACGCCGAACGTGCTCGCTTGGCGCGCATCGAGGGGGCTCGGGCCACTCGCGCGATGGCAGAGATCAACGCCTGGCGGCAAGCCCACGCTCTCGCGACGCTGAGCGCGATCGCATCGAGGCATGGTGTCAATGGTTAGAGCACCAGGCACGACGCTCAGACCCCACCAGCGATACTTCGCTCATCGTCGGATTCAACGACGAACAGGATGCACGAGGCTGGTAGCCGAAGGGTCAACGCCAGGGATCTGTCGCTGAGATCGAGCAGTGTCAGGGCGCTCGCTGCTCGACTTCGATGCCGACGGTATCCCCCACGCAGGCTTTGAGCGAACCATCGACCTCTTCGGCGACGGTAGCGTCAGGGCGGCCGATACACACGGACACTCACCCGGTCATCTCTCGCTCATCCTGCAGCTCACCGACGGCCAGGCGCTGCTGGCCGGAGATGCCATCTTCACGACGAGCGCCCTGCGCGGAGAGGCGGAGCCGTGGAGAATCAAGGATCGCCCCTGCTACCGACACTCCCTGTCGCAACTACGGCGCTTCGCCACTGACCATCCCACTGCGCTGATCGTGCTGGGACACGACATGCAATCCTGGAAGGCACTGAGGCCGGTGTACTAACCGCATCGAGTTTCGGGTGGTTAGGCGAGCGTGATGCCCCCGGATGCGGTCGCGATCGACGCAAACACCGCGGTAGTCGAAGTCGGGAGCGGACTGTTCGGGCTCAGGCATCACCTGGAGCTTCGCGGAGGTAGTGCGCTCGGCTGAACGGTTGCTGTGCCGCGTCCGGCGATGAGAGGAAGTGGGCGAGCGCGTTCACCATCTGGCCAATGACGCGCTTGCCTCGGTGACGGTTGAAGGGCGGGTTGAGCGCGTAGATCAGCCCGTGATGGGCTTGGCCGCGGTTCTCCCAGTCGCGTCTGGCCTGCTCGTAGTCCGCAATGTTGTCGGTGACGATCGCACGGCCGTCGTCCTGCGCACACGCGAAGACCTCATCGTCGCTGATCCCGGCGTAGCGGACCGCGTGCGCCGGCTCGCTGATCGCGATCACGTCGAATCCGCGCTTGCGCAGCTCGAGCGCGATCGTCGGCGTCCACATCTCGTCGAGTAGCAGCCTCACGCCGCAGATGCGACCGCGAGCGCGTGCCGCAGCCGCTCGGCTGCCAACTCGTCCATTTGGATGCGCTCGTCGATGTCACCGGGATAGGCGGCGTAGTAACTCGCTGCCAGTTCCACCACGCTGCGGTTGAGGCCGCTGATATGTGCGACTGCCTCGATCGGGTCCGTCGCGCCCTCTGCCGCCGCCGCCTTCAGGTCGCGTGCGATCTCCCACACGTCGGGGCCACCGGCGATACCGGCCCGCCTGCCGGTGGGGCCCGAGCGGAAGACGATACCTGGGAACTCTTCTATCCGCAGGCCCTCCTCGATCAGGCGCTCCGCCACCCGTGCCTTGGACTGGCCAAGGCGTTCGCTGCGGGCATCGAGCATATCGACTACCTCAGCGGAGAACCGTGCAGAAAACGACTTCGTGCGCTTGGCCCGTGACATCGCCACCTTTCCCTGTTCAAGACTTTGTAATGCAAGGTAGCACAATAGAGCACGTAGTCTGGTAGACGGCAGGAGCGTGCCCCGGCACGACATCGGCTCACCGACCTCTCGTTGCCGGGACGACAGGTCGCTCACTCGAAGTCCGCGTGCCACGAACGAGGCATTTAGCCGGTGCAATGCCCCAAAGGCTAGTTCTGGAGCTAAATACCTGGTGCGCACGAACCGCTCTTGCATACGTGCCTACGACGACGGCACTAGCGACAAGCATGACAAAAGCGTCGCGATAGTTCCGAAGGACGTAATTTACGTGCCTCCGAGGTCGACTTTAGCCCACCGTTTAGCCCACCGCCCCAGTTTGGCGCCCTCCAACGCCCTTCGCCATTGGTCGAGAATTTGGCTTCGATAGAGGGGAAACGGGGGATGGGCACGGGTGGTTTCGAACCACCGACCTCTCGCGTGTGAAGCGAGCGCTCTCCCACTGAGCTACGTGCCCTACAGCCCCGATTCTATTGGGCTCGCGGGCTGTCCGCCGCCTCGACCGCAGCGGCGTCGCGGGCGCTGCTGCCCATTGCTGCCCAAACCAGCAAGCTTCAGCCAGGGAGCTGTTTCAGCGCCGAGCGCACGTCGTCGGCAAACGCTTGGATCGTTGGGACCGACCGCCCGGCGCGGTAAAAGTCCATAGCCTGGATGATCTCCTCGGCAAACTCGGCGCCTCCCTGCGTAACAATCTCGCCAGCTTCCTCCAGTGCTGCGACGAGGCTCCTCTTCCAGCCGTCACGACCATGCGGCGCACCCAGCACAGGCTGGTGGCCGAAGCATTCGGCAAAAGACACGGGGTCGGCAAGTAGCCAGCGCTCAACGTAGGGATCAGGCGCCCCGACGATATACCGGGGAAACACGGATTGGTCGATCACATCAGTTACTTCGCGCTGGCGCTCGTGCGGACCAGCGTCGTTGCTGTCTGCCATCACGACGAGCAGATGGGGCACCCCAGAGCCATTCAGCATTGATGCTTGAAAGTCCCGCAACTCGCTCTTGAGCCTGCCAATGCCGAACCTGGCGGACGCGACATGCACGTTCAGGTCGATCGCCAGTTCCCCGGCGACTCGGCCGATCACAGCCCGCGCGCAGCTTTCGTGCGCGCTGTCCTCGCAGAAGAGCTCGACCTGATAGGCCACTGTTAGAGGTCAAGCCAACCGCGGCGCACGAGCGCCGCGATCTTGTCGTGATCGTCAGGTTCGCTGAGAAGTTCGTTCAACGCTGGCTCGGACCAAACACCCGGATCTCGGATGGAACGGATGGCGGTCTTTCGACCAGCGCGGGCGACTCCAAATAGCCCTATATCGTCTCCCTCGGGCCGCGCTCGCTCCAGCATCGCAGCGATGAAGCCCGGCGAATGAGTAGTAAGGATGATCTGGGCGCCTCCACGGCGCGCCGCCGAGGTCAGCAGTTCGGCGATCCGATCAAGACGCTGCGGCTGAACGCCATTCTCGGGCTCCTCGAAGGCCACAATCCCGCCCGAAGCCGTCACCGCGATCGCGCATAGGCCGAGAACCCGCAACGTTCCCTCTGATACGACCCGCGATGAGAAGAGCGTGCCGTCCTGCTCGATCTGGATATCGAGTGTCCCGCGCTTGGTGTCAAGGTCGACGTCCAGGCCGCCGATCGCCGGCACCGCTGATCGGAGTGAGCGACGGACTGCCTCGAACGCCTTCGGGTTACGCGTCTTGAGGCCGTAGAGGAACGGTGCAAGATTCTCTCCGTGCACGTCGATGTCTGGAACCTCGCGTGGCGGCTGGGCGGCTCGCATCGCCGTCAAGGGGTCCAGGTAATACGCGCGCCACTGCCGCAGCTCGCTGCGAACCAAGTCGAACAGCGGGTATGAGGCGCCGGAGTGTCTTGCGTCTGAGAGCAGCGTATGGCCGAGGCCAACCGCCTCGTTCTGCGGCCTACCCGATCCGCGTGTACGCCGGAGAGTGAGGTGGTCCCCCTCCTTCTCTATCCGCGCCTTGCCCTTTGGCTCCCAATGCCTATCGAGAGCGGTCAGATACTCGTCCGAGACGGAGAGGGCACCGGCGTCGGGGTCAATCTCAATCTCGACCTTGTAGCGAACCCGCTCGGGCGGTCCTCCCGCTCTCGCGGCGGGGATTTCAAGGTCAGCCTCAAGCCCCAAGGTTGCCTTGGGCTGCGCGAGCAGCTCGCGCAAACCACCTGCGGGGAGCGTAAAAGCCTCCGTCGGGAAACCACGAATCGGGGTCGCGAGTGCTTCTGCCAGTGTGCGCTGTGTGCCAACACGAGCAAGCATCTGGATTGCGTCCAGCATGTTGCTCTTGCCGGCAGCGTTTGGCCCCGCGAACACCGCAAGCCGCGGTAGCTTAAGCTCAACGCTCTCAAGCGACTTGAACCCGTGGATGGCGAACCTGCGCAGCACTGTTGCCATCATCCTCGCTTAGTCGCCGGATTGATGTCTAGTGGGCATAGCCGCAGTCATGCCGCCCGACTCATTGGGGTCCATCGATTCACGACGATGTTGGCGGTATGCGGATGGTGTGTTCGGCCTTCCACGAGCGCCCGCAGGCGCTCGGGCTCCCCGTCGCGGCGATCCATCTGACGCGCGTAGATCGTGAGCGTCAGGTTCGCCGTCGTGTGCCCCATCTGCGCCATCACGTATGGCGGCGCCTCGCCGATGGCGAACAGCAGCGACGCGAACGTCCGGCGCAGCGAGTGAGGGGTCAGGCCCTCGGGCAGCGGCTCGGCTTCGTCCTTGACGAGCTGCTTGTTCGCACGCTCGACGGTCTTGGCGAGCACGCGCAGGCGTACATTCGTCGCACCCTGCCGGTTGCCGGTGGTGGTCCCGAACACGAACACGTCAGGTGCGGCGTCCAGCCTCGCCTGGTAGGCGCCCAGCTCGTCCCGGAGCGCAGGGAGGATGTTCACGGTACGCACCCCGGCGTCGGTCTTGGCAGCACGAACGGTGATCGTGCCGCGGGAGAGGTCCACGTCGCGCCATCGCAGGGACAGCGCCTCGCCGATCCGCAGACCGGCGAAAGTGAGCGTGGCGAGCAGCGCGCGCCGCTGGCCTCGGAGGCTACGGGCCTCCGCGTCAAGCAGTTCGGCAGCGTCGAGCAACGCCGCGATGTGGTCCGCCCGATCGAGCCACGAACGCCGGGGCGTCACGGCCGGTAGGCGGCGTCGCCTACCGCGGGCGGGGTTGCGGTCGATCAGCTCGTACTCCAATGCGGCCTCCAGGATCGCGGCGAGCGTCGTGAGCGTCTTGTTGATCGACGTAACGCCCAGCTTGCCCTCACGGACCTTCCCCAGCCTGTAGCGGTCCACGTCCTCGACTGTGATCTGGTCGAGTCGCCGCGACGCGAACACGGGCAGCAGGTGGTTCGACAGCCGCCACTCCAGGTCGGCTCTCCCCGCATCGCTGAGGCCCTCGCCGCGACGGCCTCCCTCGATCTTCTGGCGCTCGAACCACTCCGAGGCGAACACGTGGAGGGTGGGGACCTCCCGCGGTGTCTGGACGACCTCCGGGGCCGGGGGGCGCCAGAGCCCTCGTCGTACGTCGGCGAGGATGTTCTGTAGCTCGGTCTGTGCCTTCGCGCGTGTCCAGCCTTCGTCGGTCGTTCCGAGCGTCACGTACTCTCGCTTGCCGTAGGCGCGGAAGCGCAAGCCGAACGTTGGGCTGCACCTGCGCTCGTCTACTACCACCTGCCCTGTTGCTGGGCGCGGCATCACGCATCACCCCCAGCCGTCTTGATTGGCGTCTCCAGTGGCGCCGTCCGACTCGATGCGTTGGCGCTCGAACCCCTCCCGCTCCCGGAGGGGGCAGTCGCTCGCTCTCTTTCGCGGAGGTAGGCGGCGCGCTTGGCGCAGCCATCCGAGCAGAACCGCGCCCGCCTGTCGCGCTCTGGTGGTATCTCTCTACCGCATTGCTCGCACGCCCGCTCGGGCAGCGGCATCCCGCCGGGCATCACGAGCATGGCGAGTGCTCGCTCCGGCCTTGTTGTGGGCTGGCGCTCCCATCCCGCGCGCCACGCCTCGACCGTGCCCGAGAGTGCTTCCAGCCAGTCCGTGCGCTCCCATTGGGAAGCGTTCACAGCGGCCTTTAGCGCACCCGGCCACGCCTCGTCGAAGCTCGCGCCGGCGCGGCGGGCGGCGGCGAGCCGTTCTCTCAGCTCGACAGTAGGGCGCCTCACGAGAACCACGAGGTCACGACGTCGAGTGCGTCGCAGGACAGGCCGCGCGCGAGCCGGAGTCGTCGCACCCCGCGTCCGAGCTGAAGGTAGGTTCGGTGTCGGGATCATCGTTCGTCCTCCCGCTCGATCACGTCGCCGACCAGCTCGTTCATGTGGCGCGCACGCCGACACGCGCACCCGCTCGCCGTCGAGGTGGACGACCCCTCGGCGTGCAGGTCATCGAGTGCGCGGCCGATCGCGGCGGGGTCTACGTCATACAGGTACTCCCGCAGCTCACCGCGGGTATGCCATCGCTTCAGCCGCACGAGCAGCGGTGGGATCAGTAGGTACTCGGTGCCGATCTCGCGGTGCGTTACGCGGTTTGCGGGCTCGCTCTCGCCGGTTCTCATATTGACACCAGCTCTAGCTCGTCCAGGCGGTGTGCGCACGTTGACGCACGCACGCCCTCCTTGCCGTCGAGCACGATGCAGCAGTTGCCCTCCAGGAACTCCAGTGCGACCTTGAGCAGTCGTGGACCGAAGTCCGAGACCTCCGCTTCCAGTTCGCCTCGGGTCCACAAGGGGTCGTGGTCGTCACGGAGCAGTTGGAGCATGATCGCGCGCTGGATCATCCAGAGCTTCAGGTCGCGCGACAGGCGTTTCTTCTTGGTCATCTTCGGTTCCTCCTTGTGGTTGGAGGCCCCGAAGGGCGGCCGGGCGGGGGAGCCACGAACGCCTGAACGGATATCGTGGCCTACGCGCCGAAGCTCAACCTTCGGTGCCAGGCGCCCGGGTGTTTCCGCACCGCGGGCGCCACTTATATGGTCCCGTGACGATACCGCAATCCGTAAAACTCTACAAGTCCCCTTGGGCATGACCGACGCCGCCAAGGACCAGCTCATCCTCGGCCGAGCGCTGCGCACGCTCCGCGAGCGGGCAGGCATGACGCAAGGAGAAGTCGGAGCCCGTGCTGGGACCGACGACACGCACGTCTCAAGGATGGAGCGCGGACAGTTCGATATCCGCTGGCACACCCTCCGGCGCATCCTGGCCGCCCTCGATGCGACCCTCGCCGACCTCGGCGACGCGATCGACCAGCAGGACCAGCAGCCGGAGCACTGACGGCCCATCACGAGCGCTCCCGGTCGGCGTCGATCGGGCTCACGGAGCCCCTAATGGGCAGCAGTTCGGGGCCGCTGCCCGTTCGCCGCTGCCGGCGACGCCTCGAACTGCGTAGGGGCACAGGCGTCTTCGGCTCTTGGGACTCCTTGCTGGCAGAGTAGGCGAGCACGTTCCGGGCTACCTCTGAGTCGAAGCGCAGGCGTGGCTTCGAGCCGGTCCCAAGCTGGATAGCGCCGAGTTCGCCGCGGTGTGCGTAGACCCAGGAGCGACCGACGCCCAGCTCGGCGGCGAGCGTCGCCGCGTCAACAAGCCGCCGGGCTGTGGGGGAGTCACCTTCGTCGCGGATCAGCTCGACCACCCGCCACGCCACAGCCTCGATGGATGCCACATCAAGAGCGGGTCCGGCCGGCGGCAGCGGCGATGTTGCGGGTGGTTGTGTTCGTTGGTTGTGGGCCATCAGTGTTAATGACCCTGAGCCGGCCAAAACGGCCATGTAATTTCTGTGGGGCCTGCTGGGGCCCTGTTGTGGGCGGGCTGGCCGTCGTGTAGCGGAGCCCGTCAGGGCGAGGTGTCGCGGGGGCTATGAAGTGGCGTCCGGTGCCCCGTAGAGGGTGTGGCAGGCGACGGGATGACTCGAGTAAAACGGCTGGCCCCGGTTGGGTGCCTTGCGTTGGATCTGTCTCCCGCCGCCTGTCACGGACGCCGCCATGACTTCATAGAAGCGTGCCTATCGCTCGACATGGCTTTGTCTGGCGGCCTCCAAATCACTAGCGCCAACCAGCAGATAAGGAGACCGCATTCATGATCGCAGTAGGCGTGGACACCCACAAGGAGCAGCATCTCGCCGTCGCCCTGGACGAGCTCGGGCAGCTTCTCGGCGAGATCACCGTCACGGCCGACCTGGCCGGGTACCGCACGCTCGCTGACTGGCTCGGCGAGCTCGACGGGGAGGTGTTGGTCGGTATCGAGGGCGCCGGCAGCTTCGGGGCTGGGCTCTGCGAGTACCTGCAGGCTGAGGGTGTCGAGGTGTTCGAGGTGGAGCGTCCACGCCGCCGTGAGCGACGGGCCGGGAAGTCTGATCGCCTCGACGCGCTGATCGCCGCGAAGAAGGTCCTCGCCCGAGAGGGCCTGTCGACCCCCAGGGGCTCGGGGACACGTCTGGCGCTACAGATGCTCCTCGTCGCCTACCGTTCCGTCGTGGGCGAGCGCTCACGGCTCTACAACCAGTTGCAAGCCCTCAACGTGGGTGCGCCAGGCGCCCTGCGGGAAAGGATCGGCCCGGTTCGCAACGGCGGGAAGCTCGCGGAGCGTCTCACCGGAATGCGGACACGCCCAACCGCGAGCCTGCAAGAGAACACCACCCTGCAAGTCCTCCGCGACATCGCCAACCGCACCCGGGCACTCGACGCGCAGGCCGAGAGCTACACCCGCGAAATCGAGCAGCTCGTCCGCTCCCTCGCCCCGAAGCTCCTTGATGAGCCCGGCGTCGGGCCGATCTGTGCCGGCAAGCTCCTCGTGTTCAACCCCGCGCGCTTCACCAGCGAGGCAGCATTCGCACGCGCCAACGGCACCGCCCCACAACCCGCCTCGTCCGGCAAAACCATCCGCCACCGCCTCAGCCGCGGAGGCGACCGCCAAATCAACGCAGCGATCTACACGATCGCGCTATCACGCGCCGTCCACCACGCCCCCAGCCGCGCCTACATCACCCGCAGAACCAACGAAGGAAAGACCAAGCGCGAGGCCATGCGATCCCTCAAGCGACACCTCTCCCGCCACCTCTACAGGCAACTCGCAAACACACCCTTGACACCATAGAAGCATCCAACGAGTTTCCGCCAACCGCTCTCTACGAGCACGCGCCATACGACCTCGCGCAGCCTCCTACGGCCGACCCGTCCCCGTTTGGCCTCGCTTCCCCAAGCTTGTGCCCGGCAGACAGCGCCAACCGGCACCGCGGCAGGCTTCGCCTCGCACAGCCACCACGGCGGCGCTCTACGACTGCACAGACCAGATGCACGGGACCGAGCGGGACCCACAGATGGCCCCAAATTCCGTGGCCGTTTCCGCGATCTCGCGGTCAATAACCCGAGAGGCGCAAACAGCGCGAACGTCAACCGCCACGGAGGTCGAGCCCCGATGAGCTACCGCATGAAGATCACCCTGCCGGACCCAACAATGACCCAGCTGGAAGCCCTCGCCGAACAGCGCGGAGAACCGGCGTCGCGCGTCGCGACCCAGATGGTCTGCGCCTGTCTCGCCGAAGGCAAGGACCTCCGGCGAGACCACGCCTCTATCTCAGCTTCGCCGCCAACGGAGGCCCCAGACTCCGACCGCCACGCCCCCTGGATCGAGCCAGTCCTCGGCGACCCGGAATGGCGGTCGGTCATGTGGGGTTCGATCGTGGCCCTCTACGGCCGCTACCCGCGCGAGCTGGCACACCTGAAAGACGGCTGGTGGGATGACTCATCGCACGTCGAGACACTGTGTGCGCTCGTCGTCTGGCGCGACTGGATCGACCAAGTAGCAGACGACCCGCGGCACGAGCTGGCCTTCCACGTGCAGCTCGGCGACTACAGCCGGGAACTTCGCCAAGAAGGCGGCGGCGTCACGCGGGCATGGGTGCCAGGTCCAGCGCCCGACGAGTGGACTGGCCGGGCGTAGTTTGGAGTTCGGACTGAGCCCACCGCGCAGGCACGGCTCGCTATGCGTGCGCCAGCTCGCGCATCTGGCGCACGGGATGGCGACCCAGCCGGCTGGCGGTTGCGTAGGGCGCGACGTGTCCGTGGGCGCGATGGGTCACGTTGACGCCGACGCGCCCGCGTAGCCGGTCGATCAGGCTCCGTGGCAGCGGGATCAACAGCAACTCGATCTCGTCGCTGACGAGGACGGTCGCGCGGCCCTCCGTGAGATTGCGCCAGAGGGCCTCGTCGGCCCACTCCTGGTCGCCAGGGATGAACGCGACCCTGTCGGGATACCCAAGATCGTCGTCGCTGAGCGACGCTTCCATGAACAGCTTGTGGGTCTTCTCTACGGTGTCGCTCATCGAGTGTTCTCCCAGCTACGAACGATATCGCCCCAGCCGCCGAGCACCTTAACCTCGACGGCGTGCATCGCTTCATTGACCGGACCCAGCGTGACTACCGGGGCCTGCTTCTCGGAGCTGACGTAGCGGTGCTCATGGTGCTCTTCGGGCGCGTGGGCGTTGTCGAAGGTCCGCACCGTATGCCAAGTCCCGTTGCGCTCGACCAAGAGGATGATCGCGTACTCGATCGGATGAGTGCTTGAGCGCCGGATCACCACGAGCACGTCGGGGGCGAGGAGCAGTTCTCGTATCCGATCCTTGGGCACGGGCCGGATGATCCCAGGACGTCCAGCCAGAGAGACCGAACAGCGGCACTCAGGGGATCCCCGAGTCGATTAATCGGGGGCGCTAGAGCCGGCCTCCCTTCGTCTGGTTGCAGCGCGCACACAGAAGCTGCAGGTTCTCAACGGTTGACGCACCGCCCATGCTGAACGGGATGATGTGATCGTACTGGATGTCGAAGTCGCTGCCGCACTCGACGCAGCGGCCCTCGTCACGCGCCCAGACGGCGAGGCGAACGTCCTTGGGGATCGGTTCGCGCTTGCGCTTCGCGGGCGAGGTGGATGCGGCGAGCACGGCGTGAGCGTGCTCCAACTCGCGCTCGCTCTGCCGCTGGCGGGTGTATAGGAGCGCCTTGACGTCTGCGCTCGTATATGCGCCGGCCGTGGTCCAGTAGAACGCGTCGTCGTACCACCAGAAGGCGCGGTCACGCCACGTCGCGAGATACTGCGGCTCGTCTACCTGTGCCGCCGCAATCTGGCGCCACCTGCCATCAGGAAGCTCGAACGGGGGTGTGCCAGAGCCCACGAACCAGCGGCGTTTGCGGAAGAAGATGCCGCCGCGGTCGGCAAAGACGCGAGCGTTGCCGTCCTGACGTAGCTGTTGTTGGGTGGACCCGCTGGACTGCCACTGGCGCCCCACCCGCACGTTCGGCTGACCGCCCCGAAGAAGGCCGTCGCTGATCCCCCGGAGGACAGCCAGTGCCCACCAGCAGAACCACCAGATCACGGGTGAGATGATCACGAGCGCAGCCACCGCGGCCGCCGGTTCCCGGCTCCCGGACACGCCCGAGATCACCACGAGGGCCGTAAAGATCGCCGCGGCAATGCCGCGAGTCGTGCGCAAGCGACGACGCATGGTGCCCTTATCGGGACTTGTTCGCGCCGCCTGAACCCTTGTGGAGCCGCATGCAAGCGCGCACGAGGAGGCGAAGCCGACGCCTCCGGCGCCCGCAGCGGCAACCATCCGGCCGCTCAGCCGTTCCCACCAGGGCTCGGCACGCGAGGGCGTCCCTGCGGCAGGATATGGCGTATTTGTAGCGGCCACGAGCGCGCTCTACGAGCCCCCCGTGGCCGCATAGCGTTAGGGCAGCAGCCCCATTCCGCTGCCCAAACCCGCCGAATCGCCCCCGATCCCGCGGCATCCGAGACGCCGGCAAGCCGTGGGAATCTCCGATGAACACCGGCAATCAGGGCATTTCCGGCGCAAGCGGCGCGTGGCGTGTGAAGCGAGCGCTCTCCCACTGAGCTACGTGCCCTCGAGACCTGATTCTATTGGCTCTGCATGCTCGCCGGCCGTCTGACAGTGGGCAACCCGAAGCAGCACCTTCGTCCTCGTCGCTGCGTGCCAAAATCCTGCCGAATGACCTCCCAGAGCCCCATAGGCGCTCTACAGTTGGTCATCTTCGACTGCGATGGCGTCCTGGTCGACAGCGAGGTGATCTCCAACGATGTGCTCGCCCGCTCGCTAACCGAGCAGGGTCTACCGACGACGCTGACGCAGGCGCGACACGACTACCAGGGGCTTCTGCTGGCCGACATCGACTCTCGGGCAGAGGCCAAGCTCGGCCGGCCGCTGGCGAAGGACTGGCTCGAGCGATACGAGCGCGATCGCGCCGCCGTCTTTCGCCGGGAGCTACGAGCGGTGCCGGCCGCCGCCGAGACGGTGAAGCGAATCAAGGCGGCCGGGGTGCGGGTATGCGTGGCGTCCCAGGGGAAGCTCGAGAAGACGCGGCTGTCGCTGAGGCTCACGAAGCTCGATGATCTCTTCTCCGATGAGGTCCTGTTCTCCGCCTACTCGGTGGCGCGAGGCAAGCCCCATCCGGACCTCTTCCTGCACGCCGCAGCGACGATGACAGTAGAGCCCTCGCGCTGCGCGGTCGTGGAGGACACGCCCTCAGGCGTCACCGCTGCTGTGGCGGCCGGGATGCGCGCCCTGGGGTACGCGGCCGACAGCGACGAGGCGGCGCTGCGCGGGGCGGGTGCGCAGACGCTCTTGGCGCTCGAGGAGCTGCCGGCGGTGCTGGGGCTCACCTGACCCGGTGGGTCTCGACACTGTCGTTCGCGGCTGTAACCGGCGCTACACCGCCAGGCCCGGCGAGGGGTGGGGTGTGAGCCGGGTGTGGGTGTAGGCGCGGGCGAGGCCGTCGACCTGGGCCTGTGTGAGGGACACACCGAAGACGGGGGCGCCCCCGAGCGTGTGGTAGGCGTTCGGCAGGGCCTTACCGATGAGGGAGAGGTCGTAGTGGCCGTCGTAGATGCAGTAGATGTAGAGCGCCGAGTTGGAGCGCAGGAACCGCGCGGCTCGGGTGGCGGCTCCCGCGCCCCCGGGGAGGGCTGAACCCGCAGACTCGGTGGCGAGGGCGGCCGCGGTGAACTGCCACCCGCGCTGGGTGAGACGGGTGTAGGCCTTGAGTAGGCCGGCGAGCCCCGCGGCGGGCCCGGTGAGGGCGCCTTCGGTGGTTACCACGGCGGGCAGCGTGATCCCCAAGGCGCGACCCTCGGCGACGGAGAGAAGCGTGCGCAGTGCGGGGGAGGGGCTGCGTGGTAGGCCCCCCACGAGGGCGGGCCACACGGCGCGCGTCGCGGCGTCCTCGCCGTTGGCGGGGGCCTGCAGCCGCTGGAGGGTGTGTGCGAGCAGCACGAGGTCCGCGCGCTCCAGACGCAGGGCGGCGGGCCGCGGGTGTGAGCCTCCGCAGCCAGCGGCCCCCGCGAGGGCGGCTCCCGATGCGAGCGCCGCCACGGCGAGGCGGGCGAGGCGAAGCTTCGTGGCGACCCCTAGGCCGAGAGCAGGTCGACGATGAAGATCAGCGGCGCGTTGGGCGGGATCGTCGGTGGGGACCCGCGTGTGCCGTAGGCGAGTTCGGAGGGGATGATCAGCTCGCGCCGGCCCCCCACGCGCATCCCGGCGACGCCTTTGTCCCAGCCCGGGGATCACCTGGCCCTCTCCGAGGGTGAAGGTGAAGGGTTCTTTGCGTTTCCCAGGAGGCGTCGAAGACCTTGCCGTTGCTGTAGAGCGCCCCGACGTAGTTGACTGTGACGGACTCCCCCGACTTCGCTTCGGCGCCGGTGCCGGTGATGATTTCCTTGGTCACGAGCGTCTTGGGAGCGGGTCCCTTGGGGGGTGTGATCGTGGGCTCGACGGAGAGCGGGCCGCTGGTGGGAGTAGTGCCGGTGGTGGTAGCGGGGGCGTGTTCGACGACGGAGTTGGCCGCGGTGTTCTCGTCGCCGACGCCGATCGTTGCTGGAGCCGCTCGAGCCGCAGCCGGCGATCAGTGCGGTGGCGGCGAGTGTCGCCAGGCCGAGGCCGAGGCGTGGGGGGAGGGGGTTGATTGCGTTCATCACGGCTGCGCAGCCTAACGGAACGCGACACATTTGTGGTGCGGAACCCTCCTGCGCGCCCCGCGCCCCTCCGGAACCCTCCCGCGCGCCCGGCACCCACCCCCGGGGGGCCCCGCGCGGGGAGTCCCAGCGCGCTAGGATCAGCCGTGGACCGTGCTAGGCGGGGAGGTAGCGGTGCCCTGCACCCGCAATCCGCTCTAGCGGGGCTGAATTCCCCTCCGAGGGGTGTTCGCTCCGGTCGCTCCGCCGCTTGGGGCGTCGATGGCTCGGGTCCCGCGCGGTGTCGGCTTGTGAACCAGGTCAGGTCCGGAAGGAAGCAGCCTTAAGCGATCCCCGGCAGGCGCAGCGGGTGTTCCCGATCTGGAGTCGCGGGCGGCGATCGGCGGACGGCAGCGGAACCTCGACGGGGGGTGCACGGTCCGCTATGAGCAGTGCTGGAAGATCAGCCACGAGCGGCTGGTGCGGGTTGGGGTGAAGCCCGCGGGCACCCCGACGGGCCGGTGGGGGTCGTTGGGGTCGAGGATGTAGTCGGTCTGAACTTCCGCGTTGGCCGGGTCCACGTAGGTGCCCCGCGCGAGCGTCTGCACCTGGAGGTTGAGGATCTCGCTGGGGGGGCTCCCCAGCCACAGTGCGAGCAGGGGGATGGGGGCGTGGTTGGACACTCCGATCGGCTCGCAGCGCGTGGAGATCGCGCCTTCGCGCACCAGTGCGAGGAGGGCGTTCTGGATGCGCTGCTGGCGGGCCAGCGCGTCCAGTTCGTGGTGGTCGGTGCGGTACTGGGAGGGGATCGAGACGAGCAGCCCCACGCCCGCGAGGGCCGCCACGAGCATCCACCGGCGCCGCCGGCCGCCGTGGGGCAGCTGCATCCAGCCGAAGAGCGCGGCGCCGCAGAAGACGCAGAGGATCGCGGCCGCGAGGAAGGCGTAGCGGGTGACGATCGGCAGGCCCAGAGTGGCGAAGGCGGCGAACACCAGCACCGCCACCCCGCCCGCGAGGGCGCCAGGGAGCGCGCGGGCGCGCAGCCACAACAGCGAGAGGACCCCTCCCGCCGCGGCCGCGGCGAGCGCGGCGGGCCCAAGGATCTCCCCGATGCGCCGGGGGATGTACTCGGGCACCTTCGCGATCCCCGTCTCACGGTGCAGCGTTTCGGCGGTGTGGCGGGTATTGGTGAGTGACCACAGCGGGTTCCCGGTCACCAGCAGGTCGCTCGTCACCCAGATCAGCGGGGCGAGGGCCACAAGCAGTGCGAGCCAGGCCAACTCGCGCGTGGTGCGCGCGGGGATCGGCTCGCCCCGTCCCTCCGCCCCCCAGGGGGAGAGGCCCGAGATCGAGTCACCCGCGGGGGCAGCCCGCCGGCGGACCCTGGTGCCCGCGTCCCAGCGCACCCGCCCCTCGGAGGCGAGGTAGACCCAGTAGAGCCCCGAGAAGACCCACGCCTCGGGCCGCAGCAGCCCGGCGAGGGCGAGCAGCGTGAGCACTCGCCGCCCCCGTGCGGGGGCGGCGGCTCTCGAGGATGAGGGCGCAGAGCACGAGCAGCAGGTAGGGGAGGTCCACATAGGCGCGCACCCCATAGGAGAGGGTGGGCATCCGGGTGAGCAGGATCAGCGCGGCGAGCGCTCCCGCGGGGCGGTTGAACCAGAGGGCCCCAAGGCGGTAGACCGCCCATCCGCAGGCGGAGAGGGCGAGGAAGCCCAGGGCCACGGTGACCTGTTCGGTGGCGTGCGCTCCGAGCGGCGCGAGCAGCACGCCGAGCGCCTCCACCAGCGGGTGGGGCGTGGGGGCGATGGGGATCCCGTACTGGGGGGTTTCCCCGCGCGTGAGCTGCTGGCCCCAGACGAGCGCGTAGAGGGAGTCGTAGTTGACGAACCCCACTCCCCCCACGAGCCGCAGCAGCAGGGCTCCCGCGAGGATCGAGAGCGCCGCGCCGGCTCGGGCGGGCGCCCCTCCCCTCGCGCGAGCGTTCGGGGGAGGGAGGGGTTTGGAGGGGGGGTCCACGAGTGCGGACGCTACCCGCTGAGGGAAGTGAGCGGCCCCGGGTAGACTCAGCCAGGGGTGCCCGAGAGCGAGCAACAGCCACAGTCCCTCTACCGTCGCCACCGTCCGCGGACGTTCGCGGACGTGGTGGGCCAGGAGCCGGTGGTGCGCACCCTGCGGGGTGCGGTGGAGCGCGGGAGGGTGCACCACGCGTACCTCTTCGTGGGCTCCCGGGGGACGGGGAAGACCTCGATGGCGAAGATCCTGGCGGCGTGCCTGAACTGCGAGCGGGGCCCCACGGTGGAGCCCTGCGGGGAGTGCGAATCCTGCCGTGCGATCGCCCAGGCGCGCTCACTCGACGTGATCGAGATGGACGCGGCCTCCAACAACTCGGTGGAGGACATCCGGGAGCTGCGCGAGAGCGTGGCGTTCGCGCCGGTGAGCGGGCGCAGCAAGGTGTACATCCTGGACGAGGCCCACATGCTCTCGACGGCGGCGTGGAACGCGTTCTTGAAGACGCTGGAGGAGCCGCCCCCGAGCACGGTGTTCGTGCTGGCGACCACCGAGGCCCAGAAGGTCCCCGCGACGGTGGTGGACCGCTGCCACCGCTTCGACTTCCAGCGCCCCACGGTGGAGCAGATCGCGGGCGTGGTGCGCAGGGCGGCGGCGGCGGAGTCGATCGAGATCCCCCCGGAGGCGGTGGTGGCGGTGGCGCGCTCGGCGACGGGGAGCTTCCGCGACGCGCTTGGAACACTGGAGCAGCTCGTCACCTACAGCGGTTCGGAGATCGCCCTGGGGGATGTGCTGGCGGTGCTGGGGGTAACGGACTCCCAGCTCCTGGAGGAGGCGATCGACGTGGTGCAGGTGGGAGACGCCAGGGAGGTGCTGCTGGCGGTGGGGCGCTGCGCGGAGAGCGGCCGGGACGCGGGGGCCTTCGCGGCCGACCTCGAGGTGCGCGCGCGGGAGCTGCTGGTGGTGGCGACCCTGGGGGAGGTGCCCGCGGAGCTGTCGCTCACCCCGGAGGCCGATGCGCGCCTGTGGGCGCAGGCGGGGAGGGTGGAAGCGGTCACGGTGGTGCGCCTGCTGGAGCAGCTCGGCGGCGCCCTGGAGGCCGTGAAGGCGGGCGGGGAGCCCCGCACGCAGCTGGAGCTGGCCCTGGTGAAGGCCTGCAGGCCGGAGGTCGACGGCTCGCTGCGAGCGCTGCTGGCGCGGATCGAGCGTCTGGAGTCCCGGTTGGGGGGTGAGGAGGGGGGAGGGTTGCGTGAGCGGCTGAATACGCCCGCGCTGTCCCCGGAGCCCGCCGGGGCGCACCCGGCGGAGGAGCTGCTGGCGTCCGTTGCGGTGGAGCGGACCCCGGCGGAGGTGGAGCCCCCGGCGGGGGAGGGGCCCCCGGCGGAGGAGGAGCCAGCGGCGGAGCAGGGGCCAGCGGCGCCGGCGCCCGCGCCGGAGTCCTCCCCACCGGCACCCGATGCGCTTGCGGCATCCCCTTCGGCCGCGCCCCCGTCGGCGTCCTCGTTACAGACACCCGACCCGCCCGCGGCAACGCCCCCGGCGCACGATCTGGAGGACCTCAGCACGCTGTGGCCGGCGGCGGTGGAGCTGGTGGGGGCGGAGAACAAGCTGCTGAGCGCCGTGCTGAAGGACGCCCGCCCGGTGGCACTGAGCGAGGGGGAGCTCACGGTGGCGTTCGCCTCGACGGCGTCGTTCCTGAAGAAGAAAGCCGAAGACAGCGCCCACCGCGCGGCGGTGAACGAGGCGCTGCGCCAGCTCACCGGGGAGGCGCGCCTGCGGGTGGCCTACGAGCTGCGCGAGGAGCTGCCCCCGCTCGCGCAGGGAGAGGCGCCGGTGCCGCCGCGCACGGAGGAGGAGTGGGTGGCGTGCTTCAAGGAGGAGCTCGACGCGGAGGAGCTTGTCGGCGCAGGTGAGGCGATTAACGAGAGCGAATAGGAGCGAACCGATGGCCCAGCAGAGGCGACCCAACATGCAGCAGATGCTCCAGCAGGTGCAGAAGATGCAGCACGATATGGAGGAGGCGCAGGAGGCGCTCAAGCACGAGACCGTGGAGGCCGCCGCGGGCGGGGGCGTGGTGCGGGTGCAGATCTCCGGGGACCTGCAGGTGAAGTCCGTGACGATCGCCCCCGAGGCAGCGGACCCCGAGGACGTGGAGATGCTGGGCGACCTGGTGCTCGCGGCGGTGAACGAGGCGCTGCGCTCGGCCCAGGAGCTCGCGGCGGAGCGGCTCGGCGGAGCGACCGGGGGCCTCGATCTGGGTGCGCTCGGCGGGCTCGGGCTGCCGGGTTTGTAGGGATGGATCGCAGGCAGGCGGAACCCGCTTGAGCACCTTCGCGCCCCCCGTCCAGAAGCTCGTCACGGAGCTCTCCAAGCTACCCGGGATCGGCAGCCGCACCGCGCAGCGCCTGGCCTTCCACATCCTGCGGGCCTCCGGCGAGGACGCCACGGCGCTCGCGCAGGCGATCCTCGAGGTGAAGGAGCGCATCGGGCTGTGCGAGGTGTGCTTCAACCTCGCGGACGAACCCCGCTGTCGTGTCTGCCGTGACCCCCGCCGCGACCACGGGGTGATCTGCGTGGTGGAGGAGCCCAGCGACGTGATCCCAATGGAGCGCACCCACGAGTTCGTGGGCGTCTACCACGTGCTCGGGGGGGCGCTCTCCCCGATCGACGGGGTGGACCCAGAGGACCTGAAGATCGCCGAGCTCTATGCCCGCGTGAGCCCGCCTGGAGGGACCCCTTCCGATGGGGCCGGGCTCGGGGTGAGCGCGGTGTCCACGGAGCCCTCCACGGGAGAGGGGGCCATCCCGGAGGGCCCGCCCGCGGTTAGGGAGGTGGTGCTCGCCACCAACCCCACCACCACGGGGGAGGCCACGGCGCTGCACATCGCTCAGGGTCTTCACGAGCGCGCCCCCGCGCTTACGGTGACCCGCCTGGCGAGCGGCCTGCCGGTGGGTTCGGACCTGGAGTACGCCGACGAGGTCACGCTCGGCAAGGCGCTCTCCGGGCGCCGCGCGATGTAGGCCGAGGTCCTCGACCGGGCCGCCACCTCAAGCTGAGCGCGCCGCCGTCTGCGCCGCTCGCGCAGCGGCGCCCCGTCCCGGCCGCCACCGGTTGGCCTCGCCGAGCAGCGCCACCGTCGCGGGCAAACGCCTCGACGGGTGAGCCCAGCTCGGTAGCCGGCTGGCGGGACGTCTGCCGACGATTGTCTTGCGCCGCTAAGCGGGGGGGCGCGGGGCGCCGAAGATCCACACGGGACGATGCCCGTGGACGACGACGAGGCCACACCCTGCGAGCGCGGGCGCCTGCCGTCGCTCGATGGCTTGCGCGGCCTGGCCGCGCTGGTGGTGCTGGCGCATCACACGCTGCTCGCCTCCGAGCCCACGCTGGCGGGCCCCTACCACGATGGACCCTTCCCAGCGGGTGGCTCGGTGGGCTGGCTCTTGACCTACACGCCTCTGCACATCCTCTGGGCGGGGCCCGAGTTCGTGGTCGTCTTCTTCGTGCTCAGCGGCTTCGTCCTCTCGCTCCCCACCGCCTCGGGCGGGGGGCGCCCGCGGGCCCTCACCTACTACCCTCGCCGCCTCCTCAGGCTCTACCTGCCGGTGTGGGCCGCGGTGGCGTTCGCGGCGGCGCTGCACCTCGCCGTCAGTCACGCCTCGCTGCCGGCAGCGAGCTGGTGGCTCGACGCGCACTCCGAACCGCTCACACTCGAAGCCCTGCGGGAGGACGCCGGGCTGCTGTCGAAGTACACGGGGCACTGGGCCGTGCTCGATGTGTTGTGGTCGCTGCGCTGGGAGGTGCTGTTCTCGCTGGCGCTGCCGCTCCTGCTCGCGGTCGCCGTGTGGGTGTCCTCGGGGAGCGGGACCGACCCCTCGGGATCAGCGAACCCGATGGACGCCGCGCCCTCATTGGGCCTAACCGATCCCTCGGCCCGCCTGTCGAGGCACTCGTGGGGCGCCCTCGTGGCCCTGCTCTGCTGTGCCGCGCTCGCCTGGCACGGCTCCAGCGAATACCTCCTGGAGCTACCGCCGTTCGTGCTCGGGATGGTGCTGGCCTTCCGCCTCCGGCAGATCGAACGGCTGGCGCATCGCCTTCAGGGGCGTACTCCCGGGAGGGTCTCAGTGAAGCTCCTGCTCGCCGTGGCCTGCGTGTGCGGGCTGAGCGCCGACTGGTGGATACCGTTTGGCGGGGACCCGGCGATGGAAGGCTTCGCGTCTGTCGTCGTGGCCCTTGGCGCCTGTCTGACCGTGGTCGCCGCGCTGGTCCTCGCACCCTTCGGCGCGTTCCTGCGTTCCCCCCCGATGGCGTGGACGGGGCGGCGCTCCTACAGCCTCTATCTCGTGCACTCCCCGATCGTGGTGGCGCTGGCTTTCGCGGCGGGCGGGAGGCTCTCGCTCGGCTACCTCCTCGCCGCGATCTCCCTCTCGCTCGTTGCGGGCGCGATCTTCTTCCGCCTCGTCGAGGCCCCCTCGCATCGCTTCGCCCGGGGAATCGGCGCTCACTCGTCCCACGTTCGCCCCGCTGGTCCCGCCCGTCTATTCTCAGCCCGTGCGTGAGCTCGTGGTGATGAAGTTCGGCGGCACCTCGGTGGCCGACGCCGCGCGTATCAAGCGCGCCGCGCGGCGCATCGTGGACAGGCGTGAGGCGGGAGCGCGCGTGGTGGCGGTGCTCTCGGCGCGGGGGAAGACCACGGACGAGCTGATCGCGATGGCGCAGGAGGTCTCCTCGGCTCCGGATGGGCGCGAGATGGACATGCTGCTCTCCACCGGCGAGCGCATCTCCTGCGCGCTGGCGGCGATGGCGATCAAGGATCTCGGCCACCGCGCGATCTCGCTGACGGGCTCGCAGGCGGGGATCGTGACCGACACCTCCCACACCCGCGCGCGCATCCTCGACGTGCGCGCGGAGCGCATCGAGGCGGCGCTCGAGGAGGACCACATCGTGCTGGTGGCGGGCTTCCAGGGGATCTCGACGACCACGCGGGACGTCACCACGCTGGGCCGCGGGGGCTCGGACACCACCGCCGTCGCCGTCGCCGCGGCGGTGGGGGCGGAGGTGTGCGAAATCTACACCGACGTGGCGGGCGTGTTCAGCGCGGACCCCCGGATCGTGCCCGACGCGCGCAAGCTCGCCACGGTCTCCTTCGAGGAGATGCTCGAGATGGCGGCCTCCGGCGCGGGGGTGCTGCAGCTGCGCTCGGTGGAGTACGCGCGCAACCACGGGGTGCGGATCCACTGTCGCTCCTCCTTCGACGACGCGCCCGGTACCGTGGTGGTCTCCGAGGCAGAGAGCATGGACCACGTCGAGCGACCCCTCATCACCGCAGTCACCCATTCGACCTCGGAGGCGATGGTCACGCTGCTGGGAGTCCACCACCGGCCCGGCGTGGCGGCGAGCATCTTCGAGGCGCTCGCGGAGGCCGACGTGGACGTGGACATGATCGACCAGAACCTCCCCGCCGCGGGGGGTGGGTTGGCCGAGATCTCCTTCACGGTTCCCCGCGAATACCTGCGCGAGGCGCGCGCGGCGCTGGAGCCGCTCGCGGGGGACGCGTTCTCGGAGCTGATCGCGCGCGAGGAGATCGGCAAGGTCTCGATCGTCGGCGCGGGGATGCGCTCGCATCCGGGGGTGGCCGCGAAGGTGTTCAGGGTGCTCGCCGAGCAGGGGCTCAACATCGAGATGATCTCCACCTCGCCAATCAAGATCTCATGCGTGATCCCCCGCGATCGCGTGGAGCCGGTGGTGCAAGCGCTGCACGCCGCCTTCGAGCTCTCCGGGCCGGACACGATCCGCGCGGAGGAGCCGTTCGGGAGCGCGGGGCGGGGTGAACGCGGCGGGCCGCGCCCGCCATATTCACGATAAATACGCCCCTTTTTGTGATCAATACCTCTTCCCTGCCTGACCCTAAAACCGCACCCTTTTAGTGAGGTTCTTTTCCCTGCAAGCTTCCGTGCATTTTTGCTCTCAAAACAATCGTCCAGTGTGGTAGGGTGCCGCTCAAGCGGCCGCAAGAATGCGGGGTGCCGCTGGTTTTAGGATCGGGATACAACGGAGGGGTTCCAGCCAAGCATTGAGCACATCGACGCAGGGAGCGTCGCGCTTTCTGCGTCTTCATCAAAATCTCGACCGAGTGTTGCGGCATCGGCGGGTGGGGGGATTCAGTCATCCAGCAGCGGGTGGGGGTGCCCTCGCCGGGCGATCGTCATGGACCTTGGGCGCATATTTTCAACAGGTGCATAACGTCGTTTTGACTAGGAACAGGTAGTTTTCACCGGGACACGGTAGGGCTTCGCTTTCCTGTGCAACGCTCGTCGATCGAGGGAAGCCGGGAAGTCGACGGCGATAGGAAGTCGACCGCGATACGGGGGTATCGATAGTGCCAACGGCAGGGGTTGAACGGAGTGCAAGGGTGCAGCGACCGCTTCGGCATACCATGTCGAACCCACGCGCGCCCGGCCGCGTGGATCCGATCCGCCACGCGGAGACCAACTCGCGCGTCGTGTCCCAGGCGATCAAGCGCGCCCAGTGCGGCGATCGCGATGCGCTGGGGTTCCTCTACGCGCGCTACGCCGAGAACATCTACGGCTACGTGTGCAGCATCGTCCACGACCACCACGAGGCCGAGGACATCACCCAGCACGTGTTCGCCAAGTTGATTCGGGTAATCGGTAAATACGAGGAGCGGGACGTCCCCTTCTTCGCGTGGGCCCTGCGGGTCGCGCGCAACGTCGCGATCGACCACATCCGCAGCGAGCGCCTGATCCCGGTCGAGGAGATCAGAAAGGCCGAGCGTGAGGAGTCCAATCCGGCGTTGGGCGACCGGATCCAGGATCTGCGCGAGGCGCTTGCCACCCTGCCCTCGGCCCAGCGCGAAGTACTGATCCTGCGCCACGTCGCGGGTCTCACGCCGATCGAGATCGCGAAGCTCATCGGCAAGAGCGAGGGCTCGGTCCACGGTTTACACCACCGTGGACGCAAGACGCTCGCAGCGGAGCTCGCGAACCGTGGAGTGGCTCCAACCACGATGGCCGCCGGCGTGGCGCAGGCCTGAGACATGACGGGCGTCTGAGCACGGGGTTCTCCGCTCAGCTGTCCAGCAGTTTCCCCAGCGGGTGCGGTTCCCCGACGGAGCCCAACCTGGGCAGCCGCCTCGCGATGCGCCCGCTGTCGCGATCCGCGAGGTAGTAGAGCACCGCGAAGCTCGCGAGTTCCTCGATCGACACGCTGAGCTGGGCTGACTCCTCCGCGAGTGCCTCCCATGCGAAGCTGTCGAGGTCGAGTGTCAGCCTGTGCGCCGCGTGGGCGTCTGGGCCCCCGCGAGCGCCGGCTCCATCGCTTGAACGCAGGTCAGTCACAGTTCAGGATCACAGAATATAGATGCTGTCGGCATAAGGTTTCTCCAGCGCAGCGCATCAACAACGACGCCCGCTGCGCGATCTTTACGGTGGCGGTGAGGGACCGGATTGGGGGAACCCGGAACAGGATTTGGATCGGCGCGTAAGTCTTGGGCGCCAGGACCCGTTGCTGGCGCATGTTGGGGGATCAGCTTGCTCGCCGGGGTGGTACGGATGCACATTCATTCGCCCTCGAGGCCCTCGAAGCTACCGAAGTCGAAACGGGCACGCGGGGGCTCGACCCATACGAGACCGCCGAGGCCATCGATGCCGCCAGGCGGCACTTCCGGCGCAGCCGATCCAGCGGCTCGACCGGAGTCCCGCGGGTGAGCGTGGTCATCCCGACGCTCAACGAGGCGCTCAACATCCCCCACGTCCTGGCGGAGCTCCCCGCGTGCGTGCACGAGGTGGTGATCGTCGACGGGCTGTCCACCGACGGCACCCCGGAGGCGGCGCTCGAGGCAAGGCCCGACGCGAAGATCGTCCACCAGCGCGGGCGGGGCAAGGGCGACGCGATGCGCTGCGGCTTCGAGGCCTCCACCGGGGACATCCTCGTGATGATGGATGCCGACGGCTCCGCGGACCCCGGGGAGATTCCCGCCTTCATCGAGGCGCTGCTCCACGGAGCCGACTTCGCCAAGGGCACCCGCTTCCGCTCAGGGGGGGGCAGCTCGGACATCACCCGCCTGCGCAGAGCCGGCAACCGGATCCTGAGCGGCACCGTCAACCTCCTGTTCGGAACGGCCTACTCGGACCTCTGCTACGGCTACAACGCCTTCTGGCGCCACTGCCTGTCCGCGATGTGCGTCGACTGCACGGGCTTCGAGGTGGAGACCCTGATCAACATCCGCATTGCCCGGGCGGGCCTCCTCGTCGCCGAGGTCCCCAGCTTCGAGCGGGATCGCATGTACGGCCAGAGCAACCTGCGTACCTTCCGCGATGGCGGGCGCGTACTGCGCACGATCCTACGCGAGCGTGCGCGCCGGACGGCGCACCCAGGGCACGAGGGCGCCACGATCGCCCCCTTCGAGCCGGCGGTTGCGGAAGTGGGCCTGTTGAGCACAACCTCTGAGTGAGGTCCCTCGCAAGATTCACGGTGGTTGAGCCGTGATGTATGCAGACCGGCGCTCGAGTGCCCCGGTTTTTCTATCGTATGCTCCCGCTTGGGGATCGGCTCCAGGCCCATTTGCTCGAGGGGCCAGCCATTGACATTCTTCACGGAGTGACATGAACGCCGCGATTCCCGTATTGCTCTATCACAGCGTACCTCGAACCGCTTCTGAGGCGTCCGACCCTCTGGCGGTCCCCTATGAGCGGTTCGCAGCTCATCTCGACGCGGTCCTCGCAAGTCGGCGGGTGCCGCTCACCGTCGGCGAGATCGCCACCGGGCTACGCGGGGAACACCCGTTGCCGGAGCGCGCGGTGTGCATCACCTTCGACGATGGTTACGACGATACGCTGGATGCGATCGAGCTGCTCTGCGAGCGCGGCCTCCGCGCCAGCCTCTACGTGACCACCGGTCAGATCGGGACCGAGCACATGATCGGCTACGAGGAGCTCCAGCGCCTGGCCGCTCGCCCGGACGCGGTCGAGCTCGGGGCCCACAGCGTCACGCATCCCCGCCTGGACGAGTTGAGCCTGCCCGCGGTCGAGCGGGAGGTGTCCGAGAGCAAACAGCGCCTGGAGCAGCTACTTGAGCGGCCGGTCACGTCCTTCGCCTACCCATATGGGGCCCACGACCGGCGGGTTCGCCAGGTGGTCATAGCGGCTGGGTTTCACTCGGCGGCTGCGGTCAAGAACGCCATCTCCCACCGGGAGGACGACCCTTGGGCGATCGCCCGCTGGACCGTCGAGAGGGGGACCGGCGCCGAGCGGATCGCCGAGGTTCTCGACGGCAGGGGCGTACCGCGTGCCTGGCGTCATGAGCGGCTGCGCACCCGCGGCTATCGCACCGTGCGCCGGCTGAAACGGCGGATCGGCCGGGTAGCGTGAGCGTGGCGCTGAGGTCCCTCGTGCCGCCACCCGGGGAGCTGTCCGCGTGCCTCGGGGATGCGCAGGCGCCGATCGCCGTCCGGCTCGTCGACGTCGAGAGCGAGGTGGAGGTGTTTCAGCTCCCCCCGAGCCGCGGGGGCGAGCCCTATAGCCGACTGCTCGTCCTGCTGCGCCAGGAGGGTTATCCGCTCGGCTGGGTCGCCCTGCCGGTCTCCGCGGAGGGGGAGGTGTCGCTCGCGACGCCGGCCGGGAGGGTCGGCTCGTCCGTCGAGGCCCCGGCGGGTGTGTTCGGCTCCTCCACCGAAGGTCTGGCCGAGGAGCCCGACTCGTCTGTCGGTGGTTCGGCCGATGTGTTCGGCTCCTCCACCGAAGGTCTTGCCGGTGTGTTCGCCTCGTCCGCCGAGGCTCCGGCCGAGGGGCCTGGCTCCGTTCGCGACCACTCGGCGCCGCGGTCGGGGAAGGAGCCGCTGCTGAGCGTCGTCGTTGCCACCTGTGCCAACACCGAGCTCCTCTTGCGCTGCGTCGATGCGATTCGATCTGGCGCCACCGGCCCATACGAGGTGGTCGTCGTCGAGAATCGCCCTGCGCGTTCGACTGTGCGGCGCGCGCTCGAGGAGCAATTTGGGCCCGACGAGCGCATCCGCTACGTCGAGGAGCGCCGCCCCGGCCTGGCCTGTGCGCGCAACACCGGTCTGCGTGTGGCGCGTGGCGAACTGGTCGCCTTCACGGACGACGACGTACTCGTCGACCCTGCCTGGGTGCCGGCTATCCGTGACACATTTGCTGTGACGCCGCAGGTGGACTGCGTGACGGGGTTGATCCTTCCGCTGGAGCTCGAGACGCCGGCTCAACTCCTGGTCGAGCGCTTCGCGAGCTACGGCAAGGGCTTCGTGCCGCGGATCTACTCAATGGATGCACCGCCTCCCGACCAGCCGCTGTTCCCATACACTGCGGGCTACTTCGTCTCGGGGGCGAACATGGCGTTCAGAACAGGGGTCCTGCGCGAGCTCGGGGGATTCGACCCGGTGCTCGGCACCGGGACCCATGCGCGTGGGGGCGAGGATTTCGACATCTGCATCCGCTTGCTCCAAGCCGGGAGTCGGCTGGCATACGAACCGCGCGCAATGATCTGGCACCGCCACCCCGACACGCACGCCGGCCTGCGCCGGCGGGCCTTCGACTACGGCGCTGCCCTGGGTGCGATGTGCACCAAGCAGATCCTCACGGGACGGGACCGGTGGGGGATCGTGTCTCGCGCGCCCCAGGGTATCCGCTACTACACGGACCCCAAGTCGAGGAAGAACGCCGCGAGGGGCCCGGTGTTCCCCCGGAGCCTCACACATCTGGAGCGCACGGGCCTGCTCTACGGGCCGCTCGCATACCTGGCGAGTCGAGTCGAGGCGTGGCGGTGAGTCCCGGCGAGGGCGTAGCGGCTCGCTCGGGTGGCTCGCAGGTCCCGGTGGACTCCGCGCCGGCGGCTGCGCACGGGGGGCGCTCGCCCTGGCTGGGGGATCCCCGACGCTGCGTCATCGCGGACTGCCTTCTGCTCACCCTGGCCGCGGCGACTGTCGCCGCATGTCTCCTCAGCGCCCACAGCACCGCCCGCCTGCTGCTGCTGCTGGCAGCCGCCTGTCTGGTTCCCGGTGGCGCTCTGCTCACACGCCTTCAGGTGGAAGATGTGCTGGAGGCTTTCGGTCTCGCCGTGGCCTTGGGTTTCAGCGTTGAGGCCGTCGGGTCGGTGGCGATGGTCTGGACAGGTTGGTGGCATCCCTTCGGGTGGGCCCTCGTCCTGGGGAGCGCTGCTTGTGCGATGCTCGCTCTCGACCTCCGCCGCAACGTCGCGATGGCGGGGAGAACCTTGTAGCGATGTTCTCGCGTCACTCCTACCCACAGTGGCGGGACGAGCATGAGAAGGCTGTCTTCAGCGGCGAGTTCGAGTTGACCGGCGAGTTCGAGCTTCCCTCTCGGCAACCCACCACCGCATCGGGGAGGTCGTATGACGAGGCGCGCCTGCTCGTGCGGGTCGGGGGTGAGCCGGTCGGCTTCATCACGGTGTCCCTCGGCACCGAGCGCTTGACGCGAGCGGCGATACTGCAAGCGATCCAGCGCGATCTCGATACCACCGTCAAGGCCGAGTTGGCACGGCAGGAGCTTTCGGGGGAACGACCGCTCAACGGTCCCGAGACGGCCGACGCGGCGGCGCACGAGCTTGGCGGGAAGCGGCGCGACTCGGTGTCGGTCTCGGTGGTGGTCTGCACAAGGAATCGCGCAGGTGCGCTGCCCGACTGCCTGGACTCTCTCAGGCGTTTGGAGCATGAGGCGCTCGACTTCATCGTCGTCGACAACGCGCCCTCGGATGACAGTACGAGCGAGGTCGTCATGGCACTGGCAGGGGACGATCCGCGCTTTCGGTATGTCCGCGAGACCCAGCCGGGACTCTCGTATGCGCGCAACCGGGGGCTCGCGCACACGACGAGTGAGATCATCGCCTACACCGACGATGATGTGCGTGTCGATCCGCTGTGGATCAGGGGGCTGCTCCGGGGCTTCGCACGGCGAGCGGATGTCGGCTGCGTCACGGGACTGGTCGCGAGCGCGTCGCTGGAGCTTCCCGTCGAGCAGTACTTCGACGGGCGTGTGGGGTGGTCCTCGAGTTGCGAGGCCACGGTTTACGACGCGCACGGGGGACCAGTGGGCACCGCCCTTTACCCATATGCGGCGGGTATCTTTGGAACGGGCGCGAACTTCGCGGTTCGCTCGGAGCTGCTGCGTGGGATCGGTGGGTTCGACGAGTGCCTGGGCGCCGGTTCGCCCTGTGCGGGGGGCGAGGATTTCGACATCTTCGTGCGCTTCATCCGGGCTGGGTACTCGATCGCATACGAGCCGGCGGCGTTGGTCTGGCACGAGCATCGCTCTGGCCAGGAGGACCTGCGTCGCCAGATGTACGGCTACGGCAAGTCGCTGTCCGCCTATCTGTTCAAGTACGCATCCTCGCGCCGCACGGCGCTCGACGTCCTGCGCCGGCTGCCCCAGGGGGTCCGTCATCTGGGGGCGCTGGGGGCCCGCTCGAGTCGCATGGGATCGCAGACCGGGCTCTCCTACGAGCCGGTGATGGCAGAGGTGCGCGGGCTGATCATGGGGCCGCTCGCATACGCCCGCGCGCGTCGCGCGCAGGACCCCATACGCAGGCGTGCAGTGGCGCCGTGAGCGCGGGTTCGAGCGTCCCGGCAAGTGCAGGCGAGCGGTGGCGCCGTGAGCGCGGGTTCGAGCGTCCCGGCAAGTGCAGGCGAGCGGTGGCGCCGTGAGCGCGGTGTCCGAGCGTCCCGAGGTCGATCAGGGCGGCGTGGTGCGGCGAGCGGGGCTCGCCCCCGTCGCGGGCCGGCGCCTGCGCCTGCTCGCCCCATCTCTGCCGGCGGCCGTCGCGCTCGTCCTCTGGAGAGTCTCCCTGTTCCACGTCGACGTCTCGAACCTGGGCAGCTACGGACTTCCACCCGCGCTCCCGATCGCCTGGTATGCAGCCCTGACCCTCGCTGTGGCGGGTGCAGTCACGGCGATCACGGCGCGAGGTAAGAGTGGGCTGGTGATGGTCGGCTACGTCGTCGTGGTCGCGGTCATTCTGTACGGCACGGTCCCCGTGCTGTCCGCACAGCCGCACTACGCCTGGGTGTACAAGCACATCGGGGTGGTCCGCTATCTCGAGGCGCATGGCAAAGTCGACCCCAACATCGACATCTACAATCGCTGGCCCGGTTTCTTCGCGTTGGGAGCCGCGTTCTCGGTGGTCGGGGCTCACCCCAATCCCGAGGTGTACGCGAGTTGGGCGGAGCTCTTCTTCCTGCTTCTTGATGTCGTGCTCGTGATGGTCGCAGTGAAAGCGATCACACATGACATCCGCATCGCCGCTGGGGGCGCCCTCTTTTTCATCGTCACGAACTGGGTCGGGCAGACCTACTACTCGCCGCAGGCATTCGCGTTCGTCCTGGGGCTCGCGCTGATTGCGATCATGCTGCGGCAGCTCAGGGTCGAGGGGGCGGGCTACTCCAAACGAATCACCCGCCTGATCGAGCGCGTCGGGCGCGTGCCACAGCTACCCGTGCAGAGGGATGACACTGCGCAATGGCCTCGCTGGGCGGCTATCGCGGCCATCCTTGGTCTCGACTCCGTGATCGTGGCAAGCCACCAGCTCACGCCCTACATGCTGCTGATCAGCATTGCGCTGCTGATGCTGGCGGGCGTCGCCCGCCTCTGGTGGTTGCTGATGGCGATGGCTGTGATGACCTTTGCCTACCTCGCGGCAAACTTTGACTTCATACAGCACAACTACGGCATCGTCACCAGTTTCGATCCGTTCAATAACGCACAGGACTCAACGATCCCTGTGACTCCCGTTGCCGGCAAGGTCTTTAATACGGATGTCGAGCTGCTTCTCATCGCCGCCCTCTGGTTCGGGGCCTTGTGCGCCATGGTGCGCCTGCTCAGACGGGGGCTGCTCGTGCGGGCGCTGCCATTGGTAGTGCTCGCAGTGTCTCCCTTTGTTGTCATCTTCGGGCAGAACTATGGCGGGGAGGTATCGCTGCGCATCATCCTGTTTTCGAGCCCGTGGTGCTCGGCGTTGATAGCGTGGGCACTGGTCACAGTAACGCGCCCGCGTCTGAAATGGGTGCTGATGATGTCTGCGGCGTCGGTTTGCACAGCGCTTTTCGTCCCCTCTTTTCTTGGCCAGGAAGAGCTCAATATCATTTCGCCCGCCGAAGTGCGCGCGAGTGAGTGGTTCTACTACCATGCGCCGGCCAAGTCCGTTTTGGTGCTTGCGGCTCCTGGCTTTCCCTACAGGTACGGCGCTACCTATCCCTACTTCAGGGGGCCGGAAGGCGACGCGAACCCAAATCTGTTGACCTCGGCCATCTTCCAGAGCAGGCAGCTCGGAGCGCGGGACGTGGTGCGGGTGGTGAGGAAGATCCGGGAGTACTCACAGCATGGGTATATTGCGTTCACCAAGGACGAGACCGCCTATGGACAGGTGATGGGTCTCACGCCGATAGGGGCACTTGCGCATCTGGAGGCCGCCGTGGCGCGCTCGCCAGACTTCCGGCTCTGGTATGGCAATCACGAAGCCCAAATCTATGAACTCGTTGTGCGGCCAAGGGCAGTTCGGAGGTCGAAGAAAAGAGTCCGTAGCAGTCGTCTCCAGCCCCTGCACGCCCCGCGGCTCACCGCGCATGGTTGAGTCCTCGGCTACCTCACCGCGCACGGCTGACTCCTCGGATAACTCACACCACCTGCTGCGGGGCGCGTACAGCCTGGTCGCGAACACGGCGGTCACATCGGCCCTCGGAATGGGGTTCTGGGTGGCTGCCGCTCGACTTTACTCCAGCGCCGAGGTCGGACGGGACACGGTGCTGATCTCGGTGATGATCGAGCTTTCCACGGTATGCCAGCTGAATATGGGCAATGGCATCGTCCGCTTCCTGCCCGACCTCGGAGGGCGCAGCGCCCGAGCACTGGGCGCCGTGTACGGGCTGGCGGGGGTGGCCGCGCTCGTCGTGGGGAGCGCGTTCGTGCTGGTGGCTCCCCACATATCGCACGAACTTGCCTACCTGGGCGACGAAGGGGCGCTCACGGTGGGCTTCGTCGCGGCGCTCGTGCTCTGGGGGGTGTTCACCTTGCAGGACGCCGCGCTGATGGCGACACGCCGAGCGCCATGGATACCGATCGAGAATGGCGTGTTCGGTGCTCTCAAGCTCGCGGCGCTGCCCCTGTTCCTCCTGGCGGGCGCCGTCAACGGGGTGTTCCTCGCGTGGGTGCTACCGATGGCGCTGCTGCTGGGCCCGGTGAACCTCCTGGTATTCAGGCGGGCGATACCAGAGCATGTGGCAAGCGGGGCCCGCGAATCCTCGATCGCCCGCATCGGGTCCCGGCGCGTGGTGCGCTTCCTCGCCCAGGACTACCTCGCCTCGATCTTCACCCAGGCAACGCTGACCGTTCTGCCGCTGCTGGTGATCGCGATCCTGGGCGCCCAGCAGAGCGCGTACTTCGCGATGCCCTTCACGATCGTGATGGCATTCGACACATTCGCCTACAGCTCGTGCACCTCACTGGTCGTGGAGGCCACGCTCGAGCAGGAGAGTCTGCAAGCCCTCACCAGGATCTTCGCCCGTCGCGTACTGGCACTCTTGATGCCGGCAGCAGCACTGCTGGCTCTGGCGGCGCCGCTGGTGATGCTGCCCTTCGGCCACGTCTACGCCGAGCACGGGGTGGGGGTGCTGCGGCTGCTGCTATGCGCGAGCCTTTTTCGCGCGGTGATCGCGCTGTTCTCGGCTGTCTCACGGGTACAGGGGCGGGGGCTGCGGCTGGGGTTGATCGAGCTCGCCCTGCTGGTGCTCGTTCTGGGCCCGGCGATCCCGCTGGCGCGCTCGCATGGGATCGAGGGTGTGGGGGCCGCCTGGTTGGGAGCCAACGCGCTGATCTGCCTGGCGGTGGTCCCGCTGCTGGTCCGGTTCCTGCGCACCGCTGCCCCACCCGCGGAGCCGGGGTCACTGCCAGACGCGCACCCAATCGACGAGCATCTGCGCGGGGAAGTGGGTGGAGGCACCCGGTGAACCTGGCCATTCCCCGCCCACGGCGAGGTCGAGCAGCAGGAAGAATGGGTGCTCGAATGGCCAGGCGGCTCCGGGGCGCAGATCGGCGGGGGTGATCGTCTCGTACACCCTGCCGTCGAGCATGAAGCTGATCCGCTCGGGTTCCCATTCCACCCCGTAGACGTGGAAGCCCGAGGCAAGTGAGGGAGGCACGCGCACGCTTCCGCTGACCTGATTCCCTGCCCAGGACCACGGACCGTGAATGGTGCCGTGAAGCACGTGGGGGGTGGACCCAACGACCTCCATTGTGTCGATCTCGCCACACCCGGGCCAGGATTCGCGGCTTTCGTAGGCGTTGTTGCCGAGCGTCCAGAAAGCCGGTAGGAGTCCCTTGCCGGCGGGGATCTTGATGCGCGCCTCGATCAGGCCGTACTGGAACTGGAACTCGTGCAGCGTCTGCAGGCGCGCGGAGGTGTAGTCGCGCGTCACGCCGTCGGGTCCGGTGTAGGGTGCGCCACGCGCCGTTATCGCCAGGTCCCCATGCCCATTGAGCTCGGCGTTGGCGGGCCTGGAGGTGTAGTACTCGAGCTCTCTGTTGCCCCAGCCGTTGGTTCCCGTTCCCGTGTCAAAGCCCCACTGGTGGGGATTGGGCGGGGTGCCGGCGGGTCCGTTGAAGTTATCGGACAAGATGAGGTGCGGCCACTTGGGTGGCTGCCTGGGGCGGTTGGATCGCCTTCGAGTGTGGCTGCGACGCTTGACCGGGTGTCGGCCGGTCCCCGCACCCGCTGGCGCCGTCACCGCGAGTAGGGCGGCCACGATACCCAATAACGCTGTGACTCTACCCCTGTACCTCACGATGATCTCCCGATCCTACCAGTCGTATATGGGGGCTCGCGCAGGTCCCTCACGGCCTCGAGCCGTCGCGCACAAAGCCTCGAGTCCTCGCACGGGCCCCAAGTCCCCCCACGCCGCCGTTCGGGCATGCGTCCACGTTTGCCCAAGCGGCTCAGAAGGCGGTTGCTACCGATCGACACCATCCGCAGATGGCTCGCCGTTTGTCCACGCACGTCTTCGTATGCGTCTGTTTGGCGACCGCGACGCTCGCGCTCGCCGAGCCCGACGGTGGGTTGGCTGTGCAGCGTCACGTGGTCCGCGTCCACTCAACGCATCGTCGTCACAGCCACAGTAGTCGGCATCGTGGGCGAAAGGTTGAGGGGAGCTCAACGGACGGCGCCTCGAAGAGGGCTCCGGGGAAGGCTGGAAGGTCAACAAAGGGCCCCCTGCCGCACTCCGCTCCCGCCGCGACGGTCCTTGGCGGCGTTGTGCCCATCGTGCCCACCCCCACCGATTCCAATTCTGCCAACATCGCGGTCGGCGGATCGGAAGGTCCACAGGAACCCTCCAACGAACCGCCCGCCGCTGAAATGCCCGGCCTTGAAGTGGAACGGCCCACCAGCGAAACGCCCGCCACGGAACCGCCTGCGGCCGAAGAACCAAAGGGGTTGGAACCACCCGCCAAAGAACCGCCTGCGGCCGAAGAACCAAAGACCTCAGAACCACCCGCCGCGGAACCGCCGATCGAGTCGGATCCGCCCAGCTCGAGGAAGCTGATCTGGTCAGACGAATTCAGTGGCCCCGGGGGCACCTCGCCCGGTCCCCATGAGTGGAGCTTCGACACGGGAGGCGAAGGGTGGGGTAACGAAGAGCTCGAGTCCTACACCTCCAGGCCCGCCAACGCCGAGCTCGACGGAGAGGGTCACCTGGCGATAACAGCCCGTGCCGAAAAGTACACCGGCGCGGAAGGGATCGGGCGCGACTACACCTCGGCGAGGCTGCAGACGCTCAACACCTTCAAGTTCAAGTACGGGCTGGCCGAAGCGCGCATCCAGGTGCCGGCCGGCCAGGGGCTGGTCGCGCAGTTCTGGATGCTTGGCCAGGAAGCCTATGAACTGGAAAACTGGCCTGCGTGCGGCGAGATCGACGTGGCGGAGATCCTGGGCTCGGAACCCAATGTGGTCAACGGCACGCTGCACGCCCCCTGGCCGTGGGCTCCGACTGGGGTGCAGGGTCAGGCGGAATCGCCTACCCCACTCTCGGCGGGTTTTCACACCTACAGCGTGGAATGGGAACCCAAGCGGATCAGCTTCATGCTGGACGGCGTGGTGTACAAGACGATCACCCCAGCCAACCTGCCGGCTGGAGCGGCCTGGCCGTTCGATCATCCGTTCTTCCTGCTGATGGATCTCGCCGTCGGCGGGGAATGGCCGGGCTCACCGAATGCCTCCACCTACTTCCCCGCGCAGATGCTTGTCGACTGGGTGCGTGTGTGGCAGTGACTGTCCGCGGCGCGCCGCCACTGCGCTGATCCCAAACAGCACGGCGATCCCCACCGGGCACGCAAGCCAGGGAATCGAGTCGGTGTCTTCGAGTGGGTACAGCCAGTACACGCCGCCGCCGGCGGCGTCGAAGAGCAGGTGGGCGAGGACCACCGCGAACACCGCCCAGGCAACCAGCTTGCGTCGTGTGAGCGCAAGCGCCAGGAGCGCCAATACGACGGCGACGAGCAGGCTGTGAGTGTCAGGGCGGTGACCCAGGTGCTCCAACGCCCGCGGGCTCAGGCTCCCCGCGGCCACCACATGATCGAGATCGAGCGCGGGACCGCCGATGAAGGCCAGCGAGCCGAACAGCACACGCCGGTTGCTGCGCAGCACGATCGGCAGCACGACGAAGAGGCTGATGGTCCCATGTATGAAAACCGCCCACACCGCGGAGAGTGTCGGATAGCGGGGATCCGATAGGAAGGGCCAGCCGCTGTAGGGATGCATGGTTGCTCAGCCGGGCTGGCCAGCGTCCGCCATGGTCTCGACCGTGCTCCCGGCGCCCGGAACGATCGGGTAACCGTAGCGAAGCAGCAGTGGCCAGGTGATCGCCGTCACAGTCGCGATCTGCGCAGGGGCTAGCTGCGTTTGCCACTCGGTGTCGAGGCGCACGGGCAGCCAACCTGTGGTGGTGCGCATGGGGTTGCCGGAGAATATGTGGTGACCGCCGAGCTTCACTTCTTTATCGGTCAGCTGGGAGTCGGGGAGAACGAGCGTCTCATCGGCGAAGGCGCTGAGCTTGCGCAGTGCGGTACGGGGATCGGCAACGAAGCTCTCATAGGTGAGTTTTAGGTAGGGGGAGCGCGCGGTCGAAAGCGCGGCGAACGACAGGTTCCATGTCGACCAGCTTTTCGCGGTGTGGGCAGGGCTGAACTGGGGCATGAACTGCTGCCCGCCGATGGGACTGGGCTCCCGTCTCCTCCGGGTCCACGAGTATGCGACGGCGCGGCTGTCCCGAACGAGGTGAACGATACGCACATCGCTGGAGGGCATGCGCATGAGCAGGCAGGCGAACGTTGGATCCTTGCTCGTCTCGATTATCGTCTGCGCTCCGGAAACCCGGGAGATCGCAGCGTACAGCGCAGTGAGGCGAGTCGCGTAATCGCTGATCGTATCGCGCAGTCCCGGCCGTAGCCAGGGCACCCAGTAGAAGGGCAGTGCGGCCAGTTGATTTGTGACACGATCGACCTCCGCGAGCCACTTGGCGTCTACTCGATTCCAGCCACCGAAGGCCTCGTCTCCGACGGCACTCCAAAAGGGACACGAACGGAAGGGCTGTCCACAACCGCACCCGACGTTGTCAATAAGACCTCGGCTCCACAGGTAGTGAGTCTCCCCGACGCACACTGTGTTCGGCGGCTCGCCGAGCACGCGCCCGACCAGGGTGCTGCCACTGCGGGTGTAACCACCGACGTATAGTATCTTCACGGGGGTGCTATCCACGTCGGGTATCATAGATCACGCGCCAACGCGCCTGCGCGACAGTGTGACGGGCTATCGGGTACTGATCGTCGAACAGGGCGCCGGTCTGTGGGGCGCCCAGCGTTATCTCTTGAGACTGGCGCCTCTGTTGGAAACCAGAGGCTTCCAGCAGATCCTTGCGGCGCCGCACGAGTGCGCGATCGCACAGGCGTGGCGCGAGAGTGGCCGTCCGCAGGTGGATCTGGAGTTCCCATCCGACCGCGGTGTCAGGGGGAGCGATGGCGCCATCTCCATGACGCTGAGCCTGCGTGAGGTGGCTCGCACCCTCGCCGCGGGCCGCCGCATCGGGAGTCTGGTGCGGAGGACGGGCGCCGATGTGATCCACGCCAATAGCCACTGGTCGCACGGCGAGGCGGTCCTCGCCTCGCGACTCGCGCGCCGGCCCGTGGTGCTCCATCTGCACGAGGAGAACGAGCCGGACATGGTGGGGCGGCTGCGCGGGCTGGCGGTGCTTGGCGCCGACGCCTCGATCGCCGTGAGCGAGGCCGTGGCGGGCTCGCTGCCGTCGAGGGCGAGTCGCAGGGCGATCGTGATCCGCAACGGCATCGACCCGGAGGCGATGAGTCCCGGAGCCCGGGACCCGGCGGTCCGCTCGGAAATGGCCGCCGATGTCGACTCGCCCGTGGTGTTGGCGCTGAGTCGACTGGATCCCCGCAAGGGTGTCGATCATGTGATCAGGGCGGTCGCCGGCCTATCGGCGGATCTCGCGGGCACCTCGCTGGCGATCGCGGGAGCGCCCTGCCTCGATGTGGAGAATGGGGCTCGTCTGCAAGCTCTCGGGTCCGAGCTCTTGGGAGAGCGGGTCCGGTTCCTCGGTCCGCGCTCCGATGTGCGTGAGCTGCTGCGTGCGGCGGATGTGCTGGTCTTGGCCAGCACCCTGGAGGGCCTGCCGCTGAGTGTCTTGGAGGCACAGGCGTGCGGATTGCCGGTGGTGGCATATCCAACCGCCGGGATTCCGGAGGTGGTCGTTCACGAGCAGACGGGTCTACTCGCGGCTCCCGGCAGGGTCGAGGATCTGAGTCGGCAGCTCGCGAGGGTCCTGCGCGAGGAGGCGCTGCGGGATCGTCTATCCGTTCAGGGTCGCGAGCGGGTGCTCCGCGAGAGCACGCTCAGCGGGCAGGCGGACCTGCAGGCGAAGCTGATGCGCAGCCTCATCGAGCGGCGGGGTGCCGGCGTGACCCACGCAGTGCAGTGAAGATCGACGGATGGATTCCCAGCTTGCGCACCACGAGCCAGTAGAGCGCTCCGTTCCATAGCAGGAACCCAGTCGTGGAGCCGAGCGCGGCGCCGATGAGACCAAACGCCCACACTCCCGCGGCGGCGAGCAGGATGCACGCGAGAGCACTGAGACCGAGAGCGCGCGTGGCCTCGCGGTGGTGGCCGGTGAGGGTCAGAAGGTAGCCCACCGATCCAGCCGCCGCGTTGATGAGCTGGCCGACGAGTAGAACGAGCAGCGCCGGACGGGCTTCGTGAAATTCGGAGCCGAAGAGGCCGAGCAGCGGTCCCGAGAGGGCGGCGATCCCGACCGAGATCGCGAGGGACGGCCAGAAGATCATGCCCGCGAGCTTGGTCACGAGGCGCTGGAGCTCATCGACCCGCCCCAGCGCCCAGAGCGAGGCGAACTGGGGCGCTGCGGCGGCGTTGACCGCCATGATCACGAACGAGACCAGCGTCGCCGTCTTGCTCGCCGCCGCGTAGATCCCAGCGTCGCGCGCGCCGCGAAAGGCGCCGACGACCACGATGTCGACCTGCATCAGAGTGATGATGAAGGCGCTGGCCGCGAGCAGGGTGATCCCGACCCCGAACCACTCTCGGAGCTCGAGCACCGGCCGGTGCTCGGTCTGAGGACCGGCGAATATGCGTCGTGTGAGAGCGTATTGGATGCCCAGCACGGCATACGCTGCCAGCAGTGTCGCGTCGAGCGCGCCGCTGGTGGAGAGTGCTCCGCGCATCAGGAAGAGAGCCGCGGCACCAATCCCGATCAGGGCTGGTCGCGCGACCAGGGCGGGAATGAATGCGATGCCCACACGGTTCTCCGAGCGCGCGAATTCGGTATAGAGCATGGAACCCGCGAGCGCCGGTACGAGCAGCCCCCCTAGCGCGATCGCCGACGGATGCGCCGGCGATCCAAAGGCGTGGAGTACTTCGGCGCAGACCACCGCGCACAGCGCGATGGCGATCGCGGTCGCGAATGTGAACCTCGATGTCGAACGCACGAAGCCGTGAATCCGGGGCCAGTCCTCCTTGACGCGGTACACGGGGAGAAAGCGGACGCTGGCGGCCGGAAAGCCGAGGCCGGCGAGGAGGGAGACGAAGCTCACCCAGACGAACACGTATGTGTAGATTCCGTAATCGGAGGTCCCCAGAAGGCGCGCGAGCAGTACCTGCGATCCGTAGGAGAGACCGGCGCCCACGACCTGAACGACAAGGACGAGGCCCGCCCGTCGCACGAGGTGCAGGGAACCCGCTATCAGGCCCTCGTCGAGCAGGCCGGGAGCATCGCCGGCATCGCCGGCATCGCCGATATCGACGCGCGAGTCCGAGGTTGCCGAGGCCGGAGCGATGGCCACCGAGTTGCCACTCCCTTGAGGGCTGGACATCGAGCTATCCCCGTGTATATCGGGGCCTAGGTGAGGTGGCCATGCTCCGCGCTCCCATGCCCCGTCGAACGTCTCCCTCGACCGGGCGTCGCGATCATTGCCCGAGCGCCTCGAGCAGCCCAAGCACCGCATCAGCGTTGTCCTCCCAGGAGCTCGCGTCCGCGAAACGCCGGCCGCGCAGGGCGATGGCCTTGCGCAATCCCTCTCGCAGGGAGTCGGGGTCGGCCACGGGTACGAGCACCGCGCCATCGTATCCGCGGGTGGCCTCTCCCAGGCCGCCTACGTCTGTCACCACTACGGGGAGGCCGGCGTCCATCGTCATGTGCAGCGGTCCACTCGCGGAGGAGCGCCGATAGGGCAGGGAGACCACATCGGCGCCCGCGAACCAGCGGCTGGCCTCGGCGTCGGAGACGTAGCGGTTGACCAGCGTGATCCTGTTGCGATGCTCGGAGGCCTCGATGAGCTCGATTGGGTGGGTCCAATCTTCCCAGGTCTCGCCGACCACCGTGAGCCAGCAGCGCTCCCCGTCATTCGCCAGCGACTCGAACGCCTGCACCAGATCCTCGAGTCCCTTGTAGGGCCGGATCGTGCCGAAGAACAGGATGTTGCACACGTCCTCGGGGGCCTCGCGCAGCGGTGTGGAGTCGGCGACCGCGTAATGCGAGAAGGGCCCGTGCCGCACGACCCTGACCGGGCGCCGCTCGATCTCAAAGCTCTTGGCGAGCGCCACGCGATCGAACTCCGAGTGCACCACGTAGGCGTCGGCCATGCCCATCAGCCACCGCCCGCAGCGGCGCACGTAGGAGCGTGCGGGTGCCATCCTCGCCTCGCCGGTGTCCTGGATCTCGTGGATCTCGATGATGATTCGGGCGCCCTGCAGGCGAGCGGCCAGGGCGAGCAGCAGATAGGAGTGGAGCACGGCGCCCGTCCACCACTGAAACAGCAGCGCCTCGGGTCGCTGACGGCGGAGGAGGCGAAGCGCGCCGAGCATGGTGGGAATCCAGTACCAGTCGACCCCGTCGAAGACGCGCATGTCGGGGGGGTAGGCCTCGTCGGTCAGCGTCTCGTCGCCCACGCGGGCCCGTCCGGGATAGAGCGCTCGCGGGATCAGCCTGCGCATCAGGATCACCGAGACGGGGGTGCGTTCGGCGAGCGCGAGCGCCACATAGCGGGTGTAGTGGCTCACGCCGCTGATGAAGCGCGTTCCCGATCCAACGACGAGCACGCCCCGGCGCCCGCCCGCGCCACGCGCCTGCCCCGCCCGCGGTCCTCCGGAGGGATCGCCGGAGGGATTGTCGGGAGGATCGTCAGAGGGAACGCCGTAGGGATTGCCGGAGGGATCGCCAGGGGGATCGCCCGCCGGTGTGCGTCTTCTCCGCAGGGTCGCCTTGCCGGAGAGGTAGCCGGTGGTCGTGGCGGCGAACCCAAGCGCGATCGAGAGGCTGCGTGCGACGCCGACAGGGTCGCGCCCGAGGAGGGTTGCCCTCAGCCCGTCGAGGAACCCCCTGGGAAGCGTCCGCGCCGTGTACTCGCGCTCGGAGGCCAACCCATCCTGTCCGCCGAGGAACCCCACGATCGACGCCTTGGCGACACCCTCGTCGTAGCAGCGCGAGATGAAATAGCTCAGGCGCGAGCGGCTCGCCGGCACCCTGTGGCTGATCGCGACCGCGGGGTCGTGGAGCCAGATGCTCTCCGGCCACCGTTGGCTCGCCCTGATGCACAGGTCGGTCTCCTCGGTGCCGGACCGCGCACCGGTCTTGCCGAAGCCGGCCCGAAAGCCGCCGAGTGCGAGCAGGACCTCACGGCGGACGAACATGTTGGTGGCGATGAGGTTGCGAACCGGCGCGGGCGCGGTGGGAAGCCCGGCGTAGGTGCAGCCCACGGTCCAGTAGAACTCGGCGGGCATCCACCGTGGGGGCTCGGCGTCCCACGCGGGCTCGATCGTTCCGCCGACCCCGATGACGCGCGGGTCGTCGAACGCGGTCGCGGCGTGTTCGATCCATCCCGGCGCGGCGATGGCGTCATCGTCGAGGAACGCGACGATCGAACCCCTCGCAAGGTGCACGCCGCAGTTGCGCGCCTCGCCGGCTCCCCGTCCACCTGTGTTCTCGACCGTTATCACCTCGGGGATCGATTCCCGAACCCTCGCCAGGAGCTCCGGATTGTGGTCAATCGCGACGATGATCTCCCTTGCCGCAAGGGATTGCTCGCGGACCGACCTCACGGCAGCGAGCAGGTCGTTCCAGCGCTGCTCGGTGTATGCGCAGAGCACGACCGAGATGTCGGCCGGCGTCGTTGAACGGTTTCGATCGCTCCCGCGCACCCTCGACAGTTCTTATCAACCCTGCGGCCAGCCGTGCAAGTCTTGCGTGCGCGCAGCCGTTGCTGGCGCATGTTGCGCGCGATGGAGCCGGAGTTCTCGGGCCGAGTTCAAAACCCGGGCCGGGCACACGGTGTCCGGGCACACGATGTCCCCGCGCGCAATCCAGGCCCCTCCCGCGAGGACCCCGCGTCTTCCGTTCACGCCGGCGGGTAGAATCAAGAGACCAATTGTTAACGCTCGCTAACCTATCCGCAATCTTCCGCAAGGTCGCGCGATGTCCCTGATGCCCACCTACAGCCCCTCGCAACCGCGCTTGCCGCTGAGCGAGGTCGAGGAGGCGGGCGCGCCGGTGGAGGCCGAGTGCAGTCCGAACGTGCGCTGGCAATGCTCGGCCTTGACCCGCAGCCGGCGCTGGGAGGCGCTGGGGTGCGCGGGGGCAACGGTGTGGTTCACGGGCCTGCCGGCGGCGGGCAAGTCCACGATCGCGAGCGCTGTGGAGGATCGCCTGGTGGGGGGTGGCTGCGCGGCGTTCCTGCTGGACGGGGACAACCTGCGCCACGGGCTCAACGGAGACCTGGGCTTCGACGAGGGGGCGCGCAGCGAGAACGTGCGCCGCACGGCGCATGTGGCGCGGCTGCTCGCGGAGTCGGGCTCGATTGCGCTGGTGAGCCTGGTGAGCCCCTACGCGGCGGACCGGGAGGCGGCGGCGGCGCTGCACGTGGCGGCGGAGCTGCAGTTCATCGAGGTGTTCGTGGACGCCCCGCTGGCACTCTGTCAGCGGCGGGACCCGAAGGGCCTCTACGCGCGCGCTCTCGCGGGGGAGCTGTCAGGCCTGACGGGGGTGGGCGCTCCCTACGAGGCGCCGGAGCACTCGGATCTGGTGTTGCGCTCGGGCAGCGAAACCGTGGACGCGGCGGTGGACAGGGTCATGGACCTGCTCGCTGGCCGCGGGCTGCGATCGGCCCCAGCCGGGGCTCGTGACCATAGAGCTCGAACGCCCTGAAGCCGGCGAAGGTCTTGTGCTCGGAGCCGTGGAAGTCCGAGGAGCCGGTGGTGAGCAGGTCGAGCTCCTCGGCGATGGCGCACAGCAGGGCGACCTGCTCGGCGGTGTGGGTGGGGTAGAAGGCCTCGACGCCGTCGACTCCGAGAGCGGTGAAGCGCTCGAGCATCGCGCGCACGGCGGCGGGCTCCTGCACGTCCCAGAAGGGGTGCGCCCACACCGCGAGGCCGCCGGCGCGGTGGATCAGCTCGATCGCCTCGCCCACGGTGGGGCGGGTGCGGGCCACGTATGTGGGTGCGCCCGGAACGAGGTAGCGGGGAAAGAGCTCGCGCAGATTGCCGATCCCCTCCTCGGCGATGCGCTCTGAGTTGGCGGGGTGATCGAGCAGGGCGTGCGCGAGGTGGGGGCGCCCGAGCACCTCGCCGGCGGCCTGGCGGCGGCGCAGCTCGGAGTCCTCGAGCTCGAAGCCCTCCGCGCGCAGGAGGTCGGCCATCGCCAGCACACGCCGCTCGCGGTCGCCCCGCAGATCCTCGAGCGTGGCGGCGAAGGCGGGGTCGCGGTGGTCGACGAGGTAGCCGAGGATGTGTAGCTCCTCGTAGGCCTCGTCGACCGAGGAGAGCTCGGTAGCGGGGATCACCCGCACGCCGGCGCGGGGGCCCTCCTCCAGGGCCTCCTCGACGCCCGCCACCGAGTCGTGGTCGGTGAGCGCGAGCAGCTCGACGCCGGCGGCGGCGGCGGCGCACACCACCTCGGCGGGGGGAAATTCGCCGTCGGAGTGCCGGGAGTGCGATTGGAGGTCGAAGGTTGGGCGCATCGAGCCGCGAACCGTACAGGTCTCGGCCCGGACTCGTCTATCGCGGGCGAGCTCCCGGGGGTCCCACCGTCCACCGGGGGTCTCACCGTCCACCCCGTCGGCTGGGGGTCCCACCGTCCACCCCGTCGGCGCCAGCGAGCGTCTCGCCGCGCGGGGTTCCCCGCTCAGCCCTCGAGCGAGCGCTGCAACTGCTCGAGCACCCGCACCACACGCAGGCCGGAGCGCCCGTCGGAGCGGGGGGTGGCGCCGGTGCGCAGGCACTCGAGGAAGTGTTCGCACTCGGCGCGCAGCGGCTCGACGGCGGGGATCTGGGGGGAGAAGATCTCCCCGGAGCGGGCGATGTACTCCCCCCAGGAGCGGACGTCCTGGTCGAAGCCCTTGTCGTAGAGCGTGAGCTTGCCCTCCAGGCGCATGTCGTCGAAGGTCGCCATCCGCCGCGCGCCGACCACGGTGAGGCGCCGCTCCTTATGGGGGTCAAGCCAGGAGAGGTGTAGGTGGGCGACCACCCCGGAGGGGAAGCGCAGGTAGCAGAAGACGACGTCCTCCACCCCCTCGCGCACGTAGGAGCGCCCGTGGGCGGCGCACTCCTCGGGCTCCTCGTCGATCAGGTGGAGGATCACGGAGACGTCGTGCGCGCCGAGGCTCCAGAGAGCGTTCTCGTCGGCGCGCAGCTTGCCGAGGTTGAGGCGGTTGCCGTACACGTAGTAGAGCTGCCCCAGCTCCCCCTCCTCGAGCAGCGCCTTGAGGTGGTCCACGGCGGGGTGATACTCCAGCAGGTGTCCCACCATCAGCACCCGCCCCGCGCGCTCGGCGGCGGCCACGGCGCGCTCGGCGTCGGCGGCGGTGGTGGCGAGGGGCTTCTCCACGAAGCAGTGCTTACCCGCCTGCGCGACCCGCGTGGCGAGCTCGGCGTGGGTGGGCACGGGGGTGGCGAGGATCACCGCATCGAGGTCGGGGTCCTCGAGCAGCTCCTCCAGATCGCCAGTGAGGGGCACCCCGGGGAAGCTCTGCGCCGCTCGTGCGCGCGCCTGCTCGGAGGGGTCGGCCAGCCAGCGCAGCTCGCAGCCGGGGATCGCGGCGAGGTTGCGCGCGAGATTGGGCCCCCAGTAGCCGAGACCGGCGACCCCGACGCGGATAGGCGCCTCGCTCACGCGGCGAGCGTACCGATCGCCCGCACGCAGCGCTCGGCGGCGTGCCCATCCCCGTAGGGGTTAGGCTCCCGCCCGCCCGCCCGCTCAGCCGGCGGCTCACGTTCCAGCGCGGCGAGTGCGGCAGCGGAGTCGAGGTCCACGAGTATGTTCCAGCCCGCCTGCACGGTCTCGACCCACTCGGTGTTGGGGCGCAGCGTGACGCAGGGCACCCCCGCAAGGTAGGCCTCCTTCTGGACGCCGCCCGAGTCGGTGAGCACGGCGCGAGCGTGGTGGAGCAGCGCAGTGAACTCGCCGTAGCCGAGCGGCTCGGCGAGGCGCAGGCCTGCGATGCCGGCGAGCTCCTCCAGCAGCCCGGCCTCGCGCAGCCGCGCGCGGGTGCGGGGGTGCAGAGGGAGAACGACCGGCCCCGGCAGCGCATGCACGAGCTCCACGAGCGCGCGCAGTCGCTCCGGGGGATCGACATTGCCGGGACGGTGGGCGGTGAGCAGCAGGTAGGCGCCGTCCCGCACCCCGTGGGCCTCCAGCGCGCGCCCGTCCGCGCGGGCGGCGGGCCGCACGCGCAGGGCGAGGTCGACCATCACGTCGCCCACTACCTCGACGCGCCCGGCGACCGACTCGGCGCGCAGGTTCTCCGCGGCGGTCTGGGAGGCGCACAGCAGCAGCTCGGAGAGATGGTCGACGACGACGCGGTTGCGCTCCTCGGGCATCGTGCGGTCGAAGGAGCGCATCCCCGCCTCCACATGGGCCACGGGGACGCCCGCCTGCGACGCCGCGAGCGTGCCGGCGAGCGTGGAGTTGGTGTCGCCGTAGACGAGCGCCGCGTCGGGGCGCTCCTGCGTCAGCAACGGCTCGAGCGCGGCAAGCATGCGCGCGAGCTGCGAGGTGTTCGAGCCGCCGGCGATCCCCAGTTCGCGGTCAGGCCGGGGGAGCCCGAGCTCGCGGAAGAAGACCTCGGAGAGCGAGTCGTCGTGGTGCTGGCCGGTATGCACCAGCAGCTCCTCGTGCGCGGCGCGCAGCGGGCCCGAGACGGCGGCGGCCTTGATGAACTGTGGGCGGTTGCCGACGACGGTGAGAATCTTCACGCGCTCAGCCTATTCCAGCCAGGTCTCCTGGTTGTATAGCCCTCGCTCGTCGCGGTGGGTGGCAAGCTTCGTCTCCAGCGCGGTCACGATCCGACCGATGTCGCCTTTGGTGCGTCTGTAGGGACCGGGGATGAAGATCATCCCGTAATGCCCAGGCTCCCCGGGCAGCGCCGCCGTAGCGGCGCGAGGTCGATAGTCGCGCAGGTTGTTCGTAGCGATCGCCCGGTGCTCGGTGCGCGCGATGTCGATGATCTGCTCGTCGCGGAGCGACACCCACTCCTCGCGCTCCTTGATGGCGAGGACATCGTGTCCACGCTCGCGCAGGAGGCGGGCGATCTGGGGGGAGAGCATCTCGTCGAGCAGCAGCTTCACGAAGCGAAGGCCCGCTGCCCGGCCAGCCAGGTGGCGTGTGCCTCCGCGGCCTCGTGCTCGTTGGCCTCGGTCCAGCGATCGATCTCCTCGGGGTAGGCGGCGTAGTAGTTGACCGCGGCCTGCACGAGATGGAGGGGCGTCTCGAGGTAGGCGGCGGCCTCGGCGACGCTCCCCTCGTTGTCGCGGACGACCGCGATCGCCTCCCACACGTCGAGGCCCGTGCCGAGCAGTGCGGCCCGCCGGCCGGCGGGCCCATCGACGAAGTGAATGGCTGGATGCGCGTCGTGGCGCAGGCCCTCCTCGATGTAGCGCTGAGCCAGGGTGCGGGGCGCCAAGTGGGAGCGCCCGGCGCACGAGGCGAGACGCTCGAGCGTCCCCTCGCCGAGGCGCAGGCTGATCGGCTTTGACACGTACTACAGCGTAGCGCAGCGCGCTACGCTACGGCGCCCACGACTGACGTCGACCAGTCGATCACCGAGCTGGGCCGCACGACGTGGCGGTTCATACCGAGCTCCTTGGGCTCCACCCCCAGCGCGAGGCCGACGAGCTGGGGAAGGTGCAGAACGGGCATTTTCAGCTCGCGGGCCACGACGCCTTCGGCGGCGGGCTGCTGGAGGTCGAGGTTCAAGTGGCAGAGGGGGCAGGGGGTAACGAGGCAGTCGGCGTCGGCGTCCACGGCGTCGCCGAGGTGGCGCCCGGCCTGCTTGAGGGAGGCCTCCTTGTTCATGGTGACGATCGGGAAGCCGCAGCACTTGCGCATCCCGGCGTACTCGATCACGGTGCCGCCGAGCGCCTCGATCACCTGCTCGAGGTAGTGGTCGCGGGGACGCTCGGCGTCGATCTGAAGGCGCTTGCGGGGGCGCACGATGTAGCAGCCGTAGAAGGGACCCACCTTGAGGTTGGTGAGGGGCCGCCGCACACGGGAGCGCAGCGCATCGAGGCCGATCTCCTCGACGAGCAGCCACAGGAAGTTCTTGTTTGTGAAAGGGCCCCCGCCCGGATCCTTCTCGTAAGAGAGGCCCTCGGGGGCGAGCGTGGCGTTGACGTGTGCGCGGTACTCGGCGCTCGCGTCGAGGCGCTCCTGGCACTCGCTCTGGGCGCCCTGGCAGGTGGAGCAGATGTTCATCATCAGCTCCGCCCCGTCGACCTGCTGGGCGAGCGCGAAGGTGCGCGCGTTGAGCGTGTCGGCGAGCTCCTGGTTGTGCTCGGCGATCACCCCGCAGCCGGTGCAGTTGGCGCGGTCAAGCTGAACGAGCTCGATGTCGAGCAGCGGCGCCACACGGGCCATGGAGCCGTGCAGCTCGGGGGTGAAGCCGCGGCTGACGCAGCCGGGCCAGTAGGCGACCTTCATGACTCTTCGTCCTCCCCGCTCACGTAGAGGTTCAGCTCATACCGTTCGGGCCGGCCCTCGACGGTCTGGTAGATCCGCTTGACGGCCGCCAGGTCGGCGGGAGGGATCTTGTGGCCGAACAGCGCCAGTTTGATACCGATCTTCCCGCGCACGATCGCCTTGATGGCGGTGGGCAGCAGCGAGAGCAGCTCTTTGCCTGCGGCGGGATGGAATTTCCCGAACCACGAGTTGCCCCCGTAGGAGCGTGGTGGCAGTTCGGCCTCGTGCAGCAGCCCGTAGTCGCGCACGAGCGTCGTGAGCGCGGCCTCGTGGCGCTTCCCGTTGTTGGCGTCCACGATGTGCTGGTCGGAGATCGCTATGCGGCGCAGGCGCATGATCTGGCCCATGGGGTTGACGTCCTTGGGGCAGGCCTCCACGCACTTGAAGCAGTGGGTGCAATCGAAGATCCCCTGGGGGTCGTCGGAGAGGTCCACGAGGCGCTCGCGCTGGCGGTCGTCGCGGGGGTCCCCGACGAAACGGTAGGCCTTGGCCAGCGCGGCGGGGCCGATGAAGCCGGGGTCGACCTCCATCGCGAGGCAGTCCGACACGCAGGCGCCGCACTGGATGCAGGCCATGGACTGGGTGACGTCGACCATGCTCTCGCGTGGGACCACGTACTCGCGCTCGGGCACGGGCTGCTTGGCGAGCAGCCAGGGGGTGACGCGCTGGATCTTCTTCCAGTGCACCGCGTCCATGTCGACGATGAGATCCTTGATCACGGGCATGTTGCCCATGGGCTCGATCTCGATCACCCCGTCCTTGGCGGAGGCGCGGGCGTGGTCGAGGTGGGTGTGGCAGGCGAGGCCGGGTTCGCCGTTGATGCGCACCCCGCAGGAGCCGCAGATCGCGGCGCGGCAGGAGCAGCGGATCCCGATGGAGCCGTCGAAGCGCGCTTTGGCTTGTAGGACGCCCTCGAGCACCGAGCGGTGGGGCTCGAGCTCGATCGTGTGCTCGTCCCAGTAGGGGGCCTCGCCGGACTCGGGGTCGTAGCGGCGGACCCTGAGCTTGAACGGCTCCGGCGGGCGATGTGTCTCGGCCATCAGTACTTCCTCTCCTCAGGCTGCCACTGCGTGATCGTCACGGGCGAATAGCTCACTGCCGGTCCGTCGGGATCTGCAGTGATATCGATGTGCTTCAGCCACTCCTCGTCGTTGCGCTCGGGGAAGTCGGTGCGGAACTGGGCGCCGCGGGACTCCTTGCGCTCGATCGCAGCCACCACGGTGGCCTCGGCGCAGTCGAGCATGTAGCCGAGCTCGATTGCGCCGAGCACGTCCTGGTTGAAGACGGTGCCGCGGTCATCGACGTAGGCGCGGGCGGCCTCCTCCTGCAGGCGCTTGACGACCTCGTGCGCTTTCTCCAGGCCCTCCTGGTCGCGGTAGACGGCGACGTACTGGTTCATGGTCTCACCGAGCTCCGCCTTGATCTCCGAGATCCGCCGTGGGGGGGTGGGGCCCCCATCCCTACCGCGGGCGAGGATGCTGTCGATCAGCGCGACGTCCTCGCGCAGCTGGGCGTCGGCGGTGGAGCCCTCCGGCATCGCCATCGCCGCGGAGCGCGCCGCGGCGTGCTCGCCGGCGCGGCGGCCGAAGATCAGGGTGTCCAGGAGTGAGTTGGCGCCGAGGCGGTTGCCGCCGTGCACGGAGACGCAGGCCACCTCACCGGCGGCGTAGAGGCCCTCGATGGGGGTGGCCCCGTTGACGTCGGTCTTCACCCCGCCCATGATGTAGTGCTGGCCGGGGCGGATCATGATCGGCTCGCGGGTGATGTCCACGCCGGCGAAGTCCTTGCCGATGTTGACGATCTCGCGCAGCGCCTCCAGGGTGCGCTTGCGGGGGACCTTGGTGATGTCGAGCCAGATGCCCGAGCCGTCGGGCCCGACGCCGCGGCCCTCGAGGATCTCGGTCTGCTCGGCGCGGGAGACGACGTCGCGGGAGGCGAGCTCCATCTTGTTGGGGGCGTACTTCTCCATGAAGCGCTCCCCCTCGGAGTTGAGCAGGGTCGCGCCCTCCCCCCGCGCGCCCTCTGTTATCAGCAGGCCGTTCTCGACAAGCGTGGTGGGGTGGTACTGGACCATCTCCATGTCCATCAGCGGCGCGCCGAGCCGGTAGGCCTGGGCGATGCCGTCGCCGGTGACGATCAGTGCGTTGGTGGTCGGGCTGTAGACCTGTCCGGCGCCGCCGCTCGCGAGGATCACGTTCTTGGCGTGGAAGACCTCCATGCGCCCGGAGCGCACGTCGCGCGCGATCACCCCGCAGCAGCGGCCCTGCTCGTCGCGCAGCAGGGAGGTGACGAACCACTCCTCGTAGCGCTCCACGGTTTCGTGGTGGCGCATGAGCTGCTCGTAGAGCACGTGCAGGATCGCCTGGCCGGTGATGTCGGCGACGTAGGCGGTGCGCTTCATCGAGGCGCCCCCGAAGGCGCGCAGGTCGAGCAGGCCCTGCTCGTTGCGGTGGAAGGTGACCCCGATGTGCTCCAGGTGCATGACCTCCTGGGGGGCCTCGGAGCACATGATCTCGATCGCGTCCTGGTCGCCGAGGAAGTCGGAGCCCTTGACGGTGTCGTAGGCGTGGGAGTGCCAGTCGTCCTCGAGGCTGATCGCGGCGTTGATCCCCCCCGCGGCCGCCACGGAGTGGGAGCGCACGGGGTGGACCTTGCTGATGATCGCTGTACTCGCACCCCCCTGCGCTGCGGCGAGCGCCGCGCGCTGGCCGGCGAGACCTGCGCCGATGATCAGTACGTCGTGTGCCGGCATCCGGCGGGCACTATATGCCAGCCGCGGGCCGCAATGCCTGGCGGATCTGCGCGACGGTCACGACTCCGCGCAGCACGCCGTCGTCGTCGACGGCCACCATCGCCCCGAGGCGTCCCAACCCTTCGGAACGAAGCAGCGATTCGAGCGGTTGATCCTGCTCGATGCGGATCACGAGGTTCTCCTCCAGCACGTCGGAGACCGGCAGCGCGGGCCGCCCGGCGGCGATCTCAGCGTCCACGCGTTCGGAGCGCACCACCCCGAGGAAGTGGCGGGTGGGGTCGACCACCGCGAACCAGGGCCAGCGGTAGCGCAGGAAAAAGTGCTCCTGGGCGTCGAGCAGTCCGGTCTCAGCAGGGATGGTGACCGGCTCGCGGTCCATCACGTCGGCCACCTTCAGCTGCTGGATGCGCTTGTTGACCGTCCCCTGGAGGACCGCCCCGGTGGCGCTCTGATAGACGAACATCCCGATCAGCGCGAGCCATACGCCCCAGATGTCCTGGAGCGCCAGTAGCGTGCCGAGGCCCACTGCGCCGAGCAGCACCCCGAAGCCCTGTCCCATGCGGCCCACCACGCGGGTGGCGTAGTTGCGATCGTCGGTGCGCCACCACAGCAGCGCGTGCGCGATCTGGGCGCCGTCGAGCGGGAAGGCGGGGACCAGATTGAGGATCAGCACCAGCACGTTGAGCGTGGCCACCCAGCTCAGCCACATCACGAGGGGCGTCGTTACGACCCCGCCGCTGCCGACCGCGACCGCGAAGAAGTGGTGGCTGCTCGCCGCGGCCGCCCCGAGCGCGATGCTGATCAGGGCCACCGCGAGGGTCACGAGCGGCCCCGCGGCGGCCACACGCAGCTCCACCCCTGCACGGGGCATCGGGCCGGTGCGAGTGAGGCCGCCCAGCGCCCACAGCTCGATGCCCATCACGGGGACGCCATTGCGGCGCGCCACCAGCGCGTGGCCGAGCTCGTGCAGGATCACGGAGGCGAAGAAGGAGAGCACGATCGCGACCGTCACCAGATAGGCGGTGGTGCGCGAGCCGCCCAGCGCTTCGTGGAAGTAGGGGGTGAGGGTGTCGGCGAAGTAGACGAGAATCAGGCCGAGGACAACGAACCAGCCGGCCCCCACCCCGATGCGGATGCCGAAGACGCGCGCCAGCTGGAAGTTCCTGCGAGGGACCACACTTCAATGGTAGGCCGTGAGCGGCCCCACCCCGGCCTTACGCCTGCACGCGGCCGCGCTCGATGATCGCCTCGAAGTCGGTGCCGGCGGGAAGCGTGCCGTACTCGAGGCCGCCCTCGCCGCCGAGACGCGCTGCGCAGAAGGCGTCGGCCACGGCGGGGGCGCCATGGCGCACCAGCAGCGAGCCCTGTAGTGCGAGGGCCATGCTCTCCACGACGCGCCGCGCTCGGGACTCGAGCGTGGCGGGGTCCGAGAACTGGTCCTTGAGGCGATCGAGGTGGGCATCCAGGTGCCGGTCGGAGCCGCGGGCCTGGTCCAGCTCGTGCAGGAAGACCTCCAGCGAGCGCGGGGTGCGTACCAGGGCGCGCAGCACGTCGAGGCTCATCACGTTGCCCGAGCCCTCCCAGATCGAGGCCAGCGGCGCCTCGCGGTAGAGGCGGGGCATCCCGGACTCCTCGACGTAGCCGTTGCCCCCAAGGCACTCCAGGGACTCGAAGGCGTGGTTGGGGGCGCGCTTGCAGACCCAGTACTTGGACACGGCGGTCGCGAGGCGCTTGAAGAGATGGGCGTCGCTGAGGTCCTCGCTGCCGGCGAGCGACTCCGCGCCGGCCTCGTCGTAAGCGCGCGCGAGGCGCATCGCGAGCATCGTTGCGGCCTCCGACTCCAGGCAGAGGTCGGCGAGCACGTTACGCATCAGCGGCTGGTCGATCAGGAGCTTGCCGAAGGCCGAGCGGTGGGCGGCGTGGTGGGTCGCGGCGACGACTCCGGCGCGCATCCCCGCGGCGCAGCCGATCACGCAGTCAAGACGCGTGTGGCCGACCATCTCGATGATCGTGGGCACGCCGCGGCCGGGCTCGCCGACCATGCGAGCCCAGGCGCCGTGGAACTCGACCTCGCTGGAGGCGTTGGAGTGGTTGCCGAGCTTGTCCTTGAGGCGCTGGATGTGGAAGGCGTTGCGCGAGCCGTCGCCCAGCACGCGGGGCAGCAGGAAGCAGGAGAGGCCATCGTCGGTCTGGGCGAGCACGAGAAAGATGTCGGACATCGGTGCCGAGCAGAACCACTTGTGGCCCACGAGCTCGTACTCGGCCCCCGGGCCCCCACCGTTTAAAGGCCGCGCCACGGTGGTGTTGGCGCGCACGTCCGAGCCGCCCTGCTTCTCGGTCATCGCCATGCCCGAGATTGCCGAGCCCTTCTCCGCGGCCGGCACGAGGCGCGGGTCGTAGGTGGTGGCGGTCAGGAGTGGCTTCCACTCCGCCGCCAGCGCGGGGGTGGCGCGCAGCGCGGGGACCACGGCGAAGGTCATCGTGATCGGGCAGGCGAAGCCCGCCTCGGCCTGCATCGCGGTCATGTAGAGGCCCGCGCGGGCCACGTGCGCGGCGGGCTCGTCACTGGTCCAGGGCAGCGAGTGCAGCTCGTGCTCGACGCCCATCGCCATCAGCTTATGCCACGCCGGGTGGAACTCGACCTCGTCTATGCGGTGCCCGTAGCGGTCGTGCGTGTGTAGCACGGGCTTGTTCTCGTTGGCCAGGCGTCCCCAGAACTGCTGAGGTAGGCCGCCGACGAACTGGCCCAAGGCCGCGGCGCGCTCGGCGGCCCAGCCGCCGCCCTCGCGGTGCAGCGCCTCGACCAGTGGAAGGTTGCTGGAGAAGACGTCGACGCCCTCCATCGGCGGGGTCTGGTTTAAGACCTCGTGCGTCTCCCAAGAGACCGTGCTCTCGCCGGTGGACTGTGAGACGGTGGCCATCGCTGTACAGAGTAGTGCCTCCACTGCGCTTCGAGCGCAGTCTTTGGCAATGTGAGGGACGCGCAGGCCGTGCGCGATAGCATCGCCGCCGCGATCGTCGCGCTCCCGACGGGGGCGCCAGCGCAGGGCTGGCTCGGGCGATCGCCACCGAGCGAACCCAAGGACTCAACACATGGCAAAGATCGAGGTAAAGAACCCCATAGTCGAGCTCGACGGCGACGAGATGACCCGGATCATCTGGTCGTTCATCAAGGAGCAGCTGATCCTGCCCTATCTGGATGTGGACCTGAAGTACTACGACCTGGGCATCTCCAGCCGCGACGCCACCGACGATCGGATCACGGTCGAGGCGGCCGAGGCGATCAAGCGTCACGGGGTCGGCGTGAAGTGCGCGACCATCACCCCCGACGAGGCGCGCGTCGCGGAGTTCGGTTTGAAGGCGATGTACCCCTCCCCCAACGGCACGGTGCGCAACATCCTCGGCGGGGTGATCTTCCGTGAGCCGATCGTGATCGCCAACATCCCCCGTCTGGTGCCCGGGTGGACCAAGCCGATCGTGATCGGACGCCACGCGTTCGGCGACCAGTACAAGGCAACCGACATGGTTGTGCCCGGTGAGGGCAAGCTGACCCTCACCTACACTCCCCGGGACGGCGGCGAGCCGATCGAGCTCGAGGTGTACGACTTCCCGGGGGGGGGCGTGGCGATGGCGATGTACAACCTCGACTCCTCGATCCGCGACTTCGCCCGCGCCTCGCTGCGCTACGGGCTGGAGCGCGGCTACCCGGTCTACCTGTCGACCAAGAACACGATCCTCAAGCGCTACGACGGACGCTTCAAAGATCTCTTCCAGGAGGTCTACGAAGCCGAGTTCAAGTCTGACTTCGAGGGCGCCGGCATCTCCTACGAACACCGCCTGATCGACGACATGGTGGCCGCCGCCTTGAAGTGGGAGGGGGGTTACGTGTGGGCCTGCAAGAACTACGACGGGGACGTGCAATCGGACACGGTTGCCCAGGGCTTCGGCTCGCTCGGCCTGATGACCAGCGTGCTGATGACCCCGGACGGCAGGACCGTCGAGGCGGAGGCGGCGCACGGCACGGTCACTCGCCATTACCGCGCTCACCAGCAGGGCAAGCCGACCTCCACCAATCCGATCGCCTCGATCTTCGCGTGGACGCGCGGCCTCTCCGCGCGAGGGCGAATGGACGACACGCCAGATGTGACGCAGTTCGCGCAGACGCTCGAGCGGGTATGCGTGCAGACCGTCGAAAGCGGCAAGATGACCAAGGACCTCGCACTGCTGATCGGCCCGCAGGAGCCGTGGCAGACCACGCAGGAGTTCCTCGGCTCGATTGACGAGAACCTTCAAAAGGAGATGGCACAGGTGCCAGTAGAGGGCTTCTAGCCCGCAAGCGCCGAGCCCGCAAACCCATCACACCCCGACTTCCAGGAGATGAGATCGTGAGCAAACCTATACGAGTAACCGTCACCGGCGCCGCCGGGCAGATCGGATACAGCATCGTCTTTCGCATCGCCTCAGGTCAGCTGCTCGGGCCCGAGCAGCCGGTCGATCTGCGCCTGCTGGAGATCCCACCGGCGATGGGCGCGCTGGAGGGAGTCGCGATGGAGCTGATCGACTGCGCCTTCCCGCTGCTCACCGGACTCGACCTGCACGACAGTCCGGCGGATGCCTTCGACGGCACCAACGTTGCGCTGCTGGTCGGCTCGCGCCCGCGTACGAAGGGCATGGAGCGCGCCGAGCTGCTCAGCGCCAACGGCGAGATCTTCACCGTTCAGGGCAAGGCGCTGAATGCCGCCGCCGCCCCCGATGTGCGGGTGCTGGTGGTGGGCAACCCCGCCAACACCAACTGCTTGATCGCGATGAACAACGCGCCCGACATCCCCCGCGAGCGCTTCACCGCGATGCTGCGCCTCGACCACAATCGCGCGGTCGCGCAGCTCGCCGCGAAGCTTGGCGCTCCGGTGAGCGACATATCGCAGATGGGTGTGTGGGGCAACCACTCCCCGACGATGTACCCCGACCTGTTCCACGCCAAGGTCGGCGACCGGGTGGCCGCTGACGCGGTTGACGACCAGGCCTGGATCGAAGAGGAGTTCCTGCCCAGAGTGGGCAAACGCGGCGCCGCGATCATCGAGGCGCGGGGTGCATCTTCGGCGGCCTCCGCCGCCAACGCCGCGATCGATCACATGTATGACTGGGTGAGCGGCACCGACGGAGGCTGGGTCTCGATGGGCGTGCCCTCCGACGGTTCCTACGGAATCCCCGAGGGTCTCATCTGTGGCTTCCCTTGCACCTGCTCTGGCGGCGAGTGGTCGATCGTTCAGGGTCTCGACCTCGACGACTTCTCGCGCGCGCGCATCGACGCGAGCGTCAACGAGCTTCAGGAGGAGCGCACCGCGGTGCAGGAGCTCGGTTTGGTCTGAGTCTGGAGCTGAGCCGAATCGCCCAAAAAACAGCCCCGGCGTGTCGTGCGCCGGGGCTGTTGTGCGTCTGGAGCTCTATCGGCCAAGTTGTGCGACTACGCCAGGGACGACGAGACTAGGACTTGGGGTGCCAGCCGCGCCCCTCCTTCTTTACCTTGCTTTCCTCCTCGAGTGTGGGCAGCACGCGGTAGAGGTAGTTCTGCTTGATCCCCATGCGGGCCGCCAGCTCGGGGATGGTGATCCCGGGCTGTGCCTGCACGAATGAGAGCGCCTGCGCCGCACGCGTACCGCTGCCTTTGCGACGACCGGCTTTGCGCCTTGCGCCCCCGCGTCCAGCCGGTGCTGCCGCGGGAGCTGCGGCGGCGACACTGGCTTTGGCTTTGGTTTTGGTTTTCGAGCCCCGGGGACGGCCGGGCCCGCGACGGCCGGGAACTTTGCGCGCCGCTTTGGGGGTGGCCGTGGCTGTGGCTTTGGGCGCGGCGGGAGCGGCCGATCCCCCCAAGCCGTCGAGCGCGGCGACGGCTGCCTCCAGGCGCTGGTACTCCTCTATCAGCGGCTTCAGCTCTGCCAGTCGATCGGTGATCTCTCGGTGCTTCTCGTCAAGGAAGTCGGTCACAGTTGAATCCTGTTCACTCGGATTACGTGATTTGCATCACTGGGTTACTGGATCACATTACAACAATCACAGGTTGTTGCACCGCGGCGCAAGCCAGAAGTCATGCCAGACATAGCATGGTGCGGCGGCAAAGCGTGTGGTGCGTCGCTGCCGCGCCATCCGCGGCTGTCGATGTTTGCTCTGTCTTCCCTTTCCCCATTCCGGATTCATTTCCTTCCGGATCCTCCGGGTCCGAGGCGAGGACTCGGACCTCTGGGTCCGAGGAAGGGGCCTCAGGGACTGGTGATGGGGCCGTTCTCCAGCAGCTCCCGCAGGCGCTCGAGCGTGCGTCTGGCCTCGCGCTCGGGAATGCCGCCCACCAACGCTCGTGAGGCCAGTGCCCCAACCGGCCCGAGTGGGGGGCGGAACTCATTGCGGTAGTCGAAGTGCGTGCCCCCCTGTTCGGCGCGGAGGGCGTATTCGGTGTGCGCGCGCGCGCGAGCCGGTCCGCGGCCCTTCCACACGGCCAGTCTGCACGGGAGGCACTCCACAAGACGCCAGTGAACGTCGAGGCTGACGCCTCGCAGGTGGATCTGCTGCTCCATCTCATACCCCACCCGCAGCGGTCCGCCATCGGCCCACCGCAGCGCACGGTGAATTGTGACCCACTCGCCCAGGCGGTGGGGGTCCATGACGGTCTTCCACACCTCCTCGGGAGTTGCGGAGATGTGGGTGGAGAGCGCCAGGGCGCTCATCGTGCGATGCTCATCGGTTGTACCAGGGCACGCAGATTATCCCTGTTGGGAGGCACCCATGTGAGAGCTGCCGGGCCGGTTCCGGCCCGTGCGCCTCTTTGAGAGGACAGCCGACCGATCGCGAGCACGAGCACCTCCTGTGAGGGCCGGCCGAGCCGGTTCTGGCCAGACGCCTCGATGACAGCGGCCTGGGTTCGGGTGCAACGCTAGAGTGGCGCCTGTGGCATTCCAGGGTCCCCCGGTCTCCTCGGAGGCGCCCCCCAGGTGCGATCTGGCGATCGTCGGTGGTGGAATCCTCGGGTTGGCTCTCGCCCGCGAGCTGACCCGGCGGCATCCGCGTCTGTCGGTGTGCGTGCTCGAGCGCGAGCCCGAGCTCGGCGCGCACCAGACCGGCCACAACTCCGGGGTGATTCACGCAGGGGTCTACTACCAACCGGGTTCACTGAAGGCGCGCCTGTGTGTGGAGGGGGCGCGCGAGCTGTACGCGTACTGCGCCGAGCGGGAGATCCCGCATGAGGTGTGCGGGAAGCTGATCGTGGCGAGCACGCATTCGGAGCTCGGCCGCCTGCAGGAGCTGGAGCGCCGAGGCCGGGCCAACGCAGTCCCGGGGCTGCGGCGTGTGGACGCTGCGGGCATCCGCGAGCTCGAGCCCCACGCGCGCGGGATCGCGGGCCTGCACTCGCCGGCGACGGGGATCGTGGACTTCGCCACGGTGGCGCGCTCCTACGCGAGCGACGCCCTCGAGAGCGGGGCTTGGATCGCTACGGGATGCGGCGTTCGCAACGTGCGCTCGGGCGCTCGGGCGCTGCGCTTGGAGCACGCGCGGGGCACGACAGAGGCCACCCACGTGCTCTTCTGCGCGGGCGCCTGGTCGGACCGGCTGGCGGTGGCGGCGGGCGCCGATCCGGACCCTCGTATCGTGCCCTTCCGCGGCGCCTACCTGCGCCTGGCGGGGGAGCGCAGGCACCTGGTGCGCTCGCTGATCTACCCCGTACCCGATCCTTCGTTGCCTTTCCTGGGGGTCCACCTGACGCGGCACATCGACGGCGAGGTGCTGATCGGCCCCACCGCGCTGCCGGTGCTGGCACGCGACGCTTACAGTCTCGGGCGGGTGCGGCGCCAGGACATGCTCGACACACTGCGCTGGCCGGGAACCTGGCGCATGTTCGCGCGCTGGTGGCGGCCGGGGATCACGGAGCTGCGCCACGCCGCCAGCAGCGCGACGTTCGCGCGGGCCGCCGCCCGCTACGTTCCAGAGCTGCGTGCCCAGGACGTGCGTCCCGCGTTCGCCGGCGTGCGCGCCCAGGCGCTGGCTCGCGACGGGCGTCTGGTGGATGACTTCGCGTTCTCCGCCACCGAGCGGGCGTTGCACGTGCGCAACGCCCCCTCCCCGGCGGCGACCTCGTCGCTGGCGATCGCCCGCTATGTCGCCGATCGCGCGGGAGAGGCATTTGGGTTGGTCTTGTGAGGATCGCGCGCTGTGTCCCGAACTTCGCGCGGGCGAGGCGTTTGGATCGTCCGGTGAGGTTGATCGGAGGGCCGGCGAACCTCGGAAAATGCGGCCTATCCAAGAGATTGTCACAGGAAAGTGACGTGAAGGCGGCTCTTTGCGGGTAGAAAATCTTTTCCCTGCGATTTGCGAGAAGGCTCCTTGAGCGGGGCCTCGGCAGGTGCTTTGATCCCTGCCGAGGTGAGTTCATCCACCCGGCCGCACGGGGGTGAGCGATCGAGAACACGATCGAGAGACACGGGGAGCGATCTTGGCGCAGAGAAAACAGAGCGCGCGTGGCGCGCGCAAGGTGACGTGCGATGAATGCTTCTTCCGGCGCAACCTGCTCTGTGCGCTCGACCTCCCCGAGCCATGCGCCACTTTCCGTCCCAACGCCGCTCAGCTCAGGCCTCCGCAGCAGCTGCGCTTCGTCTTTCGCCAGGAGCAGCGCGCGCGCGCTGCGTGGGCCTTCCCCACTGCCCAGGAACAGGCTGCGCTGCACGCGTAGGGCACGGATCGGCGCCGCCATGCCCCTGGGCGGGTGCGGAGGGGTATATTGGGGTGGACCCAAGGTAAAGCTCCAGCAGAGGTGGTGGCCCGCATGGCGGCAAAAGACAGCATCGGCAAGGCTTCGGCGGCGGCTCGTGCCGCGCAGAGCAACCAGTACGTCAAGCGCATCCTCGAGGACGAGGATCTGCGCAGCAGCCTGCTTGCGGCGTACCTCGCGGCGCGCAGCGCGTACGGGCGGATGAGCAACGGGACGCCCGCGACCAAGGCGCTGTTCGAGGATCGCAAGCTTCAGCGCGAGCTCGCCGAGGCGGTGGGTGCCCTGCGCGACGTCTCCACTGCGCTCAAAGAGCCCCCCCGGCGCAAGCGCCGGCGGGGAGGGCTGAGCCGCACGTTGCTGCTGGCGCTCGTCGGGGGGGTGCTGGCGCTCGCGCTCAGCGAGGGCCTGCGCTCGAAGGTGCTCGACATGCTGTTCGGAGCCGAGGAGGAGTTCGACTACAGCTCCACCACGATGCCGGTGCAGGAGGCGCCGAGCTCGGTGGGTGCCCCCTCCTCCTGAGGGGCATAGGCACGCCTGAAGGCCGCCCCACGCCCGACGATGGCTTCTGCTGTTGAGAGCGGCCCGCGGAGCGGGGCCACCAGGTCGCTCTCAGGCGAGCGCGCGCAGCGCATTGTCGAGGCGATGCGCTGCAGCGTCGCCCAGCACGGCACTGCGGGCTCCACCTTCGAGCGAGTCGCGCGCGAGGCGGGAGTCTCGAGGGGATTGCTGCACTACTACTTCGGCACCAAGGAGCGGCTGCTCGCGGAGGCGGTGCGGCGCGACTGCCAGCTGCGACTGGAGCGCCTGGAGCAGCAGCTCGTGGGGGCGCAGACGGCGGAGGACTTCGTCGGGCTGATGGCTCAGCATCTGCAGGAGATGATCCGTGAGGACCCCGACTTCGTGACGCTCCTGTTCGAGCTCTTCACGCTCTCGCGGCGCAACGAGGACATCGCGGTGGAGTACGCCAACCTGATGCGCACCATGCGCGAGCAGGTCGCCGGGATGCTCACGGTGGCCCAGGAGGAGGGAGTGCTGCGCCTGCACGCCGAGCCCGAGGCGATCGCCGAGATCCTCTTCTCGCTCGGGGATGGGTTCGCACTGCGGATGCTCACCGAGCCCGACCGCGATTTCGGCGCGACGGTGAGCGCCGGCATCGCCTGTGCGAGGGCACTGCTGGCGGATTAGCTTGGCACTCCTATAATCTGAGTGCCAATGCCGATCTATGAGTACCGCCGCCCTGATGGGAGCACTTTCGAGATGCTCCAGTCCTTCTCGGACGAACCCCTCGTCCGAGATCCCGAGACCGGGGTGAAGGTGCAGCGCGTGCTGCATGCACCGGCGGTGCACTTCAAGGGTAAAGGCTTCTACAACACCGACTACGGCACCCGCAAACGCCAGCGCGAGAACGCAGCCGCAGCGGAGAGCTCCTCGTCCTCGGACTCGAGCTCCTCCGACTCCTCTTCCGCGGATAAGACGGGCTCCTCGCCCAGCGAGACGGGCTCAGCCGAGAAGGGCTCGTCCTCCGAGAGCAAGTCGAAGGCCGAGAAGGGCTCCTCCGCCAAGAAGCCCGAGCCGGTCGCGGCCAAGAGCTGACCGCTCACCTTCGCGGTACGCCCCTCGCCACACCCGAATGCTCCGAGCCTCGGGCGATGGGCGATGGCTGGACCGTGAACAGGTAAGGCGTCACCCCGCCATGAACTGCGCCACGTCCGCGCGACGCGCTTCGGCTGAGATCGTCAGGCCTTCTTCGCCGCTGGGCAAAGTGGTCTGCCCAGTCGGCAGGAGCACGTGCGTCGGCGGCGTCCCCGTGACGGCCAGTGCGGCGAACATCCCGAGCAGTTCGGCACCGCTCATGTCCGAGATAATGGCCGGCGGGGCGTGCCAGGCGATCCACGGCAGGCGTAAGAAGCTCGAGGGGGAGAGCAGCTGGCTCTTCATGTCCGTGAACAGCGCTTGCTGGTGCTGCTCACGCTGGATGTCGGTCTCGTTGGGCGCGCACAGGTTCTCGCGCGTGCGCGCCAGCGCGAGCGCTTCCTCGCCGTCGAGCTGGTGGGTGCCGGCGGGGAGGCGCAGGGTGAAACCGCCGTCGGCTGAGCCGCCATCGAGATTCGAGACGATGCAGCCCCCGGTGTAGGTGACGCCGCCCATCGCGTCGATCAGCTGGGGGAAGTTTTCGAAGTTGACTTCCACCACGTGGTTGATGGGGATGCCGAGCCAGTGCTCGATCACCGCGACCGACTCCGCGGGCCCCCCGAACTCGTGGGCGGCGTTGATCTTCTGCGGGCCGTGGCCGGGGATTTCGATGACCGTGTCGCGCGGGATCGAAAGACGCGCCTCGTGCCCGCCGCCGGTGCGGATCAGCATGATCGTGTCCGAGCGCCCGAAACCAGTGGTTTCCGCCCCAGGTTCCCTGCTGTTCTTCTGGCGCCGGTCTGAGCCCAGCACGAGGATGTTGTTGACCGACGTCAGCGGGTAGCCGGCGGGGTCGAGCACGCCGGCCACGTTGCTCGGCAGGGAGGTCCGCTCGAAGTGCGAGCTGAGGAGGAACAGCACGAGCGATAGCACGAGCCAGCCGACGAGCAGCGCGAGCAGGCCGAGCACGACGCGCTTGGGGGTGAGTGCTCGCCAGCGAGAGGGGATACGCGGAGCTCTGGGGTGGCTCCTCGCTCCGAGCAGCGAATCGTCGCGCACATCGCTTCCGTTCTTGCTGGGGTCCGGCAGCAGCTTGCGAGCAGCGCGGTAGCGGGTGTACTGCGGCTCATCCCCAGGCTCGGGGGGTGAGCGCGGGACCCCCTCTTCGAGCCCGGGGCTGCCTGCGCAGGAGCGGGCGGTCGGCGAGGCCGGCGCGGGGGCGCGCCTTCTGATCCATGCTCTGCGGCCATCGAGGCTCTCTATATTGGCCGAATGCCAGGCGAGGACGCGCACGTTGGGCGGGCGCCTGCAGGCGGGCGACTCGTGGTGTGCCCCACCCCGATCGGCAATCTCGAGGACGTGACCCTGCGCGTGCTCACCGCGCTGCGCACGGCGGACGTGGTGGCGTGCGAGGACACCCGCCACACCCGCGTACTGCTGCGTCGCCACGAGATCGAGCCTCGGGAGCTCCTCAGCTTCCACGAGCACAACGAACACGAGCGCTCGGCGGAGCTGGTGGAGCGGATGCGCGCGGGGGCCACGGTGGCACTCCTCAGCGACGCGGGCACCCCGCTGATCTCCGACCCCGGCTGGGAGCTCGTGCGTGCGAGCATCGCCGCGGGCGTGGCGGTGGAGGCGTTGCCCGGACCGAGCGCCGCGATGAGCGCGCTCGTCGCCTCCGGACTGCCGGTGCAGCGTTGGTGCTTCGCCGGCTTCCTCCCGCGCAAGCGGGGGGAGCTCGAGCGGGCGCTGCTGCACCACCCCGCGACGCTAGTCGCGTTCGAGTCCCCACGGCGCCTCGCCGCCACCCTGGGGGTGCTCGCCGAGCGCGACCCGACTCGCCCGGCAGCGGTGTGCCGGGAGCTGACCAAGCTGCACGAGGAAGTCCGCCGGGGAAGCGCGGCCGACCTGGCGGCGTACTACCGCGAGCATCCCCCCCGGGGTGAGGTAGCGCTGGTCGTGGGCCCCGCATCGGGCGACTCCGCGAGCCGCGAGGAGGCGCTGGCGGCGCTGCGCGAGCTCGTCTCCGCGGGCGCCCGTGCGCGCCCCGCGGCGGGTGTGGTGGCGAAGCTCACCGACGTAAGCGCGAACGAGCTTTACCGCGGACTGGTGGAGGAGGGCGCACAAGCGGATCGTGAGGTGATGGGGCTGGCCGAGGAGGTCGCGCGCAAGCGGATTGACTGAAGCGACGGGGCTGGCCGAGGAGGTCGCGCGCAAGCGGATTGACTGAAGCGACGGGGCAGTCAGTAGCCTGGGGCGGCGATGTCTTCTTTCTATGTGACGACCCCGATCTACTACGTCAACGCGGCCCCGCATCTGGGGCACGCGTACACAACGATCGCCGCGGACGTACTCGCGCGCCACCACCGTCAGCGGGGGGAGGAGGTGTTCTTCCTGACGGGCACCGACGAGCACGGGGAGCCGGTGGCCGACGCGGCTCACGCGCTGGGTATCGAGCCCCAGGAGCTCGCGGATCGCAACGCGGAGCGCTTCCGCGCGCTGGCCCCGCGCCTGGGGGCCTCCAACGACTTCTTCATCCGCACCACCGACCCCCAGCACATGGCGAAGGTGCAGGAGATCCTCACGCGGGTGCGCGAGAACGGGTTTGTGTACGAGGGCACCTACGAGGGGTGGTACTGCCCGCGGTGCGCGGACTTCAAGGCGGAGAACGAGATCGAGGAGGGCAAGCGCTGCCCGATCCACCACGTCGAGCTGGTGCGCGAACAGGAGGAGAACTACTTCTTCAAGCTCTCCGTCTTCCAGGAGCCATTGGAGCGCCTGTACGCCGAGCGCGAGGACTTCGTGGCCCCGCGCAGCCGCTACAACGAGGCGCTCTCATTCATCCGCTCGGGCCTGCGCGACGTGCCGCTCACGCGCCACAAGCTCACCTGGGGGGTGCCGGTGCCGTGGGATCCGGAGCACGTGTTCTACGTGTGGTTCGACGCGCTGCTCAACTACTACAGCGCGCTCTCCTACGCGCCCGCGCCGGCGCTCGCAGCGGCGGATTCCCATCCCGCCGCCCCGAATCTCGCCCCCGCTATCAATGCGAGCACCGACCTCACCGCGACGTTCTGGCCGGCGGACTACCACCTGATCGCCAAGGACATCCTGCGCTTTCACGCCGTCTACTGGCCCGCCCTGCTGCTGGCCGCCGACCTGGAGCTCCCCCGGCGGCTGTTCGTGCACGGATACCTGCTGATGGAGGGGGAGAAGATGAGCAAGTCGCTGGGCAACGTGCTCGACCCGTTCGCGGTGATCGACCGCTTCGGCTCCGACGCGCTGCGCTTCTACCTGCTGCGCGACGTCCCCTTCGGCCAGGACGGGTCGGTCTCCACGAGCGCCTTCGAGCAGCGTTACGAGAGTGAGCTGGCCAACGAGTACGGCAACCTGGCGAGTCGCACGCTCGCGATGGTGCGCCGCTACCGCGGTGGGGTGCTACCCGCGGCGGAGCTCGATGGCGAGCTCGTGCGCGACTTCGAGGGACTGGCGGAGGAGGTCTCGGCGCTACTCGACCGCGCCGAGCTCACGCAGGCGCTCGATGCGATCTGGCAGCGAGTGCGGCGGCTGAATCGCTTCGTGGAGGAGCGGGCGCCGTGGACGTTGGCGAAGGACGATGAAAGGGCGGGAGACTTGGATGGAGTGCTCGCTTCGCTAGTCGAGGGGGTGCGCGTGGTGAGCCTCCTGCTCGCCCCATACCTGCCGACCAGCACCGAGCGGCTGCTGGACGCGCTCGGCGCTGAGGACCGCTCGCTCAGCGCCGCCCACCTCGGGGAGGGCGGGCGGGCGGACTCCAGTACCCCCCCGCGCCCCGTGGGCGAGCTCGAACCGCTGTTCCCCAAGCCGTGAGCCGCCCGCGCAGGCCCGTTCTCCAAGCCGTGGGATGCCCGCGCAGGCCTGTTCCCCAAGCCGTGGGACGCCTGCGCACGCGATGCGGCGGTCGTCTCAGCGGTCAGGTTGTCGGGTGTGCTCTCAGTTCGGCGTCCACCGCATGCCCCAGTCGACGCAACTCCCAGCCGGCTGCGACGAAGATGGCTCCGCGGAGGAGCAGCACGATGCCGATGATCACTGCGAGTGTGGTCAGTCCAATGCTGGGCCAGGAGAGGACGACGATACCGGCGATCACATCGAGGATCGCGATTGCGATGTTCGCCGCTCGTCCCCCGCGCTCGCCGAAGGCGGCCACGAAGCGCACCACGCCGGCCACGACGAACCACACCCCGAAGATGAGCACGAAAACGACGAGCGTGCCGAACGGTTTCTTGATCAGCACCAGGCCGGCGATCGCGCTGAGCACGCCGATGAGCGCGAGCAGGCCGCGGCCTTCTCCGCGGCCGAGGATCGACCCGACGATTGCCAGCACGCCGTCGACGAGCAGGAAGATCCCGGCTATCACCGTGAACGTGCTCAGGCTTTCGTGCGGCGAGAGAACAAAGAACGCGCCGACGCAGAACACGGCCGCGCCGAACAGCATCACCAGCCACCAAAGGCCTGCGAGCTCGCGCAGTTCCTCAGAAGACGTGGACATGAGCCCGAACCTCCTCGTTGGGAATGGGTGCGAACATCCTGCGCCCGCCCGGGCGCTTTTCTATGAAGAACTGTACGCCTCCGGCGGCGCGTGCGCATCCGGGAGAACTACGGGCAGCGGTCTGTCGTTTGATACCCGCATGTCAAACTCCGCGCCCGCATGATCGACAGCCACACCCACCTCGACCTCTGCGAGCCCCCCAACGCGGAGCTGGTCGCGGCGGCGGAGAGCGCGGGAGTGACACGTATCCTCACCGTGGGCACCGACGGGGCCTCCTGCCGTGCGGCGCTCGCGGCGGCGGAGGCGTTTCCGCAGGTGTACTCAGCGATCGGTAGGCACCCCAACTATGCGACAGGTTTTGACGACACGGACCTCGCCGAGCTGCGCGCACTGGCCGCGCACCCGCGCTGCCTGGCGATCGGGGAGACGGGTCTGGACTACTACCGCGACTACGCGCCCCGCTCCGACCAGGAGCGTGCGTTCTCCGCGCAGATCGAGCTTGCGCGCGAGCTGGGCAAGCCGCTTGTGATCCACACCCGCGCTGCCGAGGAGGACACGCTCGAGCAGCTGGCCAGCCAGGCGCAGGGTGTGAGCGTGGTGATGCACTGCTTCTCGATGCCCACCCACCTCGATGAGTGCCTGGAGCGCGGCTACGCGATCTCCTTCGCGGGGAACGTCACATATAAAAGCGCCACCGACCTCGCACAGGCCGCGCAGCAGGTGCCCGAGGATCGTCTGCTGGTGGAGACAGACGCTCCCTACCTCACCCCCCAGCCTGTGCGCAAGCACCCCAACCAGCCCGCCTTCGTGGCCCATACCGCCGCCTTCATCGCGCGGTTGCGCGGGGTCTCGACGGATGAGCTGGGCGCCGCCGTGCAGGGGACATCTGCGCGCGTCTTCGGATGGTGAGGCCCCACGTCCCAGCTGAGCCCGATCTGCCGATCCAGCCCAGCCTGCGCCGGATGCGCCAGTTCGGGGTGCGTCCCGACCGCGAGCTGGGGCAGAACTTCCTGATCGACTCCAACATCCTCGGGGTGATCGGCCGCATCGCGGAGCTCTCCGAGCGGGACGTCGCGCTCGAGGTCGGCGGGGGCATGGGGGTGCTCTCGGAGTATCTCGCCGAGCGCGTGGCGCACGTGCACGTGGTCGAGCTCGACGAGCGGCTGCGCGAGGCACTCGGTGACGCTCTGGCGCGCTTTGAGAACGTCACCCTCCACTGGGGGGATGCGCTGGCGGTGGACCTCGCAGGGATGCGCCCGCTGCCCACGAAGGTCATCGCCAACCTCCCCTACGGCGTCGCCGCCGGCGCGCTGCTGCGCACGATCGAGGAGCTCCCCACGGTGGGTAGCTGGGTGGTGATGGTGCAGCGCGAGGTCGGCGAGCGTCTGGCCGCCGGGTCGGGGGGCTCCAATCCACGCGCCTACGGCGTGCCCTCCGTGCTCGCTCAGCTCGCCTGCGAGGTGCGCATTGCGCGCGCGATCCCCCGCACCGTCTTTTACCCTGTGCCCAACGTGGACTCCATGCTGGTGGAGATGACCCGCACCGGCCCCGCCGCTACGCCCGCGCTGCGTGCCCTCGTTGCCGGTGCCTTCGCTCACCGCCGCAAGGCGCTCGCGCGCTCGCTGACGCTTGCCGGGGTGGCGGAGCGCGAGCAGGTACTTACTGCGCTCGCGAGTATGGGCCTCCCTTTGGATGTGCGCGCCGAGCGGCTCTCCCCCGAGCAGTTCAGCGCGCTGGGGAGCATCCTCGGCGTATGAGCACCCTCCCACTGCGGGCGCTGGCGCCCGCGAAGATCAACCTCGGTCTCTTGCTCGGTCCCACCCGCGCCGACGGTCGCCACGAACTGACAACCGTGATGCAGTCGATCTCGCTGGCGGATGAGCTCACGCTTTCAGCCGCCCCCGATCCTGGCGCGGGCAGCGACGTCGTGGTGTGTCCCGGGGTTCCGGGCCCGCCCGCCGAGAACCTCGCCGCCGTCGCGCTCACGGCGTTTCGGGCCGCCACCGGCTGGGATCCCCCGCCGCTGCAACTGCGCATCGTCAAGCGCGTCCCGGTCGCGGCCGGCTTGGGCGGCGGCTCGGGGGACGCCGCTGCCGCGTTGCGCCTCGCCGCTGGCGCCTCTGGGTTGGGCGATCGCGACCTCCTCCAGGAGCTCGCGTGGACTCTCGGCGCCGACGTGCCCGCCCAGGTGCGGCCCGGACGGTGGCTCGCCCGGGGGGCCGGGGAGCAGTTGGAGGGGCTACCCGATCCGATTGTCTCGCTGGGGGTGCTCGTGCTGCCGGTTGCGCGCGCCCTCTCCACTGCACAGGTGTATGCACAGGCCGATCGCATGGGACTCGTGAGGGAGCCCGCGGAGCTCGAGGATGCTCGCGTCGCGCTCGCCGACGCGCTCGCCGACGGCTCCCCCCTGCCGCCCGCGGAGCTCCTGCGCAACGATCTCCAGGACGCCGCCCGCGCGCTCTGTCCGGAGATCGATGCCGCCCTGCTGGATGCCCGGGCGACGGACGCCGACGCGGTGCTTGTGAGTGGGTCCGGTCCCACCGTGCTTGGGCTCTTCGCCGGGTCCCGTGGCCCCGCCCTCGCGCGCGCGGCAACGCGCGCATTGGCCGAGCGCGTGCCCGCGCCGCTCGCCGCGGAGGCGGTGGGGGCGCGCTTCGCCGATGTGACTCCTGCCGCGGGCTGACCGGCAGAGTGTCAGGATCCCGCTGCCCACCGGTGCACGCTGAGGGACGCTCCCAGCGGACGCCCGCGCAGTAGGTAACAATTAGGAGCGCACGATGAGCGGAACGGATATCACCTACCTCGTGGCTGTCTGCGCGGCCGTGTTCAGCCTGGCGCTCTACATCGGCCTGATCCTCGCCCCCGCGCTGTCGGCCTACACGCGCATGTGGGAGCGCGTGGCGGCGGGCCTGCTCTCGCTATATGTGCTCGCGGTGCTGGTAGGCATAGGGGTGGCCGGCGGGCTCGCCGTCGTCTACTTCACGGTCTGAGCCTTGCCCGAGCTCGCCGCCCTCGACGCGGTCACCGAGGCGGTCGAGTCGGGCGCCGGATTGCCCGAGGTCGTGCGCGCCGCCGCCCGGGCGCTCGACGCGAGCCTCGCCGTGACCGATGCTCAGGGGGGGACGCTTGCGGTTGCGGCCCGCTCCCCCGCGGAGGAGCGGGCGCTGCTCGCAGGGGGCGAGGGAGTAAGCAGCATTCCCCTGCGGGTCGCCGACGCGGTGGTGGGGGCGCTGCACTTACGCGCTCGCACCGAGCCCAGCGTTTCGATGCGGCGGCTGCTCGTGACGATGATCGCCTCCGAGGTCGAGCGCGTGCGCGCCCCCGGCCGCGCCTCCGAGAACGCTGCCGCGGATTTCCTGCGGGCGATCCTCGCCCGTGAGTTGAGCGCTCGCGAGGAGCTCCTCTCGCGGGGGCGCGAGCTCTCCCTCGAGCTCCAGGACGGGTCCAGCATGATCGTCGCCCGCGCCCACCCCCAGGCACTCACCGAGGAGGGCTGGCGTGGGCGGGTCCGCACGGTCGCCGAGCGCGGCGCCCGCGCCGTGGTGAGCCGCTCGATCGCCGCCCTCACCGAGCGCGAGGGGGGCACTCACAGTCCGGCAGGGACGCACAGTCCGGCAGGGACGCACAGTCCGGCAGGCACACACAGTCCGGCAGGCGCCCGCAGTTCGGCGGGCACCCGCAGTTCGGCAGGCACCCACAGTTCGGCGGGCACGCGTTCGACCGGGCGGGGCCGTGCGCCCGGCCCCGAGGGCTGGATAGGGCTGGGTGGGGGCTCAGCCGGCGCGGAAGTACTGCTGCTAGTACCCGGGGGGGAGGAGCCCGTCGCCGCGCGCGCTGCCGACTCCGTGCTGCGCGAGCTGCAGGCGGGCCTGCCCGGCTGCACCTTCGCGGTCGGGCGCAGCCGCATCGCCGAGGACCCCGCCGACCTGCCGCGCGCCGCCAACGAGGCGCTGCTCGCCGCCAACGTGGCCGAGGGCGGAGGCGCCGCCGCCAGAGGCACTCCTCAGGAGGGCGCGCTCGCCTTCGAGCAGACCGGCGCCTACCGGCTGCTGCTATCCACGATGAGCGAGAACCCCCGCGAGCTGCAGCGCTTCTACGCGGAGACCGTCGAGCCGCTGGTGGCCTATGACGAGCAGTACGAGACCGAGCTCGTGCGCACGCTTGGGACCTTCCTCGACGCCGACGGCAATGTCGCGGGCACCGCGCAGCGCCTCTTCACCCACCGCCACACGATCTACTACCGCCTCGAGCGCGTGCGCGAGCTCTCGGGGTTGGACGTCAGCTCCAGCGACGGCCGCGAGAAGCTCAGTCTGGGGCTGAAGGCGATGCGCGTGCTCGGCATCGCCCACACCAGCGGTCCCGCCTCCGAGGCCGGGGCCGGTGGGGGGCGCGTGCCGCGGGGGTCCCCAAGGCGGGGTTGAGGCCGCCTCTGAGGCCGCCTCATGTCGGGCCCGCGCGCAGTCGATGAGAGTGGCTAGGATGAAGGTATGCGCTATCCGCCGGTGAATGGATTCTTGCAACCGCACTCGCCGGTACGCTGGCGCGCGTAAGGCGATCTCAACCTCTGGGGGGTCGTCCAATGGCAGGACATCAGGTTTTGGTCCTGAGAATCGGGGTTCGAGTCCCTGCCCCCCAATGTCTACTGTGTCTTCGATGACCGCGCCGACGGTTGTTGTCCTGGCCGCTGGCCAGGGGACGCGTATGTGCTCGGATGTACCGAAGGTGCTGCACGAGCTGTGCGGCAGGCCGATGGGGCTGTGGCCGGTGGTGGCGGCGCTGGAGGCAGGGGCGGGCAAGGTCGTGGTGGTGGACTCACCGGCGCGGCCCCTGGCTGAGGTGCTGCCGGAGGGGGTCGAGCTGGTGGTGCAGCCGCGCTCCAACGGCACCGGCGGGGCGGTCCTCGCGGCGGCCGATGCGATTGACCCGGGGGCGGTGGTAGTGGTACTGAGCGGGGATGTGCCGCTGGTGAGCGCCACGGCGATCGCGGAGCTGGTGGAGGCGCACGCGCTCGCGGGCGCGGCGGCGACGATGGTCACGACGGTGCTGGAGGACCCGAGTGGTTACGGGCGCGTGGTGCGCGACGAGCGGGGCGCGGTGGCGCGCGTGGTGGAGACCAAGAAGGCGGGGGATGCCACCGCGGAGGAGCTCGAGATCCGCGAGGTCAACACAGGTATCTTCGCGTTCGCGGGGGACGCCCTGCTGGGGGCGCTGCCGCGCCTGAGTGCGGACAACGCCCAGGGGGAGCTGTACCTGCCGCAGGTGCTCGACCTGCTGCGCGCCGACGGGGCGACGGTGGCGGCGCACATGGTCGCGGATCCGAACCTCATGCTGGGGGTCAACGACCGCGTGGCGCTTGCCCACGTGCGGGCCCTCGCGCAGCACGCGATCCTGCGAGCGGCACATGCGCGCGGGAGTGACGATCGTGGACCCCCTCGCCACCTGGGTCGACGTGGACGTCCGGATCGGGCGGGACGCCCGCATCGAGCCGGGCACCGCGCTGCGTGGGGCCACGGTGCTCGACGCGGGCGCCACGGTGGGCCCGCACACGACCGTGATCGACTCGCACATCGGCGAGCGCGCGATCGTGCGGGTGGCGTGGGTGGAGCGCGCCACGGTGCACGCGGGTGCGAGCGCGGGCCCCTTCGCCTACCTGCGCCCCGGGGCGCTGCTGGGCGAGGGCTCGAAGGTGGGCACGTTCGTGGAGGTCAAGAACTCCGACATCGGCGCGGGCGCGAAGATCCCGCACCTCTCCTATATCGGCGACGCCGACGTAGGCGAGCGCTCGAACCTCGGGGCGGGCACGATCACGGCCAACTACGACGGCCACGCCAAGCACCGCACCACGATCGGCAAGCGCGTGCGCGGCGGAGTGGACACCGCGTTCGTGGCGCCCGTGACCGTCGGCGACGACGCCTACACGGCGGCGGGCTCGGTGATCACCGAGGACGTGCCCCCCGGCGCGCTGGGGGTGGCGCGGGCGCGCCAGCAGAACCGCGAGGGGTACGCACAGCGTCGCGATAGCGCTTTACACTCCGAGGAACGATGAGCAGCGTGATCGACACGCGCACCCAGACCGCGGCGACGAGCCTGCCGATCGATTACAACAAGCGGTTGATGCTGTTCGCCGGGCGCGCCAACCCGCAGCTAGCGAAGGACATCGCGGGCAAGCTGCAGATGGACCTGGGCCCGGTGACGCTGAAGACGTTCTCCAACGGCGAGGTGTACTGCCGCTACGAGGAGTCGATCCGGGGGGCGGACGTGTTCATCGTGCAGTCCACCTGCGGCAACCCCCAGACCGGGGTGACCGCCAACGACTCCCTGATGGAGCTGCTGTTCATGATCGACGCCGCCGTGGGCGCCTCCGCGCACCGCGTGATCGCGGTGACCCCCTGGTTCGGGTACTCCCGCCAGGACAAGAAGTCCGCGCCCCGCGAGCCGATCTCCGCGCGCCTGGTGGCGCGGATGCTGGAGGCGGCGGGCGCCGACAGGGTGCTGACGATGGACCTCCACGCCGGCCAGATCCAGGGGTTCTTCCAGAAGCCCGTGGACCACATGACGGCGCTGTTCATGCTCACCCAGTACTTCGAGGACCTCGGCCTCTCCGATCTGGTGGTGGTGGCCCCCGACGCGGGCCGCGTGAAGCTCAACAAGAAGTTCGCCTCCAAGATCGGCGCGGAGCTCGCGATCCTCGACAAGGAGCGCCCAGCCCAGCAGGTGGCGGAGATCGCGTACGTGATCGGCGACGTGAAGGGCAAGACGGCGGTGATCGTGGACGACCTGATCGACACCGCGGGAACGCTCGCGGCGGCGACCCAGACGGTCTACGAAGCGGGCGCCAAGAGCGTGTACGCGGCAGCCACCCACGGCGCCTTCTCGGGCGACGCCTTCGAGAACCTCACCGCCTGCGGGCTGAAGGAGATTGTGGTTACCGACACCATTCCCGTCCCCTCCGAGCGCCCCGAGAACATCCGCGTGCTGCCGTGCGCGGAGCTGCTCACGGACTCGATCCGGCGGATCTTCACCGACGACTCGGTGAGCGAAGTGTTCGGCGGCGAGAACCAGCTGTTCTGATGCCCCAACCGGGAGGGGGTTTGAAGGCCCGCCCTCCCGGGCCGGCCCTTCCCCGACCAAAACGCGCCCTCCTCATCGCGATCGGGGTGGTGCTGTTCCTCGCGATCAGCGGGATGCTGGCGCGCTTCTTCTCCGCGGAAAGCGTGGAACGCGACCACGAGCTGACGCTGTTGCAGGCTGAGGCGCGGGGGGACACGCGGGGGATGCTCGCGCAACTCTCCGGCTGCGGTGCACGTCCTTTCTGCGTGGCAACCGTGCGCGCCGACGCCGCCAGCCTGCTGCGGCCGGGGTCAGTCGAGATCCTCTCCGTGCAATCCCCCAACGACCATTCGCTCACTACCTCCGTCGGCGAAGCGCGCGTGGCGTGGAAGGTGAGCGGCCGCTACCCGGTGGTGCAGTGCATGACGGTGGGCCGCTCGGGCAACATCCTCACCGGCATCTCGATCTCGCTGCTGAGCATCGGCCCGCGGATCGGATCGACCGCCGATTGCCCGAATGCCCCCGCTGAGAGTCCGTCGGAACCCTGAAGCAGCCGGTTGCTAAAGTCTCCAGCCCACCCATGGCCGACCAGACCGCTACCCAGCTCGATGTACGCCTCCGCGAGTCCTCAGGCTCGCGCGAGGCTCGCCGCGTGCGCCGCACGGACCGCGTGCCGGGGGTCCTGTACGGCGGCGGGGAGCAGCCGCTGAGCTTCGACGTGGACGCCCGCGAGTTGCGGCTGGCGCTCGCTCGAGCGGGCGCCGTGCTGGACCTGAGCGTGGACGGCGCCAAGCCCACGCCGGTGATACTCAAGGAGGCCCAGCGCCACCCCGTACGCGGGGAGACCGTGCACGTGGATCTGCTGCGTGTGCGCCTCGACAAGCCGATCCACGCGATCGTGGCGCTGGAGCTGACGGGCGCGGAGGAGTCCCCGGGGGCCCGCGAAGGCGGAGTGCTCGAGCAGATCACGCGCGAGCTGAACGTGGAGGCGCTGCCGACCGCGATCCCCGAGGCGATCGTGCACGACGTGTCTGGGATGCAGATCGGGGAGACACTAACGCTGGCTGCCGTGACGCCTCCGCCGGGGGTCGCCCTGCTGGACGATCTCGAGGAGACGGTGCTCGCGACGCTCACCCCTCCGAGACTGCAGACCGAGGCGGACACCGAGATCGAGGCGGAGACAGAGGTCGTCGGCGAGGCGGAGAAGGCCGAGGGAGCTGCGGGCTCCTCGGGCGGGGAGTAGCAGGCCCCTGCGACGCCCGCTGTCGCGGCCATTCGCCGGCGCACGCAAGCGCGGCGGCTCCGGCGGCGCGGCGAGCGAGTGGCTGATCGTCGGGCTGGGCAACCCCGGCAGGGAGTACGCCCGCACGCGCCACAACGTGGGGTTCATGGTCGCCGACACGCTCGCCGAGCGCTGGGATCTACCGCGGCCGAGGTCTCGCTTCAAGGGCCTCGTCGCGGAGGGGCGAGTCCCTCGTCGGGATGGCGGGGCATACCCTTCCGGGGCAGCGGGCCCGCCAGGGGGAACCGGCCCCTCCGCAGAGACCGGCCCGCCTGGGTGGGTCCCCGCGGGCCGAGGGATACCCGTCGCGGTGCTGTGGCCGCAGACCTTCATGAACGAGGCGGGCCGCTCGGCGGGCCCGGCACGCGGCTCTTACAAGCTCCCCCTGGAGCGGGTGGTGGCGGTGCACGATGAGATCGACATCCCCTTCGGGGAGGTCCGCACGCGCCTCGGAGGCGGTCTCGCGGGCCACAACGGCCTGAAGTCGCTCAAGCGCGAGCTCGGAGGCGTGGACTTCTGGCGGGTGCGAGTGGGCGTGGGCCGCCCCGACTCCACCGACCCCGAGATCGTCTCCGCGCACGTGCTCGGCCGTTTCCGCGAGAGCCCCGAGGAGGTCCACGAGCTGGTGGAGTGCGCGGCCGACGCGGTGGAGGGCCTCGTGGTGGGCTCGTGAGCCTCGGATCGCTGCTCGGCCTGGTGGGCTCGTGAGCCTCGGATCGCTGCTCGGCCTGGTGGGCTCGTGAGCCTCGGACAGCTGCATGGCTTGGTGCGCTCGTGAGTCTCAGGCCGCTGCTCGGACTCGTGCAGGACGACCCCACGGGGGCGCGCCTGGCGCGCGAGGGGGGCCACGCGTTCGTGTCCGCCTCGCTGCGCCCCTACCTGATCGCGGGCCTCGCCGAGATCGGCCTCGCGGGTCCCGGTGGGCCGCGCCCGACGCTGGTGGTGGTCGGCGACGACCGCGCGGCCCGCGAGCTCTCGCTGGATCTGCGCGCCTGGCTGTTTCCCCGCAGGGTTCGCTACTACCCCTCCAGGGGGGTGGCCTACGAGTCCCATCTGACTCCCCCCGCGCACCTGATCGGACTGCGGGTCGCGGCGCTGGATTCCCTGCTTGCGCGGAACGCCGAGTCCGAGCCCCCGGTGGTGGTGGTCTCCGCGGTGGCGCTCTCGGAGAAGGTGCCCGACCCCGAGCTGCGCCCGCGCTCGTTCACCCTGCGCAGAGGCGAGCTGCTCGACCTGGAGGAGTGCGCGGCGGAGCTCGTGGCGGCGGGGTACGAGCGGGCCGATCAGGTGGAGGAGCGCGGGCAGTTCGCGGTGCGTGGAGGGATCCTCGACATCTTCCCCGCGACCGAGGAGCGCGCGGTGCGGGTGGACATGTTCGACGTGGAGATCGAATCGCTGCGCTGGTTCTCGACGTTCACGCAGCGCTCCCTGGGGGAGGTGGAGGAGGTGGAGATCGCGCCCGCGGCAGAGCTCGCCGCCGAGCACCGCGAGCTGGCGGAGATCGCGGCTGAATCGATGCCCGCCCACCCCGCCGGGGAGCGGCCGGACATCGCGGAGCTCCTGCCGGTGGAGCGCTTCGGGGCGCTCCTGGATCTGCTGGACGCGGACACCGAGTTGCTCGTCGCCGCCGAGGAGGAGCTCGGCCCGGCGCTGGAGGACCACTGGAGCGACGTGTGCGCGGCGTTTCACGACGCCGACGCCCACCACCTCTATGTCAGCCCCCAGGAGATCCACGGGGCACTGGGGGCGCGCACGCGCATCTGGCTCTCCTCGCTCTCCTCCGGCCAGGAGCTCGAGCTGCGCGCGCAGTCCGCGGACACTGCGGCGCGCTCGCTGGCGGAAGCGGAGCCCCAGCTGGAGAAGCTCGTGCGCTCGGGCTACCGCACCGTGGTGGCCTTCCCCCGCCGCGGGGAGGGGGAGCGGGCCGCGTACAACCTTGCGCGCCTGAAAGCGACGTGGTTGGGGGAGACAGCCGCGCACGCGAGCCCACCTGTAGGCGGCTCCGTGTCCGACTCCGAGGGTGCGGCCCCGGGGAAGTCGCTCTCGCGGCCGGGGGTGGACGTGAGCGCTGCGCCCTTGGAGGCCTCTCTGCGTTTCGCGGCGGCCTCGCTGCGCGAGGGCTTCATCGCGCCCTCACTGAAGCTCGCGATCTTCCCCGAGCACCGCCTGCTGCGCCGCCGCCGCGCGGAGCGCACCGCCGGCGCGGGACTCGACGGCGGTCCACGCCGCGGCGCGCTGCGCTCCTTCACGGAGCTGCGCACCGGGGACATCGTGGTGCACGAGGACCACGGGGTGGCGCGCTTCGCGGGCTTCGAGACGCGCACCGTGGCGGAAGTCACGCGGGACTACCTCTACCTCGAATACCAGGGCGACGACCGTGTGTTCGTGCCCACCGAACAGCTCGCCAAGATCTCGCGGTACGTGGGGGCCGGGGGCGAGCACCCCCCGCTCTCGAAGTTGGGGGGCTCGCGCTGGGATGCGATGAAGGCCCGCGCGCGCCGCGCCGCGCAGGAGCTCGCAGGCGAGCTGTTGAGCCTCTACGCCGAGCGCCGGCGGCGCTCGGGGCACGCCTTCGAGCCGGACTCCGAGTGGGAGCGCGACCTGGAGGAGCGCTTCCCCTATACCGAGACCCCCGACCAGCGCGAGGCGATCGAGGCAGTGAAGGGCGACATGGAAGCCCCCCGCCCGATGGATCGCCTGATCTGCGGGGACGTGGGCTACGGCAAGACCGAGGTTGCGCTGCGCGCCGCGTTCAAGGCGGCGACACAGAGCAAGCAGGTGCTGCTGCTCGCGCCCACCACGATCCTCGCCCAGCAGCACTACGGAACCTTCTCCGAGCGCCTCGCGGACTACCCGATCACGATCGAGCACGTCTCCCGCTTCCGCACCCCGGCGGAGCAGAAGGCGGCGATCGCGGGCTTCGCGAAGGGGGGAGTGGACATCCTGATCGGCACCCACCGCGTGCTCTCCCGCGACGTGCGCGCGAAGGATCTCGGCCTGTTGGTGGTCGATGAGGAGCAGCGCTTCGGGGTCAAGCAGAAGGAGCTGTTGCGCCAGCTCAAGCTGAAGGTGGACGTGATCTCGATGTCCGCCACCCCGATCCCCCGCACCCTGCAGATGTCCCTGGCGGGGCTGCGCGACATCTCCGTGATCGAGACCCCCCCGGAGGGGAGGCGGCCGGTGCGCACCTACGTGGGGGAGTACGAGGAGGAGCTCGTCAAGAACGCGATCCTGCGCGAGCACGAGCGCGGTGGGCAGGCCTTCTTCATGCACAACCGCGTGGAGTCGATCGAGGAGACCGCGGAGCGCCTGCGCGCGCTGTGTCCCGGCGTGCGCTTCGCGGTGGCCCACGGCCAGATGGCGGAGGGGGAGTTGGAGAGCGTGATGATGGACTACCTGCGAGGGGGTGCGGAGGTGCTCGTGTGCACCTCCATCATCGAGTCCGGGATCGACATCCCCCAGGCCAACACGCTGTTCGTGGAGCACGCCGACCGCTTCGGCCTCGCGCAGCTCTACCAGATCCGCGGGCGCGTGGGGCGCAGCCGCGAGCGCGCCTACGCCTACCTGCTCTACGACTCCGCCGCGGCCCTGACCCCCGACGCTGCGCAGCGGCTCTCCGCGCTCTCAGACTACACCGAGCTGGGGTCGGGCTTCAAGATCGCGATGCGCGACCTGGAGATCCGCGGGGCGGGCAACCTGCTCGGCGACGAGCAGTCCGGGCACGTGGCGGCGCTGGGCTTCGAGCTCTACATGCAGATGCTCGACGAGGCCGTCCGCGCCGCGGGTCCCGTCGAGGAGGGGCAGGAGCTGCCGGAACCGGTGCGCCTGGATGTCAACGTGGACGCCTATGTCCCCCCCGACTACGTCCCCTACGAGCAGGCCAAGATCGAGATCCACCGGCGCGTCGCGGGTGCGCTGGAGGTGGCCGACGTGGAGCGCCTGCGCGAGGAGCTCGAGGATCGCTTCGGCCCGGTGCCCGAGCCGCTCGGCAATCTCCTCTCCCTCCAGCGCGCCCGCATCAAGCTCGGCCAGGCCGGCGCGCGCGCGGTGAGCTTCCGCGGCGATCGTCTCGCGGTCACACCGATCGACCTCGACTCCGCCCGCGCGCGGCGCCTGCGCGAGCAGCTACCCGAGGCGCTATACGAGTCCGGCCGCTCCCAGGTCTCCGTGCGCGTTCCACGCGAGGGCCCCGAGCGTTTCCCCGCGGTGGTGCACGCCGCGGACGTGTTGCTCGCGGTGGTGCGTGAGGCCGCATAGGAATCTTTAAGCAACTCGTTAGACGCCCCTTACAAATTTCCGCTACAGTGCCCACGTTGTGTTCAAGCCGACTCGTTGGATCGCGGCGCTAGGCGCCGTTTTCTTTGCTGCTGGGGGCCTCGCCGCGTGCGGTGGGCATTCCCGGCGACGCCGTGGTGCAGGTCAACGGCCAGGCGATCAGCAAGGCGACCTACAACCACTGGCTGGGGGTCGCGGCTGCCGCGAGCGCCGGCGCGGTGCCGGGCCAGAAAGCGCCGAAGCCTGTTCTGCCCGATCCACCCACCTACACCAAATGCATCGCCCACCTCAAGGAAGTCGAACCGAAGCCCGCCAAGGGCCAGCAGCCAAAGACCGAAGGGGCACTGAAAACGGAGTGCGAACAGCAGTACAAGGCACTGCAACAGCAGGTGCTGGGCTTCCTGATCTCCGCCGACTGGGTGCTTGGGCAAGCCGAAGAACAGAGTGTCAAAGTCAGCGACAAGGAAGTCACCGCCCGCTTCAACCAGCTCAAGAAACAGCAGTTCCCCAAGGAAGCTGAATTCGAGAAATTCCTGGCGAGCACCGGGCAGACCGTCTCAGACCTGCTTCTGCGCGTGAAGCTCAGCATGCTCACCACCAAAATCCAGGAAAAGGTCACCAAGGAAGCCAAGCAGAAGGTGAACGAAGCGGCGGTGGCCAAGTACTACAACGAACACAAATCCCAGTACGGCAAGCCCGAAACGCGCGACCTGCGGCTCATCCTCACCAAGGGCGAAGCAACCGCCAATCAGGCAAAGAAGGAAGTCGAATCGGGCAAGAACTTCGCGAGTGTCGCCAAGAGCAAATCGATCGACCCCACCAGCAAGAGCAACGGTGGCGAAACGGCGGGTGTGGTCAAGGGCGAGGAGCAGAAGGCACTCAGCGAAGCGGTCTTTGCGGCCAAGGTGGGTGTGCTGAGCGGTCCGGTGAAGACGCCCTTCGGCTACTACGTCTTCGAAGTGAAGGCCGTTCACGCGCCCACTCAGCAGAACCTCGCGCAGGTCAAAGAATCCGTCAAGCAGCAGCTCGCCGCCTCCCAGCAGCAGAGCGCGCTCGCGAAGTTCGTCAAGGAATTCCGCAAACGCTGGGAAGGGCGCACAGAATGCCGCACGGGGTACGTGGTCCAGGACTGCAAGCAGTACAAGGCGCCGAAGACCACCACCACGAGTGGCGGCGCGGTCGCTACGCCAACCGGCTAGCGCGAGGATCGCGCGCGCAGCCGCGCGGCGCGTGAGACGGGTATATGGTTCTCGCGATCCCCCAACCGTCGCCCGCCCTTTGTCGCCATCAGTGTGCGGGCGTGTGAGCGACGGCGTCCAGCGATGAGCCAGATCGACAGAGTCCACGCCCGCCAGGTCCTCGACAGCCGCGGCAACCCGACGGTCGAGGTGGACATCGCGCTGCGCTCCGGCGCCCACGGCCGCGCTGCGATCCCCTCGGGGGCGTCAACGGGCGAGTTCGAGGCCACCGAGCTGCGCGACGGCGGGGAGCGCTGGGGAGGGAAGGGGGTGGGACGCGCGGTGTCCGGCGTGAACGGCGAGATCGCGGACGCCGTGCGCGGTTTGGATGCGGGCGACCAGGCCGCCCTGGACGGGACGCTGATCGAGCTCGACGGCACCCCCAACAAGTCGCGGTTGGGCGCCAATGCGATCCTCGGTGTCTCCCTGGCCGCGGCGCACGCCCAGGCGGCCGAGGAGGGCCTCGGGCTGTGGCGCTACCTCGGCGGCCCGGACGCGCGGGTGCTGCCGGTGCCGATGATGAACGTGCTCAACGGCGGTGCCCATGCGGACAACAGCGTGGACTTTCAGGAGTTCATGGTTGTGCCCTGCGGCGCGGAGAGCTTCTCGGAGTGCCTGCGCATGGGCGTTGAGGTCTTCCATGCGCTGAAGCGCACCCTGCACGAGCGGGGCCTCTCCACCGCTGGGGGAGACGAGGGAGGCTTCGCGCCGAACCTCGCCTCCAACGAGGAGGCGCTGCGGATGCTCCTCACCGGCATCGAGGCCGCTGGGTATGAGCCCGGGGTGGATGTGGCGATCGCGCTGGATCCCGCCACCAGCGAGCTCTACCGCGGGGGCGCCTACGTGCTCGAGCACGAGGGCCGCACGCTGAGTGCAGCTGAGCTCGCCGACTACTGGGCCGATCTCGCGGCGCGCTACCCAATCCTCTCGCTCGAGGACGGCATGGCCGAGGAGGACTGGGATGGCTGGAGGACGCTCACCGAGCGCACCGGGGAGCACCTGCAGCTCGTGGGGGACGACCTGTTCGTCACCAACACCGAACGCCTGCAGCGCGGCATCGAGCTAGGGGTCGCCAACTCGATCCTCGTCAAGGTCAACCAGATCGGCACCCTCTCGGAGACCCTCGCCGCGATCGCGCTGGCGCGCGAGGCGGGCTACACCGCGGTCATGAGCCACCGCTCGGGGGAGACCGAGGACGTGACGATCGCCGACCTCGCGGTGGCCACGGGCTGTGGGCAGATCAAGACCGGCGCCCCCTCGCGCTCGGATCGCACCGCGAAGTACAACCGGCTCCTGCGCATCGAGGAGCAGCTCGGCGCCGACGCCGAGTTTCCCGGGCGCTCGGTCTTTCGCGGCTGAGGGTGGCGCAGCCGCGCCGGGGCCCTCTTTTTTCTTAGTTGGCAGGAGCTCGGCCGAGGAGGGCGAATGCGAAGGGATGGCCACGGCTTCAGCCCATCCCGCTCGGCGACGCTCCGCCGGAGCGCACATACGCTGGGACCGTCTGGGCCGCATGGCGATGCTGTGTGTGTTGGTGGCGCTCCTCTACTTGTACCTGAGCGCCGGGGTCTCGCTGCTCTCCACGTGGAAAGAAGCCGGGGGCGCCAGCGCCCAACTAGGGGCGCTGGAGCGACAGCACGCGCTCCTGGAGGGTCAGCACGCCTCCCTGACCAGCCCGGGGACGCTCGTGGAGGAGGCCCGCCGCCTCGGCATGATGCGCCCCGGCGAGCAGACCTACATGATCACGGGACTGCCTTCCAACTGAGCGACCCCCTCCCCTCCAACTGAGCGACCCCCCCTCCTCTCCTCCTCCCTCTCCTCCCTCTCCTCCCTCTCCTCTCCTCCTCCCTCTCCTCCCTCTCCTCTCCTCCTCCCTCTCCTCCCTCTCCTTCCCCCGTCGGGCGTCCCGGTGGAGGCTGCTACTCTCGCGCCCCGTGCCGGGCTTCGAGAACGCGATCTACCAGTGGCAGCAGGGTGAGCGCCGCCTCAGGGAGGCCCCGCCGGAGCGCAGGGCGCTGCTGGAGCGAATCGCGGAGACCCTGGTGGCGGAGCTGCGCAGGCGCCTGGGTGGCAGGTTCTCCGCGGAGGAGCTCGCGCAGCTCTACGGGAGGGACACCTCGTGGTGCCTGCAGTTGGCCATGGACACCGCCCCAAATGACCCCTGGGCGTGGGACTCGGGCACCGTGGTCGATGCCGCCTTCGGAAGATATCTCCGCGAGGCCGCCGACTACGCCGGAGGACGGCGGGTCGAGGCGGAGCGGTAGGGCAACGCCTCTAGGGCGTCGCTGAGCGGCGCGATGCGGCGTCCTCAGTCGTCGGTGCCGACGCGGCGGATGACTATCTGGTCCTCCTCGATGAGAACCTCGATGGGGCGGTGGCCGGCCCAGTGCTCGGCATAGACGGGGTTGTCCTGGACGGCGGGGTCGAGCCACAGGCCATAGCCCTCCTCTCCATGCTCGAAGGTCCCCTCGAGCGGGCCGCTGGTGCGTGCCGGGGAGCGCCGCCGGCCGCGTCCACCGCGCCGGCTGCGCCGACGAGTGGGGGTCTCCTCCTCCTCATCCTCCTCGGCCTCCTCCCCTCCGGCCGCTGTGCGCTCGGCCCGCTCAGCGCGCTCGCGCTCGGCAGCCGCCTCGGCCTCGGCCCGTGCGCGCTCGGCCTCCTGTGCGGCGGCCTCGAGCTCGGCGGCGATCAGTGCGTCGTCCTCGGCACGGAGGTCGATCTCCTCGTGGAAGTCCACCGCGGCTGCTCCCGAGGTGGGGTCCTCGTCGCTGACCAGCTCGTTCTGGCGCTTGAACTGCTCGATCTCCTGCACGGTGACCTCGAGCTGGTGGGCGACCCACGCGTCGGTGCGACCCTGGCGCACCCATGCGCGGATCTGGTTGAGCTGTGGACGCAGCGACTTTCGTGCCATGGACGGCCCGGGAGACTAGCGCATGAGGCTCACGGATCGCCCCGGCAGCGACTTCGGAGGCCGTCATGACAGAAATCTGGAGCGGTGCGCGTTACTTGCACGGGGCCGGTGGACCGCCGGACGAGGTCGCCTTCCCCGGGCTCCCGGACTATGCTTGACATGAGCCTCGCTCCGGGGGTAATCGAGCCGATTGCCTTCGGCCGAAACGGAAGGTGCACCGAATGCTGGTCCTGACGCGCAAGACCAATCAGAGCATCATGATCGGCGACGACGTCGAGGTGTCGGTGCTGTCTGTTGTCGGCGAGAAGGTCCGTATCGGAATCCAGGCGCCCGCCGACGTGCCAGTGTTCAGGACCGAGATCTACCTGGAGATCCAGCGCCAGCAGGCTGAGGGCAAGCCCACCGAGGAGGTCCGCTCCGAGGTGGACGACGCGATCCACAATCTTGGCGAGGGCGAGAGCCGCCCCTGAATGGCCGGGCGAGAAGGCCCGGCTCGCCGCCACCCTCTAGCCAAGTAGCTGGTAGAGCGTGAAGAACATCGCCACGGTGACGATCGCCGCGGTCATGATCAGCGTCAGGACGAGCAGCGCGAAGCGGACGGTGCCGCGCTTGTTGCGCCGCTCCACGTGACGCCTGCGGGCGCGCTGCTCGGCGGTGCGCCTCAGCGAGTCGCGGCGGTGGCGATCAAGGGAGATCTCCTCGGCGAAGGCCTCCTCGATCTCCGCGGGGCTCCGCCTCATCCTCATTGCCTGCATCGCAACCAGCCCCTCCTAACCCACCGGTGCTCGGCCCTCGGCGCGCTCGTAGACCTTGACGAAGCGCATGTAGTTCTCGGCGATCCGCTTGGCCGCGGCGCGCCGTTCGATCTTGCCGTCCACGTACGCTTTGAGGGGGTCCCACCAGATCGAGCGCCCAATCGCGAAGCCCACGAAGCCCTCCACCGGGGCGGCCTGCCCGAGCCAGTGGTCGACCTTGGCGTCGTCCGCCCCGCGGCCGAGCACCACGCAGACCACGCCCTCGCGTCCACCCGTGCGGGCCTGCGCGACGAGCATCTCGCAATCCGAGCGCTCGTCCACGCCCTCGATCTTCCACACGTCCACCTCGATCCCCGCGTCCTGGATCTCGGCGATCGTGCGGCGCATCAGCTCGGGGCGCAGCTCCGCGTCGTAGCGCTCGCTCTCGCCGCCCACCGCCTCCAGCTGAGCTCCCGTCGCGGGGACGAGCAGCTCGAACAGGAACTTGCGCCCCCGCTCGTGCAACCAGTCCGAGAGCCGCTTGAGCTTGACGAGCTGCTCGCGGTTGCCCTCCGCGTCCCCGTCGGGGTTGTAGCGCACGAGCACCTTCGTGAAGTCCGGATCGAAGCGCTCGATGTGCTCCCCGAACTGCTCCCCGTACTGGAAGTCGAACATCTCCTGGCCCGAGCGCTCCGCGGGCATCGCCAGCGCCAACCCCCGCGCGCGGGCCTCCTCGGGAACAGTCGAGCCGAACTGCTCGTCCACCAGCACCCCCGTCACGGAGGGGTCCGCACCGACGGCGACGGCCTGCTGCAGGCCCTCGAAGACGAGGTGCTTGGCGTCGGCGATCATCGCCGTCTGCTCGGGGTCGGGATCGCCCTCGATGCCGAAGAACTTCTTCTGGAAGGAGCCGCGATGGTCGAACGCGAGGATGTAGATCTGCTTGTCGTAGCCGAGTTCGGTCATGCCCGGACTTTACCGCTGCGCCGGGACGCGCGCGGGCCGGAGCGTCTCCCGGTCGATCTCCGGGCCCCACCGGGGCGGGCGCCTAGAATGGACCGGCGATGTCTTCGGGTGCCGATCTGTTCGTGGTTTGCAAGCGCTGCGGATCGGAGGTCAGCCCCTACATCACCGAGTGTCCCTACTGCGGCAACCGCCTGCGCCGGCGCGCACCGAAGCTTCCTCGCGAGAACATCCCCCAGCGTGCGCCACATCGCTCGCGACTGCAGGTGCCCACGCTGGGCAGACTGCGCCGGGGGGAGATCGAGGGTGTGCGGGGGGAGTTGCTGCCATACGCCACGATCGCACTGGTGGCGGCGAGCTGTGTGATGTGGGTGTTGACGAGCGGCGGCTATGTGGACTTCCTGCGGCTGGTGGTCGCGGGGCCGCTGCACGGCGACTGGTGGAAGCTCCTGACCACTCAGTTCGCCTACTGGAACGGGCTCACGCCGGGCGTCTACGTGTTCTGCGCGGTGGTCGCGGTCGCGGTCTACGGCTGGCTGCTGGAGCGCCGCCACGGACCCCTCGCGGTGCTCGTCACGTTCTTCGGCGCCGGTGTCACCGGCGCGCTCGCCGCGCTCGCGGCCTACCCGGTTCCGGTTCTGGGTGGCGCCAACGCGGGCGCCCTTGGGCTGCTCGCGGCATGGGCAGTGCCAGACCTCCGCGCCGCCCGCGCGGGGCGCCACTACGACGGGGACCTGCTGGGGACCGCGGTGGTTGCGGGGGTGCTGCTGGTGCTGCCCTTCGTGCTGCCCGCCCTGCCGCTCTCCCTCTGGGGGACGAGTTGGCTGGCGGGCGTCGTCGGGGGGCTCGTGGGGCTCGTGTTCGGATATGGCCTCAGCAGCATGAGGGCCTCCAGGGTCTGAGGCCATGCCCGAGCGCGCCCGCATCGATGGCGGACGCGGACGCCGCAATTGGACAGCTCGAAGCCCGAGCGAAGCTGCCTCGGCATGTTCGGCGGCGTCGCCGTAGGCTTTGGGCTCGCCCACGGGCCGCGGCGCGCGTGGGAACAAGACCGATAGAGAGGCTGAGTTGAACATGGAGATCCGCTTCCTGGGCCACGCGGCCTTCGAGCTTCGCGATGGGGACACCACGGTGCTCATCGATCCCTTCCTTACCGGCAACCCCAAGGCGGCGGTCTCCGCGGAGGAGCTGAGTCCCACCACGATCCTCCTGACCCACGGGCACGCCGACCACATCGGGGATACCGTCTCGATTGCCAAGCGCACCGGTGCCGAGGTGGTGGCAATTGTGGAGCTCGCCGGCGAGCTCACCGCGGACGGTGTGCAGAACGTCCACGACCCCAACCTCGGGGGGACCGTCACGTTCGACTGGGGCTGGGTGCGCCTGGTGCCCGCCTGGCACACCTCCACCACCCCCAAGGGCACCGTCAACACTCCCGCGGGACTTCTGGTGGGCTTCGGGGGCAGGACGATCTACCACCTCGGGGACACCGCGCTCTTCTCAGACCTGCAGCTCGTGGGCCGACGCGAGCCGATCGACGTGGCGCTGATGTGCATCGGGGGCCACTACACGATGGACCGCATCGACGCCGTGGAGGCCGCCCGCCTGGTGGGTGCCGTGGAGGTGATCCCCTGCCACTACGACACCTTCCCTCCGATCGAGACCGACGCGCGGGCCTTCAAGGACGAGGTCGAGGCCGCCGGCTCCTCGCGGGTCGTGGTGCTCGCTCCGGGGGAGACGCACGTGCGCGGTGGGACCCGCACTCCATGACCATGACCAACGCGGTGGTGTTGATCGAGGCCGAACGCGACGCCCTCTCCACCCTGGGGGGCGCGCTCGCGGACATCGAGGGCGTCGCCGAGGCCTACTCTGTGACCGGCGAGTGGGACTTCGTGGCGATCGTGCGCGTTCCCGACCACGAGCAGCTCGCCGACGTGGTCACCGGCCAGATCACCACGCTACCCGGGGTTGCCCGCACGCAGACCATGGTGGCCTTCCAGGCCTACTCCCGCCACGACCTCGAAGCGCTCTTCTCCGTGGGGGAGTGAGGCACCGCTGGGGGCCTCCGCGGGCAAACCTGGGGGGCTCCGCCGCGGGCAAACCTGGGGGGCTCCGCCGCGGGCAAACCTGGGGGGCTCCGCCGCGGGCAAACCTGGGGGGCTCCGCGGGCAAACCATCCAGCACCCCAACCCCGCGCCGGGGGGCCGCGGCCGGGGATCCCTTTGGGGGATGAGCGCCGTCGAGGAAGTTGTCTGGCCAAACAGCCAGGCGATGGTGTAATCTGGGCGAATGACCGAGAGCACACAGCAGGTTCAGAGCGAGCACACCCTGAGCGAGCGGGAGGACTTCCGCGCGACCAGCGACCCAGCGCTGTCCGAGGAGGGCGATCGCGGCCGGGTGGAGCTGTTGGACTACCGCCAGCTCTACTCTTTGTGGGAGCGCCAGCATTGGGCGGTGCAGGACCTCGACTTCACCCAGGACCGCGTCGACTGGCACGAGCGCATCGACGCGGAGGAGCGCTACGCGCGGATGTACGGGCTCAGCTCCTTCTTCGTCGGCGAGCAGCGGGTCGCGGCGGAGCTGGGGCCGATGATGCGGGCGTGCCCGGATGAGGACATGCGCATCTTCCTCTGCACCCAGATCGCCGACGAGGCGCGCCACGTGGCGTTCTTCGACCGCTTCTACACGGAGGTGGGGGTGCTCGAGGCCGAGAACCTCAATGGTCGCCTGGCGGAGACAAGCGAGCACCTAAACCCCGAGTTCGGGGTGCTCTTCGACGAGCTGCTGGGCCGCCGTGTGGCCCGCCTGGCGCAGGAACCCGAGGACACAGAGGCGCTGGTGGAGGCGGTGACGATCTACCACATGGTGATCGAGGGGATGCTCGCCCTCACGGGCCAGCACTTCATCATCTCCTACAACGAACGCATCGGCACGCTGCCCGCCTTCGTCGAAGGCTTCATCAACGTCGCCCGCGACGAGCACCGCCACGTCGCCTTCGGGGCGCGCTTCCTGCGCGACATGGCGCTCGAGGACGAGCGCTACAGGGAGGCGATCGGTCGCACTCTCGCCGAGGTCGCCCCCGCCGCGGAGGGCGTGCTGCGCCCCAAATGGATGGACGAGAGCGAAGAGGACGTCGAGCTCTTCGGGGTGCGCGTCAGCGAAACCCGCGAATTCGCCGCCCAGGCGCTGAGCCGGCGCCTGAAGGTCATCGGCCTCGGGTAGTCTCGGCGCGGATGCCCGCGCTGCCCCTCAAGAGCGAGTACGGCCCCACCCTCGGGGAGCTGCTGGCGCCTCGCTGGCGGCGCGCCTCGCTGGCCGCGCGCGCGCTGTGGGTGGCGGCGCCCGCGCTACTCCTGGCGGCGCTCGCGGGCGCGGCGCTGACCCTCGCGAGCCCCACGATCTCCCGTGGGGGTCCCGTGCCGTTCAGCTTCAGCTATGGGGGGCTCCACCGCACGAGCCCCTACTCGGGTGGGTATGCGAGGGTGCAGCGCCTGCGGGGGGGGCGGCTCGAGGACTCCTTCGCGGTGGGTCCCCTCACCCTGCCCCCCTATCGTGGAGAGCTCGGCGCGGAGTTGGCGATGTACGCGGCCGGCTACATACCCCGACTGGCCGCCGCCCGCGTCCCGGGACAGTCGGGATTCGTGCTGCGGGGGGAGGGCAGTACGCAGATCGATGCGGTCTCCACCTACGCGACCTACAACGTCTTCTACACCACCACCCTGCGGGGGCGGGAGATGTACGGGCGCGATGTCCTCGTGCTCGCCCGGCGACCGGGTGTGCGGCGGGGGGTGCAGATCGCGATGCTCACCGCCGCCGCCGGCAACCGGCAGGTGACCTCCCCGCTGGACGTGGGAGTCAAAGGCGCGCTCGAAGAGCCCCTGGGGACGTTCGCGCTCGAATAGGGCCTGTGTTCTCTGCCGATGGATGGGGCCCGCGATAGCTCGGTAGCTCGCTCCCGCGCGGACATTCACCCGCTCGCGGGGGCGATCCCACCGGCGTGGGCGCCCTCGCCGGCCGCTACTGCGTTGGGACGCCGGCGTTGGGGGTTTCCGTTGGGGATTCCGGGGTCGTCGGCGATTCGCCGTTGCCGCCCGCTTCTGTGCCGGTCGGTTCGACGGTCGGCGACGGCGTTTCCGGGGTGGTGACGGGCGCGGGTTCGGCGGGTTCGACCGGCGTCGTGGTGGTGGTGGAGCCCGTTGTGGGAGCCGTCGCCGGCGGCGGGCTCGTGGCGGGTGGGGGTGTGGCGGTTGGGGGCAGCTGGGTGGTCTCGGTGGTCACCTGCACCACCGAGGGCGGCGCGACCGGCGGCTTGACGGCGGCGACGGGGGCGGCTGGTTCGGCTGGGGGGAGATCGGCGGCGGCCAGCGGCGGGTGGGGGTGGTGCAGGCGGGCGGCGAGCTCCTGCTTGCGCGCGGCGCGGCTGCGGCTGCGGCTGTCCGCGAGCTGCAAGGCGGTGGTGGTCGCGACGGCGTGGGCGCCGGTGCTGAGCGGCTGGGGAATGGAGCGGACGACCAGCGGCGCAGAGCTGTGGGCGGCGACGGCGCCCGCCGCACTGGCGGAGGCGGCGGCGGACGACGTGGAGGCATGGCGGCGCAGGCGGCTCGGGTGGCTCGCGGCGACCGCTCCCGCGGTGACGAGTGCGGCGGCGGCAAGGGTGGCGGCGGCCTTCGTGGCGATCGCCCCCGCGCCCGCGGTCATTAGGCCCCCGGCGGCGCTCGCTCCACTTGTGGCTCCCGCGCCCGCGCCCGCGGTGAGCAGGCCCCCCGCGGCGCCCGCCCCGCTGCCCGCGCTGACCCCCGCGCCCGCGTGGCCCGCACCGGCGGAGGCGCCGAACTTGCTGAGAACCAGACGCTTGAGCAGCAGCAGGGGGCCGACGGGGAGGACGGCGGCCAGGGCGTGGTTGTTGTCCTTGAGCAGCTTGCGGAAAGTGCGGCAGCGTTCGCAGTCGCGTAGGTGGCGGCGCGCGGGGGGGCTGAGCTTGACCAACCCCTCCGCCACCTCGCCGAGCTCGCCGCGGACATCCTCGCAGCTGAGCTTGCGCGCCTCGGCGGACTCGGCGAGCGAGATGCGCGCGCGCACGAGCAGGGACTTCACGGAGGGCACCGTGGTCTCCATCGCGAGCGCGATCTGGTCGTAGGAGAGGGCGTCGATCTCGCGCAGCAGCAGCGCGGTGCGCTGGGTCTCGGGGAGCTTCTGCACGTCGCCGATTAGCTGGCGGAAGCTCTCGCGGCGCAACACCTGATCGCCGGTGGAGAGACCGTTCTCGGAGAAGTGCACGTCCATCGAGTCCACCCCGATCGCGGAGGCGCGGCGCAGGTGGTTGAGCGAGCGGTTGCGCGCGATCCGGTAGAGCCAGGGCCGCACGTTGATCGGGCGCTCGTCGGCGAGCACGGCGTTGAAGGCGGCGGCGAAGACCTCCTGCAGGACGTCCTCGGCATCCTCGCGCGAGCCCAGCATGTGCCGGCAGAAGGAGAGCAGGCGGGTGTGGTAGCGCGAGATGAGGGTCTCGAACGCCGCATGCTGGCCGCGGCGGGTGAGTGCGATCAGTCGCTCGTCCGGCTGCAGGCGCAGCAGCGGGCTGGCCCCTCGTAGGCCGGACGCGGCGGTGGGTTTTAGAGCGGTGACCTCCACGGTGGTCCAATCGCGACTTTGTAGCTATAGACACGGTACCAACCGGGTAGTTGCGGCCGGGGCGGTTGCGCGCCTTGACGGGGTGCTGCCGTCCACCGCTCTCATAGACTGAGCGGGGGTCCGTGGAGTGGAGGAGGACCCCCGCGCCCGGGTGGCGGAACGGTATACGCAGCCGACTTAAAATCGGTGCCCCGAAAGGGTCTGTGGGTTCGACTCCCACCCCGGGCATGCTCGCGGCGCACGGCCCCGCGGTAGAGTCGCGGGCACGCGATGGCCGCAGAGAGCCCCCCATCACCGCAGCAGCAGACGATGTTCCACGGGGGGCGTCTGGTGGCGCGGCGCCTGCGGGCGCACGGGGTGAGCCGGCTGTTCACGCTTTCGGGGGGGCACCTGTTCTCGATCTACGACGGCTGCCGTGCGGAGGGGATCGAGATCGTGGACGTGCGCCACGAGCAGACCGCGGCGTTCGCGGCGGAGGGCTGGGCGAAGGCGACGCGCGAGGTGGGGGTGTGCGCGCTGACAGCGGGACCGGGGGTGACGAACGGGATGAGCGCGATGGCGAGCGCGCAGGCGAACCACTCGCCGATCGTGGTGCTGGGGGGGCGTGCGCCCGCGGGGCGGTGGGGGCAGGGCTCGCTGCAGGAGATCGACCACGTGCCGTTCGTGGCGCCCCTGAGCAAGCTCGCGGCGACTGCGCAGAGTGCGCAGGAGATCCCGGTGCTCGTTGAGGAGGCGTTCGCGGCGGCGCTCGCGCCGCATGGGGGGGTGGCGTTTGTGGACCTACCCATGGACCACGTTTTCACGGAGGCCCCGGAGCCCGCGTCCGGGCCGTGGGGGGGCACCGGCTCAGGTGGAGTCCGGGGGGACGGGGAGGGGGTTTTGGAGGGAGCCGCGGCGGCCGGGATGTCCGGGCGGGCGCCGCAGCCGAGGGGTGCCTCGGGGGAGGCGATCGAAGCGGCGGGGAGGCTGCTGGGGGAGGCACAGCGCCCGGTGATCATGGCGGGCACGGACCTCTACTGGGGCCATGGAGAGGTGGCGCTCCAGGAGCTGGCGGAGGCGTTGGGGATCCCGGTGTTCCTCAACGGTCTCGCACGGGGGTGTGTGGCGGCGGACCACGAGCTGTACTTCTCGCGCACGCGCGCGAGGGCGCTGCGGGAGGCGGACGTGGCGCTGGTGATCGGGGTGCCGATGGACTTCCGACTGGGCTTCGGGGGGGCATTTGGAGAGGAGACAGAGATCGTGGCGATCGACGTGGCGGCGCCCGTGCGGGCGCACCCGCGCAAGCCGGCGGTGGAGCTGTATGGATCGCTGAGGGAGACGCTGAGCGACCTGCGCGCGGCGGCGAGCGATCGGGGATCGGCCGGCGGAGCCCCGCGGCCGTGGGTGGAGCAGCTACGCGCGGCGGAGGCGCAACTGCGCGAGGCGGAGCGCGCGGAGCTCGAGGACGAGCGCGCGCCGCTGCACCCGATGCGGGTGTACGGAGAGCTCCGGGGGGTGCTGGAGCGCGACGCGATCGTGATCGGGGACGGGGGCGACTTCGTCTCCTACGCGGGGCGGGTGATCGACAGCTTCGAGCCGGGGTGCTGGCTCGATCCGGGGCCGTTCGGGTGCCTCGGCGCGGGGCCGGGGTACGCGCTGGCGGCGAAGCTGGCGCGCCCGGAGCGACAGGTGGTGCTGCTGCTGGGGGATGGGGCGTTCGGGTTCGCGGGGATGGAGCTGGACACCCTCGCCAGGCACGGGGTGAGCGTGGTGGGGGTGATGGGCAACAATGGGATCTGGGGCCTGGAGAAGCACCCGATGGAGTTCCTGTACGGGTACTCCGTGGCGGCGGACCTGCGCCCGGGTACACGCTATGACTTGATGGCGCAGGCGCTGGGGTGCCAGGGCGAGTTGGTGGAGCGCCCGGAGCAGCTACGGGGTGCGCTGGAGCGAGCGCTGGCGGCGGGAGGGCCGGCGCTGGTGAACGTGCTGACGGACCCCAGCGTCGCGTACCCGCGCAGGTCAAATCTGGCGTAGGGCACCTAGCGTAGGGCGCGGGGGGCTTTGGCGTTTGCGCCAAGGGCGGGGCACCACCCTGAGGATCCGGCTTGGACGCCCGGCGCAGGGTGCGGGGCGCCCTTAAAGCGAGGAAGCCGCCCGGCAGGGGGCGGCTTCCTCAGGTAGGCCTCGAGGGACAGGCAGGGGTACGTTCCTCAGAGGCCTCGGGGGGTAGGGTGACCCGGGCGGCGGGAATGCCGATTGCTCGGCAAGTTCGCCCAGGTCTATGGACCGGCTGAGGAGCGCAAGACACAGAGCCTTACACCGCCTCAAGGGAAAGTATATTGGATATCGGAATTGAATGCAACCCCCCCTCCAAAACATTTTATATCACCCACTTAGACGGTTCTTTGGAAGTATTTGGGGCACGGTTTCGCTCCCCGGACTCGCCAGCCGCAGGGCGCCTCCGCGGAGGATGTCATGCTCGGAGACCTCCACGCCCTCGAGCTCGAAGGCGCGCATGGCCTCGCTGAGGAGGATCATGCCCGCGACGATCGTGGGTGCCCGATCGGGGTGCAGGCCGACGACGCGTCGCCGCTGGGCTTCGGTCATGTCGGCGAGGCGCGCGAGCAGCATCTCTACGGTGGCGAGCAGTAGGGGGTAGCGGTGCACGCGGGCGGGGTCGTAGGGGTCGAGCTCCTGGTCGATGGCGGCAGCGGAGGTGGCGGTGCCGGCGACGGCGATGCCGTGCCGCACGGGGGCGCGCTCCTCGGGGGGAAGGCCCTCGAGGTAGACGGCGCGGGTGTCGAGGGCGAGGCGCTGAAGCTCAGCGGGGGCGGGGGGGTCGGAGTGGATGTGGCGTTCGCTCATCCGCACCACCCCCGCCTGGAGGGAGACGTGGAAACCCGCGGCGCGGTGGTGGCCGACGACGAACTCGGTGGAGCCCCCCCCGATGTCGATCACCACGGTGGGCTCCGGGGAGGGCTCGCGATCGCTCATGGCGCCGAGGAAGGTGAGCTGGGCCTCCTCGTCGCCGGAGAGGGTGCGGGCGTCAAGACGATACTCACGGCGCACGCGCTCGGCGAAGGCGGCGCCGTTGGAGGCATCGCGCACAGCGGAGGTGAGCACGGCGAGGTTGGCCTCGCAGCCGTGGCGGTCGATCAGCTCGCGGTAGTCGGCGAGCACCGCGCAGGTGCGCTCGATCGCCTCGGGGGAGAGCCCCCCGCCCGAGTCCACGCCGGCGCCGAGGCGGGTGACGCGGGATTGACGCAGCAGCTCCGCCACGGACCCGTCGGGGTCGACATCGGCAAGGAGCAGGCGGGTGGAGTTGGTGCCGATGTCGACCACCGCGACGCGCATGGCCGGGATGCTATTGGGACGAGCGCGGGAGAGGTTCGGAGGGGAGGACCAGCCCGCAAACGCCGCCAGGCCGGATCTGCGTAAGAGGGGGTTCCGGAGGCGGCGCCCACGGTCAGGCCGCGGGGCCCATCGGGGTAGTTTTGCTAGACTGACGGGTCCGCCGCGGGGTGGAGCAGTCTGGTAGCTCGTCGGGCTCATAACCCGAAGGTCGCGGGTTCGAATCCCGCCCCCGCTACTCCAGAAAAGGCCCGGAAATCCGGGCCTTTTCGCTGTCTACGGTGCCTTAGCGTTCGACCCGTATCGTGGTGGGGTAGCAGGTTTGGGTAGCACTTAGAAGCTGTCTCATAACCTCCGTAGGCTGTTGGGGCGGTGGCGCGGACGTGGCTTCGGATCAAGGTGGATTTGTTGGGCGGTCGTGGGGTCGCGTGCGACCCGTCGCCTGGGCGGATCTTTCTGGTTGGTCCGTCACACTCGTTTGAGCAGTTCGCGGTGGCGATCGACGCAGCGTTCGCGCGGTGGGATCTCTCGCATCTGCATAACTTTGAGCTGGGTGATGGCCGGCTGATCGGCTATCCAGACGACTCGTTCGCGCCCGAAATGGTCTGGCTGGACCATGCGAAGCTGAAGGTCGTCAAAGAGGTCAAGCTCGGCGAGGAGTTCGAGTACGTGTTCGACCTCGGCGATAACTGGCAGCATCGCTGTGTCGTGGAGCCGGAGAAGGGTGACCCGCTCGAGGAGTACGGCATCGTGCCGGAGCAGCCCGTGGCGATCTGGGGCTGGGGGTCGATCCCTGACCAGTACGGGCGGCGGAGCTTCGACGACGACGGAGAAGACGAGGATTGACTCAGGCGTCTGTGAGTTTGCGCTGGCAGACCATGGCGCAGCCGAGCAGCATAAACGCCATGTGCAGCTCCGCCGAGCGCTCGTAGCGGATCCTCAGCCGGCGCAGGTTATGCAGCCAGGCGAATGTGCGCTCCACGACCCAGCGTTCTTTGCCCAGCCCCGAGCCGTGCTCGGTGCTGCGCCTGGCGATCACGGGCTTCACGCCGCGTTTCCAGAGCTCGCGGCGGTACTTGTCGTGGTCATAGCCCCGGTCAGCGATCACCCGCTCGGCACGCTTGCGGGGACGCCCCGGCTTGCCGGTGACAGGGCCAACCCCGTCGACCAACGGCAATAGCTGGGTGACGTCGTTACGGTTGCCGCCGGTCAGGGTGATCGCGAGCGGGATCCCGCCAGAGTCCGTGATCAGATGATGCTTGGAGCCCGTGCGGGCACGGTCAACCGGCGAAGGGCCGGTGTGGAGCCCCCCAAAAGCGCACGAATATGACTGCCATCAACAACCGACGTGGACCAGTCGATCCGCCCCGCGGCATTCAGCCGTCGCAGCAGCTCCGGTGCAGACCCTCCCAGACCCCCGCAGCCTGCCAGGCGGCCAGTCTGCGGTGCGCGGTCGCTGGCGAGCAGCCCATCTCTGACGGCAGATGCCGCCACGCGATCCCCGTGAACAACACGAACACGATCGCGTTGAAGCACACACGATCATCCACACGCGGACGCCCGCCACGCGGGTCCGGCGGATGCTCCGGGAGCAACGGCTCGACCGCCTCCCACAACTCGTCCCGCACCCGCCAAACCGAGCCCGCCACAGAGCACCTCCCTCACCGGGTTATGTCACCCAGAAAGGTTCGGCCCCCAACACCCAAGCCCTCCCCCAAGAGGTATTGAGACAGCTTCTTAGCCCTCCCGGGGGCCTGTTCGCGCGGTCTCGTCGAGCAGGAGGGCTTCGACGTGCTGGCGCACATAGAGTCGCCTGCGGCCGATCTTGCGCGACGGCAGGGTGCCCTGGCGCGCGAGGTGTTCGACCGTGCTCGTCGGCATGTGCAGCAGCTCGGCGACCTCGCGGGCGCTCAGCACGTCGGCGGCGGTGAGGGGATGGTGCGCTGTCGAGCCCGCTTGGCCCGGCACTCCGCTGTGGAGGGAGGCGCTCATGTTGTTAATGACCGCAACTGCCGGCAAACGGCCAACGACTTTCGGCCGCGGCCTCCTGGTTCGCCCGCGGCGCGACCTCGCGCGTCATCAACAGGCTGGTCCACTACCTCCCGGCGGCCCGCGATGCCCGAACGCCTGCTCGCCTGACGGGCTGCGCCCCGGGTCACGCCCGCCCCACAGCACCAACGAAGCAAAGACTAGATGCACGGGACCGAGCAGGACCCACAAGTGGCCCCAAAACTGCTTGGATGCTTCTATGGTGTCAAGGGTGTGTTTGCGAGTTGCCTGTAGAGGTGGCGGGAGAGGTGTCGCTTGAGGGATCGCATGGCCTCGCGCTTGGTCTTTCCTTCGTTGGTTCTGCGGGTGATGTAGGCGCGGCTGGGGGCGTGGTGGACGGCGCGTGATAGCGCGATCGTGTAGATCGCTGCGTTGATTTGGCGGTCGCCTCCGCGGCTGAGGCGGTGGCGGATGGTTTTGCCGGACGAGGCGGGTTGTGGGGCGGTGCCGTTGGCGCGTGCGAATGCTGCCTCGCTGGTGAAGCGCGCGGGGTTGAACACGAGGAGCTTGCCGGCACAGATCGGCCCGACGCCGGGCTCATCAAGGAGCTTCGGGGCGAGGGAGCGGACGAGCTGCTCGATTTCGCGGGTGTAGCTCTCGGCCTGCGCGTCGAGTGCCCGGGTGCGGTTGGCGATGTCGCGGAGGACTTGCAGGGTGGTGTTCTCTTGCAGGCTCGCGGTTGGGCGTGTCCGCATTCCGGTGAGACGCTCCGCGAGCTTCCCGCCGTTGCGAACCGGGCCGATCCTTTCCCGCAGGGCGCCTGGCGCACCCACGTTGAGGGCTTGCAACTGGTTGTAGAGCCGTGAGCGCTCGCCCACGACGGAACGGTAGGCGACGAGGAGCATCTGTAGCGCCAGACGTGTCCCCGAGCCCCTGGGGGTCGACAGGCCCTCTCGGGCGAGGACCTTCTTCGCGGCGATCAGCGCGTCGAGGCGATCAGACTTCCCGGCCCGTCGCTCACGGCGGCGTGGACGCTCCACCTCGAACACCTCGACACCCTCAGCCTGCAGGTACTCGCAGAGCCCAGCCCCGAAGCTGCCGGCGCCCTCGATACCGACCAACACCTCCCCGTCGAGCTCGCCGAGCCAGTCAGCGAGCGTGCGGTACCCGGCCAGGTCGGCCGTGACGGTGATCTCGCCGAGAAGCTGCCCGAGCTCGTCCAGGGCGACGGCGAGATGCTGCTCCTTGTGGGTGTCCACGCCTACTGCGATCATGAATGCGGTCTCCTTATCTGCTGGTTGGCGCTAGTGATTTGGAGGCCGCCAGACAAAGCCATGTCGAGCGATAGGCACGCTTCTATGAAGTCATGGCGGCGTCCGTGACAGGCGGCGGGAGACAGATCCAACGCAAGGCACCCAACCGGGGCCAGCCGTTTTACTCGAGTCATCCCGTCGCCTGCCACACCCTCTACGGGGCACCGGACGCCACTTCATAGCCCCCGCGACACCTCGCCCTGACGGGCTCCGCTACACGACGGCCAGCCCGCCCACAACAGGGCCCCAGCAGGCCCCACAGAAATTACATGGCCGCTTTGGCGATCTCACGGTCATTAACGAGAGAGGCGCGAACAGCGCGATCGTCAATCACGACGGAGGTGAGCCCGATGAGCTACCGCATGAAGATCACCCTGCCCGACCCAACAATGGCCCAGTTGGAGGTCCTCGCCGAGCAGCGAGGAGAACCGGCATCGCGCGTCGCGGCGCAGATGGTTTGCGCCGGGCTCGCCGAGGGAAAGGACCCTCGCCGCGATGACTCCTCGATCTCGGCCTCCTCGCCGGCGACAGCCCCGGATCGAAACGCGCCCTGGATCGAACCCGTTCTCGGCGACTCGGAATGGCGGTCCTACATGTGGGGGTCGATCGTGGCCCTCTACGGCCGCTATCCGCGGGAGTTGGCGCACCTGAAAGACGGCTGGTGGGAGGACGCCGCGCACCTGGAGGTACTGTGTGCGCTCGTGGTTTGGCGCGACTGGATCGACCAGGTGGCGGAGGACCCGCGGCACGAGCTGGCCTTTCATGCGCAGCTCTCCGACTACGGCCGAGAACTTCGCCAGGAGGGTGGTGGCGTCACGCGGGCATGGCAGCCCGGCGCCCCGCCGGACGAGTGGGCTCGTTGACGGCGCGTTGCTGATCGAAACCCAGTCCTGGGGACGGCCGTCTCCGCGAGAAGTGAGGCGACACGCTCGTCCGCACGATCGAGGAGCAGTACGACGTTGATCTGGGTGTCCGAGGTGACATGCGTCTCGACACCTATCGGGAGCTTACTGGCCTGAACTCGATCAAAGAGATAGTCGAGAACGCGCGCCAACAGTGACCTATCGAGAGCGTCCCTCCTTCAGGCAGGGACGCTCTCGGTATTCGTCGACTGGTCTAGAAGCAGGAGGCCCCTGTTGGGAGAGACGCGCGCACGGCGCTCATGTGGCTATTCTTCTGCGGGTTAGATGAGTGTCTATTTTTGGAGGAGCATCAAAGTCGTGCGATTTCGCTGCGGACTCGGGCTGGCTGAGACGCCATGAAGATCGAGGATCTTGAGCAGCACGGCGCTCCCCCTGAGCTTGTCGGAATCTGGCGCAAGCAGATCAGCCAGCTCACAGACATCCAGGAGAAAGCAATCCGCGCGGGGCTCCTGGACTCCTCGAAGAACTTGCTCGCGGTGGCTCCGACGAGCTCCGGCAAGACTTTCATCGGCGAGGTCGCGGCGACCACTTCCGCTTTTCTACGCCCCCACCACGCGCTGTTCATCGTGCCCTTCAGAGCGCTCGCCGAGGAGCACTATCTGCTGTTCCGCGAGCGCTACGACGGGTTTCTGAGCGTCGGTATCTCGACCTCCGACCACCAAGAGTTCGACCCCGACATCCGCGCCGGCAACGTGAGCCTCACGGTGATGACCTACGAGAAGCTTACGGGCTTCTTGGTGGCGCAGCCAAACTTCCTAAACCGCTGTAGCACCCTCGTCGTTGATGAGATCCAGTCGATGTCCGACTCCGGCCGTGGCTCGAACCTCGAGATCGTGTTGACCCAAGCGCTGCGGAGCACCACGCCGCCTCAGATTGTCGCGCTGTCTGCCTCGCTCGATGATCTTCACGAACTCGATACCTGGTTGCGCGCCCAGGCTGTGATCAGCTCGGAACGCCCCGTCCCGTTGAGCGAATGTGTCTGCGATGTCTCTGGCATTGCTTTGTTCCCTGATGGGAGTTCACGGCGACTACTCGCGCCGCAGTCCGATCGGGACGAGTTGGCACTCAGCCTCGCTGAGGCGGCGGTGAAGGACGGCAAGCAGGTGATCGTGTTCCGCTCGAGTGTCGGCAAAGTTGGCGACACGGCCGATGCGCTGACACGACGGCTGCCGGCCACGGGTACGAGCCAGCAGATCGACGAAAGCCTCAACGAACTGGAGGACTCGGAGTCCGTCGGGCCTCTGCGTGCCTGCGTCTCGGCGGGCGTCGGCTTTCACAACGCCGATCTCAGCTATCCCGAGCGCCGGCTAGTCGAGAGTGCGTTCCGCTCCGGTGAGATCCGCGCGCTGGTTTCGACGACGACTCTTGCGATGGGGGTCAACCTGCCTACCGATGTCGTCGTGGTGGCTGACACTCAGCGGTGGGCACCCGCCCCGGGTGGGTGGGACGTGCAAGACATCTCTGTCGCGGAGTACCGCAACGCGGCCGGACGAGCGGGGCGCCTCGGACAGCGCTCCAAGGGCCAGGCTGTGCTGCTTGCTGATGGCCGCTCGCGCCAACTCCTTAACAACTACCTACTCGGTGAAGTCGAGCCGATTGAGTCACAGATCCCCAGGCGGGCCTTCGCGGACGTCGTATTCGACCTGATCGCCTGCGGCATCGCTACCAGCGAGACTTCACTCGTCGAGTTCATCGCTGCGACCTTCGCGTACATGACCTTCTACGAGCGCGCCGGCGGGGGCCTGAGCGAAGTGCAGACCGGGGCGCAGGCCGCGATTGCGGAGTGCCTGGCTACTGGGCTGGTCGTCGAGAGCGAGGATGGACTCGCTCCGACCTCTGCTGGCCGGCTGTTCGCGAGCGCCGGACTCTCGCTTGCCAGCGCGATTCATCTCTACAAGCTGATCGGAGAGGAAGGCGGCCGACTCCCACTCGCTGCTCTGATCTACGAGATCTCCGCCTGCACCGAGCTTGGCCCACGGCCGTGGCTGCGACGAGCACGAGGGGTCACCCAACCCTTGGAGGCCGAGCAGAAGCCGGCGCTCGATGGCGAACTGGTCGGCTCGCGCTTGGCCGCCGCGGTCGACGCACGTGACGAGCGCACGGGGCTGCGGCTCGCGAAAAGCAAGTGCATACTCGATTGGATCGGCGGCGAGCCAGTAGCGAGGATCACCGCCCGCTTCCGCGGCATGGGCGCCGGCAGCACTCGCATAAGAGATCTCGGTAGGAGCGCCGCGTGGCTGCTTGAGACGATGTCTGCCGTGGCGCAGGTCCAGGAGGAGCCGGCCGAAGTCGTCGAGCGGCTACGTGGGCTCGCGCTGGAAGCACGCTATGGCCTGCCTGCGCCTTTGGCGCCACTGGCGCGCCTCTCGGTGCGCGGGGTGACTCGCAAACACCTGCTGGCTCTCCATCGCGATGAGCGAGGGCTCGACCTCCATACACCGGAAGCGCTACTCGACCTTCCCGATGAAGCATTCGGGAATCTACTCACGCCAACACTGCTAGACCGTCTGCGCAAGGCGATCGTCGAGGATATTCATGCGTCGCTCCTGGTGCGCCGGACGGGACAGCGCCGGCGTGCCGAAGTCGCAGACCTTCCTGCGAAGCTGGTCGACGACCTCTACACGACCACCGGCAACGGCCTCGAGCTAGCTGTCGCGGATGCGCTCACTTACGTTGGGCTCTCGGTCGAACGTGTCCTGCGCCAGCCCTCCGGTGAGGAGGACATTCGCCTCGCACACGCCGACGGTACGGTTGTGATCTCGGTCACCGCGAGCAAGGATGATGCGCGCCCGGTGCGCTGGAACAAGGCGAAGGAGATCCTCGGTACTGGTACCGGCCTGAACCCGACCAACTACGTCTGCATCGCGCGACCCTCATTCGACAAACTCGCCGAGAACAGCGCCGCCAACATCGCCAGAGAGCAGGGCAGTCGCTCGATCCTGCTCGTACCCGTCGACATCATCGCCGAGGCGATCGTCGGGATCTCCGAAGGTGCGATGACACTGGATCACCTAGGTGTAAGTCCCGAGTAGGTTGGTTCGCTCGTTGAGGCGAGCGATGGGCGGTTGGTGGCTGAGGGCTGAGTGTCGTCTTCGATTGTTGTAGTGCCAGAGCCAGCCGTCAAGGGCGGCTGTGCGCTCTGTGCTGTTGCGGTAGATCGCGCCGTAGGCCCAGCCGCCGAGCATGGTGCGGATGAAACGCTCGGCCTTGCCGTTGGTTTGTGGGCGGTAGGCGCGGGTGCGCAGATGATGGATCCCGAGGGCTCGGCAGGCGATCGCGTGCACCAGCGACCGGTATCCGGATCCGTTGTCGGTCAGTAGCTGCTGCACGGTCATCCCGTGGCGCTCGTAGAACGCGATCACACGCCGCAAGAAAGCGACGATGGTGGCCGCCTTTTCGTCGGCGAGGACCTCCGCATAGGCGAGGCGGGTGCAGTCATCGATAGCGATATGCACGTACTCCCAGCCGACCTGACGGCGGCGAGTTCCTGAAGGGTCTGTCTTCGTCGGGTTGCCCCGGCGTTTGCCGCTCACGCGATGCCCAGCACCACGCTCGATCCGACCGAGCTTCTTGATGTCGATGTGGATCAGCTCGCCCGGCGTCTGGCGCTCGTAGCGCACAGCAGGCTCCAAGCCCAGGCGTCCGAGCTTGCCCATCCCGATCCGCGTGAGGATCCCCGAGACCGTTGAGAGCGACATTCCCAGCGTCTCGGCGATCTCAGGACCCGTGAAGCGCAGCCGTCTGAGCGACGCGATCGCTGCCACCCGCTCCTCGCTGGTGCGATGCGGGATCGAGCACGGTGCTGAGGAGCGGTCCATCAGCCCGAGCTCGCCCTCGACGCGGTAGCGCCCCACCCACTTGCGGGCACAGCGGACGCTGACTTCGGCGGCCTCGGCCGCCTTCGTCACCGTCCACCGCTCATCAACGACCCGCCGGCACAACAGCCGACGTCGATTCAGACTGAGCGCAGCGTTAGCGTGCAGATTCATCCGGTGTCCTCCCTTGGGACTGAGTCGCTTGGCAGCTCTCAGCCTCCAAGGGGACCCGGATGGACCAACCTACTCAGAAACTACACCTAGGCGATCTTCTGGCTAGGAGGCGCGGCGTTCTTCGGCTGCAGGATCTCACCACGGTCGGCGAGTGAGGACTGCTTTCTTCCGCACCCGGGCGGCGCGGTACCGCTGACCGCACACGAAACCGCCCACGCTCGACCAAATCGCCCACAACCAAGCCCTCCAACCCCTGTCTCCCCGATTCCTTCAAGTTCCGCGAAAGTCAGCGAATATGGGCGAAATCCCCGTAAACGCAGTATTCATACGGGTTTGCTGCCCTCCACGCACCCCCGACAGGGACGCTTGCCATGCGAGCCATCACGCATCTCCTACGCCGCTGCGCGTTCGCGTAGGTAGGTGGCGTGGCGGCGGCAAGGGTCTGAGCAGAACCGCGCCGCGCGGTGGCGAGCGGTGGGTATCTCCTGCCCGCAGTTCTCGCACGCGCGTTCCGGTAGCGGCGTCCCGCCGGGCGTCACGAGTGCCAGGACCGCGCGTTCCGCGCACGAGGCGTCGCGGCGCTCCCACGCCGCGCGCCACGTCTCGACCATGCCCGAGAGAATGTCCCGCCACTCCTCACGCTCCCACTGCGCGGCGTTCACCGCTGCCGCGAGCGCCACGGGCCACGCCTCATCGAAGCCGACGCTGGCGTCCCGCGCGGCGGCGAGCCGTTCTCTGAGGATCGCGGGCGGCGTCACCGTCACGTGTGCGTCAACGACGGCCACCGCTCAACCCTCCCCCTCCGGGGTCAGCCGGCGCTCCCCCGGCGTCAGCCCACGGTGCGCCCGGAACCGTGCGCGCGGCACCTGGAAGTAGTGCCCGAGCACCTGCCGCACACGCTCCGGGCCGACGCCCGTGCGTTCGCCGACCTCGCGCAGCTTCAGGCCCTCCACCAGCCGCAAGCGCAGCATCTCGACATAGCGCTCCTGCGGGACGCGATGGTCACACGGCGGCGGCAGCACCCCCAGCCCCCGCGCCTGGCGACGCTTGGCGTACTCGTAGAACTGGACGGGTTCGGTCCGTGGATCGGGCGCACTCATCGTCAGACCCCGATCAGGCCGAGCGCGTCCAGGCAACGCGCGCACGCGCTCGCCTTCAGCCGCTCTCCATCGACCACCACCGCGCCCAGCTCTGCCAGACGCGCAAGCCCCGCATCCACGATCGCCGGGTCGATGTCCGATATTTGCTTGCGCAGCTCCGCCCAAGTCCACAACTCCAGGTGATCCTCGGGCGGCTGGAGTAGTTGCAACATGATCGCCCGTCCAGCCATGTAGGCAGGCTCGCCGACGATCGGATTTTGCTTACTGGTCATCTTCGGTTCCTCCTTGTTGTTGGAGGCCCCGAGGTCGGTCTTCTGGCGAGGAGAACACCCACCATGTCGGTCGGTTAGGGTGTCCGCTGCGCCGGGAGTTCGCGCTCTCGGTGCCACGCCCCCGGCCGTTTACGCGGTGCGGGGGCACTTTTCGTTTGGCGCTCAGCGTACAGCATTGACGGGGTGTGGTCAATTGGGTGGCGCGAACCACATAGACCCGGACACAGGGCGCGTGCGATGTTTCCTGCGATGGCCCGCTCCCCCGTTCCCGACCCTGCTCTCGCCGCCGCCATCCGACGCCTACGCGAACAACGTGGGATGACCCAAGAAGCCCTCGCGTTCGCGTCCGGGGTAACGACGGGCTCGATCGCTCGTGTTGAGCTATGCCAATCCGTCCCCGGATGGGACACGGTTCGTCAGATCGCCGACGCCCTTGGCGTGACCTTGGCGGAGCTGGCCGCGGCCGTCGAAGCCGAGCACTGAGGGGCGCGCGCCGGCGGCCGCTGGGCGGCGTTCCCGGACGACCCTCGACTGACGCCCCCGGCGGGCGCTATCATGGCGGAACCCCCCTTGTTTGCTTCGGCGGCAGGGATGCGAGGCCGCCTCCGGGCGGCCTTTGCGATTCAGGGACCTACCAGCCCGACGGCTTGTGGACGATGCCCTTCGGATCGTCAAACTCGCCAAAACGCTCGGCATCCCGGCCGACCTCCTCGCCGGGCTCTAATCGGATGGGGCCGCTGCTGATAGCCCTGGTATCATAAGCCGTCGCCTTGTGAACGCCTCAAGGCAGGGTCGGGTCGTACCGATGCTCTAACGCAAGAAGGCGATAACCGTGCAGAAGCTCTACTACAACGCCGAGTCTCTCGACCGCGGTGTCCGCGAGTTCGAGCGCGAGTACGGGATGAGCACCGAGGAGTTCTACGCGCGCTACATGGCCGGCGAGAAGCTGGACATCCCACGCTTCAACCAGCACGCATGGGCCGCCTTCCGGGACGATATCCAGCGTCTCACGGATGGCGCGGGCGTCGAGCCCCGCCCGGTCGCTGAGCGCGTCGGCCAAGCCCTCACCTGCGCGTAGCCTCCGTGGATGTCTGGGAGTACTTCCAAACCCGCGAGCGGGAGATCAAAGATTGCTCGCTGCATATCCCCGAGCGTGTCTCGCTCTTCTCGGCGGAGGAGGGCGATCAGCGCGGGATGGTCTACGGCCCCGTGCTGTTCAACGGCTACCCCGCGAACACCTGTCTGTTCATCCACGAGAAAGTCGTGGTCAGGGGAAGCGGGATCACGCGACCTCGCTACGCCTACTTCCTCATCATCGACGGGCGTGAGATTGGCGGCTATGAGCGTCACGCGAGCCATAATCCGCCGGTGCACCGGCACTGCTCGGGCCGCAAGCATCACGAACGAGCACCCGCGAGGGCGATCTCGTTCAAGGACGCCGCGAAGGAGGCGTGGGAGTACGTCGCCCAGTTCGCCACGCCCATAGCTGGGAGTTGATGAAACCGCTCGCCTGGCGCGACGTGCCGCCCTCGTCGCAACCAGACGCCCACAGCGGCCCGCCGCCCGCTCAACCGACTGCGACCGTCGCCTCGGGGTCGCCGATCGAGGGCGCAAACGCTCGCGTGAACTCGGCGGCCTGCTCGGACGCGGGGCGAGCGTGGAGGTAGCGCTCGGTCGTGGCGATGTTGCTGTGCCCCATTGCGCTCTTGATCTTCACGAGGTCCACGCCGGCGGCGGCGAGCAGCGAGCCGTAGGTGTGCCGAAGGTCATGCCAGCGCAGCCGCGTGAGCCCTGCGGCGGCCTGCGCCTTCCGGTAGCGCCGGCGCAGCGCCGAGGCGTCGAGGGTGCGTCCGAGGGGGCCGCAGAACACCAGCTCGCCGGGGCCTGTGAAGTTCTCGCGGCGGCTGAGGCGATCGAGGGCGGAGGCGGCCTGGTCGGGCATCGGCACCTGGCGGACGCGACGGGACTTCGTGGAGGTTTCTACTCCGGCGCTGAGCGCGCGGCCCACGGTGATGCGGCTGCCGGCGAAGTCCACGTCGCGCCAGCGGAGGGCGAGCAGCTCGCCGAGGCGAAGACCTGCGTATGCGGATACCCGGATGGCCTCGCCGTCCTGCGTGCGCTCGCTGCCGGCTTCCATCGCCCGCGCGAGCGCCTCGATCTCCTCAGCGCTGTAGTAGGCGAGCGGGCCGGGCTTCGGGGCTTCGCGCTTGTCGGCTTCGGCGGCGGGGTTCTCCGAGAGCCCGAACGTGGCCTTCCTCATGCCGAAGCTGTAGATCGCTCTGATGACTTCGCGAACCTTGTTCACGGTGCGCGGCGATACCCCGTCTGCGGCGACCGATGCCAGGAGCGCCTCCACGTCCCGCGTCGTGATCTCGCGGGCGGGCCTGTTACCGAGGGCCTTCATGGTGCGCCCGAGCGTCGAGCCCTTGCCGCGCCTGTACGCCTGATCGGGCTCGGCGAGCACCGAACGGTAGTCCCGCAGCGTCGAGGGCTTCGCGGCCTTGACGTTCGCCATCCAGTCCAAGTACGCGCCCGCGAGTTCGCGGAAGGTGATGCCCTTGGCGCGAAGTTCGCGCTCGGTGCGCTCTGCGTTGTCGGCCTGCTCGACGTGGGAGGCGACCAGCTCGGCGGCGGCGACGTGCGCCCGGCGCTCATCGAGGTAGCCCTCCGCGACGCGGCCCTTGCGAGCGGTCCACTCGCCGCCGGCGTCCTGGTCGAGCCATGCCGGGCCAAGGCGACGTTTTAGCTGCCTGCCCTTGTAGCGCCAGAAGGCTTCGTAGAACGCCTGGCCGCGCTGCGCTCGGACAAAGACTGTGGCGGTAGGATTTGGTGCTGACATGCCGGGCCTCCGGTGTGTCCATGCCCTCGGCGATGACAGTCGCGCGGGGGCTTCTTTGTGGGCTGACCCGAATCATACTCCTTGGGGTAGCAGTTGGGTAGCAGATCGAGCCGGGGTAGCGGCTGGGGTAGCAAACTAGCTGAATCGCTAGCCTTGGAGCGGCAGTCAGGTCGAGCGTTTCGGGCCTGTTTCAGCGCATCGGGGAGCAAGAATCGGGCTCATAACCCGAAGGTCGCGGGTTCGAATCCCGCCCCCGCTACTCAAGAAAGCCCTGCAAATGCGGGGCTTTTTTGGTTGTACGACGCGGACACGCGCATCGCCGTTGTTCCAATGTCGTTCCAATTTGTGTTCGCACCTGTTCGCACGCCACAACGTAAGTCGAGGATCGTGCGGTCCGTCTCGCTTGAGTCGGGGCATCGGTCGCCCCCCTTTCGCCCTAGATGCACCGCGCTGAGCGGGGCCTCCACGGCTCGCTCTGACCCCATGAGAGCGCACGGAACAAGGGGTCGGGCGATGAAGGCCGCGCCGGCTACTTGGAGCCTGACGCCACGCTCATCGGGGAAACGGGTGACGACCGTTGGGCAGTGCTCATTGAGTATGACCGAACTGAACGACCGCACAAGCAGATCGATCGTCTACGTCGCTACGATTACTGGCTGCTCGACGGCTGGCGTCAAAGTTACTTCGCTACGCACTCAATCTCCCCATCAGTAATCTTCTTGACGGCACGGGAGCGACCGTTGCGACGCTTGATCGAAACCGCGGATCAAACGTTTGCTGCATGGTACGGCCACGAGCACGCAGGACCGCGAGAAGGGACTCATCCGGCGAGGCAGCGGGTAGTTTTCACTAGTCGAGAGCGCATCCTTGCCGACGATTGGACAATGGAACGCACCCCCGGCCTCCCCGCTTCGCTACGCAAGGACTCGACCACATGCTCGCCTCGGGCGCTCGAATATAATCTACCGTCACTGTTTGCCGCTAACAGCTAACGACGTGACCGATAGGCCCGCTGCGGATCGACGGAACCGATCGACCGCCCAAGCGGGGTGCTGGCACGCGGCGCAAGCCGCGACGAACTGACCGAGGCGCTTTGGCCCGGACAGGACCCAAGAAGACCCGGCAACACCTGTGGGAATCAGCCAGCGACGCACGCGCCGCGCTCGGCGACGCCTGGGTGGTCGAAGGCGAGCTACCGGCTCGACCGCAGCAAGGTCTGCATCGACCTCGACCGACTGCTCGCCAACACCGAACCCGCCGACGAACCCCAAGCGCTTGAAGCGGCGCGTGAGCTATGGCGCGGCGGCTCCGACTACGCCTGGGCCGACGGGCACGTCCACCGCCTGCGGGCCACGCTCATCGGCCTGCTTGAGCGCGCCGGAAACGCGCGCCTTGAACGCGGCGACGCGCTCGAACTCGCCGAGCGAGCAATCGCGAGTCATTCGTATCTGGCGCCACACCAGGGCTGCTCGTGCTCCACGGATGTCCGCGAGGGGTCGTATCAAGCCCACCCCGGAGGGAGCGCACTGGTGGCGGGGAGCAGCGTTCGCTAGCGTTTGGGGATCGAAGCCGGACGCCAGTTCAGGGTCCAGATGTCGAACTACCGAGCAGGAAGACCAAATGGCACCGCTGAGATCCCGAACCGTCACGCACGGCCGCAACATGGCCGGTGCTCGCGCGCTGTTGCGCGCGGCAGGCGTGGCGCGCGAGGACTTCGGGAAGCCGATCGTCGCAGTAGCGAACTCCTACACGCAGTTTGTCCCTGGTCACACCCATCTCAAGCCTGTTGGGGAGGTCGTCTGTGAGTCCGTCCAGGCGGCGGGGGGCATCGCGCGGGAGTTCAACACGATCGCGGTCGATGACGGGATCGCTATGGGCCACAGCGGGATGCTCTACTCGCTGCCGTCGCGTGACCTCATCGCCGATAGCGTCGAGTACATGGTCAACGCCCACTGCGCTGACGCGCTCGTGTGCATCTCAAACTGCGACAAGATCACGCCAGGGATGCTCAATGCGGCGCTGCGGCTGAACATCCCGACGGTCTTCGTCTCGGGCGGGCCAATGGAGGGTGGCACGGCGACCCTGGTCGATGGCACCGTGCGCAAGCGGATCAATCTGATCAGCGCGATCACCGATGCAGTCGCCAGCGACGTGAGCGACGAGGACATGGCCTTGATCGAGGAGGCCGCGTGTCCGACCTGCGGGTCCTGTTCGGGGATGTTCACCGCCAACTCGATGAACTGCCTGACTGAGGCCCTCGGCCTGTCGCTTCCGGGCAACGGCTCAACCCTTGCGACGCACACGGCACGCAGAACCCTCTATCAGGAAGCTGGCGCGGTCGCTGTGCAGATTGCTCACCGCTTCTATGACGAGGATGACGCATCGGTCCTGCCACGCTCGACTGCGAGCCGCGGGGCCTTCGAGAATGCAATGACTCTCGACATTGCGATGGGCGGCTCGACCAACACCATCCTGCACCTTCTCGCGGCAGCGCAGGAGGCTGGGCTCGACTTCACGATGAAAGACATTGACGCGCTGTCGCGTCGCGTCCCCTGCATCTGCAAGGTCGCACCTAGCGGCGACTACCTGATGGAGGATGTCCACCGCGCGGGTGGCATCCCGGCAATCCTGGGCGAGCTACGTCGCGCCGACCTGCTCGATGAGAGCGTCACGGCCGTTCATTCGCGCACAATGGACGAGTGGCTCGGCACCTGGGACGTGCGAGGGTCGCAGCCCTCGGAGGTCGCTGTCGAGCTGTTCCACGCTGCTCCCGGCTGCCGACGGTCGGCTAACGCTTTTTCGCAGTCTGAGCGCTGGCAGTCGCTCGACCTCGATGCTGCGGGGGGCTGCATCCGCGATGTGGCGCACGCCTACTCAGCCGACGGCGGACTTGCGGTCCTCTACGGCAACCTCGCCGAGCGTGGCTGTGTGGTTAAGACGGCCGGCGTTGACGAGTCGATACTGACCTTCCGAGGTCCCGCCGTCGTAGTGGAGTCGCAGGAGGAAGCGGTGGACGCAATCCTCGACGGCACCGTCAAGCCCGGAGATATCGTCGTGATTAGGTACGAGGGACCGCGAGGTGGTCCGGGTATGCAGGAGATGCTTTACCCGACCTCCTACCTAAAGGGGCGAGGTCTAGGCAAGGCTTGTGCGCTCATCACCGATGGTCGGTTCTCGGGCGGCACGTCGGGCTTGTCGATTGGCCACGTCTCACCGGAGGCTGCGTCAGGCGGTGCAATTGCGCTGGTTCGTAGCGGCGACTTCATCTCTATCGACATTCCGGCGCGGACAATCGAGCTTGATGTTGATAGCGATGAGCTTGACGAGCGTCGCAGTCAGCTAGAAGCAGCCACGGGATTCGTTCCTGCTGCCCGGCAGCGAGCCGTCTCGCTGGCTCTCCGAGCATACGCGGCGATGGCTACCTCCGCCGATACGGGTGCAGTCCGCGATGTCGCCGCCATTGAGCGCGCCATCGGCGTGACCTCAACGCCGAGCGAGCACACGGCCGTAGGGTAAGAAGCTGGCATCCGCCGCACTCGGCGCGGCGAATAGCGGGGAGTCACCCATGGGGTCTTCCGCGGCAAATGGCGCGTCCCGCTCCGCGACGGCTTGCTTTAGACCCTTGCGCGACGCCGTGCTCCAGAATGTGTCTGCTCCTGGTGCCAGGCGTGCGAGTACATCCTGCGTGAGAGCTGCCTCTTGTAGCAGTGTCCGCCCCATCAGGTCTAGGCCACGGTTGACCACGGACTTGTTAGCCGCGAGCAAGTCGCGCGGAATCCATGAGATGCGAGTGGCAAGTCTCAGGACGTGCTCGTCAAGCGATGCGGCGTCTACGGCCTCAAGGGCGAGGCCGAGTTCCGCCGCCTTGCTACCCGAGAGGGAATCGCCGGTGAGCAGGAGCCTCTTGGTCCACTGCGGCCCGAGGTGATAGAGCCACATATGGCTCGCTGGGGCTCCCATCGAACGCACGGCCGGATAGCCGATGATCGCGTCCGTTGCGCAGACGATGAGGTCACAGCAGAGCGCCAAGTCTGTTCCTCCCGCAATGCAGTGACCGTGAATCTGCGCGATGCTCGGAGTCGAAGATCGCCAGAGACGATCGAAGGTTCTGGTGTCTCTGCCGGCTGCCTGCATCTTCTCAAGCGGCGAGAACGGCTCGTTGTCCTCGTGACCATCCCCTGCTGAAGGCGAAACGTCGTAGCCCGAGCAAAAACTCTTGCCGGCCCCACGCAGGACTAGAACGCTGGTCTCGGTGTCGCACTCGACCGCCGAGATAACGTCGTGCAGCTCGGCCATCAACTCGCTGGAGAGAGCGTTGCGGCGCTCTGGGCGATTGAGGGTCACGCGCAATACCGAGCCATGCCGCTGGAGAGTCAACGACTGATAGCCATCGAGCTTCATCGGGCAATGCCTATTCAACTTGTGGGGGAACCCCGCTCGATTAGCTCCACTCGATAGCCGTCAGGATCACGGACAAAGCAGAGCCGGGAGTTATCCTCGCCGACTGTATATGGTGGCCGCTCGGGCGCGATCCCACTCTCCTTCAGTGCGGAGAGCATCGCATCTAGGTCCAAGACTTCTACGGCGATATGGCCGTAGCCTGTCCCTATATCGTAGGGCTCAGAGCGTCCAATGTTGTACGTCAGCCCGCGACCGTTGCCGGCCTAGTCAGGTTGGCCCTCGGCCCCGGGAGCGGTCTGCAGGTCGAAACGGCCCACGAACGCGAGCAGCGCCACTACGCCGCCGCAATGCAGGGCCTCTCGCGGTTGACGCAGATCCGGGTCATCGTCCTGATAGCCGCGACCTTGGCGATCGTGTGCGCGATGGCAGCGATGCTCTGGCAGCGCCGGGACAGCGTCGCAGCGAACAAGTGCCACGGCTACCGTGAAGGAGTGCTCTGGCGAGCGCTGCTTTGCGAGAGCGCAGTCCTGCTCATCGTGGGCTGCGCGATCGGCGCGGTCTTCGGCTTGTATGCACAGTTGCTAGGCAGCCACTTCTTGTCAACAGTAACCGGCTTTCCGGTCCTGTTCGGCATCGAAGGCATCGCGGCTATCACGAGCTGCGCGCTGGTCACCCTCATTGCACTAGCAATGCTGTCCATTCCAGGCTATCTCGTAGTGCGTGTATCACCCGGAACTATCACTCCGGCCTACTAGATCGCACCCGTCAAGCTCCTCCGACAACGCTTCTAATCCGGCCCCTGTAACCCCCCGCCAGCTATGGGCGCTGGCAGCCAGCGCGGCCCGCGAGGTCTCCTGGGGACTCCCGGCCGTCTCCCGCGAGGTGCGGCACTGGCGCACCCTCGCCGAGGGGATACCGGACACGGCGATCCGCCACGACGCGCTCACCGCGCTCGAGCGCAAGCGCGGGCAGACCGACGGCGCCGCGCTGTTCTCGATCCTCCCGGCCACCCGGCACGTGAGCTTCCTGCGGTTCCTCGTCGCCTACCAGGTTATATGGGACTTTCTCGACAGCGCGCACGAGCACTCTCCAGGCCAGGCCAACGGCCGACAACTGCACCTCGCTTTGATCGACGCGGTCGACCCAACCCGGCCGGCGGCCGACTACTACGCCCTCCACCCTTGGCGTGCCGACGGCGGCTATCTACGCACCCTGATCGAGGTATGCCGGGAATGCTGCGAGGCGCTCCCGTCATACCAGCGGGTCCGCGCACTGATGGTAGGTGAGGCCACGCGGGCGCAGGTACTCGCGATCAATCACGACCTCGACCCCGACCGCCGAGACGAGGGACTCCGGGCGTGGGCGGCGGCGCACTGCCCCGCCGAGCACGATGCGCTTTGGTTCGAGCTGACCGGCGCAGCGAGCGCCGGCCTCGCAATCTTCGCTCTGCTCGCTCTCGCGTGCGACCCGGACTGCGATAGCGGCGAGATCGCTCGGACGTGCGCCGCATACAACCCGTGGGCGTCAGCGGTCGCTTGCATGCTCGACAGCTACGCCGACCAACTCGAGGACGCCGAGAACGGCGACCACAGCTACGTCGAGCACTACCCGACCACCGAAAGCGCGACCGAGCACATCTCGCGGTTCGTGACGCGCTGCATGCGCCAGCAGCGCTCGCTGAAAAACAGCGAGAAGCACCTCCTGATCACGGCCAGCATGGCCGCGCTCTACCTGTCCAAGGACAGCGCAAGGTGCCCCCCGATGCGGGCAACCAGTCGGCGCATCGCCACTGCCGGAGGGTCGCTTACTCGTGCCCTCCTCCCCGTCCTGCGGCTCTGGCGGATCGCCTACGTCCAGCGTTCCACATAAACCCAAACCACAAAGGAGAGTTACAAAAATGTTTGTCACCAATTCACCCACTCGGCGCCTGAAGCGAGAACTGCCACCGGCGCCACCGCACCCGCGAGCACTCCAGACCGTCGGAGGTCAGCGCTGGCCCTTCGCTTACCTCGAATATTGCCGCGCCCGTATCGGTAAGCAGTTCACGCTTTACCCGATCGACATGCCGCCTATCGTATTTCTATCGAACCCCACGGATATACGGGAACTGCTCGCCGGGGATCCCGCCGACCTTCACCCCGGCGCCGGGGCGCACACTATCAGCCCGTTGATCGGGGACCGCTCGTTCATGCTGCTCGAGGAGGACGAGCACATCTGCGGACGCAGAGCCATCACGCCCGCCTTTCATCAGCGTATGGTCCCCCACCACACAAGCCTGCTCACCGAAATGGTCGAGCAGGAGATCTGGCGATGGCCGCTCGACACGGCCATGCCGCTCCACCCGCATATCCGAGCCCTGACCTTGCGAGTAATCCTGCGCACCATCTTCAGCGATGAACCGGCTGAGCTCCAGGCGCTGCACGACCGGCTGATGGCGATGCTGACAATAACCACGAGCTTCATCCTCCAGGAGCCGAAGCTCCAGTATCTCCCTGGCTGGCACAGCAGGTGGCGAAGGTTCTTGCGCCAGCGCGCCGCAGTCGACGAGCTCATCCTCGGCCTGGTGGACCGCCGACGCGGCGAAGGCGACACAAGGGGTGACCTGCTCGATCTGCTGTTGATGGCGGAGAACGCGGACGGCTCCCCGTTGAGCAAGCGCGAGATACGAGACAACCTGATGTCGATGATCCTCGCAGGGCATGAGACCACGACCGGAGAGCTGGCCTGGGCGTTTCAGCTATTGGCGCATCACCCGCGAGTACAGCAGCGGCTCGTTGATGAGATCGACGCCGGCACCGAAGAGGAATACATGACCGCGACCGTCCACGAGACGATGCGCCACAAGCCGGTGTTCGTGTTCATCATCCCGAGGAAGGTCATCAACCCGATGCAGATCGGCGGATGGACATACCCGCCGCCCGTCCACTTGGCGGCCTGCACCTACCTGATGCACCACGACCCGCAGCTTTATCCAAAGCCTCACGAGTTCACGCCCGAGCGATTCCTCGGCGAGCAGCGTCAGCCCCGCACCTATCTGCCGTGGGGAGGGGGCCGCAAGCATTGCCTCGGCCGGCACTTCGCGCTGCTGGAGGTCAAGACGATCCTGCAGCAGGTGCTTTCGACCAGGACGGTGCTCCCCGCGAGCCGCCGGATCGAGCAGCCACGGTGGCGCAGCGCGGTCCTCGTGCCCCGCGACGGAGGCCGCGTGATCATGCGCAAACGAGGACTCTAAATAATAGTACGCTTCCGCCAAGCAAAGCCCACATGCCGCTCGGCACGGGGGTTCGCGACCACCCCACTCCAGGGGTCCCTGACTCTCATATCGAGTGTGTCCCGGCGCACGTTTCTGTTCGCCCGCGCACGGTTTTGTGTCCCGGCGCACGATTCTGGTCGCCGGCGCACGAGAGTTTTGCTGAGGCGAATAGTGTGCGTGATATTCATCCAGTGATGACGCAACGGAACACGGCCTTGCAAGCAATCAGGGAGGGGACGCCGACCTCCGCAGCGCTCCCGGAGCGTGTGCGGCGACTGCCGGTCGCACGGTGGGCGCCTCCTCTCGGAGGCGAGCTAGGTGTGTCTTGGGACGAGCCGAGTCTCGCCGACCTAGCCAGCGTTGCTCGGCTCGCCCCAAGACTGTCAGGACAGGTCCGATGATACGACGACAAGTTGCAGATCGGACCAGGCCACCAGTAGCGGAGATCGCATATGCGTCGCCATACCCCCGAAAAAGGGGATGGTGTCGAGTGATCGAGCGCTGCAGGTCCCGCTTGATCTTGGGTGCGTCTGGATGGGCGTCGTGAGCGCGCGAGAGGTCACGCTGACGCTGACTGCGGAGCAGGTGGCGCAGGTGGTGGCCGACGTGGTCGTGTCCGATGGGGAGCACCCTCTGGTGCTTGCCAGTTTGGAGGGTATCCAGGCGTTCCGCGCGTCGCCGCTCCTTGGGGATCGGGAGCTCTCCGTGACGTTGCTGCGCGGGTTGTTGGTACTGGTCAGCTTTCCGCCGGACGGGGACGAACGTAACTGCAAGGAGATCGCGCAGGAGTTGGACATTCCTGTGTCTACGGCCGATCGCTATGTCCGCACCTGGGTCGCTGTGGGTTTGTTGGAGCTGAATCAGGTTACGCACCAGTATCGGCGTGTCTGGCCTGTGGACTGCGGTAGGCGCGGGGGCGGCAAGCAATGAGCGCGTGCGTGACGATGCGGATCGGCGGTGAGTGCGCCCGCGGAGTTCGGGGCGCGATGTACTTTCCGTGTCCGGGGTGTTTTGAGTGTGGTGCTGGTGAGGCGGGCTTGATCATCCTTCGAGCTCACTGGCGGCTGCTCTGGGGGGAGGGCGTATGTCGGAGGTAGCGGTAGCGGTTCGCGGGGTCGATGAGGATGAGGAGTGGGGGCTGATCCGGACGCTCAGTGAGCAGCGCTACTTGCAATCGCTTGAGCGGGGTCTGGCGATCCTTGAGTGTTTTACGCCGGAGCGTTCGGTGTTGGGTATCGCTGACTTGGCGGACGCGCTAGGGATGAGACGCTCAACGACCCACCGCTACGTGATTACGTTGGCCAAGCTGGGATATCTACGGCAGGTTGAGAAGCGGAAGTATCGGTTGGCGTTGCGGGTCACTGACCTGGGAATGTCGGCGATGAGCAGCACGAGCCTGCAGGAGCACGCCCGCCCTCACTTGGAGGAGTTGCGGCGGCGGACGGGGTTCACGGCCACGATCGCGGTGCTCGATGGGTCCGAGGTTCTGTTCGTGGATCGCGTGTCTGGCAACCGACGGGGCCTGCGTCAGATCGACCTCGTTCGGGCCCCTGGCTCGAGAGTGCCTGCCTATTGCACCGCGCTCGGTAAGTTGTTGCTGGCGTATCTGCCCGATCAGGAGCGGCAGTTCGTCGTCGGGCAGATGACGCTCACCAAGAGCGCTCCTAACACGATCTTGAGCAAGAGGGCGCTGCGAGCAGCGCTCCAGCGCATCTGTGGGCGGGGCCTAGCGACCGCCGAGGAGGAGCTTGCCCCAGAGCTGTGCTCTATCGCGGCGCCGGTGCGCTCGGGGGGCAACGAGACGGTCGCGGCGCTCGGCCTTGATGCCTCCAGCTCTACGGTTGCGATGGGGAGCTTGGTGGACGGGCTCGGTCCGCACCTGATCTCTACCGCGGATCGGATCTCCGCGCGGTTGGGGTTCCGTCGCGAGGACGAGCGGCAGGATTCTGGCCGGCGGGTTGATCGGGTGGATAGGGGATGACCGGCAGGCAGACCTTCCGCGGCTGGTCGGCTGGGTGCTATGAGCGCGTTTGTGGAGGTCGTGGCTGATGCCGGGGAGAAACGCAGCGCTCTTGGGATGCGCTTGTGCTACCCGCAAGAGCTTCCATGTAGATCCCTCGCACGGCCTCTTGTTGAGGGGCTCCTTTTCAAGGTGGGGTTCGGGCTACACCCTCGTTTGGGCGCGGCAGGGCTGCTCAAAGAGCGGGGTGTCGCCCTGGCGTGCCTGGGGGCTGGGGTTCGCGCGGGCGCCCGTCGAAGGAGAGGCGGCGGGTCGCCCGCGCGATCTATGTACTCTCGTGCATGCCCAGCTTGGCGGGCTCGTGACTGGCGGGAGATTGGCTGTGCGTTTTGACCCGCAACCCCTTTGGCATCGTGGTTGACGTCGCGGATCGGCCTCGAGTGAGGTCTAGGTCGCTGGATCTCGGGCATCCAGGGAAGTTCTCCTCCTCGCTGTGCCGCGGGCTGGAGATGCTCACGTGTTTCACTGCGGAGCATCCGGCGCGAGGGATTGCCGATATGGCCAGAGAGCTCGGCCTGAATCGTTCAACGACGCATCGTTACGCGATCACGCTTGTGAGGCTCGGGTATCTCGAGCAAGACCTCTCGCGTAAGTATCGGCTCGCCTCGCGTGTCTCGGATCTCGGGTTCTCGTTGCTCGACTCGATGGTGGTCCGCTGCGTGGCCCGTGAGCATCTGCGGGAGCTGCGTGTGCGGACTGGGCGCACCGCGAGCTTGGGGGTCCTCGGGGGGACTGAGGTTGTCTGCATCGACCGCTGGCCTGGGTCGTGCCAGGGGCAATACGAGGTCGATGTGGGTATCGGGGTAGGCACGCGTCTGCCTCTCTGCTGCACCGCTGCGGGTAAGGCGCTCCTGGCGTGCCTGCCCGTGGCGGAGCAGCAGGGTCTAGTCCCAAAGCTGCGCCTCAAGCGTCGTGCTCCCAAAACGATCACGACCAAGGCCGCCCTACACGGCGAGCTCGAGCGGATCCTCGCGCAGGGCGGGATCGCGATCGAGGACGAAGAGGTGTTTGCCGGCAGGCGTGCCCTCGCCGCTGTGGTTGTAGGCGCAGAGCCAGCCGCGGCGGTCGAGTTGACGGTCCCGGCACAGGCGTACACCCCCATAGAGCTTTTGGAGGAGTTTGGCCCCCAAGTGACCGCTACGGCCGGGCGTGTCGCCTTGGCTCTGAGCGAGCCGCTCCGATCGGCGGCTAGCTGACATGGCAATCACGGTCGAGCAAAGACTCGTGAGGAACACGTTGGGTGCTCCCCGCTCATGGGCTTGGCGGGCCGGGCGCTCATTACCGACCATCTTGGGTCCGGGGATGTTCCGCGGTGGAGCATATCCATGTCGGTGAGAAAGGGGTCGTTGATTCAATCGAAAAGTCCATTTCAGCAAAATCCCGTAAATAGCGAGGTCCTAACGTTGGGTGTCATCGATATCGGCCCAATCTTTCAGTAGAGTGCAACTGCCCGATTGGTAGATATCGGTAGTCGCCCAAAGTACGAGGAGATCGTTGGAGAGGCCGCTGCTGGGTGCCGTGTTGGCGCTGTCGCGGCAAGTTATGAGAATGAGGCATATGACGCGATCAAATAGGGGAGTGATGCCGATGTCTGGAGAGTCGTCGTGTGGTGCAGGGTCGAGAGGTTGGCTGTTTCTCGGTTCGTTGCTTGGTGTGGTCGCGGCTGTGCTCGTTTTGGTGTGTGGGCTTGGCGCTGTGTCTGCGGTGGCGTCGGTGCCGAGTACGGCGATTCGGTATGTGTACACGCCCGATAGCCAGTTGAGCGCGGTGATCAAACCGGAAGCCGAAGCTGGCCTTTACGCCTGGGATGCGGCTGGGAACCTCTCGAGCGTCAAACGTGAGTCCTCGACGAAACTGTCGATCATCGAGCTGGAACCGTCGAAGGGAGTTGTCGGGGAAACGATCGATATTTGGGGGACCGGGTTCTCGACGACGGCCAGTAACGACACCGTGAAGTTTCACGGTACTGCTGCGACGGTGACTGCTGCGACGGCATATACGTTGGCTGTGAAAGTTCCGTCGGGGGCGACGACTGGGACGGTGACTGTGCAGACGACGACGGAAGGGCCGGTCACGAGCTCGCAGAGCTTTACGGTGGCGAGCTCTTCTGTGCCGACGATCACGTCGTTGTCGGCGTCGGTGGCGGCGGCTGGTACGGTCGTGACGGTGACGGGCACGAACTTTGAAACGAAAACGGATAACGATGATGTGTATGTGAATCAGACGTTGGCTGAAGTGACGTCTTCGACGAGCACGTCGTTGAAATTCGTGGTGCCGGAAGCGACGTCCAGCGCGCGTGTCGTGATTACGACGCCGCATGGTTCTGCGACTGGGCCTTACTTGTATATTCCGCCTTCTGGCTATACCGCGGCGCAGGTTGGGCCTACAGCGAACTTGACGTTGGGGAGCTTCTCTACGTTGACGATCGCGACGGCTAAAACGATCGGTTTGGCGACGGTCGAAGCGACTAACCGGGAAATGCTTTCGACGGTCCTCAAGAACGTTAGTCTGTCGACCGGCACAGCGTATCTCTATGGGCCTCGGTATGAAAGTCTCGGCTCGATCGGTCTAGGGGGAAGCGGCGAAGAAAAGCTGTTGGAACCTGTGACGCTGCCCGTCAAAGGCACGTACAGCGTTGTGATCGTTCCGAATAGTGAAGCTACCGGCAAAGTCGAAGTGGCGCCGTACTATGCGGATACCGTGACGGGCACGCTGACGCCCACCACGGAAGGCTCAGCGAAGTCCGTATCACTGTCGTCGCCTGGCCAGAAAGCCGAGTACACGGTGTCGGGTACCGCTGGTGAGGAAGTCTCGTTGAAAGTCAGCGAACTCACCGGGTTTACGAGATCGGTGGCCCTGGAATGGCAGAACCCCGAAGGCAAAAGGATAACGGAACGGGAATTCAGTGGGAATGGGTTCATGGAATCGGTGGAGTTCCCGACGACGGGGACGTACACGCTGATCGTGAGCGCGGGCGGTACGGCTACCGGCTCGTTGAAACTGACGGCGTATAACTCGACGGCGGTGACAGGATCGATCACGCCAACGACTGGTGGTGAATCCAAAACGATCACGACGAGCACACCGGGCCAGGACGCGAATATCACGTTTTCGGGTAACAGCGGCGAAGAAGTCTCGCTCGTGCTCTCGGAATCGACGTTCAAATCGGCAGACGTGACGGTACTGACAGCCGAAGGAGGGGAAGTCTCGGGCTCGTCCAGGAGCTTCAACGAAGAAGGGGCGATGGACGGCCGCTACGAACCGCTTGTTCTACCTAAAACCGGATCGTACACGATTCACATCGTACCGCTGGGAGAAGGAGGAGCAGAAACGGGTAAAGTCAAGCTGACGGCCTATAAGGTCGTGGACGTGAACGGCTCGCTGTCGCCGAGCACTGGCGGGGCCTCTGAAACGGTGTCGCTGTCCGAGCCCGGGCAGAAGGCGAAGTACACGGTGTCGGGCACCGCAGGCGAGGAAGTCTCGCTAAAGGTCAGCGAATTCACCGGGTTTTCCAGGTCGGTGTATTTGGAATGGAAGAACCCCGAAGGCGAAAGGATGATGGAACGAGGGTTCAGCGGGAATGGGTTCATGGAATCGGTGCGGTTCCCGACGACAGGGACGTACACGCTGTATGTGGAGCCGGGTGTCCTGAACGTGGGTTCGTTGAAACTGACGGCATACTCGGACGTTACTGGCACGATCACGCCGAGCAGTGGCGGGGAATCGAAGATCGTTACGACGAACGGTCCTGGCCAGAACGCAAAAATCACGTTTTCGGGTAAATCGAGTGAAGAAGTCTCGCTCGTGCTCTCAGAATCGACGATCACGTGGGGGCACGTCTCGATCTATAACCCGGAAGGCTCCCGCGTCGGTGAAGAAAAGCGTTTCGGGTCCAGCGGGGAAACAGCGCTCGGCCCGGTATCGCTGTCCGGGACAGGCACGTATACGATCTTGATCGCGCCGGAAAGCGAATACACCGGGTCGGTCAAGCTGACCGCCTATATCGGCTCCCCGCCGCGCGGCCTTGTGATCCGTATCGGCGGCGAGGGCGCGCCGGGCGTGGCAGGATCGGCGGAGGAGCTGGCTGGTGGCGCGCCGGACACGGGCGGAGGGTCGGCGGTGGCTGGCGGCGTCAGCCAGAGCCCGCTACTAAGCGGCGCTGAAGGCACGCCGGCTGCCCGCAGCGCGGTGCGCGCTGGGAGGGGCCTCTCCAAGAGGCGCGGTGTCGCTACGAGGGAGCGCAAGGGCGCTGTCGCGCGCGTAGCAGGCCGCGTATCGGATCTTCGCGGGCGAGTTGGGGGTGCGGGTGTGGGGTTGCCCCGGGCGATCAGGGCGTTTCATCCGAGTGGCTTGGGCGCGTGGTATCCGCGCCGGGTGGGTGCGGGCGTGGATTGGAGCACGTGGTGGCCGGCGAGCCCGTGGGCGGATCTCGCGCCCGCCGCGCCTGTGGGGCCGGCACTGGCGCAGGGCGCTTCGCTGGCGGGGCAGGCACTCGAGCTGGACGGCCTGCCGCTCCCGGGGCTGCATGTCGCGCTCGAGAGCACCTCGCAGGCGACCGTGACCGACGCGAGGGGCCAGTTTCTACTGGCTGGGGTGCCTGTGGGGCACCAGGTGTTGATCGTGCAGGGCGGGCGGATCGGCGGTGTGAACTACGGGACGTTCTCGATCGGAGTGCAGATCAAGGCGCACGAAGAGACCACGCTTGAAGCGCCGATCTGGATGACGCCGCTCGACCCCGCGGGCAACCACCGGATCTCCTCGCCGACGACGGGGCCGGTGAGCATCACGACACCGCGGATCCCGGGTCTTGAAGTACGGCTGCCCGCCGGGACCGTCATCCACGACGCCCAGGGCCACGTCGTGCACAACCTGAACATTACGGCGGTCCCGGTCGACCGGCCGCCGTTCCCGCTGCCGATGTTCGTGGAAGTCCCGGTGTACTTCACGGTGCAGCCCGGCCGGGCGTACTTGAGCAAGGGCGCTCAGATCATCTACCCCAACTACGGCCATCTACCGGCCGGCTCACGGGTGGCATTCTGGAACTATGACCCCAACGGCCGCGGCTGGTACGTCTACGGCCACGGAACAGTCACACCGAACGCCAAGCAGATCGTGCCCGACCCCGGCGTCCGCGTGTGGGAATTCACCGGCGCGATGGTCGCGGGCAGCCCAGGGAAACCTACTACTGGCACGAAACCAGGGACACCTACCACGAGTGGGGATCCGGTTGATCTCGGGACTGGCCTGTTTGACTATACGCGGACTGATCTGGTGGTGCCCGACACGATCCCAATCGTGATTGAACGCAGCTACCGCCAGGGCGACTCGAACTCCTACAGCTTCGGCGTCGGCACGACGAACCGCTACGACATCCGTCTGTGGGCAGAAAACCCGCACGAAGTCTATCTGATCATGCCCAACGGCGGCGCAGTGCTCTACAAATGCACGGCGACGTGCGAAGGCTATATAGGCTCGGACTACAAGACGACGGGCACGCCAAGCGAATTCTATGACTCGACACTGAAGTGGAACGGGTCGATCCCGGGCTTTGAACTCACGCTGACGGACGGCACGACCTACATCTTTGGCTCGGTCGCGCCTCTACAGGCGATCCGCAACAAGCAGGGGCAGCAGCTCACGATCACCCGTGAAAGCGGCCAGAAAGGGAACATCACGAGCATCACATCGCCGCACGGACGCTGGGTGAAGTTCAAATACAACGCCTCCAATGACATCACCGAAATCACGGACAACAACGGCAGGAAACTGAAATACGCGTACAACAAAGCAGGGCTGTTGGAATCCGCGACCGACCCGGCTGTACGCACGATGAAATACGAATACGACTCGTCTGGGGACATGACTTCGGTCACGGACCCCCGTGGTAACAAGTACATCGAAACCGAATACGAATCCCACGACCGAGTCTCGAAACAGAAAATGGCCAACGGCGGCACCTACGAATTCGGCTACGCGCTGAACGGTGAAGGCAACGTAGAAAGCACGACAGTCACCGAACCGCGTGAAAGCAAACGCAAGGTCACGTTCAACACCGGAGGGTGGCCAACAAGCGAAATCGTCGGGCTCGGCAGCTCCGTCGAAGAGAAAACGACCTTCGAACGGCAAGCCGAAACAGGGTTCTTGCTGTCCAGCACCGACGCGCGCTCGCGCAAGACCAGCTACGAATACGACAGCTACGGCAACGTGACAGCCGTAACGCGCCTCGCTGGTACTGGCTCGGCGCAGACGTACAAATACACCTATGAACCAGGCACGAGCGAGCTGACCAAAGAAACCGACCCGCTCGGCCACTCGACCAGCTACGAATACAACAGCCTCGATGAGCTCACTGCCAAGAAAGACGCGCTCGGCCACACCACGCACTACGAATACAACAGCGACGGGCAGCTCTCGACCATCACGAACCCCGAAGGTCACAAAACAACGATCTCCTATCAAGGCGGCGAGCCCGCGAGCGTGACAGACCCGCTCGGGCGTACTACCAAACAGTTCGTTGACTCGCTCGGCCGCGTGGTAGCGACGACGACGCCCGGGGGCCAGCAGACGATCACTGAATACAACAACGACAACCAACTGACCAAGACAACCGACCCCGCAGGGGACGTGACCTCATACGAATACGATGCTGACGGAGACCTCACCGCGACAACCGACCCCTTGAAACACAAGACGACGTTCGCGTATACCAAAATGGATCTTCTTGAAAGCGAAGAGGACGCGCTGGAAAAGAAAACCACGGCGGTATACGACACGCAGGGCAATCTCATCGAACTCACCGACCGCCGAGGCAAGCTTGACAAGTTCACCTACGACGCCCTGGACCGCCTAACCGAAGCCAAGTACGGCGTCTCCGGCGAAACCGCCGAAAGCACAATCAAATACGAATACGACAACGGGAACCGCCTCAAGAAGATCACCGACAGCGCCAGCGGCACATACACCCCCGAATACGACGAACTAAACCGCCTGAAGTCCCTCGCCACACCACAAGGAACCGTCAGCTACGAATACGACGAAGCCAACCGCCGCACCAGCATGACCGTCCCAGGCCAAGAAGCACTCAAATATACCTACGACGAAGTAAACCGCCTCAAAGAACTCAAACGCGGCACACAAGCCGTCTCCTTCGCCTACAACGAAGACAACCTCCCCACCAGCACGACTCTCCCCGACGGCATCGAAGAGCAAGACGGCTATGACGAAGCCAACGAGCTCACGTCAATCGCCTACAAGAAAGGCGCAACGACGCTCGGCGAACTGGACTACAGCTACGACCTCGACGGCCGCAAGGAAGCCGTCTGGGGCAGCTACGCCCGCACCGCGCTACCCGAAGCCCTCAGCTCCGCCAAATACAACGCCGATAACGAGCAGACCGAACGCGGCAGCAAAAAACTCAGCTATGATGCCAACGGCAACCTAACGTCCGACGGGACCTCCACATACACATGGAACGCTCGCAACCAGCTAGCCAGCATCACCGGGACGATCAAAGCCAGCTACGGCTACGACCCCTTCGGACGCCGCACCACCAGGACCCTCGGCAGCACAACGACCGAACTCCTCTACGACGGCCCCAACGTCGTCCAGGAAATCCAGGGCGGCAAAGCCACGGCTAACCTCCTCACCGGTCTACTCCCCGATAAAGTGTTCGCCCGCACCACAAGCAAAGCCACCGAAAACCTGCTCGCCGACCAGCTCGGCAGTATCATCGGCCTCGCCGGCAGCACCGGCAGCGTCGAAACCAACTACACCTACGACCCCTTCGGCACAACCACAAAAGAAGGCACCGCAAGCGAAAACACCACACAGTACGCCGGGCAAGAAGACGAAGGCAACGGCATCTACTACGACCGCGCCCGCTACTACAGCCCAGCAGCCGCACGCTTCCTCAGCCAAGACCCAACCGGCCAAGAAGGCAGCGGCCCCAACCTCTACCTCTACACAAACGATAGTCCGACCAACGCGACCGACCCCTACGGCACCAGCTCAAACGGAACAGGATTTGGCCCCGCACCAGGCTCGTGCGGCAGCCACGGCAAGGGCGGCGGCTTGAACGCCGGAGGTAGCTGGACATGCCGTTCTTACCGGCACATTGAACAACTTGAAGAAGAAAACCACCGAGCGGAGGAAGAAGAAAGCGAAGCGGAAAACCGCGAAAAACCTTCCTACTGTACTGTAGCGGGGCTAAGTGCGGACGGGATGGCATTCTACTATGGTAGTGCCGGTATCGCTGGCTCACTTGCGGGCCCAGAGGTTTCCGGACCATTGTTCTTGTTGTCAGGCGCGTCTGGACTAATGGGTGGCATTTTTGACGTCGCTCACGACGCGACAGGGTGTTAGAAGGTGAGTCAGTGTCCATAATCGAGTATTCAATAAGTAGGTACATGTGCACGATCCGATAAGATTTGCGCGAAATGCTGCGATATTTAGCGGAGCGCCTGCGGTGATTACCATCGCATTGGGCATTGCAGATGGGAATCTCGCCCTGGCGATACTACCGTCATTGACTCTCTTCTGTGCCGTAACTGGAGTAATGATTTGGGCGAGGCAAGAACGACGCCGGAAGAATGGAGAGGACTCGTAAGAAGGGTAGTGGGAGGACTTATCTTCAATCCAGCCACAGGTCAGGATACGGGGCGGGGTGTCACGCGCCGGGGAGTGATCTCCGGCGCGGCGCTCGTGGGCTTGGGCGTGGGATTGGATCACGTTCTTGGCGGTGCCGTGCGTGGGGCACCGACCAACTCGGCATCTGGTTCGTCGGAGGATTTCTACGCCTTCCACCAAGCCGGGGTTGCCACGGCAGCGCAGGATTATCTGCAGTTCGCGGTCTTTGATGTCACTAGCGAGGCGGCTGACGACTTGCGAAACGTCCTTAAAGAGTGGACGGTCGCCTCGGCGCGACTGACTGCCGGGGAGCCTTACCAGCCCGTTGCCCAGGCCCCTGACGAGCCGCCGGCGGATACAGGGGAGACGATCGGCCTAGGGCCGTTTCGGCTGACGCTCACGATCGGCTTTGGTCCCAGTCTGTTCGGCTCCCTGGGCCGCGACCGCTTTGGGCTCGCGCGCCAGCGGCCAGCGGAGCTGCGGACGCTGCCTGCGTTTCAGGGGGAGAGTCTCGATTCGTCGGTCTCGGGCGGGGATCTGTGCGTGCAGGCGTGCGCGGATGACCCTCAGGTCGCTTTTCACGCCATTCACGTCCTCTCGCGGGTCGCGAGCAGCGCGGCGACGTTGCGCTATACCCAGCAAGGCTTCGGGCGGACCTCCTCCACCAGTCGCGGCCAGGGCACGCCGCGGAACCTCATGGGCTTCAAGGACGGCACCGACGACATCCGCGCGGAGGAGACCGGCGCGATGAACGACTTCGTGTGGGTTCAGCCCGGTGATCAGCCGGCGTGGATGGTCGGCGGGACGTATCTCATTGCGCGGCGCATCAAGATGCTCTTCGACGTGTGGGACGCCACTACCCTCGAAGACCAACAACGAGTGATCGGCCGCGAGAAGCTCACCGGCGCTCCACTGGGCAGCCAGAGCGAGTATGACCCCGTCGACCTGTCGGCCACGAGCTCAAGCGGCGCACTGTTGATCCCTGCTGACGCGCATATCCGGCTGGCGAACCCCCAGAACAATGGTGGGCAGCGCATTCTCAGACGCGGCTACTCCTACAGCGAAGGCGTCGAACCTGGCAGCGGCCAGATCGACGCCGGGCTGTTCTTCATCGCGTTCCAACGAAGCCCCAGCCGCCAGTTCATCCCCCTCCAACGGCGCCTGGCGGCCTCCGATGCGCTCAACCGCCATACCCTGCACACCTCGAGCGCGATCTTCGCCTGCCCCCCCGGGGGGCAGCCAGGCGGGTTCATAGGCGAAGAACTCTTTACTTGAACGGCTGGCGCATGTCGGGGCAGACGAGGCTCCGCTCCCGCTGGGTACTCTCAAGTGCGCAGTTACTCGTGGTGGCTGGCGCGATGTTTATGGGTGGCTTCGTTCGCTTGGGCGCCACTGTGGGCGTGAGAGCACCCATCGATTGCCCGTCAAGTGATCGCAACGAGCCTGCTTAGTGGCACTATCGCGCTTCGGTATCGTGACTACCTGTGAGCACACGCCCACTCTTCCTGGTGACTACGACCCCCCGACGTTGGTCGCGAGAAGCGCCTCCGAGCATGGAGCAAATGCTACAGGACAGAATCCGAGCACAGACGATGCGATGCGCTGCGGGTAGGATCGAGGACTTTCTCGATCAGCTGACGCATTGGGGGTCGCCCTGGATGCTGCGCTGCGATCGGCCGGCACACCAGCGAAACAGCTCCCTTGTCGGGACGCAAGCGCCCGCCGGGGCCGCCCTAGACGCTAGGATCGGGGGTCGCGGCGAGATAGCTCAGTGGTAGAGCACGCGACTGAAAAGCTCGGTCGCCCATCGGTTGACTTAACGCTGGGGTGCATCTGTTTTTTCCCTGCTAATAGGCTGTTTTTGGCCGCTTCTGGGGCGGCGTGGTCGGCCCGTTTTGGGGCCGATTTTGCGCCTGTTGTCCAAAACGTTGTCCAAAACCCCGGCGGTGTCGGGCGCGGGCTCAGCGTCGTGGCGGTAAAGCTCCGTGCGGGCTTGGCGCATGAGCCGGTCGAAGGAGCGGCCGTGGTCGCGCTTGGCGCGTTGCTGTAGCTGGTTGTACACGTCGAGCGTCATGTGACTGTCAGCGTGGCCGACCTGTTCCATGACCCACTTGATGTCGTATCCGTTGGCGATGAGCGAGATCGAGATGTAGGTGCGGCGGAGGCTGTGGGGCGTGATGTGCGGGAGCGGCGGTAGGCCTCGCGCGCGCAGCTTCTCGTCGGCCCGCGTTGCGGCTTCGCGGATGATCTCTGCGATCCGCTGGCGTGACATGCGCCCGCCGCGTTCATTTTGGAAGAGGTAAGCCTCGGGGCTCGTGTCATTACCGGCGCGGCGCAGTCGGTCGATGTGGAGGATGAGCGCCTCCGCCAAGTCGGGGCTGACCTCAACAATGCGTATGCCGGTCTCGGTCTTGGAGTCGGGGACGCGGAAGCGGGCGCCCTCGGGATCGTGGAGGCGTAGGTGCCCGATCCGAATGTCGCAGAGCTCACCGTTGCGGACCCCTGACTTTCCGAGGGTGGCCGCGATTGCCTTGCGGCCGACGTATCTTCCGACTCGTAGTCCGCCGAGGTTTCTGACGTGGAAATAGATTGTGCCCTCGGAGAGCCCGAGTTCGGCCCCAATCTGCGTCTGGCGCTTACCTTCGGCGAGCCGGACAGCGACGGCAGCCGCGCTGGATCCCGCCGGTGCTTCGCGTGCGGCGCGAGCGAAGCGCCCGAGGTTGGGGTCTTGTTCGCTTGCGGCATCTTCTACGGCGACCAGCTCGTCCATCTCTAGGAAGGTGCGTTTGGGCTTGGGGACGTGAATCTTCAGTCTCTTGCCGCGGGCGGGGTTGGTGGGCATCAGTTTGTCCTCGACGGCTTCGTCGCAGATGGTGGCGAGAAGGGTGATTAGCTTCTTGATCGAGGACGGCGAGAGTGGCTCGACCTTTCGGTTTCGGTGGTCTCGTAGGTCGGCGCCGGCTGCGAGTGCCTCCTTGATCTCGTGTGCTTCTTTGATCTTGTGCTTCTTGAATGCGAGGCATAGCTCGGCGTCGATTTCGTTGAGCAGGTAGGGGCCGAAGAAGGAGATCAGGTGGCGGATTCGGGAGCGGTAGTCAGCGGCGGTGTTCTTGGAGATTGGCTTTTCGCCGATGACGCCTTCGATCTTGGCTTTCAACCAGTAGCTGACATATTCGTGGAAGCTGGGGGCCTTCGTGAAGACTTGCTCGATGGCGAGCGGCTGACGCTTGGGCGGCTTCCAAATCTCGGCCTGGACTCTCGCGAGGATGTTGGCTAGCTCGACACGGGCGGTGCGCTCGTTCCAGTTGCCGCCGCAGCCGCAGTCGCACTCGCGGTTCTCGTGAAGCATCAACGTCTCGCGCTTGCCGTAGGCGGTGAACCGCAAGCGGTAGCGGAGCGTGCCGTCGGTCTGGGCTTCGATCTTCAGGCTTCCGCTTACTGGCCGGGGCATGGAACACGCTCCGGCGTCGGCTGGATACCGTATGTGTGCATCGGGGTTACCTCCCGTTGTCGGGCCGGGGGCGGTGACACGCCGCCCGGCCACTTATTTGGCTGGTGAATGGTAGCTCTGTATGGGGCAGCAGATCAACGTTTTCCAGCCGTTTCGGAGCGCGTTTTCGGGGCTTGGCGCGGCGCTCTCGACCGGCCTCGGCTGGCCCTGGCACTCGAGGCGACGGCGGATGGCGGGGAGGTCGAAGCGGAGCCTTCCGCGCGGGCCACCAAGGCGCACGCCGCCGAGCTCGCGGGCGTGGGCGTAGACCCAATCGCGGTCGACGTCGAGCTTGCGCGCGACGACCGTGGCGTCCACGTACCTCGTGGTCGTGTCCGCTTCCAGCAGCTCGGCGACGCGGGCGGCGATGCGCTCTATGTCCTCGTCGTCCAGCGTCATCGGCGAGTCTTGGTCTTGGCTGGCGTCCGGCGGCAATCATCGCCACGCGTCCTACGCGGGCGGCCCTCGGCTTGCCTCTGCCCGGCCCAATAGGTGATCCGCGCCGTTGCGATCGGCACATATGTCGGCTCGCGCTCGATGCCGTGGAAGCGCACGCCCTCCAACACACAGCCAACGCCGGTGCTGCCCGATCCGGTGAACGGATCGAGCACGAGCCCACCCTTTGGTGTGAGCAGCCGCACGAGCCAGCGCATTAGGTCGATCGGCTTCACCGTCGGATGCAGGTTTGCAACGGGGTTCTCCGCGCACATGCGCTCGTTGTGGGCGCCGATCTTGAAGGTCTGCACCACCTGCTTCGGCAACAGCTCGCAGCCGGCGTCCCTCTCTTTACGGGGTGCCTTCGCCGCGTAAAAGAAGCGGTGCCGGTCGCCGAGAAGGCCGATCGGACAGTCCGGTTCGCAGCGCTCGCCGCTGCACTCGCGGCCGTGGGAGAGCACGAGGTTGGCTGGCCAGCGGCCCCGCTGGTTGGCGGTGATTCGCCGCCCGTGAAAACGTGCTTCGGTCGGGCAGTCCTGGCCGCTGAGCGCGATGCGACAGGCGTCTATGTTCATCGCGCCGGTCCCGTACTCGGTGAGTGTCGCATCGAGGGTGCCCGCGAGCGGCCGGCGGGCGAGCACGATCGGCTCCCACGATGGCTTCAGCCCGGTCCCGAGTCCGTCGGGCAGTACCCGCGTCGCTGGGTATCCCTGGCCTTGGAGCCACATCAGAACGTCGCGGACTTCAAACCCGGCTTCTTCGAGGCCGCAGGTGAGCCGATGCGCGGTCCTCGGAGCGGCGAACGCCGCGAGGTGCGGGCTTCAGCACGCGAAGGCACGCCGCCGCCCACTCACGAGAGAAGGCCTGGAAGGACTCGATCGGGTTGGTGTGGGGCGCGCGCCGTTTCCCAGGCGCTCGGTTGGGGTCGAGCTTGCCCGGCCGGTCCCATTCCATGCCGTTCACGCCGATCCCGTAGGGCGGGTCGGTGATTACCGCATCGACCGTGTCGGCGGCGAGCTTCGCCACCGCCGAGAAGCAGTCGTCTTGTGTCACTCGCCATGTTCGTGATCGGTTTGGCATGTTTACCTTCTTGTCGGGTGGGTGGGTGAGGCTCGGTTTGTGTGAGTTCACGACGCGGGCTTTTGGAAGACGAGAACGTCCTCGTGGCAGACGAGTTGGGTTCGTTCACCTTTGGCGAGCGCGTGGCGAAGGTTGAGTAGCTGCCACAGCGACGGGCGCGGGCGAAGCGTGTCCTCGGTGACGGTCGCCAGCAGCGCGACGATGTGCTGCCAGTAGACGAGGCCGACGTTCTCGCAGAGCTTGATCGTGTCACCGGAGAGGTTGGTGAGCCGCCCGCCGGCACGCATGTTCTTGGTGACGAGGACCAGGTAGCCGCCCGGGGCGAGCAGCTTGGCGCACCCGGCGTATATGTCGATCATCGCCGCGAGGTAGCTATCGCCGGTGAAACGCCTTTCCGTTGGTCGCCGACAGGCTTCCTGGAGATTCCCGTATGGGAGACGCGCGAGACAGGACTCGCTGTCGCCGTAGCGACAGGCTCGCTTGACTTTGCCAGCGTGGGCGCGGTCGGCGGCGGTGACGCGGCGGCCTTCGCAGGCACGCGCGATCTCCATACCCTTCCCCGCCCGCGGATCGCCGAGCGTGGTGTCCGCGTAGGGCGGCGAGGTAACGATCAGGTTGATGCTGCCGGCGAGCTGGTCCAGGACCCCACGGCCGAGCCGCCGCGCATTGCCCGTGAGCACCAGTGCTTGGCCTGCGGCGCCTTGGCCGCGGGCGTGCCTGACGTTGGCGGCGGCGAGCGCCGCCCAGCGCGGCTCGACCTCGACGCCGAACGCATGGCGACGTTGGTGGATAGCCTCGACAAGGGTGGTCGCGATCCCGCACATCGGGTCGAGTACGAGGTCGCCTGGGCGGCTGTAGAACTCGATCGCGCGGCGTGCGATCTCGGGCAGCATCTTCGCGGGGTGCCTATTGGACTCGCGTAGATATCGCCTTTCTCGCTGCCACTGGCTCGTCCGTTGAGTGCAGGGCCATACCGCCAGCGGCAGGTCGGCGGTGCGCCAGCCGGCTGGCTCGCGGCGTGTTCTGGCGCGCGTGTTGCATCCGGGGTTCTGCCGCCGTCCGGCGGGAGTGCGCGGAGGCATTTTCACATCTCCTTTGGTGAGGGTTGGCCGAGCCAATCGACGGGCTCGGCGCTGGTCGGGTTGGTGAAGATCGGCGCGAAGGGACCGTGCGCGGTCAGCTCGGCGAGGCTGACGAACGAGAAGGGGATCGCTCGCCGCAGGCCCTTCGCGGGGTCGGACTCATAAAGCGCGAGGACCCTGGCGACGCGCTGAGAGACCCTGGCCGGCGATTGGTCGGCGAGGATGATCAGGACGTGAGGCCAGGCGCGGTAGTAGTTACGCCATAGTGGCTCGGCCTGCTCCTCGGTGGACGGTGTGTAGCTGCGAAGCCTCGTGTACCGGGCGAGCTTCCCTGCCAGCTGGTCGGCGGGGCGAGCGGTTCCTCGATCGACCTCCACGAACCGCTGGTGCATGATGAGCGACCCGTCAGCCCCGGCCTGGAGATAGGTCAGCAGGGCGTCGGCGACGACGAGCTGCCCGGGATGGCGGGCGCTGCCAGGCGAGATTGGGTGCGCGATCTCGTGGCGCCAAGAGTCTGAGCCGCACTCGTCCCCGCGCTCGCGAGCGGCGACGACGAACGCGATCCCCACCTCGTTGACGGCGAGGGTGTGTCGCTTCAGCAGCCCTTCGGCCTGCGCTCTCGTCGGGACTCGCCGACGCTGCTCGCCCCTCGGGCCGGCGGCCTCGACCGCCTCCGCGCCGGCATCGGTCAGATACCAGCAGGAGAGCGTGCCCGGCCCTCGCACACAGTCCACGAGCTCGCGGCGTCCGAGCAGGCCAAGGCCGAAAAGGAACTCAGCTTCCTCACCGAGATCCACACGCAGGCGTGCAAGTTGGTAAGCGCATGAGCCCGCGCGCCGCACTGCTGCCCGGCACCGAACATATGGGCCCACCGCGCTGGAAGCATGTGTCTGCGCCCGCGTATCCTATGGTCGAACGTGCCCAGTGCGACGGTGAGAAATGCGAGTGAGGATGACGCGACGGCGTGTGCGGCGATCTATGCGCCGTATGTGCGAGAGACGGCCGTCAGCTTCGAGGGCGAGCCGCCGTCGCACGCGCAAATGGCCGAGCGCATCGCGGTGGCGACGCGCACGCACGCGTGGCTCGTGCTCGAAGACGACGACCGGCTTGTCGGCTACGCCTACGGCGGGCAGCACCAGAAGCGGGCGGCCTACCGCTTCTCATGCGAGGTCAGCGTCTACGTCGAGCAGGGCCGGCGACGCACCGGCTCGGGCCGCGCACTGTACGAGGCGCTGTTCAAGCGGCTCACGGCGCGCGGCTACCTGATGGCCGTCGCGGGCATGACGCTGCCGAACGACGCGAGCGCCGGCCTACACCGAGCGATGGGCTTCGAGCCGGTCGGCGTCTATCGGCGGGTCGGCTGGAAGCTCGGCGCGTGGCACGATGTCGCGTGGATGCAGCGGGCGCTCGGCGTCGAGCGGGATCCTCCCGCCGAGCTGCGCTGAGGCGACCGGGCGTACTCCGAGCGCGTGGAAGCGGTCGGCTGATCCGCTTCCGCCGGGCGGGGTTAGAATGGGCCTCGGGGTTTTGGACCACGACCCCCATCCGTGGTCCAAAACCCCCGGTAAACCACCGGAAAAAAACGGTATTGTGGCGGAGTTGGGCGGCACAAAAGCCCTGCAAATAGGCTGGTTTTGGGGTGTATCTCGGTACGCCTGAAAATTGCGGTGTCCTCGGTTCGAGTCCGAGTCTCGCCACTGAAAAGGCCTGCAAAGCAGCACTATTTTGTGATTAGGGCGCGCGTTTACTTTGACGAGGGCTCGGCTGGTCTTGGGTGGTGGGGATCCCCCTGACACCGTCTGGTTTCAGACCGCCATTAGTGCGCCGGGCAGGGTGTCCATTCGCTCGACTGCCCGGTCAGGGGTTTGGGCCGGGGCGCGGGCATCCCCGGCCCAAACCCCTAGGAATCGCGGGAAACGCTGGCCGCCCTCTAGGCGAGCTTGGCGGCTGCGAGGGCGGCTTTGAAGGACCCGTAGCGTTGGGTGACGCTTCGCGTACAGGGATGGCCGCGGTGGGCGCGGGTCCAGTCGGTGGCTTTCGGTGGTCGTCCGTGGCGTCTGGTCCAGGTTTTGAGCGCGTTCAGGATTTCGGCGTTGGTCCAGTAGCGGCCCTGACGGCGAGTGTTCGGTTTGAGTCCTGCTCGTTTGAGGGCGTGCTCCCAGCTTCCGAAGCGTCGGCGTACACATATGGACGATGGGCGGTCGGGGCTGCCTGCGATCCACTCGCATGAGTTCGGTGGACGTCCGTGCTGCGTGGCCCAGTCCTGTAGCACGGCGAGGATTTCCTCGTTCGACCAGGCGGCTTGTCGCCGAGGGGTTTGCCCAGCGTTGCGTGATACGCGCGCCCATGCCCGCCGGTTCACACGGGCCTCGGTGGCCGGCGGGTATCTTCCCTCGGTCGGCGATGGTCGCTGGTGGGCTGTCATCACGGTGTCCCCCAGAACCCGATACCTACAGGGACCACTGTCATCGCCGCTGGCGCTCACCCATCCCCGCGGCAACTTTGCGCGACACCCACCGTCCGAACGAGGCGTCTGCACGGAGCGAAACGTGGCTGCCGCTCTGATAGTCGAAGCAGGCGCTGCGGCTCTGGCGGCCCGCGGCGCAGGCGTGGTCTGCACTCGTCCTGGGACCGCGCCAGTCGTCCCGCCGCCAGGCCCTCGCCGCGAGCGCGGCGAGGGCGTCATCGTGCGGATTAGTACGGGGATGGCTGGTTGCGGATTACGGCAACGCTGACGATCTTGCCGTCGCGGACGCTGAAGTAGTCAGACATGATCAGCTCGTTGGGGAGGTTGGTCTTGTCGTAGGTGCCTTCGTAGCGGGAGCGAACGATCGTGTCGCCGTGGTGGTCGACGACCTCGATCGGGTCCATCGTCACGTGGTCTCCGACCATCTCTTTTTCGACCCAGCGACGGATCGCGTCGATGCCGTTGATCTCGCGGCGTGCGTCGTTGACGTAGGCGTCCTCGGCGAAGCAGGCCATGATTGCGTCGACGTCAAAGGCGTTGACCCCATCGAGGTAGGCGGCGACGACGGGAGGGAGGGATACTGACTTGGTGTTGCTCATGACTTCTCCTCTTGATCGCGATTCCGGTCGCCTCGTGGCGGCTTGGATCAAGGTTCGGTCATCCGGTCAGGGGAGAGTCAAGGCCCAATGTTGCGCTTGACCCTCCCCCTGCTGGAGGGTCGATACTTCTGGCATGGGATCGCGAGTCACGATCGGAGATTTCGCCAGGGCGTCGCACTTGAGCGTCAAGACGCTGCGCCACTACCACGACGTCGGGCTTCTTGAGCCCAGCGAAGTAGACCCCGACAACGGCTACCGCTACTACTCCGATGAGCAGATACAGGTCGCTCAGGTGATCCGCCGGCTCCGCGGCCTGCAAATGCCGGTCCCCGACGTCAAGGCGGTCCTGACCACGACCGATTCTGAGGCGCGTAACCGGCTGATCGTCGAGCACCTGAACCGGCTGGAGGACGATCTCGCCCAGACAGCGGCAGCCGTCTCGGAGCTGCGCGACTTGTTGGAGCGCCCCGATGCCCCACGCCCGATCGAGCATCGAACCGTCGCGCCGACGCCCGCCGCTGGAATCCAGGCGACGATCGATCGGGAGGACGCCCTGGACTGGTGGCGCGGAGCGCTTGGCGAGCTGCAAGCCACCGTCGGTGCCCAAGCGCTCAACCCGACCGGACCGAGCGGAGGCCTCTACGCGAGCGAGATATTCCAACACGGGCGCGGCCAGGCAACCGTGTTCATCCCAACCAAGGAACCGGTCAAGCCGATCGGCCGAGTCGTCCAGCTCCTCATTCCCGAAGCAGAGCTCGCGATCGCCCGCCACGACGGTTCCCTGGTCGATATCGACCTCACCTACGGTGAGCTTGGCGCCTATGCGATGAAGCACGAGATCAGCCTCGAAGGCCCTCTGCGCGAGAACTACCTCCGCGGCTTTCTCGACACGCCGGACACCGAGCAGTGGCAGACGGAGATCGGCTGGCCGATCTTCCGCGCCGACACTCGCGCCTGAGCTCCGAGGGAGCCAGGCACCAGGGGAGGCGTCGCCCGACGCCGTCACCGTCGGTCTCCCGACGCCACGGGGAAAAGCGAGCGTCTCGGCACCCCGGCTCGAGCGCTCTCGCTGCGGACGAGCTACAGCAGTCTGTACTGTCTACAGCGGCCAGACGGGGCTCGAGACCGAGCCGGGCATCGCCTTCTCCCACAGCTCACCCAGCCGTTCCAGGTCTCGCTCGCTCAGCCGTCCGAGCAGCATTCGGCGAACGACCGCGTGATGGGTGAGCTGTGCGGCACGCAGGCGCAAGAGGCCCTCCGGCGTCAGCCCGACTAACAGGCTGCGCCCGTCCTTGGGGTTCGGGCTCCGCTCGACGAGCCCGATCTTGGCGAGCCGGTCGACCGATCGCGACACGCCGCTGGGGCTGAGGTTGCGCCGCTCTCCCAGCTCGCCGATCGCGAGCATGCCGCAGGGCGCACCGACCAGTGTGACGAGTACCCCGTAGGCATCGACGCCGAACCCGTGATCTGCCAGCAGCGCGCGCTCGAGCTCGCGAAAGACCGCGGTGTGCACTCGCAGCATGCCTCGCCATGCGCCGAACTCGCCGGCCGTGAACGGATCTGGCTCGGGCGCTCCCTCGAGGTCGAGAGCTGCGCTCGTGTCGGTCCCAGAACTACTTGACATTCGCAAATAGTTTCCTGTATTGTTTGCACACTGCAAATACTTTAGCACGCTCACACGAGCACTCAAACGGGAGGCGCGCGATGCCAATCACCACCACTGAGCACACGGTCCTGGCAGCAGACGAGGGCCTGCGGCTGGAGTCGGGCCCGGGACGAGACCTCGTCTTCAAGGTCACAGGAGACGACACCGCAGGCGCTTTCGATTACTTCACGGTCGAAGTCGCGCCCAAAGGGGGGCCACCTCTGCACGTGCACCACAAGCAGGACGAGACGATCCATGTCGTGTCGGGGCACTTCAAGGTCAAGATCGGTGAGGAGACCTTCGAACTTGCCGAAGGCGGCTTTGCCTACCTGCCCTCGAAGATCCCGCACGCATTCCTGAACCTGACCGATGAGCCGGGTGAGCTCGCCGTGGTCTTCACGCCCGGCGGCGGCCACCGGTTCTTCGAAGAGCTCGGACCGGCCACCCGGAACGGGCAACCAGACCGAGCCTTCGTCGCCGCGATCTTCGAGAAGCACGACATGTCGCTGCTGGGACCGCCACTGAGCGCCGACTGACCCCTCTCCCGAAGAACGCCGTCCAGCCGTCGTTTCGAGTACCAACCGAAAGCGAGCGTCCGAGTGACACCCGACCAGACGAGCGGAAAGGACGAGAAGCGATCGTCCCCATTCAGTGCGCCTCACAAGCTCGCTCCGAACTAGGAGCGGAACTACCGTGGTGCATCGTAGGAACGGCGAGTGTCGTGCCGCCGTCATGCGGCCGGAATAGCTCGTCGGGCCGTCAGGTCCCAGCGCTCTTCGATCCGGTGCGCCACGGCCGATGATCTGCTTGGCCCCGTATCGGTGGGCTCGGCGGTCGCGGGTACTCGTCTCAATCCCGCCCCCGCTATGACGTTATCTGCATATGTTCGAGCGGTCGCTACACCTGTTGGGGTGTAGTTCCGGTGTGATCGTCGCGGTGTGGCAAGCATCGCTCGTCGAGCGGCATGGCGACCGCCGTGGCAGCCACAGCTAGTTCTCGCTCCCTGCAGCGACCGGAAGCTACTCAGAAGCCGGACCCTGAGAGTCGAGCTGAGCTACGATGGCCCAACTGTTCACATTTTTGCTTAAGTCAGGTCTGGGTCGAGTTCCCCACCGCGTTCAGCGGCCCCCTGACCGGTGGCGAACGGGTTCCGCTTCTCGTAGGGCTTTCCGAGCCGCGCGAAGACCTCTTGGCCGGTGGCGAACGAGTACCGCGAGACCTCGAGCGCCCAGCTTCGGAAGGGCTCACGTGTCCATGGCCCCATGCTCGATGTTCGGGTGACTGTCCCGAGGAAGCCCCGCAGCGCAGGGGACCACCGGTCCGCGTCTTGCACATACTCAGTCCAGGAGCCCCTCTCCGGGGGGGCGGCTGACCCAAGCGGACCGAGGCCGAGCAGGAACTCCGAGGCCTCTTCGGGGAAGGCGATGATCGTGGCCAGCAGGATCATCACCGCCTGGGATTCGGCGGCATCGCCGGAGTCCTCGGCCAGGAAGCGATCGAGCTGCCCGGAGTGCTCGTCGAGACCCGCCCGCAGCAGCCGGTAGAGGTTCGTGAACTTCTTCACCGCCCGCGGGGTGGGCAGCCCGGCGGCGACCGTAACCGCGAAGTCGCGCTCGTGCTCGCTCAGCGCAAGCGCGCGCGGGCTCAGGCTCGGCGTGCTCGACGGTGTGCTCGCCTGCGAGGGCGATCGGCGCTCGGCGTTGGGTTCCTCCGGCGAATCGGGGCGCTGTGGGGATGATGAGCTGGTTTCGTCCATCGCCTGCGCGGGTTTGCTCGGACCCTGCTCGACCGCTGCGCCGGGGGCGTCCTGGATGGGCAGCAGCCCGTGAACGAGCGAGCGCACCGAGCTCTCTCCCATCGGACGCAGCGCGAGGGGCACCTGGATGATCTTCTCGAGGTAGTGCATCGGCGTCGAGTGCCACGCGGCCCCATCCTGCTTGGCATCCTTCTCGTCGCTCGCCACGCGCTGTGCCAGCAGCTCGGAGTAGTGCAGCTGCAGCGACTGCAACAGCCAGCGCGGATCGACCGCGAGGACGACGACGAAGAGCGGGACGGCGAGGATCAGGTGCACCGCCTCGAGCACCTGGATGACGCGATCCGGCGGGCACCGATCGAGGTCGTCGATGTAGAGCACGATTCGCTCGATGCGGGGGAGACCGCTCGCGTCCTGCTCTTCCGTTCCCTCCGCCTCTGCGCGCGGCGCACCGACGCGGAGGATGTCGCTCATGCGTACGAAGTCGTCGTGGATACGCGACACGAGCCCCAGGTGCGCGCGGTAGTCGCCATCCGCGCTGCGCTCCGCGGCCAGGCGAGCGATCCGCCGGCCCGAGGACAGGTCGGCCATCTCGCGACGCAGCTCGAGCTCGGCGGCGCGCGCCACCTCGACCTCCGCATCGATGCTCGCATTGCGCACGTCGATCGCCCGCGCTCCCTTCCCGGCCTTCTCCAGCAGCTTCGAGACATGCCAGCCGGCGAGTCTGAGCAGCGCCAGTGGCGCCGCCACCGCCGCGATCACGCCGGCAACGCTCCTTGCCACGGTCGCACCCCCGAGCAGAGCCACAATCGCGGCGGCTCCCGCACCGAGCGCCAGCGCGGCGAGGATCAGGCCAAGCCGCGCCCGAGCGTTGGGCACGAGCAGCCCAAAGGCGCCCCGCACGCTCCTCACGTCTCGCTCGAGCTCGCCCAGCGAGCGGTCTTTGGTGAGTTCGGTGAGCCCCCACGTCCAGCGCAGCACGCGCCTGCGAGCTTCGATCACACGCGTGTGATCGCGCGCGCGTTTCACGCGCTCGGCGAGCGCCGAGCGGGCTGCCAGCACCTCCTCCAAGCGCGCGAGCTGGGCCTGTGCGGTCTGCTCGTCGGTGACCCCCGCCGCGGGCTCGGGCTTGGCGAGCTCGTCGAAGATATGGGTGACGATGCTCGCCCAGAGGTTCGCGTCGGCGTAGTGCCAGGCGTTGAACGAGATGTTGCGCACGTAGCCGCAGTACGCCGAGCGCTCCCCGGCGCGCCGCGAGCGCGACGCCAGCCGGCGCACGCGCTCCTGCACCTGCCCGATCAAAAACGACTTGCCCGAGCCCCAATCCCCGAACAGCCCGATCGACAGCGGCGGCGCGGTCTCGCGCGCCGCGATCAGGTTGGCGATCGCCGTCGCATCGGCGCCGATGCCGATCAGATCGGCGCCATCGACCACATCCGCCGCCACCACGGGAAGCTCTCCGGGCGTCTCCACCTCCTCCCACAGCCGCGCCGTCTCATCCGCTCCGGTGGTGACCAGCAGCTGCCCATCGGGGCTGAAGAGGCAGCGCAGAACCGTGCCCTCGTGGCCGCGCAGTACGACGCGCTCGCTGCCCACTGCGACGTCCCACAGCCGCGCCGTTCCGTCTTCGCCGGCGCTTGCCAGCAGCCGCCCATCGGGGCTGAAGGCGCAGCGCACCACGCCGCCTTCGTGGCCGCGCAGTGTGTCGCGTTCGCTGCCGTCGTCGGTATTCCACAAGCGCACGAGCCCCTCTCCCCCAGCGGTTGCAAGCAGCCGTCCGTCGGGGCTGAACGCGCACCACGTCGAGCCCTCATGGCCGCGCAGCGTGGCGCGTTCGCTGGCCCCGATGGCGATGTCCCACAGCCGCACGGTTCCGTCTTCGCCGGCGCTCGCCAGGAGCCGCCCATCGGGACTGAACTCGCACGCGCGAGCCGGACCCTCGTGGCCGCGCAGCGTAGTGAGCTGGGGGCTTCCGTCGGCGTTCCACAGTCGCACGGTGCCGTCATTCCCGGCGCTTGCCAGCAGTCGCCCGTCGGGACTGAACGCACACAGTCGAACCGCACCGCGGTGACCGGCCAGCGCGGGGCGTGCGCCGCCCTCGGCGACGTTCCAAAGCTGCACGAGCCCATCCTCCCCGCCGCTCGCGAGCAGCTGTCCGTCGGGACTGAACACGCACGTGTGAACCGGATACTGGTCGTCGATCACGGCGCGTTCGTCACCGCTCGCGGGATCCCACAAGCGCACCGTCCCTTCTCCCCCGCTGCTCGCCAGCAGCCGCCCGTCGGGGCTGAACGCGCATGCGTTGACCGGCGACCGGTGGCCAACCAGCACGGCGCGCTCCTCACCGCCGGCGGGGTCCCACAGCCGCACGGTGCCGCCCGCCGCGGCGATCGCCAGCAGCCGCCCATCGGGACTGAAGGCGCATGATCCGGTCGCGCTGCCGCCGCGCACCGTGCTCAATTCCAGCCACTCCGTCGGTCGGGGGGGGAGCGCCCACGGCCAGAAGACATCGGCAAGCGGGTACCCCAGGCCATCCTCCAGCCGCCAGCGCTCCTTCGTCTCGCGCAGCGCGCGATCGAGCCCCGCATCCAGGCGGGCGAGCCCGAGCAGCGCCAGCCGCCAATCGATCCCAGGCATGTTTCGCTGCGCCAGTGCCCCGGGGTCGAACAGCCTTCCCACCGGCGCGAGCCACCCCGCGGGTAGGCGCGGTTCCCCAGCGCGGCCCGCCAGCGATGGCGGGGTCACGATCCCGGAGTCCTTGCGGTGCGCCTGCAACAGCGCGTCGGCGAGCTGCCAGATCGTCACGATCGGCGGGTCGAGTTCCCGCGCGATCGAGCGCACGTCTTCGGAGAAACCCTCGAGCTTGGTCTCCTGTAGTCTCGTATCGTCAGGTGTCGAAGCCACCGCGCGCCTTCCAAACGCCGCCCGCTCGGCGATCCTATGCGACACGCCGGTGCCGCGTCTGGCCCCCTCGCGGGTTCACATCTCTCGTCGCGGGTCTCCTGGTTGGGATCGGAGCGGGGCTCTGCTGCAGCGTGGCCGCTGCCTCAGCTGTGCCGACGTTTTCGGTAGGCAGTGTCGGCCCCGAAAAGCTGGAGGTGGGTGAGCCGCTCTACGTGTTCGCCGAGCTGGAAGGAGCGCAACCGACGGGAACGATCGTCTTCAAGCTGTACGCTTCCTCCGACACGACGTGCTCGGGAGCGCCCGCGAGCAGCGCGACGGTGAACGTCGCGGGCAATGGCACATACGCCACGGGCGGAAGCGAACTGAACGAACCCGGCCCGGTCCTGTCCGCGCCCGCGCCCGGGACCTATGACCTCGTGGTCGAATACAGCGGCGACGCGAACAACGCCGCGGTGGCGATCGCGTGCGGCGAGTGGGACCTCCACGTACTGGCCGACACGGTGCTCAGCATCGCCAGCCAGGGCTCCCTCGAAGTCGGCCAGCCGGTGAGTGTCACCGCGAGCTTGGCCAATACGCTCGATCCGACGGGGACTGTCACGTTTCAGATATATGCTCCCACCAGCGTATACTGCGAAGAACCGCCGCTGCTCTCCAGCACGGTGCCGCTCGCCGGCACCAGCGCCACCTCGGGCGAGTTCGTGCCCACGGCGACCGGCAGATACACCGTCACCGCTTCCTACAGCGGCGATGCCAACAACTTCCAAACCGGCATCTATTGCGAAGCCGAAGGGGGGGCGGAGGACAACGTCATCACTGTGAACCCAGCGTCTCCAACGATCGCTGCAAGCGCTCCCAGCCCGGTGCGGGTCGGTGAGCCGATCGCCGCCATGGCAAGCGTCAGCGGTGGATTCAACCCGACGGGCACGATCGTGTTCATGCTGTTTGGGCCGGCCGATGCGACCTGTGCCGGAGCGCCGCAGTCCACCGTCGCCGTCCCGCTCGCGGGCGGGAGCGCCGCGTCTGGGCTGCTCGCCACGAACGCCATCGGCACTTACAACTTCATCGCCTCCTATGGCGGCGATGCGCGCAACGCCCCGGTCTTCACCGCCTGCGGCGCGACGGCGGTGAGGGCGGGCTTGGCCGAACCGACGATCGCATCGACCGCTGCGAGCGCGCAGGCCGGGACGATCGTCGATACCGCGCGGCTGAATGGCGCGTTCGACCCGACCGGCGCGGTCACCTTCATGCTGTACGGACCGAACGACCCGCGCTGCCAGGGCCCGCCCTACAGTGTGACCGCGCCCTTGAGCGGCGCCGTCGTGCAGTCGGGGCTGCTGGCGGTGTCCACGCCGGGTGTGTACGAGTTCGTGGCCGCCTATAGCGGCGATGCCGACAACCTCGCCGCCACGAGCCGCTGCGGGGAGGATCCTGTGACTATCGCCGGCCCACCGGAAGCGAGCCACGTGCGCTCCGGCCGGATAACAGAGACCGCCTCGGCGGTGCTCGTCCGGTTGACCTGCACCCGCCCGCTGCGGACGCCGTGCCGCGGCGAGGAGAGGCTGAGCACCCGCGAGCTGCTCGGCGGAGGTGGGGCGGTGGTGGGTGTCTCCGCTCGCGGCGGCTCTCGGCGGGCGAGCCGCGCCGTCGAGATTGGGCGCGTGAGCTATGACCTGGCCGCCGGCAGAGCGGCGACGGTGAGGGTGCCGATCGACGCTCTTGGGCGGCGTCTGCGCGCCAGGTTCGGAGGTCTCCGGGCTCGCTTGACGCTGACGAACACTACGCCGACCGGCAGCGCCGTGGTCTCCAGCACGGATCTGGCGATCGGGGACAGGGGCAGGGGCGGGGGCGGAGGCAAGGGCGGGCGCAGGCGCTAGGACCTGCGCGGCCGCGGTCCCTTGCGCAGGGTGGACGAGGTGAAGCCCACGAGGCCGACCATGAGCGTGGCGATCAGCAGAGCCCCCACCGGATAGACGACCGCGAGCACGCTGCCCCGTTCGAACGCCAGTTGCGCGGCGAGGATCCAGAGCAGCGCGACGCCGAGCGCGAGCGCGAGCGTTACGGGCAGCGAGAAGCGCAGACCGGCAAGCGCGGGGAGCAGCACGAACGCCGCGATCGCCAGCAGGGTGAGCCAGACGGGAGCGTCCCTCAGGGGGAGTCCGCGCAGCACGTTCTCGATCGCGGTGGCTTGTATTTCAGCCCCCGACATGGCCGGTCGGCCGGGACCGGACACGAAGTGGTAGTCGCCGGCGGCGGGGCTCGTGACGCCCACCACGATGATCTTGCCGCGCAGGAAGTCGCGTGGCAGCCTGCCGCGCAGCACATCGAAGAACGAGAGCGATCCGATCGTTTCGGCGGGGCCGTAATAGTCGATCCAGGCACGGCCGAAGTCCTGTGGCGAGACACGGCGGCCACTCGCCGTTTCCGCCGCGACGACAGCGAAGCTCCTGAGGCCGTCGGCGAGGTACAGGGGACGCCGAATCGCACCGCCGAGATCGGTGGGAAAGCCGCTGAATCCCACCCACGCTCCGACTTCGCGCAGGTTGGCCGCGCCGCCGAGGATGTCCGTGGCGCCCTGGGGCGATGGCTCGCTGGCTGCCAGCACCACCCGGGGCGCGGCGCCAGAGATCGCTTCCAGCAGCGCTTCGCTTTCCTTGATGGGTTCGTTGTGACCGCTGAAGTCCACGTCGTAGGCGATGACCTTCGGATGCTGTTCGTCGATCTTTTCGATCGCTTCGGCGTCGATGCGCCGGGGAAGGGGCCATTCTCTGTTGAGGCTGCGCAGCGAGGCGTCGTCGATCTTCACCAGAACCAGGTTCGCGGGCGGCCTCTGCTTGCCGCGTATCGAGAAGCGAGCATCCAGGGTTGCGAGTTCGAGTCCGCTGAAGCCGTGAACGAGCGCGATCGCCGCGAGGATGCACGCGGTGGCGCCGGCGGTGGCGAGCACGCGTCGCAGAGCGCCGCGCCCGCGCAGTCGCGAATCCCAGCGCTTGCACCACCGGAGGATCGGCTGCGCGAGCGCCTCGTTGTAGATCGCATAGCCCGCGTCGCCCTCGATGGGGCGCAGGATGCGCAGCTCGCGCGCAAGCCCTTCCAGCACAGGCCGCACATCCTCCTCGGGGAGCTCCGCATACTCCGCCAGCTGTGAGGCGCTGGCGTTCGAAAGCGTCACCAGGGGTCTGAGTGCGCGCGCCGCCGTGCTCTGCTCGTGGGGCGTGAGCGTTGCCATCGCGGTGTCGAGGTGCTTCGCGAGGATCCCCCGCGTGCCAGCCAGTCGTTCCAGCGTCTCCAGACGCAGAACCTGAGATCCGCTGTTCAGCTCGGCGTCCCACAGACGCGTCATGACGATCTGCAGATAGGGTGCCTGAAAGCACTCGCCGAGAGCCTGCACGGCGGGCGGCGCTTCGTCGGTGCTTGTCCTCTGGGGCTCGGGCTCGCGCAGCGCGACCCCTGCCAGAACCGCCTCGATCAGGCCACTGTCGATGCTCACCTGCCGCGCGCGTTGGCTGTGCAGTTCGTTCCATCTGGCGACGGGCGCTTCGATCGCCTCACGCGCCGCGGTGCGGTCGAGATGAGCGATCGATGTCTGCGTGTCGATCAGCGCCGGAAGCCGACCCCCGAAGCGGTCCAGCTCGCCAAGCGCCTCGGAGCGTATGCACACGAGCCACCGCGTGGCGCCGCCGGTCCGCTCGACGATGCGCTCGAGCTCCCAAGCGGGAAGCCTGTGCTCACGCGCTGCGTGCAGTTCGAGGAAATACTCCTCGAACTGGTCGAGAACGATTAGCAGCTCGCCTCTGAGCAGCGGCGCGGCCGCCTGGATAGCATCCTCGAGCGAGCCTCCTGGCAGCTCGCTGGCAAGGCCATGCCTGAAGCTCTCGAGCACGGCGCGGATCGAGCGCTCGAGGGCGACTCGCGGATCGAGCGCCCATGCGCTGAAGACGATCGGCACGAGCAGCCCCGACCGACCTTCGGCGTATCTGGAGCGGGCCTCGGCGAGCAGCTTGCCCGCGACACCGGCTTGGAGCAGTGAGCTCTTGCCGGCGCCGCTCGGCCCGTGGAGGACCGCGAGACGATGCTCGTAGAGCATCTCGGTCATCCTCGCGCGGTCGGGCTCGCGCCCGAAGAAGTAGGAGGCGTCCTCCTCGGTGAAGGGCGCAGACCCCCGGTAGGGCCGCTCTCCGGAGCTCGGAGCCTGCGCTGCGCGCGGGCTCGCAAAGCGGGTCATTTGAGCACGAAGCTGCGCTTGGCTGGCCGCGCGGCTTCGGCGTCGGCGGGAGTCCTTGCACGGACGTAGAACGTGTAGCTCCCAGCGCGCAGCGAGGTGTAGGTCACGGGTGAGCGACAGTTTGAGTAGCGCACCCCGTTAGGCGTGGAGCGCCTGGGGCCCCGGGCGCTGTCGCGCACCAGGGCACACTGCGTTCGCCGCACGCCGGACGCGCGGAAGCGAAAGCGCGCAAGGTGGCGCTGCGAGCTGAACGTGGCCCGAGTGATGCTCACGGCGGGGCGCCGCGCCCTTCTTGCGAACGTCGCGTTGATGACTTCGTTGGATTGCATGATCGCAATGCACTGCCCGGTGCCCGCGCAGGCGCCTCCCCAACCCGCGAATGTGGAGGCACCGCTGGGTGTGGCCCTCAGCTGCACCGCGGTGCCCGGCGGGTAGCTTGCGCTGCACCCGGGCGGGCACGCGATGCCGGCGCCGGAGACCTCGCCTCTTCCCAGTCCCACCAGCGAGACCGAAAGCGTGTATGCGGGCAGCGGCCGGGGGGGTTCGGGTTCGTTAACGGAGGCAGGCGGCTGGCTGAGCCCCGAGCCAGTGCCGATGACGGCGTAGCCTTCGCCGTCGACGACCACGCACATGAGCTCGGAGGGGCACGATACGCCCGTGAGGCTGTCGGTTCCGGTTCGTCCGATGTTCGCGCTCTTCCACGCATTCGCGCCGCCCGTGGGTTCGGTGGAGGCGAGGACGTCTCCCCTGCTGTCGATCAGCACGCACAGCGACACCGAGGGACATGACACGCCGTCCAGCGACACCGCGCCACCGACGTTCGCGGTGCTCCACGCGCCACTCCAGCCCGTTGGGTTGGTGGAGACGACGGTATCGCCGGCGCTGTCGGCCGCTACGCACAGCGAGGCCGAGGGGCAGGACACGCCGCCGCTGAGGCTGTGCGGGTCGCCGCTGCTCTGAAGGTTCCATGCGCTCGGGCCGCCGGTTGGTTCGGTGCTGCTCAGCACGTCGCCGTACTGGTCAACCGCTACGCACAGCGAGGCCGAGGGGCAGGACACTCCCAGCAGAGGTTGGCCGGCCGCGTCGATCGTCGCCGTGTGCCACGCGCCCGCGCCGGCGGTTGGTTCCGTGGATGTGATCGCGTTGCCGGCTTCGTCGACCGCGACGCACAGCGATGCCGTCGGGCACGAGAGTGCCTGGAGACGCCGGCCGGCGTCGATCGTCGCCGTGTGCCACGCGCCTGCGCCGGCGGTTGGTTCTGTGGACGTGACGACGTTCCCAACGTTGTCTCCCGCGACGCACAGCGATACGGAGGGGCACGCGAGGGCACTGAGCGTGTGTTCGCCGTCGATGACCGCGGTGCTCCATGCGCCTGCGCCGGCAGTCGGTTCGGTGGCGCTGACCGCATAGCCATCGCCTGAGCCGGCGACGCACAGCGTCGCGCTGTTACAGGAGACGCTGGCCATCGAGTAGCCAGTGGCCGATGGCGGAATCAACGAGCTGGAGGTGATGGGCACAGGCATGGACCAGGAGATCGGGCCGGTGGTGCTCCCCAGCGTGGCGACAACGGACCATGCGCCGAACACGATCGCGCCCAGCCCCACTCCCCCGAGAAGCCGACCGAGTCGGCGACGGCGTGACGGTCGATCGGGACGCAAACTCAAAGTAGGCTATCAATCTGGAAGAAGGGAATCGGGATGAGCGGCTGCTGCGCATGGAGCCCCGCGAGCGCTGGGCTCTGGCGGCGCTTGCGCTGAGTGGGGCCGTGTTCGTCCCGCTGGCGCTCAATCGCTTCGTGTTCGCGAAGCTCGCGCTGGCTGCGGCGGCGATCGTGCTTGCCTTCGCGGTGAGGCCACGTGGACGCCTGCCGCGCGCACCCGTCGCGCTGCTGCTCGCGAGCGCGATCGTTCTGATGCTCGCAGCGCTCACGGGCCAGACGCCGCTCGCCCAGTTCCTCGGGCGCCCACCCCGATATGAGGGAGTGTTCGTGTTGCCCGTTTACCTCGGTGCGCTCCTCGCGGGGGCGCGGCTGCTGGGACCGGGACGCGCGCGCGGATCGATGGCGTGGTTCCTGCGGTGGCTTGCGGTTGCCGCCGTGGCGATCGGCGTGGAGGCGCTGGCGGAGGGCGCGGGCCTGCGCCCGCTTGCGAGCGATGTGGCGCGTCCAGGCTCGCTGCTCGGCAACGCGAGCGACGAGGGCGCGTGGGCTCTGCTGGCGCTCGGCCCGCTCGCCAATGTCGCGCTGCGTGTTCGTGGGCGCCTGTATGCGATCGGCGCGATCGGCGCGGCGAGCGCGCTCGTCTGCTCGGGCTCGCGCGGCGCGCTGCTTGGTGCAGGAGCGCTTGCCGGGGTTCTGGCTGTGCTGGCGCCGCGGCCCCGGCTGCGTGTCCTGATCGTGGGAGCCCTCGCTGGCGTGGCGCTCTGCGCGGTGGCGCTGCCCTCGTCGCGCCCGCACGTGCTTGGGAGGAGTGCGCTTGCGCGGAGGACCGTCACAGGGCGCCGCCTGCTCTGGCAGGAGACGGCGCAGCTGCTCAGCGCTCGGCCTGTGCTCGGTGTTGGGCCGAGCGGGTACGTGGATGCGATCCCTCGATACAACACTCGCAGCTACGAGCTTGCGGTGGGCCCCGCCAATCCACCCGACAGCCCGCACGACTGGATTCTGCAGTCGGCCGCCGCTGGGGGTCTGCTGCTGGCGCTGCTCGCTGTGGCGCTGGCGGCCCTCACGCTCCACCGGGGCACTCGCGCGCTCGGAACGCAGCCCGCGGACGGCGAGGAGGCGGCTGTGGCTGGAATGCTTGCTGGCCTCTCGGGTTACACGGTTGCGCTGCTCTTCCATTTCACCTCTCCCGGCACGACTCCGCTGGCCGCGGTGTTCGCCGGCGCGCTGCTCGCCGTACAGCCGAGGGGCGACTCGGCGATCTCAGCGGCGCATCGCCAGGCTGGCCCGGCGAGGAGGCTCGGCTGGGTGAGCCGTGCTCCGGTCGCGTGGTGGCCGTGTCGCTTGGCGCGAGCAGTGAGGAGCACCGCGTTCGGCGCGCTTGCGCTCGTGCTGGGCGCGGCGGCGCTCGCCGAGATCCCGCTGCGCTCGGCGCTCGTGGCGGCGGCCTCCGGTCACTTCGTGGCCGCCAACGAGGATTTCCACATAGCTGAAGCGCTGCGGCCTTGGGATCTGGCGATCGCGGCGATCGCGGGGCACGCGTACGCCACGATCGCGGGCGCTGGGAGCTCGAGTGCGGCGCGGATCGGTGTGGGGTGGTCAGAACGCGACGTGGCCGCCTTTCCGCACTCAGTTCAGGCGCTCGCGGATGCGGCCACGCTGGCGGCGGCGGGTAGAGAGGATGCTCGCGCCGCGGCGCTGCTCGCTCGCGCTCTGCGGGTGGATCCGAACAATCCCGATCTGCGCGCGAGGGCGCAGGCACTCGCGAGAGCCGGACAGGGAGCCTCAAACGGTGGCAATGTCGCGCTACACACGCAGGGGGACGCTCCGATACGCCACGAACGGTCCACGTTTCGGTACTCTGGCGATCCGTGAAAAGATCTGCGCACTCCGCTCGCCTCGATGCGGCGCTCAGGGAGCTGGGGTGGGTGAGAAGGATGGCTGCCTCGATCAGCGTCCTCGCGGCGATGACTGTGAGCGTCCTCTCGCCATGGATGGCCCCGCCGGCTGCCGCGCTGAGCACGCCGACGATTGCGACGACGGCGAGCGGCTCGGGACCTCTGGGCGGGATGGTGGGCGACGAAGCGGTGTTGGCCGGCGGGAGCGCCGAGAGCGGCTCGATACTCTTCCAGTTGTTCGGACCGGGCGATCCGACGTGCACGGGCACGCCGGTGTTCACATCGACCGTTACGGTGACCGGCGACGGGAGGTACGTCTCCGAACCGTTCTGGCCGAGCGCGCCCGGCGCCTACCGCTTCCTCGCCAGCTACAGTGGCGATCTCGCCAATGCCCCGGCGAGCACGCTCTGCGGCGATGCGGGCGAGACGGTGACTATGACCCTGGCCTCGCCCACGCTGGTGACGACGGCGAGCGGGTCGGTGCCAGTTGGCGGGCAGGTGAGCGACGCCGCGCTGCTGTCCGGTGGGTATCTCGAAAGCGGGAGCATCACGTTCACGCTGTTCGGGCCGGACGACGCGACGTGTTCGCTGGCGCCCGCATTCACGCAGACGGTTCCGATCGCCTATGGGGGGAGGTATGCCTCGAGCCCCTTCACGGTGACGCGACCTGGCACCTACCGGTTCGTTGCGGGGTACAGCGGCGATGGCGAGAACGCGCCCGTCGCGACGGCGTGTGGCGAACAGGGGGAGACCGTGCTGGTAAGGGCCGCACCGGTGAGCCCCACGCTCACGGTGAGCGCCTCGCCGAGGGCGATCGTCGGCGAACAGATCCGGGCCACGGTGGTGCTCTCGGCTCCGGGGAACCCCACGGGGACGATCACGTTTCTCCTCTACGGTCCGAACGACGCGACGTGCAGCGGGGGTGCGATCGCATCGACGACGGCGGTGATGGGGAGCGGCAGCTATGTCTCGGCCCCCTACACGGCGACGGTGGCGGGCGTGTATCGCTTCGTTGCGACCTACAGCGGCGACGCGAGCTTCGGTTCCGCGGCGAGCGCGTGCACGGAACAGGATGCGGCCGTCGCAGTCGAACCGGTGCCGGCTCCGATCCTCGCTAGGACCTTCAGCGTGGCGCCTGTGAGCGGCAAGGTCCTCGTGGGCTCCCCCAGCGCTGGATCTGCCGCCGCGGCGACGCGCGCGCACGCTGGGAGCATCGAATACGTTCAGGTGACGACCCCGCGCAACTTCCCGGTTGGCTCGATCGTGGACGCGCGCGGTGGGAGCGCTCGGGTCACCACGGCCAGCAATACGCGTGGGGGGACGCAGTCGGGCGTCTTCGTGGGCGGCCCCTTCAGGGTGTTGCAGAGTGGCAGTCAGCGCGGTTTGACCCAGCTGGCGCTCCTCGATGGCGCGCGCGCCGCGGGCGTCTGCACGCGCACGGCTCGGGCTCGCGCGGTGACTAGCCGCCGGCTCCCCCCACGCGTGATCGCGCGGCTGCGCTCCCATGTCGCTGGACGCTTTCGCACGGATGCCCGCTACAGCTCGGCGTCCGTTCACGGCACCGTTTGGGATACCGAGGATAGGTGCGATGGCACGCTCACACGGGTGTATCGAGGCGTCGTGGAAGTCTTTGACTACCTACGGCATCGGAGTGTCATCCTGCACGCCGGAATGAGCTACTTGGCGAAAGCGCCCCGCTGAGGGCCACTCGGCTCGGCGAACGGTAGTCGTCTTCGGGATCGAGCGTATGGATCGCCGTGGACGGCGGGTCGCCCACCACCTCGGAGATGCCTACGACCCGCGAGGAAGTCCTGGATCCCTTCCTCGGTGAGCTGCGCTTGTCGCATCATGGGTCTCCCAGCTCGCTGAGCAGCTGCGGTGAGAGGACGGGCTGCCACTGGAGCTCCACCGCTGCGTCGAGCAGCTCTCGGCAGGTGCCCGTGGGCTTGATGGCGGCGGCGATGAGGACGTTGGTGTCTACGACCGCTCGGGGCGGCTTGCTCACTTGCGGCTCCGCCGCTCAGCGCGAACGGCACGGACTTCTTCGACGGCCAGCTCCATAGCCTCCTCGTCGGTGAGATCGTCTGGGTTCTGTGCTGCGAGTCGATCCAGAACCGCACGAAGGTCGACATGGGCGGCCTCGGCGCGGCCCGTCTTAAGGTACGCCCAGAGTGCGTCCTCGACGAATGCGCTGTCGGTGCTGTGCATCGCCATCGCGGTCGCCTTGGGGGCTGTCATCACGTCGTCGTCGATGTAGAGGGTCGTCTTGCGCTTCGCCATGCCTCGATGATGCTATGCCGTCAAGCTGGTATACGGTGGAAGCCAGGTGCGATCGCATGCCCGACCCCAGGGTCCCGACCCCGGCGGTTACTCCGGCCTGGGGCCAAGGTATGCCGCCCGACCTTCGGGTCCCACTGCCCGACGGTCATCGCCGGGCCGATGATGCTGACGAGTTGGACGTCAACTCAGGCTCGGGGTAGGACTCAGCGCCTCTTGGGATTGAACGCGGCGGAGAGCAGTCGGGCGTCGTCGGCGCGGCTCTTGTGGTGTAGGTAGCGCATCGTGGTCTTCACGTCGGCGTGGCCCATCCACGCCTGGACCTGGGTGATGCTCGCGACGTCGATTGCGGCGCTCGCGAACGTGTGGCGCAGATCGCGAAAGCGCAACGGACGCAAACCGGCGGCGTCGCGCGCGGCTACGTCGCGCCGGCGCAGCGCAGAGCCATCCAAAGGAGTCCCCTCGCGACCGACAAAGACGTGGTCGGACCTGGCGGTGTGACGTCCGCGTCTTGAGCTCATCCAGCGCGGCGGCGAACTTGTCGATCATCGGCACCGTGCGTGACTTGCGCGACTTCGGCTTGCCGGTCTTCTTGGCGGCATAGCCTTCATACACGCGGATCGAGGAGTGCCCGAAGTCGACGTCCTCCCACAGCAGCGCGAGCAGTTCGCTGCGACGCAGGCCGTGCTGCGGTGAGGTAGATCACCCCGTCCTGCCGGTCCTCCTCGGCGCGGAGCGTCCGCTTGGCCTCGCTGATGGCCGGTCGGCTGGGGTCGCGGTGTGCGCCCCTCGCGGCGGTGGCGACGAGCAGATCGACGTCCTGCGGTGAGAAGAAGTCAAAGCGCCCAGGATCGCTGCTTTCACGCAGCCGCCTGACCTTCGAGGCCACGTTGACCTCCAGGCCGAAGCGACCTACGGCATGCTGGAAGATCGTGCGGGCCTGGGTGGCGATCTTGTTGACCGTCTTGCGAGAGCGCACACCGTCCCTCGCGAGCCGCCCGCGCCAGCGCTCGAATTGCTCCGCAGTGATCGTCTCGATACGCATCGTCCCAAACGCGGGCAGCAGATGCGCGTCGAGCACCGAGCGGTAGTCGCGTTGGGTCGACGGCGACCAGTCGCGCTCCAGAGGTCCGCGCGCGTATCAGTCCTCGGCGACGTCCGCGAACGTGACGCCGGTGTGCTGCTGGCGTAGCTGGCCGCGCCGAGCATCGACAAGGATCTCCTCCAACAGCGCTTCGGCGTCGCGCTTGCCCAGGAAGCCCTGTGGCGGGCGGCCCCGGCCCCTCCAGGCGTGCCCGGGCGTCTCTGGTGCTGGCCCGTCTGGTCACGCCACCTCGCGCACCACGTCTGCCGACGCTTGCCGCGGTACAACCACAGATGGCCGCTGATCGGAGCAGCGAGATCGAGAGTCTGTGGTGCCATAGCCTCGGGGTGCGGATCCGGGACAGAACTAGCCTCCACGATATCGTCCGGCATGTGGAACTTCCGCTTCCTCCCAAGCTTCGTCCCAAAACGGCCTCCAATGGCCGTCGAACGCCTAGCCTCTCGACGGTGCCCGCGGCGGATCGAATACCATGAAGCTCGGTCTGGCAAGCCGGTCTGGCAAGCGGGACGCGTCTGAGAATGGCCCTCACGATCAGCTGGTGATAGTGCCGTGGGACAGCGCGGAGTATGTGTTTGTCCAGTGCCTAAAGACCGGACTGCAAGCGGCAAAACGAGTTGGCCTCGCATTCTGATCACGCGACGGCATCGATCGTGACCGACGACGCTGAGCTTGGCCGAGCGGCGGCGGAGCACTTGGTCAACAGCTGGCCCGAAACGGACGATCTGACCGAGCTCACGACGACGGAGTTCGCAGCGGCGGCCGTGCAGCGGCTGGCCGAGCTGATCGAAGAGCAGCCCAAGCTGTTCCAGGCGAGCCGGCAAGGATCCGAGCGCGGCGCCGAGAGCCTGAGTGCACGACCGTTCCAAGGCATCGTCGAGTCGATCCAGAATGGGGATGACCTTGGGGCCCGCGAGCTGCTGGTCGCTGTGCGCAAAACGGCCGGCGCCGTGAGCTCCTCATCGTCCACAACGGCGCTCCAATTTCGCTTCCACATGTCGGCGCCATGGTTTTGCCCTGGGTCAGCACCAAGACAGACGATCCCTACGCATCGGGCCGATTCGGAAGCGGCCAGAAGACCCTTCGTGCACTCGGTGGCCCGATCGCCGCGCACTGTAGTCCGTACCACTTCGAGATGGGAGAGATCCCGACGGTCTGTTCGCCAGAGGCTGAGCTCGCAGGCTTCTACGACCCGTCGGCGCGCAACACACTCCTCGTCATTCCACTCGACGCCGAGGTCGATACCGCTGCGCTCAGTCAGTTTATGGTCAACCTGGGCACTCGCTCTCTCGTCTTCTTGCGCAGCATTCGCCGCATCGCCCTGATCGATCCAAAGACGGGAGCAGCGATCGTCGACCACCAACTCCATGATCGCCGCCGTCACACCGTGACGCTCGAGGTTCACGGGCACGTGCTCGATGGCGAGGTGATCGAGCTCACCGATCGTGACCGTCGTCAGACCTATGTGCGCTATCTCGTCGAGGTGCCTCTAGAAGCAGATGAGTGGCGGCACAACAAGGCAACGGGGCCGACGACGACGCTCGGTGTTTGTGTCCCACGAGATCCCGAAGAGGGCTTGCTGTATGACCGACTGCCGCTGCCAGTCCCTTCGCGACTTCCGGTGGGACTTAATGCACAGTTCGACCCGGACACTTCGCGATCGACGCTCACCGAGCGAGCTTGGAATACCCGGCGCTTCGTCGAGCTGGGCGACCTTGTCGCTGCTGTCGCACTCGACCTTTTCGCGCGCGATCCGCGGCGCGGCTGGGGCGCCGTCCCGCTCCTACACGATGTTCCCGACGGGATCGGAGAGTGGTTGCGCGAGCGATTCGTGCTCGACGTGATCGGGTGCTGCCATTCGCGTCTCGGCGACGCGCTCCGCCTCGGGCCGCAGAACGAGCAGCGGCCGATCGACGAGATCGTGTTCGAGGACACACTCCTTCAGGATGTTCTGACCGAGCACGACCAAGAGCGACTTGCGGAGGGTTGTTCGGCAGTTCCTGCCGCTCATCGCGATCGGTTCGGACGCTGGCGTGATGTCCTCCAGGAGCTCGGACGCTCTCGACGGCTTGGCGTCGAGGATGCGCTCGAGCTGCTCGAGCTTGCTGACGAGGATCTCGGCGACCGCGAGCCCACCTGGTACCTAGCGTTCGCAGCGGCGGCGATCAACGCGGAGATATTTGACGAGTTCTGTGCGAAGCGGAGCGTTCTGCTTACCGACGGTAGCCGCGTAGCACCTCCCGGTTCCGATGAGCCCCGATCACTGGTGGTGCGTGACGAGGAACGAAGTCTCGCGTCGCGTCTCGGCCTGACGCTGCCCATCCACCCTGTCTACACGGCGGGAGATAAGACCGCCAGCGGCGTCAGCGACGAGCTTAAAGGCGCGAAGCTGCTGGTCGAGGCGTACGAGTCGGACGCCGAAGCACTCGCATTGCTCGCGAAAGGAGAACGTGAGCCGGTGCGGCTCGACGACGACGCGTTGCTCTCTCTCCGCGACGCGCTTGAGCAGCTCACCGACGAGCGGCGGCGTGAACTCGGTCCGAAGGTCGGGCGCGCGATCGAGCTTCGCGGGTTCTCCTACGACGAACACGGCAGGGCCGAGAACCAATGGGTTTCTCCGAGTACGTCGTACCTTCCGAAACAGATTGACCACGAGACCGACAGTTTCGGTCGAGCGGCAGCGAAGGCACCGGGGCTGGCATGGCTATCGCCGGACTACGCGCGCGTACTCAAACGTCCCGGAGGCCGACGTGAACTCGGCGCGCAAGGTCTGCTGGTGCGTCTCGGCGCGCAGACGTTCCCGCGCCTCGTGGCACCACCGAACGAGATCCAGCGGTACAGCCGAGATCCTCGCCGTGCAAGCTCGATCGAGCATGCCACGTTGCCTCCAGTTCAAGCGACCGAAGTACGTGCGCTTTCGCAGCGCGCAACGTATCTGATCGAAGACCGGTGGTCCCCCGACCTGGATGCGGTGATCGACGATATTCACAATGATCGAGCGGGTCCGGGCCGCAAGCGCCGCGCCGCCGCTCTAATCGGCTTGCTCGCGCGAGGATGGGAGCGGTACTACGCTGAGCACGCTACCGCCCAAGCGGTCTGGGACTACGACGGGCGCTTGAATCCCCGAGGCGAGGTCATAGCGACCTGGCTCGCCCGAGCCGCGAGCCAGCCGTGGCTTCCGAGCCAAACCGGCGCGCTAAAGGCGCCACTAGATCTCCATCTTCCGAGCGAGGCGAACCGACTGACCGTTGGCGACAAACGGAGCCTCTACCTGATGCCGCTCGACAACCAGATCCTACGTAGCCCGGTCATCGCGGCACTGCGCATCAGACGCGGCCCATCTGCCACAAGTATCGTCAGCACACTTGAGGAGCTACGTGACGGGGGGAAGCGCGGAGCGTCGATCGACGCGAAAGCGCGCACCGCGTATCGGATCCTCGCACTCGCGTGTCCACCCGACGGCCGCGGTCAGCGGCCGGTCGACGATATGACCGTCAGCGCGCTTCGCCTGCGTTTCGCCGGCGGGCGAGGTCAGCGCGGCGGACGCGGATTGCTGCTGATCGACGGGCACTGGTTCACGCCGACGCAGGTCTTCCGGGGACCGCCAATCTTCGGTCAGCGCCGTCCGTTCGTACCGAACTCATCGCATCTCGAACCACTGTGGCGGACGCTCAGCGTCGAACCGCCGGACGCTCGCGAGGGTGTCGCCGTCCTGCGCGAGATCGCACGTGCACCGCTCGTCAATACGGATCGCCCGGTTGTGATCGAGACCATGCAGATGCTCGCGCAAGAGGTGGAGGAAATGAGCCCGCAGCTCCACGGTACATTGAAGACGCTGCCGGTCTGGACCGGCGAAGAGTGGACGAGCCAGCGGCCGGTATACGCAATCGGTGACGAGTCTGTTGCAGTGGCTGTCGCCGATCAGGCGCGCGTGTGGCAACCTGGATTCGCGATCGACGGGATGGAGTCGCTGATCGACGCGCTCGGGCTTGCGCTGATACCGCCCGAACATTTCGTCCCAATCACGAACGCGGGATATGGCGCGGCTGCCGGAGACGAGTGCAGACAGAGGTTCGTGCTCGCTGTCGAGCATCTCAAAGCAGAGCTGGCCCAGCGCGACCAGCAGCTCTACGGGACGCTAACGATCCCATGGGAGAAGCTTGCGTCGGCGCGACCTGTGCTCGACTGCGACCTCGAGGTTGTCGCGAGCGTTCCCGGCCGCCGGCTCACCGCCCCGACGGCAGCGCACCTGGTGCGCGAGCCGCTGATCTTGTTCGCACGTTCGGTGGAGGACCTGGGTTCCGCGGAGGGAGGCGGTCGCGCGATCGCCGATCTCTTCGGCGGTGACCGGCAGAAGGTGGCTTGGGCGTGGGTCGCCATGTGGCAAAAGGCCGACGACGGAGCGCGCGCGCCGAGGATCCAGCTCTCGAGCGACGCTACGGAGATCGACGAGGACGATCGTCTAGCACGCCTACAGACCCAGGCCGATGATCGGCGCAGCCGGACGCGCACGACCACGAAGAAGAAAGCTGACACTACCGCAGACAAAAGCACAACGGTCCAGGTGCGGAAACTGAAGGAGATCGGCAAGCTCGAGCCGTCGAGGGGTTCGATCATCAACTCTGGCGCGCCACGCGGCGGGATCATCATTCCGGAACGCCGGCGGAGGGCCGCCGCCGGGGGCGGCGGATCGCACTCGAACTACGTTGTGCCCGACGTCCGAGCGGATGGGCAGACATCGACGAAGGCGGACGCGAATCCGACGGTGCTGCCGCCGCTGAATGCGCGCGAGCAGCTCGCATACGACGCCGTGAGAGCCGCGCTTGCCTTTGGTGCTGGTGAGGTTGCCGACCTGCGGCACCGTCGCGGAGTGGGCGCCGATGCCATAGACGAGCTACGCCAGAGCTTCGAGATCAAGATGTCATCCGGGAAAGACATCCCCAGCGAGATCACGTTGACGCCCAACGAGGTCGAACGCGCGCGAACGGACCCCGACTTCTTCCTCGCCGTGGTCGCCGGGCTCGAGGAGGGAGCGGGAGACCTGCGCGTCCGCCTGATCTTCGACCCGCTTGGCCGCCTGCCACTTCGTTTGCGAAGTGACCTCACCTTTGGAGGAGTTCGTGACGCTGAAGCGCTCGAATATGTGTTTCCCGTCAATACCCCTGTCGATGGGACCTGACCAGGCGAGCGATAGGCCTGAACAGCGATAATCGCTGGTATCGTCGGTCAAGCTCGACCTAGGCTTCGCGGGCGGGGCGTCCATTGCCTCTACCCTGGCCGATAACGGGCCTTATGGCACGCCTGCCTCAGCGTTTCCGAAAAGCCTCCGATTTGTACGTTTGTGGCGGGAGGGCGACGTGAGCTTTCCGGACTCATCAACGAATACACGAACGATATGATCGATTGTTCGGCTTCCACAAGCCATCGAGAGACATTGGACCCGTTTGCCGCGCACATCGAGATTTCCTATGAGGCGCTGCAGTGCAACATCCGGACTTTGCGAGGCCTTCTAGGACCTTCAAGGCGGCTTGCTGCGGTCCTGAAGGGGAACGCCTACGGGCACGGCCGCGATCTCATCGCCGATCTGATAACCAATGATGTTGATCTGCTTGCGGTGGCGGAGCCTGCAGATGCGCTCGAGCTCGTGGCGCGCGCGCCAGGACGCGTGTTGTGCATGGGTCCTGCACATGGGGAGGTAATGCGCGAGTGTGTTGCTCGCGGCGTACGCGTTGCGGTCAGTTCATCTTGCCAGCTTGAGTACTTGACCCCCGATGCGGTAGTGCATCTGCTCGTCGACACCGGAATGCACCGCCTCGGTGTGGCACCTCATAACGCTCCTGCCCTAGCACAGGCCATCCGTGCCCGCGGTGCACGCCTTGAGGCAGCATTCTGCATGGTCGTCCGGGGGGATTACGATGAGTGGGACAGCGTCGCAGCTGAGGTAGCTCTACTACGTCGTCTCGATCTAGGTGTGGAGCAGGTGCACACAGGCGGTTCCAGCGTGACGCTCGACCGGCCAGACCTTGCAGGTGAGATCGGGCGCGTGGGCTCCGCACTTTACGGCCATCACCCGCCTCCGTTGGTGCGTGCCCATGTCGCGCTCAAGCCGTGCTTGCGCCTCTTCGCGCCAGTTCTTGAGTTGCGTCGCGTATCGACTGGCGATGGGGTCGGCTACGACCCGCGGCCACTCCCTCGCGAAACTCTCGTTGCCACTCTTCCGCTCGGCACGGCACATGGCCTCAATCCAGGGCTCGATGAGCGCTTTGGTGCGGTGCTGAACGGAACCTATTGTCGCTTCCTATGCCCGCCGATGTTCGACTACAGTCTGCTGGACGTGACTGACGCGCGGGACGTAGGGATCGGGCGCGAGGCCCTAGTCCTTGGAGGCCCACCGGGCTCCCCCACTTTTGTCGAGGATGTCGCGCGTGAACTCGGCATTCACGCTGACCACGTCGTGGCGGCGCTCGTTCCGTCGATCAAACGTATCGTGGCAGATTGAGCAGCGCGACGAAACGCGGGCACAAATCTGTGGCGGCCGTCTCGCGGCGGCACTGTCGATCGTGAAAGGCGCACGCATTAGGACACAACCAGTCACTGGCCCTCGCGGAGCCCTTGCTCGATTGCAGGCATCGTGTGTATATCCGCGCCAAGCAATGCCTCACGCTCGGCAGCCGTCGACTCTCAAGATTTCCCCCAGTGTGGCCGATCTTGACCTCTACACAGAGCTCAAAGGCCGCCGTACAGAGAGAGGGAATCACCGTGCGCGTCTACGAGGCACACAGACAGTACATACGCTGGCTTCTGGCTACGAGGGATCTCTCGCCACACACAATTCGTGCTTACGATGGCGATGTCGGTGCCTTCGGGCGCCACCTTGGTCGACACGCAGTCGTCAGCCGGATTGACCAAGCTTGCCTCGTTGCGTTCGTCGAAGAGATGCGTGCCGGAGGCCTTGCGGCAACGTCGATCAGACGGCGAGTTTCAGCGCTGCGGGGGTTCTGCAAGTGGCTGCTAGCCCGTCGCCTGCTTGGAGAGGACCCCGCTCTAGGCATGACCTTTTCGACCGGCCACCGACGGACACTTCCGCGGGTTGTGCCGGCGCATGACCTTGATCGACTTTTCGCTTATCTCCGCGTGTCAGCCAGTGTCGTCGAGACGGTTTCGCTGCATGCGGTACTTGATCGACCACACGACTGTACGACGCTACTCGCCGTCGCACTTATGGTGGCCACGGGAGCGCGGGTCAACGAGGTGGTCAACATCAACTGTGGCGACATCGATCTCCACAGCCGTGGCGTGCGAATCGTCGGCAAGGGACAGCGGGAGCGTCAGGTGTTCCTCACAAATGATTGGGTCGCAGACTTCACATCTATCTACGTACGCGCCCGCAGCGAACTCGAATTGACACACACCAAGCTGTTGTTTAGCTTGAGCTATGACCCCCTCACGACGCAAGCGATGCGGTCACGCTTGGCCAAAGCGGCGCTTGCAGCCGGCCTAGGCATCCGAGTGACTCCTCACATGCTGAGGCACACGGCGGCGACCCAGTTGATCGAAGCGGGTGTTGATATTCGGTATATACAGCGCCTGCTCGGTCATGCGAGTCTGAGCACCACCGAGATCTATACACACGTGTCTGACAGTACGTTGCGTAGGGTCGTTACCGAAGCCGATGTCGTCGGCCGATTCATTGCACGTCGCGAAGCAGCATAATGTGCTAAGAGACGATCAGTGCAGGGCGAGAAGGTGTGTCTCCAATCGAGTATCCGACGAGTGCGCGACGTGCGCAGACGCGACATTAAAGCCAGCTAGGAGTGCCACTGCCACGATATCCCGCATTGGCTCTGCGCTCGAGAGTGTCAGTTAAGCGGACACCGTCGGGTGCCATAATCATCCGTGACGACAACTCGTCGAGGAGGCGATCCGCCAATGCTGCCCCCAGGCACCGACTCCTTACGATGGCGGGATCACTTGATAGGGGAAAGGCGATAAACGGCACATTAAAGATAACCACGTCGAACTGTACTCCGGTTGGAAGCGCCTGCCATAGGTCACTGACTAGCCCTACCAGCGGTGGCCCGTCGCCCCCAACGATCCGTGCGTAATTACGCAGCGTCATTCGTACGCTCTCCTCGTGCATGTCCAGTCCGTGAAGACTTCTCGCGCCACGTAGCCCAGCAACGATGATCTCAGCCCAACACCCATCGCAGCGTACCGCCGGCCAACCACAGGGATCCGACCGTCGAGGAGACGGTCGTGGAATTAGCCGGCTTGCCAGCCCGGGCGAAAAGATGTCCGACGAGTTCAAAGTCCCATCCATTCCAGCTATACGTTTCGTCGCCATTTAGGTGCCCTGACGTCAGATCATGCGCTGCAACGATGTCCTCGACCGGCGGCATTTGCCGGCAGTTTTGCATGCAGATTCCGGGCGTGAGTGCATGCACTCACGCAGAATACATGACAGTTGAACTTCGCGAACCACCGAACGCAATGGTGATAACTAGGGATTATCGGTGGTTGCCGTCCTCGGTATCGGCGGCTCGGACCACGATTTCAGCGCGGCGATCGTCCGGGATGGCGTGATCCGTGTCGCGATCGAGGACGAGCGGATTCAGGGCATCAAGCAGGCCGACACGAGCTGGCACTCACACCCAGGCCGTGATTCGACCGGCTACTGCCTGCAGGCCAGCGGCCTAGAGCTGGATGAGCTGGCCGGGATCTTCTGCTGCGATGATCTAGAGCGCCCCCGCGACTGGCTGGACTGGTCTGCGGTCACCTTCGTCAACCATCACGTCGCCCATGCGGCGGCGTCCTTCTTCGCCTCTGCATATCGGCGAGCCGCACTACTCGTCATCGACGGCCACGGCAGTCCCGTCGACGAGAAGCGAGCACACTACGAGGTGGAGACAATCTCCGTCGGGTGGGCTGAGGAGCGATCACTCACGCTCACGCCGCTTCAAAGTGGGCAGCAGAAGAAGACCTCGAGCTGCTGGCGTCATGTCGCGCAGAACTCGATCGGTTGGTTCTACGGCATCGTGACGATCGCGCTTGGGTTCGGGGAGAACGGCCAAGGCAAGACGATGGGCCTCGCCGGTTACGGAACGCCTGCCCTTCTTCATCCAATGGCTGACTTCGTTTGCATCGGCGAGGGTGGCGACTTCCGCTTTGACCCTTATGGCGGCCTATGGGACTGGCTGGGGCAAATCCTCGACAGATGCCCGAACGCGATGCAGGTGCGTGCCGATGTCGCATACGCCGCGCAGGAGATTCTTGTGCGCGGTGTCGTTGCTGCCGCCCGGGAGGCCTATTGCCGTGCACCTTCACCGGTTCTGTGCTTCGGCGGCGGCTGTGCGCTGAACACGCTCGCGAACACCCGCATCCTGCAGGAAACGCCCTTCGAGGAGATCTTCATCTTTCCAGCCGCGGCAGACAACGGGCTGTCGGTAGGGGCCGCGTTCTACGGGTCGCATGTGCTGCTGGGCCATCCGCGCGCCGACACCTGCGAGGGCTGGCGCGGGCGCGCAGTCTTTACGGGCCGCGAATACGACGAGGAGGAGATCGAGCAGACGTTGTCCGGCGCACCGGTGTCAGCGACGCGGCCCGCAGAGCTGGCCGCCACGGTCGCAGGCGTGCTCGCGGATGGAGACGTCGTGGCCGTCTGTCGCGGACGCTCAGAGATCGGGCCTCGCGCCCTCGGGAACCGCAGCCTGCTCGCGATGCCAAACACACGACGGATGCGCGACCACATCAACATCAATATCAAGGAGCGCGAGTCCTTCCGACCGTTGGCTCCCGTCGTGCCGCTCGAGCATGTGCAGCGGTTCTTCGACGGGGTCGAGGAGTCGCCGTACATGCTGCTGGTCGCAACTGTCCGCGAGGACGCGCGCGAGCAGCTGGCAGGCGTAACGCACGTCGATGGGACGGCACGGGTACAGACCGTGCGCTTCGAGGACAACCCCTTCCTTCATCGACTGCTCGAGCTCGTGGGCGAGCTGACGGGTGTGCCGGTGTTGTTGAACACGTCGCTGAACCTGCGGGGTAAGCCGATCGTGGAGACGCCGAGCGATGCCCTTTCACTATTCATTCAGCGGCCGATCGACGCGTTGGTGCTGGGTCCATGGCTCGCTCGTAAGTATTCCCCGTGGGCGTCGCCATCGCCGCTCACCCATCGCGCGGCAGGCGATTGGCCTCTCCGGTGAACGCCCGACGGTCCAAGGCGCAAGCGCGATCGTCGATAGCGTCAGCCAACCCACGTTGCGGGAGCAGCGGTCTCTCGTCCGGTGCTCGGGCATGAGGAACGCGAGGACGCGAGGGTGAACGGACTGCTTAGCAACTCCTGCATGCACCGGCTCGCGCCCGAGGACGTGAGCGTGCTCGCGTCTGCCGCGCGACGCCTATGCGGCTACGACCTCCGGACGGACACCGAGCAGTTCGTGTTAGAGGCCCAGATCGAGGCCGCACTTCTCTCGGTGCCGCTGCGCCGGCAAATCCTCACCTTCCGCCGGTTCGGGCACCCCGACGGCGCACTGGTCTTGCGCGGCGTGCCGATCGGTGAGGTGCCACTCACACCCGCGTGGGCTGGGCAGGAGACGGCAGGTACGCAGGGCGCTGCGGCAGCCATGAGCATCATCCTGGCGCAGCTCGGTGAGCAGTACGGGTTCCGTCCGGAGCTTGGCGGGAGCATCCTGCAAGACATCTCCTTCCGGTGTACACCTTTCAAGGGCAAGAGATCTCCATCGGTTCGACGGTGCCGCTGAGCTCCCACGTCGAGATGGCGTTCTCACCGTTTCGCTCGGATTACGTGGCTCTCCTATGCCTTCGCGAGGACCACGAGCGTCGCGCGGCCACGACCGTCAGCTCTATCGAGAACATCCTCCCATTGCTCGAGGTTGAAACGGTCAGTGTGCTCAGAGCGCCGCGATTTCGCACCAGGGTGGACCGGTCCTTCCTGCTGGGCGAGCACTACAGCAAGGACATCTGGATCGACCCAATTTCAGTGCTCAGCGGCGCGGAGCACCGACCACGGCTTCGGGTGGACTTTGCCGAGACCGAGGGCAAGGACCGTGTTGCACAGGACGCCCTCGCGGCCCTGCACGAGGCAGTATCGCAGACACAGGCGGCTTTGTATCTACTAGCGGGCGACCTCCTCGTGGTCGACAACAACCGAGCACTGCACGGGCGTACCTCGTTCACGCCGCGTTACGACGGCAAAGACCGCTGGCTGCTGCGGTCGTTTGTGACGAGGGATCTTCCTCGTAGCGAGCCGGTACGGCCAGCGGACGGTCGGATCGTCGAGGCCGATTACCGACTCGAAGCGACCGACGCCTAAAAAAGTGGCCGCCCGCTGGCTCTGATACCGCCAGCCTAGCCTTCGACATTCTCAATATTCTCTAGGCGCGCATGCATCCAATCTCTACTGAGCGGGGTGCCGACCAGCTCGATGAGGTCCCCGGGGACGTCCGGACGCGGCTGGGGAGCTGGCATGCCCAGCCGTGCCCTTAGCCACCCGAGCGCCGATCGTGAGCTCTCGACGCACAGGCGGTTTCCTGTGCGGGAACTCTCCGCAAGCGCTTGGACGCACAGCGCCGATGCTACATCGACCGTGCCATGAAGGTATGCAAGTGCGCCCCGGGCGGCGATGATTTCCGGCTTGGCAAGTGCGAGGCCTGAGCTCTCAACGAGCATGTGCGCGCGGTCGACCAGGTCCTCGACAGCGCCGCCATCAAACACCTCCCGGGGTGCGATGTCCTGCGTCAGCAGCGCAAGCTTCACGCGAGTCAGTAGGTACGAGATACGCACGTCGGGCACGATCATTCCCTCGGCGACAAGCGCAGCTTGCTGAAGGCGCTCCTCGGCCCGCGCGAGCGGGCCGAGGTCTCCGGAGTTCGCCGCTTCGTGCATGTGGATGAGCGTCGCTTGCAAGTGTCCTCGGCAGATCGACTCGGGCCAGTGGTAGGTCTCTGCCACTGCGAGTAGCGCACGGACATCCTCAAAGGCCTGCGCGTGCGCATGCGGGTCCAGTGCGAGTCTCAGCTCGGCCCGATAATAGGGGTAGTAGTCGAAGAACCACAGGCGCTCGGAGCCGTACTCATCCCAGGCGCTTGCAGCATGCTCGTAACACGCCGCGGCGGCGACCAAGTCTCCTTGCAGGAGCCGAAGGTAACCGAGCGATGAGAAGCCGTGCTCAACCTGCGTGCACCGCTTCCATGGCTCGGTGATCCACGACAACGCACGCACGTTTAGCTCCGCGAGACTGTCAGCTGCCCCCAGTTCGCCGCGCCAGATCAAAAGCGTCAGAAAGTTGTTCACATACATCGCCGTTTCGGGCTCGCCGGCGGTGAGCTGGATCTTGAGTGTGTGCAGGTACTTCGCGCGGCTCTCCTCGCTGCGTCCGAGATGCTTCAGGCAGCGCGCAACATTGATCGGATAGAAGCATGGCTCTGCGGCCAGGTTCGCCGGGAACGATGGCCTGTCGCCGAGGCGGGCCAGACCGAGCGCCTCCTCCCACGCACCTAGGTTCTCGCAGAGGTACAAGCGAAAGCCTCTCATCAACCGACGGCGAAACAGCTCGTCGAAAAGTGTCCAGTCTTCACACGCGGCAACGTGGCGGCAGGCGATCAACAGTGGCGCTGCCTCCTCGAAGGTCTCCGGTTCCGCGGGTACGTTGCGGAGGTACTCGCCGGCCAGGAACCGATGGATTGGTCTCAGCGAGTGTCCGCGGTCAGCCGCGAGTTTCCCAAAGTACTCCCGGACGGTTGGATGCCCTGAAAGCTCGCCGACCTCGCTACTTGTTAGGAGTCGGTGCTCCAGCAGTGAAGCCACAACGGTACGAAGGTCGATCCCGGTCAAGGGCTCGTTGACCGCGGTGTCGAGATAGAGGCGTCCCAGCGTCTGCTCGATGAGCGGATAGGGTGCGGGCGTGTCGAAGGCGGTCCAGCTCATCATGAACGCGATCTCTGCGCCGCTGATGTGCCGCAAATAGGAGTCGAACACCCGCGCGAGCCTGTTCTCGCGAAGCGGATCGACCTCGTCGGATGTCGAGATGACCGAGGAGCACTCGATCGTGCGTGCCGCTTCTGCGCTGCTTGCGTCAGCGAGCAGGCCGGCCAAGATCCGCAACGCTAGAGGGTGACCCCCGGTCACAGTCTTGAGACGTTCGCCCACGGCCTGGTCGAGCTTCTTCAGCCCCAATCGCTGAAGGAACTCGCTGACCTGGCCAGCGGACAGAGGCGCCAGCTCGATGCGCGGCGTGTGGTCAAACAACCCACCGAGCGCTGGCACCCTGCTGGTAACGAGGACTGTTCCTTGGCCCGCGATGGTCGCGTCGAGGATCTGCGTGAGATATGGACTTCTGAGCTGTCGCTCAGCATCGATGATGTTCTCGAGCCCGTCGAGTATCAGCAGCGTGCGGTGGCGCCCGAGTTGCGCGCAGATGCCCTCCACGCGCCTGGCTACTGACAGTACACCGGCGCTGCCAATCGCCAGCGCGAGATCGCTTATGAACTCTGCCACGTCGGCGCGGTAGAAGGAGCACCCGAAGGAGCGTGAGTAGCCGGCGGCTGCGATATTGGGTGCTCGCTGGGTGATGTACTGCTGGATCAGCGAGGTCTTCCCGAGCCCGCCGAGTCCGATCACCTGCACGACGTGTCCGCCCTTACCCTCTACCCATTGTTGCAGGACTCCGAGCTCGTGCTCACGCGCGATCACGAATGGGTCTGGCTCGGGAAAGTACTTGAGCGTGATCTCAAGCCCAGTGCGTGTCGCGGCCCAGTTTGAGGCGAGATCTGCCAGGCATTCATAGACTGCTCGGTGTCCGGCAAACGGGTCTGAAGGGTCCGGACTCGGCTCGACGTCGTAGAAAATCGGACGCAGCCCGCTGTCGCGGATCAGCTTTACGATCGCTGGGTCTTGCTTGCGCGACCGCGCAATCAAAGCGTAGAACTCTCCAACGCCCGGCGGGTAGATCGACGTGATCGTGTTTAGGAGGAGGTCGAAATCCTCGTCCTGTAGTCCAAAGCCGACGAAGAACAGCCGCTTGAGGAAAAGGTGCTGAAGGGCGTGGACATAGCCGCGGTCGCGCAGCAGCTGTCGGTAGTGCGAGCTCGTCAGCCGCCAAGACGGATACACATCGACCTCGCCATGGATTTGCGCGAGCGTCGTCTCTGCGGAGGTCAGCGTTCCAGCGATGGCGGCGGCGAGGGCCCGAGTGTCGAGGCTGCTTATTGCGCGCAGCGGCCGCCCGTAACGCTCTAGGTAGGCACGTGAGATGAGTCGATCGAGATTTGTCGTGACGATCAGCGACCAGCTGACCGCCACGAGCTCGGCAACCGCAGGTGGCATGTCCTTCTCGGAGTCGTCCAGCCCCTTCTCAACAAGGCGTCGGAAGGTCGGCTCCCCTAGCGCATCAAGGATCCGATCGGTCGCCTCGATGTATCGCCCGTCGTCTAGCGCAGCGGCGATCAGCGGATCACCGTGCTCTGCTATCAGCCCGACTCGGACGCCCTCGGAGATCAGGCGATCGAGAAGCTCACGCCACAGCGGTAGGCGCTCTGTGGGGTCGCCATAGACGCTGAGCCCGGCACCGACGAACGGCACGACCCGGGCGTCGGATTCGAGGACCCGGCCGAGCAGGTCCTGATATGTGGGATCGTTGGTGTCGAAGGCCATGCACGAGACACCGATAATCCCTAGTTATCACCGTTGCCGGCCATGAGCACGAATCGTATTGGGTTGCTGAACTTTGTGCCGCCTTGCGCTCCGGCGCCGCGTCGGCGCAAGGAGAGCACCCCGACTTCTCATGCTTCAGGGCGCCGCTGGCCGCTGCTCCCGGCGGCCAGGGGCGATCATCGTTGCTCGCGCACCGTGCTCGTCGACGAGGGGATCGTCCACACCGAGCACTTGGCAGCGAGCGAGCCTGTGGTTGCGCCAAAGCGCCGCGGTCCAGGTGGCGAGCAACGCGTCGATCAGATCCTCTTGATGCTTGTAGGCCCGGTCCTCGAGCGCGCGAGGGAGTGGACGCGGTTTGGCGGACAGCTTGATCTGCCCCCGGTTCTGTGGACTCGGGATGCTGGAATCAGGCGGCGATTGTTGATTGGTAGCGGTTCTCGTATTCGGTTGGGGTGAGCATGTTTAGGGCGCTGTGGCGTCGTGTGTGGTTGTGGAAGTTCTCGACGTAATGCTGGATTACTGCGGCGAGTTCGATGCGGGTCTTCCAGCGTTTGCGGTTGAGTAGCTCGACCTGCATGCGGCCCCAGAACGACTCGATCATTGCATTGTCGTGTGGTGTGCGGACGGCTCCCATCGACTGTGCGAGGCCGGCGTCGCGGACGTTCTGGCTGAATGCCCAGGACGTGAACTGCGTGCCGCGGTCGGAATGGATGATGAGATCGCTGCTGGGGTTGCGCTCGCTTGTGGCCATCGTCAGGGCGCTCGCGACGAGTAGCGTGTTCTGCTGTGTGTCGATCGACCAGCCGACGACCTTGCGGGAGAACGCGTCGAGGACTACGCAGCAGTAGACCTTGCCCTCCCGGGTCGGGTGCTCGGTGATGTCGGTCATCTACAATCGGTTCGGTGCGGTGACCCTGAACTCGCGCCTGACGAGATCGCTGGCGGCATACTTGCCGACCTTCGCGCCCTTGGGCAAGCGCTTCTTCGGGAGCCCGTAGATGCCGAGGCGACGCATCAGCAGCGTCACGGTCTTGCGGTTGACGAGGATGCCTCTCCCGTACCGCAGCTCGGCCGCGACCCGTCGCTCGCCGTAGATCCCGCCGGACTCGCGATGCACGTCGGTGATCTCGCCAGCAAGCCACAGATGACACAGCGCCCGCGCTGAGGCGGGGCGATCCTTCCAGGCGTAGAAGCCAGAGCGCGAGACGCGCAGCACACGGCAGGCGTGACCGACATCGATTCCCTGCCCGGTCAGAGAGTCGATCACCGGGAAGAGGCTTTTGGGGCCAGGTCCTGGTCGAGGGAGATCTCGTTGACCTTCCTCGAGACCGCGAGCTCGGTCTCCAGCTCCTTGATTCTGCGTCTCGCCCCAGCAAGCTCCAGCGCCTGGTCAGTCCTCGTGCCAGCGAGCTTGCCGCGATCGACCTTCTCCTGCTTGAGCCAGTTGTAGATCGTCGCATCCGTCATCCCGAACGTCGCTGCTAACTGCGACACCTTCGTGCCGGCACGAGCCAGCTCCACGACCTGGCGACGAACCTCCGGTGAGTATCTCCTGGGCATTGGCATCCTCCTCCTGCCGCCGAAGGATTTCAAAACCCCAAGTCCACGCTACAGGGGGCAGATCAAAACTGTCCGCAGAAGCGCGTCCACTCCAGGACCCTCCGCGAGACCTCGTGGCCTAGCTCGACGGCGTGCGGCTTAATCGAGCGAGAGCACGTGGGCGGTCTTGGCCTCGACGCGTCCCTCGAGCACATCGAGGTAGACGCGCCGAACCGCTTGGAAGCCTCGGCCGTGGATAACCTCAAGCCAGCTGCCCGTCCACTCACAGAACGGGTGCCAGGCCCCAGAGACCCTGGTCTGAAGCTCGGCAGGCCCCCAGTCCTCAGAGCGCTTGGTGACGCGATCGGGGGCAAAGAAGAGGGTTGGTGACGGCCCAGGCAGTTCGCCGCCGCTAGCGCCGAGCTCCTCCCAGTGCGTGACCCCCACTGTCATGCTGTAGACCAGCTCCTCCGCATAGTGCTCGTGGACAGCGAGGCGCACGGTTGGGTCTCCCGCAATATCCACGAAGGTAGCCGGTCCTCGATCGAGAGATTCGATCGCGTCGTAGGTTACGGTGCGGGCGTAGACGCCAAGGTCTTCGACGAACTCGACGTTGCGTGCGGAGGTCAGCCCGATCAGCTCGACTCCCTCGCGCTGCGCCAGAAGGAAGGCGGCGCCGATTGCGGTCTTGCTCGAGGCGCTTGAGATCACGATCGGCCCGCGCGCAGCGAGCCCGTCGTCCACGAGCTGGTCCTCGATCAGAAACGATGTGAAGAACAACGGACGCAAGAGCATCTGCAGATCCTCGGTGTCCCCACGGTAGAAAGGATCTGCGTCGGTCGCTAGGTAGCGCTGATACGCCGAAGGCAGCGCCGCTCGGTGCGGTGAGCCGTCGACGAAGCCGTCCGCGCCGGCTTGGGCGGGGGTCACGACAACGTAAGACGAGGGGGGAAGGTATCCGTAAAGGTGCATTCCTGGCTCGACATCCTTTGCCTCGCTTCGCTCCACTTGGGCGAAGCCCCACATCGGGACATGACCCCAGCCGTTCTCGGCTGGAAAGAAGTTCCAGTAGGACATCATCTCGCCGAGCACCGCATACGTCACGTTGTTCGCGGTCAGCCCGAAGCTGTCGACCCGAAGCAGCGTCTGGCCAGGCTCGAGTTCGGGCACCCTGGATTCCACGATCCCGCACTCGCGGAGGTCGTTGCGCTTGACCAAGAAATCGCTCATCGACATCGAGGATGCTCCCACACCCGGCGTCGGAGCGCACAGGAGAGGGGCCGCAGCACTTAGCGAAGCTCATTGCAGTGCTCCAGCCCGGGGGACCCCCATAGCTGACCTGGCGTTCCAGCCGACTCACTGCGCGACAGCGCTAAACGTGCGCTGCCAAAGCGCACGTGGAACGAAACCACATTGCAAAAGTCGCGCTCATGCTTTCGGCCTGATAGCGAGCGTCGGAGGGGGCTCGCGCAAGACGATCGCATAGGACGAGCACCGAGTGCGTCGACCGAGGGCCGGGACACGCCCGCTTGAGGCGGGCGAAGCGGAAGTGCTCGCTTTGCCTCATCTCCGACCTGGTCATCGTCCCGAGCGACAGCGTTGGGTGAGTCATGGAGACGCCCGCTCTCAGCGGAAATGGGCACTCTTGCGTGCCAACTCTCCCCTGTTTAGACAGGTGCCAACGCGGTCAGGATCCGGCGAAGCCCGGGAGCGTCCAGCCCTGACCGGCGCGTCTGCCGCCTTTCGGCGTGTTGGCCTGGCGCATCGTTGCTTCCAGGACGATCCTCCGCTCCTAGGCGACGGCGCGGCATCTTCTGGATTCAGCGTCTGCGCGCGCGGAACGCGCGATTCTTCAGGCGGTTGCCGCACACTGCCATCTCGCACCAATGGCCCTGCTGGTTGCGCGAGCGGTCATAGAAGGCCCAGCGGCACTCCGAGTTGCCGCACACCTTGAGGCGGCTCCAGCTGCCGTGTTCCTGGGCGTCTCGAACGATCAGCAGCAGATCGAACATTCCATCACCGAGATCGCTGTGGCGCGGGTTATCGAGTCTCAGCCCCCCTTGATCGTCCACGGTCAAGCACGCACTGTGCGCGTCGGCCAGTTGGCGCAGGGGCCGTAGCGCAGGAGCGCCGGGCACCTCTCCGCGCCGGACGCTGAGCAGGCGGCGGATGCTCTCGCGCATGCCGCGGGCCAGCTCCAGTTCGGCCGCCGTCACCTTCGCGGTGCGGGGCAGCAGCTGAGTCTCAACGAGCCATCGCCGCGCCGTCTCGGGATCGCTCAACAGGTCGGAGTCGCCTTCAAAGTGCCGGGTGTTCAGGAACGCCTGCACCAACAACAACGGCATCGGCGCCGGCTTTCCCTCCTGGGCGAACGGATACCACGACGGGAGGCTAGTCACCGCTGAATCCTCAAGCGGCTTTTAGTGACCATCCAATAAGCTTGACAGGTCATGGTGACCAGTATATGATTTATATTGGTCATGCAAGGAGCGGCGAAGCACAACCTGCGCACCCCGCCCTCGGCGATTGCCTCCTTCTGCCTAGACGGTGCGGCCTAGCGATGGCTCCGGTCGTGCACCGCCTGCGCGTTCGTTACAACGAGTGCGACGCCCAGGGCCATGTCTTCAACGCCAACTATTTCGTCTACTTCGACGTCATCCTGGGCGAGCTGTGGCGCGAGGCCCTCGGCTCCTATGAAGCGCTCACAGCCGACGGCCTCGACTTGGTGGTCGCCGAGACGGGGGCGCGCTTCCGCGCCCCAGCGCGCTTCGACGACGAACTTGAGATCACGCTTGAGGTCGAGCGCCTTGGCAACACGTCGATGGTGTCCGCGATCGGGATCGCGCGGGATGGGGATGTGCTCGCCGAGGGTCGCATCGTCCATATCTTCGTGCGCGCCGACCGCCTCGGCGAGAAGGCCCCGATCCCCGATCACGTGCGGCGGATACTGCAGCCTTACACCGTCGAGGACCCCGACTCACTCGCGACGAGCGCGATCACCGAGAGCTGACCTCCAAGCCGTTACGTCACCTGGCGCATCAGCGCGCCGGGGTCGGGCATCTTGCCCTGGGTCAGGAAGGGCTCTGCTTGGCGCGGAATCGGGAAGATCGCTTATGTCCGCGGAGGAGGCCCCTGGCCCCGACCGGATTGGACGACGTGCAAGCACCGGCGCGCACGGGCTGATGAACGATTGCTTTGCGCGGCGGAAGCGGGCGTCTGGCTTCGCTCGGCCGAGCCGCTCGAATGTCGTCCAACGCGAGCATCAGCGTCGCCGTGGCTCGGACGTTCGCTGTCGCGCCGAAGCAGAAGCGCGCGGCGGCCTGAGTGACCAGTCAGGCCGCGGAAGTTCCTTCGCGTTGCCACTGTGGATGTGGAGAGAGGTGAGGACTTCATCCGTGTGGCTAGCTCCGCGATCCGTGGGAAGATCGCTCGCAGACTGTTGAGGTGGGCGCCCTCGTCCGTGTCGGTCACGGCATCGGTTACGATGGTCAGCTCGTAGCCTCGCTCATTCGCCGCCCGGGCGGTGGACTCCACGCCGATGTTGGTCGAGATGCCGGCAAGACAATCCCTGTGATCTTTCGGCGGCGCAGCTCGAGGTCGAGCTCGGTGCCGTAGAACGCGTTCCAGCCGTGCTTGACGATCTGGATGTCGCGAGTGGTCAATCCGAGCTCGGGACGGTACGCGCCGTAGTCGGGAGTCGGTTCGTCGGTGCTCGGGCTTTCCGCGGTGCGCGTCTTTATGACATCGCCACCGTCAAGAGCGAACGCGACTTTGGTCGCCACCACGAGTTTGTGTCGGGCGTGAAAGGTGTCCGCGAGTCGTGCGCAATGAGCAACGATCTTGTCTGGGGGTGGACCGTTGGTAGCGCGGTTATGCCGTCCTGCAGGTCGATCAAGACGAGAGCGGTTCCGGGTTCAAGAGTTGCAGGCATTTTTGAGCTCCTTGAGGATCGGACGAGCGAGGGCAGGCGAGGGGCCCGTATGCGGCCCAGTGCCCACCCCAGCTCGATATTCAGTTGGGCGGTGACTCCACGATCGGCGTGAAGCTGGAGTTGAGCATCGGCCGATGGGGCGCTCGTGCTGAGGCCATCCCAGCCGATGAGCTGCGCGCTGCCGGCATCGTCTAGGGCGGTGATCGCTTCGACGCCCTTCCGTGACACGGGCAGCTGGGCGCCGACGAGCGCACACGCGACCCCGTCGAGTAGCAGGTGCTTGGCGTGCTCCCGCACCGAAGCTGGCACATCGTCGAGGGTGACGTCCGCCAGCCACGTGGCCAGGCGGCCGGTCGGGCCGGCGGGATCCGTTGCCGGCCTGCCGGTCACCGACGTAGACGCCTGCGAGCGGGTGATCTTGTTAGGGCTCTTTTGTCGGCGTGGTCCTGAGCCTTGGTCGTCTTCACGGCGGTCGCCATTCGGGGCCTCCATTGAGTCGTGAGCAGTGCCAGACCCGCCCACTGAACATCGTTCAGCGCCGGCTCGGCCACGTTAATCTTGGCACGACCTCCGTCTACCTGCAGGGAATCGACACAGAGGAGATCATCGCCGCCGTGAACTCACGGCGAGCACCGATGATGCCCGCCAGCGCCGGTCTCCAGTTCTGAACACAATCAGCGAAAGCGGGAGCCGACGCTGGGTGCTCCCGCTTCGCCCTGCCGCAAACCAGCAACGCGCAGAGCGTCGACAAGACCGCCGCGGTTCGTCCCTTGCGATCGTCGACGACAGCCAGGTCGGACGATCGCTCCGCCGCGTCAGCAGCAGTACGAGCGACATTGGGAGCGGCGAGGCAGATGGCCGGCGTGCAGTCTGTCGGGGGAACTGCGAGCTGTGGTCTCTGCTGCTGCGCGCTCATTGGTGGACCGGAAAGCGTTGCGCGACGAGCTTGGGATGAGAGGCGCCGCTCGGCGCGACACATGGCACCGGCGGCTGGTGTTGCCTGATGGCAGACGGGCGTCCTCGCGTGACTGCGTACTTGACGCGCCGAACGAGTACGGCGCGCCGTACTTCGCCCGGGTCAGTTGAGCGTCGCCATTTCGGGGGTGCCGTCGTTCGTCCAGTAGACGGTGTTGCCCGCGAGTGCGATGGAGCCCGGGACGATGTGTGGGCCCATGGCGAGCAGGTGCTGGCCGGTCCGGTCGATCTTCCAGACCTGGTAGGTGGTGACCGGGCTCGGTGCGTATGGGTGCCAGCCATCGACGGCGATCCATGCAACCGATCCGTCGCTCTTGACCACGACTCCTTCGGCTGGGCCGTTGCCGATCACGGTCGACGGTGGTTCGCTGGTGCTCGTAGGGGAGCTATGGATCAGGCGATGCGTGGCCAGGTTACGCACCTGAATGGTCCAGCTCGCAGGCTCAGCCGTTTCGTACTTCTCGCTTCCGCTGGTTGCATACCGTTCGTAAGCGAGCATGTTGCCGGCGAGCGTCAGTTCATTGAAAGACGGGCCTTCGCATTCAAGATCGTCGCACCAAGAGAGGACGAAGGGGTTCCTGTTCGCGTGTGAGCAGGCGGCCTCTTCGTGTTCTTGTTCGTCTAAACTCCTGTTGAAGGTTTGAAGCTGGAAGACGACTGCCGCTTTGTCCGCGAGCACGACGTGTGCGTGCGGTGGCGGGCAGGTTGGTGCGCGCTCGGCGTGCTTCGCAGCGCCCTGGGCCACGGCGGGCGCGAGGAGCGTCGCGGTCGCCATCAACACCGGAACTATTTGCCTCATCACACCCTGAACATCGGCCGCCGCCGATAGTTACGTGAGCAGCCGTAGGGTTGGGCGTGAGTCGCCCGACGCCGCCTACGCCGATGCCGGCACCAGTAATCCTGAGCCTTCTTCCTGATCTGGTCCGCAGGGGACTGTTCCAGTTCGTCGAACGTCCGCTCCACCCAGATCGGATCCTGCGGCATCCAACTGCCCAGCAAGCTCTGCCTCGACGTCTATCCGCAGCTCATCCCTGCCCTTGGCCTCCTGCACAAGGGCGAACAGCGTCAACGACCTGTCGTTTCCTCGCCCCCGCCTCGCGAGCGATCTGCCACAGTCGCCCGGCGAACTCACCAGCACTTGACGGCGGTCCACCGTCCCCCCAAGCCCTCTGGCCCGGACACGAAGTCAGTCTAAAGCACCTTCGCTTGGCGCCGCCTCCGACACGGCGCTCGGAGCACCCACGACGCGCTTCATGTGGCTCGCGGGCGAGAGTGCCCCCTTCGCACAGAAGCGAGTGCGTCGCTCGTGCGATCGAGACTGTCGAGATGGACGAGAAGCGATCGTCGCCATTGAGTACGCCTCACACGCTCGCTCCGAACCAGGAGCGGAACTACCGTGGTGGCATCGTGGAACGGCGAGTGCCGTGCCGCCGTCATGCGGCCGGAATAGCCCGTCGGGCCGTCAGGTCCCAGCGCTCTTCGATCCGGTGCGCCACGGCCGATGATCTGTTTGGCCCCGTATCAGTGGGCTCGGCGGTCGCGGGTACTCGTCTCAATCCCGCCCCCGCTACTCAAAAATACGGGATTTTTAGGTTTTGTGGGCTGAGGTTCGCAGCGATGCGACGAAGGCATCCCGGGTCAAGCCAGGGTCAGGTCTTGCAGACGTGGCAAGATACCCGAGGATGCGTTACGCGCTTCCAGGCCAAGCTGGACCTTCGAGAATCGTTGGGCCTACCGCGGCCTCTGGTTAGGATCTGTAGATGAGCTCGGTGGGATATGCGGCAGATCTGCCTGCGAGTCGCACCCCGACGCTGTTCGGCCGGGTGATGGCGCTCGTCGCGCTGACGGTGGGGTTCGCGACGCTGGGGGCGTACCTGGGCCGGAACTTGGGCGGAGCGGGGTGGTTCGTGGCGTGGTTGATAGCGCTCGGCTGCCTGGTCGGGTTGAACGTTGCGAGTGCACGCGGGAGCCACGGCCTTGCGTTGGTGCTGCTGCTCGCGTTCGGCCTGCTGATGGGCGCAAGTGTGGCTAGCACCCTCAACTACTACTCCGCCACCGATCCGACCGCAGTCCGCCAGGCATTCGGGGCGACCGCGCTGTTCGTGGGGGGTCTCGGCTCCGTCGGTTACGCCATCCGTCGCGACCTGTCCTTCCTATATCGAACGTTGTTCTGGCTGCTGCTGGTGCTCATTGCCGCCGGCATCGTGCTGATTTTCGTTCGTATACCCGCTGCCTACACGGTCTACGCACTGGCCGGGCTTGCGATCTTCGGCCTCTACACCGTCGTGGACTTCAACCGGTTGCGTCACGCCGGGACGAACGAGGCGATCCCCTTGGCAGCCGGGATCTTCCTGGATGTCCTGAATATCTTCCTGCTCTTCCTGCGGCTGTTCTCGCGCTCGTCCTGATATGTCGTGTTGTTTGTCAAGCGGGCGTGTGATCGCGTCCGTGTGGCGGGCGTGGTTTGGGGTGGTCGGGAGGCCAGGACGCCGCGCTCGGTGTCGGCGTTGCCAGTCTGATTGATGCGGGGGTTGGGTAACCCAGAGCCAGGCTGAGTTTTACCGGCACCGCGCGGTAGACTGACCTCCTCAGTGTCGCCCCTGCCCATGGCGAAGCCGAGCATGACCACACATCCTGATGTTTCGCTGCGGCGGATGCTGCTGCCGCTGGCCTTGACGCAGTTCATCGCCAGCTTCGCGGGCTCGAGCATGAACGTTTCGATCAGCAGCATCAGCGAAGACATCGGTACGACCGTGCACGGGGTGCAGACGGCGATCACGCTGTTCCTGCTGTGTATGGCGGCGCTGATGATCCCGGGCAGCAAGCTGACGGACAGGCTGGGACGCAAGCGGTGCCTGATCGGAGGTCTCACCGTGTACGGCACAGGAGCAGTGGTGGCGGCGCTCGCTCCCGCTCTGGGGGTGCTGATCCTGGGCTACTCGGCCCTCGAGGGCGTCGGTTCGGCGCTGATGATCCCGCCGATCTACATCCTGGCGACCATGTTCTTCGACGATTTGCAGTCGCGCGCGAGGGCCTTTGGGGTGATCAGCGGCATGGGCGGCATCGGCGCAGCAGCGGGACCGCTGATCGGGGGTCTGATCACGACGGCAATCAGCTGGCGGGTCACATTCCTGCTGCAGGCCGCAGTCGTCGGCCTGATCGTCCTGCTCAGCCGCGGGATCGCCGACCCGGTGCCGGCTGACAGGAGCAGGCGGTTCGACACGGCAGGCGGCGCGCTGTCGGCCGCGGGCATGTTCTTCGTGGTGATCGCGATCCTGCAGATCGGCATTAACGGGTTGCTCGTGGCCGTCTTCATGGTGCTCGGGGCGGGCCTCCTGGTCTGGTTCTTTATGCACATCCGCTCCCTGGAGCGCCGTGGCGTCGAGCCGCTGCTGTCCACGGGCCTGTTTCGCAACCGAACGTCGAACCTCGCGATGGTCACGCAGAGCGTTCAGTGGCTGCTGCTCATGGGCAGCGCGTTCGTGGTCTCGGTCTACCTGCAGGTCGTGCGGGGCTACAGCGCGATCGACACGGGCCTCGTCTTCACCGCGGCCACGGCGGGGATTCTGGTGTCCTCGCTCGCCGCCGAACGCCTCGCCAAGCGTCACGCCCAGCGCACGCTGATCCGCGCGGGCTTCCTCATCGCCCTCGTTGGCATCGGGCTGCTGCTCGCTCTGGTGAGATCCACGTCCGGCGTCCTGACGTTTGTGCCCGGGCTGCTGCTCATCGGTCTCGGGATCGGCGCGATGCTCACACCATCGGTCAACGTCGTGCAGTCGAGCTTCCCGGAGGAGCGCCAGGGCGAGATCTCGGGGCTCTCCCGCGCCGTCTCCAACCTCGGCTCCTCGCTGGGCACGGCGATCGCCGGCACGATCCTCGTCTCCGCGGCCGCTACAGGCAACCACTCCTACGCGTTTGCGATGGGAGCGCTGGCATTGATCGGGCTTGGCGGCCTCGCGGCGGCCATGTTCCTGCCGACCAATCCCGTGCCGCGGCGGGATGAGCTGCCGGCGAAGCGGGGAGATTGGATCGACACCGGCTAGGCTGGGTGATGGCGGAAGTCTCCGATAAGGGTGGCGGATGGCCGACAAGCGTCAAAAGAGGGTTGCTGAGTTCATTGAGCCGTTCCGGGTCAAGCCCGGTGCGAAGGTGAGGCTCACCAGGGACTTTGACCCAGCCTTCAAGGGGGGCGTGAAGAGGAAGCGGGAGGGTCGTGACTTGCTCGCTGAGGGGGTTCGGCTGCTGTCTGAGTACCAGGCTCGGCTTGCGGCTCAGGATACGTGGGGGATGCTGGTGGTCTTGCAGGCGTTGGATGCGGCTGGCAAGGACGGGACGATCCGCCACGTGATGAGTGGGGTGAATCCTCAGGGTGTCGGGGTGCATAGCTTCAAGGTGCCCTCGGCTGAGGAGCTCGACCACGACTTCCTCTGGCGCTACGCGCAGCGCCTCCCCGCTCGCGGCGAGATTGGCATCTTCAATCGCTCCCATTACGAGGAGGTGCTCGTGGTGCGGGTGCATCCGGAGAACCTCGATCGCCAGAAGCTGCCGAAGGCGGCGAAGAGGGGCGATGTGTGGCGGCGGCGCTACCGGGAGATCAATGACTGGGAGCGCTACCTCACCGACAACGGTTTCCGCGTCGTCAAGCTGTTCTTGAACATCTCCAAGGAGGAGCAGCGCGCCCGCTTCCTGCGCCGGATCGACCTTCCCGACCACAACTGGAAGTTCTCCACGGCCGACGTCAGGGAGCGTGAGCACTGGGATGAATACCAGAGGGCATTCTCCGAGACGCTCTCGCACACGAGCACAGAGTGGGCTCCGTGGTACGTGATCCCGGCGGACCGCAAGTGGTTCGCCCGGATCGGCGTCGCGGCCGTCCTGGTTCACACGCTGATGGAGATCGACCCTCGCTTCCCGCCCGTTACCGACCAACAGCGCCAGGCGCTGCTCGCGATCAGGCAGCGCCTCGAGGAGCGGTGAAGATGGCGACGGCCGCCAACCCGCGTATCGGCCAGGCTGCTCCCGCGGAGGACTGGTGGCGCCTTTCCCCCGGGGACGTCGGTGCGCGACTGGGCGTCGATCCCGCGGTGGGGCTCTCAGTCGAGCGGGCCGCTGAGCTGCTCGATCGCCACGGCCCCAACGCCCTGCCGGTGGAGAAGCCGGTGCCGGGCTGGCGGCGGTTGGCTCAGCAGTACCGGAGCTACATGCAGATGATCCTGGTCGGGGCGGCGATCGTGTCGTTGGCGATCAAGGAGTGGAGCACGGGGGTGTTGCTGCTCTTGATCACCGTGGTCAACGCTGTCGTGAGTCTGCGCCAAGAGGGTAAGGCCGAGAGCGCGATGAACGCTCTCAAGGCGATGGTGAAAGCGACCGCGCGGGTCCGTCGTGAGGGCTCCGAGGCCGAGATTGCGGCCGAGGAGGTGGTCGTCGGCGACGTCGTTCTGCTCGCGGCCGGAGACGAGGTGCCCGCGGATGGACGGATCGTCGCGGCGAGCTCGTTGCAGATCGACGAGTCCGCACTGACGGGTGAGAGCGTGCCTGCGTCCAAGGGAGTCGAGGCGTCCGGCGGCGTCGATCTCGCTCCGGGTGACCAGACCGGCATGGCGTTCATGCATACGCCGGTCACGCACGGCAGCGCCGTGATGATCGTGACCGCGACGGGCAGCGACACCCAGGTCGGGAAGATCGCGGGCATGCTGGCGAGCACCGCCCGCGAGCAGACGCCGCTGACGAGGCAGCTGAACACGCTGACCCTGTGGATCGCCGCGGCGGCCGGGTTCACGATGGTGGTGATGTTCGTGCTCGGGATCCAGCGCGACCTGTCATCGACGGTTGTGTTCACGAGCGCGGTCGCACTTGCGATCGCCGCCATCCCGGAGGCGATGCCGACGGTGTTGCAGGTGATTCTGTCGCTCGGCGCGGCGGATCTAGCCAGGCACGGGGCGGTTTTGACGGACCTGGCGTCGGTCGAGACGCTCGGTTCGACCTCGGCGATCAACTCCGATAAGACCGGGACGCTGACGATGAACCAGATGACCGCGATCGAGGTGGTCGACCCAACGGACCGCTATACGATCTCCGGAAGCGGCTACGAGCTCCAGGGCAAGGTCCACCATGCTGCCGGGTCCTCGGACACGATCGACGGCGCGATCCTGCCCTACGTCCTCGCCAGCGACGCCGCGCTCGTGGACGGCAGGGTCGTGGGGGATCCGACCGAGGGAGCGCTGCTCGTGCTCGCCCACAAGGCGGGCCTCGATATCGATACGACACGGGAGCGCTACCCGCGCCTGGCGACGCTGCCGTTCGACCCCACCTACAAGCTGATGGCTGCCTTCACGATGGCGTCAGACGCGTCGGGCAAGGAGGTTGTCCGCTGCTTCGTCAAGGGTGCGGCACCGGCGGTAATGGGTCACGCCGCGAGCGCGCTCTGCGCCCACCAGAGCATCCCCTGGGACGCGGATCTGCGCGCCCGCGCGGAAGCGAACGTTACCCGCATGGAGGGACAGGGACTACGCGTGATGGCCGGCGCCTTTCGCGATCTGGACCCGGTGTCGTTCGACCCTGAGGGCGATCTGCTGGACTACGTGAGCGACCTGGAGCTGACGAGTCTCGTCGGCATGGTCGACCCGGCGCGCCCCCAGTCCAAGCAGGCAGTCGAAAGCGCCCAGCGCGCACACATCCGGGTGCGGATGGTGACCGGGGATGACGTGATCACCGGCGCGGCGATCGCGAAGCAGCTGGGAATCGAGGGCGAGGCGATCCTTGGCGCGGAGTTCGCCGCGCTCGATGAGTCAGAGCGGCGGTCGCGAATCGAGCAGATCGGCGTCGTGGGCCGGGTCGCGCCCGAGCACAAGGTCCTGCTCGTGGACACGCTGAAGCAGAAGGGCGAGGTCGTAGCGATGACCGGCGATGGCGTCAACGATGCGCCCTCGATCAAGGCCGCCCACATCGGGATCGCGATGGGCAGCGGCACAGAGGTCGCCAAGAACGCCGGGCGCATGATCCTCACCGACGACAATTTCGCCACCATCGTGCACGCGGTCGAGCAGGGACGCAAGCTCTACGACAACCTGACCAAGTACGTTCGCTTCGTGCTCATCTCGCTCGTCGCGTTCGTCCTCACATTCCTGGGTGCGACATTGCTCGATATCGCCGCCGGCCAGCCGTTCACCCCCGCGCAGGTCCTCTGGATCCACTTCTTCATCAGCGCGCCATTCGGCGTCGCGCTCGGGCTTGATGAGCAGACGCCGGGACTCATGCGTCGTCGCCCGCGGCCGAGCACCGAGTCGATCATGACCGCCGGCGTCAAACTCACCGCCGGGCTCGTCGGCCTCTATATGGCGATCTGCCTCGATGCGCTGATCCACTTCGGCAAGGCCCACTACGCAAGCACCGTCATCGGGTCATCGATCGGACTGACCGCGTTCGCCCTGATGCTCGTCGTCGCGGCGTACGAGAGTCGCAGCACCTTGGGCTCGATACTGACGAGCGATGCCTTCGACAACTCCCGTATGAACTGGACCGCGCTCGTGGAGATCGCGATCGCGGTGCTCGTCACGCAGATGGACGCTTTCAACAGGCTGCTCGGCACGAGACCTCTCACCGCCGGCCAGTTCGGGCTGGCGCTCGCTGCCGCCGTGCTGCTGCTCGGGCTGTGGGAGCTCGGCAAGCTGATCGCACGCCGACAGGCATCAGCATCGCCACCGGCGATCCGGCGCGCGGTCGCCTGATTGGATCTCCTGGAGAGCGGCCTCGAGCGTCGGGTAGAAATGTTCGCGGTCGAGGGTCTCCAACAGGCCGTAGCGCAACGTGAGATCCTGAAGGCGACTGCGCATCTCCGCGAACGCCATGTGAACTCCCGCGGCATTGAGCTCGTTGTCGAGCTGCTCGAGCATCTCGGCGGCGGTGACATCGACGTCGGTGACGGCCTCGCACTGGATGACCACCCATTCGGGTTGGCGCTCACGCACGAGGTGGCGGATAGGTCATGCCCTGCGAAACGAGGATCGCGGCCAGCACCGCACTGGCGAGGAGGTCCGCTCGCAGCCACGCGCGCCGATACGTGCGGACGACGCGAACGCCCGGCATCCAGCGTTCGGCCCGCGTCACTTGACCGAGGCCTCCCGCATGCAGCGCGCGACGAACACCGCCCAGCCCGTCCCTAGGAGAACGCCGGCGAGAACGTCCCCCGGATAGTGCACGCCCAGGTAGACGCGTGAGAGGGCGACCGCGAGCACGAGCACCAGCGCCAGCCCAGCGGCCACGCGGGTGACCAGCGGCGCGACCCCTGCCGCCGCCAGCGCCAGCACGAGCGAGAACCAGAACGCGCTCGCCTGAGTGGCATGTCCCGAAGGAAAGCTCGAGCTGGTCACCGTCTGTAGGTGCTCGACGGGGGGCCGTGGTCGGGAAACGAGCAGCTTGACGACGTCTGAGAGCAGCATCGCGCCGGCGAGGCTCAGAGCCACCGCGAAGGCCTCCCGGCGCAGACCCGCCCGGGCGAGCAGCAGACAGCAGACCAGGGCGAGCGGGACCAGCACGAATGCGCTGCCCGCCCAGGTCACCGCTCGCGCCTCGGCGGTCAGACCGGCCGAGCGCTCGCCGATGACGTCGCGTACCACATCCAGCTCACCCGACCCGACCAGCGCGCTCACGAGCGCCCCAGTCACCCAGCCGACCAGCACGAAGACGACCAGGCCGATCGCCAGACGGACCGCGGGAAACCTCACCTGCTGACAGCCACCCGCAGCAGCGCGCCCAGGTTGTCCGCGGTCAGCGCCGTGGCGCGGGCGCCAGGCGCGAGACCGACCGCGCGGGGTAGCCGCACGCCCAGCGCGCCCGGCATCGACGTGAAGCGCAACGGGGGCGCCAGTACGAGCGCCTCGCCGTCGAGCCCGACCTCCACGGGACCCCCGGAGCGGACCTCGAACTCCAGGGTGAGCCCTGCGAGCGCCACGCCGGCAGCTCGCCGGGGCCCGCGACGGGTCAAGGCGAACCAGATGGCGGCACTCACAACGACCACGAGCCCCACCGCAAGCGCGGCGACACGGGTCGGCCATGACGGCCTCGCCGCCAAACCGTCTGCGGAAGTCGCATCGGTCGTGTGCACGATCAGCCCATCTTCTCAGGCCCCGGACATGGCGGATGCGGCGGTCCTGTTCTTCGCAGGCGAACAGGGGACCAGACCAACCGACTCGTCCGACAAACGTTAGCCGCAAACGGCGCCGCCTCGGATCCTGCTAAGGCCCCAGCCAGCAGGGAAAGGTGGCTGAGCCGGAAAGAGCCCGAGGCGCTGCAACCGGCTCATAACCCGAGGGTCGCGGGTTCGAATCCCGCGCCCGCTATGACAACATCCGCGACCGCTCCCCTGGGGCGGTTGTTTGTTGTCGGGGATCAGCTCAGGGGTGATTTTTGCGCCGAGGTTGAGGCGTTCGTTTGGCGGATTCAGCTGGTCGTCGCAACGGTTTGCTGTTGAAGGGATCGTAGATCGGCCTGGCCGCCAGGGATCGTGTTACGACGTGCCTTGACCGCGTAGTACGTGGACGGGGTGACCCCCAGTGTCCTGCAGATCGGCTCGACCCCATCCTTCTCCCGGTACGCATCGATCACCGCGCTCATCTCCTCGGCTGCGGTCGAGCTTCCGCGCGAAGAAAGCCGAAGCGGCCTTGGAATGTCATTCGCCCGCCGCAACTCACGATTCTCGCGCTCAAGCCCTTGACCCGCTCAGCATCACTCGTCAGTCCATCATCTCATGAAGTCGGGCCTCAAACCCCGTCGCCTCGACATGCCTCATGTGATGTTCGACGGCTCCATGCGGTTCTCGCTACCCGCATGATACCTGCGCTAACCCGGACGAATGATTGAAGGCCTAGCAGTTGGGGTAGACGAGTCCCTGAGCAATGAGATCTCAACGAAAGGGAGCCGATGGCTACGGATAAGAATATTGATGAGGGCAAGGGTCGCCTGAAGGAGGCGGCTGGCGGCCTCACGGGTGATGAGGACCTCAAGCGCGAGGGCAAAGCCGACCAGGCAAAGGCGTCGGTCAAGGACAAGATCGATAAGGCCACAGAGAAAGTCAAGGACGTGCTCGACGGGGACAGGAAATAGATCATGGATCTGCTTCTGCTTTTGATCATCGTATTGGTGGTTCTCAGCATTGCGGGCGGAGCGTTTGTGAGCCCTCTTGTGCTGCTCCTTCTGCTCGTGGTGCTGATGCTGTTCCTGGGTCCCTACCGCGGTCGGCGAAGCCGCCTATAAGAGACAAGACAATGAATGATCAACAGCCGGAGGCCGAGTGGAACGTTGCGGAGTGGCACGGAAAGACGCTGGTCGACCGCGACGGCGAAAAGATCGGCAAGCTTGAGGATGTCTACGTCGACGTTGAGACCGACGAGCCGCAGTTCGCGACCGTTAAGGAGGGTCTGATCAGCCGTCATCTGACCTTCGTACCGCTCGGCGGGGTCCAGGTCGGGCCCGACGAGCTCGAGGTCGCCGTGACCAAGCAGCAAGTTCAGGACGCGCCGAACATCGAGACGCACGGCGAGGAACTCTCCCAGGCCGACGAGTCAGCTCTCTATCACCACTTCCAGCTCAACTACACCCCACCGAACATCGAGAGCGGACGCCGGCTAGCCCGCCGCTGAGCTCTCTCTCTCTCTCTGTGAGAGAGAGCTCATTCAAGATCACGATCAGGGGATGGCTGGGCTGGTAAGACGCTCACCGCATCCTCCACCTGCCACATGTGCGCGGCCGGCAAGCAGGAACACAACAAGTAACACATGTGCCAGCCGGCAGGCAGGAACACAACAAGTAACGGGGGGTGGGTGGCCTGCGGAGGCGGGGCGAGGTTCTTGACGATCTTGGCGACTCGGTGCGCGTGTCGCGAGGCGGTCTGGGGTTAGAACGTCGCGGTGTAGATCGAGGAGGTTTCCACGATGAGGCCGGCCTCGCCATGGTTCACTGATCTGTCCGCGATCAGAAGATCGTGTGTGAGGTGCGTCGAGTACCCGAAGACGACGGGTCGCGGTTCCCCATTCAGCAGTATCAACTGCAGCAGGCGCCAACTGCGGCGCCTGCTGGTTGCGGCCACCTGGTAGGCGCTGAGGACATGCCGAGACCCATAGCGCCCTGCGCGCCCCATGCCAGTGCGGCCGGGCATCACACGGCCGACGATGCGCTTTCGTGGGCCACCGACGGCCGCTCGTGTTCCGACGGCCGCTCGTGTTGATACTGACCCTCGACTGCGGAGCCGGCGTAACGTGACGCTGCAGCCGACAGGCGCGGCCCGATCATCGGCTTCGCGCGATTGCGCGACGGGCGCGTGGCCGGCGTGACCTTGCAGACGGTTCGCGCCGGCGTCGCCCGCGTTGTCGCGACAAGAAGCGATCTGCGCTGACGTGTCCTTCCTACGCTTTGACCAGCTCGCGTTCGGCGGCGTCGATCACGCCGGAGCGGTTCTTGTGGGTGCGCTCGTAGGAGCGCACGCGCTTGACGCGGTTCTTATCGCCCTCGCCCAGCACGGTGGGGATCTCGTCCACGCTGAGCTCGTCATACCCCGGCCACGGCTCGTCGCCGCGCAGATTGGCGATCCGGCTGAGGATCGTCGTGCGGTTGTCATTCTTGCGCTCGTAGGAGTCGATCTTCGCGAGGTCGACCTGCGAGAGATGTGGGAGCTTTTCGACGATCTCCGCAGCGGTGAGTTTCCCGTAGCTGGTGATTGCCAGGTCTCCTTCAGAGGCCAGCGCGCCCTTTAGCTGACCCTCGGCCTGCGCGACCCCTGGTACCTTGCGTGCTTTGCGGGCGGTTCGTCTTGCACTCGATGATGCGTCACGAGCAGCCCCCTTCACGCTCTCCGACGCCGAGCGGGCCGCGTCGGCAGCACCTGTCTTGCTGATGTCGTATGAAGGGTTCCCGCGGATCTCTGAGCGCACCACGGCCTCGGTCAGCTTTGGGATCTCCCTCAAAATCCGGTCGAGCATCCTCTGCTCGTCAGCCCGGATGTCGGCGGCGAGGGCCTGTGTGGCTCTGTCGCCGACAGAGTTCGCCAGACGCTCGATGGCCGTGTAGGTGGCGATCTCCAACGCCTCGGTCGCACACGCGTCCTTGGCGTTCTTTAGGACTTTCTCCTCTCCTCCTGTGCCGCGGAAGAGGTCGAGGGGCGTCTTGCCCAGGGCGAGTATCTGTCCAACGACGCTCTGGACGAGCCCAAGGCCGGCTTGTAGCGGGCTGCTGCCCTGTCCGAGCTCCTCTACACGGCGCTGCACCCGAACTGCGTGGTTGCGTGTCTCGTGCAGGTGCGTTTCGAGGCCGTCGCGGTAGCTTCCGCGCGGGGTCATCGCGATCTGCGACTGCAGCACGGTGACGAGTGCCTGCTCCGTGGCATGCGCCTCGCTGAGGTACTGCGCGATCTTCTGTTCAGCTTTGTCCATTGGTCTCCAGCTTTCTTAGACAGTGTGTGTGTGATGAGGTGCGCAGGGCGCACGCTCGAGCTAAAGGCCGCGGCGTCCGCGGCCTCTGAAGCTGAGCCCGCCGCCCGTCAGCAGCAGGATGAGGAGGACGACGATAAGGATCGTGAGCACGGTCACCTCCCTACGCTTGATCGACTTGGCGCGTTCATGACTGCCGACTGGTGGGAGAGAACACTCTCTATCCCAGAGAGAGAGCGTTCTTTCCGGTACGCTACCCCTCCGAGGCATGCTCGAAACCCACCGCCCAGCGACCGAGACGGGGGTCAGCGCTCGCGAGCGGATTCTCGATGCCTCCTACGAGCTGTTCTCGCAGCGCGGAATCCGCGGAGTGGGAGTCAACGAGGTGATCGAGCGCGCCGGCGTCGCGACCGCAACGCTCTACCGATACTCCGCTCGATCGTGCCTCGCCTCGCCGAGGAAGCCGGGCTGCGCGACACAGAAACCTTTGCGCGCTCCTGGCACATCCTCATGAAGGGCTCGATCATTGCCGCAACCGAGGGCGACACGCACGCCCCGCAGCTAGGCAAGTCGATGGCACGCCTGCTCATCGAGCAACACCGACGACGTGGCCGACGTCTTTAGACTCCGCTCGATGAAGATGCAGCGGATCGTGGCGGATAGGTTCGACCTCGGGTCGCTTCTCGGCCGAGACGGGGACGGGCTGACGATCCTCCCGCCGGTCTTGGACGCGCTCGCAGAGGCGGTCACGATCAGGGCACCGGACGACTCTCTCATCTACGCCAACCGCGCTGCCTTGGCGCGCATGGGGATGAGCGCGCTCACCGAGCTGCAGGCCGCCGACCCAAAGGCACTGATGGCCGACTACGAGACGACCGCAGCGGACGGCGAGCCCCTTTCGCTGCAAGATCTTCCCTCTGTTCGTCTGCTGCGCGGCGAGAACCCTGAGCCGCTGCTCATGCGGACCATCCACCGTGCAAGCGGCGAGGAGCATTGGGTCGTGCTGAAGGCCACCGCCATCCGCGACCGCGATGGAAGCGTGCTCGCCGCGGTCACGATCATCGAGGACGTCACCGAGCAGCATCGCGCCTCCCAGCGGGTGCAGCTGCTCGCACAAGCCGCGGCGATCCTCGCCTCCTCCCTGGATTACCAGCAGACGTTGCGCAATGTCGCCGGCCTGGCCGTGCCGCAGCTCGCTGACTGGTGCGGCGTTGACCTGTTCGACGCCGACGGCCGCCGGGAATCCGTAGCGGTCGCTCACAAGGACCCCACCAAGCTCACGCTCGCCGAACAGCTACGGGAGTACGACCCCGAGCAGCTCGACCCCGAACGCGGGCTCGGCAAGCTACTGCACACCGGCGAGCCGCAGCTCTACCCGCAGATCACCGAGGACATGCTCGAAGGTGCCGCCGTCGACGATCAGCATCTGCGGTTGCTGCGCAGCGTCGGAATGCGCTCCGTGCTGCTCGTTCCCTTAGCCGTCCGCGACCGCGTGATCGGCGCGCTCACACTCGTAAGCGCCGAATCCGGCCGCGGGTTCGGGCAAGGCGACCTGGAGTTCGCCAGCCAGATCGCCGAACGTGCCGCGCTCGCGGTCGAGCACGCCCGCCTCTACACCGACCAAACCTACTCCGCCAACACGCTCGAGGCGAGCCTGCGCCCCGACAGCCTGCCGCAGATAGCCGGTTGGAGTCTCGCCGCCGAGTACCGGCCCGCGGCAGAGTTCGGTGGCGACTTCTACGAGGTCTGGGTTGTGGGGGAGGAATGGATCGCGATGATCGGTGACGTCACCGGCAAGGGAGTGGATGCCGCAGCCCTCACGGCGCTTGCGCGTCACACCGCCCGCGAGGCATCCTACGCCGATCCCAGCCCCTCATACGTCCTCTCGCGTGTAGACGCCGCGCTCAAGCGCCGCGACGCGCTCGCCGTCTGCACCGCGCTCTGCCTGCGCCTACACGAGGCCGAGGTCACGATCGCCGCCGGCGGGCACCCGTTGCCGTTGCGCGTGCACGACGGGACCGTTACCAGCGCCGGCGAGTATGGCTGCATCCTTGGGGCGCTCGCGCACCCGAGCTGGCCAGAGACCACCATCACCTTGCGCCCCGGTGAAACGCTGATCGCTATCACCGACGGCGTAACCGACGCGCTGGACACCGCCGGTGAGAGGTTCGGAGCCGACCGACTGGAAGACCTCCTGGAGCAGGTGGACGGAGGCTCAGCTGAGTCGATTTGCCGGACGGTCCTCGACGCGCTCGCGCACTATGAAGCTGTCGAACAGGCCGACGACATCGCGATCCTGACGCTGCAGTACCAAGGCCACACGCCGGCCGTGTCCTCTGGCGTTGATCTATCGTCCTCACGACAGGTGGGTGTGAATGGTTAGACCGACCCAGTTCAAGATCCAGCGCGACACCCTGCCCGAGCAGGGCCACAGGCTCTCCGTCAGCGGCGAACTCGACCTCGCCACGACCCCACAGCTCGAGCGGCAGGTCAGGACCGTACTGGCGGACGGCGCTCGGAGCATCGTGATCGACCTCGCCACCCTGACCTTCATCGACTCCACTGGTCTGCGCCTGCTGCTGCTGCTGAGCCAACATGCAGCAGACGACGGGTGGAGGATGCTGATCACCAGGCCCCCCGAGCAGGTGCAGAAGATCATCAAGATCACCGGCACGGGCACACAACTGCCCATCGAGGAGGCCACCTCCTCCTGATGTTCACAGCGGGCATGGACGCCGACCCGCGCCGCAGATCGCTGGAGCTTGCAGTCGCCCCTCACTGATCGCGTCGGTGCCCGTCGAGCATCCGCAGCCTCCTCAGCGGCACCGCGAACCACAGGACAGCAAATGGGATTGCGCCGAGGCTCGCTGTAAGTGCGCCTGCCGTGAGTCCGAACAGCTTGGTGGTGACGAGCAGCAGGGAGCCGCACATCGCCAGCGCCAGAAAGGCGAGGCCCGATAGCTACCTCTGGCCGGACGGATCGTGTCGGGTCTCGCGACGCATCGCTCCGTTGCCTACCTGCGCCCCCAGCGAGGGAAGCTCGCGAACGCGCATGCCGCCACCAGCAGGGTGCCGCGCCTCGAGTTTTCTGCGGGCACCGTTCACCAGATTTCGGGAGTCGAGCGGCCATACCGCGCGGCCGAGGACGAGCTTTGAGAAGGCGAGAGCGGCGCTGGCGCCGGTTCGCGGCGGATTGATCCGGATGACAGGCGGGTAGTCCTCACCTACCTGAGTCCACCGAGTTTTGAGGAGGAGTAACAGAATGCACGCGAGCAAGAGCAGTGCCGGGATTCTCTCCGAGGACGCCCGCGAGGAGCGCGAGCGGATCGTCCCGATGCTCATGAAGGCTTACTGGATGGAGATCGAGACCGTGATGAGCTACCTCGCCAGCTCAGTGAACCCCGACGGGGTGCGCGCCCAGGAGATCGTCGCCTCGCTACGCGAGGACATTCCTGAGGAGCTCGGGCATGCCACCCGGTTCGCCAGTCGCATCAAGGAGCTCTACGGGATCGTGCCCGGCTCGATGGACTTCCGAGCCGAGCAGTCCTACCTACAGCCGCCCGAGCGCCAGACCGACATCGTGCACGTCATTAAGGGCGTGATCGAGGCCGAGACCGGCGCGATCGACTACTACAACCAGATCATCGAGGCCACTGAGGAGTCCGATCCCGTCACTAACGACATGGTGATCGCGATCCTCCATGACGAGGAAGGCCACCGCCGCCTGTTCGAGGGGTTCCTGCGCGAGTACCAAGAGCAGTCGTGAGCAGCACGGCTCCCACCGGTTTCGCTCCCGCGCGGCTCGACAATCATGCGGACGTGCCACGCGCCCTGAGCCTCGGTGGCCCCGGCGAGCTCTCACGCGAGCCCTACTTCTCCTGCGACGACATCCGCACCTCCGCCACCTGGGCCGGGCTCGCCGACAGCATCATGGGCGAGACCGTCGACGGGCGATGAGCCCCCGGCGGATCGTGATCGTCGGCGCGGGCCCCGCCGGCCTTGCAACCGCCCGCTCTTACCGCGAGCACGGCGGCGGAGCAGAGGTCACGATGCTCGGCAAGGAGACTCTCATCCCATACCGCCGGCCGCCGCTGACCAAGGAGTTCCTGCGCGGCGAGCTCGCCGCCGGCGAGCTGCCGATCGAGTCGCCCGGCTGGTTTGAGGAGCACGGCATACAGCTGCGCCCCGGCTGCGAAGCAACTGCGATCGACCCCAACACCGGCACCGTCCACGCTAACGGCGACGCGCTCAGAGCCGACGCGATCGTGCTCGCCACCGGCGCCGAGCCCTCGCGGCCCGACCTCCCCGGCCTGGAGGACCCGCGTGTGCAGACCATGCGCGAGCGGCCTGACAGCGAACGCATCGCTTCCCACGCCCAGCCAGGCACCCTCACCGTCGTGCTCGGCAGCGGGTTTATCGGCTGCGAGCTTGCGGCATCGCTCGCGATCAGGGGCGCCCATGTGACGCTCGTCGGCCAAGAGCCCGCCCCGCAGCGCCAGCGCCTCGGCGCCGACGCCGCCGAGCGCATCGCCCGCTGGCTGACAGACCTCGGCGTTACCTTGAAGATGGGCGTCGAGGTCTGCGCCGTGCACAACGGCCGCATCGTCCAGCTCGAGCACGGGGAGTCGATCGAGGCCGACAACGTGGTGCTCGGCATGGGTGTGCGGCCCCGCTGCGAGCTGGGCGAACAGGCGGGCCTGATGATCGTCAAGGGAGCGATCCTCACCGACGCGCAGATGCGTGCACGCAAGCGGGTGCTCGCCGTCGGTGACGTCGCCTACGCGCACAACCGCAGCGCGGGGCGGCGGCTGCGCGTCGAACACTGGGGCGACGCCCTGGGTCAAGGCGAGATCGCCGGGCGCGTCCTGGCCGGCGAAGACGCCCACTGGCAGGACGTGCCCGGCTTCTGGTTCAGCATCGGCCAGCACACCGTCAAGTACGCCGCCTGGGGCGACGGCCACGACGCCAGCCGCCTCGAGGAGCACCCCGACGGCGCGTTCACCGTTTGGTACTCCCACAACGGCAAGCTCGTCGGGGCGCTCACCCACGACCGCGACGAGGACTACAAACACGCCCGCCGGCTGATCGCCGCCGGGCAGAGCCCACCATGAACCACGGCCACCAGGACCTCCACGCGGCGCAGGCTCCCGTCGACCTCGCGCCCGCGCACCCTGACCTAAGGCGATTGTCGTCACCCTCCTGCGCCCCCGGGCGTTGGAGTGAAAGAGCGGCTGGGTGTCGCGCTGAAGGGCGCACAACGCCCGCGCGAGAACGACTCCGCGTTCGAGAAGCCGGCGGGAGCGGTTGCCGGAGAGCAGCGTCGGCGCGAGCTGCAAACCGCTGTTTGCTCTCACGCCAGCGCGGGTAGGCTACGCACCACACGGCTCGCCAAAGGGGGCGGGCCGATCGATTAATTTGCGAATGGCTTCCACAGTCACAATCCAGAACGCGTCGGCCCGGGGCGAGCGCACCGCGTCGGCAAACACACGCACGATACTCGAGCCCCGGCTGCTGCGGGGGCACGGCGTCTCGGCCCAAATGCTGTTCGCGCGCTGCCACAATGGGGACCGCACCGCACGCGAAGCGCTAGTCACGCGATACATGCCCCTCGCGCGCAAGGTTGCGCGCCGCTACTGGAACTCCTCGCTTCCACGCGAAGAACTCACCCAAGTCGCAAACCTCGCGCTCGTCAAGGCGATCGACAGGTTCGACCCCGGCCGTGGGCGCCCGTTCGAGGCGTTCGCGACCCCGACCATCCTCGGCGAGCTGCGCCGCTACTTCCGCGATAGCTCCTGGGCGGTGCACGTCACCCGCGGCGCTCAGGAGCGCTCCAAGGCCATTCAGGACGCCATCGAGCTTCTTTCCCGCGGGAACGGCAGGCCACCGACCGTCCAACAGCTCGCACTGTACCTCGAGCTTTCCGAGGAGGATGTCCTCGACGGGCTGCAGGTAGCCCACGCTTACACGGCCAGCTCCCTGGATGCACCCGCGCAAAACGGGGAGGACGACGAAACCACGCTCGCCTCAATCCTTGGTGGAGAGGACGACGGCTACGAGCACGTCGAAACCGGCATGCTGATCGAAGGTGCGCTCGCCGGCTTGGCCCACCGCGAGCAGCGACTGCTACAGCTGCGCTTTGTGCATGAGCTGACCCAGGCACAGATCGGCAAGCAGCTCGGCGTATCCCAGATGCAAGTCTCACGGCTGCTGCGCTCCGCTCTCGCCAAGCTGCGCGAGAACATCGGTGAGGCCAACCCGGCGTAGAGCCCGGGCGGCGACTCCTCACTGCGAGCCCAACGACCTTGCTTCACAGGGCGCGAGCTGGGTAGAGACCAACGAGACCCACTCGAGCGCGCATCGGACCCACATGACAAGCCAAGGCGAGCAAGCAAAGGGCCGCAGGTTTGGTGATCGCGCTCGTTGCGGTGATCCTCAGTGCCATCCTGTGGTCTTCGCGACGCCTATGAGCCCACCCGCCTCCACACGCCGCAGGGCGACGAAGCCCCTCTCCGCGAGCCTGACGCCCCACCGAGCAGGGGCCTAGACGTCCCGTGGACGCCCAGCAGCTAGAGACCGAGACGGGCGAAGGGCTGCGCACCAGCACCGACGAGCAGTCTGTGCCCGCCTCCTCTGTATCGCGGGGCCGCAGCAGCCACCTGCTCAGTATCACCGACTCCGCGCTGGGCTACATGTCCCTGGAGGACATGCTCTCCGAGCTGCTTGAGCGCATCCGCAGCGCACTCGAGGTCGACACCGCGGCGGTGCTGCTGCTCGACGAGGATCGTGGCGTCCTCCTCGCACGCGCCGCACGCGGACTCGAGGAGGAGGTCCGTCAGGGCGTCCAAGTGCCGCTCGCCCGCGGCTTCGCAGGCCGCGTCGCCGTCGAGGCGCGTCCCATCATCATCGAGGACCTTGACCACGCCGAGGTCGTAAACCCGATCCTCCGGCAGAAGGGCATCCGCTCGATGCTCGGCGTTCCCATACACATCGAGGGCCGCGTCATCGGCGTGATGCACATCGGCACGCTCGTCCAGCGCCACTTCGACGAGGATGACGTGGCGCTGCTGCAACTCGCCGCCGACCGCGCCGCGCTCGCGATCGACCACGCCCGCGTCTCAGAGCAGCGCGCCGTCACCGAGATCATGCAGCGCACGCTCCTGCCGGACGCTCTGCCCCAGATACCCGGTATGCGATTCAGCGCCAAGTACCTGCCGGCGGGCTCCGGCATCAAGATCGGGGGGGACTGGTACGACGTGTTCCAGCTCGCCAATGGGCGGGTCGCATTCGTGATCGGCGATGTCGTCGGCCGCGGCGTGCTGGCAGCCTCGGTGATGTTCGAGATCCGCACAACACTGCGCGCCTACATGATGCAGGGACACAACCTCACCGAGGTCGTCACGATGCTCAACGAGCTTCTTGTCTCGATGGGCCGCAGCCGGGGAGCCACCCTCTCCATCTTCGAGCTCGATCCCGAGGCTGAAGAGCTCGAGGCAGTCATCGCCGGGCATCTCCCGCCGCTGCTGATCGAACCGGATGGCTACGCCCGCCTGCTGGAGCAGACACACGGTCTGCCCGTCGGCGTGCGCACTGGACACGACTACCACGCCTGCCGGTATCCGTTCCCGACCGGCAGCCGGCTGCTGCTTTACACCGATGGGCTCATCGAGCGACGCGACGAGCCGATCGACGAGAGCTTCGGGCGGCTGACCGTCGTCGCCCAGGCCGCCGCACAACGCACCGACTCGTCGTTCGCCGACCGCGTATACCGCGCGCTCATCGACGAGACCCCGCTCGAGGACGACGTAGCGATCCTGTCCATCGAGGCCGTGCCGCTGCAAGACACGCTCGAGATGACCCTGCCGGCGCGTCCCAACGTTCTCGGCGGGCTGCGCAACACACTTGGCCGCTGGCTCCGGGCTGCGGGCGCCAACGAAAGCGAGCTGTTCGACATCACCCTCGCGGCCTCCGAGGCCGCCGCCAACGCGATCGAGCACGCCTACGGTGCCCGCGAAGCCACCTTTACCGTGCGCTGCGAACACGACGGCCAGGACGTCACAGTCACCGTCCGCGACCTCGGCCGCTGGCGCACCGCTCGCCCGCCCGGCGGCGGACGAGGTCTCGAGATCATGCGCTCGCTAGCGGATAGCGTGAAGATCGACAGCGATCAAGTAGGAACCGTCGTCACCATCACCAAGCAGCTCTCCCACCAGCCATGAGCGCTTTGGACATCGAACGGATCGACGGAGTGCCGATCGCACACGTCCACGAAGACATCGACGCGGCCAACGCCGCCACCACCCAACAGCAGCTAGCCGACGCGCTCGGCTCCGACGCCTCGAGCCTCATCGTCGACCTCAGCGACACCCAGTACCTCGATAGCGCGGGCATCGACATGCTGCTGCGCCTCGGCAACCGCCTCGACCACCGCCGCGCCGAGCTGATCCTCGTGATCCCCAAGACCTCACAACTCATGCGTCTAGTCACCATTGTTGGGCTACCCGACGCGATCGCCGTCCATCCCACGCTATCCGCAGCCCTGCAACAGGCAGCCAAGGCGCCCTCGCCGCCGTCCCCCACGCCCGGCGGGACCACCGCCGGCTGACCGCCGGCCGCAACATCCCTGCCGCTAACCGCACAGGAGCTCGAGCGCGAGACACCTTTGGAACCGGGGCCAGGCTCAGTGACCCTGCGCTCGGTTGCCGTCGCGCTGGCTTACAATCCGCAGGCGATGCGCTCGTCTCCAAGCAGAGGGTGGAAGTGACCAGCGAGCATCCCTATCTCGCCATCGAGGTGACGGAAGCCCCCGGGGCTCAGACAATCGCCCTGACCGGCGAAGCGGACCTCCTCGGCGCCCCCAAACTCCAGGCGGCCTTCGCTGACGTCTGCACCGGCGAGCCGGGGCTCATAGTTGTCGACCTCAGAAATCTCACCTTCATCGACTCGAGCGGTCTACACGCGCTCGTCACGGGACACCAGCTGTGCCGCGCACACGGCCACGAGCTCAAGGTCATCCCCGGTCCCGCGAACGTACAGCGGCTATTCGAGATCACCGGGATGAACGACATCCTTCCGTTCGGCGACCCCTAGCAACCCAATCCATCAAAGCCGAGGCAGGTCGCCTCGATCTTGGGTTGCGGTGTGGACGACGACATCAGCGATGTCGGGGACCTGTAGGCGCAACTCCTCCTCGAGCTCGCTGCCTAGCTGGTGAGCATCGACCAGGGACGTCTGAGCGCCGACGCCGAGCGTGAGGAAGATGACGCGACCGGCCTCGGTGCGAAGCAGCCTTGTCCCGCGCGGCTCCTTACCCGTCCGCTCAAGGACGATGCGCTCGATCTCCCGGATCGCGTCGAGGTCCGTGCTCGTGGTGGCTGGACTGGCGCTCAGCGGGCGCTCGAGGGGCTCCAGGTGTGTCTGCACCTCGCTGACGCCGGGGCGGGCGCGGAGCGCTTGCTCGATGCGCTCAGTGACTGCGAGCGCTGCTTGCAGGGCGAGATCGGCGGGGAACTTCAGATGCAGGGAGACGCTGGCTGACCCGCCGCTCTCGAAGATCGTGATGTCGTGTACTTCCTTGACCAGCGGCTCGGCCAGCGCGATTGCGAGTACCCGGTCGCGGAGGTCCAGGCCACTGCGGCGAGGCTCGACGTGGACGACGACATCGCTGCCGGGCAGCTCGGTCTCGATCGCGGCCTCGATCAGGTTCGCGGCCTGGTGGCCCTCGACCACGGCTGCGCCGGGCGCGACGGCGACGATGACATCCGCAAAGTAGCGTCCCGCGGACTCGCGCAGACGCAGCCGCACCAGTTCGATGTCGGGTTCCAGGCGCGCGAGCGCGCGCTCGGCTGCCTCTCTGGCCTCAGCCGGCGTGCGGTCCATCAGCACGTTTGCGTTCTCCGCGATCAGCCTTGCCGCGGTGGCGAGAATGATCGCGGCTATGACGAGCGCGGCACTCGCGTCGCCTCGAGCGAACCCGGCACGCACGAGCAGCAACCCGATCAGGACAGCCACCGAGCCAGCCATGTCCCCGGCGAAGTGAAACCCGTTCGCGCGCAGGGCGGGGCTCCCGTAGTGCCGTGCGGTGCGCAAGGAGATGACAGTACGGGTGAGGTCCACCGCCAGCGCGATCGCGATGACCATGAAGACATACCAGTGGGTGTCAGGCGTGCCGCTGGGACTGACGAGGTGCCTGCCCGCCTCGACTGCCACGACCAGTCCGCCTGCCAGCAGGATGCCGGCCTCGCCGAGCGCCCCCAGGTTCTCGGCGCGGCCGTGTCCGTAGGGGTGCTCGGGGTCCGCGGGCTGGCGGCCCAGCCGCACAGCGAAGAACGTCAGGATCGCGGCGAGGACATCTCCGCTTGACTCGATCCCGGCCGAGACCAGCGCCAGGCTGCCCGCTATCAAGCCCACCCCGAGCTTGAGGATCACCAACAGTCCGGCCGCGGCGATCGACGCGAGCGTCGTCCGCCGCTGCACGGCCACCTGCTCGCTGCCGGCGGGCTGCGCCATCGGCAGAGCCTAAGTGCCCGGGGTCTTCACCAGCAGCGAGACGTGGCGGGCCGTGGCTTGACCCCTCGCGGCACGCAAGCGCGAGCGATGAGGGTGCTCGGCGCCTGAGCAGCACACAGGCGCCGGGTCCTCAGCGCCAGGGCTACTTGACCGTGCCCCCGGAGGCGTTGATCGCGTACCACGTGCCGCCGAACGTTTTGGCGCCAACGTAGGAGGTCGCCCCGGGACCGCTATCGCCACTGTAGGTGTAGAGCGGGTGGCCGGCATAGGTGACCTGATTGCCCCTGGTCGTGGACAGAAGCGAAGCCTTGACGCCCGGGCCGGCCGTCGGGCGACCGCTTGCCTTCAGCGACGGCCATACTGCTGAGCACCCGCTGATCGCCGCGCAGCTGCTCTTGTTGGCGTGATCCCTCGTGAACTCATACAGCGTGCGGCCCGAGCCGCTGACAAGGATGCTGCCGAGGCTGGTGTGGCGTAGCTGCACCGTGGCGGCGCGGCTCGAGTGCGCAGCCGGGAGGCTCCTCTGTGCGCTGGCGACCGTCGCGGCGCTCGCCGCGCTTGCCAAGGCGACGGCCAAGAAAACATAGGTTCGCTTCATCGTTCCTCCAGATGTCGGGGTTGGTGGGCCGTGACTGCCATCCCTATCTATAGACACCGCCACGCCGCGAACCTTCCCTGGCGCCTTTCGCGACGCGAGCAGACTATTCATCAGGGAACGCTGGGAAGCCACGGAGAATTGAGTCTTTGCGAACCCGTCAATCCGCTTCAACGCTCGAGCGTGCATCCCCAAGCAACCGCTCAACTAGCAGTACATCGCGCCATTGGCCGTCGAGGCGGCCGTGCCGACGGTGCAGGCCAACCGTGTGGAAGTCACAGCGACCAACCATTCTGACGCAGGGTAGATTGCTGGGAAACAATTTCCCTAGTAGCTTGTAGAAGCCTTGCTTTTCCGCTTCATCGGCTAGCCGTTCGCAGAGTGCGGTGCCGACGCCGTGGCCACGGGCGGTGCCGGCTACATATATGCTGAGCTCTGCGACGCCTGCGTAAGCTGGGCGTTCGCTGTAGGGACCTACTCCTGCCCACCCAACGACTCGCGGGTCGATCTCGGCGACCAATAGCGGGTAGCGGTTGGAAGCCATGCGTGTCACAAAGTCAGACGCCTGTCGGAGGTCCGTCTCGAATGTCGCTTGACGCTCGCTGATCCCCTCGTTGTAGATCACGGCGATCGCGGCTGCATCGCACTCTCGTGCTGCGCGTATATGTGGAGTATTTCGCATCCGCGAGAGAGGATATTCCACCGGTCGACGGGGGCGGTTCGAGTCAGAGGCCTGTCGAGCGGCGACTGTGTCGTCGTCGTGAGCGGAACGCCGTCGGCGAGCAGAAGAGCCGCACCAGCCCGGCCGGCGGCGAACGGAGAAGCACTTCGCAGCCAAATGGGGGGAAATATCGATCATGATCGTCAAGCGATGCTCCTCCGGCTACCTCGAGACGACAAGGTCCCTCATCGAGGCGATCGAACGACGTGGGCTCACGGTGTTCGATCGAATTGACCACGCCGCTGCGGCCCGCGAGGTCGGCTTGGAGCTCGCGGATGAGGAGGTCGTTCTGTTCGGAAGCCCGCGGAGCGGAACGCCGCTGATGCTGAGCGATCGGAGGGTCGGGATCGAGCTTCCCTTGCGGATTCTGGTTTGGCGGGAGGGAGAGGATGTGCTGCTCGCCTACCGCGACCCGAGTGAGCTGAGCAGCGCCTACGACATCGCTTCCCAGCAGTCGACGCTGGAGCAGATGGCGACGCTGCTTGACGAGTTGGCGACCGAGGCGGCGAGGTAGTCCGCGGTGGAGCACGGAACGTCCACCCATACCGTTGAAGGCCAACCATGACAGTCGGCGCCGCTCCTGGCGGACAATCGAGGAACCTGATCCTGGCGGCGATGATCTTCGCCGTCGCGATGACCTTCATCGACCAGACGATCGTGTCGATCGCGGCGCCGGAAATCCAGAAGGAGCTCGGCCTGAGCAGCACCGGCGTGCAGTGGGCGATCAACGCCTATCTGCTATCGCTGGCTGCGCTGTTTGCCTTCGGAGGCAGGCTGGCCGACACGGTCGGCCACCGCAAGATGGTGACGCTCGGTGTCATCGTGTTCGCGGGGTCCTCGGCGCTGTGTGGGCTTACCCCGAAGGGGAGCTTGGCGGAGGCCTGGATCGTGACGTTCCGGGTCATCCAGGGGGCAGGTGGAGCGATCATGTTCCCCGCCGCATTGGCGATCGTGGTGCAGACGTTCGCCTTGCGCGAACGAGGGAGAGCCATGGCGCTCTTCTTCGGCATCGCCGGCGGCCTCACCGCGATCGGACCGATCCTCGGCGGTTTTCTCACGGAGTGGACCTGGCGGGCCATCTTCTGGGTCAACATCCCTGTCGCCATCGTCGCCCTGGCACTGATCGTCGTCTCCAAGCCGAGCACGCTGCACCGGCCGGCTCGCATGGACTACCGGGGCTTGGCCCTGATCGCCTCCGGCGTCGCCTTGAGCGTGTTCGGCTTTCAGCAGTCCTCGATCTGGGGATGGAGCAATCCCGGCACCTGGGCTTGCATCGCCGTGGGCGCGGCGCTCCTGGTGGTGTTCTACTTCGTCGAGCTGCGCACCGCGTCACCGCTCATCGCGGTGGACATCTTTCGCATCCGGGCCTTCCTGGTCGAGAACATCGTGCTCGGTACTTCCAACCTGGTGTTCATCCCGGTGTTCTTCTTCGCGAGCGAGTACGCCCAGATCGCGCTGGGGAAGACTCCGTCGCAGGCCAGTCTCGTCCTGCTGTACTTTTTCCTCGGATTCGTCATCGCCGCGCAGATCGGCGGGCGGATGCTCGACAGGGTTGGGGCCAAGCGTCCGGTGGTGTTCGGCTGTGCGCTGAGCGCGGTGGGATTCTGGCTGTGGGCCGGAAAGGTGATCGGGCTGGAGCTCTCCTCCCAGCAGTGGTTCATCGTCCTCGCCGGGGCCGGCATGGGGCTCATGATCGGCCAGGCCAGCACAGACGCCGTCAATCGAGCCTCCAGGCTCTCCTACGGCGAGGCGACCGGCATCACCCAGACGGTCCGCAACTACGCCGCCAGCCTCGGGCTGGCGATCCTCGGCACCATCCTGGTCTCGCAGATGCGCTCCCGGGTCGCAACGTCGCTGATCGGGCAGGGCGTGCCCAGCGGACGGGCACACGCCGAGGCGTCCAGCATCTCTCAGTCGCGGGGTGGCCACGGGAGCATCGAATCGATTCCCCACTTCGTGCGCCTCGACTTCGCCTATGCCACCCGCTCTGTGCTCTATGTGATGGCGGCAATCATGGCCGCGGCGGCGATCGTGGCCCTGGTCAGCCTGCGAGCAGGGGTGCAGCGGGAAGCGGACGCGACTGAAGCGGAACCCGAAGAGGTCCACTCGCCCGTCTGAGGTCCCCGCCAAGGAGTCGGGGTCCTCCGCCACGTGGGACACGGGCGATCAGACCTTCGCTGGACCGCCGCGCCTCAATAGCCCGTCGAGCAGGTTGTGGATGACGGTCCTCACTTCTGCCCTCTCCTGCACGGGGTCGGGGGCGTTGGCGATGCTCATGGCGGCTTCGTCGAGCGCCCCGATCAGGATGGTGGCGAGCGGGCGGATGGGCTGTGGTTGCAGCTCGCCGGATTCGATCGTGGCGCTCAGTAGCTGCTCGGTCATGCCCAGCCCGTAGCGTTGGGAGATCTCGCGGAAGCCGGCCCAGCCTAGGATGCTGGGGGCGTCGAGCAGCACCACTTGACGGACCTCGGGTTCGCTTGCGATATGGAGCCACGCGTCGGCGGCGATGTACAACGCGTCGGCGGGTGTGCCCGGTTGCGCGGCGGCGACGGCGGCGGCCAGCCGCTCGATCACGTCGGCCTCGACCGCTTCCAGGACGGCGAGGAAGAGCCCGGTCTTGTCGGCGTACTGGTGGTACATGGCGCCGCGGGTGACGCCGGCGGCCTGGGCGATCTCGGGGGTTGAGACGGCGGTGTAGCCGCGCTCGCCCCACAGCTCTCGCGCCGCCTCGAGCAGCGCCCGCTGGGTGGCGGCGGATCGCTCTGTCTGGGTTCGTCGCATTTACGGGCAGCTTGTTGGTATCTTGCGTGCACGCTGCACGTAAACGAGTATGGAGGATCTCATGCCCAGTGTCACCCTCAGTAGCGGAGCGATCCATTATGAGAGGTCAGGGCCACCCGACGGGCGCCCGGTGGTGCTCGTCCACGGCTACGCGATGGGTTCATCGCTGTGGCGGCCCTTGAGCGAACGACTGTCGGCGCACGGCTTTTCGTGCCTCGCGCCAACGTGGCCGCTGGGCGCCCACCCCGAGCCGATGGGCGAGGACGCCGAGCTGACGATGGAGGGGATCGCTGCGATGATCGGCGAGTTTCTCGACTCGCTCGGTCTGGAGGACGTGGTGCTGGTCGGCAACGACACCGGCGGCGCGCTCGCGCAGATCCTGGCCACGACCGCTCCTGGGCGGCTGGGGGCGCTGGTGTTGACGAGCTGCGATGCGTTTGAGCACTTCCCGCCCCCGATCCTCAAGCCGTTCATCGCCGCGGCGAAGCTCGGGCCGGCGTTCACGGCGGCGCTCCAGCCGCTACGGACGCGACTCGGGCGCCAGCGTGCCTATGGGGCGCTCGCTCACGCCGGCATCGACCGGCTCGCCGCCGAATGGCTCAAACCGGCACTCGGCGACGACCGGATACGAGCGGACCTACGGCGGTTCACCGCCTCGCTGAACCGCCAGTCAACCGTCCAGGCCGGCGCGCGCCTGCCAGGGTTCAGGAAGCCGGCGCTGGTGGCGTGGTCCGCCGACGATGAGTTCTTCCCGCTCGAGGACGGCCACCGGCTCGCCGCCGCGCTGCCCGACTCGCGGCTGGAGGTGATCCAAGGCTCCAAGACGTTCTCGATGATCGATCAACCCGACATGCTGGCTGGGCTGATCATCGACTTCGCCAGGTCCAGCGCGGCCGCAGGCGCGGCATAACACTGCCGGCGGCCCCACAGGACAGGAGGGCAGCCCCGCGCGCCGTTGGGGAACGCGTGATCATCGTCGCGCGAGCGCCGCCTCGTGATCGGCCGATGTCACCGCACCGGCGTGAGCTCCGAGGCGGGCGGCGCCATGCGCCCTCGCAGCGCCGGTCGGGCGATCTGACGGTGGTGCCGCCGAAGGCGGGTCGTCGCTCGGCGGCTGCGAGGCTGGTGATCTGTGGAGCGGGGTGGTGCGTAGGAATGATCCCAAGCCGCAACCACGCCGGCGTGGGGACACGAAGCATCTGATCTCCGACACATCGAGGTGAACGATGGGACTTGACAATCCACTGCATATAGCGTTCCTGCTGTTGCTCATGCTGCTCGTGTTCGGCGCCAAGCGCCTGCCCGAGATGGGCCGCTCGCTGGGGGAGGGGCTGCGAGGCTTCAAGAGCTCGCTGAACGGCGAGCCGACAGCGTCCCCCGCGATCGTCGCACCGGTGGCGACGGCGCCCCTGCAGGGTCCTGTGCCGGGCGCACAGGAGCAGGACGCCACGCGGGCCACGCACGACCCGGCGCCAGCCACACAGGACCTCCATGTCGCCGCGCAGGCCGAGGCGGCGCCACTGATCCTGACCCACCCCCACTAGCCCCATGTATTCAAGAGGTGGTGGCGAGATCTGGGATATGCGGGCCTGGGAGCACGAGGTGTGCGTACCCTTAGGGATGGGTCCCCGCTCGACCGTGTCGATCCTCGCCGGGATCGGCGGCCGGCCGCCGGCGTGCATGCCGGCAGGGCGTCGATGAAGGCGCCGGGGTCCAGGGCGCGCGGATTGCTCGCTACGGCGAGAGGCTCCGCCGGTCTGCACAAGTGCGCCGACGAGGAGTTGATGGCCCTGGTACAGGCGGGGGATGCGGACGCGTTCGAGGTCATCTACGACCGCCACTGCCACGCCGCTTTCTCGCTTGCGTACCGCATGTGCGGCAGGCGTGCCACCGCCGAGGACGTCCTGCAGGAGGCGTTCCTCGCGCTGTGGCGCACCGGCGGGCAGTACGACCGCGCCCGCGGAAGCCTACGCAACTGGATCCTGCGAATCGTGCACAATCGCGCGGTCGACGCGCTGCGCCGCGGCGGGGTGCGCGATCGGCACACCCTCCACGAAGAGGGAGCCGTCGAGCGGGTGGCGGGCTTCGAGGACACCGAGGAGCAGATCCTCGACCGGGAGCGCGCCCACGAGGTCCGGGGCGCCCTGGGCGTGCTGCCCAAAGAGCAGAGCCGCGTACTCGAGCTGGCGTACTTCGGTGGGTTCACCCACACCGAGATCGCCTCGATGCTGCAGATGCCCGTCGGCACGGTGAAGGGCCGGATGCGCCTCGGGCTTGCCAAGCTTCGCCTCACGCTGGTCGCCGAGGAGGGGATACCTCAGTGAATATCCACACGCCGAAAAAAGCCACTCAGACACCTACAGAGGTTGTCCCATGAGCGACGCGCGCGACTTCGAAGCTCACGACTCGCCAAGCCCCGCTGAGAGCTGCTGCGGCGATGCTGCCCTCTACCTGCTGGGACTGCTCGACGAGCAGCACAGCGCGGTGTTCCTCGAGCACGCCCGCTCGTGCGCGCTGTGCAGCGACGATCTCGCCGCGCTGGCGCCGGCGGTCGACACCCTTCCCACCACGGTCCCGCAGGTGCCCGCGCCGGCACATGCCAAGCGGCGAGTGATGGCGGTCGTGCGCAGCGAGGCCGCCCAGCGGGCAACGCGCTCCGCGGCACGACCCCGCAGCACCTCCCGCGGGCGATTTGCCCTGCGTCGTCCCGCGCTGGCGCTCGCCGGTTCGGGGCTGCTGGCCGCGGGCGTCGCGATCGGGGGGCTGTCCACGCCCTTCGGCGGCGGGTCTGCCAGGGTAGATGGCTCCGTCGGACGAGTGGTGAGCGCAGAGGTCACGCTCGCCCGCACCAGCGCGGCGCTGTACCAGAGCGGTGGGCATACCTGGCTCACCGTCTCGGGCATGCCCGAGCCCTCTTCCGGGCACGTGTACGAGGTGTGGGTGAAGCGCCCCGGGCACACCGAGCCGCTGCCGACCAGCAGCCTGTTCGCTCCCACCTCCTCCGGCGCCGCGACGGTTGCGGTGCCCGACAGCGGTGGAGCAAGCGAGGTGCTGGTGACACAGGAGCCCTCCGGCGGCAGCGTGTCGCCGAGCGGGCCCCCGGTGATCGTTGCGCGCCTGAGCTGAAAGACGGACGTGCACGCCGCGAGCGATGCCATCGCCCGGTGACCCCTCGCGCTTGAATGATCCGCCGTGGTCGCTCACGCGAACTGGTAGGTCATCAGCAGTCTCTCGCACATACCCATCGCGGTCGGAAAAATCGGGCACGAAGAGCGGCTCGGCCTCGTCGAGCACCTCGACGAGCTGCGCACGCGCCTGATCGTCTCACTGGCCGCGCTCGCGGTGGCCTTCGGCTTCTGCCTCTGGCAGAACCACTCGCTGCTGCACGTCATCAACCGGCCGCTGGAACATCAGACACAGAAGCAGGTGCGGGCCGGGAATGGCCCGCTGGGTGCCACCTACACGGTGCAGCAGGGTGCCCGGTCGGTCGCGGTCCAGTTGGAACGCGTGGTCGGGGCGCTCGAGCGGCCCGGAAGTGGAGCCAGCGCCGCGACTCGCACATCGCTCCAGGGCGTGAGGCCGCAGCTGCGCAAGGCGATCTCGCGGCTCTCGGCGGCGCCGCAGGGGAACAAGCCGGTGACGCTCGGGGTCGGCGAGCCGTTCACCGCGACGCTCGGCGTGGCGCTGATCTTCGCGCTGATCCTCGCGCTCCCGGTCATCCTCTACGAGCTCTACGGCTTCCTGCTCCCGGCCCTCGAGCCGGAGCATCAGCGCGTCGCTGCGCCGCTGATGCTGGCCATTCCCGTCCTCTTCGTGACCGGGGTGCTGTTCGGCTACTTCGTGGTGCTGCCCGCCGCGCTGCGCTTCTTTGAGAACTTCAACAGCGGCCAGTTCAACGTGCTGGTGCAGGCCGGCCAGTACTACCACTTCGCTGCGACCATCCTGCTCGCGATGGGGCTGGTCTTCCAGGTGCCCGTCGCGATCCTCGCGGCCACCCGGGCGGGCATCGTCACGCCGCGCCAGCTACGAGCTAACCGCCGCTACGCGATCCTCGTGTGCGGCGCAGTGGCCGCCTTCATACCCGGTGACGCGATCACCCTGCTGCTGGAGACGGTGCCGCTGTATCTCCTCTTCGAGGCGAGCGTGCTGCTGGCCTCGATCTTCGAGCGGCGCGCGGGTGCCCGGCGGGGAGCCACGGAGCGCACGTAGGTGAAACCAGGCTGCTGCACGACCCACGCTTGATCTGGGCTGTCTGGGGGGCGGCTGGACTGCGCCGAGCCGGGAAAGAGTGGGGCGCCCCACGAACCGCGCAATCATCTAGACCAACATGGAGGCACGCACGCCGAACCCCCGAGTGGGAGCATCGCGAGCATGAGCGGCGCAGAGATCGGTCTCGCCCTCTCGGTGTTCCTCGCCTGCACCGTGGAGGCCGTGGAGGCGCTGACGATAGTCCTCGCGGTCGGCACCACCCGCAGCTGGTCTTCGGCGATGAGCGGCGTCGGCGCCGCAACCCTCGCGCTTGCCGCGATCGTGGCGGCGCTCGGCCCGGCGCTGACATCGCTGCCGATTGACCTGCTGAGGGTCCTCGTGGGGGGCCTGCTGCTGATCTTTGGCCTGCAGTGGCTGCGCAAGGCGATCCTGCGCTCGGCCGGCCTGAAGGCAAAGCACGACGAGCTCGAGATCTTCCGCGAGGAGAGCGAGGCGGCCCGCACCGCGGGCGCCCGGCGCGCGGGCTTCGACGGCTACGCCTTCGCGATCTCCTTCAAGGGAGTGCTGCTGGAGGGACTGGAGGTCGCGTTCATCGTGCTCACCTTCGGGGCCAACCAGAACCGCGTCCCGCTGGCCGCCGCCGCCGCGGTGCTCGCGGTGCTGCTCGTCCTCGCCGCGGGTGCCGCGGCGAGGGCTCCACTGGCGAGGGTGCCCGAGAACACGATGAAGTTCGCCGTCGGCGTGATGCTCAGCTCCTTCGGGATGTTCTGGGGAGCGGAGGGAGCGGGTGCGAGCTGGCCGGGCGGCGACGCCGCCCTCCTGGCGCTCATCCCCGGGCTCCTGATCGCGGCGAACGCGATGGTGTGGGCTCTGCGCCGTGCGGTGCCCCCGCTCGCGGCGGGCCGGGTCGTGGCCGCCGATCCCCCCGACCGGGCGACGGTGGGCGCGTGACACTCGTGCAGGGGTTCCTCGCGGGTGTGTGGGAGTTCGTCGTCGGCGACGACTGGCGAACAGCCCTGGGGGTGGTGCTGGCGCTGGGGCTCACCGCGCTGCTCGCCGAAGCCGCGATCTCGGGCTGGTGGCTGATGCCGCTCGCCGTGCTCGGGCTGCTGGCGCTCTCGATCCGCCGCGCCGCGCGGGGAGCCTCGAGGAGAGGATAGACAGCGGGGTTTCTCATCTTCCGTAGGTACGGAAAGCCGCGCCGCTGACAGGTGACCGTGGGGATGCGCCGGCCCGGATCGTTTAGGGTGGCGTGGGAGTCGCCATGACAACCAGCCAGAGCAGAGTGGACCGCCCGGACCGCCCGCGGGAGACCCCGCGTCCGGTGGGAGTGTCCGCGCTCCCGCCGCGGTTCGACGAGTGGGAGATCGAGCTCCACGGGCGCCGCGTGATCTACAGGGTCGCGGGCAGCGGACCGCCGGTGGTGCTGATCCACGGGATGCTCAACTCCTCCAGCCACTGGCGGTCGGTGGCGCTGAACCTCGCCGGCGAGTACACGGTGATCGCGCCGGACCTGATCGGGCACGGCGACTCCGCGGCGCCGCGCGGCGACTACTCGCTGGGGGCGCACGCCTCCAGCATCCGCGACCTGCTCGCCGCGATGGGGATCGAGCGCGCCAGCATCGTCGGGCACTCGCTCGGAGGGGGCGTGGCGATGCAGTTCTTCTACCAGTTCCCCCAGCGCACCGAGCGGCTCGTGCTGATCTCCTCCGGCGGCCTCGGCCACGCAGTCAGCCCGGTGCTGCGCACCGCCGCGCTGCCCGGCGTCTCTGCGTTGCTCTCGCTGACCATCCACCGGCCGCTGCTCGGCGCGCTGGCGGACACCGGCCGGCGCCTGCGCGCACGCGAGGTGCGCCTCGGCGTACACCTGCAGGCGCTGGCTCGAGCGCTGCGCCCGCTGGAGAGCCCCGAAGCGCGCCAGGCGTTCCTGCAGACGCTCCGCGCGGTGATCGACGTGCACGGTCAGCGGGTCAGCGCGACCGACCGTCTGTACCTGCTCGAGTCGATGCCCACGCTGATCGTGTGGGGCGAGCGCGACAACACGATTCCGCTTCTGCACGGGCGCCGGGCGCACGAGGCGATCCCGAACAGCCACTTCCGGACTCTGCCCCGCGCTGCGCACTTCCCCCACCTCGAGGACCCGGACGGGCTCTCCGAGGTGCTGCGGGAGTTCATCCAGAGCACACGGCCCGGCAGGATCGACGACGGCGACTGGGGCGCGGTGCTCTCCAGGCGCTCGCCACCCAGACGCGTCGGCGAGGCCGCGGCGTAGGGGGCAGGGCGCCGCTCGGTCCCGGGGAGATCCCCATGCTTGAGCGGAACGCACTGCTACGACAGCGCTCCGAAGGATACCGACCGCCGCGTTGCGGTGTTATCGCGCCGGCAACGCAGCCGGCGCGCAGGCCGGCGGCGCGCACATCTCGGTGAGCGGCTCGGGCGGCGCACACCCCGGCTAGGGCTCGGGCGTCGCGAGCGATCGATATCGCTCTGCCGATCTGTCCAATCCAGCCTATTATTTTCCGATATACCGAAATCTATGTAGGTGATAGGCTATGGGCCGATGACATCCACCCTCCCGTCTGGAGTGTGAGCGCGATGTCCTCAGGCAGACGTCCTCCCTGGGACGGCGCGTAATGTCAATCCCCTCCTCTGAGCGGATGATGCAGGCCCCTACGGTGGCCACCAAGCTGCTGGTCCCGCCGACCCCGCGCCACCTGATCGAGCGCAAGCGGCTCCTCGACGTCCTGGACGAGGGAATCCGCGAGGGCCTCGTGCTGCTCTCCGCGCCGGCCGGGGCGGGCAAGACCGTGCTGCTCTCCTCGTGGATCGCGGCGCGCAAGCTGCCGGGCCCGGCGTGCTGGCTGTCGCTGGACGGCGACGACAACGACGCCTGCCGGCTGCTCGAGGACCTGCTGAGCGCGCTGCGCAGCTCGGAGCTGATCGCGCCCGGCAGCGCCCTGGACCGGCTGAAGCCGCCGGTGGGGGCGCGCACGGAGCGCTTCCTGGCGCTGCTCGTCAACGGCCTCGCCGAGCTGGGCTCCCCGCTGGTGCTGGTGCTCGACGAGATCCACGAGCTGACGAGCCCCCAGGCGACCGCGGCGATCGACTTCCTGGTGCGCCACGCCCCCGAGCAGCTGCGGATCGTGCTGGCCGGCCGCGCCGACCCGCCCGCTGCCGATCGAGCGGCTGCGCGTGAGCGGTGCGCTCACGGAGCTGCGCATCGCCGACCTCGCGTTCGATCGCGACGAGACCGCCGAGCTGTGCCGGCGGCTCGATCTCGCCCTCTCCGGCGAGCGACATCGAGCTGCTGTGGGTGCGCACCGAGGGCTGGGCCGCGGCGCTGCGCCTGGCGGCGCTCTCGCTGCACGGACACCCCGAGCCGGCGCGCTTCCTGGCCGAGTTCGCCGGCACCGACCGGGCGGTGGCGGACTACCTCGTCTCCGAGGTCCTCGCCGGCCTGCCCGGGGACCGGCGCGAGTTCATGCTGCGCACCTGCCTGGTGGACGCCGTCAGCCCCGAGCTGGCCGACGCCCTGACCGGGCTGCGAGGGCGCCACGCTCACGCTCGCCGCGATCGAGCACCTCGGGGGCGCCGGTGCAGCGACCGACGCCGACGGCCGCTGGTACCGCTACCACCCGCTGTTCGGGGAGCTGCTGCGCGCGCACCTGCGCCACGCGCACCCCGAGGAGATCCCCTTCCTGCACCGCCGCGCGGCGCGCTGGTACGCCGAGCAGGGAGCAGACGATGCCCGCGATCCGCCACGCCCTCGCCGGCGAGGACTGGGAGCAGGCGGGTAGCCTGATCGCCGAGAACTGGCTCGAGCTGTTCCTGTGCGGGCGGTCCGCGGCGATGCGCGGCCCGATGGCGCAGCTCCCCGCCGACGTCGTCGCGGCCGACCCGCGGCTGGCGGCCGCCTTCGCCGGCAGCCGCCTGCAGGACGGCGACCTCCAGGACGCCGAGCGTCACCTCGCGATCGCGCGCGCACGCCCGCGGCGAGGCCTCGCCGCGGGATGCGCGAGCAGCTGGACCTGATCCTCACGACCGTCGCGCTGCTACCACGCGCGTCTGCGCGTCCACGTCAAGGACGCCGAGCGCCTGGCCCGCAAGCTCACCGACATGGCGCGGGCCTCCTCGCACCACTGCTGGGCGTCGCTGCGCAGCTTCGCGCTCGTCCAACCTCGGGGCCGCGCACCTGTGGTCCGGCGACGCGCCGGCCGCCGCCGCGCACCTGCAGGAGGCGCTCGCGCTCGCCAGCGAGGAGCGCCACGAGCAGATCGCCCTGGACTGCCTCGCGCAGCTCGCGCTCGTGCACCTGCTGCGCGGCGAGCTGACACCGCGCCGAGGAGCTCAGCTCGCAGGCGGTGGAGCTGGCCGAGCAGCGCGGCTGGTGCGAGGGTCCGGCGGCGGCGTGCGCCTACCTCGCCTCCGCGGCGCGTGCGCCTACCAGCGGGGCGAGTTCGAGCGCTGCCGAGGGACTGCTGAGCTCGCGCCGCGAGCGCCGCGGCCGACACGCCGAGGCGCCCGTGCGGCTCGCCACCGGCCTGCTCCAGGCGCTCGCGCTGGCCGCCGCGGGGCCCCGCTCGGCCGCCCGCGGCGCGCTGAAGCTGCGCGCGATCCGCGCCGAGCTGGCCGACTGCGACCCCATGCCGGAGCTCCTGGGGGTCGCGCTGGAGGACGTCGAGCCGCGCGTGCTGATGGCCGCCGGAGACCTCGAGGGGGCGCGGCGGCGCTCGCCGCCGCGCGCGAGCGCGGCGCCGCGAGCGCGTCGAGCTGCTGGTCCGCCAGGCGAGCCTCGACCTGCACGCCGGCGAGCTGGAGCGGGCGGCCGAGTCGCTCGCGCAGGCGCTCGCCGGCGGACGCCGGCGGGCACTGCACCCCGCGACGCTCGTCGAGGGGTGGCTGCTGCGCGCGCTCGTCGACCACGCGGCCGGCGATGAGCGACGCCGCCTCCCGGGCGCTCGATCGCGCGCTCGCCCCGGCCGAGCGCGAGCCCTTCCGCGACGCCTTCCTGCTGAACGGGCCGGCGGTGCGCGAGCTGCTGGAGCTCCAGGCGCAGACCGGCACCGCCCACCCCGCGCTGCTGGAGGTGCTGCTCGACGGTGTCGGCCAGCGCGCACCCGCCGGGGTCACACTGCCGGCGAGCCGCTCACCGAGCGCGAGCAGCGGATCCTGCGCTACCTGCCCACGATGCTCTCCAACGCCGAGATCGGGGCGGAGGTGTTCGTGTCGCTGAACACCGTCAAGACCCACCTGCGCAGCATCTACCGCAAGCTCGACGCGAGCGGCCGCGCCGACGCGGTGGACAGGGCCCGCCGGCTCGGCCTGCTTCCCTCCGGGATCAAGCGGCCCCGGGTCGTGCAGCGGGTCTGAGGTCCCGGGTCGGAGCGCCTAATCGCTCCCTCGCGGTCGGGGACTCGCGAGAGGCGCCGCACCTCGATCAGCTCGAGGCCGAGGGCCTGGACGCGGTCGAGCAGCCCGTGCAGCGCGGCCTGGTCGACCGCGGGGCCGCGCAGCACGGTCTCGGCCGACTGGACGGTCGATTCCATGCCCTCGAAGGCGGCGAGGAGCTGCTCGCTCATCCCGCCCTTGATGCGAATCTCGTAGACCGCGGTTGTCACTTCAATCCTCGGAGAACGCCTCGCGCAGTTTTGCCTCCTCCTCCGCGGAGAGGTTGGTCTCCAGCAGTTCGGGCTCGTTGCCGGCGAATGCCTCCCGCACCTTGTCGAACACGGCATCGGAGGTGAGCGCGAACAGCGCCGAGGTTCCGGGTGTCACCTGCTCGCGGATCCGCTTGATGAAGTTGTCGTCGATCCCGACGTCCGTGAGCGATCCTCCGATCGCGCCGGCCGCCGCGCCGATCGCCAGACCGAATATCGGCACGAAGAAGATCAGGCCGAACAGCAGTCCCCAGAACGCGCCGCCCAGCGCGCCGGCCCCGGCGAGGTTGTGCAGCTGTCGGGTCTTCGGCTTGTTCTTGTCCGCCGGCCAGCTAACCACGGCTGCGTCCTGCACTTTGATCAGCTCCTGGCTCTGCAGCCTCTCCAGCGTGCGAACGGCCTCCTCGGCGCCGCCTGCGGTGGGGAACTTCCAGACCGTGAGAGTCGCCATCGTGTGATCTCCTTGAGTAGTCGCCGGCGTCGGCCCGGTCACTGTCCGGGCGAGGTCCTCGATCGCGGCACCTGTCAACTTTGGCTTGGTATCGCGAATCGCACAGCCACGCTAGGCGCGGTGGGGATGAATGGTCGTCACCCATCGGGGGTGAGGAACGCTCTCCTGCGCTCGATCTCTGACATCGAACGCCGAGGAGCGCGATCCGCGAGTCGGAGGTCATCCGGCGAGGGTGACGCAGGCTCACCCCTGCGCCCACCACTATCACCCCGACACGCCGCGTTCACAGCCAACGACCCGGGAGGATTGAGGGTGAGCACACCAACTTCTACCCAGCAGTACCAGCCGGGGAGCGAATACCGCTCATCGAGCGGATGGGCGACATTCGTCGCCGTGTACCTGACCATCACCGGAGTGCTCAACATCATTTGGGGAATAGCGGCGCTGAGCAACAAGTCCTACTTCATCAGCGGGGGGCTGCTGTGGTCGGAACTGAACACCTGGGGATGGGTCGCGATCATCGTCGGCGCGGTCCAGGTGCTTGGTGCGATGCTTGTGGCCGCCCGTCGGGCCGGAGGAGCGGTGATCGCCTGCTTCCTCGCCTTCTGCGGCATCATGCTCAACTTCCTGTCGATCGGCGCCTACCCCGTGTGGTCGGCGATCATGCTCGTGGTCGACGCGCTGATCATCTGGGCCGTGACGGTCCACGCCGACGCATTCATCACCGAGTAATCGCTTCGACTGATTGCTTCGCCATGGACTGATTGCTTCGCCATGCTCGCCGAGGCTCAGCCGGCCGAGAGGCTCAGCCGGCTTGCTTGGTCGGTCGGCTTGCTTGGTCGGCTTGCTTGGTCGGTCCCTTGCTTGGTCGGTCCGGGGCCGACGCGTTCGCCTTGATTGGGGTGGGGGCCGACGGTGCCTGCGATTGTGCTCCGAGTGCCTGCCGAGGCTAGCCGAGCGCCTGCTCGGCCTCAGCGGCGGCGAGCAGGCCAACCTCGACGAGGTCGCGCGGGTGCACCCACGAGTCGAGGATTGGGAAGCCCCCCGCCCTCACGATCGCCTCGCGCATCGGGATCGCCCAGCGGTGCTCCAGCAGGGCGATCGCCACCGCAGTGTCGGGGGGGATCTCGGCGAGCACGTCGAGGAGGTCCTCCTCGCTCAGGCCTGTCCCCTCGCTCGACCACATCTGTGCGGCGCCCTCGGCGTCGCCGCCGGCGATCTCTCCCAGGCCGATCAGCGCCTTGACGACTTCGCCCAGCTCCTGCGCCTCGTTCGCGGAGAGGTCGCTGATCTGGACCGTCTCCACCTCGCCCGCGGCGTCCTTGTTGGCCACGAGGATGTCAATCACGCGGACGACGTCGTTCTCCTTGAGGCTCTGCAACTCGGCGAGCACCTCGCCCTGGAAGTTGGGCTGATCGAAGCCGACCACGAGGAGCTGTACGGGACCGATCACCGTACTCAGCCGCCCGCGAGGACCTTCTGCTTCTGGGCCTCGAACTCCTCGGGCGTCAACACGCCGCTGTCGCGCAACTGCGCGAGCTTCTGCAACTGCTCGACCGTCGTTTCCGCCGGAGGCGCCGCCGGGGCGCTCGGGGGGGTCTGGGCGCTCGGGGGGGTCTGCTGGCTTTCGAGTCCTGCGAGCCGCTGCTCTTGGGTTTCCTCCTGCGCCGAGTGCTTGGCGCCAGCGCGGCCGGCCGCGTAGCCGATGCCGCCTACCATCGCGCCTCGCAGCAGTGGTCTCCTTCGCCGCATCATCGTGCACCGAGTCTGCTCGCACCCCGGGTGAGCGAGCCTCACCTGATCGGGGTGATTCGAGAGGGCGTGGGGCGATTTGGCGGTGGGTGATCAGTGGGCTGGGGGTAACCATCGCCCGCTTCGGATGATGGCGGCTCACCCCGTCGAGCGCCAGGATCGCCGCCATGGCGAACCCGGCCGAAGCTTCCACCCCGGCCGAAGCCTCCACGGCTCCTGAGCGCGCCGGGCTCGTCCTCGCCGCGCTGATCGCCGTCGCCGCCGTCGCGAACCTCAACCTAGCGGTCGCCAACGTCGCGCTGCCCGACATCGGCAGGGCCTTCGACGCCGGGCAGACCGAACTCGACCTCGTCGCGGTGGGCTACTCGCTGGGCCTCGCCGCCTCCGTCCTCTACCTCGGCGCGGTCGGCGACCGCTACGGGCGCAAGCTGATGCTGCTGCTCGGCATGGGGCTCTCGATCCCGGCGAGCCTGCTCGCGGCGCTGGCGCCGAGCATCGGGGTGCTGCTCGCCGCGCGCCTGCTCGGCGGGCTCTCGGCCGGTATGGCGTTTCCCACGACGCTCGCGCTGATCACCGCGCTGTGGTCGGGGCCGGCCCGCACGCGCTCGATCGCGCTGTGGTCGGGCATCGGCGGCGCGATCTCCTCGCTCGGCCCGCTGCTCTCCGGGGCGCTGCTCACGCAGTTCCAGTGGGGCTCGGTCTTCTTCATCACCCTGCCGCTCGCGCTGATCGCGTTCGTGATGGCGTGGCGTCTGGTCCCCGCCCACGTCAACGAGACCTCAGACCCCGTCGACAACCTCGGGGGCATCCTCTCGGTGCTGCTCGTCGCCGCGCTCGTGCTGGGCATCAACTTCGCGCCCGTGCCCGGCAAGGGGACGCTCGCGATCGGGCTCGGCGCGATCGCGCTCGCCGCCGCGGGCGCGTTCATCGTCCGCCAGCGCCGCGCCCGCGAGCCGCTGTACGACCTCGACATCGCCAAGCGCAGAGTCTTCTGGGTGGCCGCGTGCGCCGGGATCATCGTCTTCGGCACGCTGATGGGCGCGATGTTCGTCGGCCAGCAGTTCCTGCAGAACGTGCTCGGCTACTCCACGCTCGACGCCGGCCTCGCGATCATCCCCGCCGCTCTGCTCATGGTGCTGATCGCGCCGCGCTCCGCCAAGCTCGTGAACACCCACGGCGCCCGCGTGACGCTGCTGATCGGCTACGCCTTCTGCCTGCTGGGCTTCATCGCGATGCTGCTGCTGTGGGAAGACCACATCGCCTACTGGAAGGTCGGTCTCGCCTACGCGCTCGTGGGAGCGGGCGTCGGGTTCGCCGGCACCCCCGCCTCGCACTCGCTCACCGGCTCGGTGCCGGTCAAGCGCGCGGGCATGGCCTCCGGCACGGCCGACCTGCAGCGCGACCTCGGCGGGGCGATCATGCAGTCGATCCTCGGGGCGATCCTAACCGCCGGCTACGCCGCCGCCGTCGCCTCGGCGGTCGCGGCCTCACCGGACAAAGCGCTCGTCACCAACAGCGTCCAGGCCGAGCTCGAGAAGTCGTTCTCGAGCGCCGCCGACACCGCCCAGCGCTACCCCCACTACGCCGCGCAGATCACGGCGGGCGCAAAGGAATCCTTCCTTCAGGGTGCCGACCACGCCTACCTCGCCGGCATCGTCGCGATCCTGCTCGGCGCCACGCTCGTCTTCTTCCGCTTCCCCACGCGCGAGCGCGAGGAGCAACTGCTCGCCCAGTACCACGCGGAGGACACCGCCCGCCGGGACGAGCCGGCCCCGGCTGCCGCCAGGGAGGGCGAGCCGCGATTCACCCCGACCGGGTGATGTGAGACCACCCAGCAGCGCGACAAACATCACGAGGATGAGTCCCAGCGATACCGCGCCCCAGAGCGCCGCTTCTCGGCAGAGCGCTGCTTCGCCCCAGAGCGCTGCTTCGCCCCAGAGCGCCGCTTCGCGGCAGAGCGCCGCTTCGCCGCAGAGCGCCGCTTCGCCGCAGAGCGCGGCCGCCCCCTCGCCGTTCCCGCCGATCGCCGATTACGCCTTTCTGTCGGACTGCCACACCGGCGCGCTTGTGGCGCCCGACGGGGCGATCGACTGGCTGTGCGTGCCCCGCTTCGACGCTCCCTCGGTATTCGGGATGCTGCTCGACCGCCAGGCCGGGGCGTTCCGGTTCGGGCCGTTCGGGATCAACGTGCCCACCGCGCGGGTGTACGAGCCCGGCACCAACACCCTGCTCACGACCTGGACGACGTCCACCGGGTGGGTCGCCGTGCGCGACGCCCTCACGCTTGGGCCGCGCCGCGGCGTGGACACGATCACGCCCCACACCCGGCCCCCCACCGACGAAGACGCCGAGCACCTGCTCGTGCGCGTCGCCATCTGCCTGGAGGGAGAGGTCGAGGTCGAGCTCACCTGCGAACCGGTCTTCGACTACGGACGCGTCCCGGCCGAGTGGACCGTCGCCGAGGAGGGCCACTCAGCCGACGCCACCGGTGCCGGGCTGACCATCCGCCTCGCCACCGACATGGCCCTCGGCGTCGAGGGCGACTGGGTCAGGGCCCGCCACGTACTCAAACAGGGAGAGCAGATCTACTGCTCGCTCTCCTGGGCCAGGCAGCTGGAGGGGCCCCTCGACGTCGACGACGCCAACGCTCGCCTGGCCACCACCGGGCGGTACTGGCGCGGCTGGCTCGGCCGCGCCCGCCTGCTCGACCACCGCTGGCGCGAGCCGATCCAGCGCTCGGCGCTCGCGATCAAGGGCCTCACCTACATGCCCACCGGCGCCACCGTCGCCGCGCTCACGACCTCGCTGCCGGAGACCCCCGGGGGGGAGCGCAACTGGGACTACCGCTACACCTGGCTGCGCGACTCCACCTTCACGTTGCAGGCGCTGCACTACCTCAACCTCGACTGGGAGGCCGAGGAGTTCATGCAGTTCATCGCGGATCTCGAACCCAACGAGGACGGGGGGCTGCAGATCATGTACGGGATCGACGGGCGCCGCGACCTCGCCGAGACCACGCGCGAGAATCTCTCTGGGTACGCCGGGGCGAGCCCTGTGCGGGTCGGCAACGGCGCCTTCGACCAGCGCCAGAACGATGTCTTCGGGGCGGCCCTGGACTCGATCCTGCTGCACTCCCGCCGCTCCCAGCGCCTGCCGCGGCGACTGTGGCCGATCGTCGAGGCCCAGGCCGAATGCGCCACCCGCGTCTGGGGCGAACCCGACCAGGGCATCTGGGAGGCCCGCGGCGCACCCCAACACTACGTCTCCTCCAAGCTGATGTGCTGGGTCGCGATGGACCGCGCCGCCAAGCTCGCGGCGATGCGCGGGGACGCCGAGCGCCAGGCCGACTGGCACGCCACCGCGGAGGAGATCCGCGCCGACATCCTCGCCCACGGGCTCAACAAGGGCGGCGTCCTGCGCCAGCACTACGACACCGACGCGCTCGACGCCTCCACCCTGCTGGCGGCGCTATTCGGCTTCCTCCCGCCCGGTGACAAGCGCCTGCACGCCTCCGTCCTCGCGATCGCCGACGAACTGACCGAGGACGGCTTCGTCCTGCGCTACCGCACCGAGGAGACCGACGACGGCATGTCCGGGAAGGAGGGCTCCTTCCTGATCTGCTCCTTCTGGCTGGTCTCCGCCCTGGCGATCGTCGGCGAGGAGCAGCGCGCCCGCGACCTGATGGAACGGCTGCTGCGCGTCGCCTCCCCGCTCGGGCTCTACGCCGAGGAGTTCGACACCTCCACCGGCCGGCACCTCGGGAACTTCCCCCAGGCCTTCTCCCACCTCGCGCTGATCGAGGCCGCTGCTCGCATCATCCTCGCCGAGCGCCTCGCGGAGATCTCGTGATCGGGGGGCACGATCACGAGCTCACCGCGATGGCCAACGCGGCGGTGGGCGTCGGCGACCACCTGCTCGAGCGCGTTGGGGCCAATGGCCGGTGAGGGCGAGAACGTGCCCCCGTTGCCGCCGCGCGCGGGCCGCCGCCGGGTGGTGATCGTCGGGGGCGGCTTCGGCGGCCTCGCCGCCGCGCGCGAGCTGCGCCATGCCGACGTCGAGGTGACGGTCGTGGATCGCGTCCACCACCACCTCTTCCAACCGCTGCTCTACCAGGTCGCCTGCGGCGGCCTCTCCGCCGGTGAGATCGCCACCCCGATCCGCGCCTCGCTGCGCGGCAGCCCCAACACCACGGTGCTGATGGCCCACGCCACCGGACTCGACGCCGCCCGGCGCCAGTTGGAGCTCGACGGCGGCGAGCGCCTGGACTACGACAGCCTGATCGTCGCCTGCGGCGCGCAGACCTCCTACTTCGGCAATGACGCGTGGAGCGAGGTGACCTGTGGCCTGAAGACGCTCGCCGACGCGATCGAGCTACGCAACCGCATCTACGGCGCGTTCGAGCGTGCCGAGCGCACCGACGACGAGCAGGAGCGCCGCGAGCTGATGACGTTCGTGGTGGTTGGCGGCGGGCCCACCGGCGTCGAGATCGCCGGGGAGCTTGCGATCGTCGCCAAGGACACGATGAACCGCGACTACGCGCGGATCCGCCCCCGCGACACCCGCGTGATCCTGCTCGACGCCGGCGAACGCGTCGTCTCCGCGTTCAGCGAGCGGCTCTCGCGCAAGGCCGCCAAGCAGCTCGCCTCGGTCGGCGTCATCGTGCGCGAGGGCGCCTGCGTCACCGCGATCGATGAGGGCGGCGTGAGCGTCGAGGTCAAGGGTCCGCGCGAGCGCAGAGGAGCGCCGGATGACAGTGAGCGCCACCAAGCCGACGGGGGACAGGAGGGCGGGGACGCGACACAGGAGCGGATCGCGGCGCGCACCGTGATCTGGGCCGCCGGCGTGCAGGTCGTGCCCTTCACCGCCACGCTCGCCGCCGCGACCGGGGCGAGCGCCGACCGCGCGGGGCGCGTGCAGATCGAACCCGACCTCACCGTGCCCGGACACCGCGAGATCTCGATGATCGGCGACGCCACCTCGTTGACCGCGCCGGACGGCAAGCCGCTGCCCGGGCTCGCCACGGTCGCGATCCAGCAGGCCCGCCACGTCGCCAAGGCGATCCGCGCCGGCGCGCCGAGCGCCTCCACACCGTTTCGCTACCTCGACAAGGGCGCCCTCGCGGTGGTCGGGCGCGGCCGGGCCGTCTGTGAGATCCGCGGCCTGGAGCTCTCGGGACGGCCCGCCTTCTTCACCTATCTCACGGTGCACATGTACTACCTCGGCGGGGTCCCCGGACAGCGCCTGAAGGTGCTGATCGACTGGGTTACCACGCGGCTGGGGAAACTCCAGAACCAGGTGATCGAGGGCGAGATCGCGAGCTTCGAGCGGCGGGGGGAGCACGCGCGGTGAGTGCCGGCGACCTCGTCGGCGCCTGACTCGGGCATGATTGCCGGTGAGGGCGCTCGACCCAAGGCTGCTTCGCTACGCGCGCGCGACCCGCACGTTCCTGTTCGTCTCGGTCGCGTTGGGGGTCCTCAGCGCACTGTTGATCCTCGCGCAGGCGTGGCTGTTGGCGGTGCTCGTCGCGGGCGCCTTCCGCCACGGCAGAGACCTCTCGCAACTGCGCACCCCGCTGACGGTCCTGCTGTGCGTCGTCCTCGCCCGTGCCGCGGTCGCGTGGGCTGCCGAGCTTGCGGCGAGCCGCTCCTCGGCGCGCGCGAAGTCCCAGCTGCGCGCGGCGCTGCTGGAGCGCGCCGTGACGCTCGGGCTCGACGGCTCGCGCGGGGGGCGCACGGGAGAGCTCGCGATTCTCGCGACCCGTGGGATCGATGCGCTCGACGGCTACTTCTCGCTGTATCTCCCCCAGCTGCTGCTCGCGGCGATCGTGCCGCTCGTGCTGCTCTGCGTCGTGGTCTCGCAGGACTGGATCTCGGCGGCGATCATTGCGGCGACGATCCCGCTGATCCCGCTGTTCATGGCGCTCGTCGGGGCCACCACGCGCGAGCGCACGGACCGGCAGCTACGCACGTTGCAGCGGCTCGGCGGCCACTTCCTCGACGTGGTGGCAGGGCTGCCCACCCTGAAGGTCTTCGGGCGCGCGAAGGCGCAGGTCGCGGCGATCCGCGAGATCACCGACCGCTACCGCGCCACCGCGCTCTCGGCGCTGCGCGTCACCTTCCTCTCCTCGCTGATCCTCGAGCTCCTCGCGACCCTCTCCGTCGCCCTCGTCGCCGTCGCGATCGGGCTGCGCCTGATGGCCGGGCACCTCGACCTGCGCACCGCCCTGTTCGTGCTCGTGCTCGCCCCCGAGGCCTACCTGCCGCTGCGCCGGCTCGGCGCCAACTACCACGCGAGCGCCGAGGGCATGGCCGCCGCCGAGCAGGTGCTCGGCGTGCTGGAACAGTCGCCGGCACCCCGCGGCACGCGCACCGACGTTCCCGACCCCTCCCTCGCCGGCCTTACCGTCGAGGGCCTGCGGTTCGCCTATCCCGGTCGCGCCGAGCCGGCGCTCGACGGCCTCTCGCTGACAGTGCAGGCCGGTGAGCTGCTTGCGCTCGCCGGTCCCAGCGGGTGCGGCAAGTCCACCCTGCTCGGCGTCCTGCTCGGCCTCCTCGCGCCCCAGGGCGGATCTGTGCGCGTCGGCGGGGTCGACCTCGCCGAGCTCGACCCCGACGCCTGGCGCGCGCGCCTGGCGTGGGTGCCTCAGCGGCCGCACCTCCTCGCCGCCTCGATCGCCGAGAACGTGCGCCTCGGCCGCGGCGACGCCTCGGAGGAGGAGGTCCGGAGCGCCATCGCCGCCGCCGGGCTCGCCGACACGGTTGCCAACCTGCCCGGGGGGATCCAGACGGTGCTCGGCGAGAAAGGCGCCGGGCTCTCCGCCGGCGAGCGCCAGCGCCTCGCCCTCGCGCGCGCGTTCCTGCGCGACGCCCCCCTGCTGCTGCTCGACGAGCCGACCGCCAACCTCGACGGCGACACCGAGCACGCGGTGCTGGAGGCGGTCCGGCGCCTCGCCCGCGGGCGCACCGTGGTGCTCGTTGCCCACCGCCCCGCGCTGCTCGCGCTCGCCGATCGCGTACTCTCGCTCGCCCCGGTAGAGGTCGCCGCGTGAGGGACGACGACCACGGGCCGCAGGCCCCGCTGCTGCGCACGCTCGCGCTCGCCCCAGCGGAGGTCGCGGTATGACGGACGACGACCACGGGCCGCAGGCCCCGCTGCTGCGCACGCTTGCGCTCGCCCGGCCCGCCGCCGGACGGCTGACGCTCGCCACGCTGCTGGGCGCCGGAGCCGTGGGCGCCGCGATCGGCCTGATCGCCACCTCCGCGTGGCTCATCTCCCGCTCCTCCGAGCGCCCGGAGGAGTCCGTGGTCGCGGTCGCGATCGTCGGTGTGCAGTTCTTCGCGCTCTCCCGCGGCCTCTGCCGCTACGGCGAGCGGCTGGCCGGCCACGACGCGGCTTTCCGCGTGCTGGCCGACCTGCGGGTGCGGATCTACGAGCGACTGGAGCGGCTGGCCCCGCTCGGCCTACCCGCCTTCCGCAGCGGCGAGCTGCTCGCGCGCCTGGTGCACGACGTGGACTCCTTGCAAGACCTGCTGCTGAGGGTGCTCCCGCCGTTCGCCATCGCCCTGATCGTTGGGGCCGCCACCGTCGTTCTGGAGTGGTGGATGCTCCCCGCGGCCGGCGCGATCCTGCTGGTCGCCCTGCTGCTCGCCGGCGTACTCGTGCCGTGGCTGAGCGGGACGCTCGCCGGGCGTGCGGAGGCGAGGCAGGCCGCCGCGCGTGGGGAGCTGACGGCTGCGGTGGTGGACCTCCTCGAGGGGGGCCCCGAGCTGCTCGTCAACGGGGCCACCCCCGCGCAGCTTGGACGCGCGCTCCAGGCGGACGCCGAGGTCACGAGAATCGCCCGCGCCGGCGCCCGCACCGCGGGCATCGGCCAGGGGTTGACAACCCTCTGCTCGGGGCTTGCGATGTGGGGCGCGCTGCTCGTGGGCGTCGCCGCTGTTCGCGCCGGGACCCTGGGTGGCGTTCTGCTCGCTGGGATTGCGCTGATCCCGCTCGTCGCGTTCGAGCTCGTGGGCGGCCTGCCCACCGCGACCCAGACCCTCCAGCGAGTACGCCGCTCGGCCGCGCGCATCTTCGAGGTGATCGACTCCCAGCCGCTCGTGGTTGAGCCTGCGCACCCCCTCGCGCCCTCCTCTCCACCACACGCCCTGCGGGTGCGAGGTCTGCGCGCCGGCTACCCCGGCGCCTCCCGGCTGGCGCTCGACGGGGTGGACCTCGACCTCGGCGCGGGCCGGCGGGTGGCCGTCGTCGGTCCGAGCGGCGCGGGGAAGTCCACTCTCGCCGGAGTGCTGCTGAGGTTCCTCGACTACGAGGGCCCGCCCGAGTCGGTCACGCTCGATGGCGTGCAGCTCGCCGATCTCGACGGCGATGACTGCCGACGGATCATCGGGCTCGTGGCCCAGGATGCCCACATCTTCGACAACACGATCGAGGAGAACCTCCGCCTCGCTCAGCGGGGGGCCACCCACGAGGAGCTCTACCAGGCGCTCGCTCAGGCGCGGCTGCTCGACTGGATCGAAGTGCTGCCCAAGGGCCTGGGCACCGAGGTGGGCGAGCGCGGCGCACGCATGTCCGGTGGCCAGCGCCAGCGCCTGGCGATCGCCCGCGCGCTGCTCGCCGACTTCCCGATCCTGATCCTCGACGAGCCCGGCGAGCACCTCGATACGCAGGCGGCCGACGCGATTCTCGCGGACCTGCTCAGGCTCACCCAGGATCGGGCCACGCTGCTCATCACCCACCGGCTCGCCGGCCTGCAGGAGGTGGACGAGGTGCTGGTGCTCGACCGTGGCCGGGTGATCGAGCGCGGCACGCACACCGAGCTCTTGCGCCTCGACGGGCGCTACGCCGCGCTGTGGCGACTCGAGCGCGGCACGGGATCGCCCTGGCTCTGGCGCCCGCGATTCGCGAGCGCCGAGGGTCAGGCCGGTGGCGCCGCTCCTGCGGTCGCGGGCGGTCTATCCTCCGGTGGCGCGGGGGCCCTCACGCGGGCGCGGAAGACGTAGAAGGACCAGCCCTGGTAGGCCAGCACGAGCGGGAGGAAGAGCACGGTCACGATCGTCATGACCACCAGCGCGTAGTGGCCAGAGGCGGAGTTGTTCACGGTCAGGTTGTATGCGGCGCTCGGTGCTCGACACCATCACGTTGGGGTACAGGTCGATGAAGATCGACCCAACCGTGGCGGCGATCGCGGCGGCGGAGGCGGTGAAGGCCCATCCCTCGTAATGGTCGGAGCGGGCCAGGCGCGCGGCGAAGATCACCGCGATCACGGCCAGCGCTTCGACCGGTCCGGGCACCTGCGTGTGGCCGACGACGACGCGCGTCCAGATCACGAAGCCCACCACCAGGCCGACCGCGGCCCACCCGAGCGGCCGGCGAGACCGCACGCGCACGGTCGCGCACGTCGTCGGTGCTCTTGAGCATCAGGAACGTGGCGCCGTGCAGCAGACACAGCCCGAGCAGCGTCACTCCCGTCCACAGGCCGTAGGGCGTCAGCAGGTCGAAGAAGTTGCCGGTGTACTCGTGGCCGGCGTCGATCGGCAGGCCGTTCAGCAGGTCGCCGAGCCCGACGCCGAGCAGCAGCGGGATCAGCAGGCTGCCCACCGTCGTTGCACCACGTCCACGTGGCACGCCAGCGGGGGTCCTCGCTCTTGCCTCTGAACTCGAACGCGACGCCGCGCGCGATCAGCGCCACCAGCACCAGCAGCAGCGCGAGGTAGAGCGCCGAGAACATCGTCGCGTACCACCCCGGGAACGCGGCGAACGTGCCGGCGCCCGCGACGATCAGCCACACCTCGTTGCCGTCCCAGAAGGGCCCGATCGTGTTGAGCGCGACGCGCCGCTCGATTTCGGTTCTGCCCACGATCGTGTGCAGCACGCCGACGCCGAAGTCGAACCCCTCCAGCACGAAGAAGCCGACCCAGACGATCGGCGAGGATGATGAACCAGAGGGTGTGCAGGTGCATGAGGTCGCTAGCGTGGGTGGCGGTTCGGGGTGGCGGAGGTTCGTTCGAGGGTGTGGCCCATGAGCAAGCGGAGAATCCCTGTCGCTAGTAGGTCAGCGCCGGGATCGCGCCGGCCCCTCCGGTTGCCGTGTTGGGCCCGTCGGCACCCCCGGCCCCCTCGCCCCCTCGTCCCCGTAGTCCAGCCCTTTGCGCGCGTAGCGCAGCATCAGCACCACGTCGGCGGCGCCGAGCGCCAGGTAGATCAGCACGAACACGACCAGGCTGATCCAGATGTCGGTCGCGGTGACCGACGGCGAGGAGGCGTTGACGGTCTTCATCAAGCCCTGCACGATCCACGGCTGGCGCCCGCTCTCGGTCAGCATCCAGCCGGCGGTGTTCATCAGGAACGGCGTGACCACCGCCCAGATCGAGACGCGCAGGAACCACTTGGAGCGGTCGAGCGTCCCCCGGTGCAGCAGCCACGCGCCCCACAGGGCGAGCAGCAGCGATGAGCCCCGCGAGGTAGGCCATGACGCGCATCGACCAGTACTGGATGAACACGTCCGGCACGTAGTTGCCGGGGCCGTATTGCTTTTCGTATTCGGCCTGCAGCTGGTTCAGCCCGATCACCTTGCCGTTCCACGAGTTGGTCGCCAGCAGCGAGAGCAGGTGCGGGACTTCGATGATCTGCGAGGGCGTCTTGTCGTTGTTGCCGCCCCCGATCTGAAACAGCGAGAACGAGCACGGCTGGCAGGTGCTCCACTGCGCCTCCGCGGCGGCGATCTTCATCGGCTGGTACTTGGCCTCGACGACGCCCAGCTCGCTGCCGACGAACAACGCGAGCACGATCGAGGGGATCAGCACCGCCAGCGAGATCGAGGCGGTGCGGTGGAACGCCTCCACCTCCCGCGCCTGCGCAGGTGCCACGCCGAGACCGAGAGCATGATCAGCGAGCCCGTGACCAGCGAGGCCAGCAGCACGTGCACGTACCCCCACAGGAACGTGGGGTTGGTGAACAGCGCGCCGACGTTGTTCAGCTCGGGCTGGCCGGCGTGGTTGATGGTGTAGCCGACGGGGTGCTGCATCCACGAGTTGGCGGCCATGATGAACAGCGCCGAGAGCATCGTCGCGAACGAGACCAGCCAGATGCACGCGAGGTGCACGCGCTTGGGCAGCCGGTCCCAGCCGAACAGCCACAGCCCGAGGAACGTGGACTCCAGGAAGAACGCCGCCAGCCCCTCCATCGCCAGCGGCCCGCCGAACACGTCGCCGACGTAGCGCGAGTAGACCGACCAGTTCATCCCGAACTCGAACTCCTGCACGAGGCCCGTGACGACCCCGACCGCCACGTTGATCAGCAGCAGCGTGCCGAAGAAGCGCGTCAGGCGCCGGTACTCGGGCGGCCGTTGCGGTGCCAGGCCGTCTGCAGGATCGCGACGAGGAACGCCAGCCCGATCGTCACGGGCACGAACAGGAAGTGGTAGATGCTCGTCGTCGCGAACTGCCAGCGGGCGAGGTCGTTGGTCATCCGCGGGCGACCTCCGGGATGGAGATGGGCGGGAACGGACCGCCCGATCCTCACGCCGCGCGGGGTGAGCGGTCCTCACCCACAGAGAACGAACCGCCCTTTCACCCGATCCGAGTGAGGGTCGCTCACCCCCCGCGCGCATAGCGTGACGGCGTGCGCTACCGCATCGCCTTCCTCGGTCTGCTGCTGCCGCTCGCATTCGCAACGGGGTGCGGCGAATCTGCACAGGCGAAGGCCGAAAAGACCGTGTGCGAAGGTAAGCAGGAAATCGGCACGAGCGTGGACAGCCTGAAGAGCATGACCCTCACTACCGCCAGCGCCAGCACAGTGCAGAACGACATCAAAGGGATCGAAGCGGGGCTGCAGAAGGTCAAAGGGGCCCAGGGCCAGCTGAGCAGCTCGCGCAGGGAAGCGGCCGAAAAGGCGAACGCCCAAATGTCCGCAGAACTGAGCAGCATCTCGCACGAACTGACCAGCCTTTCGCTCCCGCAGGCGCTGACGAAGGTGCTGACCGTGGGCGAAAAGCTAGCCACGAGCTACAAGCAGGCATTTGCACCAGTCGAATGCTGAGCGCCTCGGCTCGGGTAGGCGCCTTACCCGCCTGAATGCCGAGCGGCCTCAGGTGGGAGGTGGGCGCCTCGCTCGCCTTGGCCTCTTCCCGCTCTTCGGCCTCAGGTGGGCGCCTCGCTCGCCTTGGCCTCTTCCCGCTCCTGCGCGATCTGGCGGCGCAGCGCGAGCACGCCGACGACCACCAGCACGAGCTCGATCAGCAGCGGGATCGCCTGGCCCGGGCGTGCGCTCCGGGCCGAGCGAGGCGATCAGCAGCACGATCGCCGCCGCCCCGGCGGCGAACCAGCCGGGGTGGTGCTCCAGCGGATCTGCGATCAGCTCCCTGATCTTCACCGCCCAGCGCATCGGCCCGGCGAGCCAGCCCGCGAAGATCACCACGACACCGGTGATCAGCAGCCACAGCGCGCGGCTGCGCCAGCCGGCGGTGGCGATGTCGAGGACTTCGCGCATCGCGGGGCGGACGCCTTCGTTCTGCACGAGGTTGCTCACCACGTAGGACTCGACCCAGCGGCGCAGCACGAGCGCCACCAGCGCCCCCGCGATGATCCCCACGCCGATCTCGATCAGCACCCGCCGCCGGTAGCCGGCGGCGAGCGCGAGTGCACCCAGGTACATCAACACCACCAGCAGCGGCAGCACGAAGCTGAGGCCGCGCAGGCCCTTGATGCCGTTCTGGGCGAGGCTCAACTGGCTGGAGCGCAGCAGCACGAGCTTGCGGCGGTTGGCGGGCAGTTTCGCGCCGACTTCGCTGCCCACCCCCAGCCGCGTGCCGAGCTGGTCGACAAGCGTCTCCAGGTTGATGCTCACCACGCCCCCGGATGTCGAAAGGACCTTCCCGCCGCCGTTCAGGATCTGTCGATCACCTGTTCGTGCGTCACGTGGTTCGCGCGCCCCCACAGTTCCTGCACCGCGGGGACCTTGAGCGCCCGGTCGATCGCCTGGGGCACGACCTGGGCCGCTGCGGTGGAGAGCGCGGGCGCCAGCGGTTGCAGCGCCTTGGGCAGCTTTTCGGCCGCCAGGTTCTGCACGTCCACGACGCTCAGCAGGCGTTCGGAGAGGTCGTTGGAGACGAGTTCGCGGACCTTTTCGTTCTGCAGCAGTCGCACGCTGGTCTGCGTCCAGCCTTCGGTGTCGATGATCTGCGCGCGGATCCAGGTCGCCATGATCGATAACACGACCAGCACGCTGGCCAGCACGACCAGCACGCGCGCGCGGAGGAGGCCGCGGGCAGCCTGACCAGCAGACGGTCCCGCCGGCTGTGCCGCGGTGCCAGGCGACCGCGCTCCTGGCGGCTGCTGTCCCCCCGTCGGCTGTGCCCCGGTCGTCGGCGCTTCCTCGCCATCGGGCGTTTCGGGAGCACTCACCTCCGCGCCTCCAGCCACTCCAGTGCGACGGCCCCGCCGGTGGCGCTGCCGACGAGCACGAACCCTGTGAGGATCAGCCAGCTCAGCAGCGCGAAGGCTACGCCGATCGTGCCGTACCTGCTAGCGGAGGAGCTCACGGAGTGGGGCAGGTAGACCAGCGAGACCACGCCGAGCGCCGTCATGGCGATGCCTGTCAGGATGGCTCCGGGCGCCAGACGCCGCCAGGAGATGCGCCGACCCAGCAGCACGTAGGGGGTCGCGAGCCAGGCCAGCGACCCCAGGAGCAGCGAGCCGACGATGTGCCACCAGCCGCCGGCGATCTCCACGACGAGCGGGCGCACGCTGATGTAGACGGGGATCAGCGCGACCCACAGCAGATGCCACGGCGTCCCGCGGACACCGACGGGGGGCAGCTTGTAGGAGAGCTCGTACAGCCGCTGCATCCCGCGGGCGAGGGAGAGCGCGGACACCAGCACCAGCACGATACCGAGCGCGGTGACGCCGCTCGCGCCGCTCGCCGGCGGTGCGAAGGCCTCGCTCACGGTGTGCGCAACGCCCCCCGTCAGGTGCAGCCGCTTGTCGATCTGTTCGGCGAAGCTGTGTGCCTGAGTGAAGGGCACCACCGCGCCGTAGACGATCATCAGGGGGAAGATCGCGCTGAACGCCAGGGCCCCGAGCGCGACCCCGCGATCGACGGCCTGCACGGAGAGGAGCCGTTCGAGCCACTCCCCGATCGGCCCCGCGGGAGCGACCAGCACCCGCATCGGCCCCCGCAGGAGCGGCCGTACCCGCGGCGAGATCCGCACGGTGGCCGCCTCGTCAGCGACCACGGCCGGCCGAGCCTCGCCTGCCGCCCGCTTCGCTGTCGCCGGCTGCGCTGATCATCAGCGGCAGTCTCCCCCGCGGGAAGGTGAGTCGCCTTCGCCCGCCGCGGGTGGTCGGGGCCGTAGAAGCCGCCGGTCAGGCCGGGCGGGTGAGGCTTCATCACTCCCCACGAATGACACCGCCTCACCCGCGCGCGGGCGAGTATCGCGAGGTGAGCACGGGCGAAGTGAGTACGGGAGCGCAGGCCGTCCTTGAGGACCCCGGCGACCGTTCGCCGGAATATCGATATGGCGCGGTGCTGATGCTCGCGATCCTCGCGCTGGTGTTCGTCATCGTGGCGCCGAGCGCCACCTGGTCTCGCGCCACGACCCTGGTGATCGAGAGCGCCGCGCTGCTCGTGGCGGTCGGCACGGCGCGTGCGCCGGTCGCGGTCCGTCGCAGGAGGGTGGTGCTGGGCGGCCTGCTCGCGATCTTCGTGGTCCTCGGCGTCGCCGTCTCGGTCGTGCCGCGGGATCTGGATTTCGTGTTGGGCGGCCTGATTGCGGGAGCGATTCCCGTGGCCATCGTTGGGGGACTGCTGCGCCTGGTGCGGGAACGGGGCGTCACGCTGCAGGTGGTCGCGGGGGCGCTGGCCATCTACCTGATGGTGGGGCTCCTGTTCGCGTGGCTGATCGGCTTCGTCGCCCGGATCAGTAGCACGCCCTACTTCGCGCAGGGCACGAGTGGCAACGAGAGTGACCACGCGTACTACAGCTTCACGGTGCTGACGACGACGGGGTTCGGCGACCTCTCCGCCGCCACCCATGTCGGTCGCGCCCTGGCGGTGATCGAGATGCTCGTCGGCCAGATCTACCTCGTCACCGTCATCGGCGTGCTCGTCGGCAATTTCGCTGGTAGACAGCGGTCGCGATAAGGGCTGGTCGTCCACCGCGGGCGTGGACGCCTCCCTCGGCGATTCCCACAAAGGGAATCATTTGATGGGCCAATCCAATACAATTTTTGCGCCATGTCAAATCTTTGGACAACTATTTTGGCCTGCGCGAGGGGGGATTCTCCGCGGCTCACGTCGGTCGCGGCACTGGCCCTGCTGCTGAACGCGAGCCTGCTCTGCGCGCCGGTCGTGCAGGGAGCGCCTTCGGCCACCAACGGCGCGATCGCATACGACGTCTCCAGTGGCGACGGGACCTCCTATCTAGAAAGCTCGTATCTCACGGGGGCCCCCTACGGAACGCCCCTGGCGGCCACCGGCGTCGATCGCGGCGGGGACGCCTTCGCGCCCGCCTGGGCGCCGAATGGCCGTACCCTCGCGTTCGCGAGCACGCGCACGGGCAACACGCAGATCTACACCGTGCAGTTGAGCGCTGCCGGCCAGCCGCTATCTACGGGCTCGCCGAACCTCGCCGGCCAGCCGTCCTCCACCTGCGGAGTCGAAACCTGCCGGCTCACCGACGATCCCTGGGCCGACTCCGACCCGTCGTGGTCGCCTAGTGGCCAGCAGCTCGCGTTCGACAGCGATAGAGCGGGCACCGGGCAGAAAGAGATCTACGAGATGAGCGCGAACGGGGGGGAAGTGAGGTGCGTGCTGTGCGACGCGGCCGGCAACTCGCGGCCTGCGTGGTCCTCAACCGGCCTGATCGCCTTCCAGAGCAACAGCTCAGGCAGCTCTCAGATCTACACGATGAACGCCAATGGCGGCGAAGTCCGCCAGATGACGAACCAGCCCGGGGGAAGCTCCGACCCCTCGTGGTCCCCCGACGGCAGCGAGCTCGCCTACGCGAGCGGAGCCCCCCCGAATACGCAGATCTTCACGATCGCTCTCAATGGGGGCTCCCCCATGCAGATCACTCACGGCGAAGGCGAGAACGAGCTCCCCACGTGGTCGCCCGACGGCACCGAGATCCTCGTCTCGCACCGCGAACCCGCTTCGAACACCGGCTACATGTACGCCGTCTACGCGAGCTCGGGGAACCCCGTCCCGAACTCGATCCTCGCCGGCTTCGAAGGCAGCTGGGCGCCGCTGCCGCCACCGGCGAGCAACCCCGCTTCGCCGAGTGCCCCGGCATCGCCGAGCGGCACGGCGCTGCCGGTCCCGGGGAGGACGGCGATCGCCCGCCCGCTCAACGGAACAGTCACCGTGGAGCCGGGCCTGACGCCCTCCAGCGGCCCGGTTACCCCCCCGAGCCAGACGGCGCTCCCGGGTGGGCTGCTCGCCGCGGAACCCGGCCAGACGGCGCCTGCGACGCCATCTGGTCACCTGCAGGGCCCGGTGGAGATCCCGGTCGATTCGACCTACAACGTGACAGCGGGCGTCGTCGGGCTCGAATTGACGACTGTGGCCGGCGCGAAGCCGAGCGCCGCGTCGGCCGTGGTCGCCGGCGGGCGCTTCTCGGTGACCCAGCCACACGCCTCCGCGACCCCGGTCCTGCGACTGCTCGGACGTCCGCTGGGATGCGGCCCCGGCCTCGCATCGGCCGCGAGCCGCCGCCGGCGGCCAAGCCTGCGGCTGCACACGAAGGGCAAGATGATCGCGCGATCCAACTGGGGCAGCGCAAGCGCCGAAGGCACCCGCTGGGAAGTCGAGGAAACCTGTCACGGGACGCTCTACCGTGCCATCCAGGACGACATCCGCGTCACCGACCCTGCTCGCCACAGGACGGTCGTGCTCACAGCCGGACACTCCTACCTCGTGCGCCCCTACAAGCGACGACCGCACGCATCCAGCCGTCGATGAGCCCCCTCTCCGAGACGCTCGCCGAGCACTACGACTACGTTGCGCGGGCGCTGAGCTACGGAGCCGTGGTCCCGCTACTGGGCGCGGGCGCGAACCTCTGCGATCCCGCCCGCGAGGGCTGGGTGCAGGGCAAGAACCTGCCCAGCGGCGGGGAGCTCTCGCAGTACCTAGTCAAGGAGTACGGATACCCGGGCACGGACACCCACGACCTGCTGCGCGTCTCGCAGTACGCGGAGGCCAAGCGCGGCGACGGCACGCTCTACGACGCCCTGCACGTCGTCTTCGCCGCCAGCTACAGATACACCGTCGTGCACGAGTTCCTGGCGGGTCTCCCGCGCCGGCTCGCCGCGGCCGGACACGCCCAGACCCACCAGTTGATCGTCACCACCAACTACGACGACGCGCTCGAGCAGGCCCTCACGGACGCGGGCGAGCAGTTCGACCTGATCTGGTACGCGGCGACGGGACGCCATGCCGGCAAGTTCATGCACAAGCCGCCCGACGGCGAGGCCAGGCCGATCAAACGCCCGAACGAGTACCGCCTGTCGGTGGAGGACCGAACGGTGATCCTGAAGATCCACGGCGCCGTCAGCCGCGCCGACCGCCGGAGCGACAGCTATGTGATCAGCGAGGACCACTACATCAGGTTCCTCTCCAACACCAACCTCAACGAGCTGGTCCCAAAGACGCTGCTGGCGACGCTGCTGAACAGCCACTTCCTGTTCCTCGGCTACTCGCTGCGCGACTGGAACCTGCGCGTGATCCTCCACCAGATCTGGACGCAGCGCGAGCAGAGCCGCGACTCCTGGGCGATCCAGCACGAGGTCGATGAGATCGACAGCGCGCTGTGGGACGCGCGCAACGTGCGCCTGCACAACGTCGCGCTGGACGCCTACGTCGCGGATCTGAGCGAGCGCCTGCGCGCCCGGGAGAGTGAGCCCGCTGCCACCTGAGTCGGCACCGGGCACGACGGCACCCGAGCCGGCACAGCGGAAGCTCCCACCCGAGCCGGCGCGCGATGGTTCGAGTCTCTCGCCCTACCGCGGCCTGGCCTCCTTCTCGGCCTCCGACGAGGACGCGGCGCTGTTCTTCGGCCGCGACCGCGACCGCGAGCTGGTGCTCGCCAACCTGCTGGCGTCGCGACTGACGCTGCTCTATGGGCAGAGCGGAGTCGGCAAGAGCTCGCTCCTGTGCGCCGGCGTCGTGCACCGCCTGCGCCAGCCCGCACCCAGCACACTCGCGGCGCCGCGCCAGGCGGTGGTCTACGTCAACGAATGGCACGGGGATCCGAGTGCCACGATCCTGCGCGAGCTGCGTGTCGAGGCGCGGCGGTTGAGTGGCCGCGATTGGGAGCCCGTCGCAGCGGGGGTCTCCCTCGGGGACGCGCTCGAGACGTGGAGCACGCGCCTGGATGCGCAGGTATTGCTCGTCCTGGACCAGTTCGAGCAGTACTTCCTCTATCACCCCGCCGCGCGGATGCCCCCCTTCGACGCGGAGCTCGCGGGCGTGGTCGCGCGCGCGGACCTGCGCGTGCGCTGCCTGATATCGCTGCGCGAGGACGCCCTCGTCGGGCTCGATCGCTTCAAGGACGAGATCCCCGACCTCTTCCAGAACCGCCTGCGGCTGAATCGTCTGATCGAGCCGGCGGCGCTCGAGACGATCCGGCGGCCTCTGGATCGCTGCAACGAGCTGCGTTGCGCTGCCGCGCAACCCAAGATCGAGCTCCAGCGGGGCCTGGCCGAGGAGGTGGTCCGTCAGTTGCGCTACGACCTCGCTCCGCTCGGCCGCGGCCGCGGCATCGCGCCGCTGCCGGCGAAATGGCCGGCGGACGATGAGACGCAGTCAGAGAGCAACGAGAGGCAGCCGGAGGGCGAAGAGAGGCAGCCGGGGGGGGAGGAGGGGCAGCCGGGGGGGGAGGAGACACAGCCGGGGGGCGAGGAGACACAGTCGCTGGGCGACGAGACGCCGCCGCCGGACGCGGGGCAGATCGAACCTGCGCACCTGCAGCTCGTCATGCAGGCGCTGTGGAGCAGGGAGCTGACCGCGGGCTCGACCCGCCTGCGCCTAGACACGCTCGCCGCGCTGGGCGGCTGTGCGGAGATCGTGCGCTCCTACGTCGAGGCCGCGCTCGACGGGCTGCCCCTGCAGGAGCGCCGCGTGGCGGCGCGCGCGATCCGCTATCTCGTGACCCCCTCGGGCACGAAGATTGCGCACACCCCGACCGATCTGGCCGCCTATGCGGGGCTCGAGCCGGCACGCATCGCGGCGACACTCGAGCGGATGAGCGCGTTGCGCATCTTGCGAGGGCTGGCGCCGGCCGAGGGCTCGCGCGAGGGCCGCTACGAGGTGTGGCACGACATCCTCACGGAGCCGATCCTCGATTGGGCGGCGCACTTCCAGACCGAACGCCTCGCGCTCCGCGTGCGCTGGCTGCTGGGCGCGCTGATCGCGGCGGTGACCGCGGTGCTGGTGATCAGCGGCTACGTCCTCGAACCGCGGCCACTGAACGACCTCGAGCTGCGCACGATCGACGCGCGCTTCAACATTCGCGGGCCCGCGCCGGCGGACCGCGCCATCGCGATCGTGGAGCTCGACCAGCGCAGCCTGCGCGCCCTCGACGGCGGACGCTACCCAAACCCCGCGCTGCGCATCCGCGATGCCGAGCTGATCGAACGGCTGCTGGCCGCCGACCCGAGGGTGATCGCCCTCGACATCACGTTCAGGCGCTCCGGCCCACCGCGCGACGACACTCCGCTGGAAGAAGCGATCAAACGAGCACCGGGAAAAATCGTGCTCGCCGCCTCGATCTTCAACCAGGCGGGCGAAGTCCCGCTGTTCGGTGAAACGGTTGGATACGGCCCCACCGAACTGCTGAGCGAACTGGGCGCGCACGTCGGCTACAGCGATTTCCCGAAGGGCCCGGGAGGGGTCTACCGGCTGATGAGCTACGACGCGCGCGGACCACTGCTCACCTTCGCGGTGCAGACTGCCGACCTCGCCGCCGGCCACCCCGTGCCGCACTTTGGTGGTCAGGCGCTGATCGACTACCGCGGACCTCCGGGGTCCTTCAGGACGGTCTCGATGATCGACGTCCTGGACGGGCGCGTCCCCACGAGCGTCTTCCGCGGCAAGGTCGTCGTCGTCGGCGTTTCGGCGCCCGCCGGCAAAGATCTGCACGGTGCCCCGTTCTCTAGCCGAACGCTGATGCCGGGCCCCGAAGTCCAGGCAAACGCGATCGCGACCGCGCGCTACGGTCCGCCGATCACGGGGGTCGGTACGAAGCTCACACTCGGGCTAATCCTGCTCCTGAGCTTCGTGCCGCTGGTGGGGCTGCCGTTCGCGTGGTGGGCGGCGCTAGCGCTCTACGCGGGAGCTGGGGGCGCGTATCTGCTGCTCGCGCAGCTCCTGTTCGACGCGGGGGTGTACCTGCCGATCGTCTATCCCCTGCTCGCCCTCCTGCTCGCCGGCTCGGCGATGCTCGCCGCGCGTGGCGCCTACGCGGCCTGGCAGAGGCTCCCGCGCGTGCGTGAGGCCGGCGTGGGGCCCTCGCCCCCCGCCTCCGCGGCGCCGGCGCCGCGAACCGCCGATCCCGTCGGGGCAAGCTGAAGACGGCATCAATGTCGGTGGCGATCACAGTGGCAGCGATCTCCGGGGTGTTCTCGCTGGTGGCGATCGGGGGCTCGCTGCTCAGCGCCCGCAACGTCGCGCGCCTGAGCAGCGAGCTCGAAGAACGGCGCGAGGTCAGGACCAAGGAAGAGCGGGCCGCGGAACTGCGGGCGCGCTACCGCGACCCGCTGCTGGGCGCGATCTTCGATCTGCAGAGCCGGCTGTACAACATCGTCGCCAAGGACTTCCTGGTTCGCTACATGGCCCAGAGCGAGGGGTTGCGGGAGTACGCGATCGACAACACCCTGCACGTCATCGCCGAGTACCTGACCTGGGTGGAGATCATCCGGCGCGAGATCCAGTTCCTCGACCTCGGCGAGGAAGCCGCCAACCGCATGTGGCTGGACGCCTTCGAAGGGGTACGCGACATCCTCGCCCGGGACGACCTCGACCCGGCGCTGCGCCTTTTCCGGGGCGAACAGCGCGCGATCGGAGAAATGTCGACGGTGGCGCTGGAGAACGCGAATGGGACGCGCCATCACGAGAGCCTCGGTTACGCGCAGTTCGTGACGCGCCGGGCGCAGCCCGATTTCGATCGCTGGTTTCAGAAGCTGGAGGGCGATCTGAAGCTACTCGCCGTCGAGCCCAGGGAGCACCTGGCGCGCCCGGTGCTCCTGCAGAACGCCCTGATCGACATGCTCGAAATTATGGATCCGGGTTGCAATCGCTTTCCCGCCGAGCGACGCGCGCGCCTGCCGTCCCGTGGTTGCCCGTGAGCGGCTCTCCGGCCGCAGCGCCGAGCGTGACGAGGGCATAGGCTCGCCCCTGAGTGAGCTTCGAGACGCTGATCGTGATCGTGCTCGCCGGCCTCGGCGGGCCGCTGCTCGGCGTGGGGCGCTGGTTCGTGCCGGTGGTGATCGGCGAGATCCTCGCCGGTGTGCTCGTCGGCCCCTCGGCGCTCGCTGTCGTGGACCCGGCGAACGGCACGGTCTCGTTTCTCGGGGAAATCGGGTTCGCGATGCTGATGCTCACGGTCGGGATGCACCTGCCGCTGCGCGATCGGCGGCTCCCCGCGTCGCTGCGCAGCGGCGGACTGCTCGCGGGGGTCGTCTGCGTACTCGCCATACCCGGAGGACTGCTGGCCGCGAGCATCGCGGGGACGGGCCACGCGGCGATCTATGTGGTCCTGCTCGCCTCGGGCTCGGCCGCCGTGCTGCTGCCCGCGCTCGAGGAGACGGGCATCGAGGGCCCCAACGTGATGATGGTGATGGCGCAGGTCACGATCGCCGACGTCATCACGATCCTCTCGGTGCCGATAGTGCTGCAGCCGGCGCGCGTCGGCCACGCGGCGCTCGGCGCCGCGCTCGTGGCGGGCGCGACGGTGGCGCTGCTCGGCGTGGCCCGACTGCTGCGCGGCCATGGGTGGGTCCGCCGCGTCCGTGGTCTCTCCAAGCAGCGCCACTGGGCGCTCGATCTGCGCCTGTCGCTGCTCGTCCTCTTCCTCCTCGCGTGGATCGCGCAGAAGGGCGGCGCGAGCATCCTGATCGCCGGGTTCGGCGCCGGTGTGACGGTCGCGCTGATCGGCGGTCCCAAGCGCCTTTCCACGCAGATGCGCGGCGTCGCCGATGGGTTCTTCATCCCGCTCTACTTCGTTGTGCTCGGCGCGCAGCTGGATCTGGGCGGCCTCCTAAGTCACCCCGCGCTGCTCGCCCTCGCCGGCGTGCTGGCGGCCCTGAACGTAGTGATCCACCTGCTCGCCGCCGTGCTCATGCGCCGGCCCGCGGCGGCCGGCCTGGCGGCCAGCGCGCAGCTCGGAGTACCGGCCGCGATCGCCTCCCTGGGGCTCGCCGAGCACGTCCTCTCGGCCGATGTCGCGACGGCGATCGTGGTCGCCGCGCTGGTCAGCCTTGGGGTCTGCACGGCGGGGGTGGAGCGGTTCGTGCGCCTCTACGCTCTTTCAGATCAGCCCGGTAGATCCTCCCTCCCGGATGTGTAGAATGGTGACTCCATGTTGTCCCTGCTCACGCTTTCACTCCTGCTGCTCCCCCCTCGGGGGGAATGATGCGTGGCGGCCGCCAAGCCGCGAACTCAGCAAGCAGGATGAAGGTCCGACAGAGCGAAAGGGACACCATCATGAGCGATAGGCCGAAGTCTGTGGCGCCTATGCCATTCCACAAGTACAGGCCGTACCCCCATGTCGAGCTGGCGGATCGAACGTGGCCCGACCGGCGGATCACCGCCGCGCCGATCTGGGCGAGCGTCGATCTGCGGGATGGCAATCAGGCGCTCGACCCCCCCATGGACGTCGCGCGCAAGCGCCGGATGTTCAACCTGCTGGTGGGGGAGGTGGGCTTCAAGGAGGTCGAGGTCGGGTTTCCCTCCTCCGCGGAGGCGGAGTTCCAGTTCATGCGAGCGCTGGCCGAGGAGGAGCTCGTCCCCGAGGACGTAACGGTGATGGTGCTGACCCAGGCGCGGGAGGAGCTCATCCGCAGGACCTTCGAGAGCCTCGATGGGCTGCCGCGGGCGATCGTGCATCTCTACAACTCGACCTCCACGACGCAGCGGCGCGTCGTCTTCGGCCTCGACCGGGACGGGGTACGCGACATCGCGGTCGAGGGCGCGAAGCTCTGTCGCGAGCTCGCGGAGAGCCGGCCCGATCAGGACATCCGTTTTCAGTACAGCCCGGAGAGCTTCACCGCGACCGAGCCGGAGTACGCCCTGGAGGTGTGCGAGGCCGTGATGGACGTCTTCGAGCCGACGCCGGAGCGCAAGCTGATCCTCAACCTGCCGGCCACCGTGGAGCTCTCCACGCCGAACCTGTACGCCGATGTGATCGAGTGGTTCTGCCGCAACGTGTCGCGGCGGGACTGCGTGATCGTGAGCCTGCACCCGCACAACGACCGGGGGACGGCGGTGGCGGCGACCGAGCTCGCGCTGATGGCGGGCGCGGAGCGCGTGGAGGGAACACTGTTCGGAAACGGTGAGCGCACCGGGAATGTCGACGTGGTCACGCTGGCGTTGAACCTGATGACCCAGGGGGTCGACCCGGAGCTCGACTTCTCACGGATCAACGCGATTCGGCGGGACGTCGAATACTGCAACAGGATGCCCGTCCACGAACGCCACCCCTACGTGGGCGACTTCGTCTACACCGCCTTCTCGGGTTCCCATCAGGATGCGATCAAGAAGGGCATGGAGGCGATGCGGCGGCTGCCCGACCGCAACAACGCCATCTGGGACGTCCCCTACCTGCCGTTCGACCCCGAGGACATCGGGCGCAACTACGACGAGGCGGTGCGCGTCAACTCGCAGTCGGGGAAGGGTGGGGTCGCCTACATCATGCGGGCCGAGCACGACCTCGAACTGCCGCGCCTGTTGCAGATCGAGTTCACCCGAGCTGTTCAGCGCGAGGTGGAGGCCTCGGGCGCGGAGATCACCGCGGAGCAGTTGATCAAGCTCTTCCGGCGCGAGTACATGGAGCACCGTGAAGCGACGCTCATCGCCCATGAGATCACCAGCGACGATCAGGGCCACTCCTCGGTGCTGAGCGCCACGCTGGAGCATCGCGGGGAGACGGTCGAGATCGAGGGCTCCGGGAGCGGCACGGTGGCCGCGTTCGTGGCCGCGCTCGAGGGCCTGCTGCGGGTGAAGATCAAGGTGCGCGACTACGCCCAGCAGACCCTGAGCGACGGCACGGACGCGAAGGCGATCTCCTACGTCAAGTTGAGCATCGGCGACGACACCACGTGGGGCGTGGGGGAGGACACGGACACGGCCAAGGCCAACTTCGACGCGATCCTCTCGGCCGTCTCCCGGGTGCCCGGGTCGTGGGCTCTGGCGAGACCGGCGTCCCGCGCCGAGGTGTAGGGCCGGCGTCCCCATGCCGAGGTGTGGGGCCGGTGTCCTGCGCCGAGGTGTAGGGCCGGTCCCCATGCTGAGGTGTGGGGCCGGTGTCCTGCGCCGAGGTGTAGGGCCGGTCCCCATGCTGAGGTGTGGGGCCGGTGTCCTGCGCCGAGGTGTAGGGCCGGTCCCCATGCTGAGGTGTGGGGCCGGTGTCCTGCGCCGAGGTGTAGGACGCTGTCGATTTCGCGGCGCCTCGTTTGTCTTGGTTGCGACCATCCCGACAAGGAGGAAGCGATGAAGTACATGCTGTTGATCCACCAGGGCAGCACCCCGACGCCGAGGGACCCGGACGCGTGGGGGCGGCTCTCCGAGGAGGAGCAGAAGGGGGTCTACCAGGCCTACCGGGCGCTCAACGAAACCCCCGGGGTCACCAGCGGCGTCCCGATGGGCTCCCCTGAGACGGCGACCACGGTGCGGGTGCAGGACGGCAAGACGCTGACGACCGACGGCCCATTCGTGGAGATGAAGGAGGCGCTGGGCGGCTACCTGTTCTTCGAAGCCGAGGACCTCGACGCCGCGATCGAGCTCGCCTCGCGCATCCCGGCGGCCAGCATGGGCGGGGCGATCGAGGTGCGCCCGGTAGAGGAGCAGTGGTAGGGGCCCTGGAGCGGAGGAGTGGTAGCGGCCCGGAGCGGGGCGAGTGGTAGCGGCTCTGGAGCGGGTTTTCCGCGATGAATGGGGCCGGGTACTGGCCGCGCTCATCGGCTTCCTCGGTGACTTCGAGCTCGCCGAGGAAGCCGCGCAGGAGGCCTTCGCGATCGCCGCGGCGCGCTGGCCGCGAGATGGAGCTCCCGCGAACCCGCGCGCATGGCTGTTGACGACCGCGCGCAACTGCGCGATCAACCGCATCCGCCGCGACCGCACGCTGGCCGCGAAGACCCGCCTGCTGCTGGAGGAGCCCAAGGCGAGCGAGGAGACCGTGGAGGAGACGACATTCCCAGACGAGCGGCTGGAGTTGATCTTCACCTGCTGCCATCCGGCGCTCGCCGCCGACGCGCAGGTCGCGCTCACCCTGAGGACCCTTGGCGGCCTGAGCACGGGGGAGATCGCGCGCGCGTTTCTGATCGGGGAGCCGACGATGGCCCAGCGGCTGGTGCGCGCCAAGCGCAAGATCAAGGCGGCCGGGATCCCGTTTCGCGTCCCCGCCGGCCACCTGCTGCCCGACCGCCTCGACGCGGTGCTCGCGGTGATCTACCTGATCTTCAACGAGGGCTGGAGCGCCCGCAACGAGCTCGCGGCCGAGGCGCTGAGGCTCGGGCGGGCGATCGCGGAGCTGATGCCCGACGAGCCCGAGGTGCACGGCCTGCTGGCGCTGATGCTGCTCCACGACTCCCGCCGCGCGGCGCGCTACCGGGACGGCGAGCTCGTGCTGCTCGCCGAGCAGGACCGCAGGCTCTGGGACACCGCGCAGATTGCCGAGGGGCGCGCGACGCTCGACCGCGCCCTGGCTCTGCGGGGCCGCGGTCCCTATGTGGTGCAGGGCGCGATCGCATGCCTGCACGCGGAGGACCCGCGCGACTGGTCGCAGATCGTCGCGCTCTACGGCGAGCTCGTGCGCCTCACCGACTCGCCGGTCGTGCAGCTCAACCACGCGATCGCGGTCGCCGAGGAGCAGGGTCCGCAGGCGGGACTCGAGCTGATCGACGGCCTGCCGCTCGCGGACTTCCGCTACCTGCACTCGACCAGGGGCGAGCTGCTGCGCCGCCTCGGTCGCGCCGCGGAGGCCAGGGACGCCTACCGCCGCGCTCTGGCGCTCGTTCTGGACGACGCCGAGCGGGGCCTGCTGGAGCGACGGCTCGCGGAGCTCGACGAGGCTCCCTGAAGTATCACGCCCCGGCGGCGAGGCCCGCGCGGACCTTCGCGGCCGCCTGCCGTGCGAGCGCCGCATGGTGGCGCTTGGCGCCGCCCAGGAGGGCCGCGTCGAGCTGGGCGCGCTTGAACAGCCAGTGCACGTCGGCCTCCCAGGTGAAGCCGATGCCGCCGTGCATCTGGATCGCGCCGGCAGTGACAGAGACCCCACTCGTGGCCGCCGCCGCGCCCGCGAGCGCCGCGGCCTCGGGAAGTAGCTGCGGGTCGGCGCCGGCGGCCCAGGCCGCGTAGTAGGCGGTGGAGCGTGCGCTCTCGGTGTGGAGCAGCATCTCCGCGCAGCGGTGCGCGACGGCCTGAAAGGAGCCGACGGGGACGCCGAACTGCTTGCGCTCCTTGACGTAGGCGAGTGTCATGTCGAGCGCGCGCTGGCAGACCCCGACGACCTCGGCCGCCACCGCCGCGTGGACCCGCTCGGCGGCGCCGGGGCCGAGCGGCTGGCCTTCACCGGCGACGGTCGCGAACCGCCGGGTGGGGTCGATCGAGACGAGGGGCTCCGTCTCGGGAGACTCGATCAGCTGGGCGTCCTCCCCGTCGATCGCGACGACGACTGCGGCGCCCTCGGCGTCGGCGGCCAGCTCGCGCGTGCCGATTCCGGCGGTCAGCTCGCCCGCGGCGAGCCCGGGCAGCCAGCGGGCGCGCTGCTCGTCGCTGCCGGCGGCCTGGATGACCGCGGCGGCGGTGGCGGTGGAGAGCAGGGGGGTGGCCGCGCAGGCGTACCCGAGCTCCTCGAGGAGGGTCGCCAGCTCGACGGCCCCGAGCCCCTGTCCGCCGTGCTCCTGGGCGACCGCGATCCCCGGCCAGCCGAGCTGCCTCAGCTCGTCCCACAGGGCGGGGTCGTACGCCGCCGCCTCGGCCGCCTCGCGCACCTTGGGGAAGGGCGAGCGCGCCGTGAGCAGCTCGCGCGCGACGTCCTTGATCTCGCGCTGATCGGGGCTGAGGTCGAAGTCCACGGAGCTCTCCTAGCGCGACTTGGGAAGGCCGAGCACGCGCTCGGCGACGATGTTCTTGAGCACCTCGGTGGTGCCCCCCTCGATCGAGTTGCCGCGGGCGCGCAGCAGCTCATACGCCCACGGATCGTCCGCTCGCAGCGCGCGGGGACCGAGGAGATCGGCGGCGAGCTGGGTGAGCCGCTGGTTGGTGTCCGACCACATCCACTTGGTCAGCGACCCCTCGGGCCCGGGCTGGCCGTACTTCTCGATCGCGGTCAGCCCGCGGTAGGCGTTGAGCCTGACGATCTCGGTGCGCAGGTGCAGCTCTCCGAGCTGATCGGCGACCACGGGGTCCTCGAGCAGGCCCTCGCGGGCGGCATCCTCGATCAGGCGGTCGAGTAGCTGACGCAGACGGACCTGGAGGAAGAACCCCAGCCCGGCGCGCTCGTTCATCAGCGTGGTGAGCGCGACCTTCCAGCCGTTGCCGATGCCCCCGAGCACGTTCTCGCCGGGGACGCGGGCGCCGTCGAGGAAGAGCTCGTTGAACTCGGACTCGCCGGTGATCTGGCGCAGCGGGCGGATCTGCACACCGTCCTGCTCCATGTCCATCAGGAAGTAGGTGAGGCCCTTGTGCTTGGGCGCGTCGGCGTCGGTGCGTGCGACGAGCATGCACCACTTCGAGTACTGCGCGGCGCTCGTCCAGACCTTCTGACCGGTGATCACCCAGTCCTCGCCATCGCGCACGGCGCGCGTCTTCAGGCTCGCGAGATCGGAGCCGGCGTCGGGCTCGGAGAAGCCCTGGCACCAGATCTCCTCGGCGGTCAGGATCGGGGTCAGATAGCGCTCCTTCTGCTGCTCGGAGCCCCAGGTCATGATCGTGGGACCCGCCAGCAGCAGGCCGAGTACGTTGGCGGGCAGGGGAGCGCCGGAGCGCCCGAGCTCCTCGAAGAAGATCGCCGACTGGGTCAGCGTCGCCCCGCGGCCGCCGTACTCGCGCGGCCAGTGCACGGCGGCCCAGCCACCGTCGGCGAGCCGCCGCTGGAAGTCGCGCCGCCACGCGTACTGCATGTCTTCCTCGCCGGCCGGCTGGGGGCCGGGGTCGTTCGCGGCGAACCACGCGCGCAGCTCGTCGCGGAACGCGATCTCCGTCTGGTTGAAGGTGAGGTCCATGGGCGTCTTGTCAGCTGGTGCTCTGGTCTGCCGGCGCGCTGCCGCCGCGCTCGCGCAGCAGACGGGCGATGCGCCCACCGAGGGCGCACAGCAGCATGCCGGCGATCGCGGTGATGACGGCGAGCAGCGGTGGGAACTTGCCGAGTGAGACTTTCGCTTCGGTGCCCGCGATCGCGTGCGCGATGAGCAGGGCGGCCCCGTAGATCGCGCCGGCGACCAGGCCGCGGTCGGCCCCGCCCCAGCCGTCCTGGTGCTCGAAGCCCGCGACAACGGTGCCGATCGCGGCGAGCGCGCCGAACGCCCAGTAGGCACTGCTCGACGCTCCGATCAGGATGCCGGCGACCGCGCCGAATACCGCCGGCACGACACCGCCGATCACGATTTGCGCGGGACGGGAACGGTCCCGGAACAGCGTTGGTGCATGCATCGAATGACCCCTCCTCTGCGGGTAGGATCCCCTGACCCCCACCCGAGTCGATAGATCAAAGCCTACAGCCTCAGGGTCGTCCTCATCGGGCACCATCCGCGAACGGGGTGCGGCTCAAGTTGGATCGTCGGGCACCATCACGCGAATGGCGTGGGGAAGGACCCGCACCGTGACGGGGAGGTCCACCATCGGCTCTCCATCCGCGAACACCCGGAAGGGCCGGTCGGCGTGGATGGCGACCGTCTTGCCCTCGAGGAGGTGCGCTCCGGGCTCCTGCAGGTGCGTTCCCTTGAATACGCGGGGGAGGTTCACCACATAGCGCCGCTTGGGGATCGCCTCGAAGGCGACCACCTCGAGCACCCCGTCATCGATCTGGGAGTCCGGTGAGAGGTACATCCCGCCGCCGAACACGCCGGAGTTCGCGACGGCCACGGAGTATCCGCTGAATCGCAGCTCGTGCCCGTCCACCACCACCTCGAAGCGCGCGGGCCTCCAGGTCGCGAGCGCTCTGAGGGTTGCATACGCGTAAACGTGCTTTCCGAGAGGAAGGCGGTTGGCGTTTGCGATCACCTGAATGTCGGAGTCGATGCCGGCGCTGGCGATCCCGAGATAGACGCGCTCGTTGACTTCGGCGAGATCGACCGCCCGCGGCCGGCCGTCGAGCAGCGTCGCGCACGCGCCGGCGGGGTCGGCGGGGATAGCCAACTTGCGCGCCAGGTCGTTGCCCCTGCCCCCCGGAATCACGCCAAGGACCGCCGCGGGCATCCCGCGCAGCGCCCCGGCGACGGCGCCCACCAGGCCGTCGCCCCCCATGGCCACCGCGAGCTCGCCCGCCTGGGCCGCGTCGCGAGCGAGCTCGGCGGCGTGATCGAGCGAGCGCGTCCGGACGACCCGGTGCTCCGCCGAGCGTGCCCGCAGCGCGGACTCGACGAGGGGGAGCAGCCGCTGTGCCCGTCCACCGCCGGCGTTTGGGTTGACGATGACCCGCAGGCAGGTCAATGCTCGCGCACCGCCAACCGGCTCGTGTGCACCGCCAACCGGCTCGTGTGCACCGCCCACTGGTCCGCGTGCGCAGCCAACCGGCCCATGTGCGCAGACAACTGGCCCGTGCGCGCCGTCACCGCGGCGTGGGGAGCAGGCGATCGATGGTGGTCGGCGGGCACGTCGAGATCACTATTACCGATCGAACACAGACTTGGCCGCCGTCACGGCGTCCGCCAGCCGATCGTCACCCCAGAACAGCTCATCGCCGATGGCGATGGTGGGCACCCCGAACACCCCGCGCTCGTGCGCGGCGTCCGTCGCCGCGCGCAGAGCCGCCTTGACCGTTGCATCGCCGGCCGCATCCGCGGCGGCCCGCCGGTCGATGCCGATCGCCTCGGCGGCATCGAGGACGTTCTCGGGCTCGCTGAGGTCGCGGCCCTCCCGGAAGGCGGCTCGGAAGGCCTGCACGGTGAGCTCGCCTCCGCGCCCGATCTGAAACGCATAGGTCGCGACCCGCATCGCGAAGAGGTAGTCGTCCGGCCACGGGTCGGGCCAGCGCAGGGGTGGGAGCCCGTACTCCCGCGCGCGCCGCTCGATCTCCGCCATCCCCGCGGTGCGGCGCTTGGCGTCGCCCAGCGCCCAGGAGGAGCGCCCGTTGAGCTTGAAGATGCCGCCGAGCAGCACGGGCTGCCAGGCGACCGAGCCGGGCAGATGCTCCTCCAGGCGCTCCGCCGTCAGGTAGGCGAACGGAGATCCGAGGTCGAAATAGAAGGTGGCTTGCGGCATGGGCCCCTGGCAGTCCCTTCGTGGCTTGTGGCATCGCGCGTGGTCCCTCTCAGTATGAGGCAGGGCAGCGACTGGAGACCCTCACGCAGGAGCGGAGCGCGTCTAGCACTTCCAGGCGCTGGGGGAGGCCGCTGGTGCGCTGCGCGAGGCGGCTGCTGCTCTCCACGACGAGCCACGCGTCGCCCACGCGCCGGCCGGTGATGTTCCCGAAGATGCCGCCCTCGTCCTCCTCCACCACGCCCGGATGCCCCGGAACGGGGGTCGAGCCCGGCAGCGGCGCGGGGGGGGTGCCGGGATGGTGCGCGTCGAGCAGGAGCGCGGCATCGATCGCCCACCCGCGATAGGTGATTTCGGTGTCTATACAGGAGAGGTAGGCGCGCCCGATCACCTGCGGGACGGGCCGGACCCGCAGAACGACGTTGCCGAGCTGCTGCTGCGCCCTGGGGAGACGGGAGCTGTCGATCGCGCAGGGGCCCGCCGGCGGCCTGTGTCGGGAGAGCCCCCTCCGGTGGGTATCCGCGTACTGAAGCGCCAGAGGGCGGAGGAGCCCACGGGCGCGCAGGCCCGCCCGCGCGCTGCGCCACCAGGACACGGTGGGATCGGGCACCCACGGAGCGCCCTCCGGCAGGTGACGCCTGGCGAGTTCTCTGCCGTTCTCGGCGAGCGCGGCCGGCCTGAATGCGCCCATCGCCCCCGGCGTGCCGCCATGCTCCTGTTCGGGAAAGCCCACGGCGACGCGGTAGCCGTTGGGGAGCCCCGGTTCGGGGCGGGTGAGGATCGTGAGTGTGGGCGAGGCGCGCACGGCCGCGACCTGCGGCGCGGTGAGATAGTAGGCGACTTGATAGCTGAAGTGCTGGCCGTCCCTGCCGCCCGAGCCACCGACCACGTCGGAGTCGATGAACGGTTCGGCGGCGGTCGGTCCGCTGCCGCAGCCGGCGGCTCCGCCTCCATACGTGCCGTACAGGCGTAGAAAGTGGTTGCGCTTCGTCGGATGCACAAGCCTGGTCGTGAAATCGATCTGATCGCACCACCCCACCGCGCCGCCGGTGATGTCGGGGGTGAAGCCGATGCGGTAGCTGGTGCGGGAGAGCGACCTCCTCGACCCGGGAAAGGTGCCGGCGAGCGGCGCCGAGTGCCTCGTGCCGCTCAGCAGGACCGCGGCGGTGGCGCCGCCGGTGGCGAGCGCCATGACGATTACGAGTGCGAGCGCCCTCGCCCCGTGGCGCCAGTTGGGCAGGCCGGCTGCCGTGCGCGTGGCGCGTGCGTGCGCGCGTGGGTCGGTGGCGAGGATCCCGTCGAGCAGCTGCCGGCGGGCGGAGGGATCGAGCGCCGCGCGGGGATCGGCTCGCGGATCGGGCACGGGGTTCGCGCACCGCATGAGGTCGATCGGGTCGGTCATCGCTCTCCTCCTTCGCTCAACGGCTCGATCAGTGCGCAGCCCGGCTGCGAGGAACGCTCGGACGGTGTGTGCGCCAACAGCTGGGCAAGGTGCCCACGTGCGCGGTGAAGTCGCACCCGGAACGCGGCGCCGGAGCAGCCGAGTGCGCTCGCGGCCTGGGCCGGGGAGAGCCCCTCCCACGCTACGAGCAGCAGCGCCTCGCGCTCGCGCTCGGAGAGCTCCAGCAGGGCATCACGCAGCGCCGGCTCGATGCCCTCGCCGAGCACCTCGGGCGCCGGGGGCTCCACGGCCACGTGCGTGAGGCGGGCGCTGAGCGCCGCCGCGCGCCGGCGCCCGCGGCGGTGGTTGGCCAGCGTCCTGCGCGCCACCCCGTACAGCCAGGGCAGCGGCTCCTCCGGCACATCGTCCAGTGCACGCCAGGCCACGAGGAAGGTCTCGCTGAGGACGTCGTCCGCGGCGGTTTGCGGTGCGCGGCGCAGCACGTAGGCGAGCACGTCCGGGTGACAGCACTCGAACAGCGCCTCGAACCGCTCCCGTCTCTGCGTGTCGAGTTGCTCCATCACCTCTCTATGTCCGGACCGCTCCAACGCGTTACATCCGCCGCCCAGCTCATCCGCACGCCGGCTACCGACGCGCAGCGGCGAAGCCCACGAGGGTCACGCCGGCCATGCCGGCGGCGACGGCGAGCGGGAGCACGAGGCTCTGCTGCTCGAGCAGTGCGCCGATGAGCGCCCCGATCAGGATCGATGCGACGGCGGCGATCCGCCGGCCGGAGTTGTGGGAGGCGCCGCCGGCGGGACGGGAGTCGGCGGCGAGGCCGGTGATCGTGAGCGTGAGGACGGTGGTGGTGAGGTCGGGGACGGCGAGCTTGCGCACGGTGGCGTTGCGCACGCCCATGGCGACGGCGACTAGCGCGATCACCGCGTAGGCAGCGAGGGAGCCGACCTTGACGGTGGCGAGCGCGGCGAGGACGGCGGCGCAGCCGAGCAGTCCCGCCTCGATGGTAAGCGCGACGCGGAAGTATCGATCATGGTGCGGGGCGAGCCCGGCGACGATGCGCCCGCCGGCGCCGGCGCCGATGAGGAAGGCGGCGAGCGAGACGAGCGGGGCGAGGACCGGCAGCCCGCCGGCGTGGGCGAGCCCGAACCCGAGCAGCACGACGTTGCCGGTCATGTTGGCGGTGAAGACGTGGCCGAGTCCGAGATAGCTGACGGCGTCGACGAGCCCGGTGGTGACGGTCAGGGCGAGGAGTGCCGGGGGGAAGCGGCGGTCGCGCGCGGCCGCTTGTGTGGCCGCCGGCGCCCGTTGTGCGCTCGGTGGCTGGGGAGTGGTTGGGTTGGGCAGGTTCACAGCGCCCGGCTGTGCGCCCGGGCGCTGGGGATCGTCGGGGCCGAGCCGGCTCACACCGCCTGCTTGGCGCGCTCGCGGGCCTGCTCGCGCAGCACGGGGCTCCAGCGCTCGGGCTCGCGCTTGGCCTGCTCGTGTGCCCAGCGGAAGTGGTGGACCGCGGAGCGGCGCAGCGGCTCGCCCAGCAGCAGCCCCGCGAGCGCCCAGCGCCGGGCGTGGCGCGGGGTCTCAACGGCGAGCGCCAGCGCGCCCGCCAGGACCCAGAGCTGGAGGATCGTGTTGTAGGGGCCCAGTCGCTCGGGCGTCATGCCCTCGGCCTCCACGAGGTGGGGGATGCCGCCACGCAGCTCCCAGGGCCACTCGACGAAGTGCACGAGCCCGCCGGCCAGCCCGGCGCCGTTGTTGAGCGCCAACCACTTCTCGATCGACTCGCCCCCACCGAGCCATGCCGCGGCGGCCCACGCGGGCAGTCCGACGGACCACAGCGCGACGGCGCCGCGCCGGCCGATGAACGGCTCGAAGACGAGGCCTACACCGGCGCGGACCTCGAAGGCATGATGCGCCGCGGTGCCGAGTGCCGTGAGCGCCGTGAGGGGCCGGCGCGGCCGAAGGGTCCGATGGGGCGTGCTCTTTGGCTTCGCTCTCTTCGGCTTCGCTCTCTTCGGCGTCGCGCTCCCGGAAATCGCATACCTCAGCGCCGCGCGTCTCAGGGTGGGGCTTTTGAGAACGGCCCTCATCAACGTGGAGCTCCTCGACATGGCGTCTCCTCTCACGCGGACGGCGCCATCCAGGTGGCGTCGTCGAGCTGGGGTGGGTGCTCGAAGTCCTCGGGCCGCTCGAGTATCGAGGCGGCGGCCTCGTCCATGCGCAGCGCCGTGATCGCGCCGGTGCCGGCCAGGCGGGCGGTCTCGCCGAGCACGCCGTCCAGAGCGCTCCAGCTCTCCTCCCCGGCGAAGGCGACGGAGAAGGGGTGGAACAGCAGCACGAGGTGGCCCCCGCGCTCGGAGTGGGCGCGCAGCGCGGCGACCATCTCCGCGCGCATCCACTCGGGTCCTTGGGGATCCGGACCGCCGCCGTAGCGTTCGCGCAGGCCGGCGAACTGGGGGAGGAACGCGTAGGCGTCCACAAGCGGCCAGCGGAACGGCAGCACGGCGAGGCCATCGAGTACCCCCTCGCGCTCGCCGGCGGGGGACACGTAACTGTAGCCGTGCGCCCCGAGCAGCCCCAGCGTGCGCGCGGTCAGTCCCCCGCCCGGCGGGCGAAAACCGCTGGGTTGAAGGCCGATGGAGCGCAGGGCGCCAGTGGCCCGGTCCAGCAGCACCGCCTCGGAGTCGGCGTCCAGCGCGGCCCACTCCTCGTGGCGCCAAGCGTGGACGGCGACCTCATGGCCCGCCTGCGCGAGGGTGTGCAGCGCATCGGGGTACATCTCGGCGTTGAGGCCCTCCACGAAGAACGTGGCGCGCATCCCCCGAGCCGCGAGCAGCTCGAGCAGTCGGGGAAGCACTTCGAGGACCGTGAAGTGTTGCCCCTGGGGCACATCGTCCGGCCACATGCCCAGCTCTAGCTGGGCGGCCTCGCCGAGGTTGTCGAACGTGACCGACACGGCGGCGCCCGCTCCCCAGGGGCTCATCGGTGGAGCCCCCTGCTCTCCGGCTGCGGCGGCGCCTGGCGCACCGGGGTGATGATAGTCCAGGCCCGGCCTCGCGTTCAGGCGGTAGTCCGGGCCTCGGCCTTATGCGATATTCCGAGCTTGGCCTGGCGATATTCCGGGCTCGGCCCCGCGTCTCACGCTCCGTTGGCGAAGTAGTAGAGCGTGGCGCCCGAGCCGGAAGCGCTCTGCCCTGGCACATCGACCGCGGTGCCGTGGCTCTCGATCCACTTGTCGCGGGTTTCGACCGCCGCGCTCCCGGCGCCATGGCCGCCCGCTCCCGCATCGCCGCTGGGACCGCCCACGCCTGTGCCCCTGCTGGGACCGCCCACGCCTGTGCCCCTGCTGGGACCGCCCACGCCTGTGCCCCCGCCGAGACCGCCCACACCCGTGCTGCCGGGGCTGCCGCCCTGGCCGCCGAGCAGGATGTAGTGCAGCTGGCGGGTGTCGATCAGGTGCTCGACCTGGGCCAGGGTGGGGGCGGGATCGGCGCCCATGAAACCGCCCATGTCGATGACGTTGCGCCCGCTCTCCAGCGCAATGGCGCCCGCGGTGTTGGAGCCGGCCGCGGCGACCATGTACCTGGCGGTGCCCTGGTGGGCCTCCAGGTACTTGACCAGCGCGCTGCTGACGCTCGCGCCCGCAAAGTTTCCGCCGGCGCCCGCGAAGCTCCCGTCGGCGCCGCCGGCGCTCCCGCCGGCGCCCCGGCCGATGGCGCCCGGGGGCAGGCCGGTGGGCAGGCCGCGGGGGGCGCCGCTGGGCTGCTGCCCAATTGCGCCGGCGTGCTGGATCGGCAGGCGGCTGCGTGCCACGCCACCTCCCAACCTGGGGCCGCCGGGGCCACCAAGTGCCAGCCCTGCGCCACCAGACACACCGCGACCTGCTCCGGGGAAACCGCCACCGGGGAACCCGCCGCCGGGTCCACCGCCGAGGCCGGAGTCGGCGCCGGCGGGACCGGCCAGGGGGTTGCCGCCGCTCAGCGTATCCCCGACGGTGGCCACCGAGTAGGAGGCGGGTCCGGCGAGCATGGTCAGCAGTCCGGCGATCGCCGCCACGGGGAGCAGTCGGCGCACGATCGGCGCGTGCGCTCGCCGGCGGTCTTCGACCCGGGCAAGCAGCAGGGCGCCGCCGGCGAGTGCGGCGAGCACGATCGCGGCGGGCGCCAGCCAGGGCACGAACCCGGTGGCGCGGGCGAGCAGCACCGAGGCCCACACGGCGGTGCCGAGGGCAACGGCGGCGAGCGCCGCCGCCCACACGGTCGAGCGCCGCGCGCGGTCCCACATCTCGATCAGGCCGCCGGCGGCGAGCACCGCCACGGCGGGTGCGAGGGCGGTGGTGTAGTAGGGGTGGAAGATGCCCTCCGAGAAACTGAAGATCGCCCAGGAGACGAGGCCCCAGCCGCCCCAGAGGAGGTAGGCAGAGCGCTCCAGGTCGGTGCGGGGGGCGCGCCGGCGGCTCCACAGGCCGAGCAGCAGTCCCAGCAGGGCCAGGGGCAGTAGCCACGAGATCTGCCCGCCGACGATCGGGTTGAAGAGACGCGCGATGCCGGCTGCGCCGCCGAAATCTCCCGCTCTCCCTCCTCCTCCTCCTCCTCCTCCGAGAGTCCCGCCCACCCCGGCCGCGCCGCCGCTGCCGGCGACGCGGCTCAGCCCGTTGGCGCCGAAGATGAGGGAGAACCAGGAGTCATCGGTGGTGTCCCCGACGAAGGGGCGCTCGGAGGCGGGGAGCAGCATCATCGTGCCGTACCAGGCGAAACTGACCGCGACCATCGCGACGCCGCCGCCGGCGAGCTGGGCGAGGCGCCTGCGTATGCCTCCCCGGCCGGCGATCAGGAAGGCGAGCGCGAGGCCGGGCACGATCAGGTAGGCGGCGAGCATCTTTACGTTGAAGGCGAGTCCCGACGAAGAGGCCGCACAGCAGCAGGTGACGGGTGTGGCCCGACTCCAGGGCCCGCACCAGCGTCCAGGCGGCGGCGAGCTCGCAGAGCACGAGCAGCGGGTCGGGGTTGTTGAAGCGGCTCATCGCCACGAAGATCGGTGTGAGCGCGAGCATCAGCGCGGCGAGCAGCGCGGCGCGGTGCCCGAGGGTGCGGCGGACGATGTTGTGCAGCAGGAGCACCGAGGCGATCCCGCAGAGCGCCTCGGGGAGGAGCATGCTGAAGCTCGAGAACCCCAGCAGGCGCCCGGAGAGTCCCATCAGCATGTTCGACAGCGGCCCCTTGTCGAGGCTCTCGAGCCCGCTCGTGTCCACCGAGTTGGTGAGCCACGCCCACCAGCTACGGCTGGCGGCCTGGGCGGCCTCGGCGTAGTAGGTGTTCGCGTACCCACTGCGGGTCAGCCCCCAGAGGGTGAGCGCGCCGGCAAGCATCCCGATCAGCCACAGCAGCGGCCGCGACCACGCGGGGTCAGCCTCACGGCCGCGGGCCATGCGGCGCAGCGCCGCGCGGGAGCGCTCGCCGAGCGCGTGCCCCGGCGTCGCGGGGGGCGCCGATCGATCTTCGATCGGTGGGGCGGTGATCGAGGGAGTCGACATCGGGGTGTCCTTTCGGGTGCCGTCGGGCGGCCGCCGGCCTGGTCCTTGCGGATGCCGTCGGCGGGCCGCTGATCCCGTGCACTCTCGCCGCCGCGTGTAGGGGGAACATGCGCGCTCCGTAAGAGGTGTGTCGGAAGCGAGCCGACCGGTGCGGGGGCGCGGTTTTGGGTGGTTGCCTACTCCACCGCGGTTGTGCACGATACGTGCCTGTTTGTGCAGTTAATGTTTCGGCCGTGGAGCGGTCCGCCCACCGCCTGAACGTCATCCTCGACCAGGAGCACGCCGCTCGACTTGCGCGGTTGGCCGCGCGCACTCATGTACAGGAGGGCACCCTTGCCAGCTCCCGCGGGGCCGCGTGCGCCCCGAAGCTGACCCGCAGGCGGGCGCCGCCGCCGGGGGCGTTCTCGGCGGTGGCGTACCCGTGGTGGGCCTCGGCGGCCTGGCGCACGATCGCCAGCCCGAGCCCGGATCCGGGGAGCTTGCGGGCCTGCTCGGCGCGGTAGAAGCGCTCGAACACGTTGGGGAGGTCGGCCTCCTGGAAGCCGGGCCCGTGGTCGCGGACGCTGAGCACCCCGCCGTGCAGATCGATCTCCACGAGCCCCCCGGGGGGGCTCCACTTGCGGGCGTTGTCGAGCAGGTTGGCGACGGCGCGGTTGATGCGCTCGGGCGCCCCGCGCACGAGCGTGGGCTGGAGCTCGACCTGGAAGCGCAGCTCTCCGCGCCGGCGGGTGCGCTCGACGGCGTCCGCGACGATCCGGTCGAGGCGGACGTCGTCGGTGGCCGGCTCGCTCGCGGCGCCGCGAGCGAGCTCCACGACGTCGCTGACGAGCGAGGTGAGCTCGTCGAGCTCCTCGATGATGTCGCGGCGCAGACCCTCGCGGTCCTCGGGCTCCAGGCGCGCGGCGTCCTGGAGGATCTGGATGTTGGCGCGCAGAGAGGCGATCGGGGTGCGTAGCTCGTGGCCGGCGTCGGCGATCAGGTGGCGCTGGGCCTCGACTGAGCGCGCGAGCGCGTCGAGCGTGGCGTTGAAGCTGGCGGCGAGCCGCGCGAGCTCGTCGCGTCCGCCCGCCGGCAGGCGCTGGGAGAGGTCGAGGTCGCCGGTGAGCTGCTCGGTGCGGCGGGTGAAGCGGGCGATCGGGGTCAGCGCGGTGCGTGCGACGAGCGTCCCCAGCAGCGCGGCGAGGGCGATCCCGGCGAGGCCGACGATCAGGAGGATCAGCAGGATGTGGCTGAGCTCGTGGTCGACCTGGGTGAGCGGCAGCGCGACCAGCACCGCGCCGCGGGGCCCGATGCCGAGCGTGAGCACCCGCAGGTGCGTCCCCCGGACGGTGCGGTCGGCGAGCGTCTGGCCGCGGCCGCTCGCGGCGGTCTCCCGCTCGGCGGCGCTCGGCGCGATCGTGGGAGAGGAGCCCTGGCCGCCGGGCACGTCCACGGCGCCGGTGGGGGAGATGAACTGCACGTAGCCCGAGGCCCCGCCGAAGCGCGCGGGCGCGACGACGCGGGGCCACCCGTGCGGGCCGGGGCCGGGCGGCGCGATCCGGCCGGGACCTCCCCCGGGCATTCCGGGAGGCCCGGAGGGGGGCATCGCCAGCAGCCCTTGGGCGCGCTGGCGCAGCGAGGTGTCGATCTGCCCGCGCAGGTCGGAGCGCACCGCGACGTAGACCGCGACCGCGGCGAGCAGCACGGCGACGGCGACGGCGAGGCTCGCGGCGGCGGCGATGCGGGTGCGCAGGGTCACGGCTCGCGCAGGATGTAGCCGACGCCGCGGATCGTGTGGATCAGCGGGCGGGCGCCGATCTCCTCGAGCTTGCGGCGCAGGTAGCCGATGTAGACGCGCAGCGCGTTGGAGGCGGCGCCGAAGTCATACCCCCAGACGCGGTCGTAGATGACGCTGTGGGAGAGCACGCGGCGGGGGTTGAGCATCAGCAGCTCCAGGAGCTGGTACTCGGTGCGGGTGAGCTCGGTGAAGCGCTCCCCCACGGAGGCCCCGTGGCGGGCGCTGTCGAGGCGGATCTCGGCGAAGGCGAGCGAATCGGGGTCGCCCTCGGGGCCGGTGCGGCGCAGCAGGGCGCGCAGGCGGGCCTTGAGCTCTCCCACGTCGAAGGGCTTGACGAGGTAGTCGTCGGCGCCGGCGTCGAGGCCGTCGATCCGGTCGGCGATGGCGTCGCGGGCGGTGAGCATCAGGATCGGCACGCGGTTGCCCAGCAGCCGCAGCCGGCGGCAGACCTCCAGGCCGTCGATGCCGGGCATGCCGATGTCGAGCACCACCGCGTCAGGGAGCGCCTGGGCGACGAGCTCGAGCGCCTGCGCGCCGTCCTCGGCGCACTGGACCTCATACCCCCCCAGCGTCAGCGCGCGGCGCAGGGCTTCGCGCACGGCGCGGTCATCGTCTACGGCCAGGATCCTCACGGCCCGATTGTGACGCGCCCGGGGGCGCGGGGGCGGGCATTCCTACTCTGCGCTTAGGAACGGCTCTTCGAGAAGACCGGACTACAGACGCCGCCCCGCGAGACCCTCGGCGGCCTCGATCATCGCGGCGTAGTCCTCGGCGCCGTGCCCGCGGCCCATGGTGGCGGCGAGCAGGTCGCGCGCGTGGGCGGCGGCGGGGAAGGGGATGCCTGCGCTCTGGGCCTCCTCGAGGCAGAGGCGCACGTCCTTGAGCATGTGGGCGGTCTTGAACAGGGGGGTGTAGTCGTGGGCGCGCATCGCGTCCGCCTTCAGCGTCAGCTGGGCGGAGGCGCCGGAGCCGCTGGAGACGACCTCCGCGAAGGCGTCCAGGTCCAGGCCGCTGGCGCGCGCGAGCAGCAGCGCCTCGGCGAGTGCGGCGGCGTTGGCGGCGCCGAGGGCGTTGTTGATCAGCTTGAGCATCTCCCCCTGCCCGAGCTCGCCGACGTGCACGATCACACGCCCCATCGCCTCCAGCAACGGCCGCGCGCGGGCGAAGTCCCCGGCCTTGCCGCCCGCCATGATCGTCAGCGAGCCCTCCTCCGCACGGGGGGAGGAGCCGGTGACGGGCGCGTCGAGCATCCGCACTCCCCGCTCGCCCAGGGCGGCGCCGATGCGGCGGGTGTCGGAGGGAGCGATCGTGGACATGTCCACGCACAGCAGCCCGGGGTGCGCGCCGCTCACGACGCCCTCCCCGCCCTGCCTCGGATGCTTCCGGCTCTGCCCCGTGTCCTCCCCGTCCGGCGCTGTGCCCCTACCGTCCTGGGTCACGCCCTCCTCGCCGAGCAGCACGGAGGCGACCTGCTCCCCGTCGACGACCATGCTCACGACGATGTCGCTCGCTTGCGCGACCTCCGCGGGGGTGTCCACGGCGACGGCGTCGTGTTCTGCGGCCCAGCGAGCGGCCTTGCCGGGGGTGTGGGTCCAGACGGTCAGCGGGAAGCCGGCGCGGCGCACGTTGGCGGCCATCCGCGAGCCATGATCCCGAGGCCGACGAATCCGATGCGCTCAGGCATGCACGGATAGTGCCCTACCGCGGCCCCCGATGCGCTGTCCCAGGGCGAGGAGGAGGGCGATCGCGGCGAGCGCGAGCAGCGCGAGGCTGAGCCCGTGCCCGGCGCCGGCGAGCGGGGTTGTGCCGGAGCGCCCACCCGCCGCGCCAGCGGCGGCGGTGTAGAGCGCGCCGGCGAGGGCCACTCCGAGGGCGGTGCCAAGGGTGCGGGTGGTGTTGAGGACGCCGCTGAGCACTCCCGCGCGCGAGCGCGGGCCGGCGCGCATCACGAGGGCGTTGTTGACGGGCGTGAACGCCCCTAGCCCGGCGCCGGTGAGGGCCAGGCCGAGGGGCAGGCCGGCGCCGGTGTGGCGCAGGGCGAGCGCGAGCAGCCCCAGCGCGGCGAGCAGCAGGCCGCCGCCGGTGAGCGCGCGGTCGCCGAAGCGCTCGCAGGCACGCCCCGCAAGCGGGGCGGCAATCCCGAGCGCGAGCGGCAGCGCGGCGAGCTGGAGTCCCGCCAGCGCGGGGGAGGTGCCCACGGCGGCGAGGTAGTAGGGGACGGCGTAGAGCGCCCCGAACATGACCGCGTAGGAGGCCATCGCGCTCGCGAGCCCGAGGACGAGGGCGGGACGGTCGAGCGGCGCGCGGGGGGCGTCGTGGGGGTCCCCGAGGGGGTTGCGGCTGCGGGGGAGCAGGATCCGCGCGAGCGCGATCCCGAGCAGGCCGGCGGGGAGGTTGACGAGAAAGATCAGCCGCCACCCGGCGAACGCGAGCAGCAGCCCGCCGAGCGCGGGCCCGAGCGCGAGCCCGATGGCCTGCGCGGCACCCTGCACTCCGAGGCCGCGAGCGAGCGAGCGCGAGGGCAGGTTCTGGGCGATCAGCGCGACGCTGTTGGCCTGGAGCATGGCCGCGCCAGCCGCCTGGAGCGCGCGCGCGGCGATCAGCCAGCCGAGGCTGGGGGCGAGCCCGCAGAGCAGGGAGCCGAGGGTGAAGACAGCGAAGCCGTGGGTGTAGAGCAGCTTGCGCCCGAGCCTGTCGGCGAGGCGCCCGACGGGGATGAGCGTGCAGGCGAGCACGAGCAGGTAGGAGAGCGAGACCCAGCGCACGGCGCCCGCGCCGGCGTGCAGCCCGACGCCGATGCGGGGCAGCGCGAGCGTGACGATCGAGACATCGAGCTGGCCCATAAACGCGCCGATGCAGACGGCGCCGACGACATACCAGCGGGCGCGCGGGCTCGCGCGGATGCGGTCGGGGCGGGGGGGCTCGCGCAGCAGCCGCCGGCGCAGCGCGGCGGCGTGGGAGGGGGCGGGGGAGGTGAGGAGCGCATCCATATCAAGATTGCAGCACCCCTCTATCCATAGGTCAAAGACATTTTTATTTATATATAGATAGGGTACGCTTATGGATGAGAAACGTTTGCGGTACTTCCTGGCGGTGGTGGAGGAGCGGGGCGTGACGAGGGCGGCGAGCCGGCTGCACGTCTCCCAGCCCTCGCTCTCGCAGACCCTGCGCGCCCTGGAGGGGGAGCTGGGGGTGGAGCTCTTCCACCGCGTTGGACGCGGCCTACGGCTCTCAGCGGCCGGTCAGGCGCTGATCGGCCCCGCGCGGGAGGTGCTGAGCGCGATCGACGTGGCGCGGGGGGCGGTGAGCGAGGTGGGGGAGGTGCTGGCGGGGACGCTCCAGATCGCGGCGCTAGCGACGCTCGCGGTGGACCCCCTGGCGGAGTTGATCGGCCACTTCCGCCGCGAGTATCCCGGGGTGGTAGTGAGGGTCCAGGAACCCAACAGCACCGCGGGCGTGGGGGCGATGGTGCGCGAGGGCGTGTGCGAGCTCGGCTTCGCGCGCCTGCCGCTCCCCCGCGAGGACCTGTGCGCGCACGAGCTGGGTCACCAGGAGCTGCTGTTCGTGCTGCCCCCGGACAGCCCGCTGCCGGGGGGTGCCCCGCCGGCAGCGGACCCGCAGAGGGACACCCCATCGGCCGGCAGGCCGAGGGATCTCTCGCTGGCGGCGGGCACGCTGAGAGACATCCCGCTGGTGGTGAGCCCGCCGGGGACCTCCACGCGGATGCTCCTGGAGCAGGCGCTGGAGGCGGTGGGGGTGGCGCCGCGGATCGCGGTGGAGATGGACGCGCGCGAGGCGATCGTCCCGCTGGTGCTGGCGGGTGCCGGCGCGGCGCTGCTCCCCGCGCCGCTCGCACAGGAGGCGGGCCGCCGCGGGGCGGTGGTGCGAGCGGCGCGCCCCCGCATCGTGCGCCGCATCGGGCTCGTGCACCGCGCAGGGCAGCTCTCCCCGGCCGCGCGGGCGTTCGTCGCGTTGACGGCGGCCTGAGTCCCCCGTCCGGGAAGGCGCTCGCGTTGCATGCCGCCGGCGTTCCCTCCACCCAGTTGGCGGCCGAGTTACCCTCCCATCCACTTCGCGGCCTATCGTTGGGCGTTCGTGTCAGCTCCCTTTCATGCGACGCTCGCCGAGGGCGAGGCGGTGCTGCGCTTTCCCTACGACGAGCGCCTGCGCGGGCTGCTGCGAGCGATCCCGGGGCGGCGCTGGGACCCGCAGGAGCGGGTGTGGTGCGTGCCGCTGGACCCCGAGCCCGCGGAGGCGCTCGCGCGGCTGCTGGCCGATCTACCCGGCGAGCCGCAGGTGAGCGAGGCGCTCGCGCGCATGATCGAGCGCCGCCGCCGCAGGCGCCGCAGGGGGGAGTGCGTGGTCGACCGGGTGCGGCCCGACGGGGAATGGTGGCTGGGCTTCCCCACCGACACCGCCCCGGAGCTCGTGGACTCCCTGATGGAGCACCCCGACGCGTACGGGGTGCCGGCGATCGGTCGCGCGTTGATCCCGCTCGACGAGCTCGCCGCGCGGCTCGTGGGGGAGTTGAGCGGGCGCTCCGAGGGCCTGCGCCTCAGCGAGGATGCGCGTCGCGCGCTGCTCGCGATCCGCGAGCAGGCCCGCCGTGAGGCGGCCGGCGAATCGCGGGGAGGGGGAGCGGAGGTTGGCATGTCGGAGCTCGGCCGGCGCGAGCTCGGCGGGGCGGAGGATGGCCGGCGGGAGACCGGCGGGTCTGAGGGTGGCCGGCGCGGGGAGCGGGCCGCGGCCTCCGGTCTGGACGCGCTGGACGAGGTGGCGCTGTGCCGCGACCGCCGCGGTCGCCAGTGGATCCTGGTTGCGGCGGTGCACACCCCGCTCGCGCGCGTGCTCGCGGGTAGGGCGGGATTGCAGGCGGGAGAGGGTCCCGCCGGGACGTATGCGCTCGCGGCGGTGGAGCGCGATGCGGCGCAGCTCGCCGAGTTGGTCGACCAGCTCGAGGCGGCGAGCGTGGACCCTCGTGTGGGTGCCTGGCTGGAGCGCGCGAGCGAGTGGCGCGGCAACATCGAAGTGGGGGGCTCCGGCGAGGAGCCGGTGTTCCTCCTGCTCGGCGCCTGCGAGCGCCTGCCGCCCGCCCTGCGCGAGCGCTCCGTGACCGTTGCGGGCGGCGCGAGCGTTCCGCTCACGCTGGAGTCCTGGGAGCTGATGGAGGGGCGGTTGCGTGGCTGGATCAGCTCCGCCGCGGAGCGCTGCATAGAGGCGCTGCGGGATGGGCGCCCGGCGCCGCCCGCGGTGCTGGAGCTCTCGGCGGTCCACGAGGAGGCCACCTTCGTGCTGGCGCCCGGCCACGACTCCGTCCAGCTCGAGGCGTTCGCGGCGCTCGCGGGCGTGCTGCCCCGGCGTCCCCGCCGCTCCCCGGGGCACGAGCACTCGCAGCTACCCGCGATCCGCGCGGACCCCTTCTGCGTCCCGGAGCTCGACGCCTTCCTGGCGGAGCACGGGACCTGGGTGGAGCCGGAGGCGCTGGAGCTGCTGCAGGAGGTCCGCGAGGAGCACGCCCGCGCGGCGGGCCTGGTCGAACTCTCGGCGGCGAGGGACGCGCCGCTCGAGGTCCCGGGGCTGGGGGGAGAGCTGAAGCCCTTTCAGCGCGCGGGCGTGAGCTACCTGCTGACCCAGCGACGCGCGTTCCTCGCCGACGAGCAGGGGCTGGGCAAGACGATCGAGGCGCTCGCGGCGCTGGAGGCCGACGGCGCCTACCCGGCGGTGGTGGTGTGCCCGGCGAGCCTCAAGCTGAACTGGATGCGGGAGCTCGAGCACTGGCTTCCGGGCCGCAGCGCGCGGGCGCTGGTGGGAACTGGCGCGGGTCGCTCGGACATACCGGCGCCGGCGGGTCCGGGCGCGCATGGGGACCCACGGCGCGGGGGTGCGGTGGAGAGGGCGCGGGCGGCGACACGGCCCGCGGACATCACGGTCGTCAACTACGACATCCTCGCCGCGCGGCTGGATGAGCTGCGGGCGCTAGCTCCACAGGCGCTGGTGCTCGACGAGTCGCACTACTGCAAGAACGCCGCCGCGAAGCGCACCCAGGCCGTGCAGCGGCTCGCCGCGGCGGTGCCGCAGGAGGGTCTCGTGATGGCGCTGACGGGCACGCCGGTGATGAACCGTCCCCCGGAGCTGATCGCGCAGCTACGGATCCTGGGGCGCCTGCAGGACTTCGGCTCGGGCGCGCAGTTCGGCCGGCGCTTCCGCGGCCCCGACGCGCACCTGCGCCTGCACTGGCACCTGCGCGCGCGCTGCTTCGTGCGGCGCCTGAAGGCGGATGTGCTGCCGCAGCTGCCGGCCAAGACGCGCGCGGTGGTGCCGGTGGAGCTTGACAACGAGGCCGAGTACCGCCTCGCCGAGCGCGACGTGGTCGCGTGGCTGCAGAGTCAGCCCCTGGACCTACGCGAGCTCGACGCGAAGGTCGCGGCGGCGCTACGCGCCGAACGCCTGGTGCGGCTGAACGCGCTGAAGCTGCTCGCCGCCCGCGGCAAGCTGCACGCGGCGCTGGCGTGGATCCACGACTTCCTCACCTCCGGGGAGCGCCTCGTGGTGTTCGCCCACCACCGCGAGATCCAGCGCGCGGTGCTGGAGCGCTTCCCCGGTGCGCTGCACATCCTCGGCGCGGACAGCCACGCCGCGCGGGACGCCTCGCTGCGCGCCTTCCAGGCCCCCGACGACGCGGGCAACCAGCTGATCGTCTGCTCGATCGACGTCGCCGGCCAGGGGCTCACGCTGACGCGGGCCTCGAACGTCGCGTTCCTGGAGCTCGACTGGACGCCCGCCAAGCACGACCAGGCGGAGGACCGCTGCCACCGCATCGGCCAGCAGGACGCGGTCAACGCCTCCTACCTGCTGGCCGCCGACACGATCGACGAGACGATCGCGACCCTCCTGGAGCGCAAGCGCGCGGTGATCAGCGCCGTCACCGACGGCCGCGCTGAGGACGAGGAGGGCGTGGTCGAGGCGCTCGTGCGCGACCTGCGCGGCGAGCCCTACCGCCACCTGCGCGCGGTCGCGTGAGCGAGCGATCGCTACAGCGGCCAGTAGCGGCCGACCTGCGCCGCTGCGTGCGAGACTAGCGGCGACTCGGGGGCCGCCGGGGTCGCCTCCCCCTCGCCCCCCAGGGCGGCCATCGTCGCCAGCACGCACTCCGCCGTCGCGCGCGGTTCGTAGCCACCCTCCAGCACCGCCCCCACAGGGGCGCCCAGCGCCGCCGCCGCGTCGCGCACGTGGCGGGCGATCTCCGCGAAGGACTCCGTCTGCAGGCGGCACTCCGCCAGGGGGTCTTCGGCGTGGGCGTCGAATCCCGCTGAGATCAGCACCAGTTGGGGCTCGAAGGCCGCGGCCGCCGGTAGTACCACCCGATCCAGCAGCGACGTCCACAGCTCCCCCTCCGAGCCCGGGGGCACGGGTAGGTTGATCGTGTATCCCTCGCCCTCCCCCGAGCCCGCGTCGCTCAGCGGGCCGCTTCCCGGGAAGATCCCGGACTGGTGGATGCTCGCGTACAGCACCTCCCTGCGCCTGCGGAAGATCTCCGCGGTGCCGTTGCCGTGGTGCACGTCCCAGTCGAGGATGAGCACGCGCTCCACTCCCAGCTCCCGGATCGCGAGCTCCGCCGCCACCGCCACGCTGTCGAACAGGCAGAAGCCCATCGCCCGCTCCCGTTCGGCGTGGTGGCCCGGAGGCCGCACCGCGCAGAACCCCACCGCCGACTCTCCGGCGAGCAGCGCTCGCGCCATCGCGCACGCCCCGCCCGCCGCGTGCAGCGCCGCGCGGTAGGAGGTCTCGCCGGCGAACGTATCCGCGTCGATCTTCCCGCCCCCCGCCTCGCACAGCTCGCGGATCCCCCGCACGTGGTGCGGGCTGTGCACCAGCTCGAGCTCCGCCTCGCCCGCCGCGGGGGCCTCGCGGCGCTCCCATCCGAGCCACCCCTGCTCCTCCAGATGCCGCTCGAGCGTCTCCAGGCGCCCCGGGGTGTCCGGATGGCCCGGCATGTGCGCCCGCGGGTCGTGCTCGAGGCACGCGGGGTGATGGAAGTACAGGCCCGCGCTCATGCTCAGGAGGCGAACAGCGGGGGGCGGCGGTGCTGCCAGCCCTCGGCCCGCTCGAGCTGCGCCGCCAGCGAGATCAGGCGCGGCTCGCTGTTAGCGGGCCCCAGCAGCGAGGCCCCCAGCGGCAGGCCCTCCGCGGTGAGGCCCGCCGGCACGTTCACCCCGGGCCACCCCAGCACGTTCCAGGGCCACGCGTAGGGGCAGGCCCCCACCACCACCTTGTCCGTGTCCCAGTGCCCCAGCCCCTCGATCGCCCCGATCGTCTCCGGGGGCTTCGCGGTGGTCGGCGCCAGCACCACGTCCACCCGCCTGAAGATACGGCCGACCTGGCGCTGCAGCGGACGCTCCAGCGTCCTCGCCAGCGCCAGCACGGGTCCCCCGAGGAGGCGCCCCAGGCGGGCGTTGTTGAGCGTGCGCTCGTCCAGCAGCGAGGGGTCCGGCAGGCGCCCCATCCACTCCCTCAGACCCGCCATCGAGCGGGGCATGAACGTGAAGCCGATCAGCCGGTAGGCGGGGTCGTCGCGCACCACCTCGTGGCCCAGTCCGCTCAGCACCTCTGCCAGCCGCCGCACCCCCTCGCGCACCCGCTCATCGAGCTTCGCGGGCGCCAGGCTGAAGGGGATCCGCTCCGAGAGCGCGATCCGCAGCCGCCCCGGCTCGCGCTGCGCGGCCACCGAGTAGGGCTCCGCGGGGGGCGGGGGGCGGTGCAGGTCCCCGGGGTGGGGGCCGCTCAGCACGTCCAGCATCAGTGCCCCGTCTGCCACCGTGCGCGTCAGCGGCCCCAGGCAGTCGAGGCCGTTGAAGGCCTCCGCGTCCGGCCACGTCGAGATCCGCCCCCGCTGGGGCTTGATCCCCACGAGGCCCGTCCACGCCGCCGGGATCCGCACCGAGCCCGCCCCGTCGGAGCCCACCGCGGCGCTCACCAGCCCCGCCGCCACTGCCGCAGCCGCGCCTCCCGAGGAGCCCCCCGGGGTGTGCGCGAGGCTCCAGGGGTTGCGCGTCGCCCCGAATGCCCTGCCCTCCGTGAAGGGCCACTGCCCCAGTTCGGGGGTGTTGGTCTTGCCCACGATCACCGCCCCCGCCTCCCGCAGGCGCCGCACCGCCTCGCAGTCCCGCGCCCGCGGCTCGAAGCTCCCGGGGCAGCCGAAGCGGCTCTCCTCGCCCTCCAGGTCCACGTCGTCCTTGATCGCCACCGGCACCCCCAGCAGCGGCGCACGCTCACCCCGCGCCCTGCGACGGTCCGCCTCCCGGGCCTCCTCGCGCGCGTGCTCCGCGCGCACGCAGCGGAAGGCGTTCAGCGCTCCCGCCGCCTCGATTCGCCCCAGTGAGAGCTCCACCAGCTCCCCCGCGGAGACCTCCCCCTCAGCGAGCATCCGCGCGAGCTCCCCCGGGCCCGCGAACGCCAGCTCGGCGTGGGGATGGGGGGTCTGGTGGGCGTGGGGGCCCCACTCGGAGTGGGGGGCCCGCTCGGAGTGGGGATGGGGACCCCGGTCGGCGTGTGGAGACGGCTCGGGGTGGAGGCCCAGCTCGGGGGGCGCGTCCCCGCGGAGGTCCCAACCGGTGGCGGGATCGTTCATGGTGAGAACAATGACACGCGCCTCCCTCCCCCGCTGGGGGCAATGACACGCTCCCTCCGCGGCGTGTCCGAGCGCGCGCCCCTCAGGGACCCGGCGCGCGGCGGCGGGAGGAGAGGTACTCCTGGTTCTGCCTGCGCTCCCCCCGGACCTGGACCGCGATGTAGACCACGAGCACGTTCACCACCACCCCGATCCCCCCGAAGGTGGCGATCAGACCCACATCCTTGGCGAAGGCTGCGCTTGCGGCGAGAAGCATTGGTTTCCCTCGATTGGCTCCGATTGGGGTGGATGACGCCTGGGGAGCCTACCAGCAGCTCCCCCCGCGGGTGGCGTAGCCTTACAGTGCCCGCTGAGCATCGCGGTCGCTGGAGAGGTGCCGGAGCGGTTGAACGGGCGCGACTGGAAATCGCGTAACGGGGGTGACCTCGTTCGAGGGTTCGAATCCCTCCCTCTCCGTTCTGGCCGGTTGATAGCGGTTGTTCGAACCCCGCCTCGACCCAGGGATCGGTCCGGTTTTGTACTACGACCGTGCCCTACTCCGGTTGGTCAGCTCGCCGCGTCCGGCCGAGCCGAAGGGATCACGCGAGCCGGGGACGCAGCGGCGTCAGCAAGCCGCCGTCCTGCCTGCTCGATCTGCTCCTGGGTAGGCATCTCCGTCTGCGGCCTACGGGTGGCCTCGCCGGTGGCGAGGCTTCGACCAGCAGAGCATACGCGCCCCGCTTGCAGCCGGCGCTCTATGCGGGCGACGTCCCCCCCGCCTCGACCGCGGCCGGCTCGATGTTCTGGGCGGCGCGTATGCGCAGGCCGAGGACCGGGAAGACCAGCGTCGAGAGCACCGCCGCCCCGATCAGCGCCGACGCCGTTGACGGGCGCATGTGGCCGCTGTTGACCGCCAGTGTCGTGATCGCGAGCACCAGCGGTAGCTGTGTCGAGCTCATCAGTGCAAGCGCCACGCGCTCGCGCGCGTCGAGCACGCGGCGGTAGAGCAGCAGCGCCGGCGTGCCGCGCACGACCAGGAAGAGCACGAAGAACACTCCCATCTTGACCAGCCCGCCGACGCTCGCGAAGAGCGCCGCGACGTCGAGCTCCATGCCGCTGACGATGAAGAAGAACGGCACGAACACGCCGAACGCGATCGCGGAGAGCTTGGAGTCGAACGCCGGCAGCTCGCGCGTCTTGAGCACCTGGCGGGTGATGAGGCCTGCCGCGAAGCCTCCCAGCAGCAGGTCCAGGCCGAGGTCGAACGCGAGGTAGGCCAGCGCGAATACCAGCACCACTATCCAGCGCACCGCGACCTGGGAGCTGCTCTCGAGCGTGCGCTCGAGCAGCGGCAGCGTGTGATCCGCCGAGCGCACCGCGAAAATCGCGACGCCCACCGCGAGCACGACGAACGCAACGAGGATCAGCGCGTTGTGCAGTGGGCTTTGCGCCGAGAGGATCAGCGTCAGCAGCAGGATCGGGCCGAACTCGCCCACCGCGCCCGCCGCCAGCAGGTAGGTGCCGAAGCGCGTTCGCAGCTCACCCGAATCTCCCAAGATCGGGATCAGCATCCCGATCGCCGTCGTCGCGAGCGCCGAGCCGGTGTAAAGCAGCGAGAGCACCACGCCTGCCGCCGCCAGCACGCCGCCGACGGCATAGGCAATCGCCAGCGACAGCGCCCAGCCCGCCAGCGCCAGGCGCAGTGGGCCCCCCGCGATCCGACGCAGATCGATCTCGTACCCCGCGAAGAAGAACAGCAGACCCAGGCCGAGGTCCGAGAAGAAGTCGATGAACTGGCTCGTGTGCAGCCCCAGGACGTGCGGTCCCAGCACCACGCCCAGCAGCAACTCGATCACCACCACCGGCACCAGCACGCCGCGGCCGGCCACATCCCGGCGAGCGTGCCCGCCAGCGCAGACGCTGCCACGATCGCCAGGAATGTGCCTGGCGCGACGTGGATCACGGCGACCGCGGCGGCGCTCACCCCACGTCCTCAGCAACTCGCGCCGACAGCGGATCGCCTCTGCCCACGCCGATGTTTCGCCTGGCATGCATTTCACGGCTCAGCCGTCTGCGGGGAGGATCGTGAAGGCGCCCCCGGAAGCGACTTCATGGCGCAGCAGTGTCGTGTTCCTCGAAGCTCATGATGCCGGGTGGTGTTGTATCTACTGGCGAGCACCATTCGTACCAGCTCTCGATCTGCGTCAAGGCAGGTCGAGCACCATCAGGAGCGCGTCTTCCACGGCCTGCAACTCGTCGTGCGCAAGGTGGCCGATGCGCTCCCCCAAGGCGCGGACATCCACGGCTCCCACCATCTCGCAGAGAACCTGCGTCGGTTGATCGAGGACCGTGATCTCGGGATGGAAGCTGGCCGGGAACGCGGAACGCGACGTGGGGCATATCACGACAGTCGAGAACACGAGCAGGCCGTCTGCCTGGACTATCACCGCGTAGCGGCGGCGGTGCCAGCGTAGCGCGTATTGCACTACATGGCAACATCCCGTTCCGTGGCGAGAAGAGTGGGTCGCTCGGACCCGACGACGCGAAGGACACGCTCGTCCTGCCACTGGCCGAGTCAACCGTCGTCCTCGACTCAGGGCTTGTTGAGCGTGTCGTCGAGGAAGTGGAGGGCTATCGATACTTCCTGCAGCTGTGGGGCCGAGCTTTAGGCCGCAGCACGTAGCGGCGCCGCTGTTCGCGATCTGTGGCATCTCCTATATGCCACAGATCGCGAGTCGCGCCCATCCTCGAGTGCTGGGAATCAGCCCTTCAACGAGTGGAATTCACCGAGGGGGTTCGGCAGCGTTGGTGTGAACGACACGAACGGGTAGGGCTTGGAGGTGTCGAAGCCTTCTTTTTCCGCAGCTCCCTTTTCCGCGAAGGGCAGCAGCGCTTCGACGGCCTGCTCGATGTGGGTGAGCAGGAGCGTGCGCTCGTAGCCGTTGTTGTTGGGCGGTGCGACCGACTCTGCCGTCTTCTGAATCCCGGTGATCTCCTCGATGGGACCGCCATCTCCGCCCGCCACATCTGGCCCCACGACGCGTGCGAGGGTGCGGTGATCGGACTCGATCCCCATGATTCGCGCCGCCGTGACCCTCAGGTCGGGGGTGCTGAAGTCGCGGACCCCAACCAGATAGGCGGCGATGAAAGCATCCTCGAGCGTCACGAGGATGTTGAGTGTGGTCTGCGCGTCGGTGAACATCTTGGGCGGGTAGTAGAACGTGGTGAAGGCGGAGGGCTTGCCGGTCAGGCTTTCCTCGAGCAGGTAGTGAGACATCTCCTCCTGCAGCGCTCCCTTCAGGTAGCCCTGATCATCGGAGGGGATGTTTTTGAAGAACGGCGCCGTATTGATGATGTTCGTGTAGGTCGTGACCGCCAGCGCCTCCGCGATCTGGGCGGCTTTCAGGATTTCCAGATCGCCGTGGGTCGGCCCCTTCTTCCTGCCCCTGGCAACTGCGGCGGCCGGTGCGAACGCTCCCAGACTGGTTGCGCCTGCGCCTGCGAGGACCGCGCCGGTCAGGAAGCTCTTGCGCGTCGTGGGTACCGCCCAAGGGTCCTCCGCCCCGCGCTGCCCGGAGTGGTCGACCGTGGGATCGTCGTGCTGGTGGTGCATTATCTGCCTCCATTCGTTTGGTGGTGTCTGCCCTACGGCATCTCGTGGGAGCACGACCGATCTCGTTCTCCCGGAAGCCTTACGCGACAGGCACGGAGACGGATCACCCATCACGTTGCATCGCGGATCTTCCGACCCGCCCGCCCCTCGCACCCCGCAGTCCTGCCGACTCCATGAGATGCTCAAGGGCGCTCCACGGCGGGTTCCCAGGCCCTCCCGAGTCTGGTCGGATGTCCGGGGGCGTCTCGCCCTGGCTCAACTCCCGCTGGCTCGACTCCTCGGAGGAGGTGCCCGACCCCTGCGGCGTACTCCGCAGCCAAGGCAATCAGGGTCTCGAGGGCCCAGCACCCAGCGCGAGACCATCCGCGATCGCGCCGCACCCATCCGGAGTGTGGCGGCGCCCACAAGCGGTCGCGCCGGGCGCCCACTAAACTGGATGCTCTGCGCCAGTAGCTCAGCTGGATAGAGCGTCGGTCTACGGAACCGAAGGTCGGGAGTTCGAATCTCTCCTGGCGCGTTGCAGAAAAACCCCGCTTAGGCGGGGTTTTTTTGTGTCTGAGGGGTTGCTGGGAGGATCGTTTTGGGCTGGGGTGTAAACGGAAGTGTAAACATATCCGCCAACCCCAGCCATCGGCGCCGCACGTCCGCCTTCATTGGTGGGATAGGCTCTCGACCTGAAGTCTTGGCCAGCGAGCGCCGCTCTCTTGCGGCGAGGAGGAATCAGCTTTGCATTGCATGATCGCGTGGGGCGTAGGCGCTGGTGGCCTCCCTTTCTCGGCGACCGAGCACGAGGCAATGGAAGCCGTACTTGCTGACGAGGACTGGCTACGGGTCTTCCCGGGCGTAGTCGTGGTCACACTTGCTGATGAGGCACAGCGAGTCGCGCTTCAGCAGAGGCTAGTTTCGGCCTCGAAAGACAAGCTCAACAGCCGAGCACTCTTCGTAATGTCGCCCCTCATAGGTCCGGGTTCGGGGATCTACAGGGGCTATTTGCCGACCCCGATTTGGGAGCCGCTCAACAAGAAGACCGTTTGAGCGAAGCGCCCACGCCTGGAGCCTAGGGGAACCAATGGCCGTCATCATTCAATCGCCCGCGACACCCGATGAGGTGCCGACGGCCAATCCGCTCGAAGGACTAGATATCAATGTGAGTATGCCCACGCCCGAGGTTCGCATGGTCAACGCGGGCGCACTTGAGGAGTACGAAACCTGGTTCGGCTGGTCCTCCCTGTTGGGGGCTGCCGCTGTTGGCTTCGCCGTACCATGCGTACAGAGCTTGCAGAGTTCCCCGAACGTAACGCTGATTTTCGTGACGCTCGTATTTGGTGGTCTTTTCGGATTGGCGGCTCGTCGCGCGATCAGGCTGAGGACCAAGATCAAGAACGAGTCCAACACGTACAAGATGCGCCTCAAGGGCGGCGAGGGACTTGTTCGATCCCAGCTCGGCGGCCCGCAGCCGTAGGGGATGGGCACGGGGTAGGTGTCGAAGGATCTGCGGACTATCGACCGTACTTCCAGGGGAACGGCGATACGATCTAGTGACGCTATGGCTGCCACGGCTACCACAACCGTTGAGATCGACAGCGATCTGCTGTCGAGGCTTCGCAAGCGCTCACCCGGCAAGAGCGACCGGGAGATGCTGGAGCGGGTCGCACGGATTCAACTCGGGTTCGAGACGATTCGCCGCGTACAGGAGCGCAGCGCGGCGGCCGGGGTCGATGACGATGAGGTCATGGCCGAGGCCGTGCGTGGCGTGCGCGCGTCGCGCCGGTCACGGGCTGCGCGGCGAGCGGCCGGTTGAGCCGCTACGTCCTTGACGCCAACATCGTGCTCGCGGCCTTCGTGGGAACGCTGACGTCGCCGCCGGCGTTGTTGCTGGCCGGTGTCCACAACGGCGATCTGGAGGCTGTCGCCTGCCCGCTGCTGGTCGATGAGGTGCGCGACAACCTCGCCAAGCCCTACTTCCGGGGGCTGTTGAGCGAGTTGGATGCGCGAGAAGCGCTGGAGGCATATAGCGACCTCGCTGTCATGTTTGCCGACCCCACCGATGTCAAGCCCGTGCTGCGAGACCCCGACGATGACTACCTATTGGCGCTCGCCGGTGCGTCGGGTGCCGAGGCGATCATCACTGGCGACAAGGATCTGCTCGACCACGCGGGCCTGCGCCCGCCGGCCATCGAGGCCCGCGCGGCGTGCGAACGGATCGGGCTGGTCGAGCGGCGGTGACTTCCCCAAGCTAGCGGCCCCCGGGCTTGCTGCCCTGGGATGCCCGATCGACGTGCGCTTGGACGGCACGGCGAAGTTCGGCCGCGACAGAGCGGGATTCGCTGGCCGCGATCTCTCGGAGGCGATCGGCGGTTTCGCGTGGGAGACGAACCGTGAAGGACACCGACTCGGAGTCAGGTTGAGTCATTACGAATCATTTTGAGGCATCGCGTGGTAATGTGATGCACAGACCATAACAATCGGCCCCGGCGCGGGTAGTAGCCCAACGCCGGGACCTGAGCACAGGAGAAGATGCCTCCCATGCCTGACGAGAACCCTATCGTCGCCGAACTCAACGCGATCGAGCGCGACATGCTGTACCTGCTCACCGGGGATGACCTGCCGATCTGGTCCATCTGGGACCTCGCTCGTGCCCTCGAACGCGGCAAGCTCATCAAAGACACCATACGGTCCCTACGGACCAACGGCCTCATCAACCAGACCAGCGACGGCTACGTGTTCGCCACCCGCGCGGCCTTCCGCATGGTCCAGATCGTCGGCCGGGTCAACTGACGACCGCATGGGCGCCACGCCGCAGGACCGGGCGTGGCGCTCTCCCGGACCTCCCCGCCGCGTTGTTTGACGCCGACGACAACGGCCCTGTCTTTGCCGCCGTTTGGGGTGCGGGGTGTACGTCTGGGTGTTCGTTTGGGTGTACGTCTATAAGGCGAACACCCCAGACGGACACCCTGCCGCCCGCTCGCGGGCGAGATTTGGCTCTGCGCCTGGCATTGAGGAAGGGGGTCCCCGCCTCTCCGCTTCGCTCCAACCCGGGGACCCCCTTCCTCGACCCACCACATCACAGATGTTTTGGTGGGGCCAGGCGCAGAGCGTGGGAGGGGAGCGAGCGGGCAGCAGGGTGGAAGTGGAGAACAACGACAAGGAGGGCTGGGAGGCATCGGTGGGTAGAGGTCGGAGGGGGAGGACGGACGTGGGTCGTCGGCGCGGGTGTGTTTGGTGGCGGGCTGAGGGGCCGGTTGCGGCGTCGAGGGGATGGCATTACGTGGGGGATGGCGGTCGGTGGGCTGGAGCCGGTGTTGGAGCCGCAGGAGCGCGTCGGGCGGGCAAGTCGGCTGTCATCGAGGTCGGCCGACGGCTCATTGGGAGCGTCGGGGTGTTGCGGGTCGCGGGTGTTTCCTTGTTCGCGGGTGAAAGTCAGCCGGCGGCGGTGCGCCGGGATGGGGGTAGCAGGTCGTTCCCCCGCTGTAAAGCAAGTTCAAGTCCCCGCCTGCGGCGGGGCACTGCCGTCACTTGCGAACTTGCTTGACAGCTCCTCCACGACCTGCAAAGGCCGCAATCAGTTGGGCAGCCGCCCAACTGGCTCAAAGGAGCCCGAACCTTGGAGGAAACCGTGATGCACACCCCGATATCTGACCCATCCAATTGCTACGGATTGCGCTGTCGAGCCGCCCTGCCGTGGGGCACGCGAAAGAATTCGCTTGCTCGGCGGGGGCGGTGCTCGGCTTACATACAGAGAGCCGATGCGATCCCGCTGGCGCATACGACCATGAGAACGGGCACCCTGGAGCTGCAAGTCCCTGATGCGTTCGTGCAGGCCATCGCCGAGCGCGTCGCCGAGTTGCTGACCGACAGCCTCGCGGGAGGCGGCGCGCCGGAGCCGTGGATCGGCGTGGAGCAGGCCGCGGAGCACCTTGCGTGTCCGACGAGCCGCATCTACGATCTGGTGAGCCAGCGACGCCTCACGCCGCGCCGCGACGGACGCAGGCTCTTGTTCAAGCGCTCACACCTTGACGCAGCGATCGAAGCCCTGTCGTAACGCCCGCTGTCCGCGTCCAGCGCTACAAAAGGAGGAACCCCGATGGCTGCTCCCACGATCAAGACGAAGCATCCCGGAATCTACAAGCGGGGCTCCCGCTACATGATCGCCTACCGCGAGAATGGCAAGCAGCGGTACGAGACCTTCAGGACTCTCGATGAGGCCCGCCGCGCGAAGTCAGCGCGGGCGACGGACATCGAGCGAGGCGAGTTCGAGGGGCGCTCCCGAATCACGTTGCATGAGTACGCCCGTGCGTGGGTGGAGCGCTACCAGGGCCGTGGCCGGCGCGGATTCCGCGAGGGCACCCGCGACGAATACAAGCGCTTGTTGGAGGCGTATGCGCTGAAGTTCTTCCCGGCCGGTCTGCGGCTCACGGAGATCACGCCGAGCGGGATCGCGGGTTTCGTGGGGTGGCTGTGCGACCCTGCCAAGCAGGAAGGTCGGACCCTTGGCGACCAGACGGTGCGCAACATCGTGACCCCGCTGCGCGCGTGCCTCGCCACGGCCGTCCGCGAGGGCCTGATCCGGTCGGGGAACCCCGCTCGGGACGTGGACCTCCCGCACCGCCCGACCGCCGAGGAGTCCGAAGAGGAGGAGGTCCGGGCGATGAGCCACGAGGAGCTATCGACGCTGCTCGGGATGCTCCCGGACAACTGGCGGATGTTCTTCTTGTTCCTCGCCTCCACAGGTCTGCGGATCAGCGAGGCCGTGGCGCTCCAGTGGCGGCACCTGGAGCTGGACGGGTCCACCCCGCACGTCAAGGTCCGCCGGGCGCTCGTGAAGGGCCGCATGGGTCCTCCCAAGAGCAAGTACGGCAAACGGGAGATACCGCTCGATCACGCGCTCGTGCTGGAGTTGCGCGAGCACCGCAAAGCGTCGGAGTGGCCAGGTGCCGAGGACTTGGTGTTTCCGGCGAGCAACGGAGCGCCGCTGAACCAGGGCAACGTCCGCCGCCGCGTGCTCAAGCCGGCGCGAGAGGAGGCGTGCCTGGAGTGGGTCGGATTCCACGCCTTCCGCCACACCTGCGCGTCGATGCTGTTCGCCGAGGGCCGCAACGCGGTACAGGTCCAGCGGTGGCTCGGCCACCACTCTGCCGCGTTTACCCTCGACACGTATATCCACCTGCTTGACGGGGACATCGGGCAGCCGCTGAAGCTCGGGCGGGGTGCAGACGAAGCGCAGAGGTACCACGCACACCTGCCCTGAGCTGATCTCGCACACGGTGTGCGAGACCTTCCGTTAGATGGAGCCAAGAGGGCGTTTGGAGGGGCTATCCTGTGCCCGATGAAGCTCCATGAGGCTATCGACACGCTGCTTGCTGAGAAAGGCTGCATGTACGCCCCTGAACTGGCCGATGCGATCAATCGGCGGAGCCTCTACGTTCGAGGCGACGGCCAGCCACTTCCGTCAAATCAGGTTCATGCTCGCGTCGGCAACAAGACCTACAGGGATCGCTACGGCAGGGACGAGACGGGCCGGATCTGCCTCGCGTAGGGCTCCGCCGCCGAGCCAGGTATCGTCTGCTACGTACATACGTTCGATCTCTTGGAGGACCGATGCCAGGACAGCGAAGGCACGTCACGCAGAGGCCCGATGGCCAGTGGGCGGACAAAGCTGAGGGAGCCGAGCGCGCTGGTGGCCTCTACAGGACGCAGGCTAAAGCTCAGGCCGCCGCCACCCAGCACCTTCAGAACCATCCAGGCGGTGGTGAGGTCGTGGTCCACCGACCTGACGGCCAGATCCGCAACTCAAACACGATCAATCGCCCGGACCCCGATCCGCCGCGCGACACTCGTCACTGATCGCGGCAGCACGGAGCCGATGACGTGATCCGAGTCCGCTACTCAGGGCCTATTCGTGGCGCGCACATGCTGTCCGGTCAGCTTTCTGATGCTGGCCTTCAGGCAGAGTTCCCTCCGCCCTTCGAGCGGCGTGGCGCCGGACAGGATGTCGTCCACGTCACCATCGAAGTAGCGACGCAAGCCAAGGACGGACTGATCGGCTACGCGGCTATCGAGGCGGTCAAGCGCATCGTGGGTGCCTTCAAAGAGCGCCACCCCGGCGTCGAGGCAGACGTAGAGTCCGACGAGGACGAGTAGTTCCGCCCATCGCTTCTAGGCGCTGAGCTGCGGAACCGAGACACTACCGCGGTGTGGGTGCAAACAAAGTGCAAACACGCCCCACGCCAACGCACTCCACTACGCCGGAAGACGATCGGGCGGATTCCCTGCATTAGAGCCAAATCGGCCGACTGCACGGCACCCCACGCGACGGTTGACTACGGAACCGAAGGTCGGGAGTTCGAATCTCTCCTGGCGCGTCACAGAAAAACCCCGCAAATGCGGGTTGATCGTCTGTACTAGTGCGGGCTTGCAGGACTTCCGCGGCGGGCGGCGAATTACGCCGTATGGGCAACAGCGTTGGCAACAAGGCAACAGCGGGGGTGTTGCTCGAGCGCACCGCCCACCCCGGGGTCTATCGCCGTGGCGCGCAGTATGTCGCGGTGTACCGCCGCGACGGGCGCCAGCGTAAGGAGTCGGCCGCCACGTTCGCCCAGGCACGGGCGATCAAGCTCACGCGCGACGCCGAAGCCAGCGAGCAGCGGCGCGGGCCGACCCTGCACGACTACGCACTGAGGTGGGTCGCCCGCCACGCCGGCAGCGGACACGACACCGTGCGCGAGCAGACCCGCGAGGAATACCGCCGGCTGCTGGCGACCTTCGCCTTGTCCTACTTCCCCGCGGATGTCCGGCTCGCCGACCTCGACCGGCGGGCGCTGCAGGGTTTCATCGGCTGGCTTACGGATCGCCCCGGGCGCCGCGGGCGACTCTCGGATCGCTCGATCCGCAACGCGCTGACGCCTCTTCGTCGGTGCCTGGCCGCGGCCGCTGGCGAGGGGCTCATCGACGGCGATCTCGCGCGCTCTCTGGTCCTGCCGTCGCGTCGCGGTGGGCGACGTTGGGCCGTTAGCGAGCGGCGCTTCTTGACCCGCGTGCAACTCGGGCGACTGCTCGCTGAGATCCCGCCGGCACACCAGTCGCTGTTCGTGCTGCTGGCCTCCACGGGATTGCGCATCTCGGAGGCGATCGCGCTGCGCTGGTGCGACCTGGATCTCGACGCGAGCCCACCGCGCCTGTGGGTACGAAGGGCGATCGTCCATGGTGTCACCGGCGCTCCAAAGTCCTACCACGGCGCCCGCATGATCCCGTTGGCCGAGGAGCTCGCCGGAAGACTGTATGCGCTGCGACCCCCCGACGCAGAGGACGAGCACCTCGTGTTCCCCAACCGCCGCGGGCGGCCGCTCAACCCGGACAACATCAGATATCGCGTGCTCAAGCCTGCCGCCGAGCGCGCCGGTGTGTCTGGAATAGGTCTGCACGCGCTGCGCCACACGTGCGCCTCACTGCTGATCGAGGAAGGCGCAAGCCCCCTGCGCTTGCAGCGATGGATGGGCCACCATGCCGCGGCCTACACCCTCGAAACCTACGGACACCTGATCGACGACGAGCTCGGCCGCGCACTCGAGCTCGCAGACCTCGGCGTTCCGTGATTGCAGGATGGAGAATTGACGCTCGCGGTACCTTCGCCTCGACAGCGATGGATCAGACGCCGAGGATCGGGCCGTAGCAGTCGTCGAAGGTCTCATTCGCGCCGTGTGGCTACTCCCAACGACGCCCTGCCGGATGCCAGCGCGACACGGTCTCGCTCTGTGCGCCATCGATGAGCTCCACGACGCCGTCGACGACATCGGAGAAGCGCTCGGGCAAGCCTGTAAGCCCAACGCGGGCACGGAACGCTGCCCACGGCTGCTGGCGAATCTCGCGCAGTGTCTCGAGCAGGGGCTCGAGTAGTCGCACCTCATGGTGGCGGTGCTCAGCTACTGCGCTCAGCGCTTGGCGCAGCGACTCGGCGTTGATTGGGTGGACTTGTGAGAGCAGGTAGACGTCGCCATAGTCGCGATCACGAGTGTTAGCGTCACCCAGGAACATCATCGTCTCGGCCTTCTCGGCGATGACGTTCTCCAGTGGGTAGCCCAAGAGCTGGAAAGTTAGGTCGTCCAGGAGTGTCGGGTAGTCGATGCGCTGCGGCTCGACTGGGTCGCCGAACGACAGGTCGAGCTTGAGCTTGAGGGCGGCGCCGCTGAGATCGACGGGCAGCGTGAGGCGGATCCCTTCGTAGTCGGCGTCTTCGCGTATGGATGTGATTGAGATCCCTGCGGGATCGAAGTTGACGCCATCCTCCATAGGGATCGCCAGAATCTCACCGACCACCGTGCGCAGATTGTCTTCGTCGCTCGCCAATCCAAGTGCGAGCATGTCCGCGTCCCGGGTCGCGCGACGAACGTCCAGCACCGCGAGCAGCATCCCGCCCTTGAGCACGAACCGCTCGGCGAACCGCGATGCGGCGAGCCGGGCGAGGAAGCGCTCGTGGATGTAGAGCTCGAAGAGCTGCTGCGTGTTGCGCCCTTGGGAGCGCGCGAGCTTCTGCAGTCCGAGGTAGGCCTGCTGGGGTGTGCGCTCACTCACGTCAGTAGAGGCTCCAGGACCTCAGCCATCACCGTGCCTATACGCAGCTGGCGCGCGAGCGCAAGCAGCTCTCCCGGCTTGGCGTCTCCCTGTCGGAGGTAGGCTCGCAGCGCGGACAATGCCACGTCCCGTCCGACGCGCGCGCGGAGGCGCAGGAGATCGACGACCGTGCGCTCCTTGGAGCTGATAGCGATTGAGTCCGGCGACTCAACAGGTTGATGAACGCGGCCGAGCGCAAAGGTATCCGCGGCAAAGACGTGCACCCGTGTTGGGGGATAGATGATTCTCGGACGATGCCTGCCGCGCGCAACCGCAACATGAACCGAGCCTGGCATCTCGTCGGTCAGATCCCAGAAGCTGGCTGCTGAGTTCACGCAGATCATGCCGTCAGGCACCCGCCGACACACCGCTATGAGATCCAGATGCGCCGTCGCCGGTACGTCGGTGACACGATAGATGCCGCGCGAAAGCTCGATGAGCGCTCCTTCGTCCCGCAGACGATACAAATCCTCCCAGCGAGCACCGCCCTTGGTCAGCTCGGAGGCGGAGGCGATCCCACCCGCACGGCGGACCATGTCTAGGATCTCACTCGAACCCATTGGATGATAGTCTACACACTTAGCTGCTATGTGCGTAGCATTTCATCCGCTGCCGTGGCCACACAGCGCAGCCCCTACTACGTTGGTACTTTGGGTTGGGATGGGTACCTGGGCTCCGGGAGTCTGGAACCTGGCGTAGCGTCGCCGGTTGCAGTGGCGCACACGGCCCGGACCGTGCTGTCGAACTCCGTCATCGTCATCGGAAGAGGGAGCCGTGAAGGTTGACCGAGGGGTCCAAGACCGTCTGCACGCCGATGTCTGCGCCAGCGACGCGACCGCCTGGTCGCGGGTCTTCACAACGCTGATCGACCCACTCGTGGACTGGCTGGGATTCCGATGGCCCGACCATCGCAACTCCGAGCAGCTGCACGACTTCGCGGTCGACAGCATCATGAGCTATCTGCAGGCGCCCGGTCGCTATGACCCAACGAAGTCGTCGCTGCTCTCTTACCATTTGTATGGATGCCCACGGCGACTTGCTCAACGAGCATGACCGCCTGCAACGTAATCGCGAGGCGGAGCACCAGGTTGCCGTCGAAGTCTCCGAGCAGCAGCGGAAGGGAGTGATTGACCAGTACCCCTCTGACCGTGAACCGCCCTTGCTCACATTCACCCAGATCCGCGAAGCCTTTCCCGACGAACGAGACCGTCGAGCCGTGCTGCTGCTCATCGACGGTGAACGGTCGACCAAGACGTTTGCTGAGGTTTGGGATCTCGCCGATCTGCCTCCCGACGAGCAGTTCGCGGCGGTCAAGCGCAACAAGGACCGGGTCAAGGCCGGTATCCGACGGTTGAGGAAAAGCGCATGAGCGCCGCGCTGCGACACGCGGCTGAGCGGGCCGCGCATGAGCCGGGGTTCTTGGCCAACGATTTGTACCGACTGGCGTCGTTCGAGGGCGCCGATCGTGAGTCGCTGGCCGACCAGTTGCTATTCGACGTTGGTCGCTACGACGAGCTGGCGTTGTGCCGGACGCCGCGTCGCGACGAGTACTTCCACGCCGATGTCGACGCCATCGCTGGGCTGGTTGGCGCTGACCCGTGGCGCCTCGGGAATCTTGTTCGACTGGTCGACGGTCTGGGCGTGTTGAGCACCGCGAAGCCCTCGGCGATCGCGCCAGTGTTGGCGGCGGCTAGGCAAGAAGAGGAGCCGGTCGTCCGACCCGAGACGAGGGGTCGTGGACTGCAGCCGAAGTGGCTGCTCGACGCAGTGCACCTCATCTGGGGCTCCACTGACGACGCGGGCGAGGAGTTTCCGCGCAACATTGAGCTTGCGCTGCTTTGGCGGCTACCGCTAGCCATCATCGAGCTCCCGAACCTCAGTGGCGCCGGCGTGGTTGAGTGGTTGGCTGCCCGCGGCATCCAGCTCCCGGTGCACACGCCACCCGGAGGGCTTCGGGGAGCGCTCGTAGCGTATGCCGGTAGCGGGGTGCTGTTCCTCGACGCGGCCGATGACCTCGCGGAGCGACGGGTCACGCTTGCACACGAGGCAGCGCATTTCGTCGTGGACTATTGGCAGCCACGAGTGGAGCTCGCTGAGCGCGCTCCACACCTGCTGGCCGTGATCGACGGTCTCCGACCGCCAAGCGATGACGATCTCGTCGACGCGCTGATCGCTCGGACACCGTTGGGGGTGCAGACCCATCTGTTCGAGCGCGACGCTAGCGGGGCGATGCTCACCCCGCAGGTCAAGAGGCTCGAGCAGCGGGCAGCGCAGATTGCGTGGGAGATCCTGGCCCCCGAAGCCGTCATCGCACAACGCATCTCCGAGCCTGATCCGTTCGCGCTAGTGCGTAACCTCGAGGTCGACTTCGGATTGCCACGAGCGACCGCCCGCGAGTACGCCCACCATCTGCGGCGCAGCCTACAGTCAAGAGAAGGTTATCGACACTTTGACTGGAACTGAAGATTCTATCTAATCGTGCCGGCAGACTCGGGAAGAGAAGGATCTGAAGACCAGGACAACCACAGATGACCGACGCCACTTCTTCTTCATCAGCGCCCGACGATATTCCTCCGTTCATCTCGGGCGATGAGTTCCGCGACCAGTTCGGCGAAGACCTCGCCGACACGCTCGACCTTGGCACCTGGCAGCAGGGCGCCGACCTCGCAGGACTCAACAGTCGCCTCCAGCGTGAGGTCACTGACGCGGTGGCACAGGAGCGCGAGGCGGTGGAGTTTATTCGGCGGGAGGTGTTTCCGCGCCTGGCGAAGCAAAAGGACGCGCCGGCTGCCGCCGGCGTATACCAGGGAACCCCGGAGTTGATTGAGCGCGCGCTGCGCAACTCGTTGTTCAACGGTTGCGTCGAGGCGTGCGATGGCACGGTGTCTGAGCACGACACCCTGGTGCTGACCGTGACGCAGCTTGGTGTCTGTCTGGTGTCCTACCAGGGCGAGCAGCTAACGCTCAGCCAGCGCCTGTTCCGTCGCGATCTGCGGATTGGCGGTGGCCGTGACCCAAAGCAGCGTGTCCGCGAGCTGCTCGAGCGTCGCCTCGGGCGCTCCGCGATCGGCGTCGCGGACCCCCGCGACGTTCTGTCTGAACTGGGGCGTAGGGGCATCATGGGCTACGCCGAGCGCGCTGTCCTGCTGGAGCAGTCCTCGGCGCCGTGGCGCCTCGGTCATGGCTCCGTCGCACCTTACGAGCTGCTGACCGGCGCTGGCGTCATGTCGGGGAGCGTGATGCCGCTGCTCGACGCCACGGCGACGATGCTCCGCGCGTTGGTACTCGAACACCAGCAGTTCATCTTCGTGCCCTCGACGATCGCGGATCGCTGGCTGACGACTGTCGGTGACGCGCTTCGGCCGCTAGAGTACGCCGTCGTCGAGAGCGCTGAGCGACGCATGGCGGCAGTGGTCGATGGCGGCCACTACGGCAGCGGCTACGACGAGATTGCCACCAAGCTCGTCAAGGACATCGGCCCCAACATAGTCGTCGGGGTCTTCCGTGCCGGCCGCGGCGCCCCTGCCCAAGCCTTCTTCGCACACCCCGATCATGTGCACGAGGCTGCCGTCATTGCGATGGCCGACTCCGTGTTGCAGGAGCATCGGGGCTTCCCGATGCTGATCGACATCGCCCACCACGTCGTCAATGCGACGATGGGCCACGACACTTTCAAAGAGACCATCCATGCCGCATACGCCGATGCGGGCGCCGGGTTTCGCTTCTCGTCGGAGCGCGATTCCAGATAGGAGACTACCGTGCCTCATACCACCGACGGACACAACGACCAGACCACGCCCGATCTTGGCCCTGCGGTGCCGGGGCCGGCCGTGCGGCCCATCCCGCTGGAGGCGTTGGCAGGGCTCGATGCTGGCGAGGAATGGGCGCCGGACCCACGTGACGTCGACGCCGTCGGTCGGACCATGTTCGACGCCCCCGGGAGTAAGGACAACTCACTGGTCGTCCTGCTGCCGCGGGAGTCGTTGAACCGTGTGCCCGCCCAGTCGCTGCTGCGCATCGAGAGTCGCGAGGACGACCGCACCTATCTGGGTATCGTCACAGCGGGGCCGTTCGCCGAGCCCGACGGCCTGCGCGCCGATGCGCCCACCATCGTTACCACCGCGGTGCGCGGTGCCACGGCGTTCGTCCCTCGTTATCATGGCCGCGTCCAGGTGGAGATCCTCGGCGAGCGTCGCTCGGGTGCGCTCTCCCCGCCGCGCTACCGACCGCTGCCCAACAGCCCCGTCTTCCTGCTCGACTCGAGCGAGAGCAGCGACGTGCTGGCGCTGAACGGGAACCTGCGACTTGGCGTCGTCGCCGGCGACGACTCGCTCACGATCGACATCCCGGCTGACAAGAAGTCCGTTCTGCCGCGTCACACCGGCGTGCTTGGCACGACCGGCGGCGGCAAGTCGACGACGGTCTCACGCATAATCGATCAGGCCCAGTGCCAGGGATTCGCGGTGATCTTGCTCGATACCGAGGGCGAGTACACGATGATGAACGAGAAGACCGAGGACCCGGTTATGTGCAAGCTGCTGGCTGAGCGGGGCGAGGAGCCTCACGGCGTCGCAAACACTAGGCTCTATACGCTTGCCGGAAAGCGCACCTCCAACCCAAGCCACCCCTCGAAGGCTGAGTTTGATTTGTCCTTCGAGCGGTTCTCACCGTTTGTCGTCCAAGAGCTCCTTGACTTGTCAGTGCCACAGGAGGAACGGTTCTCCCAGGCGTATGAGACTGCCAAGATGCTTCTCAGGGAACTCGGAGTATTCCCGGCACCCAAAAACGACCAAGAGAAGCGCATAGCGATGGAGCTCAACGAGTTCGAGACGGGCTACCCCAAGATGCGTCTCGATCACGTCATCGACGTGGTGCGGATGGTGCACGACTCGATGTACGACGACGACCTCGACGAGACCGTAGTCATGACCGCCGACTTCCGTGGAGCCAAGGGACGGCTCAAGGAGAAGGCCGCCCAGTTGGCGACTAAGACGAGCCACAAGCAGTCTTGGCGTGCCTTGCTTGGCCATCTACATCGGCTGCGACGCCTCAAGGTGTTCGATGCGGCAGAGGGACTGGACTATGATGCCCTGCTGGAGAAGGGGCGGGTCAGCATCTTCGATCTGTCCGACACTGATTCGCCTGCGATCAACAACCTGGTGATCGCTGACGTCCTCCGCGGCGTACAAGACCGCCAAGACGAGGCGTACCGCCTCTCCGAGCATGGTGGCCCATCGCCAACGCCGGTCCTCGTCATCATCGAGGAGGCCCACGAGTTCCTTTCTGACGAGCGGATCTCGAAGATGGAGTTCCTCTTCCAGCAGGTGGCTCGAATTGCCAAGCGCGGTCGCAAGCGTTGGCTCGGATTGGTGTTCGTAACTCAGTTGCCTCGTCATCTGCCGCCGCAGGTGCTCGGCCTAGTCAACAACTGGATCTTGCATCGCATCTCCGACGCCGACACCGTCACCAGGCTTCGCCGCTCGGTGGCCAATGTCGACGACTCTCTGTGGCTACGTCTGCCCGGCCTGGCACCGGGACAGGCGATCGTCTCATTCACCTCAATGACGCGGCCCTTGTTGGCGGCGATCGACCCGACGCCCGCGAAGCTCCGTATGCTCGATTGACCCGTTCGCCGACCAGACGCCACAACAGAAAGGCCTCGGCACGACTGGCGCTCCTTGGCCGTCAGACTCCGACCGGCGCGCACGGAACATCGAGCCCAGGTAGCCTCGCCTGGACCATGACTCCCCCGGTTGCGACCTCCTTCGCCGGCAAGCGCCCTCAGACCCCGCTCCCGGTTCACCCGTTTCCCGCCCGAATGGCGCCGGAGCTCGCCCTGGAACGACTCCCCGACGAGCGTGCACACGTGCTCGATCAAATGATGGGATCGGGCACGATCCCCGTACTCGCAGGCGTCGAAGGCCACGTCGCCACAGGCTTCGACCTAGACCCGCTAGCTCTGCTGATCGCGCAAACTTGGGGACGTCCACTCGACGCGGACGGCTACCTCGCCGCCGCCGAAGCCGTCGCCGAGGAGGCGAAGGCAGTCGGAGCCGCGGACGTGGCGATCGACGACGATGAGACTCGTGAGTTCGTCGACCGGTGGTTCGATGTCGTCGCCCAAGGTCGTCTGGCTGCACTCGCGATGGCGATCGAACGGCAGCCGCCTGGCTTGCAGGTACCGCTGTGGTGCGCGTTTAGCCGGCTAATTATCACCAAGGATCGTGGAGCGTCACTGGCGCGCGATGTCTCCCATAGCCGACCGCACAAGGTGCGTAATTCCACGGACTTCAACCCAGTCGCGCATTTCGTCAGCTCGGCAAAGGAGGTAGCGCGGCGTCACGCCACCCTCGGCAAGCGGCGACCGCGTGCCAAGGATCTTGACCTCGGTCGAGCGGACGCCCGCTCACTTCCGCTCGAGGACAATTCCATCGACATGGTGATGACGTCACCGCCGTACCTCGTGGCGATCGATTATTTGCGCGGACATCGCATGAGCCTGGTCTGGATGGGTTACACGCTGCCTGACCTGCGTGAGCTCCGGGGTACAGTGATCGGCTCCGAGCGCTCTCTAATGGCCGGCAAAGACGACCACGAGGAACTCATTTTGCGTATTCTCAATGACGACACGCCGAAACGCGCTCATGGCGTCCTCCGCCGGTACGTCTTCGATCTTGCCTCCGTGATACGCGAGACCGTCCGCGTGCTCCGCTCGCGAGGGACCGCTACGTTTGTCGTCGCCGATGCCACGTTGTTCGGCACATCTGTCGCAGTATCGGAGATCGTCGACGACCTAGCCCGCAAAGCTGGCCTCGAGTTGACCGAGCGCGTTGAGCGCGAACTTCCGGGGGATCGCCGGTACTTGCCCCCGCCCAGCGGCAAAAACACCGGAGGTCTCTCGCGCCGTATGCGTCACGAGGTCTTGCTGGGGTATCTCGCCGCCTGACCTATCGCACTCACTCCCCGCTGTCGGAACGGAGGGGAAAACCCTGGTTGTAGAAGGAGGTGATCAATATGGCAAGCAACCGCAAGACCTCAGCCAAGGCTGGCAAGGCAGCCTCCAAGGTGTTGCGCGATGGACGCACCAGCAAGGCTTCCAAGACGGCAGCAGCAAGTGCGCTGTCGCAGCGCGCTCCCAAGCGCGGGAAGAAGTAGTTGACGCGAGTAGGGCAGAACCGGCGGCACCTACGGTCGTCGGTTCTGCGCTAGCAGCAGTGAGGTTTGGGTGCTGGGCGTCGGTCCTCGAACGGCTGCCCGCCGGACGCTGATGCGCGAAGGAGCCGAGGCGGAGATCGGCAGCCGCTGTTCGACGGGCCACTGGGGGAATCAGGCGACACCAGCACTTTGGGTCGAGCATGGCCCGCACGGCGCGTGTACTTGGAGGAGTGGTGGCGCTCTCGGTGCATCGCGTGGAGTTCGCGGTTGGCGAGCTCCAGCGCGTCGTCGGGGTCGAGCCGGCGCCGATGGTGTGTGCCTGGGAGTCCAGCATGTCTCACTGTCGGCGTTTGCGCGAGCCCATGCGGGGCTTTGAGTGCCGGGGCCATCTGCGATCATGGTGGACGAGCGAGCATGGAGCACGTCACGGTCACAGGCGCGGTCAATGGCCGCTACGTCATCAGCGACAGGCGCCCAGACGGGGGTGCTGACGCTGGAGCCGGACACCTCGATCGAGGCGATCCGCGAGCGGACGGGCACGCGCGAGCCGACCGCCGAAGAGTGGGCTGAGTTCAGGCGCGACTAGGGCTCGCAGATGCTGCCCCCTGACGGCCGATAACTGACCGGCGTGGCGTCCCGCGCTCCGCGTCTTGCGACGCGCTTGACGAGGTGGCATGGCAGGAGGATCTGGTGCACCGAGCCGCACCGCAGCCGCGAAGGCCCAGTGGGATCTTGAGCGCCACCGTGGTGTGCCTATCCCGCAGCTACGCCGTGTCGATGGACATGGTCGCGACGGTACTGTGCTCCCGCGGCGCGCCAAGGTTTACGTGCCAGCCCCGCGGATGACGCATCGTCGCCCTGACCACGAGGATCTCGTTTCGTCTTGGATTTACTCGGAGGTTGTCCCAGGCTCAGCCTCGGGGCGGCCCGCCGCACCCGCACTCCCCCAAGATCGATTGCCTCGTGTCCACCTGGCAGCTCGTACGGGAGCTCGAGAGCGATCTCCACCAGCCCTTCCACGCGCTCGTTCGCGGCCCTCTCGAAGCGGATCTCACCTCGTCCACGCGCAGCAGCGGCCGATCCTCACCGCTCACGCCGAGGCCCAGCACCGCGCCCCCCAGCGCGCCGCCGCTGCCGCCGGATCGCTCACTGCGAGCGTGACCCCCGCCAAGCGCCCCGGCGGCGGCGATCCGCCCCGTCCACCGCGGCCCACCCCAGCGCCACGTGCCGTAGGGCTCCGAGCGGTCGAGCGACACGATCGCCCCGCGCATGTCCGCCGGGTGCAGGTGCGTGCCCGAGATGTCGGCAGGTCGATCTGCCACACCACGCGCACGCCCTCCTCCAGCGCGCGCTCGTGTGCGCCGTCCAGATCTTCCAAGTCGAAGATCACCATGTACCCACCGTCCCTGCCATACGCATCAGGTAGCGGCCGGCCGCCGTGTCCGGCTCGATCGGCGAGACCACCTCACTATATGCAGGAGAACGTCACCTACCCGCAGCTGAGGCTGAACCTGCTTGGGAAGATGGACGACACGGACTTCCGCGCCGATCCCGCAAGCCCGGTCCTCGATCTTCCAGAGGGCTACGACATCGACTTCGCTGCCGACACGCTCATGGAGCGAATCGGCGTCCTGCTCCGCAACGCGCCACCGCTCGAGCACAGTCGATGGCGGGTGGCGTGAGCGCCGCCGACGCCGTCGCCCGCGACGCGGACGCAGGACTCCCAGGCGGCGACGCACCCCAGTCGAGACGCTTGAAATCACGCCCCGCCTGCCGCAAGGCCCGAGAGGAGCGACGCACACGCCAAACGGCACCGGACATGGCGCACTTGTCTCGCACGGTTGAGAAACGCGTCTTGCAGCTGATCTCTTGGGTTGGATAACGTTGCGCCATGACTACAGGAGAGATGTCGCCCCTGAGCGTGATAGCCGATGCCGTTTGCAGACGGGAATGCATCCTCTTTATTGGGGCGGGCGTGCACGCACCGCCACCGGAGGGGTCTGCCCACGACTGGCCTCGCGAGCATTGTCCAGCTCTCGGCGCAGATCTGAGTGCGAAACTCGCAAGCCTCTGCGGGTTGGATGAGCGTTACCCGACGGAGGACATGACCAACTTGGCGCGCGTCGCGACCTTCTTTGAGAATCAGTTCTCGCGCCATCGCCTCGTGCAGACCATCGCGCAGGAGGTGCAGGATGGGCGGAGGCCTTCACCCATGCTGCAGATGCTTGCGTCGCTTGACTTTCCACTGGTAATCAACACAAACCAGGACGGATTGTTCGAAGACGCACTCCACCATATTGGTAAGAAGCCTCGCTTGGCGATTTATACACCGGAGAGCCAAAGGGCTGACGATCCCGATATTCGAGGCCCCGACAGCCCGATCGTATACAAGCTGCACGGTGACTTGGGCCGCCCCGAGTCGGTGGTCGTGACCGATGAGGACCTCATGAAGTTCACCATGCGGATGACTGAAAGCGACGCCTTCAATCCCGTCCCGGTCGGGCTCAAATACCACCTAACGAAGTGGACCACTCTGTTTGTGGGGTACAGCCTACGCGACTACAATCTGCGACTGCTGCTTACGACACTGCGTTGGCGCATCGACAGCGCAAACCTTCCGGACATGTTCTCAGTGGATTTGAACCCAGATCCGCTGGTTCTAGAGGTCTGGGAGAACAAGCATCGATATGTCAAGTTTCTCGCTGAAGATGTATGGGCATTCGTGCCGAGTCTCTACGAGCGCGTGTACGGCAAGGAGCACTCGCAATAACAGGCGACGCTTGTCAAGGCCTGCCGGACCAACCCTACTGCGGTATCCGACCGTTTGGGTACGCCGAGCGTAAGATCTTCTTCGCGCGAGCGGCCGAGACGCGGTATCTGAGCAGGCTAGTGGCTATCAGCCGTGGGGTTCTGCTCTACGGTGACTCCGGTACGGGCAAGTCTTCGCTCGTCAACGCCGGACTGTTCCCGAGTCTCGGCGAGGAGGGGACGGCATGCGAGCGTCTGCGTCTCCAGCCCAGAATGGGAGAAGAGATCGTGCTTGAGAGGATCGAGGACGCAGGGACGAACGTGGAGTCCTCGCTTGTGGGACATGACGCGAGTGCTTCGCAGCTCGCGTTCTCCATCGCGAGCTTCGAGCGGCGAGTGCGAGCGGCGTGCGCGCACCGCGAGCTGCTGCTCGTGTTCGATCACTTCGAGAACGTCATTGTGCTGTTCGACGGAATCGAGCTCGAGGACGCCAGACGGCGTCTCACCCAGGTGCTCGTCGGCTTGCTGCGCGACGACACGCTCAAAGTCAAGCTTCTACTGGTGTTTCGCGAGGACTATCTCGGCTGGATAATGGAGCTGTTGGTAGCGTGTCCAGACCGCTTTCTCAGCCGCCTTCGACTTCAAGCCCCGGGGGCGGACGCGCTCGAGCAAATAATACGCGGGCCATTCGAGCAGTATCCAGGCCGCTACGCTCCCGAGTTTTCCCCAGGCTTGGTGCAGCGGCTCTTGGATCTGCTCGCTGAGCGCTTTGGCGCCGGCGAGGTAAGTCTCTCGGAAGTGCAGACAGTGTGTCTGCGGTTGTGGCAGTCTGAGGAGCCACAGATGCTGCTCGAATCGAGGAAACCCCAGGGCATCCTTGAGGATTATTTGAGCGAGGAGCTCGATGAGATGACGCCACGGATGCGGGAGGCGGCGATCGTCCTGCTGAGTGAGATGGTCACTCCGGCCCGTACCCGCAACATCATCTCCGGCGAGGATCTCGCGCGACGTATATCCGAGCACAACGACATCTTTCCGACGCTCATCCGGGAGACGCTGGAGCAGCTTGACCAGCGCTCGCGCCTGGTGCACTGCGAGCGCCGCCGCGACCTGCGGCTATATGAGATCGCGAGCGAGTCCCTCGTTCCTTGGATTAGCGAGCGCAGCGAGCAGCTGGAGCGCCAGCGCGAGCGTAGCCGCGAGCAGCGTCGACGATCGCTGCTGCGAAGGATGGCCACTGCGGCGATACTCGTGTCCGCGATCCTGGTTGCGCTCACCGCATGGGCGCTGGTCCAGCGCGGTACTGCGAGACGCGCCGAGATGGCCAGCCGCCGAGAGGCGGTCGCAGCGACATCGCTGGCCCTGCTCTCGGCATCGCAACAAGAGTCCGCAGATCGCCCTGAAACCTCACTGCTTCTGGCACTCGACGCCTACGAGATGAATGCTAGCGGGCAGGCGCGAAGCATCCTTATATCTGCGCTCGAGGAAGTCCGCAGCGATGGGGTCCTCGGCATCCTCCATGGAGCGACCGCAGACGTTTCGAGTCTCACCTTCAGCCGAAACGGCCAGGTGCTCGTCGCGGGGACCGGCGACGGAACCGCCAGGCTGTGGAATGTCTCCACGCGCAAGCAGATTGCGGTGATAACGGCTGGCAGCGAAGCCGTCAAGACTGTCATCTTCGCCCCCAACGGGAGCAGCTTCGCGACTGCCGACGAAGACGGCACGATCAGACTGTGGGATGCACGAACGTACCAGCAGCTGGGCGGACCCATCGAGACGCACGATCAGGTGCTTGAGGACGTCGCATTCTCTCCCGACGGCAAGATGCTCGCCGCAGGTGGCCTGGATGGGCCACTGTCGATGTGGAGCGTGGCGACTCACAAGGAGCTGGGTGACCCGATCACTGCGACCAAAGTGTTCAGTGTGGCATTCAGTCCAAACGGGCAGATTCTGGCGACGGGTGACAATCAAAGTGTGGTACGGCTGTGGAGCGTCAGAACTCATCGACAGCTGGGCGGTCCGCTCACGACCCTCACTAACGAGGTAACCGAGGTTGCGTTCAGCCCCGATGGGCGAATGCTGGCGACGTTGACGACGGAACTGTTTGGCAGTGGCAAGATCCAGTTGTGGAACGTAGCGAGCCATAGGCAGCTTGGCACAGCAATTGGCGGGAATAAAGAAATCAGCGGCTTCGCCTTCGTTGGCAACGGCTGGACCCTGGCTGCAGGCGGCAACGGTGGCACGACCCTCTGGAGCGTGGCGAGTGATAAGGAGATCGGTCAGCCGTTGCGCGGTGCAAACCACGTTGCGACCGTAGCCTTCAATCCTGATAACGGCATCCTCGCCTCCTCCGAAGGCGATCTCGTCGAGCTCGCACCGGTCGCACCGGTGCGCTCACTTGAAGCGGTCGGCCGTGCTGGAGCAAGGCTACTCGGCTTCGCAAGCGACGGGCGCTCGCTCGTGTCAGTCAGCGCGAGCGGCCAGGTGCGTCACTGGAGCCCTATGAACCACGCACGGCTCGGCCCTACGCTCGATGCGTTGCCGGTCACTGCGAGCTGTAGGGTGCTGAGTCCTGACGGATACACACTCGCCTCCGAGGACCGTGCCGGAACGATATGGCTCTGGGATCTAGTCACTGGGCACCTGCTCGCGACCATCACGACCGGCCTGGCCTTGGAAGGAGAACCAAGCGAAGCTGAATACGCGGGCTGCGCCCAGCGCCTCAGCCTCAGTCCAAACGGGCGGTTGCTAGCGGCCATCGCTGGAGAAGCTGGCGAAGAAGTACAACTCTGGAATGTCTTGACCCGGAGTCCCGTCGGGCGCCTGGTGGACCATGGAGAATCGTTTCGCAAGATATTGTTCAGTCCTGACGGAGGAACTCTCGTGTCAGTCGCGATGAGGTCGACCTCTAACGAACGTCGCAGTCGTATCCAGCTCTGGAATGTAAAGAGTCGCCACCGACTGGTTCAGGGCATCGCGGTCGCTGGAGAAGTAGGTCAGATTGTGAGTGGCCCAGACGGACGTCCCGTTGCGCTCGTGCATATCACCAATGAATCTGCCGAAGTCGGAGGAGTGCTTCTATGGGAAGCCAGCACTCGCAAGCAACTCGGTCAGTTGCCGCTGGCCCATAGCGAATCGGTGGCCAACATCACGCTCAGCCCCAATGGGCAGACGCTTGCCACGGTGAGCGGCGAAGCCGGCGGACGCGAAGAAGCAGGCGGGGAAGTCCGGCTCTGGGACCCCGCGACTCGTGAGCCAGTTGGCTCGCCTCTGACCGAAGCCCCGGAATTCGTCCGAGCGGTCGCCTTCAACCCGAGCGGGACAACTCTGGCGCTCTTGGTCGAAGGCGGGATCAGGCTATGGCGAGGAATCCTGTGGACCGACCTACGTGAACTGCACGCAAAAGTGTGCGGGCTCGTCGGCGAAGGCTTGACGCGAACCGAATGGAGCGATGTCATACCCGGTATCCCATACAACCCGGTCTGCTGAGGCCCAAGGAAAGCGTGTGCAGCGCTGCGCGGGCGGCACGGACAATCCCCTGGGTCAAGGGCACCTGTTGCAGGGCGTCGAGCTGTTCTTCGAGAGCCTGAAGTCGGTCTGGCTTTGGGCGGTGTAGAGAACCTCAAAGGCGACGACGGGCGAGACGGCTATCCGGTCGTTCCGAAGCGCTGTCGCCCAGTCAGAGGCAATCTGCGGATGCTCCGTGTGGCTCCAGATTGATGTATCAAAGAGATAGATACGCCCGTCGTCCGGCAACGTCACGAATCCGGACGCTCGCCCCAGGCATCGTCATGCAGGATGGCCACTACCTCGGGGCTGAGACCTCGTATTTCGTGGTCGGCTGGATCAGGCGCTCGGTCTGCGCGCGACGAGCCTCGACCCGATCGGCCCTACACCCGTGTCAAGGCCGGTTGAGAATTGACCCCCCTGGGTGGTCGGGGTGTGGGTGTCTGGTTCTCTTCGTGGAGCCGGAGCCGTAGGCGGAACGAGGAGGACCCGCGCGGCCTGCGAACAGACAGGACTCTCGGGCAACCCTTGGGAGCCGGTCCGGGTCAAGAAAAAACCCAAGCCAGGGTCCGGAAACAGCCGCAAAGCCCGAAGCCGCAGATCCCGCAAAGTGCCGGATTCGCAGGGAAAAGTGGTCCAGCCGCAAAGGATTCGAAAGGCCGGGACGGTCTACGGAACCGAAGGTCGGGAGTTCGAATCTCTCCTGGCGCGTCCACCACGGAGCACCAGAACATACGATTTGCAGGGATTTCAGTGGACAGGAGGTGCCCTAGCTCACGAGGTACACCTCGGCGCACCTTCCACCATCGGATTTTTTCGTGATTTTTCGTGATCTGGTAGATCGAGGTTGCCCGTGTCGTTCGTGAGCCGGTCCACGAGGTGTAGCAGCCTCGCTACACTACGGGGTATGGCGACCACGATCCCCCAGCGCGAGCTACGCAATCAGGCCGGCGCAGTGCTCCGCCGCGCCGAGCAGGGCGAGCGCTTTACGATCACCGTGGATGGCCGCCCGGTCGCCGAGCTAGGCCCGCTGCCCGGCACCCGCCCACCAGCACCACCCGAGGCCCTCACCGAGTTGCTCACCGAGATCCCCGTCGATCCCGGATGGGCACGGGAGCTACGCGCGATGCGCGACACCGAAGCAGCCGCGTGAGCGCACAGCTCATAGACACGAGTGTCCTTGCCGGCAATATCACACCCCAAGAACCAGGAACATGGGCCGTAAGCGTCGTCACGATCGGTGAGCTAGAGGTCGGCATATTCCTCGCCCCGAACAAGCTACGAGCACAGCGACTCGCCCGCCTCACGGGAATCCTCGAACAAGCGCCGGTCCTGATGGTCGATCGCCGCGTCGCTGCGCACTACGCACAGCTGCGAGCCGCCTCCGGCCGGCAACCAGCGAACGACCTATGGATCGCCGCCACAGCACTTGCACACGAGCTGATGCTCCTCACCGCAGACACCCGCCAAGCAGCACTCCCCGACGTCCAAGCGACGCTCGTCACCGCGTAGCCGGATAGCCACGGACCACGATCAGCATTTGGTGTCGGCGCCCCCGGAAAACGACTGACTCTTCATGCTGGGCGGTCCTCTCGCCGCTGCTGCTTTCGCGAGATCCGACAGCACGACAGGCGTGGGCGCCCGCGCTCGCTGATCGCCCTTTGCGCAACTCTGGATCTCGCCGAATGGCCGCCTGCTCTCGCCCAGGAGCGGAAGTCAGCCAAGGGCCGACGCGGGCGGCCTGCTCGTCCTTTGAGCGAGAGAGGCCACTGGCTGGCGCGGTGCCGTCCGCACATAGAATCGTGACCATGTCGCGTGCCAAGGCAACCGCCCTTCCAGGCCTCGAACGGGCGGGTCAGCGGCTCGACTTTGGTTTGTCGTGCAACCTTTGCCTGGCGTGGTACGTCTAGCGGCTGCAGCTCTATTTTGACGTCCCACGCGGAGGCTCCCGAATGATCTCTCACAGCAGCGATAGGCGACGCACTCACTGGGGCGTGGTTTGATGGCGTCCTCCGAGCGGGTGCTAGTGGACCGCGTTGCCGCCGGCGAGCACGAGGCCTTTGGGCTGCTCTTCGCGCCCTACCGTGTGATGCTGCTGCAGTTCGCCGCTGCGCGCTTGGGGGGGGATGTGCATCTCGCCGAGGACATCGTGCAGGAGGCGGCGCTCAACGCCTACCGCGCCCTTGTCGCTGGCACAAGGCCTGAAAACCTCCGCGCCTGGTTTTTTACGATCGTTCGCAACTGTGCCAGCAATGCGCGGCGCGCGGGGCGCACGAGCATTCCAATCGAGGATCATCACGAGGCGGACGCCTCCCAGGACCCCGCGCTCGCGCTCGCCCGTCGCGAGCGCATCGCGCTGCTGATGGGGGCCCTCGGCGAGCTGCCAGACCGCCAGCGCCAGGCGCTCCTCGGGCACGCCTTGGAGGGACAAAGCTACCGCGAGATCGCCGCCCGCCAGGACTCCACCGTCTCCGCCGTAAAGACACTCATCCATCGCGCCCGTCGCAGCCTCGGCGCTGCTCCCCGCCTGGCGCTTCTACCGTTCCCCGCGGGCGCTCGGCGCCTCGCGGGGCTCCTCGCCCGCGGCCCTCTCGCTGGCAAGGCTGGGGCCAAAGGCGCCCTCGGCATGGCTGCACAGGCGCTCGGCGCCGCAGCCGTCACGACCGGCATCCTCATGGCTGTCCCCGGCGCCGGCCCCAGCTCCGGCATCGCTGGAGGCCTGTCCCATCACTCCCACACAACACCCCCACACCGTGCGTCCCGCCGACACCCCGGCGGCCACAGGCGCCCCACGCAGGGAGACTCACGACGCATCCACAGCGAAGCGCGCCGCGCCATCGAACAGTGTGTCCGCCAGACCCACAAGCCCAGGCACTACACCCCCGCTGCGCTGCTCTACGCCAGGAACCACCTCCCCACCGAAGCCATCGAGTACACCGATTGCCCAGAGCAGCTCACCCATGAGCTCCTGCACACCATCAGCCGCGACCCGCGCAGACACCGCTCGCCGCATCCGCGGCGTGCGGACCACCGCAAGCAATCTCATTAGCCCTTTGCAGGATCTGTGACCCTGTCCGTTTTTATGCGTACAGGAGCGTGAGCGGCGCTTGTTGAGACACCCCTTCTGGGCAAAGCGAGAGCGCTGCGCCTGGGTGCCCGAGTTGCGGCCACGCCGGGCTGCAACCCGGCGCTCTATCGCGATCAGTCCGGGTACTCGTCCTTGCGGAAGGTGCGAGGCTCGTCGGGCTGGGGCTTGGGCGTGCGGTCGAGCAGGAAGCTGAAGTATGGCGCGACGAATGGATCGGGCGCCCTCACTGTGTAGGTGTGGTAGACGGTCCCGTTCTCGCGAGCGAAGGCGATCCAGGCGGGAGCCTCGCGCAGCCCGTCCTTCAGCTCGGCTCCGATCTGGTGCGACCACTCGATCAGCCAAGCGGGCGGGTTGTCGACCATCTCCTTGATCTCGGGGATCTGCTGCGCCTGCTTGTCGGTCAGTGCGAGCTCGAAGTCGAACGGGAACTCGGTGTTGTGGGTGGACACGTAGGGAAACTCCCAGCCCATCCGCTCCTTGTAGGCCGTAAGCCGCTCGATCGGCGCGCGCGAGAAGCAGAGCAGGGTCACGTCGCGGTGGTTAAGGTGTACGAGCGACCCGTCGAGGCCGTCGCCGAGGGAGGTGCACCCGGGACACCCGCCCTTGGTGTAGTCGGGGCCGAACATGATGTTATAGGCGAGGAGCTGGGAGCGGCCGTCGAAGAGCTCGGCCAGCGTCTTCTTCCCGTTCTCGGTGTCGAACTCGTACTCCTTCTCCACCCGGACCCAGGGCAGCGCCAGCCGCTTCTGCTTGATCTTCGCGTCTCGCTCTGCCTGCTCGGCCTCGAGCTTCGCGAGCTCGTCCCGGGCCGCCTGCCATTCCTCGCGGCTTCCAATCTTGTAGTCGGGCATCGTGCACCTCCGTTGGTCTTTGGTCACCTCAGCGTAGGCGGCAGTCGTGGATCCTCGGTGGTCGCCCGCTACGTTGAGACCGACATTGCTCACCCATAAGAGGAGGCGATTGGAATGACTGAGCCGCTGCACACCGTCCGGTTTCCGGGCGAGAGCGATGAGTATCGGCGGGCGCGCGAGGAGCTGCTCGAGGTGGAGATCGACCTGCGCCGGCGCACCGAGGCGGTGGCAGCCAAGCGGCGCACCCTGCCCCTGGGCGGGGCCGTGCCGGAGGATTACTGCTTCGAGGGGGTCGCCGAGGGTGGTGGCGAGGTGAGGTTCTCCGAGCTCTTCGCTGCGGGCAAGGATACGCTCGTCGTCTACAGCTTTATGTTCCCGCGCTGGTCGGAGGACACCCGGCCGGGGCCGGCTGGCGAGACGGGCAAGCTGCCGCTCGCAGAGACTCCGTGTGCGTCCTGCACGTCGATTCTCGACTCGCTCGACGGCGCCGCTGCCCACCTAGACCAACGGCTCAACCTTGTCGTGGTCGCGAAGTCAGATCCGCAGCGAATCCGTACCTTCGCCCGCGAGCATGGGTGGCGAAACCTGCGCCTCCTTTCTTCGCAGAACAATGCCTACAACCGCGACTACCAAGCCGAAAACGCGGAAGGCGACCAGATCCCTATTCTGAATGTGTTCGTACGCGACGGCGAGGAGCTTCGTCACGCATGGGCCACCGAGCTCATATTCGCGCTGCGCGAGCAAGGCGAGGACGCTCGGCATGTCGACTCCATCTGGCCGATTTGGAGCGTGCTCGACATGACCCCACAAGGGCGCGGAACGGAGCGTGCCTTTCCCCAGCTGCGGTATGGCTGAGAGCATGGAACGGCAACCTCTAGCTGCGCACTCGGCGACGGCATTCGGGCGCCGCAGGCAAACGGCGCTCGCTGGAGCCTTGCTCGCACTCGCCGCCGCAGCGTGGGTCGCGACCTATCTGAGGATGGCCGGCATGGACGCCGGACCTGGAACGAACCCGGGTGCCCTCGGCTTCTTCCTCAGCACCTGGGTCGTGATGATGACCGCGATGATGCTCCCAGCGCTCACGCCAATGGTCCTGGCGTATCGCGCCGTGCAGCGTGAACGACATCGTCACGGTGCAAGCCCGAACCTCGGCGATACAGCGCTCCTCCTCGCTGGCTACCTCGCCGTTTGGACCGCCGCAGGACTCCTCGGCTATGCGCTGCTCGAGGCGGGTCGCTCCCTCGATGGTGGGCTATTCGCTTGGGACCACGCCGGGCGCTTTACCGCAGCAGGCGTGCTCGTAGCAGCCGCGCTCTATCAGCTCACGTCGTCCAAGAACGCGTGCCTGAGCAGATGCCGAAGCCCGCGCGCATTCCTCCTCGAAGGCTGGCGCGACGGTCGCGACGGGGCGCTGAGCATTGGGATGGAGCACGGCGCCTGGTGCCTGGGCTGCTGCTGGGCGTTGATGGCCGCACTGTTCGCGCTGGGAGCCATGAGCATCGCCTGGATGGCGCTGATCTCCGTACTGATCGCGGCCGAGAGGCTGCTGCCGTGGCGCCCCCTGGCCACCACCGGCGTCGCGTCGCTACTAGCCGTGGTCGCGATCGGCGTGGCCGCAGCGCCCGCCCGAGTGCCCATGCTCACGATTCCGCGCAGCGGAGCGGCGATGCAAGCGATGGGCACCTCACCGACCCATCACATGCAGTCGCCGACGCCAACCCGGATGCGGCCCCGCACAGGCTCAATGCCACGCTAGGCACAGGGTGGAAGTGCTACACAGGAATGCTACCATCGGGAGACATGGCTTCTCGTCACCCACGATTGGGAGTTGAACGCGACCCGGAGGTGGAGCGCGCGCTCACCCTTACCGAGCCGCTGCTTGACCCCGCTGAGACACGCTCGGCGGCAGCGCAGATCCGTGCGCTCACCTTGCGCGGCGCGCAGGCCGTGCTCGCCGGCGCCGGCTCGGAGGCCCGGTTGCAAGCTCGGCTGGTTGAGCGCTACGGCGCAAGACCTGGCCGGGGAAGCCTGCTGGAGCTGGACCCGCCACCGGGCGAGCCAGACCCGGCGGGCGCTGCGCCGGCGTCTGATGCGCTGCGGTGGGTCCGCGGGGAGTGAGCGCCGCCTACCTGGACGCCTCGGCGCTGGTCAAGCTGTTCAAGGCTGAGCGGGAGACGGACGCCTTCCGCGCCGCGCTGAGCGACTGGCCCATACTGGTCGCGAGCGAGCTGATCCGCGTCGAGGCCGTATGTACAGCAAGGCGTCTCGGCGGCAAAGATGTCCTGCAGCGCGCCAACGCGGTCCTGGAGCGGATCAACCTGATCCCGCTATCCCCAGAGATCATCGAGCTCGCCACCACCGCCCACACCCCACCGCTACGAGCAATGGACGCGATCCATCTCGCCACGGCGCTCACCATCCGAGAGGACATCAACGCGGTCTTCGTCTACGACGGGGATCTGCACGCCGCCGCTGGTGCCCACCACCTCAACCCCCTCGCGCCACAATGAGCCCCGCCCACGACCGCGCCCAAACCCCCGCTGGAGGGAGCGACGCCTCGCCGATGCCTTCGATCATCGAGGCCGCGATGTCGCAGTCTCGCTTGGTGGGCTGATAGATGCTCGGTCTGCACGTCACCACCCGGCCCCCGCCACAGTACGATGGAAGCCGTCAGGCCGACGTAGCTCAGCTGGTAGAGCACCGCCATGGTAAGGCGGGGGTCGCGAGTTCGAGTCTCGCCGTCGGCTCTCCATTTTTTACCGCCGGGCTGAGCGCCGGCTGCTGAGGCCAGCTGAGGAGCGATTGCCGGCGCCCAGCCCCGGCAATCGCTCAAGCTTGCCTCGGCTCAGCCCGCCTTCGACGGCGGGATGTTCTGGTTCAGGTGGAACAGGTTGGTCGGGTCGTAACGCTCCTTCAGCACCCGCAGCCGGTCGACTTCTCGGTCCCGGAGGCCGCCTGCACGCGATCCTCGCCCTCGGAGGAGAGGAAGTTGATGTAGGCGCCGCCGGTCAGCAATGGCTCGATCTCGGCATAGAGCCGCTGCGCCCAGTCGATATGGGTCTCCAGACCCCCGCCCGGCTCGTGCGTGGTGGCGATCGCGTTGAGCACGAAGGGCGCCTGGCGCTCGCGGTGGGCGGTCTCGTCCTCACCGACGCGGGCGATCGCGCCGCCGAAGTGCTGGATGTGGATCTCCGAGGACGGGGAGGTCGCGTTCTGATGGAAGCGGGCCATCGTCGCGATCGCGTGGTCGTCGAGCTCGCGGAAGTAGCCCGCCTTCATGTAGGCGTCTTCGCCTTGCGCAGCCGCCAGGCGTCGTCGGCGATGACGCTGTCGCCGACGCTGATGGAGAACACCCCGAGGAGACCGATGCACAACACCTCATCGCTCATCGATGCGCCTTTGGTGCCGGGACTCGCCATCGGATAAGCAAACCACTCCGAAGCAATTCGACCGGCTGCCAACTCCGGGCATAGTCGGGAGGGTGCCTATGACACCCTAGAGTGCAGGCGGGCCGCGAACAAAGCGCCGCTGACGTGCCAAGCTGCGCATGTGCCAGACATCCGACGGATCCGACGGGTGGCCACACCGCGCGAGAAGCAGCTGACCCTGCTCGCAGCCGTGCTGGGTACGAGCGTCGTGTTCCTCGACGCGACCGTAACCAGTGTCGCGTTGCCGGCGATTCGAGGCGACCTCGGTGGCGGTCTGACGGGCCAGCAGTGGGTGACGAACGCGTACTTGCTGGCGCTGGGGTCGCTGTTGCTAATCGGCGGCTCGCTCGGAGATGTATTCGGTCAGAAGCGTGTGTTCCTGGTCGGCGTTGCCGGGTTCGGCCTCACGTCGACTCTCTGCGCGGTCGCGTCGTCGATCCCCGAGCTATGCGCGTTCCGTTCGATGCAGGGGGCCTGCGCAGCGCTGGTGACGCCTACCACCTTGGCGGTGATCGTCCACGTGTTTCCCGAAGACGAGCGGGCCAGGGCGATCGGGACATGGACCGCGCTTAGCTCGATCGTCGGGCTGATCGGGCCGTTCATCGGGGGAGTGTTGATCGCGGCAGGCTCGTGGCGCCTAATTTTTGTGCTCAATGCGCCGCTCGTCCTCGTCACCCTGACGCTGATTGCTCGCGGTGTGCCTGAGGACACTGGCGTGCCGGCAGCCGGACGTCTGGACTTCCTTGGGGCCCTCCTGGCGGCGGTCGCGCTCGCGGGTCCGGTGTTCGCTGTCACCGAGGAGCCACTGCGCGGATGGAGCAGCGTCGTGGTCGGCTCGCTCGCGGCAGGGGTTCTCGGAGCGATCGCGTTTGTTGCGCACGAGGCGCGTGCCCGGACGCCGATGCTCCCACTGAGCCTGTTTCGCGAGCGCAATTTCACGGTCGGAAACCTGGCGACATTGACGACCTACCTTGGGCTAGGGGGTGTGATCTTTCTGCTGCCTGTGTTTCTGCAGGAGGTCAGCGGCTACAGCCCCGTTCAGGCAGGGCTGGCGCTTCTTCCGGTCACCTCGCTGATGATCCTGCTCTCCCGCCGCTTCGGCGCGCTTGCCGACCGCATCGGGTCGCGGGCGCTGCTGAGCCTTGGGCCTCTGGTTGCTGGCTGCGGCGTATGGCTGTTGACGCGGGTCAATATGCGCGGCGATTACGTCGCCGATGTCCTCCCGGCGCTGATCGTGTTCGGGCTGGGACTCGCGATGCTTGTCGCGCCGTTGACCGCCACGGTCCTTGGGGGAGTGGAGGAAGATCACGCAGGGGTCGCCGCAGCGGTAAATACGACGCTCTCACGCGTCGCGCAGCTGTTCGCGGTCGCTGTGCTGGGAGCCGTCGTCTCTCTAGCTTTTGCCAGTCGGGTCGACGCGACGCTACGACGGTCCGCGATCGATCCCGCTGGCCACTCGGCGATCAGCCTCGCCAAGCGACAGCCTCTCGGCGCAGCGAGCTTGGTGGGAGTACGCCCCGGCGAGCGACTTCTCCTTAGGGCGGCCTTCGACGATGCGGCGGTGCACGCCTTCCGCGTCGCGAACGCAATCGCAGCCGTACTCGTCGCGAGCGGAGGTCTCATTGCGTTCGCCGGGATCCGCAATCCCCGTCGCTCCGTGACCGCCGAGCTATGCCCAGCCGGGGCGCTCTGCGGAGCCAGCCAAGAACTCGTCGATGCTCACCAGGATCGACGCTCGGACCGTGGTTTCGTGGACCACACGGCCGAAATCCCATCACCGCAGGTGTCCCCGTGAGCGAGACATCCTCCATCATCCGCCGCGACTTGCATCGCTCCGTCGCCGCTCGCTCTGCTAGTCCGCGTTTAGGGAGCGCCTCCAGCGATGTAGCCCGAACTAGCCCGGTGCAGCAGGACATCCGGTCGACCTCCGCCAAGCCTGAGGAACATTACGATGCTTGGACACCGGATCGAGCTGCGAGTCGGGTCAGGCGCTCGTGTACGAACTGGACCACGGCAGCGCCCTCGCCGACCGCGGTCGCGCAGCGCTTGATCGAGCCTGCGCGCACGTCGCCGGCCGCGTAGACCCCTGGCAAGCTCGTCTCGAGAAGGCCCTCGGCGCCGACGTCCGCCCCGGTCAGGATGAAACCGTCGCCGTCACGCGCGAGCACCTCACCGAGCCACTCAGTGCAAGGCGTAGCGCCAAGGAACAGGAACACAAATGAGCACGGCAACTGCTCGCCGTCGGCGAGCGTGACCGCGTGCAATCGCCCGGGCTCTCCCTCCAGTCCAGTGATTTCAGAACGATCGCGGACGGCTACCCCGTAGCGGTCGAGCTCGTCGATCAGATACTGCGACATCGTCTCCCGTAGATCGCCGCGGCGGTGCAGGAGTGTGACAAGTGCGCCCCCACGCGCCAGCCAGACGGCAGCCTGGGCCGCCGAGTTACCCCCGCCGACGACTCCCACACGATGAGCGGTGCACAGCTGACCCTCCGGCGGACCAGCGGCATAAAACACGCTCACCCCCTCGTACTCCTCGAGCCCCGCCACGGGCAGACGCCGGTATTCGGCGCCCGTGGTGAGCAGCACCGCCCGTGCAGCGATCTCGTTGCCGTCCTCGAGCCTCACGAGATGGCGCTCGATCCCGGGCTGGAGTTCCTGGGCGCGGTAGGGCGAGGCCAGGCGGGCGCCAAACTTGCGGGCCTGGGTGGCGGCGCGGCCGATCAGTTCGCTGCCGCTGATACCGGCGGGGAAACCCAGGTAGTTCTCGATCCTGCGCGAGGTGCCCGCCTGACCACCGATACCCCTGCTCTCCACGACCAGCGTGTCCAATCCCTCTGAAGCGCCGTACACGGCTGCGCCGAGTCCCGCGGGGCCGCCACCGATGATCAAAAGATCGACCTCCTCGCGAGGCGCGAGCTTCATGCCGATGCCAAGCGCCCGCGAGAGCTCCCCGTTACTCGGGTTCAGAAGCTCCACGCCGCCAGGCAGACGCACCAACGGCGTCGCGGACATAGAAGGCTCTGCTGCCGAGCCAGCACCGTCGGTCGCCTCGGTGGGATCGACCCAGGTGTGGGGAAGCCGCTGGGCTCGCGCGAACTCGAGCAGCCGGCGCGTGTCGGGCGACTCGCGCGGGCCGATGATCTCCGGTCCGATGCCTTGCCGGCGCTGAAGCAGCTCGCGGCGCTCCACCAAGGCACCAAGGATCAGATCCGAGAGCGAGGGATCATCGAACAGCAACGCTCGCAGGCCCTCACGCGGAAGGGCGATGTAGCGCAGCCGCTGCGTGACGACCGCGGTGACGAACACCGACTGCCCGCTGAGAAGGTTGACCTCCCCAAGAAAGCCCGACGCGCCGTGACGCACTATCTCACGCCCCGCGCCATCCAACACCGCCACCTCACCCTCGAGGATCGCGATGAACGGGTAGGTCGCGTCACCGATCTCATACAACTTCACGCCCACCTCAGCCGTGAGCTCCTCGCCGCGCTCGGCAAGCAGCGCAAGCTGAGTACTCGAAAGCACCCGAGCCGGAACTGCCACAGAATCATCAGCGTGAAACGTCATCTGAAAGACAAGCCTAGCCAGATCAGCCAGATCGGTCCTTGGGTTGAAGCCGTACAGCCGTGCTCTGGCTTACCCGAGCAGCCCAGGGTCCGGAGGTTGCCCCCTCCCGCTTCTCTCTCGCGGTCGCCCCGCCGGGCTCATCCTGGCCGGCGCGTGCGGACCCTCAACGGATGCCCTCGAGTAGCTCGGCGGGCGAGGAGAGCCCAAGGCCCCTGGCGAGGATCACGAGCGTCTCCAGGCGGGGCGAGCGCTTGCACCGCTCCAGGAGGCTGATCTCGGTGCGGTGCAGGTTGCACGCTTCGGCCAGCGCCTCCTGCGAGAGACCCGATCGTTCCCGGTGGGCGCGCAGGTTCTTGGCGAATTGATTGCGTATCTGCTCCACGGACACCCGCTAACTGTCGCTCCTCGCAGACGAGATGTCTACAGATAATTGTCTGCATCGTCTCAGAGGCACAATTCTCCCGGCCGAGCCGAATTATAAACGCCCGCCTAGTCTATCCACAAGCCCTGAGGTCCTGAGCCTCTTCACGCAGCGTGGGCGGCAGCCTCCCTGGGCGTCACGGTGCTCACGGGCAGGCCCATGCCCGCCACCTTGCTGGGGAGGTCGAGCTTCAGCCAGCGCGACAGGCGGGGGCTGAGGGTGGAGACGATCACCTCGTCGAAGCCCCTCAGGTTGAGGGCGTCCTGAACCGCCGCCATCGGGTCGGCATCGCCAAGGATCCCATCCACCGGGGCTCCCGCGGCCTCGCTGAGGACCGGAAGGGCGCGGTCGAGCACCGCCCGGGCCTCCCCGCCCCCCTGGTCCTCGGGGTCCACGACCTTGTGCAGTCCATGTGTGGTGCTGGGGACGAGCAGCGTAAAGGTGCAGGGTCCCCGTGCAGCGCGTGCGCGCACGGCGTCGAGCAGCGGTGGGGTGGCGGCCGTCTTGTGGGCCAGCACCAGGACACGGGTGTGGGTGGAGGGCTCCATGGGGATCCTTTCTGGAGGGTTGCCCGGGGGCCGAGCGATGCTCTGCTTCTGCCCTCCCTTCTACCCGGATTTCTCCCCGGGCTCTCCCGGGGCTCGACACCTGCTCATCGATCTCCCAAGGGGTCTAGCCTGTGCGCGTGCGCGTGCGGGTCACCCAGGAGGCCGTCGAAGTGCTGCTCTCCCGCTGGGAGAAGGTGCTGGGCCTGCTCGGGAACATCACCGTCCCTCTTGCCGAGGTGAGCGATGTGCGGGTGCTAGAGGAGCCGATGCGGGAGGTGCTGAGGACTGGTCTGAAAGCCGGGCTGCGGCTGCCGGGCGTCTACTACGTGGCCCGCACCATCCGACTCGACGAAGCCTGGCTGGTGCGCCGCGGCGTTCCCGCCCTCTCCTTCTCGGTGAGCGGCGGCGGGGCGCTGCGGCGCGTGATCGTGAGCACCCCCGAAGCGCGGGTCCTCGCGCGGCGGCTCACCTCCGGGCGATGAGGCGAGCGGCTGGGGTCCCGGCTGGGAGCCCTCATATGGAGAGGAATCCAAGGGCATCCAGATGGTGGGCGCACTTGGAGGCCCAGACCTCATCGCCCTCCACGTGCACCACGCCCTGTTCGCGCAGACGCTCCAGGGCCACGCCGATCGCCTGCGGGTTAACGTCTGGGAGCTCGTGTTTGAGCTGTCGGCGCGACCAGCGTGCTTCGTGGTCGTCGCGCAGCAGCTGAAGGAGGAGCACGCACTGGGTGCCCTCCTCCTGTAGCGGGTCGAGGTGCTCATCTGGCATGGATGAGACTTCGCCCCCCAACCCCAGGCACCTTCAGACAGGTGTCTAAGTTTGATGGGAGATAGTCCGTGGGCTGCGCCGCGGAGTCGGAGGGCCCTGCGCTACGCCTGAGGGCTGGCGGAGTTCCGATGCGCCCCTATAAAGTAATGCTATCATAACTATTATGGGACGACAACTAAAGGAGCGGGCCCGGCTATGCTCGGCGGGCTGAGCCGTCAGCGGCGCATCGGCATCCTGCTGATCTGCTCGATGAGCCTGCTCATCGTGGGGCTCGACGTCACCATCGTGAACGTCGCCCTGCCCTCGATTGGGCGGGACTTCAACGCGCCGCTGTCGGGCCTGCAGTGGACGGTGGACGCCTACACCCTGGTGCTGGCCAGCCTGCTGATGCTCTCGGGCTCGATGGCCGACCGCCTCGGGCGCCGGCGCACCTTCGTCATCGGGCTGCTCACCTTCGCGGCGGGCTCACTGCTCTGCAGCCTGGCCCCCAATCTGACGACGCTCGTCATCTTCCGCATGGTCCAGGCCGTGGGCGGATCGATGCTGAATCCGGTGGCCATGTCGATCATCACCAACACCTTCACCATCCCCCGGGAGCGGGCCCAGGCGATCGGGGTGTGGGCCGCGGTGGTCGGTATATCCATTGCCCTGGGCCCCGTGGTGGGTGGGCTGCTGGTGAGCACGGTCGGCTGGCGGTCGATCTTCTGGATCAACATCCCCATCGGCTTGACGGCGGTGGTCCTCGCCCTGCGCTACATCCCCGAGTCCAAGGCACCGGTGGCGAGGAGGATCGACGTCCCCGGACAGGTGCTCGTGATCGTGCTCCTGGCCTCGCTCACCTACGGCATCATCGAAGCCCCCGAGCAGGGCTGGTCCTCGGCGCTCATCGTCGGGGCGCTCGCCGTGGCCGGCATGTCGCTGGCGGCGCTCTTGGTCTGGGAGCGCCGCGCCAGCGAGCCGCTCATCGACCTGCGCTTCTTCCGCTCCGTGCCGTTCTCCTCGGCAGCGGTGATCGCCGTCGCTTCCTTCGCCGCTCTCGGCGGGTTCCTCTTCCTCAACACCCTCTACCTCCAGGACGTGCGCGGGCTCTCCCCGCTGCAGGCCGGGATCCATACCCTGCCGATGGCGGCAATGACGATGCTCCTCCCGCCGCTCTCGGGGCGAATCGTCGGCCGGCGGGGGGGCAGGATCCCGCTGGTCATCGCCGGCATCACGCTGTGCACCTCGTGCCTCATGCTGGTCGAGCTGAGCGCCACGACCCCGTTCACGTGGCTGTTCGCGGCATACGTGATCTTCGGCATCGGCTTCGGCCTCGTGAACGCGCCGATCACCAACGCTGCCGTCTCGGGCATGCCCCGGGCCCAGGCCGGCGTGGCTGCGGCCATCGCCAGCACATCGCGCCAGGTCGGCCAGACCCTGGGCGTGGCGGTGGTCGGCTCGCTGGTCGCCAGCTCCTTGCACAGGGCGAGCCTCGGCGACTTCGCCCAGGCCAGCCGTGCCGGCTGGTGGGTCCTGGCCGGATGCGGGGCGGTGGTGTTGATCCTCGGCCTGGTCGCGACGTCTCCGTGGGCCCGGGTCACGGCCCGACGCACGGCCGAGTCCGTCAACCCCGAGTTCCTGCAAGGGAGCGCAGCATGACGAGGACGAGTGCCCGTCGCGACCGTGCGGCCCGCAACGCGTGGCAGGCGATGGCCGATCTGGTGCTGAACAACGAGCGCCGACGGGAAGTCAGCGAGCAGGTCGGTCTGAGCTTCGGAAAGACCAGGGCGTTGAGGCGGATCGCCCACCGGCCCATGCCCATGGGGGAGCTGGCCGCCCTGCTCGGCGTGGATCCCCCCAACTTGACGACGGTAATCGACGACCTCGAGCGCACGGGCCTGGTGGAGCGTCGCGCTCACCCCTCCGACCGGCGGGTCAAGCTCGTGGCGGCCACCGCCGCCGGAGCGGCGCTTGCCCAACGGGCCGAGGAGATCCTCGAGCGGCCACCCGTTGGCCTCTGCGAGCTACCGTCCGAGGACCTCGAGATCCTGGGGCGCATCCTGTCCCGGGTCCGACCGGATCGCGGCGCCGGCAACTGAGCCGGGAGCTGGCAGCCCGCCTCACTGGAGAAGCGGGCGATGGGCCAGCTGATAAGGACATGTGTCCGTATGGCGGGGGCAGGATTCGAACCTGCGTAGGCAGAGCCAACCGGTTTACAGCCGGTCTCCTTTAACCACTCGGACACCCCGCCGGGCATCCCCGGCGACGAGCCGTGGGCAGAGCAGGATTCTAGTGCCAGCGCGTCCCGCGGGTCCCCACGTGGGGACCCCGCTCAGGAGGCCTCGCGCAGCAGCTGGGCCTCGGGCAGCGTCTGCAGCTTCTTGAGCGTGCGGTTCTCGATCTGGCGCACGCGCTCGCGGGTGATGTTGAAGGCGCGGCCCACCTCCTCCAGGGTGCGCGATCGGCCTCCGGTGATGCCGTAGCGCATCTCCAGCACCTCGCGCTCGCGGCGGGGCAGCACTGCGAGCACCCGCACCACGCTCTCCCGGCGCAGGGACTCCGAGACGGTCTCGAAGGGGGACTCCGCGGCGATGTCCTCCACGAAGTCCGCCAACGCGGAGTCGTCCTCCTCGCCCATCGGCTTCTCCAGGGAGATCGGCTGTTGGGCCATGCGCAGGAGCTCGCGCACCTCCGCGATCGGGTACTCCAGCTCCACCGCGATCTCCGCGGGGGTGGGCTCACGCCCCAGCTGCTGGATCAGGTGGCGCTCGGCGTGGAGCACCTTGTTGAGCTTTTCCGCCATGTGCACGGGGATCCGGATCGTGCGCCCCTTGTCCGCGATTGCGCGCGTCACCGCCTGGCGAATCCACCAGGTGGCGTAGGTGGAGAACTTGTAGCCCCGGCGGTAGTCGAACTTCTCCACCGCTCTGATCAGCCCCAGGGAGCCCTCCTGGATGAGGTCCAGGAACGTGAGGCCCCGCCCCATGTAGCCCTTTGCGATCGATACCACCAGGCGCAGGTTGGCCTCCACCATGTGCTGCTTGGCCGCCACGTCCCCCCGCTCGATGCGCTTGGCCAGATAGACCTCTTCGGCGCCGCTCAGCAGGGGAACCCGTCCGATCGAGCGCAGGTACAGGCGCAGGGAGTCGAGGCTCGACTCTGCCCCCACGAGCTCTGCGGGGCGCAGCTCATCGAGCTGGGTGCGCAGCTCTGCGACGGGCTCGAGGTCCGCGTGCGCCGCGACCCCCTCCTCGCGCTCCGCCTCCTCTGGCGTGTCCGCGCGGTGCAGCGGGATCGGCTGGCGCTCCTCGAACCCCTCGGCCAGCTCTGCTCCCTCCAGCCTCCCGTCCGTGGGCTCCCCCACGATCTCGACGCCGTGCTCCTCCAGGTAGCCGAGCAGGTCGTGGACCTGCTCGAGCGCGACCTCCGCCTCCTCCAGCGTCGCCGCGAGGTTCGCGGAGGTTACGAAGCCACGTTCCTGGCTATCTGCGATCAGAGTGTGGAGCTCCTCGATCTCGACCACTGTGACCTCCCCCGCGGTCGGCGCCGGCGCACGTCCGGCACTCGTGCCATCCAACCCTGCGAACTCGACAACCTTCTGGCTCAACTCGTGGACCCCCAGGATCCGTACAGCACCCATCGCAGCGGGTCTGGCTCGCTGCGCCTCCCCTACGTGCCTGCTCGTATGCGCCTCCTCCGCGCTGCGTCGTCGATCCCTGCCAACAACGGACTGCTCCTCTCCGACCTACGGGATCCTTCTGCTGCTCAAACCCGGAACGAGCCTCCATGTTGCGGCGTCGACCCAAACGGTGAGCGGAGTGATACCAGATATCAAGGACCCCGTGCGTACTCTCCTCGGCGGATGTTTCGCCGCGGGTTCGCGCGGCGGCATCCACTAGGCTTGACGGGCGGTGCCGACCACGATACGTGTGACACCCCCGCTCGCTCCCCAGGCGCCGGACGACGTGCAGGCTCGCGTCCCCTCCGTCCCCGTGGGGCTCTCGCGGGTGGGGGTCACGGGGGTGGAGAAGGTGGTGCGCATCCGCGATGAGCTCTTCTTCGCGCGCCTGGAGTGCTTCGTGGACCTCCGCCAGGACCAGAAGGGGGCGCACATGTCCCGCTTCGAGGAGGTCGTCAACGAGGCGATCGGGGAGGTGGTGCTCACGGAGTCCCCCTTCCGCGCGGAGACCCTCGCGCGCGACATTGCGGAGCTCGTGCGCGCACGCCAGGGGGCCGCGCGCGCAGAGGTGACGGTGGAGGCGCGCTACCCCGAGCACAAGCCCGCCCCCGTCTCCGGGGTCTCCACCCAGGAGATCTACACCCTCCACGGACGCGCCCTCGCGCTGGAGGGGGGCACGCGCCACATGGTGGGGGTCTCCGCGACCGGCATCACCGCATGCCCCTGCGCCCAGGAGCTCGTGGCGGCGAGGGCCCGCGAGCGCCTCGCCGAGCAGGAGGGGTTCTCGGCGGAGCAGATCGAGCGCATCCTCGCGCAGGTCCCCGTGGCCACTCACAACCAGCGGGGTCTCGGCACCCTGCGGATCGGGTTCCTGGAGGGCCGCGAGGAGGAGATCGACGCCAAGAGCCTGCTCGAGATCGTGGAGGGCTCGATGTCCTCGGAGATCTACGAGCTCATGAAGCGCTCCGACGAGGTGGCGGTCGTCGAGAAGGCCCACCGCCGCCCGCGCTTCGTGGAGGACTGCGTGCGTGAGATGCTCGCGGGCGTGGTCCGCGCCTTCCCGGGGCTCGCCGGCGGGAGCTTCGTCTCCGCGCGCCAGGAGAACCTCGAGACGATCCACCAGCACAACGTGGTCGCCGAACGCCACGGCCTGCTCTCGGAGCTGCGTGGGGAGATCGCCACCGGCCGCCCCGCTTCCCACCAGACCACCCTGGAGGAGTGGCTGGGCGACGGCCACGGCGCCCACGCGTAGTACTGCGCTGCGGACTCCCTCCTCCCGCCGGGCACTGCCTGAACGGCGGCCCCGGCGCCCACGCCTGGGCTCGCGCCGCGGACTCCCTCCCCTCCTCCCCTCCCTCCGCGGCTCAGGAGCCCGACTGGTGGGCCTGGGCCTGGGCGAGGCGGCGGCGCAGGCCGAAGAAGTAGTCCAACCCCGAGAGCACCGTCACGAGCACCGCGGCGTAGAGCAGCAGCGACACCCACAGGGGCCGCCCGTGCACCGCGATCAGGGCGAGAATCGCGGCGATCTGCATGCAGGTCTTGACCTTGCCGAACATGCTCGCCGCCATCACCACCCCCGCCTGGGTGGCCCCCATGCGCAGCACCGTGACCGCGAGCTCGCGAGTGATGATCACCATCGCCACCCACGCCGGCAGGCGCCCCAGGGAGACGAGGGAGAGCAGGGCGGCGATTATCAAGAGCTTGTCCGCGAGGGGGTCCATCAGCTTGCCGAAGGTCGTGATCGAGTCCCTCGCGCGAGCGAGGTAGCCGTCGACGAAGTCCGTGAGGGAGGCCAGCGCGAACACCACCGCGGCGAGGACGTCCCCGGCGGGAGTGTTTCCGAGTAGGGCCACCACGAGCACCGGCACGAGCATGATTCGCAGCACCGTGAGCACGTTCGGTAGGTTCAGGGGGAACATGACTGGAGGCATTATGTCGGCAAGGAGGAATCGCAGATGAACAGGCGCACACTGGGGCCCAAGGGCCCGGAGGTCTCGGCGATCGGACTGGGGTGCATGGGGATGTCGGCCTTCTACGGCGCCACCGACGAGGACGAGGCAATTGCCACCATCCACCGCGCGCTCGAGCTGGGGTGCGACTTCCTGGACACCTCCGACATGTACGGCCCCCACACCAACGAGGAGCTACTGGGGCGTGCGCTCCGGGGGCGGCGGGAGGAGGTGTTCCTGGCGAGCAAGTTCGGGATCAAGATCGTGCCCGGCGGCCCGGGGGAGCCCTGGCGCCGCTCGATCGACGGCAGCCCCGCCTACGTGCGCGAGGCCTGCGAGGGCTCCCTGCGGCGCCTGGGGGTCGAGCACATCGACCTCTACTACCAGCACCGCGTGGACCCCACCACCCCGATCGAGGAGACCGTGGGGGCGATGGCGGAGCTGGTGGGGGAGGGCAAGATCCGCCACCTCGGCCTCTCCGAGGCGAGCGCCGCGACGATCCGCCGCGCCCACGCAGTGCACCCGATCGCGGCGGTGCAGAGCGAGTACTCCCTGTGGACTCGCGAGGTGGAGGAGGAGGTGCTCCCCACCCTCGATGAGCTGGGGATCGCGCTGGTCGCCTACTCCCCCCTCGGCCGCGGCTTCCTCGCGGGGCGCTTCGCCGCGCGCGAGGAGATCGAGGAGGGCGACTTCCGCCGCTACGGCCCACGCTTCAGCGAGGAGAACTTCACGCGCAACTACGCGCTCACCGAGCGCGTGCGGGAGCTCGCCGCGGAGCGGGGCGCAACCCCCGCGCAGCTAGCGCTGGCGTGGGTGCTGAGCCGGGGGGAGCACATCGTGCCGATCCCCGGCACCAAGCGGAGGACCTATCTGGAGGACAACCTCGCGGCCGCGGAGATCGAGCTGAGCGCGGAGGAGTCCGAGCGGATCGCCGCCGCGATCCCCCCCGCGGCGGGGGATCGCTACGACGCGCAGGGGATGACCACCGTGAACCGCTAGGGTGGCGCCCATGGACATGCAGCTAGTCCCCATGGTCATCGAGCGCACCGCGCGGGGGGACCGTGAATTCGACATCTACTCGCGGCTGCTCAACGAGCGCATCATCTTCCTGGGCACCCCCATCGAAGATCAGGTGGCCAACCTCGTGGTGGCCCAGCTCCTGCACCTGGAGGCGGAGGACCCCGAGAAGGACATCTCGATCTACATCAACTCCCCCGGGGGCTCCATCTACTCGGGCCTCGCGATCTACGACACCATGAACTTCGTCAAGCCCGACATCCACACGATGTGCGTGGGGGTCGCGATGTCGATGGGCTCGCTGCTCCTCGCGGGCGGCACCAAGGGCAAGCGCGCCTGCTTGCCCAACAGCCGCATCCTGATCCACCAGCCCTCCGCGGGCTTCGAAGGGCAGTCCACCGACATCGAGATCCACGCCCGCGAGATCCTCAAGGTGCGTGCGCGGATCGACGAGATCTACGCGGAGCACACCGGCCGCAGCGCGGAGGAGGTGCGCAGGGACATGGAGCGCGACCGCTTCTTCAACGCCGAGCAGGCCAAGGAGTACGGCCTGATCGACCGCGTGCTCGAGAGCCACTGAGGTCCGCGACCGCCTCGACGCGGTTTGGCTGGCGAATTCGCCACTCGCGTCCCCGCGGACTGCGTGGCGTCCGGGAATGAGCCCACTGCGCCGGGCGCGCCGGGCCGTCGCATAGATTCCCCTGGCGTGCCCCGTGAGAACGAGATCATCCTGGGCGACAATCTCGAGGTGCTGCCCCGCTTCGAGGACGGGTCCTTCCAGCTGATCTACATCGATCCCCCCTTCAACACCGGCCACGCGCAGCGGCGGCGGACGATCCAGACGGTGCCCGACGAGCGGGGGGACCGCACGGGGTTCAGCGGCCGGCGCTACCGCACGAGGCTGCTGGCGGAGTCCTCCTACAGCGACGACTTCGAGGAGTACCTCCTGTTCCTGGAGCCCCGCCTGCGCGAAGCGCACAGGCTGCTGAGCGCGAGCGGGACCCTCTACTTCCACATCGACTACCGCGAGGCCCATTACTGCAAGCTGCTGCTCGACGAGCTCTTCGGCCGCGAGTGCTTCCTCAACGAGATCGTGTGGGCCTACGACTATGGCGCGCGCTCCAAGCGGCGCTGGCCCACCAAGCACGACACGATTCTCGTCTATGTGAGGGACCCCTCGGGCTACCACTTCGACGCGGAGGCCGTGGATCGCGAGCCCTACATGGCCCCGGGGCTCGTCACGCCCGAGAAGGCCGCGCGGGGCAAGCTGCCGACCGACGTGTGGTGGCACACGATCGTCCCCACCAACGGGAGCGAGAAGACGGGCTACCCCACGCAGAAGCCCGAGGGGATCCTGAGGCGGATGATCCAGGCCTCCACCCGACCCGGGGAGTGGTGCCTCGACTTCTTCGCCGGCAGCGGCACCCTCGGCGCGGCCGCCGCGAAGCTCGACCGGCGCTACGTCCTGATCGACTCCAACCCCGAAGCCGTGCGCGTGGCGCGGGCGCGGCTGGGGCTCGCGGGGGGAGCCCCCTCAGGCGATTCCGTGCTCGATCGCGCCCAGGCCCTCGATCTCGATGCGGACCACGTCGCCGGATGAGAGGAACGCGGGGGGGTCCTGCGCGAGCCCCACACCGGAGGGGGTGCCCGTGAGGATCAGGTCGCCGGGGCAGAGCGTGCAGGTCTCGGCGATGAAGGCCACGAGCTCGGGGACCCCGAAGATCAGGTTGGAGGTGCTCGAGTCCTGGCGCAGCTCCCCGTTGACCCAGGTGCGCAGGCTCAGATCCCGAGGGTCGGGGACCTCCTCGGCGGTGGTGATCCAGGGGCCGTAGGGGCAGAAGCCGTCGGCTCCCTTCGCGCGCGTCCACTGCGGCTCGCGCCCCTGCAGGTCGCGGGCGCTGAGGTCGTCGGCGACCGCGTACCCCGCGACTCGGCCGCCCGCCCCCATCACGACCGCGAGCTCGCCCTCGTAATCGAGCCGGCGCACCACCGCGGGGCAGCGCACGGGGGCGTTCGGGGGTGCGGAGGAGGAGGGGAGCTTCATGAACACCACCGGGCGCTCCGGACGCTCCCCACCGGTCTCCGCGATGTGGTCGGCGTAGTTGAGCCCGATCCCGAAGATCGCCCGCGGGGCGGGCACGGGGGCGAGCAGCGTGACCTCCTCGAGCGCCCACGAGAGGCCCGGTCCGCCGGCTCCACCCACCGCGGCGGCGCTCTGGGCGAGCGCAGGGGTCCCCAGGACATCGAGCACGGTCAGGCGCTCGTCGGCAAACGCCCTGACGTGGCCGTCCGCCACGGTCCCCGCGCGTGGGGCGTCGCTCCCGGGAGGCTTGAAGGTCGCGAGCCGCACAGCGGCAGCCTACCCGCCTCATGAGGGAGGTGTCTGGCAGAAGAGGGGCCCGGCTTCGTCGGCCTTCGGCCGACTGCGCCACCCTCTATGCTCGCCCGGCGCCATGGCGGGTTTGACCAAACTGGAGCGCGCGCTGCTGGGAGCGGTAGCCCTCCTCACGGCGCTGGCGGGCGCGGCCAACTACAGCGGGTGGGCCGCGGTGCCGCGCTTTGCGCTGGCCACGCTCGCGCTGGCGGGCCTGGCGTGGGCAGTGGCGCTGGGAACCGAGCAGCTGGGGGAGCACATCGGCACGGCGGCCACCGGGGTGTTGCAGGCGACGCTCGGCAACCTGCCGGAGCTCCTGGTCGTCGTGTTCGCGCTGAAAGCGGGCGACCTCGTCGTCGCACAGACGGCGCTGGTCGGCTCGCTGCTGGCGAGCGCGCTGCTGGTGCTGGGGCTGACGATCGTGGCGGGCGCGCAGCAGGCGCCGGACGGGATCATGCGCTTCTCCTCGCGCCTGCCCAACGACGCGACGACGCTGCTGCTGGTGACCGTTTTCCTGATCGTGCTGATCGGCCTTGCGCTCAGCTCGGGCAGCGCCGCCGGCGCGCACGTGGACACGATCTCGGTCGTTGGCGCCTGCTGCCTGCTGGGGGTGTACGCGACGTGGCTGGTGCCCTACCTGCGGCCCACATCCACCGCCACGGGTGCTCGCGCGCCGCAGCCGCCGCAGGAGCAGGCGCGTATCTCCCTGCGCACGGCGCTCCTGCTGCTCGTGGCGGCGGGCGTCGGTGCGGGCTTCGTCTCGGAGTGGTTCGTCAGCGCGCTGCGCCCCGCGATCGAGATCCTCCACATCTCCACCGCGTTCGCGGGCCTCGTGATCGTGGCGATCGCCGGCAACGCGGTCGAGCACTTCGCGGGCATCACGCTAGCGGCGCGCGGCAAGGCCGACCTCGCGATCGCAGTCGTCAAGAGCTCGGTCGCGCAGATCGCCGCGTTCCTCTTCCCGGCGCTGGTGCTGATCTCCCTGGCGCTCCCCACCCAGCTGACGTTCGAGCTTCAACCGATCTACATCGGCGCTTTGGGCCTGATGACGATCGCGGTGTGGCAGGTCACCGCTGACGGCGAGGCGGCCGCCTTCGAGGGCTGGGCGCTGGCGGCGATCTACGTGATTGTGGCGGTCGTGGCGGCCTACCAGTAGCCCCATGCGGACGGTAGCGGGCCATGGACGATGGCGCCCGCATCCACGCGCGCGAACGACCACCAGTTCCTACTGCCCTCTGGTGAGCCCCCCGATCAGGGCTCCCGCGAGCCCGCCGGCGGTGGCGGCCTGCGCGTTGCCGCCGCTCTCGACGCCCTCCACCGGCGCGATGAACATCGTCTGGATGGCGAGGCGCCCGGGGCCGGTGAAGCGGTTCCAGGTGAGCTTGCCCCCGCCCCCCATGAGCCCCGTCTTGAGGCCCATCGTGACCGACTCCATCGTGACGGTGGGGTCCTTGTAGAGCCACGCGCCCGCCTCGACGTCGAGCTGCTCGCCGGCGCCGAGCTCGACGAGGAAGACGTTGCCGTTGCCGTGCACCCACACGACCGCGTCGCCGGTGGTGGCGCGGAACTTGTCGATGAAGAAGCCCGTGCCCCCGAGCAGCATGTTCTGGATGCCCTTGACCCGTTCGTAGCTGTAGTCGAGGTTGTCGGTGGCCGCGATGAACTGGTGCTCGCGCACGTCGAGCCCCTCGCCCATGTGCAGGTGCATGGGGATGCACTGGCCCGGCGCGTCGCGCGAGAAGGCGATGTGCCCGGCGCCAAAGGTGCGGGTGACGAAGTAGTCGAGCCCCGCGATCTTGCGTTTGATCCCGCCGGGGAGCTTCTTCAGCTCGATCTCCACGCGTGTTTCCTTCCACAGCAGCACGTGATGCTCGAACATCACCCCTCCCGGTCCCAGTACGACCTGCAGCTCGGGCACGAGCTCCCCGCGGACGTGATAAGTGATCCCCGCGAAGCTCTCGTCGTGGATCGCGGTTGGGATCGGTTCGGGCAGGTTCATGGCGGGGCCTCCTCGGTGTGGCCGGCAAATGGGTGCGCGAGCGCGTCAATGATGGCGAAGAGAGCGGCGGACGCTAAGTGCACACAGGGTGCGCACGAGCCCTCTCCGTGGGAGACAGCGCCTCGCGACTGCGCCCCCGCGCGACCGCCGGCCACAGTGCGAGGGGGCTCCCAATGCGGCCAAACCGCGCTAGACTCCTTGGACCTCGCGCCAGGCGGGGTTTTTCTTCGCCTGGGGCTTCTCCCACGCACACGACCACGCACCGAAGAACTGGATCACTATGGCCCGCGGAGACGTTCGCATCGCTGTCACCCTCGCATGCGAGGAGTGCAAGCAGCGCAACTACCAGACCAACAAGAGCAAGCGCAACAACCCCGACCGGATCGCCCTGCGCAAGTACTGCCGCTGGTGCCGCCGGCACACCGGGCATCGGGAGACCCGCTAGCGCGGGAGCGCGGCTGTGGCCCGTGACCGCAAACGCGCAAAGCAGCGCCGCGAGCGGCGCGCCCCCCGGGGTGCGCCGGCGGCCGCACGCTCGGAGCTTCACCGCGTCGACCTCCCCGGCGCGCTCGATCACGCCTCCGGCGAGGTCGACGAGTTCGACGCCGCGCTCGTGCGCGGCGCAGGCGGCGTCCCCATGCCCCCCGGGGCCGCTCCCCAGGACGCCGCTGCTCCCGGTGGCGCCACCATCGAGGAGCGCGAGGCGCTCGAGACCGAGGCCAAGATCGCGGGCGACATCGAGCCCGAGCGGGCCCTGCCCGAGCTGTTTCTCGGTGGAGCCAGCATCGAGCGCGCCCCCGAGGGCGAGGATCTGGTCGAGCTCGAGGACGGTGGCGATGGGGGCGGACGCGGCGGTCGCGGTCGCGGCGGTAACGGTGGTGTTGCCCTCGAACCCGTCGGCGATGGTGGCGGCGCCGAGAAGGCCGAGCGCGCGGTCGAGCACCGCGAGCGCCGCCGCCCCCTGCCCGCGCGGGCCGTCGCCTTCCTGCGCGCCAGCTGGGCCGAGTTGCAGCGCGTCCAGTGGCCCGACCGCCCCCACGTCTCCCAGGCCACCGCGGTGGTGCTGGGCTTCGTCACTGTCGCCGGCATCTACCTCGGTGCCGCCGACTGGCTCGCGCAGAAGATCGTCAACTTCGTTCTCTAGCGGACCCCTCCCCACCCCGCGAGCAAGCACCCGATCCATTCCTCCCTCCGTATCATCCCGCCTCCGCTCCCGCGCGCGCGCTCCGTTCTCAGCTCGGATGCTCGCCGCAGCCGCGACCACCTCCATCCGTCCCTCACTCAACCCGTAGGAATCCGCATGTTTCGCTGGTACGTCGTCAACACATACTCCGGTCACGAGAACAAGGTCAAGCACAACCTCGAACACCGGGTCGTCTCGCTCGGCCAGCAGCGCGCCGTGCGCCAGGTCGTCGTCCCCACCGAGTCCGTCTCCGAGATGAAGGACAACCAGAAAATCACCGTCGAGAAGCGCACCATGCCCGGCTACGTGCTGGTCAACATGGAGCTCAACGAGGACTCCTGGGGCGTCGTCAAGGGCACCCCCGGCGTCACCGGCTTCGTTGGCGCCGCCCAGGAGCCCGTCCCCCTCACTCAGGTCGAGGTCGACCGCCTGCTGCACAAGGAGGTCGCCACCGCCCCCCGCACCCGCGCCCAGTTCGCGATCGGCGAGACCGTCAAGGTCGTCTCCGGGCCCCTCTCGGACTTCTCCGGGGAGATCTCCGAGATCAACGACGACGCCGCCAAGCTCAAGGTCCTGGTATCAATCTTCGGTCGCGAGACCCCCGTCGAGGTGGGCTTCGACCAGGTGAAAAAGCTTTAGATCATGGCCAAGAAGGTGCTGACAACCATCAAGCTGCAGGCGCGTGCCGGGCAGGCGAGCCCCGCCCCGCCGGTCGGTCCTGCCCTGGGCCAGCATGGCATCAACATCATGGAGTTCTGCAAGGCCTTCAACGCCCAGACCCAGAGCGAAACCGGGACCGTGATCCCTGTCGTCATCACCGTCTACGAGGACCGCTCCTTCACGTTCGTCACGAAGACCCCCCCCGCCGCGGTACTGATCCGCGAAGCGCTGCGCATCGAGAAGGGCTCCGGCGAGCCCCACCGCAAGAAGGTCGGCAAGCTCACCAAGGCCCAGCTGCACGCGATCGCCGAGCGCAAGCTCCCCGATCTGAACGCCCACGACGTCGAGCACGCCTCGCGCATCATCGCGGGCACCGCGCGCTCGATGGGCGTGGAGGTCGAGGTCTGATGGCCACCCACCACTCCCGCCGCCACGCCGAGGCACGCGCGAAGGTCGATCGCGAGCGCGAGTACCGGCCCGCTGAGGCGATCGCGCTCGTCAAGAGCCTCGCCGCCGCCAAGTTCGACGAGTCGGTCGAGGTCCACGTCCGCACCGGGCTCAACGTCCGCCACGCCGACGAGCAGCTACGGGGCACCATCGCGCTGCCCAACGGCCTCGGACGGGACGTGAAGATCGCCGTCTTCGCCCAGGGCGCCAAGGCAACCGAGGCCGAGCAGGCCGGCGCCGACATCGTCGGCGGGGAGGACCTCGCCAAGAAGATCGAGGAGGGCTTCGACGAGTTCGACGTCGCTATCGCCACCCCCGACCTGATGTCCGTCGTCGGGCGCCTCGGGCGCATCCTCGGGCCCTCCGGCAAGATGCCCAACCCCAAAGTCGGCACCGTCACCATGGACGTCGCCAAAGCCGTCGAAGAATCGAAGTCCGGCAAGGTCGAGTACCGCACCGACCGCACCGCGATCGTGCACCTCGTGATCGGCAAGACCTCCTTCGAGGAGCGCAAGCTGCTCGAGAACTACGCCGCCGTCATCGAGGAGCTGATCCGCGCCAAGCCCTCGGCCGCCAAGGGTCGCTACCTGCGCACCATCACCCTAGCCTCCACGATGGGCCCCGGCGTCAAAGTCGACCCCAGCCGCACCCGCGATATCGTTGAGGAGGCCTCGCCCGCGGCAGTTGCCGCGTAGATGTAGAGGGCGGCGCAGCCGGCCGCAGGCCGGCAAAGCCGGGCCCCTCTATATTTCAGTCAAACCACCCACCGGCAACCTAAGACCCCCGGCCGCCGTCCGATCTCTGCGATCGATGGCAGAAGCCCGGGACAGGAGCCCCCGATGAACCGAGACCAGAAGGCCGCGGCGATCGCCGAGATCGCCGCCGACATAGAGAAGTCCCAGTCGGTCTTCGCCGTCGACTACCGCGGCATCTCCGTGCCCCAGGTCGCCGAGCTGCGCGCCAAGCTACGCGAAGCCGACGCCACCTTCCGCGTCGTCAAGAACTCCCTCACCGAACGCGCCGCCGACCAGGCCGGCGCCGCCGAGCTCAAGCCCCTGCTCCAGGGTCCCACGGCGCTCACCTTCGTGCGCGGCGACGCCGCCCTGGCCGCCAAGGCGATCGCCGACTACGCCAGGATCACTCAGCTGCTGCCTTTCAAGGGCGGCCTCATGGACGGCGCCGCCCTCGACCCCGACCAGCTACGCTCGATCTCCCGCCTGCCCTCCCGCGAAGTGCTCTACGGACAGCTCGTCGGCGTCGTCGCCTCCCCCGTCACGGGACTCGTGCGCACCCTCGCCGCGCTCGTGGGCGGACTCGCCGTCGCACTCGGCCAGGTCCGCGAGAAGAAGGAGTCGGGCGAGATTCCGGCCGGGGAGCCCCCCGCCGCCGCGGAGGTCAGGCCCGTGGCGGAGGCCTCTGCTGAGGAGGCTGAGGCTCCCGCGCCCGAGGCTTCCGCCGGGGAGGCGCCGGCAACCGAGGCGCCCGCCCCCGAGGCGGACGCCGGCAACCAGACTGAGCCGGCCTCGGAGCCGGCGACAGACGACAACCAGGCGGACGCCTCGGCCGAGGCCGAGACCGCCGAGGCGAATCCCAAGGAGGATTGATCGAGATGGCAACCAGCACCCAGGAGTGGATCGAGGAGCTCAAGGGCATATCCGTGCTCGAGCTGGCCGAGCGCATCAAGGCGCTCGAGGAGGAGTTCGGGGTCTCCGCGGCCGCCGTGGCCGCACCCCTCGCGGCCGCGGGCGGCGCTGGCGGCGGCGAGGCCGCCGCTGAGGAAGAAGGCCCCAGCACCGTGGACGTCGTCCTCACCGGCGCCGGCGACAAGAAGATCCAGGTCATCAAGGTCGTGCGGGCCGCCACCGGCCTCGGCCTCAAGGAGGCCAAGGCGCTCGTCGACGAGGCCCCCAAGCCCGTCAAGGAGGGCATCGAGAAGGAGGAGGCCGACAAGCTCAAGCAGGAACTGGAGGAGGCCGGCGCCGCAGTCGAGCTGAAATAGTAAGACGCGCTATGGTCAAGTCCTTGCTCGCAGTTGTCAAGCCCGCGGTTGTCAGGTCAATACTGGCCCTGACGGCGATCGCATCGCTCGCGGTCGCCGTCGGCGCCTGCGGAAGCAGCGCCACGAGCTCGGACGGCTCCTCCGCGAGCGTCCCCCGGGCGAGCGCCTCGGTGACCGGTGCCACCGCACCCCCATCTGCCAGGACGCCCACCACCCCCGCGCCGAGCACCGCCACTACTCCCCCGAGCGCCCCCGCCAGGAGCACCCCGGCTCCGAGCGCCCCCGCTGCGAGCTCCAACCCCACCATCCCCCCCCCACCGAGCCCCGTGATCCATCATTACACTCAGCGCACCGGGGGGGTGGAAAGCGTCACGAAGTACGGTCACCCCGCCGCCCCGAGCGACGAGGCCGCGGTGAGGACCGCCGTCAGGTCCTACTACGCCGCCCTCGGCGCCGGCGACTACTCCGTCGCCTGCTCGCGGCTCAGGGCCCGCCTGTTGGCCTCGATGACCCAAAGCTTCGGTCATGCGCGAGGCCTGGTCGTGTGCGAAAGAGCCCTCATGGCGTTCTACGGCAGGCGGCCCGGGCTGGGCTTCTCCCGTGCGCTCACCGTGACCGGGGTGCGCGTGAAAGGCGATCAAGCGTTCGCGCTGGTCTCGACGAAGGCCATTCCCTCCGGCGTGTTCGACATGCAACTCGAACACGGATCCTGGAGGGTCGGGGCTATCTCACCGTTCCCGCTCACGCCTCCGGGGCCTCCTCCGTCCTGAGCTCACCGGGCACATTCATGCGCCCGGCCGGGGTCTTTACCCGCGCCTAACAATTCGGCCCACTTTCCGGTAGAATCCCGCCTCGCTGGCCGATAGCCGCAGCTGCCCGAAGCATGGAGACCGCGCCACATACGCGGTTCTCGGGGGCGGGGTCCGTGAGCGCCGGCTGCCCACTTGAGGGCGGCGCTCGCCTGTGCTATCTTGACGGGTCGCGCTTGCGCGTAGGTTCTTCTGCACTCGTCGTGTCGTCTCTCTCCTCGAAGGAGTCTTTCTTGGCTGCTGCTGATGCTCTCCGGACGCGCCGCACGTTCGCGCGTCTGAACAAGCCTGTTGACGTACCCAACCTGATCGATATCCAGCGCCGCTCCTTCGAGTGGCTGACCGACCCGCCAGAAGGGCGGGCTGCGGGAGACGATCGACGACATCTCGCCGATCGAGGACTACACCGGCAACCTCGCCGTCCAGTTCGGCGAGATCTCCTTCGACGAGCCTGTCGCCTCGCTCGAACAGTGCCGCGAGAAGGACCTCACCTTCGCGCGCCCGCTGACCGTCACGGTGGCCTTCATCAACCGCGAGACCGGGGAGATCCGCGAGCAGTCGGTCTTCATGGGCGACTTCCCCTGGATGACCGAGCGCGGGACGTTCGTGATCAACGGCACCGAGCGCGTGGTCGTCACCCAGCTCGTGCGCTCCCCCGGGGCCTACCTGATGGAGCCCAAGGACCGCGAGAAGCAGGTCTTCATCGCCAACCTCATGCCCGCCCGCGGCTCGTGGCTCGAGCTCGAGATCGACAAGAAGGGCAAGGTCTACGTCCGCATCGACCGCAAGCGCAAGCTGCCCGTGACGGTGCTGCTGCGCGCGATGGGCTACGCCTCCGACGAGGAGATCCTGCGGATCTTCGAGAACTCCCACTACATCGCCAACACACTGGACTCCGACACCGAGGTCGACGCGCACCGAAGAGGGCGCGCTGATCGAGCTCTTCAAGAAGCAGCGCCCCGGCGAGCCGCCGAGCGTGGAGAACGCCAAGGCGCTGCTCAACCAGCTGTTCTTCGACCCCAAGCGCTACGACCTCACGCGCGTGGGGCGCTACAAGCTCAACTCGCGCCTGGGCCTCGACGTCGACATCGACACCCGCACGCTCACCCACGACGACATCCTCGCGCTGGTCAAGGAGCTCGTCTCGCTGCCCAAGCGCCTCGGGACTGCCCGAGCTCCCGAAGTCGAGATCAAGGACTACGCCGCCGAGGCGCTCTCGATGCCGCGCGAGCCCGTCGCCGACCACCTCGACGAGTACGAGCACTTCGGCAACCGCCGCCTGCGCACCGTCGGGGAGCTGATCCAGGAGGCCTTCCGCATCGGCCTCTACCGCATGGAGCGCGTCGTGCGCGAGCGCCTCACCACCGAGGACGCCGACACGATCACCCCGCAGACGATCATCAACATCCGCCCCGTGGTGGCCGCGCTGAAGGAGTTCTTCGGCTCCTCCCAGCTCTCGCAGTTCATGGACCAGACCAACTCGCTGGCGGGGCTCACCCACCGCCGCCGCCTCAGTGCGCTGGGGGCCGGTGGACTGACGCGCGAGCGCGCGCCGATCGAGGTGCGCGACGTGCACCCCACCCACTACGGGCGCATGTGCCCGATCGAGACCCCCGAGGGGCCCAACATCGGCCTGATCGGCTCGCTCTCCTCGTTCGCGGAGGTCTCCGAGTACGGCTTCGTCACGACCCCCTACAGGGTCGTCAAGGACGGCGCCGTGACCGACGAGATCGTGCGCCTCGACGCCACCCAGGAGGAGGAGCGGCTGATCGCCCAGGCCAACACCCCGGTCGATCCCAAGAGCGGGAAGCTCAAGGAGCGCCGAGATCCTCTGTCGCACGCAGGCCGGCCAGTACGTCACGGTCGGGCCCAAGGACGTCGATCTCGTGGACGTCTCCCCCGAGCAGATCTGGTCGGTCGCCACGGCGATGATCCCGTTCCTGGAGCACGACGACGCCAACCGCGCGCTGATGGGCTCCAACATGCAGCGCCAGGCCGTGCCGCTGCTGAAGGCCGACGCCCCGCTGGTCGGGACCGGTATGGAGCGTCGCGCGGCCCTGGACACCGGGGACGTGCTGCTGACCCGCAACGGGGGGACCGTCGAGTTCGTCGACGCCAACCAGATCGTGGTGGAGTCCGACGACGGCAAGAAGGAGGAGTACGAGCTGCAGAAGTTCATGCGCTCCAATCAGGGCACCCTGATCCACCACAAGCCCCGCGTGGACGCCGGCCAGAAGGTCAAGGCCGGCGACGTGCTCGCCGACGGGTCCTCCACCGACAAGGGCGAGATGGCGCTAGGCAAGAACCTGATGGTGGCCTTCATGTCCTGGGAGGGCTACAACTTCGAGGACGCCATCATCCTCTCCAAGCGCCTCGTGCAGGACGACGAGCTCACCTCGATCCACATCGAGGAGTACGAGATCGACGCCCGCACCACGAAGCTCGGCGAGGAGGAGATCACCCGCGACATCCCCAACCGTTCGGAGGAGTCGCTGCGCAACCTCGACGATCGTGGGATCGTGCGTGTCGGCGCCGAGGTGCTCTCCGGCGACCTGCTCGTCGGCAAGGTCACGCCCAAGGGCGAGACCGAGCTGACCGCCGAGGAGAAGCTGATCCGCGCGATCTTCAAGGAGAAGGCGCGCGAGGTCCGCGACACCTCCCTGAAGGTGCCCCACGGCGAGGGCGGCGTGGTGATCGACGTGAAGACCTTCAGCCGCGACGCCGGCGACGACCTGCCGCCCGGGGTCAACGACCTGGTGCGGGTGTTCGTCGCCAAGAAGCGCAAGATCTCCGAGGGCGACAAGCTCGCGGGCCGCCACGGCAACAAGGGCGTGATCTCCAAGATCGTGGACGTCCAGGACATGCCGTTCCTGGAGGACGGCACCCCCGTGGACGTGATCCTCAACCCGCTCGGCGTGCCGAGCCGCATGAACGTGGGGCAGATCCTCGAGACCCACCTCGGCTGGGCCGCCGCGCAGGGCTGGTACGACGACGGCACCGACGCCTACCAGGAAGCCAGCGGTGAACGCAAGAACGGCGACCCCACGCGCGTGTACGTCTCCACGCCGGTGTTCGACGGGGCCACCGTCGAAGACGTCGACCAGGCGCTCGTGAAATGGCAGGACGAGCACACCGGTCGCATCCGCATGGACGTCGACAAGAGCCGCCGTCCCGGCGAGCAGGCCTCGGGCAAGATGACGCTCTTCAACGGGCGCAGTGGGGAGCCGTTCGCCGAGCAGGTGACGGTGGGCTACATGTACATCCTCAAGCTCCTGCACCTCGTCGACGACAAGATCCACGCCCGCTCCACCGGCCCCTACTCACTGGTCACCCAGCAGCCGCTGGGCGGCAAGGCGCAGTTCGGCGGCCAGCGCTTCGGCGAGATGGAGGTGTGGGCACTGGAGGCCTTCGGCGCCGCCTACACGCTGCAGGAGATGCTCACGATCAAGTCCGATGACACCGTCGGGCGCGTGAAGGCCTACGAGGCGATCGTCAAGGGCGAGAACATCGCCGAGCCCTCGATCCCCGAGTCCTTCAAGGTGCTGCTCAAGGAGATGCAGTCGCTGGCGCTTGACGTCAACGTGGTCTCCGAAGAGGGCCAGCGCGCGGAAATGCGCGACGAGGACGACGACCTGCTGCGCGCCGCCGAGGAGCTCGGCATCGACCTCTCAGGGGTGCGCGCACCCCTGCCGGACGTCGCCGAGGAGGCCGTCGAGGGCGAGGACGACACGGACGCGGGCGGGGCGTCGGGCGCCGAGCAGGCGGTCGTGCAGGACAGCGAGGATGCGGAGGATGCGGAGGACGTGGAGCCCGCGGAGCCCGCAGAGGAGCTCGAGGATGCCGAGGAGGATCTCGGCGTCGAGGAGCTGCTGGCCGAGGGGGCCGGCATCGACCTCGAGGAGGTGCTTGGCGAGGGAGCGCTCGAGGCCGACCTGGTCGAGGAGGTCGAGGAGAGTTGAGCAGAGAGCGAGAGGCAATCAGCAGGGAGCGAGAGGCAGAGGCAGTTACACCCGCGAGCGAAAGCGCTAAAGCATGATCGACATAAACAACTTCGACGCCATCGAGATCGGCCTCGCCTCCTCCAAGCAGATTCGCTCCTGGAGCTCGGGTGAGGTGACCAAGCCCGAGACGATCAACTACCGCACGCTGAAGCCCGAGAAGGATGGGCTCTTCTGCGAGCGCATCTTCGGCCCCACCAAGGACTGGGAGTGCTACTGCGGCAAGTACAAGCGGGTGCGCTACAAGGGCATCGTGTGCGAGCGCTGCGGCGTGGAGGTCACGCGCTCGAAGGTGCGCCGCGAGCGCATGGGCCACGTCGACCTGGCGGCGCCGGTGAGCCACATCTGGTTCTTCAAGGGCGTCCCCAGCCGCATCGGCTATCTGCTCGACATGGCCCCCAAGGAGCTCGAGAAGGTCCTCTACTTCGCCGCTTCGATCGTCACGTGGGTCGATGACGAGGCGCGCCAGAAGGACCTGGAGACGCTCGAGAAGGAGGTGGCCAAGGTCCTCGACTCCTACACCGCCGAGCGCGAGGAGCGCGTGCTCGAGCTGCGCGAGTCCCTGGCGCGCCGGGAGAAGTACCTGCAGAGCGGCAAGCAGACCGGCTTCTCCGACGAAGACCACCTGTGGGCTGACTCGCTGGACATCAACCTCAACAAGCTTGCCGATGAGGAGCGCGAGAAGCTGCTCAAGGAGCTGCGCAAGGCCTTCGAGGCGGACATCGCCGACACCGAAGCCTACATCGAGGACGCCGCCGAGCGGATGCGCGGCGTGTGGGAGCTGTTCAAGACGATGGAACCCAAGCAGATCGAGCACGACGAGACGACCTTCCGCGAGCTCAAGGAGCGTTTCGGCTCGCCCTACGGCTTCGGTGAGTACTTCCGCGGCGGGATGGGCGCGGAAGCGATTCGCGACCTCCTCCAGCAGGTGGATCTCGAGGCCGAAAGAGTGGAGCTCGAGGACCAGGTCAAGACCGCCAAGGGCCAGAAGCAGGCGCGCGCGGTCAAGCGCCTGAAGGTGGTCAGCGCGTTCCTGCAGTCCGGCAACCGGCCCGAGCAGATGGTGCTCGACGCGGTCCCCGTGATCCCCCCGGAGCTGCGCCCGATGGTGCAGCTCGACGGCGGGCGCTTCGCGACCTCCGACCTCAACGACCTCTACCGGCGCGTGATCAACCGCAACAACCGCCTCAAGCGGCTGCTCGACCTGGGCGCCCCGGAGATCATCGTCAACAACGAGAAGCGCATGCTCCAGGAGGCCGTCGACGCGCTGTTCGACAACGGCCGCCGCGGACGTCCCGTGACTGGGCCGGGTAACCGCCCGCTGAAGAGCCTCAGCGACATGCTCAAGGGCAAGCAGGGCCGCTTCCGCCAGAACCTGCTGGGCAAGCGTGTGGACTACTCCGGGCGCTCGGTGATCGTGGCGGGCCCCTACCTGAAGCTGCACCAGTGCGGGCTGCCGAAGATCATGGCGCTGGAGCTGTTCAAGCCGTTCATCATGGCGCGCCTGGTGGAGCGCAAGTCCGCGCAGAACATCAAGGCCGCCAAGAAGATGGTGGACTCGATGATCGGCGAGGTGTGGGACGTGCTCGAGGAGGTCATCCACGAGCATCCCGTGCTGCTCAACCGCGCCCCCACGCTTCACCGTCTGGGGATCCAGGCGTTTGAACCGCTGCTTGTGGAGGGCAAGGCGATCCAGGTGCATCCGCTGGTCTGCCACGCCTTCAACGCCGACTTCGACGGCGACCAGATGGCGGTGCACCTGCCGCTCTCCGCGGAGGCCCAGGCGGAGGCGCGAATCCTGATGCTCTCCTCCAACAACATCCTCTCCCCGGCCCACGGGGCGCCGCTGGCGACGCCCACCCAGGACATGATCCTGGGTGCCTACTACCTCACCTACGGTCCCGAGGCCGAGGAGCTCTCCGTCAAGCAGGAGCACCTGGCGGGCGGCAACTGGCCCAAGAACGAGCCGCGTCCGCACGTCTTCCGTACCGCGCAGGAGGCCGAGCTCTCCTACGAGGCGGGCGTGGTGACCCTGCACGACGTCGCGGAGTTCCGCCCGATGGGGCGCGAGGGTGGCCATGTGCTCACCACAGTGGGGCGGATCGTCTACAACGACCGCATCGAGCGTGCCCTCGCGGAGGCGCTGGGGGACGAGTTCGACGCCACCAAGTACGCGTTCGTGAACCAGTCCATGAAGAAGCGCGACACCACACGCCTGGTCGACGCGCTCGTGCAGACCTACGGGGCGACCACGATCTCGCTGGTGCTCGACGCCTTCAAGGACCTCGGCTTCAAGTACTCCACCCAGGCGGGCATCACGATCTCCAAGAACGACGTGGTGATCCCGCCGCGCAAGGGCGAGATCATCAAGAAGTACGAGGACATCGTGGCGGAGATCTCAGACCAGTACGACATGGGCCTGATCACCCAGGAGGAGCGCCACGAGGCGGTGGTGGAGAAGTGGAACGCCGCCACCGACGAGGTCGCGGACGCGATGGTCGAGAACCTCGACACGCTCAACCCGATCTTCATGATGGCCAACTCCGGGGCGCGCGGCTCCTTCAAGCAGATCCGCCAGCTCGCGGGGATGCGCGGCCTGATGGCCAACCCGAAGGGCGAGATCATCGAGCGCCCGATCAAGGCCAACTTCATGGAGGGCCTGTCGGTGCTCGAGTACTTCATCTCCACCCACGGGGCGCGAAAGGGCCTCGCGGACACCGCCCTGCGCACCGCGGACTCCGGCTACCTCACGCGCCGCCTGGTGGACGTCGCGCAGGACGTGATCATCCGTGAGCCCGACTGCGGCACCGAGGAGCTCATCGAGATGGCGGTCTTCAAGGACGGGGGGGACCCCAACGACAACCTCGTGGGGCGGATCGCCGCGCAGGAGATCACCACCAAGCGGGGCCGCGTGCTCGTCGAGCAGGGCGTCGAAGTGGGGCGCGCCGATTTCGCGGAGATCGTGAAGGCCACCCAGGACGACCACGACCGCGGCACCCAGGTGACGGTGCCGGTGCGCTCGGTGCTCAAGTGCCGGGCGACGAGCGGGGTCTGCCAGGCTTGCTACGGACGGGCGATGGCGACCGGCCAGCTCGCCCAGATCGGAGACGCGGTGGGGATCATCGCCGCGCAGTCGATCGGCGAGCCCGGTACGCAGCTGACGATGCGCACCTTCCACACCGGGGGGGTCGCGGGCGCGGACATCACGCACGGCCTGCCGCGCGTGGTGGAGCTGTTCGAGGCGCGCAAGCCCAAGGGCCTCGCGCAGATCGCCGAGCAGGACGGGACGGTCTCGATCGAGGAGTCCGAGAAGGCGCTCACCGTGGTGATCACCGACGCGGCGGGTGAGGAGCACCGCCACGCCTTCCCGCGGCGCACGCGCTTGTTCGTGCGCGCGGGCGAGCAGATCGCGGCGGGCAAGCAGCTCAACGAGGGCTCGCTCTACCCGCACGACCTGCTCAAACTGCGGGGGCGCACCGAGACCGAGCGCTACCTGGTCAACGAGGTGCAGGAGGTCTACAAGTCCCAGGGCGTGGACATCAACGACAAGCACATCGAGCTGATCGTGCGCCAGATGCTCAAGAAGGTCCGCGTGGACCAGAAGGGCGACACCGACTACCTGCCGGGCCAGTTCGTGGACCGCTTTGAATTCGCGCGGGTCAACGACGCGCTCGACTCCGACGGCGGCGAGACGGCGCAGTTCGAGGACATCATCCTGGGCATCACGAAGGCCTCGTTGAACACCGACTCCTTCCTCTCCGCGGCCTCCTTCCAGGAGACCACCAAGGTCCTCACCGACGCGGCCCTGGAGGGCAAGACCGACCGCCTAGTGGGGCTCAAGGAGAACGTGATCATCGGCAAGCTGATCCCGGCGGCAACGGGCCTCAAGCGCTACCGGAGGATCGAGATCGAGCCCGCCGAACCGCTCCCCAGAGCGATCGACGAGGTCGGCCTGCTCGACCAGGAGGAGATCGCGGCGGAGCTCGGCCTGCACGGCGGCGACCCCCTGGGCGCCGGCTACGGGCAGGAGTTCGACGCCGACCTCGCCTCGCTGGAGAAGATCGGCGCCGGGGACACCGACCCCGGCTTCGTCGAGGAACTGGCCGAGCTCGAAGTGCCCGAGGTCGTCGAGGAGTAGCAGTCAGGCTCGGCGCGGCTCGCTGCCCCAGGCGCGCAGCCGCGCCACCTCCCGCTCGGTTAGCCCCCGCGTGGGGGCTGTCTGCACAAGCAGCGTGGGCGCGGTCCGCGCCTTTGCCCAGGCGTGGCAGGCGGCGTCGATGCAGTCGTCGATCCAGGCGAGCGGGCGGATGCCGGCGTAGGCGTCGATCGCGGCGAGCTTCCAGTGGCCGCGAAGGGACGTGCCGGCGCCCGCTCCGCGCTCGAAGCTGAGGTGGGGCAGGCCCCTGGGCAGTCCGAGCAGGTGGGGGAGGTGCTCGTCGGCCCTCTCCTCCCAGCCGCTGCACCAGACGAGCTCGAAGAGAGAGACAAGCGCGAGCAGGTGCCGGGCGGCGGCGGCCGAAAGGAAGTGGGGTATGCCGTCGATGAAGTGCAGCGACCCCTCTGGTGGATCGTCAGGGGAAAAGCCGAACAGCGAGAGGACCCCATCGATGTCAACCATCAGCAGGGGCCTCTGTGGCGGGCGCTGCTCTTTAGCTTGCACAGAGGTTCCCACGGCTAATCTGCCCGGATCGACTCGGCGCAGTAAAGCATCCACAGGCCACTGCCGATGGACCTGCGCATGGTCGCCCGCTTCCGCACCCACTCATGACTCTTGATCTAGGCATCCTGCTCTCGCTCGCCTGCGCTTTCGTGGCGAACCTTGGCTTCTTCTACAAGTTCAAGGGGGCCAACGAGGTGAGCGCGGTCACGGTGCGCCACCCGCTGCGCTCGATGCGGGCGCTGTTCTCCTCCAAGTGGTTCACGGTGGGGATGATTGTGGCGACGGCCTCCTGGAGCCTGCACGTGGCGGCGCTGGCGCTGGCGCCGATGTCGGTGGTGCAGGTGGCGCTGGCAGGGGGCGTGGTGCTGATCGCGGTGATGGCGGACCGGATGTTCGGCTTCAAGGTGGGCCCCCGACAGTGGGCGGGACTGTGGCTGATGGCGGGCGGCCTGGTGCTGCTGGGTCTCACGCTGCCGACGATGCACGGGGCCGACTCGCGCTTCTCCGACGCGGCGATGATCTCCTTCGAGGCCGGCCTCTTCGGGTTGGGGGGCCTACTGATCATGGGGCCCCGCATGGGGGGCCAGGTCGAGCACCACGGGATGATGCTGGGGGCGGCCGCGGGGATCCTGTTCGGGGTATCGGACACAGCGATCAAGGCACTGACGGGGATCGTCGGCGCGCACGGCGTGCTCGGGGTGCTGCTGAGCCCATGGCTGGCGGTGGCCTTGGCGGCATCGATCGTCGCCTTCTACGCCTCCGCGCGGGGACTGCAGACCGGAGACGCGGTGCCGGTGATCGCGGTGACGGGGACGGCGGCGAACATCGCCGGGATCGCCGGGGGAATCGTCGTGTTCGGTGACCCGATGGCGGGCAGCGCAGTGGGAATCGTGTGCGAGGCGCTGGCGTTCGTGCTCGTGGTGGTGGCGGCGGCACTGATGCCCGCCCCGCGCTCGGCGGGCGTGGCCACGGCGGCCTCCCCCGCCGCGTAGCCCTCGCGCTGCTACCATCCCCGACCGGATGCCGACCACCTCTCAGCTCGTGCGCAAGGGCCGCGAAGCCCCGAAGAAGAAGCTGGCCACCCCGGGACTGAAGTCGGGAAAGGGCCGCAAGAAGAAGGTCTCCGCCCCCCAGCGGCGGGGCGTGTGCACGCGTGTCTACACGACGACCCCCAAGAAGCCCAACTCCGCGCTGCGCAAGGTCGCGCGCGTTCGTATCTCGGGCTCGATCGAAGTGACGGCCTACATCCCCGGCGAGGGCCACAACCTTCAGGAGCACTCCGTGGTGCTGGTGCGGGGTGGCCGCGTGAAGGACCTCCCGGGCGTGCGCTACAAGGTGGTGCGGGGCACCCTGGACGCTGCGGGCGTGAACGACCGCAAAAAGGCGCGCTCCCAGTACGGCGTGAAGAAAAAGTAGATGCCCCGCCGCGCAGCCGCCCACGTGCGTCCGGTGGAGCCGGATTCGATCCACCGCTCCAAGCTGGTGCAGCAGGTCATCAACAAGGTGATGCTGGACGGCAAGAAGTCGGTCGCGGAGCGGATCGTCTACGACGCGCTGGCGATCCTGGGGGAGCGCAGCGAGAAAGACCCGATCGAGACCCTGGAGGCGTCGATCAAGTCGCTCACCCCCAACCTCGAGGTGCGCTCGCGCCGCGTGGGGGGGGCGACCTACCAGGTCCCCGTCGAGGTCCCCGCCCGCCGCGCGCGAACGCTGGCGGTGCGCTGGCTGGTGGAGTTCGCGCGCCAGCGCCGCGAGAAGACGATGGCCCAGCGCCTCGCCCACGAGCTCCTCGACGCCCAGTCCCAGCAGGGCGGCGCCTACAAGCGCAAGGACGACATCTACCGCATGGCCCAGGCCAACAAGGCCTTCGCGCACTACCGCTGGTAAGCGGGCCGAGGACGCGGCGCGATACTGCGTCCTCGATCGCTCGTGTGCAAAGCACACTTCGCTCACTGCGTCCTTGTCTCGCTTGGTTCTCGGCCCGCTTACGGCCGCTTTGTGTATAACTGTGCGATCGCGCACACGGGGGTTGAAAGAAGAAGGTTCGGTACCTAACCTTTAGGTGCCGAATGTCTTCTCCCGGATCGATACAGACGGCCGACGGCCGCATGAGCTACGAGGCCGGACATGTCCCGCGCCACGTGTGGGTGGTCTGTGGCGTGGTGATCCTGGGGATGATGATGTCGATCCTCGACACCACGATCGTCAACGTGGCGCTGGACACGCTCTCGAAGGATCTGCACAGCCCGCTCTCGCAGGTGCAGTGGGTGATCACGGGCTATCTGCTCTCGCTGGCGGCGGTGATCCCGGTGACGGGCTGGGCGGCGCGGCGCTTCGGGGCCAAGCAGGTCTACCTGGTCTCGCTGGTGCTCTTCACCATGGGCTCGGCGCTGTGCGGCCTGGCGGGCTCGCTCACCTCGCTGGTGGTCTTCCGTGTGCTGCAGGGCGCGGGCGGCGGGATGATCATGCCGGTCGCGATGATGATCATGGCCCAGGTGGCGGGCCCCCAGCAGATGGGCAAGGTGATGGGGATCGTCTCGATGCCCGCGATGATCGCCCCGATCCTGGGCCCGGTGGTGGGAGGCCTGATCCTGCAGAACCTGCACTGGTCGTGGATCTTCTTCGTGAACATCCCGATCGGGGCGATCGCGGTCGTGCTCGGCTGGCGGATGCTGCCCCGCACGAACGCCGGGGAGGTGGAGCGCCTGGACGTGGTGGGACTGGCGCTGCTGCCGGCGGGGTGCGCGGCGCTCATCTACGGCATCAGCGAGCTCGGCTCGGGCTCGGCGCTGGGCTCGGGCAGGGTGATCGTGCCGGCAGTGGCGGGGCTGGCGTCGATCGTGCTCTTCTGCGTGCACGCCCTGCGGGTGGAGCGTCCGCTGCTCGACATCCGCATGTACGCCAACCGGGTGTTCGCGGGGGCGGCGTTCACGAACTTCGGTCTGGGGGCGGCGCTGTTCGGGGCGATGATCCTGGTGCCTTACTATTACCAGTCGGTGCGCGGGGAGGACGTGATCAGCACGGGGCTGCTCACCGGGCCGCAGGGAATCGGAGCGCTCGTGGCGATGCCGCTGGCGAGCCGCCTGACCGAACGCTTCGGCGGGGGCCGTGTTGCGCTCACGGGGGTCTCGGTCCTCTGTCTCAGCACGATCCCCCTCGCGTTCATCGGGGCCCACACGTCGATCGTGGCGATCTCGGGGGTGCTGGTGGTGCGCGGCCTCAGCATCGGGATGTGCTTCATGCCCGCGATGACCGCGGCCTTCGCGTCGATGCGCCCCGAGCAGGTCTCCGACGCGACGCCCCAGCTCACCGTGCTACAGCGCACCGGCGGCGCGATCGGCACCGCGGTGCTCGCGGTGGTCTTGCAGCGTGCCGGCGTGGATGCGCTCTCCCCGGCGGCGCGGGCCAGCGCGTTCGGCACCGCCTACTGGTGGGCGCTGGGGATCGCGGCGCTGACGCTGATCCCCTGCACGATGCTGCTGCGCGCCGAGCGCCCGCGGAGCACCGCCGGCGAGGACGCGGAGGGCGCCGCAGCCCACTCCGAGCGAGTCGCGGAGCCGGTTGGAGTCTGAGGGAGCCCCATGGCGGTCTCTGTGAAGGTTTCTCAGGAGGAGTGGGCGGCGGAGCTGTATGAGCTCGGCAGGGCGTTTCGCCGGACCTTCCGCAGCCTCAGCCGCCTGCGCGGGCGCGACACCCACCTGGGGGCCACGGAGCTGAGCCACGCACAGTGCGAGCTGCTGTTCGAGCTGGAGGAGCGCGGAGAGCTCTCCGCGGGGGAGCTCGCGGTGGCCGCGCAGCTGACGCCGGCGACGGTCACGCAGATGCTCGAGCACCTTGCCGCCAGCGGGCACGTGGAGCGCGCGCGCCTGGAGCGCGACAGGCGCGTGGTGGTCTCCCGCCTCAGCGCTCGCGGGCGACGCGAGATCGAGGCGAAGCGTAAGAAGTGGCAGGGCCGCTGGGAGCAGGCGCTCCTCGACGTCGATGTCGAGGAGCTGCGCGCCGCTACACGCGTGCTCACCCGTCTGCAGGCGGTCTTCGAGGACGGCGCAAGTGACCGAGTCCCCACCGACATCGACTGCGCCGCCGAGCCTTCTGCGGGGTAGGTGAGGGTGGGTGCGCCGGGCGGGCGGGCATCTGAACCGCGGGCGGGCGGGCATCCAAACCTCTGCTATAGTCGACCATCGCTCGGCGGCGGCGTAGTTGTGCGAGCAATGCAGGCCGCGGGGCGTCACGCCAACATGAGGACCCTGAGCACATAGCGACGCGAACCGGCCTCCAACCGGCAGCGCGCGTGGGCCCGGGGGGCCCCATTTTTTTGCCCTGACCCAAGCTTTCGTTCCGCCCCGACGTTTTTCGCCTCGACCCGTCGCTCTCCCTGACTGACCGCTAACCCGCTCTCCACCACACACTCCAAGCCATGCCACGCAAGTTCACACTCCAGAACACCCGCAACATCGGGATCATGGCCCACATCGACGCGGGCAAGACCACGACGACCGAGCGCATCCTCTACTACACGGGGCGCACCTACAAGATCGGCGAGGTCCACGACGGCGCCGCCACGATGGACTGGATGGAACAAGAGCAGGAGCGGGGCATCACGATCACCTCCGCCGCCACCACCGCGGAGTGGAAGGGCAACCGGATCAACATCATCGACACCCCCGGCCACGTCGACTTCACCGTCGAGGTCGAGCGCTCCCTGCGCGTGCTCGACGGGGCGATCGCGCTGTTCGATTCCGTCGCCGGCGTTGAGCCCCAGTCGGAGACCGTGTGGCGCCAGGCCGACAAGTACCACGTCCCCCGGATCGCCTACATCAACAAGATGGACCGCACCGGCGCCGACTTCGAGCGCGGGGTGCAGACGATGATCGACCGCCTCGCCGCCCACCCCGTGCCGATCCAGCTTCCGATCGGCGCCGAGGGGGGCTTCGAAGGCGTGGTCGACCTCGTGGCGATGAAGGCGATCGTCTACAAGGACGAGCTCGGCAAGGAGCAGGACGTCATCGAGATTCCCGAGGCGCTCGCCGAAGCGGCCGCCGCCGCGCGCGAGCACCTGCTGGAGGAGGTCTCCCACTACGACGACGGCCTCGTCGAGCTGATCCTCGAAGAGAAGGAGATCTCTGAGGAGCGCCTCAAGCAGGCGATCCGCAAGGCAACCCTCTCCACCAAGCTCACCCCGGTGCTGTGCGGCTCCTCCTTCAAGAACAAGGGCGTGCAGCCGCTGCTGGACGCGGTGATCGACTACCTCCCCTCTCCTCTGGACGTGCCCCCGATGACCGGCACCGAACTCGTCAAGGGCGAGGAGGGCGAGCGCGAGGTGGAGCGCAAGCCCGACGACTCAGAGCCCTTCACCGCGCTCGCCTTCAAGATCATGGCCGACCCCTACGTCGGCAAGCTCACCTACTTCCGCGTCTACTCCGGCCACCTGGAGGCGGGCTCGCGCGTGCTCAACGTCAACAGCGGGCGCACCGAGCGCATCGGGCGCATCCTGATGATGCACGCCAACGACCGCGAGGAGGTCTCCGAGGTCTACTCCGGGGACATCGCCGCCGCGGTCGGCATCAAGCAGGTGATCACCGGCGACACGCTCGCCGCCCCCGACGCACCGGTGCGTCTGGAGACGATCGTGTTCCCCGAGCCCGTCATCAAGGTCGCGGTCGAGCCCAAGACGAAGGTCGACCAGGAGAAGATGTCGATCGCGCTGGGCCGCCTCGCCGAGGAGGACCCCACCTTCCAGGTGCGCACCAACGAGGAGACCGGCCAGACCGAGATCTCGGGCATGGGGGAGCTTCACCTCGAAGTGCTCGTGGACCGCATGAAGCGCGAGTTCGGCGTGGAGGCCAACGTCGGGCGCCCCCAGGTCTCCTACCGCGAGACCGTGCGCGGCACCGCCGAGAAGGTCGAAGGCAAGTTCGTGCGCCAGACCGGTGGCTCGGGCCAGTACGGCGTGGTCTACATCAACCTCGAGCCGGCCCCCGGCGTGGGCTTCGAGTTCGTCAACAAGATCAAGGGCGGCGCGATCCCCTCGGAGTTCATCCCCGCCGTCGCGAAGGGCGTCGAGGAGGCGCTGGAGAACGGCGTCAAGGCGGGCTACCCGATGGTCGACGTGCGGGTCACGCTCGTGGACGGCAAGTACCACGAGGTGGACTCCTCGGAGATCGCCTACAAGGTTGCCGGCTCGCTCGCCTTCAAGGAGGCCGCCCGGCGGGCCAAGCCAGTGCTGCTGGAGCCGATCTTCGCAGTCGAGGTGGTCACCCCCGAGGAGTTCATGGGCGATGTGATGGGCGACCTCTCGCGCCGGCGCGGGCACCTGCATGGCTCCGAGCAGCGGGGCAACGCGCAGGTGATCCACGCGCAGGTGCCGCTCAGCGAGATGTTCGGCTACGCCACCGACCTGCGCTCGAACACGCAGGGGCGCGCCACCTACACCATGCAGTTCGAGGGCTACGAGGAGGTCCCCCCCAACATCGCGGAGAAGATCATCGAGCAGCGCACGGGGGAGCCGGTTCCGGCGTAGGTACGAGAAGTCACAAGAATCCCCATTTAGATAGATTTCCCCGGTTCGCCCCCGCGGCGGACAACACCAGTCGATTCCAGAGGAGCAGAGCAAAGTGGCGAAGGAGAAGTTCGAGCGCGACAAGCCGCACGTCAACGTCGGCACCATCGGTCACATCGATCACGGCAAGACGACGCTGACCGCTGCCATCACCACGGTGCTGGCCGAGAAGGGGGGCGCCGAAGCCCGCAGCTTCGAGGAGATCGACAACGCCCCCGAGGAGAAGGAACGCGGGATCACGATTGCCACCTCGCACGTGGAGTACGCGACCGACAAGCGCCACTACGCGCACGTGGACTGCCCCGGTCACGCCGACTACGTGAAGAACATGATCACCGGCGCCGCGCAGATGGACGGCGCGATCCTCGTGGTCTCCGCCGCCGACGGCCCGATGCCGCAGACGCGCGAGCACATCCTGCTCGCCCGCCAGGTGGGGGTCCCCTACATCGTGGTGTTCCTCAACAAGGCCGACATGGTCGACGACGAGGAGCTCCTCGAACTGGTGGAGGTCGAGGTCCGCGAGCTGCTCTCCGAATACGACTTCCCGGGCGACGACATCCCGTTCGTGATCGGCTCGGCGCTGAAGGCGCTGGAAGGCGACGAGCAGTACAAGCAGAAGATTCTCGATCTCGCGGCGGCGCTGGATGACTACATCCCCGAGCCCGTGCGCGAGCTCGACAAGCCCTTCCTGATGCCGGTCGAGGACGTCTTCTCGATCACCGGCCGCGGCACCGTCGCCACGGGACGCATCGAGCAGGGGATCGTCAAAACCGGCGACACCGTGGAAATCGTGGGCGTCCACGACTCCACCTCCACCGTGGTCACGGGCGTGGAGATGTTCCGCAAGATCCTCGACGAGGGCCGCGCGGGCGACAACGTCGGCTGCCTGCTGCGCGGCACCAAGCGCGAGGAGATCGAGCGCGGGCAGGTGCTCTGCAAGCCGGGCTCCATCACCCCCCACACCAAGTTCAAGTCCGAGGTCTACGTGCTCAAGAAGGAGGAGGGTGGCCGCCACACCCCCTTCTTCTCGGGCTACCGGCCGCAGTTCTACTTCCGCACCACCGACGTCACCGGCGTGGCCAAGCTGCCCGAGGGCGTGGAGATGGTGATGCCGGGTGACAACGTCCAGATGGAGATCGAGCTGATCCAGCCGATCGCCATGGACCAGGGCCTCCGGTTCGCGATCCGAGAGGGCGGTCGCACGGTGGGCTCGGGCGTGGTCAGCGAGATCATCGAGTAGCACCCAAAGGCGCCCCCGGGACCGTTCCGGGGGCGCTTTTTTTATTGCCAGACAGATACGACGATGCAGCTCCGCCCAGCGCGGTGCGATGAAGAACGTTCGCGAACACCACCCAAGAAAACCGACTCACCACCACCAAGACAACCGACTCACCACTACCAGAAACCTGACTCTTTTCCATGGCACCAGCCGCCCAGAACAAGATCCGCATTCGCCTGAAGGCGTACGACACCTCCGCGATCGAGTCCGCCGCGAGGGAGATCGTCGAGACCGCCACTCGCACCGGAGCCACCGTCTCCGGGCCCGTGCCGCTGCCCACGGAGAAGAACGTGTACTGCGTGATCCGCTCCCCCTTCAAGGACAAGGACTCCCGCGAGCACTTCGAGATCCGCACCCACAAGCGCCTGATCGACATCCACCAGCCGACGCCGAAGACCGTCGACTCCCTGCAGCGCCTCGACCATCTGCCCGCGGGTGTGGACATCGAGATCCGCCTCGCCACCTGAGCCCTCCGCCGCCGCCCATCCACTTCGACCTCTCTCCCCACGCTCTCCACCCCCGACCGCCACGATGCCCGCGATCCTCGCCAAGAAGCTCGGAATGACTCAGCTGTTCAGGGAGGACGGCTCCGTCGCGCGGGTCACCGTGCTCGAGGCGGGCCCCTGCCCGGTGACCGCGATCCGCACCGAGGAGCGCGACGGCTACGAGGCCATGCAGCTCGCTTTCGGAGCCACCCGCGAGAAGCACCTCACCAAAGCCGAGCTTGGTCATCTGAAGAAGGCCGACGCCCCCCCGCTGCGCCACCTCGTGGAGTTTCGCGGGGAGACCCCGGAGGAGCTCAAGCTCGGGGAGAGCGTCACCGTCGAGTCCTTCGAGGTCGGCGCCCGCGTGAAGATCTCGGGGGTCTCCAAGGGCAAGGGCTTCCAGGGGACGATCCGCCGCCACAACTTCAAGAGCGGGCCCAAGTCCCACGGCTCCCACAACGTCCGCGCCCCCGGATCGATCGGCGCCTCCGCGACTCCCGCGCGCGTCATGAAGGGCATCCGGGGACCAGGCCAGATGGGCAACCGCCGCGCGACCCAGCCCGGTCTCGAGATCATCGCGGTGGACGCCGCCCAGAACCTCCTGCTCGTGCGCGGCTCCGTGCCGGGGCCCCGCGGAGGGGTCGTGGAGGTGCGCGCCGATGCCTGAGGCGACGCTGAACGCCCCCGTGCTGGGGGCCTCCAAGAAGATCGAGCTCGACGGGGGCGCCTTCGCCGCGGGCTTCCACGGTCCGCTCGTGCACCAGAGCGTGCGCGCCGAGCAGGCCGCCCGCCGGCGCGGCACCGCCGCCACCAAGACCCGCGCGATGGTCTCCGGCGGATCCGCCAAGCCCTGGCGTCAGAAGGGCACCGGACGCGCCCGCGCCGGCTCCAGCCGCTCGCCGCTGTGGACCGGGGGTGGCGTCGTGTTCGGGCCCCAGCCGCGTTCCTACACCTTCAAGGTCAACCGCAAGGAGCAGCGCGCCGCCCTGCGCAGCGCGCTCTCCCTGCACGCCGGGCGCGGCTCGATCGCCGTCCTCGACGCCTCCTCCTTCGCATCGCCCAAGACCAGCGATGCGCTTGACCTGCTCGAAGATTGGGGCCAGCCCCGGCCCACGCTCGTGGCGCTCGCCGCCGAGGAGTCCGGCGCCGCACTCTCCTTCCGCAACCTCGCCCGCGTCGCGGTGCTCCAGCACGAAAGCGTGGGTGTCACCGACCTCCTCGGGGCCGCCTCGGTGGTGCTCTCGCAGGCGGCGCTCGACGCGCTCACCGCTCGCGCCGGTGGCGCAAGGGAGACCAAGAGCTGATGGAGCACTCCCAGGTCATCATTCGCCCCGTGGTCTCCGAGAAGAGCTACGTCCTCTCGGCCGCGGGCCGCTACACCTTCCGTGTCCACCCCGACGCCCACAAGACGCTGATCCGCCAGGCCGTCGAATCGCTGTTCAACGTGCACGTGGTGGAGGTGCGCACCCAGAGCGTCAAGTCAAAGCCCAAGCGCCGCGGCGTCACCAAAGGGCGCACCCGCACGTGGAAGAAGGCGATCGTGCAGGTCCGCGAGGGCGAGAGCATCGCGATCTTCCAGGGCCTCGAGGGCGTGTAGGAGAGACTGGAGAGTCCCATGCCGATTCGCAAACCCAAGCCCACCAGCCCCGGCCGGCGCTTCACCTCCTACGCGGACTTCGCCGAGATCACCAAGAGCGAGCCCGAGAAGACGCTCGTGGAGGGTCTCAAGAAGAGCGGCGGGCGCAACGCCCACGGGCGCAAGACCGCCCGCCACCGGGGTGGCGGGGCCAAACGCCTCTACCGGAGGATCGACTTCAAGCGCCGCAAGGACGGCGTCCCCGCGAAGGTCGCCGCGATCGAGTATGACCCCAACCGCTCCTCCTACATCGCCCTCCTGCACTACCTCGACGGCGAGAAGCGCTACATCCTCGCCCCCCAGCGCCTGACCGTCGGCATGACCGTCAGCTCGGGGGAGGAGGCGGATATCGCGGTCGGCAACTGCCTCCCCCTCGCCCGCATGCCCGTCGGCACCGTGGTCCACAACGTCGAGCTCCAGCCCGGCCGCGGCGGACAGCTCGCGCGCTCTGCCGGGGCCTCGGTGCAGCTGATGGCAAAGGACGGCGAGATGGCCACCCTGCGGCTGCCCTCCGGCGAGATGCGCCTCGTGCGCGCTGAGTGCCGCGCCACCGTGGGCACGATCGGCAACTCAGACCACCAGAACATCAAGGTGGGCAAGGCCGGGCGCAAGCGTCACATGGGCGTGCGCCCACAGACCCGCGGCGTGGCGATGAACCCCGTTGACCACCCCCACGGCGGCGGCGAGGGCTCGACCACCGCCGGCCGGCACCCCGTCACCCCCTGGGGGGTGCCCACCCTTGGCTACCGAACCCGCAAGAAGAACAAGCCCTCCGACCGCTACATCGTGCGCGGGCGCCGGCGCGGAAAGGGCAAGAAGAGCCGATGAGCCGCTCCAGCAAGAAGGGACCGTGGGTGGAAGAGCGCCTGATGAAGCGCATCGAGGCGCTCAACGCGGAGAACCGCAAACAGATGATCCGCACCTGGTCCCGTGCCTCCACGATCTTCCCCGACATGGTCGGGCACACGATCGCCGTCCACGACGGCAAGAAGCACGTCCCGGTCTTCGTCAGCGAGTCGATGGTCGGGCACAAGCTCGGCGAGTTCGCCCCCACCCGCCACTTCCGTGGGCACGCAGGGTCGGGAAGGGTGCGATGAGATGAGCGCCGAGGAGGAGAAGAAGGACAAGCCGGGGGAGACCCCCGCCGAGCCCGCGGGGGAAACCGCCAAGAAGCCGGTGCGCCCCCGCAAAGCCGCTGCTCCCAAGGCCGAGGCGACCGAGGCTGGGAACGAGGGGACCGGCAGCGAGGAGCCCGAAGCGAAAGAGACCTCGGCGGGGAAACCCGCGGCCAAGAAGCCGGCGGCAGACAAGGCGGACGCCGAGGCCGAGAAAAAACCCGCTGCCGAGAAAAAACCGGCCAAAGCGAGGAAAGCCCCCAAAGTGGATGCGGGCGCGAAGGAGCCCGTGGCCGAGGAGGCCCCCGCCAAGGAGGCCGCCCCGGAGCCCAAACCAGCCGCCGCCAAACGCGCGCCGGCCGCCCGCCGGCAGGTGGTGCGCGCGCGGGCACGCTACGTGCGCACCTCCGCGCGCAAGGCTCGTATGGTGTGCGGCCACCTGCGGGGCAAGTCCGTGCAGGAGGCACGCGCTATCCTCGCCTTCACGCCCCGCGACGTGGCGCGCGACTGGAGCAAGCTGCTCGAGTCCGCGGTGGCCAACGCGGAGAACAACCACGAGCTGCTCGAGGACGACCTCGTCGTGGGCGAGGTCTACGCCGACGAGGGGCCGACCATCAAGCGCTTTCGGCCGCGCGCCATGGGCAGAGCGACGCCGATCCGCAAGCGCACCAGCCACCTCACGATCACGCTCACCCCGCGGTCGTAGGACGAGATTCGCAAGAGATATCGGAGAAGAGAGATAGATGGGACAGAAGGTTCACCCAGAGGCAATGCGCGTGGGCTATATCCACGACTGGAAGTCCAACTGGTTCAACGAGCGCAACTTCGCCGAGTACCTCGCCGAGGACGTCCGCGTCCGCAAGCACATCACCGACCGCCTCGCCCACGCGGGACTCTCCGACATCACGATCCGCAAGGACGCCGCTGAACTGGAGGTCAACATCCACACCGCGCGCCCCGGCATCGTGATCGGCAAGTCGGGCACCGAAGTGGACGCCCTGCGGCGCGACCTGCACCGCATGACCCAGAAGCAGATCAAGGTCAATATCCTCGAGATCAAGCGTCCCGAGCTCGACGCGAAGCTCGTCGCGCAGTCGATCGCCGAGCAGCTCCAGAACCGTGTCGCGTTCCGCCGCGCGATGAAGCGCGCGCTCACCAGCGCTATGCGCTCGGGAGCCAAGGGCGTGAAGGTGCAGGTCGCCGGACGCCTGGGCGGCGCCGAGATGGCGCGCACCGAGAGCTACTCCGACGGGCGCGTGCCCCTGCACACGATGCGCGCCGACATCGACTACGGCTTCTACGAGGCCGCCACCACGTTCGGGCGCATCGGGGTGAAGTGCTGGGTCAACAAGGGCGAAATCATGCCCGAGGGCTACACCGGCGCGGATCTCACCGACATGACCGCACCTCCCCCCCCGAGCTCCGAGCGCGACGGCCGCGGCGGTCGCGATGGGCGCGATGGACGCGGCCGGGGACGCGGCGGCGGCGGCGGCGGAGGGGGCGGCGGTCGCGGACCCGGCGGTCCCGGTGGCGGGCGCGGCCCCGGCGGTCCCGGTGGCGGGCGCGGCCCCGGCGGTGGTCGTGGACCGGGCGGTCCTGGTGGTGGGCGTGGCCCCGGCGGCGGTCGCGGGCCTGGCGGCCCCGGCGGTGGTCGTGGCCCGGGCGGTCCCGGCGGCGGACGTGGGCCCGGAGGCCCCGGCGGTGGACGCGGATTCGGTGGCGGTGGAGGTGGTGGCCGCGGGCCGGGAGGCGCGGGCGGTGGTCGTGGCCCGGGTGGTCCTGGTGGTGGGCGTGGCCCCGGCGGCGCGCCGGGTGCGGGAGGTGCTCGCTGATGCTCTCTCCCAAGCGCGTCAAGCACCGCAAGCAGCATCGCGGCCGTCGCGGCGGGATGTCGCGCGGCCAGGTGAAGGTCCAGTTCGGCGAGTACGGCCTGAAGTCGCTCGAGCAGGGTTGGCTCACGAACCGCCAGATCGAGGCTGCTCGTATCGCGATGACTCGCAAGATCAAGCGCGGGGGCAAGGTGTGGATCAACGTCTTCCCCGACAAGCCCGTCACCAAGAAGCCCGCCGAGACTCGCATGGGCTCCGGCAAGGGCTCCCCCGAGGGGTGGGTGGCGGTGGTGAAGCCCGGTCGCGTGATGTTCGAGCTCGCCGGTGTCCCCGAGCCGCTGGCCCGCGACGCGATCCGTCTCGCCGCGCACAAGCTTCCCGTCAAGTCCAAGTTCGTGATGCGCGAGGACTGAGAGTGAGCACAAGGATGGGATCGATAGTGAGCACGAGGATGAGCAGGCGATGAGGGCCAAGGAGATGCGCGACATGCCTGACGACGAGCTGGCCGAGCAGATCGCGACGGTACGCAAGGACCTCTTCGGGCTGCGCTTCGCCAACGCCACCGGCGAGCTCGAGAACACCGCCGGGGTGGGCCGCGCGCGACGCGATCTCGCACGTGCACTGACCGTCGCGCGCGAGCGCGAACTTGGAGTGTGAACGACATGGCTGACGAACAGAACGACGAGACCACCACCCCAGAGAAGATCGCCACGACGGCGCCCGAGGAGGCACAGGGCGCCGCGGACGACTCTGCGTCCGCGGGGGACGCGGCTGCATCCGAGGCTTCCGGGGCGACGGCGGAGGCCGCAGCGGCGACGGAGCCTCCCGCGCGGGCAGCTCCATCGGAGCCCGAAGAGCAGCTCTCCTCCAAGGAGCGCCGGCGCAAGGCTCGCTCGACGCACAGCGGACGCGCCCATGAGCCCCGCTCGCCCGAGGAGCGCCACTCAGAACGCCAGGAGGTGCGCAGAGCCAAGGCGGTCAAGCGCCGCGCGCGGCGCTTGCAGGAACGCGCCAAGAGCGTGGCTGCTCGTAGTGACGCTCCGGCGCCCCAGGTGCTCGCGCCCGTGCACGCCCCGACTGCGGGCGCCCGCCGGGTACGCCAGGGCGTGGTGGTCTCGGACAAGGCCGACAAAACGATCACCGTGCGTATCGACGTCGCCCGCCGCCACCGGCGCTACGAGAAGATCGTGCGCAGCTCCAGCACCCTGCACGCGCACGACGAGAACAACGAGGCGCACGAGGGCGATGTGGTGCGCGTGATCGAGAGCCGGCCCCTTTCGCGCACCAAGCGCTGGCGGTTGGTGGACGTTTTGGAGAGGGCACGATGATTCAGAACGAGACGAGGCTGCGCGTGGCCGACAACACCGGGGCGCGCGAGATCCTCTGCATCCGCGTCAAGGGCGGCTCGCGCCGCCGCTACGCCCACGTGGGCGACGTGATCACCGCCACCGTCAAGCAGGCCAACCCCCACGGGACCGTCAAAAAGGGCGATGTCGTGACCGCCGTGGTGGTGCGCACCAAGAAGCCGTTCGGCCGCGAGGACGGCACCTACATCGCCTTCGACGAGAACGCCGCTGTGATCATCGACGAGCAGAACAACCCCCGCGGCACCCGCGTGTTCGGACCCGTGGCGCGGGAACTGCGGGAGCGCAACTTCATGAAGATCGTCTCTCTCGCGCCCGAGGTGATCTGAGGTGGCGCGCGCTCGGGCACAGACAGGCGGATCGCGCAAGGGGGGATCGGGCACCGGCGCAAAGCAGACCGGCGGGAAGCGCTCAAATGCGAAGCGCTCGGGCGCTCAGGCAAAGACCTCGCGGCGCACGCTGCGGATCCACTCCGACGATCGGGTGCTGGTGATCGCGGGTAAGGATCGTGGCAAGAGCGGGCGCGTGCTGCGTGTGGAACCGAGCAAGGAGCGCCTGTACGTGGAGGGCCTGAACATGGTCAAGCGCCACACCCGCCCGAAACCCTCCTCCGGCGGCGGCGCCTTCGGAGGCAGGGGGACAACGGTGGGGGGCGGCGTGATCGAGCTCGAGGGGCCGATCCACGTCTCCAACGTGATGCTCGTGGACCCCAAAGGCGGCAAGCCCACGCGTGTGGGTGTGGAGCGCGAGAACGGCAGGCCCTTCCGCATCTCCCGGCGCTCGGGGGCGAGGATCGACTGAGATGAGCACCCCTGGAGAACACCCGACCATGGAATCGATGAGCCGATGAGCGGTTCAAAGACCCCTCCCACTGAAGCTCCCCCGGCACGCCTGAAGCTCCGCTACATGGAGGAGATCCGCCCCCAGTTGGTGGCCCGCTTCGGCTACAGCTCCTCGATGCAGACTCCCAGGCTCCAGAAGATCACCCTCAACATGGGTGTGGGCGACGCCAAGCAGGACTCCAAGGCGCTGAAGGCCGCCCAGGATCAGCTCGCCACGATCGCCGGCCAGCAGCCGAGCGTGCGGCGCGCGCGGAAGTCGATCGCGGCGTTCAAACTGCGCGAGGGGATGCCCGTGGGTGTCGCCGTCACCCTGCGCGGGGACCGCAGCTACGAGTTCCTCGATCGCCTCACCTCGATCGCGATCCCCCGCATCCGCGACTTCCGCGGCCTGCATCCGCGCTCCTTCGACGGCCGCGGCAACTACTCGATGGGGGTCCGCGAACAGATCATCTTCCCCGAGATCGACTACGACGCGATCGACCACGTGCGGGGCCTGGACATCACGATCACCACCAGCGCCCGCACCGACGTGGAGGCCTTCGTGCTGCTCACAGCGCTCGGGATGCCCTTCTCCACCTACGGCCGGCCCGCGGAGTTCGCGCAGGCCATAGCCGACCCCTCGACCCCGGACCCGACGGAGACCGCCGACCAGGAGACCGCCGACCAGGAGAGCGCCGTCCAGGAGACCAACGACCAGGAGACCAACGACCAGGAGAGCACCGACTGATGGCCAAGACCTCGCTGCGCGTCAAGCAGGCGCGGACTCCGAAGTACAAGACGCGTGCATATACTCGCTGCAACCGCTGCGGACGTCCCAAGGCGGTCTATCGCAAGTTCGGGCTCTGCCGCATCTGCCTGCGCGAGCTCGCCCACAACGGCCAGATCCCCGGGATGACGAAGTCCTCCTGGTAGGCCAACTCCAACACGACCCTTTTCAAGCCGCCATGTCCATGACCGATCCGATAGCCGACTTCCTCACGCGCATCCGCAACGCGATCCACGCCGCGCACGAGACGGTCCAGATCCCCGCCTCCAAGCTCAAGGCGGAGCTCGCGCGGATCCTCGTCGAGCAGGGCTACATCGACTCATGGACGGAGCTCCCCGCCCCCGGGGGCGCGACGGGACGGGTGATCGAGATCCGCCTCAAGTACACCGACGACCGCCGCTCGGCGATCTCGGGCCTCAGGCGGGTCTCCAGGCCCGGCCAGCGCACCTACGTGCAGGCCGGGGGCATCCCCAAGGTGCAGGGCGGGATGGGCACCTCGATCGTCTCGACCTCCCAGGGCGTAATGACCGGCCACGACGCGCGCGCCGCAGGCGTCGGCGGCGAGGTCCTGGCGCAGGTCTGGTAGGGGAGGGGGAGGCAATCAGTGTCCAGGATCGGAAGACAGCCCATTCCCGTGCCGGCCGGCGTTACCGTGGCGATCGAACCGGAATCGGTGCGTGTGAGCGGCCCCAAAGGGGAGCTGCAGGAGCGCGTGAACCGCGACATCGAGGTCGTCCAGGAGGGCGAGCTGCTGCGGGTCTCCCGCCCCACCAACCGCGGCGAGCACCGCGCGCTGCACGGCCTCACGCGCACCCTGGTGGCCAACATGGTGCAGGGCGTCACCGCGGGCTACGAGAAGCGGCTGGAGATCCAGGGTGTGGGTTACCGCGCGCAGCTGAAGGGCAAGGACCTGGAGCTCGCCGTGGGCTACTCCCACCCGGTCCCGATCCCGGCCCCGGCGGGGATCGAGTTCGAGGTGCCCCAGCCCACGAGGATCGTGGTGAGGGGCATCTCCAAGCAGCTCGTGGGGGAGACCGCGGCGATCATCCGCAAGCAGCGCCCACCGGAGCCCTACAAGGGCAAGGGCATCCGCTACGAGGGGGAGTACGTGGCGCGCAAGGTGGGCAAGCGCGCATGACGCTCCTTACCAAGCCCGAGCGTAGGCTCAAACGACGCCGCAGGGTGCGCGCGAAGATCGCGGGCACCGCGACGCGGCCGCGGATCTCGGTGTTTCGCTCCAACAGGGGGCTTTCCGCGCAGGCGATCGACGACCTCACCGGCCACACGCTGGCCGCGGTCAACTGGTACGAGCCCGAGCTGCGTGCGCTCGCGAAGGCCGAGCGCACCACTCGCACGGGTGCGCTACTGGCCGAGCGGGTCAAGGCGGCGGGGATCTCCGAGGCCGTGTTCGACCGCGGCGGCTACCGCTACCACGGGCACGTGCGCGCCTTCGCCGAGGCCCTGCGCGAGGCGGGGATCGTCGTTTAGCTACGCTCACGACTTCTTTCTATGTCCACCATTCCCACAGATCGCTCCGTCAACGCCGCCGGCCTGGACCTCCAGGAGCGGGTTGTCGAGATCAACCGTGTCGCCAAGGTCGTCAAGGGCGGGCGGCGCTTCTCGTTCACCGCGCTCGTGGTGGTGGGCGACGAACGGGAAGTGGTGGGTGTCGGCTACGGCAAGGCCAACGAGGTCCCGCTCGCGATCCAGAAGGGTGTGGAGCGCGCCAAGAAGGATCTCTTCCGGGTGCCCCGGCACGGCAGCACGATCACCCACCAGACCACCGGGATCTTCGGCGCGGGCCGCGTACTGCTGAAGCCCGCGGCCCCCGGCACCGGCGTGATCGCGGGCGGTGGCGTGCGCGCGGTGCTGGAGCTCGCGGGGATCCACGACATTCTCTCCAAGAGCCTTGGGACCCAGAACCCGATCAATCTCGTGAAGGCCACGATCACGGGCCTGCGCGAGCTGCGCACCCCCGAGGAGGTGGCGCGCCTGCGGGGCCTCTCGATCAACCGGGTGCTGGGCCTCGCGGAGAAGCCCCCCGAGGCCACGGACACCCTGGCCGAGGCGGCCGCTACGGGAGCCGCCGGCGGCGAGGGCGCCCCCGGGCAGAACACGGGCGCTGCTGCCGGGACTGCCGCCGGCGAGGCGAACGAGCCTGCGCAGGCTGTCGTGGAGAGCGAGACGGAGACACCACCGAGCGCAGAGCTTGCCGGGGAGACATCGGCCTGATGGCTGCTCTGACCGTCATCCAGCGGCGCTCGAGCAACGGCTCCAACGGCCGTCAGCTCGACACGCTGCGCTCACTGGGCCTGCGCCGCATTGGGCACACCGTGCAGGTTGAGGACTGCCCCCAGGCGCGTGGGATGCTGCACGCGGTGCGCCACCTCGTGGAGGTACACCCTGACGCGGGTTCTGTGAAGCGCGCCACAAGCAAGAAGGACGCGTCGGAGTGAGCCCTGCGGCTGAACGCGAGGAGGAGCCCCGTATCGGGCTGCACAGCCTCGCCCCCGCCCCCGGCAGCCGCCGGCCGCGCAAGCGGGTGGGGCGCGGGGAAGGATCGGGCACGGGCAAGACCTCGGGTCGCGGGCAGAAGGGCTACGGATCGCGCTCGGGCGCCAAGAGCAGGGCGCGGTTCGAGGGTGGGCAGATGCCGATCCACATGCGGATGCGCAAGCTCCGGGGCCCGCACATGAAGAAGTCGATGCCCTTCGAGCCCTTCCGCACGCACACGCAGGCGGTGAACATCGGCGACCTCGACAGCCGCTTCGAGGCGGGCACGGAGGTGACCCTGGAGCTGATGCGCGCCAGGGGCCTCGGCACTCGCAAGGCGGTGCCGGTCAAGGTGCTGGCCAAGGGTGAGCTGGCCAAGGCGCTGACGGTCCACGCGGACGCCTTCAGCGCGAGTGCGCGCGAGCGCATCGAGGCGGCCGGCGGAACCTGCGTCGTCGTCGGCGATGCGGCCGACTCCAAGTAGCCGTTCTGAGAAGACCCGCGCGCGAGACGCCACCTGGGTCTAGAATCGCCTGCGGTGCTCTCCACGATCCTCAACGCCTTCCAGGTCCCGGACATCCGGAAGAAGATCGGCTTCACGGCGGCGATGCTGCTGATCTACCGCCTCGGCTCGCACCTGCCGGTGCCGGGGGTCAACCTGACGGCGGTCAACAGCATCCAGAAGCAGCTCGGGGGGAACAACATCCTGGGGCTGCTCAACCTCTTCTCCGGCGGCAGCCTCTCGCGGATCGCGATCTTCGCGCTGGGGATCATGCCCTACATCACCTCCTCGATCATCCTCCAGCTACTACAGGTGGTGGTGCCCTCCCTGGAGAAGCTCTCCAAGGAAGGCGAAGTGGGGCAGGCGCGGATCACCCAGTACACGCGCTACCTGACAGTGGGCCTCGCGTTCCTGCAGTCGATCGGCTACGTCTTCCTGTTCCACTCGCTGCAGGCCAGCGCGGGGGAATCGGTGGTCACCAAGTTCGACTCCCCCCACATCTTCCTGATCGTGATCTCCCTCACGGCGGGCTGCGTGCTGCTGATGTGGATCGGCGAGCTGATCACCCAGAAAGGCATCAGCAACGGCATCTCGCTGTTGATCTTCGCCTCGATCGTCTCGCGCCTGCCCGCGGGGATCCAGACGTGGTGGACGAGCCAGAACCAGGTCTTCAAGGTGATGATGCCCTTCCTCGTGCTGGTGGTGGTGGCGGCGATCGTGTTCGTGATGGAGGGCCAGCGGCGGATCCCCGTGCAGTACGCCAAGCGCGTGATCGGGCGGCGCATGACCGAAGGCGGCCAGACCTACCTGCCGCTGCGCGTGAACATGGCGGGCGTGATCCCGGTGATCTTCGCCGCCAGCATCATGGCGTTCCCACCGACGATCGGACAGCTCGTCAAAACCCACTGGGGCCAGCAGGTATCGGACTTCTTCAACCCCAACGGCTGGCACTACATCGTGGGGGAGTCGATCTTCATCATCGTCTTCACCTACTTCTACACCGCCGTGACCTTCAACCCGGTGGACCAGGCGGACAACCTCAAGAAGTACGGTGGGTTCATCCCCGGCGTGCGCCCGGGGCGGCCAACCGCCGAATTCCTGGACCGCATCCTTGCGCGCCTCACGTTCCCCGGCGCCCTGTTCCTCGCGGCGGTGGCGGCGCTGCCGACGATCCTCTTCGACCGCACGCACGTGCAGCTCCAGCTCGGGGGCACCTCGATCCTGATCGTGATCGGGGTGGCGCTGGAAACGATGAAGCAGCTCGAGGCCCAGCTGATGATGCGAAGTTACGAGGGGTTCTTGAAGTAGCGTCATCCGGGGGGAGGTCGGGAGGGGGGCCTGCCCCCTTCCCGTGCGAGTGCGAGGGGTTCTTGAAGTAGCGATCTTCCGGGGAGGTCGGGAGGAGGGGGCCTGCCCCCTTCCCGCGCTAGTGCGAGGGAAGTAGCTGTAGCGCTCTGGCAACGTCCGAGGAGTCCGAACTGGGGCGCGAGCGGGTAGGCTGCTGGGGACGTGGCCGAGCTCAACCTGATCCTCCTCGGTCCGCCGGGCGCGGGCAAGGGCACCCAGGCGGACCGCCTGCAGAGCGACTTCGGTCTGGCGCACATCTCCACCGGGGACATGCTGCGCACGCAGGTCGCCGAGGGGACCGAGCTGGGCGCGGAGGCGCAGACGTACATGAACGCGGGGGAGCTCGTGCCGGACGGGGTGATCGTGGGGATGATCACCGAGCGGATCGGCGTGGACGACGCCCGCGACGGGTTCCTACTGGACGGCTTCCCTCGCAACGAGGCGCAGGCGGTGGCGCTGGAGGGGGCGCTCGGGGGCTTGGAACGGCGACTCAGCGCAGCGCTGCTGATCGAGGTGCCCGACGAGGAGGTGGTGCGCCGGCTGGGGGGCAGGAGGGTGTGCGTGAAGAACCCCACCCACATCTACCACGTCGAGTTCGACCCCCCCAAGCACGAGGGCGTCTGCGACCAGGACGGCTCGCGGTTGATCCAGCGCGAGGACGACAGGGAGGAGACGATCGTCAGGCGCCTGGAGGTGTACCACGCCCAGACGGCGCCGCTGATCGGCCACTACGACCGCGCGGGCCTGCTGCGCCGCTTCGACGGCAGCAGGAACCCGAACGAGGTCCACCGACCACATCCGCGCGACGCTCGCGACGCTGCGGCTCGAGGACAAGCTGTGATCGGGAGGCCCTGAGGGTCCCCGGCTGAGGGGTCCTCTCACTCCCGCCGGGGTGAACCGGCTCCGGCGTCAAGCTAAGCTCACCAAGAGGGTGGCGCAGCCGGCCGCTGGTCGAAACGGGGACTCGCGCCGAAGGCGCGTGTCACCCGGCTTCGGTCGGTGAGCCGGGCCCCTCTATCTTTAATCGGATGATCATCAAGAAGACCCCCGCGGAGATCGAGAAGATGGCGGCGGCGGGCGCGATCCTCGTGCGGACCCTCGAGCTGATTGAGAGCAAGATCCGCCCCGGCGTGCGCACCGAGGAGCTCGACCGCGCCGCCGAGCGCTTCATCCGCTCGCACGGGGCGACCCCCACCTTCAAGGGTTTCCGAGGCTTTCCCGGCTCGATCTGCGCCTCCCCGAACGCGATGGTGGTGCACGGCATCCCCGGGCGCTACCGCCTGGGGGACGGGGACATCATCTCGATCGATGTGGGCGTCACGCTCGACGGCTGGGTGGCGGATGCCGCGCGCACGTTCCCCGTCGGGGAGATCGGCGTCATGGAGGAGAACCTCCTGCGCGCCACCCGCGAGTCGCTCTTCGCCGGCGTCGAGCAGTGCAGGGCGGGCAACCGCATGGGCGACGTCTCGCACGCGATCGAGCGGGTGATCGAGGCCGCGGGGCTCTCGGTGGTGCGCTCGCTGGTGGGCCACGGGGTGGGACGCAGCATGCACGAGGACCCCCAGGTCCCCAACTACGGCCGACCCGGCAAGGGCCCGCTGCTGGAGGAGGGGATGGTGCTCGCGATCGAGCCGATGACCACCGCTGGGCGCCCCGCGGTGCGGGTGGGGGGCGACGGCTGGGCGATCTTCTCCCAGGACGAATCCCCGGCCGCCCACTTCGAGTTCACGGTCGCCATCACCGCCGAAGGGCCGCGGGTCCTCACGCCCTGGCACAAGTCTGCTACCATCGGACGTCCGCCCGCAGGCGAAAGCAGTTCGTGCTGCGAGCGTATCCTCGATTAGGTAGCGGCGGCCGTCCCGGCAGCCAGAGCCCGGTCGGCGGACCTAGAGGGTGGCGAAGCGGCCGAAGGCCGGCGAGCCGGGCCCCTCTTCTCAAGGCGAAGAAAGGGATCATGAAGGTACGACCGTCGGTCAAGCCGATGTGCGAAAAATGCAAGATCATCCGCCGCCACGGCGCGGTCCTCGTGATCTGCCAGAACAAGCGCCACAAGCAGAGGCAGGGCTAGGCGGTGGCACGCATCGCCGGGGTCAATCTGCCCCTCAACAAGCGCTCTGAGATCGGCCTGACCTACATCTTCGGCATCGGACGCTCGACCGCGAACAAGCTGCTCGCCGAGGTGGGCGTGAGCCCGGACACATACGTGCGCGACCTCACCGAGGACGAGGTCTCCCGCCTGCGCGACGCGATCGACAGCGACCTCACCGTCGAGGGCGACCTGCGCAGGGAGCGCTCCCAGGACATCAAGCGCCTCCAGGAGATCGCCTGCTACCGCGGCCTGCGCCACCGCCGCGGCCTGCCGGTGCGGGGGCAGAAGACGAAGACCAACGCGCGCACCCGCAAGGGTCCCAAGCGCATGCAGGTCGCCGGCAAGAAGAAAGCCGGTAAGAAGTAATGGCTGCTCCCAAGCGCGCGCGCGGAAAACGCAAGCCCAAGAAGAACATCCCGGTCGGGCAGGCCCACATCAAGACGTCCTTCAACAACACGATCGTCTCGCTCACCGACGTGCAGGGCAACGTGATCGCGTGGGAGTCCGCCGGCGGAGCGGGCTTCAAGGGCTCGCGCAAGTCCACTCCCTTCGCCGCCCAGGTGACCGCCGACGCGGCGGCGCGCAAGGGCATCGAGCAGGGGCTGCAGAAGGTCGAGGTCTACGTCAAGGGTCCGGGCTCCGGCCGCGAGACCGCGATCCGCTCGCTCTCCGCCGCGGGCCTCGAAGTGACGGGCGTCAAGGACGTGACCCCCCAGGCGCACAACGGGTGCCGCCCCCGCAAGCGCCGGCGCGTGTAGGACTTCGACGGGCGAGCCTCTCAAACCCAGTACATCGATAGACAGAAGAGCACACAGAGAAACGGAACCATGGCGAGAGACACGGGAGCACAGTGCAAGCAGTGCCGTCGCGAGGGGCAGAAGCTGTTCCTCAAGGGCGAGCGCTGCCTGACGGACAAATGCGGCGTCGAGCGCCGCTCCTACCCGCCGGGGGAGCACGGGCGGGGACGCCAGAAACAGAGCGAGTACCGCCTGCAGCTGCGCGAGAAGCAGAAGGCGCGCCGCTACTACGGGGTGCTGGAGAAGCAGTTCCACGGCTACTACGAGAAGGCCTCCCGCCAGCCGGGGATCACCGGCGAGAACCTGCTCGCGCTGCTGGAGTGCCGCCTGGACAACGTGCTGGTGCGCCTTGGCTTCGCCGCCTCCCGCCGCCAGGCGCGTCAGCTGATCCGCCACGGCCACTGGACGGTCAACGGGCGGCGCGTGAATATCCCCAGCTACCAGGTGCGCCCGGGCGAGGTGGTCGCGATCAAGGCCGGCACCTCCGCCACCCAGGTGGTGCGGGACGCCACCGAGCTCACCGGGCAGATCCCCGCGTGGCTGCAGGCCGATCACGAGTCGCTGACCGCCAAGGTGCTGCGCCGCCCGGAGCGGCGCGAGGTGGCGGCGCCGGTGCAGGAGCAGCTCATCGTCGAGCTGTACTCGAAGTAAGGGCTTTGCCAGGCATCGTCCCCACTTGCGGGTGCGATGCCTTGGAGCCGGTGTCCGTCGGACGCCGGTGCGAGATCACAACGACGTTAGGACTCTGATGCTCGACTTCCAAATCCCCCGGATAACAAGCGAGTCGGTGGAGCAGAACCGCGGCACCTTCACGATCGAGCCGCTCGATCGCGGGTTCGGCTACACCTTCGGGAACTCGCTGCGCCGTGTGCTGCTCTCCTCGCTGGCGGGCGCCGCGGTCACCAGCGTGCGCATCGAGGGGGTGGCCCACGAGTTCTCGACCATCCCCGGCGTCAAGGAGGACGTGACCGACATCGTGCTCAACCTCAAGGGCATCGTCTGCCGCATGCACTCAGACGCCACCGAGGTCGAGGCGCCGCTCGTGGTCAGCGGCCCGGGGGAGATCACCGCCAAGGACATCGACCTGCCCGCGGGCGTGGAGATCCTCAACCCCGACGTGCACATCGCGACGCTCGAGAAGAAAACCAAGCTCGAGCTCTACATGACGATCGGCCGCGGCCGCGGCTACCGGCCGGCGGAGGAGAACAAGTCCCCCGACCAGCCGATCGGGGTGATCCCGATCGACTCGATCTTCTCCCCCGTGCGGCGCGTGGCCTACGCGGTGGAGCAGGCGCGCGTGGGTCAGAAGACCGACTTCGACAAGCTCACCCTCGACATCGAGACCGACGGCTCGATCGAGCCCCAGGCGGCGCTGCGGGAGGCCGCGGAGCTGTTGATCTCCCAGCTTGCGATCTTCACCGACGCCGACCGCATTCAGGAGCTGCGCGCCTCCCCCGGCGGCCAGCTCGACGGCCACGGCCTCGCGGTCGGCGGCGGCGCGGGCGCCCAGGCGGCGCTGCAGGGCGAGGAGTGGAGCATCCTGATCGAGGAGCTCGAGCTCGGGGTGCGCTCCTACAACTGCCTCAAGCGCGCCGGCATCCAGACCGTGGGGGACCTCATCTCCAAGTCCGAGGCGGAGCTCAATGCGATCCCCAACTTCGGCAAGAAGTCGATCGACGAGGTGATCGAAACGCTCGAAGGGAGAGGTCTGCACCTCCGCCAGGACTAGGTCCCGGCAGGGTTAGACTCCAAACCGAGCCATGAGACACCAGAAGACCCGCAACAAGCTCAGCCGCGACTCGGCGCACCGCAAGGCGCTCCTGATGAACCTCACCAAGGAGGTGCTCGAGCACGAGCGGATCAAGACCACCGAAGCGAAGGCCAAGGCGGTCAAGCCGGAGATCGAGAAGCTGATCACGCTCGCCAAGCGCGACGACCTGCACAACCGTCGCCAGGCCCTCTCGGCGCTCGCGCAGGACAAGTTCGCGGTGCACCGCCTGTTCGTGGAGGTGGCCCCCCGCTACGTGGATCGACCGGGGGGCTACACCCGCATCCTCAAGCTCGGCCCGCGCCGCTCGGACGCAACCGAGATGGTCTTCCTCGAGCTGGTGTAGCGCCGCGGTCGCGGCGGGGGCGCGCGACCGATGGTCACAAGGCTTACCATCGAGTACGACGGGAGCGAGTTCGCCGGGTGGGCGCGCCAGCCGGGGCTGCGCACCGTGCAGGGGGAGCTGGAGCGGGCGCTGCACACGGTCCTTGGGGAGCGCGGCGTCAACGGGGAGCCGCTCGCGCTGAGCGTCGCGGGGCGCACCGACCGCGGAGTGCACGCGTGGGGGCAGGTCGCGAGCTACGCCCACGAGGCCGTGGACCCGCTGCGGCTCAACACGCTGCTGGCGCCCGACGTCGCCGTGCTGTCCTGCGAGCCCGCCCCGGCGGGCTTCGACGCGCGCCGCGACGCTCGCAGCCGCACCTACTGCTACCGCGTGCTCGCCCGCCGCACGCGCGGGGTGTTCACGCGCGCCGGCGCGCTCTGGTGGCCTCACCCCGTCGATCGCGGGGCGCTCGCGGAGTGCGCCCGTGCGCTCGTGGGCAGCCATGACTTCACCGCCTTCACCCCCACCGAGACCGAACACATGCGCTTCGAGCGCAATGTTCTGCGCGCCGAGTGGCGCGCGGTCCCCACGGGCCTGCCCCCTGGAGCGGAGGGGGTTCCCGCAGGCGCGCTCCCCGGAGCGGAGGTGCCGGGGGATCTGCTGGAGTTCTGGATTGAGGCGGACACCTTCATGCGCCATATGAACCGCGTGCTCGTCGGCACGATGCTGGAGGTGGCCGCAGGGCAGCGCACCATGGAGGACTTCACCGGCCTGCTGGAGGGCCGGCCCAGGCCGCAGGCCGGTCCAACCGCGCCCGCGCACGGCCTCGCGCTCGCGTCGGTCTCCTACGAGTAGGCGCTCACGGTGCTCACAGCATCGACCCCGTCGGCCCCTATGCTGAGCCCGGATGCTCAACGTGCTGCTCACCAACGACGATGGGATCGAGGCCGAGGGTCTGCGTGCGATGCGCGCCGCGCTCGCCGCGCTGCCCGACGTGCGCCTCGCGGTGATCGCCCCCGACGGCAACCGCTCCGCGATGGCCCGCTCGATCACCACCCGCCGCCCCCTGTGGGTGGAAGAGGTGGCCTTTCCTGATGGCACCGTGGGGTACGCCACCGACGGCACGCCCGTCGATTGCGTGCGCCTCGCGAGCCTTGGGGTCGTGGAGGACTTCCGGGCGCAGGTCGTCGTCTCCGGGATCAACCACGGCGCCAACCTCGGCGACGACATCACCTACTCCGGGACGGTCGCCGCTGCACTCGAGGGGGTGGTGCTGGGGCTTCCCAGCATCGCGGTCTCCCAGCAGTCGGGCGCGCGCGCACTGGACTACCGCTTCCACGGGGGGTTCCAGTTCGAGATCGCCGCCCACTTCGTCGCGCGGCTGGTGGAACGCTTGGAGGTGCTACCGCTGCCCGCGAGCACGCTGCTCAACGTGAATGTCCCCGCCGGCCGGCCCACCGGCGTCGAGGTCACGCGCCTGGGCAAGCGCATCTACCGCGATGAGCTCAAGCTCGAGCGCGAGGAGGCCGGACCCCCCGCGCGGCGGCGCTACTGGATCTACGGCGACGACCCCGGCTTCCACGACGAGCCCGGCACCGACCTCGCCGCGGTGGCCGCGGGGACGATCGCGGTGACCCCCCTTCACTTCGACCTCACCGACCGACCCGGGATGGAGGCGCTCGCGGACTTCGACCTGCACGGCCTCCTCGCCTCCGCCGAGGTGGAGGCCGGCTGAGGTGAGCGCTGCCGAGGACGTGGGGGGCGCGGAGGATATGGGCGCCGCTCGCGAGGGTCGGAAGGCAAGCCGAGGTGGCGGGGCACGGAGGCCACGCCCCCACGCGCCCGGGATGCACAGATGACGCGCGCGGACGCCCCCCAACCCCCCGACCCGGCACACCGCATCGCCGAGCTGCGCCGCGAGCTCGAGTTCCACGCCCACCGCTACTACGCGCTCGACGATCCCGAGATCGGGGACGATGAGTACGACGCGCTGCTCGATGAGCTCCGTGCGCTGGAGGCCGCGCACCCAGAGCTGCTGAGTCCCGACTCGCCCACTCAGCGTGTCGGCGCCGAGCCGGTGTCGCGCCTGGAGAAGGTCGCGCACCTCGAGCCGATGCTCTCGCTCGGCAACGCCCGCTCCGAGGAGGAGCTGCGCGCGTGGGTGGAGCGGATGCGCAACCACCTCGCCCGCGAGGGGATCGCCGAGCCGGCCTTCCAGTACGTGGTCGAGCCCAAGGTCGACGGGCTCGCCGTCAGCCTGATCTACCGCGACGGCGTGCTCGAGCGCGGCGCCACCCGCGGGGACGGGGAGATCGGCGAGGACATCACCCACAACCTCCGCACGATCCCCACGATCCCGCTGCACGTCCCCGACGCGCCCCCCCTGCTGGAGGTCCGCGGTGAGCTGTACATGTCGCTGAGGGACTTCACCGCGCTCAACGAGCGCCGCGCCGAGCAGGGGCTCTCCACGTTCATGAACCCCCGCAACTCTGCCGCCGGCACCGTCCGCCAGCTCGACCCCGCGCTCGCCGCGCAGCGGCCCCTGTCGATCTGGTGCTACCAGGTGGGGGTCACGGAGGGGCTCGCCTTCGCCACCCACTGGGAGGCCCTGGAGTGGCTGCGCGAGCACCGCTTCCGCGTCAACCGCGACGTGCTCCTGCTCGACAGCGAGGACGAGGTGGTGGCGCAGTGCCTGGAGTGGCAGCGCCGCCGCGGGGAGCTCGACTTCGAGATCGACGGCGTCGTCGTGAAGGTCTCCGCCTTCGACCTCCAGCGCCGCCTCGGCTCCGTCGGGCGCGACCCCCGCTGGGCGATCGCGTGGAAGTTCCCCCCCACCACCGCCCTCACCCGCCTGCAGCGCATCGGCTGGAACGTCGGCAAGTTCGGCGATCTGCGTCCCTACGCGATGCTCGAGCCGGTCTCCGTGGGTGGCGTCACGATCAAGCTCGCCACCCTCCACAACGAGGAGGACCTCGCCCGCAAGGACATCCGCGAAGGGGAGGACGTGATCGTGCTCCGCGCCGGGGACGTCATCCCCCAGGTGATCTCCCCCGCCCCCCACGTGGTCGAGCGCCCCGATCGCCCTCCCTCGCCGCGGCCCCCCGCGGAGTGCCCCTTCTGCGGGACCCCCACCGTCAAGCCCCCGGATTCCGTGTTCACCATGTGCCCCAACCGCGCCTGCCCCGAGCGCGCGTGGCAGCTACTCAAGCTGTTCGTCTCCCGTGGTGCCATGGACATCGAGGGGCTCGGGGAGAAGCAGGTCCGCCTGTTGCAGGAGCAGAAGCTCGTGAGCGCCCCCGGCGACTACTACCGCCTGGGGGAGCACACCGAGCGGCTGCTCGAGCTGGAGGGCTTCGCCGAGATATCCGTGCGCAACCTGCTCGCCGCGATCGAGGACTCAAAGCAGCGGCCCTTCGCGCGCGTGCTCTTCGCGCTCGGGATCGAGGAGGTCGGGGAGGTCACCGCGCGCAATCTCGCCCAGCGCTTTCGCGGCATCGACGCGCTGCTGGAGGCCACCGAGGAGCAGCTCCTCGAAACCCCCGGGGTCGGCGAGAAGATGGCCCACTCGATCCACGCCCAGCTCCACGATCCCCACATGCGGGAGGTGATCGAGGATCTGCGTCGCATCGGCCTTCGCTTCGCCGAAGAGGGCCCCCCGCCCTCCGAGGGTCCCCTTGCCGGCAAGACTCTCGTGCTCACCGGCACCCTCCCCACCTGGACCCGCGAGGAGGCCACCGAGCGCATCCAGGCCGCCGGCGGTCGCGTCACGAGCTCGGTCTCCAAGAAGACCGACTACCTCCTCGCCGGGGAGAGCGCCGGCTCCAAGCTCGAGAAGGCCCAGCGCCTCGATGTCCCCGTGCTCGACGAGGAGGGCCTGCGCGCACTACTCGAAGATCAGTAATCGGCGAGCGTGATCGCCATGTTGTCCTGCAGCGTGTGCGCCGCGTAGAGTTCGATTCCGTCCGTGAAGAACGCGAACGCCAGCTCGTCTCCGTCGGACGCCGTGCAGTAGCCCACGAGGTTGGAGACGCCGGTGAGGGTTCCCGTCTTGCCCTCACAGCGCCCCGCCGCCGCGGTGCCGCGCATCCGTTCGGAGAGCGTCCCCGTGTGGCCCGCCACCGCCAGGTCTGCCCGTAGCACCGTCCCCAGCGCGGTGTGCGCCATCTCATCGAGGAGCGTCACCACTTCATACGGCGAGGTCGCATCTTCGCGCGAGAGACCCGAGCCGTCCACCACCCGCGGGTGCGCACCGAGCTGCGCGACTGTTTCGCGCACCACTTTTGCTCCCGCCGCTGTGGTGCCCGCGCCCCCAAGGCGCGCCCCCAGATCCTTCAGGAGGGTCTCCGCGAAGAAGTTGTCCGAGGGCGGCAGCGTGAGGCCCAGCAGCTGCGCGATCGTCGGCGAGGGGACCCCCGCGAGCCGCGCCGCCCCCGCGGGGGCGGCGGCCGCACCGCCTCCCCTCGGCACCGCCACGCCCGACGCTCGCAGCGCCGCTCGCAGCGCTCGCGCGGCGTACGCCGCCGGTGCGTGCGGGGTGGGTGGGTTCGTCTTCCTGCCCGTTTCCCCGCGGTTGAACGCCAACGCGCTCAGGGTCCCTTCGAGGAAGGGGTCCCACGCGTAGCCGCTCGAGGGCTCCCCCCGGAGGGAGTCGAAGTAGGACTCGTCCCCCTCCACCTCGCCCGTGACGCGGTGGATCCCGTCCGCCTCGAGCTGGGTCACGAGTGTGAAGAGCGCCGTGCCCACGCCCCCGTAGTGGCTGCGGATGAACGACTCGCTCCCGAACGTGGGGTCGCCCCCGCCGTGGAGGTAGAGGTTGCCCTCCCATACGCCCCCCGGGGCGAGGTGGCCGGTGCCGAGCACCGTGGTTTCAAGCTGCGCCGCCGGACCCATCCGCTCCAGTGCGGTGGTCGCGGTGTAGAGCTTCTCCACCGACGCCGGCGCGCGCCGCTGCTGGGAGCGCTCGGAGAACAGCGCCTGAGCGGTGGTCATGTCGTACACATACGCCCCCGACTGCGCGCCCGCGAGGGTCAGCTCGTGGGCCATGTGCGTCTGCAGTGACGCCGCAGTGGCGGCGCTGGCGCGATCCTTGCCCGTAGCCGCCCCGAGGCCGCGGGTGGCGGTGACGAACCCGCCGGGGTCGGCCGCCGGCGCTCCGGGGCCGGCCACGGACGACGCCTCGGGGTCGGCCGCCGGCGCTCCGGCGTCGGCCACCAGCGCGGGTCGGGGTTTCGCGGAGCCCGCCGCGCGATGCGCGGCCATGGCTCGGAAGGTGGCCGTGGCGGTCGTTCCCGGCGTGAGCGCGAGCGCGAGGGAGAGCGCGCAGAGCACGATTACAGGCGATGCGAGCAGGCGCCGGGGCACGCAGCCCTACAATAAACAGCGGTATGGGGCGCGTTGTCAAGTTGGAGGGGAAGCCTCGCCGGCGCCGCCGGCCCAGTAAGACCGCCCTGGTGCTCGGCGGCGGGGGCTTCACCGGGGGGGTGTATGAGATCGGGGCGCTGCGCGCGCTCGACCTGCTCGCGGTCAACAGCACGGTCACCGACTTCGACATCTACGTGGGCACCTCCGCGGGGTCCTTCATCGCCGCCCTCTGCGCCAACGGCGTCACCCCCGAGGAGATGATGCGGGTGGCCACCAGCGAGGAGCCCCAGCCCTTCCGGGACATCAACCTCGGCGATCTCCTGCGCCTCAACCTCCCGGAGCTTGCGCGCAGGGGCCTGCGGCTGCCGCTGCATCTTGCGGGGATCGCTCGGCAGATGATCTCCCAGCCGCGGCAGATCTCCGCGCTCGACCTCGCGCTGGGGCTCGCCCAGGCGCTGCCGTCGGGGCTCTACACCGGGGCGGGCATCGAGGGCTACCTGCACAAAGTGCTCAGCGAACCCGGTCGCACCGACGACTTCCGCGAGCTGCGGGAGGGCAGGGAGGGGAGGGAGCTCTACATCACCGCCACCGACCTCGACACCTGCGAGCGGATCGTGTTCGGCGCGGAGGGCTTCGAGGACGTCCCGATCTCCACCGCGGTGCGCGCCTCGGGGGCGCTGCCGATGGTCTACGCCCCCGTGCGGCTGGGCGAGCGCGAGCTGGTGGACGGGGGGATCACCTCCACCACCAACCTCGACATCGCCGTGGAGGCGGGGGCCAAGCTGGTGCTCGTGATCAACCCCGTGGTGCCCTTCGTCAACGACCTCACCAAGGAGGTCCGCACCCTGCGGGGGCACCGCCCGCGGCGTGTCTCCGACATGGGCTTCCCCCAGATCGGCTTCCAGGCGTTCAAGTTGGCTGCCCACCAGCGGCTGCACGAGGTGGCGCACAGCTGGGAGGAGCGCTACCCCGGGGTGGACATCGTGCTGATCGAGCCCGAGCCCACCGACGAGCTGATGTTCCAGACCTCCATCATGAACTTCGCCTCCCGCATCGCCATTGCGCGGCACGGCTTCCAGTCGGTCGCCCACCACCTCGCGGGGGAGTACGAGCACTACCGCCAGATCTCAAAGCGTCACGGGATCGAGATCTCCCCCGAGCGGCTGCGCTCCGTGGTCGAGCACTTCGAGGCGCAGGCGCCCGAGCAGGACATCAGCGCGTGGCGCAAGATCTTCGAGGGGACCACCGGCGCGCTGCTGCGACAGTCCGGGTCCGTCGGTTAGGCCTCAGGCTCAGACCGTGCTGGGTTGAGCGTCCGGCTCGGACTCTGCACCGGGGAGCGCGCCGTCGATCGCTGTGAGCAGGCGGTCCGAGGCCGCGGGGTTGCAGATGCCCACACGTATGTGCCGCGGCTCCCCGAGGGCGGCTCCCGCCGCGACCAGCACGCCCGCGCGTGCCAGCCGTGCCGCGAGCTCGTCGCCCGCGAGGGTGGGGTGCGCGATCCACAGGAAGTTCGCCTGGCTCTCGGCCACCTCGAAGTTGCGCCTGCGCAGCGCCGCGGTCAGGCGGGCGCGCTCTACCGCGACCGTGTGCACGTGGTTGGTGAGCAGCCGCGAGGCCCTGCGCAGAGCCTCGAGCGCCCCCGCCTGGGAGAGCTCGTTGACGCCCAGGTCGGGCTCGAGCTCCGCCAGCAGCTCCTCCGAGCCGGGGCCGCCGAGGGCGTAGCCGATCCGCAGTCCCGCCATGCCCCACGCCTTGGAGAAGCTGCGGAACACCAGCAGGCGTGGATGCTCCTCCAGCAGCTTCAGCGAGGCATCGGTGGGCTGGGCGTCGACGAACTCCACGAGCGCCTCGTCGAGCAGCAACGCCACCCCCTCCGGGAGGCCGTCGAGCAACCGCTCGAGCTCCGCCACAGCGAGTAGCTCCCCCGTGGGGTCGTTGGGGGAGGCCACCGCGACCACCCGGGTGTCGTGCTCGGCGACGGCCTCCAGCAGCGCGTCCACCCCGCCGCTCACCCGCACCGCGCTGCCGTGGGCCCGGCGGGCCATGATCGGGAACAGGGGGTAGGAGGGCCACGAGGTGATGAGCGCCTGCCCCGGCTCGATCAGCGCGCGGGTGGCCGCGCTCAGGAGCTGTGCCGCGCCGTTGCCGAGGATCAGGCGGGCGGGGTCGACGCCGTGGCGGTTGGCCAGCTCCTCGCGCAGCTTCGAGCCGCGCAGATAGGGGTAGAGCTGCAGGCCGCGCCGCGCGCTGAAGGTGATCGCGTTGGCGATGTTCGCGTGGGGGAGTTCAGGCCAGGTGGTCTGGGAGAGGTCGACGGTGCGCACGCGCGTCAGCGCCTTGCGCCTGCGCTCCGCGGCCTCCTCGCGCAACCCCCGGTTGACCTCCTCCTCGGAGAGGCCCTCGAACTGGCGGTAGTAGTCGGTCAGGCCCATGGCCGGCGGCTCGTAGCGAGACTCAAACGCCGCTGCCCGGGCCCGAGGTGACCATGTTGCCGGTGCCGTTGAACAAGATGAACCACACCCCGAACGCCGCCGCGCAGAGGGCGGCGGTGATCGCGAACACGCGGGCCAGGACCCCGCTGCGCTGGTCGAACCCCGCGGCGCGCCGCACGAGGATCCATCCCTCGTCGAGGCCGCGCAAGATCTTCAGGGCCCCGAAGAGCAGCACGAAGAGCCCTACGAACGCCGACAGGATGCCGAGGCTGATGCTGCCCGTGAGGTAATTGACCTGCGCGCCGACCCACAGGGAGCCGATCGGGATCGGGCCCCAGCAGCAGAGGCTGAGCGTGGTCATCGCCGCGAACATCGCGTCCGCGAGGCGCCTGTCGATCCGCTGGCGCCCCTCGCCGGCGCGTTTGGGGAGCGCGCGGTAATGGACCGGTGCGGTGCCGGGCCGGCGGCCTACGAAGAGACCGCCGGTGTCGCTGGGATCGTTGCGCATGACTACAGCCTATCCCTCCGTGTACAGCGAGTCGAGTATCGCCGCGTACTTCTCCTCGACGACGCCCCGCTTGACCTTCAGCGTGGGGGTGAGCTCGCCGCCCGCCTGCGAGAGGTCGCGGTCGAGGATCGCGAACCTCTTGACCTGCTCCGCGTGCGCGTAGCGGGTGTTCACGTGGTCCACCTCCCCGCCGATCAGCTCGCGGATCGCGGGCTCCTGCGCGAGCAGGGCGGGCTCCTCGGGGAGCTCGTGCTCGCGGGCGTAGGCCGCTATCTCCTCCTCATCGAGGGTGATCAGCACCACGGGGTAGGGACGCCGATCCCCGAGCATCACCGCCTGGGAGATCCAGCGACACTGCTTGAGGTCGTTCTCGATGTTCGCCGGCGTGAGGTTCTTGCCTCCGGCGGTGATGATGATGTCCTTCTTGCGCCCCGTGATCGAGAGGTAGCCGTCCTCGTCGAGGGAACCGAGGTCGCCGGTGTGCAGCCAGCCCTCTTCGACCGCCCCGAAGCTCGCGTCGGCGTTGTGGTGGTAGCCCTGGAAGATGTTGGGGCCCTTGATCAGGATCTCCCCGTCCTCGGCGATCCTCAGCTCCACGCCGGGCAGCGCGCGTCCCACGGTGCCGAAGCGGTGGTCCTCGATCGTGGAGATCGTGGAGATCGTGGCGGTCTCGGTCATCCCGTAGCCCTCCAGCACGGGGACCCCGCAGGCCCAGAAGAACTCGAGGATCTCGTGTGCGATCGGCGCGGCGCCCGTGGCGGCCTGGCGCAGGCGCCCCCCGAAGATGGAGCGCACGTTCTTGAACAGCCCCTGCTCGGCCTCCTCGAAGGGCGCGCGCAGCTCCTCGGGGATGGGTTCCTCGCGGGCGATCATGTCCCGCACCCGCTTGCCCAGCTCGAGCGCCGCCTCGGTCTGTTCGCGCTCGTGCGGCGGCTGCGCCTCGATTGCCCCGTGGGCGAGCGTGTAGATCTTCTCGAAGATCCGCGGCACCGAGGGCAGGAAGGTCGGCTGCACCTCCTGGAGCTCGCCGACGATCTGCTTCACGTCCCCCCCGAAGTAGGCGATCGTGCTGCCCCGGTCGAACGCGCCGAGCTGGATCAGCAGCGCGAGCGCGTGCGCGAGGGGCAGGAAGAGGTAGGTGATCTCGTCGTCGTTGATCTGCCCCACCTCGCGCACCATCTCGATGGTGGAGCGGTAGTTGCCATGGGAGAGCACGCACCCCTTGGGGGGCCCGGTGGTGCCGGAGGTGTAGATGAACGTGTAGGGGTCCCCGGGGCGGATCGCGGCGCGGCAGCGCTCGAGCTCGGCCGATCCGTCGCCCGATCCATCAAGGTCCGCCCGCCTGCGCCCGCGCTCGCGCACCTCCGTCAGCGGGATCGCCTCGTGGGAGGCGTCGGGGTCCATCACGATCACGGTGCGCAGCTGCGGCAGCCGCTCGCGCACGGCGGCGATCTTGGCGAGCTGTTCGGCGTTCTCGCAGACGATCGCGCGGGCCCCGGAGTCGGAGATCACCCAGTGGCACTCCTCGGGGGAGTTGGTCTGGTAGATCGGCACCACCACGGCCCCCGTGGCGGTGGTGGCCATGTCCACATAGGTCCACTCGGGGCGGGTGCCCGCGAGAATGCACAGCCGCTCCCCCGGCTCGATGCCGAGGTCGATCAGGCCGAGGGCGATCTCCTGCACGACCTCCCCGAGCTCGGTGTAGGTGACATCCTGCCACTCGCCGCCCTGCTTGTGGCGAACCGCCACGCGCTCGCCGAAGGCGGCGACGGCGTCGGGGATCAGGTCGGCGATCGTGCGCGACGCGGTGGCCGGAACCCTGGGTGCTCCGGGGGTGCGCTCGACTGATCCTGTGGCGTGCTCCGCGGTGTCCGCGTCCATAGCTCTCTCCTCCTCGGGTGCAGCTGACGTACGTTGCACCAGGGAAGGATATGGCCTGGGGGCGGCAAGTAGGAGGCGATCCCTCCCGTGGCCAAGGCGCAGGGGGACAGGTGGCGTGAGCGGTTGGGGATAGGATCTACTCAAGTAGGAAAAACCTACCATGGTAGGAAGCTGTCCGTGAGCAAGATCGCAGATCCCGCCCCGCCCGCCCTGCCCGCCCTGCGCGCCCGCGCCGAGCACCTCGGCCCTGAGCGCCGGCGACCGCTGATCCTGGATGTGGCCTTCGAGTTGTTCCTCGAGCACGGCTACCGGGGCACCTCGATGGATGCGATCGCGCTTGCCGCGGGCGTGACCAAGCCGGTGGTCTACGCCTGCTTTCCCAGCAAGGCGGAGCTCTTTGGGGCGCTGCTGGGCCGCGAGGAGCAGCGCATGCTCTCGCAGTTCGGCTCCGTCCTGGAGGGGAGCGTGGGGCTGGAGGACCCCGAGGCCGCTCTCAGTGCGGGGTTCACCGCGATGCTCGAGGCCGTGATGGATACCCCCGACATCTACAGGATCGCCCTGCTCGGTGGGGGGGAGGTGACGGCCGCGATCGACGCGCGCGTCCGGCGCGGGCGCGAGCAGCGGATCGCGGCGATCGCCGCGGCAGCTAGAGGTTGGCTGGAGGGGCGGGTGGCGGCGCGGCGGCTCGACACCACCGCGCAGCTCGTCGGGCAGATGCTCGTCGGCGTCGGCGAAGCGGGGATGCGCACGTTGCTCGCATCCCCGGAGCAGTGGACTCCCGAGACTCTCGGTCGAGCATTGGGGCGCTTCAGCGTGGGGGGATGCTCAGCGCTTGTGGATCCCTGAGGGCGAGGGTCCAGATCTCCGCAAATGGGAGGGAAGAGGGAGGGGATCAGCGGGAGGGGGTCAGCCGTTCAGCGCTGCGGGCCGCTGCGCGGGCGAGGCCCCCTGGCGAAGGCTGGCGAGAAATAGGCTCTTGTCGATGCGCCCCTTGAAGATGGGCACCCCCAGCTCCATGCACTTCGTGAGGACCTCTCTGCGCCCGAGTCCGGACTCGCGGGCAAGCTCGGTGGGCGTCAGATGGTTGGCCATCGGAGATCTCCTCGTGTCGGTGTTGGCCGTGTCGATGTTGGCGCTCGTCTAGATATACAACGGGCGGCGGACGTTGGCAACAGTCGGCTTTCCCGCAAAGTGCGATCTCCATTCGAGCTTTGGCCAGCGCGCAGTGCGATTGCGAGTGCGAACCCCTTGGCGCGCCGGCCCGACGGGTCTGCCGTCGGGCGCGCCGGGCGGGCGGGGCGCCCGTCGGGGGCGCGCTACACGGGGTTGGGGATATCCAGGAAGACGTGGCGCACGCCGAAGCGCTCGCTCAGGTGCTCACCCAGACGCTTGACACCGAACGTCTCCGTGGCGTAGTGGCCGGCGGCGATGAAGTGCACGCCCCCCTCCTGCGCCTGCGCCATCACGCGCTCGGCGGGCTCCCCCGTCAGGAAGGCGTCCGCACCAGAGGCGAGCGCATCCGGGAGGAAGTCGGCGCCGGCACCGGTGACGATCCCCAGGCGCCGCACCAGCGGGGGGCCGCAGTCGAACACGAGCGGCTCGCGCTCGGTGACCCGGCGGACACGAGCCAGCAACTCGGGCGTGGCGAGGCCCTCGCCGGGGAACTCCGCGAGGCACCCGATCGGCTCCCCCTGGTGGAGCGCGAAGGGGGTGAGCTGGTGGGCTCCAAGGGCGCGCGCGAGCAGCGCATTGTTCCCGACTTCGGGGTGGGCGTCGAGCGGGAGGTGGTAGGCGAGCAGGGAGATATCGGCCTCGAACAGCACCCGCAGGCGGCGCGCCAGCGCGGCATCGATCGGCCCCGGTCCGCTCCCCCAGAAGATTCCGTGGTGGGCGAGCACCAGCTCGGCGCCCTCCGCGTGGGCGCGCACGAACAGCTCCACCTGGGCGCTCACCCCGGTGGCCACCACGCTCACCTCCTCCCTCCCCGGGACCTGCAGCCCGTTGGGGCAGTAGTCCTCAAAGCGCGCCGGCGTCAGCAGACGATCGAGCTCCCCCACGATGTCGGCAAGCCGGGCGGGCACCCGGCGAGGATAGCCCAGCCGAGTGGGGCGGCGGTGGTCGGGGGCGGCCTGGCGGGCCGGCTTGAAGCGGGTGGATGGCGGCTCCAATGGAGGGTCGGGCCGCGGATCGCCCCGATGGCGTTCGCAGCTGAGCTGGTGGGTATGGGATACTGGACCCTGTGTCGGGGCGTGGCGCAGCCTGGTAGCGCGCACCGTTCGGGTCGGTGAGGTCCCCAGTTCGAATCTGGGCGCCCCGATTGGTTAGAGAACCGCGAAGGCCAGCGAACACGGGCGAAAACCCCCGGAAACACTGGCCCTAGCGGTAGGTGGTTTGCCCGTGTTCGCGGCTGTTCGGTGGTCTGGAGGGCCGCAAACGGGATGCAAGGCTGCGGAAACGGGATGCAAACGGGATGCAAGGCGGTTTCCCCGGCCAGTGACCAGCGACTTGATCGGGGTCGCCGCCGACGACTAGCGTGCGCGCTTGGCAGCGCGGCGCTGCATCTGGATGAGCAGCGGCACGGGCGCCGCATCCTCGGGGTCGGGCACGACCAAAATCTCATCGCCAAGCAGCTTGCGATGAGCGTCCAATACGGCACGGTGATTGACGATGGTGGTGGCCTCGCCAATGAATGATCGCCCCGGCATGTACGGCTCCAACCGAACGGTCAGCTCGGCGACGGCAACTATGTAGCTGGCGGCGGCCTTGGGGCCGACCAGCTCCTTGTCCTGCTCGGTGACGTTGTGCGAGTAGGCACTGATGCTCTTGGCGCCTGAGCGACGCGGATGTACGAGGGCGTTGCGGACCTCGAAGAGAGCGAATAGTCGCTGCAAGGGCAGCCTTCCACGGTCGAGCGGCGGCTCGACGCCGACCAGGCGGGAGCCGATCAACAGCTTCTCCGTCGTAACGAGCCGATCGAGCGCCTGCGCGTCTCGTGCGGGCAGCGCAGCCTCAAGGAACTCATTGGCATACGCCTCGGTGGAGAGGGCAGCAAACAGCACCGCGTTCCGTAGGAAGCTGAGGCGACGGTTCATGGCGCTGAGCCGACGCTGCGAGGCCTCCAGCATCGAGCCGTGGTAGTAGTCCGCTATCTCGGCGTAGAGCGCGGGTGCGCTACTCGCAGCGGTCAGCGCCTCAAGCGCCTGATTCAGATAGGCCGACGACTGGGCCGCACGGGGGAGGGAAGGTGTTTCGGGACTCGGCGACATTCTGCACAGCATGGCCTACGGGGAGGCCGGTGGCGCGTGTCGAGACAGTTTTATGCGGAGCTGACGACGTGCAGGTGGCGCGGTGTCTCGGTGGCCGTGTTCCGCTGCCCATAGTCGTCCATCGCGCGCTGCGCGCGGGCGAGCGCGCGGCGCCGGCCGAGCTTGGTGTAGACGGTGGCGATGAGGTAGCCGCCGTCGTCGTGGCCGACTATTTCTGCGACCGTCGCGGGGTCGAGGCCGAGGCCGCCGTCCTCCACGGGATCGACCATCCATTGAATCGCGCGGTGCTTCAACTCGTAGAACTCCTGGCCTGGCATCCCTGCCGATGCGCGTACCGAGTGCCAGAGGTTTGACCAAGTGCTGCGCAGCATGTAGCCGCCGCGCGTCGCCGGGAACACGATCTCGCCCTTGGTACGGTCGATCGTCTTTCCTCGACGCGGCATCGTTTCTAGGTGCGCGCGAAAGCGGGGGCTCATTACGACCCATCGGCCGTCGTCGTCCTTGGGCCATGTGATCTTGCCGGTGTCGAGGTCGAGTTGCCAGCGCACATGGATCAGGTTCTCCGGGAAGTGAATATCGGGACGATGCAACGCGAATACCTCGCCGGGACGCATCGCTGCGTCGCCCACGCCGAGAGTCGCGCCCTCAAGGACGAGCCCGTAATCGTCGGCCCGGCTTTCGCGGGCGGCGTAGCGTAGTCGCTCGTACTGCTCGTCGGTGATGATCTCGAAGTCGGGTCGATCTACTCGGCGCTTGCGCTTGCTCGCTCCAAGGCGGGTGAACTGGTTGCGCTCGATCAAGTCGCGGTCGAGCGCGTGGTTGAAAAACTGCCGGACTGCCTGCTGAATGTTGGCGCCCTTCGGGCGCGTCCAAGTCACCGCCTCGTCACGAGAGAAGCTGTCGATCGGCCGGTCGTGAAACTCGCGGAGGAACGGTCGCAGCCCATCGCGCAACCGCCGCACGGACGAATCGCGTCGCCCCGTCTCCTTCTGCGTCGCCTCGCCATCCGGCCACGTCATCGTGATCCGGCCGTTCTCGTGAATCGTGGCACCCGCGAACTCAAGCACGGTGGGAGCGACGCACCGGGAGGGGTTGGCGACCTCCTCGCGCAGTTCCGCTAGGCATCGTTCCTTGGCCTTGCGGAACTCCTCCATGCTGTCGTGCGTGCCGATCCACTTCCTGCGACCCTTGTACTTGGCGAACCCAGGCGCTCAGCGCGAATGGGCGCTTGTCGGTGTATGTCCTCTGGAGCGACGACATTCCTTCCTGGGCCTCGCAGTCAACCGGCGGGCCTGCGCTTGCGGACCTGAAGGCATCCGCTTTGAGTCGTCGCAAGCAGGCTCTACGTGTGCGATCCCTCTCGGACAAGCTCAGTGTTCTCTCGGTGCAGCTTGACCCGTCGTACACGTCCGCCACGGCGACGGTCCATGACGTTGAACGTGTCGCGCTCTACACACACGGACGGCGGGGGCGCACGGTCACACTCGATGAACGAGACCTGATCATGTTGCACCGGCTGGGCCAGCAGATGCGATTCATCGTTTGGGAGGTGAAACCCCAAAAATGATGAACGGGTGCGCCGCGACCTGCGTTGTGATTGGCACCCTCATGTGGGTGGCCTCGTCCTCTGCTGCCGTCAGCGTTGGCATAGGCCGCTACTCGCAGCAGGTCGCGCCAGGTCAAGCACAAGCCGGCGGCTCGATCACGGTCACGAGCAGCAGGCCAGGCGGCGCCTCGACGCCTGGCGCGAGCAGCGCTCCCGGTCCCAGCCCGAGCGCGGAAGGCACGGGCACGCCGACATCGGGCTCCGCTGGTCATGTGGAACCGCTCGGCCAAGGTTCTTACCGTTATACGGGCGCCGGGGGCGAAGAATGTCTTTATCTCACCGAAGGGATCAACACCTGCGCAGGTGAAGAAGAAGCGCGCCCCGCTGCTCCTGCTGCGCCCGCGCGTCCGGCGGTGAACCCCGAAGCGGTAGCGGTCACAGTCAGCGCTCATCTGAACCTCGCGGTGGGCGGGATCGTGGCAAGCCCGTCCGCACAGACGGCCGGGTTGACCGGCGCGGCCTCGTGGTTCTGGCTTGAACCCACCCCTGCGGCTCGTTCGGTGTCGGTTGCACTGCACGGCGAGCAGGTGACGGTCAACGCGAGCGTCGCGTCTGTGCGGTGGAGCTTCGGCGACGAATCCGATCTTGTCGCAGGGCCGGGAGTGCCCTACCGGCCCGGGATGCCGCCTGCTGGCGCGGTTCGCCACGTCTATCAGATTCGTTGCCTGCCGGGCGATCAGGGTCACGACCCGAATGTGCTCTCAAGCTGCGGCCCCAGTGGGTATCGCGTCGAAGCGCTGGTGCAGTGGGCGATCTCCTACACCGCGAGCGGCCCGGTAGCTGGGGGAGGCCCACTGCCCGCTCGCTCCACGGAAACGTCGATCAGCTACCCGGTGAGCGAGGCTCGTGCGTTCCTCACGGGGGAAGGCGAACGATGACGGGGTTCCTGCTCGGCGTGATCTTCGCTGCCGGCGTCGGGCTCGTGTGGTTCGGCGCCGTGGTCGGCGTGCAGCTCTCGCCACCCGCGCAGTCCTCGCGCGTGGGCGCGTTGCTCGACAGCGCCGCGGTGGATGTCGCCCCTTACACGTTCATGGTGGCCGTGGTGAGTTGTGGGCTTGCGCTGGGGCTGGTGGCGTGGTGGATCGTGGAAGTCCCCGCAGTGACGGTCGGCGGGCTGGTGGGCGGGGCGTGCGCGCCGATCGCGTGGGTGCGCTCGCGCCGGGAGCGCCGTGCGCGCGAGCGCGAGCGGGCGTGGCCTGCGGTGCTATCGCAGCTCGCCGACGCGCTTGAGGCGGGGCTCGCGTGGCCCGCGGCGGTGGCGCTGGTCGCCGAGTCGGGGCCGGAGGCACTGCGCGGCGAGTGGGCAGCGTTCACGACACGCTTGCGCGGCGCCGACTTGGACACGGCGCTTGAGGGACTGCGCGAGACGGGAGAACGCACGGCCGACTCGGTTGCGTTGCTGCTGCGCGCGGCGCTCGTGGACCTTCCGGCCGGCGGTCTTGCGCCCGTGCTGCGCGAGCTGGCCGGTGTCCTCTCTGAACGTCTTGAAGCGCGCGAGCGGGCGCGCTCGCGGGCGTCCTCGATGCACGTCGAAGCGGCGATCCTCGCGCTGAGCCCGATCGTGATTCTGCTGTTGATCGGACTCAGCTCGCCGGGCTACCTGGACGCCTACCGCGGCACGGGTGGCACGATCGTCGCGCTCATGGGTGGCGGGCTGATCTTCGGGTGCTACCTGCTGATGCGCCGGCTGGGACGTGTACCTGAGCCGCGCCGCACCACGGGAGGCCAATCGTGAACGGGACACTCGCACTCTGCTCGATCTGCCTGGTGGTCGGCGGGCTGCTGCTGTACGCGCACACTCTCTCTCGTCGGCGGCCATCGCTCGCGGTACGGATGGCTCGCGCACGAGGAGAACACCCCGCCACGCTCGGCCAAGAGAACCCGCTGGCCGCGAGTCTGCCCGAGTCGGTGGGCGTATGGAGTGAGCGCATCAGGGCGATCTATGAGGGCTGGCTGAGTCAAGCTGGCCGCAGCGAAACGCCCCGCCAGTTCTTTCTCAAGAAGCTGCTGCTCGCGTTCGCTGTGCCGTTTGTGCCGCTGTTGCCCTACGCCGCGGCGGTCCAGCACCCACCTTCGATCGTGCTTGTGCTGATCCTTGCCGTGGTCGGTTTCTTCGCTCCCGATCTCGCGCTGCGCACCGAGGCGCGCGAGCGGCGCGAGGCGCTGTTCCTCGATTTGCCAGAGGCCGTCTCGGTGATGGCGCTCTCACTACGCGCCGGACAGTCACTCAGGCAGGCACTTGACCTTGCCGCGCGTGACTGTCAGGGTCCGCTCGGGGATGAGCTGACACGCGCGCTTTCACTCGCCCGACGTGACCGGGCGCTCGGTGAGCGCGAAGCGCTGCGGTCGATCGCCAAGGGTACGGGGGAGCCGGCGTTCGTCCGGTTCGCGGAGCTGTTGTGCGCGAAGGAGAGTCCGTATGTCGATTTCCTCCGCGCCCAGGCCAGAGAGATGCGTGCAGAGCAAAACCGTTACTTGGAACGCGCTGCCGATCGCGCCTACCTGGCGATGCACGCACCGCTGGTCCCGTTGCTGGCGGTGCTTGTGCTGCTCGTCTCCTACGGCTTTTTCCACTTCCTAACCCAAACGGTATGAAAAGAAAGGAGGATGGTCATGGGCATCCTTGACGCGATTTGGTTCCGTCTCCTAGACAGTGCGCTCAGAGTGCGCGACGAGGAGCGCGGTGACAGCATGGTCAATTGGGTCGTGCTCGCCGTCGGGCTCGCTGCTGCTGCCGCTGCGATCGTGGCGATTGTCAGGCCCGCGATCGAAACGGCCGCGCAGAAAATCGTCAGCGTCCTTTCCGGCGCCTGAACCCACAGGGAGGCTCCGGTGGTAGGACTACGCAAACGGCTTGCCGGTGAGCGCGGCGACGCGCTGATCTCCGGGCTGCTCACACTCGGCTTGGTGTTGCTCGTGATCGCGCTGGCGATACAGGCGCTCGCCTACGCGCACGCCCGCAACGTCGCGCAGGCCGCGGCACAGAACGGCGCGGAGGCAGCCGCCTCCGAAGGCTCCGGGGCGGGCGTCACTCGCGCCCAGGTGATCCTCACCGCCGCCGGGGGAGCCGGCGCAGGCCTTCATCCCTCCGCGTGGAGCACCCCAAGCGTCGTGACCGTCACCGTCTCGGGATCGGCGCCACACGTCTTTCCCGGCGTTGACCTGATGCTCCCCGCGATCACCGCGCACGCGAGCGTCCCAACCGAGCGCTACCCACAAGACGAAACACGACAATGACCATCCACGGGCTGACACGCAAGCTCAGGAGCGAGCGCGGAGAAGCGGCGATGGTCAGCGGCGTGCTGCTGCTCGCCGGGGTGTTGATCCCGCTTATGTTCCTGATCGCGCTCTACGCCCGGATCGAGCTTGCGCAGGTTGACGCGCAGCAGGCCGCCCGCGATGCCGTGCGCTCCGCCGTGCAGGCGCCGAACCCCGCCGCTGCGCACGCGGCAGCCACCACGGCGCTCGCGCAAGAACAAACCGGGGCGAGCGTCCCACTTGCGCTTAATCTCACCGGCACGTTCGCGCGTGGGCAGGTGATGAGCGCGCAAGTCACCGCCAAAGTCCCGATCGGCGCGCTGCCGCTGCTCGGGCACTTCGGCACGATCACCGTCCACGCCGACGCAAGTGCCCCGGTAGACCGCTACCGAAGCATCCTCGAACGCCCATGACCCTCCGAAGGCTGCACCGACGCTTGGTCGGCGAGCGCGGCTCGGTACTCATCACAGGCCTGCTGCTTTCGCTCGCGCTGATAATGGTGATCGGCGCGGCGGTGGACATCGGCCACGCCTTCCTCGTCAAGCGCCAGCTTGCCTCGATCGCGGACGACGCCGCACTCTCTGGCAGTCAGGCGGTCGGCCTCCAGGCTCTGCACGAAGGCCACCTGCAGCTCAACCCAGCACAGGCACGCACCGAAGCGCAGCAGACGATCGCCGCCAACCCCTCGGTCGTCGGCCAGGTGACAGTCACGACGAGCAGCGTGACCGTGACCGTCACCCGGCACGTCCCGACGATCCTGCTCGGCCTCGTCGGCTTGAACACCCTCACGATCACAGCGCACGCGACCGCGGCACCACGCGGACCATGAGACGAGCGACCCTCACTTGCGCGGGCGCGGGCGCCGCGATCCTGCTCGCGGCTGGCGGCGCCAGATTCACAGTCGGCCCGTTCGGGCTCGCGCGACTCGCCATCCTCGGCGGGGCGCTCGGTTTGCTCGCGCTCCATGACGTGCGCGAGCACCGCATCCCAAACCGCATCGTGCTCCCCGCAGCCACGATATGCGCCGCACTTTCGCTCGCCGAAGGGGTACACCCAAGCTCCGGGTTCTACGTCGGCGCGGCGCTTGTCGCGCTGTTGCTCGCGGTCAGCCTCGCCGCGCCCGCAATGCTAGGCATGGGCGACGTGAAGCTCGCGCTGCTGATCCTCTGCGCCCTCGACGCCTTCGCGCCGCTCGCACTACTCATCACCCTGGAGCTGTACGCGCTGATCGCGTTGTGCCTCCTCGGCCGGCGCGGACGCGCCGCGCTCAAAATGTCACTCCCGCTCGCGCCGATCACCGCCGCCGCGTGCCTGATCGTCCTCCTGCTATGAGGCGCCACCCGCTCATCGCTCGCGCCGGCGCAGCAGGCGCCGCGGTCGTCTCTCTCACAGCGCTAATCATGCTGTGGCAGCTCAGACCCGGATTGCCGCAAATCAGCTCCCTCACCGCGCCACTGACCACAGCGATTATCCAGCAAGGCTTGGTCTGCATCGTATGGGTGCTCGCCGTCTACGTTGCGCTCTCAGTCTTCATCCACGTCGCGCAGACCACCGTCCACAGCTCCTCCTCCCGGTGTGCGATGGTCCTGCCGGGGGTGATACCGAGCGCGCCGCCACCCAGGCCACGAGCAGCGGCACCCCGGACTGGCCCTACTCGATTCCCTCTCACCTTCGCCCCGCGACCCGCATCAGCCGCCGCCGACGCGCCTGTCTCACGGGTCGAACTCACCCTACCGCCTACGGCCTCATCACCCGATGCGTCAGCGACACGCGCCCCAGCCGCGCCGCAGAACCGACCGGCCCTCTCGATCTCCGTCCTCGGCCCGTTCAGGGTCAGCGGAGCCAAGCGAGCACTCAAGCGAGCGGCGACGCGCGAGCTGATCGCGTATCTCGCGCTGCAACCCAAGGGCGCCAGCCGCGACGAGCTGATCGAGGCGCTATGGCCCGCACAAGACCCCGAGCGCACCCGCCCCCGCTTCTGGCAGTCCGTCACCGACGCGCGAGGCGCACTCGCCGACGCATGGGTCCACGACGGCGAGCGCTACCAACTCGACCGCGCGAAGGTCAACATCGACCTCGACCAGCTAGAGCAACTTCTCGCATCCACAGACCCCGAACACGATGACCCCCAAACCCTCGAAACAGCTATCGGACTCTGGCGCGGCGAGCCGCTTGAAGGCACCGACTACGCCTGGGCCGACGGACATATACGCCGGCTACGCGCCACCCTGCTCGAACTACTGGAGCGCGCCGGACGCTCACGCCTCCAAAGCGGCGACGCTCGCGGCGCGCTCGAAGTGGCCGAGCAAGCAATCACGCTCGACCAGTTCCACGAGGCAAGCTGGCGCCTCGCCCTCCAAGCCGAACACGCGCTCGGACTGCGCGAGTCGATCACCCGCCGATACGACGAACTCGCCCGCTCACTCGATGAGCAACTTGGGCTAGAGCCGACACGCGAGACAAGGCTCATGTACCGGCAGCTACTCGGGCAGAACTGAGACAGACGTTGCCCTTGCCCAAAATCCCCGCTCAGTGGGGCTTCTCAAAATCTGACTGAGAGTCAGCGATCATGGCCTCTGGACAAGCGTCAAGGTTGATCTCATACTCCACGCGCTCGATGCCCGCCGGTAGCCCATCGGCAAATGACGCAAGGGATATTCGCGGAAAACTTTTACCAACCTCGTACAGGCGCTCATTGATAACTCGAAAGCGCAACTCAGAGTAACGATCATTCTCGACGGCGGAGTAGCCTGTTTGCATGAGCCGCGCCTCGAAAGCGTCAAGCGCTTCGCTATCGTCCTCCAGCTTAGACCCGATGTTCTCGATAAGCGTGACGATTGAGTTTGAGGCTGTTGTCTCCTCCCTCAGGCGAAGACTGAAAAGGCGGAGTCGGCCGTTGGCGGGAGGCTCAAGCTGGTCCAAGCCGTTGATGCGATGGACGTGTCCACGCACCGATGTTGTCGCCTTGGCCTCGATGGCAAGCGCCGGCCACTGGAAGTCGTGTCGGGCTCCTGTTGGTCCGAGCCAGTGGCCGATCTGGTCATGCCCGTGGGGGAGGAGCCAGAAGGCGAGGAACCATAGCTCACCAAAGAGACCACGGACCTCCTCATTCGTCAGGCCGCTCTCAGGTGCTGCATTCCAGAAGCGACGCCAACGGGCCAGGGTAGTCAGGACGACCTCGGACGCATCACTACCCCGCTGCACATTCTCCAAGATCGCTGTGACCACGAGGTTGAAAACGTCCTGCCCCGCCCCCACAGCACAGAGAACGTCGATGAAGTGTCGCTCCGAGTGACCCTGCACGGAGAGCGGTCGTGTGATGGCCCGGATACCCCGACTGCGCTCATCGCTTATCGGCTCGGTGTCGCTCTCAACGGCGAGCAGCAGGTGTCTCACCCCATCGTGGTCAACGGCTAGGAATGCCCCGCTCAAATCCGGGATTGCCTCGGCGACCAGTTCCGCATAGATGTCCGACCGTGCTGGGAGTGGTCGCCAGCTCTCGGGCGTGACCGTGACCATCAGGTATCCCCGATACCGACTGTACCTACCACGTACTCGACCGTCGCGGCGGTATCCGAGGGTGGCATGGCCACGGCGATACCGATGATATCCACCATCTCTCGTGCCCGTGCTGGATCGGCGTATATGGGTTGGCGCTCGTTCTTGGCAACATCGTTATCCCCGTCCCAACCGGAGAGGCGACTGATGGGATAGACGAGCAGAAGACCCTCCCGAGGATCACGGACCTTGCGGAGACGGTCTCCCGATGGCGCTCCGCTCTCGGTCCTGGCTCGCTCACGCTGTTCATCCGATAGTCCGAGTCCGAGATGTGTCGGCGACGTGATGACCCCGAGCGAGTGTGAATCCCGTAGACGTGTGCGCTCGATGAGATTGATCTCAGGAACGCCCTCGACTCCCAGGTCGATCGTCCCCAAGTGATCGACGCGACGCGCCTGTCCCATGACGCCAACAACCCACTCGACCAGCTCACCCTGTTCAGCCTGCCGGCGAAGGAAGCTGACAAGTAGTCCACGGTTGACGCGCACAGCCGAAGGGTCAGTCTCGTAGGACTCCAGAAAGTTGACGACCCGATCCCACGGCACGCCCCGCCACATCGGCTGCGCCGGGTCATCGGGGGCACCGAGGTTCGCAAGGAAGTCGCTCGTGGTGTCGATATTCGCTTTGAGCCAGTCCCGGTCGTGGAAGGGAAAAACGATGGTCTGCACAAGTCGGCCGGCAAATGACATGCTCTCAAGGTGCGCAGAACGCATCTTGAGTCGGTCGGTGACGAGCAGAGCTGGGTGACGACGAATCCGCACTCCGAAGTCAACCGGAGTAAGTCCCTCCTCGGCATACCGACGAATGTCCTGACGAACCTCTGCCTCAACGCCCACCAGATCACGAAACCACTGCTCCAACTCGGGCGTCGTATAGATGCGTGTCAGGTCAGCATATCCGCTGCGGTATCCGAACCATCGGCCCATCTGCATGAGCGTGTCATAGGCATTGGCACGACGCACGTAGTAGCTGACGAGAAGTCCCTCCAGTGTCAGTCCACGCGATAGACGATTGCCGCCAACAACTATCACCTTGAGCGATGTGTCGCGGTTGTAATCGAGAATGTCCTCCGACGCGGAGTTGAGCTGGAGTGTTTCCACTGGGTGCTCCAGCAGAATGCCAATGTGCTCACGAATCTCGTCAAAACCAGCATCGAGTTCGACGTTCTCCATGCGTGTCACACGGCGAAAATCGGTCTCCCAGCGTTCGCGCAATCTTCGCTCAAGTCCATGTTCCCAGTTGTATCGCCACTCATCTCGCAGCTCCGTCATGTATGTTGCGACGGCCTCGTGGAGACGCTGCTGAACGCGGGTATAGTGACTTGTATGAATAAGCATCGTCGCCGGCTTCTCACCGCTGCCGCGCTGGTAGCGGGCGGCACCGGCGAGCACAAAATCATCTATCGCATCGCGCAGACTCTGAGGGAGCCTTGGGTCAAAGTCATCAACCTCGTCACGGCTGTTTGGGACGAGAAAGTGAAGGTCGTCATCGGGAACATGCCGGATCACGTCCAAGCCCTGGCTGTCGGCGTCCTCACCGGAGCCAAATATGCGCTCGGGACCATAGTAATCATACGGTCGCGGCAGATCGACGATGAACGATCGTGGATAGATGTCCGCGCCCGCGTGGCGATCCTCGGCCTGATGGTCGATGAGGACATTGGCGAAGGGTGTTGCGGTGTAGGCGACATAAGCGACCCGCGGAAAGCCGTTGAGAAGGCTGCGAATCAGCCCATTGATGGTGCTGGGTGCGGACTCGGTCTGCTGCGCAACGTCGTCCTCGTCGCCGTCCTCGGTCACGTCGGGAAACGGTCGGTTGCTCCTCGTATTGGGCGAGGCCTGATCCGCCTCGTCGTCAATGACGATCACAGGAATACGATCGCGTGTCGTGCGAGGGAGACCCTCAAGCCACTGGTTTAGACGCCTCAATATCGTTGCGTTCTTCTTTGCGACAATGAGCGCCGGCTGTCCTCCGGCGAGCGCCGCTGTGTCCACCGTTCCTGGCGTGAAATCCCCTCCAAGATCGGTAGTCGTAAAGGTCAGCCATCGACGCTGATCTTCGCTTGGGGGAAGAACGCCGCCCGGCTCGCTCCCGACCAACTCGGCATTGAGCCGGCGCTGTGTCTGCTGACGGAGCTGATTGTGGATTCCCGTGAGAACGATGAAAAGGCGGTAGCCGGTGTCGGCGGCCTTGGCGATGAGTGCACTGTAGTTGGCGGTCTTACCGCTCTGCACATAACCCACCACGAGACCTCGCCGGTCGAACTCGCGCTCTCCACTGGGGTCCTCAAGCACGGCCAGAATACGATCCGTCGCGTCATCAATTGATTGAACCGCCGGGGGTGCCCATCCTCTCGCAGTCAGCAGATGCTGTCGCAGTCGCGGCCAATAGCTCCATCCCTGGCGATCGGCGTCACGGAGCCATTCATGGTGTCCATGCGCGTCCTCGATCATCCGAAGGTCCTGAATGCGGATCGTGCTATGCGCCTGCGCCTCGCGCTCCAACGCGGCACGCACAGCCTCACGCATGTCATCGGGTATGAGTGGCTGACTTGCGACCGCCTCCTCCGGGTCGAGGTTGGCAAAGTGCATAGCCGTCCGAGCGAGACCCAGAGCGTCCTCGAAGTTCACTGTGTTCACGCTCCCCCTGTCTGCGCACGGCTGCGACCGTCCACAGCATCGCTCAGTGCATCGAGAATCTGCCGCAACAAGTCGGGTTGGCTCGCAAGCTCGTCACGCAGCACGTCGTAGATGACATGCCACGGGACGAGTGATTCCGTGTCGATTTCCGATGCGGCAGCGGACCCATTTGTTTGTGCTGATGTGATGCTCGATCCGTCGCTGGAGGCCTTGGTGTTGCGCGGACTCGCCTTCCCGCCAAAGGACATCTGTCCGGGCCGACCGCCGCCGTTCTGTCGGTACGCGGCCTGGGCGCGGTTGGCGACGGCGCTGGCGATCGCCCTCAGATCGGCACGCACATCTGCTGGAATCAGAACGCGCATCTTCGAGACGTTGATTCCAAACGCCGCGTCGGCGCCACGCGGAATGTCGATGGCGATGCGCGCGAGCTTGGTGTGCTCATCGGGTGTGCGCAGTCTGTTCCACCCTCCGCTCTGGATCATGCGTCCGCCACGGTAGATGTAGAATCCCTGCTGGCGGTTCCACTTCTTCGGGCCGCTTGTAACCTCCCACGCACGGGCTGTCGAGAACTGAAGCTGGTTGGGAAGAACGTAGGGCTGCACGCGAACCGTGTGTGTTCGTCCACCGTGACGAAGCGAGATGGTCTGCTTGTCAAGGCGCTGCGTCGCTGGCTCACCGCGTGCGAACGGGTCCCAGGGGTCAACCTCGTTGCCCTGCAAGGTGATCGTCAGCGGCAGTGCCCTACGTCCCTGCTGTGCGATGAAGCGGTGGAAGACCATTGCCAGGTGGGCCTCTATGTCACGGCAGATCGTTGAGAGACCATTTTCGGCGGCCACCCCGGACGGGAGCTTGTAGTCAAGAACGCGGTCAAGCAGTTCCCACATGATGACCGTGCCGGGACCGTTCTGGAGGGGCATTACTATCTCGTCACGGACCTCCGAGGGGCCGAGCCGCAGGAGCTGCCAGCGATCCTCGTCCATAACGTGGTCCAGGTCCCACCGTCGAATCTCGATATCGCGCCGCTGGGGATTTGTTCGGGTTGCTACGGTGAGCCGTCGGCACTGACTCAGTGATGCGGTCTTGAGCCCGAGGCCGAACTTACCGAGGTCGGCCTCGGTGTAATCGCGGTCGGTGCCATATCGCATTGCCTCGTTCATTCGATGCGTGGGCATTCCGGTCCCGTTGTCCGCAACGCGAATCCATGAATCCTCCCCCTCAAAGGTGACGGTTACGTCCACCCTCGTCGCGTCGGCGTCGATGCTGTTATCAACGAGATCGGCCACGGCTGCGGGGAGTTCGTACCCGATGTCTCGCAGGGACTCCATGAGCCTTCGGGCCGAGGGAATAATGGTCAGGCTCTGTGACAATGCTCTGAGGGAGTTGATGGGGAAGGTATTTGGGTTCAGGTCATCTCGGCAAGTGCCCTGTGACGAGTTGCACAGTGACGATCACCGATGGGGCACTCATCGCAAAGGGGTGTCCCCGCACGACAGACGAGGGCGCCAAAGTCGAGTAGGGCATAGTTGAAGGCCGCGTCCGGTCCCGGGCGGCCGGCGAGCTCGTGGAGGTCAAGGCGAAGTTGCCATCGCGGCGTCTTGTCACGACCACATACGCGGCCAATGATCCGCTCGGTGTTGGTATCGACAATGACCGTGCGCCGTCCAAAGCCGAAGGTGAGCACCGCATTGGCAACGTAGTCGCCTACCCCGGGGAGCCGGCGCAGTTCAAGCTCGTCGGACGGAATCTGCCCATTGTGCTCGTCAACGAGCACCTGCGCGACACGGAGCATGTTGTCGGCCCGCCACCGCAGACCGAGGGAGCGCATGACATCGAGCGCTTCATCGGCCCTTGCGACCATCGCCTCGGGCGACGGTGCCAGCTTGGCGAGAGCTTCATACACGGGGCGAACCTGGTCTGCGCGCGTGCGATGGAGGCATATCTCCGCCATGAGAACGTGCCAAGCGTCAACCTGCTCCCGCCAAGGATAGTCACGGGCATTGTCCGCGTGCCACGCCACTAGCCCGGCGCGAAACGCCTCGCCGTTCGCTCGTGGGCGACCACGTTGAGGCGGAAGCGTCAGGGCACGATGGACCGATTCGGCAATTGTCCTGGCGAGCAATGGCGGGACGGCGTTCCCGATCTGGCGATAGCGGAGGCTCGGCTGGCCCGAGAAACGAAACCAGTCAGGGAAGGTCTGGATGCGCGCCGCCTCCCGTACCGAGAGCGTCCGATGCTGGTCGGGATGTATGTACCAATAGCCATCCCTTGCGATGTGAGCGGTGATTGACCGACTGAGACCGCCCCATTCCAGTCGCTTGTACTTGTCCGAGAAGATGTCAGCACGATAACGCTGTAGGCGGGCGGGGAGCTGGTCATACGTTCCGCCCTCTGGGAGCAGCGCAAACGCCTCCGCGTCATCCTCCCGCACGTCGCGGGTTATATGGTCGTAGATCACCCCCCGATCGCCCTTCGGAACTCCGGTGCGAAGGAGCCTCTGTAGTGCTGTGCGCGGCCCTCCGTAGCGGATTCGTTCCTCGCGCTGTGCGGGACCAACGACTGGGAGATCGCCGATCGCCTGCCGAACGGTAGGCGATCGCGGCTCGGATTGCGGCCAGTCAAACTGCGCACCGGGGCTGAGCGCGACGATGAACAGACGACTGCGGTGCTGAGGGACACCGTGCTCGTAGGCATTGAGTATCGTGGCGCGCGGCCTGTACCCCAGGTCGCGCAACGACTCGCAGAAGCCCACGAGCACGCCCCCCTCGTCCCACACGGCCAAGTCGGGCACGTTCTCCAAGAGCACGGCACTCGGTCGAAGCTCACCCACGATCTCGATGAAGCTGCGCCACATCTGTGCGCGTGGATCGTCAGCCGATCGCTGGCCCGCATCAACGAGGCTGCGAATCTTCGATCTGCCCGCTCGGGAGAAGGGCTGACAGGGCACCCCTCCAGCGATCAGGTCCACGCCACGAATGCCCCAGGCGCTGAGGTGGTCCAGAAAGTCCTCTGGGTCAGAGAGATCGCCCTGGTAGCCAAGGCCGCCGAGGTTCGCAACATGCGTCTCGACGGCTGAAGCGTCGGAATCTGCGCCGACAAGCACCCTGAAGCCTGCATCCTCCAGTCCGAGACTGAGCCCCCCGGCACCGCAGAAGAGGTCGAGCGCGGTGAGGCCGCGCGCCGTCTCCGCCTTGACCCATCGGCGCACCGCCGCAAGGTCCAGCGGGTCGGGAGAGTCGGGATGCGGTGGAAGCCTCAAGCGAGGACCTCGATACGACCTCACCGCCGTGCGGGACGGCCGATCCGTGCTGCGGACATCAGCTGTGCTCTCCGGTCTCATCGTTGGTCGTGGTCGGGGGCCCCACGACCATATCTTGATTGCTCGGCAGGACGAGTGCGCTGAGGCCGAGAGGCGGGCATCGGCGGGCCGTGGGCGGCGCTGTCATCTTCGACGCAGGGATTCGGAAGTCCTGCGGCTCTGCGCAGTGCGGGCCAGCACGACCCCCAAAAGCTGCTGTAGTCGGACGGCCTACGCATCTGCGCAGGCGACAAACTGGCCGGGCACCAGCGGCCCGAACGGGTGCCCGTCAGACTGGCGACTCGCGCCTCGGCAATTCGGCACGAAAGACCGTCGGCGAAACCCCGTAATGGCGCCGGAACGCACGGGCGAAGTGGGGCGACTGGCGATAGCCGGCCAGCCGCGCCACGTCGCGCACCTGGATCGCGGGCTGGGATAGCAGCGCAGCAGCGGCACCCATCCGTCGGGCGAGGAGGTCGTCCCTGAAGGTGCCGCTCTCGAACTGAGCGTAGACCCGCTGTATCTGGCGAGGAGAACTCGTAAGCGCCTTGGCGACCATCCCGAGCGTTAGAGGATCGCGGTAGTGACGTTTGACCGCCAAACGCGCGAGCAGATACAGCCGACGACGCTCCCCGAGTGTGTGAGGACGCATAGTGGCGCGTCAGAGCGTCATTATTTGATCGAAGTGCGTGGCGACCTCGGAGGCGATGGCCTTTCCGCCACGGCGTTCGATGAGGCCCGCTGCGTCCAGGCGGTTCAGCGCGTCGGTGATAGCGAGCTTCTGCTGTGTCTCGTCGGCGGCGAACGCCTCCCACAACTCCTCTTCGGAGAGCGGTCCCTGGCCGTCGCTGGCTCGTACCAGCAGGGAGTCCAGCACGGCTTTGTCGTGGTGACGCTCATCCGCTGAGGCGGGATCGTCAGCGCTCTGGGTGATCTCGTGAAAGCGCACGGCGGAGCGCGAGGCGGTCACGAGATCGTTCCAGCGGTGGATGAGGCCCGCTGTGCGGAGGCGTTTGAGACTGGCGGGGACGTGGCCGGGGGTACTGATCTCGCGGGCGATCTCGGTTTCGGACCACGGCCGCTGCTTGTCGATGTCGAGTAGGAGCCCGAGGACCGCCCGGTCGAGGTAGGCGTGCGCTTCGGATTCGGTTGAGCTACGTTGGTCGAGCATGGGAGCGATTACCTCCTGTGTCACGGTCTCGGGCGGGGTTGCCGCCCCGCGCCGAGGCCATAATGGTTAGAGCTGAATCTCACCTATACAGCGCATTTATGGCGTTGTGGGCGCGGTACACGAAGCTGACACGAGGACGCCGCGATCATGTAACGCTCATCGCGGGACGCAGACGAAGGGAGTCCGGGGCGAGGCGGTAGCCGACGCCGCGCGTGGCGCGAACCAAGCCCTCGGCGCCAGCCTGGGCGAGCTTGCATCGCAGCCGAGAGGCGTGAGAGTCCAGAGTCCTCGTCATCACAGCCGCGTGGATGCCCCACACCGCCCGCAGTAGCTCGTCCTTGGTGTGGACGCGGGCCGGGTCACGCGCAAGATGCACGAGCAGTTCGTACTCCAGCCGGCGCAGACCGACACGGGTTTCTCCGATTGTGACCTCGTGCGCTGCGGTGTCGATTCGAAGCTCCCCGTACTCGATCACGTCGGGAGTGTCGGCGAGGTCGCGGCGGCGCGCGAGGGCTTGCACGCGGGCGCGGAACTCGGGGTAGGCGAAGGGAGTGCGGAGCACGTCGTCGGCTCCGGCCTCGAATCCGCGCAGCACGTCGCCGAGGTCGCCGTTCGGACTCATCCAGAGCGCGCGGAGCATGGGCTTGACCTCGGGGGCGAGGGCTCCCGCGCGTAGCTGGCGCAGCACGTCGAGGCCCGACCCGCGGCGTGTTGGTTGGCCGAAGATGACGACCTCGATCTCCCCGGTGTCACACGCCGCGCGCAGCATGGCGGGGTCGCTGGCGCGTCGTACCTCATAACCGTCGAGCGCCAGCTCGTCGGCAAGCCCGAGGTTTGCGTACTCCTCGCCGTAGAGAAGCAGCGCAAAGGGCGCGCTCGGGGTCGGGTCTCCACCTGATGTTCGGACGGGCTCTGTGCTCATCTGACCTCCTCTCGAGCACCGAAAGGACCGCCAGCGAGCACAGCCGATTATCCGCAGAGAGCTACGGTAGGCGTGGCATCGAAGGTTGGTTCTTCGGTGCTACTGGCCGGGCGGGGTGTCGTAAGCATCCCGCTCGGCCGCTTCGGTTTTGGGCTTATGGCGCGATCAGAGCAGAGCCTGCGGCGGAAAATCTCGTGGTCGCGCGACAACGCCGCGTCCTACCCAACCGGGTGCCCGCCTCCGGCGGTTTTGTCGGACCCGGCTATGAGGGGTTGGATACGAGCAGCCGTAGCCCCGCGTCGTACTCCTCAAGCTCGCGCAGATGCCCGTGGCGGGCGTCCCAGGCGCCGTCTTGAAGGTCGCGCCGAACCGCCTCTACGACGCGGTTGACGACCCCTGGGGGCATCCGTGCGAAGCCGGAAGTCGAGCTGCGTGCTTGAGCGTCAAGTACACGCTCGGGGTGGGCCCAGAATGAGCCGAGCGTCCAGTCCGGTGTGTCGCGGGGAATCGGAACCTCCCGGACATAGACCTCTGCGTCGAGCCACCGCGCGAGCGTTTGCGGCGTGGGGAAGATACGACGGTCCAGCTCGGCGACCTCGGGCAGGTAGTCAGCCATGAGCCACATGCGGGCGCTGACCTGCGGGTCGAAGGTGAGGATCACGACCGGCCCGCGGGCGACCCGGCGCAGCTCTCTGACGCCTCGCTCCTGATCGCGGTCCCAATGGTGGATCGTCAATATCGCCATCGCCGCGTCAACGCTCCGATCCTCCAGCGGCAGCGGGTAGGCCCCGGTAGGGATCACAGGCGGTAGCCCCGGGTCGCGCTGGGCGATCATCACTTCGCTTGGCTCGACCGCGATGACGTGCCGGTCGCGCGGCTCGTAGGAGCCCGCGCCGGCACCGACGTTTACGATCGTGCGCGCGTGGCCCAGCGCCGCATGGATGAGCGCCGCGATGCCGGGGTCTTCCCGGCGGGTCGCGGCGTACTGCGCGCCGATCGAGTCGTAGCGGGTGTCGAGCATCAGCGCGCGTGATCCTCTCACGAAGGCCGATGGCCGCGTCGGCGAACGTCGCCGGGGCCGCTCACGAGCACTTCAAGGTTCGATGCCGAGCCCTCCGTCGCCCGGGGTAGGGCCGTCCGGCTTCGATCGCTTCAAGCTCCTCCCGCCTGACGCCTGCGGCGCAGGTAAGCTCGGCTGGGGTCATACCTCGCTCCTCGCGTAGCTGGCGGACCGCGCGGCCGAACGCAAGCAACAGCTTCCGGTCTTCCTCGGACGGCACGCGCCGGTTCATCGCCGCGAGCAGCTTCTCAAGCAGCGGGTTCTCCTCGGCCGCTAGCTTGGCCTCATCCCGGCGGGCTATCAGGGTCTTCGACGTGCTCATACGTTGCTCCCTTCGGCTTGGGTGGAGTCGCCGCGCTTCTCCAGGCCAGCGGCGGCGAGGAACGTCTCGATCTGCTTGATGTGGCGTCGGGATATGCGAGCCTGCCTGGCGCCCTCGGGGTAGTCGCGATCCACGTCCATCAGATACCGCTCGAACTCCACCCGCCGGTACAACGCCGCCGTCAGCGCCTCGCGGTGTGTCCGGCGGCGCAGCCTCAGCTCGACCGCGATCGTCGGTGTGGTGCGTATCGCCCCGACCCCTTCCAGCAGCGTCCGGTAGACCTCGAAGTCCTCAAGCTCCTGCGGGTCGATCCCGAAGTCCGGGTGACTGTGGCCGGAATCCTTGATCTCTTCCGCGCAGTTCGCAACCTCTTCAACGAGAACCTCGCGCATCACGTTCACCAGCCGCGACGGGACCGTGACCGTGTTCATACCGCGCTCCCCTCCGCTTGGACGATGAGGTCCGCGAGCTGGCCGATGCGCGCCTTTGCAATCGCGCGAGCCTCGTCGCTGACTTCCGGGTCTTCCTCGACACCGTGCTCGGACTCGATGCGTGTCAGGAGTGTCCGCAGCAGCGCCGTCTTGTGCTTGCGCACGTCAACCTCCACGACGGACGGGGGATCGACGGGCTCGATCCAGCCCACGACATCGAGCAGCGCCCGAGTGCCGTTCGCTCGGCTTAAACAGCCATCGACCGCGGCCCGGATATCCGCTCGGCCGCGAGGCTCGATCAAGGTGCCGGCCTCCTCCAGTTGGCCGTGCAGGTCGAAGTAGAGCCCGTCGCGCAACAGCGGGACAAGCTCGTCAGGGATGACGATGTGCATGGTCTCTCCGTTCGGTCGGCCGAAGAAACCGCCCGGCGTAGCCATGACTGGACCCGCAGCCGCGAGAGCTACGGTGTCGAGCGTGGCATCCGAAGCGTCTTCTTCGGTTGTCCACAGGCCGGGCGGGTGCGTCAACACTCGCCCGGCCACACGATGTCTTGGGGCGGGAGAGCAGAGCAGAGCCCACGCCGACCCGCAAGAGACAATTAGGTGCATGAGCGAGGGAGCTTGCAAGCCAATCTCCATCTGCTCGGAGAGCGAGCATCCGGCGCTCGCCGGAGAATGGGGATATGGCTCTCTTGGGCATCACCGACATTGACGTGGCTGCCCTCGGGGGCGCTGGGACGCTCATCCTTGCTGCCGCCGCGCTCCTCCAGATCCGCGAGAGCCGCCGACAGACCGACGCCATGAAGGACCAAGTGACGGCGATCAAGGACGTGGCTGACAAGGAGCTGGCCGCCATGCGCGAAGATGTGCAGGCTTCGATTGAGCAAGGCCGCGCCGTGCGCGAGGCGGCGCGCGCGCAGAACCAGCCAATCGTCTTCGCCAATACCTACGGAGGCGGCATCAAAGGCCCTGATGAGGGAGCTGACCTTGGCCCCGGCGAGGTTGGCTTTCGGTACACGCTCGTCAACGAGGGCACTGGGGTGGCCCTCAACATTCGCCACGGCGTCGAACTCTGCGGCATCGTCCGAGAACACGGCGACGGGATGGAGGTGCGCTCGATGCGCCCCGCCGAGAAGTTGCCGCCAGGGCAGCCCATGACGGCCCCAGCCTTCATGGTTGTGTTCCGCGAGGATGAGCTACCTACGGGCTGGCCCAAGGAGGCCCGCGCGTACTGGGCGAGCTTCGAGAACGTGTTTGGGGAATCGTTCAAGACCGCGAACCCGCACGACCCTTACCAGTCAGCGGCGTTCATGCGCGTCGAAGAGCTGCCAAGCGCGGAGGTCACCTAGCTATGCAGGCTACGGGCTCAGATGCGTTTCGGCAGGCACTGGCACTGACGATCGGCGCGGTGCGCGACTTGGCCGATGCCGTCAGCGAGCGCGCCGAACGGCACGGGCATCAGCCAAGCGCCGACTCGCGGGCGATGGAGGAGATCGCCGTCGAAGCGACGTTCGCCGCCCGATCGGACGGCTGGCAGGAGCCGATCAGGGACACGCACACCTTCGGCGGCATGACGCTCACGGCCGCAGCGGACTTCGCGCGGAGCTTCGCCGTCTTGATCGACGCCGACTCCACGCCCGTCTACGGGCATCTGGTGGTCGCGCGCAGCGTGTTCGATGCGTGCGTCGTCGCGGCGTGGCTGAACGAGCCGAAGGCCGACGCGACGGAGCGAGTCAAGCGCGGCCTGTGCGAGCAGCTATACAGCGCTATGGAGCTTGTCCGTCTCGGTCTTGAGGACGACGCCCCCGAGCGCCGCGACTTCTGGAAGGCGCGCGCGGCGGCTCTCGGTTGGAGCGTGAAGCCCAACACGAAGCCGGTGATCGACGGGACGAGCCGGCCGTCGGTCCCGTTGGGCATCGCCGAGCTTCTTGTTGGCGATGGCGAAGCGCGGATCGGCAAAGCGCAGTGGAGCTATCTCTCGTCCGTCTCGCACGTCACTTGGTACGGGCTCCGGCAGGCCGTCACGAGCCCGGCGCCGACGCCGGGGCTCGCTGGCGGCCTCGTCAGCTACGGGACAACATCGTCATCCATGCGAGCGCAGGCGCTTTGCGTGCTGATCGCGCTCCGCAGGGCTGCCGATGCGCGGTTCGTCCTCATGGGGTGGGCCGACGACGACTGGCGCGCAGCGTGCGAGCGAGCTCAGGCGCACGAGCTGATTCTGATGCAGGCCTACCAGCAGGGCGAAGCGTGATGCCTCCTGCGGCCATCATCGGCGGTGGGCGGCGTATCCGAGAGCGAGTGGCGGTGTACGTCTCGTTGTGATCGAGAGCACCCTCACTTCGGCGCACCCGACGCGGGCTCGATACCAGCCTGTTCGAGGGGCGCACATCTATGTCGAGCGTGCTCTCATCACCCACCACGGCATCGACTGCGGCGACTGGACCGTAATCGACTTCGCTGGCCGAGACGGGGGCAAGGACACCGCGTGCATCCGGCGCGTTTCGCTCGCTGAGTTTGCTCGGGGGGCGCCGGTGAAGACCCGTACCTACGGGTCTTGCTACAGCCCCGAGGTCGTCGTGGCGCGCGCCGCCTCGATGATCGGGCGCTCAGGCTATGACCTGTTCTCCAACAACTGCGAGCACTTCGCCACTTGGTGCGTCACGGGCGAGCACAGCAGCGCTCAGGTTGAGGCGGCCTGGTCCACCGCCGGCATGGTCGGTGTGGGGAATGTCGCGCCGCGTATTGGGAGAAGCGCCGTGGTTGGCCTGGGCGAGACGGCCCCTCGTAGCGCATCGAACGTGATGTCCGGGCTCACGAAGCTCGGCGGGAGCGCGATCGGCGGCGTAGCGGTCGTGGCTGGTGCGGGCGCCGTCGTCGGCGCGGGAACGATATTGTTCGCGCTGCGCGACAAGCCATACGTGACCGATCAAGAGCGCACCGCACGTCGCGTCGGGCGAGCCGCAGGCGTCGGCGGGCCGCTGTCGGGACTTGGGCGGCGGTGCATTCCGTCGGCGTGCTCGGCGTCGCTGGCTACAGCGCCGCTGGGCTCTCGTCCGGCTTGGCGGCACTCGGGAGCTTCGCTGGCGGCGGGATGGTCGCTGGAGTTGCCGTGGTGGGCGCGATCCCGCTGGTCGCAGCGTTTGTGTTCGCGCTACTGGCCTACGGCTTGATGAAGTGCCTCAAGGCACCTGCGCCCGTGCCCCACGCCGGAATCTAACGGGCATCCCGCTCGGCTACTTGCCGACGCCGCCGCAGGGAAGGCGGTGGTCCCGCCGCTACCATTTGACGCATGACGGCGAAGGAGAAGCTGCGCGAGAGAGTCGAGGATCTGACCGAGCAGGACGCTGAGGCGACCCTTGAGTTCATCGCTGCGCGCGGCCAGAGCTTCGGAGACTGGCTGGACTCGCGTCCCGAGGACGACGAGCCGCTGAGCCCCGGGGAGCACGCAGCGCTCGCCGCAAGCGACGCGGACATCGCCGCCGGTCGTACCGTCTCCTACGCGCAGGTGAAGCAAGGCCTCGGAGCCGAGTGAGCGGCGGGCGAGCGCTGCGCTTCACGCGCGCCGCCGAGAAGGAGTTGCGGCGCCTCGACCCGCCGATCCGCGCGCGGGTCTTGGGAGCGCTGGATCGTCTCAGCGCCGACGATCGCTCGCTCGATGTCCGGCGGCTCACGGGCAGCGAGCACTTCCGGCTGCGGGTCGGCGACTGGCGAGTGATCTTCGACTACGATCGCGCCACACAGACCGTACTCGTCCGGCACGTACTCCCGCGGGGCAGGGCATACGAGCGATAGCGGGTGTGGATCGCTATACGCACGTTCAGGATGGCATACACCCGGCCTCTACGGCTCGAAGCCCGGCATGAGGGTGGTCTGGAGGGCTGCAAACGGGATGCGGAAGCCCCAAATCCCCTGTATCCAAGCCAACTCTAACCGATCGCCCCGATTGTTTTGCTGTTGGCGGCACAAGGCCGCTGGCGGCGTCCGAAGCCCTCAAATCTGGCTCTGATACAGGTGTTTCGGAGTATCGGCCTCAATAGCGACAGCAGCCCTCCTGGTTCTCAGCTTTGGGGTCGACCGCACACGCCGTGCATCCCTCTGGACACACCGGACGCCGGATCGGTCAAGGGGTCCGATCACCGCAGCTATGTCAGTCCAATCGCAGGTGCTGGGTCTTTGTCACGAGCGACGGCAAACGGTTACGTCCCTTCAGATACGCGATGGTCGCGGCCGTGCCACTACTACGCGCGATCAATCGGCGTTGTGTCGTCTTGTCCAGCTCGTGAACCCAATGGAGCCCAACCGCATACGCTCTTAGGACCTCCGGGTTGTGCTCTCGCTGAACGTCGGACTTGATCCAGTCAACATCAGCCGGTCGGCCAGACCTAAGCAAGACGACGGCGGCGATTGCTCGCAAGAGAACTCGGGTTCGTTACGGGTTCCTCACGTGCCTTGCGGCCGCATCGGCCCATCGAACAGGCATATTTCCAGGATGCTCAAGCATGGAGCGCTGGACGACCGATCCGCTGTTCGCGCGGCCGAAGGAGCGAGCGACATCCGACGCAGGGAGGGGACCAAGGCGTTTGCCGAGCGCTATGGAGAGGTCCCGATCGCGCACGTGGGGGATGAGATCGTGGCCGACTGGCTCGCCGGCGGCGCGCGCTTGGGGTCGGTGCAGGCGCTCTGCTCGATGTTCAACGACGCCGCCTCGATGAAGGCCGGACGGTTGATCGACCGCAACCCCTTCCAAAAGCTCGGCATCTCACGCGGCAAGGGCCGCCGCGACCAGCAGCCGCCCAGCGAGCAGCAGGTCTGGGAAATCATCTCCCACGCTCACAGGCTGTCCTCTCCGTCGTTCGCGGCGTGGCTCCAGGTCGCCGCGTTCACCGGTCTGCGGCCGGGGGGAGCGCCGCCGGCTTGGGAAGGCAGCCTCTACCTCGCGACGCGCCACTTCGCCGGCTGGTACATGGTCAACGAGCTGGAGATGCCCTCCGAGGACGTCGCCATCGCGCTCGGCCACCAGAACGGCGGGAACCTCGTCCGACGCCTTTACGGCCACCGCGACAAGGGCCGCGCACTCGACCGCATCGTCGATGCCTACGCTGATGCCGCGAACGGCGCTGTGCGAGAGAACCGTCCCAGGCGATCGGGATCATCAACGGCTATGCCGTCGCAGCAGAGCTTGTTCGGAGACATTTGTGTCTGACAGAAGTGCTACTGTATCCCAGAAGCGCGCGCGGTTCGCGCGCTCGGCCACCAAGCACCGCATATCCAAGGAGCGCATCCGGCATGTCATCTCACATTGCGGCCTCGCCTTCGAGGAGCCAGCGCCACAGGCGTCCGAAGCGGTCGACGACAGGCTGGTCGTCCTCGGCGACGACGCCGACGGCAAAGAGCTCGAGGTGATGGCCGTAGAAGGACCGAAGGGCGAACTGATCGTGATCCACGCGATGGAGCTACGCGAGAAGTACAGGGCTCAATACGAGGAGGCCAAGCAATGGCGACTCTGAGAACACGAAGGGGAACCAAGCTAACCAAGAAGGTTGTCGACGCGCTCGCAGAGGAGGCGGAGCGCGGCTATGACTTGACGAAGGCCAAGCGTGTCCGCATGGGCCGCCCCGCCCTCGGAGACGGCGGCACCTCGCCGCGCGTCCAGGTGCGTGTCGATCCCGACCTCGCTAAGGCCCTGCGCGCCCGCGCCCGCAAGGAGCATCGCTCCGTCAGCGAGATCGCCCGCGTTGCGCTACGGGAATACGTCGATCGAGCGGCCTGACGCTTGCGGACAGAGCGCTACAACCTGTCGTACCCCCCCGGCCCCGTCGCGGGCCGGGTTTCTTTTAAGGCGCCGACCGCCCACGAAACCGCCCACGGCCCCAAGAATCACCGGCAACCGGGCCAAGCAGCACCATTCGCCCCGATTGGTAGTGTTTTGCGAAGTCCAGCAAACACAGGCGAAAACCCCCGAAAACACGGGGATCGGCGTCGGCCGTTTCGCGCGTGTTTGCTGCCTTTCGCTGGTCGCGCGGCCCCGCAAACCCCCCGCAGAAGGGCGCCGATCACCCCGCAAATCCCCCACAGCCACAGACGGGCATGTGACAACTTAGGGAACGTCGATGCCGACGACGCGCACTCGAACATTGGCACCCCGAAGGGCATCCCTCGTCCTCTCGGCTACGACCTCGAACGGGACGTGAGGCATCCGCGACGGCAGCACAACGGCTAGGTAGTAGTCGAGCGAGGGAGCATCGGGGATCGCGCCGCCCACGCGGGCTTTCCTCTTGCGCCGGGGGAGATAACTGACAGAATGAGCCGATGCTGACTCAGGTGGCCGACGGCGTCTGGGTCCGGCAGAGTGAGTGGGTCTGGACCAATTCCATCGTGGTGCGCGGGGACGATGGGTTGATCCTGGTCGATCCCGGCATCGATGGTTCCGAGCTGAACCAGCTCGCGGATGACCTGGACCGGCTCGGCATTCCGGTGGTCGCCGGGTTCTCCACCCATCCCCACTGGGACCACCTGCTCTGGCACGCCCGGTTCGGCGACGTACCGCGCTACGCCACCGCCGCCGGCGCCAACGCTGCCACTGGAGCCCGAGAGCGGGCGCAGGCGATGGCGGCGGAGAGCGCGTCGGGCATCCCTCTCGAGCTGATCGCGCTCGTCACCCCGCTGCCCGCGGACGGCGGACCCGTGCCGGGCGAGATCATCGAGCATCAGGCGCACGCCGTCGGCCACGCCGCGATCCTCCTCGCGGACCGTGGCGTCCTGCTCGCCGGCGACATGCTCTCCGATGTCCTGATCCCTCTCCTCGACGCTCGCCGCCCCGATCAGGTGGGTGCCTACGAGACGGCACTCGACCGGCTGGGAGAGGCCGCCAGGCACGTCGATGTCCTGGTCCCCGGCCACGGCGCCGTTGCCGAGGGTCCCGAGGTGGCGGCCCGCCTCGCCGCCGATCATGCCTACATCGACGCGCTGCGGCGAGGAGAGGAACCGCTCGACGCGCGTCTGGGGCCGGATGCGGACTGGCTCTCCGGCCCCCACCAGTCGAACCTAGAGCAGGCCCAAGGCTGCTGAGCAGTCATCGTGCCGCCCTCACGACGTGCAGGTGGGGCGGTGTCTCACGAGGCTACGCGGTGTCCGTTCGATGAGGCGAGCGTTCCGGCCAGCCTGCCGGTAGCGCTCTAGCTGCGAGTGTAGTCCGGCCTCGTCAAGCGCGCAACTCGGAGCCATCGGGAGGTCCACAGAACCCAGCCTAAAGGCGTAGGGGTCGGCTCGCGCGCAGCGCGATTAGCGAATACATCAAGAGTCCTGCGCCGGCAAAAGGCGCGGTGCAGGTCAGCGTGTCGAGCCAGGTCGCAGCCATCAGCCCGGTTCCCGTGGCGTGGTAGACAGCCGCCGCTCCACCCAGGCACGACACCGATACGAGGAATACGACGGCGAACAACGCCACCCCACCGAGCGAGAGCACGATGCTCTCGGCGTCGAGTGCTTCGGGCTTTGGCTCGGACCCGGTTTCTAGCTGGATGAGGCGCACGTCGAGCAGGTCCGGGCTGGAGATTGCGGCGGCGCCTGCTTGCTCGCTCCAGTCGGGACCGCGCACAACCTTGAGCAGCGCTCCAGCGAGCGAGCGGCGTCCGCAGGCTGCGACCGCGCGGCGATCGGCCGCAAGCTCACGACTGGCTACATAGCGAGCGCGCAGAGAGTCCAACGCCGGCAAGAAGAACAGCGCCTCCGAGAGCACTCTCACGATCGCTGCCTTCAATGGGTCGATATTGCGGACGTGGTAGCGCTCGTGCTCAAGCACCGCGCGCAGCTCCTCGCCGGTTGCGCGTTCGAGCAGCCCTCGGCTGACCGCTACGCGGGGTGTCATCACGCCGTAGACGAACGAGAACGAGTCGCCAGCGTCCACGAGAACCACGCGGCCGGCGAGGCCCGTTTGCCGCGCTGCCTGTGCGAGTGCTTCGGGCGCCGTGCTCGCCAGAGCACGCACTCGACGCGAAAGCACTCGTGAAGCGATCGCGTGTTGTACGAGCGCGCGACCGCCGAGTCCCATGCCCACCGCGATCAACACGAACAGCACGAGTGGCGCCAGCAGCGACCCCCGATCGCTCCATAGGCCAGCAAGCCCACCGTGGGACATACGCGCCAAGCTCAGCGGCAAGAGGACACCGCCGAGTGCTCCGCAGAGGACGGTTGCGGCAATCAGCAATGCGACGCCCGCGAATACGAGAAAACTGCGGTTAGCTCGATCCAGTCTCATCGGTCCTCCGCGAGTATCGCTCGCAGGCGTCGCAGTACGGCGGGGTCGGTGCGCACCTCGTCTAGGAAATGCGCGACGGCAGCGTCTCCATGTGCTCGGAGCACGTCGCGGACAGCGAGCCCGGCCGCATCGGTGGCGGTTGCTTGGTAGAGGTAGCGTCGTCGCTCGCCGTGGCGGGCGAGCACGTTCTTTGTGACCAGTCGGTTCATCACGGTCATCACGGTCGTATAGGCCAATGGCTCGTCTCGTCGCTTGTTGAGCGCGTCGAGAACGAGCCGCACCGAGACGGGCGAGTCGGCCCGCCAAACAGCGTCCATCACCTCAGACTCAAGCGGCGCCAGCCCGCCACTCGACTTTTTCGGCCGACCCGCCACGATTAAAACACTACTACATTTTTGTCGTGTATTCTCGATTGTATGACCAACGCAACCGAGCACGACTACGCAGCGCAGGCACGACAGGCCATCGAGATCGTCTGCTCCGGCGACGTATCGCGGATAGAAGAGTTCTATAGTCCGGACTTTGTGGATCACGTCAACGACATGACCTTCCACGGATACGAGGGCGGGCGCGAGTCGCTTGCCTTCTACAAGACCCTGTTCCCGAACTACAGCATGGGCGTCGAGGAGCAGGTCACCGAGGGCAACCGCGTCGCCTCCCGGTGGGTCTTCAACGGCACCTACCACGGCCGAGCCGTCGCACTCCGAGGCATCACGATCAGCCGTCTCGATGAGGACGGCAGGACCGTCGAAGATCGCGGGCACTCAGACTCGATCGCCCTACTCGGGCAAATCGGCGTGATCCGCACGCTCATCCTCGGACTGGAAATCCTCACCCGCCGCGTCAAGCTCCCCAAGGGAGCCCTTAAGGCGCACTGAGGCCGGCGTGTCGACCCAAAAACCGCATAGGCAAGCCAACTCTAACCGTTTGCCCCGATAGCAAGAAACCCCCGCTAACGCGGGGGTTTCTGCACTTCAGGCATCCCCCTTATCTGTGGCTAGGGAGGCTGAATCGGCCGTTTTATCACCAATGTGTGACCAAACGTGGGCTTCGACAAGCGCCTTGAGGCGTTCGCGCTCCTCCGGGCTGCGGCGCATCATGTGCGAGTAGACGCGTAGCGTGAACGCCGGGTCGGTGTGCCCGGGCTGGTTCATGACATAGGTCGGGTCCTTGCCGATCGCCACGAGGATCGAGGCGAATGTGTGCCGGAGCTTGTGCGGGGTGATCCCCGCCAGGAGTGGCTGCCCGCCGCGCTCAGCGAGCATCTTCTGCCCTAGCGACTAGTGCGCGCAACTGTCCGCGAAAGCGCGTCCACTCCAGGTCGACGTTGAAGACGTCGACGATGCACGCGGGGCCGTGTGGGGTATCGATGTGCTCTGCGAGGTATCGGTCGACGTTCTCCAGGGGGTGGCAGACGGATCACTTGACCGCCCGCCGTGGCTGGAGCGGCTGCTCGCCCGGTGAGTGTGCCCGCCCGAGACGCGAAGCGCTATTAGTCGGCCCACCAGTCCCGCTGACCCTCGACGTCTGCTCGCGGATTTTCGCCGAGATTGGGTGCACCGAACACGAGGATCTCGAGGCCCTCTGGCCCGCTCTCGTAGCCTCGCCACGTACCGGGCGGGACGCGCACCACGTCCCACTCCTTGACCTCGACGATCTCGTCGTCGAGCTTCATCCGCCCGCTCCCGCCCACGACCACGTACACCTCCTCCTGCTCCTTGTGCGTGTGGCCGTACGGGAAGCGATAGTCGGGCGGGATGCGCTGATAGCTGAGGCCGGACTGCTCGAGCTCGAGCGCCTTGCTCGCCATGCGGAACTCCAGGTCCAGCGCGCCGTCGAAGTTGGACCCAAGGTCCTCCAGATCCTCCCTGAGGTTCCTGAGCGTGAACGGCACGGCCGCGATTCTATGGCTCAGGAGGTCACACCGTCGCCGGTGCAGCGGCGCTGACAGCGACATCGAGTCCACCTTGGACCAACACTCGCCTCGCTGAGCCGCGAGTTATGTCGGGCACCATCCGCGGGAAAGCCGTTCCGATCAGAGACTGCAGTCACCGGAGGGCGCGATCGTCGGGATCTCCTACGCCCCTGTGCTCCACGAGGAGCACTGACGGAATGGAGGGACAACCGGTCGCAGTGCGCATCCGGCCAGGACCAGTACTGATGGGGTCCCCGTGAAGTGATCCAGGCTGCATGTGTGTTTGTCATGTCTCCCTGAGGGGATGAGGGGATGGACACGATCATGGAGCGACGTAGGCACACACGCCGGAGCAGGCGGTTAGCGCTAGTGGAGTGTCAGGCAACGTTTGCCGTATTGGTGAGTCGGCGGAGGCGGGGTTATCGGTGTTGCGGTTGCGCCAGTGGATGTATCGGCGGATGAGGCGGGCCTGGGTCGGCACGCTCGCCCGTAGAACGGCAGACCTCGCTTCCCTCAGAGCGGTGGTATCCACCGTCCACCGATTCGCATGCCCTCCTCACCGGTTCGATGATCGGCGAGTGGGCGCTCGTGCGCACCGTAGACGTGCAGCTCGAGGAAGCCGTCTGGTCCATCACGCAACACGAATGCTCGCCGACGCCCTATTCTCACCCGATCCTTTAGTTCGTAGGTTACTTCCACCTCGGCGATCCAGACATCATCTTGGTGCCACTGCGCGCTGATTCGGTGCGTAGTCTGACGTATCGTCGCAAGAAAGTCCGAAAGCAGCTCGCGCACCGCGGCCGTCCCCTCGGCGCGGCGGCCGTCTACCGCCAGCATCTGGCAATTAGGCGCCATCAGTGCGACCGCCGCCTCCCCGTCGAGCATGTCGATGGCTCCGAGTAACTGGTCGATGGGCGACTTGGTCAACAGACCCGATCTTAGCTTGTCGGTCCCGAAACGCAGAGCCGGGTGTGGTCCTTCACGACGGCGCTCCTCGCCGCTCCGGTGTGCGCCCGGACGGCTGTCCAGGGGTCTCGCGCGGGGGTGCCGGACGGATGGGGCAGGTCTGCGGCCGTCGCGGGTCAACCGTGGCCTTCGTGCCGTGATGGACGATCTCCAGGGAGGCGCCCTGAAGTAGCGAGTACTCCGCCTGCTCGGGACCGACCTCCACCAGCAGCCTGCGCCCACGGAAGCAGAGGCGGAACGTGAGGCGGGTGAGCGCTTGCGGGAGGCGGGGGCTGAAGCTCAGGATCCCGTTGTGGTCTCGCATACCTCCAAACCCCGCGACGGCGGCGATCCATGTCCCCGCCAGTGACGCGATGTGCAGGCCGTCGCGTGTGTTGTGCTGGAGGTCGTCGAGATCGATGAGGGCGGCCTCACTGAGGTAGTCGTAGGCAAGCTCGAGGTGTCCGACCTCCGCGGCAATGACCGCCTGGGTGCAGGCCGACAGTGAGGAGTCGCGAACCGTCAGTCGCTCGTAGTAGGCGAAGTCGCGCGCCTTCTCCTCGTCACTGAAGACGTCACCGCGCAGATGCAGCGCGAGCACCAGGTCGGCCTGCTTGACGACCTGCTTGCGATAAAGGTCGAAGTAGGGGAAGTGCAGCAGCAGCGGATACTGCTCGGGGGCGGTCGCGTCGAAGTCCCAGATCTCGTGATCGGTGAACGCCTCCGCTTGAGGGTGGACTCCCAGTTCCTTGTCGTAGGGGATGAGCATCGCCCGGGCGGCGTCACGCCAGGCGGCCGCCTCCTCGTCGTCGACTCCGAGCTCAGCGGCGCGCTGGGGATGGCGCTTTGCGCCCTCGAAGGCCTCGCGCAGGTTTCGCTCGGCCATCAGGTTCGTGTAGACGTTGTTGTCAGCGATTGCGCTGTACTCGTCGGGACCGGTCACGCCGTCGATTCGGAAGTGGCCGCCAGCATCGTGGTGCCCCAACGAGCGCCACAGCCGAGCCGTCTCGACGAGCAGCTCCAGGCCGACGCCGCGCGCGAACTCCTCATCGTGATCGCTGGCCGCCTCGTAGCGGACGACGGCATCGGCGATGTCGGCATTGACATGGAACGCCGCTGTCCCTGCGGGCCAGTACCCCGAGCACTCCTGTCCCCGGATCGTCCGCCAAGGGAACGCGGCGCCCTCCAGCCCCAGCGAGGTCGCTCGCTCCCGTGCGAGATCGAGCGTGAGATGGCGCCAGCGCAGGGCATCGCGCGCGGCGTGCGGAGCCGTATACGTCAGGACCGGCAGGACGAAGCTCTCCGTATCCCAGAACGCATGCCCGTCGTAACCCGGTCCGGTCAGCCCCTTGGCCGCGATCGCCCGCCGCTCCGCCCTGGCGCCGGCCTGAAGCGTGTGGAAGAGGCCGAAGCGAACCGCCAGCTGCAGCTCGGCGTCACCCTCGATCTCGACGTCGGCGCGATCCCAGAAGTCGTCCAGGTAAGCGCGTTGGTCGGCGAGGAGACCGTCCCAGCCACGGTGTCGCGCCTCCGCCAGCGCGGCCGCGACCTGGTCGACGATCGCCGGCGCCGAGCGCCTGCGCGACCATCCGTAGCTGATGAGCTTGACGATTCGAAGAGGCTTTTTGGGCACGAGGTCGGTCGTCACGAGCAGGCGACCGAGGTCCTCGAAGCTTTCCGAGGTGGCCGTCGTGTCCGCCGGCCCGTCGATGACGTGATCCATCGCCGCGGCCATCGTCAGGCCGCTCGCGCGCGTGGAATGCTCCAGGATCGCGCGGGTGTCACGCGCGGCAAAGAGCTCGGATTGCAATGGTGAGGCGAGCGCCGACGCGGCCCGGGGGTCGCGCTCGGTGACCGGCAGCTTTTCATTGGCGACGAGCTCGGACTGCACGACCACCGATGTCTGACCGTCGAGTGCCTCGACTTCGTAGAGGACGGCTGCGACCGCCCGCTGCGTGAACGACACCAGGCGCGTGGAGGCCACCCGCACGGAACGCCCTGTCGGAGACACCCATTCGACCGTGCGGCGCAGCACTCCGGCGCGTAGGTCGAGTACCCGTTCGTGGCGGCGCAGCTCGCCGTAGCGGATGTCAAACGGCTCGTCCTCCACCAGCAGGCGAATGATCTTGCCGTTGGTGACGTTGATGATGGTCTGGCCGGCCTCCGGATCGCCATATCCAGCCTCAGCGTAGGGAAGGGGCCGCACCTCGTAGACACCGGCCAGATAGGTGCCCGGCAGGCCGTAAGGCTCTCCCTCGTCGAGGTTCCCGCGCAGGCCGATGTGACCGTTGGCAAGCGCGAACACCGACTCCGTCTGCGCGAGCCTGTCGAGGTCGAGGTCGGTCTCATGCACGGCCCAGGGCTCGACCGCGAAGTCCGGATGTTGGATCATGGCGTCGGCAACAGATCGGCCAGATCGTCTACGACGAGGTCGGCACCATGGGCTCTCAACGCCTCGGCCTGGCCGACGCGGTCGACGCCGACCACGAAGCCAAAGCGCCCTGCCCGGCCCGCCTCGACACCCGCCAGCGCGTCCTCGAACACGACCGCCTCAGCGGGCTCGGCGCCCAAGACCTGCGCCCCTGCGAGGAACGTGTCCGGCGCGGGCTTGCCCTGGAGGTGCTCGCGCTCGGCCACGACTCCGTCGATGATCTCTTCGAACAGGTCCTGCATTCCAGCGGCAGCGAGAACGTCGCGGCAGTTGGTGCTGGAGGAGACAACGGCGCGTCGTAACCCGGCGGCTTGGACCGCTTTGACGTAGCGGACCGAGCCCTCATATGGCTGCACACCCTGCTCGCAAATGAGTCTGAGCACGATCTCGTTCTTGCGGTTGCCGAGACCGTCGATCGTCTCCGTATCCGGCGTGTCGCTCGGGTCCCCCTCCGGTAGCTCTACCCCGCGCGAGGCAAGAAACGCTCGTACACCGTCATAGCGAGGCTTGCCGTCGACGTATTGGTCGTACTCGCGGATCGGATCGAATGCAACGAAGGCTTCGTCGGTCCGGCGCGCCCGCTTGCGCAAGTAGTCGTCGAACATCTGCTTCCAGGCGGCGGAATGCACCTTGGCCGTCTGCGTCAGCACCCCGTCGAGGTCGAATAGGCACGCGGTCACCCCTGTCGGCACACCAAGCATGCCTCAGAGCTAATCAGATGTTGGTGGACGCCAGCCCCTGGCCAGCGTCGTTTGACCCACCTCGATCAGGTAGCCGTCGGGATCCCGGATGTAGCAGCGAATCTCGGTCTCGTGCTGCTTGGGCGGCGTCAGGAATTGGGCGCCCCGCGCGCTCCACTCGGCGTACACCGCTTGGATATCCGCGACCCGGATGTTGAGGAAGCTACTCACCCGATCTGGGTCGGGCTGCGTCTCGAGCGTGACGGTCGGCTTGTCGTCGGTCGGACCTCCGCCGTTGTTGATGATAATCCAGCTGTTGGCCAGCGCGACGTACGTCACCTCGTCACCCGCCTCGCCGGAGATGACGGTCTTGCCGCCAAGTACGTCGGTGTAAAAGCGGCGGGAACGCTCGACATCATCCGAGACGATGAAGTGGGCCAAGACCATCCGCTCTTCAATGGTGCTCATGCTGACCTCCGTTGTTGGAATTGACTCAAGAGCCTCACGGTCAGTGTCCGGCGCTCTGGCCGCCGTCGATGTGCAAGACCTCTCCAGTCACGAACGGCGCCGACTCGAGATAGATGACTCCACCGACCACATCCTCGATCTCGCCAACCCGACCGACAGGGTGCAACGCGCCCATCCCCGCGTAGGAACTCTCGTCGTGAATCGGCGTCTTGATCACGCCCAGAGAGACGGCATTTACCCGTAGACCACGGGAGGCATACTCGATCGCAAGCGATTTGGTGACTGCAACCAGGCCCCCCTTGGTCAGGACTGACAGAGCGGCCGGTCGACCGCTATCCGCCTGCTCAACGAGCGTCGTCGAAACATTGATCACGTGCCCACTGCCCTGGTCGAGCATGTGTTTGATTGTGCGCGTAGTCATGTGAAAGAAGCCCGCCAGGTTGACGGCGAGGAGGGCGTTGAAGTCCGCGAGGGTGTAATCCGTGAAGGGCTTGCCGATGTAGACCCCGGCGTTGTTGATCAACGTGTCGATCCGCCCAAAGCGCTCGACCGCCTCCCCCACGACACGCTGCGCCGTCTCAGGGTCGGCGATGTCACCTCCGACGGTCACGATGCCGGGGTCCTCAGACGGCCCGATCGATCGAGCGGTCGCGATCACGACGTATCCGAGCTCACGGTACGCCTTCGCGAGACCTGCGCCGATGCCCTGCGAGGCGCCAGTGATGATCGCGACCTTCTCGTCGTTGTGCTTGTGCGAGGGGACCATTCGACGAGGTATGTCTCCTAGATTACGCCTGTGCGGTGGCGGCCGCCCTCCTTACGAGTCCTCTGGAACAGATGGGGTGGTCGCTGACCGCCAGACCTACTGCGAGGACTTGACTTCAGTGCCGACGAGAGTAAAGTACCCGCGAACCGACGGGAGCATCCTTCGTCGAAGCACTGTCCGGGGGTGCCCAGGAAAGGGCTCGTGCCAATTTCCATTGCACCGCAGGCCTGCAGCGTCGGCCTTTGCGTCGTTGCCGCCTCGCGTCGCGTATGTCGGCGAGAACACGGTGTCCCGTCGCGGCGCCGCCTACCGATGGAGGCAAGATGAGCGGTGTCGAGGCGAGCAGCGAAACGGCGGCGAGCACTCCGCCGGTGAAGGCCGGGGAGTTCAAGCTCGAGGTCATGGTCGTGCCCGTCGCGGATGTCGATCGGGCGAAGGAGTTCTACGCAAGCCTCGGCTGGCGGCTCGACGCCGACCTGGCCCGCGGTGACGACTTGCGCATAGTCCAGTTCACGCCTCCGGGCTCGGGGTGCTCGATCCAGTTCGGCACGAACATCGCGTCGGCCGCGCCCGGCTCGGCCGAGAGCCTCTACCTGATCGTCGCCGACATCGACGCTGCCCGTGACGAGCTGCTCGCCCTCGGTGTGGAAGTGAGCGAGGTGTTCCATGAGGGGGTGCCGGGCGCGCGATTCCACGACTCAGGCCGTGTGCCCGGGCCGGCGCCCAGCCGCGGCACCTACGGGTCCTTCGCGACCTTCAATGATCCGGATGGCAACGGCTGGCTGCTCCAGGAGATCACGACACGACTGCCTGGTCGTTGAAAGGAGACGCTGATGGCCACGGCCTATGAGTCCGTGGAGGACCTGGCGGACGCGCTCAGGCGGGCTGCCGAGGCACACGGCAAACACGAGGAGCGAACGGGCCAGGCGGACGCCGAACTGGCCAGACTGGTATGCGCTCTACATGGTGCGCGAGCGCGCCGGCGGGGAGCTGCCGACATGAGCAGCGACTATGACGTGATCGTGCTCGGCGGCGGCTCGCCGGGCGAGCACTGTGCGGGCGCGTTGGCGGAGGGCGGGCTGCGCGTGGCGATCGTCGAGCGCGAGCTCGTGGGAGGGGAGTGCTCGTACTGGGCCTGCATCCCCTCGAAGACCCTGCTGCGGCCGGGTGAGGCGGTCCACGGTGCGCGCGAGGCGGCCGCGAGCGCCGAGGTGGACGTCGAGGCGGCGCTTGCCTGGCGTGACTTCATGGTCTCTGACTACTCCGATGCCGGACAGGAGCGCTGGCTTGCCGATCGGGGCATCGACCTGCTGCGCGGCAGCGGGCGGCTCGCCGGCCCGGGCATCGTCGAGGTCGACGGGGTGCGACACACCGCCGACCACGTGGTCCTCGCGAATGGCGCCGATCCGGTCGTGCCGCCCGTAGCCGGGCTTGCGCGAGCTCGACGGCGTCTGGAGCAGCCGCGAGGTGACGTCGATGAAGGCCATTCCGCGCCGTCTGCTGATCCTCGGTGGCGGGCCGGTCGGGGTGGAGATGGCCCAGGCAGTTCGTCGGCTCGGCGGCGAGGTGGTGGTGACCGACATGGCCGAGCACGTGCTCGGGCGGGAGCCGGCGCCGCTGGGGGAGGCGCTCGGCGAGGTTCTGCACGGCGAAGGCATCGAGCTCGTCCTGTCCGCAAACGCGACCGCTGCCCGACGCGAGGGCGAGGAGTACGTCCTCGAGCTCGACGACGGGCGCGAACTACGCGGCGACCGGCTGCTCGTCGCCACCGGCCGGCGTCCGCGAGTACTCGGGATCGGCCTGGAGACGGTCGGCGTCGAGCCGGACGCGCACGGAGTTCCGGTCGACGCGCACCTGCGTGCCGCGGAGGGTCTGTGGGCGATCGGCGACGTGAACGGCCTCTGGCCGCTGACCCACGTCGGCAAGTACCAGGGCGAGGTGGTCGCCGCGAACATCCTCGGCGAACCGCGAAAGGCCAACTACGAGGCCGTTCCGCGCGTCGTCTACACGGACCCTCAGGCCGCCGCGGTGGGCGCTTCGGCGGGCCGTTTCAGCGCGATGGTCCCGCTGTCGGGGGTGGCGAAGACCGCCACCTACACGCGCGCCTACGCCGACAGCAACGGCTTCCTGACGTTGCTCAGCGACGGCGAGCGGCTGACGGGCGCCTACGCGCTCGGCCCCGAGGCGGGCGAGTGGCTGCAGCAGGCGACGCTCGCGATCCGCGCCCACATCCCGCTCGACGTTCTCACCGACACGATCCAGCCGTTTCCGACGTTCTCGGAGATCTACGTCGCCGCGCTGAAGGCGCTCCGCGGCGAGATCGCGGCGGCGTCCAAGGCGGTCGGCGCGGGACGGCCGATGTCGAGCTAACTTTCCGCGATGAGCCCGCGCGAGCTGGTTCTCGAGGAGGTGCGGATTCTCGGCTGGGGGCCGTTAGGGCAGGATCTCGACGTATCCCTGCGTTCCATGCACACGGATCCGCTGCCCATCCCGGATCAGATGGGTGGCGTGCTCCACCCCCACGACGGCCGGCAAGCCGTACTCCCGTGCGATCACTGCGCCGTGGGTCATCAGGCCCCCAACCTCCGTCACCAATCCCTCGATCGCGACGAACAGGGGCGACCAGCTGGGGTCCGTGTAGGCCGTGACCAGGATGTCACCAGGTTCGAGCTCGGCGTCCGCCATGTCCAGGATGACGCGGGCCCGCCCCTCGATGGTCCCGCTGGAAACCGGTAGGCCGATCAGCGCGCCGGCCGGCGCATCGTCGCGTCTGTACGCCCCGGCGATGACTTCGCCCTCCGACGTGAGCACCCGGGGCGGTGTGAGCGCTTGATAGGACTTGAACGCGTGCTTGCGCCGGGAGATGAGCTGGTCATCCACTTCGTTCGTGCGCACGACGTCGTGGAGCTCCTGAAACGCGAGGTAGAAGATGTCCTCCTTTTCACGAAGCACGTCGGACTGCACGAGGCGCTCGGCCTCTTCCAGCAACGCTTGCTTGTAAACGAAGTAGCGGCTGACCATGCCGTACTTCGGATACTCCCGGTACCCGATGAAGGTCCGGACGCGGTCGATCATCCGCTTGGCCTCTTCGGCTTTCTGCTCTCCGTCCGGCAACGCCTGCAAGCGCTCCAGCAGCTCCTGCTCCTTCTGCCACGCCTCCTGGCGCCCTTGCTCAAAGCGCCGCTCGCCGGCGCCCGGCTCGAAGTTCTTGATGTTGGCGAGGAGCACGGGCACGAGCGTGGAGGGGAGCTCGCTCCAACGCGGCCTCGTGATGTCGATCTCGCCGACGCAGCGCATGCCGTACTGCTCGAGAAAGGCCCGGATGGCATCCCGCGCTTCCCGGCCGCCCGCAAGCTCGGCCAGCTCGTCCAGGAAACCCTCGTCCTCGACGTGTTGCAGAAACGCCACCACCTCCGAATGCGGGCGGATCGCGTCCGCGACGTCCAAGAGCGCCAGCCCCATCTCAGACGTGACGTTCTGGGGTACAGACTGCGTCAGCGTGTCGGCCGCGTTCTTCTCGCCCAGCCACGCCTCCAGCTGCTCGTTGAGCCACCACGTGGCCTCCATCGCCCCCATGAACACCTGATGGCTTCGCGGATCGAACAGGATCCGCTTCAGCTCCTGGATGTCCGCCAGGATGAAGTCGAGCAGCGCCGATCCGGTTTTCGTCCGGATGTCGCGCTTCAGTGCGGCGATGGAGGCCTGGTTGCGCCCGATCAGCTCGGTGACGATGGTCGGATCGGTTTCGATCGGGTCGGGCGGGTCGCCGGCCGGCGCCGCGGCGGGACCCTCGTCCGAGAGCGACGGGATGAAGTCGCCGCGTTCGAGGATGGTCTGCAGCGCGTCCCCGATCAGCGGATCGGATCTCCCAAGGGCCTCCAGGAGGCCTGCGCGGCTCGTTGGCGAAGCCAGGCCCTGGGTGACGTCGACGAACAGCCTCCCGCCTGCCTCGTACATCGGCCGCAGGGCCGTCAGCTGCCAAACCGAGAGCCCCAGCGGCTTCATGGGGTCGGTCATCATCTGCTGATGACCGACCGAGACGTAGACGTGGTTCTCTCCGTCCTCGGCCGCGGGGATGGGGAACAGCGTGGTGATCGGCCGGCTCTGGACGATCTGAAAGCCATCGTCCACCAGGCACCACTCGATGTCCTGGGGGCGGCCGAAGTGCGCTTCGACCCGCCGGCCCAGCTGCGCTAGTCGCACGACCTGCGCATCCGTCAGTGCCGGCTGCTCCTGGCGCTCCGCCTCGATCGTCTGTTCCTGTGTGCCGCCTGCCGGCGAGGCGTGAATGGCAAGCTGCTTGGTGGCGAGCGCCTTGGCGAGGACTTCGCCGTCGCGCACCTTGTAGACGTCGGCGTTCACCCGACCGGAGACCAGGGCCTCGCCGAGGCCGAAGCCGGCCTCCACTGAGGTGATCTTCCGATTGGACGTGACGGGGTCTGCCGTGAAAAGGATGCCGGCCGCGTACGGGAAGACCATCTGCTGCACGACGACGGCCATGCCAACTCTGCTGTGGTCGAAGCCGTTGCGCAGGCGGTAGGTCACGGCTCGCTCGGTGAACAGCGAGGCCCAGCCCCGGCTGACGTGCTGGAGGATCGCGGCCGGCCCCACGATGTTCAGGAACGTGTCGTGCTGACCTGCGAAAGAGGCCGTCGGCAAGTCCTCTGCCGTCGCACTCGATCGGACGGCGTAGGCGACCTGCTCGCCGAGACGGGCGAGCGCGAGGGTGATCGCCGCCGCCACATCGTCGGGGATGGCGATCCCTTCAAGGGTCCGGCGGATCTCCGCGCTGAGCTCGCGGATCGCTTCCTGGTCGCTCGGGTCAAGGCGCGACAGTCGATCGAGCGGATCGTCGATCGACGGGGCCTCCGCCATCATCCGCCGGAAGGCGTTCGTTGTCACACAAAAGCCACGCGGCACACGGATGCCTTCGATTTGCGAAAGCTCCCCCAGATGCGCGCCCTTGCCACCTACGACCGCGACCTGCGTCTCGTCGATCTCTTGGAAACCCAACACGTAGCAGTCGGGCTGGAAGGTGTCGATTCCCGTCGGATCGCCTTCAGCGATCACCGCCGCATGTTCCTCCGTGCCCATCGCATTGCTCCCTTCATCGCTTGCGATGAGCGAGTATGGAGCACGCCCGGGGCTTGAAACAAGCCCCCCGGGTGTGAGATACTTTGGATGCGGCAGGGGGGCAGGCGTAGGGCTCGAAGCGGCCGGTCCAACAGTCGTTGATCGCCGTCGCAGATGTGTGACTGCTCTGGACGCGTCCGGTTGGGGAAGCCGGCTGGACTGGCGTTGTCGCCGACTTGATCATTCGGCGCGGCCTGGGCTAGGGTTATCGTACACCGGGTGACGACAGGAGCTGAGAGATAGATGGAGACTTACATGGCTGAGCGGCTCACACCCAGACGGAGAGGGGCATTGGCGGCGCCGCCTGGTGTGCGCGGACAGCGGGCTGGCCATCGGAGGGGCGGCTGATGGCCGGCGAAATGCTGCGAGTTCTATCCGGGCCCGCCTCGGGAAGCGAGCTGCGCATCGGCGATGAGCTGCTGATTGGTCGTGAGGGCGGCACGGACGGCAGCCTGGGTGGAGACACGGAGCTATCGCGTCGGCACGCGCGGATCCTGCGCCTGCCTGAAGGCGGGCTGATCATCGAGGACCTCGGATCGACGAACGGCACCTTCCTCAACGGCTGGAAGATCCCGGTTCCTCAGTTCCTCGCAACCGGCGATCGGATCGAAGTCGGCGCTACGCTGATCGAGTTCGTCGCCCAGGGGCAGGCCACCGCCCTGCGCTCGGCAATGATCGGCGAGGCGAGCGAGACCCACCGCTCCGATGCGGGTTCCGTGTTGTCGGTGCGGGGGGTCACGAAGTCCTATGGTGAGCACCATGTGCTGCACGGTGTGGATCTCGAGATCCAGCCGGGCGAGATCGTCGGCCTGCTCGGGCCCAACGGCGCGGGCAAGACCTCGCTTGTTTCGATCATCGCGGGCCTGCGGACGGCAGACGCAGGAACGATCCGGATCAACGGGGTCGATGCCCTGGCCGACCCTCGTCAGGCGCGGACCTCGCTCGGGATCGCACCGCAGGACCTCGGGATCTATCCGACGCTAACGGTCGAGCACAACCTCCGCATCCTCGGCCGGATCAACGGCCTGGGCAAGCCGCTCGTGGATCAGCGCGTCGCCGAGGTCGCAAACGCCCTGAGCCTGACACCGATGCTCGCTCGCAGAGCAGGGACCCTGTCGGGCGGTCAGAAGCGCCGGCTGCACACGGGCATGGCGATGCTCCACCACCCACCGCTCCTGATTCTGGACGAGCCCACGGTCGGCGCCGACATTCGTACACGCCAGGAGATCCTCGAGGCGGTCAAGGCGCTTGCCGCCGAGGGACGCGCGATCTGCTACTCGACCCACTATCTTCCTGAGATCGAAGAGCTCGGAGCGTCGGTGGCGATCCTCGATGGCGGCAAGATCGTCGCGCGTGGATCGATTGCCGAGCTGATCCGTGAGTGCGCGAGCACCGCTGTCGAGGTGCGGTTTGACGGCGCGGCTCCCCCGCTCGACTTCCCGGGCAAGCTCACGATCCAGGACAACCTCATACGGCTCGAGACTGACGATCCCAAGGGGGCCGCCGCCGCTCTGTTGAACCGGATCGGTCGCGACGCGCCGCCGATTGCGAGCATCGAGGTCCTTCGTCCGAGCCTCGACAGCGTCTACCTCGCGCTCACCAACAGGCACTACGCAGAGATCCAGCCCGTGCCCTACGTTCCCGGGCAGGGACTCACGCCACTCTCAGAGGGGACGGCCGGTGGTGCAGGTGTGACGGTGATGCGGAAGACGGGCGGCTAGGCGGCATGGCGCAAGAGATCATGAGGATCACCAGCGGCGCTGCCGCCGGCTCCGGGTTGGAGGTCGAGCCCGAGCTCATGATCGGGCGCGCGGCCGAAGGCGAGGGTACGCTGGACGGCGACCAGGAACTGTCGCGACGCCACGCACGTATCACGCGCGCAAATGGGGTTTTGACGATCGAGGACCTTGGATCCACCAATGGGACCTATGTCAACGGCGAGCGGATTTCCGGACCGCGTCAGCTGCGCCACGGCGACTCGATCATCGTCGGCGCCACCACGATCGGCGTGCTCACTGCGCAATCCGAACCGACGGACGCCGCGTCGCAGCGAACGGCCGTGCGCCCCGGAATGCAGGCGACAACGCTCAGCCCCGAGCCCCCTGCCGAACCGGCGCCGCCAAGTGCCGAGGCTGAGGCGAGGAGCGCCACCTACGCCTTCCCCAAGTTCGCCCGCGCAGCTGGCGGTCCTGAGCCCACGCCCAGCGGCGTCGTTCAGGCCCGGGGGCCCAATCCCCTCGGAGCGCTGATCGGGCACAACCTGAAACTGCTGCTTGGCGATCCCGGACCGATCATCCTCTATCTCATCATCCCGGTGCTGTCGATCCTGGTGATGCGACCGACGATGAAGACGATCCTCGTGCAAGAGGGCTACAGGAACGTCAACGGCTCCGAGCAGGCCGTTCCCGGGTTCATGATCATGTTCCTGTTCCTCTGGATCATGACGCTCGGCAGGGGGTTCTTCGTCGAGCACGGATGGAACACGTGGGAACGGATGCGGGCCAGTCAGGCCAGCACCGCGCAGATCCTGACGGGCAAGCTCCTACCGGGAGCGCTGCTGATCCTGGCCCAGATCGTGCTCACGGTGGTCATCGGCCTGACGGTGTTCGGCATGAACTCCAAGGGGCCGTTGCCGGTTCTGCTGGTGGTCGCCGTGCCGTTGATCACGTGCGTGCTGGCGATGACCGCCGCAATCGTCGCGCTAGTGCAGACCTACGCGCAGCTCGAGGCGATCGGCAACATGATCCTGATCGTGTTCGCCGCGATGGGCGGCGCGCTGACTCCCGTCGCATCGCTCCCCCCAGCGATCAGGGCAATCGGACATGCGTTTCCCAGCTACTGGGCGCTCCTGGGTGCGCACAACGTGATCCTCGAAGGCGAAGGGATCTCGGGTGTGCTCGTCCCCGCCGCCGTCCTGGCGGGGATGACGGTGGTGTTCTTGGTGATCGCGATGCTGCGCTTCAATAGCTCGCAGGCCAAGCGGATCGAGATCTAGTAGGGGCCTGACGATCGTGATCGTCCTGTACGGCGCAACCGGCTACACCGGCGGTCTGATCGCTGACGAACTGACGAGCGCCGGGCTGACATTCACGCTCGCCGGCCGCGACGCGACGCGGCTCGCGGCGCTGTCCGAACAGCGAGGCGGCATCCCATGGGCTGCTGCGTCGGTCGATGATTCCGCGGGGCTGCGCACGCTGCTCGCCGATGCGCGCGTGGTGATCAACTGCGCCGGCCCGTTTGCGCTCTCGGGTGAGGGCATCCTCGCGGCGGCTATCGAGACGGGAACCCACTATCTCGACACGACTTCCGAGCAGCTGTTCCTCAGGAAAGTGTTCGAGGAGCGATCCCCCGCGGCGCAGGAGCGCGGCGTCGCGCTCGTCTCGGGTCTCGGCTTGGGCTTGGTGGGCGATCTGCTCAGCCACCTCGTGGCCCGCGACCGCGAGCCCCTCGCCTCGCTCGAGATCGGCTATTGGACTGTGAACCAGGCCATGGGCCGGGGTACGGCGCTCACCGTGCTCGAGGTCCTGCGCGAGCGGGACCTGGTCTACGAGAACGGCGCCCTGAGCTTTGGACGCCGTGGTATGCAGCTCGGTAGCTTCGAGTTCCCACCGCCGATCGGCAAGCAGCCGGTCATCCGATTCCCGAGCTGCGAGGTGATCACCGTGCCGCGACACACACAGACCCGGGAGGTTCGGGTGGTGCAGGCCGCAGCCGGCCTCGCGCCGAAGCCGGCCCTGGCGCGCTTCGTGCAGATCGTGCTTCCGGTTGGCCAGGCGGCCCTTCGGACACCGATCTATCGACTCGCGCAGCGCGCCGCGAGCCGCTCCTCGGCCGGTCCGACCGAGCAGCAGCGCGAAGCCGCCGAATTCACGGTCCACGTCGTGGCGCACAGCGACACCGGCGCGATCGCCTCCGCCACCGCCCGCGGTCGCGATCCCTACAAGCTGACTGCGGCGGCGTTGACCCAAGCTGCCAGGCACATGTCAGAGCCCGGTTACAACCGCGCCGGCGCACTGGCGCCATCGGTTGCGTTCGACCCCGAAGCACTTCTCCGCGCTCTGGAACCGGTCGGCCTGTCGTGGAGCGTTGAACCTCGGTGACGACAGACGACGCACGGCGGGCCCTAATCATCGGCGCCGGCCCGGCCGGCCTTGCCGCAGCAGCGGCGTTCACACGAGTTCAGATCCCGGTGGAGGTATTCGAGCGGGCCCCCCAGCTACGTGAGGTTGGCGCTGGCCTCGGCCTGCAGACCAATGCTCTGCGCGCCCTGATCAGAATCGGGATCGGCCGCTACATGATCGATCGGGGCACCCCCGTCGAGTGGCAGGAGCTCTACTCCCACCGTGGGAGACTGCTGGCGCGCCTGCCGCAGGGCGAGGTCGCAAGGCAGAAGGGCGTTCCGGGGGTGACCATTCGCCGGGGCGATCTTCAGAAGGGTCTGCTCCGCGAGATCGACGCTCGCCGGATCCATCTGTCGGCCGAATGCGTCGCCGTTGAGCAGGACGCGGATGGCGCGGTCGCGCATTTTGCCGACGGCCGGCGCGAGCGCGGCGCCCTGATCGTCGGGGCCGACGGGCTGCACTCCGTCGTGCGCACCACCATGCACGGCAAGGCCGAGGCAAGATATTCGGGCTTCACAGCTTGGCGCGGGATCGCGATCATCGAGCCCGGTCTCGTGCCGGTCGACGTTGCCAGGCTGTACAGTGGTGCCGGCGCCCAGTTCGGGATCTTCCCTCTCACTCACGACGAGGTCTACTGGAGCGCATCCCTGCTCGCGCCGGCCGGCGAGCACCACGCGCCCGACGGCCAGCGGGCCGAGTGTCTGCGGCATTTCGGCAAGTTTCCAGCGCCCGCAGCGACGCTGATCGGGAGCACCGCCGATGACGCGGTGATCCGGAGTGACATCTACGACCGCGATCCGATTCGTCCCTGGTCCAAGGGTCGGTTGGTGCTGATCGGCGATGCGGCCCATCCGACCACGCCGTTCATGGGGCAGGGCGCCGGCATTTCGATCGAGGACGCGATCGTGCTGGCGAAGGAGCTATCGCTCAGCGCGCCGCTGAGCGAGTCCTCCTCGATTCTGCTCGCGCTTCAGTCCTACGAGCTACGTCGCGCTGAGCGGGCCAACTCGATCGTGCTCGCTTCACGGCGCCGAGGTGAGCAGGCCAAGGCAAACGGCGTCGTGTGCGCCTTGCGAAACACCGCCATGAAGATGGTCCCCGACAAGAAGTGGCGTAAGGTCGTCGCGGACTCGATCGCCTACGACGTCTGACTCCACCGATCGCCGGCAGCTTCCCGCGGTCCCGAGATTGGCGGGGCTGTGATAATCCGGCCAGTGGATGGGATCGATGCTTGGTGGTCGGCGGGGAAACGCGTGGACATCGACCTCGGCGGGGTAACCCGGCAGATCTTTCTGCGTCGGGCCGGTACAGGCCCGAGGATGACTCTGCTGCACGGGTTCCCAAGCTCCTCGCATGATTGGGCCATGGCGCTTCCGGCGCTGGCCGAGCGCAATTCGCTGGTGCTGTTCGACTTTCTCGGATTCGGCGCCTCGCAGAAGCCGGCCGACCACGACTACTCGATCCATGAGCAGGCCGACCTAGTCGAAGCGGTGTGGGCGCGCGAGCGGGTCACCGCGACGGTCCTCGTGGCCCACGACTACGCCGTGTCGGTAGCGCAGGAGCTGCTCGCAAGACGTGCCGAAGGCGTGCTGGGTGTCGATTTGGTCGAGGTAGACCTGCTCAATGGCGGGCTCTACCCGGACGTTTACCGTCCCCAGCCCGGTCAGCTGGCGCTGCTGGACCCAGAGCTCGGGCCGCAGATCGGCGCGCAGCTCACCGAGGAGCTGTGGGTCGAGGGGCTGAAGCCCACCTTCGCCGAGGGCTTCGACGTGGCCGCCGCCGGAGCTGACATCTGGCGGGCGACGGCTCGGGAAGACGGTCAGCTGGTCATCCACCGCGTGATCCGCTACATGAACGACCGTGCCCTCCACGCCGATCGCTGGGTGGCCGCGCTGGAGCAGACCGACGTGCCGCTTGCCTTCGTGTGGGGGATGCTCGACCCGATTTCCGGCGCCCACATGGCCGAGCGCATCCGTGCACGGCTACCCGCGGCGCCGTTCACTTCGCTGCTGGACGTCGGGCATTGGCCCGCTCTCGAAGCGCCCGCCCGCGTGGTCGCGGCGCTACGCGACGGCGCGAGCCCCAGAGGCCTATAGAGGCAACGATCTCACGAGCGGTTTCCCGGGATGCAGCACAGCTGCGCTGACCCCGTCGCGAGCAGCCTTCCCTCGGTATCCCACACCTTGCCGCTGACGCCCATCAGGCCGCGGTCGGCGACGCTGCACTCGCAGTCGATCAGCAGCCACTCGCACTCCGGGTTGAAATGGTGAAACCAGGCGCTCGTGTCGAGGTTGGGCGCCAGGTACTCCCAGCTGCGGTAGCGCTTGTAGGCGGCGGGGAAGCCGAAGGTGTCCAGCAGGATCAGGGCCCGGGCGGCGTCGAGGAACGGATCCTCGAAGCACGCTCGCGGCCGGTAGCGCGTCCACTCGCGGAGCACCGGCTCCTTTGATTCATCCGTCCCGGCCTGGTCGACCGGCCGCCGTTCGACGTTGTTCCAGAAGCTGAAGGGTGGACGTCGCCCGGTGGGCAGCAGCTCCTCGTAGCTCTTCAGGGTCTCGGGGGCCGGGACCCCGGGCGCCTTGGGGTGCTGGTGGCTGTACCCGGGCGCGTCGGCGGCGGTCTTCACGAGCGCGTGGAGGATCGGCTTGCCCTGCTGTGCCATCTCCACGGCGAAGGACTCCGCGCGGCGGCCCCGCTTGAGTACGTTGACGTTGAGCTGGACGGCGTCGAAGGACGGCGAGCTGAGGAAATGGCAGTAGAAGCTAGCCGGCTGGCGAATCTGAGCGACGGTGCCCGCGGCGCGCAGCGCGATGGCGGCGAGGTAGCCGCCGTTGGGGCCCCAGATCTCCCACTCCTTGGATAGCTGTGCGACATGCCCGCCGTTATCTGCCTCCACGCGTGTTGCCAGCTCGAGATCCGAGGCGTCCCGTGTCATCGGCTGGGTATGGTCGATCGTGCCTGCCCGTGAAAGAAGATCCGGTTCATGCACCGGCCATACTGGCAGCGATGCTCGCGGAGCGCCTCACAGCGCAGCTGCTCGCGGGAGAGCCGGCCCGCGATCCGGTGGCCGTCGCCGAGCGGCTGCTGGCCGTCCAGGGGCAGGATCCGCGTGGCGTGCGCCTCGCGATCCGTTCGCGCACCGCGGGCCTGTCGGCCGCCGATGTAGATCGTGCCCTGAGTGAGCAGCGCACGCTCGTGATCACCTGGCTGAACCGCGGCACGCTGCACCTCGTGCGCCGCGAGGACTACCCGTGGCTACAGGCGCTCACGGCACCGCGCATGCTCACCGCCACCACGCGAAGACTGTCTCAGGAGGGCGTCTCGCGCGAGGACGCCGAGCGGGCCGTGAAGGCGATCGAGCACTCGCTGGCCGAGGAGGGCCCGCTCACACGCCAGCAGCTACGCGAGCGGATCGCGGCCGCGGGCGTGCGCACGGAGGGTCAGGCGGTCGTGCATCTGCTGGTGCTCGCCTCCCTGCGTGGTCTAACCGTGCGCGGGCCGGTTCTCGCCGGCCAGCACGCCTTCGCGCTCGTGCGCGACTGGCTTGGGGAGACGGGGCCAGTCGATCGCGAGCGCGCCCTGGGGGAGCTCGCCCGTCGCTACCTGGTTGGCCACGCTCCGGCCGACGAGCGCGACCTCGCGAAGTGGTCGGGGCTCCCGTTGCGCGACGTCCGCGCGGGACTGAGCGCGATCGCCTCCAAGCTGACACACCGCGACGACGGGCTCCTAGACCTGGCGGGGCGGCGACCGCCAGCCGTACTGCCGCAACCGCGCCTGCTCGGTGCCTTCGACCCGGTCCTGCTCGGCTGGCGCTCTCGCGAGGCGATCCTCGGGACGCATCGCACCGTGATCACCGTCAACGGCCTCTTCCGCCCCTTTGCGCTGGTCCGCGGCCGCGCTACCGCCACGTGGAGCATGCCCGCGGGGAGGGTCCTGCTGGAGCCCTTTCGTCGCCTGAGCCGCGAGGACGCCGCCGCACTGGCTGCCGATGCCGAGGACGTGGCGCGCTTCCTCGCGACCGGGCAGTAGAACGTTGACTCCCGGGCGCCGCATCGGGTTGCTGGCCCTGACGAGGCCCCCGGCACATGCGCGCCGACGGCGCAGATCCGTCAGCCTTTGAAGCTCGAAGCGCCGCGGTCGCCGAACGGGTCATCGCGCTCGCGGACCGCCTCGCGGAAGCCGGCTTCGGCGGCACGCTGCTGGAACGCGTAGCCCTCGGTGGTGTGGCGGGCGATGCCGTCGAAGACGGTGCCCAGGATCTGGGTGGTGTGCAGCCCTCTCGACATCGTCTCCTGGTTGACGAGCAGCTTCATCATCATCAGTTGGTTGAGGGGCATCTGTGCGATCCGTCTGAGGAGGATCTCGGTGCGTTCCTCGAGCTGGGCGGCGGGTGGGGCCTCGATCGCCAGCCCCCACTCGAGCGCCTCCGCGCCGGAGAGGCAGTCGCCGGTGAAGAGCAGCCGCTTGGCGCGCTGCGGTCCCAGACGGTGCGCCCACATCGAGGTCGTCGGCGAGCCCCACACGCGCGCCGGCGGATAGCCGATCTTCGCGTCCTGCGCGATCACGAGTAGGTCCGAGCAGAGGGCCATGTCGGTGCCGCCGGCGACGCAGAACCCGTGCACCTTGCAGACGACGGGCTTGGCGCAGTGGAACAGCGACATGAACGCGCGGACGTTGCGGCCCATCATCGCGTAGTCGACCATCGGGTCCCAGGTGCCGCTCGGGTCGTGGTTGGCCGCGATCGCCGCGGGATCAAGCGGCGAGCCCCGCGGGGCCTCGCCGCTGCGCCTGGACATGTCGCGCTCGGCGCTCTCGACGAGGTCGTAGCCGCCGCAGAACCCCTTGCCGTTGCCCGCGAGGAGCAGCACGTGGACCGCGGGATCGAGGTCCGCCCGCTCGACGCACGCGGCGAGCTCGGCGAGCAGTGTCGGCGTGAGCCCGTTGCCGCGCTCGGGCCGATCGAGCGTGATCCGGGCGATCCTCTCGCCGACCTCGTAGGTCATCGTCTGCAGATCGCTCATCGGGACTCCGGCCTCGGTCGTAGGGTCGACGGTTGGTACGCGGTGGCGCGTCCTACACGATGGGCGGTGGCGTGCCCTCGGCGCTGGCGAGAAGCGCGGGATCCCACTTGCACACCGCGCACGCATGGTGAAATGCCGAGCGGGCGAACTCGACGGCGGCGGCGTGCGGGTCTGCGCTGGCGCAGACATCCTCCCAGTCGAGGACGTACTCGCCGAGCGCCCCGTCCCAGCGTACCGCCGCGGGGGAGAGCGTGGCGGCCGCAAACCCCTCCGGGGCGGGGTGGGCGTAGGCGTAGAACGCGGCCTGCCCGTAGCGCGTGTCGCCGGGCCACCACCCGATGGCGACCTCCTGGGAGTCCATCGCGTTGCGCATGATGAAGTCATCGGAGGGGGGGTTCGCGGGGAGACCGGAGAAGAGGTTCACCGCGAGGTCGAAGGAGCCCCACCACGCGTTCACCGGCGTCGAGCGTCCCCGGTAGGGAGCCCGGAACTCCGCGAGGACGAGCGCCGCACGGGTCGCGGCGGCGAAGTAGCGCGCCACGTGGTCGCGGTCGTAGCGCGCGTGCTCCTCGTCCTCGTCGAGCGGCACGCTCCAGGGCACCTCCTGGGGCGTCGGATCGATCCGCACCTCACCGGCGAGCTCGCCGAGCGCGCTCAGAACCTCGCGCGTGACCTCGCCGACGGCTCGATCGGGCGTCAGGGCGATGCGCCGCACACGGCCGTCGCTGTGCTCGAGGACGGCCTCGTGGGTGCGCAGATCGAGCGCGGCGACGAGCGCCCCCGAGCCGTCCGGGGCGGGCAGCGGCGCGGTCTCCCACCCTCGTGCCGTCAGGCGCAGCGCGGCGTGCTGGAGCTGTGGCTCGGGCGGGGCGAGCACAACCGCCAGCTTGCCGAGGACCTGGGTGTGCGCGTGCAGCGTGTCGCAACTAGCGCGCCACTGCTCGTAGGGAAGCGCGGGCCATGCCGAGCTCATGGCCACACGCTACCGCTAACACTCGCACCCTGCCCGCCGGCGCTAGGCGGCCGGCGGCTCGGCGGTCATCTCCTCCCGCGCACCACCTGCTCTCCAGGGGCCGCTAGGCGGCCAGCAGCTCGCCGGCAATCTCCTCCCGCTCGTACTCCTCGACCTCCTGCACGACCGGACCGGCGGGCGGGCGCAGCACGAGGACGGCGGCGAGGATGCCCACGGTGACGCACGCCGCGGCCACGATGTACGCGAGGTGGTAGCCGCCGGTGAGCGCGCCGATCAGCGGGTGCCCCTCGGCACTCAGCGCCTTGGTGTGGTCGGTCGCGATCGTGCCGAGCGTGGCCAGGCCGATGGCCCCGAATAGCTGGACCGATACGTTGATGATGCCCGACGCGAGGCCCGCGTCGCGCGGGGGCGCATCGGCCATCCCGATCGTCAGCAGCGGCAGGAAGGACGCGCCCGCACCCAGTCCGAGCGTCAGGAACGCGAGGAAGAGGCCGGGGAAGTAGCTTGCGTGAACGCCCTGGACGGCGAGCAGCATCAGCCCGGTGATGATTCCCAGCAATCCCGCCACAAGGGTCGGGACGGGGCCGAAGCGCCCCACGGCCCGGGCGGAGACGCCCACCGACATGATCGCGATGGCGACGGTCAGCGGCATGAAGGCGAGGCCGGTGTCGATCGCGTCGTAGCCGAGCACGCGCTCGAGGTAGAGGGCGCCGAGGAAGAACGCGGAGAACATGCCCGTCACGAGCAGGCCGCGGACGAGGCTCGATCCCATCAGGGTGCGCAGCCGCAGGATGCGCAGCGGCATGATCGGATTGGCCAGACGCGACTCCAGCGCGAGAAAGGCGCCGAGCAGAGCCAGCGAGGCGCCGCCCGCTCCGAGCGTGCGCGCCGAGGAGAGGCCGTATTCGCTCGACTTGACGATCGCGAACGCGCCCAGCATGGTCGCCAGCGTTATCAGGATCGAGCCGAGCACGTCCACGCCCCCGGCGAGGCCGATGCCCTTGTTCTCCTCGATCAGCGCCCAGCCGAGGACCAGGGCGACCGCGCCGATCGGCACGTTGACGAAGAAGATCCAGTGCCAGCTCAGCGACTGCGTCAGCGCGCCGCCGGCGAGCAGGCCGATCGAGCCGCCGCCGGCGGAGACGAACGCGTACATGCCCATCGCCTTGGCCTGCTCGACCTTCTGCGGGAACTCGGTGACGATGATCGCGAGGATCACGCTCGAGGCCACCGCGCCGCCGATCCCCTGGATCAGGCGGGCGCCGATCAGCATCGTCTGGCTGTCCGCCAGCCCGCACAGCACCGATGCCGCCACGAACAGGACCAGGCCGCTGAGAAACACCTTCTTGCGGCCCACAAGGTCGCCGAACCTGCCGGCCAGCAGCAGAAAGCCGCCGAAGGTGACCAGGTAGCCGTCTATCACCCACGTGAGGTTGGCCTGCGTGAAGTGCAGCTCGTGCTGGATCGAGGGCAGCGCCACGTTGACGATGGTGGCGTCCAGGACCATCATCAGCTGCCCCAGGCAAAGGACCGCGAGCGCGATCCAGCGGCGGCGCTCCGAGGAGGCGGGCCGTAGGGGGGTCTTCGATTGGCTGAGCAGGGTCTTCATGGGTGTCCTCCGGGGTTGCGTAGAGCACACCATAGCAACTATCATCCATATAGCAAGGATGATCTACGGAAAATTAACGATCGCTGGTAATGTGATGATTGGTGCTTAGATGATGTATAGACTTCGAGACATGGGCGAAGGGAGAGACTATGCCCCCGGTACGGCGGTGCTGTTGAGCCGCCTGGCCAAGCAGGTGTACCGCCGCAGCGACGAGCAGCGGCTGGGCATGCACCTGCGCCACCTCGTCGCCCTCAGCTACGTCTCAGACCACGACGGCTGCCCCCAGCAGGATCTCGCTGACGCCTTCTGCATGGACGCCAACAACGTCGTGCTGCTGCTGAACGAGCTGGAGCAGCGCGACTACGTCACGCGCCTGCGCGACCCCAGCGATCGTCGTCGGCACCTGGTGCAGATCACCGCGACCGGCCGCGCGGCCCTCAGCGACGCCGAACGCGTTCAGGCGGCGATCGAGGACGAGGTGCTGGGCGCCCTCGCCCCGAGCGAGCGCGCGATCCTGAGGGGCCTTCTGACCCGCGCGCTGCAGGGCGCCGAGCCGGACACGCACGAGGTCCCGGCGAGCGCGTCGGTCCCGGCGTAGGACTCGAACGCCTGCTCAGATCGGGGTGGGGCTCGAACGCCCGCTCGACTCGGCGTAGGACTCGAACGCCTGCTCAGATCGGGGTGGGGCTCGAACGCCCGCTCGACTCGGCGTAGGACTCGAACGCTCGCCCGCTCCAACTGACGACCCGGCCTCGGGCCGCTGCTCGACGGGTTGGTCACAACTTTGGGGGCGCCTCCAATATGAGGTGGTGAGTTCAAACGAGCTTTCGAGGTGCTCAGATGAGGAACTGCTGGTGCTGGGAGCCCGAGACGGGGAGGCGTTCGGGGTGCTCTACGACCGCTACGAGGACCCCCTGCTCGCCTTCTTTCGGCGTGCCACGGGGCACGCGGATCTCGCGGCGGACCTCACGGCGGAGGTGTTCGCCGTCGCCCTCGCCTCGCTGGAGTCCTTCCGGCCGGAGCTTGGGAGCGCGCGCGGCTGGCTGTTCGGGATCGCGCGCCACGAACTGGCGCAGAGCTGGCGGCGGGGGCGTGTGGAGGCGCAGGCGCGCCGCCGTCTCGGGATGGAGCCGATCGTGCTGAGCGATGAGAACCTCGACCGGATCGATCGTCTGGGCGAGGCCGGAGCGATCGACTCGCTCACCCTGCTCGAGGGCCTGCCGGTCGATCAGCGCGAGGCCGTCCGGGCCCGTGTCATCGAGGGCCTCGACTACGAGGAGATGGCTCGGGAGCTCGGCTGCTCGGAGCTCGTCGTGCGCCAGCGCGTGAGTCGGGGGCTGCGAGTGCTTCGATCTCTGGTGGGGCCGCGATGAACACGCTGCCGCAGCTGCGCCGCTCGGTGCTCGCCGCCGCCGAGCGACAGGCACGCTCCGCCGAGGCCCTGGCGAGGTCGAGCCGCCGCCGCGGCCCCCCAGGATCGCGGGGAGGCTGGCGCCGGGCTCCGCTGATCGCGCTCGCGGTCGCGCTGGGTCTCGCCGGTGCGGCGCTCGCGAGCGGTGTGGTCCAGTTCGGCGCCCCCGCGCCGAGGTCGCTGGTCCAGCTCTTCACGGCTCCGCGGAGCGGTGACGGCGCGTTGAGGCCCGGCACGGTTCGTATGCTGCCGATCTCCGTCCCGGACCCGGGGGGCGGGGCGCCCTGGGGGATGCGTGAGTTCGCCACCAGCCGCGGCCTCGGCTGCATCGAGGTTGCCCGCCTGGTCCATGGCAGGCTCGTCGCGATCGGACAGGACTACGCGTTCGGCGACGACGGGCGCTACCACGAACTGAGCGTCGCGAGCGGAGGGGCGGGCTACGGCGACTGGTGCAGCTCGCTCGACCGCTACCACAGGCTCTACATCAACCAGATGTGGGGCGATCAGCCGGCCAGCGCCTGGCAGAGTCGCTGCTACGCGCCGGGCTCCCCGGGCACCCACACCATCGAAGAGCCCACCCCCCAGACGATCGAGGAGCTGAAGCTCGCCCACGCCTCCCGCGCGAGGAGGCCGGGCAGGGTCGAGCTGCACCTGCGGCGTATCGTGCTGCCGCCGTGCCCCCTCGGGGACGAGCGCAACCTCTACCTCGGGCTGTTGGGCCCCGATGCCGAGAGCGTCACCTACCTCCTCGAAGGACGGCCCCACACGCTTGCCACGAGCGGACCGGAGGGCGCCTATCTGATCGTCACGCGCGCCAAGGCCCATCAGTTGCTCGCCGGCGTCGGCACGGGTAGCGTCGTTCCAGTCGACGGCCCGATCACCGAAATCCACTATCGCGATGGGGCGACCTGCCACCTCACCTCGCGCAGCTGGATCGGCGGCGCATACGCCTGCACGCCCAGCATGCAGGTGCCGGTCGGCTACGTCGCCCCGGAGGACCTCTCCTACACCCATGCACAGGTGAGGACGCCCCTGAAGGTCAAGTTGATCCGCACGCGCCGGGGCCACTATGAGCTGAGGTTCACCTTCGCCTCGCGTGTCGCGCTCACCAACGCCGAAAGCAGCTACCAGTTCATCTGGTACGCACCGGGAGAACGCCACGAAAACCACGGGGGCTACAGCACCGAATCGGACATCGCGGCGGGCCAGACGGTGAGCACCACCACCCGCCCCCTGCCGCCCGGTCTCATCCACGGGACCGTCAGCCTCAAGGAGCCCGACGAAGTCTTCAAGCACAAGAGCGAAGTCGTCTACGCGTTCAAATACGAAAAAGTGGGCGTCCTTGTCGCAAGCTTCGCGATCCGCGTCCCATAGACAGCACTTTGCTTCACACGTGCCCGCTGCCGGTGGCTCGGCCCCGGCCCCTCATGCCGTCACGGGACCGGGGTGCAGGATGTCGGGGTCGTGGCCGGGGATGACGGTGAGGCCGGCGTCGCGCATCGCCCGCAGGCGCTCCGCGGAGCGTCCCTGCTGCTCGTGATCGTCGGCGAAGACCGGGAATCGGTGATCGTCCAGACCCGACGCGAAGTGGGTGACGTCGGCGCCGAGTACGAGGTCGCCGATGCGGATCGACTGGTGCCCGGGTGTGTGCCCGGGGGTGAACAGGATCTCGATACTCCCGTCGCCGAGGAGATCGCAGTCGCCGTCGATCGGGATCACCTCACGACCGTCGCCGCCGTAGTCTCGTGGAAAGAAGACGTTGCGCTGCACCGCGGCGTCCTCCTGGCCCGCCTCCCATTCGGCGCGCTGGACCACGACGGGCACGGACGCCGGGAGGAGCGACAGGCCACCCACGTGGTCCCAGTGCAGGTGCGTCAGCACGACCTTGGTCACTGTCTCCAGGTCGATCTGCTCGGCGAGGCTCTGCTCCTGCTCGAGTGCGAACATCGCGAACAGCTCCGGCCGCCCGTAGTACGCGCCTGGATCGGCGATCGCGGCGGGGTTCAGCCCCGTGTCGATGAGGATGCGCTCGGTCGCCGTCTCCACCACGTAGGCGGGCACGGGATAGCGAATCGTTCGATCCAGATCGTCGCCCGCACGGAAGATCCCGGCCGGCGCTGTGAACCACCCGACGTTGAGCCTCTCTATCTTCATGGGTTCCTCACGGTTGGATGGGTCTGCGCACGCGGACCTGGTAGACGGCGGTGTAGCCGGTGTCAAAGCCTAGTCGCGCGGCCCGCAGGTACAGCCGCCAGACCCGGGTGCGCTCGGGACCGGCGAGCCGCTCGGCCTGCTGCAGATGCTCGTCCAGCCGCTCGGTCCAGTGGCGCAGCGTGCGCGAGTAGTCCTCCCTGAAGCCCTCGACGTGCGCGGTGTGAAAGCCGGCTCGCTCGAACGCCAGCTGTACCCGGGAGAGCGGGAGGGGCTCGCCGTCGGGGAACACGTAGCGGGTGGAGAAGATGTCCTCGAGCGGTTTGTAGTCGGGGTCGAGCGCGGCGATCGCGTGGTTGAGCAGCAGGCCGCCGGGTGCCAGCAGCGCGAAGAGCGACCGGGCGTAGAGGTCGATCTGGCGCTCGCCCACGTGCTCGGCCATGCCGATGCTCGCGATCGCGTCGAATGACCCCTGCGGGAGCTCCCGGTAGTCGGCGACGCGGATCTCGACCTGCTCGGAGACTCCGGCCTCGGCCACCCTCCTGCGCGCAAGCTCGGCCTGCGGCTCGGAGAGTGTGACGCCGAGGACCTGCGCGCCGTGGTTGCGCGCGGCGTGGATCGCGAAGCTGCCCCAACCGCACCCCACGTCCAGCACGCGCATCCCGGGCTCGAGCTCGAGCTTGCTCGCCACGAGCTCGAGTTTGGCGGCCTGGGCGTCCTCGAGCGTCTGTGCTCCCTTCGAGAAGATCGCGCAGCTGTAGGTCATCGACTCGTCCAGGAACAGCGCGAAGAAGTCGTTGCCGACGTCGTAGTGGTAGCGGACGGCAGCCGCGTCGCGCTCGACGCTGTGCAGGGTACCGCGAAGCATGAGCTCCAGGCCCGGGCGGCGAGGGATGCCGCCCGTTGCGGCGGCAGCCGCGATGGCCAACCCAAGACGCACACGGTCGCCCGTGGGTATGTGCGGCGGCTCCCAGCTATCGACCACGAGGAACGCCGCGTCGAGGTCGTCCACGCCGAGCGAGCCGTCCACGTAGGCGCGTCCCAGGCCGAGCGTCCCGGGGGCACGCAGGAAGTGCGAGAGAGCCGAGGGGTCGCGCAGCATGAACGTCGGGGCCTCCGGCTCGGTCGCCGGGACGGCCCCGCCGTCCCAGAAGCGCACATGGAAGGGGCGCGACGGGAAAGCGCGCGGCAGCGCGCGCCTGAGTGGCTCGCTGCCCCCGAGCCGCCCTCCCCTGCGGGCGCCAGGCCCGCCGAGGCGTTGGGCGGGCTGGTCGATGGGGGTGTCGGGGTCGTTCATAGCGGCCAGCGGGCCGGCAGGCCGATTGGAGTGTCCAGGTCGTTCATGGCGGCCAGCGGGCCGCCAGGTCGATCGGAGTGTCGAGGTCGTTCATAGCGGCAGCCTGCCACTATCTTCATCACAGTGTCGTTCGAGCGGGCCGCTCGACGCGGGCGCGATGAGCCGGCGCGCATTCAGCAATCGACCAGCAGGAGGACCGAAATGACCAGTTCCGAGAGCGGGACTCGCATCGCCCAGGTGGGGACGGTGATCGTCCCCGTCAGCGATCAGGACCGAGCACTCGAGTTCTTTGTCGAGAAGCTCGGGTTCGAGAAGCGCGCGGACGTCCCCATGGGCGAGGCCATGCGCTGGGTGGAAGTCGCCCCGCCGGGCGCGGCGACGACGATCGCGATCGTCCCCCCGCGCGAAGGGGAACCCACGGGGATCGCGACCCGTGTGGCCTTCGCCACCGATGACGTCGACGCCGACCATGCGAGCCTGAAGGCCCAGGGAGTCGACGTGGACGAGGAGGTGGCGCGCATGGGTGCCCCCGTGCCGCCGATGTTCTTCTTCCGCGACCCCGACGACAACCAGTTCATGATCGTCGGGCGCAGCTGACCGCAGCCGCGGCTCGGGCTGCGTCGTCGCTGTCAGCGCCCGTACCAGCGACGCCCACCACCGTCGGCGATGCCTCCCACGAAGAAGCCGATCAGCCATAGCAGGAGCGCGACGATCAGTACGTACCAGAGAACGTGCACCGCAAAGCCCAGGCCGCCGAAAATAGCAAGAATAAGTACGAGTGCCACCAGTGCAATCATGTCGAACCTCCAGGTGGTAGATCACCGACGGGATGCGCCGATGCTGGAGTATCACTACCCGCTCCTAACATCGCTAATCGGCCGCTGCCGATAATTCAACCGCGCCGGTCGCTGAGCTGGAGGGTGAGTATCTCGTGGTGGCCGCTGGCCGCGACCTGCTGGAAGTCGGTGAGCTTCTCGATGACGCAGCCCACATCTTGCAGGTCAGATCCGACGATGAGCTGCTGGGCTCGGCCGGTGTTCAGGGGTCCCACATGTAGCTGGAGGTTGCGCGGCTCTACGCCAACCGCAATGCTGAGGATCGATTCCGGGGCTTGGCTGAGAAGCGCATCGGCGAGGAGCTGTGCGTCGCAGATGCGATCGGTCGAGAAATGCGCACGCGCCGCAAGCACGCTCAACAGGCGGGGCAGGATGGTGCCCGCCAGACGGGTGGGAGAGGCGGTGAGCACGATCGCGTTTCCGAGCTCGGCTCGTGCGGTGGCGGGAGGCGCAAGGCCGTCCTCGTGGAGCGGTGGGATTCCTCGGATATCCGGCGCGGCGAACCGCATCCGAACCTCTGTCCCGCCCCCCGCGGGACCCTCGAACTCGACGCTCTGAACGAGTGCCCGGATCACGGGCAAGCCGATTCCGAAGGCGCCCTCCTCGCCAAGCGCGCCCTCCTCGATGATCCCGTCCGGCAGTGGGATCCCGCTGCCGCGATCGCGCACCATCACCTTCAACGCGCCCTCGACGACATGGACCTCGATCTCCAGCGGCCCCTCCCCGCTGCCATAGGCGTGCACCACGACGTTGTTGCAAGCCTCGGTGACCGCAGTTCGAATGTCGCTGAGATCGCTCTCGCGCAGATCGATGACCTGCGCCAGGCCGATCAGCATCTCTCGTACAAGCAGGACATTCTCAGGCCTGCTGGATAGATCGAGGCGAATGTTGGGGGATGAGGCCATCCCGTCAGTGTGTGAGGTCGTTGGGGTAAGGAAGATGCGCTGAAGCGATCGATCGTCTCTCTCGGAGCGTCAGAGAGACGATATCGGCCACGCCGCGCGCGTCCTTGGAAGATCGAGCCATTCGCTGGTCCTGGTCCGCGAATGCGAGCTTGCAGCGGATGCCCAGTCTGGGGCAGAGTCAGGAGACCGCGCTTGGCTCTTCGGTGTGCGCCGGCACGCCGGCCGCCGCGTAGGCATCCGCCGCGTCGAGCGTCTCGGCCTTCAGGAGCGCCTGCGCGAGGCTCTCGAGCTGATCGCGGTGCTCGACCAGCAGGCGCGTCACCTCCTCGTGAGCGGCGTCGACGAGCCTGCGCACCTCCTCGTCGACGAGTCGCTGGGTGGACTCCGAGGTCGCGCTGACTCCTGGCAGGAACGGTCCTTCGCCGTCGGCCGGGAGCACCGCGATCGGGCCCACCGCTTCGCTCATCCCCCAGCGCCCGATCATCTCGCGCGCGATCAGGGTGAGCTGCTGAATGTCGGACTCGGCGCCCGAGGTGATCGTCGCGTAGACGACCTCCTCCGCCACGCGCCCGCCGAGCGCGACGCGGATCTTCGCTTCCAGCTCCTCGCGCGAGTAGGAGACCCGGTCGGAGTCGGGCGTGGAGAGCGTCACGCCGAGCGCCATGCCCCGGGGGATGATCGAGACCTTGCGCACGGGGTCCGCCGCGGGGGTGAGCATGCCCACGAGCGCGTGCCCGGACTCGTGGTAGGCGGTGCGCTCGCGGTCCGCCGGGGTGAGCAGGATGCCGCGCGGGGAACCGAGCATGATCTTCTCCAGGGAGTCCGTGAAGTCGCTCATCTGCACCTTCTCGTGGCCGCGGCGCGCGGCGAGCAGCGCGGCCTCGTTGGCGAGGTTCGCGAGGTCCGCGCCGACCATGCCCGGTGTCGAGGCGGCGAGCGCGTCCAGATCGACGCTCTCGGCCAGTGGGATCGAGCGGGTGTGGACCTCCATGATCTGACTGCGTCCCTTGCGGTCCGGGGCCTGTACCGCCACCCGCCTGTCGAAACGCCCGGCGCGCAGCAGCGCGGGGTCGAGCACGTCGGGACGGTTGGTGGCGGCGAGCACCACGACCGCCTCGGAGGACTCGAAGCCGTCGATCTCGGTGAGGATCTGGTCGAGCGTCTGCTCGCGCTCGTCGTTGGCGCCGCTGACCGAGACCGAGCCCTGGCGGGAGCGTCCGATCGCGTCGAGCTCGTCGATGAAGATGATCGCGGGGGCGGCCTCCTTGGCCTTGGCGAACAGGTCGCGCACGCGGGAGGCGCCGACGCCGACGATCGCCTCGATGAACTCCGAGGCGGAGATCGAGAAGAATGCCGCGTGCGCCTCGCCCGCGACGGCCCGCGCGAGCAGTGTCTTGCCGGTGCCCGGCGCGCCGGAGAGCAGGACGCCGTGAGGCATCCGCCCCCCGAGGCGCCCGTAGCGCTCGGGGGTGCGCAGGAAGTCGACTATCTCCGTCAGCTCCGCCTTGGCCTCGTCAATCCCGGCGACGTCGGCGAAGGTGACGCGGATCTTCTCGGGGTCCACGCGCCGCGCCTGCGAGCGCCCGAAGTTGCCGAGCGCACCCATCCCTCCGGCGCTTTTCGCGGCGCGGCGGAAGATCAGGATGAACAGGCCGACGATCAGCAGGGTGGGACCGAAGCCGAGCAGCAGCTCCTCCAGCAGCGACTGGCTCGTGGTCGTTGATTCGGCGTTGATCCTCACCCCCTCTTCCTGCAGCAGCGCGGATAGCTGGCTGCCGTTCCAGAAGCTTGGCACCTGGGTGGCGAACAGCTTTGTGGACGTGGCCTTCTTGTCGCCGGCGGGGTAGCGCAGCTTGGTCTTGAACTTCCCCTGGATCGTGTCGCCCTTGGAGGCGATCGAGCTGACTGTGCCCCCTTTGACCTGTTCCAGGAAGAACGGGCTGAAGGGCACCGTCACCCGCTGTTCGCCGCTCGCCGGCTGGAAGAGGAAGTAGGAGGCCCAGTTGAGCAGGAGCAGGAGCAGCACGAACCACAGGAACCCCGGCCGGCGGTGCGCCGGGGGGCCGCTGGGCGCCTGCTCGGGCATGCCCCTCCCGTCAGGTGCGGGCGCGACGTGCCAGCCCCGCTTGTCGCGCGGCATCGGCGGATGCGCATCGCGCCGGCCGACGCCGGGGCTGGCCGATGTCAAATCGGTGGGCTCGCTGGACGATTCGCCGGGCATACGGGTCAGGAATCGGTGGGCTCGCTGGACGATTCGCCGGGCATACGGGTCAGGTCACCGATTCCTCACCCTGGCAATGCTACGCGCCCCGGGCGAGAGGGCAGGTTCCCGGCTCGCTACCCCGCCGCGCTCACACCTCGCCGTGCGCGCGCGGCGAGCGCATCAGCGAGCCGGTCGATTAGTGCGCCCGCGCGGGGGATCGCGCGGTCGACGAGGAGAAAGCCGTGCATCTGGTCCTCGGCGTGCACATGCTCCACCGAGACACCGGCGGCGGCGAGACGCTCCGCGTAGGCGATGCCCTCGTCGCGTAGGGGGTCGAACTCGGCGGTCATCACGAGCGCCGCGGGCAGCCCGCTGAGGTCGGGGGCGCCGAGAGGGAAGAGGTAGGGGTCCCGGTAGGGATCCGCGGGGTCATGGTCGGTGGGTAGGTACTGCTCCAGGAACCACCGCACCATCGGAGCGTCGAGCGTGTAACCGGCGCCCCGCTCGGTGTGAGAGGGCCAGCGTCCCGGAGCATCGGCGGCGGGGTAGGCGAGGATCTGAAACGCGGGCGGCGGAGCGCCCGCGTCACGCAGCATCAGGGTCAGGGCGGCGGCCGTGGTGGCGCCCGAGCTCTCTCCCACGAGCGCCGTCAGCGAGGAGTCGCACTCCATACGGACGGCGTGCTCGAGCAGCCAGTCGTAGGCGAAGCGCGCATCCTCGAGCGCGGCGGGGTGCCTGTGCTCGGGGGCCCTGCGGTAATCGAGCGAGGCCAGCAGCCAGCCCGAGCGCTTGGCGATGCGGCGGCAGAGACGGTCGTGGGTGTCGAGGTCGTTGAGCGTCCAACCCCCCCCGTGGAGGAAGAGCGCGACCGGCAGGACGCCGGGGCGGGGACGGTAGAGGCGCATCGGTAGCGCGCCCTGCGGCGCGGGCAGGCTGACGTCCTCGACGTGGTGCAGGGGTAGCGGCTCGCCTCTGGTGAGCAGCGCCGCGCGTGCCTGTGCTCTGGCCTGCTCCAACGGGAGGGTGTGGATCGCGGGCGCTTCCACCGCGCTCATCACTTCGAGCAGGGTTCGGGCCTGGGGATCGAGCTGCTTGCTCATTGCGGGCCAAGGCTAGCCGATGAACAGTGCGCGCCTTAACCACCTAGCCGATGAGCGACGTCGGGACGGGAGCTCTTCGCCGACCTAGCCGATGACCGAAGCCGGGAGACGCTCGCCTGGGGCGAGCATCCCCGTTTCGGCCAGCACGGGGGATGCGAGCTCTCCGCCCAACGCCGCCTCGACATCCAGCGCCGCGGCGGGGACCGGCGGCACGGGGGCGGCAATGACGCGGTTGCGCCCGGCGCGCTTGGCCTCGTAGAGCGCCTGGTCGGCGGCCTTGAAGAGGGTCTCGTAGACGACCTCCCCCCCGCTGGCGACGCTCAGGCCGAAGGAGACGGTGATCGGGATGCCTGTGGGCTGGGTCTCCTCGATCGCCGCGCGTAGGCGCTCGGCTATCTCCTCGCCTCCGACGTGGGAGACCCCGGGTAGCACGATCAGGAACTCCTCGCCGCCGAGGCGGTAGGCGAGCTCGAAGGAGCGCAGCCGCTTGCGCAGCTCGTAGGCGACGTCGCGCAGCACCGCGTCGCCGCGGTCGTGGCCGTAGCGGTCGTTGATCTGCTTGAAGGTATCCACGTCGCACAGCAGCATGCACACGGGCTGGTGGGTGAGACGGGCCTGGTGGGAGATCTCCGTGAAGCGGGGGATCAGGGCGTGGCGGTTGAGCAGGCCGGTGAGCGGGTCGAGGATCGCCTCGTCGCGGTGGTGCAGCTCGGCTGCCTGCAGGGCGAGCACGATCGAGATGACCACTGCGAGCAGGGCCAGTGTGGCGATCACCGAGACGGGATCCCCGATCGTGGCCGCGGGATCGACCGCGAGGGTGCTCGCGAGGATCAGGAGGACGGTGAGCACGATCCCGAGGGCCACGACCTGGGGGCGAAAGCGCGCGGCGACCATCGCGCTCGGTAGCACCATCCACGGTAGCGCGGCACTGTGCGGCCCGCCGCTGATGGAGACCCCCGCGGCGATCAGCAGCAGGGTGACGACGATCGCCGCGAAGCTCACGCGCTCGGGGTGGGGGCTCGAGTGCAGGCGCCGCTCGACATTCAAGAAGTTGAGCGCGCAGAGGGCGAGCAGGATCAGCGTCCACCAGCCGATCCAGGGCGCCGACACCAGCAGTGCGACGCCGATCGCGCTCGCGCCGACCAGACGGATCGTGCGCACGCGGTCGTTGGCGTCCACGATGCGCGAGCGGTCGAGCTCGGTGGGGCACAGCCATGAGGATCCCTCGCTCATATCGCCAACTTCGACCGAGGGGGACACGGGCTTGAGACGAGGGGGACGGCGAGCAACGTCTATTTCATGAAGACAGTCGTATGCGGCACGGGGCCGATGCCGGGGGCGCCAACAAGTCCTAAGTTCAGGATGAGCGACATGTATCGGGCCGATGCTGGCGGCGCCGAAGAGTCCTAAGCTTAGGATGAGCGGCATATGTCGGCAGGTACGCGAACCGCGCCGGGATGCTTTTGCGTAGCGATGAGAGGGCGGAGGTAAGCAGACGTTCCTCAACGGAACGAGCTAACGTCCCGGGCAATATGCGCTCCTCCTCACCCTCGGGCTCCGATCGTGATCCGGCGCCCGACTCCGACCAAGACGCGGCGAGTGCAGAGTCGGACTCCGAGTGGGTGCCGGAGACGGCCGTCGAGCTCGACCTCGCGCTCGGAGGGGAGCTCGGCTTCTCCGTGGACCCGCTGGCCGAAGCCCGGCGGCTGGCGGCCTTCGACGTGCTGCGCTTACGGGCGGAGAACCCCGGACCGCTCACGCTGTCGGGGACCAACACGTGGATCGTGGACCGCGACCCGGCGTATGTGATCGACCCGGGACCGGCTCTGAGGCAGCACCTCGAGCGGGTGGTGGCGGCGGTGGACGCGCGTGGGGGGCTGGGGGGCGTCGCGCTCACCCATGACCACTCCGACCACGTGGAGTCCGTCAATGCGCTGCGCAACCTGCGCCCCGCGCCGCTGGCGGCATCGCGCGGGAGCGGAATCGACGTGATGCTGACGGACGGCGTGCGCTTCGGCCCGCTGACGGCGGTTCCGACGCCGGGCCACTCCCCGGACCACTACGCGCTGGTGGCGGAGCGCGTGTGCTTCACGGGGGACGCGGTGCTGGGGGAGGGCAGCGCACTGATCCTTCCCTACCCGGGTGCGTTGAACGCCTACCTGAACGGGCTGATCCACCTGTGCACGCTCGACCTCGACGTGCTTTGCCCCGGCCATGGCCCCGCGGTGTGGGAACCGGTGGCGAAGCTCGAGGAGTGCATCGGCCACCGCTACGACCGCGAGCACCGGCTGCTGGCGGCGCTCACCGAAGGCGCTCGCAGCGTCGAGGAGCTGCTGAACAGGGCGTGGTCGGACGTGCCCGCGGAGATGCGCTCGGCGGCGGCGATCACACTGGCCGCCCACCTGGACAAGCTCGAGGAGGAGGGCTCGCTGCCGGCGGGAGTGGAGCGCCCGAACTGGGGCGAGGCGGCGTGGGAGGGTGTCTCCCGGGGAGATCTCGGGTCGGAGGCGTGACTCAGCAGGACTCGCCCTTCCCGCCGATCGCGGACTACGGCTTCCTGTCGGACTGCCACACCGGCGCGCTGGTGGCCTCCGACGGCTCGGTGGAGTGGCTGTGCCTGCCCCACTTCGACTGCCCCAGCGTGTTCGCGGCGATGCTGGATCGCGGCGCGGGGCGCTTCCGGGTGGGGCCGTATGGGCTGTATGTGCCCGCGGGCAGGCGCTACCTGCCGGGGACGAACATGATCGAGACGACCTGGATGACCCCGCAGGGGTGGGTGCGCGTGGTGGATGCGCTGACGATCGGGGAGTGGCACGACAACGAGGAGGGCTCCAGCCACACGCGCCCGCCGACGGACTACGACGCCGACCACGTGCTGGTGCGGGTGATCGAGTGCATGCAGGGTCAGGTGCAGATGGAGATGGTGTGCGAGCCGATGCTCGACTACGGCGCCACGATGGCGAGCTGGAGCGTGGTCGAGGAGGAGGGAGTCGACCGCGCCCACAACGCCCTCGACGCCACCGACGGCGGGACGGTATTCCGCCTGTTCTCCGACATGCGGGTGGGGATCGAGGGCAACCGGGTGCACGCGCGCCACACCCTGAGCGAAGGCGAGAAGTGCTTCTGCGCGATGTCCTGGACGGAGGGGCTGGGGGGGCCGCGCACGGTGGAGCAGGCGGAGGGGCACTTGGAGCGCACCACCCACTTCTGGCGCACCTGGCTGGCCGAAGGCACCTACCCCGACCACCCCTGGCGCCTGCACCTGCAGCGCTCGGCGCTGGCGCTGAAGGGCCTCACGTTCATGCCCACCGGTGCGCTGGTGGCGGCGCCCACCACCTCGCTGCCGGAGACCCCGCGGGGGTCGCGCAACTGGGACTACCGCTACTGCTGGATGCGCGACGCGACGTTCACGCTGTGGGGCCTGCACGCCCTGGGGCTCGACTGGGAGGCGGACGACTTCGTGCAGTACCTCGCGGACCTGGAGCGCAACGAGGACGGGTCGCTGCAGATCATGTACGGGATCACGGGGAACAAGGATCTGGAGGAGTCCACGCTCGAGCACCTCAAGGGCTATGAGAACGCGCGCCCGGTGAGGATTGGCAACGGGGCCTACAACCAGCGCCAGAACGACGTCTACGGGGCGGTGCTGGACTCGGTGTACCTGCACTCCAAGGAACGCGACCACATCCCCGAGCGGCTGTGGCCGGTGCTGGTCGACCAGGTGCGCTGCGTCGAACGGGTGTGGCGGGAACCGGACCAGGGCATCTGGGAGGCGCGGGGGGAGCCGCGCCACTACGTCTCCTCGAAGCTGATGTGCTGGGTGGCGATGGACAGGGGGGCGCGCCTGGCCGAACGGCGGGGGGAGGACGAGCGGGCGCGCAGCTGTCAGGAGCTGGCGGATGAGATCAAGGCGGAGATCCTCGAGAAGGGCGTGGACAAGCGGGGGGTGTTCCGCCAGCACTACGACACCGACGCGCTGGACGCCTCGAACCTGCTGGTCCCCCTGGTGCGCTTCCTGCCCCCCAAAGACGAGCGGGTGTGCGCCACAGTGAGGGCGATCCAGGAGGAGCTGACCGAGAACGGGCTGGTGCTGCGCTACCGCACCGATGAGACCGACGACGGGCAGAGCGGGAAGGAGGGGACGTTCCTGATCTGCTCGTTCTGGTTGGTCTCGGCGCTGGCGGAGACCGGCGACTGCCAGGCGGCCGAACACCTGTGCGAGCGCCTGCTCACCTACGCCTCCCCGCTGCAGCTCTACGCGGAGGAGCTCGAGGCCTCCTCGGGGCGGCTCCTGGGCAACTACCCGCAGGCGTTTACGCACCTGGCGCTGATCAACGCGGTCACGCATGTGATCGCCGCCCAGCGACAGGAGTAGCTCCGCGCCCGCGGCGGGCAGGCGAAGTCGGGCTCATCTCCTCCGCCCCTCCCCCCTCTTCCTCCTCCCCCCCCTCAGGAGGCGATCAGTATCCGGGCTCGCCGGGGAGCAGCACGCGGGCGACCTCCCCGTCCACGACGACGCGGGGCTGGACCGCCTGGACGGTGCGCCCGCGGGCGTGCTCCAAGAGCTCGGCGGCAGTGGCGAAGGGGGAGAGCTGCTCGAGGTGCTTGATGGTGGGGAACACGAGCTGGATCTTCCCGGCACGGTGGGCCTCGAGCGCTCCCGCGGGGGTGAACCAGCCGAGCTCCACGCACTCCTCGCCATCGACCTGGGGCTCCTGCCCGGGGGGCAGGGGGGCGAGGAAGAAGTGGGTGTCAAAGCGGGTCCTCACCACCGCGGGGGTGATCCAGCGGGAGAACTTGACGAGCTCCTCGGTGCGGGGCAGCTCCACGCCGGCCTCCTCGTGCAGCTCGCGCACCGCGGCGGCGCGGTGCGCGCGGTCGTCCTCCCCCTCGGCCTGCTCCACCGCGCCGCCGGGAAACACCCACACCCCGCCCATGAAACGCGCGTGGGGGTTGCGCTTGACGAGCAGCAGCTCGAGGCCCTCCTCCCCGCCGCGCAGCAGGATCACGGTGGCGGCCTGACGCGGGGGCGTGGGGGGGCCGGGGTTGTACTCCTCGCCGGGACCGGGGCGCTCGTCGGAGGCGTCCATCCGATGACCCTACCCGGTGGGGAGGGGGATCGGTACTCTTTAGGCCCGATGACGACCCAGACACTTCAGCGCTGGATCTGCGAGTCCTGCGGCTACATCTACGACCCCGAGGAGGGGGACCCCGATGGGGGGATCCCGGCGGGGACGGCCTTCGAGGACATCCCGGACACGTGGTTCTGCCCGGTGTGCGGCGCCCGCAAGCGCGACTTCACCCTGTACGAGGACTAGCTAGGACGCCGTTGAGCTGCGCGGCCTCGCTTGCTCGTCGACACCCTAGCCGGCGTTATTGGGGACCCGGCACAAGGTGACCGACTGGGCTGCACTGCTCGCGAAGGACGGCGAGCACGTGTGGCACCCCTACGGTGCGCTGCCCGCGGCGCTGGCCGGCCCTGCCGGTGGTCTCCGCCGAGGGGGTGCGCCTGCGGCTGGCGGACGGGCGGGAGCTGATCGACGGGATGTCCTCGTGGTGGTGCGCGGTGCACGGCTACCGTCACCCGGCGCTGGACGCGGCGGTGCGGGAGCAGCTCGGGCGGATGGCGCACGTGATGTTCGGGGGGCTCACGCACGAGCCGGCGGTGCGCCTTGCGGAGCGCCTCGTGGAGATGACCCCGGCGGGCCTGGAGCGGGTGTTCTTCGCGGACTCCGGCTCGGTGGCGGTGGAGGTGGCGATCAAGATGTGCCTCCAGTACCAGCGCGCGCTGGGCCACCCGCAGCGCACGCGCCTGCTGACGGTGAGGGGCGGCTACCACGGGGACACCTTCGGGGCGATGGGGGTGTGCGATCCGGTGGGGGGGATGCACAGCCTGTTCAGGGGGATCCTTCCTGAGCATCTCTTCGCGGAGCGTCCCCCCGATGGCTTCGAGGCCCCTCGGGAGGAGCGCTGGGAGCAGTGGGTGGCGCAGGTGAGGGAGCTCGCGGCGCGCCACCGCGCACGAGCTGGCTGCGGTGATCGTGGAGCCCGTGGTGCAGGGGGCGGGGGGGATGCGCTTTCACTCCCCGGCCTGTGTGGCGCTGCTGCGGGAGGTGTGCGACGAGCATGGCCTGCTCCTGGTGGCGGACGAGATCGCGACCGGCTTCGGTCGCACGGGCGCAATGTTCGCGTGCGAGCACGCCGGCGTCGTCCCGGACGTGATGTGCGTGGGCAAGGCGCTCACGGGGGGGTACATGACGCTGGCGGCGACGCTCTGCACGGCGGAGGTGGCGAGCGCGATCTCCGCGGGCGAGGGCGAGCGGTCTGATGCACGGCCCCACCTACATGGCCAACCCCCTGGCGTGTGCGGTGGCGCTGGCCTCGCTGCAGCTGCTCGCCACGGGGGAGTGGCGGGCGCAGGTGGGGCGTATCGAGCGGGGCCTGCACAGGGGTCTCGAGCCGGCGCGCGGGACCCCCGGCGTGAGGGACGTGCGCGTGCTTGGCGCGATCGGAGTCGTGCAGCTCGACCACGAGGTCGACATCCGGGCGGCCACCGTGGCGGCGGTTGAGCGCGGCGTGTGGCTGCGGCCGTTCCGCGATCTCATCTACACGATGCCCCCCTACGTCATACCCGACGATGATCTGGCTACTGTCGCGGGGGCTGTGGTGGACGCTGCTGGGGCGTGAGCCACCGTCGCCAGGGGAGCCGCGCGCCGGCGTCCGCGAGCGTCGCGAGGTTGGGTCCGGGCAGGCGGGGGAGAGTCGCGACCTCGACCTCCCCGAGCCGGGTGATCGTGGCGCGATTGGACTCCTCCATCACCGAGGGTTGCGCTTGCCAGGGCGTGAGTACCACGGCGCGTACCTCGATCCTGGCGGCGCGGGCGGCGTGGAGGGTGAGCAGCGTGTGATTGATAGTGCCGAGGCCGGCCGGTGCCGGCGATCAGCATTGGCAGCCCCAGCTGTGCGGCGAGATCGCGCACGGTGAAGCTCTCGGCGAGCGGTACTAGCAGCCCGCCGACGCCCTCCACGACCAGTGTGTGCCCCTGTGCGGCGGCGCGGGCGGTGGCGAGCATCGGAGCAGGGTCGATCCGACCCATCCCTTCGGGCTGTGTGCCCCCGGCGAGCTCGGCGGCGAGGTGAGGCGAGACGGCGGGTCCGTAGCGCAGCGGGGCGACTTCCTCGGGGCCATGCCCGCGGCGCGGGCCAGCAGCTCGTGGTCCGGGGGCCACTCCCCGGACGGCTCGTCGAGGCCGGTGACCACGGGCTTGTGTGCACGTACGGGCTCGCCCGGCGTCGACCATCGCGGCGAGGAGGGCGGCGCTGAGGATCGTCTTGCCGACGCCGGTGCCGGTGCCGGTGACGAACAGCCCGCGCACGGCGAGCGCTAGGCGGCGCGGGTGAGGGAGTCTTCGCGCTCGATGTCGAAGGGGGCGCTCGTGCGGGCGCGGCCGTGCTGCGGCGGGAGCGCGCCGGCCGATCTTCGCTCGGTGGGGCTCCCCGGGGATCTCCTCGAGGTCCTCCGTGGGGGTGCGCTGCCTGTGGCGCTCGGCGGGCGCCCCGATCGAAGATGGCTCCAACCCCACCGCGCGCGCGGCATCCCCGAGCGCGCGCGCAGCGCGGCGCAGCTCGGCGGGGGTGTGGGAGGCCATCGCGGTGAGGCGCAGGCGGGCGGTGCCCGCGGGTACGGAGGGGGGGCGGATCGCCTGGGCGAAGACCCCGCGCTCCAGGGCCCCCTGGCAGAGCGCCATCGCGTCGCGCTCCTCGCCGGCGAGCAGGGGGACGATGTGCATGTCGTCCTCGGCCACCGGGAAGCCCTCCGCGGCGAGCGCCGTGCGCAGGGTGCGGGCGTGGGAGCGCAGGCGCTCCACGCGGTGGGGGCGCTCCTCGATGAGCTCGAGCGCCGCAAGGGCGCCCGCGACCGCCGGGGGGGCGGGGGCGGTCGAGAAGATCAGGGGGCGCGCGGTGTTGATGAGGTAGCGCACCATCTCCTCGCCGGCGCAGACGTAGGCGCCGTAGGACCCCAGGGCCTTGCCGAGGGTTCCGACGAGCACGTCGACCTCGCCCTCCAGGCCGGCCTCTGCGACGGCGCCGCGTCCGCCGGGGCCGAGCGCGCCGGTGGCGTGGGCCTCGTCGACGAGCACCCGCGCGCGATGGCGGCGGGCGAGCTCGACGATCTCCTGCAGCGGCGCGAGGTCGCCGTCCATCGAGAAGACGGAGTCGGTGGCGATCAGCCGCCGGCCCTCGCCCCCGTGGCGGCGCAGGCTCCAGTCGAGGTGCTCGGTGTCGAGGTGGCGGTACACGTGCACGCGCGCGCGCGAGGCGCGGCAGCCGTCGACGATCGAGGCGTGGTTGAGCTCGTCGGAGAAGACCGCGTCGCCGGGGCCCGCGATCGCGCCGATCGCGCCGAGGTTGGCGAGGTAGCCGGAGCCGAACAGCACGCAGCTCTCGGTGCCCTTGAACGCGGCGAGGCGCTCCTCCAGGCGCCGGTGGATCGTCATGGTCCCCGACACCAGCCGCGAGGCGCCCGCGCCGACGCCCCAGCGCATCGCCGCCTCGGCGGCGGCCTCGCGCACGCGGGGGTGGTCGGCGAGGCCGAGGTAGTTGTTGGAGCACAGCAGCAGCACGGGCCGGCCGTCGAGCAGCACGCGCGGCCCCTGGGGCCCGGAGATCAGGCGCAGCCGACGGCTCAGACCGAGCCGCTCGATCTCCGCCAGCCGATCCTCGATCTCGCTCATCCCTCCCGCGCTCGCTCACCCGGACCGGGACTCGTTGGGCGCGCCGTCCGGCCGCGGCGACGTGCACGCTTCGCGCGGTAGCGCAGCTGCGTCGAGGGGTCCCACAGTCGCACGTTCAAGTCGACCGGCTCGGCGGCGGGCATCGTCGTCGAGGTGCTCCTCGACCACATCCGGCGTCTGTCCCTCCAGCCACCCCGCGCGGTTGTCGGGCCGGGGGTTGGCGCCGTTGTCGGGCTGGCGCGCGACGTTGAGGCCGAGCTCCTCGAACATCGCGCGGTCCTCCTCGGGCTCGGCGCCGAGGGTGGTGAGGAAGTTGCCCATCATCACCCCGTTCAGGCCGGCCTTCACCGCGAGCGGCTGGAGCTCGCCGAAGTTCTCCACGCGCCCCCCGCACACGCGGAAGAGCGCTTCGGGGAGGATCAGGCGGAAGATCGCGATCCACTTGACGGCCTCCCAGGGGTCCATCAGCTCGCGATCGCCGAACTTCGTGCCGGGGCGGGGGTTGAGCAGGTTGATGGGGACGCTCGTGGGGTCGATCGCGGCGAGCTCGAAGGCCATCTCCACGCGCTGGGCGCGACTCTCGCCGAGGTTGAGGATGCCTCCCACGCACGTCTCGAGGCCCGCCTCGCGCACGGCGCGGATCGTGCGCAGGCGCCCCTCGTAGCGCACGGTGGTGGAGACCTCGTCGTAGTAGCTCTCCGCGGTCTCCACGTTGTGGTGCACTCGCTGGATGCCCGCCTCGCTGAGAGCCTTGGCGCGCGCGGTGGACATGTGCCCGACCGATGCGCACCGCTTGAGGTTGGTGTGCTCGGCAACCAGCCGCGCGCCCTCGAGGATCTTGGCGAAGTCGCGCTTGGAGAGGCCCTGGCCCTGGGTGACCATGCAGAAGCGGTGCGCCCCTGCGGCCTCGGCGGCGCGGGCGTGTTCGAGGATCTGCTCGGGGTCCATCATCGGGTGCATCGGGGTCTCGGCCTCGGCGAAGCGCGACTGCGCGCAGAAGCCGCAGTCCTCCGCGCACCCCCCGGACTTGGCGTTGACCAGCGAGCACATGTCGGTGGAGTCGCCGAAGCGCTCCACGCGGGCCTCCCAGGCGCGCTGCACGAGCGCTTCGATCTCGGCGTGCTCCTCGATCTCGCCCAAGCGGAGGGCTTCCTCTGGGGTGATGAGCGGCGGCATCTGCGGCGCGACCTCCGTTCGTGATGGACTTTGAATACTACGGAGCGCCGCGGACGGTACGGCCTTCAGAGCGCCGCGACGGGCATGGCTCCGAGCAACTCGCGCCAGACGGCGGCGGGCCGCTCGCGCCGTGATGCCTACCTACGGTGAGCTTTTGGCATCTTTCATCCGATTATTTAGAAGAAAACGCCAACTCTTAGGATCTTTTATCTGTGAATTGACAGGGTGGAGAATACAAGCCACAATAAGGTGCAAGCGTCATCCAGACCGATTGGACGGACGGAAGAAGGGGAGGCTGGCCAGACAGGGGGGGAGGTGGGTCGGTGAGCAGCGGGGTTCAGAGCGCGGTCTCGCTGAGGATCGGGGAGACCAAGGAGCGCGGCGGGGCCGCGGCGCTCGAGCAGGCACGCGTCGATCTGATCAACCGGCTACGAGCCCGCGAACGGGAGATCGAGGATGCGATCTTCGCCCGCGTCAGCAGCATGTTCATGTCGGCGCAGGGCGAGGACGCCGACTACGAAACCGGGCTGCGCAGCGCGGTCGCCGCGGCTGTGCACCACACTCTGACCGAGATGGAAGCTCCGGCCGAGCTGCCGGGCCCGATCCCCTCGGCGGCGATCGCGCAGGCCCATCGCGCCGCGCGCCGGAACATCAGCGTGGACACGATGCTGCTGCGCTATATCGCCGGTCACAGGGTGCTCGGGGCATACGTGATGGACGAGGCGCACCGCAGCGGCCTCGCATCCAATGAGCCCGTTCTGCGTCATCTGCGCACCACGCAGGAGGCTGCGCTCGAGCGCCTGGTGACCACGATTGCCTACGAGCACAGGCAGGAGCGCGAGCGGATCGAGCGCTCGCGCGAGGAGTGCCATGCGGACCTGGTGCAGAAGCTGCTCGCCGGTGAGCGCCCCGATACCTCGGACCTCGACTACGACCTCGACGACGCTTGGCACCTCGGCATCATCGCCAACGGACCGAGGGCGAAGTGGGTCGTGCGCGGCTTGGCCGATGACCTGCGACGTCAGCTGTTGTGCGTGTCGACCGGCGAGGACTCCGTGTGGGCGTGGGTCGGTGGGCGTCAGGAGCTCGAGATGGCGCGCGTGGATCGGGCGCTCTCAGCCGCGAGCACCGGGGGCGTCTCGCTCGTGCTGGGCGAGCCGCGGAGCGGGGTGTCCGGCTGGCGCCTGACCCACCAGGAAGCCCAGGCGGCTCTGCTCGTCGCGCTACGCAGGCCCGAACCCCTGATGCGGTTCGCCGACCACGCGCTCCTTGCGCTCGTGCTTCAAAACGAGACGCTCGTGAGATCGTTGGTGAGCATCTATCTGCCATCACTTGGCAACCCGGTGGCCCGCGAAACGCTGCGGGCCTACTTCTCCGCTGGCTGCAACGCGGCCACGGCGGCAGCCAAGCTCGAGATCGACCGCCACACCGTCGAACGCCGACTGCGGACGGTTGAGGCCAGGCTGGGCCGCCAGCTGAGGTCGTGCCACGCCGAGCTCGAGGTCGTCCTCCGCTTGGAGGATCTGGGGATGGCCATCAAGCCGGAGTGACGCCGCTTTCGGATGAGAGCGTGTTTTTTGAGAAGGCCGGCAGGCTCGGACAGCGCTCTGGCGCCCGTCACCGCTGCGCTGGATCGCCAGGCGACAGCTCTCATCGCCTACTGCAAAACACATTCTGAGCCTTCAAAACACCTTCTGGGCCTTCATGGCGAATCTCGAGCAGCCCTGTGCGCCACGTCGGCCCACCACTTCGGGCCTGCCGGGTGGTAGAGATTAAACCCTAGATGTCTGCCATCTCTCCACCGCTGCCGATGCCCAGCCCAGCCGAGATCATCGACGGCGGCGAGCGGGCGGACGGCAAGTCGCTCAGGATCTTCTGGGAGCCGCACGGCGAGCTCGACCACCCCGGCTGGGTGGAGGCGGGGCGCAAGCTCGGCGCCTTTGGGCGCGGTGGACAGTGGTGGGTGGGCGATTGGCTGGTATATGGGACGTTCCGCTGGGGTCAGAAGTACGCCGAGGCTGCCCGCATCACCGGGTATGACGCCGGCAGCCTGCGCAACATGGCGTGGATGGCATCGCAGTTCCCTCCGGCCCGCCGCCGCGTTGCGCTGACATGGTGTCATCACGCGGCGGTCGCCGGTCTCAGCGCAGCTGAGCAGGACCGGTGGCTCGATCTGGTGTCTGCTCAGCGACTGACGGTGGCCGACCTGCGCTTGGCGCTGCGCGCAGAGCGCGCGTCCGGTGAGGCCGAGCCCGAGGCCTTGGCGGCGACGACCGCGGCTCCCTGTGACTCGGTGGCGCAGATCATCTGCCCTCACTGCGGTGGCGAGGTGCCGCTGCCCGAGAGCGCCACACGCCCTCCGGCGGAGGGCGCTCGAGTGGGGGAGGGGCGCTCGGAGTCATGAACAGCCCCCAGCCTCCAGCTCGCGCGGGCAGCGGGCTCATTGCGCGAAGACGGCCCTCGTGGCGCAGGGAGATCTTGCCGGCGCTCGCGCTCGCGCTCGTGTTGGCGCTGTCGGGGCTGCCACTGGGAAATGCGCAGGCCGCGCAGACGGCGACGCTCAAGGTTGCGTTCTCACCCTATCGGCTCAAAGTCAACACGGCGGTTACATTTGCGATCCACATCGGCTCGACCACCGGCTCCACGCCCTCGCCGGTGACCAGCGTCGGCGTGCGGTTCCCAGCCGGCTTGGGGCTGTCCACGAGTCAGCTCGGCCTGGCCACCTGCGACCTCCCGGTCCTGCGTGCAATGGGAGTCGCGGGCTGCTCGCATGAAGCTGTGATGGGACTCGGCACCGCGGTGATGAGGACGGCCGTAGGCTCGGAAAGCCTGGAAGTGCCGATCGATCTCACCCTCTTCATGGCGCCGTCACGGGATGAACGCACCGCGCTGCTGTTCTACGCCGAAGGCCAGTCGAGTGTGATCGCCGAACTGGCGTTCCCGGGCCTCATGCTGGGTGATTCCGGGCCGTTCGGCTCGCGGATCGACCTCACGATCCCCCCGGTTGCGACTGTCCCGGGGGATCCCGCTGCCTCCTTGGTCAGCATGCGTGTCACCATCGACCCAAAGCAACTGCTGTATCCCGAGCGCGTCCACGGGAAGAGAGTGCGCTACCACCCCCGGGGCATGGCCATTCCGGCGGTGTGTCCCGTTGGTGGCTTCCCGTTCGCCGCGAACCTCCATTTCGAGGACAACACCTCCGTCACCGCCACCACAACTGTCGCCTGCCCGCCCAAGGCGCGCTCGTCTGGGACGAGCAGCGGGCGCCGTAGAGAAGGCGGGCATGGTCGATGACGGGTGGGCGCGGATCGGTGGAGGCGATGCGTGGAGTCGCGGTCGCGGCATTGGCTGGGCGCCGGGTTCCGGGCTCCACGGACCGCGCTGCTGGATGCGCGGCGACCGGCAGGCTCCGGAGGCGCTGGTGGGCGCTGCTGGGCATGGTGCTGGGCGTGGGCGCCACGTGCGCGGCGTCGCTGGCACTCGGTGTGGCGGTGGCGCACGCCGAACTTCCGGACAACCGCGTTTACGAGCTTGTGTCCCCACTTGACAAGAACGGGGGCGACGTCGGCGGGGATGCGCTCAACGGGGGCTTGGCCTCTGGAGCGGGGGAGAGCTCGGTCAGCGGCTCCGCGATCACATATCTCTCGTTCACCAGCTTTGGCGACGCGCAAAGCGCAAAGCTCGTGACGCAGTATCTCTCCTCACGCGGCCCCTCCGGCTGGACGACGCACGGTATTTCGCCGCCCGCGGTTCCAGCGACGACCCTGAACCTCAGTCTGTCGCCGCCCTACCACTTCTTCACGCCCGAACTGACGGCAGGGGTGCTGGATTGGACTCGTCCGGCTCTGGTTGCCGGGGCGCCGCAGGAATTCGACAATCTGTACGTGCATGAAACCGAAGCCGCCACATACCGACTCCTCACAACCGTCGCGCCGCCCAACCTGACTCCGGAAAACTACAAAGTGAAGTTCGCGGGGGCCTCGCCCGACCTCGGCCACGTGGTGTTCGAGGCGAACGACGCCCTGAGGGAAGGCGCGCCGCCGAATGCACGGAGCGTCTACGAATGGACGGACGGCAGCCTGCGACTCGTCAGCGTGTTGCCGGGCCCTGGCGATGTCGCCGCCGAAAGCGCGGGAGCCGGTGACGGCGACGAGGACATGTTCGCCAACGACATCTCCGTGGATGGCTCACGCATCTTCTGGACGGACAACCACGGACAGCTCTACGTGCGCGAAGACGGCACGACGACGGTGAAGCTCAACGCCTCACAACGCACCCCCTCGCTCGGGGACGGAAGCGCGGTGTTCAGGGCCGCCACGCCCGACGGTTCGAAGGTGCTCTTCACCGATGAAACGCCGCTCACGGACAGCCCTGAAGACAACGGCGGTCTCTACGAGTACGACTTCGCCGGCGGCAAGCTGACGGACCTGAGCCCCGACGCCGGCGGCTCACCGGGCATCGAGGGTGTGGTCGGAGACGGCGAAGATGGCCTGAGCGTGTACTTCGTGGCGAGCGGCGGTCTCGCGACCCGAGCCAGCTCTGCTGCCAACAACCTGTATCTGTCACATGAAGGCGCCATCACGTTCATCGCCGCTCTGAGCAATGAAGATGGTGGCGATTGGGCGCAGAACCTCGAAAAGCGAACGGCTCGCGTGACTCCCGACGGCGAGCACCTCGCGTTCATATCGCATGCGCCGCTGACGGGCTACGACAACATCGACGCCAATACAGGGGTGGCCGACACGGAGGTGTTCGTTTATGACGCGCGCACCGACAGTTTGAGCTGCGCCTCTTGCAACCCCAGCGGGGAACGGCCGATCGGGCCCTCGGAGGTCCCCACCGGCTTGGGCCCCGACTACATTCCGCGTTACATCTCCGATGATGGGCAGCGTGTTTTCTTCAACAGCAGTGACGCGCTCTCGCCGGGGGCCACCAACGGTATGCAGAACGTCTACGAGTATGAGAACGGCGCCGTCAACCTGATCTCCTCCGGTGCCAGCGATGACATCTCTACCTTCGCTGACGCCGGCGCCGACGGCGACAATGTGTTTTTCACCACGCGCGCGCGGCTGGTGCCGGAAGACCAAGACGAAAGCTCGAACATGTACGATGCGCGGGTGGACGGGGGCTTCCCCGCTGCGCCGTCGCCACCGACGCCGTGCGCGGGCGAAGGCTGCCGAGGTCCCCTGAGCGCACCGCCGGCGCCGGTCGGCTTCGGCACCGAAGCGTCCAGCGCCGTCTCGGAAGACGCCTCGTCGCAACCGGACGCCAAAAAACCGAAGCCCAAGCGACGCGCGGGCAAGGCCAAGGTCAAGCGATCGGGCCCTAAATCCAAGGCCGGCAAGGCCAAGGTCAAGCGCAGGCCAGGCCGGCGAGCTCGCCGCGGGGGGCCTGCGACATGACCCGCCGGCGTCCCTTGTGGTTGCTGGGCGCATGCATCGCGGTCGTCGGCTGCGCGACGATGACCTCGCCGGCCTACGCGTCGTTCGGCCTCAAATCGTTCGCCGCGTCGTTCAACGAAGCGCCCCCCGCCGGGGCCCCGCCGGGCACCCTTGGCCCCCCCGATCTGCGGGCAGGCTCGCATCCATATCAGTTCACCGCCAGCTTCGCGTTCAACACGACCACGAACTCACACGGCGAAGCGATTCCCGTTGAATCCGCCAAGGACGTTCAGGTCGAACTTCCACATGGGCTTGTCGGGAACCCCAACGCGGTGCCGCAGTGTCCCATGGTGGAGTTCGTGAGCGGCGGACTCCTGGGCAACGGCGGCTGTCCCGCGGGCACTCAGGTGGGCGTGATCACGCTCAAGACACCCACTCTCGAAGAGACCGTCCCCATCTTCAATCTCGTGCCACCGACCGGCGTCGCCGCGCAGTTCGGGGTGGATGCATACACCCCTTTCGTCTTGAAGCTTGCGATCCGCGGTACCAGCGACTACAGCTTGGCGGTGGAGATGCACAACGTCTCGCAGGCGCTGCCGCTCACCGCCGCCTCGATGACGCTGTGGGGTGTCCCCGCAGAACCGAGCCATAACCCGTTCCGGGGGACTTGCCTGAAGTCAGACGGCACGAGCGGAGGCAGCTGCCCGAGTGGCGTCCCGATCGAGCCCCTCCTGACGATGCCGACGTCGTGCGGGGGGCCGCTCACCACGACGATCGCGGTCGACTCGTGGGAGAACCCGGGCGGACGCGTGGAAGGCTCGACGACGACCGACGGGGCCGGCGGCGCTCCCAGTGGCCTCTCGGGATGCGACAGGCTCCACTTCAGTCCCACCCTAGCGGTCCAACCGGAATCGTTTGCGGCCGACACTCCCACCGGTCTCTCTTTCGATGTGGGCATTCCCTACCAGGGCGAACCGGGGGGTTTGGCCGAGGCGGATCTGCGGGATGTCGCCGTTGCGCTTCCAGCCGGCGTGTCGGTCAACCCGGCCACGGCCAGTGGCCTCACCGGCTGCTCTCCCGCCCAGATCGGACTCGGTGAAGCCTCGGAACCCACCTGTCCGGACGCATCCAAGGTCGGCGTCCTCGAAGTCGAGTCGCCGGTACTGGCGAAGGCAGTGGAAGGCTCCATCTACCTCGCCGAACCGGCCACCAGCCCATTCGACGGCGTCCTGACCGTCTACCTCGCGGGGGCGGGAGATGGGCTCGAGTTCAAGCTGCCCGCTGAGCTCATCACCCAACCTGACGGCCAGCTGACGTTCACGGTGGACAATGTGCCCGAGCTCCCGCTCAGCAACCTGCGGTTCGACCTCTTCGGGGGCCCTCGGGCGGCAATCGCCAACCCCCACGCATGCGGAATCTTCACCACCACCGCTGAACTGACGCCGTACTCCGCTGCGGAATCCGCTCCGCCGTACGAGCGGTCGAGCAGCTTCGCGATCGACGAAGGCTGCGGCGGCGGATTCACGCCTTCCTTCGAGGGGGGAGCGACGAGCTCCGCTGCCGGTCAGAGCACCGCCTTCACGCTCCAACTGGCTCGCGTGGACGGCCAGCAGTACATCCAAAGCCTGGCCGCAAGCCTGCCGCCCGGGCTGCTGGCCAATCTCAATGCCGTCTCGCAGTGCGGCAATGCCGAAGCCGCGGCGGGAACCTGCCCGGCGGCGAGTGAATTGGGGACCGTCGCGGTCGGCGCAGGAGCCGGCGCCGATCCCTACTACCTCGGTGGCCGGGCCTATCTCACCGGCCCCTACGACGGCGCTCCGTTCGGCGTGGCGATAGTGATCTATGCGTCGGCCGGGCCATTTGACCTGGGAACGGTTGTCGTGCGCGGCGAGATCACGTTGGACTTCACCACCGCGCGTCTGACGATCACCGCGGGCCCCCTGCCCACCACTCTGCAGGGCATCCCGCTGCGCATCAAAAACTTCAACCTCACCGTCGACAGGCCTGGTTTCATGGTCAATCCGACCGAGTGCGCCAAGCAGACGATCGCTGGGATCGTGGACTCCGCAGAAGGCGCCAGCGCCGCCGTCTCCGCGCCGTTTCAGGTTGTTGGCTGCTCGCGGCTGCCGTTCGCGCCCACGGTCATCGCCACTGCGGAAGCGCCCGCGTCACGCGCGAACGGCGTGGGCTTGGATCTGAAGATCACATATCCGAAGGGCGTGCAGGCCGGCACGCAAGCGGTGGCGGTGGAACTGCCCAGGCAGGTGCGGGCACGTCTGACAACGATCCAGAAGACGTGTCGTGCCGAGGCGTTCACGATCAACCCGGCGCTGTGTCCCTCGGGTGCGAATGTTGGGAGCGGCACAGTGCGCAGCACGATCCTCCCCGCTCCATTGACGGGGCCGATCTACATGGTCAAGGGCTCGGGGTTGCTGCCGCATCTGGCAATGACGTTGCGGGGTGATGGCCTGACCGTCCAGTTGGATGGCGCCATTCAGATCTCCAAGCAGGGCATCACGAGCGCGGTGTTCGAGGGGATACCCGATGTGCCGCTCTCGGCGCTGGACATCGCTCTCCCCCGGGGACCCCACTCGGCACTTGGCTCGAACACCGACATCTGCGCGCGCAGGCCGACCGTCGACTACCTCTTCACCAGCTACAACGGCGCTCGGATCAAACGCGCCACCAAGCTCGCCGTACTCCGCGGCTGCGGCCGCGCGCACCGGGCTGTCCGCGCGACGGGAGCGACAGGCATGGGAAGCGGTGGGGGAGAACATCACGACGTCGTGACATCCGCGCCGGCGCCTGACTCCGGTAGGCCGCGGATGTCGGGTGTTCGAAGAGCCGGGTCCTGAGGGCGGGCGTGGGATGAAAGCCGGCGGTAGCCACAACGCAAGCCTGATGGTGGACCGGCACGTCGAGGCGGGCCGTGGCGGCAAGCTCGCATATGTGGCGTCGGACGCGACGCTCACCTATGAGGAGCTGCGCAAGCAGGTCAACCGCATGGGTAGCCTGCTGCGCGAGCTCGGGGTACGCCGCGAGCAACGCGTGCTGCTGGCGCTGGACGACACCACCGCGTTCCCCATCGCATTTCTCGGCGCGATGCGGATCGGCGCTGTGCCCGTGCCTGTGAGCATGGTCGACAAACGCGAGGGCTTTCGGCACTACATCGAGGATTCTTACGCCGAGGTCGTCGTGTGCGAGGCCGCCTGCCTGCCGGTCATTCAGAGCGCTGCGGGCGACCTCGAGGTTCGGTATCTCGTGCGTGGCGGAGAAGGCGCGGGCGGCATGGAGCTGGCGGGCGCGCTGGCGGCGCAGGACGACGAGCTCGAGGCGGTCGCCGCCCACCCGGACGACGTGGCGTTCTGGCTCTACAGCTCAGGCTCGACCGGCAGGCCCAAGGGCGTCGTCCACCTCCATCGCGGCATCGAGTTCATATGCGAGGCGTTTGCGCGGGGCGTGCTCGGGATCGGAGTAGAGGACACGATCCTCTCCACGTCGAAGCTCCACCACGCCTACGGGCTGGGCAACAGCCTCTCCTATCCGCTGTATCTCGGGGCCACGGCGATCTTGCTCGATGGCCCTCCGAGCCCCGAGCTGCTGCTGGGCACGCTGCGCGAGCAGCGACCGACTGTCTTCTTCTCGGTGCCCGCGCTGTACTCGCTGCTGGCCGAAGACCGCGACTGCGAGAACGCGTTCGACTCGGTGCGGGTGTGCTGCTCGGCCTCCGCACCGCTTCCGGTGAAGACCTTGGACCTGTGGCGCGAGCGTCTTGGAATCGAGATCATCGACAGCGTCGGCTCGACGGAGACGTTCACGTTCTGCTCGAACCGGCCCGGCGAGGTCGTTCGTGGTACGGCGGGCCGTCCGGTGCCGGGGTATGAGTTGCGCCTGGTAGACGAGGCGGAGGCGGTGCTCGAGGGCCCTGCGGTGGGTTCGATGGAGGTGCGGGGCGACTCGTGCGCTGCGGCCTACTGGCACCAGCGCGAGCGGACGAAGCTGTCCATGCGCGGGGAGTGGCTCAGGAGCGGCGATCGTTTTGAGCGACGTGTGGACGGGACCTACGCGTATGTCGGACGCGACGATGACATGATCAAGGTCAGCGGCCTGTGGGTCTCGCCGGTGGACATCGAGGAGACGTTGGCGGCGCACCCGGCGGTGGCCGAGGTGGGTGTTGTCGGTGTGAGCGTCGATGAGCACGTGCGCATCGCGGCGGTCGTCGTCTGCGCGGAGGGGATCGGCGGCGACGAGGAGCTCGCGCATGGGCTGCGCGAGTGGTGCAGGGAGCGAATGCGCGACTATGAGTACCCGCACACCATCCGGTTCGCCGACGCGCTGCCGCGCACGCCCAGCGGCAAGCCCCAGCGCTTCCAGCTACGGGAGTTGATTGCACGGGAAGCGGGCGCTGCCGCCGGCGAGCTGGACGAGGGGTCTGCGGATCGGGAGGGCGGCAGTGGAGCGCGAGTCGAGGAGCCCCCGCACCGGGAGGGCGACGCGGACGGCGAGACGCTCGCGATCCGCTTGGCGGAAGTGCCCGCCGGAGAGCGCGAGAGCACGATGCTCGAGCTCGTGTGCGCCGAGGTGGCGGCGGTCTTGGGGCACTCCTCCCCGCAGGCCATAGACAGGCGGCGGGCCTTCAAGGAGCTCGGCTTCGACTCGGTGGCGGCCATCAGGCTGCGCAATCGGCTGAGCCTCGCCACGGGGCTGCGGCTGCCCTCCACACTTGTCTTCGACCACCCCACGCCGATGGCGGTCGCCCGGCATCTGCGCCTGCGCGCCGAGGGGGTCGAGCATGACTCGGCAGGAGTCGCGCGGGCGGGCGTGGCGCGAAGAGCGGCACGTCCCAACGATCCCATTGCGATCGTGGGGATGAGCTGCCGCTATCCAGGCGGGGTGCGCTCGCCGGAGGACCTGTGGGAGCTGCTGTCCGCGGGCCGCGATGCGATCGGTGAGTTCCCGAGCGATCGGGGTTGGGATCTGGAGGCGCTCTACGACGCGGACCCCGACCACCTCGGCACCTCGTATGTGCGCGAGGGCGGCTTCCTCCACGACCTCGCGAACTTCGATGCGGACTTCTTCGGGATCAGCCCGCGTGAGGCGCTGGCGATCGACCCGCAGCAGCGGCTGTTGCTGGAAACGGCATGGGAGGCCTGCGAGCACGCCGGCATCGACCCGGAGTCCCTGCACGGAACGGATACTGGCGTCTTCGTGGGCGTGATGTACCAGGACTATGGCTTTGCCGCCGGCGCCGGGGCGCGGAGCATGGAGGTGGAGGGCAACGCCTTGGTCGGCTCGTCCGGCAGCGTGGCATCCGGTCGTGTGGCGTATGTCTTCGGGCTGGAGGGGCCGGCGGTGTCGGTGGACACGGCGTGTTCGTCGTCGCTGGTGGCGTTGCACATGGCATGTGGGGCGCTGCGCGCGGGGGAATGCTCGCTGGCGCTGGTGGGTGGAGTGGCGGCGATGGCGACGCCGGGCGTGTTCGTCGAGTTCAGCCGTCAACGTGGTCTGGCGCCAGATGGACGATGCAAGGCGTTTGCGGCGCACGCCGATGGCGTGGGCTGGGCGGAGGGTGCAGGAATGCTGCTGGTGGAGCGCTTCTCCGAGGCACGCCGGCTTGGTCATCGCGTGCTGGCGGTGGTGCGTGGCAGCGCAATGAATCAGGATGGTGCGAGCAATGGGTTGACGGCCCCCAACGGTCTTGCGCAGCGGCGGCTGATTGGCCAGGCGCTTGTGAACGCCGGGCTGACCGCGGCCGACGTGGACGCGGTCGAGGCGCATGGGACGGGCACCGCGCTCGGCGATCCGATCGAGGCGCAGGCGTTGATCGCCGCCTATGGGCAGGGCCGGGAGCGCCCGTTGTGGCTGGGCACGGTGAAGTCGAACATCGGTCACGCCCAGGCCGCCGCGGGCGTCGCGGGGGTCATCAAGATGGTGCAGGCGCTGCGCCACGGCGTGCTGCCCAAGAGCCTGCACATCGGTGAGCCCTCCGGGGAGGTGGACTGGTCGGCGGGCGCGGTGTCGTTGCTGCAGGAGGCGGTGCCCTGGGAGAGCGACGACGGCCGCCCACGACGTGCGGGGGTCTCCTCGTTCGGCGTGTCGGGCACCAACGCCCACGTGATCCTCGAGGAGGCGCCCCAGGGGCTCGTGCATGGCATCGCCGAGGTGCGCGGGCGCTCCGGCGGGGAGGTTGAGGGGAGGACGCCGCCGGTGGTGTCGGGGTCTCCCGTCCTGCCGTTCGTGGTCTCGGCGAAGAGTCCAACGGCTCTGGCGGCTCAGGCCGAGCATCTGGCCGTGCATTTGGAGAGTCATCCGGAGCTCGAGCCGTTGGCGCTCGCACGGACGCTGGCCCTGCATCGTGCGCGCTTCGCTGAGCGTGGCATCGTGCTCGCCGGGGACCGTGAGCGGCTGCTCGCGGGCTTGGGGGCGCTCGCTGCGGGTGAGCCGGCGGGGAATGTCGTTCGGGGGGTCGCTACGAGGGAGGCCAAGGTCGCGTTCGTGTTCCCGGGGCAGGGGTCGCAGTGGGGGGGCATGGCGCTGAGGCTGTGGGAGCAGTCGCCGCCTTTTGGTGAGTGGATGGGTGCCTGTGAGGGGGCTCTTGCGCGGCACGTGAGTTGGTCGCTGCGTGAGGTGCTCGGCGGCGGGGAGGGGGTGCCCTCCCTGGATTGTGTGGATGTCGTGCAGCCGGCGCTGTTCGCGGTGATGGTGTCGCTGGCGGGCCTGTGGCGTGCATGTGGTGTGTATCCGGATGCGGTGGTGGGTCACTCTCAGGGGGAGATCGCGGCCGCGGTGGTGGCGAACGCGCTTTCGCTCGAGGACGGGGCTCGTGTGGTGGCGTTGCGCAGTCGGGCGCTCTCCCGCCTCTCGGGCAAGGGTGGGATGGCGTCGGTCTCGCTTTCGCGGGTGGAGCTCGAGGGGCTGCTCGAGGGACTCGGGGTGGAGGCTTCACTGGCGGCTGTGAATGGGCCGCGCTCGATGGTTCTCTCCGGTTCGCTCGAGGCGCTGGGTGAGGTGGTGGACCACTGTCAGGCGAACGGCATTCGCGCGCGGACGATCGCTGTCGATTACGCCTCCCATTCGGCGCAGGTCGAGGCGATTCGCGATGAGCTGCTCGAGGCGCTGGCACCGATCGAGCCAGTGAGGAGCGAGATTCCGTTTTACTCGACCTTGACCGGAGAGCGGGTCGAGACCGGGGAGCTCGGTCCCGAGTACTGGTATCGGGGCTTGCGGGAGACGGTCCTGTTCGAGGCCGCGACCGCCGCCGCGATCGGCCATGACGCCGGCATCTTCATCGAGGTGAGCCCGCACGCGGTATTGACGCCGGCGATTGCGGAAACGATCGAGTCCCACGCTGAGAACCCCGATCTCCTGGCGGTGGTGAGCTCGCTGCGTCGCGAGGAGGGGGGCCTCGAGCGCTTCGTGAGCTCGCTCGGCGAGGCTCATGCGCATGGTGTGGGGGTGGATTTCGAGGCCGTGCTGGGCGCGGGGACAGGCGCAGTGGATCTTCCTACCTACCCCTTCCAGCGAAAGCCCTACTGGCTATCGGGCTCGGCTGGTGGAGACGGTGCGCGGGGTCTTGGCGAAAACTCTGTCGAGCATCCGCTGTTGGGCGCAAAGCTCGAGCTGCCAGACGACCGGGGGTGGATTTTCACTGGGAGCATCTCACTGGAGCGCATGCCGTGGCTGCGGGATCACACGGTGATGGGTGCGGTGCTGGTCCCCGGGACCGGCTTTGTCGAGCTGGCGCTTGCCGCGGGTGCCGAGGTTGGCTTGGGGGCGGTCGAGGAGCTGACGTTGCAAGTGCCGCTTGTGCTCGGGGACCGGGGGGCGGTGCCGGTCCAGCTCTCGTTGAGCCAAGCCGACGGTCAGGGGCGCCGCGAGATCGAGATCCACTCCCGCTCCGCGCAAGGTGCAGTTGCCGAGGTGGATGGAGCATCCGCGTGGGTCTGTCACGCCAGCGGCACGCTCGCCCCGGCCGAGCCCGCGGGAGCGTGGGATTTGGCTGGAGCGCAGTGGCCACCCGAGGGGGCTGAGCCGGTGGAGCTCGAGGACCTCTACGAGCGCTTGGCGGACGGGGGACTCGCTTTCGGCCCCGCCTTCCAAGGGCTGCAGGCCGCATGGCGGCGGGGCGAGGAGCTCTTCGGCGAGGTTGAGCTGGACACCGACCAGCAGGAGCAGGCCAGGGGCTACGGTGCGCATCCGGCGCTGTTCGACGCGGCGCTGCATCTCGCCCAGATCGGCGATCTGGGAACTGAGCGTCCGCTCGAATTGGCTTTCAACCTCTCGGGTGTGCACCTGCACCGGGGCGGCTTGGCGGCTTGGCGGGTGCGGCTGACATCCGATCGGGACGTGATCTCGATGCGGGCGGTCGATGAGTCGGGGGCGCCGGTACTGGCGCTCGACTCGCTGCGCACGCGCCCGCTCGACCCCTCTGCGCTGCGCGCGGGAGCCGAAAACGGGGATCCGCTATCGCGGCTGCCGACCGCGTTGGCACGCCGGACCGATCGGGCCGGCGCGTCGCTGTCGCTGAAGCGACGCCTCGCGGTTGCCCCCGAGGCCGAGCGCATGCAGGTGCTGAGAGATCTGGCACAAGCTCACGTAGCCGCTGTGCTCGGACATGACTCACCGGGGGCGGTCGATACGCAACAGGCCTTCAGGGATTTGGGCCTCGACTCGCTCGGTGCGATCGAGTTGCGCAACCGCCTGAGTCGGGCAACCGGGATGCGTCTACCCGCCACGCTTGCCTTCGACTATCCCAGCTGTGCAGCGGTGGCCGGCTATCTGCTGAGCGAGGCCACGGGCACGCAGCAGGCACATGTCCTCGCCTCCGCGGTTGCACCGGTGTCCGCGGGCGAGCCGGTGGCAATCGTGGGCATGAGCTGCCGTTACCCGGGGGGTGTGTGCTCGCCGGAGGACCTGTGGGAGTTGGTGGCGGGCGGCGGTGATGCGATCGGGGGATTCCCGACGGACCGTGGGTGGGATCTGGGTGCGCTTTTCGACCCCGACCCCGATCGCCGCGGGACGAGCTATGGGCTCGAGGGTGGGTTCTTGCGCGATGCCGCGGAGTTCGATGCCGAGTTCTTCGGAGTCAGTCCACGCGAGGCGCTGGCCATGGATCCTCAGCAGCGGTTGTTGTTGGAAGCCTCGTGGGAGGCGTTCGAGGATGCGGGTGTCGCCTCGGACTCGTTGCGGGGCAGCCAGACGGGTGTGTTCGCGGGGTTGTCCTACCACGACTACGGGGTTGGGCTGGGTCGGGTGCCCGCGGATTTGGAGAGGTATTTGGGGATTGGTGTGTCGGGGAGTGTCGCGTCGGGTCGGGTCGCTTACACGTTTGGGCTGGAGGGACCGGCGGTGACGGTGAACACGGCGTGCTCCTCCTCGCTTGTGGCGTTGCATCTGGCGTGCGGCGCGCTGCGTGCGGGTGAGTGCTCGCTGGCGCTGGCGGGCGGAGTGACGGTGCTGGCGACGCCGGAGTTGTTCCTGGACATCTCGCGGCAGCGAGGGCTGGCGCGAGATGGTCGTTGCAAGTCATTTGCGGAGTCGGCTGACGGGACCGGCCTCTCCGAGGGTGTGGGTGTGTTGGTGTTGGAGCGTCTCTCGGATGCGCAGCGTAACGGCCATCGGGTGTTGGCGGTGGTGCGGGGCAGTGCTGTGAATCAGGATGGTGCGAGCAATGGGTTGACGGCGCCGAATGGTCCTTCTCAGCAGCGGGTGATTCGTCAGGCGTTGGCGAATGCGGGGCTCTCGGGGGTTGATGTGGATGTGGTGGAGGCGCATGGGACGGGCACGGTGTTGGGCGATCCGATCGAGGCGCAGGCGCTGTTGGCGACGTATGGGCAGGGTCGTCCGGAGGATCGCCCATTGTGGCTGGGGTCGGTCAAGTCGAACCTGGGTCACCCCCAGTCCGCGGCGGGCGTGGCGGGTGTGATCAAGATGGTGAAGGCGCTCGAGCACCACTTGCTTCCCAGGACGCTGCATGTGGATGCGCCGTCCACGCATGTCGATTGGGATAGCGGCCGGGTGTCGTTGTTGGTCGAGGAGGTGCCATGGGAGGCAAACGGCAAGTCCCGGCGTGCGGGGGTGTCCTCGTTCGGGATCAGTGGCACGAATGCGCATGTGATTCTCGAGGAGGCTCCGGTGGTTGAGGGTGCTTCGTCGGCCGGGGATGGTGCGGTGGTGGTCGATGGTGGTGTGGGTGTGGCTGATGGTGGTGAGGGTGTTTCGTTGGTTGGGGCTGGTGGTGTGGCTGGTGGTGTGGGTGTGGGTGTGGGTGTGGGTGGTGTGGTGCCGTGGGTGGTGTCGGGTCGGGGTGTGGGGGGTTTGCGGGGTCAGGCGGGGCGGCTTGGGGGGTTTGTGGGTGGTCGGTTGGGGTTGGGTGTGGTGGATGTGGGGTGTTCGTTGGTGGGGCGTTCGGTGTTTGGGGATCGGGCGGTGGTGTTGGGGGAGGGTCGTGAGGGGTTGTTGGGGGGGTTGGGTGCGTTGGCGGGTGGGGAGTCTTCGGTGGGTGTGGTGCGGGGTGTGGCTGGTGGTGAGCGTGGTGTGGTGTTTGTGTTTCCGGGGCAGGGTGCGCAGTGGGTGGGGATGGCGGTGGAGTTGTTGGATGGTTCGCCGGTGTTTAGGGAGTGGTTGGGTCGGTGTGGTGAGGTGTTGGGGGGTTTGGTGGGGTGGTCGTTGGAGGGTGTGTTGCGGGGTGAGCGGGGTGAGCCGGGGTTGGAGCGGTTGGATGTGGTGCAGCCGGTGTTGTGGGGGGTGATGGTGTCGTTGGCTGGGTTGTGGGGTGCGTGTGGGGTTAGGCCGGTGGCGGTGGTGGGGCATTCGCAGGGGGAGATCGCGGCGGCGTGTGTGGCGGGTGGTTTGTCGTTGGAGGATGGGGCGCGGGTGGTGGTGGGGCGTAGTGGGGTGTTGGCTGGGTTGGTTGGGCGTGGTGGGATTGTGTCGTTGGCGTTGGGTGTGGATGAGTTGGTGGGGCGGTTGGGGGGTTGGGGTGTGTCGTTGGCGGCGGTGAATGGGCCGGGTTCGGTGACGGTGGCTGGTGAGGTGGGTGCGTTGGAGGTGGTGTTGGAGGAGTGTGCGGCGGAGGGTGTGCGGGCGCGGATGGTGGCGGATACGGTGGCTTCGCATTCTGTGTTTGTGGAGGAGTTGCGTGAGGAGTTGTTGGAGGTTTGTGCGGGGATTGTGCCGTGTTCGGGGAGTGTTCCGTTTTATTCGACGGTGACGGGTGGGTTGTTGGATATGGCGGGGTTGGATGGGGAGTATTGGTATCGGAATGTGCGTGAGGTGGTGCAGTTTGAGCGGGCGACGCGGGCGTTGTTGGGGGCTGGTGTGGGTGCGTTTGTGGAGGTTAGTCCGCATCCGGTGTTGACGGTTGGGGTGCAGGAGACGGTTGAGGCTGTTGGTGGTGGCGTGGTGGCTGGTGGTGCTGGTGCTGGTGCTGGTGTGGCTGGCGGGGGTGCTGGCGGGGCTGGTGGTGATGATGGTGGGGCTGGTGCCGGGACTGCTGGTGATATTGGTGCGGGTGCTGAGGGCGCTTCTTCTTCTTCTTCTTCTTCTTCTTCTTCTGCTTCCGGGGGTGCTGGTGGTGGAGTAGGTGGTGCTGGGAGTGGTGTGGGTTCGGGTGTGGTGGTGGTTGGTTCGCTGCGTCGGGGTGAGGGTGGGTTGGGGCGGTTCTTGCGGTCGGTGGCGGAGTTGTGGGTTGCTGGTGGGGGTGTGGATTGGGGTGGCGTGTTCAGGGGGTCTGGTGGTGTGCGTGTGGGGTTGCCCTCGTATGCGTTCCAACGCGAGCGGTACTGGCTTTCTGCTGGGGCGAGCGCGGGCAATGTGTCGGCGGCTGGTTTGGGGGCTGTGGAGCATCCGTTGTTGGGCGCGGTCGTCGGGTTGGCTGAGAGTGGTGGGTATGTGTTCACGGGCCGTGTGTCGCTCGAGAGCGACCCGTGGCTCGCGGATCATGCGGTGTCCGGTGTGGTGCTGTTGCCGGGCACCGGGTTCTTGGAGCTTGTGTTGCATGCCGGCGCGCGGGTGGGGTGTCCGGTGGTGCGAGAGTTGACGCTGGAGGTCCCGTTGGTGTTGGGCGAGGGGGGTGGGGTGCAGGTCCAGGTCGTTGTGGGGGAGCCTGGGGAGGGTGGTGAGCGCCCGGTCGGTGTGTACTCGCGTGTGGAGGGCGTGGGCCGCGAGCAGGGGGGGGAGTCGGACGGCGGCGTGAGCGGCGAGGGGGGTTGGACGCGGCACGCGAGCGGCGCGCTGGCTCTGGAGGGGCTTGATGGTGTGGGGTCTGATGGTGTGGGTGGGGGCTGGGGGGCGCTGGATGCGCGGGCGGTGGAGCTGGCGGGCTCCTGGCCGCCGCGGGGCGCCGAGACGGTCGGAGTTGACGATGCGTATGAGCGCCTGGCCGACATGGGGGTGGAGTACGGCCCGACCTTCCAGGGTTTGAGGGCGGCGTGGCGGCGGGGGGAGGAGGTCTTCGCGGAGGTCGCTTTGGATGAGCGGCAGGCGGGGGAGGCCGGGTCTTATGGTGTGCACCCGGCGCTGCTCGATAGCGCGCTGCACGCCTCGGTACTGGCGCTGCTGGGGGAGGGGGTCTCCGGTGACGCGGAGGGCGCCGGTGTCAAGCTGCCGTTTGTGTGGGGTGGGGTGCGGTTGGGTGCTGGGGGCGCCTCGTCGTTGCGGGTCTGTATCTCGCCGGCGGGTGAGGGGAGTGGGTCTTCGGCTGATGGTGCTTTGTCGTTGGTGGCGGTGGATGAGGGTGGGGGGCTGGTGGTGTCGGTGGGGTCGCTGGTGGCGCGCGAGGTTGCTCCTGAGCAGCTCCGGGGCGCTGGTGGTGGGGACAAGGGTTCGTTGTTTGGGATGGATTGGGTGCCGGTGGAGCTGGGTGTGGGTGTGGGTGGTGTGTTTTTGGATGTGGAGTCGTTGGGTGGGGTGTTGGTGGAGGGTGGGGAGTTGTCGGGGGTTGTGGTTTTGGATGTGACTGGTGAGGGGGCGGATGCTGAGGGTGTGGGTGTGCCTGCGGTGGTGCGGGGTGTGCTTGGTGGGGTGTTGGGTGTGTTGCAGGGGTGGCTTGCTGAGGAGCGGCTGGTGGGTTCGCGGTTGGTTGTTTTGACTGAAGGTGCTGTGGCTGTGGGGGCGGGTGATGGTGTGGATGCGTTGGCGGATGCTGGGGTGTGGGGGTTGGTTCGTTCGGCGCAGTCGGAGTGTCCGGGGAGGGTGTGGTTGGTCGATATTGATGGGGAGGATTCCTCGCGTGTGGTGTTGCCTGGGGTGTTGGGGTGTGAGGGGGAGCCGCAGTTGGTGGTTCGGGGTGGTCGGGTTTTGGCGCCGCGGTTGGTGCGTGCTGGGGGTGGGTTGGAGGGTGTGTTGGGTGTTCCGGGGGGGGTTGGGGAGTGGCGGTTGATGGCTGGTGGTGGGGGTTCGTTGGAGGATCTTGGGTTGGTCGAGGCGTCTGATGCGGGGAGGCCGCTTGGGGTTGGCGAGGTGCGTGTGGGGGTGCGTGCGGCGGGGTTGAATTTTCGTGATGTGTTGTTGGCGTTGGGTATGTATCCGGGTGTTGGTGTGGTGGGTAGTGAGGGTGCGGGTGTGGTGTTGGAGGTCGGGGAGGGTGTGGAGGGGTTGTGTGTCGGTGATCGGGTGATGGGTGTGTTGCCGGGTGGGTTTGGGCCGGTCGCGGTGGCTGATCATCGGTTGGTTGTGCGGGTGCCGGAGGGCTGGTCGTTCGTTGAGGCGGCGTCTGTACCGACGGCGTTCTTGACGGCGTATTACGGGCTTGTGGATCTCGCGGGGTTGCGGGGTGGGGAGCGGGTGTTGGTGCATGCTGCGGCTGGCGGGGTGGGTATGGCGGCTGTGCAGTTGGCGGGGGTGTTGGGCGCGGAGGTGTTCGGGACCGCGAGTGAGGGGAAGCGGGGCGCGTTGCGGGGGTTGGGGTTGGATGATGCGCATATCGCGTCTTCGCGTTCGCTTGAGTTCGGGGAGCGGTTCTTGGAGGGGACTGGCGGTGAGGGTGTGGATGTTGTGTTGAACTCGCTCGCGGGCGAGGGGTTCGTGGATGCCTCGCTCGGGTTGCTGGCGGGGGGTGGGCGGTTCATCGAGATGGGTAAGACCGATGTTCGTGATGCGGGTCGGGTCGCGGAGGAGTATCCGGGGGTGGCGTATCGGGCGTTCGAGTTGGGTGAGGCCGGCCCGGAGCGTATCCAGGGGATGCTGCGGGAGCTGGTGGCGCTCTTTGAGGGGGGCGCGCTCGAGTTGCTGCCGGTACGGGTCTGGGATGTGCGTCGTGCGCGTGAGGCGTTTCGGTTCATGAGCCAGGCGCGTCATGTCGGGAAGATCGTGTTGACGGTTCCGGGTGCGTTGGATCCGGGGCGCTCGGTGCTGGTGACGGGCGGGACGGGTGTGTTGGGTGGTGTGCTCGCGCGGCATTTGGTGGCTGAGCATGGGGTGCGGAGTGTGGTGTTGGCGAGTCGCCGGGGCCCGGAGGCGCCAGGCGCCGCGGGGTTGCAGAGCGAGCTGGAGGGGTTGGGTGCACAGGTCAGTGTCGTGGCGTGCGACGTGAGTGACCGTGAGCAGGTGCAGGGGCTGCTCGAGAGCGTCCCGGGGGAGTTCCCGCTCGGCGCGGTCGTGCACGCGGCCGGCGCGCTTGATGATGGTGTGATCGCCTCGCTCTCACCAGAGCGCCTGGATCGTGTGCTCGCGGCGAAGGCGGACGCCGCGTGGTACCTGCACGAGCTGACCAGCCACATGGACCTACAAGCATTCGTGATGTACTCCTCAGCCGCGGGGACGCTCGGCTTGCCGGGGCAGGGTAACTACGCGGCGGCTAACGCGTTCCTGGATGCGCTCGCGGCGTACCGGTGTGCGCAGGGGCTGGCGGGCACCTCGATCGCGTGGGGGTGGTGGGAACGGGAGAGCGAGCTGACAGCGAGCGTAGGCGAAACCGAGGTAGCGCGCCTGGGGCGTGCCGGTGTGCTCGCGCTCTCCGATGAGGAAGGGGTAGCGCTATTCGACCAGGCGTGCGCCCTGGGCGAGGCCCTGTGTGTGGGGGTACGACTCGATACCGCAGTGATCCGCGGGCAGGCCAGGACCGGCGCGCTACCAGCGCTGCTACGCGGCCTCGTGCGCGCAACCCCGGTACGCGCAGCAAGCAGCGGCCTGCTCGCTCGCCGACTGGCAGGAGTAAGCGAGGCCGAGCGCCGAAGCATCGCACTCGATCTCGTGCGCACAGAGGCCGCAATCGTCCTCGGCCACGCAAGCGGCCAATCAGTCACACCCGAGCGCGCGTTCAAGGACCTCGGATTCGACTCACTGACCGCCGTCGAGCTCCGCAACCGCCTAAACACCGCAACCGGACTACAACTACCCGCCACCCTCGTATTCGACCACCCCACTCCCACTGCAGCCGCTGATTTCTTGATAGGGGAGGTGATGGGCGCTCGGCATGAGCTCGCGGCTGTCGTGTCGGCGGGCCGGCCATTGGATGAGCCGGTGGCGATCGTGGGGATGAGCTGCCGCTACCCGGGCGAGGCGAGCTCGCCGGAGGCGTTGTGGGAGCTCCTGGCGCGGGGTGGGGACGCGATCACACCCTTCCCGGCCGACCGCGGGTGGGATCTGAACGGCGTGTATGACCCCGACCCCGATCACCCCGGGACAAGCTATGGGCGCGAGGGTGGCTTCCTGCGTGACGTGGCCGGGTTCGACGCCGGTTTCTTCGGGATCAGCCCGCGGGAGGCGCTCGTGATGGACCCCCAGCAGCGACTGCTGCTCGAAGCCTCCTGGGAAGCACTCGAGGACGCGCGCATCGACCCGACGGCACTAGGCGGGACTCCAACGGGGGTGTTCGCGGGAGTGGCACGCGGCGAGTATGGAGCTGCGTCGGGCTCGGCGCCTGGAGATTTGGAAGGGTTTGGTCTGACGAGTCTCTCCGGGAGTGTCGCGTCGGGTCGGGTGGCGTATGTGTTGGGTTTGGAGGGCCCGGCGATGTCGGTGGATACTGCGTGCTCGTCGTCGCTCGTGGCGCTGCATCTGGCGTGCGGGGCGCTGCGCGCGGGCGAGTGCTCGCTGGCGCTGGCGGGCGGCGTGACGGTGATCGCTTCCCCCGAAGTGTTCGTCCTGACGTCTAGGCAGCGTGGCCTTGCGGTGGATGGTCGGTGCAAGTCCTTCGCGGATGCGGCTGATGGGGCTGGGTTCAGTGAGGGCGTGGGTGTGTTGGTGTTGGAGCGTCTCTCGGACGCGCAGCGCAATGGCCATCGGGTGTTGGCGGTGGTGCGGGGTAGTGCTGTGAATCAGGATGGTGCGAGCAATGGGTTGACGGCGCCGAATGGTCCTTCTCAGCAGCGGGTGATTCGTCAGGCGTTGGCGAACGCGGGGCTCTCGGGGGCGGACGTGGATGTGGTGGAGGCGCATGGGACGGGCACGGTGTTGGGTGATCCGATCGAGGCGCAGGCGCTGTTGGCGACGTATGGGCAGGGTCGTCCGGAGGATCGCCCGTTGTGGCTGGGGTCGGTCAAGTCGAACCTGGGTCATGCGCAGGCGGCTGCTGGTGTGGCGGGTGTGATCAAGATGGTGAAGGCGTTTGAGCACGACTTGCTTCCCAGGACGCTGCACGTGGACGAGCCCTCGAGCAAGGTGGATTGGGGCAGTGGCCGGGTGTCGTTGTTGGTCGAGGAGGTGCCATGGGAGGCAAACGGCAAGTCCCGGCGTGCGGGGGTGTCCTCGTTCGGGATCAGTGGCACGAATGCGCATGTGATTCTCGAGGAGGCTCCGGTGGTTGAGGGTGCTTCGTCGGCCGGGGATGGTGCGGTGGTGGTCGATGGTGGTGTGGGTGTGGCTGATGGTGGTGAGGGTGTTTCGTTGGTTGGGGCTGGTGGTGTGGCTGGTGGTGTGGGTGTGGGTGTGGGTGTGGGTGGTGTGGTGCCGTGGGTGGTGTCGGGTCGGGGTGTGGGTGGTTTGTGTGGTCAGGCGGGGCGGCTTGGGGGGTTTGTGGGTGGTCGGTTGGGGTTGGGTGTGGTGGATGTGGGGTGTTCGTTGGTGGGGCGTTCGGTGTTTGGGGATCGGGCGGTGGTGTTGGGGGAGGGTCGTGAGGGGTTGTTGGGGGGGTTGGGTGCGTTGGCGGGTGGGGAGTCTTCGGTGGGTGTGGTGCGGGGTGTGGCTGGTGGTGAGCGTGGTGTGGTGTTTGTGTTTCCGGGGCAGGGTGCGCAGTGGGTGGGGATGGCGGTGGAGTTGTTGGATGGTTCGCCGGTGTTTAGGGAGTGGTTGGGTCGGTGTGGTGAGGTGTTGGGGGGTTTGGTGGGGTGGTCGTTGGAGGGTGTGTTGCGGGGTGAGCGGGGTGAGCCGGGGTTGGAGCGGTTGGATGTGGTGCAGCCGGTGTTGTGGGGGGTGATGGTGTCGTTGGCTGGGTTGTGGGGTGCGTGTGGGGTTAGGCCGGTGGCGGTGGTGGGGCATTCGCAGGGGGAGATCGCGGCGGCGTGTGTGGCGGGTGGTTTGTCGTTGGAGGATGGGGCGCGGGTGGTGGTGGGGCGTAGTGGGGTGTTGGCTGGGTTGGTTGGGCGTGGTGGGATTGTGTCGTTGGCGTTGGGTGTGGATGAGTTGGTGGGGCGGTTGGGGGGTTGGGGTGTGTCGTTGGCGGCGGTGAATGGGCCGGGTTCGGTGACGGTGGCTGGTGAGGTGGGTGCGTTGGAGGTGGTGTTGGAGGAGTGTGCGGCGGAGGGTGTGCGGGCGCGGATGGTGGCGGATACGGTGGCTTCGCATTCTGTGTTTGTGGAGGAGTTGCGTGAGGAGTTGTTGGAGGTTTGTGCGGGGATTGTGCCGTGTTCGGGGAGTGTTCCGTTTTATTCGACGGTGACGGGTGGGTTGTTGGATATGGCGGGGTTGGATGGGGAGTATTGGTATCGGAATGTGCGTGAGGTGGTGCAGTTTGAGCGGGCGACGCGGGCGTTGTTGGGGGCTGGTGTGGGTGCGTTTGTGGAGGTTAGTCCGCATCCGGTGTTGACGGTTGGGGTGCAGGAGACGGTTGAGGCTGTTGGTGGTGGCGTGGTGGCTGGTGGTGCTGGTGCTGGTGCTGGTGTGGCTGGCGGGGGTGCTGGCGGGGCTGGTGGTGATGATGGTGGGGCTGGTGCCGGGACTGCTGGTGATATTGGTGCGGGTGCTGAGGGCGCTTCTTCTTCTTCTTCTTCTTCTGCTTCTGCTTCCGGGGGTGCTGGTGGTGGAGTAGGTGGTGCTGGGAGTGGTGTGGGTTCGGGTGTGGTGGTGGTTGGTTCGCTGCGTCGGGGTGAGGGTGGGTTGGGGCGGTTCTTGCGGTCGGTGGCGGAGTTGTGGGTTGCTGGTGGGGGTGTGGATTGGGGTGGCGTGTTCAGGGGGTCTGGTGGTGTGCGTGTGGGGTTGCCCTCGTATGCGTTCCAACGCGAGCGGTACTGGCTGGGGTCGGGTGTGGGTGTAGGAGATGTTTCGGCGTTGGGCCAGTCGCCGGGTGGGCATCCGCTGTTGGGTGCGGTGATCGGGTTGGCTGGTGGTGGGTGTATGTTCACGGGCCGGTTGTCGCTCGAGAGCGACCCGTGGCTCGCGGATCATGCGGTGTCCGGTGTGGTGCTGTTGCCGGGCACCGGGTTCTTGGAGCTTGTGTTGCATGCTGGTGCGCGGGTGGGGTGTCCGGTGGTGCGGGAGTTGACGTTGCAGGCGCCGCTGGTGTTGGGCGAGGGGGGTGGGGTGCGGGTTCAGGTTGTTGTGGGTGAGGCTGGTGAGGGTGGCGAGCGGTCGGTGGAGATGTATTCGCGCCCGGATGACGCTGGTGGGATGGACGGCGATGTGAGTGGTGAGGGAGGTTGGACGCGGCATGCGAGCGGCGCGCTGGCCGTTGAGGGATTGGTTGGTGTGGGGCCTGACGGTGTTGGTGAATGGGGGGTGGTGGATACGCAGGCGGTGGAGCTGGCGGGTGTTTGGCCCCCGCCGGGGGCGGTCGCGGTCGAGGTGGATGATGCGTATGAGCGTCTGGCTGATGTGGGTTTGGAGTATGGGCCCGCTTTCCAGGGCCTGAGGGCGGCGTGGCGGCGCGGGGAGGAGGTATTCGCCGAGGTCGCTCTGGATGATGAGCGGGGTGCTCAGGCGCGGTCTTATGGTGTGCACCCGGCGTTGCTCGATAGCGCGTTGCATGCGTCGGCGTTGGCGTCGCTGGAGGATGGGGGTTTTGGTGGGGCGGGCGATGATGGGGGTGGTATCAGGCTGCCGTTTGTGTGGGGTGGGGTGCGGTTGGGTGTTGGGGGCATGTCTTGTTTGAGGGTTTGTGTTTCGCCCGTGAGCGTGGGGGGTGGGTCGTCGGCTGAGGGTGGGTTGTCGTTGGTGGCGGTGGATGAGGGTGGCGGGTTGGTGGTGTCGGTGGGGTCGCTGGTGGTACGGGAGGTCGCGCCGGGGCAGCTGCGGACGGCTGGTGGTGGGGTGGGGGATTCGTTGTTCGCGGTGGATTGGGTGCCGGTCGAGCTTGATGGTGGAGTGGGTGTAGGTGGGTGCGTGGTGTTGGGTGTGGAGGGTTCGGGGGTGGCGCGGGCGCTTGGTGGGGGTGGGGTGTCGGTGGGGGTGTTCGGGGATCTCGGTTCGTTGGGTGAGGCGTTGATGGGGGATGGGGAGGTGCCGGGGGTCGTTGTGTTGGATGTGTCCGGTGGGGTGGTGGATGCTGGGGGTGAGGGGGTTGGGGGTGATGGTTTGCCTTCTGTGGCGCGGGGTGTGCTTGGTGGAGTGTTGGAGGTGTTGCAGCGGTGGTTTGCCGATGAGCGGCTGAACACTTCGCGGCTGGTCGTCCTAACTCACGGTGCCGTGGCTGTGGGGGCCGGTGATGGTGTGGGTGCTTTGGCGGATGCTGGGGTGTGGGGTTTGGTGCGTTCGGCGCAGTCGGAGAGCCCGGGGAGGGTGTGGCTGGTAGATGTTGATGAGGACGAGGCTTCCTTGGAAGTTCTTGGTGGGGTGCTGGGGTTGGAGGTGGAGCCGCAGTTGGCGGTCCGGGATGGCCGGGTCTTGGCGCCGCGACTGGTGCGGGTGCCTGTAGAGGAGACACACGGTGCGGACGGGATGGCAGAGCGCTTTGATCGTGGTCGGTCGGTGTTGGTGACCGGTGGAACGGGTACGTTGGGTGGCCTGGTCGCGCGGCATTTGGTGGTCGAGCATGGTGTGCGGAGTGTGGTGTTGGCGAGTCGTCGGGGACCTGACGCGCCGGGTGCCATGGGGTTGCGGAGTGAGTTGGAGGGGTTGGGTGCGCGGGTGAGTGTGGTGGCGTGCGATGTAAGTGACCGTGAGCAACTGGTGGGCTTGTTGGAAGGGGTACCGGGGGAGTTTCCGCTGGGCGCGGTCGTGCACGCGGCGGGCGCGCTTGATGACGGTGTGATCGGGTCGCTCTCGCCGGAGCGGTTTGATGGTGTGCTGGCGGCGAAGGCCGACGCGGCGTGGTATCTACACGAGCTGACCGGCCATATGGATCTGGACGCGTTCGTGTTGTTCTCCTCGGCCGCGGCGACGGTTGGCTCGCCGGGGCAGGGCAACTACGCGGCGGCGAACGCGTTCTTGGATGCGCTGGCGGCGTTTCGGCGTGCGGGGGGGTTGGCGGGCACCTCGCTCGCGTGGGGATGGTGGGAGCAGGAGAGCGAGCTGACGAGCAAGCTGGGCATCGTCGATTTGTCGAGGTTGAGGCGTCAGGGCGCCCTTCCGCTCTCGAGCGGTGAAGGTCTCGAACTGCTCGATCTCGCTCTGGGTACGGACCGGGCGCAGCTTGTTCCCACTCGTTGGGATGCCTCTGTCCTGCGTGCGCATGCAAGGGCTGGTGTGTTGCCCGCACTGATGAGGGGTCTGGTGCGGGTGCCTGTTCGCAGTGCTGCGGGGGGCTCTCTGGCGCGTCGGCTGGGTGGTGTGCCGGAGGGTGAGCGTGAGAATGTGGTGTTGGAGTTGGTGCGGAACGAGGTTGCGGGGGTATTGGGGCATGCCTCCGCGCGAGCTGTGGATCCCAAGCGAGCATTCAAGGATCTCGGGTTCGACTCGTTGATTGCGGTTGAGTTGCGCAATCGTCTCAACGCAGCCACTGGGCTGCGGTTGCCGGCCACTCTTGTGTTCGATCATCCGACTCCGGCGGCAGTGACCGACTTCCTGTTGGGCGAGGTTGCGGGTGCTCAGCGCCGCGATTTGGCGGCTGTCTCAGTTGGGAGGCCGGTCGATGAGCCGGTGGCGATCGTGGGGATGAGCTGCCGGTATCCGGGCGGGGTGAGCTCTGCGGAGGGGTTGTGGGAACTAGTCGCTCGGGGTGAGGACGTGATCTCAGGGTTCCCGGCTGACCGGGGGTGGGATCTGGAGGGTCTGTATGACCCCGATCCCGATCATTTCGGGACGAGCTATACGCGTAAGGGGGGGTTCCTCGACGACGCCGCTGAGTTTGATGCCGGTTTCTTTGAGATCAGCCCGCGGGAGGCGTTGGCGATGGATCCTCAGCAGCGGCTGTTGCTCGAAGCGTGCTGGGAGGCGTTGGAGGATGCGAGGGTGGTTCCTGGTGTGTTGCGTGGCAGCAGTACCGGGGTGTTCGCGGGGGTGATGCGCAGCGATTATGGAGCAGCCGGGTCGGTGCCCGAGGATTTGGAGGGGTATCTAGGCACGGGTATGTCGGGGAGTGTGGCGTCGGGCCGGGTGGCGTATGCGCTGGGTTTGGAGGGTCCGGCGGTGTCGGTGGATACTGCGTGCTCGTCGTCGCTTGTCGCGCTGCACTTGGCGTGTGGGTCGTTGCGTGTGGGCGAGTGTTCGCTGGCGTTGGTGGGAGGGGTGACGGTGTTCTCGATTCCGCGATTGTTTGTAGAGCTGTCGCGGCAGCGTGGCCTTGCGGTGGATGGTCGGTGTAAGTCCTTCGCGGATGCGGCTGATGGGGCTGGGTTCAGTGAGGGCGTGGGTGTGTTGGTGTTGGAGCGTCTCTCGGACGCGCAGCGCAATGGCCATCGGGTGTTGGCGGTGGTGCGGGGTAGTGCTGTGAATCAGGATGGTGCGAGCAATGGGTTGACGGCGCCGAATGGTCCTTCTCAGCAGCGGGTGATTCGTCAGGCGTTGGCGAACGCGGGGCTCTCGGGGGTTGATGTGGATGTGGTGGAGGCGCATGGGACGGGCACGGTGTTGGGTGATCCGATTGAGGCGCAGGCGCTGTTGGCGACGTATGGGCAGGGTCGTCCGGAGGATCGCCCGTTGTGGCTGGGGTCGGTCAAGTCGAACCTGGGTCATGCGCAGGCGGCTGCTGGTGTGGCGGGTGTGATCAAGATGGTGAAGGCGTTTGAGCACGGCTTGCTTCCCAGGACGCTGCACGTGGACGAGCCCTCGAGCAAGGTGGATTGGGGCAGTGGCCGGGTGTCGTTGTTGGTCGAGGAGGTGCCATGGGAGGCGAACGGCGAATCGCGGCGTGCGGGGGTGTCGTCGTTCGGGATGAGTGGCACGAATGCGCATGTGATTCTCGAGGAGGCCCCGGTGGTTGAGGGTGTTTCGTCGGCTGACGGTGGCGTATCGGCGGCGGTCGAGGACGTAGCCGGGTCTGGCGCTGGTGTGGCTGATGGTGGTGAGGGTGTTTCGTTGGTTGGGGCTGGTGGTGGTGTGGGGTCTGGTGTGGGTGTGGGTGTGGGTGGTGTGGTGCCGTGGGTGGTGTCGGGTCGGGGTGTGGGGGGTTTGCGGGGTCAGGCGGGGCGGCTTGGGGGGTTTGTGGGTGGTCGGTTGGGGTTGGGTGTGGTGGATGTGGGGTGTTCGTTGGTGGGGCGTTCGGTGTTTGGGGATCGGGCGGTGGTGTTGGGGGAGGGTCGTGAGGGGTTGTTGGGGGGGTTGGGTGCGTTGGCGGGTGGGGAGTCTTCGGTGGGTGTGGTGCGGGGTGTGGCTGGTGGTGAGCGTGGTGTGGTGTTTGTGTTTCCGGGGCAGGGTGCGCAGTGGGTGGGGATGGCGGTGGAGTTGTTGGATGGTTCGCCGGTGTTTAGGGAGTGGTTGGGTCGGTGTGGTGAGGTGTTGGGGGGTTTGGTGGGGTGGTCGTTGGAGGGTGTGTTGCGGGGTGAGCGGGGTGAGCCGGGGTTGGAGCGGTTGGATGTGGTGCAGCCGGTGTTGTGGGGGGTGATGGTGTCGTTGGCTGGGTTGTGGGGTGCGTGTGGGGTTAGGCCGGTGGCGGTGGTGGGGCATTCGCAGGGGGAGATCGCGGCGGCGTGTGTGGCGGGTGGTTTGTCGTTGGAGGATGGGGCGCGGGTGGTGGTGGGGCGTAGTGGGGTGTTGGCTGGGTTGGTTGGGCGTGGTGGGATTGTGTCGTTGGCGTTGGGTGTGGATGAGTTGGTGGGGCGGTTGGGGGGTTGGGGTGTGTCGTTGGCGGCGGTGAATGGGCCGGGTTCGGTGACGGTGGCTGGTGAGGTGGGTGCGTTGGAGGTGGTGTTGGAGGAGTGTGCGGCGGAGGGTGTGCGGGCGCGGATGGTGGCGGATACGGTGGCTTCGCATTCTGTGTTTGTGGAGGAGTTGCGTGAGGAGTTGTTGGAGGTTTGTGCGGGGATTGTGCCGTGTTCGGGGAGTGTTCCGTTTTATTCGACGGTGACGGGTGGGTTGTTGGATATGGCGGGGTTGGATGGGGAGTATTGGTATCGGAATGTGCGTGAGGTGGTGCAGTTTGAGCGGGCGACGCGGGCGTTGTTGGGGGCTGGTGTGGGTGCGTTTGTGGAGGTTAGTCCGCATCCGGTGTTGACGGTTGGGGTGCAGGAGACGGTTGAGGCTGTTGGTGGTGGCGTGGTGGCTGGTGGTGCTGTGGCTGGCGGGGGTGCTGGTGGGGCTGGTGCCGGGACCGCTGGTGATACTGGTGCGGGTGCTGAGGGCGCTTCTTCTTCTGCTTCCGGGGGTGCTGGTGGTGGAGTAGGTGGTGCTGGGAGTGGTGTGGGTTCGGGTGTGGTGGTGGTTGGTTCGTTGCGTCGGGGTGAGGGTGGGTTGGGGCGGTTCTTGCGGTCGGTGGCGGAGTTGTGGGTTGCTGGTGGGGGTGTGGATTGGGGTGGCGTGTTCAGGGGGTCTGGTGGTGTGCGTGTGGGGTTGCCCTCGTATGCGTTCCAACGCGAGCGGTTTTGGCTTGCTGGGGGCGCGGGCGCGGGGGATGTGTCTTCGATTGGCCAAGCATCGGCCGGTCATCCGTTGTTGGGCGCGGTGGTCGGGTTGGCTGAGGGTGGTGGGTGTGTGTTCACGGGCCGTGTGTCGCTCGAGAGCGATCCGTGGTTGTCTGACCATGCGGTGTCGGGTGTGGTGTTGCTGGCGGGCACGGCGTTCCTGGAGCTCGCGCTTCATGCCGGCGGGATGGTGGGGTGTCCGGTGGTGCGGGAGTTGACGCTGGAGGTCCCGTTGGTGTTGGGCGAGCGGGGTGGGGTGCAGGTCCAGGTTGTTGTGGGTGAGGCTGGTGAGGGTGGCGAGCGGACGGTGGGGGTCTATTCGCGCCCGGAGGATGCTGGTGGTGGGCTGGACGGCGCGTTGGATGGCGGTGTGGGTGGTGGGGGGGGTTGGACGCGGCACGCGAGCGGCGCGCTGGCCCTGGAGGAGCTTGATGGGGTGGGGCCTGATGGTGTTGGTGAGGGGCGAGGGGCGTTGAACGCGCGGGCTGAGGAGCTGGCGGGCTCCTGGCCGCCCCCGGGCGCCGAGATGGTCGGAGTTGACGATGCGTATGAGCGCCTGGTCGACATGGGGGTGGAGTACGGCCCCGCCTTCCAGGGCTTGAGGGCGGCGTGGCGGCGGGGGGAGGAGGTCTTCGCGGAGGTCGTTCTGGATGAGCAACAGGCGGGGGAGGCGGGAACTTATGGTGTGCATCCGGCGCTGCTCGACAGCGCGCTGCACGCTTCGGCGCTGGCGCTGCCGGGGGAGGGGGTCTCCGGTGATGGGAAGGGCGGCGCCAGTGTCAGGCTGCCGTTTGTGTGGGGTGGAGTGCGGTTGGGCACCGCGGGCGCCTCGTCATTGCGGGTCTGCGTCTCGCCGGCGGGTGAGGGGAGTGGGTCCTCGGCCGATGGTGCTTTGTCGTTGGTGGCGGTGGATGAGGGTGGGGGGCTGGTGGTGTCGGTGGGGTCGCTGGTGGCGCGCGAGGTTGCTCCTGAGCAGCTCCGAGGCGCCGGAACTGGTGGGGGCAGCAATTCGATGTTCGCGGTGGATTGGGTGCCGGTCGAGGTGGGCGGCGAGGGGGCCGCGGGTGTGCTCATGGATGTCGAGTCGTTGAGTGGGGCGTTGGCGGAGGGTGGGGAGCTGCCGGGGGTCGTGGTCTTGGAGGTGTCCCGTGGGGGGCAGAGAGACGTGGGGGATGAGGGGCTGCCCGTGGCGGTGCGGGGTGTGCTTGGTGGGGTGTTGGGTGTGTTGCAGGGGTGGCTTGCTGCGGAGCGGCCGGCGGGTTCGCGGTTGGTCGTCCTCACGCAAGGCGCTGTGGCTGCGGGGGCCGGCAGTAGCGTGGAGGCTCTGGTCGACGCGGGCGTGTGGGGGTTGGTGCGCTCAGCGCAGTCAGAGAGCCCGGGGAGGGTGTGGCTGGTCGACATCGATGGAGAAGACACCTCACGCGCGATGCTTCCCAGAGCGTTGGCATGTGAGCAAGAGCCGCAGCTGGCGATCCGGGGTGGTGAGGTTCTGGCGCCTCGGCTGGCGCGGGCGCCTGTAGGGGAGACACACGGTGCGAACGGGATGGCAGGGCTCTTTGATAGTGAGCGGTCGGTGCTGGTGACGGGCGGGACGGGCGTGTTGGGTGGTCTGGTCGCGCGGCATTTGGTGGCCGAGCATGGGGTGCGGAGTGTGGTGTTGGCGAGTCGCCGGGGGCTCGAGGCGCCGGGCGCCGCGGGGTTGCAGAGCGAGTTGGAGGGGCTGGGTGCGCGGGTGAGTGTGGTGGCGTGTGATGTGAGTGACCGTGAGCAGCTGGAGGGGTTGCTCGGGGGGGTGCCGGAGGAGTTCCCGTTGGGCACTGTCGTGCACGCGGCGGGGACGCTTGATGATGGTGTGATCGGCTCGCTCTCACCGGAGCGCCTGGATCGTGTGCTGGCGGCGAAGGCTGACGCGGCGTGGTACATGCACGAGCTGACCAGCCACATGGATCTGCAGGCGTTCGTGCTGTTCTCCTCGGCGGCGGGGACGCTTGGCTCGCCAGGCCAGGGTAATTATGCGGCGGCGAATGTGTTCTTGGATGCGCTGGCGGGGTATCGGCGTGCGCGGGGTTTGACAGGTACTTCGATCGCGTGGGGGTGGTGGGAGCAGGAGAGCGAGCTGACGGCGAGCTTGGGGGAGATTGGGGGAGCGCGCTTGGCGCGTAATGGCGTGCTCGCGCTCTCGGATGCGGAGGGGTTGGCGCTGTTCGATCGGGCATGTGCCCTGGGTGAGGCTTTGTTGCTGGGGATGCGGCTTGATATGGCGGTGGTCGGTGGGCAGGCTCGGGCTGGTCTGCTGGGGCCGCTGTTGCGTGGTTTGGTGCGCTCGTCTGTGGTGCGGCGCGCGGCGGGCCAAGGTTTGCTCGCTCGTCGTCTGGTGGGGGCGAGCGAGATCGAGCGCCGGGGCATCGTGCTCGAGCTCGTGCGCGCGGAGGCGGCGGTCGTGCTCGGGCACGCGGGTGGCCAGTCGATCGCGCCTGACCGTGCGTTCAAGGAGCTCGGGTTCGACTCGCTGACCGCGGTTGAGTTGCGCAACCGTCTGGGCGCTGCGACCGGGCTGCGGCTGCCGGCGACGCTCGTGTTCGATCACCCCACCCCGGGCCACATCGTCGAGTACATCCAGGGGCAGCTTGTCGGCGCCAGCGGGTCCGCCAGTCTCGAGTCCGGTGAGGCGGAGGTCAGAGCGGCGCTGAGCACCATTCCTCTCGCGCGCCTACGAGAGACCGGCCTGCTGGACATCCTGTTGCGGCTCGCCGGTTCCGACGAGGCGGTCCTGCCATTGGTCTCAACGACAGATGCGTCGGGTGCGGTTGATGCGATGGATGTCGAGAGCCTCATCCACAGCGTGCTGGATCGTGAAGTGGGGAGTGCGCAATGAGCATGCCTGACACCCAGGTGGTTGAAGCGCTGCGAGCGGCCGTCAAGGAGAGCAGGCAGTTGCGTCAGGAAAATCAACTCCTGCGCAAAGCGATGCGGGAGCCGGTGGCGATCGTGGGGATGAGTTGCCGGTATCCGGGCGGGGTGAGCTCTGCGGAGGGGTTGTGGGAACTGGTCGCTCGGGGTGAGGACGCGATCTCGCCGTTCCCAGCTGACCGGGGATGGGACCTCGAGGACCTGTACGACCCAGACCCCGACCACCCCGGGACCAGCTACACGCGCGAAGGGGGGTTCCTGGATGGTGTAGCCGAGTTCGACTCCGGTTTCTTTGGGATCAGCCCGCGAGAGGCGTTGGCGATGGATCCTCAGCAGAGGCTGTTGCTCGAAGCGTGCTGGGAGGCATGCGAAAACGCGCACATCGACCCGACAACACTCGCTGGGACCCAGACAGGCGTGTTCGCGGGTGTGATGCGCAGCGACTATGAAGCGATATCACGATCGGTGCCCGAGGATTTGGAGGGGTATATAGGGACGGGTGTGTCGGGGAGTGTGGCGTCGGGTCGGGTGGCGTATGTGTTGGGTTTGGAGGGTCCGGCGGTGTCGGTGGATACGGCGTGCTCGTCGTCGCTTGTCGCATTGCATTTGGCGTGTGGGTCGTTGCGTGTGGGTGAGTGCTCGCTGGCTTTGGTGGCCGGCGTGTCGGTGTTCTCCTCGCCGGGATTGTTTGTGGAGCTGTCGCGGCAGCGTGGGTTGGCTGTGGATGGTCGGTGCAAGTCGTTCGCGGATGCGGCTGATGGGGCTGGGTTCAGCGAGGGTGTGGGGGTGTTGGTGTTGGAGCGCCTGCCGGATGCGGTGCGTAATGGCCATCGGGTGTTGGCGGTGGTGCGGGGCAGTGCTGTGAATCAGGATGGTGCGAGCAATGGGCTGGCGGCGCCGAATGGTCCTTCTCAGCAGCGTGTGATCCGCCAGGCGCTCGCGAACGCGGGGTTGTCTGCCGCCGATGTGGATGTGGTGGAGGGGCATGGGACGGGCACGGTGCTGGGCGACCCGATCGAGGCGCAGGCGCTGCTGGCGACCTACGGGCAGGGCCGCCCGGAGGACCAGCCGCTGTGGCTGGGGTCAATCAAGTCGAACATGGGTCATGCGCAGGCGGCTGCAGGTGTGGCGGGTGTCATCAAGATGGTGAAGGCGCTGGAGCATGGGATGCTGCCACGGACGTTGCATGTGGATTCGCCGTCGAGCGAGGTGGATTGGGGTGGCGGCCGTGTGTCGCTGTTGACGGGGGAGGTGTCGTGGGAGGCGGATGACGGCGGGCCGCGGCGTGCGGGGGTGTCGTCGTTCGGGATGAGTGGTACGAACGCGCATGTGATTCTTGAGGAGGCTCCGGCGGCTGAGGTCTCGCCGTCGGCTGCCACCGCGCCGCCTGGGAGCGTGTCCGGTGACAGCGGCGTATCGGCGGTGGTTGAGGGCTCTGAGTCGGCTGGTGCTGGTGTGGTGGTGGCTGCTGGTGGTGTGGGTGTGGGTGTGGGTGTGGGTGGTGTGGTGCCGTGGGTGGTGTCGGGTCGGGGTGTGGGGGGTTTGCGGGGTCAGGCGGGGCGGCTTGGGGGGTTTGTGGGTGGTCGGTTGGGGTTGGGTGTGGTGGATGTGGGGTGTTCGTTGGTGGGGCGTTCGGTGTTTGGGGATCGGGCGGTGGTGTTGGGGGAGGGTCGTGAGGGGTTGTTGGGGGGGTTGGGTGCGTTGGCGGGTGGGGAGTCTTCGGTGGGTGTGGTGCGGGGTGTGGCTGGTGGTGAGCGTGGTGTGGTGTTTGTGTTTCCGGGGCAGGGTGCGCAGTGGGTGGGGATGGCGGTGGAGTTGTTGGATGGTTCGCCGGTGTTTAGGGAGTGGTTGGGTCGGTGTGGTGAGGTGTTGGGGGGTTTGGTGGGGTGGTCGTTGGAGGGTGTGTTGCGGGGTGAGCGGGGTGAGCCGGGGTTGGATGGGGTGGATGTGGTGCAGCCGGTGTTGTGGGGGGTGATGGTGTCGTTGGCTGGGTTGTGGGGTGCGTGTGGGGTTAGGCCGGTGGCGGTGGTGGGGCATTCGCAGGGGGAGATCGCGGCGGCGTGTGTGGCGGGTGGTTTGTCGTTGGGGGATGGGGCGCGGGTGGTGGTGGCGCGTAGTAGGGCGTTGGTTGGGTTGTGTGGGCGGGGTGGGATGGTGTCGGTTGGGTTGGGTGTTGGTGAGGTTGGGGGGTGGCTTGAGGGTTGGGGTGGTCGGGTTGGGGTGGCGGCTGTGAATGGGCCGGGTTCGGTGGTGGTGTCGGGTGATGTGGAGGCGTTGGAGGGGTTGCTTTCGGAGTTTGAGGGTGGGGGTGTGCGGGCGCGGCGTATTGGGGTTGATTATGCGGCGCATTCGGGGCATGTGGAGGAGGTGCGGGAGGAGTTGTTGGAGGGGTGTGTGGGGATTGTGCCGTGTTCGGGGAGTGTTCCGTTTTATTCGGCGGTGACGGGTGGGTTGTTGGATATGGCGGGGTTGGGTGGGGAGTATTGGTATCGGAATTTGCGTGAGACGGTGCAGTTTGAGCGGGCGACGCGGGCGGTGTTGGGGGCTGGTGTGGGTGCGTTTGTGGAGGTTAGTCCGCATCCGGTGTTGACGGTTGGGGTGCAGGAGACGGTTGAGGCTGTGGAGGGTGGGGTTGGTGGTGGTGGTGTTGTTGGGGGTGCTTCTTCTTCTTCTTCTTCTTCTTCTGCTTCTGCTGGTGCTGGTGCTGGTGCTGGTGGGGGTGGGGGTGCTGGTGGGGGTGCTGGTGTTGGTGGGGGTGTGGTTGTGGTTGGTTCGTTGCGTCGGGGTGAGGGTGGGTTGGGGCGGTTTTTGCGGTCGGTGGCGGAGTTGTGGGTTGCTGGTGGGGGTGTGGATTGGGGTGGTGTGTTCAGGGGGTCTGGTGGTGTGCGTGTGGGGTTGCCGTCGTATGCGTTTCAGCGTGAGCGGTTTTGGCTTGGGTCGGGTGTGGGTGTGGGGGATGTATCGGCGGCTGGTTTGGTGTCGGTGGATCATCCGTTGTTGGGTGCTGCGGTGGGGTTGGCTGGTGGTGGGTGTGTGTTCACGGGTCGGTTGTCGCTGGAGGGCGCTCCGTGGCTTGTGGATCATGCGGTGTTGGGTGTGGTGTTGTTGCCGGGTACGGCGTTGCTGGAGTTGGTGTTGCATGCTGGTGCGCGGGTGGGGTGTCCGGTGGTGCGGGAGTTGATGTTGCAGGCGCCGCTGGTGTTGGGTGAGGGGGGTGGGGTGCGGGTTCAGGTTGTTGTGGGGGAGCCCGGGGAGGGTGGTGAGCGGACGGTGGAGGTGTATTCGTGTTTGGGGGATGCTGGTGGTGGGCTGGACGATGGTGGACTGGACGGCGCATTGGCTGGTGGTGTGGGTGGTGAGGGTGGTTGGACGCGGCACGCGAGCGGTGCGCTGACCGCCGAGGGGTTGGCTGGTGTGGGGTCTGATGGTGTGGGTGGGGATTGGGGGGCGGTGGATGCGCGGGCGGTGGAGTTGGGGGGTGTGTGGCCGCCGCTGGGGGCGGTCGCGGTCGAGGTGGGTGATGTGTATGGGCGTTTGGCTGATGTGGGGTTGGAGTACGGACCTGCTTTCCAGGGTCTAAGAGCGGCGTGGCGGCGCGGGGAGGAGGTCTTCGCGGAGGTCGCTCTGGGTGAGGGGCAGGCCGGGGAGGCCGGGTCGTTTGGTGTGCATCCGGCGTTGCTTGATAGTGCGTTGCATGCGTCGGCGCTGGCGCTACTGGGTGACGGGGCTCGGGGCGCTGATGTCGGTGTCCGGCTGCCGTTCGCTTGGAGCGGGGTGCGGCTGAACAGGGTGGGTGCCTCGTCGTTGCGGGTCTGTGTCTCGCCGGTGGGTGAGGGGAGTGGGTCTTCGGCTGATGGCGCTTTGTCGTTGGTGGCGGTGGATGACGAGGGTGGGCTCGTGGTGTCGGTGGGGTCGCTGGTGGCGCGCGAGGTTTCTCCTGGGCAGCTCCAAGCGACTGGTGGGGGCACGGATTCGCTGTTCGTCTTGGACTGGGTATCGGTCGAGATGGGCAGTGGGGAGGATGTGGGCGCGGCGAGCGTGTTCATGGATGCTGAGTCTCTGGGTAGGGTGCTGGTGGGTGGTGGGGAGTTGCCGGGTGTTGTGGTTCTCGACGTGACTGGTGAGAGTGGGGGTGTGGAGGGTGGGGGTGATGGTTTGCCTTCTGTTGCGCGGGGTGTCCTTGGCGGTGTGCTGGAGGTGTTGCAGGGGTGGCTGGTTGATGAGCGGTTCGGCGCGTCGCGGCTGGTCGTGCTTACTCATGGTGCGGTAGCTGTGGGCGCCGGCGATAGCGTGGACGCTTTGGCGGATGCTGGGGTGTGGGGGTTGGTTCGTTCGGCGCAGTCGGAGTTTCCGGGGAGGGTGTGGCTCATCGATATCGATGAGGAGGAGGCTTCCCACGCGGCTCTTCCTGGGGTGTTGGCGTGTGCGGGGGAGTCGCAGTTGGCGGTTCGTGGTGGTCGGGTTCTGGCGCCGCGGTTGGCGCGTGCTGGGGGTGGGTCGGAGGGTGTGTTGGGTGTTCCGGAGGGGGTAGGGGAGTGGCGGTTGGTGGCTGGTGGTGGGGGTTCGTTTGAGGATCTTGGGTTGGTCGCGGCGCCTGAGGTCGGGAGGCCGCTCGGGGTCGGTGAGGTGCGTGTGGGGGTGCGTGCGGCGGGGTTGAATTTCCGTGATGTGCTGCTCGCGTTGGGGATGCGCCCGGATGAAGTGGTGATGGGTGGTGAGGGCGCGGGTGTGGTGTTGGAGGTCGGGGAGGGTGTGGAGGGGTTGTGTGTCGGTGATCGGGTGATGGGTGTGTTGCCTGATGGGTTGGGGCCGGTCGCGGTGACTGATCATCGGTTGGTTGTGCGGGTGCCGGAGGGCTGGTCGTTCGTTGAGGCGGCGTCGGTACCGAGCGCGTTCTTGACGGCGTATTACGGGCTTGTGGATCTCGCGGGGTTGCGGGGTGGGGAGCGGGTGTTGGTGCATGCTGCGGCTGGCGGGGTGGGTATGGCGGCTGTGCAGTTGGCGGGGGTGTTGGGCGCGGAGGTGTTCGGGACGGCGAGTGAGGGGAAGTGGGAGGCGTTGCGGGGGTTGGGGTTGGATGATGCGCATATCGCGTCTTCGCGTTCGCTTGAGTTCGGGGAGCGGTTCTTGGAGGGGACTGGCGGTGAGGGTGTGGATGTTGTGTTGAACTCGCTCGCGGGCGAGTTCGTGGATACCTCGCTCGGGCTGCTGGCGGGGGGTGGGCGGTTCATCGAGATGGGCAAGACCGATATCCGCGATCCGGGTGAGGTCGCCGGGGCGCACGCGGGGGTGGCGTATCGCGCATTGAACTTGCCCGAGGCTGGTACGGAGCGTATGGGTGAGATGCTGCGGGAGCTGGTGGGGCTGTTTGAGCGGGGCGCGCTCGAGTTGCTGCCGGTACGGGTCTGGGATGTGCGTCGTGCGCGTGAGGCGTTTCGGTTTATGAGCCAGGCGCGTCATGTCGGGAAGATCGTGCTGGCGCTTCCCCGGGTGTTGGATCCGGGGCGCTCGGTGCTGGTGACGGGCGGGACGGGTGTGTTGGGTGGTGTGCTCGCGCGGCATTTGGTGGCTGAGCATGGGGTGCGGAGTGTGGTGTTGGCGAGTCGCCGGGGCCCGGAGGCGCCAGGCGCCGCGGGGTTGCAGAGCGAGCTGGAGGGGTTGGGTGCACAGGTCAGTGTCGTGGCGTGCGACGTGAGCGACCGTGAGCAGGTGCAGGGGCTGCTCAGGGAGGTGCCGGGGGAGTTCCCGTTGGGCGCGGTCGTGCACGCGGCCGGCGCGCTTGATGATGGTGTGATCGCCTCGCTCTCACCGGAGCGCCTGGATCGTGTGCTCGCGGCGAAGGCGGACGCGGCGTGGTATCTGCACGAGCTGACCAGCCACATGGACTTGGACGCGTTCGTGTTGTTCTCTTCGGCGGCGGGGACGATGGGTTCGCCGGGGCAGGGCAACTACGCGGCGGCGAACGCGTTCCTGGATGCGCTCGCGGCGTACCGGTGTGCGCGGGGGTTGGCGGGTGCCTCGATCGCGTGGGGGTGGTGGGAGCAGGAGAGCGAGTTGACGGCCGGCTTGGGAGAGGCCGGCGCGGAGCGCCTGGGGCGTGCTGGTGTGCTCGCGCTCTCCGATGAGGAAGGGGTAGCGCTGTTCGATCGGGCGTGCGCGTCGGGTGAGGCTTTGCTGCTGGGGGTACGGCTCGATATGGCGGTGATCCGCGGCCGGGCCCGGGCTGGTCTGCTGGGGCCGTTGCTGGGTGGTTTGGTGCGCTCTTCGGTAGCGCGGCGCGCGTCGGGGGGTGGCTTGCTCGCTCGTCGTCTGGCAGGGGCGAGCGAGACCGAGCGCCAGGGGATCGCGCTCGAGCTCGTGCGCGCGGAAGCCGCGCTCGTGCTCGGGCACACGGGTAGCCAGTCGGTCGCGCCCGGCCGTGCGTTCAAGGATCTCGGGTTCGACTCGCTGACCGGGGTCGAGCTGCGTAACCGCTTGAACGCCGCGACCGGGCTGCAGCTACCCGCGACACTCGTATTCGACCACCCCACCCCCGCGGCAGTCGCCGACTTCCTGCTAGCGGAAGTAACCGGCGCTCAACGCCCGCGCTTGGCTGCCGCCTCGGCCGGCGGGCCGGCCGATGAGCCGGTCGCGATCGTCGGGATGAGCTGCCGCTACCCGGGAGGCGTCAGCTCCCCGGAGGAGCTATGGGAGCTCCTCGTCCGAGGCAAAGACGCGATCACTCCATTCCCAGCCGACCGCGGATGGGATCTAGACGGCCTCTATGACCCCGACCCCGACCACCCCGGCACCAGCTACACACGCGAAGGCGGCTTCCTACACAACGTCGCCGAGTTCGACCCCACCTTCTTCGGCATCAGCCCCCGAGAGGCCCTCGCGATGGACCCCCAACAACGACTCCTACTAGAAACCAGCTGGGAAGCACTCGAGGACGCACACATCGACCCCACCACACTCACAGGAACCCCCACAGGCATCTACACAGGCGTGATCCGCAGCGACTATGAAGTGCATGTCAGGATCGGTGCCTGCGGACCTGGAGGGGTATATAGGCACAGGTGTATCGGGGAGTGTGGCGTCGGGTCGGGTGGCGTATGCGCTGGGTTTGGAGGGTCCGGCGGTGTCGGTGGATACGGCGTGCTCGTCCTCGCTCGTCGCATTGCATTTGGCGTGCGGATCGTTGCGTTCGGGTGAGTGCTCGCTGGCACTGGTGGGTGGCGTGGCCGTGATGGCCTCACCCGGTGTGTTCATCGGATTGTCGCGGCAGCGTGGGTTGGCTGTGGATGGCCGGTGCAAGGCGTTTGCGGATGCGGCTGATGGGGCTGGGTTCAGTGAGGGTGTGGGTGTGTTGGTGCTGGAGCGCCTCTCGGACGCGCAGCGTAACGGCCATCGGGTGTTGGCCCTCGTGCGGGGCAGCGCTGTGAACCAGGACGGTGCGAGCAACGGGTTGACGGCGCCGAACGGCCCCTCCCAGCAGCGTGTGATCCGCCAGGCGCTCGCGAACGCGGGGCTCTCGGCGGCGGACGTAGACGTGGTGGAGGCGCACGGGACGGGCACGGTGCTGGGCGACCCGATCGAGGCGCAGGCGCTGCTGGCGACCTACGGGCAGGACCGCCCGGAGGACCAGCCGCTGTGGCTGGGGTCAATCAAGTCGAACATCGGCCACACCTCAGCAGCTGCCGGCGTCGCCGGGATCATCAAGATGGTCAAGGCGCTCGAGTACCGGATGCTGCCACGAACGCTGCACGTGGACGCACCATCCACACACGTCGATTGGGACAGCGGCCATGTGTCACTGCTGGTCGAAGAGGTGCCATGGGATGCAAACGGCAAGTCCCGGCGTGCGGGGGTCTCCTCGTTCGGGATCAGTGGCACGAATGCGCATGTGATTCTCGAGGAGGCCCCGGTGGTTGAGGGTGTTTCGTCGGCTGACGGTGGCGTATCGGTGGCGGTCGAGGACGTAGCCGGGTCTGGCGCTGGTGTGGCTGATGGTGGTGAGGGTGTTTCGTTGGTTGGGGCTGGTGGTGGTGTGGGGTCTGGTGTGGGTGTGGGTGTGGGTGGTGTGGTGCCGTGGGTGGTGTCGGGTCGGGGTGTGGGGGGTTTGCGGGGTCAGGCGGGGCGGCTTGGGGGGTTTGTGGGTGGTCGGTTGGGGTTGGGTGTGGTGGATGTGGGGTGTTCGTTGGTGGGGCGTTCGGTGTTTGGGGATCGGGCGGTGGTGTTGGGGGAGGGTCGTGAGGGGTTGTTGGGGGGGTTGGGTGCGTTGGCGGGTGGGGAGTCTTCGGTGGGTGTGGTGCGGGGTGTGGCTGGTGGTGAGCGTGGTGTGGTGTTTGTGTTTCCGGGGCAGGGTGCGCAGTGGGTGGGGATGGCGGTGGAGTTGTTGGATGGTTCGCCGGTGTTTAGGGAGTGGTTGGGTCGGTGTGGTGAGGTGTTGGGGGGTTTGGTGGGGTGGTCGTTGGAGGGTGTGTTGCGGGGTGAGCGGGGTGAGCCGGGGTTGGAGCGGTTGGATGTGGTGCAGCCGGTGTTGTGGGGGGTGATGGTGTCGTTGGCTGGGTTGTGGGGTGCGTGTGGGGTTAGGCCGGTGGCGGTGGTGGGGCATTCGCAGGGGGAGATCGCGGCGGCGTGTGTGGCGGGTGGTTTGTCGTTGGAGGATGGCGCGCGGCTGGTGGTGGGGCGTAGTGGGGTGTTGGCTGGGTTGGTTGGGCGTGGTGGGATTGTGTCGTTGGCGTTGGGTGTGGATGAGTTGGTGGGGCGGTTGGGGGGTTGGGGTGTGTCGTTGGCGGCTGTGAATGGGCCGGGTTCGGTGACGGTGGCTGGTGAGGTGGGTGCGTTGGAGGTGGTGTTGGAGGAGTGTGCGGCGGAGGGTGTGCGGGCGCGGATGGTGGCGGATACGGTGGCTTCGCATTCTGTGTTTGTGGAGGAGTTGCGTGAGGAGTTGTTGGAGGTTTGTGCGGGGATTGTGCCGTGTTCGGGGAGTGTTCCGTTTTATTCGACGGTGACGGGTGGGTTGTTGGATATGGCGGGGTTGGATGGGGAGTATTGGTATCGGAATGTGCGTGAGGTGGTGCAGTTTGAGCGGGCGACGCGGGCGTTGTTGGGGGCTGGTGTGGGTGCGTTTGTGGAGGTTAGTCCGCATCCGGTGTTGACGGTTGGGGTGCAGGAGACGGTTGAGGCTGTTGGTGGTGGCGTGGTGGCTGGTGGTGCTGTGGCTGGTGGTGGTGTGGCTGGCGGGGGTGCTGGTGGGGCTGGTGCCGGGACCGCTGATACTGGTGCGGGTGCTGTTGGTGATACTGGTTCGGGTGTGGTGGTGGTTGGTTCGTTGCGTCGGGGTGAGGGTGGGTTGGGGCGGTTCTTGCGGTCGGTGGCGGAGTTGTGGGTTGCTGGTGGGGGTGTGGATTGGGGTGGTGTGTTCAGGGGGTCTGGTGGTGTGCGTGTGGGGTTGCCCTCGTATGCGTTCCAGCGCGAGCGGTTTTGGCTCGCTGGGGGGGCGAGCGCGGGAGATGTGTCGGCGGCTGGTCTGGGGGGTGTGGAGCATCCGTTGTTGGGCGCGGTGGTCGGGTTGGCTGAGAGTGGTGGGTATGTGTTCACGGGCCGGTTGTCGCTCGAGAGCGACCCGTGGCTCGCGGATCATGCGGTGTTGGGTGTGGTGTTGTTGCCGGGCACGGCGTTCCTTGAGCTCGCGCTTCATGCCGGCGGGGTGGTGGGGTGTCCGGTGGTGCGGGAGTTGATGTTGGAGGCGCCGTTGGTGTTGGGTGAGGGGGGTGGGGTGCAGGTCCAGGTCGTTGTGGGGGAGCCTGGGGAGGGTGGTGAGCGCCCGGTCGGTGTGTACTCGCGTGTGGAGGGCGTGGGCCGCGAGCAGGGGGGGGAGTCGGACGGCGGCGTGAGCGGCGGGGGGGGTTGGACGCGGCACGCGAGCGGCGCGCTGGCTCTGGAGGGGCTTGATGGTGTGGGGTCTGATGGTGTGGGTGGGGGTTGGGGGGCGCTGGATGCGCGGGCGGTGGAGCTGGCGGGCTCCTGGCCGCCGCCTGGCGCGGAGGCGATCGCGGGCGATGACGCCTACGAGCGCCTGGCCGACATGGGGCTGGAGTACGGCCCGACCTTCCAGGGTTTGAGGGCGGCGTGGCGGCGGGGGGAGGAGGTCTTCGCGGAGGTCGCTTTGGATGAGCGGCAGGCGGGGGAGGCGGGGTCGTTTGGTGTGCACCCGGCGCTGCTCGATAGCGCGCTACACGCCTCGGCGCTGGCGCTGCTGGGCGACGGTAGCCTCGGCGATGCGAGCGATCACAACGGCGTCAAGCTGCCGTTTGTGTGGGGTGGGGTGCGGTTGGGCGCCGCGGGCGCCTCGTCGTTGCGGGTCTGTATCTCGCCGGCGGGTGAGGGGAGTGGGTCTTCGGCTGATGGCGCGTTGTCGTTGGTGGCGGTGGATGAGGATGGTGGGCTGGTGGCGTCGGTTGACTCGCTCGTAGTACGAGAGATCTCTCGTGGGCAGCTCCAAGCCATCGGTGGGGGCACGGACTCGTTGTTTACCCTTGATTGGGTGCCGGTGGATGTGGGTGGTGAGGTGGAGGTGGGTGTGGGTGTGGGTGGTGTGTTTTTGGATGTGGAGTCGTTGGGTGGGGTGTTGGTGGAGGGTGGGGAGTTGTCGGGGGTTGTGGTTTTGGATGTGACTGGTGAGGGGGCGGATGCTGAGGGTGTGGGTGTGCCTGCGGTGGTGCGGGGTGTGCTTGGTGGGGTGTTGGGTGTGTTGCAGGGGTGGCTTGCTGAGGAGCGGCTGGTGGGTTCGCGGTTGGTTGTTTTGACTGAAGGTGCTGTGGCTGTGGGGGCGGGTGATGGTGTGGATGCGTTGGCGGATGCTGGGGTGTGGGGGTTGGTTCGTTCGGCGCAGTCGGAGTGTCCGGGGAGGGTGTGGTTGGTCGATATTGATGGGGAGGATTCCTCGCGTGTGGTGTTGCCTGGGGTGTTGGGGTGTGAGGGGGAGCCGCAGTTGGTGGTTCGGGGTGGTCGGGTTTTGGCGCCGCGGTTGGTGCGTGCTGGGGGTGGGTTGGAGGGTGTGTTGGGTGTTCCGGGGGGGGTTGGGGAGTGGCGGTTGATGGCTGGTGGTGGGGGTTCGTTGGAGGATCTTGGGTTGGTCGAGGCGTCTGATGCGGGGAGGCCGCTTGGGGTTGGCGAGGTGCGTGTGGGGGTGCGTGCGGCGGGGTTGAATTTTCGTGATGTGTTGTTGGCGTTGGGTATGTATCCGGGTGTTGGTGTGGTGGGTAGTGAGGGTGCGGGTGTGGTGTTGGAGGTCGGGGAGGGTGTGGAGGGGTTGTGTGTCGGTGATCGGGTGATGGGTGTGTTGCCGGGTGGGTTTGGGCCGGTCGCGGTGGCTGATCATCGGTGGGTTGTGCGGGTGCCGGAGGGCTGGTCGTTCGTTGAGGCGGCGTCTGTACCGACGGCGTTCTTGACGGCGTATTACGGGCTTGTGGATCTCGCGGGGTTGCGGGGTGGGGAGCGGGTGTTGGTGCATGCTGCGGCTGGCGGGGTGGGTATGGCGGCTGTGCAGTTGGCGGGGGTGTTGGGCGCGGAGGTGTTCGGGACCGCGAGTGAGGGGAAGCGGGGCGCGTTGCGGGGGTTGGGGTTGGATGATGCGCATATCGCGTCTTCGCGTTCGCTTGAGTTCGGGGAGCGGTTCTTGGAGGGGACTGGCGGTGAGGGTGTGGATGTTGTGTTGAACTCGCTCGCGGGCGAGGGGTTCGTGGATGCCTCGCTCGGGTTGCTGGCGGGGGGTGGGCGGTTCATCGAGATGGGTAAGACCGATGTTCGTGATGCGGGTCGGGTCGCGGAGGAGTATCCGGGGGTGGCGTATCGGGCGTTCGAGTTGGGTGAGGCCGGCCCGGAGCGTATCCAGGGGATGCTGCGGGAGCTGGTGGCGCTCTTTGAGGGGGGCGCGCTCGAGTTGCTGCCGGTACGGGTCTGGGATGTGCGTCGTGCGCGTGAGGCGTTTCGGTTCATGAGCCAGGCGCGTCATGTCGGGAAGATCGTGTTGACGGTTCCGGGTGCGTTGGATCCGGGGCGCTCGGTGCTGGTGACGGGCGGGACGGGTGTGTTGGGTGGTGTGCTCGCGCGGCATTTGGTGGCTGAGCATGGGGTGCGGAGTGTGGTGTTGGCGAGTCGCCGGGGCCCGGAGGCGCCAGGCGCCGCGGGGTTGCAGAGCGAGCTGGAGGGGTTGGGTGCACAGGTCAGTGTCGTGGCGTGCGACGTGAGTGACCGTGAGCAGGTGCAGGGGCTGCTCGAGAGCGTCCCGGGGGAGTTCCCGCTCGGCGCGGTCGTGCACGCGGCCGGCGCGCTTGATGATGGTGTGATCGCCTCGCTCTCACCAGAGCGCCTGGATCGTGTGCTCGCGGCGAAGGCGGACGCCGCGTGGTACCTGCACGAGCTGACCAGCCACATGGACCTACAAGCATTCGTGATGTACTCCTCAGCCGCCGCGACGATGGGTTCGCCGGGGCAGGGTAACTACGCGGCGGCTAACGCGTTCCTGGATGCGCTCGCGGCGTACCGGTGTGCGCAGGGGCTGGCGGGCACCTCGATCGCGTGGGGGTGGTGGGAACGGGAGAGCGAGCTGACAGCGAGCGTAGGCGAAACCGAGGTAGCGCGCCTGGGGCGTGCCGGTGTGCTCGCGCTCTCCGATGAGGAAGGGGTAGCGCTATTCGACCAGGCGTGCGCCCTGGGCGAGGCCCTGTGTGTGGGGGTACGACTCGATACCGCAGTGATCCGCGGGCAGGCCAGGACCGGCGCGCTACCAGCGCTGCTACGCGGCCTCGTGCGCGCAACCCCGGTACGCGCAGCAAGCAGCGGCCTGCTCGCTCGCCGACTGGCAGGAGTAAGCGAGGCCGAGCGCCGAAGCATCGCACTCGATCTCGTGCGCACAGAGGCCGCAATCGTCCTCGGCCACGCAAGCGGCCAATCAGTCACACCCGAGCGCGCGTTCAAGGACCTCGGATTCGACTCACTGACCGCCGTCGAGCTCCGCAACCGCCTAAACACCGCAACCGGACTACAACTACCCGCCACCCTCGTATTCGACCACCCCACTCCGGCGGCGGTCGCCGATTTCCTGTTGGCGGAGGTGATCGGCGCTCAACGCCCGGATTTGACTGCTGTCTCGGTTGGCCGGCCGGTCGATGAGCCGGTCGCGATCGTGGGGATGAGCTGCCGCTACCCGGGAGGGGTCAGCTCACCGGAGGGACTGTGGAAACTGGTCGCCCGGGGCGAGGACGCGATCACACCCTTCCCGGCCGACCGCGGGTGGGATCTGAACGGCCTGTATGACCCCGACCCCGATCACCCCGGGACAAGCTACGCGCGCGAGGGTGGCTTCCTGTATGACGTGGCCGAGTTCGACGCCGGTTTCTTCGGGATCAGCCCGCGGGAGGCGCTCGTGATGGACCCCCAGCAGCGACTGCTGCTCGAAGCCTCCTGGGAAGCACTCGAGGACGCGCGCATCGACCCCATAACACTCACAGGAACCCCAACGGGTGTCTTCACAGGCGTGATTCGCGGCGATTATGGGGCGTCGGGGTCTGCGCCCGGCAATCTCGGGGACATGGAAGGGTTTGGCTTGACGGGTCTCTCCGCGAGTGTCGCATCTGGTCGGGTGGCGTATGTGTTGGGTTTGGAGGGTCCGGCGATGTCGGTGGATACTGCGTGCTCGTCGTCGCTCGTCGCGCTGCACTTGGCGTGCGGGGCGCTGCGCGCGGGCGAGTGCTCGCTGGCGCTGGCGGGCGGCGTGACGGTGATCCCCTACCCCGGTGTGTTCGTGGTGATGTCGAGGCAGCGTGGGCTGGCGGTGGATGGTCGGTGCAAGTCCTTCGCGGATGTGGCTGATGGGGCTGGGTTCAGTGAGGGCGTGGGTGTGTTGGTGTTGGAGCGTCTCTCGGACGCGCAGCGCAACGGCCATCGGGTGTTGGCCCTCGTGCGGGGCAGCGCTGTGAACCAGGACGGCGCGAGCAACGGGTTGACGGCTCCAAATGGACCTTCTCAGCAGCGGGTGATCCGCCAAGCGCTCGCGAGCGCGGGGGTCTCGGCGCCCGATGTGGACGTGGTCGAGGGCCATGGGACGGGCACGGTGTTGGGCGATCCGATCGAGGCGCAGGCGCTGCTGGCGACCTACGGGCAGGGCCGTCCGGAGGATCGCCCCCTGTGGCTGGGATCGATCAAGTCGAACCTGGGTCATGCGCAAGCGGCCTCCGGCGTGGCGGGCGTGATCAAGATCATCAAGGCGCTGGAGCATGGGGTGTTGCCGCGGACGCTGCATGTGGATGAGCCCTCTAGCAAGGTGAATTGGGACAGCGGCCGGGTGTCGCTGCTGACGGAGGAGGTGCCGTGGGAGGCGAACAGCAAGCCGCGCCGCGCAGGGGTGTCCTCGTTTGGGATCAGCGGCACGAACGCGCACGTGATCCTCGAGGAGGCCCCGGCGGTTGAGGGTGCTGGTGATGGTGTGGGAGGTGTTGCCGGTGGTGAGGGTGGTGGTGTGGGTGTTGGTTTGAGTGTGGGTGGTGTGGTGCCGTGGGTGGTGTCGGGCAGGGGTGAGGAGGGTTTGCGGGGCCAGGCCGGGCGGCTGCGGGAATGGGTGCGGGAGAGGCCGGGGTTGGGTGTGGTCGATGTGGGGTGTGCGTTGGCGGGGCGTTCGGCGTTGGAGGATCGGGCGGTGGTGTTGGGTGAGGAGCATGGGCGGTTGTTGACGGGGTTGGGCGCGCTGGCGGCTGGGGATCTGGGTGCCGGCGTGGTGCAGGGTTCGGTTGTGGGCGGAGGCACGGTGTTCATGTTTGCTGGGCAGGGCTCGCAGCGGGTTGGGATGGGTATGGAGCTCTATGAGGCGTTTGGGGTGTTTCGGGATGCGTTTGATGAGGTGTGTGATGAGCTGGACCGGCATTTGGGGTGCTCGTTGCGTGAGGTTGTGTTCGGCGTTGGCGAGTCGCCTGAGCCCACGCGTGGGTCGCTGGACGACACGGCGTTTGCGCAGCCAGGCTTGTTCGCGCTCGAGGTTGCGTTGTTCAGGTTGGTGGAGAGCTGGGGCGTGCGGCCCGATTATGTGTTGGGTCACTCGATCGGCGAGGTGACGGCGGCACATGTTGCGGGGGTATTCTCGCTCGAGGATGCGTGTGTGTTGGTGGCGGCTCGTGGACGGTTGATGGGTAGCGTGCCGGGGGCTGGGGCGATGGTGTCGGTCACCGTTTCGGAGCAGGAGGCGTTGAAGTCGTTGGGAGGGCTCGAGGATCGTGTTGCGGTGGCGGGGGTGAACGAGCCCGCTTCGGTGGTGCTTTCCGGCGAGGAGGAGGCGGTGCTCGGCTTGGCGAAGCTTTGGGGGGAGCGTGGGTGCAAGACGAAGCGGTTGCGCGTCAGCGATGCGTTTCATTCTCCGCGAATGGATGGAGTGCTGCCCGAGCTCGCCGAGGTGGTTGGTGGTCTGTCGTTTGCGTCGCCCACGATCCCGATTGTGTCCAATCTGACGGGCGATCCTGTGTCTGTCGACGATGTGTGTTCGGTGGAGTACTGGGTGCGGCACGTGCGCGAACCGGTGCGGTTCATGGACGGTGTGCGTTGGCTGGGAGCTCATGGTGTTTTGAGCTTTCTCGAGCTCGGCCCCGATGGTGTGTTGAGCGCGATGGGTAGGGAGTGTTTGGAGGGTCAGGAGCGTCCGGCAGGCGAGGAGCGCCACGGAGTGCAAGATGCTGGCGGGGCGGCGTTTGTGCCGGTCTTGCGGGTTGAGCGCCCGGAGCCGCAGACGCTGCTGGCGGCTGTGGGTGAGTTGTGGGTGCGCGGCGTGGATGTCGATTGGGAGGGGATGCTGAGTGGGCCGGGGGTCAGGCCTGTGGAGTTGCCCGTATACGCGTTTCAGCGTGAGCGGTACTGGCTCGGTGCCGGGGTGGGAGTGGGTGATGTCGCTTCGATCGGCCAGGCGCCGGCTGAGCATCCCCTGCTGGGTGCGGTGGTCGGGTTGGCTGGGGCGGGGGGGTGTGTGTTCACGGGCCGCCTGTCGCGTGAGGGGCTGCCATGGCTCTCCGATCACGCGGTGTCGGGTGTGGTGCTGTTGCCGGGTACCGGGTTCTTGGAGCTCGCGCTTCATGCCGGCGGGGCGGTGGGGTGTCCCGTGGTACGAGAGTTGATGTTGGAGATCCCGTTGGTGTTGGGTGAGGGGGATGGGGTGCAGGTGCAGGTCGTCGTGGGGGAGCCTGGGGAGGGCGGTGAGCGCCCGGTGAGTGTGTATTCCCGGCTGGAGGGCGCGGGCGGCGGGCTGGAGGGTGCGTTGGATGGCGGTGTGAGCGGCGAGGGGAGTTGGACGCGGCATGCGAGCGGTGTGCTGTCCTTGGAGGAGCTTGGCGGGGCGGGGTCTGGTGGTGTGGGTGACGGGTCGGGGGCGATGGATGCGCGAGCGGTGGAGTTGGCGGGCGCGTGGCCGCCGCCGGGCGCCGAGGCGATCGGCGGCGATGACGTCTACGAGCGCTTGGCCGATATGGGGCTGGAGTACGGCCCCGCTTTCCAGGGCTTGAGGGCGGCGTGGCGGCGCGGGGAGGAGGTCTTCGCGGAGGTCGCTTTGGATGAGCGGCAGACGGGGGAGGCGGGGTCGTTTGGTGTGCACCCGGCGCTGCTCGATAGTGCGCTGCATGCCTGGGCGCTCGCACTGCTGGACGATGCGTCCTCCAGCGACACGGGTGAGGGCACCGGCGTCAGGTTGCCGTTTGCGTGGGGTGGGGTGCGGCTGGGGGCTGTGGGTGCCTCGTCGTTGCGGGTATGTGTCTCGCTGGGGGACGGGGGGAGTGCGCTCTCGACCGACAGTGCTTTCTCGCTGGTGGCGGTCGATGAGAGTGGCGAGCTCGCGGTGTCGGTCGACTCGCTCATCGCGCGCGAGGTCTCCTCGGAGCGCCTCCAGCGCGCTGGAGGGGACACGGATTCGTTGTTCGCCTTGGATTGGGTGCCGGTCGGGATGGGTACCGAGGTGGGCGCGAGTGTGGACGCGGCGGGTGCGTTCATGGACGTCGAGTCGCTGGGTAGGGCGCTGGATGAGGGTGGGGAGCTGCCGGGGGTCGTGGTCTTGGACGTGTCCCGTGGGGGGGCGGGTGTCGGGGGTGAGGGTCTGCCTGTGGTGGCACGGGGTGTGCTTGGTGGGGTGTTGGGTGTGTTGCAACGGTGGCTGGCCGAGGAGCGGCTGGTGAGTTCGCGGCTGGTGGTCCTCACGCAGGGCGCTGTGGCCGCGGGCGCCGGCGATGGTGTGGATGCTTTGGCAGACGCCGGGGTGTGGGGGTTGGTGCGCTCAGCGCAGTCGGAGAGCCCGGGACGGGTGTGGCTGGTTGACATCGATGGAGAAGACACCTCGCGCGCGGTGCTTCCCGGGGCGTTGATGTATGAGCAGGAGTCGCAGTTGGCGGTTCGGGGAGGGGAGGTTCTCGCGCCACGGCTGGTGCGGGTGTCCGCGGAGGGAGCGCAGGGTATGGAGGGGGCTTTTGATCCCGGGCGGTCGGTGTTGGTTACGGGTGGTACGGGTATGTTGGGTGGCTTGGTCGCGCGGCATCTGGTGGCCGAGCACGGTGTGCGCAGTTTGGTGTTGGCGAGTCGCCGGGGGCCCGAGGCGCCGGGTGCCGGGGAGTTGCGTAGTGAGTTGGAGGGGCTGGGTGCGCGGGTGAGCGTGGTGGCGTGCGATGTGAGCGACCGCTCGCAGGTGGAGGGGTTGCTCGGCGGGGTGCCGGGGGAGCTCCCGTTGGGCGCGGTCGTGCATACGGCGGGCGCGCTCGACGATGGGATGATCGGTTCGCTGTCGGAGGAGCGTCTGGATGGGGTGCTCGCCCCCAAGCTCGACGCGGCGTGGTATCTGCACGAGTTGACCGCGGAGATGGATCTGGGGGCGTTCGTGCTGTTCTCCTCGGCCGCGGCAACGCTTGGTTCTCCGGGGCAGGGCAATTACGCGGCGGCGAACGCGTTCCTGGATGCGCTTGCGGCTCACCGGCGTGCACGGGGGTTGGCGGGCAGCTCGATCGCGTGGGGTTGGTGGGGGCAGGTGAGCGAGCTGACGAGTGGGTTGGGCGAGGTCGACCTGTCGAGGTTCAGGCGTCAGGGCGCGCTTCCGCTCTCGAGCGGTGAAGGTCTCGAGTTGTTCGACCTCTCTCTAGGTGCGGGTCGGGCGCAGCTGGTCCCGATTCGTCTTGATGTGGCGGCGTTGCGAACTCTGGCCAGAGCCGGGGGGCTGCCGGTGGTGTTCAGCGGCGTGGTGCGGGTCCCTGCGCGTCGCAGCGGCGGGAGATCCTTGGCGCAGCGCTTGGCCGTTGTGCCGGAGGGCGAGCGTGAGGGCGTGGTGTTGGAGTTGGTGCGGGGTGAGGTCGCCAGTGTGCTGGGGCGTGCCTCCGCGCAGGCGGTGGACTCTCAGCGTGCGTTCAAGGATCTCGGGTTCGACTCGCTGACCGCCGTCGAGTTGCGCAACCGCTTGAACGCGCTCACCGGGCTGCAGCTGCCGGCCACCCTCGTGTTCGACCACCCCTCCCCCGCGGCTGTTGCCCACTATCTGTTGGAGACCGTGGAAGCACGGCACGGGATGGCGCCGGACGCCTTCATCGACGCAGAGTTCGACAGGCTGCAGCGAACACTGTCCGCGAGCACGAGCGATCACACCGTTCGGATGAAGGTCAAGTCCCGTCTGCGGGCGCTCCTGTCTGAGTTGGATGGTTCTGACGTCAACGGGGACGCTGCATCCGACGACGTAGATCTTCAGTCCGTAACCGACGACGAGATGTTCGGGCTCATCGATGAAGAGCTCGCGCAATGACACTGCAACAGCCACCCTCCAACGTCCAAATGACCAACGACGAAAAGCTCCGCGACTATCTGAAGCGTGTCACGATCGATCTGCGCAAGGTGCGCCGACGCCTGCATGAGGTGGAGGGGCGTGAGCACGAGCCGGTCGCGATTGTGGGTATGAGCTGTCGTCTGCCTGGAGGTGTGAGCTCGTCGGAGGACTTGTGGGAGCTGGTGGCGGACGGCGGGGATGCGATCGGTGGGTTCCCAACCGATCGCGGGTGGGATCTGGACGCGCTCGATGAGCGGGATTCCGATCGTCTGGGGGCGAGCTACACGCGCGAAAGCGGGTTCTTGCTCGATGCGGCTGAGTTCGATGCCGGGTTCTTCGGGATCAGCCCACGGGAGGCGTTGGCGATGGATCCTCAGCAGCGACTGCTGTTGGAAGCGTGTTGGGAGGCGTTCGAGGATGCGGGTATCGGTTCGGCGTCGTTGCGTGGCAGCCAGACGGGCGTGTTCGTGGGGCTGATGAGTCACGAATATGGGGTTGGCCTGAGCCGGGTGCCGCCCGACTTGGAGGGGTACTTGGGGACCGGCCTATCGGGGAGTGTGGTGTCGGGCCGGGTGGCGTACACATTTGGGTTGGAGGGGCCGGCGGTGACGGTGGATACAGCGTGTTCGTCTTCGTTGGTGGCGTTGCACCTGGCGTGCGGGGCGCTGCGTGCGGGAGAGTGTTCGTTGGCGTTGGCGGGCGGTGTGACCGTGCTCGCGACGCCGGGTCCGTTCATGGAGTTCTCGCGGCAGCGTGGGCTGGCGCCCGATGGCCGTTGCAAGTCGTTTGCGGACGCGGCCGACGGCACCACATGGAGCGAGGGGGTGAGCTTGGTGGTGTTGGAGCGCCTGTCGGATGCGCGGCGCAACGGACACCGGGTGTTGGCGGTGGTACGGGGCAGCGCCGTGAACCAGGACGGCGCGAGCAACGGGTTGACGGCGCCGAATGGTCCTTCCCAGCAGCGGGTGATCAATCAGGCACTCGCGAGCGCGGGGTTGTCCGCGGGGCAGATCGACGCCGTGGAGGGCCACGGGACGGGGACCGTTCTGGGCGATCCGATCGAGGCGCAGGCGTTGTTGGCGGCCTATGGGCAGGGCCGCCCGGAGGACCGCCCCCTGTGGCTGGGGTCGCTCAAGTCGAATCTTGGTCATACCCAGGCGGCTGCGGGCGTCGCCGGGGTGATCAAGATGGTCAAGGCGCTGGAGCACGGGATACTGCCGCGAACGTTGCATGTGGATGCGCCGTCAACGCATGTTGATTGGGATGGCGGCCGGGTGGCGTTGCTGGTCGAGGAGCTGCCGTGGGAGGCCGACGACGGCAGGCCGCGGCGTGCGGGGGTCTCCTCGTTCGGGTTGAGTGGTACGAACGCGCATGTGATTCTCGAGGAGGCTCCGGTGGTTGAGGGCTCTGAGTCGGCCGGGGATGGTGCGGTGGTGGTCGATGGTGTGGCTGGTGCTGGTGCGGTGGTGGCTGCTGGTGGTGTGGGTGTGGGTGTGGGTGTGGGTGGTGTGGTGCCGTGGGTGGTGTCGGGTCGGGGTGTGGGGGGTTTGCGGGGTCAGGCGGGGCGGCTTGGGGGGTTTGTGGGTGGTCGGTTGGGGTTGGGTGTGGTGGATGTGGGGTGTTCGTTGGTGGGGCGTTCGGTGTTTGGGGATCGGGCGGTGGTGTTGGGGGAGGGTCGTGAGGGGTTGTTGGGGGGGTTGGGTGCGTTGGCGGGTGGGGAGTCTTCGGTGGGTGTGGTGCGGGGTGTGGCTGGTGGTGAGCGTGGTGTGGTGTTTGTGTTTCCGGGGCAGGGTGCGCAGTGGGTGGGGATGGCGGTGGAGTTGTTGGATGGTTCGCCGGTGTTTAGGGAGTGGTTGGGTCGGTGTGGTGAGGTGTTGGGGGGTTTGGTGGGGTGGTCGTTGGAGGGTGTGTTGCGGGGTGAGCGGGGTGAGCCGGGGTTGGATGGGGTGGATGTGGTGCAGCCGGTGTTGTGGGGGGTGATGGTGTCGTTGGCTGGGTTGTGGGGTGCGTGTGGGGTTAGGCCGGTGGCGGTGGTGGGGCATTCGCAGGGGGAGATCGCGGCGGCGTGTGTGGCGGGTGGTTTGTCGTTGGGGGATGGGGCGCGGGTGGTGGTGGCGCGTAGTAGGGCGTTGGTTGGGTTGTGTGGGCGGGGTGGGATGGTGTCGGTTGGGTTGGGTGTTGGTGAGGTTGGGGGGTGGCTTGAGGGTTGGGGTGGTCGGGTTGGGGTGGCGGCTGTGAATGGGCCGGGTTCGGTGGTGGTGTCGGGTGATGTGGAGGCGTTGGAGGGGTTGCTTTCGGAGTTTGAGGGTGGGGGTGTGCGGGCGCGGCGTATTGGGGTTGATTATGCGGCGCATTCGGGGCATGTGGAGGAGGTGCGGGAGGAGTTGTTGGAGGGGTGTGTGGGGATTGTGCCGTGTTCGGGGAGTGTTCCGTTTTATTCGGCGGTGACGGGTGGGTTGTTGGATATGGCGGGGTTGGGTGGGGAGTATTGGTATCGGAATTTGCGTGAGACGGTGCAGTTTGAGCGGGCGACGCGGGCGGTGTTGGGGGCTGGTGTGGGTGCGTTTGTGGAGGTTAGTCCGCATCCGGTGTTGACGGTTGGGGTGCAGGAGACGGTTGAGGCTGTGGAGGGTGGGGTTGGTGGTGGTGGTGTTGTTGGGGGTGCTTCTTCTTCTTCTTCTTCTTCTGCTTCTGCTGGTGCTGGTGCTGGTGCTGGTGGGGGTGGGGGTGCTGGTGGGGGTGCTGGTGTTGGTGGGGGTGTGGTTGTGGTTGGTTCGTTGCGTCGGGGTGAGGGTGGGTTGGGGCGGTTTTTGCGGTCGGTGGCGGAGTTGTGGGTTGCTGGTGGGGGTGTGGATTGGGGTGGTGTGTTCAGGGGGTCTGGTGGTGTGCGTGTGGGGTTGCCGTCGTATGCGTTTCAGCGTGAGCGGTTTTGGCTTGGGTCGGGTGTGGGTGTGGGGGATGTATCGGCGGCTGGTTTGGTGTCGGTGGATCATCCGTTGTTGGGTGCTGCGGTGGGGTTGGCTGGTGGTGGGTGTGTGTTCACGGGTCGGTTGTCGCTGGAGGGCGCTCCGTGGCTTGTGGATCATGCGGTGTTGGGTGTGGTGTTGTTGCCGGGTACGGCGTTGCTGGAGTTGGTGTTGCATGCTGGTGCGCGGGTGGGGTGTCCGGTGGTGCGGGAGTTGATGTTGCAGGCGCCGCTGGTGTTGGGTGAGGGGGGTGGGGTGCGGGTTCAGGTTGTTGTGGGGGAGCCCGGGGAGGGTGGTGAGCGGACGGTGGAGGTGTATTCGTGTTTGGGGGATGCTGGTGGTGGGCTGGACGATGGTGGACTGGACGGCGCATTGGCTGGTGGTGTGGGTGGTGAGGGTGGTTGGACGCGGCACGCGAGCGGTGCGCTGACCGCCGAGGGGTTGGCTGGTGTGGGGTCTGATGGTGTGGGTGGGGATTGGGGGGCGGTGGATGCGCGGGCGGTGGAGTTGGGGGGTGTGTGGCCGCCGCTGGGGGCGGTCGCGGTCGAGGTGGGTGATGTGTATGGGCGTTTGGCTGATGTGGGGTTGGAGTACGGACCTGCTTTCCAGGGTCTAAGAGCGGCGTGGCGGCGCGGGGAGGAGGTCTTCGCGGAGGTCGCTCTGGGTGAGGGGCAGGCCGGGGAGGCCGGGTCGTTTGGTGTGCATCCGGCGTTGCTTGATAGTGCGTTGCATGCGTCGGCGCTGGCGCTACTGGGTGACGCGGGCGCTGATGCCGGTGTCCGGCTGCCGTTCGCTTGGAGCGGGGTGCGGCTGAACAGGGTGGGCGCTTCCAGTTTGCGGGTGCACATCTGCGGCACGGACGGTGGGAGCGGGTCGGCGGCTGAGGACGTCCTCTCGCTGGTGGCGGTGGATGACGAGGGTGGGCTCGTGGTGTCGGTCGACTCGCTGGCGGCCCGCGAGCTGTCTCCGGCGCAGCTCACTGAGGAGCGCGATCCGCGAGCCTCGCTGTTCGGCGTGGAGTGGGTGCCGGTCCCGAGTGATGCCGACGCGGTGCAACCGCGCACCGAGGAGTGGGTCGTGGTGAGCAGTGGCGACTCCGAGCTCGTGCGCGCAAGCGCAGACGCCGGGGCCCCGTTGGAGGCGTTTGAGGATCTGGCCGCTCTGCGCCGGGCGTTGGATGCCCGCGAGCATCCGCCGGGGGTGGTGCTCCTCGATTTGTGTGGGGATCGCGCGGCGAATGCGGATGGCCCGCCGGCGGGCGAGCAGCAGGCCGGCGAAGGTGAGAACGTGGCGCTGCCCGGGCGTGTGCTCGATGCTGTTTGCGAGGCCCTGCGTGTGGTGCAGGAGTGGTTCTCCGATGAGCGGTTCAGCGCCTCGAGGCTCGTTGTGATCACTCGCGACGCTGTGGATGCACGTCCCGGCGATGGCGTGGATGACCTCGCCGGCGCCGGCGTGTGGGGCCTGCTGCGCTCGGCGCAGATGGAGCATCCGGGGACGATCGTGCTGGTGGACGTCGACGGCCGGGAGGAGTCGTTGCGGGTGCTTGGCCGTGTGGTCGCGGGCGATGAGCCGCGGGTGGCTGTCCGCGCGGGCGATGCGCTGGCGGCACGGCTCGCGCGGGTGACGCGGCCGACCGCCGGCGAGCAGGCCGGTGATCCGGCTGGCGCTGGTGGGGGCGCGGAGCCCGGTGGTGCGGGAGCGCCCGCGGCGCTGCAACCTGAGCGCTCCGTGTTGATCACGGGCGGCACGGGTGGTCTGGGTGGCCTGCTCGCGCGGCATCTGGTCACCCAGCACGGCGTGCGCAGCGTGCTGCTGGCGAGCCGGCAGGGACCCCAGGCGCAGGGTGCCCCGGAGCTGCGGGGGGACCTGGAGGCGTTGGGCGCTCGGGTGTCGGTCGTGGCCTGCGATGTCAGCGACCGGCGCGCCGTTCGGGCGCTGCTGGGAGAGGTGCCCGAGGAGTTTCCGCTAGGTGCCGTCATCCACACCGCGGGCGCCCTCGACGATGGCGTGATCGAGTCGCTGACGGCGGAGCGCGTACAGCGGGTGATGGCTCCGAAGCTCGACGGGGCCTGGCATCTTCACGAGCTGACCCGCCACATGGATCTGCAGGCGTTCGTTCTGTTCTCCTCGGCCGCGGGGGTGTTCGGCTCTCCGGGGCAGGGCAACTACGCCGCGGCGAACTCGTTCCTCGACGCGCTCGCGGCCCATCGTCGGGCGCGAGGGTTGGCGGGCATCTCGATGGCATGGGGCCTCTGGGAGCAGGCCACGGGACTCACCGGCGCATTGGACGAAACCCAGCTTTTGCGTCTGAAGCGCTCGGGGACGAGCGCGCTGTCCTCCACGCAGGGCCTGGAGCTCTACGACGCCGCATACGCTCAGGGCGAGGCGCTGCTCCTGCCGGTGAGCCTCGACGTCGCGATCCTCCGCCGATGGGCCGGGGCTGGGCTGCTGCCCGCGCTGCTGCGCGGTGTGGTCCGAACGCCCTCGCTGCGGGCGGCGAGCAGCGGATCCCTGGCGCGTCGTCTGGCCGCTGCGCCCGAGGCGGAGCACGAGGGCATCGTCATGCAGCTGGTGCGTGCCGAGACGGCGGCCGTCCTGGGGCATCCAAACGCGCGGGCGATCGACCCGCAACGCACCTTCCAAGATCTCGGGTTCGACTCACTCACCGCTGTGGAGCTGCGCAACCGCCTGAACGCGATCGCCGGGCTGCGTCTGGACGCGACCCTCATCTTTGACTACCCCAGACCTGTGCAGGTCGCCAGCCACATCCTGGAGCTGCTCAGCCGCGATCGAGCGAGTCCGGAGGCGCTTGTCGATGCCGACATCCACAAGCTGGAAGCGCGACTCGCGACGATCGCCACAGGAGCGCCTGAGCGGAGCAGAATCACATTGCGCCTGCAGGCGCTGGTCGATGAGCTTCGTGGAGCGCCGATGTTGGAAAACGGCGTTGCTGTCGCCCAAAAAATCCAGTCGGCCTCCGCCGAGGAGGTGTTCAACTTCATCGATCGCGAGCTGGAGTAGGAAATTTGCCTGGTGTGCTGAGGCGCCATAAACTTACGGAAATGAGCGAGGACCATTGTGATTGCTGAGGACGAGAAGCTTCTGGATTATCTGAAGCGGGTCACCGTCGACCTGCACGATGCTCGTCTGCGCCTGCGCGAGGTGGAGAACCAGTCGCGCGAACCGGTGGCGATCGTGGGAATGGCCTGCCGTTATCCAGGTGGTGTGAGTTCTCCGCAGGAGCTATGGGATCTGGTGGCCGGCGGTCGCGATGCGATCAGCGAGTTTCCGGACAACCGCGGGTGGGATCTGGAGAATATCTATGACCCTGATCCTGCCAACCCCTGGACTTCCCGTACACGTGAGGGTGGGTTTCTTCACGACGCTGCCGAGTTTGACGCCGGGTTCTTCGAGATCAGTCCGCGTGAGGCGCTGGCGATGGACCCACAGCAGCGCCTGTTGCTGGAAATCTCATGGGAGGCGTTCGAGGATGCGGGCATCGATCCAAGCACCCTGCGCGGCACCCGGACAGGTGTGTTCGCGGGCTTGATGTATCACGATTATGGAATGTACCTGGGTTCGATGGAGGGCCTGGAGGGCCAGGGTGCAGGTATCATGGGGGGCGTCGCATCCGGCCGGGTGGCGTATGCGTTGGGCCTGGAGGGGCCTGCGGTGACGGTGGATACGACCTGTTCCTCCTCACTGGTTGCGTTGCATCTGGCGTGCGGGGCGGTGCGTTCTGGTGAGTGCTCGCTGGCGCTGGCCGGTGGCGTGACGGTGCTTGTCTGGCCGGGGTTGTTCATCGGCTTCTCTCGCGATAGCGGCCTGGCCCCCGATGGCAGGTGCAAGTCGTTCGCCGATGCGGCCGATGGGGCCGGCTTCTCCGAGGGGGTGGGCATGGTGCTCCTCGAGCGGCTCGCCGATGCGCAGCGCAACGGTCACCGAGTGCTGGCGCTCGTGCGTGGCGGCGCCATCAACCAGGATGGTGCGAGCAATGGGTTGATGGCGCCGAACGGGCCCGCTCAGCAGCGGGTGATCAACCAGGCGCTCGCCGCCGCCGGACTGTCGGCCGGCCAGGTCGACGCCGTGGAGGGCCACGGGACTGGGACCGTGCTCGGCGATCCGCTGGAGGCGCAGGCGTTGTTGGCGACGTATGGGCAGGGCCGCCCGGAGGGCCGCCCCCTGTGGCTGGGGTCGATCAAGTCGAACATGGGCCATGCGCAGGCGGCGGCGGGCGTGGCCGGTGTGATCAAGATGGTGAAGGCGCTCGAGCATGGCGTGCTGCCACCGACGCTGCATGTGAACGAGCCCTCACGCAAGGTGGATTGGGCGACCGGCCAGGTGTCGCTGTTGACCGAGGCGACCGAGTGGCCGGTCAATGGGGGGCCGCGTCGCGCGGGGGTGTCGTCGTTCGGGGTGAGCGGCACCAACGCGCATGTGATCCTCGAGGAAGCTCCGCCAAGCGCCGCGGGGGGAGCGCCGGTCGAGAGCGTGACGGAGGAGGGCCCCGGGGGCACCGCCGAGCCCGAGACGGCGGCGAGTGAAGCCGGCGCGGCGGACGGCCCCGTCCTGGGCGCCGCCGGTGTCGTGCCGTGGGTGCTGTCGGGCAAGGGCGAGCGGGGTCTGCGAGGCCAGGCTGGACGGTTGCGCGAGTTCGCGGTGGGCACTCCGGAGATCGATCCGATCGGCGTGGGACTGGCGCTGAGCGCTCGCACGAGGTTGAGTCATCGGGCGGTGGTGCTGGGAGAGAGCGGCGAGCAGTTGCTCGCCGGGCTTGACGCACTCGTGCAGGCGCGGCCGGCGGCCGGCGTGCTCACGGGCGTCGCGGCTGCTCGAGGGGGCGTGGCGTTCGTGTTTCCGGGCCACGGCTCGCAGTGGACGGGCATGGCGGTCGAGTTGTTGGACGCCTCGCCGGTGTTCGCCGAGCAGATCGGCAGGTGCGGCGAGGCGCTGGCCGGCCTGGTGGAGTGGTCGCTCGAGGGCGTGCTGCGGGGTGAGGAGGGTGAGCCGGGGTTGGAGCGGGTGGAGGTGCTGCAGCCCGTGTTGTTCGCAGTGATGGTCTCGCTGGCGGGGTTGTGGAGGGCGTGCGGGGTGCGTCCGGCCGCGGTTGTCGGTCATTCGCAGGGCGAGATCGCGGCGGCGTGTGTGGCGGGTGGCCTCTCGTTGGAGGACGGGGCGCGGGTGGCAGTGTTTCGCAGCCGGGCGTTGACAGGGCTGATCGGGCAGGGTGGGATGGCATCGGTGATGGCGGGGGTCGAGCAGGTCAAGGGGCTGCTCGAGCCGTGGGACGGCCGCATCTCGGTGGCGGCGGTGAACAGCCCGAGCTCGGTTGTGGTGTCCGGCGAGCTGGATGCTTTGGCGGCGGTGCTGGAGCAATGCGCGGCGGAGGGTGTTCGCGCGCGAGCGATCCCCGAGGCGGTGGCAGCCTCGCACTCGCCGCATGTGGAGTCGTTGCGGGAGGAGGTGCTGGAGGTCCTCGCCGGTCTGTGCCCGCGCTCCGGGGACGTGCCGTTCTACTCGACGGTGACGGGTGGCCTGTTCGACACGGCCGGCCTGGATGGGGAGTACTGGTATCGCAATATGCGCCAGCCGGTGCAGTTGGAGCAGACCACCCGCGCGGTGTTGAATGCCGGCGTGGGTGCGCTCGTGGAGGTCAGTCCGCATCCGGTGCTGGGCGCGGCGCTGCAGGAGACCGCCGAGGACGCGCAGGAGCAGAGCGGCGAGGCGCTCGTGGTGGGGTCGCTGCGCCGCGACGAGGGCGGGCCGCGGAACTTCTACGCTTCGTTGGCCGAACTGTGGGTCGCGGGGGTCGCGGTCGATTGGAACGCCGTGCTCGGCGAGTCGGTGGGAGCGGTGCAGCTGCCCACCTACGCCTTTCAGCGTGAGCACTACTGGCTTGGGGGCTCGCTGCCGACCGGCGGCGATCTAGCCGCCGCCGGCCAGGTGGCGGCTGGACACGCGCTGCTGGCGGCGATCGTGCCGTTGGCCGGCGGCGAGGGGCTGGTCCTGACCGGTCGCCTGTCGTTGCGCACGCATCCGTGGCTCGCCGACCACGCCCTGTTCGGCGCGGCGCTGCTGTCGGCCGCGGGGTTCATCGAGCTGGCGCTGCACGCCGGTGTCCAGGTGGGATGCGGCGCGGTGGAGGAGCTGATGCTTCAGGTGCCCCTCGTGATCCCGGAGACGGATGGGGTGCAGTTGCAGGTTGCAGTCGGCGAGCCCGCGGAGGATGGACGGCGAGCGATCGGCATCTACGCCCGCGCCGACGGCGAGGAGCCCCTCACGAGCCTCTGGACATGTCACGCCAGCGGCGTGCTCGCCCCCGCCGCCGCGCCGGGCGAGCGGGGGAGCTCCACGGATGCGGCCTGGCCACCGGGCGGCGCCGAGCGGGTTGACCTCGAGCGGCTGTACGACAGGCTGCTCGACGAGGGTCTCCCCCAAAGCTCGGCCGTTGCAGGGCTGCGGGCGGCGTGGAAGCAGGGCGATGAGGTGTTCGCCGAGGTTTGCCTATCCGATGAGCAGGCCTCGGAGGCCACTCGCTTCTGCCTGCATCCGGCGCTGCTCGAATCCGCCCTGCATGCGATGGCGGCCAGCGCGCTGGATGGTGACGGCGAGGAGCCCAATGGCGGCAAGCCGCGGATGCCGTTCGCCTGGAGCGGCGTCTCGCTCCAAGCGCCTGGAGCGACGTCTCTGCGCGTCTCGATCTCCCAGGCGGACGCCGACACGGTGTCGCTCGTGGCCCGTGACGAGAGCGACATGCCAGTCTTCGCCGGGACGCTGGCGCTGAGCGATGTCCCCGCCGAGCACATGTCGGCAGCGCGCGCCGGGACCGCGCACCGGTCGCTCTTCAAGCTCGACTGGCGCGCGGTCGAGCCGCCGGCGGGCAGGGACCTCCCACGGTTGACGGTGCTCGGCACAGAGGAGGACCACCTGGTCGGGGTGCTGCGCGAGGCCGGCGTCGAGGCGGCGGCGCACCGGGATCTGCCTTCGCTGGCCGCGGCGCGCACCCTCGCCGCGGGCGCGGATGGCGCCACGCCCGCGGTCCGCGGTTGCGAGGCGGTGCTGCTCGACATCGGGTTCGCGGATCGATCGGCGGATGCCGCCGCGGGCGCCCACGAGGTGGCGCAGCTGGTGTTCGGGTTGGTGCAACCATGGCTTGCCGACGATCGCTTCGCCGAGGACCGCCTGGCGATCATCACCCATGGGGCGGTTGCGACCGGGGCCGATGACGGGGTCAAGGATCTCGCCGGCGCGGTGGCGTGGGGACTGGTGCGCTCGGGGCAACTGGAGAGCCTGGGCCGGCTGATGATCGTCGACCTCGATGACAGCGACGCCTCTTGCCGGAAGCTGCCGGCGGTCTTGGCGGGCGATGAGCTCCAAGTGGCGCTGCGCGAGGGTGCGACGCTGGCTCCCCGCATGCGTCCGGCGGAGCCGCCCGCCGAGCGGGCCGTCGCGGCGTTCGACCCGAACCGCACGGCGCTGATCACCGGCGGGACCGGTGGGCTGGGGGCGCTGGCGGCGCGTCACATCGTCGCCGCGCACGGGGTGCGCAGCGTCGTGCTGGCGAGTCGCCGCGGCGCGGAGGCGGAGGGCGCGGCGGAGCTGCGGGCCGACCTGGAGGGAGCGGGCGCGCGTGTTGCGATCGTCGCGTGTGACGTGGCCAACCGCTCCGAGGTGTCCGCGGCGCTCGACGCCGTGCCGCCGGAGCTCCCGCTCGGTGCGGTGATCCACAGCGCGGTGGTGACCGACGACGGTGTGATCGAGTCGCTGACTCCGGCGAGCCTCGACGCGGTGCTGGGACCGAAGGTGGATGGGGCGTGGCACCTGCACGAGTTGACGGCGGACCTCGACCTCTCCGCGTTCGTGCTCTACTCCTCCGTCGGCAGCGTGGTCGGCAGTCCGGGGGCCGCCAACTACGGGGCGGCGAACGCTTTCCTCGACGCGCTGGCCGCTCATCGTCGAGCTCGTGGGCTGAGCGGCACATCGATCGCGTGGGGACTGTGGGAGGAGCCGACCCACCTGCGTCGCACGGCCAGCGCCGCGCAACTGGGCAGGATGGCCCGCATGGGGGTCAGAGCGTTCTCCTCCGATGAAGGCCTCCAGCTGCTCGACCTCGTCTGCGAGGGCGCGGACCCATGCCCGATCGCGCTGCGACTGGACTCCGCGGCGCTGCGCGAACAGGCCCGCGACGGCGTGCTCCTGCCGCTCATGCGCGACCTGGTCCAAACTCCGGTGCGCCACCTGCCGGGCGGCTCCGGCGGGGCGCTCACGGCGCGACTCGCCGGGGCGCCCGAGCATGAGCACGAGGGGATCGTGCTGGCGTTCCTGCGCGAACAGATCGCGGCGCTGCTCGGGCACGCCTCCGCGGAGAGCGTCGATGTGGATCTCACGTTCAAGGAGCTCGGGTTCGACTCCCTCGGTGTCGTGCAGCTGCGCAATCGACTCAACCACGACACGGGGCTGAAGCTGCCCGCCACGCTCGTGTTCAACTATCCCACGCCGGTTGCGCTGGCCGCCCACCTGCACGAGCAGCTCGCCACGACCACCGCCGGCGCGTCTCCCGATCACGCCTTGCAGCACCTCCGGGAGGCGCTGGTTTCACGGAAGTCCGGTTTCGAGGAGCGCGCGCGGATCGCCTCGCGCCTGCGCGCCCTGGCGGGCGAGCTGGAGGGCGGTGAGCGGGGTGAGGGCAACGAGGTCGCCGGGCGGATCGAATCCGCCACCGCCACCGAGCTGTTCGAGCTCCTCGAGAGCGAGTTGGGGGCCGGTGACTCTCGTGATGCCGGCTCGGATGGCGGGCGAAGCACGTGATTGCAGCTGGAGATCAGATGTCCAACGAGCAGAAAGGTGACACGATGTCCAACGGGCAGACGGCAGCCGCCGAGGAGCAGACAGCGGTCGGATACTTGCGGCGAGCGCTGCTCGAGCTCAACGAGACTCGCCAGCGGCTGCACGAGGCCGAGAGCCGTCTCGCCGAGCCGATCGCGATCGTTGGCATCGGCTGCCGCTATCCGGGGGGTGTCAAATCCCCCGAGGATCTGTGGGAGCTGGTCGCGACGGGAGGGGACGCGATCTCGGATCTGCCGAGCGATCGCTGTTGGGACCTCGAGGCGCTGTCCGGTCGCGAGCCCGGGGATCCGGCCGAGGAGCTCCAGGGCGGCTTCGTCGACGCGGCCGTCTTCGACGCCGAGTTCTTCGGGATCAGTGAGGATGAGGCGCGCATGATGGATCCCGGGCAGCGGCTGCTGCTCGAGACGGCGTGGGAGGCCTGTGAATATGGCGGAATCGACCCGCTTGCGCTCAGGGGAAGCAAGACCGGCGTGTTCGTGGGCCTCGGCGAGCAGGGCTATGGCCTCTGGCTCGTGGGAGCTGTCACCGAGGGTGCCGAGGGCTACTTCTCGATGGGCAACACGGGATGCATGGTCTCCGGCCGGCTGGCCCACGTGCTGAAGCTGGAGGGGCCCGCGATCACGGTCGACACGGCCTGCTCCTCCTCGGCGGTGGCGTTGCACCTGGCCTGCCAGTCCCTGCGCCAGGGCGACAGCTCGATGGCGCTCGCGGGGGGTGTGTCGATCGTCGGGACCCCCTGGCTCTATGTGGAATTCGACCGGCAGCGCAACATCGGGCTCGCGCCGGATGGCCGGTGCAAGTCGTTCGCCGACGGGGCCGACGGAGTGGGGTTCTCCGAGGGCGTCGCCGTGGTGCTGCTCGAGCGCCTCTCGGACGCACGGCGTCTGGGGCATGACGTGCTGGCCGTGGTGCGCGGCAGCGCGTTCAATCAGGACGGTGTGAGCAATGGCCTGGCGGCGCCCAACGGCCTCGCCCAGGAGAAGGTCATTCGTCAGGCGCTGAGCAACGCGGGGTTGTCCGCCGGCCAGGTCGACGTGGTCGATGCGCACGGTACGGGGACGGTGCTCGGCGATTCGATCGAGGCGCAGGCGATGATCGCCACCTATGGCCAGGAGCGCACCGCGGAGCGGCCGCTGTGGCTGGGGTCGCTGAAGTCGAACCTCGGCCACACCCAAGCCGCGGGCGGCTTGGGCGGGGTGATCAAGCTGGTCATGGCGATGCGGCACGGGCTGTTGCCCAAGACGCTGCATGTCGACGCTCCCTCACGGCATGTGGATTGGTCCGGCGGGGCCGTGTCGCTGCTGCGCGAGCCCGTGCCGTGGGTCAAGGACGGCGAACCGCGCCATGCGGCCGTCCACTCGTACGGCCTGAGCGGCACCAACGCGCACATCGTCCTCGAGGAGCCCACGCCCCCCGAGTCGGCGCCGGCGCCCGCCCCGGCAGGTGAGCGGCCGGCGCGGCGCGAGGCGGACGACGGCGTGCCGGCCCCGGTGCCGTGGCCGATCTCGGGGCGGGGTGAGGCCGGTCTGCGGCGACAGGCGCGGCGCCTTGCCGAGTTCCTCGCCGAGCGGCCCGAGCTCGGCATCGCCGATATCGGCCGTTCGCTTGCCGTGTCGCGCCCGTGCCTGAGCGATCGCGCTTTCCTCATCGGCACGGATCGCGAGCAGCTGCTGGAGGCCCTGGAGCGAGTGGCTGAGGGTCAATGGGCGCCGCGGGACGCCCAGGACACCGAGGGCGTCGAGGAGCATGAGGGCGCCCTCGCGTCGCTGGGGAGGATGTGGGTCGCGGGCGAGCCGGTCGACTGGGATGCGGTGTTCGCGGGGCTCGATGCCGGCCTGGTCCGCCTGCCGACATACGCGTTCGAGCGCCGCCGCCACTGGGTCGAGCACTCTCCGCTCTGGGCGGCCGACGGTCAGCTGGTGCAGCTGCTGCGAGGGGGCAGGGAGGTCTCCCCGGATGCGCCCGTTCGGAGTCCGGCCTCGGGGGCGCACGCCCGAGGTTCCGCTGCGGCCGAGCAAGAGGGAGCGGAGTAGGCATGGCACGCACACAAGCTGGCTGCATATGCGTCAACGGACGCCTCTTCGAGCCGCAGCAGGCGACCGTCTCGGTCCTCGATGCCGGCTTTCTCCTCGGCGATGGGCTGTTCGAGTCCTTGCGCGCCACGGCGGGCGTTCCCCACCTGCTGGACAGACATCTGCCGCGCCTGTTCGCGGCCGCGGCCGAGCTCGAGTTCGCGAACATGCCCTCCGTCGAGCAGGTGCAGGAGCAGGTGCTGCGGACGATCCAACACGCCGCGCTCCTCGATGCCTACGTCCGCGTGACCGTCACCCGTGGTACGGGCGGCGTGGGCCTCGCGCCGCCGACGGGCTCGCCCACGGTCGTGGTCACCGTCCTGCCCACCGCACCTCTCGCCAGCGCCGAGGACGGCATCGAGGCGACCCTGCTGTGGGGGCAGCGGCATCGGCGGGCGAGCGCCAAGAGCACGAGCTGGCAGCCGGCGGTCCTGGCGCGCCGTCGTGTCGAAGGCGCCAGAGCCGACGAGGGCATCTACGTCTCCGAGAGCGGCCACGTGCTCGAGGGCGTCGCGTCGAACGTGTTCGCCGTCGAGGGCGAGCGGCTGATGACCCCCCATGTCTCGGAATGCCTGCCGGGCATCACCCGCGCCAGGGTCCTCGAGCTGGCCCGCGACCATGGCGCGAACGTGCTCGAGGCTCCGCTGCCGGTCGATGCGCTGATGGAGGCGGAGGAGGTCTTCGTGACCAATGCCGTCCAGGGCCTCCGGGCGGTTCACGCGGTGTCCGGGAGCGCGATCGGCGAACGCCCGGGCCTCGGGGGGCTCTTCGGTGTCCTGCATCGTCTCTACGAGCAGGATCGCGTGGGGGTCCTGGAGGTGTCCGGATGACGGCCGGCGCCCCCCACCGGCACCTGCTCTGCGAGGAGCAGCCGGCCCGTGTCGACTGCTGGAGCCTCGCCAGGAGCCTGGAGGAGGAGCGCTTTCTCTTCCTGCTCGACAGCGCCGGCAGGAACGCCGACCTCGGGCGCTACTCGATCCTCGCTTGGCGCCCGCGGTGGGAGTTCATCATCAAGGACGGCGTGGCCCGCGCGGGCCCCCCCGACGCGGCCCAGCCGCTGGAGGGATCGCCGCTTACCGAGCTGGAGCGCACGCTCGCGGACTTCTCCGCCGCCACCGTCGGCGAGAGCGGGCCGGAGGGGGCGCCGCCGGTCTTCAAGGGCGGCGCCATCGGCTTCCTCGCGTACGAGCTCCTGCATGAGATCGAGACCGTCGGACGCAGCGCGGCCCCGGACCTGGGCACCGCCGACTGTCACCTGCTCTTCTGCGATCTGGCGCTGGTCACGGAGGAGAGCTCCCAGCGCAGCTGGATCCTCAGCAACGGCTGGGGCGCCACCGACGCGGAGAGCCGTGCGAGCAGCCGCTCGCTGCTCGAGGAGGCACACGCGGCCTGCGCGAGCGCCGGGCCGCCGGAGAGCTGTGGGGAGCGCTCCCCGGTCCCACGGAGTCGCCTCCGGGCCGAGGACCTCGAGCGGCACGGCGTCAGAGCGGTGACCGCTCCCGATCGGTATCTCGACATGGTTGGGAGCGCCCGCGAGCACATCTTCGCCGGCGACGTGTTCGAGCTGTGCCTGACGCAGCGTTTCGACACCGAGTTCGACGGGCGCGGCATCGACCTCTACGAGGCGATGCGCTCCATCAACCCGGCGCCGATGGCCGCCTATCTGCGTTATCCGGAGCTCGAGGTGCTCTCGTGCTCGCCCGAGCGCTTTCTGCGAGTGGACAGCGAGCGCTGGGCGGAGACGCGACCGATCAAGGGCACGCGTCCGCGTGGGCGCGACGCCCTCGAAGACGAGGCGCTGGCGGTCGACCTCGCGACCGCTCTCAAGGATGGCGCCGAGAACGTGATGATCGTCGACCTCGCGCGCAACGACCTGGGGCGGGTGTGTGATTTCGGCACCGTCAGCGTGCCGACGCTGCGGGTGGTCGAGCGCTACCCCTCGGTCTTTCAACTGGTCTCGGTCGTGCGCGGGCACCTGCGCGAGGACGCGACGCCGGTGGGACTGCTGAAGGCGGCGTTTCCGGGCGGCTCGATGACGGGCGCGCCGAAGATCGAGGCGATGCGGCTGATCAGCGCGATGGAGGATTCGCGGCGCGGTGTCTTCTCGGGCGCGATCGGTTACATCAACTACTCCGGCGAGCTCGATCTCAACATCGTCATCCGGACCATCATCAAGCGCGGCGAGGCGCTCTCCTTCCACGCCGGCGGGGCTGTCACCTCCGACTCGTCGCCCGCCGACGAGTACCAGGAGACGCTCGACAAGGCCTGCGCGCTCGTGTGGGCGATCGAGACGGCGAGAGCCGGCGTGAGGGCGGGTGTGGTGGCGCAATGAGCGAGACGCTGGTGGTCATCCTCGACAACTACGACTCATTCGCGTTCAACCTCTATCAGGCGGTGGGCCAGATCACCGGCTCCGCGCCGCTCGTGATTCGCAACGACGCGGTCCCCGCCTCCGAGGTGGCCGCGCTCGGCCCTACGCATGTGATCGTCTCACCAGGCCCCGGGGACCCCCGGCGCCCGGAGTACTTCGGCATCTGCCGCGAGGTCATCGCGCAGCTGGGGGCGAAGGTGCCCGTGCTGGGAGTCTGTCTTGGTCACCAGGGGATCGCGGCGGCGTTCGGCGGGGGGATCGTGCGCAGTCCCACGCCCACCCACGGCAAGACGAGCCTGATCGTCCACGACGGGCAGGGCGTCTTCAAGGACATCGCATCGCCGCTCGAGGCCATGCGCTACCACTCCCTGGCCGTCTGCAAAGACCAGATCCCCCGAGAGCTGACTGTGACGGCGATGACTCCCGACGGCGTCGTGATGGGCCTGCGGCATCTCGTCCATCCGATTCACGGAGTGCAGTTTCACCCCGAGTCGATCGGCACGCCGGCGGGGGCGCAGATCATCGCCAACTTCCTCTCGATGAGCTCCGCCGACGGGGCGGAAGCCAAACGCACACGAGGAGCGAGGAGCACGAGATGTCTGATACCCAGTTGAAGGCAGATCCGGTGGCGCACGCGCAGGCGATCGCCGCCGACGTGTTGGCACCGCGGGCCGCCCATCACGATACGACCGGTGAATTTCCGGCCCAGGCCGTGGCGGCGCTCGGCAGCGCCGGCCTGTTGGGTCTGCTGGTGCCGCGCGAGTACGGAGGCGCGGAGGCCTCCTACGAGACGTTCGTCGAGGTCGTCGAGATCCTCGCGCGCGCCTGCGCCTCCACGGCGATGGTCTTCGTGATGCACCACTGCCAGTACGCGATGGTGGTCGACCATGGCACCGTCCAGCAGAAGGAGGCCTTTCTGCCTCCCATCGCGCGGGGCGAGGAGCTCGTGGCGTCCGCCACCACCGAGCCCGAGACCGGTGGCAACGCGGCGTTCTGCGTCAGCGCCAAGGAGAGCGACGGGGATGGCATCCGGCTGACGGCGACCAAGCCGGTGGTGACAAGCGCCAACTACGCCGACTGGGTCTACTGCACGACGCGATCCTCGCCCGCCGCCGCCGGCGATGAGCTCAGCATGGTGATCATGCCGGGCCCGCGGCGCAGCGAGCGCGTCGAGCCCTTCGGGGTGTGGGACTGCGTGGGCATGCGGGCGACGGCGAGCACCGGTCTGCGCTTCAGCGAATGCGGCGTCCCGCGGTGGCATCAGGTCGGTCCCGAGGACTCCGCCCATGTGCGCGCGAGCTCGATGACCGTGGTCGCGCGCGCCGGCTTCGCGGCGGTGTGGCAGGGCATCGCCACGGCGGCGTTCGAGGGCGCGCTCGCGCACGTGCAGCGCAAGCACCACGACTTCATCCGCCGCGAGGAGGGTCGTCCCGGCACGCGCACGGAGCGCCGCGTGGTCGCCGGATCGGAGAGCGCTCAGCGCCAGCTGGCGGAGATGCGGGTGCGGCTGCTGGCCTCGCGCGAGCTGCTCCACGCAGCCGCGCGCCTGATCGACTCGCGCCGGGAGGAGATCGTGCGGGGCGGCTCGGCCGAAGACGTGCAGGATCTGCTGTGGTCCGCGCGCATCGCCTGCGGCGAGTCCGCGATCGAGGTCACCCGCCAGGGCCTGCGGCTGTGCGGCGTGACGGGCCTGCGGGCGCAGGGGCCGCTCGCGCTCGAGCGCCACATGCGCGACGCGCTGACCTCGCAGGTCATGGCTCCGAGCGAGGATGCGACGAAGCTCATGCTCGGAAGGCAGCTCGCCGGTGCAGTGTAGGAGCTCTTCCTATCAATCGATCCCCAAGGAGGTTGCTGTGAATCGTAGCGATACATCTCGTATGGGACGCTCGCGCCGTCTGGGTGCCATTGGCCTGCTCGTGTGCAGCGGTGCCCTGGGTATCGCATCCAGCGTGGCACACGGCTCGGCCGTCGGCGGCCCCAGGGCAAGAGCGGCGACGATCGAGACGGTGAACTCGAACCTGTCGATGAACGTCTCGAAGATCGAAGGAAATACGATCATCGCCCAAGGCCAAGCCGTCAGTGGATTGAGCGGACAGATCGACGGTGTCGCCTCGATGTATACCACGCTTCTGAATGGGGCGAGGTCGAGGTCGTCCTTCACCATTGTCAACAACCCCCGCAACGGCGATGGGATCGGGTCGTTGCGAGGTACTGGGAGTGGGAACTATCACGTCTCTGGTGCGACCTCGTACTTCAACGGATCCGTAACAAATCTGTCGGGAACCGGCACGTTCGCCCACGTGAAGAACCTGGGCCTCCATCTCGTCGGGACGTTGAACCGCAGGACATACAAGTTCTCGGCTAGCATCAAGGGCAAATTCAGTAAGTAGGATGTTGCGGCTGGGGCCGTTCACCGACCTGGTCATGAAGCGCAGGCGCTCCGCGTGGCGGTGTCTCCCGGGGACGGATTCTGCGATGGAGGTGGCGCAGGGGACCGGGCGACCACCAGTTCGCCTCGCCCAGGAGGCGCATGAGCGCGGGCACGAGCAGCGCCCGCACGACGGTCGCGTCGAGCAGGACCGCGATGGCGAAGCCAAGGCTGAGCTCGCGCGCGTTGACCAGGCGCGAGCTCGCCAGCGATCCGAGGGCGACGGAGAGCAGCAGCGCGGCGGTGGTGGTGATGCGCCCGGTCCGCTCCAATCCGAGCGCGATCGCCTGCTCGTTGCTGGCGCCGTTGTCGTGGATCTCCCGGATGCGGTCGATCAGGAACACGCCGTAGTCCGTCGAGAGGCCGAAGACGATCGCCAGGAGCAGCATCGGCTGTGCGACTTCGATTGCCCCCGGGTCGGAGTACCCCAGCAGTCCATGGAGATCGCCGTGCTGGAAGATGAGGACCAGGGCCCCGAGCGCGGCGGTCGCGGTCAGCGCGTTCATGAGCAGCGTCTTGGGCGGCAGCACGACCGAGCCGGTCAGCAGGAAAATCGAAAGGCAGGTGGTGGTCACGACCAGGAGAATTACGAGGAGGAGGTGCCGGCTCAGGGTCGCCTCGAGGTCGACGAACACGGCTGTGGGGCCGCCGACTCTCGTCTCGAACGGGACGCGCAGATCGCGAATCCGCCTCACGAGCTGCTGCGCTTGCGGGCTCGCGACGTCCCCCGCCGTGGTCAGGTAGATCACCGCGGTGTGCCTTTTGAGGCGCTGGAACGGGGTGGTTGAGATCGTGCCGGGAAGACGCTCGAGCGTGCTGCGATAGCGTCTGAGCTGGCCGCTGGTCGCATGAACGGCGACGACCTCGACGGTGCGTTCCGGGTTGAGCGCGAAGTTGGAGGCCAGGATGCCGCTGACTTGGCGCACGCTCGTCGAGGACGGCAGGACCGACGAGCCGGGTGAGGTGAACTTGATCCCCAGCGCGGGGGCGCCGAGTGCCAGCAGGAACATGCAGGCGCAGGCCGCCACGGTGACGGGTCGGCGCATGACCGCCGAGGCGAGCCGGTACCAGCGGCCGCTCAACAGCGGCCGTGCGGTGGTCTGGGCCGAGCGCTGCAACCAGGCCGGCGCGAGACCGTTGACGCGTGGGCCGAGCAGCGCGAGCAGGGCGGGAAGCACGGTCAGCGCGGCGAGGCACACGAGCAGCGTCGTCAATGCTCCGCCAAGCCCCATCGAGTAGAAGTACGGCTGGGGCAGCACGAGCAGCGAGCCCAGCGCCACGACGACGGTCGACGCGCTGAAGAGCACGGTGCGACCGGCGGTGGCCATCGTGCGCGCGAGCGCATCCGGCACGCTCGGGGTGAGCGCCAGCTCCTCGCGAAAGCGCGAGACGATCAGCAGGCTGTAGTCGATCGCCAGCCCGATCCCCAGCGCTGTGATGAAACCGAGGACGAGCGCCGAGATCGGCACGAAGTCCGTGGCGAGGCGCAGGCTGGCGCGCGTCAGGACGATCGCGGATGCGCCCAGGATGAGCGGCAGTGCGGCGGCGATCAGGCCGCGAAAGAACCAGACCAGGAGCAGCAGAAAGATCGGGAAGGAGATCAGCTCCGCCCGCCGCGCGTCCTGTTCGAGGACGTCGATGGCCTGCGCCGCTCCGAGGTCGGAGCCGCCGAGCTTCACACCCGGCCGGCGTCGGAGGCGGCGCGCCAGCTGCCGTGCCGCTTCGACGTGGGTCCGTTCGGAGCCCGCGCGGAAACCCACGGTCAGGTAGGTGAGCGATCGATTGCGTGAGGTGAACCTCGAGCCGACGTCGAGCGCGCTCGTGACTTCACCCACCGCACGATCGGATTCGATGGCTTCCTTGAGCTGATGGATTTTGAACCCCTTGGCGAGACCTTCCATCAACGCGGCGGTCGATCCCTTGGGGTGGTGGCCGGGAGGGCCCAGTGAGAGGAGCGCGATGACGCCGGGCGGGGACTCGTCGCCGGTCGCGTGCCCGATCAGCGCATCGGCCTGGGCGCTTTCAGAGCTCGAGTCCGTCAGCCCGACGGGGCTGAGATGGTCGGCGATCCCGGCGCCGAACAGCGCCGCCAGCGCCGCCAGCACGATCGCCACCGACAGGATCGTCCTCGCGCGCCGGGGGGTGAGGACAGTCGCGAGACGAAGCACCGAGCCGACCATACTGTAGAGGAGTGAAAAGCGTCAAATCCCGGCGGGGCCGGCCAGGCCGTTCTCTATGATCATGGCATGAGCCCAAGGGGGGAGCCGGGTTCCAGCCTGCTCGCGATCGGCGACCTGCACGTCACCCACCCCGAGAACCGCCGCGTCGTGGAGGACCTGCGGGCGCGCTCGCGGGAGGACTGGCTGATCGTGTGCGGCGACGTCAGCGAGCTGAGCGCGGACGTGGAGTGGGCGCTCGGCCTGCTGCGCGAGCGGTTCGCCACCGTGATCTGGGTGCCGGGCAACCACGACCTGTGGAGTATCCCCGAGGATCCCGTGAAACTGCGGGGGGAGGCGCGCTACCGGCACCTGGTGGAGGTCTGCCGGCGCCTGGGCGTGCTCACTCCGGAGGATCCCTACGCGATCTGGGACGGCCCCGGGGGGCCGGCGACGGTCGCGCCCCTGTTCCTGCTCTACGACTACTCCTTCGGCAGCAACATCGCCCCCACCAAGGAGCAGGCGCTGGCGCGCGCCTACACCGCGGGGGTGGTGTGCAGCGACGAGCTCGTGCTGCACCCCGACCCCTATCCGAGCCGCGAGGCGTGGTGCGAGGCCCGGGTGCGCGAGACCGAAGTGCGGCTCGCCGCGCGCGATCCCGAGCTGCCCACTGTCCTGGTCAACCACTTCCCGCTGACCCGCGACCCCACGCTCCTCCTGCGCCACCCCGAGTTCGCGCAGTGGTGCGGAACGGTGCGCACCGCCGACTGGCACATGCGCTTCGGGGCAAAGGCGGTCGTGTATGGGCACCTGCACATCCCGCGCGTCACCTGGCAGGACGGGGTGCCGTTCACGGAGGTCTCGCTGGGCTACCCCCGGGAGTGGCGTCGCTGGGGCGGCGCCGCCCGCGCCGCGCCGCGCCCGGTCCTCGCCGCCGAAGGGCGCGTGCTGTGATCGAGGAGATCCTCCCCCCCGAGGTCGTCGCGGTGGACACGCGCGAGGAGTGGCTCGACATCGAGCTGTTCCCCGAGGAGCGGGCTGCGCTGGGGCAGGCGGTGGAGAAGCGCCGCCGCGAGTTCATCACCGCGCGCGCGTGCGCGCGACAGGCGCTCGCACAGCTCGGCCTGCCGCCCTGCGCGATTGCCACCGGCGAGCGGGGGCAGCCGCTGTGGCCGGAGGGGGTGCTCGGCAGCATCACGCACTGCGCGGGCTACCGCGCGTGCGCGCTGGCACGCAGCGGGGACCTGGTGGGCGTGGGCATTGACGCGGAGCCCCACGCGCCGCTGCCCGAGGGGGTCCTCGGCCAGGTCGCCCGCGCGGAGGAGCGCCTGCGCCTTGAGGAGCTGGCGCGCGCCGAGCCGGCGGTCCACTGGGATCGCCTGCTGTTCAGCGCGAAGGAGGCGGTCTACAAGGTGTGGTTCCCGCTCGCCGCGTGCTGGCTTGGCTTCGAGGACGCGGCGCTCACCTTCGACCCTGCCGGGCGGACGTTCAAGGCGCGTCTGCTGCAGCCCTGGCCGGATGGGTGCCCGGCCCTCACCGGGGTTCTCGAGGGGCGGTGGCTCGTGCGCGAGGATCTCGTGCTCAGCGCGATCGCGCTACCGCGCGCGCGATGAAGCTCTGGGCCTACTCGCCCCGCCAGCGCGGCGGGCGTTTCTCGGCGAACGCGCTCATCCCCTCGCGCAGGTCGCGCGAGGCGAAGGAGGCGAGCCGCAGCGCCATCAACTCGGCCTCCACCTCCTCGGGAAGTATGCCCTGTGCGCGCAGCAGGGCGGCGATCACGCGCTTGTTGCCCCGCTGGGATAGCGGCGCGTTGCCCGCCAGCTCGCCCGCCAGCGCGAGTGCTGTGGACTCGAGCTCGCTCGCCGCCGCCACGCGGTTGACCAGGCCCCACCGCAGGGCGGTGTCCGCGTCGATGTAGCTGCCGAGCAGGAACAGCTCGCGGGTGCGCGCGGTGCCGATCGCGTCGATGAAGCGGCGCAGGCCGGTGTGGGAGTAGACGAGGCCAAGCTTCGCGGGGGGCATCCCGAGCCGGATCTCCGCGGCCGCTATGCGCAGGTCGCACGACAACGCCAGCTCGAGGCCGCCGCCGATCGTGTGGCCGGGGAGCACGGCGAGCGTCGGGCAGGGGTGGTTCTCCACTGCTTCGATCGCCTCGGTGAACGGGTGGGCGACCAGCCGCTCCGCCTCTTCCTGGAACCGCTTGTCGCCGATCTCCCCGATCTCATATCCCGCGGAGAACATCCCGTGGGAGCCGGTCACGATCACGCAGCGCGCGCGCCCCTCCGCGGCGAGCTCCGCGAGCGCCATGGCGATCGCATCCAGGATCGGCCGGTCCAGGGCGTTGCGCTTGGAGGGATTGGCGATCGTCAGGCGCGCAAGGTGCTCCGCCGGGCGATCGATCAGTAGCTTGCCGTCGGCGAGCTCCCGGGCGAGGGGCGCCACCTCTACTCCAGCACGACCAGCGTGTCGCCCTCGTTGACCGCCTGGCCCTCCTCGCACAAGATCGCGACGACGGTGCCGGAGTCCTCGGCCTCGACCGGCATCTCCATCTTCATCGACTCGAGGATCGCCACCGTGTCGCCCTCCGCGACCTCGTCGCCCACGGCGCACTCGATCTTCCACACGGTACCGGTGATATGGGCCTCCACCTCAGCCACGCAGAGATTTCCTCTTGGGACGGTTTGCCATGAGGCACCGAAGAATAGCCGCACAGTCGGCCGCCATGGCTGCACCTCCGAAGGAGCGGGCTGCACCTCCGAAGGAGCGCTGGGATGCGGGAGCTCGAACAAGCGGGGCGCGCGGAGCTCGTGGGTGCAGGGGGCTTGACATCGCGTTGCAGGTGTGGTTATATAGAGCGGTCGGGTGTCCACCGCGGTGGACCCGGCTCGGCGTGGGGTCTGGTTCGGGTCATCCGCTCAGTGGGTGTCGCGAGCGGCTGCAGGGAGTGCTTTGAGAGAGAGATTGGGTCAGCGGCATGAGGGAGAGCGTCCGGCGTGGCTTGGAGAGGGAGTGTCTGAGGTGGTCGTCTGCGGTTATCGAAGGGGCCCGCTAGTGGCGGGGCGCACATCGGCCCGCCGCAACGCGCCGGCGCCCACGGTGCCGCGGGGTGCGGCGGCGGGGACCGTCGCGGGCGCAGGTACCTCGCACGCCCAGATCGTCGAGATCCAACGCTCGCGCCTGCTGGCGGCTGCGGTCGGGGCGGTCGACGAGCTCGGTTACGCGAGCACCACGGTCGCGGACGTGACGAGCCGTGCGCGGGTCTCGCGCCGCACCTTCTATGAGCTGTTCGCCAACCGCGAGGAGTGCCTGGTGGCGGTGCTCGAGGACGTCGTCGCGCTGATTGGAGCAGAGATCTCGCGGGCGGGTATCGAGGGCCTTCCATGGCGCGAGCGGGTCCGGGGGGGGCTGTGGGCGATTCTTGGGTTCTTCGACCGCGAGCCGGCCCTGGCGCGGGTCTGCGTAGTGCAGGCGCTGAGCGGCGGACGGGCTGTGCTCGAGCGCCGTGAGCAGATCCTCGGGGCGCTGGCGGCCGTCGTCGACGAAGGCCGCCTCGAGGGTGCGCGAGGCGGGGAGTGCACCCCCCTGACCGCCGAGGGCCTGGCCGGCGCCGCCTTCGCGATCGCCTACGCGCGGCTGCTGCGCAACGAGCGCCGGCCGCTCACGGATCTGCTGGGAGAGCTGATGGGGATGATCGTGCTGCCCTACCAGGGCCCCGCGGCGGCGCGCCGCGAGCAGGCGCGGCCCGCGCCCGCGGAGCTCCCGGGCGCCGCCCTCGCGCGGACCGCGGCGGCGCGGGTCGCGGGTGATCCGCTGGAGGGCGTCTCGATGCGTCTGACGTATCGCACCGCGCGAGTCCTCGAAGGTGTCGCCGAGCGCCCTGGGGCGAGCAACCGCCAGGTCGCCGAGCGCGCGGGGATCTCAGATCAGGGACAGGTCTCAAAGCTCTTGGCGCGTCTGGAGCGTCTCGGGCTGCTCGCCAACGCGGGCGTTGGGCACGCCAAAGGCGAGCCCAACGCGTGGAGCCTCACCTCGAAGGGCCGGCGGGTGGTGCAGGGCATCTGCGCGCACGCTCCCTATCGGCGGGTGGCGGCGTGATGGCGGCCCGCCATGTGAGTCGTGCGCAGGGCCGCCCTGTGCGGGCGTTCGCTTGCCCGGGCGAGCCGTCGTGTCGTCGTGTCGTCGTGTCGTGTGCGCTTGCACCCAGCGCGCTGTCAAATATCCGAGGGGTGCTCCCCTCCAAGCTCGAGGAGGCGATGCGCAGATGAGTGTCCGCAGATCCACCCTGGCCGTGCTGGTGTCGTTGGGCGCCGGCGCGCTCGCGCTCCTGCCCGCGGCCGCCTCCGCCGAACAGTGCCCCAACGCGGCTTTCCGCACGGGTCCCGCGGGGAATCTGCCGGACTGCCGCGCTTACGAGCTGATCAGCCCCCCGTACAAGAACTCGGGCTTGCCGAAACTCATCGCGCGCAGCGCAAATGGCTCGATTGCAGGGATGAGGATGTCGACCGCGACCCCGGAAGCCGAAGGTTTCGAAGACACGCATGTAGAACCGGAAGCCTTCTACTCGCTGGAACGCACCGCATCGGGCTGGGAGACACGCGCGGACAACCCGCCGCGCAATGAATACGATCCACTCGGTACTTCGTTTGGGGAGCAGTTCAACTCTGATTTCCTGAGCATGACCCAGGGTGGCGCGGAGACGTTGTGGGGCGAGCGCAAGAATGGGCAGCCCAACAACAGCATCGGCATCTTCGATCGCCTTTCCGATGGCTCGATCGTGGAAGTCGGCCCCGCTGTACCGCCGACGACGGCACCTGGACTGCCGCAAGAAATAGGTTATGCCACGCAACTGCAAGCGGTTGGCGTCTCAGCCGATGGGTCTCGCATGGTGTTCTACATCAACACGGACTACTGGCCGTTTGACGAAAACAAAAGCAACGAAAGCCTGTATGAGTACGCGGGGACGGGCAACCACGCTCCGCTGCTGGTCGGCGTCGACAACGAAGGAAAGCTCATCAGCAAGTGCGGGACCGGATTCGGTGGTGCTAAGAAGCCCTTTTACGAAAGGGGGCGTGTCGATGGTGAAAGTAACACGCACAACGCGATATCATCGCCAAGCGGGACGACGATCTTCTTCACCGCCAGGTGTGGCGTGAGAGTCGAAGACGAACTCTACGCACGGATCGACAATGGGGAACCGGGAGCGCGGACGGTCGATATCTCAGAGCCATCGAAGGAAGATTGCGAAGCGTGTGATACCGAAACGCCAGTGCTGTCACATGCGATCTTCGAGGGCGCCTCAGAGGATGGTTCCAAGGTGTTCTTCGAGACCCCGCAGCCGCTGCTCGAAGGCGCCACGGGCTGGAACCTCTATGAGTACGACTTCGATGCCCCGGCCGGGGCAAGGGTCACGCGTGTCGGTGGGGAACTTCTCATGGAAAACGAATTGATTGCCCGTCCCTCTCTGCCCTCTGAGGATGGGTCGCACGTCTACTTCGTCTCGACGGGTGTGCTGACCGCGACGCCGAACAGGGTGGGGGAAACTGCCACGGCAGAACAAGATAATCTGTACGTATACGAGCGCGACGCCAACTATCCGGCCGGTCGGACCGAGTTCGTTGCCACACTGACCCAACGGGATCTGCGGCAATGGACACATGACGACGACAATGGTTATGAGGGTCATGACGTGACTCCCAACGGCGATTTCATCGTGTTCGCCAGCGAACGCGACCTGACGCCCGACACGACGACCCAGCAGGGAGTACGGCAGCTGTTCGAGTATGACGCGCAGACCGGGGCGCTGGTGCGGGTGTCGATCGGCGAGAACGGTTTCAACCACAATGGCAACGTGAACCCCGCGGCGGGGGTCGAAAAAGAGTACATGCTCGAAGGCCAACCCATCCCTCCGCAACTCGCCCCATCACCCAACTACCCTTACCAATATGAGCCTGGGGAATACTGGAATTCTGCGTCGGTGTCCGCCGATGGCTCATACGTGTTCTTCGAGAGCATCGTCGGACTCACACCGCAGGCCCTGGATCGCAAGCTGGTAGGTCGTAAATATCTAAATTGTTCAGGTGAAGAAGGGGGCAGCGTATGTTCGGAAGAAGGAGAGTACGAGCCCCTCATCGCCGATAATATCTACGAGTATCATGCCGGGCAGGTGTATCTCATCTCCGACGGTCAGGATCTCGGTAACACTGGGAGCTACACCGGCTTGGCCCCCGGCGGGAGCACGGTGTCCCTCTTGGGTACGGACGAATCGGGCGCTGACGTGTTCTTCGCTACGGCCGATCGCTTGGTGGGGCAGGACACCGATACGGCCGTCGACATCTATGACGCGCGAATCGATGGTGGTTTTCCCGGGCCCGCCGAGCCGCCGTCGTGTTCTGGTGAATCCTGCCAGGGTCCGTTGAGCGGGGCGCCGACGCTGCTCTCGCCGGGCAGCGAGTTCCAGGCAGGTGGCAACCCGCCGTTGACCGGCACAGCCGCCGCACCCGCGGCGAAGCCGACGAAATGCAAACGGGGTTACGTGAAGAAGCGAGGCAAGTGTGAGAAGGCGAAGCAGACGAAGAAAGCCGCGAAGCAGACGAAGAAAGCCGGCAACAAGCGGAGGGTGAAGTCATGACGTCTCTTACTCGCCTGAAGCTGGCTTGTCCAGCACTGGCCGTCGCCCTCCTCCTCGGCGCGGTCGTGGCGCTCGCGGGGCTGCTCGGCGCGCCGGACGCGTCGGCTGTCGAACCCGCTCCAGGCCTCCAGGTCAAAATGACGGCGTACCCGACGATCTTCTCCCGGGCGTACAACCGTAACGAAGGCTATGGCACTCTCCCCAACAACTACTCGTTGGTGATCACGAACACCGGCAGCATGCCCACCGTCGGCCCGTTCGTTGTCAAAGACGAGCTGCCACCGGGTCTGACTGTGACCAGCATAGGCGCCTGGCTGGGCTCAGAACCTGAAACCCCTGCACCTCCGTGCAGCGCCCAGGCTGTCGAGTGCACTTTTGAATACCCGCTTCTGCCGGGCCAGCGCGAGGAAATGGATATCGGGGTGGCGGTTGAACCCGGTGCCACGGGTCCATTCACCAACGCCGCGATCGCGTCCGGCGGGGGCTCGGCGAGCGGGTCCACAAGCGTGACGACAACGGTCGGCACGGCTGCGGAATCCGAAGATGTGCCGTATGGTTTGGCGGGGACGTGGGCCGAAGTGACTGGCCTGAACGGCCAGCCCGACACGCAGGCAGGCGATCACCCCTACGAGTCGACGGTCTCCTTCACGATGAACGCCATCGACAACGAATTCCTGACCAATGGCCAGGGATACCTGAACGCCGGCGGCCCGACAAAGGATGTCGTCGTCCAGACTCCCCCTGGCTTCACCGGCGATCCCACCGCGGTGGAACAGTGCCCGCTGTACCTCCTCGTGTCCAAGGCATGTCCGCGCAGCACTCAGATAGGCTTCGCAAAGGTCCGTCTATTTGAACAGGGTTTTTCAACCTGCTGCGGGGCCGAAGGAACCCACCCGATTTACAACGTGGTCCCCCCAGCCGGGTACTCGGCGGAGTTCGCGATCATCCTATTGGGGCGTGAAGTCGTTCCGCTGTATGCGAGCGTCACTCCGGATTCCAATTACGATGTGCGGATCATCACTCCTTCCATCCCTGGAGGCGCAAACCCGGTGGCTGTGTCGTTCACGTTCTTTGGCACGCCCCTGACCGATCCGACTCCGTTCAACGCGTACATAAAGTCCGTGAAAGGCGCACAGCCGACCGCGTTCCTGGACGATCCGGTGGGTTGCTCGGCGGAACCGCAGTTGGCGACGGTGTCGGTGGATTCGTGGCGGCACGCGGGTCCGTTCCTGCCAGATGGCCAGCCGGACCTGAGCGGCCCGGGGTGGGTGTCGAAGTCCGCGACGATGTTCCCGTCCCTCGCGGGCTGTGAATTTCTGGAGTTCGACCCGTCGCTGACCGTCACTCCGGAAACGACGAGGGCGGATGAACCGGCTGGCACGACGGTTGACATCCATGTTCCGCAGGAGCCGCAGGAGCTGCCCGCCCTGATCACCCCGGAGTTCAAGGAAACGACCGTTACGCTCCCGTCGGGCATGTCGCTCTCTCCGTCGGCCGGGGACGGTCTGGAGGGTTGCACCAATGCGCAGATCGACTTCTCTGTCGAGGGTTTGGGCTCATGTCCAATCGGATCGCAGATCGGGACGGTGAGTGTCACCACGCCGTTGCTGCATGAACCGTTGGTGGGCGGGGTATTCCTGGGAACCCCGGGCTGCAACCCGTGTTCGGCCGCGGATGCGGCTGACGGCAACATGTACCGTGTCTTCCTGCAGATCGCGGGGGCGGGGGCGGTCATCAAGCTGGAAGGGAGGATCCATGCGAATCCGACCACGGGACAGTTGACGACGACCTTCAAGAACACCCCGGAGCTGCCGGTCGGCGACATCGTGTTGCATTTCAACGGCGGGTTGCGCGCAGGGCTCGACACGCCGCAGTCTTGTGGAACGTTCACGAGCTCCACGCTGGTCGTGCCGTGGAGCACGCCGATCACGCCGGATGCGACGCCGATCTCACAGTTCACCGCGGACTGGAACGGCGCCGGCGAAGGATGTCCGGCGGTGTGGCCGTTCAACCCCAAGTTCGAAGCGGGCACGTCGAATCCAAACGCGGGGCAGTACACCCCGTTGACGGTGACGTTCAACCGTGAAGATCGCGAACAGGACTTCTCGGGGATCAAGGTCCAGACTCCGCCCGGTCTGCTGGGGTCGCTCGCCGCTGTCCCGCTGTGCGGGGAGCCGCAGGCGGACATCGGGACGTGCTCGGCGGCGTCGCAGATCGGCGAATTGACGGTCGCGGCCGGATCGGGATCGCACCCGTACTACCAGAAAGGCAACATCTACCTGACGGGGCCCTACAAGGGCGCGCCGTTCGGTCTGTCGATCGTGGTTCCCACGCACGCGGGTCCGTTCAACCTGGGGAGCGTGGTCGTGCGGGCGCAGATCAACATCGATCCGCATACGTCGGCGCTGACGGTCACGACCGAACCGCTGCCGCAGGTGATCGATGGGATTCAGCTGCGGCTGCGCACGACCAACGTGACGATCAACCGCCCGAACTTCATCTTCAACCCGACCGACTGCGCGCTGCTGCACATCGTGGCGACGGCCTCGGGCACGCAGGGCGCGCAGGTCGAAGATTCCGTGCCGTTTGCGGTCTCGGGGTGCGCGGGCCTGCCGTTCGGCCCGAAATTCACGATCGCGACCGCCGGGAAGACCTCACGACCCGAAGGCGCCAGCCTCGACGCGAAACTCGTGCTGCCGCCCGGTGCGCAGTCGAACATCGCGAAAGTCAAGATCGAACTCCCCAAGCAGCTGCCCTCGCGGCTCTCCACACTGCAGAAAGCCTGCCTGGACAAGGTGTTCGACGCAAACCCGGCGTCCTGTCCCACCTCCTCGGAGATCGGGACGGTGCAGGCCGTCACGCCGATCCTGCCGGTTCCGCTGCGCGGCCCGATGTACTTCGTCTCCCACGGGGGCGCGGAATTCCCCGAGCTCGTCGCGGTCCTGCAAGGCTACGGCGTCCGTGTCGACGTCGTTGGCACGACGTTCATCTCGAAAGCCGGGATCACGAGCACGACGTTCACGAACGTGCCGGACGTGCCGGTCAGCACGTTCGAGGTGTACCTGCCTGAGGGCCCGTACTCGGCGCTCGCCGCGAACGGGAACCTCTGCAAGAGCAAGCTGGAGGTGCCGACGCTGTTCATCGCGCAGGACGGAGCGGAGCTCAATCGGAACACGCCGGTCGGCGTGACCGGCTGCCCGAAAGCAAAGAAGGCTAAGAAGGCCAAGAAGGCTGCGAGGGCGAGCGGGGCTCGCAGGGCCCGGGCGGCGAGGCGCCGTCAAGACAGCGTACATGGGGGGGGTCACTGAGATGCGGGCACCAAGGACAGTTCTCGCGGGCCTGGCGGCCTTCGTGGTGAGCGGCGCGGGCCTCGCGACACAGGCGGGTGTCGCCGTTGGCGCACCGAGCGAACCGTCGCTGTCGAACGTCTCGAGCTTCGTGGTGGAGCAGACCACGGCGGAACTGATCGGGACGATCGACCCGGGCGAAGAGACCACCAGGTACCATTTCGAATACGGCGCGAGCACGGCGTATGGCACGGAAGTGCCACAGTTCGGCACCGAAATCAGCGGCGCTGAAGGCCCCGTCGTCGTCGGGCAGGAGCTCACAGGTCTGCGGCCTGGCACCACCTACCACTACAGGCTGATCGCGAAGAACGCGACCGGGGAAGCGGTGGAGAGCGACCAGACGTTCACGACGCTGCCGGCTGTGCCGCCGGTGGCGCGCACGGGGCAGGCCGAAAACGTGACGCCGAACACGGCGACACTCACCGGTACGGTCAACACCGGGGGTTTTCCGACGTTCTACGAATTCGAGCTCGGGGCCGACACCGGCTATGGCATCCGGATCTATGGCAACGCCGGCGTGCAACCGGGCACGCAGACGTTCACGGTTCCGCTGCAGGATCTCGCGCCGGGCACGACCTACCACTATCGGATCGACGCAACGAACATCTTCGGCACGGTCTATGGGGTCGACGTGACGTTCACGACGACCACCTACCCGACCGCGACGTTGTCGGGGCAGGTGGTCCTTCCGCTGCTCCCGACGGCGCTGCTGGTCTACGCGTCGGAATCGAGCTCCGGCGGGGCCGGGGCGAATGCTGCGAGCGTCAGGCCCGCGGCTCAGGGGGCGGCGCGGCGGGAGCATGCGGTCGTCGTCGCCGGGAGGAGCAGCGGGAAGCTGCCGGGCGGGCACAAAAAACGTAAAGGCGGATCCGGTGGGTCCGGTCGTCATGCTCATGGCGCCAACGGGAGGGGTAAGTGATGAGGGGTCTTCGCAGAGCGTTCGCGGTCGGTCTTCTCAGCATGGGCCTGCTTGCGGGAAGTCTCATGTTCTCGGCTGTTTCCGCGCTGGGGTTCTTCAGCCACCCGTACCTTTCGACGAACACCGAATTCAGCGACCCGCTGGGCTTGACGTTCGACTCTGGCGGAAACCTGTTTGTCGTCAGCACCTCGGAATCTGCCAGCTATATCAACGTCCTTGACCCAAGCGGCACGCTCACCGCCAATTTCTTTTTCGCCTATGATAACGGTGGTCCCGTGGCGGTCAGCGACGCGACGGGTGATGTCTATGTGCCGACGAATCCCTATTATTCGACCGTAGAAGTCTACAAGCCCGAAGGCGGTAGTTACAAGAGGTTGCAGTCTGTGGGCGGGGTCAGTGAGGAGGCGATGGCTGTAGATAATTCCACTGGGCCGCATGCGGGTGACGTATATGCGCTCATCCCAGGCACGAACAACGTTCTTATCTATAAGACCAATGCGGCAGGAGAACTGGGCGCCAGTGAAGAACTACCTCCGCCGGAAGAAGGTTTTTCGTTCAGTGGTGAGGTCATCGGGGGTCCGGATCAGGACGGCATAGCGATCGACGGAAAAACTGGCACGGTGTATATCACCAACGCCGGGCACGCAGCCGTCGACGTGTACAACTCCGCAGGCGTCTATCAGCGTCGTCTGGGAGGCCCGTGGGACACCCCTGATCCGGTGGCGGTAGCTGTCGAAGAATCCACGGGTGATCTCTACGTTGTGGAAGGCGAAAGCAAACTGATCGATCAATTCAATAGCTCCGGGGAACTCGTTGGCAGGATTGCCGACGGCTCCAGCGGTCCGCTGGCTGACCCGGGGGCGGGTATCGCGGTCGATCCAAACAACCACGACGTTTACGTGTCGGACGCGGGCGCGATCGAAATTTTTGGGCCGCTGGAACGGGTTCCCACGCCAATGGTGGAAACGGATCCCGGGGTCGTCACGGAAGCGAATCCCACGGTCGTCACGAGGTCAAGCATAAGGTTTGAAGGCGTCGTAAACCCCGAAGGAGAAGCGATCACTTCGTGCGAATTTGAATACGGGACGACTCCGGCCTATGGCAGCAAGGCCGCGTGCGTGCCCGCTGCCCCTGGTGCAGGGTCGAGTCCGGTGTCAGTCAGCGCACCAGAATTGACTGGTCTTCCGATGGGAACGACCTACTACTATCGATTGGTCGCAGGCAACTCCAAGGGCGTGGGCGTGGGCGTGGACCAGAGTGCGACAACTCTACTCGCGGTGCCCGACCTGCGGACGGAAGCTCCAAAGGTCGAACTTGCCGGCACAAAGATCGTAGCGACGCTCAATGGGTCGCTCAAACCGGACGGGACGGAAGTCCACTATGATTTCGAATACGGTGAAACGGAAGCGTTCGGGTTCGTTAGCCCCACCGTGGACGCAGGGGAATCGTTCAACCTCGAACACGTCCATGCAAAGCTCACGGGTTTGGCGCCGTTCACCCTCTACCACTACCGGCTCGTTGCGACCAGCAAGTACGGCACCATCACGGGCCCAATCGTGAGCTTCAATACCGGGCCGCTGGTACCCGTGCCGGCGATCGGGGCCCTGCCCACGTCGTTCGTGTCGCAGTTCGCCGCGACGCTCAACGCCACTATCGAAACCGGCCAGGCACTCGTCGGCTACCACTTCGAATACGGCACCACCACGGCCTACGGATCGAGCGCGCCGCCCTTCAACGACTACACGCCGATCACCGGTGAAACGGTGACCGTGTCGCGGCCGATCTTTGAACTGCAGGCCGGGACCACCTACCACTACCGGCTCGTTGCCAGCAGTCCTGGCGGGGTCGTCGCGGGCCCGGACGAGACGTTCACCACGCTCTCCGTGCCGGCTCCCGTGGTCAGCACGGGTAGCGCGAGCGGTGTCGGGGTGGGCTCGGCGACGGTTGGCGGGACGATCAACCCACTGGGGTGGGAAACGACCTACCTCGTCGAATACGGCACCACCACCGCGTATGGGTTGAACTGGCCGACCGTGCCCGTCCCGATGGGCGCGCTCGAAGGTGTCCAGCCGGTGGTGGTGAGCCTCCTGAACCTCCTGCCCAAAACGACCTATCACTATCGGCTCGTCGCGACCAGCGGAGGGGGCACCGTCTACGGGGCCGACCAGACGTTCACCACCACTGAATACGCGCCCCAGATCATCCAGGAACCGGTGACGCTCCGCACGCTCGAGGTTCCATCCGGCGAACTCCTCTACCCGTCCCCGTCCTCGAAAAAAGCCAACAAGCCCAAAAAGAAGGGCAAGAAGGGCGGGGGACACCACTCGGCGAAGCACGGCAAGAAGGGCAAGAAGGGCAAGAAAAAGGGGTAGCGGGCTCCCTTCCCCGGTCGGGTGGTGGGCCCTGACCGGGTAGGCTCTCACGCGGGGATGATCCTCGCGATCGATCAGGGCACGACCGCCAGCACGTGCATCGTCTTCGACGAGCGCGCCGTGCCGGTCGGGCGCTCCCGGCGCGAGCTGCGCCAGCACTTCCCCCGGCCGGGCTGGGTGGAGCACGACGCGAGCGAAATCTGGGAGCTGACCCGCGCGGTCGCGGGCGAGGCGCTGGCGGACGCGGGGGTGCGCGCGGGGGAGCTCGCGGCGGTGGGGATCACAAACCAGCGCGAGACGGTGTGCGCGTGGGACCCCGTGACGGGGGAGCCACTGCACCGTGCGATTGTCTGGCAGGACCGCCGCACCGCGGAGCGCTGTGCGCGGCTGCGCGAGCAGGGGCACGAGGGGCTGATCCGCGAGCGCACCGGTCTCGTGCTCGATCCGTACTTCTCGGCCACCAAGATCGAGTGGCTGCTGGAGCACGTTGAGGGCCTGCGCGAGCGCGCGCGCGAGGGCCGCGCGGTGTTCGGGACGGTCGACGCGTGGCTGCTGTTCAAGCTCACCGGCGAGCACGTGACCGACCCCTCGAACGCGTCGCGCACGATGCTCTACGACATCGTGTCGGGGCGGTGGGCCCCGGAGCTGCTGGAGCTCTTCGGGGTGCCCGAGCGGGCGCTGCCGCAGATCCGCGCGAGCGCGGGCGAGCTGGGCCTCACCCGTCCCGATGCGCTGCACGGCCACACGGTTGCGGTGGCGGGCGTGGCGGGCGACCAGCAGGCCGCGCTCTTCGGCCAGGCGTGCACGGAGGCGGGGATGGGCAAGAACACTTATGGCACCGGCTCCTTCGTGCTGCTCAACGCCGGCTTCGCCGCGCCGGCCCCGGCGCCGGGTCTGCTGAGTACGGTCGCGTGGGGGATCGGGGGGGCCGCTCCCCCCGCCTACGCGCTCGAGGCGTCGATCTTCGTGACGGGCGCGGCGGTGCAGTGGCTACGCGACGGCCTCGGCATCATCGCGAGCGCAGCCGAGACGGAGGCGCTCGCGGCCTCGCTCGAGTCCAACGAGCAGGTGTACTTCGTGCCCGCGCTGACGGGCCTCGGCTCCCCCCACTGGGACCCGCACGCGCGCGGGACGATCGTGGGCCTCACGCGCGGCAGCACCCGCGCGCACCTCGCCCGCGCAACGCTGGAGGCGATCGCCTACCAGACGGTGGACGCGGTGCGCGCGATGGAGGCGGGCGCGGGGGAGCCGCTGCGCGAGCTGCGAGCGGACGGCGGCGCGAGCGCGAACCGCTGGCTGATGCAGTTCCAGGCCGACATCCTCGGCGTGCCGGTGCTGCTGCCCGAGGTGACCGAGACGACCGCGCTCGGCGCGGCCTACCTCGCGGGCGTGGGCGCGGGCCTGTGGACCGTGGCGGACGTGCGCGCCGGCTGGCGCGAGCGGACGCGCTTCGAGCCGCGCATGGGCGAGGGCGAGCGCGCCCGCCTGCTCGCGGGCTGGCACGAAGCGCTGGGTCGCGCGCGGACGCCCGCCGCGTAACCTTGCCGGCCCCGCGAGGTAGAGCAGTCAGATGGAGCAATGAGCAAGACCGGAGCCCGGCCCGGCGGAGGAGAGCAGATGAGCGAGCTGGCGTCGATGCGCGAGCAGGTGTACACGGACCCGCGGCCGAAGGAGCACTTCGACCGCTTCCACGAGCGCGCGCGCACACGCGAACCGGACTGGGCGTACGAGCTGACGCGGCTGGTGACCTCGCTGTACGCCTACACCCTCCTGCGCACGCGGGCGATCGCGACGGACAACGTGCCCGGCCGCGGCGCGGTGATCCTCGCGCCCAACCACTTCTCCTTCATGGACCACTTCCTGATGGGCTGCTACATCCGCCGCAAGGTGCGCTTCATGGCCAAGTCGCAGCTGTTCAAAGGGCCGATGCAGTTCATCTACACCCACGGCGGCGTCTTCCCCGTGCGCCGGGGCGCGCGCGACGAGGAGGTGTTCACGACCGCGCTGGCGATCCTCGCGCGGGGGGGCGCGATCACGATGTACTGCGAGGGGGGGCGCTCGCGTAGCGGCAAACTGGCCGAGCAGGCCAAGCGCGGGATCGGCCGCCTGGCGCTGGAGAGCGGCGCGCCGGTGGTGCCGATTGCGATCCACGGCTCCTCCAAGATCCGCAACTGGAAGCGCCTGCGGCTGCCCCAGGTCACGGTGCAGTACGGCGAGGCGATGCGCTGGGAGCGCGTGGCCGAGCCCACCCGCGAGCAGCAGCAGGCGGTCGCCGATGAGGTTCTCGCCGAGATCAAGGGGCTGTATGCGGGCCTCGAGGAGCACGGGCGCAGGGGCGCGCTCAGGCGGGTGCGCGAGCAGCGCCGCGCCGCCGACGCAGCGAGGGCCTCACGCATGGTCGGCCAGGCCGGCTGAGGCTGTGGCGGTCTTCTTTTTTCACCTCTGATTTGCGCGGTTGACTGACCTGACCTACAATCTGCTGGGGGAAACATGGGATGATCGTATTGCCAGAGCTGTCGATGGCGGACTGAGGGGTTGGGGAGGCGGAATGTTGAAGGCGGTGCGCCGTCCTGGAGGTTGGCGATGAGTCAGGCCGAGGCGGCGGCCATCACCACGGCGGGCATCGAGCGATTGCTCGGGGGCGAGCTCCCATCCACCTACCAGGCGGCGTATCTCTCCCGCGAGGACGTGGGGATCTTCAAGGATTCGCGCGACAAGGATGTTCGCAGGTCGATCAGAGTCGGCGAGGTTCCGATGCCGGAGCTCGCGCCGGACGAGGCGCTGGTCGCGGTGATGGCGAGCGCGATCAACTACAACACGGTGTGGTCGGCGATGTTCGAGCCGATCCCCACGTTCCGGTTCCTGGAGCGATTGGGGCGCAACGGCGGATGGGACGCCCGCCACGACCTGCCCCACCACGTCATCGGATCGGATGCCTCGGGTGTGATCGTCGGGATGGGCGCGGCGGTGCGCCACTGGTCGATCGGCGATCGCGTGGTGGTGTACCCCTGTGCGATCGACTATCAGGACCCGATCTCGCAGGTGGACGGCCTACTCGCCGAGGGTCTGCGGGCGTGGGGCTTCGAGACGAACTTTGGGGGCCTCGCGCACTACACGTTGGTGAAAGCCAACCAGCTGATCCCCAAGCCCCGCCACCTCACCTGGGAGGAGGCGGCGTGCAACACCACCTGTGCGATGACCGCCTACCGGATGCTCGTCAGCCGGCGGGGGGCGCAGTTCAAGCAGGGCGACATCGTGCTCGTGTGGGGCGCCGCGGGGGGCCTCGGCGCGTACGCGATCCAGCTGATCCGCAACGGCGGGGGGATCGCGGTCGGCGTGGTGGGCTCGCGGGCGAAGGCGCGGGTGGTGGAGAGGCTTGGCTGCGATCTGGTGCTGTGCCGCGACGAGCTGGGCCTCGACGGGCTCGGGGAAGTGGAGATGGGCAAGCGCGTGGGGGGGGAGATCCGCCGCCACTTCGGGGAGGACCCGCATATCGTCTTCGAACACGTGGGGCGGGAGACCTTTGGGGCCTCTGTGTATCTGGTGCGGCGTGGGGGGACGGTGATCACGTGCGGTTCCAGCACAGGCTACCGCCATGAGTACGACAACCGCCGTCTGTGGATGCGGTTGAAGCGTGTGATCGGCAGTCATGCGGCCAATTGGCATGAAGCGTGGGAGGTCAACCGGCTGATCGAGCGGGGCGGGATCGTGCCGGCGCTCTCGAAGGTGTTCGCGCTCGAGCAGGTGGGGGAGGCGGTGAGGGAGGTGCAGCTCAATCGTCATGTGGGCAAGGTCGGGGTGCTGTGCCTGGCCGAGCGTGAGGGCCTCGGCATCGAAGACCCCGAGCTGCGCGCCTCGATCGGCGAGGAGCGGCTCGGGCTCTTCCGCGGGGCTTAGCGTGCCCGTGTTCGGCGCGCCGTGTCATCGGCGCGCCATGGCGTCGGGGATGCGGGGATGTCGGGATGTCGGGGCGTCTGGGTTGCCGAGCATCGTGGGGCGTCGGAACGTCGGGCACGTCGGGCACGTCGGGCACGTCGCGTACAGTTGACCGGGTCCGACGAAGGTCCCCAGGGGGGCCCCGGCGGCAGACCAGGCCATCGAGGGAGTGGAGGACAGCTTGAACGGCTCGATAGACGTGGGCGCGATCATCCGCCGCACGTTCCAGATCTATGTCGACCAGGCCCCTGTGTTGATGCCCGCGGCGGCCGTCGTGTTCGTGATCAGCGGGGTCTTCGGCGTGCTGCTGATCGCGGCCTCGCCGGGGCTGGCGCTCCTCGCTCTGATCGTCAGCCTCGTGGCCACCACGCTGTTCACCGGCATGGTCGTCGAGCTGGTCTCCGACGTCCAGGACGGCAAGCGCGACGCCGGCGCGGGGCAGCTGCTGCGCGCGGTGACGCCGGTGCTGGGCCAGCTGATCCTGGTGGGGATCGTCGCCGGCGTGGGCATCCTGATTGGCTTCATCCTGATCGTCGTCCCCGGCCTGATCCTCGCCACGCTGTGGTCGGTGGCGGCGCCCGTGGTGGTGCTCGAGCGCCCCGGGGGCCTGCGGGCGCTCGGGCGCAGCCGCGAGCTGGTTCGCGGAAACGGCTGGAACGTGTTCGCGGTGATCCTCCTGCTCGTGATCCTCGTTGGCCTCGTCGGCTCGGGGATCGAGGTGGCGGCCGACGCGGCGGGCACCGGGGTGGGCCTCGTCGTGAGGGTGGTGGTCGGCATCCTCACCGCGCCGATCTCCGCGCTCGCGGCCGCGGTGCTCTACTTCGACCTGCGCAAGGCCCACGGGGGCAGCGGCACGATCCCGGAGCCGGATCTCCCCTCGTTCCAGTCCGGCCCATTCCCGCCCGCGGCACCCTGAGCGCGATCGATACCACCGAGCTGCTGCGCCCAGGCCTCCTGGAGGGGGTCTCGGTGCTGCTCGCCGTCCAGCCGGGGCGACCCGCCGGGCGGGCGTTGGGGGCGGCGTTGTCCGATGTGTGCGCGGCGCTCGGCGCGAAGGTCTCCACGTGCGAGCCCTACGCAGCCGACGAGGCCGGGCTGGACGCGGCCGTTGTGCCCGTGGTGCGCGAAGTCGGGCGGATCGACCTGCTCGCGGTGGACGGCGCGGGCCTCTTCGCACACGCCCTCGCGCATGGCGGGGGCGGGCACGCCGCGCTGCGCGCCTGCATGGACGCTGCATGGAACGCCACGCGCGCGGTCGTCAACGGCGCCTTCCTGCCGGCGGCCGAAGGCGGGCGGATCGTCTACCTCGCCCCGAGCGCCGATGTGGGAGAACACGCCGAGGCGGCGCGTGCGGGCCTGGAGAACCTCGCACGCACGCTCTCGATCGAGTGGGCGCGCCACGGGATCACGACAGTGACGATCGCCCCCGGCGCCGAGACCCCCGCGGGCGAGGTGGCGGCGCTCACCGCCTACCTCGCTTCCCCCGCGGGGGCGTACTTCTCGGGGTGCCTGCTGGACCTGCGGGGCCCTGGAGGCAGCTGGTGCGGGGACCCCGAGGGGGTTAGCCGCTCATCCCCCCGAACATCCCCCCGGTGATGTGGAGGGTCTGCCCGTGCACGTAGTTGGACCAGGGGGCGCAGAGGAAGAAGATGCCGCCCGCCGCCTCCTCGGGCGAGGCGGGGCGTCCGAGGGGGATCAGCACGGAGGCCATCTGGCGCAGCTGCTCGGGGATGCCGAGCTGGATCTTCTCGCCGTCCTTCTCCATCGTGTTGTCCTCCACCTTGGCCTGGGTGAGGCGGGTGTCGATGAAGCCGAAGGCGACGGCGTTGACGTTCACCTTGAACTGGCCCCACTCCTTGGCGAGCGTTTTCGTGAGCCCCACCACGCCGGCCTTGGCGGCGGAGTAGTTGGCCTGGCCGGGGTTGCCGAAGGTGCCGGAGGTGGAGGAGACGTTGACGATCTTGCGGAACACCTCCTGACCCTCCTCGCGCTCCTTCTTGGCGGGCTCGCGCAGGTGCGGAGCGGCGGCGCGGATCACGCGGAAGGGCACGATCGTGTGGATGTCGAGCATCGCCTGGAAGTGCTCGTCGGACATCTTGTGGATCGGCGCGTCCAGGGTGTAGCCGGCGTTGTTGACGAGGATGTCGATCCTGCCGAAGGCGTCGATCGCGCTCTGCACGAGCCGGTCGGGCACCCCGGGCTTGGTGAGGTCGCCCGCGAACACCGCGTGCTCGCCCGCGATCTCCTCAGCGGCCTGCTTTGCGATGTCTGCGTCGAGATCGTTGATGAGCACCTGCGCGCCGTGCGCGGCGAGCAGCTCTGCCGTGGCGCGCCCGATGCCGCGCGCCGAGCCTGTGACGATCGCGGCTTTGCCGTCGAGAACTCCCATGTACGTCGCTCCTTTTTTCGCCTTGTTTGCTGGTGCCGGAGGTTATCCGTCCGGAGCGGCGGGAGCGGCGCGAGAAGTGGCCGGTGGCGCGCGAGGAGTGCCCGGTGGGGACGAGCGCTCCGAAGTCCTGGGTGTAGAGCGCTCCGGCCTGTCCTTCGGCGAGCGAGGCCGGGGGCCGCGGTTCGACCCCGACGCCGGTTTCGCGGAAGGCGCCGTCGAGGATGTTGGCGCGGTGCGCGGGGGATGCCATCCAGGCGTTCACGATCGACCGCGGCGTGGCCAGCCAGAGCGTGCCCCAGGCGATGTTCTCGCCGACGACATACCCCCCCTGGGGGTTCGAGATGTAGCCGCTGGAGCGCATCCGCTCGAGCGGCGTCTGACCGTCGGGGGCGGTGTGCGAGAAGTAGTCTTCCTCGGCCATTTCCCGGCTGTGCTGCTGGGCGGCGCGCGCGAGCTTAGCGTTGGACCGCAGGGCGCCCTCGCCGTGGCGTTCGCGTTCCTGATCGATCAGGCAGAGCACCGTCGCACGGACCTGTTCGACGTTGCCCGGCTTGGGGGTCAGGTCGGCGCCCGGGCAGGTTTCCGCGGCGGCAGCCGACGGGACGCCGCCCAACCCGAGCGCACCCACCACGGGCAGCCCGCTCCCGCTGCTCGTCCCGCCGACCGCCAGCGCTGCGGCTGCACCGAGGCAGGGCGTGAGTGCGAGCAGGCGTATGAGCCGGGGCGATACCACGGTGGTTGCATCGACTTCCGCGCGCGCCAGCGTGAGCCGCGGCGGGCAGGTTTGGACACTTTTGGACCGCCACGCGCCACCCCGGCCAGGGTTCGGGGCGGGCGCGAGCGGCGATCACCCATCGGCAGGCCCCCTGCGGCGCTCGCGGTGTGCAAAGCAGCTTGCCTACGGGAGCGGCACGGAGTCGAGCGTGAGCCGTGGATGGGGAGGCCGGCTGTCGGCGACGTGGAGGCTGCGCAGCCGCCGGAAGGTGCGGGCGTGCTCTCGGCTGTAGGACCAGTCGCCGGCCCCCGGTCTCAACGCGGATCGCGCGAGGCAGTTGAATGTTTCCTGGGCCTCGAGTCTGGCGAGACCGGCGCCGACGCAGAAGTGGGGGCCGTTGCCGAAGGCGAGGTGGGGCGGCCCGGTGCGTGTCAGGTCCAGCCGGTCTGGGTCGGGGTAGCGAGCGGGATCGCGGTTGGCGGCGCCGATCACGACAAGCGCCTGCTGTCCTTCGCGGACTCTGACTCCGCCGAGGACGAGATCGTTCAGAGCGATGCGGGAGGCGACCTGGGCGGGGCTGTCATAGCGCAGGAGCTCGTCGACCGCTTGGGCGCAGAGGTCGGGATTCCGAACGAGCCAGTCGAGCTGGTCGGGGTGCTCGAACAGCGCGAGCGTCCCGTTGCCGATCAGGTTCGAGGTCGTCTCATGGCCGGCGGCGAGCAGCAGCAGGCACATCGTGATGATCTCGTCGGTCTCCAGCGCGACGCCGCCGTCGGGGGGATGGATCAGCGCGCTCAGGAGGTCCTCGCCTGGGTCAACTCGCCGCTGCGCGACGACCGGGACGAGGAACAGCATCACTGTCATCGCCGCCGTGCCGATCGCCTCGAGCTCCGCGGGCGTCGGGTCGAGCTCGAGCATCCGCGCCAGCGTCGGGGTCTCTGCGCGAATCAGTTCCGCGCCCTCGAGACCGACGTCGAACAACTCGGCGATCACCGCGAGCGGAATCGGGTAGGCGAGCTCGCTCATGACCTCGACCGAACCGCCTTCGGGGAGTGGCGCGAACGCGCTGTCGACGATCGCGGCGACGCGCCCGCGGATCCGCTGCACCGCCCGGGGGGTGAAGAAGCGGTTGACGGCGCTCCGCAGCCGCGTGTGGGTCGGCGGGTCGCTCATCAGCAGCGACTCGCTCCACAGCTCAAACCCTGGCCCCGGCCCGTCGGGGAGGCGGGCAGCTGGAGGGCCGTTGCGCGGGTCGGAGCTCCACTCGGGGCTGCGCAGGACGGTCACTGCGTGCTCGTGCGAGAGCACGAGGTGGGCGCCGAGCCGCTCGTTCCATTGAACCGGTGCCTGCGTGCGCGCGGCGCGATAGGAGGGGTAGGGGTCCTCGGTCGGAAACGGCCAGGCCGCCCAGTCAGGCATGACTGCCCGCCCCCTGGCGCTCCTCGCGGTGCGCGCGGTCGGCCTTGCCCATGGGAGTGACGGGGTCTGCGCCCTCGAAGTACTCGGCGGCCATGGCCTCCCAGTTGTTGGTTCCGCGCAGCTCGGCGATCAACGAAATCACGCCGATGTCGAGACGGCTCATGATGGTATAGGCCACCGGGCTGGACAGATGGCGAAACGCGTTCGCCGAGGGACCGGTCGGCGAATAGCGCAGCTCGATCATCTTTACCACGTACTCCGGGGTGATGGTGAACGGCTGCTCTCCCCAGTACATCTCAACTGAATCCCGCCAGTATGCGAGCACTTCCTCTGCGGTAAGGGAGCCCGTCGGCGCGAAGAACCCACCCTCCACACTGACCCGCCAGGTCCCGTCCACGTCGCCTCTCAGGCATTCGCGCATGACCATGTTCAGTGACTCGATCTGCTCGCGGCGGAGCCTCTTGACGCAGCCGAAGTCGAGGAAGCTCACGCTCCCGTCGTCGTGGAAGACGCAGTTACCGGGGTGCGGGTCGGCATTGAAAGCGCAGAAGTATTGGTAGGAGCCGTAGGTGAAGCGGTGGATAGCCTCCGCCCAACTGTCTCGCAGCTCCTGGTCTGCGGCGAGAGCGTCGCTCCAAGGTTTGCCCTGCACGAGCTCCTGGGTCAACACCCGATCGGTGCACAGCTCGCCGACCACCTCCGGGATGTGAATGAACGGGTGCCCGCGGTAGAACTCGGCGAACTCGGTCTGGTTGACCGCCTCGAGCCGGTAGTCGAGCTCCTCGGTGATGCGCTCGCCGATCTCCTGCGCTGCGCCCCGGAGGTCGAAGCTCAGTTTCCTCGGCGAGAGGCCGCTGATCAATCCCAGGAACGTGGCCAGCAACTCGGTGTTCTTGAGGTCGGCACGGATCGCGGCCGCCACCCCGGGGTACTGGATCTTCACCGCGACGGCGCGACCGTCGTGCAGCCGGGCGGCGTGCACCTGACCGATCGAGGCCGCCGCAAGCGGCTCCCAGTCGAACTCGACAAACGCGCTGTCGGTCGGGCGGGCGAGCTCGCGCTCGAGCACCTCGCGAGCGAGCTCCGGTGCCATCGGCGGCGCATCGTCCCGCAGTCGCGTCAGTGCCGTCTGGTAGGTCGCCTGGAACTCGTTCCCCACCGCGGGGCCGAGCGACATGAACGAGAGCATCTGCCCGGCCTTCATCAGGGCGCCCTTGGAGCGGCCGAGCAGCTCGGTGTAGCGCTCCGCCGTGCGAACGTGGAACTCGGCCTTGTCCGCACCCGTCAGCCTGCTCCGCAGGCCGGCCACAACCGCCTCTCCGGCGGTACGAGCGGTCAGAGCCGCCAAAGGGGCAGTACGACGCAGGCGCCCACGGCCGATGCCATCGTCCGACCGCTTCGCGTCACCTGCATCTGGGGGGAGCCTGGTCTCGGACACTCAGCACATCTCTTTCTCTCTATACGCTGACTTCAGCAAAGTGTATACTTAGGAGCAGATCATGTCAAGCACGACCCGCGAGCGCATCATCGATCAGGCGATGCACCTGTTCAGCCAGCACGGCTATGCCGCCACCAGCATCGCCAAGATCGAGGCTGCCGCCGGGCTCACCCCAGGAGCGGGCGGGCTCTACCACCATTTCGAGAGCAAGGAAGCCGTCCTCGCCGCCGGCATCGAGCGCCAGCTCGCGCGGCTGGACGCGCTCCGTGAGATCCGCCACGTGCTCGCCCCGCTCGGGGACCTCAAAGCGGAACTGACCCTGACCGCCCGCTACATCCTCGCCGAGCTCGACAGCGAGTCCGAGCTGCTGCGAATCCTGGCCTCCGAAGCACGCAACCGGCCGCAGCTGCTGGCGGTCGCCGTCGACCGGCTGGTGAGCTCCACCTTCGAGGGCTTCGCCACCTGGATCGCCGAGCGCACGGAGTATCCGATCGCGAAGAAGAATGCGGCGGCGACCGCCGCCCTCGGGCTGGGGTCGCTCCTCTCCTCCCGCCTGCTGCGCGATGTCCTCGGCGTTCCAGCCCAGGTCGAGGACGAGACGCTCGTCGACACCTGGGTGCAGCTGATGCTCCTCGCGCTCGCCGACCCGGCATCCGAGCGCTCGTCCTGAACGGGGATCGCGCTTGCGAAGCGGAGGACCTACAGCGCGAGCACGCGCCCGAGGATCTCGCGCATGATCTCGTCGCTGCCCCCGCCGATCGGACCGAGACGGGCGTCGCGGGCGGCGCGCTCAACCCAGTATTCGCGCATGTAGCCCGCCCCCCCGTGGATCTGCAGGCAGGCGTCCATCAGCTCGTAGGAGGCGCGCTGGGTGAGGAGCTTGGCCATCGTGACCTCCTTGAGCGGCTCCTCGCCGCCCACGAAGCGGCGCAGCGCGTCGTAGGTGACGCAGCGGGCGGTGTACACGCTGGTGGCGAGGTCGGCGAGCTTGTGGCGGGTGACCTGGTGCTTTGAGAGGGGCCGCCCGAAGACATTGCGCTCGCGCGCAAAGGCGGCGGTGCGCTCCCACGCGAGGCCCATCGCGGCGGCGGCGCCGAGCGCCATCGCCAGGCGCTCCCACTGAAAGTTCGCCATGATCAGCTTGAAGCCCTCGTGCTCGGGACCGAGCAGGTTCTCGGTGGGCACGAAGACGTCCTCGAAGGCGATCGTGGCGGTGTCCGAGGCGGCCCACCCCAGCTTCTTGAGCTTCGCTGAGCTGACGCCCTCACCGCGCTCGACGATCAGGAAGGAGATCCCGTGGTGGCCGCCCTCCTCGGTGGTCTTCACGGCGGTCACCAGGAAGTGGGCACGCACCCCGTTGGTGATGTAGGTCTTCTCGCCGTTCAGCACCCACCCGCCGTCCACGGGCACGGCGCGGGTGCGCAGTGCGGAGACGTCCGAGCCGGCGCCGGGCTCGGTGATCGCCAGGGCCCCGATCTTCTCCCCCCGGATCGCGGGCACCAGGTAGCGCTGCTTGTGCTCCTCGGTGCCGAACCTCCAGATGGGGGGCGTGGCGATGTTGACGTGTGCGCCGATCCCAGCGGCCGTCCCGCCCGAGCCGGTGCGCGTGAGCTCCTCGATCAGGATCGCGTCGTGCAGGTAGTCCCCGCCCTGTCCCCCGTACTCCTCGGGGTACTTCAGGCCGAGGAAGCCGTGGGAGGCGAGCTTCCCAAAGACCTCGTCGGGGAACCATTCCTCCTCCTCCCATCCCTGCGCGTGGGGCGCGAGCTCGCGCTCGACGAAGCGCCGGATCGAGGCGCGCAGCTCCTCGTGCTCGTCGGTGAAGGGGGGAGTGGGCTGGCTCATGGTTGGGTAGATCGCTGTTCGAGTCCAGCCGAGCTCATGCCGGGATTGGGCATTCTAGAGCCATTCCAAGCTGCCGCGACCTCGGGGGATGCGATGATGCTGGGCGTGCCGGCGACTCAGAAGGAATGGATCAAGCGCCTTCAGGATGATGGCTGGATGCTGGACCGTGGCGGAAAGCATCAGGTCAAGATGACCAAGCCGGGGCAACGACCAATCACGCTCCCAGAGAACAAGCGCCGCGCCTACTCCAAGGGCTTCGAGGCGCAACTACGCCGCGAGGCTGGCTTACAGGACAAGTAGCCTTGACCCGATATCTATGATGAAGACGATGCCCGAACCTCAGAAATTGCACGTCAACGTCCACAGTGAGGACGATGCGTTCTGGGCGACGGTGGACGAGTATCCCGGCGTATTCGCTACCGGAGACAGCCTCGACGAGCTGCGCGAGAGCCTCCAGGAGGGGATCGCGCTCATCCTCGCACGCCCAGGCGAGGAGCCGCCGGCGGTGACATTGGGGCCGTTGCACCTGGCGCCCGTCGCGATCAGCGCTGGCGCCGAGCTCGTCTACGTCTGACTCGTGAGATTCGTGAGATGAGCGACGCGCTCCCTTCGCCCAAGCCCCTTCCATCGAACCCGATGCCCTCGACCGTGCCGCCGAACGTTGTTGCGGTCGAGATCCGCGGTTCGACAAAGCCTCCTCGCTGATTGTGCCGACAGGACCGGGCGGTGCATGCACCGCCCGGGGGACCGCACATGTGCGGTCCCAGGAAGGGCCGCATGCGGCCCTTCCGCCCGTGCCACATGTGGCACGGGCAACACCATCAGAGCCCGTAGGAGCGCCCGATGACCTCCAACATGATCTCATCCGTGCCTGCGCCGATGCGGTTCAGGCGCAGGTCGCGCCAGGCGCGCTCGATCCCGTACTCGCGCATGTAGCCCGCGCCGCCGTGGATCTGCAGGCACTCGTCGGCGACCTCGCAGGCGATGCGTGAGGCGTAGAGCTTCGCCATCGAGATCTCGCGCACGGGGTAGTCGCCGTTCTGCTGGCGCCACGCGGTCATGTACACCATCTGGCGGGCGGTCTCGATCTTGGTGGCCATCTCGGCGAACTTGTGGCGGATCACCTGGAAGTTGCCGATCGGGCGGCCGAACGCCTTGCGCTCTTTGGCATACTCGAGGGTGCGCTCGAACACGCGCTGCGCGCCTGAGACGGAGCCGGCGGCGCCGATCAGACGCTCGCCCTGGAGCTCCCACATGATGTGGTAGAAGCCGCGGCCCACCTGCCCGAGCACGGCGCTCTCGGGCACGCGCACGTCCTGGAAGGCCAGCAGCGCGGTGTCGGAGGCGTGCATCCCCATCTTCTCGAGCTTCTGCTCGCGGATCACCCCGGGGGTGTCCATCGGCACGAGGAACAGCGTGAAGCCGTCGTACCCGGCATCCGCGTCGGTCTTCGTGACGAGCACGATCACGTCGGCGCGGTGGCCGTTGGTGATGTACGTCTTCGAGCCGTTGATCACATATTCGTCGCCGTCTTTGACTGCGTGCGTCTTGATCCCTTTCACGTCGGAGCCCGCGTCGGGCTCGGTGATCCCGAGGCAGAGGATCTTCGTGCCGGCGATCGCGGGTGCGGCCCACTGCTGCTTCTGCTCCTCGGTGCCGAACGCGAGGATCGGGGGCATCGCCATGTCGGTCTGTACCGCGACCCCCATCGCCAGACCCCCGCTGCCCGAGTGCCCGATCTCCTCGGCGAGCACGAGCGCGCTGTAGTAGTCCCCGCCCTGCCCCCCGTACTCCTCAGGCTTGTCGAGTCCGAGGAAGCCGAGCTCGCCCATGCGCGTGAAGACGGAGTCCGGGAACGTGGTCTCCTCCCACTCCTCCGCATGCGGCGCCAGCTCCTTCTTGGCGAAGCCGCGGATCGACTCGCGCAGCTGTTCGTGCTCGTCTGTGAACAGGAAGTGTTTGCGCTTCGCTGCGAAGTCGGGCTTCAGGACGCTCTCGGCGCTGGCGGCCATCGGTGGGGCTCCTTGTGCTCGTAGCTTTGGTCGTGTTCGCTTGTGTCTGAAGAAACTAGCGCTTCAGCCAGGAAAAGACCAGGCGGGCCGTCACCGAACCCTCCGTCCCGGCCTGCCCGCCGGCCGGATCCCCGCAGGGGAGCGATGGGGTTGCCGATCGGTAGGCTAGGCTGCGGCCGGCAATCGCTGCAAATCTAGGAGGAGTCGGAGATGCGGAAGGTATGGGTGCTGGTCCCAATCGCGCTGGCGCTGGCCGCCCCGGCTCCGACGGCGCTCGCCGCCGAAGCGCCACCGCCGACACAGGCGACCGTGCCGGCGTCTCTGCAGGCGCTGGAGCAGAAGATGGGCGAACTGAAGATCACCAGCATGCGCTTCTCGGCCCAGACGTCCATCACCGTGCCGCGCCACGAGCGCGAGCTCCGACGCCTGCTGCAGCTCCTCGGCGGGGGGAGCACGCAGATCTCCGGGGAAGAGACGCTCTCACCGCCCGCCGGGAACGTCACGCTCACCCTGCTCGGGCATCCACTCACGCTGCGCGTGGTGGGCAAGACCGTCTACTTCTATCTTCCCGCGCTTGCCCGCGTCGACCACGGCCGCCCGTGGGTCAGGCTCGGCAACGCCGGCCTCGAGGAACTGTTCACCGTCAACGGGAAGCATGTGCTGGAGCCCGCCAAGACCACCGAACCGCAGATCGGTGAGCCACCGCTCGCCGAACCGCCGTTCGTGGGGTTGCAGAAGGAGCTGGCTGGGGCGCGAGAAGTGCGCGAACTCGGGGTCGGTACGCTCTACGGCCAGCCGGTCACGAGCTTTCTGGCGGTCCTCGAACCCCAACAGCTCAAGGGCAAGCTACTGGCGTCCGCCTCGCGGCGGCTGCCCTCCCAGCAGCCGCCGACGGCCACCCTCGAAGTGTCGCTGACGCAGAGCGGGCTGCCGCTGCGCACGGTGATCACCGAGCACGACGCGGGGGTCACAACGTCGGTCACGCTGGATATTCCCGCGATCAACTTCCCGCTCGCGATCGAAGTCCCGCCGGCCGCTCAGACGATCGGCGTGGCGCGGCTGAGGGCGCTCGAACGCCGCGCTCGCCGCCGCCACTCAAAACACAAGCAGTAAGGAGCGGGGCGCGTCCAGGCTCCAGAGTGGGCCGCGTCCAGGCTCCCCGGCTCCCTGGCTGACTGGCCAGGCGAGAGCGCGAGGCTCAGTGAACCCTTAGGATGGCTGGCGTGTCCGAGCAGCCCGTGCTCTACGAGGTGACCGAAGGCGTGGCCACGATCACGCTGAACGACCCCGACACCCGCAACGCGCTCTCGGCGGAGCTGCTCGGCGGGCTGATCGGGGCGCTGGAGCAGGCGCGGGACGAGGAGGCGGTGCGCTGTGTGGTGCTGGCGTCCTCGCACGAGAAGGTGTTCTCCTCCGGCGCCAACCTCGGGGGCTTCGCGGGCGATGTGCCGCTCGTCCACAAGCACTTCGGCTCCGAGCATTTCGTGGGCCTGTTCAAGCTGATCGGCGCGCTCGGCAAGCCCACGATCTGCGCGGCGCGGGGGCACGTGCTCGCGGGGGCGCTGGGGATCGCGCTGGCGTGCGATCTGATCGTGGCCTCCGAGCAGGCGACGTTCTCCACGCCGGAGATCAACGTGGGGGCGTTCCCGTTCATGATCATGGCGCTGATCTACCGCAACGTGCCCCGCAAGAAGGCCAACGAGCTGCTGCTGCTCGGCGAGCGCTGGAGTGCGCAGGAGGCGCTCGCCGCAGGGATCGTCAACAAGGTCGTGCCGCCCGCGGAGTTCGACGCCGCTGTCGCCGGGTGGGCGGGGAAGCTAGCCGCGAAGTCGCCGCTGATCATGCGCCTCGGCAAGGAGGCGATGCGCCGCCAGCTCGACATGCCCCTGGACGACGCGCTCGACTATCTGCGCGCGCAGCTCACGCTTGCGCTCTCCACCGAGGACATCGTGGAGGGCGTCAGCGCGTTCTTCGAGAAGCGCGAACCCGTGTGGAAAGGCCGCTGAGGATGAGCGAGGACAAGCGCTGATGATGAGTGACGACACGTCAACCGAGGCACCCCCGTCGCTGCTGCGGCCGCTGGTCGAGGACCTGGAGGCCCGTCGTGCGGCGGCCCGACTGGGAGGCGGGGAGGAGAAGATCGCAAAGCAGCACGAGCGGGGCAAGCTCACCGCGCGCGAGCGGATCGCGCTGTTGATCGACGAGGGGACGTTCGTGGAGCTCGGCATCCACGGTCGCCCGCACTCCGCCCAGCGCGCGATGGATGGCGTGGAGGCCCCCGCGGACGGGGTGATCACCGGCTACGGCAAGATCGACGGCCGCCTCACAGCGGTCTGCGCATACGACTTCACGGTGATGGCCGGCTCGATGGGGATGACCGGCGAGATCAAGGTCACGCGCCTGCGCGAGCTCGCGCTCACCAAGCGCATCCCGTTCGTGTGGCTGCTCGACTCCGCCGGCGCGCGCGTGCAGGAGGCCGCCGGTGCGATGTTCGCCGGCTCCGGGCACCTCTTCCGCGAGGAGGTCGTGATGAGCGGGGTGATCCCCCAGGTCGCCGCGCTGATGGGGCCCTGCGCCGCTGGGACCGCGTATATCCCGGGGCTCGCGGACTTCGTGCCGATGGTCAAGGGCCGCGGCTCGATGGCCCTCGCCGGTCCGCACCTGGTCAAAGCCGCGGTCGGGGAGGACGTCACCCAGGAGGAACTGGGCGGCTCGCGCGTGCACTGCCGTAAGTCCGGCGTCGGCGACATGGAGGTCGCCGATGACGAGGAGTGCATCGCGCGCGTCAAGGAGTACCTCTCCTACATGCCCCAGAACTGCGAAGCGCGCCCGCCGGTACGCGCGGCGGCCGACCCGATCGACCGCCGCGAGGAGGCGCTGCTCGACGTGCTGCCGGAGTCCAACCGCAAGCCGTATGACATGTACGAGGTGATCAAGCTGATCGTCGACGACGGCGAGTACCTCGACATCAAGCGCCAGTGGGCCAAGACGATCATCACCTGCTTCGCGCGCTTCGGGGGGCGCCCCGTGGGGATCGTCGCCAACCAGCCCAAGCAGCTCGGGGGGATCCTCGACAACGACTCCGCCGACAAGGCCGCGCGCTTCGTGAACCTCTGCAACGCCTTCGCGATACCCCTCCTCTTCATCCAGGACGTCCCCGGCTTCATGGTCGGCACGAAGGTCGAGGCCGAAGGCATCATCCGCCACGGCGCCAAGATGCTCTACGCCGTCGCCAACGCCACCGTCCCCAAGCTCACCGTGATCACCCGCAAGGCCTACGGGGCGGGCTACTACGTGATGAACGGGCGCGCCTACGAACCCGATCTGATCGTCGCCTGGCCCTCCGCGGAGATCTCGGTGATGGGCGCCGAGGGCGTCGTGGAGATCGCCTTCCGCAAAGTCGTCGAGGAGGCCGAGGACCCCGCCGCCAAGCGCGCCGAGCTGATCGAGGCCTTCCGCAAGCAGTTCGACGTCTACATCGCCGCCGGCAACGACCTGATCGACGACGTGATCGACCCCCGCGAGACCCGCGAGACGATCTGCCGGGCGCTCGAGATGGCGCAGAGCAAGAAGGTCGAGCGGCCGTGGAAGCGGCATGGGGTGGTGCCGGTATGACCCTGAGCCCGTTCAATATCCAGGGAGGTTCGCCAGAGTGAGCGTTGAGGACCCCGTCGTCATCACCTGCGCGATCTCCGGCGTGCTCGCCAACCGCGAGCAGTGCCCCGCGATCCCCTACACCCCCGCGGAGTACGCCGCCGAGGCGCGGCGGATCGTGGACGAGGGCGGGACGATGATCCACATCCACGCGCGCAAGCCCGACGGCTCGCCGAGCTTCGAGGTGGAGGACTACAAAGCGATCGGCGACGCGATCCGCTCGGAGGTAGGGGACGCGGCGATCATCAACTTCTCCACCGGCGCGGTGGGGGTGTCGGTTGAGAAGCGCGTGGCCTACCTGCGCGAGTGCCGCCCCGAGGTCGCGGCGCTGAACATGGGCTCGATGAACTACGCCAAGTACTCGCGCTCGCGCAAGGACTTCGTCTTCAAGATGGTCTTCCAGAACCCCTTCGAGGAGATCATCGAGCTGCTGGGAGCGATGAACGAGCTGGGCATCAAACCCGAGCACGAGTGCTTCGACCTCGGCCACGTCGGCAGCCTCGCACCGCTGATCGACATGGGCGTGCTCAAGCCCCCGCTGCACGTGGACTGCATCATGGGCGTCGTCGGCGGCATCCCCCCGGGTGCGCGCAACCTCGCCGCGATGGTCGCCAACATTCCCGGCGGGGGCGGGTTGGGGGGGCCTGGAAATCACTGGGCGGTGATCGGGATCTCCCGCGAGCAGTGGCTGCTCGTGGCCGCCGCGCTCACCCTCGGCGGCTCGATCCGGGTGGGCCTAGAGGACAACCTCTACCTGCCCAGCGGCGAGATGGCGCGCTCCAACGGCGAGCTGATCGCCAAGGCGCGACAGATGGCCGAAGACGTCGGCCGGCGCCCCGCCACCGTGCAGGAGGCCCGCCGGCTGCTGAACATCCCGCAGCGCGATGGCTCCTAGCCCGCCGCTGGCGGGCATCCGCGTGCTCGACCTCTCGCGCCTGCTGCCCGGGGGCTTCTGCTCGTTGCTGCTGGCGGACTTCGGCGCGGAGGTGCTGAAGGTCGAGGACACCGGCATGGGCGACTACATCCGCTGGTCCCCCCCATACGTGGAGGGCGCGGAGGAGAGCGCGAAGTCCGCGCTGTTCCTCGCGCTGAACCGCAACAAGCGCTCGATCCGCATCGACCTCAAGCGCGAGGAGGGGCGTGAGGTGCTGCTGGCACTGGTGCGCGAGCACGACGTGGTGCTCGAGTCCTTTCGCCCCGGCGTCCTCGACCGTCTCGGCGTGGGCTACGAGCGGATGCGCGAGGTGAACCCCGGGATCGTGTACTGCGCGATCTCCGGCTACGGCCAGACTGGCCCCAAGCGGGAGGCCTCGGGCCACGACATGAACTACCTCGGCCTCATCGGCCTGCTTGGGCTCACGGGTGAGCGCGGGGGCCCTCCCGTTCAGGCGGCCGGCCAGATCGCCGACCTCGGCGGCGGCGCGCTGATGGCGGCGTTCGGCATCCTCGCCGCACTGCGTGAGCGGGACGGAGCGCCCGCCCCGCGATCGCCCGCTCCCGCCGCGAGCGCGGGCTCTGCCCAGCCCGCCGGAAGTGGAGCGGCGGACCAACCGGCCTGCACAGGCTCGGGTCTCGGCCAGATGGTGGACGTCTCGATGGCCGACGGCGCGCTCTCGTGGCTGGCGATGGTGGCCGGCGCGTACTTCGCCGACGGCAACCGTCCCCCACCGTGGCGGCCTGCTGCTCGCGGGCTCGGTGATCTGCTACCGCCCCTACGAGTGCGCCGACGGCTGGGTCACGCTCGGCGCGCTGGAGCCGAAGTTCTGGCAGGCGTGGTGCCGCGGCGTCGAGCGCGAGGATCTCATCGAGCGCCAGTTCGAGGCGCCCGGCTCCGAGGCGCACGCGCAGGTGACCGCGGTCTTCAAGACCCGCACCCGCGCGCAGTGGCAGCAGTTCGCAGCCGAGCACGACTGCTGCCTGGAGCCCGTGCTCGAGCTCGATGAGGCGCTGGACTCCGAGCTCGTGCGCGCCCGCGAGATGGTCGTCACGCTCGAGCAGCCCGGCGTCGCGGGCGGGGTGCGCCAGCTCGGCATCCCCGTCAAGCTCACCCGCACCCCCGGCGCCCACGACCGCCTCCCCGGCCCCGCGCTGGGGGAGCACACCGAGCAGGTGCTCGCCGCCGCCGGCTACGCCCCGGGGGAGATCGAGGCCCTGCTCGAGTCCGGCGCTGTCGCAGAGCCCGCCGCCGGGGCTCCGCAGGGCACGACGTTCCGGGCGTGATCCGCCCTACCACCGCGCGCGGTGGTGCTCCACCACGCCCAGGCCGTGCGCGAGCTCGATCCCACCGGGAAGAGTGCCGGCGAAGGTCCCGAATGGCGCGCGGTACTCGCTGCGCACCAGCAGCAGGTTCTCGCGCGCGACTGCGCTCGGCCTCGGGGGTGAAGCGCAACTGCGAGCCGTCGGCGGCGGTGATCCGGGTGAGGTCGGGCGCGAAGCTGACCGGCGGCACCTCGTGCGGCTCGCCCGCCACCCACACCGCGCGCTCGCTGCCGGTGGGAGGGTCGTTGATCCCCTCAACGAGGTTGAACGCCAGGGCCACCCCCGCGGGATCCACACCGACGCCCGCCGCCCAGTGCCACTCGGTCACGCGCGCGTGGTAGCCCGCGGTGTCGTCGATCACTGCCAGCGCATCGATCGTGCGTGGAGGGCCGCCGTCGAAGGCGACGGTCCCATGCGCCCGAATGCCCGCCTGCTTGCGCGTCCACACGTAGGCGCGCCCGTGTGGGCAGAGCGCCTGGATGCCCGCGTCTTCCGCCAGCGCGAAGTCGAGCTCGACCGCGCCGCCGCCAACCGCGCCGTCGCGCACCCGCAGCCGCCCTCCCCCCAGCTCGACCGCGCCCCTGCGGGGGAGCAGACGGGTGCGCTCCCGCAGGCGCATGTCCTCGCGGGAGAGGATCGCCCAGAAGCTCTGACGCGCCGGACCCACGTGCACGATCGCCGCGCACGCCATCAGCTCCTCACAGAAGACCGCGACATAGCGCCAGCGCTTGAGCGGGCGCGTGCCACGCCACATCGGCATCCTGGCCGGCGGCAGGGGCTCGCCGGCCGCGGTCCCGAGTGGGTCGGCCGCTATGCTTGAGATTGTTGACTGACTAGTCAATCTATTCCGCGGGAGGTGTGCCTGTGGGAGGAGTGCGCTTTTGAGAGTCTCCGCGGTCCAGCTCAACTCCACAGCCGAGAAGGCCGCGAACATGGAGGCCGCCGATCGGCTCACGCGCGCCGCCGCGGCAGACGGGGCGCGTCTGATCGTACTCCCCGAGAAGTGGACGGTGCTCGGCTCCGACGATGACATGCGCGCGGGCGCCGAGACGCTCGAGGGGCCCGCGATCTCGTGGGCGCGGGCGCTCGCGCGGGAGCTCGGGATCGATCTCATCGCCGGCTCGATCGTCGAGCGTCCCCGGAGCGAGCCGGGAGCGGCCGCCGAGAAGCTCGCCAACACCTCCGTGCACATCGACCCCCAGGGGGAGGTGCGGGCGGTGTACCGCAAGCTGCACATGTTCGACGTCGAGATCGAGGGGCGCGCCTACCGCGAGTCCGCCATCACCGAGGCGGGGGTGGAGATCGTGCTGAGCGCCACCGCCGAGGGGGTCGAGCTGGGGATGTCGATCTGCTACGACCTGCGCTTCCCCGAGCTCTACCGGATTCTCGCCCTGCGCGGCGCCCGAGTGTTCGCGCTGCCCGCCGCCTTCACCCTGCCCACCACCCGCGACCACTGGGAGACCCTGGTGCGCGCGCGGGCGATCGAGAACCAGGCGTTCGTGATCGCCGCCAACCAGGTCGGAGCGCATCCCGGCGGGCACCGCTCGGGGGGGCGCTCGATGATCGTCGACCCCTGGGGCGTGGTGCTCGCGCAGGCGCCCGAGGGCGAGGGCGAGGGCCACATCCTCGCCGATCTCGATCTGGAGCGCCAGGAGGAGATCCGCACGCGATTCCCCGCGCTGGCCAACCGCCGTCCCCAGGCCTATCGCTGGCCACAGGAGGCCCTACGATGAGCGCCGCGCGCGCCGCCACCGCGCGGGACAAGCGGCGCATGATCCTCGACGCCGCCGTGCGGGTGTTCGCCAGTCAGGGCTTCCACGCGTGCCGCGTCTCTGACATCGCCGACGAGGCAGGGGTCGCGTACGGCCTCGTGTACCACTACTTCGCCTCCAAGGACGAGATCCTCGACACGCTCTTCCTGGAGCGCTGGAACGTAATGCTCGAGACGATCCGCCAGGTCGACGCCCAGACGGATCTCGGCCCGCGCGAGAAGCTGCACGAGATCGCCTCCTTCATCGTCGACAGCTACCGCCATGACCCCGACCTGATGAAGGTGATCATCGTCGAGGTCACCCGCGCCGCCAACTCCTTCGGGCAGACCCACCTCGCCCAGATCCGCCAGGCGTATGAGCTGATCGCGGAGATCGTCACCGCCGCCCAGGCCACGGGCACTTTCAAGGCCGAGATCGACGCCCCCTTCGCGGCGATGTCCTTCTACGGCGCGATCGAGCAGATGCTCACCGGCTGGATCTTCGGCCTGCTGCCCTGCGATGAGGATCAGTACGAGCGCGCCAAGTGGCTGGTGGTGGAGACGGTGTGCGGAGGATTGGAGGCGACCACCGTGGGCAATACACTCCTCGGATGATGGAGAACGAGATGGTCAAGCGGCTGATGTGGTCCGGCATGCTCACCGCCTTCGGCGCCCTCGCGAGCGTCCTCGTGCAGCGCGCCGCGGGCGCGGTGTGGCGGAGGGTGTTCGACGAGGAGCCCCCCGAGTGAGCGCGGCGCCGGGCGGCGGGCCTGGGGCGAGTCGGCCTGGAGCGGGCGGCCCTCGGACGGACGGTCCGCAGAACATCGCCACCGCGATAACCGACGTATCCGAGCGCGTGGCGGTGCTGGTCCGCGAGGAGGTCGAGCTGGCGAAGGCGGAGGTCACCGAGAAGGTCTCCAAGCTCGCCCGTGGCGCGATTGTGGCGGTCGCCGCCGGCGTCTTTGTCGTGACCGCGCTCTTCTTCGTGCTGATTGGATGCGCGTGGCTGCTCTACTTCTACCTGCCGGTCAACGAGTTCGCGTATTTCTGGGGCTTCTTCGCGATGGCCCTGATCCTGCTGGTGCTCGGCGCGTTGGCTGGTCTGCTTGCCGCCAAAGTCGTCAAAAAAAGCGCTCCGCCGGTGCCGACGATGGCGATCGAAGAGGCTCACCTGATCCGTCAGACGATGAGCGCGGGATCTGAGGAGAGCGCAGCGAGCGGGGCCCCCAACCGTGGCCCCGGCGCGGCGGGGGTGGCGTGATGGCGCAGCGCTCCCCCGCGGAGATCCGCAGCTCGATGGAGGCCAACCGCGCGGAGCTGGCGGTCTCGATGGAGCGCCTGCACGGCGAGGTGACGAGGCTCACCGACTGGCGCGGCCACGTCGAGCGCCACAAACGCGAGCTTTTGATCGGCGCCGCCGTGGTGGGCCTCGCGCTCGGGATGCGCAGCCGACGGCGCCGGCGCCGTCGCTGAGGGCCAGCCGGGAGTCTCCCAGGCCGCTGAAGAGGCCCGCGGCCTAGCCAAAGAGGCCCGGAGGCCCGTGGCAAAGAGGCCCGGAGGCCCGTGGCAAAGAGGCCCGGAGGCCCGTGGCAAAGAGGCCCGGAGGCCCGTGGCAAAGAGGCCCGGAGGCCCGTGGCTGTGCCGGTCGGTCGCGGTCTTCAGGCCAGCAGCGCGCGGGGGATCCCGCCGACGCCGACCAGTCCCGGACCCACGTAGGTGCCGATCACGGGACCCACCTCGGAGACGAACAGCGGCTCGGAGCCGTAGATCTCGCGTCCGTGCTCGATCAGTCTCTGGGACTGCTCGGTGGCCTGGATGTGCTGCACCACCCACGCGTCCGAGCCGGCCTCGCGCAGTTCGTGCATGTACTGCACCATCCGCTCGAACGCCCGCCCCGCCGTGCGCACGCGCTCCACTGGCGTGATTTCGTACCCCAGCGTGAGGATCGGCTTGATCCGCAGCGTACCCCCGAGCCACGCCTGCGCCTTGCCCACGCGCCCCCCGCGGCGCAGGTACTCCAGGGTGTCGATGCAGAACCAGATTTTCAGCGCCGCGCGCGTCTCGCGCACACGGGCGATCACGCCGTCTTTGTCCGCCCCCCCACGGGCCGCGGCGGCGCCCGCGAGCACGAGCAGACCGAGCCCTCCGCAGGCGGTCTCCCCGTCGATCACCTCCACGCGCTCCCCCAGGCCGCGCTCGGCGAGCAGGCCCCGGGCCTGGCGGGCGGCCTCGCAGGTGCCGGAGATCCCGCCCGAGAGGTGCACCGAGACGATGTCCCGCCCCTCCTCCAGCAGCGGCTCCCACACCGCGAGGAAGTCCCCGATCGAGGGCTGGGAGGTGGTGGGCAGAGCGGGGTCCGAGCGCAGGCGCTCGTAGAAGGCGTCGAAGCTCTCCAGCTCGATCTCTCGCTGCTGGCCGACCCACCCCTCATCGCCGCTCCCCGATTCCTCGCCCCCCCAACCGACGTACAGGCTGACCTGATGGATGCCCTCGCTGCTCGCCAGTGTTCGCGGGAGGTAGCTGGTGGTGTCGGTGACGATCGCTACGGGGGGCATCGGGCGAGCACCCTATAGCAATGGGGTAGGGCGCCGCGATAGCGCTACGGGCGGCATCTCAGCCAGCGGGATGGGTCGCCGCGACGGGCGCTCCGGCGGCAGCCCAACCAGCGGGGTGGGGCGCCGCGATGGTGCTTCGGTCCAGCTCAGCCCAGCCGGTTCTCGATCTGCAGACCGCTCGCTGCGCCCTCCTCAGGCGGCTGCAGTCCCTGCTCCTGCGCGGCGCCGCCCTCGACCCCGAGGACCTCCGCGAGCTCGCCGGACTCGTACATCTCGGTGACGATGTCGCATCCCCCGATCAGCTCGCCGCCGACGAACAGCTGCGGGATCGTCGGCCAGTTGGAGAGCGCGGAGAGCTCCTGGCGGATGCGGGGATCCGGAAGCACGTCCACCGCGGCGAAGCCCGCGTCGAGCGCCTGCAGGGTGGCGACGGTGCGGCGCGAGAAACCGCACGCGGGAGCGTCCGGGGAGCCCTTCATGAAGAGGATCACGGGGTTCTCCGCGATCGCCTGCTCGATCGCGACGCGGATCGGATTGGACTGGGCGGAGGGGGCGGCGATGGGGTCGATACTCTTCATGGGTGACTCCTTTGGGCGCTCGTTTTGGGGTGGGGGGTGGGGCTCTCAGGCGACCGCGGTCTTCAGCGACAGGGCGTGGATCGGGCCGCCGATCTCCGCCCCGAACACCTCGTATACAAGGCGGTGCTGGTCGATGCGGCTGCGCCCCGCGAACGCCTCCGCGGTGACTGTCGCGCGAAAGTGGTCGCCCCCGCCGGTGTAGTCCTCGACCTCGGCGCGGGCGCCCGGGATGGCGGTCTCGATGCGCTGCTTGATCTCCTCGGGGGTGGGCATCTCGAGTCCAAGGATAGCCGGGGTCGCGGGCCTCGCTACACTTTGGATAGCGATGGTTGCGTTCACCGACAAGGGAGCCGAGAAGGTGCGCGAGTTCCTCGCCGCCCAGGGAACCGACGTGGCCCTCGCGGGGCTGCGCGTCGGGGTGCGCGGCGGCGGCTGCTCGGGCTTCCAGTACCAGCTCGCCTTCGACGAGCAGCGCGATAGCGACGCGGTCTTCGAGAGCCACGGGCTGAAGCTGCTGGTCGACCGCTCGAGCCTCCAGTACGTGCACGGCTCGGAGATCGACTACGAGGAGAGCCTCCAGGGGGCCGGCTTCAAGGTCAACAACCCCAACGTCGTCGCCGCCTGCGGCTGCGGCTCATCCTTCCGGGTGGCCGAGGAGGAGCAGGTCTCAGCCGTCTAGCCGGGCTCGTTGTCCAGCGAGCGCCACAGGTAGCGGCAGGCGAGCGTGCGGTGCGGGCGCCAGGGCTCGGCGATCTGTTCGATCTCGGGGGCGTCGGGGAGTCCGTCGAGCCCGTAGGCGCGTTCGATCGCGCGGCGGATGCCGAGGTCGCCGACCGGCAGCACGTCGGGGCGCTCCAGGTGGAACATCAGGAACATGTGTGCCGTCCACATGCCCAAACCCTTGACCGCGACGAGCTCGGCGATCACCGTATCGTCGTCCAGATCGTCGAGACGCTCGAGCTCCAGCTCGCCGGAGAGCACGTGTTCGGCCAGCGAACGCAGGTAGCCGACCTTCGCGCGCGAGAGCCCCGCCGCCGCGCGCAGCTCTTCGGGCTCGTCCGCGAGGATCTGCTCGGGCGTGGGTGTGCGGCCGTCGAAGCGCTCGGTGAGGCGCAGGTAGATCGAGCGCGCCGCCTTGGTCGAGAGCTGCTGGCCGACGATCGCGCGCACCAGCGCGCCGTAGTGGTCGGCGGGGCGCCCAGCGCGAGGATCGCCCAACTTCGGTCCGACCGCTGCGATCACGCCGGCCAGCACGGGGTCGGCCCGGCGCAGGTGTGCCAGCCCTCTAGGCAGAGTGCAACGCCGCCGTCTCGAGCGCGACCGGCTCCCCGTCGAGCGCGTTCAGCGCGCGCGGCAGCGAGGCGGCGATGCAGGTGAAGCTCGGGGTGTCCCGCACGGTGTAGCGCGAGGCCTCCGTCGTGCGCAGGCGCTGCACGAGATCCAGGAACGTGCCCACGTCGTCGGTGTCGAACGCCACCACGAACTCCTGGTCGTCGAGGCCGAAGGAGTAGGTCGTGTGGTTGTCCACCCCCGGGTACTCGCGCCCCACCGCGATGTGCCCCTGCATGATCCGCCAGCGCTCCTCCGCGGGCAGGGCGTACCACTCGCGCGACTTCACGAAGGGGTAGACGAACACGTACTTGCCGCGGAAGCCCCGCGGGGTGCTGCGTATGTCTTCGGAGTACTCCGAGCTCTTGCGCATCCCCAGGAACGAGTAGGGCGTATCCGCCCACTTCATCAGGCCGCTCTGCAGCAGCACCACGTGGAACTCGTGGATGCGGTCAAGGTTCTCCGCCTCGGAGATCAGCAGCAGCTCCGCGTCCCCGCGGGTGCCCACTAGCGAGAAGGACTGCAGCAGGTGCCCGTCCGCGAAGTCCTCGCAGGCCGCTGCGAACTCCCGCTTGTCCTGCGCGCGGCGCTCGGAGTCCAGGCGCCGCCACGCGGGGTCGACCTTGAGGAAGGTGTACTTGACGAAGTGGCGCTCGCTCATCCACACAGGCTACAAGCAGGGAGAGTGCAGGGGGCTGGAGTGGCTAGAGTTCAGGCGTGCGGATCGCGCTCGTATCGCCCTACTCGTGGACGTATCCGGGGGGCGTCACACGTCACATCGAGGCGCTCGCCGAGGAGCTCCGGGCGGCTGGCCACGACGCGCGGATCCTCGCACCCTTCGACCCCGACGATGCCCTCGCGCGCGTGATGCACCGGGGGGCGCGCCCGCAGCCCATGCGGCTGCCCGAGGGCCTCGTTGCGCTCGGGCGCAGCACCGGGCTCCCGGCCAACGGGGCGATCTCCAATCTCGCCGCCACACCCGATGCGCTGGTGGCTCTGGCGCGGGAGCTGCGCGGCGGGGCCTACGACCTCGTGCACATCCACGAGCCCGTCGTGCCGCTGGTGGGCTGGTATGCGCCCGACTGCGCCGGGGACATCCCGCTCGTGGGCACCTTCCACAGCTTCTCCGAGAACGCTCTCACGAATGGGATCGGGGTGCTGCTCGGGGCGCGCCGGCACTTGAACCGTCTGCACGCCCGCATCGCGGTCTCCGAGGCCGCCGCCTGGACCGCGCGGCGCTTCTTCGGCGGGCGCTACCGGATCGTGCCCAACGGAGTGCACCTCGGGCCGACCGACGTTGGTCTCCCGGCAGGGTCCGATCTGGATCCTCTGGCTGCGGGGGGTGGGGATCGCAATGGGGACGCGCGCTCGGGTGTCGCGGACTGGGAGCGGGCCGGAGCGGATCGCGACGGGATGCCGGCGCTGCTGCGCATCCTGTTCGTCGGCCAGGCCGTCGAGCGCAAGGGGCTGCCGGTGCTGCTGCGCGCCTTCGAGGCGCTGCGCGAGCACGTGCCCGCCACGCTCACGCTCGTGGGGGCCGGGCCCGAGGACGTCGCGCCGCTGCTGCTCGACGATCGCGGTGTGCGCGCGCTGGGCAAGGTCTCCGAGGCGCGAGAAGGCCGCCGAGCTCGCGCGCGCCGATGTGCTCTGCGCGCCCTCGCTCGGCGGGGAGAGCTTCGGGATGGTCCTCACCGAGGCGTTCGCCGCGGGCACGCCCGTGGTGGCGTCGGACATCGCCGGCTACCGCGACGTGGTGCGCGACGGCCTCGACGGCCTGCTCACCCCCCGCGGCGACGCGCGCGCGCTCGCGGAGGCGCTGCGCGCGCTGGCGCTCGACCCCGCCCGGCGCGCGCGGATGGCGGTGGCCGCGCGCGAGCGCGCCGAGCGCTTCGCCTGGCCTCACGTCGCCGCCGAGGTGCTCGAGGTCTACGAGCAGGCGCTCGCGGTTGGGCGCGCTCGCACGGGCCCGCGCCGCGCCTCGCGGTGCGCCACGGCCTCGCGCCCGCCGACCTGCTCCCCCACGTGCCCGCGCGGCGGCTGCCCAGCCTCGAGCCCCAGCTCGTGCTGCCCGCGCCGCGCCGCGCGCTGCGCGCGTCCGCCGCGGCGCGCTGCGCGGCGGTCTCGCTCGCGGGTCTCGCGCTGGCGCTGATCGCGCTCTCGCGGATCGGCGTCGGGCGCGTGCTCGCGAGCCTCGTCGCCTCCAGCCCCGGGCTGGTGGCCGCCGGCCTCGCGGTGATGTGCATCTCGATGGTCGCGCGCGGCCTCGCCTGGCACGCGATCCTCAGCGCCGCCCCCACCTGGCGCCGTGCGCGGCGCCGGGACGCGCTGCAGGGGACCTTCATCGGCGTGCTGATGTCCGCCACGCTGCCCGCCCGCCTGGGTGAGCCCTCGCGCGCGCTGATCGTCGCGCGCCGCCTCGGGCGTCCCCGCGAGACGCTGCCGGTCGTGCTCGGCACGATGGTCTCCCAGACGCTGCTGAACCTGCTCGCGCTGGCCCTCCTCGGGGCGGCGATGCTCTCCGGCGTGCCCCTCCTGCACGGCCACGACGGGGCGCTGCTCGCGGCGGCGCTCGTGCCGCTCGCGGCGCTCGCTCATCGTGCTGCTCGCCCCCGTGCTGCTGCCCCGCTCCGCGATCTCCCGCTCCGCGCGGCTGCACTCGCTGGTGCTCGGGCTGCGCCGCTCGCTGCTGCGCGTGCGCGAGGGCCTGCGCGTCTTTCGCCAACCCCGCCGCGCGGCGGTGGCCACGACGGTGCAGCTCTCCGCCTGGGCGCTTCAGTGCGCCTCCTGCTGGCTGCTGCTGATGGCGCTCGGTCTCGACCACCGCGTCGGGATCGCCGGCGCCGCGGGGGTGCTGTTCGCGGTCAACGTCACCGCCGTCGTGCCCGCCACCCCCGCCAACGTCGGCGTCTTCCAGGCCGCCTGCGTCGCGTGCTCGCGGGCGCCTACCACGTCTCCACCCCCGACGCCGTCGCCTACGGGATCATCCTCCAGGCCGTCGAGGTCGCCACCGCGGTGATCATGGGCATGCCCGCCCTCGTCAAGGAGGGCCTCTCCTGGAAGGAGGTCCGCCTGCGCACGATGCACGCCACGCCGGTCAGGCTGCCGCCGCTGCCGGCGGGCGGCGGCGCCACCTCGCGCGCGTAAAACGCGGGCTTTGGGTCGCCATGTGCGCGGGGGTCGTGCCGCCACCCGCCGGCAGCGGCACCGACGCTCAGGCAGCTATCAAGCCGGCCACGTGATGTGGCTTGGGCACGGGCTCGCCCACCTCGCGCATCAGAGCGATGTGATCTGGAAGCGCCTCGCGCATGAGCTTTTCGACCTCCTCCTTGGTCTGCCCAGCCGCCACACAGCCTGGGACATCTGGAGAGTAGGCGCCCCAGCCTCCATCCTCACCGGTCTCATAGATGACTAGGTACTCGGTCACCGCAGCTCCTCGATTCCAGATTTACGTCTGATCTCCCCCAACGTGCCTGGCCTCATCGTATCGCCTCTCTTGCCCGCCACAGTGACCACCGGCGAGCGGTCGGGGTGCTTGAAATGGCGATGGCTTCCGCGCTCGCGCACCTTCTTCCAGCCGTGTGCTTCGAGGATTGAGATCACTTCGTAAACCTTCTTCGCCACACACCTCTCGTCCGACCGGTCGGGCCGGAGGGGGACAGGGGTCTGACGCTCAGCCGGCCATGGCGGGGGCCTCGTCCTCTTCCTCCACGGCTCCCTCCGGCGGGTCCTCGTCGCCCAGCTCGGGCGGGCTCTCGCCGGCGCCGAACAGCGAGGGGTCGCGGCGGGAGCCCTTGATGAGGTCGTCGGGGGAGCCGTTCGGCAGCAGGCGGCCCTGGCGCGTGCCGAAGTAGATCGCCTGCGGGTGGTGGGCGATCAGCGCGAGCGTCGACTGCTCGGGTTCGGGGGCGTAGCCGTCGGTGATGCGCATCCCGATGTCCCCGAGGCCCAGCAGCTTCTCGACCTTCAGGTGCTCGGACTGCTCGGGCACCGCGGGGTAGCCCCAGGAGTAGCGCCGGCCCTGGGCGGCGGGGATGCCGAGCATCGTGCGGGCCTCGTGGTGCAGCCACTCCGCGAGTCCCTCCGCGGTCTGCACGCCGAGGCCGTGGACGAACAGCTGCTCGGCGAACTCGCCGTCGGCCTCGAGCTTGGCCATCAGCTCGGTCACCTCCGAGCCGACCGTCACCGCCTGCACCGCGATCACGTCGAGCTCCGACGGTGGGGAGCCGTCCGTCGTTCGCGGGGCGGAAGAAGTCCGCCAGGCAGATGCGGTCGCCCTTGGGCTGGCGCGGGCAGACGAAGCGCGTCAGCTCCGTCGTGCGATCCTCGGGGTCGAGCACGACGATGTCGTTGCCCTTGGCGTAGCAGGGGAAGAAGCCCAGCAGCGCGCGCGGGTGCAGGTAGTCCTGCTCGCGCCACATCCGCTCCAGGCGCGGGCGGAAGTCCTCCTCCAGCAGCTCGCGCCACGCCTCGCCCTTCACGCCCCGCCCGCCCCAGTGCAGCTTGAACAGCACGTGCGTGTCGAGGTGGCTGTAGACCTCGTCGAGGTCCACCGGGATCTCCCGCACGCCCCAGTACGGCGGGGTGGGCACGGGCGACGTCGGTGCGCGCGGCCGAGCGCACCGAGTCGTCGGTGAGGTCGCCCGTCTCGCCGCGGCTCCTCGCCCTTGGCGCGGAACTCCGTGGCGCCCGTGCGCAGCTTCTCCAGCAGCGCCTCGTGCGCCTGCGTCGTCGATCAGCTGGTCCATCACCGCGAGGCCCTCGAAGGCGTCCTTGCAGTAGAAGACGCCCGGCTCGTAGACCTCCTCGGACTCCTTCCCGCCCGGGATACAGCGCGCGGTAGCTGAACGCGCGGTTGATCGCCGCCCCGCCGATCAGCACGGGGTAGGAGAGGCCCTTGGCGTGCAGCTCCTGGATGCACGCCGGCATCTGCTTGGAGGTCGAGACCAGCAGCGCCGAGAGCCCGATCGCGGTCGCCTCGTGCTCCTGCGCGGCGTCGAGGATCGTCTGGATCGGGACCTGCTTGCCGAGGTCCACCACCGTGTAGCCGTTGTTGGTGAGGATCGTGTTGACCAGCGACTTGCCGATGTCGTGCACGTCGCCGAACACCGTCGCCAGCACCACCGTGCCCTTCGTGTAGCCCTCGATCTTGTCGAGGTACTTCTCGAGCTGCGCCACCGCGCGCTTCATCACTTCCGCGGACTGCAGCACGAACGGCAGGATCAGCTCGCCCGCGCCGAATTTGTCGCCCACCTCTTTCATCGCCGGCAGCAGCACCTCGTTGAGCGTGGGGACCGCGCCGATCTTCTCCACGCTGCGGTCGATCCACTCCTCGACGCCCTCCTTGCGCCGGCGCAGGATGTGGAAGTGCAGCGCCTCCTCGGGCTCCATCCCCTCGGTGGGGTCCGCGGCGCTCTGGGTCTCCTCCTCCCCCTTGGACTCGAAGTGCTCGATGAAGCGCTCCAGCGCGTCCTCGCGGCGGTTGAACACGAGGTCGTCGGCCAGCTCGCGCTCGGTGTCGGGGATCTCCCCGTAGGGGGTGATGTGGTTGGGGTTGACCATCGCCAGGTCGAGGCCCGCCTGCACGCAGTGGTGCAGGAACACCGAGTTGAGCACCGCGCGCGCGCCGGGGGAGACGCCGAAGGAGACGTTCGAGACCCCCAGCGAGGTCTTCACCTGCGGGATCTCCGCCTTGATGCGCCGGATCCCCTCGATCGTCTCCACCGCCGAGGGGCGCCACTCCTCATCGCCGGTCGTCAGCGTGAACGTGAGGCAGTCGAAGATCAACAGCTCCGGGTCGAGGCCGTGCTCCTCGCAGCAGAGATCGCGGATGCGCTGGGCGATCTCGACCTTGCGCTCCGCCGTCTTGGCCATCCCCACCTCGTCGATCGTCAGCGCGATCAGCGCCGCGCCGTGCGCGAGCGCGAGCGGCACCACGCGGTCGAGCTTGGCGCGGCCGGCCTCGAGGTTGACCGAGTTGACGATCGCCCGCCCGGGGATCTGCTCGAGCGCGCGTCTCGATCACCTCGGGCTCGGTCGAGTCGACCTGGATCGGGGCGGGCTGGGTCAGCGAGATCCGCTTGACCACCAGGCGCATCTGCTCGTCCTCGTCGGCGCGCTCGGTCAGCGCCACGCACACGTCGAGCACGTGCGCGCCGCCGGTCACCTGGTCCTCGGCGATCTGCACGAGCCCGTCGTAGTCGTCGGCCAGCAGCAGCTCCTTGGCCTTGCGCGAGCCCTGCGAGTTCACGCGCTCGCCGACCATGCGTCGGGCGCGGCTCCTGCACCAGCGGGGTCGCCGCGATCATCGAGGAGAGGTGGGGGGGACGGGGGGCCGGACGCGCGCTCGGGCCCGCGGGCCTGGCCGTCGCGCCGGCTGGCCGTGCGCTGCCGACCCGCTCCACGATCGCGCGCGATGTGCTCGGGCGTGGTGCCGCAGCAGCCGCCCACGATCCCCACGCCGTAGCGCTCCACGAACTCCTTCAGCGCCTCCGCCAGCGGCTCGGGCTGCTCGGGGAAGATCGTCTCGCCGTCGGGGCCCTGCAGCGGCAGGCCCGCGTTGGGGATGCACGCCACCGGCACCGGGCAGAACTCGCCGAGGAAGCGGATCGCGTCGCGCATGTCCTCCGGCCCGGTCGAGCAGTTCAGCCCGATCACGTCCACCTTCAGCGCCTCCAGCGTGCACAGCACCGCGGAGATGTCGGTGCCGAGCAGCATCTTGCCGCCGTTGGGCAGCAGCGACACCGAGGTGTGGATCGGCAGCGTGCGCCCCGTGCGTCTTGAAGGCCTCGCGCGCGCCGAACACGGCGGCCTTGACCTCGAGGATGTCCTGCGCGGTCTCGATGATCATCAGGTCGGCGCCGCCGTCGATCAGGCCCGCGGCCTGCTCGGCGAAGACCTCCACCAGCTCGCCGAAGCGGATCTGCCCGAGCGTGGGGTCCTCGGAGGCCGGCAGGTAGCCGGTGGGGCCGATCGAGCCGGCCACGAAGCGGTGCTCGCCGGCCGCCCTGCGCGCGATCTCGGCCGCCTTGGTGTTGATCTCGACGCGTGTAGTCGGCCAGGCCCCACTCGTCGAGCTTGAGCCGCGAGGCCTGGAAGGTGTCGGTCTCGACGACCTCCGCGCCGGCCTCGAGCATCGAGGCGTGCACGCCCTCGATCACGTCCGGGCGGTTGAGCACGAGCGCCTCGTGGCACTTGCCCGGCAGGCCCGCCGTAGTCCTCGCTGGTCAGCTCGAACTGCTCGAGCGTCGCGCCCATGCCGCCGTCGTAGACGACGACGCGGCTGCGAGATCGCCTGCAGGAAATCGCGCATCGCCGGATGCTACCAGCGGCCCGAGCAGGCCCGCTCCGACGCGACTTGCCGAGCCGGTCGCGGCGCAGCTTTACACGCGAGCACGGCCGGCCCTACGCGCGCTGCCCGTTCGGGCAGCTCTGTCGGCCGTTTGCGGACGACACGCCGTATCGCACTCTTTGGGACGGCGCTCGACCAATCGTCCAAGCGGCCGTGAAACTCGGCCTGCGAGCGTGCCATTCTGCACGGCCACTGCCGACCGCCAGCGCCCTCTAGCCAGGAGAGGACCGCGTCCATGCCGACAGCACACGCCGCATGCAGACCAGACGCCGGAGTCTGCCACGCAGGCTACTCGCCGCCGCGCGACCCGCCGCCGCGCACGCCAAACCGCTCCAAGCAGCGCCGGGCACACGGTCGTCGCCGTCGTCGGGCTCGGCTACGTCGGGCCTGCCCACCGCGATCGCGCTGCGCGGCGCCGGCTGCCGGATCGTCGGGATCGACGTCAGCGGCCCGCGCCTGAGCGCGATCCGCACGCGGCGAGGCCGAGCTGCTGGAGTCCGAGCAGCGCGACCTGCGCCGCCACCTGGCGAGCGACGGGTTCGTGCTCACCAACCGCATCAAGGCGCTCGACGCCGCCGACCTGGTGCTGATCTGCGTGCCCACCCCCGTCGACGAGCAGCTGCCGCCCGGACCCGCGAGATCCTGCGCGACGCCTGCGCGTCGGTCGTGCGCCACGCGCGCCCCGGCCAGACGCTCGTGCTGACCTCCACCACCTACGTGGGCACCACCCGCGAGCTGCTCGTCGAGCCGCTCGCAGAGCGCGGCCTGCGCGTCGGCGAGGACGTGTTCGTGGCGTTCGCCCCCGAGCGCATCGACCCCGGCGTCGGCGAGCACGAGCAGCTGAAGACCCCGCGGGTGCTGGGCGGCGTGACGCGAGAGTGCGCCGAGCGCGCCGCCGCGCGTGCTGCGCCACACCTGCAAGCGCCTGCACCGCGTCTCCTCGCCCGAGGCCGCCGAGCTGGTGAAGCTCTACGAGAACACCTTCCGCGCCGTCAACATCGCGCTCGCCTTCGAGCTCGCCGAAGCCTGCGGCGACGCACGGGCTCGACCCGATCGAGGTGACCGAGGGGGCCGCCACCAAGCCCTACGGCTTCCTGCGCCCACTACCCCTCCGCGGGGGTCGGGGGGCACTGCATCGCCGTCGATCCCTACTACCTGCTGCACGACCTGCGCGAGCGCGGCCGCCCCGCGACGATGGCCGAGGAGGCGCTGCGCAAGGTCGCCGGGCGTCCCCGCCACGTCGCGTGGCGCGCGCACGAAGTGCTCGTGGCGCTCGGACGGCCGCTGCCGCGAGGCGCGCGTGCTGCTCGTCGGCGCCTCCTACAAGCCCGGCGTCGCCGACACCCGCGAGGCGCCGGCGCTGGAGATCATCGCCCGCCTGCGCGCCGAGGGCGCCCACGTCGACTACCACGACCCGCTCGTCCCGAGCGCCTCGACGGTCGAGGAGGTGCGCCTGAGCGCGGTGGCGACCCCGGATCCGCGCCGCGGATCGCCGCTCGCGGCTTCGGTCCGGACCCCGAGGACTACGACCTGGCGATCCTCGCCACCCTGCACCCCGACCACGACTACGGCTGGCTGCGAGTCGCTGCCCGGCGGTGCTCGACTGCACCTACCGCCAATACGCAGCCGGGCGCAAGCGCTTCACGCCTTGAGCAGATGCCGCAGCATCACGACTCACCGCATCCTCAAGGGGCTCGCCGGCCTCTACCTGATGCTGCTGCTCGTCGCCGTGATGGCCTACAAGGCGGCCTTCGCGGGCCTGCTGTTCTCCAACGTGTTCTTCGGCGTCTACAGCGTCTGCGTCGCCAGCTACATCCTCTCGCGCTTCCTCTTCAGCCTCTTCTACCGCTCGCGGCCGGACGTCGGGCATCGAGCCGCACATCGCGATCGTGATGCCGGGCTTCAACGAGGAGGAGGCGATCGCCCAGCTCGCTGCGCTCGCTGCTGGAGCTCGACTACCCGCCCGAGAAGCTCGAGCTGGTCGCCGTCAACGACGGCTCCACCGACGCCACCCTGCGCGGAGATGCAGCGGGTCGCGGCCGAATCCGAGGGGCGGGTGAGCGTGATCGACTTCCCCGCAGAACCGCGGCAAGCGCGCCGCGATGGCCGCCGGCATCCGCGCCACCTCGGCCGAGGTGATCGTGTTCGTGGACTCCGACTCCGTCGGTCGAGCCCGACGCGCTCAACACGGCTCGTGCAGCCGCTCGCCGACCCCCGCGTGGGGGCGGTCTGCGGGCACGCCAACGTGCTCAACGTGCGCGACACCTGGATCACCCGCATGCAGGCGGTGCGCTACTTCGTCGCCTTCCGCGTCGTGAAGGCCGCCGAATCGGTGTTCGGCGCCGTCACCTGCTGCTCGGGCTGCTTCTCGGCCTACCGCCGCGAGGCGATCATGCCGCGCCTGGAGTGGTGGGAGAACCAGACCTTCCTCGGCGTCGAGTCCACCTTCGGCGACGACCGCTCGCTGACCAACTGCGTGCTGCGCGACTGGCGCATCCTCTACGAAAAGCGCGCCGTCTCGCACACGATCGTGCCCACCACCTTCCGCGCGTTCGTCAAGCAGCAGACCCGCTGGAAGCGCTCCTGGACGCGCGAGTCGCTGCTGGTGGCCAAGTTCATCTGGCGCAAGCACCCGATCGCCGCGTTCTTCACCTACATGAGCATCGTGCTGCCGCTGCTCGCGCCGGTCGCCGCGCTGCACTCGCTCGTGTGGGGCCCGCTCACCCACCACGGGGTGCTGCCGCTGACCTACCTCGCCGGGATCTACGCGCTCGCGCTCGTCTACTCCTTCTACTTCCTGCTCTTCCAGGACGCGCTACAACGTCCTCTGGCTGTACGGGATCCTGTTCGTCTTCTTCTACCTCGGGATCATGCTGTGGCAGACCTACTACGCGATCGCCACCTGCCGCACCGCCGCCTGGGGCACCCGACCCGCCACCGCCGGCCTCGGCGGCGGGGGCGAGGGGGGATAGGGTGGCACGGCCGATGAGCCGGGCTATCGACGATGGCTCTCGCTCAGGCGCGTCCTCGCCGCTGCTGCTGCTGCCGGCCTCGCTGCTTCCCAGTGCTGCTGCTCGCCCCCTCGCTGGCGCGCGCGCCCGCGACGCTCGTGCTGCACGCTGGAGCGCATGGTCGTGCCCGTGCACGCGTCGGGTCTCCCCCGCGCCGCATGAACCCCCGCGCTATCCGATCGGCGCGGCGCGCCTGGAGGTCGACGTCTTCGGGCCCGCAGCCGGGGTCCTGACGCCGCAGGTCGGGGTCTCCCCGCTGGCCGAACATGAGTCGACCCTCGAAAGGGCCCACCGGCCGATCGTCCTGATCGCGCCTGGAGCAGGAAGCCGGGGTCTCGCCGTGAGTGGTCTGCTGGCTTGCCGGCGTCGCCGCCATCGTCGCTCGCCGCGCCCGGTCAGATCGCGCACAGCGCCGTCGCCGCACCCGGTCCGATTGCGTACAGCGCCGCTGCTCACCTGCGCCGGACGGGCGCCCCGCGCGGTGCGCCTCACGCGCCTGCCCGGCCCTCGCGTGCGCCTGAGCTGGCGCGCGCCGACGGCGCCTCCGGGGTGGGCGGGCTTCGATCGCCTACCGCGTGCTCCGCGCGGGGCGCACCGTCGGGCAGACCACGCAGCACCGCGATGGTCCTCGCGGTCGTGCCCGGGCGGCCCACCACCTTCACCGTGCAGGCCCGCTACGCCGCGGGCGCCGCAGTCTGCGCCGCCCAGCTGCGCAGCGCGCTGCGCGCTGCGTCCCCCCGGGCGGGTGCGCGGGCTGCGGGTGCTCGCCCGCACCGCCACCGGCGTGCGCATCGGCTGGCGCCCCGCCGCGCCGCGGCGACGCGCCCGTCGCCGGCTACCGGATCACGCGCGACGGCGTCGTCGCCGGGCAGACCCGCGGGCGCGTCTACATCGTTCGAGCTCAGCGCCGCCCGCGCTCACCGCATCGCGGTCGCCGCCGTGGACACCCGCGGGCGCCGCGGGACCGCCGAGCAGGACGCTGCAGGATCGCCGCCCACCCGGTCGTCGGCTCCACGCCGCGCGCTGGCCGCCGGGAGCGAACCCCCCGGCGTGCCCGGCCAGCTCAGCGTCTCGGAAGTCAGCGAAGCCGGCGCCACCATCTGGTGGGTGCCCAGCCAGCCCGGGCTCGGCGCGGATCATCGGCTACCGCGTCTACCGCGACGGCGCCCTGCTCGGGCAGAGCACCCGGACTCGATGCGCCTCACCCACCTCTCCTCGCTGCGCACCTACCTGATCGCTGTCGCCGCCGTCGACGCCAAGCACCGCGAAAGCCCGCGCACCCCGCCGCTCGACCTCACCACCTCCCACACCCCGCCCCGAGGGCCCCGCGCTGATCTCCGCGTTGCGCGTCACCGACACCTCCGCCACCCTCTCCTGGCAGGCCGGCGCCGCCACCGGCGGGCGCCTCGTCGGCTACCTCCTGTTCGAGGACGGCGAGCCCGAGCGCGTCGTGCACGGCCAGATCGCGACCGTCACGCTCGCCTCCGAGCGCCACTACACCTTCACGGTGCGCGCGCTGGACTCCTACGGCTACCTCAGCGCCCCCGCGCCCGAAGTCGCCGTGTTCACCACCCACACCCCGCCCTCCGACGCCGGCCGATCTGCACGCCACCGAAGTCACCAGCCAGTCCGCCGCGCTCGCCTGGTCGCCCTCGCACGCCGGTCAGCGGCAACGATCGTCGGCTACCGCGTCTTCCGCGACGAAATCCCCGTCGGCCAGATCTCCACGACCGGCATGACGCTCGCCGGCCTCGCGCCCTCCACCGAGCTACCGGATCACCGTCGAGCGCCGTCGACTCGCTCGGGGCGATCAGCGCTCCCACCGCGCCGCTGACGGTCGAAACCTCCGACCCCCCGCCGACGCACGGCAACGTGCAGGCCTTCCTGCTGGCCTCCACCGACCAGAGCTTCTACGACCTGCGAGGCCCACTACCAGCAGATCGGCGTGGTCTATCCCACCTACTTCGACTGCGGCCCGGGCGGCGCGGTCACCGGCAACGACGACCCGCTCGTCACCGGCTGGGCGCGCGCGCGCCAGATCGCGGTGATGCCGCGCCTGAACTGCCAGAACCCCGTCGACGAGAACCAGATCCTCAACGAACCCGCGGCGCGGGCAGAAGATGATCGAACAGCTCGCCGCGCTGTGCCAGAGCGACGGCTACCAGGGCATCCAGATCGACTTCGAGGGCGCCCAGCCGGCCGAGCGCGAACCCTTCACCGCCTGGATCACCGCGCTCGCCGCACGGCTGCACTCCCAGGGCGACAAACTCTCCACGGTCGTCACCGCCAAGTACTACAACGTCCACGAGCGGGCGCGCCGCGATGTACAACGACGCCGCCCTCTCGGTGCCCTCCGACTACATCTTCGTGCTCGACTGGGGCCTGCACTGGACCACCTCCACGCCCGGGGGGATGGACGAACTGCCGTGGTTCACCAAGGTCGCCGAATACACCGCCACGATGCCCAACAAGAGCAAGTTCGTGCTCGGCATGCCGATGTACGGGATCGACTGGCCCAACGGCGGCGGCGCCTCCAACCCCGGCACCGCCGCTCGAGTTCGACAACGTCGATGGCGCTCGAGAGCGAGGTCGGGGCCACCCCCGAATGGGAACCGGTCGGCCGCCGAACCCCACTTCTCCTACATCGACGCCAGCGGCGTGCAGCACTCCGTCTGGTACACCGACCAGCAGTCGATCGCCGTGCGCGCCCAGCTCGCCGAATCGCTCGGCCTCGGCGTCGGCCTGTGGCACCTCGGCAGCGAGGACCAGAGCATCTGGGAACTGCCCCAGCTCGGCGGCTGAAAGGTACGCGGGTTTCAGGTAAGCGGGTCAGTCCCGTGGTTGATGTGGGCTGCTCGCCCGCACCCACACGTCGTATGGCCAACCCTGGATCTCGTAAGACCCAAAGCCCTGCCCGCCGAGCATGCGATGGCATCGCTCGTTGTCTTCATGTACGAGCGCCCACACGGGAGGCATCGACCTCGGTGATAAGGATCTGATCCTTTCAAGCGTCCAGTCCAAGAGCCAAGCGCCGACGGGCATCTCGCCGCTGTCGGCGGGGACGAGCGATTTGCGGTAGCTCTCGGTGACACCCAGCGCCTGGATGCACATGGCGCCTTCGACCGGGGGCAGGCCAAGCTCCGGGTAGCTCTCGCCGAGCCACCGTGGGAAAAAGCTCACCACCGCGATCAGCGCTCCCTCGGCTCCGGGAGATTCGTCCTCGACGATATGCGCGCGCGTGCCGGGAGGCCCCCCGGTGTCGGCCAGCCTGCGCACTGTCTTATTGAGGGTCCTTTCCCACGCGTGCTCGATCCCGCATGAGAAGCCGGCGAACGTGTCATTGTCCTGGATGACCTCGATTTCGCCGACTCGCGGTACATCCGCGAGCGTCATCATTTGCCGCGTTCAGCGCGGCGAGGGCCCGTGTATGGCCAGCTCGTGGAGCCGCTCGGCCTGCTCCCTGGTGAGCTCAACGACCGGCGGGGAGGCGTCCGCCAGCATCTGGGGCTGCAACTCGTTGAGAGGGACCACACGATTGGTTTTCCCCGTGAGCACTCCCCCAAACGCCTTTTTGACCGTCTTGACCGGAGCTAGGACCGTCTCGACCATGCGCCCCCATTTCGTGTGGGTGTGGATATCGGTGGGATGGGCTCTCATGGTCCTGACGCTCGTGAGTCAGCTCACTGTCGACAGGTCGTCGCCCGATTGTGGAAGGTATCCCAACGACTGGACGTAAGGCCGAACGGTTCGCTTGACAATCCCGTAATTTGCGAACTTTTCGGCACAGCACCCCTCTTTTCCTGCTCTCGTATGGTGCCCGAAACGCTACTTGCACCAACAGGCGCCGTTCCTCATGGTTGCGCCCCTGTGAACAAACAACGCGCCCGCGTCCCGCCTACGTCCGCGCCAACCGTTGCGAGCGTGCGCTGTTACTCGCCCGCCCGCCGCTTGCCCGGCGGCTCGGCGGCAAGCGCCAGCAGGCCGTCCTTGTCTCCAACGCCGACCCCTGAACACCCCGCTTGCAGCAACTCGACGTCGGCTGTGGGGTTTCCTCGACAATGACATGGGGCCGGAGGATACGCGCGATCCCGGCGGCTGCGGCTGCGGCCGCAGCCGCAGTAGCGCTTGCCTCGATCGCCGACGCTCGGCCCGCCAAGGTCGCGCACGCGGCGCCTGCCGGCCCCCTGCAGGCGTTCCTGCTGGCGAGCGCGCCCGACTCCTTCGCCGATCTGCAGGCCCACGTCGGCGCGATCGGCGTGGTCTACCCCACCTACTTCGAATGCTGCGCTCCCCGGTGGGGAGGTGGTGGGCGCCGCGAATACGGAAGTCGACGCCTACGCCGTCGCCCACCAGCTGGCCGAGATGCCTCGCTTCACCTGCCAGGACGGCGCCGTCGTGCATCGCATCCTCACCCAGTCCTCCCTGCGCGCGCGCACGCTCGCGCAGCTCGTCGCGCTCGCCGCCGGCCCCTCCTACGCGGGCCTCGACCTCGATCTCGAGAACGACGGCGTCCGCGATCGCGGGGCGCTCAGCCCGGTTCGCAGCCGCGCTCGCCCGGCGCCTGCACGCCGAGCGCCGCAAGCTCGCCGTCGACGTCGACGGCGTCGTGCGCGAAGACCTCCATCGCGCGAGCGGCTTCTACGACGACCGCGCACTAGCCGCCTGCTGCCGACACCGTCTTCGTGATGGCTTGGGGCGTCCACTGGGAAGGCTCCGCGCCGGGCCCGATCGCGCCGCTTGCCTTCGTGCGAGACGTCGCCCGCTACGTGGCTTCGCTGCCCCACGCGCGGCGCTTCGTGCTCGGGGTGCCGATGTACGGCCTGGACTGGCCCCTCTCCGGCTCCGGCCCCCGCCGTGCGACTGCGTTGCAGTACGCCGGCGTCACTCGCGCTCGCCCAGACGGTGGGCGCCACCCCGGTGCGCGACCCCTCCTCCGGGGAGATGGCCTTCTCCTACACCCTCGCCGGCGTCCCCCACCGCGTCTGGTACATGGACGCCCGCGCGATCCTCGAACGCATCCGCATCGCCCGCCGCTACGGGCTCGCCGCCGGGGTGTGGCGGCTGGGGGAGGAGGACCAGGCGCTGTGGTCCTCACCGGATGGGTAGGTCCCCGCGGGTCGTCGTCCGAGGTCCCCGGACGGGGTTCCGGGAGCCTCGTCATGGTGCCGGAATCCTCGCCGTGGTTGGGTCCTCTCCATGGTGGTTGGGTGGTTGGGTCCTACGGGTAGGTGTCCGAGATTCCCTGGACGGCTGTTCGATCATCCAGCGTCTGTGTCAGGGGGGGATCGGCCGGCTCCGATGATCCATACGCACGCGCGGGCGCGCCCCTGCGTAGGTGGGAGAGGCCCGCGGACCAATCAAAAGGGCGCGTGACGTCAGGACCACGATGCTCAGTCGAATCGAGACATCCGCCCGCTTACAGCCGAACCCGGCGGCGTTTGGGATCTCGCGGCGGGAACTCGACGGGTATGCGAGCGTGGTCGCAGTGGAGGGAGAACTCGACCTCTCGACGTCTCCACGCTTGAAGTGGATGTTGATCGATTCGCTGCAAGCGGGACTCAGCCGGCTCGTCGTCGATCTCTCGCAGGCCACCTTCATGGACTCGACTGCGCTGGGCGTGCTCGTCGGCGTCAAGCGGAGGCTCGGCGTGGGCGAGCGGCTGGCGATCGTCTGCCCGCGGCCCGACGTGCTGACGATCTTCGAGTTCGCGGGGATGGACGGGGCATTCGCGATCTTCCCCACGCTCGACGAGGCGCTCGCGGATGTGCGGGAAGATGCTGCTCCTCCCGGCTGATCGGTGCAGGATGTGTTGATGGGAGGGGATACGCACCGAGGTCTCCTCTCCACCCGTCCACGCCGGCGCTCGGGCGTGGCCGCCGTGCTCGGCTGCTGCTTGCTCCTCCTCACGTGCATGCCCGTCGCCGCGGCCGGGCCAGGCCATCGGCTCACCTCCCCGGACGCCCAGTCCGAACAGCCCGCGGCCAAAGAACCATCGGACGGCTCCCACGGTCCGCCTCCCGGCGCGTCACGGCCGGGCGCCCAAGGCCACGGACAGCAGGGCGCGGGGAGCCCCGAAGGGCGGGGTGGCGGGGAAGGGGAACCGCGCGGCGCGGCAACTCAGACCGGGCGCGCGAACGGACACGAATCGCATGGTCCGGGTAGTGGTGAACCGGGGGGCGCGGAACCTCGGGCGCAGCAGGGTGCGGGGGCTCCCCACGCCATGGGCCACGACGAACCGCACCACGCGCACCCTCAGTCCCAGGAGGGCTCGGGGGCCCCGCATGCCACGGGCCAGGGCGAACCGCAGTATGCGCCGCAACCTCAGCCCCAGGACGGTTCGGGGGCCCCGCACGCCACGGGCCGGGACGAACCGCAGCATGCGCACCCTCAATCCCAGGTGGGTTCTGGGGCCCCGCAAGCCACGGGCCAGCACGAACCGCGCCACGCGCACACGCAGGTGCAGCAGGGTGCCGGGGGTCCATGGGCGACGCGTCAGGGCGAACCACGGCGCGCACACGCACACGCCCAGGAGGGCGCGGCGACCGCTGGCTCTGAGCCCGTCGCCGATTCCACGTCACCCGCCGGCTCCGTGCCACTTGCCGGCTCCGCGCCATCCGCCGGCTCCGCGCCATTGGCGGGCTCCGTGCCACTTGCCGGCTCCGCGCCATCCGCCGGCTCCGCGCCACTCGCCGGCTCCGCGCCACTCGCGGGTTCCGCCGCGCCGGTCTCGCCAAGTACGACGACATCGGCGCCAACCCCACCCTCTTCGCAAGGCAAAGGGGTATCGCGACCGGCCCAATCCGTTCGCTCACATCACCGCTCGCGACACGTTCCTCACGCGCGCCGCGGTGCAAGGCGGGGACTTCACGCGGGCGTTGGGGTCTTCTCGCAGCGGGCCTCCGTTCCCCTGGCGGCAGTCCGGGTCGCGACCCTGCGCCCGACCCGACGGACCGCGCATGCGGGGAGAGCGGCGCATCGCTCGCCGAGAACAGGTCGCGCCTCGCCGCTCGTGAGCACGATCACGAGGGTCGTCGACGTGGTCCCCGCGCCGGTGCGCATCCTGATTGGGGTACTGCTCGCGCTCACGCTTGCGCTCGCCCTACGCTCGCGCGTGGCGGCGCTGCGCAACCGGCGCCTGGAGCGCCAGCGCGGGGAGCTGCTGGAGGACGTCGGCCTGCTGCAGGCCGCGCTGCTCCCCCTCGCACCCGCGCGCCTCGGTCCGGTTGGCACCTCGGCGGCCTACCGGCCCGCGGATGGCCCGGGGGCGGGGGGAGACTTCTACGACGTGTTCGCGCTCGAGGATGGCCGGGTCGCGATCATCGTCGGGGACGTCTCCGGTCACGGTCGCCAAGCGTTGCCCCACACGGCGCTCGTGCGCTTCACGCTGCGCGCATACCTCGAGGCCGGCCTCTCGCCGCGGGTGGCGGTGCAGACGGCGGGAGCCGTGCTCGAGCGTCAGCTCGGAGAGTCCTTCGCGACCGTCGTGGCCGCCACGTATCACCCGCAGGAGCGAACCCTGGTCTATGCGTGCGCCGGTCATCCCCCACCGCTCGTGATCAGCTCCGGAGGCGGGCCCAGCGGGCAGCAGGCCGGCGAGCCGGGCCCCTCTTGCCCGGCCAGGGCGATCGCGCCGATCACGGTCAGCGCCTCGCCGCCGATCGGGGTGGGCATGCGCACCGGGGCTCGCCAGACCGCGGTCTCGGTGCCGGGCCAGTCGCTGATCTGCTTCTACACCGATGGCGTCACCGACGCGAGGATCGGATCGGAGCTGTTCGGCGCCGAGCGCCTCGAGCGCGCGCTCGCCGAGCTCCCGCGGGGAGCGACTGCGCTGGCGCTGCTCGATCGAGTGGCTGCGGCGACCGATGCGCGCCCCGACGACATGGCCGCATGTCTGCTCGAGATATCCGGTCCCGCCCAGGTCGGCGGGCCTCCAGTTCACGGCGGTGCGCCGGCGGTGCGCCTCGAGGAGCTCGAGGTCGACCGTCAGGGGGCGGCGAGCGGTAGGACCGAGCAGTTCCTCCTCGCCTGCGGGGTCGAGCGTCGCGAGATCGCCGGGCTGATCTCCTCGGCACTCGCCACCGCGGGCCAGGCGGGTACCGCGATCCTCGAGTTGCACCTCGCCGACGGGCCACCAAGGGTCACGCTGCGACGCGAGAACGTCGCACGTCTTCACATCTCTCCCACGAGACCGCGTGCGGTCCTTGGAGCCTCGCGGTGAGCACTGGATCGGCACTCGCCCCCGACGCGGCGATGGCGCTGGGCATCGCATCGACAGCGATGCCGTTCGCGCGCACGCCCGAAGATGAGGCCGAGCGTTGGCTGCGGGTACTGCGCACGCATGGTGAGGCGGGGATCGCGCTGCATGCGCTGGGCGTGAGCGAGGGTCCACTCGAGACCTCCCACGGGGACGCACCCGAGCGCCAGAGAAGCGCTCCCACCGTCGACGGCGCCGGGGGCGATCGCGACGCGGTCGCACTGGTGACCGAGCAGGCCCTCGACATCGCCGGCCGGCGGGGCGCCGGCTGCGTCGGCACGCTGGACCTCCTGATGGCCGTCATTCGCATCTACGGCGAGGAGTTCGATCGCGTGCTCCGCGCGCACGGCACCGACCGCGGCGAGGTGCTCGAGCGCCTCGCCGCGGCGCACCGCTCGGCTCCTACGGCTACTTGATGAACAGCATCTCCGAGTACTTCGGCAGCGGCCAGAGGTCGTCGGGCACGATGCCCTCCAGGCGGTCGGCGACCTCGCGCATGTCTTCCATCGCGGGGACCACCGTGTCGCGCATGTACGCCGCCCACTTCGCCGGCGAGGAGTCCGGCTGGTTGTCCGCGAGGTTGGCGTCCTCGAGCTTCACCAGCGCGTAGTGCAGCTCCTTCACGAGCGGCTCCACCTCGCCGATCAGCTCCTCCAGGCCGGTGGCCTTCAGTTCGTTCAGGTAGCGCACCGCCGCCGGCAGGAGCATCGTGCGCGCGATCGACGCCGCGGTCTCCGCCTCGATGTTGAGCTTCACCGCGTACTGCTCCGTGAAGACCTCCAGGCGCGACTCCAGCTCGCGCTTGGAGAGCACCTTGTACTTCTTGAACAGCGCCACCGTGCCTTTCTCGGTCAGCCACGGCAGCGCCTCGGGGGTGGAGCGCAGGTTGTAGAGACCGCGCTTCTCGGCCTCCTTGTGCCACGCCTCGGAGTAGTTGTCTCCGCCGAACACCACCTGCTTGTTCGCCGCGTAGCTCTCCTTGACGACCTTCGTGAGCGCCTTCTCGAGGTTTGCTCCCGAGCCTTTCAGCGCCGCCTGGAGCTTGCTCGGCGAGGTCGTCGATCGCCTCCGCGACGATCGTGTTGAGCACCGTGTTGGGCAGCGCCAGCGACTGGCTCGAGCCGAGCGCGCGGAACTCGAACTTGTTGCCGGTGAACGCGAACGGGCTCGTGCGGTTGCGGTCCCCGCCGTGCAGCGGCAGCGGCGGCAGCACCGGCGTGCCGAGGCCGAGGAAGGAGCCGGGCTTGGAGGTCTGCGCCTTGCCCGTCTCGATCGCAGCGAACACCTGCTCGAGCTCGGAGCCGAGGAAGATCGAGATGATCGCCGGCGGCGCCTCGTTGGCGCCCAGACGGTGGTCCTGGCCGGGGCTCGCGATCGACGCGCGCAGCAGCGCCTGGTGGGTGTTGACCGCCTGGATCACCGCGGCGCAGAAGAACAGGAACTGGAGGTTCTCGTGCGGCGTGTCCCCGGGCTCGAGCAGGTTCATCCCGGTGTCGGTGCCCATCGACCAGTTGTTGTGCTTGCCCGACCCGTTGACTCCCGCGAAGGGCTTCTCGTGCAGCAGGCACACCAGGCCGTAGCGGCGCGCCACGTTCTGCATCACCTGCATCGTGAGCTGCTGGTGGTCGGAGCCGACGTTCGAGTTCTCGAAGATCGGCGCGAGCTCGTACTGGTTGGGCGCGACCTCGTTGTGGCGCGTCTTGACCGGCACCCCCAGCTTCGCGAGCTCCCGCTCGGTCTCCAGCATGCACGCGAGGATCCGCTCGGGGATCGAGCCGAAGTAGTGGTCGTCGAGCTCGTGGCCCTTGGGGGGCTTGGCCCCGAACAGCGTGCGCCCCGTGGTCAGCAGGTCGGGGCGCTCGAAGTAGTACTGCTCGTCGATCAGGAAGTACTCCTGCTCGGGGCCCACCGTCGTGAACACCCGCCGCGCGTCCTCCACGCCGAGCAGCTTCAGCGCGCGGATCGCGGCGCCCGGAGAGCGCGTCCATCGAGCGCAGCAGCGGGATCTTGTGGTCGAGCGCCTCGCCCGTCCACGACGTGAACGCCGTGGGGATGCACAGCAGCGCGCCGTTGGGGTTCTCCAGGATGAACGCGGGGGAGGTCGGGTCCCACGCGGTGTAGCCGCGCGCCTCGAACGTCGCGCGGATGCCGCCGGTCGGAAACGAGGAGGCGTCGGGCTCGCCCTGGATCAGCTCCTTGCCGGAGAACTCCGCGATCGCCGTGCCGTCTCCCACGGGGCCGTAGAAGGAGTCGTGCTTCTCCGCCGTGGAGCCCGTGAGCGGCTGGAACCAGTGCGTGTAGTGCGTCGCCCCCCGCTCCAGCGCCCAGTCCTTCATCGCCTGCGCCACCGCGTCCGCCAGCGAGGTGTCGAGCGCCTCGCCGCGCTCCAGCGTCTTCTTCAGCGCCTTGTACACGTCCTTCGGCAGGCGCTGGCGCTGGACCACCGGGCTGAACACGTTCGACGCGAACACCTGGTTGCCGGGAAGGGTCAGATCGGGCGAGCCGAGCGCCGTGCCGTTGGCGCTCCACTGTGCGGCTGTGACGTTCTGCTGGCGTGTCCTGGGCATGGGGGAGCTTCTGTTCCTCCTCGTCGCGATCTCTCTGGGTGGGGCGTCGGGGCCGGTCCGGGGCAGACCCGCATCCCGCGACGGGCACGGGCCGACCACGCATCGTAGACCCAACCGCGCTCCCCGGCATCGCCCAGCTGGCGAAATCCCCGCGTGCGATCTTTCGACAGGGGGCCAAACGGTGCCGGGTTGGCCTCGTGCGAGCTGACGCCCTCGGAGGGCGGTTCGGCGCCGTGCGGTGCTACCGCCTTCGGCGCTGCGGTTGGCGCCTGCGGCTCTACCCTTCGGAGGGCACGTACGGACCCGCGACCACCTTGCCCGTCGTCGGGTCCACGTGTGCCTGTGGGGGACGGCTCGCGATGTTCACCGTGAAGCTCCCCGCCGGCGGCGCTCCGTCCGCGCAGCTGCGCCTGCGGCCCTGCCGTTCAGGCCCGCGTACACCCGGTAGAAGATCCTGTGCACTCCGGGCTTCACCGGGGATGACGCGCCACACGAAGCTGCGCGTCGCCCCCGGCGCCAGCGGGCCGAGCGCCCAGATGTTGTAGTTCGCGGTCGTCCCGCTGCCCGGCGGGTCCACCTGCACCGTTTCCACCGGCGGGTTGGGGATCCGTCCCGGGCCCTGGTCCACGACCCATATGGGCCGGCTGGCGGCTCGACAGGTTGGGGTAGTCGCTGAGGTAGGAGAACGACGTCACCGCCACCGTCACGTTGGGCAGCGTGCGCGTGCCCGGTGTTGCGCACCTCCAGCACCAGCCGCGCCGGCCGCGCGACCGCCTGATCTGTGGGAAAGCTCGCGTGCGTGACCTGCACCGTGAAGATGCCCTTCGGTTCGCCGGCGTCCGCGTGGCGCGATTCCCCGCAGCCCGCTGCGAGCGCACTCGCCAGCGCTCCGCAGACGCCGAGCAGAACCACCTTGGGCACGCGACCTCCCCCTCACAGCGCGGTCACGATACCAGTGACGGGGGCCCACCCGCCCGCCGCCTGCCCCTGCGGCGTTCGCTCGCTGCTGTCGCCCGCCGAGGCGCACCATCGTGCGGCCTGGAGACGGCAGGGGTGGCGCTCCGCCAGCGCATCGCGTAGAGTTCTACGGTGCCGGCGCCGTCGCGCCGCTGTCCACCCGAGGAGGGGTAGGCAGCAAGTGGTTCGCAGCGCAGCCGAGCGGGCGTTCCTCCCGACGAGGAACTTCATCGAGGAAGTGGGCGACATGATGATCCTGACGGGCAGGACGATCAGGTCTGCGCTGCGTCCCCCCTACCCCTACGGGGGGGAGTTCGTCTCGCAGTTCCTCTTCGCGCTGCGCCTCTGCTGGTTCCCGCTGCTGATCTCCACCGTCTGCATCTGCTACGCCGCCCCCGGCCTGCAGGCCGCGAACTTCCTCACGCTCTTCGGCGCGCTGGACCGCCTCGGCGGGATCTTCGTGCTCGCCGCGATCCGCGAGATCGGCCCCGCCGTGACCGCGATCGTGCTCGCCGGGGTCGCCGGCACCGCGATCACCGCCGACCTCGGGGCGCGCAAGATCCGCGAGGAGCTCGACGCGCTGCAGGTGCTCGGCGTGGACCCCGTCAAGAACCTCGTGGTCCCCCGCTTCCTCGCGCTGATGCTCGTGACCGGCCTGTTCAACATCTACGCGATCCTGTTCGGCATCTTCGGCGGGATCCTCGCCGAGCTCGTCAACGGCCAGCCGCTGGGGCCGTTCTGGGACACGCTGTTCGCGAACGCCTACACCACCGACCTGTGGGGCTCGGCGCTGAAGACCACGCTCTACGGGGCGATCATCGCGATCGTCTGCTGCTACAAGGGCATGACCGCCTCCGGCGGCGCCGAGGGCGTCGGGCGCGCGGTCAACCAGGCGGTCGTGGTCTCCTTCCTGGCGATCTTCGCCTTCGACTACGTCTTCACCCAGACGCTGCTCGCCACGCACCCCCAGATCCTGGTGATCAAATGATCAGGGGGCGGCCGCGATGAACGAACTGCTTGCTCTGCCGCGCGAATGGATCGGCGCCGCTGGGGAGATCGCCGGCTTCGCGGGCAACGTCGTGGGCAACGTCTACGGCCTGCGCGTGTTCCGCTTCTTCGGCGAGGTGCTGCGCCAGTCGGGGATCCTGATCATCTCCTCGACGCTGATCATCTGGTCGCTGATGTTCATCCTCGGCCTGCAGTGCGGCATCGAGGGCGCCTACTTCCTCGAGGCCCAGGGCGCGCCCGCCTACTCCGGGGTGTTCACCGCGTGGTGCGACCTGCGCGAGATCATCCCCTACGCCTTCGGCTACATGATGGCCGCCAAGGTCGGCACCGGGATCGTCGCCGAGCTCGGCGCGATGCGCATCTCCGACGAGATCGACGCGCTCGAGGTGATGGGCATCGACTCCATCACCTTCCTCTGCGCCACCCGCCTGCTCGCCGCGTGGCTGGTGCTGCCGTTCATGTACCTCGCCGGCGATCGGCGGCGCCTTCCTCGCCTCCTACATCGCGGTCGTGCAGCAGGTCGGGGTGGTCTCCTCCGGCGGGTACCTCCTGATCTTCTGGCAGTTCCAGAACCCTCCCGACTTCATCTACAGCCTGATCAAGGCGATGTTCATGGCCACCGCGATCGTGCTCGTCGGCTGCTACTACGGCTACAACGCCTCCGGGGGCCCCGTCGGGGTGGGCACGGCGACGGCCAAGTCGATGGTGCTCAACATCGTGCTCGTGCACCTGATCGGGATGGTCGGCACCCAGGTCTTCTGGGGCGCCAACCCGCGCGCTCCGATCGGGGGGTAGAGGATCTCCATGCGGCCCCACGGCACAGTCCACGCACCCTGCTCCCGCGCTCTCAGAGCGCCGGTCGGAGGCTAGGGATGGCCCGCGAGCCCGAGACGGTCGACCCGGCCGAGGAGGAGGACTTCCAGTACCACACCGGCGCGAGCCGCCCCACCGAGGTCCCCGACGCGATCGAGTTCATCGACGTCCACAAGGCGTTCGGCTCCAACCGCGTGCTGCGCGGACTGAACCTGGGCATCCCCGAAGGCCAGGTCTCGATGATCCTCGGCCCCTCCGGCACCGGCAAGTCGGTCTGCATCAAGCACATCGTCGGCCTCCTCTACCCCGACCAGGGCGACGTGATCGTGGCCGGGGCGGTCGATCCCCTCGCTCTCCGACGACGACCTCTTCGAGCTGCGCAAGAAGTTCGGGGTGCTCTTCCAGGACGGCGCGCTCTTCGGCTCGCTGAACCTCTACGACAACGTCGCCTTCCCGCTGCGCCAGCACACCGAGAAGGGCGAGGAGGAGATCGCCGAGATCGTCAACCGCCGCCTGCGCGAGGTCGGCCTGGGCAACGCCAACGAGAAGATGCCCAACGAGCTCTCCGGGGGGATGCGCAAGCGCGCCGGGTTCGCCCGCGCGCTCGTGCTCGATCCCGAGATCGTGCTGTTCGACGAGCCCGACTCGGGCCTCGACCCCGTGCGCACCGCGCTGCTGTGCGAGCTGATCAAGGAAGTCCACGCCGAGAACGGCGGCTCCTACGTCGTGATCACCCACGACATCCTGAGCGCCCGCCGCGTCGCCGAGCACATCTCGATCCTGTGGCGCGGGCGCATCGTCGAATCGGGTCCCGCCGCAGAGCTGTTCGCCTCCGAGAACCCCTTCGTCCGCCAGTTCCTCTCGGGCGACTCGGCCGGGCCTCTCGGGATGGAGTGAGCCCGGCGCCGGTTCCTCGCGCGCGACTCGGCCGGGCCTCGGGGTGCAGTGAGCTCCGGTCTCGCCTCGCCCCCGCCGGGAGCGAGGATCCATCCGCAGGGTGGCTTGGCCGGCGGAGCGATCGTTTAGCCTCTGACTGTGACTGTCGCACGGCTCCTCTCCGCACTCGCTGGCGGCGCGCGGCGACCGGGCGCCGACCGCTGCTCGTGCTCGTGCTCGCCGCGGCGCTCGGGCTGGGCGGCGCGGCGCTCGCGCTGCGCCTGCACCCCAGCGCGGCCACCGACACCTTCGTGGGACGCTCCAGCACCGGCTACAGAGCCACGCAGCGCTTCTACCGCTCCTTCGGCGAAGAGCCCGTCGAGGTGATGGTCAAGGGCAACCTCGCAGCAGCTGCTGCTCAGCTCCGACATCGAGCGCCTCGCTGGGCCTGGAGGGATGCCTCGTCGGGCAATGTGCCCGCCGCCGGGCTCCCCCGCGAGGGCGGCCCGACAGGGCCCCTGCGGGCAGCTCGGGCGGCTGGGCACGCGTGAAGGTCGTGATCGGCCCGGGCACCTTCGTCAACGAGGCCGCCGAGCGAGATCGACGAGCAGCTCTCCGTGCAGGGCAACCAGCGCCGAGACGCAGGCCGCGCAGGCCGAACGGGCGATCCGCAGCGCCGCGCTCGCCCAGGGTCGCAGCGCCGCGGAAGCGCACAAGCTCGGCGACAGAAGCGAGCAAGGTGACGCTCGAACGCTACGCCCAGGAGATCGCGCTGCTGGGGGCCGAGTACGGCCTCAGCGCGCCCCCCAGCCTCAACGACCCGAGCTTCGTCGTACACGCTCGTGTTCGACAACACCGCCAAGCTCCCCGGCACCCCCAAGCAGCGCTTCGCCTACCTCTTCCCCAGCCGCGAAGCCGCGCTCATCTCGGTGCGCATGAAGGCCGGGCTCGAGCGAAGCCGCAGCGCGCGCGCACGATCGCGCTGATCCGCCGCGCGCTCGCGATGCCCCAGTGGCGCCTGCAGCACGGCGAGCGCTACCTGGTCACCGGCGAGCCCGTGATCGTCTCCGATCTGACCGGCTCGATCACCCACTCGATCGAGCTGCTGCTCGTGGCGGTGCTGCTCGTGATGGCCGCTCGCGCTCAGCCTCGTCTTCCGCGGCCGCCCCCGCCTGCTGCCGCTGGGGATCGCGGTGCTCGCCGCTCGCGCTCACCTTCGGCGCGCTCGCCGCCGTGGGCGCCTCCCTGACGATCGCCCAGGTCGCCGTCCTGCCGGTGCTCGTCGGGCTCGCCGTGGACTACGCCATCCAGTTCCAGTCGCGCGTGCAGGAGGCCCGCGCCGAGGGGCGCCTGGATGCGCCGGCGCAGGGCGCGATCCGGCGCGCCGCCGCCGCCGGGGGGCCCGACGATCGCCGCCGCCGCCGCGGCGGGTGCGGGGGCGCTGCTCGTGCTGATGCTCTCTCCGGTGCCGACCGTGCGGGGCTTCGGGCTGCTGCTGGTCGTGGGCATCGCCATCGCCCTGCTCTGCGCTCTCGTCGTGGGCTCCGCCGCGCTCGCGCTCGCCGGTGCGGGCGATGGAGGAGCCGGCGAAGGGGGAGGGCGAGGCGGCGGAGTGGCGGGCCGCGCGTTCGCTCCCGCTCGGCGCCTCGGTGCCATCCTGGCACCCTCCTGGCGCGGTGCCCAGGAGCTGCTGCGCGAGAACTTCCTGACCCGCTTCATCTCCGGGGCCGCGCTCGTGTACGCCGTGCGCAATCCCGGGCGCGTGATCGGCGTCGGCCTCGCGCTCGCCGCGCTCGGCTGGGGGCTCGACACGCAGACGCACGTCGAGACCAACCTGGAAAAGCTCGTCCCCCAGAACCTGGCCTCGCTGCGCAACCTCGACGCGCTCGAGCGCGCCTCCGGGGTGGGCGGGGAAATCGACCTGATGGTCTCCGGCGCGAACACTCGCCACGCCCGCGACGATCGAATGGATGAGCTCCTACCAGAACGCCGTCCTCAAGCGCTTCGGCTACACCTCGACTCGTGGCTGCGGCAAGGCGCTGCTGTGCCCGGCCTTCTCGCTGCCCACGCTCTTCCAGGGGGGAGGCTCGCCGCCGGTGCCTCCGCGACCGGCTCGGGCTCAGGCGCCGCCGCGGGCGGGGCCTCGCACTCCAAGCTCACCCAGGCCGAGGTGAGCGGCCTGCTGCGGGACGATCCCGCGCGTACTTCTCCCAGAACGTGATCACCCCCGACCGGCGGGTGGCGACGCTCGCGTTCGGCATCCGCCTGATGCCCCTCGCCGAGCAGCAGCACGTGATCGAAGCGATGCGCGCACGCCTGCACCCCCCGCCGGGGGTGAGCGCGCAGCTGGTCGGGCTGCCGGTGCTCGCCGCGCAGTCGGGTGCGCTGGTGGCCTCACCGTGGCGGCGCGTGCTGACGCTGCTCGCCGGGCTCGTCGCGGCGGCGCTCGTGCTGCTGGTCGCCTTCCGCGGGGATCGCCGGCGGGCGCTGACGCCGCTGCTGCCGGTGCTGCTCGCCACGGGGTGGTCGGCGCTCGTGGTGTTCGCCATCCGTGTGCCGCTGAACCCGATGTCGGTCACGCTCAGCGCGCTGGTGATCGCGATCTCCACCGAGTTCAGCGTGCTCCTCTCCGAGCGCCTGCGCCAGGAGCGGATCGCCGGTCGCCCGCTGCTCGAGGCGCTGCGCCTGACCTACAGCCGCACCGGCGCCGCCGTCGCGGCCTCGGGCGTCACCGCGATCGTCGGCTTCGGGGTGCTCGTCCTCTCCGACATCGACATGCTCCGCGACTTCGGGATCGTCACCCTCGTCGACCTCAGCGTCTCACTCGTGGGCGTGCTGGTGGCGCTGCCCGCGGCGCTGCTGCTCGCCGAGCCCGGCGGGCTCGCAAGGCGGGGAATCGGTCCCCGCTCGCCCGCGCGGCTTCGATTCGCTGCGCTTCGCGCGCGCCGGCGCCCGCGCCATGAGCCCGTCTGAGCAGCCCGGCCGCTCCGAGCGGCTTGGCCGTCGGGGCCGATTGGGGGGCTCCGCGGGTGGGCGGTCAGGAGATGGGGGGTCGCCATTCGCCGCTCCGCGCTACGGGCGGTGGGTGGGTGTGCTGGCGCTCGTGATCCTTGCGCTGATCACCCTCAACACCATTCTCACCCCCTCCCACGGGCTCGCGGGGCTCGCCCCCGGCGAACGCATGCCGCCGTTCGCGGTGCCGCTCGCCACGGGCGATCTGCCGGGCGACGCCGACATCGCCACCCACTCCGACGACGGCTCCGCCGGCCGGCGCCCTGCGTGCACGGTGCGGGGCCCGCAGATCCTCAACATCTGCCAGCTCTACGAACAGGGCCCCGTGGTGCTCGCCCTGTTCGTCGACGGGGGTGGCTGCACGGGGATCCTCGACGAGATGCAGGCGCTCGTCCCGAGCTTTCCCGGGGTGCGCTTCGCGGGAGTCTCGATCAAAGGCGAACGCGCGCAACTGCGCGCGCTGGTGCGCACCCACGGCCTGAGCTTCCCGATCGGCATCGACAGCGACGGGGCGCTGCCAGGGCTGTACAAGCTGGCGAGCTGCCCCCAGGTGACCTTCGCCTACCCTGGGGGGGTGGTGCAGAGCAAGGCGCTGCTCGTGCAGCCACCGCTCGCCGTGCTGCGTGCCCGCGTGAGGGAACTCGTGGCGGGGGCCGTAGCCCGCGGGTGGAGGTCCCCGCGTTGAGGTCCGAGCCCACTCCCGGGTGGTGCGAGCGGGAGGTTCAGGAGGAGCTGCCGGGTCTGCGTCTGATGTATGTCAGCGCCCCGGTCGAGCGCGTCCATCGAGCCTCCCCGCCGACGCTCCGGGGGCGGCTCGCGGCGCTCTCCGACCGCTGGGCCGGTCCGCACGCGGTCAACCTCCGCCAGCGGCCGATCCCCGCGGCCTACCGCGTGTTCTTCAGGCACATCGGCCTCGACCCCGACGTAGTGCGGACGCCGATCGAGGAGGCGATGTTCGCGCGGATGATGCAGGGCGGCTTTCACTCCAACCACCTGCTCGCCGACGCCCTGCTGATCGCGCTGATCGACACCGGCGTGCCGGTGTGGGCGCTCGACGCGGCCGCGATCGAGGGCCCGCTGGGGATCCGCTCCAGCCGTGAGGGCGAGAGATTCGGACGCCCGCCCACCCGCTCCGCGGGCGCCCCCTCCCTGTCCGCGGGGCGGTTGGTGGTGGCTGACGCCGACGCCGCGGTGGCGGTGCTGTTCGGTGAGATCGCCTCCGGCCATGCCGCCGGCCCGAAGGCGGGTGAGGTGCTGCTCTTTACCCTGCAGGTTCCGGGCGTGCCCTCCCTGCATGTCGAGGAGGCGCTGTGGATGTGCATCTCGATGCTAGACGGGCCCTGGTAGTGGGTGAGCCCTGGTATTTGGTGGCCCGTGGTATTGGTGGCCCCGGTATTGGGTGGGTGCAGTAGTGGTGGGCGCTGGTAGAATCTTGCAAGCGCAACAGTCGAGGAGGAGTTGGGCAGTGGTCCGAACCGAGCAGCCCGTCATCGATCGTGAGGAACTCCGCCGCCAGGAGACGGAGACCGATTGGGGGCGCACGGCCCGGAGTGCCGGGTCGGCCAGGGCAGTGGCCGAGCGCGCGGCGCGCGAGTCGTTGAGGGCGCAGGTGGCAAAGCTCGAGCGCGAGCTTGCGGGGATCGTCGCCCGCGGCTTTCCCCACATCTCAACGGCGCCCGCCGCGATCGGAGCCGGTCACCCCCGCCTGCTCTCGCTGGCGGAGCTCGAGCGGCTGCGCGACCGGCTCGCCGTGCGCGTGCGCCAGGCGCAGGACCAGGCTCTGCGACGCTCGGAGCTCGAGTGGCGCTCCCACGATCTACTGGAGCGGATGAGGCTGGAACCGGGCCGCTACAAGTTCATGCGTCTGCCCGTCACCGATCTCGGGGAAGGTGGGTGCGGCGCGTGGGAAGTGCGTCCCCGCCATGGGCTGATCGGGATGCTGGCGGGCTGGTGGGAGCTCACGCTCTCCTCCGGTTGTCCCTTACCGTGGCCGCGCGCCTCGGGCGCGCGGCTTCTCCCACCAGGTCCGGCAGTGCGGTCTCACTCGCGCCCGAAAAGCCATCCGGTCGATCTCCGTCTCCGGCGCTCGGCAGTGCGGATCAATGCGTCTAGAGCGCCCGCGCGGCGGCGGCTCGAGACAGAGCACCTCGCCGCGGCGGATTCGAACTCGTCCCGCTCCATTCCCGCGGGCGGCCCGGTCGCTCACCGGCTGAGCGCCATCGGCGCCTGCTCGCGGCACGCAGTGGCGAGCGTGCGGCGTTGGCGGTCGGTTAACGAGCCCACCGTCTTGGTCTCCGGCATCTGCAGCTGGACGAGCAGTTTGCGGCAGCGGCTCTCCCCCCATCTGCGTTGGCTGGTCAGCAGGTCCGCAACCATCATGCTGTGCGCCTCCCAGGGGCACTCGAGGATCACCTCCGCGGCCTGCAGCTCCCCCGTCGCCACTCTTCGCTTGAGCTCGGCGCGGGCGAGGCGCACCTTGTTGGCGCGTTCCAGGGCACGCATGTATTGAGGACCGGCAGGGGCCAGCGTCGCTGTCGCGCTCATGTTCTCTCACTCCCCGCTGCGCCGCCACGGGGGTCATCCGGGGGGCACAGCTTGCTTTTAATTTTGACGAGTAGCGCGCTGCAACGATCGCTCGTCACCCGCCGGCCGGACGTCCCATCCGGCCTCGGCACCCCTCTACCGGCGACTAGAGCGAGTTCCGAGCTTTCATGCAGAGCGCCCCTTCAAGCTACGCCAGGATGGGGGTCCCGGTCAACACCGGCGCATGCAGATCGTGCGCTAGAAGCGACCTTTTTCTTTCCCCACAGAAGGCATGAGAAAAGGGAGGACGCTAGTGCGGCGGCTCGGGACCGGGCAGCGGTCCGTGCTGGGCCTCGAAGGAGCGCTTGACCTGCGCGAAGACCTCCAGGGCGCGGTCGATGACGGCCTCGTCGTGGGTCGCCATCACGCTGGTGCGCAGCAGCGCGCCGCCGGGCGGCACCGCGGGGTGCAGGGCGGTGTTGACGAACACCCCCGCGTCGTAAAGGGCACGCCACAGGAGCGCGGCCTTCCAGTCGTCGCCCACGAGCACAGGCACGATCGGGGTCACGATCGTGGGGGCGCCAGCCGCATCGAGCCGCACTCCGGGCGCGGCCGTCACGCTGGGGCGCGCGGGCAGCGGCTGGGGGGACACCACCGCGAAGCCCAGCTGCTCCAGGCCGTCACGCAGGCGCCAGGCGTTCTCGAGCACCCGCGCCAGCAGCGCCGCGCCGTCGGGTGAGCGCAGCACGCGCAGCGCGGCGAGCGCGGCTCCGAGCGCGGCGGGGACCGCGGAGGCGGTGAAGATGAAGGCGCGCGAGTAGTAGCGCAGGTACTCGAGCACGTCGGCGGGCCCCGCCACGAAGCCGCCGCAGGAGGCCAGCGACTTCGAGAAGGTGCCCACACGCAGGTCCACGCGGTCCTCCAGGCCGAGCAGCTCGGCGGTGCCGGCGCCCCGTGCGCCCAGCACCCCGGCGCCGTGGGCCTCGTCCACCATCAGCCGCGCGCCGTAGCGCTCGCACAACTCGCAGATCTCCACCAGCGGCGCGATGTCGCCCTCCATCGAGAAGACGCCGTCGACGACCACCAGCACGCCGCCGCCGTCGCCCTCCGCGCGCCCGAGCATCTTCTCGAGCTTCTCCACGCGGTTGTGGCGGAAGGGGCGCAGCTTCGCGCGCGAGAGCAGGCAGCCGTCGAGGATCGAGGCGTGGTCCCCGGAGTCCGCGATCACGGTATCGCCGACGCCGAGGATCGTGCCGAGCGTCCCCAGGTTGGCCTGGTGGCCGGTGGTGAACACAAGCGCGTCCTCGCTGCCCATCCACTCGGCGATCTCCGCCTCCAGTTCAAGGTGCAGGGGGGTGGTGCCGTTGAGCGGGCGCGAGCCGGTGAGGCCGGTGCCGTAGCGGTGCAGGGCGTCCTGGGCGCCCTCGAGCACGCGCTCGTCTCCGGTGAGGCCGAGGTAGTTGTTGGAGCCCAGCATGATGCGCTGCGCGCCCTCCATCTCCACCACCGGCATCGCCGGAGAGGTGAGCACGTGGAAGTAGGGGAGGATGTCCGCCTCACGTGCCGCGGCGAGCACCTCGGCGCGCTCGTGGTGGCGGGCCTTGGCGAAGACGTCCTTCGACTTGGGCGCGAGGGCGTCCGCCGCGGTCGGCGCAGGATCGTCCGGCGGCGTGGCCGCGGGGACGCCGTTTGGCTCGGGCGCCGCGGGGTCCCCCGAGGTCGGCGCAGGATCGTCCGCCGGCGTGGTCGCGGGGGCGTTTGTCAACGTGGGTGTGTAGGGTGGCGGAGGATGGCTGTCAAGGGTGCTGAGGCGAGGACCGGCGTCGAGATCCGCCCGGTCACTTCCCGGGGCGAGCTGAACACGTTCATCAAGCTGCCGTGGCGGCTCTATCGTAACGAGCCCAACTGGGTGGCGCCGCTGCTGATGGACCTGAAGAACCGGCTGAACCAGCAGAAGAACCCGTTCTTCAAGCACGCTGAGGCCCAGTACTTCCTGGCGTGGCGCGACGGGCGGCCGGTGGGCCGCATCAGCGCCCACGTGGATCGCAACTTCAACGAGTTCCAGGGCAACGACTGGGGCCTGTTCGGGTGGTTCGAGTGCGAGGAGGACCCCGAGGCCGCCCTCGCTCTGCTGGGCGCCGCCGAGGCGTGGCTGCGCGAGCGCGGCCGCGACCGGATGGTGGGCCCGATGGACTTCACGACCAACGATGAGATCGGGCTGCTGATCGAGGGGCACGAGTATCCGCCGATCATCCTCTGCCCCTGGCACCACCCCTACTACCAGCGCATCTTCGAGCAGGACATCGGCATCGCCAAGGCGATGGACCTGTACATGTGGAGCCTGTACGTGGACAAGCGCGAGAAGGTCCACCCCGCGATCTGGGAGGCCGCCGAGAAGCTCGAGTCCGAGCACGGGATCGTCTGCCGCAGCTTCCGCAAGAAGGACCTGCACGCGGAGGTCACCAGGTTCCTGGAGGTCTACAACGCCGCCTGGGAGAACAACTGGGCCTCCGTGCCGCTGAACGAAGAGGAGGTCCGCCACTACGCCAAAGACCTCAAACCCGTGCTCGATGAGAACTGGGCGATGGTCGCCGAAAAACGGGACACCGGGGAGGTCGTGGGAGCCGCCCTGACGCTGCCCGACTTCAATCAGGTGCTGGCGAAGCTCAACGGGCGGCTGCTGCCCTTCGGCTGGATCACCGCGCTGCGCGAGAAACGCAAGATCGACGCGGTGCGCGTGTTCGCGCTGGGCGTCAAGCCCGAGTACCAGCACACCGGCGTCGCGGCGCGCTTCTACCAGATGCACTTCGACGCCGCCGAACGCACCCCGCAGAAGGGCGGCGAGATGGGCTGGATCCTCGAGGTGAACAAGCCGATGAACCGCGCGATGGAAGGCATGGGCGGCGAGATCAAGCGCCGCTACAGGGTGTACGAGCGGATGTTCGACTAGCGGTCCGGAGCGCTCCCTACACTGGGGGCCCGTGAGCGAACCGCTCCAGCCCGACTCGCTGCACCCTGCCGGTGGCGATACCGAGGAAGTGGATGCCCTCGTGGTGGCGCCCACCTCACGAGCTCTACCTGAGCGCCGACCGGCCCGCGCGGTCGCGCCGGCGGTGCAGGCCGCGGCGGTGGCCGCGACGAGCTTCGTGGCGGGCGCGGTGGTGGTGGGTCTGGCGCATCGGCGCCAGCGTCGCAGGGACCTCGCGCGCTCGGGCACGAAGCGGCGGCTCGGCCGCGGCGCGGGGAGAGGGAGCTCGGCGCGAGGTGGCGCGGGAGAGCTCCTGCAGATCGTGAGCAGCCGCTCGCTGCTCGTGGACGTCCACCTCCTCGGTGGACGCAACTAGCGCGGGCGCCGCGAGAAGGAGCGGCCCGCCGCGGTTGCGCTCGGCTGAGGCGGCCCGGGCGGCGCGTTCTGACGCGGGGGCGCCCCTGGGGGCGGAGGCGCGTGTCGAGGTGAGGCCCCCGTGGCCGTTCCGCCTACCCGCGCAAGGGGGAATGGACGGAGTGCTGCGCCACCGAGAGGGTGTCCTCGAAAGGCTACTTCACCACGGCGAGGAGCCGGTGGTGGTGCGCGTAGCGCAAACGGCCGCGGATCGAGTCCTGTTCGACGCCTGCGCACCCAGCAAGGGGGCGGCGGAGCACGGGATCGAGCGGATGCGCTTTGCGCTGGGAGTGGACGAGGATCTGCGTGCGTTCCACAGACGTTTCGTGCGCGACCCGCTGATCGGGGCCTCCGTGCGGCGCCGGCCGTGGCTGCGGGTGCGGCGCCGTCCGGAGCCGTGGGAGGCGCTGGCGTGGGCGGTGTGCGAGCAGTTGATCGAGTTCGACCGCGCGGCGGCGATCGAGCGGGGGATCGTGAGGCGGTTGGGGCGGACCTGGCCCGACGGGCAGGCAGCCGAGCGAGCTGGTGAGACGCGCACCGCGGCGCGACGGTCTGGGGCAGGGGAGGGGCGCAGTGGCGCACTGCGCGACGTGCCGACCCCGGCGGCGCTCGCGGGGGTGGCGCCCGCGCTGCTGCAGTCGCTCGACCTCGGCGGCGCGCGGGCGCGCACGCTGGTGCGCGTGGCACGCGAAGTGGCGCGCGGGCGGATCGATTTGGACTCCCCCGAGCACGAGCGGACGTGGCAGCGGTTGCGTGCGATTCCGGGCATCGGCTCGTGGACGGTGGAGATGCTTGCCCTCCACGGCCAGGGGCGCCACGACCAGGTGCCGGCGGGCGACATCGGCCTACTAAAGCTGGTGGGCCGCGCGCTCAGCGGCGGCAACCCCCATACGCGCGCGCAGGAGCACGACGTGCGCGCCTTCTTCGCCCCCTATGGGGAGTGGGCCGGGCTGGCGATGGCGCACATGATGAGTACCATCCCGCGAGACGCTGCTGCCGCGGCGCGTGGACCGCGGAGACGGGTCGCAGCATGAATTGCTCTTGCGCCTGAAGGGTCGCCCGAGCTATGCTGGCGGCATGGGTGGGGGTTTTTCTGGGCTTGGCTGTACCCAAATAGCCTGCAAAGTCATGTCAACCGGTCGGGCACGGTCGGCCGCTGAGTGAGCAGTACCTTGGGATTTCGACTAGGCACCTTGTTTCGGGCCGCAACGCTGGCGACGGTGCTCGTCTGGATTATCTGGCCATCGCACGCGATGGCGGGTGAATGGATCTTCGCGCCATATGGCGCGAAGGTGCCAGACACGTATGGGTCGCATCTGCGCCTCGCGATGAACCCGGTCGGGGAAGCTGCGCTGGTATACGAGTTCAACGGGATCCACGCGTCGATACGTCCTGCCTACGGTGAATTCGAGGGGCCGGAATCGGGTGTGGCCCGGATAGCCGAAGTGGGCGTTGAAGGGTCCGAACCGGATGTCGCGATCGATTCGCGGGGCGACGTTGTGGCTGTGTGGCAGCAGAACCTTGGGCTCTACACGCGGATTTACGCCGCAACCAGGCTTGCCGGAAGGGGCTTCAACGGGCCTGTGCCGATCTCACCCGAAGGCGAGGATGCGAGCGCGCCCGCCGTCGCCATCGACGGCGATGGCGACGGCGAAGCGACGGTTGTATGGCTCGAGGAGGATCACAAGAGCGAGGTGGTGCAGGTGGCGCGCGCATCCCTGAATGGCGTCTTCGGGTCGCCCACCCCTCTCTCCGATAGAGAAGCCAGCGCCTCCAACCCACAGGTGGCGGTCGACGAGGCGGGCGACACTGTCGTGTCCTGGGCCCGGCATGGCGACCTCGAAGTCGCAGGCCGACCTGCGGGCGGAGGCTTCCCCGCGCCCGACGTCGAAGGCAACGCCGAAGTTCTCGGCGAACTCGCGTCCTCGTCCGTGCCCGATGTCGTCATTGACGAAGCCGGTGAAGCGCTGGCGGAGTGGCAGGCCCCCGATGGGAGCGTGCGGACGGCGCGAGCGCCGGCGGGCGCGCCTGCGTTCGGGCCGGTCGAAAAGCTTGGGAGCCCAGCGGGATTGCCGTCCGCCGCGATCAACGAAGTCGGGGAAGCCGCGGTGGCGTGGCCATCCTCCGGAGGCGTCCAGGTGGCCACCGGCGCCCCCGGTGCGCCGTTTGGCACGCCGATCGAACTGCCGTCGACCTTCCTCGCCAGTGCCACGCATGTCGCGATGGGCGCCTCCGGAGACGCCTCCGTCGAGTGGGAAGCCAGCAGCGAACTCGGCACCTACCGCGAAGGCTCCCTCATCGCCCCCGGTGGAGCGTTCGTCAAGCCGACCGGCCTCTTCACGAGTCTGACCATGAAAGAAGGCTCGCTGGTGGTGGCTTCGGATGCCGCCGGCGACATGGTTGGCGTCTGGGACATCGTCTCGCTGGGAGCGATGGAATCGATGCTGTATGACCGCGGGCCGCAAATCGCCGGCATCTCAGCGTCCGCGACCGGCGTGGTGGGACAGCCGGTGTCGTTCAGCGTTCCCCCGCCAGCCAGCGTTTGGCTGCCGCTGAGCATGGTTACGTGGAACTTTGGCGATGGAACCACGGCGTCCGGGCTCTCGGTCAGCCACACCTACGTCGCGCCTGGAAGCTACGTCGTCACGGTGACGGCGAACGATCCTCAACACGTGAGCCCTACGACCGATCCGGCGCCGTTTCCCGCACTCGTCAGCAACAGCCTGACGGCGACCGTGAACATTGCTCCGATCGCCACGGCCGCGAGCTCGGCCGGGCCCACCCCGACCGGTGAAGTCAACGGCGCCAATGCGCTTGGAGATCTGAGCCTCAGGCCAAGCGTCTTCCCGGCCAGTGCCAGCGGTCCGAGCGCTACGGCCGAGATGCCGGGTGTCCATCTAGGGGGGGCGACGGTCGCTTTCACGCTCACCTCGCCAGGGACCGTCACATTCACGATCGAGCGATCGACCCCCGGGATCAAACGCGCCAAGAAGTGCCTGCCGGTCACCTCCAGCGCGGCGAGCCGTGGTGCACTACGCTGCTCGGTGCTGCGCGCTCTGGGGAGCTTCACTCGAAGCGGTTCGGCAGGCGTCAACCACTTCCACTTCAGCGGACGCCTTGACGGCAGGGCGCTGGCGGCGGGAAGCTACCTGCTGGCTGGCACGCTCGACAGCGCCCAGCGGCTTTCCCGGCAGGTAGCGTTCCGTGTTCTCCGTCGCTGACTTCCCAGGCGCGCCGTGTAGGAGCTTCTGGTATAGTGGTGTGTCTTTGGGCACCCGCAATGCGGTAATGAAGTCTTGGGGCGAGGTCACTCATGAGGGTACACGCTTGTCGGTCTCTTTGGTGCTCGGCTGCCGGGTTGATCGTGGCCGTATCGCTGCTGATCGCCTCCACCGCCAATGCTCTGCAAACGCCGTTCTGGAATTCGCCCCGGCGAACGGGAGCTTCCCGGTCAAAGGAAGTTACGCGGGTGGAAGGGTCATCCTCGTGCTGGGGGGCCCCCGGGGTTTATATTGCTACGGTTCCTCGGGGCAGGGTGAGATCACCAGCGTGGCAAGGAGCACCGTCGAAATCACGTATACCGAGTGCTCGGCGTTTCGGCGTACGAGCGAACCGAGGGAAGAAGTCGAAGAGTTAGAGGAATTAGAAAAATTAGCAAAGGAAGGACTCGAGAGTTCTTCTCAATGCCATTCTGCGGGGGCGCTGGAAGGGGAAATCAAGGTCGGCCCACTTGAAGCTGAACTTGCTTACGCCGATAGAGAAAATGGGGAAGTCGACATTGTCCTCAACCCGGGGGGCGGCACCTATCTGGCCTACGAATGTGAGAACGAACCCGGCGAGCTCGTCGAAGGACGGGGCGCCATAGCCGCTCCAGTAACGCCCATCAATCAAGAGATCACGACCCTCACCCAGGCATTCAGCTTTCAGGACCCCTTCGAATACGAAAATATAAAAGGTGAATTTTTTTCGGCGATACCCACGGTTTTTCTCAATGGAGAACAGTCTGGTGCAATAGGAGTCGAGGCAGTATACGGGCTCGATACCGCCGTGCCTATCGAGATCAAGGCCGGCACCAAGCCCGAGAACATCGGAGCATCGCACGGTGTGCCGCGGATCGAAGGTAGCGCTGCCGCCAGGGAACAGCTTACCTGCTGGCATGGCTTGTGGAATGGGACTCCGACACCCACCTACTCGTACGAGTGGTTCCGTAACGGCGCCCAAATCGGCGATACCACCAGCACCTACGCGGTCCAGGCCTCCGACCAGGGCGACACGCTGACTTGCGAAGTGACTGCCCGCAACGACATCGGCGAACAGGACGCGACGAGTCCGGGTGTCAGTGTCGCTCAAGCGCCGCCGTCCAAAGCAGGAGAAGTTGTTGCCAAAGAAGAAGCTGCCGCCAAGAAGAAACAGGAAGAAGAAGCGGCCAGTAAGGCGAAACCACCAGGTCCTGTGAGCGCCAATGTCTCACTGGAAGGATCCACCATCAGCGTTCAACGAGGCGGCAAAGCAGAGGTCGAGCTGATATGTAACGGCGCCTGTGCTGGCAAACTGACGCTCACTGCCAGAGGGGCTGCGAAAAAGAGAAAGGAAGCCAAGGTCGAGGTGATCGGTACGGCCGCCTTCTCCCTGCCGGCTGGCGGCACAGCGACTGTCAAGCTCACGCTCGACCCCGTCGGACGCTCGCTCTTGAAGGCGGACCGTGGAAAGCTAAGTGCCAGTATCGCCATCCTCGAGTCATCGCCTGCTCCATCGCAGACGCACATCTCTAGCGTCCGTCTCGTGGAGAAGGTCACGAAGGCCAGGATGAAAAAGCGGTAACCTGGAAAAGCGGTAGCCCTGGGTCGGATCTTCCAGATCGAACGACGGGACCGTGCACCGTCCAATCACGGCGTCAGCACCGCCGCCCCCGTGAACCGCCCCGCGCGCAGGTCCCCCAACGCGCCGCCCGCGTCCTCGAGGGGGTAGACGGTGACCTGCGTCTTGACGGGGACGCGGGGGGCGAGCGCGAGGAACTCCTCGGCGTCGCTTCGGGTGAGGTTGGCGACCGAGCGCAGGGTGCGCTCCTCCCAGAGGATCGAGTAGGGGAAGGAGGGGATGTCGCTCATGTGGATACCCCCGCAGACCACCACTCCGCCGGGGGCGGTGGCGCGCAGCGCGGTGGGGACGAGCGCACCGTCGGGGGCGAACACGATCGCGGCCTCCAATGGCTCCGGCGGAGACTCGTCCGAGCCGCCGGCCCACGTGGCGCCCAGCTCCAGCGCGAAGGTCTGGGCGGCGATGTCGCCGGGGCGGGTGAAGGCGTACACGCGCCGCCCCTGCCAGATGGCCACCTGGGCGAGGATGTGGGCGGCAGCGCCGAACCCGTACAGGCCTAGGCGCCGCGCGGGGCCCGCCAGGCGCAGGGCGCGGTAGCCGATCAGCCCGGCGCACAGCAGCGGGGCCGCCTGCGTGTCGGGGTAGCCCGGGGGGATCTCGAAGCAGAAACGCTCGTCCGCGAGCGTGTACTCGGCCATCCCGCCGTCGATGTCGCGACCCGTGAAGCGCGCGCACGGGCAGAGGTTCTCGCGGCCCGAGCGGCAGTAGGCGCACTCGCCGCACGTCCACCCCAGCCACGGCACCCCCACGCGGCGACCGTCGTCCTGTACGGTGGCCACGATCTGATGGCCGAGGATCCGCGGGGGGGAGGCGATCTCGACCTCGCCGTCGAGCAGGTGCAGGTCGGTGCGGCACACCCCGCAGGCGTGGACTCTCAGCAGCAGCTGACCGGGGGCCGGCTCAGGGATCGGCAGCTCCACCGCCCGCAGCGGCCGTCCGACCTCCTCGAAGACCATCGCGCGCACGGCAGCTCTTAAAGATAGAGGGGCGCGGTAGAGGGGCCCGGCAGAGGAGCCGACAGAGGGGCCCGGCGGCGGGGCCCGGCCCGTCGCCCGCGGCCCCGGACCCCGGCCCGCTGCGCCACCCGCTCAGCCGAAGAACAGCTCCGCGGTCGCGTACAGCTCGGGGTCGAGCAGCTTCGGGGCGGAGAGCGCCTGCGCGAGGTCCACCTCGGCGATCCTCGCGCCCTGCAGCGCCACCATCTTCCCGAAGTGCCCGCTCGCCACCGCGTACATTGCGGCGACCCCGAAGCGGGTGGCGAGCACGCGGTCGAACGCGGTCGGGGTGCCCCCCCGCTGGACGTGGCCGAGGATCGTCACCCGCGTCTGGAAGCCCGTGCGCTGCTCGATCTCGTGCTCGAGCGTCACCCCGATCCCGCCCAGCCGCGGGTGCCCGAAGGCGTCGGTAGCGGTGCCCCTCAGCGTCTGCATCGTGTCCTCCCGTGGCGTGGCCCCCTCGGCGACGACCACGATTGAGAAGCTGCGCCCGCGCTCGTGGCGGCGGCGCAGATGCGCGCACACCTCCTCGATGTCGAAGGGGCGCTCGGGCACGAGGATCGCGTCGGCGCCGCCCGCGATCCCCGCATGCGTCGCGATCCACCCGGCGTGGCGGCCCATCACCTCGACCACCATCACGCGGTTGTGGGACTCCGCGGTGGTGTGCAGGCGGTCGATTGCGTCGGTCACGATCTGCACCGCGGTCTGGAAGCCGAACGTGACATCGGTGCCGCCGAGGTCGTTGTCGATCGTCTTCGGCACCCCCACGATCGGGACCCCCTCTTCGTGCAGCACCAGCGCGACCCCGAGCGTGTCCTCGCCGCCGATCGGGATTAGTGCATCGATACCGTGGCGCTCGAGCGTGGCGCGAATCGCCTCCAGGCCGCCCTCCCCCTCGGCGAAGGGGTTGGTGCGCGAGGTGCCGAGGATCGTGCCCCCCCGCGGCAGGATCCCGACGGTGCTCGGCAGATCCAGCTCCATCGTCTCGTCCTCCAGCACCCCCGCCCAGCCGTGGCGGAAACCGAGGAAGCTGTGCTCGCCCCGCGCCAGCCCGCTGCGCACCGCGGCACGGATCACCGCGTTCAGGCCGGGGCAGTCTCCGCCGCCGGTGAGCAGACCCACGCGCGCCATCGCCCACAGATTAGTTCTCCCGGTCCCGGGCGCGGGGAGTCGTTGGTTGCCCCGACCACCGGGTGCGGGGGGATCGGTAGTTGTCCGAGCCCCCCGTGCGGGAAATCGGCATCATGGGGTGCCCGATGCCGAGGACCGATGATCAGGGGGCAAGCTCCCCACCGGCGATCCGGCTGGTGCTCTCCGACGTCGATGGCACGCTCGTCACGCCCGAGAAGGAGCTCACCGACGCCTCGATCGAGGCCGTCCGCCGGCTGGGGAAGGCGGGCATCCTGTTCGCGCTGACCAGCGGCCGCCCCCCGCGCGGGATGGCGATGTACGTGGAGCCCCTGCGCCTGAGCACCCCCGTCGCGGCCTTCAACGGGGGCATGCTGGTGAACCCCGACATGACGGTGATCGAGCAGCACGCGATCCCCGGCGAGCTGGTTGCCGAGACGATCGCGCTGCTGGAGTCCTTCGCGCTCGGCGTGTGGGTCTACCGCGGCGCCGACTGGCTCGTGCGCGATCCCCGGGGCCCCCACGTGGAGCGCGAGTCCTTCACCGTGCAGTTCGCGCCCACGCCAGTCGACAGCTACGAGGGGATGCTCGATGGTGTCGCCAAGATCGTCGGCGTGAGCGACGACCACGACGCTGTCGCGCGCGCGGCCGCCGCGGCCGCCGAGCGCTTCGGCGACAGCGTCTCCGCCTCGCGCTCGCAGCCCTACTACGTCGACGTCACCCACCCCCTCGCCAACAAGGGCAGCGTCGTGCGCTGGCTGGCGGCCCACTACGGGATCTCGAGCGAGGAGATCGCCACGATCGGCGACATGCCCAACGACGTGCTGATGTTCGCCCACTCCGGGCTCTCCATCGCGATGGGCAACGCCGACCGCGAGGTGCAGCGGGCCGCGCGGCGGATCGCCGGCGCCAACGACCGCGAGGGCTTCGCGGGCGCAATCGAGCGGTTCGTCCTCGCCGGCCGCTGAGGTTCGTCCCTAGCCGGCCGCTGAGGTCTCGTTGGCCGCTGAACTACACCGCGCTCGTCGTGGGGGCACGGAGGCCCCACGCCCACCAGGCTCTCGCTAGCCACCCGCCGCGTGGACGATCCCAAATGACTATGCCCGCTCAGCGCAGCGCCCGGTAGCGACGAATCAACGCGTTGGTCGAGCTGTCGTGGCTCAACTGCGGTTCGGCCTCGCTCTGTAGCTCCGGGATGATCCGCTTCGCGAGCGCCTTCCCGAGCTCCACCCCCCACTGGTCGAAGGAGTCGATGCCCCAGATCGTTCCCTGCGTGAAGACGCTGTGCTCATACAGCGCCACCAACGCCCCCAGCGTGTGGGGGGTCAGCTGCTCGGCGAGGATCGTGTTGGTGGGGCGATTGCCCGGCATCACCCTGTGGGGGACGAGCGCCTCGGGCGTGCCCTCCCCGCGCACCTCCTCCGCGGTCTTGCCGAACGCGAGCGCTTCCGCCTGAGCGAAGACGTTCGACATCAGCAGGTCGTGGTGCTCGCCCAGGGGGTTGAGGCTCTTGGCGAAGCCGATCAGGTCCACGGGGATCAGCTTCGTGCCCTGGTGGATTAGTTGGTAGAAGCTGTGCTGCCCGTTGGTCCCCGGCTCACCCCAGTAGACCGCGCCCGTCTGGTAGTCCACCTCGGCGCCGTCCAGTCCCACGCGCTTGCCGCCCGACTCCATCGTGAGCTGCTGCAGGTAGGCGGGAAAGCGCTTGAGGTATTGCTCGTAGGGCATCACCCCGTGGGTCTCCGCGCCGAAGAAGTTGCCGTACCACACCGCGAGCAGACCCATCAGCGCCGGCAGGTTGCGCTCCAGGGAGGTGTGGCGGAAGTGCTCGTCCATCGCGTGCATGCCCCCCAGCAGCTCCCCGAAGCGCTCGGGGCCGATCGCGAGCATCGTCGAGAGGCCGATCGCGGAGTCCATCGAGTAGCGCCCCCCCACCCAGTCCCAGAAGCCGAACATGTTCTCGGTGTCGATCCCGAACTTCGCCACCTCCCCCGCGTTGGTGGAAACCGCCACGAAGTGCCTTGCGATAGCCGCCTCCTCGCCGAGCGCCGCCAGTGACCACGCCCGCGCCGAGCGCGCGTTGGTCATCGTCTCGAGCGTTGTGAAGGTCTTCGAGGAGACCACGAACAGCGTCTCCTCGGGGTTCAGGTCGCGGGTCGCCTCCACGAAGTCGCTTGCGTCCACGTTCGAGACGAAGCGGAACGTCAGCTCCCGGCGGGAGTAGTGGCGCAGCGCCTCGTAGGCCATCACCGGCCCCAGATCCGAGCCGCCGATGCCGATGTTCACCACGTTGCGGATCGGTCTGTCCGTGTGGCCCCTCCACTCGCCCCCGCGGACTCGCTCGGCGAAGGACCCCATCCGCTCCAGCACCCCGTGCACCTGCGCCACCACGTCCACGCCCTCCACGATCAGCGAGGCGCTCCTCGGCATCCGCAGCGCCACGTGCAGCACCGCGCGGTTCTCCGAGACGTTGATCCGCTCGCCCGCGAACATCGCCTCGGTCCGCTCGGCGAGACCCGACTGCTCCGCCAGCGCCCTCAGTAGACCGAGCGTCTCGTCGCTCACCCTGTTCTTGGAGTAGTCCAGATACAGGCCCCCGCCCTCCGCCACCAGGCGCTCCCCGCGCCCCGGGTCCCGCGCGAACAGCTCCCGCAGGTGCACCCCCCCGATCGCCTCGTGGTGGGCGCCGAGCGCCGTCCACGCGGGGCGCTCGCGCAGCGGCGTTGTGGTGGAGGTGGCGGCGGCGTCCATCGCCATGGTCAGACGGTCCTGGCGGAGATGGTGGGGGCGGCGTGCATTGCCACGGTCAGAGAGTGGCGGTGGAGACGGTGGCCACGTGCACCGCCATAGTCAATCACCCCGTGGGGATGACGCCCGATCACCTGAGGGTTCATTAGACCTCCCAGGTGTTCGAGAACGTCGCCCTGCTGGGGCTCAGCTGTGCCTTCAACCCCGTGCTGCTCGCGGTCGTACTGCTCACGCTCGCCTCCGAGCGGCCCAAACGGATGCTCGGGGCCTACGTGGCCGGAGCCTTCACCTGGAGCGTGGGTCTGGGCATCGGGGTGGTTGCGGTCGCCACCAACGCCGAAGTCTTCGGCGCGAAATCCTCGGCCTCGCGTCCGGGCGCCGACCTCGCATTCGGCGTGACGCTGCTCGCGGGGGCGGTCTGGTACGCGACCGGGAGGGCCGAACAGCGCAAAGCAAGGAGGGCGGCGGTTGCGCAAGCGGAGGCGGCCAAGGACGGCAGGCCCCAGAAGCCCCCGCTCGCCGAGCGGCTGCTCTCGGGGCCGGCCGCGCTCGCGTTCGTCGCCGGCGTGGTGCTGAACTTCCCGAGCGTGCGCTACATCGCGGCGATGAAGGAAATCGTCGTCGCCGATGTCTCCGAGCGCCAGCAGATCCTGGCGATCCTGCTCTTCAACCTGCTGATGCTCTCGCCCGCGATCGTCCCCCTCGCGCTGCTCTCCTTCCGCCCCGAGGGGACCAAGGCTGCGATTGCGCGGCTCGACGCGTGGATGCGCAGGAACGCGCGCACCCTGATCACCCTCGTGCTCGGCGCCCTGGGGCTCTACCTGAGTGTCAAAGGCATCCTGGGGCTGGCCTGAGCGGCCGGCGGCGTGTTCGGCGTGGCCTTCTCCCGTGGCCGGCCACTGGCCTCCGTGGGCCTGCCCGAGCGGCGCCGTGCCGCCGCTCCCAGACTCACCCCGGGGGGGTGATGAAGCCTCACCCGCGGGGGGGAGATGCTGCACGGCGATGGCGGGCGCTGCCGGCCGTCCATGCGCTTCAGTCATGCCGTCCGAGCGGGGCGGCGCAACCAATGCAGCGAGGAGGACCGCTATGTCCAGCACCATCTCCGAGCCGGGCGCCGCCGACGATCGCTACCAGTCTCGCGGGCCGATCAACGGATGGATCATCTTCGCCGGTGTGATCATGCTAATCGAGGGAATCCTCGACGCTATGTGGGGTCTCGCGGCGGTCATCAACAACGAAGTGATCACCGTGGGCGGCCACGGGGTGGTCGTGTGGGACATCACCGCCTGGGGCTGGGGGCACCTGATCCTGGGAACGCTCGTCGCCCTCACCGGCCTTGGCCTGCTCGCCGGTCAGAGCTGGGCGCGCTTCGTCGGCGTCTTCTTCGTGTCGCTCGACCTGCTCGTGCAGTTCGGCACCTTCACGCTCTTCCCCCTGTGGGCCATCATGATCATCGCCCTCGACATCGTGATCCTCTACCAGCTCTGCGCCCACTGGGAGCCGGAGGTCCGGTGATCCTCAGATCCCTTCCCCCGGCAGAAACTCGTTCGTGAACGGCGGCAGGCCCGTGGCGTTGGGGTCGCTCTTCAACAGGCCCCTGCTGTACATCCACTGTCCGAACGCCGCCCACTGCGTGGGGTCCTGGTAGCCGTAGGGCCGGCTCGCTTCGGCGGGCTGCGCGGCCGGCAGCGTCCGCTTGATCGATTCCACCTGGAGCCTCTCTTCGGCGCTCGGGTTCGCCGCCACGATCAGCTTCGCTGCCGCCGCTGGGTTGGCGCGCACCTGCGTGCTCGCCGCGCGTCAGCGCCTGCATGAACGCGCGCAGGTCCACCCCGTCGGTGTGCGCCTCCTCCTCGCGCACCACCAGCACCAGTTCGTCGTAGTTCGGCACCCCCGCCTCGTTGATCGGGATCACCGTCGGGTGCTTGTGCAGCAGTTCCAGCTGGATCGCCTCGTAGTTCCAGAAGCCCCCCAGCGTCGCCGCCACCTCGTGGGAGAGCATCGCGGGCACCAGGTTGAAGCCCACGTTCACTTCCTGCACCCTCCCCGGGGAGACGCCCGCGCTCTGCAGGGCGCGTCCTCAGCTCCGCCGCCTGATAGGGGATGCCCGCGGTGCCCACCTTCCTGCCGGCGAGATCCGCTCACGTTCGAGATGTGCTCGCCACGCCGGGGCGATGATCGACGTCAGCGGGCGCTGCACCAGCGCCCCGATCGAGACCAGCTTCAGGCCCGTGTCGCGCGCCAGCAGCAGCTCGGGCTCGTAGGAGATCGCCATGTCCACCCTGCCCGCGGCGAGCAGCTTCAGCGGTTCCGCCGATTCAGAGGGGGTCACCGGTTCCACGTCCAGGCCGACCGCGCGGAAGTCCCCGTTGGCGATCGCCGCGTACAGCGGCGCGTGGTCGGCGTTGGGGAACCAGTCGAGCATCACCGTGAAGTGCTTCGCCGGGGGGGTGCCCGTCACGTTCTGTGCCGTCCCGCATGCGCTCAGGGCCAGGGCGCAGAGCGCCGCCACGCTCCCCAGGAGCAGTGCGCAGGCGCGTCGGGATGGGCGCAGCCGCGTGAACGAGGGGTGGGGGAGGGGGCGGACGGGCTTCTTCAACGTGGCTCTCCTGTCGGTCGGGTGGTCCAAGGGGCGAGCTTTCGCTCGGCGAGCGTCAGCGTGTGAAAGCAGGCGATTGCGAACAGGAACAGCACCGCGGTCGCCGCGTACTCCCGTGCGGTCTGCAGGTTGTTGAGGTCGCTCATGATCTCCCGCCCGAGACCCGCGTAGGGCCCGGAGGTCGCGGTCGAGGTCTCCGCGATGAACGCGCCGATCACGCCCACCGCCAGCGCGATCCGCGCGCCGCTCAGCGCTGCCGGCAGCGCGGCCGGCAGCTCCGCGAAGCGGAACGCCTGCCAGCGCGAGGCGTCGAGCGTGCGCAGCAGCTTCAGCTGGTCGGGGTCCACCGCGGCCAGCCCGTCGACCGTGGTGACCACCACCGGGAAGAAGCAGATCAGCGCGATCACCACCAGCTTCGGGAAGATGCCGAAGCCCCACCAGAAGACCAGCGGCACCGCGATCACCGCGATCGGCACCGCCTGCGAGCCGACCGCATGCGGATACGCCGCCCGGCGCAGCAGCGGGAAGAAGTGGATCGCCACCGCGAGCGCGAAGCCCGCAAGCAGCGCCAGCCCCAGTCCCAGCACCACCTCCTCCGCGGTGATCTTGAAGTTCTGCCACAGGAGGTCCCGCGTTGTCCCACATGGCCGCCGCCACTTCGTGCGGGGCGGGCAGCACCGTCGGGTCCACCCCGCCGAGATCGACGTAGAGCTCCCATGCGCCCAGCGCCGCCGCTGCGAGGAGGACCGCGGGCAGGATGTTGCCGATACGACGAATCATCGCGACGGCACCCGCTCGCCGATCCCCTCGACCCGGGGGGTCTCCAGCTCCGGCGCCAGGTCCTCGCTCTCCCTGGCCCGGGGGGTCTCCAGCTCCGACGCCGGGTCCTCGCTCTCCCTGGCCCGGGGGGGCTCGAGCTTCGGCGCTGGGTTCCCGTTCTCCCTGGCCCGGGGGGTCTCCAGCCCCAGCGCGATCAGCGCCCGCTCGCGCAGCGCGCTCACCGCCGGGTCCGTGCGTGTCCGCGGGCGGGGCAGCCTGATCTCGAGCTCCGCGACCGTGCGGCCCGGGCGCGGGCACAGCACCGCCACGCGATCGGCCAGCAGCACCGCCTCCTCCACGTCGTGGGTCACCAGCACCACCGTGCGCGGCTCGCGCCGCAGCGCCCGCTCCAGCCACCCCTGCATCTCCGCCCTGGTGATCGCGTCCAGCGCGCCGAAGGGCTCGTCCAGGCAGAGCACGGGCTTGCCCGAGAGCAGCGTCCGCACGAACGCCACCCGCTGGCGCATCCCGCCCGAGAGCTCGTGCGGGCGCGCCGCCTCGAAGCCCCCGAGGCCCAGCTCCGCGAACAGCTCCGCCGCTCGCGCTCGCGCCTGCGCGCGGGGGCGCCGTGCGATGCGCAGCGCCAGCGCCGCGTTGTCCACCGCGCTCAGCCACGCCAGCAGCAGGTCGTGCTGGGGCATCAGCGCTGCCGGTTCGCTGCGCACGCTTCCGCTGCTCGGCTGGCGCAGGCCGCAGATCAGCTCCAGCAGCGTCGTCTTGCCGCAGCCGCTCGGGCCCACCACCGCCACGAGCTCGCCCCCCGCGGCGTGCAGCGAGACGTCCGCGAGCGCGTGCACGGGAGCATTCGCGCCGCGGCCGCCGCCCGCTCCGTAGACGAGGCCGACGCCGCTCGCGGCGACCGCGCTTGTGGCCCGGCAGTTCCAGCACGCTCGACACTGCGCCACTCCCTCCGCGGGCATTACCCCACAGGTTCGAAGGGTCGGCGCCGGGAGCTCTCGTGCGCCATCTCAGCCGGCCTCTCCCGCCAGCTCCCCTGGTGTTGTCTGGTTTCTCGTAAAGCCTAGCGCGGGCGGTGTATCTTCGCGCCCGGCGGTGTCCTGGTGTCTACGCCACCCAGCGGGCGTCTGCCAGCTCGTGCTTGTATTTGCCGGTTGCCAGATACGCGTGCAGGCGACGGCTGGCGGTGAGATGCCTGATCTTGGCGGCCGCTTGGTTGGGCGTCCTAGCCTCGGTGGCATAGACCTCGCAGTAGCCGGGGTCCTCGGGGGAAATGTTTGGATCGGTGGCAAACACGAGATATCCGCGACGGCGCGCCCGCTCCTGGTTGGTCTTGGTGATCCGCTCGTTTTCCTGCTCGAGCTCGCGGGCCCACGCGAAGAGGTCGATCTGGGTGTCGGTAGCTGGTGCCATGAAGCTGATGTCTCCTCCGAGGAGCTTAGGACTATCTTCCCATCCAGCCAAGACGTATGCTCATGCCGGGGTCCTACCCGGGTCCGGCGTCTATGGCGACGAAGCGCCGTAGACCATCGAGATCCTGTCCGGTGTAGGCCTCGAACGTTCTCTGGCTGACCTTCTCGTAGGCCCAGCCGCGCCCCGACAGACGGGTGGCGTCCTCACACCAGCGCCGTGCCCGGCGGTCCTTGAGTGCGACATCGAGATCCTCCTGTCCCTTGGTCTCGACGACCAGGCAAGTGTCGTCGCTTAGCCGCACGACAAAGTCGGGGTAGTAGTAGCGCAGGGCGCCCATCCTGGAGATGTACTCCAGAGCAAAGCGGCTGTTCATCGTGAGCTTCGCCCATGCCGCAACATCGCTCGCCTGGTCGAGGAACTCTGCGAACCGGGCCTCCAACGCGTTGTCTACGGGCGTGAGGTTGAAGACCGTGCGCTCGCCCGCGACCGTCTGGCGAGACCAGGGGAAAGGCGAGGTGTCTGAGACCCTGAAGGCGCTTTCTGTGATCGTCGGCTCCCGCTCGGTAATCGAGAGCGCGCGGATTGCCTTGCCGAACGCCCCGGCCACAAGGGCCTGTGCGTCGTTCTCGGCCAGCCGGCGCAGGATGACCTTGTCCTCAAGTTCGACCGGCCGCTCGAATACGCGTTTGCGGAGGTAATCGCGAACCATCGGTGCGAGCGTGGCGAACGCGCCGGAGAGCCGCTCGACACCCCCGGCCTTGGCGGCGCTGCGGGTGTAGTAGGTGATCACACCGGAGGGGTCTTCTGCGTAGGGGACATAGAACTCGTACTCCTCGATGACGCCCTTGTCGATCAGATGCCTCCCGCGGTATTGGACATACTCGTCAGGCGGGATTTCGGGGATCGAGAGCCGCTTCTGGGGGTCGGGCACGTCCTTTGGGCTGAGCCGGGCCAGGGCGCTGTCAGAGCGCGCGATGGCGCGGGTGAGCTGCGGGATCACGATGTCAAAACGCCGCTTGGCCTCATCGGCGAAGATCGTCAGCGCTCCGGACTCGATCTTCTCGACGGCGTGGCGCTCTACGACGAGTCCACCGTCGAGCTCGCTGCTCCAGAGCTGACGGAACGCCTCGTGCTCGATCACGACCACTCGCTCGTCGAAGCCCGAGCCAGGTGGGGTCATGCGGCGCAGGCCGCGACCCAGGGCCTGCTCGGGCAGGATCTTGTTCGCTGCGGTAAGGGCTCGCAACGTGACGATCACGCACACGTTGCGGACGTCCCAGCCCTCGCGGAGCATAAGGACGCTGACGATGCAGCGGATGCGACTGTCGGGCTCGTCGACCTCGCGGGCGGCGCGCCGGGCGATCTCGAGGTCGTCCTTGGTGATCTCCCCCGAGCGGTTGGTGTGAATGACGAGCAGGCGATCACCGGCGAAGTCGGGAAGCTGTCCGAGGTACGCTCCGGCCTCGTCGGCGGCGAGCGTGTTCTCGCACATCACGAACAGCACCGGTCGCCTGCCCGACCGCGAGAGTGTCTCGTCGAACTTCCTCCATCGGCCGACCGCGACGTCGAGCCATTGGCGGTTGCGCTGAAAAGACGTATCGCCAAGCTCGACCTCTGCGCCCTTGATCTCGCCGATCACCGGCGTCTTGACGATCCCGTCGGTGACCGCCTGGGCAAGCGGATAGTCGACCACCACGTGACGGAAGACGCCGCCCTTCTCGTCCTTCGGCGTCGCGGAGAAGTCGAGCTGCGAGACGACACCGGCGTTGAGGTAATCCGGCGCGCGTTTTTGCAACTGGCCGTGTAGACGCTCGATTGTCTGGCTCCACTTGAGCTTCTCGTCATGGACGTGATGGGCCTCGTCGTTGATGACCATGATGCGCCGGCGCGCCGTGATCCCGTCGAAGAGCCGCTCGGGGGAGGGTGTGTCCAGAATACGGTTGACGCGGGGTCCGACCATCGCCTCGACTGGGTTGGGGGATGTCTTGCTCTTCCCGCCTGCCGTGGTGGGCTCGTAGAGCCGCTGAATGTTCGTGAGGTAGAGAACGCCACGAGCCGTCACGGGGGACGGGTCGTCCTGCAGCAGCACCGCAAGGTCGAAGTCGTGTGCCCACTCAGGCGGAACGAGAGGATCGCGCCGGAAGGTCGTCCCGTTGCTGAAGTCCGCCTTCAGGCGCTCAAAGACGATCAGGTTCGGTGCAAGCACCAAGAACGTGCTCGTCATCGGCGAGCCGGCCTCGTAGAGCGCGTGAAAGTAGGACCACACGATGCAGAGACTCATCGCCATTGTCTTCCCCGAGCCCGTAGCCATCTTCATCGCCAATCGCTGGCGCTTGGGTTCGTCGGGCTCGAGCGTCATGTCGTGCTCGGCGAACTCGAGGAGATCCTTCAGCCCGTGAACCGGATCGATCTCGGTCAGGTAGAGGAAGGTCTCAACGGCCTCGCGCTGGCAGAAGTAGAAGCGGAAGGGCCGTCCGTCCGCGGCGCGGTGCTCGTCGGCAAACCAGAAACTCAGCAGCCGCCGAGACGTGGCGGATGCCTGCGGGTAACCCTGCGTACGCCAAGCATCGACCCGCGCTCGGACTCCGTTGACAGCATATGTGCCCTCGCTTGGCTTGCGTCGCCGCGGAACCGCATAGGGGTCGCCAGACGGAGACGCTGCCGTCCGGGCGCTCACTTGATGCGAACCTCGGCGAGCTTGGTGGTGTCGTTGCCGAAGATGTCGACGATCTTCACGACGATCGAGTAACGGCCCGCCTTTGGATACTCGTGCCAGTCGCTCTGGGTGGCAAGCGCCGAATGCTCGCGCGTCCGGTACGCCTGCCACTGGTTGTGGAAGACCTCGTCGCTGAAGTCGTAGTCAACCGACCAGTAGTCGATGAGATCTGACCACGACGCGATGCGCTCGCGCACCTTTGGCGGGATGAGGTCCTCGCTGGGGATCGCGAAGTCCTTGAGCACCACACATGCTTCCCGATCCTTACGGCGAACGTCGAGGTCGACGAAGGCCAGCTCGAAGAAGCGCGCGGCATCAGATGCCTGGCGCTCCATGACCTCCCGCGGGATCTGCCGAGGGCGAACATCCAGACCGCGACGCCTTGCGCGCTCAGAGATCGTGTCGTGGAGCCCCATCTCCCACTCCCAGCCGAGCAGGTCGCACGCCTCGATGCCGTTGTCGGCCATTTCGTCCATGACGTCTTCGGTCTCGTCGATCGTCACCGGTGCGTCCGTTGCGCCGATGTGCACCATGCGCCCGGCCTTGCGGCCGTGGAGGTGGATGAACCCATCGACGGGCTCGGCCCGGTAGAAGGCCAAGATTGTGTCCAGGTACGCTCGCACGGCGCCGTTGCCAGACTCGATCTGCCACTGCTGGCGCTCGTAGGAGCCCAGGTTCTTGATATCGAACGGACGGCAGTCTGAGATGTCAAGCAGACGCTTGCGCGCCGTGTGAACCGCGAAGCGACCGAGATCGCACCCAATCCATCGGCGTCCCATCTGCTCGGCCGTCACCAGCACGGTGCCGGACCCACAGAAGAAGTCGGCGACGATCGAGGACTCTTTAGAGGACATCCTTATGATGCGTTCCGCCAGAGCCCTCGGCTTCTGTGTCGGATATCCCGTGCGCTCAGACTTGGGGATATGCATCATGTCGGGAATATCGGTCCAGAGGTTATCGGTCGGCATTGTCTCGACCAGGTGCTTACCACGCCGCTCGACGAAATACTTGATGCGGATGTTGCCGGTGGACGTTCGAAAGATGCGGTTCTCGGCTTCGAGCTTGAGGACGCTCTCGTCTGTGTAGTCACCCCTGGGTGACGTGCGGAAATACTTGCCCTCCTGCTCGTCGAAGCGGTATCCGTCGGGAGAGTCTCCTTTTGGTATGGGGATCAAGCGCTCGGTGGTCGGCTTGCTCGCTATGAACGAGTCAGTCTTGGTGTAGTAGAAGATCGACTCCGTGACACGGCCGAACTGGGCCGCGGTGGCCTTACGTCCGAGCAGCGCCGCGCGCTTCCAGACGATCTCGTTGCGAAAGTTCTTTGGCCCAAAGATCTCGTCGAGGATCAAACGAACGTAGTGGGAGGTGCGCCAATCGCAGTGCACATACAATGAGCCGACGTCTGAGAGGAGATCGCGTATCAGGACGAGTCGGTCGTGCAGCATGGTCAAGAACGAAGTGGTTCCAGCGCCCCATGTGTCCCGATACGCGTGCTCTTCGAGGATGGACGGCTCCTTGACGATCGACTGGTCGCCGATCTGGACTGGCACTGTGAAGTCGGATCCGGTATCGAATGGCGGATCGATGTAGATCAAGTCGATCCGGCCCGCGTACTCCTCCATCAGGCTGCTCATCACGAGCTTGTTGTCGCCCCAGATGAGCAGGTTGCGCTCGGCTGCCTGCGAGCCCTCGCCACCGAACAGTGCGCCCGTGTCCCGCTCGCGAGTCGCGCGGGACTCGTTGATCGTCTCGACGGTTTGGAACGGGAGGTGCAGGCGCTCCACCCGCTCCGGCTTTCCATCCCACTCGAGGCGCACGGTCAAGGGAGTACCTCCGTGGGGTGAACGGTCGGCGGGTTCAGGGGTTGCGGGACGCGCATGAGCCACATCTTCACTGCCGCTGCGGTCGTACCGGCGTCGTTACCGGCTGCGCCGCCGTGCGAGCAGCTGAGATGCGGTGCCCGCTACCTGCCCGCGCCGGCCGCCAGCTCGGGCCGTGTCAGCGCGCGCACGAAGTCCTCCAGCTGCGCGGTGGTCCAGCACTCGAACGCGGTGCAGTGGCGCTCGTAGGCGGCGATCACGGAGTCCCCGTAGTTCCAGTACAGGCGCGGCTCGGGATTCAGCCAGAAGGTGCGCCCCGCGCGCGCGGCGATCGCCGCGAAGGAGTCCGCGCGGGGGTCGCGGCCGTTGGTGCGCGCGTCGCCCAGCACGATCACCGTCGCCCGCGGGTTGAGGTCGTCGCCGATCTGCTCCAGGAGCTCCGACCACACGCGGCCGTAGTCGGTGTAGCCGGAGATGTCCGCCACCCCCGCGTCGGAGGCGATCCGTTCGTTGACCGCCTTGAAGTCGCGCTCCCGTTCGAAAATGTCGGTGACCTCGGAGATCCGCTCGATGAACACGAAGGAGCGCATCTTGCGGAAGGAGTCGTGCAGCGCGTGCAGCACCGAGAGGAAGAAGACCGACGCGGAGGTGACGCTGGTGGAGACGTCGCACAGCACGTACACCTCCGGGCGGCGCGGGCGGCGGGGGCGGTACTTGAGCACCACCGGCACCCCGCCGGTCTGCAGCGAGGCGCGCATCGTGCGGCGCACGTCCACGTGCGCGTGGTGGCGGTGCCCGCGCGTCTGGTGGCCCTGCGTGGCCAGGCGCCGGCGCAGCTGCGCCACCACGCGGTGCACCGCCGCGAGGTCCTGCAGCGGGCCCGAGGGCAGCGCGCGGTCGAGCTCGCCCAGCGGGCGCGCGGGGGGCAGCGTCCCGGTGCGCTGCACCTGCGCGCGCTCGAGCTCCCGGCGCAGCAGCGCCTCGAAGCGGCGCAGCGCCTCGCGCGGCAGGCCCTCGCGGCGGGGATCCTCCTCGGGCAGCTCCGGCTGGGGCTCGGTGCGCAGCCCGAGCGCGCGGCGGATGCGCTGCACGTCCACCCCGATCACCCCCGAGCCCCCGTCGCGGCGGGCCAGCGCCGCGATCGCCATCCGCGCGAGGTCGCGCATCGCGCCGTCCGAGCCCTCGCGCAGGGCGGCCGCGATCTGGCGGCGCAGCGCGTCGAGCTCCTCCTCGGAGAGCTCCTCGAGGTCGAGCTCCCCGGCGTCGGGGTCGTGCGGCCGGTCCTCGCCTCCCTCGCGCACGCCCTCCCGCACCGCCGCCAGCTCCACGGCGCGGAAGAAGAAGCGCTCGAACACCAGCTCGAAGATCCGCCGGTCCTCCTGGCTCTTGGCGAGCGTCGCCGCGAGCGCCTCGCGGAAGTCCTCCTGGGAGGTCCACTCGATCTCGCGCAGCACCGCGAAGGCGTCGAGCAGCTCGGAGGTGCCGACCGCCACGCCCTCGGAGCGCAGCTCCTCCCCGAGCTCCAGCAGGCGCGCCGCGATGCCCTCAGGCGGCATCGACGGTTGCGCCCAGCTTCAGCCCCACCCGCTCGGCGACGACGTCCATGTCGGTGCGGTGCTTGACGATCACCGACATCGTCTCCATGAAGGTGTCCGAGTCGATGTCCTGCGCTCCGAGCAGCAGCAGCGCGCGCGCCCAGTCGATCGACTCCGCGATCGAGGGGGGCTTCTTGAGGTCGAGCTCGCGCACCATCCCCACCACCTCGACCAGCCGGCGGGCGATCGTCTCGGAGAGCTCCGGCGTGTGCAGGCGCACGATCGCGAGCTCGTGCTCGAGGCAGGGGTAGTCCAGCCACAGGTAGAGGCAGCGGCGCTTGAGCGCCTCGGTGAGCTCGCGCGAGTTGTTCGAGGTCAGCAGCACCACGGGGTGCGTGCGCGACTCCACCCGACCCAGCTCGGGGATCGAGATCTGGAAGTCCGAGAGCACCTCCAGCAGCATCGCCTCGAACTCCTGGTCGGTCTTGTCGATCTCGTCGATCAGCAGCACCACCGGCTCCTCGGAGGCGATCGCGGTCATCAGCGGGCGCGCCAGCAGGAAGTCCTCGCCGAAGATGTCCTCCTGCACCTCCCCCCAGCCCGCCTCGCCGCCCTGCGCCTGGATGCGCAGCAGCTGCTTGCGGTAGTTCCACTCGTACAGCGCCTTCGCCTCGTCGAGGCCCTCGTAGCACTGCAGCCGCACGAGCTTGCGGCCCAGGTAGCGCGCGAGCGCCTTCGCCAGCTCCGTCTTGCCGACCCCCGCGGGGCCCTCGACGAGCACCGGCTTGCCCAGTCGTGTCGCCAGGTACGCCACCAGCGCCGTGGACTCGCCCGGCAGGTAGCCCACTGCGCGCAGGCCCTCGGCCACCTCGGCGGTCGAAGCCGGGGAGGGGGAGGAGGGGGGCAGGGGGCGGAGGCGGGGGGCATTGTCATCGCAATGGTAGGTCCGAGGGGTCCTCGAAGGAGAGCTGCTCCTCCCCCGGCGCCGGAGGGTAGCGGCTGCGCGGTTTCGCAGGGACCGCTGCCCTGCTGGGCACGATGGCCGTCGCTTCCTGCTCGAGTGGGCGGCGTGGGGTCGGGTCGCGAGGGGGCGGTTGGCGTTCCGGGGACCGATCCTCGATGGAGCGATCGTCGATCGGCCAGCGGGGCAGAGGGTCGCGAGTGCGGCGCGGCGGGTCGGGGTTGGGCGAGCACGGCGGCTGCCGGTCGTCGATGGGGCGATCGTCGATCGGCCGGCGGCGCAGCAGCGGCGGTTCGGGCCGTTGCCCGGCGCGCATCCGCGAGCCGCGTAGGCGAGCAGGCCGGCGGCGGCGAGCGCGAAGAAGATCCCCCACTGGATGCCGACGTTGGCGGCGACGCCGTGCTGGGTGATCCCGGGCTTGTCGAACAGCCGCAGGATCAGCAGCAGCGCGCTCCACAGGCCGGCGGCGAGAACGACCGCGCCGTCGCCGCCCGGCAGCTGGAAGCTTGTGTCCCTCGGCGCGCGCTGTACAGCAGGAACGAGCACCGCGACCGCCACCAGCAGCACGGCGGCCTCGACGAACGAGAAGACCTCGAAGGCGTTCAGGTTGCGGCTCACCAGCGGCGCGGTCTTCGCGGCGCTGACGACCGCGTTCTGCTGATACCACGGCAGGAACATCGTCGCGAACAGCGGCGACCGCGGCGATCGCCGCGAGGCGCCGGTCGCGATCAAGGCGCCCCCCAGGCGTGCGCGATTCCAGAGCCCGTCGGAGCGGCTTGGGTGGGCGGGGTCCGGGTCTCTCGCGCCGCCACGGATGCGCGCTTCGCTGGGCACACACCGATTGTACGGTGGCTCTCAGCGGGCGGCCGAGACGATCCCGGATCGCTCAGCGGTGCATGGGCGAGGGCGAGCGCGGCTGCGGGGTCAGGCTTTGGCGTGCCCGCGGGGCTTTGGCGGGGCCGCCGAGCGCGATCGTGCCGCTCGTGCTCGCGCTGTTGCCGGCGAGGTCCACCGCGGTGATGCTCACCGAGTAGGTGCCGGGCTTGCTGGGTGTGACCCACAGCAGCCGCGGGTCGCCGCGTTCGACGAGTGCGCTGTTGCTCCACACCACCCGCCCGCCCCGGCGGATCGTGAGGCTGACGGTGGCGATCTTCGAGAGCGACAGCTGCACGCCGCCGCGCACGCCCTCGGCGCAGCCTGCGTGTCAGCAGCGCGATCGCCGGCGGGGTGTGCAGATCGGCGGTGAAGCGCTGCGCGGTGGTGCAGTAGATCGCGTCCCCCGGGATCGGAGTGCGGGGCCTGCGGGGGTGGCCGTCGTGGCCGAGGCGACCGCGACGCCGGGGATCTGCCGCTGCCGCTCGCGGCGGCCGCGCGGCTGGCAGTGGCGGTGCCCCCGCGGTGGAGGTGCCCCCTGCGGTGGCAGTGCTCGTGCCGCTCGGGCCGGAGGAGCCGCCCGTGGGCGTCGGGGTGGTGGAGCGCCGGTGGCGTCGGGCGGAGGAGCCACTGGTCGGGTCGGGGTGGCGGATGCCGGCGGTGCGGTGGAGGGGGCGCGATGGGCTCGCCTTGGCGAGGTGCGCTGGCAGAGGTTCTGCAGGAATTCGGTGAGCAGCTCGTGGTAGTTGAGGTTCGATTCGGAGTACTGGTCGTACATCGACCAGGCGCCGGTGTCGTAGTGGGCGCGACCTCGCGCGCGCCTCGGCGTCGCCCGCTTCGAAGAGCTGGCAGGCCGAGCGGGTCGCCGGTCAGCTTGGCGTAGTCGTAGAGCCCGTTGAGCGGCCTGGATGAAGCCGTTGAGGATGCGGTCGGTGGGGGCGTAGGTGTACTCCAGCGTAGAGCGTGCCCGCGGGCGTCGCCACGCGCACGCCCGCGGGCGGCGGGGTCTGGAAGATGCCGAGCGCCTGCTTGGCGGCCGTGAGGAAGGCCGGTTCGTGCAGGCGCGAGTACGCGCGGGAGAGCGCCTGCAGCGCGGTGCCCTGCGAGAGCCCGCTCGTCCACGGGGGGGAGCCGCCGTCGAAGTGGAAGAGGTACTCCCACGCGATCCCCCCGGCGCGCTGGGTGGCGAGCGGGATCGCTTCTTCGAGCACTTCGCGCAGCTGCGTGTTCTCGTGCCCGTTGTCGTAGTAGCCGTTGGCCTCGCCGAAGGTCGCCAGCCACTGGATCTCGATGCCCTGTCCGGGGTAGTACTCCCACACCAGGTGGCTGCCCGGAAAGCTCACGTGCTGGTCGGCGGCCGGCAGCGGTTCGTGGCTCCACCACTGGACGTTGCTTTCGAGCGTGAGGAACAGCGCGGGCAGCCGCGAGGGGATGAACTGCGCCGGCGGCGGCGATCTGCTGCACGTTGGCGATCACGCTCGCGAGTTCCGCGCGGCGCGTGCCGCTCAGCTTCTTGAGAGGCGCTCAGCGCGGCGGTGTAGGTGGAGGAGTCTTCGCCGTACGCTTCGGCGCTCAGCGCGCCGCTGCGCTCCAGGCTCTGCAGCGCGCCGTACACCGTGGGCCCCCTACCGATCGAAGCTCGACCGAAGCTGGGAGACCCCCGCCGAAGGCTCGCATCCTCGTTTCCGCTAGATCGACCAAAGCGGGGAGACACCTGCCGAGGGCTTGCATCCCCGTTTCGGCTAGATCGACCAAAGCGGGGAGACACCCGCCGAAGGCTCGCATCCCCGTTTCGGCCAGCGGCGGAGGCGGGGAGGGCGAGCGCGGCGAGAGCCAGACCGCACAACGCGATCGAGGCGAGGGCGAGACCGCACAACAGCAGTCCGCGCGCGAACGCGCCGAGCGTCTGCGAGCGCATCAAGGAGATGCTACGTGCAGGTCGTGCCGGATGCGCAGCTTGCGTTGCAGGGTCTAGGGGCTCAGCTCGGCGAGCGTGCGCTGCACCTCGGCCTCGACGTCGAGCGTCTCGAGCCCCTGGCGCTGGCGGCGTTCGTTGCGGGCGCGCACGAGCTGGCGCACCTCCTCGGTGAGCGCGGCGTCGTCGGAGCCCTCGCCGGACCCGTCCCGCCCGGGGGTCCACCCAGTCGAACCGGGCGAGCTCGGCGTCGATGTCGAGCGGCGCGTGGCCCTGGCGCACGAGGCGGTCGCTGCGGGCCGTGAGCATCTGGCGGATCTCGAGCTCGCGCTCGGCCTGGGAGTCGAACCCGGGTCCCCCCGCCGCGCCTGCCTGTGGCTCCTCACCCCACCCCTCCGGCTCCCGCCATGGCGTCGTACCCGCCGGCCCCGGAGTAGTCCTCGCCGACGAAGAGGCCGCCCTGGCCGATCTGGTCGTGGAGGTTGCTGCGGGTCAGCATCGAGAGCACGCCGACCAGCGACGAACAGGCCGATCGAGCCGAAGAGCACATGGGGAAGACGCTCTGGAGGGATGCGGGAGAGGCGGCCTGCAGCGATCAGGACCTGCATCAATGGTTGGCTCAACCGGCCGCGCTTCGCTACCCTCTGGTATCGGCCAGCGTTGACTGACCAGTCAATCTATTTCCCGCGCGGCGAGCGGTTCGGCCCACCCGGGGCGGCCCGTCTCCGCGCCAGCCCGAGGAGCCCACTGACAGACATGGTCGATTTCACGCTCACAGACGAGCAGAAGAACCTGCGCGAGCTGGCGCACGACTTCGCCGAGAAGGAGATCCGCCCGGTCGCCTGGGAGTACGACAAGGACGGCACGTGGCCCCAGGAGATCCTCCAGAAGGCGTGGGAGGTGGGGCTGATGAACACCCACATCCCCGAGGAGTACGGCGGCCCCGGCCTCGGCTACCTCGACGGGTGCCTGATCGAGGAGGAGCTCTCGTGGGGCTGCTCCGGGATCCAGACCTCGCTCGGCTGCAACGGCCTGGCGACCGCGCCGATCGTCCTTGGGCGGCTCGGAGGAGGTCAAGAAGAAGTACCTGGGCGCGGTCACCGAGGAGCTGAAGCTGGTCTCCTTCTGCCTGACCGAGCCCGACGCCGGCTCGGACGTCTCGGGGATGCGCACGACCGCTGTCAAGCAGGGCGACAAGTACGTGCTCAACGGCTCGAAGTGCTTCATCACCAACGGCGGCTACGCGGACTACTACACCGTCTACGCGAAGACCGACAAGGAGGCCGGCCACCGCGGCATCTCGGCGTTCGTGGTCGAGCGCGACTGGGGGGTGGTGGTCGACAAGAAGGAGGACAAGCTCGGCCAGCGCGCCTCGAACACCGCGACGATCAGCTTCAACGACGTGGAGGTCCCCGCGGAGAACCTGCTGGGCGAGGAGAACAAGGGCTTCAAGCTCGCGATGATGACGCTCGACCGCACCCGCCCCGGCGTGGCGGCGATGGCGACCGGGATCGCCCGCGCGGCGTTCGAGTTCGCCACCGAGTACTCCAAGGAACGCATCCAGTTCGGCGTGCCGATCGCGATGCACCAGGGCGATCCAGTTCATGATCGCGGACATGGCCACCGACGTCGAGGCGGCGCGCCTGCTGACGTGGAAGTCGGCGTGCATGCTCGACAACGGCGAACGCAACACGCTGGTCTCCTCGCACGCCAAGCGCTTCGCCGCGGACGCCGCGATGAAGGTCGCCACCGACGCGGTGCAGATCTACGGGGGCTACGGCTTCATCAAGGACTACCCCGTGGAGAAGCTCTTCCGCGACGCGAAGATCATGCAGCTCTACGAGGGCACCTCGCAGATCCAGCGCCTCGTGATCGCCCGCGAGACGCTGCTGCCGCGGCGCGTCGAGGCCGCGGAGACGGTCGCGGCGTAGGAGAGGCTCGCTGATCGGCGCCACCTCCAACCGCGCCCCGCGCCGCCCGCGGGCGAGCGCGGCCCTCCCGCGGAGGTCTCAGCGGATGAAGAGCGGCTGGCTGTAGTTGGAGGTCTGGGCGCCGTTGGTGACCTTCACGAACACCCGGTAGACCGCGCTGCGCTTGACGCGGATCACGCGGCTGAAGCGCGAGCTGGTCGCGTTGCGGTGGCGCAGGATGGTGCCCGCCACCAGCACGTTGCGCCCGCCGATGACGCGCATGATCGCGACTTCCATGCCGTCCACGGCGGGGGTCACGGTGCCGTAGATGCGCGCGTGGTGGCGCCGGTGGGTGCGCCCGACGTGGGCTTCGACGCCGCACCGCGACGCCCTCGATCGCGACCGGGCTGACCACGGGCACCTTGGTGGTGGTGACCACGCGGAACTGCGTCGCCTCGGTGAGGCCCACGAACGGGAACGAGAAGCCGCCGGTCGCGGTCGTCAGCTCGGGGTTGCCGACGGTCGCGAAGCCCTGGGTGTAGGGGAAGGGGTTGGCCTGCAGCACCACCGCGGACGCTGCCGTTGCCGGTGCCCGAGAGGGTGCCCTGGATCGTGGCGGCGCCCCCGTAGAGCATCGGGTTGGGCGCCGCGAGGATCGCCAGCGAGAGCGGCACCTTGGCGGTCGTGAACGCCCGGTCGGCGCCCGTCGCGCGCGCCGACGGCGTTGACCGCGATCAGGCGGTAGTGGTAGGTGGTGATCGGCTGCAGCCCGCCCACCGGCACGGCCACCTTCACGGTGGCTGGTGCCCGCCCCGGCGTCGGCGACCGGCGGTCTGCGCGCCGTAGGCCCTGGTGGGCCCGTACTGGAAGTAGTAGGAGGTGTTGCTCCCGCGCGGGTCGATCGACCCGGTGAGGGTGGCCGAGCCGTAGCTCACGCTATCCGCGGCCCCGGTGGAGACGCCGGGCGGCGCGAGCGCCGCCTGCGCCGGCGACCGGCAGCGCGAGCAGCAGCGCAGCGAGGCGAGTGCCAGAGCCAACGCCGTCATGGGCGCGGCTGAGCATCGGTCCACTCGCGTTTGCCGTGTGTCGTGCTTCGGTCATCGTGCACACCTGCCTTTCCCAGCGCTTGATACCCCCCTCGCGAGGATGTAACCCGCGGCGCGGGCGAGACGATGCGCTCGCGCCCGGGGGCGAGCGGAGTTCGGTTAGGCTGCGCGTCCAAGCGAGAAGCAACCGATCCGAGCGAGAGGACGAGGAGCCGGCATGTTCGTGTTCAAGGCAGCGGTGGTGGGCGCGGGGACGATGGGGGGGCAGATCGCGCAGACGATCGCCGCCGCGGGGATCCCGGTGGTGCTGAAGGACATCGACGAGCAGCTCGTGCAGGCCGGGCCTCGACGAGGCCCGCAACGTGACCGCGGGACAGGTGGGCAAACTGGTGGAGCGCGGCAAGCTCACCGCCGAGCAGGGCGAGGCGCAGATCGCGGAGATCGTGGGGCGCATCGAGGGCACGACCTCCTACGTGGCGCTTCGGCGAGGTGGACTTCGTGATCGAGGCGGTGCCGGAGCGGATGGAGATCAAGCAGGCGGTCTTCGCGGAGCTCGACGCGGCCACGCCGGGCCACGCGATCCTCGCGTCGAACACCTCCTCGCTGTCGATCACCGAGATCGGCGAAGCGACGCTGCGCCCCGACAAGGTGGTGGGCTTCCACTACTTCTACCCCGCCTCCGTGATGCCGCTGATCGAGGTGGTCGAAGGCGAGGAGACCTCGCCGGAGACCGCTCACCGCGGCGGTCACGTTCGCGCAGGCGATCCGCAAGCAGCCGATCACCTGCGCGGAGGTGCCGGGCTTCGTGGTCAACCGCATCCTCAACGCGGGCACCTCGGAGATCTGGCGCGCGCAGGAGCAGCAGGGCCTCTCGATCAAGCTGATCGACGAGGGCGTGGGCGCGGCGAACGTGGTGCCGATGGGCCCCTACTTCCTGGTCGAACCTGCTGGGCCTCGACACGGTGCTGCACGTCGCGGAGCACCTTGCGGAGTCCTACGGCCCCGAGCGCTTCTACGTGCCGAAGGGGATGCAGAAGCTCGTCTCCGAGGGCAAGCTCGGGGCGAAGACCGGCGGCGACGGCTTCTACAGCCCCGAGGGCGAGCCCAACCTGGCAGGGCGAGGGCGAGCCGGACGTGGCGGAGCTCGTGGAGCTGCTCACGCTGAAGACGTTCGTGGAGGCCTGCCTGGTGCTCGAGGAGGGCGTGGCGATCCACCGCGACATCGACTTCGGGCTGATGGCGGGCGCGGGCCTCGACCCGCGGCGGGGCCTGATGCCGCCGTTCATGAAGGCCGACGTGGAGGGCCTCGACACGATCCTGGAGCGCCTGGAGAACGCCCGGGAGCGCCACGGGGAGCGCTTCGCGCCGCCGCGGATCCTGCGCCGCCTCGTCGCCCAGGGCCGCCTGGGTCAGAAGAGCGGACAGGGCTTCTACGCCTACCCGCAGCCCGACGCCGATGACTCGGCCCCATCCACCCAGGTCGTCAAGCTCCAGACGTGTGAGGAGGGCGTGGCGATCGCGTGGCTGGCGAACGGCCAGATGAACTCGATCGCCCCGCAGGTGATCGAGGACCTCGGCAAGGTGTGGGAGCAGGCCAAGACCGCGGGCGTGCGCGCGCTGGTGATCGCCTCCTCGAACCCCTTCCTCTACAGCGCGGGCGCGGACATCAAGGCGTTCACGGCGATGGACGAGGCGGCGGGGCGAGGCCCTGATCCACAAGGCCCACGCGCTCTTCCGCGAGCTGGGCCGCGAGGGGATCGCGACGATCGCCGCGGTCAACGGCCTCGCCTTCGGCGGCGGCTGCGAGCTGGCGATGTCCTGCGACGTGCGGATCGCCGCGCGCTCGGCGCTCTTCGGCCAGCCGGAGATCAAGCTGGGGATCATCCCCGGCTTCGGCGGCACCCAGCGCCTGCCGCGCCTGGTGGGCCAGAGCAAGGCCCTGGAGATGAACCTCGTGGGCGACCCCATGCGGGCGGAGGAGGCCTACGAGTACGGCCTCGCGAGCGCCGTGGTGGACGACCACGAACTGCTCGACACCGCGCTCGCGTGGGCGCGCAGGCTCGCCGGCTCAGGCGCCGCTGGCGGTGGAGCAGATCAAGCAGGTCTCCGCGGAGGGCGACCTCGACGAGGGCATCGAGGCAGAGAAGCGCGCGTTCGCCACGGTCTTCGCAAGCGCCGACGCGAAGGAGGGGATCGCGGCGTTCCTGGGCAAACGGGCACCGCGGTTCGAGGGGCGGTAGCTCACTTCGGCTTCCTGGTAAGCAGGTGAATGCGGTGCAGTACCTGTTCGAGGGTTGCGTCCCGAACGTCGCCAAGTCGCTCGGCGAGACGCTCGCGAGAGATCGACCGCACGTTCTCTGGCAGGGCGAAACTGACCGAGGTCAGGCCGCCCTCCGGCGGATCGACACGGACGTGAACAGGTGTGCCGCGATCGGTGCGAGTAAAGGGAACGACTATGCACATCTCACCTCGGCCCGAGGAGATCTGATCGACGCTGACAATTAGGACAGGGCGAGTCCCGCCCTGCTCTTGGCCCACGATGGGCTCGAGGCGTGCCTGCCAGACATCGCCCTGACGGCCGGCCGGAACTTCGCTCACCTACAGATCCTTCAACCCATCCAGCAACGTGCTGTCCCAGGCGCTCAGCTCTGAACGGTAGGACGCGGCCTGCTCGGGGTCGGCCATGATCCGATCCATCGCGGCCTCGTGGTCGGCGAGAAGCTGATCGTCCTCGGCATGACGCACGAGCGAGTCGAGAAGATCCGGGGTGTTGAGCCCTCGATCACGACCGAGGCGCTTCAGTCGTTCGCGAGTGTCGGGCATCACTCGGATGGTCGCGGTTGCGGCCATTAGCAGCTCCCTTTCGTGTGCAAAAACGTATACATACATGCATACTCTAGCGCATACCGATCGCGATGGCTACATGGTGAAGGTGAGGTCGCGCGCAGGCTCGATCCGCCAGCGCTCGGCCAGCTCGGCGAGCTCGCCGGTGAGGGGCCAGCGGTCGGGCAGCTGCTCGCCCTCGTAGTCGGGGCTTGCGCCCTTGAGGGCCATGCAACCGGCGTTGTCGCCACGCGCGCGCAGCGCTTCCACCTCCTCGTCGCTCAGCTGCGCCTCCGGCGCCGACCGCAGGTCGGCCAGAGCCGCCAGCTCCGCGCGCTTGTCCTCGATCGGGCGAGGAGCGAATTGCGAGCCCCTCCCCCGGCTCCTCCGCCCCCATCGGAAGACGGCGCCTCCTGGATCAGCGTCGGCGCCACGCAGCGCACGGGGGCGTGCGCGAGCGTCCACTGGCAGGCGAGCTGGAGCATCGTGAGACCGTGGCGGGCGGCGTAGGGGCGCATCCATTCGAGCTTCTCGCGGCCCGCCTCCACCCAGCCCTCGGGGCGGAACTTGCGGTGGTCGTAGGGGGCGAAGGAGTGGCCGGGGAGCACGTCGTCGTGGAACAGCCCCCCGTAGTCCACGACGCGGGCGATGAGGCTCACGTCGTGCGCGGCGGCGGCGTCGAGCACGAGCTTCCCCGGCCAGGGCTCCAGCGGGCCGAAGATGATCATCGCCCAGTCGATCAGCTCCCCGAAGCGCTCGATGCAGTCGATCAGATCGAGCGTGAACCCGTTGGCCGGCCCCGGCGCCACGCCCAGCATTCGCGTCAGGCCGGCCTCGCGGACGGCCCGCATCCCCTCCCACACCGCGGCGCTCGAGTACCCGATGCGATCGGGGTTGTGCAGCAGCAGCAGGTCGAAGCGCTCCACCCCGATCCGCTCGAGGCTGCGCTCGGTGGCCATCCTGATGTAGTCCGCGTACTTCCGCCTCGTCGCGCAGCCGCGGGTCGGTGAAGCGCGGAAAGCCTTTCGCCCCTTCGCGTTCTCCGGTGTAGAAGTCGTGCCCGATCGCCCCCACCAGGCAGAAGCTCTCGCGCTCGCAGCCGCGCAGCGCCTCGCCGAGCAGCTCCTCGGCCGCTCCCTCGCCGTAGACGTCTGCGCTGATGACCGTGTCGATTCCCTCGCCGGGTCGCAGCAGCGCCTGCAGCCGCTTCTCCTCCAGCGGCTCGCCGAAGTGCATGAAGCGCCCGCCGCTCCAGGTGCCGAGGGCTGTGGCGGTCGGATCCATCCCGCTCTGAACTCTACGTGTCCTCGGCGGTGCCGCGCCGCTGCGTCCCGGCGGTGCGCCGCCGCTATTGGCCGAGCCCGGCCGCCGTGCGGGCGCGTAGCAGCGCTTCCAGGCGGGTGAGCGCGTGGCGGATGCTCTCCTCCTCGGGCTCGGCCGGTACTGCCTGGGCAGCTTCGATCACGCCGGGACGCAGCCGCTCCAGCTCGGCGATGCGCTCGGCGAGGTCGGGGCGCTCCAGCGCCGGCAGCTCGCTGAGCGCGAAGCCGTATGCCTGGTCGAGCTCCAGCGCTGCGTGCACGAGGCGGCCGTTGTCGAGATCGAGGCGGGCGCGGAGCGTGAGCTCCTCGCAGAGGAGCGCCTGTTCGCGCGCGCCGATCAGTGCCGCGAAGCGCTCCTGGGGACGCAGCACCGAGGCGCGCCGCTGCGCACGGCGCTCGTTCCAGGAGAGCTCGCGCGCGTGCAGCCAGTGGCCGAAGGCGACCTGTTCGCCCTCGCCCCAGCCCGCACGCACGACCAGCGCCTGCGCGGGGGAGAGCTCGCGCACGTGGGGGTCCGCGGTGGCGATCCGGTGCGCGAATAGCAGGCGGTTGATGCTCGTCGCAGCCGTCATCGCCTCACGCTCGGCGTCCAGCTCTGCAAGCCATGCCTGCGCCTGGCGCTCGGCCGACACGGACACGGGGTCGATCACCGTCGCCCGCGCGGTCGGCACGGTCGCGGGGTCCGGCGTGGCCTGCGGGTGACGCGTGCCGAGGCGCCCGCGGCGTCGCGCAGCGCCGACGGTGTCCAGCACCACGACCCGCTCCGGCTCCTCCCCCGGGCGCCCATGCAGCCGCAGCAGATAGCGGCCGTCGGCCGGCCCCAGCTCCCAGGGGAACTCCATCTGCACGAAGAGAAACAGTCGCTCGGGCACCCGGGCACCGTATCTCTCTTCGGATCGGGGTCTCAGCGCGCCTGCGTCGGTGCGCTGCAAGGGGGTGTAGGATCGGCGGGTTCTCGCGACCGATGCAAGGAGTGCTGGATGTCCGATGGTGATGCGCCCAAGGGCCTACGCGAGCGCTTGGCCGGCGGCACGGAGGATCGCCTGGGCAGGGCGCTGACGGATCTGTTCGAGAGCCCGCTGCTGAACGGGGCGCTCGGGCGGGCCTCCGACGCACGCGAGAAGGCCGCCCAGGCGCAGGAGCTGGCGATGGGGGCGCTGAACCTCCCCTCGGCCGCCGATATCGAACGCCTCACGCGCCGCCTGCGCTCTGTGTCCCAGCGGCTCGAGGGGATCGAGGATGGGGTGCACCGACTCGGGCGCACCCTCTCCGGTCCATCGATCGATGCGCGGCTCGCGGCGATCGAGCAGCAGCTACAAACGCTCGCCGGCAAGCTCGATGACCGGCCCGCCGGCAAGCTCGAGGACCGGCCCGCCGGCAAGCTCGAGGACCGGCCCGCCGGCAAGCTCGAGGACCGGCCCGCCGGCAAGCTCGAGGACCGGCCCGCCGGCAAGCTTGATGACCGGCCCGCCACCAAGCTCGAGGACCGGCCCGCCGCCAAACGATCTGCCGGGAAGAGCCCCAAAGCCGCCAGGGCCGCACGCGGGCGCACCCCCTCCAAGGGCGCGGCGAAATCGATCTCGTGAGCGACGTGGGAGCCGAGCACATCGCCAAATCCGCCGGGGGGCGGGCAGCGAGTGGTGCGTCCCCGCGGATCGAGCGCCCCGAGTGGCATGAGGCACTGGCTGCCTACGCACGCCCCCACCTCGGGCGCAGCCTGCTCGACCTCGCGACCTCGGTGCTGCCCTACCTGGCGCTGTCGGTGGCGATGTATCTGGCCACTCGGGTCTCCTACGTGCTCGCGTTGGCGCTGGCGGTGCCCACCGCGGGGTTCCTGGTTCGCACGTTCATCGTCTTCCACGACTGCTCGCACGGCTCCTTCCTGCCCTCCAAGCGCGCCAACAGGTGGCTCGGCATTGTCCTGGGGCTGTTCGTCTACTCGCCGTTCGTGCGCTGGCGCCACGACCACTCGATCCACCACGCCACCTCCGGAGACCTGGATCGCCGTGGGGGTGGGGACGTGCGAACGTTGACCGTCGCCGAGTACCACGCGCTGCCATGGCGGGGCGCGCCTGGGGTATCGACTGTTTCGCAACCCGCTCCTGATGTTCGGGGTGGGGCCGATCGTGGCTCTGCTCGTGGGTCCGCGCCTGGTGGCGCGCGGGGCGCGCCCGCGTATGCGGCGCAGCGTGATCGCCACCAACATCGCGCTTGCGGTGGCGATCGGCACGCTCTGCTGGGCGATCGGCTGGCTCGACCTCCTGGTGGTGCAGGGGCCGACGATCATGCTCGCGGGCGCCACGGGCATCTGGCTGTTCTACGTGCAGCACCAGTTCGAGGGGGCCTACTGGGAGGCGACCGGCACCTGGAGCTACGCCGACGCCGCCCTGCGGGGCAGCTCCTACCTGAAGCTTCCGAAGGTGCTCCAGTTCTTCTCGGGAAACATCGGCCTGCATCACGTTCACCACCTGAACGCCCGCATCCCCAACTACAACCTGCAGCGCGCCCACGACGAGAACGCGATCTTCCACGGGGTGCCGACGCTGACGCTCCGGGATGGCCTGCGCTCCGTGCGACTCAAGCTGTGGGACACCGAGCGCGAGCAGATGGTGGGCTTCCAGCGGGCGCGCTCGCGCTGAGGCCGGATACCGAGCGGGCCGCGGAGGCGCTGTTTCGCCCTGCGGGTGGCCGCCCACACGGCTATGGGGACGTCACCGTCGCGGTAAGGTGCGGCTGTGGTTCTCTACACCTGCGCCAACGGCACGGCCTTCGGTGGTCTGCCCGGGCCGATCGCTCACCCGTGCGGGAAGGCCGCGAAGGCGCTCGGCGACGCCGGACACGCCTACGAGTGCAAGCAGACCAATGGGGGCAGTCTGATGTTCTGGACCTGGCCGGCGCGCGCACGCGACCGAGCCGAGGTTGAGAAGCTCAGCGGACAGCGCGCCGTACCGATCCTCGTGCTCGACGACGGGGAGGTCATCGCGGGATCCGGGGCCATCGTGCGCTGGGCCCGGGACAACACGCCGCGGGCTCACGCCGCGACTGCGAAGGCGCAATGAGGGCTGACGCTTCCGGTCGGTCTGCGAAAATCGGACAGTGCGTCGAGTGAACCTCCTCAACGTGGATTGTGCCTATGACAAGGCCGATCCCGATGGTTACCGCTCTGGTCAAGCGAACGTCGGCCAGGTCGTTGGGGGCGAGGCGCTTGCCGTCAAGGTCTATGAGCTTCCGGCGGGCGAGAGTGTGTGTCCGTATCACTATGAGTACGAGGAGGAGTGGCTCCTCGTACTCGATGGAGCCGTCGTCGTGCGCACGCCCGAGGACGAGGCGGTGCTCGCTCGCGGCGAGATGGTCTGCTTCCCACCGGGCCCCGTCGGCGCTCACAAGGCGACCAACCGCGACTCGGCGGTGGCGAGGATCGTGATGTTCTCGAGTGCGCGTGAGCCGGCGGTCGCCGTCTATCCCGACAGCGACAAGATCGGAGTCTGGCCGGGTAACTCCGACGATAAGGTGATGCTCCGGCGTGCCGACGGAAATGTCGACTACTGGGACGGCGAGCGCTAGCTGGAGAGCTGTCCTCTGCCGTTGGACGTCGTAGTCTCCAAGGGCCGATGAGGAGCTCCCACGAGACATCTGGGTCGTGGCGCGAGTATGGAGGCCGGGCTGTGGCTGCGCTGATCGCGGGCGGGCTCGTGGTTCTGCTCTTCGCCGGCTGCTCTGAGTCGAACGGGCATCATGAGGCGGCGGTGGGCTCGAGCTGTAACGGCGCCGCGGCGCTGTGCGGGCGGCGCTTGGACGAAGTTGTCTTCCCGGGCACTCACAACTCGTTCGCCGCCTCCGCGGAGCCGGGCTGGCACTTCGCCAATCAGCGCTACGGCATCTCGCGCCAGCTCGAGGACGGAATCCGCGCGCTGCTGCTCGACATTCACTTCGGCGTGTACGACCCGGCGACGGGCCGGGTGCGGACCGATCTGCGCGCCGAGGGCTCCGATCGCAACAAGGTCGCCGAACAGGTTCCCGCGCGCGCCCTGCGCGTCGCCGACCGGATCGCCGGCCGCGTGGGCGTGGGGACGCTGAACGGCACACCCGAGCCCTACCTCTGCCACACCCTGTGCGAGCTTGGAGCCGAGCCGCTGAATCGGGAACTGGAGGCGATCGGGGGTTTCCTGGAGCGCCATCCCGATCAGGTGCTGATCGTGATCGTCGAGGACTATGTTTCCCCGGCGACCATCGAGCGGGCGTTCGAGCAGACGGGGCTCATGCGCTACGTTGCCACGCTCGATCGCCGGGCGCCGCTACCGACTATGGGGGAGCTGATCGCGCGCGGGCAGCGTCTGGTGGTGTTTGCGGAGGAGAAGGGAGGGTCGCCGGCCTGGTACATGCCCGCGTTCTCGTTCATCCAGGACACTCCGCTCGGCGCCACGCGCCCGGATCAGCTGAGCTGCGAGCGCTACCGCGGGGAAGCGGACAGCCCGCTCCTGCTTGTCAACTACTGGATCCCCCCGTTCCCGCCGAGCCCCTCCCTGAACGCGGGCATCGGCCGCACGGCCTTTCTGCGCGGCCGCATCAAGCGCTGCCTGGAGAAGCGTGGGTCCAGGGGCGCTATCGTCGCAGTCGACTTCTACCAGCGCACGTCCGTTGTGGAGGTCGCGAAGGAACTCAACAGCCATGTCCGCTGAGCCTTCTCCCCGAACGTCCGCCGAGCCTTTCCCGAGTAGCGCACGGCTGCACTCCGGGGAGTCCGCGGAGCGTGGCCGGGCGGGACGCCAGATCACGCCCCGCTCCGCGCACGGCGACTGGGGCCCGGCGCCCGACCGGCCCGATCCCGTCGCGGTGCTCGCGGCGCAGGCGGCCTCACGGGTGCAGGAGCTCGTCCCGATCCGCTATGGGCGGATGCTGGTATCGCCATTCACGTTCTACCGCGGTGCGGCGGCCGTCATGGCGGGCGACCTCGCGGGTACGCCGGATTCGGGCATCGTTGTGCAGGCGTGCGGCGACGCCCACATTTCGAACTTCGGCGGGTTCGCGGCGCCGGATCGCAGGCTGGTGTTCGGCCCCAACGACTTTGATGAGACGCTGCCGGGCCCGTGGGAGTGGGATGTCAAGCGGATGGCGGCCAGCGCCGAGATCGCCGGCCGCGACGTGGGGTTGCGGGCGGATCGCCGGCGGTGGATCGTGACGGAGTGCGTGCGGGAGTACCGCGAGGGGATGCGCGGCTTCGCGCGGGAGAGCCACCTCGACGTCTGGTATGAACGCCTCACCGCCAGCGAGCTCGTCGAGCGCTTCGGCGGGAAGCTGGGCAGGGAGGGCCGGATCGTGTTCGCCAAGCCGTTCGCCAAGGCGCGGCGCAAGACGAGCCTAAGGGCGGTCAAGAAGCTCACCGAGCGCGTCGCCGGGGAGCTGCGCTTTCGCAGCGTCCCGCCGCTGCTGGTCCCGTTCCGCGAGCTGTTCGACCCGGCCGACGCGCGCGACGAGGCCGAGTACATCCGGGAGCTGCTGGCCGAGTACGACGCGAGCCTCGACGCCGACCGGCGCTTCCTCTTCGAGACCTACCGGTTCCTCGACATGGCCCGCAAGGTGGTCGGCGTTGGGAGCGTGGGCACGCGCGCGTGGGTCTTCCTGCTTGTCGGCCGCGACGGGAAGGACCCACTCGTCCTGCAGGCCAAGGAGGCGCAGTCCTCGGTGCTCGAGCCCCACCTGGGCGCAAGCGAGTTCGCTAACCACGGCGAGCGCGTCGTCCGCGGCCAGCGGATCTCGCACGCGGCCAGCGACATCTTCCTCGGCTGGCAGCGCAGCCAGGGACTCGACGGCAGGGAGCACGACTTCTACGTCCGCCAGCTCTGGGACTGGAAGGCGTCCGCCGATCTCTCGACGCTGAGCGAGTCGGGTCTGCACGCCTACACGCGGTCCTGCGGGTGGTCCCTGGCTCGCGCGCACGCCCGCTCGGGCGACAGGCTCGCGATCGCGGCGTACCTCGGCGCCGGCTCGACGTTCGACAAGGCGATCGCCCGCTTCGCCACGGCGTACGCGGACCAGAACGAGCTCGACCACCAGCGACTGGCCGACGCCGTCGCCGCGGGCGAGATCCTCGCCGAGTCCGGCGTCTGATCTCGGCTCCCGCCTACCCGCCCAGCGCGGCGAGCGCTACGCGCCCCATCGCCTCCGCTGAGGCGAGCAGCGCATCGTCGTCGATGTGCTCGCGCTGCTCCTCTGCGGAGCCGATCGCGTCCGAGACGGTGAGCACACACGCGACCGGCACCCCCGCGCGCTCGCCGATCGCGAACAGCGCGGCGGCCTCCATCTCTACGGCGACCGCGCCGGCCGCGCGCCACCCGTGCTCGCGCTCGGGGGTGGGCTCGTAGAAGAGGTCGGTGCTCACGATCGTCTCCCCCCGGCGTGCCGCGGCGCTCTCGAGCGCGGCCGTCAGCTCCCGGTCCGCGGCGATTCGCTCCCCCGCTCCCAGGGCGCGGCTGGTCCCGTCCGCGGCGAGCGCCTCCCGCACCACCAGCAACTCGCCGAGCTCGAGGTCTCCATCGAGCGCGCCACAGGTTCCGACGCGGATCGCGCGGCGGGCGCCGAGCGCGATCAGCTCCTGCAGCACGATCGCCGCCGAGGGGCCGCCGATGCCGGTGCTCTGGATCGTGAGCGGCTCCCCATCCTCCTTCGCCGGGCCGGTGTAGCCCCACAGGCCGCGGTGGTGGTTGAACATCAGCGGCCCCTCCAGCAGCCACTGCGCCAGCGCGAGCGCCCGCCCCGGGTCCCCGGGCAGCAGCACGCGCTCGGCCAGCGCGGCCGTCGGGCGCAGGTGGATCGGCTTGTGCGGCGCCACTGCTCGGGACCTTAGCGTCTGTGGCCCGTCTTCGGCCCGTCTCCGACCGCTAGCCGGCGGTCAGCAGGTCGATGAGCCAATCTCCCCGATGTTGCGAACTAGACCGCCTGTGGTTAAATCCCAACATAAGCACATATACGAAAAAGCCTTGACTTTTGCTCTGCGATCTGTTTAGAATAAAACTCGACTGAAGTGGGGTTAGTAAGTAAGTCGCAATGATTGGATCGGGTCCGGGGCTGCCGTCCTGGCTTCGGCCCGTGCAAGACCTGCGAGGGTCTACCCCGTATTTATCTATCGCCAGGTAGCCAGCATGGCTGCCGGCAGGAGGGTGGTTGGTTTATGGTTAATCGCGTTTCCTCTAGCCTTTTTGTGCGTTTGGCGGCGCTGGCCAGCGCTCTGGCAATGCTGTATGTCATGTTGACACTGGCGGCGCCCTTTGCGTCGGCAAGCAGCCCCTATTGTGGTGGTACATTGCTTAATGGCCATGAATACTGCTTTGGCGCTGCCCGTAACCTGGATGAAGTCAAAGGGTATAGCCCCGAACACTCTGTCTGTGTCGGAATCGGCGCCGAAAGCGGCCATTGCTCAGGCGGAGCCTCTCAGATTGCGACATTCAGCAAGGGGTCGGTAGTTCACGAAGAGCCGTGGATCCAGGACAATGCTTCGGGCTCGGCTGTCGTTTACGGCACAGCGTACCCGTGATCGAGGCGCATCGATGCCGTCGCGACGCATCGTGAGCCTCTCGGTGGTGGTGAGCTGGCGCGCTTGCGTCAGCTCACTCGCCGCGCTGATGCTGCTCACCTGCGCAACGGCGTGCGGGGCGTCCAGAGTGGCCACGGCAAAGTCGAGTCCGTCCCAGTCGGCGTGGCGTGCGGATGGGCCGAGCCCGCGAGAACCCAGAGCGTATCGTGTCATCACTCATGTCGAACACGAGCAGTCCGCCAGGTTCGCGCTGCTCCGCACAACGCCGGAGGAGCTCCCGGCCAGTATCCGGCGCGTGCTGCGTGCTCCCACCTTCGGCATCAACTGGAAGCTGACGCGGCGCATCCCGGTCGCATTGCCGGGTTCGTACTGGCTTGCTCCGGGGAACGGTTACCTGTGTGTCATATCAATGGAAGGCAGAAAGGCGCTGGGAGTGGGCACGACGTGTGCGCCGACTAGGGAAGCGCTGGACCACGGAATCGCAAGCATCACGATCACGCGGCCTGGCTCCTCAGCCCCCCGCTCTCGGTTCATTGTCGGCGTAGCTCCAGATGGCGCCCGTGAGGCTCTGGTGCACACGCATGGCTTGATCGCAGCTGCCCCGGTTGTCAAAGAGATCTTTGTATTACACGATGCTGTAGACGCTCCCCCGGATTTTCTTACGTTCCGCTGACAGGGCAGGCCCCTCTCCTGGTATACGTGAAGTGGCTGGGGGATGATTTTTATGAAGCTCTCGTGGGTCAACTTGGCTGCTGACCATGACGTAGCAATGAATCTAATGTCAAAAAGAAAGGATAGTGATGTTGAATCGTTCAGTACATAGCCTACCGATGCGCCTCGCCGTGCTTACCGGCCTGCTGGGAGCTCTGGGTGCGTCGCTGTTGCTGTTCCTGTCCGCGCCGTCGGCATCGGCAAATCCATATTGCGGCGGAAAACACCTGGGCAACCATGAAACCTGCAATGGGACCGAACGCAGGATGCTGGGAGATCGTGGATACGGTGAACAGCATTCGGTCTGTGTCGGCGTTGGCGGTGTGACAGGTAAATGCTCAGGTGGTGCTCACCAGATCGCAGAATTTGTATATATCGAAGAATTGATCGATTTCCCGTGGATCCAGAACAACGCCGCTGGCGAAAACGTGGTGTTTGCTGAATCCTTCTAATCGAGGCATCGCGGATTGAGTCTGCACGCCAGGGAGCTGGCATGGCGGGTGGGCTGCCAGTAGCAACAGGCCGTGCCCTCGGGGTCGCGTGGGAGCGCGCTTCCGGGGGCACGAGCCTGCGGTTGAGCGCCCTGGCGCTGCTCGGCGCCGGCCGCCTCGACCGTCCAGCCTGATCCGTAGACTCTCCTGAATGGACAGCCCCTTCCGCTCCGACGCCGAGCTCCGCGAGGTGTACCCCCACCTGGAGATCTGAGGTGGCCCAGGGAGGCGGGCTCACCCTCGCGCAGGTCGCCTCCCGCGCGGAGGTCGCGCCGGGGACCGTGAGGCGCTGGGTCAAGGAGGGGCTGATCCCCCAGTACAACGGCGGAGGCTGGACCGCGCCCGCCGCGCGGCAGGTGGGGATCGTGGCGCGCCTGCGCGAGCGCGGGTACACGCTCGAGCAGATCCGCGAGGCCAGCGACAACGGGCGCCTGGCGCTCGGGGACGTGGAGGACTACCTCTCCGGCTCGGAGGGGCGCCACACGCTCAGGCAGGCCGCGCGCGCGACCGGGATCTCACCCGAGCTGATCGAGCGCATCTTCGTGGCCCTCGGCCTGAGCGCGATGTCGGTGCAGGCGATATCCGACGAGGACCTGGAGATGCTGAAGTACGTGGCGGCGGTGCTGGAGGCCGGCCTGCCGGAGGTGGCTTTCATCCAGATCGCCCGCGTTTACGGGCAGGCGCTCGCGCAGATCGCCGAAACGGAGGTGCGGCTGTTCCGCATGTATATCCACGAGCCGCTGATGCGCGAGGGGATGTCGGGCCTGCAGATCGGCGAGCAGATGGACGGCATCGCGCGCGAGCTCGTGCCGTTCACCGCGCCACTGATGAACTTCGTGCACGGCCGCTTCCTGGCGTACTTCGTCGAGCAGGAGGTGATCGGCCACATGGAGGCGGAAATGGGCGAGCAGCAGCCCGGGCAGGGTCGCCTGCGGGTCGCGATCGCGTTCGCCGACCTGGCGGGCTACACCCGCCTCACCGAGGAGCAGGGTGACGAGCAGGCGGTGAGCGCGGTGGAGCGCTTCGTGGAAGAGGTCGAGCGCACTCTGCCGATCGACGCGCGCGTGCTCAAGACGCTCGGCGACGAGGTGATGATCGTGGCCGCCGACTCCGTCGCTTTGACGCGCTGGGCCGTCGGCTTCCAGGCCCAGGCGCCGGTGGGGGTGCCGCCGCCGCGTATCGGCGTCCACTACGGGGAGGCGATCTACCGCGACGGAGACTACTACGGCCGCGAGGTCAACCAGGCCGCGCGCGTGGTCGCCCGCGCCGCCGGCGGGGAGGTGCTGGTGACCCGCACCGTCGTGGACCTCGCCGAGGGGGTCGACGGCCTCTCCTTCAAGCTGATCGGCGAGGTCGGCCTCAAGGGGTTCTCCGAGCCCACCGAGCTGTTTCTCGCCTCTGTGAGGGGATGATCTCCGAGGAGCGCGCCGGGGGGGAGGGCTCCGAGGCGGATCATGTCGGGATGAGCTCCGCCGAGAACCCCGTTGGGATTCCCCCCGAGGAGGTGCGTGTCGGGATGAGCTCCGCCGAGGACCCCGTCGAGATGTCTCCCGAGGAGGCGCGCGAGCGGGTACGGGCGGGCGGCCTGCTGCCAGCGGGGGGTCCGGTCGTGGCGATGCTCTCCGGGGGGCGCGACTCCGTCTGCCTGCTCGACCTCGCGGCGAGCATCTGCGGGGCGGAGAACGTCCACGCGCTGCACCTCAACTACGGCCTGCGACCGGAGGCCGACGGCGACGAAGGACACTGCCGGGAGCTCTGCGAGCGGCTGGGGGTGGCGCTGGTGTCCGTGCGTGCCCGGCGCCCCGCGGGGGCCGGCAACCTGCAGGCCTGGGCGCGCGAGCTGCGCTATGGGGAGGCGGCGCGACTCGCGCGGGAGCTCGACGCGGGCGCGCCTGCGCGCGGGCCGGCAGGCGCGGGCAGGCGGCGGGCGGACGTTCCGATCGCCGCCGGCCACACCGCCACCGACCAGGTGGAGACGATCCTCTACCGTCTCGCTGCCTCCCCCGGCAGGCGCGCGCTGCTGGGGATGGCCCCCCGCGACGGTCGCCTGGTGCGTCCGCTGCTTGCCTTCACGCGCGAGCAGACCGCCGACTACTGCCGCGCGCGCGGCCTCACGTGGCGGGAGGACTCCAGCAACGACAGCGAGCGCTACGCGCGCGCGCGAGTACGCAACCGGCTCGTGCCGGCACTCGACGCGGTGCACCCCGCCGCGCGGCAGAACGTGCTGCGCACCGCCGAGCTGCTGCGCGCGGAGGCCGAGGTGCTGGAGAGCCTCCTCGACACCGAGCTGCAGGGCGCATCGAGCATCGCCCTCGAGCGCCTGGCGGAGCTGCCCGCCGCGCTCGCGCGTCTGGTGGTGGTGCGCCTGGCCGAGCGGACCGCCGGGACGTACGTGCCCCAGGCGGGCGACCGGGTGCAGGAGCTGCTCGCCCTCGCCCGCCGTGGCGGGCGCGCCGAGCTGCACGTCGGCGGGCTCGTCGGCGCGGTGATCGAGGACGGGCGCCTGCGCATGGTCAGGCTGCCGCCGCGTCACTAGACTGCTGATCGTGCCCGTAGATGCTCCCGCGTCCGAGGTCGGCGAGGTGCTTGTCGGCGAGGAGGATCTACGCCTGCGCGTGGCGGAGCTCGCGGGGGAGATCTCGCGCGACTACGCCCACGCGGAGCGCCCGCTGCTGCTGGTCGGGGTGCTGAAGGGCGCGATGTTCTTCCTCTCGGACCTCATGCGCCTGATCGAGGGCCCCGTGGAGGTCGACTTCATGGCGGTCGCCTCCTACGGCTCCGCCACCGACTCCTCCGGGGTGGTACGCATCCTCAAGGACCTCGACGTCGCGATCGAGGGTCGCGACGTGCTGATCGTCGAGGACATCGTGGACTCGGGGTTGACGCTGCAGTACCTGCTGCGCAACCTCGGCTCCCGCGATCCCGGGACGCTGGAGGTGTGCGCGCTGCTGACCAAGCCAGAGCGACGCAAGGTCGACCATCCGATTCGCTACGTCGGCTTCGAGATCCCCGACCGCTTCGTGATCGGCTACGGGCTCGACTACGCCGAGCGCCATCGCAACCTTCCCTTCGTGGCCGCGTTGGAGAGGCCGTGAGGCCCCGCCCGAACCTCGGAGAACCCGAACGCCCGTGGTACGCTAGACGGCTGGTGGGCGCCTATAGAGGGTGGGGCAGTCGGCCGCAGGCCGACGAACCGGGTCCCTCTTCAATCTATTCAGGACGCCGCCCGGACCCCATAATCTTGCCATGAGCCGTTTCTTCAAGAGCGCCGCGTTCCCGATCCTGCTGGTGGTGGTGCTGGCGTTCTTCGCCGCGAAACTGCTGCAGGGCGGCTCCTCCCACGGTCCGCAGCGCAACGAATACACGCTCGTCACCAAAGAAATCCCGCAGCACGAAATCAAATCGGTCATCTTCAAGACCAAGGGCAATGTCCTCGAAGTCGAACGTAGCGACAAGAGCAAGTACGAAATCGGCTACACCGATCAGACCACCCCCGAATTGAAGAAAGAGCTCAGGGAAGCCGGGGTCTCTTACAACACCGAATCGAACAAGAGCAGCATCCTGCTCTCACTGCTCTCCTTCGCGCTGCCGCTGGTGATCTTCATCTTCATCTGGATCTTCCTGCTCAACCAGGTCCAGGGCGGGGGCTCGAAGGTGATGTCCTTCGGCAAGTCCCGCGCCAAGCGCCTCTCCGCGGACTCCCCGAAGATCACCTTCCGCGACGTCGCCGGGGTCGACGAGGCCGTCGAGGAGCTGCACGAGATCAAGGAGTTCCTGGAGAACCCCAAGAAGTTCCAGGCGCTCGGCGCCCGCATCCCCACCGGCGTGCTGCTCTACGGCCCGCCGGGCACCGGCAAGACGCTGCTCGCACGGGCCGTCGCGGGCGAGGCGGGCGTGCCGTTCTTCTCGATCTCCGGCTCGGACTTCGTGGAGATGTTCGTCGGCGTCGGCGCCTCCCGCGTGCGGGACCTCTTCGAGCAGGCCAAGCAGAACTCCCCCTGCATCATCTTCATGGACGAGATCGACGCCGTCGGCCGCCACCGCGGCGCGGGCCTCGGCGGGGGCCACGACGAGCGCGAGCAGACCCTCAACCAGCTACTCGTGGAGATGGACGGCTTCGAGGCGAAGGACAACATCATCATGATTGCGGCCACCAACCGGCCCGACATCCTCGACCCCGCGCTGCTGCGCCCCGGGCGCTTCGACCGCCAGATCGCGGTGGACCGCCCCGACCGCAAGGGCCGCGCGAAAATCCTCGAAGTCCACACCCGCGGCAAGCCGCTGGCGAAGGTGATCGACATCGACGCGCTCGCTGGCCAGACCCCGGGCTTCACCGGCGCGGACCTCTCCAACCTGATCAACGAGGCCGCGCTGCTGTCAGCTCGCACCGGCAAGCGCGAAATCGGCCAGGAAGAGCTCGAGGAGGGGATCATGCGCGTGATCGCGGGCCCCGAGAAGAAGACGCGCGTGATGAGCGAGAAAGAGCGCCTGATCACCGCCTACCACGAGATGGGCCACGCGATCGTCGGTCACTACCTGGAGCACTCCGACCCCGTGCACAAGATCTCGGTCATCTCCCGCGGCCAGGCGCTTGGTTACACGATCTCGATGCCCCAGGAGGACCGCTTCCTGACCACGCGCGCGGAGCTCAACGACACGATGGCGATGACCCTCGGGGGGCGCGCCGCGGAGGAGATCGTCTTCGGTGAGATCACTACCGGCGCCTCCAACGACCTCGAGAAGGTCACCGCCACCGCCAAGCAGATGGTGATGCGCTTCGGCATGAGCGAAAAGCTCGGCCCGCGGGTGTTCGGCCACGACCACGGCCAGCCGTTCCTCGGCCGCGAGTTCTCCACCGAGCCCGACTACTCCGACGAGATCGCCCGCGAGATCGACGACGAGGTGCGGCGCATCATCGAGGCCGCCCATCGGCGTGCGCGGGACATCCTCACCGAGCACCGCCAGCACCTCAGCTCGCTCTCGGAAACCCTCGTCAAGCGCGAGACGCTCGAGAAGGAGGAGTTCAACGCGCTGCTGGAAGGCAAGAGCGAGCAGGAGGTCTTCGGCTCCGAGGAGGAGCCCTCGGTGCCCGGACTGCTCCCCCCGCCGCCCGCGCCCGCGGAGCGTGCGGGTCGCGAGGTCCCGCGACCGCTGCCGCGCCCTGGATTGGCCGGCGGCACAGCCGACATCCGCGGGGCCGACCCCGAGCGCCCGGAGCTGGCCTGAGCGCTGAGGTGGACGCCCCGGGCGACTTTCGCCTGATGGGCGTCGTGAACGTAACACCCGACTCGTTCTCCGACGGGGGGCTGTTCCTCGATCCGGTGGCCGCGATCGCACACGGGCTCGAGCTGCTGGAGCAGGGGGCCGAGATCCTCGACGTGGGCGGGGAATCCACCAGGCCGGGAGCCGAGCCTGTGGGGGCGGCGGAGGAGTTGCGGCGGGTGCTGCCCGTGGTGGAGGGGCTCGCCGCCCGGAGCGGCGCGAGGATCTCAATCGATACCTCCAAGGCCTCCGTGGCGCGCGCCGCCCTGGAGGCGGGGGCCACGCTCGTCAACGACATCAGCGCCCTGCGCGGGGATCCCGAGATGGCGGCGGTGGTGGCGCAGAGCGGCGCGGAGTGCTGCCTGATGCACATGCTCGGGGAGCCCCGCACGATGCAGGGGGCGGGCGGGGTGGGCGGGCCTCTATACAAAGACGTGGTCGCCGAGGTCAAGGCCTTCCTCGAGGAGCGCCTCGAGTTCGCCGTAGGGGAGGGGATCGCCGAGGAGCGCGTGCTGCTCGACCCCGGGATCGGGTTCGGCAAGACGCTCGAGCACAACCTCCAGCTTCTACGCCGCCTGCACGAGCTCGCCGCGCTCGGGCGCCCCCTGGTGGTGGGGACCTCCCGTAAGAGCTTCCTCGGGCGGATCCTCGCCGGAGCGGCTCCGGCGGAGCGGCTCCCCGGCACGATCGCCACCTGCGTGCTCGCCTACGAGCGCGGGGCGAGCGTGCTGCGTGTGCACGACGTTGCCCCCGTGCGCGCCGCCCTCGCCGTGGCCGCTGCTACGTTGGGCGCGCGATGAACGGGGACGAGGACCTGCGTGCCGGGAACGAGGAGGAGGAGCCGGGGGCGGGGGAGTCCTCGACCGAGGACCCCGGCGAGCAGGACGGCGCAGCCGAGCCGCAGGGAGAGGGTTGGGGGATGGAGGAGTTGGAGGGGGAGGGTGGGGAGGAGGAGTCCGAGCGCTACGACGAGGGCGAGGAGGATGAGGAGGAGCGCGAAGAGGGCGCCGAGTCGGTCACGATCGAGATCACCGGCCTCTCGCTCTACACCCACCACGGGGTGAGCGAGGCCGAGCGGGAGATCGGCCAGCGGCTGATGCTCGACCTGCGTCTGGAGGTCGGGGAGAGCGACGCCACCCTGACCGACCGCATCGAGGACACCGTCGACTACGGCGAGGTCTGCCAGCTCGTCGCCCTTGTCGCCCAGCAGCGCTCCCATCGCACGCTTGAGCGCCTGTGCAGCACGATCGCCGACCGCCTGCTCGCCGACTACGAGCTCGAAGGCGTGTGGGTCAAGGCGACCAAGCCCGAGCCCCCCATCCCGCTCTCCGTCGCCGAAGTCTCAGTCGAGGTCTGGCGCGAGGCGCAGGAGTGATCGGTTGCGCCCTCGCTCGATGCGACAATCGCGAACCCTCCCCCTCCTTGCCTTCTTGACAATTAGTTAGCAGTCACTTATAATCTCCGGGAATGGCTCGACCCGGAGTCCCGCGGAGGCGATGATGGACCGCATGGCCCGGCTCGCGGCCGATCGCACGCGACGCATCCTGATCCTCGCCGGCGTCCTGTTCCTGCTCGCCGCCGCCCTCGGCGCCCCCGTGATCTCGCTCCTGAAGAGCGATTCCTCCGAATTCCAGGATCCCGCCTCCCAGAACCAGCAGGTGCTGCGCGTGATCGAACACGCCACCGGCCAGTCCGCCGCCTTCGGCGTCGCCGCGATCGTTCCCAGCGCCCGCGACGTCCGCCTCGACCCCGCGGCCGCGAGCGGGCCACGGAGGGTCGCAGCGCTGCTCGCCGCTGAGCCGGGCTTCCAGCGTCTGATCGACTATCCCGCCACCCACCTGCCCGAGCTCGTCTCCCGCGACGGTCGCCTCACGGTCGTGCTCGCTGCCTTCGCCAACCGCGAACTCTCCGTCGCGGCGGTGGAACACCTGCGCCCCGAGCTGGCCGGCAGCGGCGTCCTCTTCGGCGGCAGCGACGTCGCCTTCCACGATGTCACCGAACGCGTCTCCTCGGACCTCAAACGCGCCGAGACCTTCGCGCTGCCGATCCTCCTGCTGCTCTCCTTCTGGGTCTTCCGCGGGCTCATCGCAGCCGCGCTGCCGCTGCTCGTGGGCGGATTCGCGATCGTGATCACCTTCCTGCTGCTGCGTCTCATCGACCAGTTCCTCGGCCTCTCGATCTTCGCCGTCAACCTCGTCACCGGCGTGGGGCTGGGCCTCGGCATCGACTACAGCCTGATCGTGCTCTCCCGCTACCGCGAGGAGCTCGCCCGGGGCCTCGAGACCCGGGAGGCGATCGCGCGCACCCTGCGGACCGCGGGGCGCACCGTGCTCTACAGCTCGCTCACCGTCGCCGGGGCGCTCGCGTCGATGCTGGTCTTCCCCCTGCGCTTCCTCTACTCGATGGGCATCGGCGGGGCGCTTGTCACGCTCAGCGCGGGCGCCGTCTCGCTGCTGGTGCTCCCCGCGGTGCTCGTCGCGCTCGGGCCCCGCATCAACTCGCTCGCCCCCGCATGGCTGCAGCGCAGCTCCGCGCGCTCCGCCCGTGCGGATCAGGAGGGCGCCTGGGGGCGGCTTGCCCGCGGGGTGATGCGCCGCCCCGGCGCCGTCGCGCTCGCCACCTCCGCCGTGCTGATCGTCATCTCGTTCCCCGCCCTGCGCCTCGCGCTGATCCCCGCCGACGCCCACGTGCTCCCCACCTCCGCCGCCCCCCGCGAGGTCGCGGAAACGCTCACCCGGAAGTTCGCCGTTGACGGCTCCCAGGCGATCGCGATGGTGGTCCGGGCACCCGCCGGCCAGGGCCCCGCCGTCGCGGGGCTGGCGCAGCGCGCGCAGGCCACCGCGGGGAGCCAGGCCACCATCACGGCTCCCCCGCGCTATCTCGGCCGGGATACCTGGGAGATCGAAATGCAGCCCCACGGCGTCGATGGCGCGCCCGCCAACCAGTCGCTCGTGCGCAAGCTGCGCGCGCTCCCGGCCGGCGCGGGCGGCCTGTCGAAACCACTCGTCGGGGGCGCCACCGCGTGGTTCGTCGACCAGAAGGCCGCGATCTCCGCCCACACCCCGCTGGCGCTCCTGATCCTCGCGCTCGTCACGGGCGGCTTCCTGTTCCTGATGACCGGTTCGCTCGTGCTGCCCCTGGTGGCGCTCGCGATGAACCTCCTCACCGTCGCTGTCGGCGCCGGCCTGCTCGTGCTGGTCTTCCAGGACGGCCACCTCTCCGGGCTGTTCGGCTTCAGCCCGATCGGAGGACTGGAGGAGTCCGACCTCGTGCTGCTCTTCATCGTCGCCTTCGCCCTCTCCACCGACTACGGCGTGATCCTCTTCGCCCGCATCAAGGAGTTCCACGACACCGGCCTGCCGACGCGCGAGGCGATCGCCCACGGACTCGAGCGCACCGGACGCCTCGTGACCGCCGCCGCGCTGCTCTTCTGCGTGGCGATCGGCGCCTTCATCACCTCCGACATCTTCTTCATCAAGGAGCTCGGCTTCGGCGCCGCGCTTGCCGTCGCGATCGACGCCACCGTCGTGCGCGCCCTGCTCGTCCCCGCGCTCATGGGCAGCCTCGGCGAGCTCACCTGGTGGGCGCCCCGTCCCCTGCGCCGCCTGCACGCTCGCATCGGCCTGCGCGAGAGCGTCGGCGTCGGCGAGGCTGCCGGGGCGTAGTGAGTGCCTCAGGCGGGGCGTGGGCCGTCCGCTGGTGTGGGGCCCTCAGCCGGGGTATCGGGGATCCTCCGCTGGTGGTGTGTGGGTAGGACCCAGCCGGGGGCGCAGGCACCGGTGGCGATAGCGTTCCCCGAGTGTCCGCACGGATTGGCCTGCTCGGCCTTGGCTCCAACCTCGGCGACCGCCGTGCCCAGCTGCAGGCCGCCGTCGATGCGCTGCCCGTCGCGGGCGTGGAGGTGCTGGCGTCCTCGTCGGTGTACGACACCGATCCCGTGGGGGAGCTGCCCGACCAGCCAAGCTTCCTGAACGCCTGCCTGCGCGTGCGCACCGCGCTGGAGCCGCTGGATCTGCTCGACGCCGTCAAGGTCGCTGGAGCGCGAGCTCGGCCGCAGCGCCGGAGGCCCCCGCCACGGGCCGCGCGCGATCGACATCGACATCCTGCTGCTCGGCGAGCTGGAGCTGCGCCACGAGCGCATGACCCTGCCGCACGAGCAGCTCCTCAGCCGCCGCTTCGTGCTGATCCCTGCGCTGGAGATCGACCTCGAGCTGCGCGTCCCCGACGGGAGTCGTCTCGCGGATGCGCTTGCCGCCCTGCCGCCCACCGAGGGCGTGCGCTGGGCGGGGCCGCCGCTTCAGATCGGCTGACGCCTCTTGCGCCTACGCCACCGCGGGGGTCGCCGGCAGCCACCCCGCCGGCAGGGTCCCCGCCGGGATGCGGCCCGCCATCGGCGGGAAGTACCGCGTGAGGGCCACTGCGGGGTGGCCTTCGATCAGGGGACGCACGTCCTCGACCGTCTAGAAGTAGGCGGATGGTGGAGCCGATCTGGAGGTCGGCCGCGTTGGGTTCCTCCCCACCGAGCAGCCCCTCCGCGATCCAGGCGTCGATCTTCTCGCAGATGGCCCGAGAGCGCGTCGAGATCTTTCCGCACCGGCTCATCCTGGGCGTGGTTGCGTCTCGCCATCAGTTTGGCCGTGAGCGGCAGCGCGGGGCGCAGCACCGCGCGGGGCAACGGCAGCTTGGTCTCGCCCGCGTAGCTCTCCATCGCCCCGGGGTCGCGCAGGAACCCGGCGTCGAGTATCCGCCGGGGGACGCTCTGGAAGACCTCGTCGCCCCACCGCTCGCGCGTCGAGCACACGTTCGCGCGCCTCGCGGTCCGACGGCAGCAGCGGCGGATCAGGGGCGAGCTCGTCGAGGCGGCGCATGATCGTGCGCGAGCCCACCAGCCGCTCCCCGTCGAGGCGCATCCCCGGGACGGTGCTCCCGCCATAGAGGATCGGGCCCAGCCCCACCTGGACCATCGGCAGCAGGCTCGACCTGCGCGAAGGGGAGCTCCTTTCGTTTCAGCGCCACTTCCACCGCCGCGCACGGGTGCGAGCCCGGCAGCACGTACAGCTTGATCGTCATCGGATACCCCACTTGTTCGCTTACGCCGCGAGCATATAGGAGAGGCGCCCGCGCGCCGGTCCGTGCTCCCGCTCGAGTACCCCGCGTCGTCTCGCGGCTCTGAGAGCGCGCCCGACGTTCGGGATACCCTTCTGCGCCATGCTGCTCGCCGTCGACGTCGGCAACACCCAGACGCACTTCGGGACCTTCTGCGACGGCGAGGCTGCGCGAGCACTGGCGCTTTGCGACCGTGCGCCAGTCCACCTCCGACCAGCTCGGCGCCGCGCTGCGCAACCTGCTGGAGCTGCGACAGGTCACGATGGGCGAGATCGACGCCTCGATCGTCTCCTCCACGGTGCCCAGTCGCTGGGGCCTGAATGGTCGGCGATGGCCGAGCGCTACCTCGGGCACGAGATGCTCGCGGTGGGGCCCGGGGTCAAGACGGGGATGCCGATCCGCTACGACAACCCCCGCGAGATCGGCCCCGACCGGCTTGTCAACGCGGTCGCCGCCCACGAGCGCCTTGGGGGGCCCTGCGTGGTGGTGGACTTCGGCACCGCCATCACCTACGACCCCGTCTCCGCCGAGGGGGAGTATCTCGGGGGGATCATCTCCCCCGGCGTGGAGATCTCCCTGGAGGCGCTCACCGAGCGCGCCGCGGCGCTGCCCCAGGTCGACGTCACCGCGCCGCGCTCGCTGATCGGCAAGACCACGATCGACGCGATCCGCTCGGGGATCGTGTACGGGACGGCGGGCCAGGTCGACGCGATCGTGAGCCGCCTGCGCGGCGAGCTGGGGCCGCAGGCCAAGACGATCGCCACCGGCGGCCTCGCGCACGCGATCGTTCCCTACACCACCACCATCGAAGCCGTCGATGACCTCCTCACGCTCACGGGGCTGCGCCTCATCTACGAGCGCAACCGTACGTAGGGCCCAAGCGCGCGGCCAACCCGTGACTGTTTAGAGCGATCGTCCGCGCGTGTGGGTGGGGGTCGCCCGGGCGTCGCGCGTGCTGGCCGATCGGAGATCCCGTAGATCTTCGATCGATCCTCCGTGCCCCGCCGCCTCGCGGGCGACTACGAGCGGCGCGCCAGGACGAGCACCGTCTCATAGGGCATCTCAAACGAGCCCCCCACCGAGTCGAGCGCCTCGCCGACCGCGGCGAGCAGGCGCTTGCGCCGCGCCGCCGGCAGCGCGCGGTGGTCGGAGTGGGTGGCCAGCTGGGCGAGCCACCCCGTCGTGTCGTAGCGCTGGCTCCACGCGAACCGCGTCGTCTCCGCGGGTCCGTAAGCGCCGGCTGCGGCGAGGCCCTCGAGCGTGTCCTGCACGCGCGCGTCGCGGTTGCCGAACAGCACCGAGTAGTTCTCGACGCCGGGCCCGAGGCGCATGTAGATGGGGGACAGCAGTTCCCGCACGTGCGGCGGGGGGTCGCCGAAGTTCCAGAACACCCCGAGCAGTCCACCCGAACGCAGTGCCTGCGCCGCGCGCGCTGCTCCCGCCCGGGGGTCGATCCAGTGCCACGCCTGCGCGGAGCTCACGAGGTCAAAGTGCCGCCCGCGCGGGTCCCACTCCTCGAAGTGCCCGACCTCCACCTCCAGTCCCTTCGCGCGGGCGAGGGCCCCCATGCGGGCGTCCACGTCCACGCCGAGCACCGCGCAGCCGCGAGCGACGAGCAGCGCGCCCGCGATGCCCGTGCCGCAGCCCACGTCGAGCACGCTCTGAGCGCCGCCGGCGAGCAGTGCGTCCACCAGCGCCGGCGGGTAGGAGGGCCGCACGCGGTCGTACTGCGCGGCCACCGTGCCGAAGGACTCCGCCCGGGACCGATCCTCGAACAGCACGCGCCCCATCCTCCCACATCGCTCCGTGCCGAGAGCCGGCCGCCTGCTGCGGAGCGTCTTCTCCGCGTCGGCCGTCAGGCGGGGGCGCCGGTAGCCAGCGTCGAGTAGCCGCGCTACCCCGGCTTCGTCGCGAAGGCACCAACCACCGTCGGCCAGAACGTGACGCGCCCGACCGGGCCGGTGTCGGCGCGCAGGCGCTCGGCGAGGGTGTCGATGTCGATCTCCTCCTCGGTGGCCACCCCGGTGGCGAGGACCGCGGGCAGGAAGCTGCGGGTGAGGTCGACGATGCGGCGGATCGCCTCCTCGCCGACACCGATGGCGACCTCGCTGTCGAGGTCAGGGCTGGGCTCGAGGCCGACTTCGGCGAACGTCGCCGGCAGGCGCATGCCCATGTCCAACTGCGTGCCCAGCTTGATGTGCGTGGCGTGAATCCACTCGTTGAGCTGTTCTGAGGCCGGCGTCGGCGGCCAGGACGCCATGGCGCGCTTCGGTAGGAAGGAGTCCAAGTGGATGCACATCTCGGCGAAGACCACCACCCCTCCCGGGCGGACGTGTCGCGCCACGCTTGCCACCGCCGCCGTGGGGTCGCCCTGGTACATGAGCACGAGCCGCCCGACCACCGCGTCGAACGGGCCTCCGGGGAGCTCTATGTCGCGAAAGTCCCCGAGCACTAGCTCGACGTTCTCGTGCCCCGACTCGACCGCCCGCCGACGCGCGCTCGCAAGCGCCTGCTCGTCGCGCTCGACTCCGACCACCGTCCCGTCATGGCCCACCAGCTCGGCTACGAGAAAGCTGACGTCGCCCGGCCCGCAGCCGACGTCGAGCACCCGCATCCCGGGCTCGATCCCCGCGCGCTCGAGGAGGCGGCGCGTGAACGGCTCATACCAATCCGCCTGGCGGCTCAGCCGCTCGTGCTCGTCCTCACTGGACGCGCTCAGGGCGTACTCGGGGTCTCCCGACGATGACACGGGGCGCAGTCTATGGACCTTGTGTGGGCGGTGCCACGGCCCGCCGTGCCACCATAATTGCGCCAATGTCCACACCCCAACTGACCGGCCCCTGGGAGCTCGGCTCCCTGCGGGTTCCCAACCGTGTGCTACTCGCCCCGCTGGCGGGGATCGGCAACTGGTTTGTACGCCTGCAGGCCAAGCGCTACGGGGCGGGGATGGCGGTCTCGGAGATGGTCTCAAGCCACGCGATCCATTACCGCAACGAGCGCACCCTGAGCGAGCTGCTGCGCATCCATCCCGAGGAGCGTCTGACCTCGATCCAGCTCTTCGGGCAGGACCCCGAGATCATGCGCTCCGCCGCCGCCGCCGTGGTTGCCGCGGGGGCCGATGCGATCGACCTCAACATGGGCTGCCCGGTGCCCAAGGTCTGCAAGACCGGCGCCGGCGCCGCCCTGCTCGCCGACCCCCACCGCGCCGTGGCGGTAGCACGCGCCGCCGTCGAAGGCGGGGGCGGCCTGCCGGTGACTGTGAAGCTCCGCTCCGGCCAGCGCCCGGGGGACATTTCGGGTTTCGAGCTCGCGCATCGCCTCGTGGAGGACGGGGGGGTCGCCGCGATCGCCTTCCACCCGCGCTCCGCCGCTGTGCACCACCGGGGCGTCCCCGACTACGAACTCGCCGCGCGGCTCGCCGACTCCCTGCCTGTCCCGGTGATCCTCACCGGCGGTATGAACGACGCGCGCGGCATCCGCGAGGTGTTCGCGCGCACCGGCGTCGCCGCGGTGATGCTCGCGCGCGGGTGTCTCGGCAACCCGTGGCTGTTCGAGGAGCTCGTGGGGGGGCGCGAGTCCGAGCCCACCCCCGCCGAGGTGCTGGCGGAGCTCGAGTGGGTGACTGAGCGCGCCGTCGAGCATCTCGGGGCGGAGCGCGCCGCGCGCTACCTGCGCAAGTTCTACCCCTGGTACCTGCCGCGTCTCGGCCTCGACCGGGCGCGGCTCACGGGGTTGCAAGCCTCATTGCAGGCGAGTGGCACCATCGCCGAGGCCCGGGAGCTGCTGGCTCAGGGACAGGATGGGTCCCGGTTCCACCAGCTCCCACCTGCCCCCGCCCCGCCTCCGCACCCGCCGTCACCTTCGCCGGCGGCGCTCGCGGCGTGAGCGCGCCGATTCGGCCTAAGAGATTTTGCCCGGGGTGGGTGGGGCCCGCCATGCCTCGCTATACTGCTGCGCTCGCTGCGGCCCGCCGGCCCAGGATGGGTTTCTCGACCGCCCGGTCGAGGCCTCGTCAATCCGGCGGGTTTCGTTCGTAATCGACTCATCTACTCGGGGAATCGAATCCCGCCCGCCCACATGCCGAAGGACGTCATCCTCACCCCCGAAGGTCTGGAGAAGCTCAAGGACGAGCTCGAGCTGCTCTCCACCGCGCGTCGGCGCGAGGTCGCCGAACGCATCAAGGAGGCCCGCGAGTTCGGAGACATCTCCGAGAACTCCGAGTACGACGACGCCAAGAACGAGCAGGCGATGCTCGAGAGCAAGATCGCCCAGCTCCAGGAGAAGCTGCGGATGGCCACGGTGATCGACTCCAAGGAGCTCTCCACCGATGTCGTGCAGGTGGGCTCGGTGGTGCACGTCAAAGACGAGAAGACCGGCAAGTCCGTGAAATACACGATCGTGGGCTCCGCCGAGGCCAATCCCGAGGAGAGCAAGCTCTCCAACGAGTCCCCCGTGGGGCGCTCGCTGCTAGGCCACAAGCGGGGCGACACCGTCGCCGTCCAGGTCCCGCGGGGACCGGCGCGCAAGCTCAAGATCACCAAGATCGACGTCGGCCTCAAGTAGCCTCCCCGCATGGGCGGAACCGAGGAGCCCAAGGAGGGCCGCAGGCACGGCCTCCCCGAGCTGATCGAAGAGCGGCGCGCTAAGGCCGAACGCCTGCGTGAGCAAGATCAGAGTGCGTTCCCGCACTCGTTCGCGGGTGCCGAGCCGATCGCCGAGATACTGCCCAAGTACGAGCACCTGGCGCCCGGCGAGGAAACCGACGAGCGCCACCGCGTCGCGGGTCGGATCGCCGCGCGGCGCGGTGCGGGCAAGGCCGCGTTCCTGGATCTCGTCGATCGCACGGGCAAGCTTCAGCTGCACGCGCGCCTGGACGCGCTTGGCGCCGAGCGCTTCGAGCTGTTGACGAGCCTCGACCTGGGCGATCTGATCGGTCTCGACGGCGCCGCCATCCGCAGCCGCCACGGCGAGGTGTCGCTGCGCGTGGAGAGCTTTCAGATCCTCGCCAAGGCGCTGCGCCCGCCCCCCGACAAGCACCACGGCCTCGCGGACGTGGAGACGCGCTACCGCCATCGTGAGCTCGATCTGATCTCGAGCGCCGATGCCCGCCGGCTGTTCATCGACCGCGCACGCATCATCTCCGCAGTCCGCGCCCACCTCGACGCGGCCGGCTTCATCGAGGTGGAGACTCCGGTGCTGCAGCCCCTCTACGGCGGCGCCATGGCGCGCCCGTTCACCACCCACCACAACGCGCTCGACCGCGACCTCTATCTGAGGATCGCCACCGAGCTCTACCTCAAGCGCCTGATCGTCGGTGGCCTGGAGCGTGTGTACGAGCTCGGCAAGGACTTCCGCAACGAGGGCATCTCGCACAAGCACAACCCCGAGTTCACGGTGGTGGAGTGGTACGAGGCCTACGCCGACTACACCGGCGCCGAGGAGCGCACCGAAGCGATCGTGCGCGCGGCCGCTGGGGCCGTTGGGTACACAGGGGCGCTCGACTTCTCGGGGCCGTGGCCGCGCGTCGGGTTCGTCGATGCGATCGAGCAGGTAACGGGCGTCAACGTGATGGCATATCCCACCGCCGAGGAGCTGGCGGGTGCGATCCGCGCGCGGGATCTCGACGTCAAGATCGGCGGACTGTGGTTCGAGATGGCCGACGATCTGCTCTCCAAGTACGTCGAGCCCAGCCTGATCAGGCCCTCGTTCGTGATCGACTACCCGACGGAGATCTCGCCGCTTGCCCGCGAGCACCGCTCCGATGACAAGCAGGGGCTCGTGGAGCGTTTCGAGGCTTTCGCCGGCGGAATGGAGATCGCCAACGGCTTCAGCGAGCTGATCGACCCCGACACGCAGCGCGCGCGCTTCGCCGCGCAGGAGCGGGTGCAGTTGCTCGATGGCAGCGACGGCAAGACGATGCCCTACGACGAGGAGTACGTGCAGGCGCTCGAGCAGGGCATGCCCCCGACCGCGGGCGTCGGTCTCGGCATCGACCGGCTCGTGATGCTCCTCACCGGCAGCGACTCGATCCGTGAGGTCGTGCTGTTCCCGGCGATGCGCTCCTAGCACGGTTCCCGGTGGAGTGCCGGGGGGCCCGTTGGTAGACTGTCCTATGGCGGCGATGGGACTCGGAGGCTCATCTTTCTTGCGGATTGCGACGAAGAGGGGGATGGAGGGCCCGCCCACCCAGGACCCACCAACTCAGGGATCACCGTCCCCGCTGACCAGCACCTAGACCGGAGGGTCGTATCACAATGTTCGAGCGATTCACAGAACGGGCCCGCCAGGTCGTCGTTCTCGCCCAGGAAGAGGCGCGGACGCTCAAGCACAACTACATCGGCACCGAGCACATCCTGCTCGGGCTGCTGCGCGAGGAGGAGGGCCTAGCGGCCCGCGTCCTGGAGAGCCTCGACATCACCGTGGAGCGCGTGCGCGCCCAGGTCGTGCGCATCGTGGGCTCCGGCGAGGAGGTCACCTCCGGACAGATCCCCTTCACGCCCCGCGCCAAGAAGGTGCTGGAGCTGGCGCTGCGCGAGGCGCTCTCCCTCGGGCACAACTACATCGGCACCGAGCACATCCTGCTCGGGCTCGTGCGCGAGAACGAGGGCGTCGCCGCCCGCATCCTGCTCGACTTCGACGCCGACTCCGAGAAGATCCGCAACGAGGTCATCCGCATGCTCTCCGGCCCCTCCGGGCGCCGCCAGGGGCAGGGCGCTGGAGCGCCGGGCGCTGGTGCCGGCGCGGGCGGACCCGCGGAAGGCAAGAAGTCCTCGAAGCTGCTCGACCAGTTCGGGCGCAACCTGACCAAGCTCGCCGCCGAAGGCAAGCTCGACCCCTGCGTGGGGCGCGAGACCGAGATCGAGCGGATCATGCAGATCCTCTCGCGGCGCACCAAGAACAACCCGGTGCTGATCGGCGAGCCCGGCGTCGGCAAGACCGCCGTGGTGGAGGGCCTCGCGCAGCGGATCACCAATGCCGACGTGCCCGAGCTGCTCAAGAACAAGCAGATCTACACCCTGGACCTCGCCGCACTGGTTGCCGGCTCCAAGTACCGCGGGGAGTTCGAGGAGCGCCTGAAGAAGGTGATGAAGGAGATCACCCAGCGCGGGGACATCATCCTGTTCATCGACGAGCTTCACAACCTCGTCGGTGCGGGTGCCGCGGAGGGCGCGATCGACGCCGCCTCGATCCTCAAGCCGGCGCTCGCGCGCGGCGAGCTGCAGACGATCGGTGCGACCACGCTGGACGAGTACCGCAAGTACCTGGAGCGCGACTCCGCCCTGGAGCGCCGCTTCCAGCAGATCCGCGTGGAGGAGCCCTCGATCGACCAGACCGTCGAGATCCTGCGGGGCCTGCGCGACCGCTACGAGGCCCACCACAAGGTGCAGATCACCGACGACGCCCTGCGCGGCGCGGCTGAACTGGCGGACCGCTACATCTCCGACCGCTTCCTGCCCGACAAGGCGATCGACCTGATTGACGAGGCGGCCTCGCGGATGCGCATCAAGTCGATGACCTCCCCCCCCGCCAACCGCGAGCTCGAGGAGCAGATCGAGACCACGCGGCGCGAGAAGGAGGCCGCGATCGAGGCCCAGGAGTTCGAGAAGGCCGCGGCGCTGCGCGACCAGGAGCGCAAGCTCACCCATCGCAAGCGCGAGCTCGAGGAAGAGTGGGAAGCCGGCGAGTCCGGCGAGCGGCCCGCGATCGGCGAGGAGGAGATCGCCGAAATCGTCTCCATGTGGACCGGCATCCCCGTCTTCAAGCTCACCGAGGCCGAGACCCAGAAGCTGATGCGCATGGAGGAGGAACTGCACAAGCGCGTGATCGGCCAGCACCCCGCGGTCGAGGTCATCTCCAAGGCGATCCGCCGCTCGCGCGCGGGCCTGAAGGACCCCAAGCGCCCCACCGGCTCCTTCATCTTCCTCGGCCCCTCCGGCGTGGGCAAGACCGAGCTGGCGCGAACGCTCGCGGAGTTCCTCTTCGGCGACGAGGACGCGATGGTGAGAATCGACATGTCGGAGTACATGGAGAAGCACGCCGTCTCGCGCCTCGTCGGCTCGCCCCCCGGCTACATCGGCTACGACGAGGGCGGCCAGCTCACCGAGGCGGTGCGGCGCAAGCCCTACTGCGTGCTGCTGCTGGACGAGATCGAGAAGGCCCACCCCGACGTCTTCAACATCCTGCTGCAGATCCTCGAGGACGGCCGCCTCACCGACGCGCAGGGGCGCACGGTGGACTTCCGCCACGCGATCGTGATCATGACCTCCAACATCGGCGCCGCGGAGATCGCACGCAACACACCGCTGGGCTTCGCGGTCTCCGACGACGAGACGGGGATCACCTACGACGACATGAAGAACCGCATCATGGGCGAGCTCAAGAAGGTGTTCCGCCCGGAGTTCCTCAACCGCATTGACGACGTGATCGTCTTCCACAAGCTGGGCAAGGACGAAATCAAGCAGATCGTCGAGCTACTGCTGCTGCGCATCCGCGAGTCGATGGCCGAACGCGAGCTGCAGCTCGAGCTGACCGATCCCGCCAAGGAACTGCTTGTGGAGAAGGGCTGGGATCCCGCGATGGGCGCCCGCCCGCTGCGCCGCGCGATCCAGCGCTACATCGAGGACCCCCTCGCGGACTTCGTGCTGCGCGAGCAGGTCACCCCCGGTGCCACCGTCGTGGTCAACCCCGCCGCCGAGGACGAGGAGGGCGAGGTGCGCCTCACGATCGTCCAGCCCAAGAAGCAGAAGACACCCGTCGCCGTCGGTGCCGAAGGCGCGGCCGGCGAGCTTCCCGCCGGCGAGGACGCCCTCCCCGGTGGGGACGGCGAGGGCGAGGCACCGCACGTGGACGAGCCCGACGGGTCCTCGGACGCGGACGACTAGAGGGTGGCGCAGCCGGCCGAAGGTCGGTGAGCCGGGCCCCTCGCTTTTCGGTTCAAGCCGTCCCCGCTGCGCCGTAGTCTGCGAGGGTGCCTCGTGCCCCTTCGCTCCACGTCTGCTCTGACTGCGGCTTCTCCTCGGCCCAGTGGCACGGGCAGTGTCCCGGCTGCGAGGCGTGGAACACGCTCGTAGAGGAGCGCGCTCCGGCGAGGCCCGGGGCGGGCGGGCGTGGCGGGCGCGCCGCTGGAGGTGGCCACGGTGGGAGAGGCCGCTCCGGAGCCGGCGGAGCGACGGCGGCCCCGCCGCGTCCGCTCGCGGAGGTCGGCGCGGCGCCCGTGGCGCGCCTGCCCACGGGCATCGCGGAGCTCGACCGGGTGCTCGGCGGGGGGCTCGTGCCCGGCTCGCTGGTGCTGCTCGGCGGAGCGCCGGGGATCGGCAAGTCGACGCTCACCAACATGGTGCTCGGGCACCTCGCGGGGTTGGGCCGGCGCACGCTGTACGTCAGCGCCGAGGAGTCCCCCGAGCAAGTGCGACTGCGCGCGGAGCGTCTGGGCCCCGGAGCGCTCGCGGTGCCGATCGTGGCGGAGACCGACCTCGACGCGGTGCTCGACGTGCTGGGCTCGCACGCTCCGGAGGCATGCGTGATCGACTCCGTGCAGACCCTCCACGCGGGCGAGCTCTCCGGCGCCCCCGGCTCGGTGGGCCAGGTGCGCGAGGTAGCGGTGCGGGTGATGGGGCTCGCCAAGGCGCGTGGCATCGCGACGATCCTCGTGGGGCACGTCACCAAGGATGGCGCGCTCGCGGGTCCCCGGGTGCTCGAGCACCTCGTTGACTGCGTGCTCCAGTTCGAAGGCGAGCGCGAGCGCCCCTACCGCGAGCTGCGCGCGCTGAAGAACCGCTTCGGCTCCACCAACGAGGCCGGGCTGTTCGAGATGCGCCAGGGTGGCCTCGTGGAGGTGCTGGACGCCTCGGCGCGCTTCGTCGCGCAGGCCACGCGCGCTCCGGGGAGCGTGATGCTGGCCGCGATGGAGGGGTCGCGGCCGCTGCTCGTGGAGGTTCAGGCCCTGGTGGCGCCCTCGGAGCTCGAGCAGCCCCGGCGGGTGGCCTCGGGCCTCGATCGCAACCGCCTGGCGCTCGTGCTCGCGATCCTCGCCCGCCACGGCCGCGTGGGAACCGGGGGGGCGGACGTGTTCGTCAACGTGGTCGGCGGGGTGCGCGTGGACGAGCCCGGGGTCGACCTCGCGATCGCCCTCGCGGTCGCCGGCGCCAGCCGCGGGGTGGCGCTCCTGGGCACACCCCGGGCCTGCTTCGGCGAGCTCGGCCTGACGGGGGAGCTGCGCTGGGTGGGACACCCCGAGCGCCGCCTGCAGGAGGCCGCCAGGCACGGGCTGAGCGAGGTCGTGGCGCCCGCCGGCAGCGGGCCGGGGGCACGCGAGGTTCACACCCTTGCGGAGGCTCTGGCGGAAGTGCTGCCGCGCCAGCAGCGCAGACCCGCGAGGGTCGCGGCATAGCCGCGCAGCGCAGACTCGCCGGGCACCCAAAAACGGCCCAAAATCGCGCCTCGAGCGCCGGGAGTCGCATGGGGAAGCGCTAAAAGGAGCCTAAATGCCGTAAAATGCCCATTTGTGGCTCCACGATCCGGCGAAGATTTCGATATCGAAGCTCGCCCGGAGCCCGGATTGATGAAGGCGCTGGAGATGGTCGCTCCGGGCACGGCGCTGCGGGAGGGGATGGAGAACATTCTGCACGCCCGCACCGGAGGGCTGATCGTGATCGGCGATCCCGAGGAGCTGAGCTTCCTGTTCTCGGGGGGGATCAAGCTCGACATCGACTACTCCCCGGCTCTCCTCTACCAGGTGGCCAAGATGGATGGCGCGATCATCCTCAACGCCAACGCCACCAAGATCGCGCTGGCCAACGTCCAGCTGATGCCCGATCCCACGATCCTCACCCTGGAGACCGGCACCCGCCACCGCACCGCGGAGCGCATCTCTAAGCAGACCGAGGCGCTCGTGATCGCGATCTCCCAGCGCCGCGAGGTGGTCTCGCTGTACGTGGGTGGCACCAAGTGCATCCTCCAGGACATTCCTGTGGTGCTGGCGAAGGCCAACCAGGCGCTCGCGACGCTCGAGAAGTACCGTACTCGCCTCGACCAGGTCTCCACGCGGCTGACCGCCCTCGAGTTCGAGGGTGGGGTCACGCTGCACGACGTGCTCACCGTGCTCCAGCGCTCGGAGCTCGTGACGCGGATGGCGGTGGAGATCGAGCGCTACATCGTCGAGCTCGGCACCGAGGGGCGCCTGATCGAGATGCAGCTCGAGGAGACGATGGTGGGCACCGCCGCCGAAAAGGCGGCGCTCGCGCAGGACTACCTGGCGGCCTACTCCGACGAGGCGTTCGCCTCGGCGCTCGAGGAGATGGGGAGACTCGGCCACCAGGACCTGCTCGACTTCGGCCGCCTCGCCGAGCTGCTCGGGTACGACCGCAAGCTCAACACGCTCGACTACCACGTCTCCCCGCGCGGCTACCGCATCCTGGGGCGCATCCCCAGGCTACCAAGGCTGGTGGTGGCGGAGATCATCAAAGAGTTCGGCGGCCTGGACGAGCTGCTGGCGGCCACCGACGCGGAGCTCGAGGCGATCGAGGGAGTCGGGGAGATACGTGCGAAGGACATCCGCGAGGGTCTTCGCCGCCTGCAGGAGATCAACCTCGTGGACCGCTATCTGCAGCTCTGAAAACTTGCAGCCCGAAGCGAGAGCCGAGGTCATCCGGCCGGCTCCATCACAAAGGAGGACAACCATTCCCATTCCCCAGGCAATCGAAGCGGAGTTGATCGAGGACCTCGAGGTCGTCACCGAAGTCGAGTGCATCGAGTTCGAGTTGGGGGACCACGTGGTCTATCCCCATCACGGTGCGGGCAAGGTCCTCAAGAAGGAGGATATGGAGGTGCTGGGCGAATGTCGCGAGTACCTCACGATCAAGATCCTGCACAACGACATGACCGTTAAGGTTCCCACCGAGAACGCGGGGATAGCAGGCCTGCGCAGGGTGATCGACGAGGAGACCGTCAAGAAAGTGCTGGACGTGCTCCAGGACGAGGTCTCGGACATGCCCAAGAACTGGAACCGCCGGTTCAAGCACAACCGCGACAAGATCAAGACGGGCGACATCTACGAGCTCGCCGAGGTGGTGCGCAACCTTGCGCTGCGCGAGAGCGAAAAGGGACTCTCCACGGGGGAGAAGCAGATGTTCACCCGCGCCAAGAAGATCCTCGCCTCGGAGTTGATGTATGCGCTCGACAAGGACGAGGACGAGGCCGAAGGCTACCTCGACGAGCTGCTCGCCAACTCGGCGTCGAGCAAGCTGGCGATGGCCAAGTAGCGAGACTCTCGCGCACGCGGCAGTTGACCCCTGCCGCGTGCGCGACAGTATTCCCCCGGTGCCCCCCTCGCCGTGACCGTCGCCCTGATCCTCGCCGCGGGCCGGGGTGAGCGCCTGGGGGCCGGCCGGCCGAAGGCGCTCGCCCAGCTCGCCGGACGGCCACTGCTGCAGTGGAGCGTGGACGCGCTCCGACGGGTCCCCTCGATCAAGCGGGTCGTGGTGGCGCTCCCGCTCGGTGCGAACCCACCGGCGGGCACGATCGGGGTGTTGGGGGGTGTGGTGCGCTCAGCGTCCGTGCGCCTTGCGCTCGCCGCTGCTGGACCGGGGGACCCGGTGCTGGTGCACGACGCGGCGCGGCCGCTACTCGCACCCGAGCTCGCCGAGCGGGTGATCGCCGCTGCGCTCGTGGATGGGGTGGACGCCGCGATCGCTGCTGCCCCCGTCACCGACACCATCAAGCGAGCGGGGGATGGCAACACCGTGCTCGAGACGCTCGACCGCTCCGGGCTGTGGGCGGTGCAGACCCCGCAGGTCTTCCGCAGGGCTGCGTTGGAGCGTGCGCTGGACGTGCCTGATGAGATGTTGGCCCAGGCGACCGACGACGCGTGGTTGGTGGAGCGCGGGGGGGGCCGAGTCGTCGTGGTGCAGGCGCCCGCGGAGAACCTCAAGGTCACCACGCCGCTCGACCTCGCGCTTGCCGAGCTGCTGATCGGCCGTCGTCCTGCTTGAATCGCCCATGAGGTTGGCGCAGCCGGCCGGCCCAGCCCTTCGGGCTGTGGGCCCCGGCGAGCCGAGCCCCTCGATCTTCGATCACATGCTCACCGACTACCACCTCCACCTGCGCCCCGACCGGCTCGACGCGACCGCGGCCGAGTACTTCACTGCCGCCAACGTGGAGCGCTACCGCGAGGTCGCCGCCGAGCGCGGGATCGCCGAGCTGGGCGTCTCCGAGCACATCCACCGCTTCCGCCAGGCGCTCGAGGTGTGGCAGCACCCGTTCTGGCGGGAGAACGCGCTCGACGAGCTCGAGGAGTACTGCGGCTTCGTGCGGGAGCAGACCGACCTGAGGCTGGGGATCGAGGCGGACTTCATCCCGGGGAGCGAGGACCGGATGGCCAATCTGCTGGAGGCGCACGACTTCGACTACGTGGTCGGCTCGGTGCACTTCCTGCGCGAAGAGGCTCTCGACATGGAGGAGTACGACGTGTGGAGCTCCACGCGCAGCGCGGAGGAGATCTGGCGGCGCTACTTCCAGACCCTGGGGGAGGCGGCGCGCAGCGGTCTCTTCGACATCCTCGCCCACCCCGATCTCGTGAAGGTGTGGGGCCCGGATCGTCCGCGCCCGGAGGGGGATCTGCGCCGCTACTACGAGCTCGCGATCGAGGGCATCGCTGAGTCGGGGATCGCGGTGGAGGTCTCCACCGCGGGCCTGCGCAAGCGCGCGCGGGAGATCTACCCCGCGCCGGCGTTCCTCGAGATGTGCCTGGAGGCCGGCGCCCCGGTGGCGCTCTCCAGCGACGCCCACCGCCCGCAGGACGTGGGCGCGGACTACGAGCAGGCGCTCGAGCTGCTGGAGCGCCTCGGCGTGGGCGAGCTGTGCGTGTTCGAGCGCCGCGCTCGGCGCCCGGAGCCGATCGGAGCGGGCGTGCGATGAGGTTCGGAGCGAGCGTGCGACGGCTCGAAGCGGGCGTGCGATGGTTCGGAACGGGCGTGCGATGGTTCGGAACGGGCGTGCGATGGTTCGGAACGGGCGTGCGGTGAGCCTCAGCGGGATCGGCTACGACTGCCACCGCCTCGCCGCCGGCCGGCGGTTGATCTTGGGGGGCGTTGAGATCCCCCACGAGCATGGTCTCGAGGGCCACTCGGACGCGGACGTGCTGACCCACGCGGTGATCGACGCGCTGCTCGGTGCCGCCGGTTTGGGGGACATCGGTGAGCACTTCCCCGACAGCGATGAGCGCTACCGCGACGCGGACTCGCTGGTGCTCCTGGAGACAGTTCTCACGAGCGTGATCGCGGCGGGCCTCGAAGTGGTGAACGTCGACTGCACTGTGGTGATGGAGGCCCCCAAGCTCGCTCCCCACCGGCAGGCGATCCGCGAGCGCCTGGCCCGGGCGCTGGGTCTGTCGCCCACGCGCGTCAACGTGAAGGCCACCACCGGTGAGAGCATGGGCTTCGTCGGGCGCGGCGAGGGCGTCGCGGCGCTGGCGATCGCGAGTTTGCGCACTCGCTGAGGCCCGCAGGTAGCCGCGAGGCCGGCGGGCACCGTAGCTCAGCTAGGGTTGGCGCGTCATGCGCCAGATCTACCTTCACGACACCCGCGCCGGCAAGGGGATGCCGCTGCACCCGCGCGACCCCGGCCGCGTGGGTATCTACGCGTGCGGGCCCACGGTGTACAGCCGCATTCATATCGGCAACGCCCGTCCGTTTGTGATCTTCAGCCTGCTGGCGCGCTTCTTGGCGCATGAGGGACATGACGTAGAGCTCGTGGTGAACATCACTGACGTCAACGACAAGATCTACGACGCGGCTCGCAGCGCCGGCGCGCCGAGCGAGCAGCTCGCACGGGAGATGACGGCGGCGTACATAGCCGACACCGACGCTCTGGAGCTGGGCCGCCCGAACGAGGAGCCTTTGGCCTCTGAGACCATGGGTCCGATCGTCGCCTACATCGAGGCGCTGATCGAGCGGGGCCACGCCTACGAGAGCGGCGGGGACGTGTTCTTTCGCGTGCGCTCCGATCCTGACTACGGCTCGCTCTCCCACCGCCGCCTGGAGGACATGGACCAGGGCGAGCCCGTGGAGGGGTCCGACCGCAAGCAGGACCCGCTCGACTTCGCCCTGTGGAAGGCTCACAAGGAAGGGGAGGACACCTTCTGGCCGTCGCCCTGGGGTCCGGGGCGCCCGGGCTGGCACATCGAGTGCTCGGCGATGGCAGAGAGTTGCCTGGATGTCGGCTTCGACATCCACGGCGGCGGCTCGGATCTGCTGTTCCCCCACCACGAGAACGAGGCCGCCCAGACCCGCGCTGCCCGCGGCAGGGAGCTGGCGCGGATCTGGATGCACAACGGCATGATCCAGTTCACCGGCGAGAAGATGGCCAAGTCGGTCGGCAACATCGCCCCGCTGCACGAGGTCGTGGAACGGTATGGACGCGACGCTGTCGTCATGTACCTGATCTCCGGGCACTACCGTCAGCCGCTGGCGTTCTCGGAGGCGGCGCTCGAGCAGGCGACGGCCAACGTCAGCCGCATTCGAGAGGCGGCGCGCCGCCTCTCCTCGGGCCCCTCTTTCCCAGTCACTGCTCTCGATGAGCTGCGCGACCGCTTCTTCGAGGCGCTGGCCAACGATTTCAACACGCCCGAAGCGCTTGCTCACCTCAACGAATGGATTCGCGAGGCGACGCACCCCGCGATCGAGACCAAAGGCGACGCCCACCTGCGCGAGATGCTCGGCGTCTTGGGGCTGGAGAGCTTGCTGACCGCACCCGCCCAAGCACCAGCCGACGTGGCGGCCTTGGCGACTCAGCGTGAGCGGGCACGGGCGGAACGTGACTTCCCGGCCGCCGACCGCCTGCGCGATGAGATCGCCGCCGCCGGCTGGGAGGTTCGCGACGGGCCGGCCGGGTTCGAGCTGCTGCCGCGGTGATCCTCTACGGCCGCAACCCCGTGCGGGAGGCGTTGCGAGGGCGCCGAGCACACACGGTCGGTGAGGTGTGGGTCTCCGGGGGCGCGGCCCGCGAGCCGTGGCTCGAGGGGGCGGCGGTCCGCAAGGCCACGGTGGAGGAGATCGAGGGGCGCTGCGGCGCGAGTGCCCACCAGGGCATCTGCGCGGAGGCCGGCGGCTACCCCTACGTCTCCGCCGATGACCTCCTCGCAGAACCAGACCCCCTGATCGTGGCGCTCGACCAGGTGCAGGACCCGCAGAACCTCGGCTCGATCTGCCGCACCGCGGAGTGCGCGGGGGTGATGGGGGTCGTGATCCCCGAACGGCGCGCCGCCGAGGTCACCCCCGCGGTCTGCAAGGCCTCCGCGGGAGCGGTCGAGCACCTGCGGATCGCGCGGGTCCGCAACCTCGCGGACTTCCTCGGCGAGGCACAGAGGGCGGGGTGCTGGAGCTATGGGGCAAGCGCGGAGGCCACAGTGCCCTACGACCGCCCCGACTACCGCGGCGGAGTGGTGCTGGTGCTCGGCAGCGAGGGCCGCGGCCTGCGCCCACGGGTGGCGGGGGCGTGCGACGAGCTGATCGCGCTGCCGCTGCTGGGGCGGATCGAGTCGCTCGGGGTGAGCGCGGCGGCGGCGGCGGTCCTGTACGAGATCTTGCAGAGTCGAAGCGGAGCCCTTGACAACGCTCCATAACTGTGCGAGTCTCGCGTTCTAACGCTGAACCTAAGCTTGACCCCGTAGTTTCATTTCCCATAGCTGTTGGCGCCGGGGGAGGAGTGCGCCACTGAGCGATCCGGGCTGTTCTGGCCCGAGAAAGGACCTGCTCGTGGCACGTATTTTCAGTAACCCTCAATCTGAGGTCAAGGTCGATGATGGCTTCCTGATCGCCCTGGCGAAGCAGGGGGATCGCACGGCATACGACCGCCTCGTGCGTCGCTACCACGGCTTCGTGCGTCTGAAGGCCTCCTCCTACTTTCTCGCCGGGGGAGACTCCGACGACCTCATCCAAGAGGGCCTTGTCGGCCTCTACAAGGCGATCCGCGACTTCCGCACCGACCGCGAGTCGAGCTTCCGTAACTTCGCCGAGCTCTGCATCACCCGTCAGATCATCACCGCGGTGAAGACCGCGACCCGCAACAAGCACACGCCGCTGAACCAGTACGTCTCCTTCTCCTCCGCCCCCACCGCGGGTGGGGAGGACGCCCCCACGCTCGACCAGGTGCTCCCCGGTCCCTCGGTGCACGACCCCGCCAATCAGGTGATCTCCTCCGAGGAGCTGCGCTCGCTGGTGGGCTGCCTCTCAACGGCCCTCTCGGAGCTCGAGAGCCGCGTGCTCTCGCTCTACCTGGACGGCTGCTCCTACGAGCAGGTTGGAGAGCGCCTCTCCTGCGACACCAAGACCGTGGACAACGCCCTGCAGCGGGTCAAGCGCAAGGTGGGCGCGCACCTGCAGGCTCGGGCGGTCGTGGCGTAACGACCGAGGCCGCCTCGCGGGGACGGCTTCGGCGTGACCAAGCTGTGCCGGTGCGCCTACCGGCGATGGTGCTCCCGGTGCGTGGTTGGCGGCGGGGTCCGACTGGTGAGAAATCGCCTCGTGAAGTTTGCGCCGCAGCCGTGTCTTAAGGACGTCCGCAGGGAAAAAACGACCAGGCGGAAGCGCGGGCAATCCGCTCCCGGACCCTGTCGATGGCGCTCCATTCTCCGTCGGCAGAGCCGGGATCTCGCGCAAAAGCGCCCCTCCCCACGGGGCGGGACGAGTTCTCGGGGCGGCCCATCCTGGCGGGTCGCCCCGAGCCGTCCCAGGCGTTAGCCCCGAACCATCCTGTGCCAGTTCCGAGCCGTGCTTGGCGCTCGCTCCGAACCGTCCTGCCAGTTCCAAATCACTCTGGCGCACGTCCCGAGCCTCCTTACGCCTTTTCGTCCATCCGCGTGAGGTCCGATCGCGGTTCGCGCATAGAGTGTCGTAAGGATAATTGGGCGCTATCCGCCGCGGGGTCGCTCGGGCCTTGGAAGCTGCCAAGGCGCCCACGGTCTGCTATGAGTCCAAGAATTCCAACCCGCCTGCTGGCCACCCAGACGGATGAGCGGCTGCTCGCCCTCGTCGGCCAGGGTCACGAGCGCGCGTTCGAGGCGCTCGTACACCGCTATCGCAGACCCCTGCTGGTTTACTGCCGGCGTCTCTCGCTCCCGGAGGCCCGCGCCGAGGACGTCGTCCAGCTCGCTCTGCTCAAGACCTGGATCGCCGTGGGGGAGGGGGTCGAGGTCCGCGATCTCAAAGCGTGGCTGTACCGGGTGGTGCACAACACCGCGGTCAACGCCCTGCGCGATGCTGCCCATGACGGCGAGCCGCTTGCGGATCTCGCGCTGGGATCGGGATCCCACCCACCCGTCAAGGAGCCGCAGCTCGATCAGGGGCTGGCGGTGCGCGAGGCACTCGCCGAGGTCGCCGCGCTGCCCGAGATGCAACGTGAGGTCATCGTCCGCACCGCCGTGGGGGGGCACAGCCACGAGCAGGTTGCGAGCGATCTTGGCATCAGCAACGGCGCCGTGCGGGGTCTGCTGTACAGGGCGCGCGCGACACTGCGCACCGCGATCACCGTACTCACCCCGCCGCCGCTGCTTGCGTGGCTGGCCGGGCGCTCCGACCAGAGCGCTCCCGCGCCCGAACGGCTCACCGAACTCGCCGGCGGCGGAGGCGCCGTGGGACTCGGTGGGCTGCTGCTCAAGGGAGGTGGTGTGGTGGCGCTCACCGCCGGCACCGTGATCACCGGCGCCGCGGTGGTCCACATCGGAGGGTCCCACCACCTTCCCCCCCGGCCCAAGCTCATCGCCGTGACGGCCTCCGCGTCCACGGGCAGCCCAAGCGGCGGGAGCACCTCCGCTGCGCAGGATGGCTCAGGGGGTCGGTATCGCAGGACCACGGCGAACGGATCGCGCTCGCAACGCGGAGCTCGCGCGGATGGCGCCGCGCACCATGGGCCCCCCGGCGCGGGGATCCATGCCTCCGCCGGGGGCGGCTCCGCCAAGGGCTATGTCCTCGCCCCCGCCGGCAGCCGCGCCCCGCGCTCCACGACGCGGACACCAGGCGTGACGCAGGGTGGTGCGCCTGGGGCGGTGCGGATCGTTCAGAGCGCGCCACCGTCCAGCGGCTCGGCCCCGGTATCGAGCCAGACCGCGGGATCGCCTCAGGGCGGCGAATCGTCCGCCGGGTCGGGAGGTCCCGTGGGCTCGGCCGCAGGCAGCGGCGACGGTTCGAGCGGCTCCGCCGGACAGGGCTCCGCCGAAGGGGCCGGTGGTGCCTCCTCTGGCGGCGAACAGTCCGGTGGGGGGTCCGGCTCGAGCGGCAAGGAAGGCTCTGGCAGCCAGGGCTCCTCGGGCGGGTCTGCCGGGTCGGGTGAATCGAGTGAATCAGGCGGCTCAAGCGGCTCGGGTAACTCGGAATCCTCGGGTGGCTCCAGCGGCGAACAGTCCGGCTCGCTGGTTGGGACCGTGGTGCACGAAGTCGGAAGCATCCTCGAACACCTGCTGCACTGACTCCCCGGCAGCGTCGCCAGAGCCGACGGCCGGGATCGAACCGGCGACCCCCGGTTTACAAAACCGGTGCTCTGCCAGCTGAGCTACGTCGGCGCACGCCACTGCATCCTACCGTTGCGGTGGCTGGCCGCCCGCAGCAGGACGACGCTGGCATCGAGGATCCGGGGGAAAGATCCTCGGACGGCCCCGTCGCCGATGACCCCACTACTCTGGGCGCGGGGCGCGGAGCATGAGCCGCAGTGGCGGACTGCCCCCAACGCGCAACTCACGGGTGAGCTGGAAGCCGAGGCGCTCATACAGCGCGGCGCTGCGCTCGCTCGACGCCTCGATATAGGCGGGCAGACCCTCCCGGTCGCAGCGATCGAGCGTCGGGCGCATCAGGGCTCCTCCAAGACCCCTCCCCTGCATCTCCGGCAGGACGCCGATGTCGCGAACGTAGTAGTGGGGCCCGCGGACTTCGCGTGCGTGGCGTAGCTCCATCGCAGCCCCCAACCTCGCCGCCCTGGGGAGGCGGACCCCGAAGGCGGTGCCCTCCAGCAGGGTGGTGCGTACCGGCACACGCCACGCTCCGGGCGGCAGGCTCAGGGCGGCTCCGGCGAGATCGCTCGTCGTCCACACGCGGCCGCGCGGCAGCGCCAGGTGGCGCAGCTCGACCATGAAGTAGCGGCGCAGGCGGGACAGCCTGCTGCGGTCCTCAGGCATCAACCAGCCGAGGACGGGGTCCTCGAAGAAGGCCTCCGCCAGCACCGCCCTCAAGCGTTGGACGTCCTCTGCGGTTGCCCTGCGCAGCACGGGATCGACGAGCCCGCTGGACGGTGTGTCACGGCCCACGGTCGGCGGGCTCTCATCCATCCTTGGCTCCTTTCTGCTCGCGCGGCGGTTCAGCCGGCCGCGGCGAAGTGCTCGGGGCGTGCGTGGCCGTTGCTGGAGACCATCTGAGAGTAGTCCGGCGGATCCACCCGGTCGTCCGCATTCAGGCGCCGCTCGAGCTCCCCCAGGAGCACTCCGAACAGCAGGTGGCGCCAAGCCGACTGCGCTAGCGCCCGGGGGTTGGCGAATGCCGTGGGCAGCTCTCCGCGCGCCGGGTGCAGACGCTCGGTGAGCGCCACCAGCGGCCACGTGGCGAAGTTCTCCGCGATCCCCGCAGCCGGCCCCCGCGCCCACGAGGGCAGGGGCACGCGCGGGGCCGCATTGGCGTACACCGCTCCGAACAGCGCCCCGTTCTGCACGTGGGCGACCCATCCCGCCACCGGCCACCAGCGCCCCCGCGTGATCGCCTTGCCGAGTAGCTCCACATCGTCGAAGTCCGCTCCGAACGCGCGCTTGTCCAGCGGCATCTGAGCCGCCCATACGCTCGCCGCCAGCGCGCCCGCGAGCGCTCCGCGTATCGTCTTGGCGCGGTCGATCGGCATCGTGGTCCAACTGTAACGGCCTCCGCGCCGGCGGGTATCCAGCATGTGGGCAGCAACAGCCAGCGCGATCGCCTCCCCCGCCTTGCCCTTCCCGCGCAATTGGGGGCTCTGGCGAGCCTGGGGCGTAGGCGCGGCCTTGCCCGGCAAGCGGGATCGAGGGGGCCGGCGAGACTCCCAGCTCACCGGCCGGAGCGCCTGGAGCACTTTCGCAGGCGGGCCCTCACGCGTGGCGTGAACCCCGTCCTCTACTGGGCCGTGCGGATCGTCCTGCTGCCCAGCTTCCTCGTCTACCTGCGCCTGGTGCGCGTCGGCTCCGAGCACCTTCCGCGCTCCGGGCCCCTGCTGCTGGCCGCCAACCATCGCAGCTTCCTCGACCCTTTCCTGATCGGGTCGCTCTCGCACCGCCCCGTGTACTACGTGGCCAAGCGGGAGCTCTTCCGCAAACCCTGGCAGGCCTGGCTGCTGAGCTCGCTGGGCGCCTTTCCGATCGACCGCGGCCACAGTGACGAGGACGCGATCGCCACCGCCCGCGAGATCCTCGAGCGGGGGGACTGTGTGGTGATCTTCCCCGAGGGCACCCGCGTGCGTTCCGGTCCCCTCGGCGCTCCCCGACGGGGCCTCGGGCGCCTCGCCCTGGAAACCGGTGCGCCCGTCGTGCCGGTCGCGGTCATAGGCACCGAGGAGGTGCGCCGCGGCTGGCGGGTGCGCCCCCGCAGGGTGCGCATTCGCTGCGGGGCCCCGCAGCGTTTCGCGAAAGACCGGCGGCCCACTCCCGAGCTCAGTGCCGCCGCGACCGAGCGTGTCTGGGCGCGGATCAGCCTGCAGTGGGAGTGGCTGGGAGGTACGCCCTCGATCCGCCACGAGCCCGCGCAGGCCCGCCACCGCGAGGCCCCTCCTGGGGGGCTGGGGGATACGCCTTCGATCCGCCACGGGCTCACGCAGGGCCGCCACCGCGAGGCCCGTCCGGCATGACTACGTCCGGCCGGGAGGCCGGGGTCTTGGGGGTAGGGTGCAATGAATGGCCGAGCACGCAACAGGAGGATTGGGACACACCGATCCCCCCACCCAATCCCCCCCCCAACCAGGCTCGCCGGCCCCTGTCCCGCCGGAGGATCCCCCGCACCCGAAGCCCAAGGCCCAGCTAGACGAGGAGTTCTCGGAGCTCTACCGCACCCACCTGCGCGATGTGTACAGCTACGCCTACTATCGCGTGGGCAACCACCACGATGCGGAGGATCTGACAGAGCAGACCTTCCTGCAGGCCTACCGCCACTTCGAGCGCGCCCAGCGCGAGTCCGGAGGACGCCCGCTGCGGCCATGGCTGATCCGCATCGCCCACAACCTCGCCGCCAACCTCTACCGCGACCGCTCCCGCAGGCCGGTCTCACCGATCGAGGACACCGATATGCTGAGCGCTCCGCACACGACCGAGGATCTGGTCGAGAACCGCAACGAGCTGAGCCGCGTGCTCGCGGGGGTCCGAAGTCTGCCCGACGACCGCCGCGAGGCGTTGATCATGCGCTTCGCCCTGGATATGGACAACCGCGAGATCGCTCGCGCCCTCGGGCGCTCGGACGGCGCCACCAAGGTGCTCATCCACCGTGCCATCAAGCAGCTGGAGAAGCTTGTCGCGGATACCTCCGACGGGGACGAGGAGATGCGAGAGGGATGAGGAGATGAGGAAAGTCTCATGAGCGAAGCGGCCCCCAACTTGGAGAGCTTGCTGCGACGGGCGCTTGCTCCCGTCGAGCCCCCCGAGGACCTGACGGGGAGGTTGGAGGAGACCCTCACCAACCTCACCGAGCTCGCCGCCGAGGAGCTGGAGGGGTGGGAGCTCTCGACCATGCGCGATCCCCGCAACTGGGCTCGCCCCGCTGCTGCGCTTGTAGTCGGCGGCAGCGCTGGTCTTGCTCTAGTGGTATTGCGCGCCCGCCGCCGCGGGCGGCCCGCGGAGAGCGATCCCGGTCGGGCGCGCGGTCGCGACAGCGACTGAGCCGGCGGGTAGCGAGAGCTCCCAAGGTGTGGCGGCTGGGGACGGTTGCGTCGGCCTGAACCGGCCGACGGACGGTGAGAGCTCCCCCGGCGCTCCGGCTGGGTCCGGCGGCACGTGGCCGCGTGCGCCTGGGGGGATTTGAACTATTCTGGCCTTCGGTTAAGCTATCCGATATAGCAGTGGTTTGACTTTCGGATCTCCGGCTGCGGACTCCCCCGATCTGCGGCTCGGCACCCGGGATATGTAAATGTCGAACATGGCCCGCTACAAGCGCTCCGCCGAGGCCGCCTCGGCCATCCTTCGGATGCTCGCCGACGAGGAGCTCATGCAGCTCGTGGGGGAGGACGACTCGGCCGCCTTCGCGATCGTCTACGAGCGCCACGCCGAGGCGGCGTGCTCGCTTGCCTTCCGGATGTGCGGCAGGCGGGCGGCCGCCGAGGACGTGGTTCAGGAGGCGTTCCTCTCGCTGTGGCGCAGCGCCTCGAGCTACGACCCGCTGCGCGGGAGTGTGCGCACGTGGGTACTGGGCATCGTCCACTACCGCGCCATCGACGCGCTGCGCCGGGGGGTGGCTCAGGATCGGGGCCGGGTCAGCGACGAGGGCCTCGAGGAGCACCTCGAGGCGGCCGAGCGCACCGACCAGGAGGTCGGTCGCCGCGACGAAGCGCGCGAGGTCCGAGCAGCGCTGGAGGAGCTGCCGCCCGAGCAGAGCAGGGTGATCGAGCTCGCCTACTACGGGGGTCTGACCCACTCCGAGATCGCCGCGATGCTCGATACCCCGGTGGGAACGATCAAGGGCCGGATGCGTCTTGGGTTACAGAAGATGCGCTCGCAGCTACGGTCCGAAGAGGTGCTCTCGTGAGCGCATCCGCGCACGAGCTGAGCTGCGGGCGGCTCGAGGATTGCGCGGCATATGTGCTGTGGGCGCTTGGGGAGCAGGAGGTCCACGCCCACCGCGCACACCTCGCCGAGTGCCCGCTCTGCCGCGCGGAGGTCGCTCAGCTGCAGCCCGTATCGGACCTGCTCCCCCTCGGCGTGCCACTCGCCGGCGCTCCCGAGAGCCTGCGCGCTCGGATCGTGGGCACCGTGCACGCCGAGGCCGAGCTGCGGGGCGTCGCCGGCCACGATTCCCGCGGGGCGGCTCCCGCGCGGGCGGGCCGGCCTTCGACCCTGCGCCGATTCGTGCCGGCTCGACGACTTGCGCCGGCCCTGATCGGGGTGCTCGCCCTGGCCGTGGGCCTCGCGAGCGGGGCGCTCCTCTTCAGCTCCGAACCCAGTGAGGGGAGCGGGGTCATCCAGGCGGTGGTCGTCTCCCCCGATCATCACGCCACCGCGGAGCTGCTCAAAGCGGGCTCCCATGTGGAGTTGGTGGTGGTGGGGATGCCCGCCCCGCCCCCGGGACGCATCTACGAGGTCTGGCTCGAGCGCGGCGCCGCGGCGCCGCAGCCCACCGACGCGCTGTTCTCGGTCACCAAAGCCGGCAGCGGCTCCGTCGGCGTGCCCGGTGACCTGAGCGGGGTGAGCAAAGTGCTCGTCACCGATGAGCCCTTGGGGGGGAGCCTCAAACCGACCCGTACCCCGGTGATCGTTGGCTCCATCTAATTCTTCCCCAGCCTCAAACCCACGCGCACGCCGGTGATCGTCGGTTCCATCTGAACCCCTCCGGGCCGGTAGGCTTGCCCGCCCATGGCCACCTGCTACCGCCACCCCTCCCGGGAGACCGCGGTCTCCTGCTCATCCTGCGGGCGGCCCATCTGCCCAGACTGCATGACCCCCACCCAGGTGGGGATGCGCTGCCCGGAGTGCGCCAGCCAGCGCACCCGGGTGGTGCGGATGCGGGAGATGGCCGCCGTGCCGCGCGTCACCTATGCGCTGATCGCCGCCAACGTGGCCGCCTTCCTGACCGAGAAAGGCCAGTTCACCGTCAGCAGCTCGAACATCTACGGCACCGTCGTCAACGAAGGCTTTCTCTCTCGCGCCGTGATCTCCGAAGGACACCAGTACTACCGTCTCCTGACGAGCGCCTTCCTGCACGTGGACCTGGTGCACATCGGTTTCAACATGTACCTGCTCTACCTGCTCGGGATGATGCTCGAGCCCTCGATCGGCTCGGTGCGGTTCGCCGCCATCTACTTCACCTCGCTGCTCGCCGGCTCCTGTGGGGCGCTGGTGGCCACCGGCGCCCCCAGCCTCGGCGCCTCGGGGGCGATCTTCGGGCTGATGGGGGCCGCCGCCGTGGAGCTGCGCGCGCGGGGGCTCAGCGTGATGCGCTCGGGCATCGGGTTCCTGATCGTCTTCAACCTGATCTTCAGTTTCGCGGTCCCCAACATCTCCGTCGGCGCCCACATCGGCGGGCTGATCGGGGGCGCGCTGGCGGGCCTCTCCTTCCGTCTCAGCGAAGGCCGCCGCTCGCTCGCACTCGGGCTTGCCGCCTGCCTCGTGCTGTCCGTGGTGGCCGTCATCGGTGCGCTCGCCGCCGCGCAGTCCACCTCCATGGGTATCGTCTGAGGGAGTGGCATTGCTTGCGGAGCACGAGATCGAGCAGCGCCTCGCCGGCAGCGGATGGGCCCGCGAGGGGAGCGCGATCGTGCGCGAGTGGACGCTCGCCGACTTCCCCGCCGCGATCGCCTTCGTCAACCGCGTGGCCGAGCTCGCCGAGGCAGCCAACCACCACCCCGACATCCTCGTGCACGGCTGGAATGGGGTGCGCCTGGAGCTCTCCACCCACTCCCAGGGTGGTCTCACCGACGCCGACTTCGCGCTCGCCCGGGAGATCGACGGGCTCGACTGAGTGCCCGCGAAGCTGATCCTCGCGGCCCTGCTGGTCGCCATCAACGCGTTCTTCGTGATCGCCGAGTACGCCCTCGTGCGCTCCCGTCGCGCGCGCCTGGAGGTGATGCGCGAGCAGGGCCTACGCGGCGCGGCGCTCGCCCTCAGCCAGCACGAGCGCATCAACGAGTACATCTCCGCGGTGCAGATCGGTGTCACGATGACCTCGATCGCGATCGGCGCCCTCGCCACGCCCACGCTCGCCCACGCGCTCCAGGACGCCTTCGGCGGGGGCCTCTCCCACGACGTCGCGGTGGTGCTCGCGGTGGTGCTCGCCTACGCCGTTGTGATCTTCGTGCAGCTGATCTTCGGGGAGATGGTCCCCAAGTTCTACGCGATCGACCGCGCCGAGAGCGTCGCGCGGCGGGTGGCGCGCCCGCTGCAGGGCTTCTCCGTCCTCTTCCGCCCCCTCATCCGCGCGATCACCACGATCTCCGCGCGCCTGCTGAGGCTCTTCGGAGTCGACATGGGACGCGAGCCCGGGGGCGGCTCCCCCGACGAGCTCAAGCGCCTGATCGCCGAGTCGCACGCCGGCGGGCACCTCGACCCCGGGGAGGCGGGAATGCTCACGGGCGTCTTCCATCTCCACGAGCAGGAGGCCCGCCAGGTGATGACCCCCAGCCCCGCGGTCGTCACGATCGACGTCTCCCGGGACGTGGAGACCGCGCTGAGGCTCTGCATCTCCTCCGGGCACACCCGCCTGGTGGTCACCGAAGGCGAGGACCGCGACCGCGTGCGGGGGCTCGTGCACGCCAGCGACCTCTCCCGTCGGCTGATGGACGACGGGCCGGACGCCTCGCTCCAGGAGGTGGTGCACGACGCGCCGATCGTGCCCGAGACCAAGCCGCTGGACGATCTCCTCGCGGATCTGCAGCGCCAACGCACCTCCCTCGCGGTGGTCGTGGACGAGTACGGCCGCGTCGCGGGGATCGTGACGGTGGAGGACATCATCGAGGAGGTCGTGGGGGAGATCGCCGACGAGACCGACCCCGCCGCGGGGGAGGTGCGGCGGCTGCCAGACGGGGACCTATTCGTGCGCGGCCACGTAGCCGTCGCCGACCTCGCCGACCACGGCGTGGATCTGCCGGTGGACAGCGACGCCTACAACTCCGTGGGGGGCTTCGTGTTCGCCGAGCTCGGGCGCCTGCCCCGCCGCGGGGACACCGTCTCGGCGGGCGCCTTCTCGATCCGCGTGGAGTCCGTGCGCGAGAACCGCATCGAGTCCGTGCGCATCCGCGAGCGCCGCTCCGTGCCCGCCCGCGGGGCGCCTCCGGGGGAGTAGCGCCCGAAAAAAACCTCCCAGGCACACGTCCGGCCCGCAGGGGGAGCGGGCCGGAGCGTGTGCACTGGGAGGAGGCGGGTGTGCGTTGCGAACTGTGTCGCACTTACAAGTATCCCGGTTTTGATGAAGCCAACCTAAAAGATCGGGCAAGCCTAAGAGGATTCTTGCGGACACGCGACCAGACGCACGAATCCGGGCGCCCCGCAAGGGCGCCCGGACGGACTCAGTAGCTGTAGAAGCCCCGCCCGCTCTTGCGCCCCAGGGCGCCCTGCGCGATCAGCTCCTCGATCCGCCCGGGCACCGGCTCGTCAAGGGTCTCGCCGATCGCCTTCGACACGTCGAGGCCCACGAGGTCCAGCAGCGCGAGCGGCCCCATCGGGTGTCCGGCTCCGAGCTTCATGCAGGTGTCGATGTCCTCCGCATCCATCCCCGTCTCCTCCAGCAGCCGTACCGCGCTGAAGAGGAAGGGGAAGAGCAGGCGGTTCACCACGAACCCCGGCACGTCGGGGACCACCACGGGTGTCTTTTCGAGCGTCTCGCACAGCCCGATCGCCCGGCTGCGCGTCCGCTCGCTGGCGCGCTCGGGGAAGACCAGCTCCACCAGCTTCATCCGCGCCACGGGGTTGAAGACGTGCAGGCCCACGAAGCACTCCGCGACGCCGCTGTCCTGCGCGAGGCGCTCGATCGAGAGGGAGGAGGTGGTGCTGGCGAGTACCGCGTCCGCTCCCAGCACCCCGAGCAGCTCCGCGTGCACGCGCTCCTTCACCGCGTAGTCCTCCACCACCGCCTCCACCACGAAGGTCGCCTCGTTCAGCTCCTGTAGCTCGGTCACGACCTGCACGTGGTCGGGGTCGATCTCCGCGGCCAGGCGCGTCAGGGTCTGATCGACCCTGGTCTGGGCCCGCTCGGCGGAGCTCTGCGAGCGGGCGAGCAGCAGCACGGGGCCGTGGTGGGCCGCCGTCGCCGCCAGGCCGCACGCGATGGCCCCCGAGCCCACGATCGCCAGACGCTCCGTCATGCGATTGCTCCTGAGTCCAGGACTGCCAGACGCTCCGTCATGCGATTGCTCCTGAGTCCAGGACTGCCAGACGCTCCTTCATGCGTGCTTCTCCACGATAGCCCTGCTCCTTCTGTAGCGAGATGGATTGGACTCCCGGGTCAATGGGAGTCAAAAGAACTGGTTGACTGACCAGTCAATCTAGGGTCCTCACGCGGTAGAGTATGTGTTGGAGGCGCTGCGCGGGACCAGCCGATCAACCGCTAGACACGGAGGACTTCAAAATGAGGAAACCAGAGGGCCGCGAGGTCGTGATCGTCGAGGCGGTGCGTACCCCCATCGGGCGCGGGCACAAGGAGAAGGGCTACTACAGGGACACCCACCCCAACGCGCTGCTCGGCAAGTGCTACACCGAGGTGATCGCCCGCGCGGGGATCGACGCGGCGGAGGTCGAAGACGTGGTGGCGGGCTGCGTGCAGCAGTTCGGCGAGCAGGCCTTCAACATCGCGCGCAACGCGTGGTTGCAGGAGGGTCTGCCGATCGAGACCCCCGCGACCACGGTGGACCGCCAGTGCGGCTCCGCCCAGCAGGCCGTGAACTTCTCCGCGGCGCTGATCGCGGCGGGCGTGCACGACACGATGATCGGCGGCGGCGTCGAGCACATGGGCCACCTACCCTTCGCCGCGGGAATGCAGACCCAGCAGGAGTTCGGCTTCGCCTTCACCCCGGAGCTGATGGCTAAGCACAACATCGTCGGGCAGGGCCTTGGCGCGGAGATGATCGCCGACCAGTGGGAGATCCCCCGCTCGGAGCTAGACGAGCTCGCGGTGCGCTCCCACCGGCTCGCCCACCAGGCCACCCAGGAGGGCCGCTTCGAGCGCGAGATCGTGCCCTTCCAGGTCAACGGCGACACGTTCGTCACCGACCAGGGGATCCGTCCCGAGACCAGCCTCGAGGCGCTCGCGCAGCTCAAGCCGGCGTTCAAGCCCGATGGCAAGATCACCGCGGGCAACGCCTCCCAGATCTCCGACGGCGCTGCCGCGGTGCTGTTGATGTCCGCGGAGAAGGCCAAGGCGCTCGGCCTGCGAGCGCGCGCGCGGATCGTCGATCAGACCACCGTGGGCTGCGACCCCGTGAAAATGCTCGAGGGCCCGATCCCGGCCACCACGAGGATCCTCGAGCGCAACGGCATGAAGATCGACGACATCGACCTGATCGAGATCAACGAGGCCTTCGCCCCCGTGCTCGCCGCGTGGCGGCGCGAGCACAACCCCGACATGGACCGCGTCAACGTCAACGGCGGCGCCATGGCCCTTGGGCACCCGCTGGGCTCCACTGGAGCGCGGCTGATCACGACGCTCCTGCACGAGCTCGAGCGCTCCGACAAGGAGATCGGCTTCGTCACGATGTGCTGCGGCGGGGGGCTCGGTACGGGTACATTGATCCAGCGGGTCTGAGGCGCGATAGCCGGCCAGGTCAGGATTCTGGAAGCTCGATGTTCTCGAATGTGAGGACTTCGGCGAGCTTGTCGAAGTGTGTGTCGCGATGAAGCAGTGCAACGCCACCGTGTTCAGCAGCGGCTGCGGCGATCAGCGCGTCGGTTAGCGGCACGCGGTGATACCCGTCGCTGTGCTCAGCCAACTCGCCGACTACGCTCATTGCGGCGTCAGCGACGGCGCGATCGTTGCGCAGGATTCGGAACCCGTCAAGCTCTGTCTCGAGTACGGTGTACTCGGAGGTGCTGCGAGCGGAGTAGAGGATCTCCATCCGCACGATCGGCGTGATCCACAGCCGGTCATCATCCATAGCTTGCTTGATGAGCCCGGCAAGCTCAGCAGGGAGGGACGAGAACCGCCACCATGCTGATGTGTCGGCGATGAACGGCGCGTTACCAAGCAGCAACTCGACAGCGTCCACTGCAGGCCGTTTACGACTCGTCGTCCGTCATCTGCTCGATGTGCTCAAGCGTGTCCCGATCCAGCCCATCCGGGCTAAACACGCGCTCGGCGAGCCGTCGTCGCCGCTCGGCGCGCTCCTCGTCGCTCAGCGCCGGCTTCTCAGCCGTAGGGGTGGTGCTCAAAACGGAGTGCCTCACGACTCCAAGAGTAGCGCCCGAACACGATATGAACCACCGCCCGCCTACGCCTCTGAGAGAACACAACGGCTCGCTCAGGTGTGCGGGCCCCCGCCGGTCCAGTTGACTTCGACCATCGGCAGCGCCAGGATGAACCCCCACGTGGCCGCGTCCGTTTCTCCGGTTGCGGGGAGGCCGTGCTGGGTTTGGATCTGCTTCACGTTCGTCGCGGTCTGGGATTCGAAGACTCCGGTGGTTGGCTGGCTTGGAATCGCGCTCGCGAGGTGCTCCTGCAGCCATAGCACCTGATCGCTCTTCGCGCCTTCCCTCAGCAGCGGCGAGGTCAGCTCCGGCTGGGGTACTGTGAGGCTCGGGTTCAGGGGGGCCGCCAGCGAGGTCCACCCCGCGGAGGAGGTTTCCTGCCAGTCCCAGAAGGAGTCGCCCGCGGCGCCGTAGGCGCTCGCGAGCGAGCGGAAGCTCACGATTTCCGTGGGGCTCACCCCGCCGTAGGTCTGTCCCAGCGGGAGGATCGGCCGGCCGTAGATCAGGTTCTGTTCGTAGGTGTTCACGAACACGCTCGCCACGCTCGTTCCGATGTCGTGCCAGTACATCTGCGGGGCGTTGAACTGCGCGCCGTTGGGTCCGAGGAAGACCGAGTAGGGGAAGGAGGGGTGGTAGTTCACGTAGGGGAACGACGCCAGTCCCAGCGGATATGTGGGGCCGATCTTCGCGCGCAGGGTATCGATGTATGTCTGCGCCGCCCCATACAGCCCTTCGTACTGGGACTCCGCGTCGATCACCAGGCAGTCCGCCCCGCTCGCCACCGCTTTCGCCCCCAATTCCGCCTCCCCCACGGGGTTGGTGCCGTACACGTACTGCCACGCGCACATCTTCAGGCCCGCGGCGTGTAGTTCTTCCACCAGTTGTTTGCTGAACTGGCTCCAGTAGTTGCTCGAGCCGTCGGAGCTCTTGATGTAGAGCGTTCCCACCCCCGCCGCCTTCGCCTGCGCGACGATCGAGGCCACGCTGCCCCCGTCGGACGCGCTGATGTACCAGATCCACATTCCCTGCCCCGCAAACGCCGTCCCGGCGACTGCGCTCGCCACCCCGCTCGGCGCCGGAACCGGTGCCGGCGGGGGCGGCGTCGGCGCGGGTGGGTGCAGGGCGTGCGAGACCACCTTGATGGGTCCGTACAGGTTCGACCTGCGCCCCCCGCCCACCATCACCGCGATCTGCCCCGAGTGCGCGCTCGCGGGCACCGTCACGACCAGACCCAGCGTCGAGGAGTGCAGGTGCCCGCTCGGCGAGTTGCTCGCGATCCGCGCCTCCCACGAGTGCGGAAACGCCACCGCTTGGCCGCTCCTCAGGCCCTTTCCCTGAAGCAGCAGCGTGCCGTGGGTCGAGACTTCGTGGGGCTTCGTGTCGCAGGTGCTCGCCGGTACGCACTGCGCGCCCGTGATCGTCACCGCGGGCTGTGGGGGGGTCTTCGTCTTCTTGGTTGCGGGCTTCTTCGGCGCGGGCGGCTTCGCTTTGCCCGTCGTGGTCCCCGGCGACTTCCCTCCGCTCTGCGTGCCTGTCCCTGAGGTCCCGGGCGATTTTCCTCCGCTCTGCGTGCCTGTCCCTGAGGTCCCCGGCGAGGCCGTTCCCCCGGAGATCTGGTTGGCCACCGCCCCCGTGGGGGCCACGAGTAACAGCGCGATCGCCGCTGCTACCGCCGTGCACCTGGATCGCTTGTTGGCAGGGGTGCTTTCCATGCGAATGGTCAAGACGGACGCCGGACGTTACCGGCTTTGTGGTTCGCAACCGAGCCGCGGGACGGAAGTTGCGTTCACGGCCCCCTGGGAGGGAAGTTGTGCTCGCGGCGCGTCCGCAGAGGGAGGGGGGAGGAGGTGGAGGTGCGCGGACCCGACCCACCGCGGGGTCCCTACGCCCAGCGGAAGCCGAGCGGGGCCGGCGCCGGGGCGAGCGGGCTGCTCGGCAGGCCCGCGGGGGGGTCGGGCAGGTTGAAGCCGCTCGGCGCCACGTCGTTGGGGGCGTCCCCGTGGAAGAGCGAGGCCAGGTACTGGATCTGCCCGCGGCCCACCCCCAGCTCGAACTGGCCGCCGCCGTAGTTGCCGATGCCCCTGCTTCGCGCAGTAATCGAAGGCGTCCAGGAGGTTGCGCAGGCCCCCCAGGCGCGACGGCTTGATGTTGACCATCCGCGGCGGATACCGCAGCGCCTCGATGTCCGCCACCGAGTGGATCGGCGCGTCCCACGAGAAGCGCTCCCTGTGGCTCGCCAGCACCGCGTCGGTCTCCGGGGTCAGCGCGGGGTCCTCGATCCATGCCCGGGGCAGCGCCTGCACCACACGCCGGTAGAGCTCCGGGTCGGCCGGCTGGTCCACGATCGAGCCCGAGTAGTACGCCTTGAAGTCCACCGACTCCACCGCCCCCGTCTCGGCCAGCTGCGCGATCAGCTCCTCGTCCCACGAGCTCGTGGGGTCCAGCTTGAAGTGCAGCCCCGGATAGAGCTCCAGGCGCCTGCGCAGCGGTTCCAGGGTGGGGGGCTCCCCGAGGCGCAGCGACACCACGAAGCGCACCGGCGCGGGCTCCCTGCCCAGCAACGCGTGCAGCGTGGTCTGCGCCTGGCGCAGCGCCAGGTCGAGCGCCGCCGACTCATACGCCCACAGCCGGTAACGCTGCGAGACCTCCCGCTGGGGGGGCTGCGGGAAGAGCTCCAGCGCCCGCAGGTGCTCGGCGAAGGAGGCCACCGTGAAGCTGCCCACCAGCGGCAGCGTCGGCCCGGCGGCCTGGAGGATCGCGTGGTCGACCGCGTCGTAGGTGACGTCCTCGCCCTGTCCCTCCTCGCCTGCGCCGCGCAGCCGGATCACCGTGGAGGCGCGCTCGAACTCGCTCGACACCTTCGCGCTGAGGGGCTCCAGCGCATAACCCTCGATCTTCACTGGCAGCTCAGCCAGAAGCTCCCATGTGCTCACCCCGAGCCTCCGCCGTGCGTGCCCTCCTCCAACCGCGCCACCAGATCCTCCAGGCGCAGCTCCTCCAGGGCGCCCCCCACCGCCTCCAGCTCCACCGCGCAGCGCTCGATCAGCTCCTTGCCCTCCCTCACGAGCTGGAGCGTATCGGTGAGGCTCGCCTCGCCCCCGTCCAGCCGGCGGATGATCTCCTCCACCCGCGCCACGTTCGTCTCGTAGCTCGCCTCGCCAGGCGGCTGCTCGGTCGATGGCCCCTCGCTCACGATCCCTCCTCGGTTACTGCTCCCCGCGCGCGATCCCCTCGATCCTTGCTCCCAGCGTCCCATCCGCGAACCGCAGCCGCACGCTCTCCTGCTCGCGCGCGCGCAACGCACTCGGGAGGCGGCTCGCCCGTGGGGCTCTGCACCAGCGCGTACCCACGTTCCAGGGTCCGCTGCGGGTCGTGTGCCGCCAGGGCCATTGCCAGGCGCTCGAGCTCACGCGGGCGCCTGCGCCGGCAGTCGCCGACCGCCGCCTGCGCCCTGCGCGCCAGCACCACCCCCCGCCGCTGCGTCAGCCGCTGCTCGGCTGCCACCCGCCGGCGGGTCCCCGCGCGGATCTCACGCAGCTGTTGGTGCAGGCGCACGCGCTGGCGCGCCAGCTGCTCCGCGGGAGCCCGCGAGAGCGCCGCCAGCGTGCGTGCGCGTCCCAGCACCGCGCGGCGGCCGTGGTCGCCGCAGACGCGCCGCCGACCGCCCCAGGTGGGCGCGTGCCTGCACGCAGTCCACCCCCACCGCCTCCTGCGCGGCGTGCGTCGGGGTCGAGCAGCTCACCGCCGCCACGTCGTCCAGCAGCGTGCGGTCGGTGTGATGGCCCACCGAGGCGATCACCGGCACCCCCAGCAGCGCGACCGTGCGGCACAGGGTCTCGTCGCAGAAGCACAGCAGGTCCGCCAGCGAGCCCCCGCCGCGGGCGACGATCGCCACGTCAACTCCCGCCCACCGCTGCGAGATCCTGCAGCGCACGCGTGATCGCCGGCGCCGCGTGGCGATCCTGGACGGGGGCGAAGCCCCACACCACCCGGCCTGCCCAGCCCCGCCGTTGGAGGCCCGCCAGGATGTCCTCGCGCGCCTTGCCTCCCTCGCCGGTCACCACTCCGATCGTGCCGCGGCAGCAGCGGCTCGCGGCAGATCGCGCTGGCGCTCCAGCAGGCCCTCCGCCGCGAGCGCCCTGCGTAGACGGTCGATCCGTGCGAGCAGGTCCCCCTCGCCCGCCACCCGCAGATCGCTGACCGCGAAGCTGAAGCTGGGGGAGGCGCTCGCGCTGCCGGGGTAGTAGTCGCAGCCGCCCGCCACCACCACCTGCATCCCCTCCCGCACCGGGCCCGCGCGGCGCACCATCGCCTCCCAGTCTTCCCGCCACGCCGCGCACGCGATCGCGCCGTGGGCGTCGCGCAGCTCGAAGTACACCCGCGCTCGCGAGGGGCGCAGGTCGGCCAGCTCTCCCACGATCTGCACCCTCGCGAACTGCCCGCAGTCTCGCGCGCAGCGCCGCCGCGTACTCCCCAACCCCGAACGGGCCCGCCAGCCCGCTGCCCGGAATGCCGGCGGGCGGGGCTGAGGATGGGGCCGAGGATGGCATCTGGGTCAGCATAGATAGCCGCTAGGATCGATTCTCCTATGGCCCGTGCCCGCTCCCGCAAGCGTCGCCCCACCGGGGCGAAACGGGCGCCGGCGAGCACCGCTGGAAAGCCGGGCGCACCCGCCAAGGTCAGGCGCGGCGCAGCCGCCTCCCGCACCTCCACCCCCTTCGCGGCGCCCACCTATGGGGAGCGTCCACCGGCTCCCTGGCACCCGCTGCCGCTCTCCGAGCTCCTGATCCTCGTCGGTGCGATCGGCGCCGCGATCGGGCTCAGCAAAGTCGGGCATGGGCTCTCCAGTGGAGGGCCGGCGCTGATCGCCGGACTCGGCGCCGTGGCGATCGGCACGATCGAGGTCACCCTGCGCGAGCACCGCAGCGGCTACCGCTCGCATACGGTGATGCTCGCCGCCCTGCTCGTGCTCGTCTTCGACTCCGTCGTGGTGTTCGGGCTCGCCTCGTTCACCACCCTGCCGCGGCTGTTCAGCGTCGGCCTGATCGCCCTCGACCTCGCCCTGTTCGCGTTCCTCTTCAAACTGCTCCGCGTCCGCTTCCTCGACGCCCGCCACGCGCGGAGGATCAGCGAAGGGTGAGCGCCGGAAGGGAGTCCTCCGGCTCGGGCTCGGGCCGCCGCCAGGAGCGCTCCTTGGGAGCCGGCGTACCGGGGACATCGGGGTCGATGCGCTTGTCGGTGCCCATGATCACGACGGGATCGCCGCAGATCTCCAGCAGTCGCGAGAAGGTGCGCCTCCCGATGTGCTGCCCCAGCTCATTCGGGATCGGCTCCAGCGGTCCGTCCTCGTCGGAGTCGATGTCGGAGGTGAACACGATCGAGCGTCGCTCCTCGTAGCGCATGTTCACGATCAGGTAGAGCTGCTCCAGCACCCACTCCGTGGGGCGCACCACACGCAGATCCTCGATGTGCAGCAGCTCGACTTCGGCGAGGGTCCTGATCACGTCGTCACGGCGCTCGCGGCTGTCGGCGTCGAACGTGTCCCTGATCCTGTTCAGGAGGGACACCGCGTTGAAGCTCAGCACGGAGTGCCGCGTCTGGGTTGCGGTGGCCGCGATCATGTAGCCCAGAGTCGTCTTGCCCGTGCCCGTGTGCCCCATCAGCCACAGGCCCCTGCCCTCCCTGAGGTTCGTGTTGATGTCGGTGCAGAACCGCCTCACTTCCCGCACCGAGTCCGCGTTCAGAGGGTCCCGCGCGAGCTGGGTGAGCGGGTGGCGATCCCAGGAGAGGTTCATGTAGCGGCGCGGCACCCGGTCGCGCAGCCGGTGTGCCCGCGCGTTGGCCACGAGCTGCGGGCGGCAGGCGCAGTCCTGGGCAGTGTTGGTCTCCTCGTCGATCCGAAAGCCGCTGCCGTCGCAGATGCCGAGTGGGCATTGCGGTGTGGTTTCGGGGGAGCGGTCGCGGGAGTCGAGCATCAAGCTCTAGTCAAGCAAGCGCTCCGGCGTTACGGAGGGCAGAACGTGCATCTTCCAGTCTTTTTCGCCCGTCTCCCCGCGCGTCTCCCCGTCGAGTCCCAAGTGCTCCAGGCGGGCGATCTCGCGCTCGCCCTCCACCCGCGCGGGGTGCTCGGGCGCAAGGCCCGCGATCAGCCTCGCGATCCGTTCGCGCAGCTGCAGGGCGAAGTGGGGGGTGGAGGCGCCCATCAGCTGCCGCACGTCATCCACGCTCACCTCGCGCTCCTGCGCGCGCTCCAAGCGGTGGGGATCCTCGGCGGCTTGGCTCATGGCGTGGGGGTCGTGGGGGAGGCGGTGGAGGGCGCGGTGGCGGTGGAGGAGGGTTCGGTGCTCGATGGTTCGGTGGGCGAAGGTGTGGCAGTGGCGGAGCCGGCCGAGCTCGAGGAGCTCTGGGGGGAGATCTCGAGCATCGCGTCCAGTTCGGCCTGCACGGTGGGCGCGATCGCTTCCCCGTCCCCGATCAGCCAGCCGTGATTGTACGCACCCCGCACCGCAGGATATTCCGATTCCGGGGCGTCGTCGTAGGCGGGCTTGATGTCGCTCAGGTATTCGCTCAGCGCTGCGGGGACCCCGTCTGGGCGTTCCAGGAGCAGCAGCGGCGCGTAGTCGCCGCTCGCCGACAGCGGCGCCGCGGCAGGCGCGTCGAGCGGGCGGGAGGCGCTTGCGAACACCAGGCCGTGACCCGGTTGGTTGACGTCCCAGCCGAACGTCCCATCGGAGAAGCGCGCCACGGCGATCGCGTTGTCGGCTGGGTCCGTACCACTGGAGCCTGGTCCGGAGGAGCCGACCACGCCCAGCGACGGGTAGATCCGATGCACCGAGCCGAAGCGGGCCAGCCCGGCGATCACCGCGTGGCTCACCGCCGCGGGGGGGCCCACCGCGTAGATGGTGGGGCGGCGCAGGCGCGCGAGCACCCTCCGGGTCGCAGGGGGGATGCCCGCGGCGTCCACCGGCAGGATCGGGGCCCCCGACTCCGCCGCGAGGCCCGCGGCTGGCATCGCCAGTGCGGGGGGACCGTCCGCGCCGACCACGATCACCCGGCGGGGGGCCCTCCCGTGGACGGTCTCACCCAGGCGCTCGATCTGCGCCGCCAGCGCGGCCGGGGCGCCGTCCCGTTCGCCGCTCCTCGATTCGCCACCGGCCCCTTTGCCGCCGACCGCCGATCGGCCAGTGGCCTGTTCGCCACCCGCCGGTCCCCCGCTCCCTGCACCGCTCAGCGAGGCGGTGCGGTAGCCGGCGGGGGCGGCGGAGGTTCCCACCTCGATCACCTGGGCCCCACCGAGCAGCGCGGCGCCGGTGGGCTTCAGCGCCGCCAGCGCCTGCGCGGAGAGCGCCGGCAGGGAGTCGGCTTCGCTGTAGAGCAGCGGGGCGTTCAGGGGGGAGCTCGCGAGCGCCGCCGCCGCCAGGGCCGCGGTCCAATCGCGGTCGTTGACGAGCACCACCGCCTGCGGGCGCGTCGCCGGCGTCAGTCCGGGGTTCGTCGCCAGCGCCACCGCCGCCGCATCCGCGACCGCGTTGGAGCCGCCGAGCCGCGTCGTGTTCTTCGTGGCCAGCCCGCTTGCCGCCAGCTGGCCCGTGCCGGCCACCGTCGCGACAGCGGCCCCGCTGCTCGCGCCCGTCTGCCTGGGCAGCGACTTGCCGCACCCCGCGAGGGCCGCGCCGAGCAGGAGCAGGGCGGCGAGCGAGCCTGGGCGAGCACGGCGATCGGATATGAGCAGCACGGTCACGGACATTAAGGCCTGTCCCGGCGATGTCGCACGGACTGTCTGCGTGATGCGGTGTGGGGCTCCGCGTGATGCGACACCAAGATGTGGCTGCCGGCTCTTGCGGGGCCAATCGACTTATGGCGGCTCTACCCGCCGCAAGCGGCGCCAAAACGCCTGAAATCCCCCCTATTTGCGGGGAAAAAGATGGGAAAGACTGTGCATGTCGTGCAAGCGTCATTGCGCTTTGCTAGGGTTCCGCCGCGAACGCCGAATCCATGGTCAGACGCCATGGAACGGGGGACCCAAGTTGTTGGGGCGAATCCCACGGTTGAACCGTAGGAAGCGCAGGCTCTTTTAGCGCTAGCCCGTCAGCTAACCCCGCAGGCCTACGAAAGAGGACGTGTTTTGCGGGTACGAGCCCTTGGCTCAGCGCTATGCAGCTTGGCGGTTCTGCTCACCGCGGCACCCCCTGGGGCTCTGGCCCGCCGACCGATCTCCGATCGGTCGGGCAAAGTCTCCGGGGGCACCTCCGTCGCCTCCTCGAGCACCTCCTCCACTTCTTCTTCCACCACCACCTCGGCGCCCACCCCGACGAGCGCGGCCGTCTCCGGGGGCGCCCCTACCACGGCGGGCGAAGTCGGCGGGCCTGCCGCCAAGCCGGTCCACACCGCCCCGATCACCGCGCGCTCCTCGAGCCTCCTCTACAAGGGTCCGATCTACGAAAGGACCCTCACCGGCGAAATCGTCCCCTACACGCCCCCGCCCCCGGCCGGCAAGATCAACGGCGCCACCGGCGGGAGCTCCGCGGATCTCGTGGGGAGCGCCAAGCCCGAGCTGCTCGTGCCCGGCGTCACCGCGCGCTATGTGGACGGCCTCGCCGCGGCGCCCATGTCCGCGCCGGCGGCGGTGCAGGAAATCATCTGGGCGGGCAACCAACTCGTCGGCCTTCCCTACATCTACGGCGGCGGCCACGCCTCCTTCGACTCCCCCGGGTACGACTGCTCCGGCACTGTCTCCTTCGCGCTGCACGGGGCGAGCCTGCTCCCCACCCCGATGGACTCCTCGGAATTCATGTCTTGGGGCGGCCATGGCGTGGGGCAGTGGGTCACGGTCTTCGCGAACCCCGAACACGCCTACATGACGATCGCCGGTCTGCGCCTGGACACCAGCCCGGTGGACGACCCCTCCAACGAGCAGGGTCCCCGCTGGCGCCCCCTGCGCCCCGAAAACCACGGCTTCGTCAAGCGCCACCCCGTCGGGCTGTAGGGAGCGGCCCCCAGTCGGGCTGTAGCGGCACGCGGTCCCTCCCAGGCGCCACTCCGCGGGACCGAAGACGCGAACCCTCCCCCCTCCTCCTCCCTCCTGCCGCTGCGGGAGCGCCCAGGGGCCAAGGGACTTCGCGGGCGCTCTCAGGGCCCGCGTAGGCTACGCTTGAACTGCCCCTACTATCGCCCACGAGCAGAGACGATCTCAGGAGGAACGCAATGGCAGGCTTGACCGGGCGCATGTCGACCGTGGTGAAGGCGAAGGTGTCCAAGCTTCTGGACAAAGCCGAAGATCCCGCTGAGACCCTCGACTACAGCTACCAGAAGCAGGTCGAACAGCTGCAGAACGTCAAGAAGGGCATCGCGGACGTGGTGACCGCCAAGAAGCGCTTGCAGATGCAGGAGACCACCCTCCAGCAGCAGGTCGTCAAGCTCGACACCCAGGCCCGCCAGGCGCTCTCCGGCGGCCAGGAGGATCTCGCGCGCCAGGCGCTTGAGCGCAAGAACGTCGTGCAGACCGAGCTGCAGTCGCTCGACGCCCAGGTCGCCGAACTCGAGGACCAGCAGCAGAAACTGGTCGACTCCGAGCAGAAGCTGCGCGCCAAGATCGAAGCCTTCCGCACCAAGAAGGAGGTCATCAAGGCGCAGTACTCCGCCGCCGACGCCCAGGTGCGGATCTCCGAAGCCGCCACCGGGGTGGGCGAGCAGATGGCCGACGTCGGCCTCGCGATGCAGCGCGCGGTGGACAAGACCGAAAACATGAAGGCCCGCGCCAACGCAGTCACCGAGCTCGAAGCCGCGGGCACCTTCGACGACATCACCGCGCTGGGCTCCGGGGAAGACGACATCGATCGCCAGCTCAAGCAGCTCTCCTCCTCCTCCGCCGTGGACGACGACCTCGCCAAGCTGAAGGCCGAAGTCGGGGCGGGACCCGCCACGGCGGGTGAGATTCCCGCAGCGGGGGGCGGGTCATCCGCCGCCGAGGATGCCCCGCAGGCCCCGAGTGAGGGTGGCCAGGGATGATCGTGCGCATCTCCGGCGAGGACCAGTACCGCCTCGAGGGCGTGGACGGGCAGGTCAACGAGCTCGACAACGCGGTCGTCGCCGCGGTCGAGGCCGGCGACGAGCCGCGCTTCCACAGTGCCTACAAGGAGCTGCTCGCGTTCGTGCGCACCCAGGGCACGGCCCTTGCCGAGGACGAGCTGGAGGGCTCCGACTTGATCCTTCCGCCGGCTGACATCTCGCTCGCCGAGGCCCAGAGCGAGTTCACGGGTGTGGGGCTGATTCCCGACTAGAGGGTCGCGCAGCCGGCTACAGGAGGGCGAGCCGGGCCCCCCTTTTTTCAATCAGATCAGATTGGGATCCCCCACAGGGGGAACCATCGCTCCAGTTCGGGCTCCATCGGCAGTTCATTGCCCATCTGCGCCTTCAGCTGCAGCTCCCGCTCGGTGGAGCGCTCCTGCGGCCCCCCGGCCGGCACGAACGGGTACCAGAAGCCGCGCTTGTAGTTGTAGATGAAGTAGAGCTTGCGTTTCTGCGCGTCGCGGAAGGCGAACACCGCGCACAGCAGCCGCTCGCCGTGGCCGCCCATCTCGATCGAGCTGGAGACGGCGTTGATGCCGACCGCGAGGTCTTCGACGCTGGGGGTGCCGTCGGGGTTGTGCAACACCATCCAGCGGTAGCCGTACTCGTCGTCTTTGCTCTTCACCTGCGTTCCGCTCTCGCCGCCGGTTGCCGTGACGACTTCTTCCATTTCGCGCATCGTCGCCTCGAACTCGCTGTTTTCAAGTTTCTGGAAGACGATCGCCGCGGCTCCCGCTGGGTCGATCTGGTGCTCGCTCTGCAGCGTGATGTACGCAGTGGCGATCGCGAACAGCCGGTCGGGCGCCGGTCCCTTCACCTGGTGGCGGCCCGTGAGGGCGTCGAGCAGACCCACGGCTAGGCGGTGCCCTGCAGCTGGGACTCCAGCCGCTCCAGCGCCGCCAGTCGCTGCTCCAGCGGCGGGTGGTCGGCAAAGATGTTCATCAGCGACTTCTTCGCGCGCGCGGGCACGATAAAGAAGGCGCTCATCCCTTCCGTGGTGCGCAGGTCGCGGCTGGGGATCCGTTCCATCGTGCCGCTGATCTTCAACAGCGCCGACGCCAGCGCGGAGGGGCGCCCGGTCAGCACCGCGCTGCCGCGATCGGCGGCGAACTCGCGGTAGCGCGAGAGCGCGCGCAGAAGGATGAACGAGATCGCGTACACCGCCATCGCCACCATGATCACGATGACGACGTCCTCCTCGCCTTCGTTGTTGCCGCGGCCGTATCCGCCGCCGAAGCCACCGCCGAAGAAGAAGCCGAACTGCACGATGATCGAGGCGACGGTCGCGAAGAAGCTCGCCAGCGTCATCACCATCACGTCGCGGTTGATCACGTGGGTAAGCTCGTGCGCCATCACCCCTTCCAGCTCGGCGGGGGAGAGCAGTTCGAGGATGCCCCTGGTCGCGCACACGGTCGCGCGCTTCTGCGAGCGGCCCATCGCGAACGCGTTGGGCATCTGGTTCTCCATCACGCACACCTTCGGCTTGGGCAGGTCCGCCTGCACGCACAGCCGCTCGATGATCCCGTGCAGCTCCGGCTCGTCCTGGGGCGAGACCTCCTTGACGCCCATCATCCCCATCGCGATCTTGTCCGAGGTGAACAGCTGCAGGCCCAGCAGCGCCAGCGCGATCACCAGGATCGTCACGCCACCGGCTCCGACCGCGATCAGCACTCCCACCAGCACCGCATATACGAGGCCCAGCAGGAACAGCGTCAGCACCATCCTGGCCTGCAAGCCGGTGTCTTTGCCGAACGCCTTGCGTCCCTGTCTGTGGGCGGTGGCAGCCATCTGAGGTGATTGTCGCAGAAGGAGATTGCGATTCCCTAAAGTGCGCCCCTACATGATCGCCCCGCGCAGAGTCCTCACACCGGCCGCGTTCGCGCCCCGCGCCGGGCGCTCGGGTACAGGCGGCTCGGGGGCAGGCCGCCCGGGGACGGGCCGCTCAGTGGCGCTCGGAGGGGGGCCCCGGTGAAACCGACCTTCGACGTGCTCGGCCTCTCGATCAAGAGCTTCGGAGTTGTCTTCGCGCTCGGCTTCCTCGCCTGCGGGCTGCTCGTGGCGCGGCGCTTGCGCGAGCTTGACCGGCCAGTGGACTGGGCGTACGAGATCGTCTTCGCCGCGCTCATCGGGGGGCTCGTGGGGGCGCGCGGGTACTTCGTGCTCCAGAACTACGGCGAAGTCAAGCACCACCTCGCCAGCTCCATCTTCTCCGGCTCGGGCCTGGTCTGGTACGGGGGCGCGATCGGGGGCGCGATCGGGGTGCTCGCCTGGATGCGCTGGCGCGATCAGCTGCAGCTGATCATGCTCGACATGTGCGCCACCGCGCTCGCCCTGGGGTACGCGATCGGGCGCATCGGCTGCCAGGTCTCCGGCGACGGGGACTACGGGATCCGCTCCTCCCTGCCCTGGGCGATGGGCTACCCCCACGGCACCGTCCCCACCCCCCCGGGGGTCACGGTGCAGCCGACGCCGATCTACGAGACCGTCACGATGGGTCTCGTGGCGTTCCTGCTGTGGAACCTGCGCGACCGTGTGCGCCCCGGGGTGGTGTTCGCCCTCTACTGCCTGCTCAGCGGCCTGGAGCGCTTCCTCGTGGAGTTCGTCCGCCGCAACAAGGAGGTCCTCGCGGGCCTCACCACACCGCAGCTAGAGAGCGTCGCGCTGATGATCGCCGGCGCGGTGTGGCTCGCGCTGATGATGCGCGGACGCGGCCTCGCCGGGCTGCGGCCCGGGGGCTCCGGTTCGGGCTCGCCTCGTGCGGCAACCGTCTGAGACGCTCGCCCCGATCTCCCCCACCCCGATCTTCCCCATTGCAGCGCGACCCCGAATCCGTGGGTGCGAGCGCGATCCCCCCTCTCCCGACACCCGATCGAGCGGGACCGCGGTGCGGCACGCGATAATCCCGGGGGAGATGGCGACGCAGACGACAGCCGGCATCGCGCAGAGCCTCGAGCGGGTCTTCCCCCTGGGCAGCCGCCTGAACGAGCGCGGGCGCCTCGAGGTGGGGGGCTGCGACGCGATCGAGCTGGCGCGCGAGTTCGGCACCCCCGCGTACGTGGTCGCCGAGGAGGACCTGCGCTCACGCGCGCGCGCCTTCCTCGAGGCGGGCCGGCGGGCGGGCGAGGGGGAACTGTGCGTGGTGTTCGCCTCCAAGGCGTTCCCCTGCACCGCCGTGCTGGGGATGCTCGCGCGGGAGGGTCTGTGGTGCGACGTGGCCTCCGGCGGGGAGCTGCACCTGGCGCTGAACGCGGGCTTCGCCCCGGAGCGGCTGGTGCTGCACGGCAACGCCAAGTCCGAGGCGGAGCTGCGCATGGCGCTGCGCCACCGGGTGGGGCTGATCGTGATCGACAACCTCGACGAGATCGACCGCCTGGAGCGCCTGCTAGCCGAAGGGGGACTCGCGCCGGAGGCGCGCGTCACCGGGCTTCGGCCGAGGGAGAGCTCGCGGACATGCCCCCCCAGCCGGTGCTGGTGCGGGTGACCCCCAACGTCAGGGGCGACACGCACGCGAAGATCTCCACCGGCCAGGCGGACTCGAAGTTCGGCTTCGCGATGGACCAGGTTGCGGGGGCGCTTGAGCGCATCCGGGACATTCCCGGCCTGGCACTGGAGGGGGTGCACGCGCACATCGGATCGCAGCTGTTCGAGCTGGAGCCCTTCCGCCGCGAGGTCGCCCAGCTCGCCGGTCTGCGCGAGCTCGCCGGCGGCGGGGGCTTCCCCACCTGGGATCTCGGCGGGGGTCTGGGCGTGGCCTACACCGCCGAGCAGCGCCCCCCCGCGATCGAGGAGTACGTGGGCGCGCTCGTCGAGGCATCGCGCACGTGGCTGGGGGGCTACCGGCGCCTGCTGATCGAGCCCGGCCGCGCGCTCACCGCCAACGCGGGAGTGACGCTGTACACGGTGCAGAGCGTCAAGCGCAACGTCTCCACCTGGGTGGCGGTGGATGGCGGCATGTCCGACAACCTGCGCCCGATGCTCTACGGGGCGCAGTATGAAGCGCACGTCGCCGACCGCTTCGGCGGCGACACTCCGTGCGTGCTCGCCGGCAAGCACTGCGAGTCCGGCGACGTGATCGTGCGCGAGGCGCTGCTCGAGGACCCCCGCCCGGGGGATGTGATCGTCACACCCGTAACGGGGGCCTACGGGTATGCGATGGCCAACAACTACAACGGCGTCCCCCGCCCACCGGTCATCTTCTGCAAGGACGGCGACGCGCGCGTGGTGGTGCGGCGGGAGTCGTTCGAGGATCTCTGCTCCCGCGATGTCAACTGAGCCCTTCCGCATCGGCCTGCTCGGCCAGGGCACGGTCGGCGGCGCGTTCGCGACGCTGCTGAACGAGCGCGCCGATGAGATCGAGCGCTTCAACGGCCGCCGGCCGGCGATCGCCGGTGTGCTGACGCGCACGCGCGGGGACTTCGCCCAGATTCTCCCCGAGGCGGACATAGTGGTCGAGGTGATGGGTGGGATCGAGCCGGCGCGCGAGCACCTGCTGGCGGCGATGCGCGCCGGAGTGGACGTCGTCAGCGCCAACAAGCAGTTGCTCTCCCAGCACGGCGAGGAGCTGTTCGAGTGCGCGCGCGAGCACGGCGTGCGGCTGCGCTTCGAGGCGGCGGTCGCCGGCGCGGTGCCGGTCGTGCGCGTGCTCGAGGAGTCGCTGTCGGCGACCCCGATCGAGCGCATCCACGGAATCGTCAACGGGACCACCAACTTCATCCTCGGTGAGATGGACCGCGGCGGCACCTATGAGCAGGCGCTGGCCGAGGCCCAGCGCCGGGGCTACGCCGAGGCCGACCCCTCCGACGACGTCAGCGGCCGCGACGCGGCGGCGAAGATGGCGATCCTCGCCCGCCTCGCGTTCGGCGCGCCGGTGCACCTCGACGACGTGCGCTACGAGGGCATCGAGCACCTGCTGCCGGAAGACCTCCGCTCCGCGCGCGAAATGGGTCTCGGGCTGAAGCTGATCGGCACCGCCGAGCGCCGCGCGGGCGGGCTCTCGGTGCGGGTGCATCCCGTGTTCCTCTACCCCGGCCACCCGCTCTCCTCGGTGTCGGGGCCGTTCAACGCTGTCACCGTCGAATCGGAGACGGTAACGGAGATCACGCTCTCCGGGCCGGGCGCGGGCGGCCGGCAGACCGCGAGCGCGGTGTTGGGCGACGTGGTGAGTGTGATGACCGGCGGCGCCCGCCCGCCCGCTCCGCCGCTGCCGCTGCCGCTGCTCGGGGACATCGAGAGCGCCTTCTACCTGCACTTTGACGTCGCCGACCGCCCTGGGGTACTGGGCGCGATCGCGCAGGTGCTGGGCGAGTACGGCGCCTCGATCAAGTCGGTGATGCAGCGGCGCGTGGGGGGCGACGTGGTGCCGCTGACGATGGTGCTTCACCCCCTGCTGGAGTCGCGTCTGCGCGAGGCGCTCGAGCGGATCGGCGAGCTCGAGTTGGTGCGCTCGGCCCCGCGGGCGATCAGGGTGATAGAAGAGGAGTTCGGATGAGACCCGCACTGATCGAGCGCTGGCGCGAGCACCTTCCGTTCGCGCCGGAGGACCCCGTAGTGAGCCTCAGCGAGGGGGGCACGCCGCTGCTGCACTCGCCGGTGCTCTCGGAGATGGTGGGTGCGGAGGTGCACCTGAAGCTCGAGGGGGGCAACCCCACGGGCTCCTTCAAGGATCGCGGGATGACCTGCGCGGTCTCCGCGGCGGTGCGCGAGGGCTCCAAGGCGGTGATCTGCGCCTCCACCGGCAACACCGCGGCCAGCGCCGCAGCATACGCGGCGCGCGCGGGCCTGACGTGCGCGGTGATCGTGCCCGACGGCAAGATCGCGGTGGGCAAGCTCGCGCAGACGCTGATCCACGGCGCGCGGGTGATCGCGCTGTCGGGCAACTTCGACCGGGGTCTCGAGCTCGTGCGGGAGCTCGTGGAGCGCCACCCGATAACGCTCGTGAACTCGGTCAACGAATACCGCATCGAAGGCCAGAAGACCGCGGCATTCGAGCTGGTGGAGGAGCTCGACGGCGGCCCGGACGCGCTGTGCATCCCGGTGGGCAACGCGGGCAACGTGACCTCCTACTGGCGGGGCTTCAGAGAGATGGGCGCCTCCCCGCGGCTGTTCGGCTTCCAGGCGGAGGGCGCCGCGCCATTGGTGCTCGGGCATCCCGTGGAGCACCCGGAGACGGTGGCGAGCGCGATCCGGATCGGCAACCCGGTGCGCTGGGAGGACGCGATGGCGGCGATGACCGACTCGCGCGGCGCGATCCGCGCGGTGGCGGACGGGGAGATCCTCGCCGCCTACCGCCTGCTGGCGGCCAAGGAGGGCCTCTTCTGCGAGCCCGCCTCGGCGGCGTCGGTGGCGGGCCTGCTCAAGTACGGCGCCGACGGCGCGAGCCGCGTGGTGTGCGTGATGACCGGCCGCGGCCTCAAGGACCAGCAGACCGCGCTGGACAACTCAAACGGCCGCGTGATTCCCTGCGCGGCGGAAACGGTGGCGCTGGAAGAGGCGGTCCTGGGTGATCCGTAGGCGGGCCCGCCTACGGGCGGTAGCGCTGAGAATGACCGGGTGGGCGGCGGACGGCGTGGGGTCGCGGGGATGATCCGCAGGCGCGTGGTGCGCGCGCCGGCCTCCTCGGCGAACCTGGGGCCAGGGTTCGATTGCATGGCGGCGGCGCTGGCGCTGCACATCGAGCTGGAGGTCGAGGAGACGGGTACGTTCGCTGTCGAGACCGAGCTGGCGCTGCCGCGCGGACGGGAGAACCTCTGTGTGCGGGCTTTCGAGCGCCTGCACCCCGCGGAGGGGTTCACGTTCCGAATCGGCTCCGACATTCCCCTCTCGGGCGGCCTGGGCTCCAGCGCTGCGGCGATCGTGGCGGGGCTGATGGCGGCCGACCACATCTTCGAGCTCGACGCCGACCTGCTGGCGCTGGCGTGCGAGCTCGAGGGCCACCCCGACAACGTCGCGGCGGCGCTGAGTGGGGGCTTCGTGGTGTGTGCCGACGGCGAGGTCGCGCGCTTCGATCCCCCCACTGGCCTGGAGGCGTTGGCGGTGGTGCCGCACGAGGCGGTGCGCACTCACGCGGCTCGCGCCGCGCTGCCGGCGGAGGTGCCGCTGGGTGAGGCCGTCTTCAACGTTGCGCACGGGGCGCTGCTGACGCTGGGTCTCGCACGCGGCGACTGGGACCTCGTGGCGCGCGGCCTGCACGACCGCCTGCACCAGCAGCGCCGCTCCCACCTCTTTCCCCGCTCCTACGAGCTGGCCGGTCGCGCGCGAGAGCTGGGTGCTCTGGGTGCCACGATCTCCGGGGCGGGCCCCACGGTGCTGGTGTGGTGCTTCTACGAGCAGACCGGCGCGGTGGTGGAGGCGCTGCGCCGGTCGATCGAGGGCTGGGCGGAGCTGATCAGGGTCCCGTTCGAGCCACAGGGAGCTTACGTGGGGGAGCTCTGACCCAGCCCCGCGAGGCGTCCGCGAGCACGCTCGAACCCGGGCAGCCGCGTAAGCAGTTCGCCGGCGAGGGAGAGGTAGTCGGCGCCGAGGTCGGGGCGGTAATCGAGGATCGAAACGGCGCGCTCGGCCGATTCGGCGTAGGCGATCGAGGAGCGCACCACGGTGTCGAGCACCTTCTCACCCAGCTGCTCGCGCAGCGAGGCGAGCGCCTCGCGCGAGTGCACGGTGCGCATGTCGGCGAGGTTGAGCAGCACCCCCAGGAGCTCCAGCTCTGGGTTGAGCGTGTCGCGCGCCAGCTCGATCACCTCGAGCGCCTGCTCGACCCCCTGGAGTGCGAAGTACTGGGCCTCGGCGGTGATCAGCGCGAAGTCGGCGGCGACCAGCGCGTTGACGGTGAGCAGGCCGAGCGAGGGGGGGCAGTCGATCAGGATCAGCTCGTATGCGTCGTCCGGGAGCTTCGCCAGTGCGCGCCGCAGCGTCAGCTCGCGTCCTAGTCGCCCCCCGAGCGCGAGCTCGCTCTCGGCGAGGTTGAGGTTGGCGGGGATCACATCCCCGTGGATCGCCTCCTCCGCCGCCGCCCGTCCGCTCAGCACGTCCCCGATCGTGGGCTGTGCGTTGGGGGGCACGTCGAAGTAGTCCGAGAGGTTGCCCTGCGGGTCGAGATCCACCGCCAGCGTACGCACCTCCGCGCGTCGCAGCGCGTCCGCGAGCGTGCGCACCGCGGTGGTCTTGCCGGTGCCTCCCTTCTGGGAGAGGACGGCGATCGTCTGGGCCATGGGGCCGATACTACGGGCCCGGGGGTGTGACTGGGGCTCGCGGGCCGACGGTGCGAACCGGGCATTGCGCGCCCACCACCATCCAGCAGCCACCCATCCGGGACTTTGTGGTTGATGCAATCGGCGGCGGGGACTAGTATCCCGGGCATGGAGGAGGAGAGCACTCCGCGCGAGGACTCGCCCGAGGTCGTGAAGGCCCCCGCCGGACAGGGCGCGCAGGTTCCCGCGGCCGCGGGCGCCAGTGCCCAGGAAAGTGCGACGCTCGACGCGGCCGCCCACTTCGAGTACCACTCGGAGTTCGACTGGGACGCCGAGCACGGCGGGGGGGAGTGGTCGATCCGCTGCTACGACGTGCACAAGCGCCTCGGCGGCATCCCCGTCCTGGACGGGCTCAACGTGGCGATCCCCGACCAGACGATCACGACCGTGCTCGGCCCCTCCGGTACGGGCAAGAGCGTGCTCATCAAACACCTGATCGGCCTGATGTTCCCCGACTCCGGGGACGTCATCGTGAAGGGGCTGTCGGTGCCCAGCCTCGCGATGACCGACCTGCTGGCTCTGCGCCGCAGAATCGGGGTGCTCTTCCAGGACGGCGCTCTGTTCGGGTCGATGTCGCTGTTCGACAACGTCGCCTTCCCCCTGCGCCAGCACACCGACATGTCGGAGGCGCAGATCCACAAGCTGGTCCGCGAACGCGTGAACGACGTGGGGCTGACGGAGGCGATCGACTACTTCCCCAACCAGCTCTCGGGAGGGATGCGTAAGCGCGCGGGGTTCGCGCGGGCGCTGGTGATGGAACCGGACATCGTGATCTTTGACGAGCCCGACTCGGGTCTGGACCCCGTGCGCACCGCGCTGCTGTGCGAGCTGATCCAGGAGATGCACAGCCTGCACGGGGGCACCTACATCGTCGTCACCCACGACATCGCCTCGGCGCGGCGCATCGGCGAATACATCGCGCTCCTGTGGCGCGGGCGGATCGTGGAGGCGGGGGACGCCGCCAAGATGTTCTCCTCGGAGAACCCCTTCGTGCGCCAGTTCCTCAGCGGCTCCGCCGAGGGCCCGCTGGGGATGGACTGAGCGGCCCGCGAACCGGGCAGACTGGGGCCCGGCTCGCGAACCGCAGATTGGGCCCCGCCCGGAGGTGCGCCGAGTTTTGCCCAACCTCCGAGTTGTGCCCAGCCTCCGAGTTCTGCCCAGCCTGCTGGGCGCGAAGAGCACGCATCTGTCTGTTGAGAGTACCTGAGCGTATGCGAACATATGTTCGCCCATGGTCGTATGCGTTCATCTTCCCCGCTTCGAGCTGATCGTCGCCGCCGGTGGCGCTGAGGCGCTGGCGGGGCACGCGCTGGCGATCGCCCCGGCGCCCGGGCACGAAGCGCGGGTGGGGGAGGTATCGGGCGCCGCGGAGGCGTTCGGGGTCGCCTCGGGGATGGCGCTGGGGGAGGCGCTGGCGCGCTGCCCCGAGCTGCGGCTGGTGGCGGGCGACCCGCTCGGCGTGGCGCGGGAGTGGGAGGCGGCGGCGCGGGCGCTGGAGGGGATCGGCGCCGCCCTGGAGCTCGCACGGGCGGGCCTCGCGTACTTCGAGTCCGACGGGCTGCGCGGGCTGCACGGGGGGGAGGAGGGAGTTATCGACGCCGCGCGTCGCGCCCTGGGACGCCCCGCGCGGGTGGGCGCCGGCCCGACGCGCTTCTGCGCTCTGGCCGCCGCGCTGGAGGTCCGCTCGCGCCGCGCACGGGTAGTCGCCAACCTCCCCGCGTGGGACGGTTCCCGTCTACAGGCCGGCTCGCTTGGGCAGGCCGATCCCCGCGAGCAGGCCCGCCGCTATCTCGCCTCCCGACCGGTGGCGCTGCTGGGCTACCGCGCGCAGACCGCCGCGCTGGTCGAGCCACTCACCCGTCTGGGGGTGTGCACGCTGGGGGAGCTCGCGGCATTGGGGCGCGACGCGGTGGCCGATCGCTTCGGCGCGCCCGGCACGCTCGCCCGGCGTCTGGCCCGCGGCGAGGACGACCCACTGCGCACGCGCTCACCCGAGGAGTACCTGGAGGAGACGCTGGAGCTCGGAGAGGCGAGCTCCGGGCCGGCACTGGAGCGCGTCCTCGGCGTGCTCGTCGACCGCCTGCTCGCGCGGGTGGAGCGGCGTGGGCGGACGCTGCGCTCGCTGACGCTCTCCGCGCGGCTGGTCGAGGGGGGGACGTGGCGCGAGCGGGTCGTGCTCCGTGAAGCGCTCTCCGACCCCCGGCGGATGCGCCTGGCGCTCGTGCCCCGCCTGGCGCTGCTGCCCGCGCCCGCCGCGGCCCTGCGTCTGGAGGCCGAGCGCTTCGGTCCCCCGGAGGGGGAGCAGGGCGCGCTGTTCGACAGGGATCCCGCCCGCCCGGCCGTCGCCCGCGCGCGACTGCGGGAGGCCGTGGTCCAGATGCGCGTCGCGGCCGGTCCCGAGGCGGCGCTGCGCGCCCTGTGCGTCGACCCCGACTCGCGCGTGCCCGAGCGGCGAGTCCTCTTCACCCCCTTCCCGGGATGAGAGATCCCGGCGGTCGATCCATGCGCGGGCGTGCGCCCATCAGCCGACAGGCGCCGGCCAGCCAACAGGCGTCCACCAGCCGACGGGCGCTGGCCAGCCGACAGGCGCCCACCAGCGGACGGGGGGCTCCTGGCGCGGGCGCTCCCCGTGCTCTCAACCTGCCGCGCCCGGTGCGCGTGAAGATGGGCGCCGGCGGAGCGCCCCGCGAGGTGGATGGCCGGCGGATCGAGCAGGTTCGGGAGTCCTGGCTGGTGGAAGATCGCTGGTGGACCGGACGCCCGCTGCGCCGCCGCTACTGGGAGGTGGTCGGCGTGGGGGGTCGCAATCTCGTCGTCTTCCACGACCTCTGCTCCGGCGAGTGGTTCGCCCAGACGGGCTGAGATGGCGGACACCCCTCCCCAGAAGGCGAGCGCGGGCGCTCCTCCATACGCCGAGCTGCACTGCCACTCCGCCTACTCCTTCCTGGACGGGACCTCGCTGCCCGACGAGCTGGCGCGGCGGGCCGGGGAGCTCGGCTACGCGGCGCTGGCGCTCACCGACCACAACTCCGTGTCCGGCTCGATGGAGCTCGCCCAGTCCGCCGCGGCCTGCGGGGTACGCGCGATCCACGGCGCCGAGATCGACCTCAGCGACGGACGCCACCTCACACTGCTCGTGCGCGATGCGCGCGGCTGGCGCAACCTCTGCCGGCTACTCACCCTCGCGCACGCCCACACACGCGAGAGGCCCGGCCGCGAGCGCGGTGAGCCATCGGTGAGCCTGGAGGCGGTGATCGACCACAGCGAGGGGCTCGTCTGCCTCACCGGCTGCGCCACCCGATCCGCGATCGGCCGTGGCGTGCACGACGAGCCCACCGCGCGGCGGCTGCGCGACGCGTTCGGCCCGCACGACCTGCGCGTGGAGCTGCAGCGCCCCTATGCTCGCCACGATCGCACGCGCAACCGGGCGCTGGAGTCGCTCGCGGGGCGCCTCGGTGTGGCGTGCGTGGCGAGCGGCAACGTGCACGCCCACGCGCGCTCCCGCGCCGAGCTGCAGGACGCCTTCACGGCTCTGCGCCACCGCACCACGCTCGACGCCTCCGAGCCCCTGCGGCGAGGCAACCACAGCCACGTCCTGAGCGCCCCCGCGGCGATGGCCGCCCGGTTCTCCGAGCACCCCCGCGCGGTGCGGGAGACCGTGCGCCTCGCCGAGGAGCTGCGCTTCGACCTGACGCGTGACCTCGGCTACCGCTATCCCGGCTCGGAGGACCCCGGCGCGATGCGGCGCCTTGCGGAGCTGTGCGGCGCGCGGCTGGATGAGCGCTACGACGCCCGGGCTCCCTCCCGCGGGAGGGAGTCGGGCAGGCGTGGAGGGGGCGGTAGCCGGGGGAGTGCGGCGGACGGCAAGCGGGGCGGGGGTAGTGCCGCGGCTATGCGCTCGGAGGCGGCGGCGCGCCTGGAGGAGGAGCTGCGGATCATCGAGGAGCTCGGGCTCGCGGGCTTCTTCCTGCTGCACCACGAGCTGCTGGAGCTCGCCCGCGAGGTCGCCGCGGAGGTGCGCGGGCGCGAGTCGGCCCGTGCGCTGCTCGCGCCGGGGCGGGGGCGGGGCTCCTCGGTCTCCTCGATCGTCTGCTACCTCACCGGTCTCTCGCACATCGATCCGATCGGCAACCGCCTCTTACTTGGGCGCTTCCTGCACGCCGGTCTTGAGCACCTCCCCGACATCGACCTCGACTTCCCGCGCGACATCCGCGAGGTGCTGATCCCCCGCGTCCACGAGCGCTACGGCAGGGAGCGCGCCGCGCTCGTCGCCGCCTTCCCCACCTTCCGCGCGCGCGGCGCGATCCGCGAGCTGGGCAAGGTCCTCGGCCTGCCCCCCGGGGAGATCGAGCGCGTGGCGCGCGCGGCCGACAACCATCGAAGCGCCTCCGAGCACGCCCTCGACATCGCGCTCGTGACCGCACCACGGGACCCCGCCCTCCATCCCAACAACCCTCCAAGCGATCGGTCTCTCGGTGACGCTCCATCGTCCCCCGCGCGCTCCGCTGCGAGCGCCTCCCCCCGCTGGGCGTGGCTCGCGCGCCTCGCCGCCGAGGCCCACGGGCTGCCCCGCCACCTCTCCCAGCACTCCGGTGGGATGGTCATCGCCACCCGGCCCCTGATCGACTGCTGCCCCGTCGTTCCCGCCGCGATGGAGGGCCGCCAGATGGTGCAGTGGGACAAGGACTCCTGCGCCGACGCGGGCTTCCTGAAGATCGACCTGCTCGGGCTCGGGATGCTCTCCGCCGTGGAAGGCTGCGTCGAGCTGATCGCCCGCACCCGCGGCGAGCGCATCGACCTCTCCCGCATCCCCTTCGACGACCCCGAGACCTTCCGTGCGATCCGCCGCGCCGACACCGTCGGGGTCTTCCAGATCGAGAGCCGCGCCCAGATGCAGTCGCTGCGGCGCACCCTCCCCGAAGATCTCGAGGACCTCACCGTGCAGGTGGCGATCGTGCGCCCCGGCCCGATCCAGGGGGGCGCGATCAACCCCTACATCGACCGCCGCCGGCGCCTGCGCGAGGACCCCTCCTACGAGGTCCCCTACCCCCATCCCTCCCTGCGGTCAGTGCTGCAGAGCACGCTCGGAACGGTGATCTTCCAGGATCAGGTGATGGAGGTCGCCCAGGCCTTCGCCGGCTTCTCCCCCCGCGAGGCCGACGGGCTGCGCCGCGCGATGAGCCGCAAGCGCTCCCACGAGGCCCTGCGCAGCCACCGCGAGCGCTTCATCGACGGCGCCCGCGCGCACGTGGGGGCGGACCTCGCCACGGCGCAGCGCGTGTGGGAGATGGTGGAGGGCTTCGCCGGCTTCGGCTTCCCCAAGGCCCACGGCGCCGCCTTCGGCCTACTCGCCTACCAGTCCACCTGGCTGCGCGTCCACCACGGCCCCGAGTTCCTCTGCGCTCTGCTGAACGAGCAGCCGATGGGCTTCTACGCCCCCGACACCCTCCTGCACGAGGCCGAAGGCCGCGGCATCCCCGTGCTCGGGCTCGACGTCAACGCCTCCGGGGTGCAGTGCACGGTGGAGGATGGCGCGGTGCGCCTCGGCCTCGGTTACATCAAGGGCGTCCGCGCCGAGGAGATCCGCGAGCTCGTCACCGAGCGCGAGCGCGGCGGGGCCTTCCGGGGCCTCGGGGAGCTGGCCGCGCGCTGCGGCGCCGGGCGCCCGACGCTCGAGCAGCTCGCGTGGTCCGGTGCCTGCGATGCCCTCGTGGGCACCGAGGGGATCCCCGAGGCGGTCCGCTCCGATGCGCGCGCTGGGACTCGCTCCACGGATGCGCACCGCCGCCTGGCTCTGTGGCAGCTCGGGGTTGCCGCCCCCGGCCGCGCGGCCCGCGAGGGGGGCACCCAGCTCGCGCTGCCCCTGGATCTCCCCGAGGCGCCCCGCCTGCGCCCGCTGAGCCGCTGGCAGCGGTTGATCGCCGACTACGCCGCCACCGGGGTGACTGTCGGCGACCACGTGATGGCGGCGCTGCGCCCCCGGCTCACCGCGCGCATGCTCGCCACCAGCCCCCAGCTCGCCCGCCTGCCCCAGGGCTCCGCGGTGAGCGTCGCGGGGCTCGTGATCGCCCGCCAGCGGCCCGGCACCGCGAAGGGCACGATGTTCCTGCTCTTCGAGGACGAGTGGGGCCACATCAACCTGATCGTCCCCCGCGCCGTATACGAGCGCCACCGCCCCCTCGCCCGCGCCGAGCCCCTGCTGCTCGCCCGCGGCCGTTTGGAGCGCACCGCCGTCGAGCGCATCGAGGGCATGGAGGAGGTTCCCCCGGTCGTCAACGTGGTCGTGCGCGAGCTCGCTGCGCTGGAGCGGTTCCTCGCGCCCGCCGCGAGGGAGGAGGTGACGGCGCGGGCGCAGGTTCACCGCTTACGTCCCGATCCCGCGGCGCAGGACGGCGCCGGCTCAGCAGATGATGGTGATGGTACTGGCCGTGACGCGGAGGCGGACGGCGCCAAGGTCGGCGCAGGCATGCGCGCTGTGGCCCCGCCCGTGCAGAGCTTCGCCTCGGGACGGCGGCGGTGAGACGCGGTGGCAGATGCGGCAAGGGAGACGCTCGACCAGACGAGGATCGGCAACCGCTAGGCTGCGCACCATGAACTACCGCAAGCTCGGCACCAGTGACCTGGAGGTCTCGGAGATCAGCCTCGGCTCCTGGCTCACCTACTCCGGCGGGGTGGAGCGCGCGCAGTCCGAGGCGTGCGTGAAGGCGGCGTTCGAGGTGGGGATCAACTTCTTCGACACCGCCAACGTCTACGGGCGCGGCGCCGCGGAGACGCTGCTGGGGGAGGTGCTCTCGGGCTATGAGCGCTCCTCCTACGTGCTCGCCACGAAGGTTTTCTTCCCGATGTCCGACACCGACCGCGGGCTCTCCGCGGCGCAGATCCACAAGCAGATCGATGCTTCCCTGGCGCGCCTGCGCACCGACCACGTGGATCTCTACCAGTGCCACCGCTACGACGAGCAGGCGTCCCTGGAGGAGACGATGGGGGCGCTCGCCGAAGTGGTCAAGGCGGGCAAGGCGCGCTACATCGGCTTCAGCGAGTGGCCCGTGCAGCGGATCGCCGAGTCCCTGGAGCTGCCCGACGTGGAGCGGTGGGTCTCCAGCCAGCCGCAGTACTCGATGATCTGGCGCGCGCCCGAGGCGGAGGTGATCCCGCTGTGCGAACGCGAGGGGATCTCCCAGATCGTGTGGTCCCCGCTCGCCCAGGGGGTGCTGACGGGGAAGTACCCGCCCGGGCAGCCCCCGCCCACGGACTCGCGGGCGGCGAGCGAGAGCATGAGCACTTTTATGGACCGCCTGCTCGATGATCGCGTGCTCGAGGCCGCGCAGCGCCTCCTGCCAGTCGCCGAGAGCGCGGGTCTCTCGATGGCTCAGCTCGCGCTCGCCTGGGTGCTGCGCCTGCCCAACGTCGCCTCCGCGATCGTCGGCGCCAGCCGGCCCGAGCAGGTCCACGCCAACGCCGCCGCCTCCGGCGTCACGCTCGACGCCCAGACCCTCGCCGCGGTGGACGAGGCCCTTGGCGAGGTCGTCGTGCGCTGAGGAGGCCGCTGTAGCACAGGTGTGCTACGACCATGTACACATGGCTATCAACGTATCAGTGCGTGAGCTGCGCACAGTACGGCAGACGTTGTCGCGGCAGTGTGTTCCGGTGGGCGGGTGACGCTGATTATCAATCACGATCCCGTGGCCGACATCGTTCCCCACGTCGAGCAACGCGACCCGTGGGTGCCATCGACCGTCCTGCTCAGCATCATGCATGAGGCGCCGGCCGACCCGGGTCTGTTGGCCGACCTCGCCGACGTGCGGGGAGCGTTGATAGAGGAAATTCATGTCTGAAATGGGCGTACGCCCAGACCCTTGTCGCGGTGGACGGGGCCTGGGCGACATTGTGCACATTGAGATGCTAGTATGCGTGTATGAAGCGCACAACGCTATCGCTGCCTGACGATCTCGCCCAGGCCCTCACGCGCGAGGCGCGGCGCCGCTCGACGTCCGCCTCTGCAATCGCCCGGGACGCACTTGCGAAGCACCTCCACTTGGTCCCCGGGGATGCGCGCCCGCTGCCCTTCGCTGCGCTTGGTCACAGCGGTCACAGCACGACTGGACGGGACATGGAGCAACTGCTCGCGCGCGAGTGGGATGAGCACTCTCGCGATCGTTGACGCCGGGCCGCTATACGCGGCTGCCGACTCTGACGATCACGACCACGCCGCTTCGCTTGCGACGCTCTCACGACCTGATCTACGTCTGGTCGTTGCGGCACTCGCCATTGCCGAGGCCACCTACTTCGTAGGCCGACGCCTGGGTCCAACGGCAGAGCAAGCCTTCCTGAGCGGTCTCGGCGGCCTGGACGTCGAGGGACCAACTGGTGAGGACTTCACTCGCATGGCAGAGCTCGTCAAGCAGTACGAGGACTTTCCGCTTGGCGGTACCGACGCGTCAGTCATCGCGCTCGCCGAGCGACTCGACGCGCCAGTCATCGTCACGCTCGACCGCCGCCACTTTGCGACCGTCAAGCCCCGCCATCGCGAGGCGTTTGAACTGCTCCCGTAACACAAATGCCTACACGCAACGATCCACGTGTAAGTGTTCTCAGCAAGCCACAAACGACCTCGCATATAGGACCGCCCTGGCATCAGAGATGTACGGAGGACTGACGTCCCTACATACGAGTAGGCACATCGGCGTCGAACTACCCCGTCGTTGAGGAAACCCTTTGTTACAGGGTTTCCTCAACGACATCCGCGTCCTACCCCTCCTTCACCGCCGACACCTCGACAAGGATCTTGACCTTGTCGCTGACCACCATGTTGCCCGAGCCGAGTGCCGCGTTGAAGCGCATCTCGAAGTCCGAGCGGTTGATCTGGGCGCTCGCGGAGATGCCCACGCGCGTCTTGCCCTGGTGGTCCTCCGGCTCGTGGCCCTCGAGCGTCGCCTGCAGCGTGACCGAGCGCGTGATCCCATGAATCGAGAGGTCGCCGACGATCTCGAACTCGTCCTCCCCGGTGGGGCGGATCGCGGTGGAGCGGAAGCCGATCTCGGGGTACTTCTCGGCCTCGAAGAAGTCGGCCGAGCGCAGGTGCTCGTCGCGCTGGGGCTCGCGGGTGTCGACGCTCGCGGTCTTTACCGTCCCGTAGGCGACGGCGCCCTCGGGGCCGACCTCGAGCGTGCCCTCGAACTCCTTGAACTGGCCCTTGACGGTCGCGATGCCGAGGTGTTTGACATGGAACTCGACGCTCGAGTGGACAGGATCGACCTTCCATGTGCCGGCGGGGACCGTAAGCGTGGCGGCGGCTGGTGTGGCTGACTGTGCGGACATATGGGGCTCCTTTTGGCGAGAGGGTGTCCCGTGGGTGCAATACCCACCGCGACGAGTACCCAACGGGTAGTTGTCCATGCAACCTTACCAGATAGGTGTGTGTGCAACTACTTTGGCGACCGGCTTGCGCAGGGGCCGGGTCTGCGACTCCGGAGAGGTCGACACGGAGAGAGCAGCGCGGCTGTACGACTGCGCCTGCGTCGCGAGCCCCAGGGGGCGGAGAGGTCAGCGCGGCTGTACGACTAGCGCCTGCGTCGCGAGCCCCAGGGGGCCGCGCTCGTCGTGCAGGATGCTCTGCGCCCACGCGATCCCGCCGGGGTGCAGCAGGGTGCGGGCGTCCAGGCCGATCCACTCCCCCTCGGGAGGGCGATTCAGTGTGACCGAGAGGTCGGCGTTGATGAACAGGTACTCATCGAAAGGCAGAGCCGCGGCGATGCCGTTGCCGAAGTCCGCCGCCGCCATCGTCCGCATGAGCGGGCTGGGTGCCTCGCCGGGGAGCACGGGGAGGCACAGGCGCATCCACACCCCCGCCGCGCCGACGGGGGAGTGGGCGCTGGAGATCCCCACCTCGGGGAGCTGGCCCTTGAGGGGGCGGCCGTGCAGGAAACGCATTTCGAGCGCGGTCGCAGCGAAGCTCCTGCGCTCGATGTCGTCCAGCGCGAAGCGCACCGGGTATCCCTCCGCGGGGCCGGGGAGCGGGGGGCTCGCGTGCTCCTCCACGACCCGCGCCGCCAGCTCGGGCAGCTCCTCGGGCGCGGGCAGGATGCGCAGCCCGTGGGCGCGGCAGACGAGATCCTCCCCCGCGTACAGGTCGGCCTCGAGCTCCTGCACGCGCCGGCCGGGGCGCACCACGCGTGTGCGCAGCTCCAGGGGCGCCATTGGGATTGGTCGCAGGAACGAGAAGGAGAGGCGCGCGAACGGCAGCTCGGCGCCGGGCTCCATGCGCTCGAACGCCCCCGCGATCAGCGTTGCCGGCGCTCCCCCGTGCAGTGCCCGTGGGTCCCACGGTCCGCGCGCGTGCTCGGTCGGCGTGTAGCGCCCCTCCCCATCGGAGAGGAAGACGCTCTCGGTGTCGGTACTCACCGTGGGAGCCGGGCGACGAAGTCGGCGAGCTTGCGGGGGTCGCGCAGCGGGGCGCCGTGCCCGAAGCAGGCGAGCGCCGGCTCCAGCGCGGCGAGGCGCCGCGCGGAATCGCGGTTGCGCGTGGGGTCGGGGTTAAGAGGTCCGGGGGCGTGTGCAGGCCGGGAACACCGGTGATGAAGTGCATGTTGCCGAGGACGTCCCCCACGATCAGCACGCGATCGGACTCGCGCCAGAAGGAGACGTGTCCGACGGAGTGCCCCGGGGTCTCCAGCACCGTGAACCCCGCGACCTCATCGCCCTCCCGCAGCGCGCGTGCGACGGGGTGGGGGGGTCCGGTCCACATGCGCTCCTGCAGCCGATTCAGCCAGCCGGGGGCCTTGGGGTTTTTGACCCCCCCCGGGGTCTCCACAGCGGGCACGTCCCCCTCGCCGCACCACAGTGGGATCCCGAGGCGCTCGCAGATCGCGTGGCTTGAGCCCTGGTGGTCGGGGTGGGCGTGGGTGAGCGCGTGCGCGCTCAGCGTGCGCCCCTCGATCTGGCGCAGGATGCGCCGCTCCGCCTGGCGGGTGGCGGCGTCGATCAGCACGTCCCCCGCGATGTACACGTTGATCGCATTCGGCGGGAGGCCCTTCAACTGGTAGAGGCCCTCGGCTAGCTGCTTCACTGCGTCCCCCTGTCGTAGCTCATGAGCGCTGCTCCCAGGAGAAGCCGCGCACGGCGAAGTACAGCCCGAATGCGCCCCACAGCGCGATCACCGCGAGCGCATCGAGATTATCGCTCAGGCTCGTGCCCGCGACCATCGCGCCGGAGAGCCCGTCGATCAGCGGCTTCAGGGGGAGCGCTTCGGCGATCGTGCGCACGAAGCCGGGGGCGCTCGCGGAGTCGAACGCGTAGAAGGAGATCGCCACCACCGGCAGGAACACCGCGTTGACGTACGCCGCGGTGGACTCGAAGTTGGGGATCGCATGCGCGAAGGCGACCCCGAGCGCGGCGAAGCAGACGACGCCGACAAGCACGAACACGATCAGCGAGCCCCAGTACTGCGGCCAGCCGATCCCGAAGAAGACGCGCCCCGCGAGCACCACGATCGCGATCTGCATCGCCGTGTTGGTGACCGCGTTGGCGGCTACCCCGCCGAAGTAGGAGATCGTCGGCAGCGGCGTGCCGCGGATGCGCTTGAGCACCCCGCGCTCGCGCAGGAACACGATGTTGTAGGCCAGCGCGGTGAACGTGGTCGACATGACGCTCATGCCCGCGATCATCGGCACGAGCCGGTCGAGCTGGTGCTGGTTGCCGCTGAGGGCCGCCCCCGCGCCGGCGAGGATCACGAGCGGCAGCACGAAGTTGAAGAACGCGGCGCTTGGGTTGCGCCAGAACATGCGCCGCTCCAGGCGGTACTGGCGCCAGGAGAGGGCGAGGGCCTCGGGCATCAGGCGCTCCCTCCGGGCGTAGACAGGGAGGCGGTGCTCGTGGGGCGCTCGCCGGCGGGCGGGTCTGGCGTGGCCACCTCGACGTCGGCGGTCAGCTCCAGGTAGACGTCCTCCAGGGACGGGCGCCCCACGGTGAGCTCCTCCAGGCGCTCCCCGCGCGCGAGCGCCTCCGCGGTGAGCGTGTACAGCAGGCCGGTGGGATCCTCGGTCTCGTGCTCCACCAGCCCCCCGTCCGCTCCGCGGTAGGCAACGCGGTAGTGCGAGGCCCCCACCCCGAGCTCGCGCGGGGGCCCGATCGCGAGCACGCGCCCCTCCTTGACGATCGCCACGCGATCCGCGAGCGCCTGCGCCTCGTCCAGGTAGTGGGTCGTCAAGAGGATCGTCTTGCCGAGCGCGCGCAGCGATCGGATCGTCTCCCAGGCTGCGCGGCGCGCCTCGGGGTCGAAGCCGGTGGTGGGCTCGTCGAGGAAGATCAGCTCGGGGTCGCCTACGAGCGCGAGCGCGAAGTCAAGGCGCCGTAGCTGTCCCCCGGAGAGCTTGCGGCTGCTCACGTCGGCCCTCTCGGATAGGCCCGCCAGCTCCAGCACCTCTCCGGCATCGCGTGGATGCGGGTAGAAGCTCGCCCAGTGGCGCAGCGCCTCGCGGGGGGTGATGTGGCTGTAGATCCCGCCCGACTGCAGCACGATCCCGATCCGCCGGCGCAGCTCGATCGAGCGGCTCGCGGGGTCGTGGCCGAGCACCGAGACCTCCCCGCTCGTGCGCGCGCGATAGCCCTCGAGGATCTCCACCGTGGTGGTCTTGCCCGCCCCGTTGGGCCCCAGTAGCCCGAATACCTCGCCGCGGCGCACCTCGACGTCGATCCCGCGCACCGCCTCGTACTCGCCGTAGCGCTTGCGCAGGTCGCGCACCTCGATCGCGGGGCTCTCGCTCACGATCGAATCATCGCAGGGGCGCTTGCTACCAGTGCACCCCGCGCGTGAGCGTCGCCATCGCGATCTGCTCGAAGGAGGCACGCTCCTCGAGGTCCTGCTGGCCGCGCGAGGCGGCGGAGTCGGGGAACACGCGGTAGGCGAGGTGCAGGATGCGGTCCACCGCCTTGGGGGAGAGGGCGTAGAGGACCTCCCCCACGGTCCCCAGGCGGGTGCCCATGTGCTTGGGGTGGGTGCGCAGCGCCTCGCAGATCATGTCCGCCGCCTGCTCGGGGGTGATCGCGGGGAAGGCGTCGTACATCTTCGTCGGCGCGATCATCGGGGTGCGCACGAGCGGCATGTGGATCGTGGTGAAGGTCACGCCGTCCCCGATCGTCTCCGAGGCCACCACCCGCGTGAAGGCGTCCAGGGCGGCCTTCGAGGCGACGTAGGCGGAGAACCGCGGCGGGTTGGTCTGCACGCCGATCGAGGAGATGTTCACGATGTGCCCCGACCCCGCGCTCGCGCATGTCGGGAAGCAGCCCGATGATCAGGCGGATCGCCCCGAAGTAGTTGAGCTGCATCGTGCGCTCGAAGTCGTGGAAGCGGTCGTAGGAGAGCGCGATCGAGCGGCGGATCGAGCGCCCCGCGTTGTTGACCACCATCTCCACGTGGCGGTGGTCGGCGAGCACGCGCTCCACGAGGTCGTCCACTGAGTCCATCTCGGACATGTCCGCCGCGTACACATACGCGGCGCCCCCCGCGGCGACGATCTCCGCGCGGACCTCCTCCAGGCGCTCCACGTTGCGCGCCACGAGCAGCGGGATCCCGCCCGCGGCGGCGACCTTCAGCGCGGTGGCCCTCCCGATCCCCGAGGACGCCCCGGTGATCAGCACGCGGCGGCCCTCCACGGCCTCCTGCAGCGTGCGGTCGCGGCTCAGGTCGGGGTCCATCTCGCGCTCCCAGTAATCCCACAGGCGCGCCGCGTAGGCGCGCAGCTGTGGCGGCTCCTCCAGGCCCGAGCCCGCGAGCGCGAGCTGGGTGGCGGTCGAGTCGAAGCGGGGCACGAGCTCCATGTGCGCGAGCACCTCCTCGGGGATCCCGAACTCGCGCAGCGCGAGGCCCCGCAGCTGGCGCCAGGGGGGGAGCTGCAGCGCGAGCGACAGCGGCCAGGTGGGCAGCGCGCGCGTGAGGCGCCGGTCGAGGCTGACCGCCAAGCGGGGAGCGTGGGCGGCGGCCGCGAGCTCGTTGATCAGCTCGTCCACGCGCTGCCCGCGCGAGTCGGTGAGGTGAAAAGCGCGGCCGTCGAGGTCGGGCTGATGGACCAGATGGTCCATCGCGCCCGCCACCCAGTCGACCGGCACGATGTTCGTGCGCCCCAGGTCCACCCCCACGAGCGGCAGCCATTCGGGCAGTAGCTGGCGTGCGCGCTGGATCGCCTTGAAGAAGTAGTAGGGACCGTCGACCTTGTCCATCTCCCCGGTGCGTGAGTCCCCGACGACGACGGCGGGCCGGTAGACGCGCCAGGGCACGAACGGCTGCTCGCGCACGATCCGCTCCGCCTCGAACTTCGTGCGGTGGTAGGGCGAGGGCAGCTTCTGGCCCACGTCGAACATCTCCTCCGTGAACGTCCCGTGGAAGGCGCCCGCGACGGCGATCGAGGAGACGTGGTGCAGGCAGCGCGCCTCCAGCGAGCGCGCGAGCTCCACCGCGTGTGTCGTCCCGCCGACGTTCGCGGCCGTGTTGCGCTCCGCGGGCGCCGTCATGTCGTAGACGGCCGCCAGGTGGATGAAGTGCCCGATCTGCCCCCGCAGCTCACTCACCTGCTCCTCCTCGACCCCCAGGAGCGGCCGGCGCAGATCGCCGATCACCGGCACGATCCGCTTCGTTGCCGAGGCCCCCGCCGCGGAGGCCCAACGGTCGATCAGCTCATCCAGGCGCCCCGTCGAGCTCTCGCGCACGAGCACGTACACCTTGCCCTCCCTGCCCGCGAGCAGCCGCTCCAGGAGATGCCGTCCGAGGAAGCCGGTGGCGCCGGTGACGAAGTAGCTCATGCTCCAGCGAGCATAGCCCTGATGCGCCCTGGGGGCTGGCCGCGGGTTTGCTCGGGGAGCCGGCCGCCGTGCTCGGTCGATTGGCTCGAGAGGGGATGGGTTGGCAGGCCGTCAGCCGCCGGCCCCGACGAGCAGCGTGCGCACGGGGTACTGCGCGATGGCGGGGTCGGCTGTGAGGATCGGCACGTCTAGCTGCCCGGCCTGCGCAACCAGCAGGCGGTCGAAGGGGTCGCCGTGCAGCGGTTCCAGCGCGGCGACTGCGAGCGCGTGGCTGTGCTCGATCGGCACCGCAACGGCGTCCATCGCGCGCATCAGGCTCGGGACGTAGCGCTGGGGCGGCTCTGGGAGCGGCAGGCGCCCCAGCGCGTACTTGATCGCGATCTCCCAGGGGCTCACCGCCGAGAGGAGCAGCTCGGTGTGGGGATCTTCGGCAACCGGAAGGTGCTCTCTGAGGCGCTCCGGTTCGGTGTGCAACCAGAGGAAGACGTGGGTGTCGAGGAGCAGCTTCACCGCCCGAAGGCGTCTAGCAGCTCGTCTGGGAGCGGCGCGTCGAAGTCGTCGGGAACGACGAAGCGCCCGCGGTCCATCCCGAACTGCCGGGGCGCCCGGCGCGGCGGGGGGCCAAGGGTGGCGACCGCCTCGCCGCGGCGTGTGATCACGACCTCCTCGCCGGCGGCCACGTCCTCGAGCAGCCGCGAGAGATGTGTCTTCGCCTCGTGCACGCCAACGGACTTAGTCATAAGACTTAGTCTAGCACGGGGCCGCCTCGGCAGTTGGCGCGGTTCATCTCCGATCGCAAGGGCCACTTCTCTTTATCCGACTCGCGCGTCGAAAGTGGGACAGGTGGGGCAGCCGCCGTGCGACACTCACGCCCCGGCGCCCGCACCCCCGCGGCCCTCGCCTCCCGCGAAGCGCGCGGCCCCGCGGATTGCGTCCTCGAAGACCTCCGGGCCGGCCCGGGCCTCCAGGGCGAGGCCGTCGGGGAGGGGAGTGCCGAGCCCGTGGATCGCGGCGCTGCGGTCCGCGAGCATCGTGCGCTGGGGGAAACGCGCGAGACCCTCCGCGAGCTCCAGGGCGCGCTCGAGATGGCGCCCGGGTGCGACGAGCTCGTTAACGAGGCCGATCGCGTGGGCCTCCGAGGCCTCCATAATGCGCCCCGTGAGGATCATGTCGAGGGCCCGTCCGAGCCCCACCACGCGGGGCAGGCGCTGGGTGCCGCCGTCGATCAGCGGCACCCCCCAGCGGCGCTCGGGGAAGCCGAGGCGGGAGTCCTCGGTGGCGATCCGCAGGTCGCACCACAGCGCGAGCTCCAACCCGCCCGCGAGCGCGAAGCCGGAGATCGCGGCGATCGTGGGCTTGGAGGGGGTCAGACGGGTGAAGCCCATCGGGCCCTCCGGTGCGGTGAGGCGCCCGCCGAAGCTCTCCAGCGCCTTCAGGTCCGCGCCCGCGCAGAAGGCGACCCCGCCGGCCCCCGTGAGCACGAGCACGCGCGCCTCCTCGTCGGCCTCGAAGCGCAGATAGGCCTCGTGCAGCGCCGCCGCGGTGGGACCGTCTACGGCGTTGCGCCGCTCGGGGCGGTCGATCGTGAGCAGCGCCGCGGCGCCCCGGCGCTCGTATTTGATCGAAGCCCGCCCGCCCACTACCAGCCGCCGCGCCAGCGGGGGTCGCCGGCGTGGGAGCGCTGCGCGGCGACGCGCCGGTCTTTGCGCTTTTCGAGGTGGCGCTGGAGCAGGCTCGCGAACAGCACGAAGGTGGGGAAGAAGATGATGAGAATGAATCCCGGCCTCGGTCACAACCTTGTCGTTGGTGGCCCCGTAGAGGCCACGCCCGTCGTTGTACGCGAAGGCGGCGGGGGCAGTTAGCAGCGCCAGGAGGGCGCAGGAGGCAAGGCTTGCAAGCAGGCGGCGCACGATGGGCGGAATGCTACCGGAGGGCGCGGGAGCACTGCGCCTCCGAACGCCAAGGAGCCGCGATCCCTTCCCGCCTACCATGCGATCACCGATGGCCGTTCTGATTGCATCCGACCTCCACAAGGACATCGCGGGCAAACCGCTGCTGCGGGGGGTGTCATTCAAGCTCGAGCGCCGCGAGCGCATGACGATCGCCGGGCGCAACGGCGCGGGCAAGACCACGCTGCTGCGGATGCTCGCCGGGGAGGAGTCGATCGATCGTGGGGAGCTGAGCCTCGCGAAGGGCGCGCGCGTGGCCCTGCACGACCAGCGCCCCCCGCGGGAGCGGGGGATCGCGCTGCGCGAGTACGTGCTCTCGGGCTGCACCCAGGAGCTCGCGGCCGAGCGGGAGCTCGCGGAGCTGGAGCGGCGCATGGGGGAGGGGTTCGCAGACGGCCGCGTGGGGGACGGGGAGGGGGACGGGCAGCGACGGGCGCAGGATTACCAGGCAACGCTCGACCGCTACGCCCGCGCGCAGGCACGCCTGGAGGCGCTGGGGGGCTACCTGTGGCGCGACCGCGCGACCGTGATGACCCGCGGGCTGGGCTTCGCGGAGGAGGACCTGGGGCGGGCGCTGGACACGTTCTCCGGCGGGCAGCTCACGCGCGCCTCGCTCGCCCGCGCGCTGGCCACCAGCGCGGAGGTGCTGCTGCTGGACGAGCCCACCAACCACCTCGACATCGAGTCCCTGGAGTGGCTGGAGCAGACGCTGATCGGCCTCGACGCCGCCGTGGTGCTGGTCGCGCACGACCGCTGGTTCCTGGAGGCAGTCGGCACCTCGGTGCTGGAGCTCGAGGCCGGCCGCTCGCGCTTCTTCGCGGGCACCTGGCACAACTGGCGCCGCGAGCAGGCCGCCCGCGAGATCGCCCAGGGCAAGGCGATCGACAAGCAGCAGGCCGAGATCGAGCGGATGGAGCGCTTCATCGAGCGCTTCCGCTACAAGGCCACCAAGGCCAAACAGGCGCAGTCGCGGGTGAAGAAGCTCGCGAAGATCGAGCGCATCGAGCGCGATCCTCGCGACGGGCAGGGCCTGGAGTTCGCGTTCAAGGCCCCCGAGCGCTCCGGGAGGGTGATCTTCGAGCTGACCGACGCGCGCGTGGAGGTCGGGAAGGATCCGATCGTCCTGCTGGAGCACGCCGAGCTGTGGCTCGAGCGCGGCGAGCACGTCTCGCTGGTGGGCCCCAACGGGAGTGGCAAGACGACGCTGATCGAGACACTCGCCGAGCGCCGCCCGCTGGCGGCGGGGCGCCTCAGCCGGGGGCACAACGTGCAGGTGGGCTACCTCTCCCAGCACGCCGACGAGCTCGGGGCAGGCGGAGCGCCGGGCCAGAGCGTGCTGGAGGCGGCGCAGCGCGCGACGGGTCTCACCCCCAACAAGGCGCGCGCGCTGCTCGGCGGCTTCCTGTTCTCCGGCGAGGAGGCCGAAAAACCGCTGGACGGCCTCTCCGGGGGAGAGCGCCGGAGACTCTCCCTGGCGGTGCTCGTCAACTCCGGCGCCAACGTGCTGATCCTCGACGAGCCCACCAACCACCTCGACATCGAGAGCCGCGAGGCGCTCGAGGACGCGCTGCGCGCCTACCAGGGCGCGGTGCTGCTCGTCTCCCACGACCGCGCGCTGCTCGACGCGGTGGGCACCCGCACGGTGGCCGTGGAGGGCAGCGCGCTGCGCAGCTACACCGGCGGGTGGCCCGAGTACGTGCGCGTGCGCGAAGAGCGCCGTTTGACAGGGACCCGCCCACCCACGGCGCTGGCCGAAACGGGGATGCGAGCCGGAGGCGAGTGTCTCCCGGCTTCGGCCGGGAGCGACACGGTCGCCTCGAGTGCGACGGGCGGCTCGCTCGCTGGTGCCGGCGAGCGTGCGGGCGCAAACGGCCACGCGGGCGGCGCGGGCTCCGCGAACGGCGCGGGGTCCTCCGGCGAGGGGAATGGGAAGGCCGGGAGCGCCGGGAGGGAGCCGAAGGCGAGGAAGGCCAAGCCCAAGGGACCCTCCAAGAACCGGCTGACCGACCAGCAGAGGGCCGAGCGGGCGATCGAAGCGGCCGAGGCCGCGCAGCGCACCCTGGAGGACGAGCTCGCCGACCCCGCTGCGTGGGCCACCAAGTACGAGGCCGCCAAGTCCGAGGCCCGCCACACGGCCGCGCGCCGCGCGGTGGAGGACGCCTACGCGCGCTTGGAAGCGCTGGTGGAGTGAGGCGCCCGAGTCTTCGCTGTGTGGGGTGGCCCGAGTCTTCGCCGGTGTGAGGCGCCCCGTGTTGTGCTGGGGTGGCCCCGTAATTGTTCTGAGGTGAGGCGCCCCGCAACTAGACTGGGTCTGTGATGGACGACCGCCTGAAGACCGCGCGCAACGTGGGGATCCTGCTGCTGCTCGCGGCCGCGGTGGCCTTCCTGCCGGGGGGCGGGCGGGCAGCGAGCACCTTCGGGACGATCCTGCGCGTTGCGTTCGGCGGGGCGTTCGCCTACGCCGGGATTTGGTTCTACCGCGGGCGCCGCACCGACATCTATAGCCTCGGAGACAGCCGCCGCGCGCTGCTCTACGGAGCGATCGGCGTGGGCGTGGTGACGTTCGCCGCCAAAACGCGCATGTGGGAAACGGGCTTCGGGAAACTGGTGTGGTTCGTGCTGCTCGCGCTCGTGGTGTACACGCTGTTTGCGCTCTACCGCTACTCGCGCACCTATTGACCGCGACCCTCGCTGAACAGCGCCGTGGCCTGCCCGACCAGCCGGGGGTTTACATCTTCCGCGACGCGAAGGGCCGCGTGATCTACGTCGGCAAGGCCAAGTCGATCCGCAAGCGGGTCGCCTCGCACTTCTCCAAGGCCGAGGTCCCCTCCAGTCCCGGGCACGCGGAGATGGTGGGGAGCGTGGAGAGCATCGAGTTCGTGGTCGTCGCCTCCGAGGCGGAGGCGCTCTTGGCGGAGCAGAGCTTCATCAAGCAGTACCGCCCGCGCTTCAACATCCGCCTGCGCGACGACAAGTCCTACCCGTTCATCGCGATCTCCCTCGACGAGGACTTCCCGCGGGTGTACTTCACCCGGGAGCGTCACCGCTCCGGGCGCGCGTACTTCGGCCCCTACTCCAACGCCAAGCGCGTGCGCGGCACCCTGGATCTGCTCACGAAGATCTTCATGTTCCGCTCCTGCACCGGCCCCGAGCCCGGCCGGCGCAGCGGGAGCCCGTGCCTGGACTACTACATCAAGCGCTGTGAGGCACCCTGCGTGGGGTACGTCTCCCGGGAGGACTACCGCCGCAACATCGAGCGGAGTGATCGACTTCCTCTCCGGGCGCTACCGCGCGATCGAGCGCGACCTCGATCAGCGCATGAAGGCGGCGGCGGCGGCGCAGGAGTACGAGCAGGCGACGCTCGAGCGCAACCGCCTGCGCGCGGTGCACTCGCTGCTGGAGCGCCAGCGCGTGGCGAACGAGTCGGTGGGCACCCTCGACGCGGTCGCGGTGGCGCTCGACGGGACGGAGGCCAACGCGCAGGTCTTCCAGGTGCGCGACGGGGTGCTCTCGGACCGCCAGTCCTTCTACCTCTCCAACGAGGCCGAGCGCGGCCTGGCGGAGGTGGCGGAGGAGTTCATGCTCCAGTTCTACGCCGGGCACAGCTCGATCCCCGCGCAGATCGTCGTGCAGCGCGAGCTCGTCCCGACCAAGCCGCCCACCGACTCGGCCCGCCCCTCCGGCGAGAGTGGGAGCGCTGCCGGCAACGGCGCGGCGGGCCTGCGGGCGCTCGCGGAAGCTCTGGCGAGCCGCCGCGGCGGCCCCGTGGAGCTGCGCGCGGCCGAGCGTGGCGATAAGCGCCGGATCCTCGAGCTCGCGGAGCGCAACGCGCGCCTGGCGCTCGACCAGGAGCACCTGCGCGCGGAGCGCCGCCGCCAGAGTCGCGTGGAGGCGCTGGAGGGCCTGCAGAGCGCGCTTGGCCTTGACGTGCCGCCGGTGCGGATCGAGTGCTTCGACATCTCCAACCTCGGGGGCACCCACACGGTCGCCTCGATGGTGGTGCTGGAGGGCGGAGCGCCGAAGAAGTCCGACTACCGCCGCTTCAAGATCCGCACGGTGGAGGGCTCCGACGATTACGCCGCGATGGCCGAGGTGCTCTCGCGCCGCTTCGCGCGCTGGGAGCGCCAGCTCGACCTCTCCCCCCACGACCCCGAGTACGACGCGAGCTTCGCGGCGCTCCCCAACGTGGTGGTGATCGACGGCGGCCGCGGCCAGCTCGCCGCGGGCGTGCAGGCGCTGGGGGGCTTCCGCGAGCGCGGCGTGGCGGTGATCTCCCTCGCCAAGCGCATCGAGGAGGTCTTCGTCCCCGGTCGCCGCACCCCGCTCGTGCTCGACCACTCAACTCCCGAGCTCCAGCTACTCCAGCGTGCCCGCGACGAGGCGCACCGCTTCGCGATCACCCACCACCGCACCCGCCGCGACCGCGCGCTCACGAGCTCGCTGCTGGACGAGATGCCCGGCGTCGGACCCGCCCGCAAGCGCGCGCTGCTCACGCACTTCGGCTCCCCCGAGGGGGTACTCGCCGCCTCCCGCGAGGAGCTCCAGGCCGTGCCGGGGCTGCCCGCGAAGACTGCGCGGGAGCTGCACGCGCACCTGAATCGCGCGGGCTGAGCCCGCCGCGAGCGGCCGACGGGGATTCGGAGGCAGGGTCGGAGAGGAACAGCGGAGAGGAACAGCGGAGAGGAACAGCGGAGGGGAAACGGCAGTCGGTGTCCGCCAAACGCGGCACAATCAACTCATGTCCGTCTTCAGGCCGCTGCGAAGTCCACTGCGCTCCTCCGAGAAGCCCGCTGTGGAGTCGAGCCTCAAGGAGCTCGTGGTGATCACCGGCTTCTCCGGCGCGGGCAAGTCGACCGCGATGAACGTCTTCGAGGACGCCGGCTACTTCTGCGTGGACAACCTCCCCCCCGAGATGATCCGCTCGCTGGTGGACCTGTTCGTGCACGAGGGCTCCAAGGTGGAGCGCGCCGCGGTCGTCTCCGACGTGCGCGGGGGCGTCTACTTCGAGGCTCTGCAGGCCGTCGTCGACGACCTGGGGCCGCTCGGCCTCGACCATCACGTGCTCTTCCTGGAGGCCGCCGAGCAGACGCTCGTGAACCGCTACAAGGAGACCCGCCGCCGCCACCCGCTCGCGCCCGACGGCTCCGTCGCCGCCGGGGTCGCCGCCGAGCGCGCGCTGCTGGAGCCGCTGCGCAACCGCGCGGACGTGGTGATCGACACCACCGGCATGTCCGCCGCCATGCTGCGCGGCAAGATCGCCGACGAGTTGCTCCCGGGCCGCGCCTCGGGCCGCCTCGCGCTGACGTTCATGAGCTTCGGCTTCAAGCACGGCCCGCCCGCGCGAGGAGGACCTGGCCTTCGACGTGCGCTTCCTGCCCAACCCCCACTACGTGCCCGAGCTGCGCGAGCTGACCGGCGCCGACCCCCGCGTGGTCGAGTACGTCGCCCGCGACGGGCGCCTGGAGGAGCTCTACGAGCGGCTGTACTCGCTGCTCGACTTCCTGCTCCCCCAGTACGTCGCCGAGGGCCGTGCCCACCTTGTGGTCGCCGTCGGCTGCACCGGCGGGCGCCACCGCTCCGTAGCGGTCGCCGAGCGGCTGGCGGCGCGCTACGGCGATCGCGAGGATCTCACGGTCGCGGTTACCCACCGCGACATCGACAAGCGCTCGCGCGACGCCTGATCCGCGGCTCGCGTGCGCCCCCGGGCGCCGCTTGGATCGCAATCGCCTCGCGCAGGAGTACCGGCAGCGCCCATGCGCGCGCTGTCCGTCAGACTGCCGCCGATGATCGACCACCTGGGAGTCGAGGTCGCCGACCTGGAGCGCTCCGCCGCCTTCTACGACGCGGTCTTCTTCGCGATCGGCGTGCGCCGGATGCACGCGGGGGAGCACGCCGTCGCCTACGGCGTGACCGCCCCGGTCTTCTGGATCGTCACCCGCGAGCGGCCCCCCGCGCCCGGCTACGGCCACGTCGCCTTCCGCGCCGCGGGGCGCGTTGCGGTCGACCACGCCTACGCCGCCGGTCTCGCCGCGGGGGGGCGCGGCGACGGCGAGCCGGGCCTGCGCACCCGCTACGGCCCGCTCTACTACGCGGCCTATCTGCTCGACCCCGACGGTCTGCGCGTGGAGGTCGTCGCCAACTCCCGCTGACCCATTCCGGCGCGGGTCCGATAGCCTTCCCCGGGTCAGCCGGGTCATCGGAAGCGAAGCTCCCGAGGTCCGGCATCGTTTGTTTAGGCCCCCAGCGTTCGTTATCACGCCCGAGGAGGCAGTCAAGAAAATGCCCGTACGTGTGGGAATCAACGGATTTGGCCGGATCGGCCGCAATGTGCTGCGTGCCGCCAAGGCGCGCGCGGATGTCGGGGATATCGAGTGGGTGGCCGTCAACGACCTCACCGACGCCGCGACCCTCGCCCACCTGCTCAAGTACGACTCGATCAACGGCCCCTACAGGGGTTCCGTGCGCGCGATCGAGGGCGCGATCGAGGTGGACGGGCACGAGCTGAGGGTGCTCGCCGAGACCGATCCCGCCAAGCTTCCCTGGGGGGAGCTGGGGGTCGACGTGGTGATCGAGTCCACGGGGCGCTTCACCGACCGCGCTTACGCCGCCCTGCACCTGCAGCGGGGGCGCGAAGAAGGTCATCATCTCCGCCCCCGCCGGCGACCCCGACGTGACCGTGGTGCCGGGGGTCAACTTCGAGACCGACTACGACCCCGCCGTCCACCACGTGATCTCGAACGCCTCCTGCACCACCAACTGCCTGGCGCCCGTCGCGAAGGTGCTGAACGACACCCTCGGCATCCGCCATGGCCTGATGACCACGATCCACGCCTACACCGCCGATCAGCGTCTGCAGGACCTCCCCCACGCGGACCTGCGCCGCGCGCGCGCCGCCGCGATCAACCTGATTCCCGCCTCCACTGGCGCCGCCAAGGCGATCGGCCTGGTGATCCCGGCGCTTCAGGGGCGCCTGCATGGCTTCGCGGTGCGCGCGCCCGTCCCCGTCGGCTCGGTCGTGGACCTGACCGTCGAGTGCGAGCGCCCCACCTCTGTCGAGGAGGTCAACGCCGCGCTGAGGGCCGCGAGCGAGAGCGCGCCGCTGCAGGGGATCATGGCCTACACCGAGGATCCGATCGTCTCTAGCGACATCGTTGGCTCCCCCTTCTCCTCGATCGTGGACTCCCAGCTCACCGCGGTCGTGGACGCTACGATGCTCAAGGTCGTGGCCTGGTACGACAACGAGTGGGGCTACTCCAACCGGCTCGTGGACCTCGCGCAGAGGGTCCTCTGAGGTTGGGTCGGTCGGGGGGGCCGCCGAGATGCCACAGGAGAGCACCAGCGCAGACGGTGAGCCGTTGAAGCGGGCCCCAGGCGCGACCGACCTGCGGCCGCGGGTGGCGCGCCGATGAGAGTCCTCGACGATCTCGACGTGCGCGGCCGGCGCGTGCTGGTGCGCGTCGACTTCAACGCTCCCCTTGCCACCGGTCCCGGCGGGGAGGTCGAGCTCGCCGACGACACCCGCATCCGTGGGGCGCTGCCGAGCATCGAGGAGCTGCGCGCCAAGGGTGCGCGCCTGGTGCTGGTCTCGCATCTCGGCCGCCCGCACGGGCGCGTCGAGGAGTCGCTTTCGATGGCTCCGGTCGCCGCGCGCCTGAGCGAGCTGACCGGCGCGGAGGTCGCGCTGGCGCCGGCGGTGGTCGGCGAGGAGGTGAGGGCGCTCACCGAGCAGCTCCACGACGGGGAGATGCTGCTGCTGGAGAACGTACGCTTCGAGGCGGGCGAGACCGGCAACGACCCGGCGTTCGCACGTGCGCTGGCGGAGCTCGCCGACGTGTACGTCAACGACGCCTTCGGCGTTGCCCACCGCGCTCACGCCTCCACCGAGGGCGTCGCCCATCTGCTCCCCAGCGCCGCCGGGCGGCTGCTCGAAGGCGAGGTCAGGACGCTCACCGGGATCCTCGACCATCCAGCGCGCCCGCTCGTGGCGATCGTGGGCGGCTCGAAGGTGGCGGACAAGATCGCAGTGATCGACCGCTTCCTCCAGGTCGCCGACGTGGTGATGATCGGCGGCGCGATGTGCTTCCCGTTCCTGTGCGCACAGGGGCACACGGTGGGGGAGTCCTTGTGTGGCGAGGAGGACGTCGAGCACGCGCGCCACCTGCTCGCGCGGGCGAGCGACACGCACACGCCCCAGCCCGGCCGTGCGCGCCTGCTCGTGCCAAGCGATCTCGTGATCGGCGACCGCCTCGCCGACGACGCGCGGCACCGTGCGCTCGACGGCGTCGAGGTGCCCGCGGGGTGGATGGGGCTGGACATCGGCCCCGGCACCGCAGAGCGCTACGGGCGCGAGATCCAGAGCGCCGGCACCGTCTTCTGGAACGGCCCGATGGGCGCCTTCGAGTACGCGCCGTTCGCCGCCGGCACGCGCGCGGTCGCCGAGGCGATGGCGAACGCGCCCGGCCTCACGGTCGTGGGCGGCGGCGACTCGGCCTCCGCGCTCGCCCACTTCGGCCTGGAGGACTCCGTCGATCACCTCTCCACCGGGGGCGGTGCCACGCTCGAGCTGGTCGAGGGCCGCACGCTGCCCGGCGTCCAGGTCCTGGAAGGCGCCCGCGTATCGTGACCGCCCGCACTCCTCCGATCGCCGATGTGTCCGCACGCTCGGTGAGGGTGGCGTGATGGCGCGCACCCCGCTGATCGCGGGCAACTGGAAGATGTACAAGACCGAGGCCCAGGCGGAGCAGTACATCCAGGCGCTGCTCCCGCTGCTTGCCGCCGTTAGCGGCGTGGACGTGGGCATCTGCGTGCCCTTCACCGACCTGCGCGCGATGGTGGACTCCGCGCGCGGGTCGCGCGTGGAGGTGTACGCGCAGAACGTCCACCACGAGCCCGAGGGCGCCTTCACCGGCGAGGTGTCCCCCCCGATGCTCGCCGAGATCGGCGCCCGCGGCGTGGTGCTCGGCCACTCCGAGCGCCGCGCGCTCTTCGGCGAGACCGACCGCGCGCTCGCGCTGAAGCTGCCCGCCGCCCTGCATGCCGGCCTGCACCCGATCCTCTGCGTGGGGGAGACCGAGGAGGAGCGCCCGCGGGGGACACCGAGCGCAAGCTGCGCCAGCAGATCCGTGAGGACCTCGCCGGCCTGGAGGACGAGCGGCTCCCCGACATCGCGATCGCCTACGAGCCGATCTGGGCGATCGGCACCGGCGAGACCGCCACCCCCGAGCAGGCCCAGGACGCGATCGCCTTCATCCGCGCGCTCGTCGCCGATCGTGCCGGCCCCGAGGTGGGCGACCGCGTGCGGATCCTCTACGGGGGCTCGGTGAACCCTGAGAACGCCCCCCAGCTACTCGCCCTTCCCGACGTCGACGGCGCGCTCGTCGGCGGCGCCTCGCTGGAGGCCGCCTCGTTCGCGCGGATCGTGCAGGCGGCCGTTTGATGGAGCCCCCCCTCCCCCTCCCCTGTGCCTGCCTGGTGGTGCTGGACGGCTGGGGCATCGCCGAGCCCGGCCCCGGCAACGCCGTCTCGCTCGCCCGCACCCCCGTGTTCGACGAGCTCTGGGGCGCCTACCCCCACACCACCCTCACCGCCTAGCGGCCGCGCCGTGGGGCTCCCGGAGGGGCAGATGGGCAACTCCGAGGTCGGGCACCTCAACCTCGGCGCCGGCTCCGTCGTGCGCCAGGACCTCACCCGCATCAACGACGCCGTGCTCGACGGCGTCCTGAGCGAGAACCCCGCCATCGTCCACGCCCTCACCTGCTCCGAGCGCGTGCACCTGATCGGGCTCGTCTCCGACGGCGGCGTGCACTCGAGCCTCGGGCACCTCCAGGCGCTACTCGAGCTCGCCGGGCGCCTCTCGGTGCGCGAACTCGTCGTCCACTGCTTCACCGACGGTCGCGACACCCTCCCCGAATCCGGGGTCGAGCACGTGGGCCTGCTCGAGCACTGGTGTCGCGAGCTCTGGCCCCCCAGGACGCGCGGCGCCGCGCGTGTGGGCTCCGTGATCGGCCGCTGGTATGCCATGGACCGCGACCGCCGCTGGGAGCGAATCCAGGCCGCCTACGACCTGCTCGTCCACGGGCGCGCCCCCCATCACGAGGAGAGCGGGGTGGAGGCCGTGCGCGGCGCCTACGACCGCGGCGAGACCGACGAGTTCATCGTCCCCACCACCGTCGGCGAGGAGGGCCTCATCCGCCCCTGGGACAGCGTGCTCTGCTTCAACTTCCGCCCCGACCGTGTCCGCGAGCTCACCCGTGCGCTCGCCGAGCCGGGATTTGGAGACACACCCACCCGGGGAGAGCCGCCCGCCGGAGGGGGCCCGCTCACCGGAGGGGACCTGCCCGCCGGGGGAGTCTCGCCCTCCGAGGGAGACCCGCCCGTCGAGGCGTTCCCCGGCTGGGAGGGCCGCCGTGGTATCGAGCCCGTCGAGCAGTACACCACCCTCACCGAGTACGAGGAAGGGTGGCCCTACCCCATCGCCTTTCCTCCCCAGCGCCCAGTCGCCACGCTCGCCGGTGTGCTCGCCGCCGCCGGTGCCCCCCAGCTGCACGTCGCGGAGACCGAGAAGTACGCCCACGTCACCTACTTCTTCAACGGCGGCGAGGAGGTCCCCCACGGGGGCGAACGGCGCCTGCTGGCCCCCTCGCCCCGCGACGTTCCCACCTACGATCTGGAGCCCGAGATGAGCGCCCGCAAGGTCACCGACCTGTTCCTGGAGGCCTGGCGCGAGCGCCGCGAGGGCGGGTTTCGCTTCGCGGTCCTCAACTTCGCCAACCCCGACATGGTCGGCCACACCGGCGTGATCCCCGCGGCCGTGCGCGCCATCGAGACCGTCGACGGGTGCCTGCGGCGAGGTCGTTCGCGCGGTGCTCGACTCCGGCGGCGCCTGTCTGGTCACCGCCGACCACGGCAACGCCGAGCACATGCTCGAGCCCGACGGCTCCCCCAACACCGCCCACACCTCCAACCCCGTGCCCCTGATCGTCACCCTCCCCGGCCTGCGGCTCCTGCAGGGCGAGGGCATCCTCGCGGACGTCGCTCCCACCGTCCTCGCGCTGCTCGGCATCCCCCAGCCCGAGGAGATGTCCGGGCGCTCGCTGATGCTCGGGTTCGGGGCGACATGATGGCTCGGGTGGGCACGATGGCCCTGGGAGGCGCGATGGCTCGGGGGTCCCGGGGGGCCGGTAGCGAACATGTCAACGAGGTGCAGGAGGCGTCATGACCCGCAAGCGCAGATCACACGGGGTGCTCGGAGCGCTCTTCATCGGAGCGGGCGTCAACCACTTCGTGATGCCCCGCCCCTACCGCCGGATCGTGCCCCCATGGATGGGGGGGCCACCCACGCGCGCCGCCATCGTGACGGTCAGCGGCGTCGCGGAGGTCGCGGGCGGGCTGGGGGTGCTGGTGCCCCGCACGCGCCGTCTGTCGGGGCTCGGGTTGATCGCGCTGCTCGCGGCCGTGTTCCCCGCCAACCTCCACATGGCTCTCAACCCCGACGAGTTCCATCGCATCCCCCGCTGGGCACTGTACGCGCGCCTGCCCCTCCAGCCGCTGATGGCGTGGTGGGTCTGGCGCGCCACGCGGGTGGGTGGGCCTCGGTCTTAGCGCTGCGCGCTGCTATGTTCGACTGAGTAGAGAGGGTTTGGCTTCATGTCCGCAACGAGCGCTATGGCAACAGCGACAGCGATCAAGACCGACTCCTCGCTTCCAAGCGTCGCGGCCGCGGGGGAGCAGACGCTCAGCGAGGGGGAGCTCCGCGCCTGGCGCGGCCTCAAGCGCGCCCACGCCTCCCTCGCCAAACGCGTCGACGCCGAGCTCGAGCGCACCCACGGGCTGCCCCTCACCTCCTACGAGGTGCTCCACCACCTGCGTCGAGTCCCCCGGCGGGCGGATGCGCATGTGCGACCTCGCCGAGCAGGCCCAGCTCTCGCGCAGCGGGCTCACCCGCCTGGCCGACCGGCTCGAAAAGGAGGGGCTCCTGGAGCGCTGCTCCTGCGAACACGACGCCCGCGGCGCCTACGCCTGCCTCACCGAGCTCGGCCGCGAACGGCTGTGCGCCGCCCGCGGGACCCACCTCGCGGTCGTCCGCGAGCAGTTCCTCTCGCGCTTCTCCGAGGTCGAGCTCAGCGCGCTCGCCGAGCTGTGGGACCGCATCGCCCCTGCAGGGTAGCTGCCACTCGGTCTAGCGCTCCTTGGCAGTCGGATCGCCTCCCGCGGGAGCAGGCTGCCACTCGGTCTGGCCCTCCTTGGCAGTCGGATCGCCTCCCGGGGGCGGCTGCCACCACGTCTAGCGCTCCTTGGCCGTCTCCACCGCCCGCTCCGAGCGCTTGCCCTCGTCCGAGTCGGCCGCCTGGCGGGCGCGTTGGGGGCGCTTCGCCTCCCCCTCCTCCTCCTCCTCCTCCTCCTCCGCTTTGGTCTGGCGGCGGCGGTGGCGAAGATGCAGCCCGAGCGCCCCTCCGATCGCCACGAGCACCGCCACGAGGCCGTAGATCCCGAACGTCGCGATCGCGTTGCTCGCCGTCTGACCCACGAAGTAGGCGATCAGCCCGACGCCCGTCGCCCAGCAGATCCCCCCGAGGGCGTTCCATAGGAAGAACGTGCGCCAGCGCATGTGGTTGGCTCCCGCCAGCCAGGAGGCCCACGTGCGCAGACCCAGGATGAAGCGCCCGAAGAACACCGCCTTCGACCCGTGACGCTCGAAGAACGGCTCCCCCGTCTCCAGCACCATCAGGCGGTGGCGGCGGAAGGGGCCGGGCCGCTGAAGCAGCCAGCGCCCCCCTTGGCGCCCGATCTGGTAGCCGATGTTGTCCCCCACGATCGCCGCCAGCGCGGCGATCGCGATCACCGCCTCGATCTGGAGCTTGCCCCTGCTGGCGAGGACTCCGCCCACGATCACCGCCGTCTCTCCCGGCAGCGGCACCCCGCTCGACTCGGCCATCACCAGCAGGAAGAGGATCGGGTAGCCCCAGACTTCGACCAGGTGGCTGACGTCGATGAGCGCGGCGAGCATTGTCTAACTCTAGGATGCCGCGGTGTCCGCGTTGAGCATCGAAGCCCGCGATCCCTCCTCGCGGGCCCGCGCCGGGACGCTCCACACCGCCCACGGCGGAGTGCGCACCCCCGCCTTCGTCCCGCTCGCCACGAAGGCCACCGTCAGAGGGCTGCTTGCGGACGAGGTCGCAGCGCTGGGGTACGAGATGGTGCTGGGTAACACCTTCCACCTGCTGCTCAACCCGGGGCCCGAGCTGATCGAGCGCTTCGGCGGCCTCGGTCCCTTCATGGGCTGGGAGCGGCCCACGATCACCGACTCGGGGGGCTTTCAGATCTTCTCGATGGGTCACGGCACCGTTGCCGACGAGATCAAGGCCCGCCCCTCCGGGTCCGGATCCCGCCACCCCGGCGGGGATCGAGTCCCGCCCACCCCGATCCTCGCGATCGAGGAGGAGGGGGTGCGCTTCCGCTCCTACGTGGACGGGCGCGAGCGCTTCCTCTCGCCGGAGGGCTCGATGGCGGTGCAGGCCGCGCTGCGCTCGGACATCGCGCTGGTCTTCGACGAGTGCACCCCCTTCCACGTGGACCGCTCCTACACCGAGCGCTCCACCGAGCGCACCCACCGCTGGCTCGAGCGCTGCCTGCGCTGGCACGCGGAGCACGCCGAGCGCACCGCGCAGGCAGAGCGCATTGGGCAGGGCGAGCGCACCGGGCAGGCCGGGCGTGCCGGGCACGGTGGACCCGCGGGCGGCGCGGAGCGGGGCGCTCCCGCGGGCCAGCTCGTGTACGGGATCGTGCAGGGGGGCGTCTACGAGGACCTCCGCCGCGCCTCCACGCGTGCGGTCGCCGCGGCCGGCTGCGACGGCATCGCGATCGGTGGCTCGCTGGGGGCCTGCAAGGAGCAGATGTACGAGGTGGTCGGCTACGCCACCCGCGAACTCGGGGGGGAGCACGAGGCGCTGCCCCGCCACCTGCTGGGGATCGGCGAGGTGGACGACCTGATCGCCGGGGTGGAGCTCGGGATCGACACCTTCGACTGCGCCATGCCCACCCGCCTCGGTCGCCACGGGACCGCGCTCGTCCCCGATCCTGCCAACCGCTGGCGCCTGGATCTCGTCAAGAGTCGCTGGCGCGACTCGCAGGAGCCGCTGCTCGACGGTTGCCCCTGCCCCGCCTGCGCGGGCGGTCTCTCGCGCGCCTACCTCAGCTACCTCGCGCGCGCCGGGGAGCTCACGGGGATGCGGCTGCTCACGCTTCACAACCTCGCCTTCCTCGCCCGCCTCATGGCCGACCTGCGCGGTGCGATCCTTACCGGGTGCCTCCCCGAGGTCGCCGCCGCGCTGCGCGCAGGGGCGGCGCCAGGGGAGACGATGGGCTGCGAAAACGAGTGACGGTGCCCAGCGTGGGCTCGCTGAGCGGCTCCGTGAGTCTGCAAAGACGAGTGACGGTGCCCAGCGTGGGCCCGCGTGAGCGGTCCCACGTCTTCTGGAGGTGGGCCCCTCGCCTGCTACTTGGTGTTTTCGTGGACGAGTTCCTGCAACGCAAGGGAGGTCTGTTCGACGTCTGAGTAGACGACGTTGCGCAGCGAGATCCTCGTGGGTGGGGGGGCGGTGGCGACCGCGGCTGCGACGATCGCGACCGCGATCAGCAGCAGGACGAAGAGCGTTGCAAAGAGGCGCCGCCCGCGCGAGGGGCCGCTCCGGGAGGAGGACGCCGTGGGGGGTGCGGCGCGGGGGGGAGCGGAACCGGGAGGCTCACCCATCCGCGGACGGCGGGGGGTCACGGCTCCCCCGCGGGCTGGTGCGCGGTTCGCGGGGGCTGCCCTCGCGGCGGGAGGGCGGTCCTGAGCGAGCCCGGCGGCGAGCAGGCTGGTGGCGGCGGTGGGGTGCCCGGCGCGTGTACCGCCCGCGGGCTCCACGGGTTGGATGCCGCGCTCCGCGTCGCGCACCGCGCGACCCATCTCGCGCGCCGTGCGGTAGCGCTCGCGGGGGTCGAGCGCAAGCGCGATCGCCACCGCGTCGGCCAGCTCGGGGTTGACGGCGGCGACGAGTGTGTCGAGCATCGGGGGCTCCTCGCGCTGCTGCTTGAGGGCCAGCTCGGTGAGTGAGGTGGCCTCGTAGGGGAGGCGCCCGGACATCATCTGGTAGGCCACGACGCCCAGCGCGTAGAGATCCGCGGGGGGACCCGCTTCCTCGCCGCGCGCCTGCTCGGGGGCGAGGTAGGCGGCGGTGCCGAGCACGGAGCCCACCTGGGTGATGCTCGACTGCTCGGTGGCCTTGGCGATCCCGAAGTCCGCGAGCTTGATCCCGCCCTCGAGCGAGCGCAGCAGGTTGCCGGGCTTCACGTCGCGGTGCACCACCCCGTTGCGATGGGCGTAGTAGAGACCCTCGCACGCCTGCTCGACGATCGAGGCCGCCTCCTCCACGTCGACCCACCCCTGGTCGCGCAGGATCTCCGCGCAGGACTGGCCCTCGATGTACTCCATCACGATGAAGTGCTGGCCCGTGCGCTCGTCCAGGCCGGAGTCGAAGACCTGCACGATGTTGGGGTGCACGAGGCGCGCTGCCGCCTGGGCCTCGCGGCGGAAGCGGGAGACGAACGTGGGTTCCTCGGCGAGGTGCTCCGCGAGCAGCTTCACCGCGACCCTGCGCTCCAGGCGCAGGTCGAAGGCGAGGTGCACAGTGGACATTCCCCCGTAGCCCAGCCGGCTCTCCAGGCGGTAGCGCCCCGCGATCTCCACGGCGCTCATCGGCTTGCGCTCCGGCCAGGGGGATGGCCCGCGGAGGGGCGGGTGGTGCCCGTGATCTCCACGGCGCTCACTGACCGCTGCTCCCGCTGTCGGTGCCTCCGCTGGGGCTGGAGCCTCCCTGCGCGTTGCCCGCGGCGCCTTCTTCGACCTTGCCTTCGCTGCCCGAGGCCGCTCCCGGCGGGGTGCCGCCTTCGGCCCCGGAGGTCTGGGTGGCGCTGGGAGCGGTTTCGGTGCTCGTGGTGGAGGAGGTCGTGGGGATGGTGCTCGGGGGCGTCGTCTGGGTTGCGGTGGTAGAGGAGGGTGGGGGCGAGGCGATTTTTGTGGCAACGGTGGAGGTGGAGGTCGCTTCGCCGGTCGTGGTGTTCTGGGTGAGGGGCTGGGTGCACATTTCGAGGGCGCGTTTGCGCAGGTTGGAGATGCCTTCCTGCAGCCTTCCGTGCAGACCGGCGTCGATGCTCGCGGGCAGCGCCTGGAAGTCGCGTTCGGTGCTGCTGAGCGCCGCTTCGGTTTGGGCGCAGTCGCCGTCGCCTTTCAGGGCGGCCCGTTCGACCGCCTGGAAGTCGCTCAGCAGGGGGCCCGCGTTCTGCGCGGGGATCAGGCCCGCGCCGGAGCTACCGCAGGAGACGAGCACAGCGGCGCCTACCCCCAGCAGGGCGGCGGGGAGGAGCGCGGTGAGGCGTCTCATCGTCATTGACCGTACTCCAGCCGCTCGGCGAGCGAGTCCGGTAGGCGCGCTGCGCGAATCGCGGCGGCCGCGCCGGGGATGTCGTAGGGGGTGCGCCGGTAGGAGGCCCTCCACCCGGTGAGGTCGAGCTCGAGCCACGCCGCGCGGGGGTCCCCGTCACGGGGTTGGCCGACGCTGCCGGGGTTCAGCAGCCATTCGCCCTCCGCGAGGTCGAGCTCGGCTCCGTCGCGGCACGGCCCCCCGCTCGCGAGCCGACCCTCGGGGCGCATGAAGGAGAGCGCGACGTGGGAGTGGCCGATCAGCCCGATCCGCTCGCGCTGGCGGTCCAGGCAGAGCTCGGCGAGCAGCGTGGAGAGCACGTACTCCCACACGGGGTCCCGGGGGCTCGCGTGGTAGAGCCCCACCGAGCCCTCCTGTCCCTGGGGGCGCAGGCCGGCGAGGAAGGAGAGGTTGGCGGGGCTCATCACCTCCTGGGTCCACTGCAGCGAGAGGCTGGCGCCGCGGGAGAAGTCCTTCAGGGGCAGCGTTCCCACCGCGGCGAGGTCGTGGTTGCCGGCGAGGCACACCGCGGCGTGCTCGCGGGCCAGCGCGACGCAGGCATCGGGTTCGCCCCCGTAGCCGACGAGGTCGCCCAGACACCAGAGCTCGGCGGCGTCACTCGCCGCGACGGCCTCGAGCACGGCCTCGAGGGCGTGGCGGTTGCCGTGGATGTCGGAGACGATCGCTACCTTCATCGTTGCAGGGTAGGAGCACCGCGCATCCGAGGTGGTTCCTGGTTGCCCACCTGCAAGGGGCTAGGTCTCTTCGTCGCCGCTCGCTTCGCCGCCGTACTCGGGCAGGTTCTTGATGCCCTCGCGGGTGCGCCACTTGGAGTAGTTGTCCTCCATCGCGTCGATCAGCTCGCGCATGAAGCGCGGGGAGAGATTCACGCGGGTGACGACCACGCCGGGGACCTCTTCGGCCTCGACCTCGTGGTCGACGCGGGCGAAGGTCACCGTGAACTCGTAGTCGGAGTGGCTGACGTTGGCGAAGTTGGCGTATACGCCCCCCATGATCTCGGGGGAGAGGTGGATGTTTATGTGGCGCTCGGCGCCCTGGTCGTCGTCGTTCACCAGGCTAGTATCGCAACCCGTGACCCTGACCGTAGTCGGCGAGGCGCGGGTGCGCCCTCCGTTCGAGGACGACGTGGCCCACTACCGCAGGTTGCTCTCCCGTTATGTGAAGCTGGAGCTGGTGGAGGTCCGCGCCGCGGAGGCGGTCGCGCGGCGGATTCCGCGGGGGGCGTTCGTCTCGCTGCTGGCGGCGGAGGGGAGGACCTACGACAGCCTCGCCTTCAGCGCTTTCCTGGAGGAGCGCCGCCAGGCGGGCGGGGAGGTGGCGTTCGTGATTGGCGGCCCCTTCGGCGCGCCACCCCTGGAGCGTGTGGACCACCGCCTGTCCCTGGGCGCGATGACGCTGCCCCACCAGCTCGCGCGAGTGGTTCTACTCGAGCAGCTCTACCGGGCGCATAAGATCATCGCGGGGGAGCCCTACCACTACTGAGATGATCGACTTCTGCGCCAACCCCCCCAGCTACCCACACGCCGGGCGCACGGGCCGGCTACCACCGCGAAGATGACCGACTCCTGCGCAAGCCCATCGTGAACGACCGAAGCCGGGAGACACGCGCCTTCGGCGCTGGCCGATTCGGGGATGCGAGCGAAGCGAGTGTCCCCCTAATTGGTCCCCGTTTCGACCAGCATCCCCGTTTCGGCCAGCGGACGCCGCTGGACGCTCTGCGCGAGGCGGTGCTCGCGTCGGCGGCGGAGATCGCGGGCCCGGGCGGGGTGCCGGGGTCGGGTGCGATCACGCTCGAGCGTCCCCCCCGCGTGGACTTCGGCGATTACTCGACCAACGCCGGGCTGCTGCTGGCCCAGGCGGTGGGCGCCCCCCCGCGCGAGGTGGCCCAGCGGTTGGGGGCGGAGCTGCAGCGACGGCTCGGGAATGACCTCGAGCGCTTCGAGGTGGCGGGGCCTGGCTTCGTGAACCTGTTCCTCGGCGACGCTTGGCACCGGCGGGCGCTCGCGGCGGTGCTGGAGGCGGGCGAGAGCTTCGGCGGCGGCGGCGCGGAGCGGGGGGAGCGGATGCTGGTGGAGTTCGTGAGCGCCAACCCCACGGGCCCGATGCACGTGGGCCACGCCCGCAACGCCGCCTACGGCGACGCTCTCGCGCGGCTGCTGGCGCTGCACGGACACGAGGTGACGCGCGAGTTCTACGTCAACGACGCGGGCTCCCAGGTGCGCAAGCTGGGCGACTCGATCCTCGCCCTCGCACGGGGGGAGGAGGTCCCCGAGGACGGCTACAAGGGGGAGTACGTGGGGGAGCTCGCGGAGCGCCTGAGCACCGCCTCCGACGGCGGTGCTCGGACCTCGGCGATCGAGGACCCGGCGCAGCTGGGGCGGGCGGCGGTGGGCCTGATGGTGGAGCGGATGCGCTCCTCGCTGGAGGCGTTCGGGGTGAGGGACTTCGACCACTGGCAATACGAGAGCGAGTTGCACGAAGGCGATCCCAGCCGGGTGGGGCACGCGCTGGCGACGCTGGGGGAGCAGGGGCACACCTACCGCAGTGAGGGGGCGCTGTGGCTGCGCACGACGGCCTACGGCGACGACAAGGACCGCGTGCTGGTTCGCTCCACGGGGGAGCACACGTACTTCGCCTCGGACATCGCCTACCACCTGGACAAGCGCGAGCGGGGCTTCGAGCGCCAGATCGACATCTGGGGCGCGGACCACCACGGGTACGTGGCGCGCATGAAGGCCGCCTACGTGGCGCTGGGCGGTGAGGGGGAGCACCTGGAGATGCTGATCATGCAGCTCGTGCACCTCGTGCGCAGGGGGGAGCGCGCGCAGATGTCCAAGCGGGCCGGGGAGTTCGTGACCCTGGAGGACCTCCTCGGCGAGATCGGGGTGGACGCGGCGCGGTGGTATCTGCTCTCGCGCTCGCACGACACCACGATCGACCTCGACCTCGACCTGGCGCGCGAGGAATCGAGCGAGAACCCGGTGTACTACGTGCAGTACGCGCACGCCCGCATCGCCTCGATGCTGGTGAAGGCGGGCATCGCACGGGTCGCCTCGGCGCTGGAGGACCTACCGATCGAGGATCGCCCGGCCGGGAGCGAGCCACTGCACCCCTCCGAGCGGGCGCTGATCAAACGGCTGCTCGCGTTCCCCGAGGAGGTGAGGGAGGCGGCGCAGCGGCGGGCGCCGCACCGGATAGCGGCCTACGCCCTCCAGGTGGCGCAGGACTTCACGGCCTTCTATCGCGACTGCCGCGTGGTCGGCGCCGAGCCGCCCGCGGCGGAGTCCCAGCGCATCGCGCTGTGCGTCGCCGCGAGGGGCACGATCGCCTGCTGCCTGGAGGACCTCCTGGGGGTGGGGGCGCCGCGGGAGATGTAGCCCTCAGTCGAAACGCGCGATGTCGGCGTCCAGCCGGGCGGCGTCCGCGGGGCTCAGCGTGGGTGAGTGCCGCTGGGCGGCCCCGAGGGGGAGCGAGGCGCGCGCGCGCCGGCGCCAGCGGGGCAGGAGCAGGGCGAGGAGGGCAAGCACCGCGAGCAGCACCAGGGGGGGCACGAGGTAGGCGGCGAGCCCGAACCCGTGGCTGCTGGGGAGGGAGAGCACCGCGGGGCCATATTCGCGGACGAGCGCGCGCTTGATCTGCGTCTCGGTGAGACCCCGGTCGATGAGGCGCTGGATGAAGGCGCGCTCGCGCGTGGCCTGCAGGGACTGGGCCACGGGGAGCGGGATTTTGCAAGTGACGCACATCGCCTGGCTTTCGATGGCGGGGAGCGTGGTGCGGATCCTGATCACCCCGGGCCCCAAGCCGAAAGCGGCGGGGGGCTCCACCGCGGGGAGCGCCACGGCGAGCAGGGCCGCCGCCAGCGCGAGGGTCGCCGGGGGTTTGGTTCTCACGTGCTCCCCGCGAGTCGCAGGGCGCGTTCGACGAACGGCTTTTCGACCTCCCCGCGAGAGTCCGCCGTGACGTGCCCGGAGGGATCGATGAGGAAGCTCTCGGGTAGCTGGGCGGTGCCGTAGGCGGAGCGCCCGAATTCGCCGCTGCCATCGATGAGGTTCGGGAAAGTGAAGTGGTAGCGGCGCACGAATTCGAGCGATTCGGAGGCGATGTCCTCGTAGGTGACCCCAAGCACGGTATCGCCGTGGCGCTGGAGCCCGCGCTGGAGGCGCTCCACTTCGGGAGCCTCGGCCTGGCACCCCGGGCACCAGGAGGCCCAGAAGTTGAGGACCACGACGTGGCCGCGATAGGAGGCAAGCGATCCGCGGCCCCCGCCGATGAGCGCCGGCAGAGCGTAGGTCGCCTCGGGCGCGAGCGGCTGCTGACCGTCGGCGAGCGCCTGATCGATGCTGCGACTGGGCGCCTGGTGGGTGACCCCATAGATGAGCAACCCCAGCAGGGCGGCGCCCATAAGAGTTGCGATGGTGGGTCCAAGCAGCCGTTTCACGAGCACAGGAAGGGTAGAGGGCTGGACGCGAGCAGGGCGCCGGACCGATACGCGGCGGGCGGAGGGCGTAATATCCAGGGCAGCGCGGTGGTAGCTCAGCTGGTAGAGCGCAAGCTTCCCAAGCTTGAGGTCGCGAGTTCGAACCTCGTCCGCCGCTTTCGTTTCGTGGAGCCGGATATGGCTCTGGCTCTCAGAGCTTGCGGGCGCGCACAGCGGTGCCGTAGGCGCAGATCTCCGTCCAGATGGAGCCGAGCTCGGAGGTGTCGAAGCGGAACGCGAGGATCGCGTTGGCGCCCTTGGACTCCGCTTCTTCCACCAGCCGTTCGGTGGCGTGCTCGCGGCCGGCGGCGAGCATCTTCGTCATGCCCTTCAGCTCGCCCCCCACCAGCGACTTCAGGCTCGCGCCGATCTGCGAGCCGAGGTTCCGCGAGCGCACCGTCAGCCCGAACACCTCGCCCAGCACCTCCTCGATCTCATAGCCGGGGAGGTCGTTCATCGTGGAGATGAGCACGCACAACAAGCTATCAATGTCGCCGACGTATGTTCACGGCGGCGCATGCGCCGACCGAAGCCGGTGACAACGCGCCTTCGACCGATTAGGGAGATACTCGCTTTACCAAAGCCGGGTGACACGCGCCTTCGGCGCGAGTCCCCGTTTCGGACAGCATCCCCGAATCGGACAGCATCCCCGTTTCGGCCAGCGCCTCCGCAATGTGCGGGCCGAAACAACAGCATCATCCCGTGTCGAGGTCGTGCAGGCGCGCCTTCGACATCATCACCCGCGCGCCGCTGAACGGCACCCCCTCAGCCTCCAGCAGGCGGCGCTGGCGCTCGCCCTTGGCGAGCGAGCCGTCCGCGCGTACCACGCGGTGCCACGGCACCTTGCGCGCCTCGGTATGACTCAACACCAGGCCCGCCACGCGCGGCGCGCCGGGCGAGATGTCGCCGTAGGTGCTCACCCAGCCGCGCGGGATCGCGCGCACGCGCGCGAGGATCGCCTGCTCGCGTGTGTCCTTGCCGCGCTGTGCTCCATACCGGACCACGTCCCTTCCACCTCTCCGAGCGCATCTTTGCGCTGCCGATCTGTGTGCTGTGGGTCCGGCCCGCAGAAAACGTGGCTGATCTGCTGCCACCGTGCGGCCACGGACATGACGATTTCACAGAAACCCGGTCGGGTCCCCGGATCGCCGCTCTGCTGCCCGCGCGTTGCCGACCTCACTCCTCCGGTTGCGCCAGCCTTGGGTTCCAGATGACCTCCCATAGGTGCCCGTCGAGGTCGCGGAAGTAGCCGGAGTAGATGCCCCATGGACGATCGTGCGGCCGGTCGGTGAGCGTTGCGCCGGCGTCCACGGCCCGGGCGAGCAGAGCATCGACATCCGCCCGACTTGGAACCATGTGGCCGATGCTGAACTCGCCGCTCTGCGCCGAACTGGGCGCAATGTTGGCATCCTTCGCGAGCTCGCTCCGCGGGTACAGCATCAGCATCAGCCCGCTCGCGAGCTTGAACATCGCCGCGGCTCCCGCTGGGGTGAGATCGTCGCCGGGGTACTCTGTGCCGATCAGCTCGCACGATTCGAGGCCGAGGCCGTCGCAGTAGAACTCAAGCGAGCGCTCGAGATCGCTCACGGCGAGCGTGATTAGGTCGATGTGTGGCTCCATCTCTGCCTTTCCGCCGGCGCCCGATGAGGTCTCGCCTCAGGCGGCGGTCTAATCTCCTGGACCAGCGAGCACAGGAGGATGATATGCCAGCGATCGACCGTGTGCGCATCGTGCGCGAGACCTACGGCGCCTACGAGCCCGGCGACCGCGAAATGGTGGAGAAGCACCTGGCGGAGGACTTCAGCTTCTACAGCCCCGCCGACGTCGGGATCGATCTATCGACTTACTGGGAGCGCTGCTGGCCGAACGCGGAGATGATCGTTGCGTTTGAGTTCAAGCGGATCGTCGACTGCGGCGAGGAGGTCGTGGTGACCTACGAGGCGACCAAGGCTGACGGCAAGCGCTTTCGCAACACCGAGATCCTCACCTTCGAGGGCGAGAAGATCGTCCGCGCCGAGGTGTACTTCGGCTGGAACCTCGACTGAGCTCATGGCGAAGCTGATCTACTCGGCGATCACGTCGCTCGACGGCTATGTCGCGAGTTCGAGTCTCGTCGGCGGGCATCCACTGATGCCTGTCACGTCGCACTAGACAACGCTCCGATGACCGGGACCTCGACCCGCCGAAGGTCTTGGCATAATGCGCCCGGCGATGCGCCCAGTAATCGTCATTATCGCTTTTCTCGCGACAGGTGGGTTGCTCGTCGCTCGCGGTAGCAGCAGAGATGGGCCCATCACAACGGTCGTCCGTGCTGCCATCAGGACGAGCGCAAGCGACGCAACTGTGACCGAGAGCTCAATCGGTGCCACCAGGCTATCGACCAAGGCCCAGGCGATTGCATTTGCTCGTGCCGTCAACTTGACCGCCGCAGATGTACCGGGATTCAAGATCTCTTCGGCACACGAACACGAAGCAGCGGTGGAAAAGAGGCTCGAACACGAAATGCTTCGCTGCGTCGGAGCCCTGGGGTCCCACCATGGGATCATCGAAATGAGCTCAGGGGAATTCGAACGTGAAACCAGCACTGCGAACGAGAGCGTGCAGTCCGAAGTCAGCGTCGCGCGAACGCCGACGTTGGCCGCCAGGGAACTCGCGGCGATCCGCGGGGCGGCATCGCATGTCCGAACGTGCCTGTCTCACTACCTCAATCTGCTCTTCAAGAGTCGCAAGTACGATGGCGCAACCGTCAGCCCAGTGTCGATCGCGCAAGGAACGCCTCTGGCCCCCGGCGCAACGGGGAGCTTTGCATGGCGCATCACCACGACGATCACCCTGCGCCGCATCGCGATTCCCGTCCACATCGACATCCTCGGCTTCGTGGACGGCCCCGCCGAGGTCTCTCTCTTCACCGCCGGTGTGCCACAGCCGTTCCCGACCGCCACCGAGGAGAGGCTGTTCTCGTTGCTGCTCACACGAGCCAAGATGCACGGCGCATGAGCGACGGGATACACTCTTCCGAGCTCACCCGTGGCGCTGGGGAACGCGTGCGTGGACAGTGAATAGCGTGAGGGCGGCGACTGTTCGACCCGCGCGCGAATCCTCCTGCGCGGTGGCGAGCAGATCCTCGACGCCCTCATGTCCCTGTGCACGTAGATCTGCCGCTAGGAGCGGCAGATCGATGATGACGTCGGGGTAGAAGTCGCGGACCAGCAGCACCTCGGCAAGGACCGTGACGGCGGTGAGCCCGGCATCGATGAACAGACCCGCCAGCTCGCGCCCGATCCACGGGTTTCGGATCTGCGCTTCGGCGGCAGCCAACATCGCACGTACGAGCTCACGCGGGCGGCCCGTGCTTGCGAGCGTGCCCCAGTCCGGCTCGTTGACGAGCACCACCCCGCCCGCCCTCGTGACTCGCGCCAGCTCGCTCACTGCGCGTGCGGGGTTCTCCAGGTGCTGGAGAGTACGCTCGGTGCGGGAGGCGTCAAAGGTGCCGGCGTCGAAGGGCAGGTCGTGGGCGTCGCCGGCGAGGAACGTGATCGGGCCGTCCTCGGCTTGGCGGCGTGCCCGTGCGCGTTCCAGGAGTGCGGTGCTCGAGTCCAGACCGATGACCTCCCCGTGGGGACCCACGAGGCGTGACAGGGTGCGGGCGTCGTCGCCCAGACCGCAACCGACTTCGATCGCACGCGCGCCCGGGCGCAAACCGAGCAGCCGTGAGCGCTCCCGCTTGCCATCGGCGACCGACTCGAGACTGTTCACATGGCTCAGGTAGTCCGCATAGTGCTCCGCGTCGCCGGCTGCATCCACGTCCCTGAAGCCGGTTTCCAGCCGGCTCATCGCCGATCTTCCCTCACGCTCCGCGACACCGCACCAAGATACCTGGAGCCACGCGTCGCGGTTGCGCACGAATCGCGGTAGCGCGCCGAAGGCGAGCCTCCGAAGCCGGTCGGGCGACCGGCGGCCTGCGACCCCGGCGTATGGCGGGTCTTGGCGGAGCTGTGAATTCGGCGGCGCTGGCCGCTAGCGCTCGCGTGGGTCGCTGCCTTCGAGCGGCCAGTGGCGGACGACGCCGGGGTGCCAGTGGCCGTCCTCCTCGCGTGTCAGGATGAAGCGGCTGATCGTCCGCTGGCCGCCCTCGTGGTCCCCGTAGAGCAGATCGACGGTCAGGACCCCGCCCGCCAGGAACGCCTCGCTTAGACCCTCGCGAAAGGAATCGTCGGGATCGCGGATCGCCCCCTGCCAAAAGCCGGTGTCGCCGGCGGGCACGTACAGGTCGCGCGTCTGGCGACGGTGCTCGGCCGGCTCGGCGTGCGAGGCGTCGATCTCTGGGCGCCGCGCCGCGAAGCGCCAGGCATGCAGGACCGCGAGGCCGTTGCCGACATTGCGGAGGGGGATCACGAAGTAGTAGTTCTCGCCCTCGCGCTCGACCGCGGCCATGCCGCCGTCGACGCTCACCATCCGCCCCTCGCCGAAACGGACCATCTCGGGCGGGTCGGTCACACGGGAGGGGGCGAGCACTGGCCGTAGGCCGAGCAGCAGCGCCCGCTCGGCGATCGCCGTCGAACGCTCCGCGAGACGCGTTGAGCGCTGCCCGAAGCGCACCGAGGAGAATGTCGCCATGGCGAGCATGAGCGTGCCGCCCGCGGTCGCCAGCGAGGCGATCGTTGGCCAGTCCACAGCGAAGGGAAGCGTCATCCACCAGATGTTCTCGTCCAGCACACCCTCGATGCCTGTATGCAAGCACAGGCAGCGGCGAAGTAGCGAGCTCGGCTCACGACAGATCAGGCGATCAGCAGGCTGGTACATAGCCTGTCCGCGAGGACACCTGCTATCGCGTGGGCGCTCAGTGTCTCCGTGTCGATGACGTGGGTCTCGAGGGGACCGAGATCGGCGAAGGCGTGCCACAGGCGCTCCACGACCGCAGCATCGGAGAGTCGGTTCGACGCACGATGCCCCGTTCGCGAAAGACAGACGGCAAGTGGCGCCCGCAGCACCGCGTAGGCGACGGAGTGGCCGGCGGCGCGCAGGGAATCCCGCAGCGGCTCGAGGAACCATCCCGGGATGAGGATCCCGTCGATGATCGTGAGATAGCCGGCTTTGGCGTAGCCTGCGGCGGCCTCGGCGACGATGCGCATGACAGTCGTGTTCTGCTCATGTGACTCGGGTTTCCATGGCGCCACGTAGCCGGCTTGAATGAAATCGAAGAAGCGATCGGACTCGATATGGACGGCGCGGCGTGCTTTGGCGGCAACGAGCTGAGCCACCGTTGTCTTGCCCGAGCCGGGGGGCCCGGCAAGAATCAAAACGGGGTTCTCATCGGACCCACACATGAGCTGACACTATCGCTAGGCCACGAGCAGCGGACCAGGATCGCGGCAAGATACGCCGCTGAGCTCAGCGCTCACCTGCGGCGGGCCGCCGCGTCCAGCGCGGGGTTCGTCCACCCGGCGTCCGTCGGGTTGATGGTCCTCCCGGGAGCCACGATCTCGTCGATGCGGTCCAGGAGCGCGGGGTCGAGCTGCACGTCCGCGGCGTCGAGCTGGGACTCGAGCTGCTCCATCGTTCGCGGACCGATGATCGCTGCCGTCACCGTCGGGTGGTGGATGGCGAACGCGAGCGCCATGTGGATCAGCGAGATGCCCGCTTCCTCCGCCAGCTGCGCGAGCGCATCGGCGGCCTCGAGCTTGGCCTGGTTGGCGGTGATCGAGAGGTCATAGCGCTGGGGGATCATCGCCGCCCGCCGTGAGGTGAGGTCCTCGGCCCCCTTGCGCCAGCGCCCCGACAGCCAGCCGCCCGCCAGCGGGCTCCAGACGATGGCGCCCATGCCGTGCTCCTGGCAGGTGGGCAGCACGTCGGCCTCGATCCCGCGCGCCAGGATCGAGTAGGGCGGCTGCTCGCAGACGAAGCGCCGGAGGCCTCCCTCGCGGGCGACCCACTGGGCCTTGACGATCTGCGCGGCGGGATAGGTGGAGGAGCCGATGTAGCGCACCTTGCCCTGGGCCACCAGGTCAGAAAGCGCGCCCAGCGTCTCCTCGTGATCGGTCCAGGGGTCCCAGCGGTGCACCTGGTAGAGGTCGATCCAATCGGTCCGCAGGCGCCTGAGCGACGCCTCCACCTCCTGGAAGATCCAGCGCCGCGAGTTGCCCGCCTGATTGGGGTCATCGCCCATCGTGCCGTGGAACTTCGTCGCGAGCACCACGTTCTCCCGCCGCCCGCCGCTGAGCGCCTTGCCGACGATCTCCTCGGACTCTCCGCGCGAGTAGACGTCCGCGGTGTCGATGAAGTTGATCCCGCCGTCCAGCGCCCGGTGGACGATGCGGATCGCCGCGTCATGGTCGGTCTCCCCCCAGGCGCCGAACATCATCGCGCCGAGGCAGAGGGGAGTCACATGGACGCCGGTGCGTCCCAACGTGCGCTGGTCCATGCCCACACGTTATAGCCGCCCCGTGTCCCTGATCGATGCCCACACCTCACAGCCGCTGCGCTCCCTCGAGGACCGCGTGAGGCTGGCCCGCTTGCGCGGTGCGTCAGTCGATGCTCGCCGCCGTCGCGGCCATCAGGCGGGACTCGCAGCGCTCTGCGAGCGGGCGGCGGCTAGTGTGCGGGCCCACCAGACCAGGTCGCTCGCTGCATGGTCGAGCCGTCTGTTGAGGTCGAAGATCGGGGAGGGGGTGATCGCGCAGATCGACGAGCTCCGCCACCAGATCGGTGCGCGTGGAGAGCCGGTCCATGAGCCAGGCCGCGGGCTTCTCGCCAAAGCGCCCGGGGCGGGTGCTCGCGAGGATCACCTGGATACGGGGAGCGGCGAGCGGCACGACCGGTACGGTAGCGGGGCGGCATTCGGTTGCCTTACATTGGGTTGGCATGAGCCAGCTGTCCGTCGCCCAAGTCAAGCGCCTGACGCTGGCGGCGTGCATCATCGGGTCGGGGATCGCGCTGCTCGATGGCACGGTCGTGAACGTGGCGCTGCCCACGATCCAGCGTGGCCTCGGGGGTGGCCTCGCGGGCCAGCAGTGGATCACCAACGCCTATCTGCTGACGCTCAGCTCGCTGATCCTGGTGGGGGGTTCACTCGGGGATCTGTTCGGCGAGCGGCGGGTGTTCGCGCTGGGTGTGGGGGGCTTCGGCGCGGCCTCGCTGCTGTGCGCTCTCTCGCCCACGATCGGCTTCCTGATTGCCTCCCGCGCACTGCAGGGCGTCGCGGGCGCGCTGCTGATACCGAGCTCGCTCGCGGTGATCGTCGCGACGTTCCCTGAGTCCGAGCGCGGCGCAGCGATCGGCACGTGGACGGCGTTCGGGGCGATCGCCGCGGCGATCGGTCCGCTCGGCGGGGGGATCCTGCTGGGGATCGCCTCGTGGCGTTGGATCTTCCTCATCAACCTGCCCTTCGTGGCGCTCTGTATCGCGCTCATCCTCGTAGCGATACCCCGCGCTGCGTCGAGGGAGGGCGGCCGGACGATCGACGTCACGGGGGCGCTGTTGTGCGCTCTGGGCCTGGGGGGGCCGGTGTTCGCCCTGATTGAGCAGCCCCGCCTGGGCTGGTCGAGCGCGGCGGTCGTGGGGCCACTGCTCGTCGGCGTGCTCCTGTTCGCGGGGTTCCTGGTGTACGAGTCGCGCGCCCGCCACCCCATGCTCCCGCTGAGCCTCTTCGCGCGGCGCAACTTCGCGGTGGGGAATGTGGAGACGTTCGCGATGTACGGGGGGCTGTCCGTGCTGTTCTTCTTCCTCGTCCTCTTCCTTCAGCAGGTCGCGGGCTACACGCCGCTGCAGAGCGGTCTGGCGATGCTGCCCACGACGCTTGTGATGCTCGGGCTCTCGCGCCGCTTCGGGGCGTTGGCGGACCGCCTGGGGCCGCGGCTGTTCATGGGCCTGGGGCCGGTGATCGCCGGGCTGGGATTGCTGGCGCTGCTGCGCGTGGGGGTGCGCGTGGACTACCTCAGCGAGGTCCTGCCGGCGCTGCTGATCTTCTCGCTGGGACTTTCGATGACCGTGGCGCCCCTCACCGCGGCGGTCCTGGCATGCGTGGAGGAGCGCGAGGCCGGGATTGCCTCCGGCGTCAACAACGCGGTGGCGCGGGTCGCCGGCCTACTCGGGATCGCGGCGCTCGGCGCGGTCGTGGCGGTCCAGTTCGGCGCCACCCTGGATCGGCGGCTTGCGGGGGTTCCGCTGTCCGCACCGGCCCGGGAGGCGGTGGCGCAGGCGAAGCGGTTGACGCTCGGACGCCCCTCCGGAGCGGGCTTGGCGCCGCCGCAGGCGAAGGCGATCACCGCCGCGGCCGAGGACGCCTCGCTCGAGAGCTTCCGGGTCGGCATCGGCATGGCGGGGTGCCTCGTGCTGCTCGGAGGTCTGATCGGCGCAGCCGGTATCCAGAACCCACGGCGGGAGGTGCGCGCGCAGGAGTGCGCCGGCGGCTCGCTCGTGGGCGCGAGCCCCGACGCGGCCGGCTGCCACGAGGAGCCGGCCGCGGGCGCCGTGGCCTGAGCTGTCTCTCGCACCCAGGGGGAGTTTCCTGGAAGGGTTTTCGCATGGGCGGGGTCTATGCGGATAATCGACCACGCCCACTACCACAAACGCCCAAAGAAGAAAAACCTATCCCAAAGAAGAACCGATAGAAAAAGCCAAAGAAAAGAAAAGCCCTCCCCCAAAAGAACCCAAAGAAGAAGAACCCAAAGAAGAAACCTGGTATTGAGTCCTGGTATTCGAGCCAACCCTCGTTGCCGCGGGCGAAGCCGGGCGGGGGCACGAGACCGGGTGACGTTGGAGTCCGCACGGCGCGACCCCATCGACGTGTCATCCTGCAGCCGTGGGCGCCCCCCCTGCGATACGCCGCGCCACGCCGCAGGATGTCCCGGTGCTCGCGCGGATGCTCGCGCGGGCGTTCTTCGACGATCCGGTGGCGATGTGGTCGTGCAGGTCCGATCGCCTGCGTCCCGAGGTGCTCGAACGCTTCCACGCCGCACGGCTTCGCCATCTGCTTGGCGACCGTGAGGTGTGGACAACGTCTGAGCTCTCCAGCGCGGCGTTGTGGGCGCCGCCCGAGCGCTGGAGGACGACCGCCCGCCAGGACCTCGATCTCGCGCGTGTCCTACTCCACCCCCGACTGATTGCGCGCGCACCTCTGATCGGGGCGGGCCTGCGCGGGGTCGAGCGCAAGCACCCTCACTCCCCGCCTCATTGGTATCTCGCGGTGCTCGGCACCGATCCCGCCGCCCAGGGACAGGGTCGCGGCTCGGCGGTGCTTGGGCACGTACTCGGGCAGTGCGATACGGACGGAGTGGGCGCCTACCTGGAGTCCTCCAAGGAGCGCAACATCGACTTCTACGCTCGCCACGGCTTCCGCGTCACGGCGGAGCAGCGCCTGCCGAGGGGGCCCAGGATATGGGCGATGTGGCGCGACGCGAGCTCGTAGTCCAAAGAGCAGCCGCTGCAGCAACCCGGCTCAGCAGCACCGCTCGGCAGCACGGCATCACGAACACGCCATCAGCTCATCAGCGGCGCCCGATGTATCGGACGTGGCCGTCTCCATCGATCTCGGTCACTTCGAATGGAAACTGCCGTCCTTTGAGCGTCGCCGTGCAAGTGAAAATGGTTCCAGCTTTCTGTATGACCTCGGCTGGGCATGCCACCGTGGCGTCAAGGTGCCTCTGGCTGTGGATCGACTGCTTGATCGCCCGCTCGATGCTTGTGATGTCGAGAGTTACCAGCGGAGCGTTGTTCTGGTAGCGGACGTGGCCGCTGTCGTTGGTCTCGGCCACCAAAACTGGATACGTTCCGACATTTAGACTAGCTGTGCACGTGAAGGTCACCCCAGCCCTCCTTGCGACGGTGGACGGACAGCGCACCGTGGTATAGAGGTGGTGCTGGGTCAGGATCGATGCTGCTACGGCGTGCTCGACCGTAACGGTGTTCAGCTTAGGGGCACTCTTCCCGCATCCGGAACACGCCGGAGTGATGAGCGCAACTGTGACCAAACCGTACAGACGAGCTCCGCGCAAGTGGCAACTGTATCGGATTTGCAGGGTTGGCGGCGGTTGCGCGACCGACAGCCGCGTGTTGGGTGCGATCTGGGGCATGAAAGTCTCAATTCGCCACTAAAGGTCTCACGTGGTTCGGGTCGAAAAGGGCACTGGGTCCCTCGCTCTGGTCTACTGGGTCCCTCGCTCTGGTCTACTGGGTCCCTCGCTCTGGTCTACTGGGTCCCTCGCTCTGGTCGGAAAACTGGCTGCGTGGGAGCGGCCGGTCGCCCCTAGTTGGCTGTGGCAGGTACGACATGTTGAAGGCCATCGTCCATCGCTTACTTCCAGCTGCACTCGTGCTCGCTCTCTTCGTGGGTGGCGTAGCGTGGGCCGCGACTTACTATCTGAGTGATTCGCACAAGCAAGACGATCAGCCGGTGCGCATCGCGCTTGCGGGTGGCACAAAACCGGACAACCGGGTGCCCATCGTGGGACCGAGAGGCCCGGCGGGAGTGGGTGAGAGAGGGCCCGCCGGTGTTTCCGGACCTCGCGGCCCGAGGGGACCCCAGGGTCCGTCTGGATGCCAGGGACTGCAGGGGCTCGAAGGTCTCCCGGGAGAGCCTCCTCGAGCAGGAGGCCCTGCCGGGCCTCCCGGACTTCAGATATTCGAAGTATTTCCGACAGTTTTCACAGGCATGTCCGGCCCTCCAGGCCCTCCCGGTTGCATAGGCCCAGAAGGCAGAGAAGGCCCTAGGGGCGAACAGGGCGCGGCAGGCAGGGAAGGACCCAGGGGTGCAACGGGCGTCACCGGTGCAGCGGGCCCGGAAGGCAAGGAGGGGCCGGCGGGCGAGGCCGATGCGGAAGGCAGAGAAGGACCGAAGGGCGAAACGGGTACAGCGGGCACTAGGGGTAGAGCAGGTCTCTCGGGCGCGAAGGGCGAAGCGGGCGCGGAAGGCAAGGAAGGGCCAAGGGGCGAAGCGGGCGCGGAAGGCAAGGAAGGGCCAAGGGGCGAAGCGGGCGCGGAAGGCAAGGAAGGGCCAAGGGGCGAAGCGGGCGCGGAAGGCAAGCAGGGGCCCGAGGGCGAAGCGGGCGGTAAAGGCGAAGCCGGCGCGGAAGGCGAGGGAGGGCCGAAGGGCGAAGCGGGCGCGAAGGGCGAAGCGGGCGGGCCGGGCGCGGAAGGCAAGGAAGGTCCCACGGGCGCGACGGGCCCGGAAGGCAGGGCAGGACCCAAGGGGACGGTTGGCGCGGAAGGCAAAGAAGGGAAGGAAGGCAAAGAAGGATCGCAAGGCGCGGCGGGTGCCAAGGGCGAAGCGGGTCCTCAGGGCGAAGCCGGCGTGGCGGGTGTCAAGGGGGAAGCGGGCGCGGAAGGTCGGGAAGGCAAGGAAGGTAAAGAAGGGCCTCGGGGCGCGACGGGGGCCAGGGGCGAAACTGGGGTTCAGGGTGCGACTGGCGCGCAAGGCGAACCTGGTGTCACAGGCGAAGCGGGTCCGGAAGGCAAGGAAGGTCAGCGGGGCAAAGAAGGATTGCAAGGCGCGGCGGGTGCCAAGGGCGAAGCGGGCGTGCGAGGTCAGGAAGGGAAAGAAGGCAAGGAAGGGCCGGAAGGTATGGTGGGCGCGGTGGGGCCGGTGGGTCCCCAGGGCGCGATGGGTGTTAAGGGCGAAACGGGAGCGCAAGGCGAAAAGGGCGAAGCAGGGCAAGGCGAACCTGGTGTCAAAGGCGAAGCGGGCCCGCAGGGCAAAGAAGGCCCGCAAGGCAAAGAAGGGAAAGCGGGTGCGGCTGGTGCTAAAGGCGAAGCCGGCGCGAAAGGCGAAAAAGGCGAAGCTGGGGCTAAAGGCGCGGAAGGCAAAGAAGGCAAAGAAGGGAAAGAAGGGAAAGCGGGTGCGGCTGGTGCTAAAGGCGAAGCCGGCGCGAAAGGCGAAAAAGGCGAAGCTGGGGCTAAAGGCGCGGAAGGGAAAGAAGGGAAAGAAGGGAAAGCGGGTGCGGCTGGTGCTAAAGGCGAAGCCGGCGCGAAAGGCGAAAAAGGCGAAGCTGGGGCTAAAGGCGCGGAAGGCAAAGAAGGGAAAGAAGGGAAAGAAGGGAAAGCGGGTGCGGCTGGTGCTAAAGGCGAAGCGGGCGCGAAAGGCGAAAAAGGCGAAGCGGGCGCGAAAGGCGAAAAAGGCGCGAGCTTTGTCGCTGGGGAATACAGTGCGTTGACCGAACGCGCGCAGAACACGGAATTTGAACCGTCCGCGGCCGAACCGGTGCAGGTCATGCTGACCGTGTCCTGTAAAACGGCGACGGAAACCATCATCCAGGTAACGGTTGGCGGCATAGTCATAGCCGAAGACGTGAATAGCCCGGCGGTTACGGGGACCACTAAGGTGGTCATCACGTTCATCGTTCCCCCTGGGAAAAAGTGGAAGGTGGCGACCAACGCGGGTATCACCTTGATCAGATCGACCTATCTGACCCTCTAGTGCCCATGGTGCTCGGTGCGGTCGGGCTCCGTAGAAGGGCATCGCCCCCTGGGCGGGTGGGCCACGGGATCTCGTTGGCTCGCCCTCCACGGCGCGAGCGGTCTTCCCGTCCTGGGGAGAGCCGTGGCGGTGGCTTGGACTGCCGACGCGCCTCACGTCGACTCCCGCGATACGCTCCGCCGCGTTTTAGTAGAGAATCCCTGGATGCGCGTGACCGCGAAGGCCGACTACGCCGTGCGGGCTGTTGTGGAGCTGGCGGCCAGCGACTCCGATTCGCCCCGCAAGGTCGACGAGGTCGCCCAGGCCCAAGGCATCCCACTGTCGTTCCTGGAGAACATCCTCACCCAGCTGCGCAGCGCGGGGATCGTGCGCAGCCAGCGGGGACCCGAGGGGGGCTACTGGCTGGCCCAGCCTGCCCACGAGCTGACGCTCGCAGACGTGATCCGCGCTGTCGAAGGGCCGCTGGTCGGAGTGCGCGGCCAGCGCCCCGAGGAGGTGGCCTACAGCGGCTCCGCTGAGTCCCTCCAGCAGGTATGGGTGGCGCTGCGCGCCAACCTGCGCAAGGTGCTCGAGCGCGTCACCGTTGCCGACGTAGCCGCCGGGAAGCTTCCCAAAGAGGTGATCGCCCTGACCCGTGAGGACGATGCCTGGCAGACGCGCTAGGTGGGCGAGCGCGGGTTGCTGGCCGGGATGCAAGATCTCGCAGCGGCGCCGTCCTTCCGGTAGGATTCGAATGATCTCCACCGGGCCCGCGTCCCATTGCGTATGCCGAGCAGTGCGTTGAGACCGCCCCGCCGACCCGTCCATCTTCTTAGAAAGAAAAAGGAGTCCCCCTCAATGTCAGCCAGCTCCGTCGCCGACACCACCGAGGCCGCCGAGGCCGCTGTCGAGGCGATCGCCAACGCGGCCAGCAAGGAGGTCACCTTCTCGATGGCCCTCAGCCAGGACCAGAAGGATCTGCGCGACTGGGTCCACGGGTTCGCCGCCGACGTCATCCGCCCCGCCGCCCACGAGTGGGACGAGAAGGAGCAGACCCCCTGGCCGATCATCCAGGAGGCCGCCAAGATTGGCCTCTACGGCTTTGAAGGGCTCGCGCAGTTCTTTGCCGATCCCACCGGGCTCACGCTGCCGATCGTCAACGAGGAGCTCTTCTGGGGCGACGCCGGCATCGGCATGTCGATCATGGGCACCGCGCTCGCCGTCGCCGCGATCTTTGGCCAGGGCTCCGGCGAGCAGATCGGGGAGTGGATCCCCCGCTGCTTCGGCACCGAGGACGACCTCAAGGTTGCCGCGTTCTGCGCCTCCGAGCCCAACGCCGGCTCCGATGTCTCCGGGGTGCGCACCCGCGCCAAGTTCGACGAGGCCGCGGGCGAGTGGGTCATCAACGGCCAGAAGGCCTGGGCCACCAACGGCGGGATCTCTGACGTGCACGTCGTGATCGCCACCGTCGACCCCGAGCTCGGCTCCAAAGGCCACGCCGCGTTCGTCGTGCCGATGAGCGAAGCCAAGGGTATCTCCCAGGGCACCAAGGTATCGAAGCACGGCCTGCGCGCCTCGCACACAGCCGACGTCTTCCTCGATGACTGCCGCGTCCCCGCCGGCTACGTGCTCGGTGGAAAGGAGAAGCTCGACGAGCGCCTCGCCCGCGTGCGCGAGGGCAAGAAAGGCAAGTCGCAGGCCGCGATGCAGACCTTTGAGTCCTCCCGCCCCACCGTCGGCTCCCAGGCGCTCGGCATCGCCCGCGCCGCCTACGAGTACGCGCTCGATTACGCCAAGGAGCGCGAGCAGTTCGGCAGGAAGATCATCGAGAACCAGGCCATCGCCTTCACGCTCGCCCGCATGAAGCTCGAGATCGACGCGGCCCGCCTGCTCGTGTGGCGCGCCTCCTGGATGGGCCGCAACCTGGTCCCCTTCGAGAACGCCGAGGGCTCGATGAGCAAGTGGAAGGCCGGCGAGGTCGCCGTGTGGGTCACCGAGCGCGCGATGCAGATCCTCGGCGGCAACGGCTATACCCGCGAGTTCCCCGTCGAGCGCTGGCACCGCGACGCCAAGATCTACGACATCTTCGAGGGCACCGCCGAGATCCAGCAGCTTGTGGTCTCGCGCGCGATCTCGGGGATGCAGATTCGGTAGGCAGGGTCGAGACCGGCTTTTCGCGCCGCTCAGCCGCGCCTGCGGCCGAGGACCCAGCTTCGCTGTGGCCGAGGACCCAGCTTCGAGGAAGCAGGAAGCGCGTCACGGGCACTTCACCTTCGTCCTCGAGGATCGGACCGAGCGGCTCGGTGGTCGGCTCCGTCCGGCAGCTCACATAAAGCGCAGCGCGGTCTTCTTGCCTCTCTTGCCCCCGGTCCTCCTACTGCCGTACTTCTTCCGGGCCGACGCTTCGCATTGCGCGCGCTTCTTCTTGGTCTGCCTCCTGCAGGCCTTCAACGATTTCGCAAGGAGCTGGGCGCGTGTTGGAGGCTTGGACTTGGATTCTTCTTTTACGCCCAGGACGCCGCCTTTCGCCTTCGCTTCTTCTTCCTGATGGCTCCTGGCCATCGCGGTGGCGGCTTCTTCTGCGCGCTTCTGCGCCGCGGCCGTTTCTTCGCGCGCTTTGCCTTCCTGTCGTTCGCGCGCTTCCCGGCCTTCCCGGAGTTCAGTCGCTTCCTCTCGTTCCCGCGCTTCGCGCCGTTCCTTGGCTTCCGCCCGTTCTTTGGCTTCTTCTCGTTCCCGCGCTTCCTGTCGTTCCCGTGGTTCCCGCGCTTCCCTTTCTTTTGCTTCCTGCCGTTCGTGGGATTCCTGAAGTTCTTGCGCTTCCTGCTTTTCCTTGGCCTCTGCTTCCACCGTTCCGGTGACGGTCTCCGTCACGCCGCTCCTGTGGTAGGCGATCCGCATCGTCCGCGCCGACTGACCGCAGCTTTCCGCGAAAGCAATCGGTATTTCCGGGCCACCTTCGGGGGCGTTGGTGAACGAACCCGACAGCTTCCCGGTTGTGGAGAGAAACGTATACGTCTGTCCAGGATCGGGCGACGGGCATGAGCTGCCTTTGGGATGTAGGACCCCCACGGACAGCGTGGAACCCCCCAGGTTAATCGAACCGTCGGACTCCAGCTGCGAGTAGTCTTCACCGGCGGTATCGCCCGCGCCGGCGATCTGGAAGTCTATTGCGCTGCCGCTGTCGAATGTGGCGCTGTCGGCGATGATGCCTTCCGCCGGGTCGCGCCCACTCCCGACGTCGAGCGTGGCATTGTTGGTGCTCAGCGCGCCGAACGCTCCGCTGCCGATGAGGAAGATGTGGTTCAGGCTCACCGGGTTTTCGTTCGAGAAGTTCAGTGCGCCAGAGTAGCCGACGAAGCCGTTGAAGATACCGGCCTCGCTCGGGTCCGAACCGCTGATCGCGGCGGGGCCCACCTCTGTGTCGTTCTCGAGGTAGAGCACCGCCTCGTTGCTGATTTCAAACGTGAGCGCACTGCCGCTCGATCCCGTCAGGTTCCCGAACACGGCCGCGCCGTTTTCGCCCAGGCTGCCGCCGCTGCGCCCGGCGATGCTCCACGTCTGCGACGCGCCGAGTTTGATCGGCAGTTCCAGCGCGTCCCCCGCGGCGCCACTCGATCCACTGGCGGGCGAGGCCGTGAGCCCACCTCCGCCGAGCGTGATTTCATCGCCGCTCAGGAAGTATTCATCGCCGTTGTCGAGCTTGATCGATTCCGCTGTCAGCCCGCTTAGGTCGTTCTTGCTCACATGGCAGGCGCCGGAGCAGTCTGGGATCCGTGGGAATTCCAGGGTGATGGGTTCGGAGCTGGGCGGCGCCGATCCGCCTTCCCAGTTGGTCCCGGCGGACCAGTCGGGTTCTGAGGAGCTCCCCGTCCACACAAATGGCGCAACGGCTGCACTCGCCACCGGCACGACCACGAGCGCCAAGCTGGCCGCAATGGTGAGCAGGCACAGCACCCGTGGGGCGCGTGCACAACCCCTCATCCCACCGAACCGCGAAACAGCGGCCCACTCGATCGACCTCACCGCGCCCCCTTGATTAGCTTGACAATGTTAGCTTGACAATGATCCGTGAAAGTACCAGGTATCGGAAAGCCTCCCACCTAACGTAGATAGACGGACGATTCTTGCGGCGTTCCGGGACGCCTGCCGAGGGCTTCAAGACCGATGCTCTCTCCGACGAGGTCGGATTCCTAACGAGGGTCGAGGATCACGATCGGGATTCTCCTGCGCCTCGCGTTGCTCTGAAAGAACTCGTATCCGGGGTAGAACGCCACGAACTCCGGCCAGAGGCGATCGCGCTCCTCGTCGGTAGCGATTCGGGCGCGGACCTCGCGAACCACGGAGCCGATCTGAATGGTGGTGTCCGGGTTCGCCTCGAGGTTGTGGAACCACGCGGGATGCGTTGGCTGGCCGGCCTTCGAGGCCACCACGGCGATGGCGTCGCCGTCCTCGTGGTACATCAGCGGAGATGTCCGCTTCACGCCGCTCCTGGCGCCGGTGTGGTCGACCAGGACTATCCGGGCCCCGGGCCAGCCGGGGAGATGCCCGCCGATCTTGCCGGCGGTCCGCCGGTATAGAGCTACGTGGAGCTTCGCCCCGCGCCGCCCAAGGTATACGCCGCGCTTGTTGGCGAACTGTGAGCTCGAGGCGGTGAGCTGTCCGAGTGAGGGCATGGCGCTCCGTGGAGGCCGGGATTCAGATTCGCCGGCTACCAGGCCTGGGGGGTGCCGCAATGCGGGCACCCGACGGAGGTGGTCACCGCGGCCGTGAACAGATAGCCGCATTGGCATGCGTAGGAGGCGAGGTCCGTAGGGCCTCCCGCCGCTCGCACCCGTTGCGCGGCGATGTCGGTCCGCTGCGTGGCGATGTCGGTCGGTCGTGCGGCGATGTCGGACCGCTGCGTGGCGATGTCGGTCCGCTGCGCGGCGGTGTCGGTCGGTCGTGCGGCGATGTCGGTCCGCTGCGTGGCGATGTCGGTCCGCCGTGCATCGACGTCGGGCTCGCGTGCCGGGCTGGGCCGGTGTCCGCGGCGGGAGCGGTGCGCTTGACGTCGCCGGGAGATCGGATGTAGGAGGCTGGCCCTCATTGCGCTCTACCTCTCAAGACCCGCGGCATGCCTGAAGGTTTCGCTGTCCACCGGCGATTCCCTGGCGCTCATTTGAGATACTGGCGGCGATGGACCCCGCTCGCAAGCGCACGGTGCGGCTCGTGGTGGCGCTCAGCGCCGCCGTGGTGCTGGCGAGCGCTCTGATCTACACGAGCTTCACCGCCGCCAGCCCCGCGCTCACCCCGAGCCAGTTGCTGCGCGAGGCCCAGCCCGGTCGCAGCTACCAGCTCACCGGGACCGTCGTGACGGGCTCCGTGCGCCACGAAGGCTCCGTCCTGCGCTTCAGCGTGGCCGATCGCGCGAGCGGCGCCGACGCTGTACCCGTCGCCTACACCGGCATCGTCCCCGACCCCTTCAAAGAAGGGCGTGAGATCATCGTTACCGTGCAGAAGCAGGGCGTGGGGTACACCGGGGAACGGGACTCCCTGATCACCAAGTGCCCCTCCAAGTACACGGTCGCCCCGCCCTCCGAGAAGCAGAACGCCTGAGCATCCTCGTGAGCTCGACCGCCGGCTCGACGACCAAATCGACGCTTCCGGGCCCTCGTGGGCGAGCCGGCGGTGAGAGGCAGGCCTGATGGCGCTGCTCGGACACGTCTGCCTGGTGCTCGCGCTGATCGTGTGCGCGTACGGCATCGTCGTCTCCATCCACGGGGCGCGCAGCGGGCGGGCGGAGTTCTCGCTCGCGGGGCGCCGCTCGGTGTACGCGCTCGCCGGCCTGCTCACCCTTGGGATGGTGGTGCTCGAGATCGCGTTCCTCGGCAACAACTTCGCCTTCAACACCGTCGCCGACACCTCCAGCCGCACCACGCCGCTGCTCTACCGCGCCGCCGCGGTGTGGTCCTCCCAGGAAGGCTCCCTGTTGCTGTGGGCCTGGCTGCTCTCGCTGTGGTCGAGCCTTGTGCTGTTCCTCACGCGCGGGCGCATCCGCGAGGTCGCCTCCTACGCGACCGCGATCCTGCTGGGTTTCGGGGGGTTTTTCGTCTCGCTGATGGTCTTCTACGCCAACCCCTTCACCACCACCAACCCCGCGCCCCCCGAAGGGCAGGGCCTCGACCCGCTGCTGCGCTTCCCCACGATGATGATCCACCCCCCGATGCTCTACTCGGGGTACACACTCTGCACAGTGCCCTTCGCCTTCGCGCTGGGCGCCCTGGTCGCTCGCAAGGTGGACGGGGAGTGGATCGCCGTGGTGCGCCGCTTCGCGCTGGGCGCCTGGCTGTTCCTCGGCATCGGCATCCTGCTCGGCGCCTCCTGGTCCTTCTCGGAGCTCGGCTGGGGGGGCTACTGGGGCTGGGATGCCGTCGAGAACGCCTCGCTGCTGCCCTGGCTGACGGGCACCGCGTTCCTGCACTCCCTGATGATCCAGGAGCGCCGCGGGATGCTCAAGGTGTGGAACGTCTCGCTCGCGCTCGCCACGGGGACGCTCGCGATCATGGGCACCTTCATGGTGCGCAGCGGGATCCTCGATTCGATCCACGCCTTTGGCGGCGCCACCCTCGGTGTCCCCTTCCTTGTGCTGATCGCCGCGATGATCGTGGGCTCGATCTACCTTGTGATCTCGCGCCGTCAGGGGCTGAGCAGCACCCACCACCTGGACTCGCTGCTCTCGCGCGAGGCGATCTTCCTGTTCAACAACCTCGTGCTCGTCGGCCTCGCCTTCGTGATCTTCTGGGGGACCTGGTTCCCCAAGATCTCCGAAGCCCTCACCGGTCAGGCCGCCTCGGTGGGGGGGCCGTGGTTCGACCGCTACACCGTTCCGCTCGCGCTGATCCTCGTGCTGCTCTCCGGCATCGGGCCCGTGATCGCCTGGCGTCGTGCCACCCCCCGAGGGGTGCTGCGCAACCTCGCGGTGCCCGTCGCCGCGGCGCTGCTCACGCTGGCGGCCCTGATCGCGGCGGGCATCACGCAGAAGCCCACCGCGCTCGCGATGTTCTGCTTTGCGGCCTTCGCGCTCGGCTCCGTCGCGCAGGAGCTCTGGCGCGGCACGCGCGTGCGCCGCGGCGCCTCGGGTGAGGCCCCCCCGCTGGCGCTGCTCGCGCTGATCCGGCGCAACCGTCGGCGCTACGGCGGTTACGTCGTTCACGTCGGGATGGCCGTGCTGTTCGTCGGGGTCGCCGCCTCCTCCTCCTTCCAGCACGTCTCCCAGTTGAGCCTCTCCCCGGGGCAGTCCACGCGAGTGGGCTCCTACACCATGCGCTACCTGCGCCCCACCGCGACGATCACCCCCCGTTACGACCCCACCCACACCGGGTCCACGCTCAACGTCGGTGCGGTGCTGCGGGTCACCAAGGATGGGCGCTACGTCACCACGCTGCGCCCCAGCGAGGACTTCTACGAATCCAACGAAGAATCCTTGGGCCCGGTGGGGCATCTGATCGGCGGGCAGCCGGTCAGCAGCGTGGGCATCGAGGCCTCCCTCACACGCGACATCTGGAGTGCGATCCAGCCCGAAATCGAAACGCCCAAGCTGAAGCACATCATCGAAGTGGGCAACCGCACGATCCCCTTCTCGCGCCCCGACGAGGGTCTGTTCGTGATCGACTTCCTCGCTCACGAATACCTCAAGCACCCGCCCCCGGCGCAGTTCCGCCTGGAGGTCTCGCCGCTGATCATGTGGATCTGGCTCGGTGGCCTGATCGTCTTCGGCGGGGGCCTGCTCGCACTCTCGCCCTCTCCAGGCGCCCTGCGCCGCCGCGTCGCGCTGCACGCTCGTGTCGGTCGCTCCGCTCTGCCCGAGTACGCAGGGACTCCTCTGGGTCTCGGCGGTGTGCCGGTGCCCGCGGGTGCGGCGGCGGGCTCGAGTGCCGCGACGCTCGATCCCGGCGAGCTCGCTGTCCTGGAGCGTGCCCGCGAGGTCAAGTACCGCGAGCTGCGCGACCTCGAGCTCGACTATGGCACCGGCAAGCTCTCCCGTGAGGACTACGAGGCGACCGAGAGCGCCCTGCGGGCCGAGGCCCTGGAGATCCTCGACCGGCTTGAACCCGAGTCGTCGACCGATGAATCAGACCCCGCCCACCCCGGCTCGCCGGCCTCCGGCCGGCTGCGCCACCCTCTACCAGGGCTTGGTGAGCAGCAGGATCGTGTTTCCGACGAACAGGATCGCGAAGAAAACGGTCCAGCGGTTGAGGTTGCGCTCCACAAGTGAGCCCCCGCCCAGCGGGCCCTGGCCGCTGCCGACCCCGAAGGCGCCGGAGAGCCCGGAGTCCTTCCCCGAGTGCATCAGCACCAGGAAGATCAGGGCCACCGCGATGATCACCTGCAGGAATCCGAGGATCGCTTCCATGCCCTCGAGGATACAGAACCCGCCGCCGCGCAGTCTCCGATTCGCCTACCTGGGGCAGGGGGCTGCGATTGCGGCGCTGCTGGTGGAGCCGTCGGCGTAGGTGAACTCGGCGGCCCACGGGAACCCCCCGGCCGGGCAGCGCTTGGGCACGAAGACCCCTATCTCTCCCGCCTGGGAGCGCCCCGTGCTGCCGATCGTGAGGGAGAAGTCCACCGGGGAGACAGCCGGCTCCAGTGGGATCGAGGGGATCGAGGGGATCAGCGCCACCAGCTTCCCCCAATAGCGGCCGTGACCGGGTTCCAGCTTCGCACTGAACACCACCCTGCGTTCGATCGGCGTATAGCCCTGGCCGAGGATCTCGAGCGCCGGCCGGCCGTTTTCCAGAGGGCCGAGGAAGGCCCACAGGGCGGCGTCCTCGTATTCGGTCGTTGCGCCCGTGCGGACGTCCACGACCGCGTGTCCCCGGCCGATCTGGGATCGCGGCGGACAGCCGCCGGCCCCGTCCGCTCGCAGATGCGCCAGCGTGCAGCCCCGTGTGCTGGGTAGTTCCAGCCCCAGGCCGGCGGGGATCTCCACGACCGCCCTGCGCACCGGCGAGGGTACGCCGAATTCGCCGCCGCTGAACCTGATCGCGAAGGTGACGTCCGTCCTTGCGCCCAGCCGATTGGGGGAGAACGATGCCTTGATGCTGGCCGTCGTTTCCGCCTGCGCGGGGCTCGCCAGGGCGACCGCTACGGTCACGGCGAGCATCGCCGAGCTGGCGGCCGCGGCGATGGATGCGCGGCTTTGGGGTCCGATGAGCGCCGCTCGTGGAGTGGCGAATGCTTCTTGGAGCCGGCGTCGATTGGTGTGGAGCATGGGTGATCCTCTCTACCGGGCGGGAACCTATGGGCAGGGGACCGTCGCGGTGCTGCTGCTCACGGAGCCGTCTTCAAAAGTGAATTCGGCAGCGAAGGGAAAGCCGCCCGCCGGACAGATGGAGGGCAGCAGGGCAGTGTTGGGATCCTGCTTCCTGAAGGCCGCCCCGCCGACCGTAAGCGAGAAGGAGACTGTTGAGGCGTTTGGCTCCAGGGGGATCGAGGGAATCGCGGGGACCGACATCACGAGCTTTTCGCCGTACGGTGGATTGTCGGGGAGCGCCGTTGCGGTGATCACAACGCGCTCGTCGAGTGGGGTGTAGCCCTGGCCGAGGATCTCGATCGTGGGATCGGTCCCCTGTGGCGGGCCGATGAAGGCCGATACGTCGGCTTCCTCGCTTTCGACCTCCACGCCTGCGCGCACGTCGCCGAGGGCCCGTCCTCGGCCGATCTCCGATCGCGTTGGACAGCCGCTCGCGCCGTGCGCCTCTAGCTGTGCCCTGGTGCAGATCCGGAGCTTCGGGATGTCCAGTGTCAACCCCGGAGGGAGTTGCACCACCGCCTTGCGCAGCGGCGAGGGCACATCGGCTTCCCCGCCCGTGAAGTGGACCGCGAAGGTGAAAGCCGCTTTGGCGCCGAGCCGGTCGGGGGAGAACGATGGCCTGATCGTTGCCCTCGTCCCCTGGATCGGCGCGACTTCTGCGGCTTCCGCCGGCCCAACGAGGGCGCCCGCCGCGAGCGCCGCGGCCACGGTGAGCGCGAGCAGGCCCGGGCGTGCGCTCGCAGAGCGGCTGGCACGATTGGCAGCGGTCGGCTCGGTGGGCGCGGCGCTTGCGACGGGCATCGGGACCCTCATGTGGTGTCCTAGCCGCGCGGGCAGGGGATCGTGCCCGCGTGTGTCTCTGTCGTGCCGTCCTGGAAGACGAACTGCGTCTCGTAGGGGAAGCCCCCGTGGGCGCACTTCTTGGGGACGATGATCCCCTTCACGTGGACCAGCTTGCGCTTGCCGTGAACCGTCTCCAGATAGGCGGCGTTGGGCGCGCCGAGCGTGATGTAAATGCTCTTAGCCGAGGCGGGCGAGGCTCCGGGGAGCGTTTCGATGATCGGCACTTTGAACGTGAAGCCGAGCCCGTAGGGCTTGGGCTCCTGGACCACCTGGGCCTTGAGCACGAGCTGCACCGAGACCGGCGAGGTCGCGTCGAGGAAGGCAATCAGCACGATATGGCCATCTTCGTTGGGCCCCCGGAAGAAGTTGAGCGTGAACGGCTGTTCGCGTCGTTCTCCGGCCAGTTCGTATTCGCCGACGCCGCCCCCAAAGCCGGCTTTGGAGTCCTTGGGGCAGATGCTCGGTTCCAGGGTGTGTTCGAGCAGGGCAGGATTGCATGTGCCCACGCCGTTGACGTTCACCATAAGGCCGGGTGGTCCCATCACGGTGGTTTCCACGACGGGTGACGACAGGGCCCCGGTGGTCGAGCCGATTGTCGCAGTACCGTGGACATTGGTGGGCGCGCCCAGCTTGTCCGGGGAGAAGGCCGCCGTGACTTCCAAGGTCTCCGCCGCCCATGCGGCCGCGGCGAGTATCAGGCACACGCAGGCGACTGCGAACGCTATGAGAACTCTGGCTCTGGACATGCGACCCATCCCTTTCTCCGCTCTTTGGCGGGCGACCAAGAGTGCCCGGCTGCGCAAACCGCAGCGTGTGCACCGCTCGCCTGCTTGTGACTAGGAATCGTAAACATTGCACAGATCCATACTTTGAGGAGCCATGTGCGTCGCAATCTTGTCTCTTGGAATCCGCGATCGCTGGGAGCCCGCGCCTGAGGAATCCGCGATCGCTGGGGAGCCGTCGCCTGAGCGAACCCCCGTTCCTGCAACGGATCCTGCGCCAAGCTCCGCAATTCGGCCAACTGGCGCGCTCCGCCTGGGGGGCCTGTACAGTCCAGCCGCTCTAGCCGCTGAGAGGAGATCTGCGGCGCCGCTGCTCCGCCCCTCCTGTGGGTCCATGTGCAAGCGAGATTACAAATCCTTTACCGCTAGGTGCTTGGCTGCCGATATGAACCTCAGCCGGGGCAGCGGGTCCCGCGAGAGCGACCCGCCACTCGGCCTGCGTATGCGCCAAGACAACCACCAACCAGCACCGCGGGTAGGCCGCGGATGAGCGCCCCACGCCGCTGGGGGCGCCGCGTCGTGCTCTCGCGCTGGCCGGCAGCGGACTGACCGCCGCCGGCATCGGCGGGACCTTCGCGGGCGGGGCGCTCGGCGCCGAAGCGCCGACGGCGACCACCGGTGCGAGCGAAAACCCGCCCCCTCCCGTCACCGAAACCAGCCCCCAGGCGCCCGCCCCGGCGCCGGGAGGCGTCGATCCCTCCACCACGACCTCCACGACTCCCCCGCCCTCCAGCGAACCCACAGCGCCCTCCAGCAACTCCACGGTGCCCTCCGCACCCGCGCCCGCCGCAGACACTCAGCAGGCACCCACCGTGGTCGTGCAGCGCAGCCAGCGGACCACCTCCGGCAGGCGCCGCAGCGCGAGCGTCACAGGCTCCGGCAAGGGCGGCGCCACCGGCGGTGGGCAGGGTGGGGGTGGCAAGGGCGAAGGCGCCGCGCAGAGCGCTCCCGGCACGGTCCCCGCCGGCACTCCCAACGGCGTCGCACCCGCGCCACAGGCGGCCGGTGGCGAAGGGGAGGCGCTCGCGACGCTCCTATCCGGCTCGGCCGTGTCGGCGCAGGCGCTCGACTTCTACCGCATACCCCTCTTCCTGCTTCCCGTCTACCAGGCCGCCGCCTTCCAATACGACATCCCCTGGCAGGTCCTCGCGGCGATCAACGAAGTCGAGACCAACTACGGCACCGACCTCTCCATCTCCACCGCGGGAGCCGTGGGGTGGATGCAGTTCATGCCCGCCACCTGGCTGCGGTACGGGGTGGATGCCACCAGCGCGGGCTACGCCGACCCCTACAACCCCGTGGACGCGATCTTCGCCGCCGCCCGATACCTGCACGCGGCCGGCGCCTCCCACGACCTGCGCGGCGCGATCCTCGCCTACAACCACTCCCAGGAATACGCCGAATCGGTGCTGCTGCGCGCACGCCTGATCGCCAGCTACCCCCGCTCGGTGGTCGCCACGCTCACCGGACTCGTCGACGGGCGCGCGCCCACTGCCGGCGCCCGCCTGGCTCCGGGGATGGGCGCCGGCCTGGCCGCCCAGCCGACGTCGTCGGCGCCGGACGGACCCCCCTCCTATTCCTCCCCCTCCTCTCTCGCGACGGGGAGCTCCGCGGCCGGCGGCCCCTCGAGCGCCACCGCGGGGGCGGTGCCCGCGGGCACTCCACCGGCGCCCCTCGCTGCCGGAGCACTCGCGGTCGGAAGCGCCTCTGGAGCTCACGCCTCGCACGCCGGGAGCGGAGCATCGCGCGCCACGAGCGGCGCGGGTGGGGGGGTGGGTGGGGTTCCCGGATCAAAGCCCCCGCCCCTACCGGGGGTTGCGGCGGGCCGCGCGCAGGCGGCCGCAAACGCTCCCGCCAAGAGATCCCAGCTGAGCGAGATCCTTGGGACCCCCAATGCCCCCGTGGTGGCGGTGGAGGACGGGCGGATCGTGCACCTTGGGCGCTCCCACGCGCTGGGGCGCTATCTCGTGCTGCGGGACATCTACGGGGATGTGTTCACCTACGCCGGACTTGGCAGCATCGCTCCCCGCTACCGTCCAACCGTTCCGCGTGAGGACCGGCTGGGGCTGGTCGATTCGCCGGGAGGCGCCTCCGCCTCCAGCTCCCCCCAGGGTGTCGGCGCAGCGATCCAGGGCGGCTCGGCTCAGGCGGGCTCCGCGCGGGCGGCGCGCGCAGGCGGCGAACCCGTGCAGGACCCGGCCCCCACGCTCCCGGCCAGCGCGGGCCACCAGTCCCCGCTGACCCTGAAGGTCAAGGCGCACGCTCCGCACACGCTCGCGCAGGTGAGTGCCCCCGTCGAACCGGAAGGCGAAAACGCGCCCGCGGGGATGGGCAGAGTGCGTCTCTTCGCGCACCCCTCCAACCCGATTGCGCGCGCCTCGGCCGCGCGCGCCGCGCGCTCCGCAGGCGCTGGCAGGGGCGGCTGGCGGGCGCTGAGAACCGGCTCGATCGTCTCGGAGGGAACGGTGCTCGGACACCTCGACACCCCCGCGGGGGCGAGCGCCGGGACGTTGCGCTTCGCGGTCCGTCCGGCGGGAGACAACGGGACCATCGACCCCCGGCCGCTGCTGGCGAACTGGCGGCAGCTCGGCGTGGCGCTGCACCCGAAGGGCTCGCGGGCGGCCGCCACGCTGCTCGGCGCGACCGCGCAGGACGCGCTCGAGATGTCCAAGGGCGAACTGCAGAGCGCGGTGCTCTCGGACCCGGGCATCCAGCTCGATGCGTGCGGCCGCCGGGACGTCGCGTCGGGAGCGGTGGACAGGCGGGTGCTCGCGGTGCTGGAGTTCCTCTCCCGCAGCGGCCTGCAGCCGACGGTCGCCGCGCTGCGCTGCCCCCCGGGCGGGGACTCGCCGGGGGGATTGAGCGTCGCCTCCAGCGCAGACGCCTCCTCCACACTGCGCGCGGTCGCCTCCCTGCGGGCCGAGGCGCACAGGGACGGCCACGCGGTGGACATCTCCTCGATCAATGGCATTCCGATCGCCGGCCACCAGGGCCCCGGTACGGTCACCGATGCCGCGATCCGCACGCTGCTCGCACTCCGTGGCAAGTTCGCGCCGCATCGGATCGTGAGCCTGATGAGCTATCCCGAAGACCCCTCCACGCAGGCCCTCCCCGCCGGGTGGGACCACATCCACATCGGCTTCCTGCCCCCGCACCCCGCCGTGGCCCGTGCTGCGGCCGCGCGCGCCCCGAGCGCGGCCGCACCGCTGGCGGTGACGGGCGACCTAAGCGAGGCCCAGTGGAGCCAGCTGATCGGGCGCATCGCCGCGCTGCCGAAGCCCACGGTCGCGGCCACGCCGAGCTCGGCGGCGATCCGCGACCCGCAGGCGGCGCCCACCAACCGCGGGCTCGGCGCCCGCGGTCTGGCGGCGGGCGGCTGATCACCCGGTTGCGCTGCCGGCGGCCCCGGGGGTGGCTCTGTGGGGCACGGCATCGAACAGCGCGGTCCTGCACTTGGTCGAAGCGGCTCGGAACTGGGGGCTGCCCGTGCTGATCCCCTTGGTGTCGAAGATCGGGCCCTTGCCGGAGGTGTTGGGTTCGCCGACGTCGACCCCGTTCTGGCGCATGCAGGTCGCGAAGTTCTCGAGCGCCTTGTGGAAGCGGGGGTTGTCGAAGGAACGGCCGCCTCTGCGGAAGCCTCCGCCGAAGCGACCGCCCGCAAAGCCCGGGCCGCCGCAGCTCTTGAGCGCTTCTGCGAGCTGCGCGCGGGTCATGCCCTTGGGTAGCTGCTGAGCACCGCCGCCGGATAGGCCGGGGACGCCGGGGGTGCGCTGGGGGAGGACGATGCCTTTCTTCGCCAGGCACGCGCGCATCGCGGTGAAGCGCAGCCGGTTGGGCCGTCCCGCGGGCGGGACGCCGGGGCTGCCCGTGGAGCTCCCCGGGGGCGTCGTGGCGGTCGTGGTCGTACCGGTCGTGTCCGTGGTGGTCGCGCTCGCGCTGGTTGCCGCTGCGTTGGCGCTCGTCTGAGACGAGGTGCTTGAAGAGCCGCCGCACGCCGCCAGCCCAAGGGCGGCGGTGACGAGGGCGGTGGCCAATGCGATCGATGGCGCTTTGCTAGCCGGCTTGCGGCTTGGGGTCCTGATATGTGGCATGAAGCTCCTTTTTGTCAATGGGTCAAGATAGGGGAATCAGCCGCCGAAGAGCGCCGGTCCGCCGCCGCCGGCCGCCAAGCTGCCGCCGCGAGCGCCGCCTCCGCCGCCAAACAGTGAGGAGAGGCCGCCGCCGGCCCCGGCGCCGACGCTGATGGATTCCGCGCTGACCGCGCCACCGGAGCCTTTGGTGCCACGAACGACGACTGTTTCGCCGGGGTGAATGCCGTGGAGGTCGGCTTTGACGGTCTTGGTGATCGCGGAGGCGGCGGAGGTGGTGACCTTGACGGTGTTGCCTTCCGCGTCGACCACGTAGAGAGTGCTCCCGCTGATGTAGGAGACTTCGCCGACGGTGGCGCCGCCCGCGAGGCCGCCGAAGCGCCCCGCGAAGCCTCCGCCCGCCGTGGAGCCGCCACCAGTCCCGCCGCCCGTGGAGCTGCTGCTCGCCCCGCCGGTCGCTGTCGATCCGAGGCCGCCGGCGCCGCGCAGGGCCGCGAACCTCGATGCGAGGCCGGCACCGCCGCCGCCGGGGGAGGAGGAGGTCTGTCCCTTCTCGACGAGCACCCCGCCGATGAAGCCGCAGGCGATCAGGAGCACTCCGAGCAGCGCCAGGGGGATGGGATTCCCGCCCGCCCCGAGCAGACGCCGGCGCGGGCGGAGTGGGAGCTCGTCCAGGGGCTCCTCCTCCCACCGGTCCTCTTCCTCGTTGATGGCGGTCTGTGTATCGGGCATGACGGACTCCTCTTCGGGGTGGGGGGGTGCGACGCGGCGCTCCTCGCCGGGGGCGGGCGCGATCGGGAGCTCCTCGCTGGGGGTGGGTGCCTCACTCAAAGCGCAAAGCCTCGATCGGTCGCAGGCGCGCGGCGCGCCCCGCTGGGTAGGTGCCGAAGAAGAGGCCGGTGAGGACGGCGGCGCCGAAGGCGAGGAAGATCGAGTAGGTGGCGATCGCGGGGTGCACCCCGGCGATTTCGAACTGGGAGCCGAGCACGCCGAGCAGCACGCCGGTGAGGCCGCCGATCAGCGAGACCAGCACGGCCTCGGTGAGGAACTGGGCGAGGATGTCCGAGCGGCGCGCCCCGACCGCCTTGCGGATGCCGATCTCGCGGGTGCGCTCGGTGATGGACACGAGCATGATGTTCATCACGCCGATCCCCCCGACGAGCAGCGAGATCGCGGCGACCTCCCCGAGCAGCGTGGTGAAGACGGAGGTGGTGGAGGAGGTGGTTTCAAGGAGGGAGCCCTGGTTGATGACCTGGAAGCCGGGTTCGGCGGTGTCCTTGATCCTGTGGCGCTGCTCGAGGATCTGGGTGACCTCGGCTTCGGCCTCGGAGAGCGTTGACTCGGAGCTGGCCTCGACGGTGATCGAGTCGATCGGGCCGAATCCCGATAACGAGTCCTGCACGGTGGAGATCGGGGCGGCGACGATTTCATCGAGGTTGGAGGTGCCGTTGGAGCCCTTCGCGGCGAGCACGCCGATCACCTCGAAGTTGACGCCGTTGGCGCGCATCGTCTGCCCCACCGGAGCCTGGCCGGGGAAGAGCTCTTCGGCGACGGTCTGCCCGATCACCGCCACGCGCGCGTGGCGGGCGACGTCGGCTTCGGTGAAGGCCGCCCCTTCCTGGATGCGGTAGCCATGAGCAGGCAGATAGGAGGGGGTGGTGCCGACGAAGGTGCCGGGCTCGTAGGAGGTGCCGTCGAAGACGAGCGTTACGCCGGAGGCGTTGACGACGGGCGAGGCGCTCTTGACGTCGGGCGCTTCGGAGCGGTTCTGCAGCGCGGCGGCGTCCTGCTTGGTCAGCGAGACGGCGCTCGAGGACGAGCCCCCGACCGATCGGAGATCGGCCAGCGCGCCGCCGCGGGTTGGACCGGCCTCGACGAGCAGGACGTTGGTGCCAAGGCTCTCGATGCGTTCCTCGACGGCTTTGGAGGAGCCGTTGCCGACGGCGATCAGGATGATCACCGAGGCGACGCCGATCGTCATGCCGAGGATCGTGAGGCCCGAGCGGAGCTTGTTGGCGAGGATCCCGCCCCAGGCGATGCGCAGCGTCTCGACGCCGATCACGGCCGGGCCTCGGGGGTGGGGGGGCGCCGGTACGAGTGCGGCTGCGGGCGGTACGGGACGGGCGCGATCATGGCTGCGCCTCGACGGGGGCCGCAAGGTGCGCGGACTTCAGTTGGTGGGAGGCGGGCGGGGGGTCGTGGACGCCGAGCAGGCGGCGGTCCTCGACGATCCGCCCGTCGGAGAGGCGCACGACGCGCTTGGTCTGGGCGGCGACGTCGGGCTCGTGGGTTATGAGCACCACGGTGCGTCCCTCGAGGTTGAGGCGGGCGAAGATCGCGAGCACGTCCTCGGTGGAGTGGGAGTCGAGATTGCCCGTGGGCTCGTCGGCGAGGATCAGGGAGGGGTTGGTGACGATCGCGCGGGCGACCGCCACGCGCTGCTGCTGGCCGCCGGAGAGCTCGGAGGGGAGGTGGTGCAAGCGGTCGGCCATGCCGACGGAGCGCAGCGCGCGCTCGGCGCGGCGGCGGCACTCGGCGCGGTGCAGGCCAGCGTAGGCGAGCGGCAGTTCGACGTTCGCGAGGGCCGGGGTGCGCGCCACGAGGTTGAAGGACTGGAAGACGAATCCGAGCTTGCGGTTGCGCAGGTCGGTGAGCTCGTCCTCGTCGAGGTCGTGGGCGTCGGTGCCGTCGATCAGGTAGCGCCCCTCGGTGGGGATGTCGAGGCAGCCGAGGATGTTCATGAGGGTGCTCTTGCCGCTGCCCGAGGAGCCCATGATCGCGACGAAGTCCCCGCGCTCGATGCGCATGCTGACGCCGCGCAGCGCGGGCACGCGGATCGGGCCGAGGCGGTAGGTCTTGGAGACGTCGTGGACGTCGATGACGGGGTGGGGGGAGCGGTGGTGGCCATCGCCTCTCCCGCTCCGGGCGACGAGCGGGGCGCGCCCCACCAGCGGCCGCTCGCGGGGGACCCGCCCGCGACTGTCGCGCGCGGGCGCGGAGAACCGGAGACGCAGGGGACCTCGCATCAGCCGCCCCTGAAGCCGCCTCCGCCGCCGCCGAAGAACGTCGCGCCGCCCCCGCCGCCGAGGCCGCCCGCGGCGCCGCCGAGCGCGCCGGCGCGACTGCCCAGCCGCGAGAGGAGGCTTGAGGTGGTACTGGAGGCACGCGCGACGGGCAGGACGATCTGCTCCCCGGCGGAGAGGCCGGAGAGGATGATCGTGGAGCTGTCGCCGGCGAGTCCGGTGACCACGCGGCGGCGGGTATCGGTGCCGTCATGCACGACGGTGACGGTGTCGGCGGAGATCGCGGTGGTGGGGACGTTCACGCCTTCGGCCTGCTTGACGACGACTTCGGCGGTGGCACTCATGCCGGGTTTCAACCCGGCCGCGAGCTGGTCGAGCTGGAAGGTGACGTCGTAGCTGACCACGCCGGAGGAGGAGGTGGGGAGCGTGGCGACGGAGAGGACATGCCCGGCGAGCTTGATGCCTTCGAGCGCTTCGATCGTGACCGTTGCGGGCTGGCCGTCGCGGACGTTGATGACTTCGGACTCCGAGAGGGGCACGACGAGCTGCATCGAGGAGAGGTCGCTGAGCACGGCGAAGGAGGAGCTGGAAGAGCCCGACCCTGAGCCTGAACTTGAGCCTGAGGACCCCGAGCCTGAGGCCGCGGAGGCCGCCCCGGAGGCGGACGCCGCAGAGGAGGAGGAACCCGAGCCGGAGGAGCCGGATCCGGTGGAGTCCTTGGTGGTGCCGCTGGCGGAGACGGCTTCCCCGACCTCGCCGGAGAGCGAGACGATGGTGCCGGTCATGGGGGCGAAGAGCTTGGTGTTCGAGAGCGCCTCCCCAGCGCTCTGCACGGTCAGGCGGTCGCTCTTGACGGCAGCCCGGGCCGAGGCGATGTTCGCTTCGCGGGCGGCGGTGGAGAGGGTGGCTTTGGTGGGGGTGGTGGTGTTCGCTTCGGTCGGGGCGGTGGCCTGCGCCGGGGTTGTGGGCACACCAACCGAGGCAGCGGAGGTGCTGGCGCGGGCCGAGCCTGAGGATCCCGAGCCGGAGCCCGAGGAGCCGGATCCGGAGGAGGGTTCTCCGTCGGTTTCTTCCTCCTCGACGAGGCTGGCTTCGGCGGCCTGCAGCGAGGCCCGGGCCTGTTCGAGGGTTACTTCGGCGCTGTCGGGGTTCAGTTCGGCGACCAGCTGGCCCTCGGTGACGTGGGCGCCCTGGGAGACGTAGATCTGGGTCACGACACCGGAGGTCTTGAAACCGAGGTCGAGCTGGGTGGCGGCCTGGACGTTGCCCGAGCCGGAGACGGTGGACTGGATGACGCCCTGGCCGACGGTGATGGTGCGGCCGGTGGCGGCGGTGCTGCTCGAGGCGGGCCCGACGACGAGCACGGCGGCGAGGATCGCGCCGATGCAGAGCGCGCCGAGGAGGTAGGTGGGCCATGGCCGGGTGGAGCGTGGGGGCACGTGTCGATCATGGGACGGAGCCATAAAATGAGCGTAAGAAACCCGCACCCGCCCTGTTCTGGGCGTGGGCCTCCGGCGGATGCCCTAACGTATCGAGGGCGTTGCCCGAGCAAGTGCTGCACCTATCGATGCTGCTGCGGAGCCCCCTGTTGGATCGCACGGGGGAGCGGCTGGGGAGGGTGGAGGATGTGATCGTGCGCCTCGCCGATGGGGGATACCCGCCGGTGACGGGCCTGAAGGCTCGGATCGGTGGCCGCGAGCTATTCGTGCCGGTGGACAAGGTGGCCACGCTCGAGGCCAGAGCGGCGAAGCTGGCGGGCCAGAAACTGAACCTCGGGAAATTCGAGCGCCGCGAAGGGGAGGTGCTGCTGCGCCAGGACGTGCTGGGGCGCAAGCTGGTCAACGTCGAGGCCGACCCGCCCCGCCTGGTGAGCGCCCATGAGATCGAGCTGGCGTGCATCGAGGGCTGGTGGCGGGTGGTGGGAGTCGATCCGAGCTTCCGCGGGCAGCTGCGCCGCGCGCTGCCGCGGGCGCTGCGGAGGATGGTGGCGGACAGGCCGTTCCTGGACTGGACGGACATGGAGCCGTTCGTCGGCCACGTGCCGAGCGCGCGCCTGCGCTTCTCCCACCGCAAGCTCGCCAACCTGCATCCGGCGGAGATCGCCGATCTGGTGGAGGCCGCCTCGCACGAGGAGGGTGAGGAGCTGATCGAGGCGGTCGGGCAGGATCGCGAGCTCGAGGCCGACGTCTTCGAGGAGCTCGACGAGCACCACCAGCTCGAGTTCATCGCCGAGCGCCCCGACGCGCAGGTGGCGGCGGTGGTGGCGCGGATGGCGCCCGACGACGCCGCCGACCTGATCGGCGAGATCGACCAGGAGCGCCGCGGGCGGATCCTGGAGCTGCTGCCGCCGGCGGGGCGCCGGCGGATCGAAACGCTGCTGGGCTACAACCCCTCCACGGCGGGGGGCATGATGAGCCCGGACTTCATCGCCCTCTCCGAGCTCGCCTCCGTGGAGGACGCGCTCGACGCGGTGCGCAGGAGCACGATCGCGCCGGGGATGCTGAGTACCGTCTACCTGCACGACGACGCGGGCGCGCTGAGCGGCTCGGTGGCGATCGTCACGCTGTTGCGCGCCGACCCCGCCACGCCACTCGCGGTGGTCGCCGAGCGCGAGCCCGAGTCTGTGCACACTGACGCCGACCTGCCGGAGGTGGCCAGGACGATGACCGACTACAACCTCGCCGTGCTCCCGGTCCTGGACGAGCGGCAGCGGGTGCTGGGGGTCATCACCGTGGACGACGTGCTCGAGCTGACGCTGCCGGCCGGCTGGCGGCGGCGCTTCGGCCTTGTCAGCGACTGAAAACGCGCGGTGCTACCCTGAGGCCCGAACGGGCCTGACCATCATCACGCGCGGAAAGGAGGCTGGGATGGATCGAGAACAGCCGCGAAGTACCCAGCCGCTCGCGTGTACGTCGAGCCCGTCCCTGCTGGTCTAAAGGGTGGCGCAGTCGGCCGGAGGCCGGCTGGCGCAACGGGGATGCGAGCCGAAAGGCGAGTGTCTCCCGGCTTCGGCCGGGCCCCTCTTTTTCAGTCAGATCACTTTCCAGGGTCGGGTCTGCGCCTATGTGCGTTGCTTCGTGTGTCCCCGAATGCCCGGAAGGAGGTGAGAGATGACGGAGAAACAGACGATGCTGGACGATACGCAGCGGTCCGCGCAGCCCCAGCCGCCCGTGCACGAGGGCGTGCCCCCGGTCCTCGACGAGGCCCACATCGGCGACATCCGCGGGGCGCTCGGCACGATCCGGATGGACGACACCGGCGCGCGCCACGGCTGGCGCTCGCGGGCGATGGCGCTGCTGGCGATCATGGGGCCGGGGCTGATCGTGATGGTGGGCGACAACGACGCGGGCGGCGTCTCCACCTACGCGCAGGCGGGGCAGAACTACGGCACCAGCCTGCTGTGGGTGCTGATCCTGCTGGTCCCCGTGCTGATCGTCAACCAGGAGATGGTGATCCGCCTCGGCGCCGTCACGGGGGTGGGCCACGCGCGGCTGATCAACGAGCGCTTCGGGCGCTTCTGGGGCTGGTTCTCAGTGGGAGACCTGTTCATTCTCAATTTCCTCACGATCGTGACGGAGTTCATCGGCGTCAGCCTCGCGCTGGGGTACTTCGGCGTGAGCAAGTTCGTCGCGGTGCCCGCCGCCGCGGCGGCGCTCGTGGCGATCACCGCGACCGGCAGCTTCCGCAGCTGGGAGCGCTTCATGTACGTGTTCGTCCTCGCCAACTTCCTGGTGATCCCGCTGCTGGTGCTGGTGCACCCCGACTTCGCCACGATCGCGCACGACACGGTGACGCCCTCGATTCAGGGTGGAGCGAGCTCGACGGCGGTGCTGCTGATCATCGCGATCGTCGGCACCACGGTGGCTCCGTGGCAGCTCTTCTTCCAGCAGTCCAACATCATCGACAAGCGGATCACGCCGCGCTGGATCAACTACGAGCGCGCCGACACCGTGATCGGGGCGTTCGTGGTGGTGATCGGCGCTGGCGCGATCATCGCGGTGGCGGCGTTCGCGTTCGCGGGCACGCCGGCGGCGGGGCACTTCGGCGAACGCGGGCACGGTCGCCTCCGCGCTGCGCACCTACATCGGCCCGGCGGCGGGGGCATGCTTCGCGATCGTGCTGCTCAACGCCTCGCTGATCGGCGCGGCGGCGGTGACGCTCGCGACCTCCTACGCCTTCGGGGACGTGTTCGGCGCCAGCCACTCTCTGCACCGTGGCATCAGGGACGCGAAGATGTTCTACGCGACATTCGCCCTGATGGTCTGCGCGGCGGCGGGGATCGTGCTGCTGCCGGGCGCCCCGCTGGGGCTGATCACGACCTCGGTGCAGGCGCTCGCGGGTGTGCTGCTGCCGAGTGCCACGGTGTTCCTGCTGCTGCTCTGCAACGACCGCGCGGTGCTGGGCCCATGGGTCAACGCCCCGTGGCTGAACGCGCTGGCGGCGGTGATCATCGGCGTGCTGGTCGAGCTCTCCCTCGTGCTGGTCGCCAGCACAGCCTTCCCGCACGTGAACGTCACAGATCTCTTCATCGATCTGTCGATCGCGCTGGCGGTGGCGCTGGCGGCGATGGGGGCCTACGTGCTGCTGGGCAGGCGAGTAGCGCCGGCAGGCGCCACGTCAGGCGCGGAGGAGGCGGCGCCGATGACAGAGGAGCGCCGCCACGCTTGGACGATGCCTCCGCTGGCGCTGCTGGAGCGGCCCGTGTGGTCGCCTGGCCGCCGCGCGGCGATGCTGCTGCTGCGCGGATATCTCGTCGTGGCGGTGGCGCTGCTGATCGTGAAGACCGTGCAGCTGGGCCACTAATCTCCCGCAAGGCTGGTCGGGATCGGCAGGCCGCGCGGCGGGGGATCGTCGAGCATCAGGCGGGGGATCGTCACCGGCTCGAGGCCACGCCTGCGCAGGCCGCGCACGATCGCGGGCAGCGCGGCGATCGTCTCGGCGCGGTTCCCGCCGCCGTCGTGCATGAGGATGATCGCGCCCGGGTGGGCGCCGGCGAGCACGCGCTGCACGATCGCGGCGGTGCCCGGCAGGGTGTAGTCGGAGGTGTCCTGCGACCACAGCACAATCAGCATGTGGAAGGCGCGCAGCTGTGCGAAGGTGGTGGCGTCGAAAGAGCCGTATGGAGGGCGGAAGAGGCGCGGGGTGGGCCCGCCGAGCAGCTGAACGTGGACCATCTGTTCGTAGATCTCTTCGCGCTGGCGGCGCGCGGAAAGCAGCGCCATCATCGGGTGGGTCTCAGTGTGGTCTCCCACCACGTCCCCGGCGCGCAGCTCGGCGAGGGTGCCGGCGGAGAACCAGCGCTCCTCCTCACCGATCGCGAAGAAGGTGGCGCGGACGTGCAGGGAGTCGAGCACGTGCACTAGCCGCACCGTGTAGGGCCCGGGGCCGTCATCGAAGGTGAGCGCAAGCTCGCGCCCCCGATGGCCTCCTTCGACGATCGCGGGGGCATAGGAGAGGACACGGTCGATCGCGGCTTCTTCGGCCGTGTGCCGCCGAGCGGCGAGCTGGGGCGGGGTGAGCCGCGCGGTGCGCGCGCGGCGCGGATGGTGGGGGATCCCGCGGCGGGGTGCGCCGGCGTGGGAGCGGGATGTTGCGGCGATCGTCAGTACGAGGATCGCCAGTAGCAGGAGGGCCGCGCCGCCGCGACGGCGACGATACCGCGCGCGGGCATCGCTCGGCCGCGGGGGAGGGGAGGGCATCCCGGGAGGTTGTAGCGCAACGCGCGGTCTATGTTGAGTCGCGATGCTGCCCTTCTGGCTCTCGATCGGGGTGCTCTCGCTCTCCCAGGGCGCTCTCGTGGCGCTCCCGGGCACGCTCTCGATTCCGTGGCTCGAACGACGGCGCAGCCGGCTTTGGGCGGCGATCCCGCCGCTGTCAGTGATCTCCTTCGTGTTCGTCGCGCGCGCGGCGGAGCAGGCGAGCGCGCAGAGCCTCACCTACCTTGCGCTGGTCGCCGTGCCCGTGCTCGCCGCGCTCGCGCTGGGGTGGCTGGGGCGCGGGGCGCGACCGGTGTTCGCGCTGGCGACGCCCGCGCTGTTCGCGCTCGCGTGGGCGGACCGCACGGGGCTTGCGGGGGAGGCGGCGGCGCTCGCGCTCTCGGCGCTCAGCTGCGTGTCGCTGGGCGTGCTGCTCGCCGCGGTCACACCGCCGAGATGGCTGGCGGCGGGGATCGTGCTGATGGCGTGCGCGGACACCGCGCTGGTGGTCTCCGAACTGCTCCAGCACCCCAACGAAGTGCTCAACTCCGCGCACCCCGCGGTGGGCCTGCCGAAACTGCAAGCGGAGGTGTTCGGTTCGGCGGCGATGGGTTATGGAGACTTGTTCGTGGCGGGCCTGCTCGGCGGTCTGCTCGCTCGCGGGCGGTACCCCGCTCCCGTGGATGCCGTAGCTGCGCGGGCCCTGCAGCTCCGGGCCGCGGCGCTCGTCGCGGCCCTCGCGCTGAGCTTCGATCTGCTGTTCTTCGCGGTCAACGAGCTGCCTGCGACGGTGCCGGTGGCGGCGGCGCTGGTCCTGACGACGCTCGCGCGGTGGAGAGCGGTGGAGACTCCTGGCGCAGCCAGCGCACAATCAGCAGGCCCATGAGGGCCGCGAGCAGGCAGGTGATCGCACCCAGGCCGAGGCCCGCGCGGGCGCCCGCCTGCGCCATCACGAGGCCCACGACCGGCCCCCCGATTGGGGTCGAGCCCTGGAAGGCGACGAACCACAGCGACATCACCCGCCCCCGCATCGTGGGCTCCGCGGTGAGCTGCAGAGTGGAGTTGCCGGTCGCCATGAAGGAGATGCTCGCCCATCCCGCCAGCGCGAGCGCGAGGAGCTCCATGGGGAGGCTGGGGGCCAGCGCCGCGAGCCCAAGCACCACCCCGAACCCCGTCGCCGCGAGGATCAGCGTGGGTAGCCCCGTGCGTCCGCGGGCGGCCACCACCAGGCCGCCCGCCACCGCCCCCACGCCCATCGCGGCGGTCATGAAGCCGTAGCCCGTCGCCCCCACGTGCAGCGCCCCGCGGGCCATCACGGGCAGCGAGACCTGGAACTCGTAGGCCAGGCAGCCCACGAGCGCCATCATCAGCAGCGGGGCGCTGAGTGCCGGGGTCCGCCTGACGTAGCGCAGTCCCTCCCGTAGCTGCCCTGGAGCGCGGCGCGTGGGGGGGCTGGGACGCAGCGCAGCGCGGTCGAGGGTCATCAGCGAGAACACCACCGGCGCGAAGCTCGCCGCGTTGAAGAGGAAGCACACCCCGGTGCCCACCGTGGCGATCAGCACGCCCCCCACCGCGGGGCCGATCGTGCGCGCCACGTTGACCAGCACCGAGTTGAGGCTCACCGCGTTGCGCAGGTGCTCCTCGCCGACCATCTCCAGCATGAACGACTGCCGCGCGGGGTTCTCGAAGGCGTTGTTCAGCCCAAGCATCAGCGCAAGGACCCCGATCTGCCACAGCGCCACCGCGCCGGTGACCGTCAGCACGCCGAGCGCCAGGGCCTGTGCGCCCATCAGGCTCTGCAGCGCCACCATCAGCCGGCGCTTGTCCACCCGGTCGGCCACCACTCCGCCGTAGGGGCCGAGCAGCAGCACCGGCAGCGTCTGCAGCGCCACGATCAACCCGAGCTGTGTGGCGGAGCCCGTGATCGTCAGCACCAGCCACGCCTGCGCCGCCATCTGCATCCAGGTCCCCACCAGCGAGATCGCCTGTCCGGAGATGTAGCGGCGGTAGTTGGGGACCGCGAGCGCCGCGAACGTCGCCCGCCCCACGCTCCTCGCCTGGTCCGGGGGGGCCTCCGGGGAGGATGCTCGCTCAGCGTCTGGCGGTCGCCGGATGGCGCATCCTCCTGTGGTGGTGGTTGGCTCAGGTGGTCAGCAGCCACGATATCGCGCTCGCAACGCCTTAACGAACCGTTCACCTAGCTCTCATCGCCGCCAAACGCAACGTTTCCTACTGTGTGCGCTCACCGCGTGCGCATGCGCGAGGTGCGCCTCGGGTGGACCGAAGCCGCGAACCGCTACGGCTCCGGCGCCGCCGCCAACCTTGGACCGATCGCCGTGGTGGTGCTCGCCGCGCTGGAGCACAGCTTCTCCGCAGGCGCCCTCGTATCGCTCCTGCTGCTCGCCGAGCGCGCCTTCCAGGGTGCGGACTCGCTGATCGACCTCGGGCTCGACGTCGAGCTCGTGCGGGGCGCTGTCGCGCGCTGCTTCGAGCTCGTGGACGCTCGTGAGCACGAGGGACGCGAGGGTTCCCGGCGTGCGCCGAGCGGGGGCGCGCAGGAGCGCGCTGCTCTCGAGCCGGAGGCGGCGGGGGTGGGCGCGGGAGCACGCCGCCCTGGGAGCCGCAGGCGGCGAGATAGTGCGGGCGGAGGGATTCGAACCCCCAAGGGCCTGAGCCCACTGGCTCCTAAGGCCAGCGTGTCTGCCAGTTCCACCACGCCCGCGCGGCGCCCCGCGCTGCGCCGGGGCCGTTCCCGCACACGGGGACCGCAGAAGATTGTATGGTCATATCTACTATGTCCACTCCATTGGCCCGGCAGGGCGAGACAAGCGTCCTCATCACCCACCCAAATCGCGACAAGCCGGTCGTGCAGGCCACCCGCGCCACCGTGATCGCGCTACTGCTCGCCACCGCCGTGCTCATGCTCGTGATCACGGCCGGCGGCTTTGAAGCCTTCGAGGGCGTCGCGCCGATCGCGATGCAGGGGGTCTTCATCTGCATCTACCTCGTGCTCGCCTTCTACGCCGCCCGCTGGAACCGCGGCGTGCTGCCCGTCGCCGCCGCGCTCGCCGTGCTGCTCGGCACTTTCGCGCTCGTCGCGGCCCCGGGCTGGTTCGAGCGCGATGGTTCAGCCTTCTCCCAGCCCGGGCTCGACTCCAACCTCCTCGGGGTGCTCACCCTGATGGTGATCCCCCTGCAGGTCCTCGTGGTCGTCTTCGCCATGCGCGGCGTCTCCCAGGGATGGAACGTGGAGCTCGAGGTCCGCAACCCCAACGCCCGTCCCGGAGACTACGGGAACGCCACTCCCAGTCCCGCCTGAGCCCTATATTGGGTGCGTGCGCGCGGCGGTGGCGGAACGGTAGACGCGGGGCCCTCAAAAGGCCCTGTCCGCAAGGGCGTGTGGGTTCGAATCCCACCCGCCGCACCATTTCCGAGGCTCGGGTTGCCTGACCATCGGCGCGCTTGGCGTTTCTCGTGTTTGAGCAGTGGTCTTTCTGTGTGCAACTCAAGAGTATGGGCGCATGCGAAGTACCGGAGACCCCGAGCTGGACGAACAGTTGGTGCGATTTGGCGAGAACATGCGAGAGGCCCGCAAGCGTGCGGGCCTCTCGCAGATCGATCTCAGCCTCGGAGCGAAGCTCGATCGCGCCGCTGTCAGCTTCCTGGAGCGCGCCGAGCGTGCGCCGGACCTCTCGACGATCGTGCGAGTCGCGCGCGCCGTCGGTGTCAAGCCTGGCGCCCTGTTGACGGGGATCGGCCCCGTCGCCTCCACCGTGCGGGGACCGCGAGGCTCAGGGGAGGATCTCCACCCCGCGGCGCGCTTCGGCACCAACCTGAGGTGGGCCCGCGAGCGCGCGGGCATCTCTCAGGAAGCGCTCGCCATCGACGCCCACGTGGACCGCGCCGCGATCAGCGTCTTCGAGCGCGGCAAGCGCAACCCCAACCTCCGCACCCTCCTGCGGCTCGCCCGGGCGCTGGAGCTCCCGCCCGCGGTTCTGCTGCGGGGGGTCGACGTGGGCGTCCGCGTGCGGTAGCGCCGCGAGCCGCCGTCGCTATCCGGGCTTCGGCGCCGTCTCGCGCGCGACTTTCCAGCCGGCGTTGATCGGGTTCAGGAAGTAGGGGGGCTCGTCCACCGCGAGCCGTTCGTCGTATTTGTAGTCCTTGATGTAGCCGGTGCCGCCGGTCGTGCCCACGATCCCGCGGAAGCGCTGGCCAATCGCCCCGTAGATATTGAGGTTGCCGAGGAGTTCCCCGCATTCGTAGTTGTCCACGGCGAAGGAGTGGTTGGTCGAGAGGATCGCGGCGTAGATCCACGGGTTTTCAAGCGATTCTTTGCCGTTTTTGGCGAGTTCGCAGTTATTGTTGGTGACGGGATGGTAGACGCGCACGTAGTGGCCAGCGATCAGGCCGAGGGTATCGGTGCCGGTCGGTTCGGCGCCCAGTTTGCCGGCGACGCTGGTCGGATAGATATTGCCGTTGATGATCAGGTCTTCTTCGGCGGCGATCGTGATCGATTTGCTGTAGGTGCCGCTGACGTACACGTTGCCGCAGTAGATTTCCTTTGAGACCTCGGTGGCGTTGTCGGTTTCGCTTGTGACGTCCTTGTAGGCGTATGAGCACGGCGTTTTGGGGTTTTCGCTCGCGCGGACATAGACGAGGCCGTTGCTCGGCCATTCGTAGGTTTTGGTTTCGTTTTGCGCGTTGGTCACCGACATCGTGTTGGTCGAGCCATTGAGCACGATGTGCGTGGAACCGGTAAATTCCTCGCCGCCTTCTTTGACATAGGTCCCGAGCGTCGTGTCGCCTTCAGGGGTGAGCAGTTCTTCGCCTTTTTCGTATTTGCCGGTGGCCGTGTAGTAGGTCGCTTCCGAGCCCCCGCAGGTGGAGTAGACGGGGAAGTTGATCTGCACTGTGTCGATGGGGTTGTGGCCTTTGCGCCCGAAGTAGGCCTTGCCGCAGATGTCGCTCGCGTCGTCGGTGTGCATTGGGCCTTCCACGGTGTCCCCGTTCGCGAACACGATCGTCGTGCATTTGCCGTTGATTTTCAGTTCTTCGCGCACTGGGTAGTAGTTTTCGCATTCTTTGGGCCCGCCGTACAGCGAGGGGTCGCCATCTTCGTACTGGGTGAAGTAGATGAAGTTGAGGAAGCCGATCACGTGGAAGGTGGCCACGACCGAACGGGTCGCATAGCTCGTCGCTACGGCTTTGTTGCCGGCCGTGCCGACCGATTCGATGCGGAACGTGTTCGCGTTCGCGCCCGAGGATTGGATCATTGTCGCGAACGGGTTCGCCGTGCTGCATTCTTTGGTTTCTTTCGGGGCGGTGCTTGCGGTGAGCAGTTTTACTTCATAGTGCTCGTTGATTTCCTGTTTGGGGACCGTGTTGGAGGGCGCGGCGCAGGACTCCCAGTAGTCGGGGTTGGCCTGCAGGTGGTACTCGTACTCCTGGATGCCCGCGAGCGCCGCGTAGTAGGCCTCTTTCTGGACGGTGTTCCGGTGGGAGAGCTGGATGTCGCCCCTGGCCGCCGCAAACGCTGCCACCACCAGCATCGAAGTCACGAACAGGACGCCGATCGTGACCAGTAGCGTGAAGCCGTCCTGAGAAGCGAGCTGAGCTTGGGCTCCACGTCGTTGGACGAAGTGTGGGGGCTTCACTGGCATGGCGTATCCACCTTTTCCGCTTCGGATGTGGGAACCGAGAAGGAAAGCGACACCTGGCTCTGCTGGCCCTCGGCTACGTCTTTGGCGAGGCCTTTGCCCAGAGTGTTCGTAACGCTGGTCGTGCTCGCGCCGGAGCCAGTATTGAAGCTGACCAGCACGGACGCGGCGGTCGCTGCTCCTGTTTCGCTGAGCGGGACTTTGAGAGGTGTCGTGTTGAGCATGCTCAATCCCGAGGTGGTGCTTTCATTGGATTCGAGGTTGTAGCTGTAGTATTGGAAGATCGGTATTTTTTCTCCGCCCGATTCGATCTTGGTGACGTGGCTGGCGAGGAGCACGCCTTTGGAGGGTTCCGGTGTTTCGGAGTATTTAAACTTTGGCCAGGTTTCTTCTTTGGTTGCCGGGTAGGTGTAGTTCGTCAGTGTTTCGGCTTTTTCGTTCCACACGATCCTGTGTTCGCTGACTTCTTTTTTTTCGATCGCGGCTGCACCGCTGTAGGCGTTGATGAACCTGAGTTCGCTTTCGCTGCTGTTTTCTTGAACGGGAGTGAAGCCCGGAGCGATGCAGGACGAGTGCAGTTCGTTGACGATCTTGGACATCGCAAACCGGCCGAGCTGGGTCGCCTGAGCAACGTCGGTCAGGTGCGTCTCCTGGCGTGTGGCGAACAGGAGGACCGCGAACAGCGCGAGGGAGACCACGATGCCGGTGCTGGATGCAACGAGTGTTTCGATCAGGGTGAAGCCACCCTCGCCCGAGAGGGACGCGCTCTCCGAGAGGGATGCGCTCTGCTCAAAGGCGGCTGGGACGGTGGGGTGGGAGTCGTCGCCAGGCAGGGCTACTCGTTGCCTGGGTGCGGGTGGGGTGGCAGGGTTGGGGTGGTGGCTCAGCATGTCAATGCCGATTTCACTTCGATGGCGTGACCGTTGCTTTCGGTGCTCGTCCCCACCGATTCGGCCAGGTAGAGGTTGATCGTTGTCCCCGCTACTTTTTCGTTCGTGTAGGTCGTCGTGTAGGTCTTGTGTTCTTTTTCGTCATAGAGACACAGCTTGAACTTGCCAAATGGCTGGAAGGGAGTTTCCAGTTTCCCGGTGGTGGTCGTATTCTGCGTGTGGATGACGCTATACGCGGAGGCGTTGTTCGGGGTGAATATCTTTTTGTCTGTGGCTTCTTCTTTTTCTTTTACTTCCTGGCATGAGGTGTTTGTGACCTTGACGGGTCGCACCGTGCTTTCGACTTCGCCTTTGGCAACTTTGGTGCCTTTGTAGGCCGTCAGTTTCACTTCCGAGGTCGGGACTTTGACCGTGGGGTCCTGTCCGGGTTCGAGGGCGACTGAGATCGAGCTTTCGCTGATTTCGCCTTTACTCACTTCGGTTGGGTTGTTCGCGGGGCAATCCCCGGCGTACACGAGCCAGGGGCCTTTTTCGAAGGGGAAGAGGTCACCGGTGGGGTAGTAGGTCGAGCTGATCGCGGTTTTCGCTGTCCCTTTGTACGGTTCGGGTTCTTCTTTGGTGGGAGCCGTGCCGGGCAGAGCGTTGTATTCGCCCGTGGTTTCGGTGAAGGCGCCGAATCGCGTGCTCCCGACCTCGAAGTTGGGCGCAAGGTTCATTTTGGGGTTGTAGGCGACGAAGGTGTCCCCCGCGGCCGCTTTGCCTTCGTGCGTGAATTCGGCGGTGATGTACGACCCAGTGTTGAGCACCGGTTCGACGCGGGTGGTGATGTTCGGGGTGATCGAGAATTCGGGATAGATCTTCCTGACCGCGCCCGCTTCCGTGACATCCCCGAGCTTGTAGGCTTCGATGGTGATCCTGGTCGCGGGGATGCCGCCGAAGATCACACAGCCCGCTTCGCCGGTCGTTGCTTCCGCTTCGCCGGCGACCGCGGTGACACCGGCGACCGGCCCATCGGGGGTGCGGCCGTTGAGCACGTCGACTTCCAGGCCCGAGCCGTCCGGGGGTGTGATGATGCTGGCCTCTTCCACACCGGGCCGTTTGGTTTTCGCGACTTCAAGTTGCGGCCAGGTGACGGTCGAAACGATCCGCAGGTAGTCGCCGGCCTGGTTGGAGTGTTCTTTGCCGACCGCGCTGCAGCTCGCGCTCTGGTTGTTGTCGGGGATCCAATGGTCGGTCTGGGTGATCGTGAACTTCTGCCCGCCCAGCGTCTGCGTGTAGACGTGGGAGGCGGGTTCCTCGATCGCGTCGAGCGTGTCCGCGGAGTCGCTGCGCAACTCCTCCTGGGACTGCGCGGCCAGCATCGCCGCCTGGTCGTGGCTGCGCTGTTCGACAGTCGAGCGACTGGCGGCGTTGAAGCCGTTGAACGTCGCGATCACGATGAACCCCAGCATCAGCATGCTGATCATCACTTCGATCAGCGAGAGCCCCTCCTCCGCCGCGAGTACGCCACGGCGGGAGCGGATCCGCTGGATTGCCGTAGCCCTCTCGGTTGGTTGGGTCCCTCGGCGAAAAGAGTTTGTGTTGATCATCACAATTGTCGTACGTTCGTCTCTGTCTCCCCCCTCGACAGGGATCGGTGCGAGCTTTAGCCGCTCCCCGGCTCTCTCGGCGCCGGTCGTAAAGGATGCGGGGTTGCTCCACGGCTCCCTCGGGGTATCCTTGGGCGCAGGACGTGGGGGCGTCCGCAACAGGCCGTTTGACACGCCTTACCTGACGCCCCGTCAAGCTCAACCGACATACGCAAAAGTCCTGCAAACGGGCACTTTTGGGGGACTGGTGTAACGGTAACACGGGGGTCTCCAAAACCCTTGCTCGAGGTTCGATTCCTCGGTCCCCCGCTTCGACAAGCACCGCATATGCAGGCCAAACGCCCGTTTCGCGGGGTTTCTGGCCGACGGCGATCTACCCCACCGAGGCAGGGCCCGGCAAGGCGTACCAAAAGTGCAACCAGGCGAGCCCTGCTCACCACGTCCGCCGAGGCGTCCATGGCCAGCACACGGTCTCGTGGCACGATTGCCACCAGCGCCTCCGTGACACGCCCGGTGCCGCAGCCGACGTCCAGCACGGGTCGCGTCCTGCGCTATGCCTTCGAGCCGTGCTCGGGACCTCCGAGGCCCACGCCTGCTGTGGGTCGCTCGATTGGTCGTACGGGAGTGCATCCGGCCACGTGCTCGCTCGCGCACAAGAGCGAGTATGAGCCGCCCTGGTTTGACGGAGACGGTGGTCAGATCAAAATCTCCGCCAAACACAGGATGGCGTGTCGACTGTTGCCTTGTAGCGGGCCATCGGGTTCTCCTTATCTGTTTGAGTGGGTTGTGGCCGGAATGTCCTGCCAGCCGCTGAGTCGTTCGCACTCGGCCCAGAGCCGCTCACGGTCCTCTGAGGTCTCCCTGGTCCACGGCACGCGATTGGTCGGGCGTTCTCGGCGGTCATGCCAGAAGCCGCCGGAGCGGCGTGCCGGCTCGGGAGCGGCGCCCAGCCAAACGATCGTGTCGGCGCCCTCCTGCGGCGTGCGCAGCAGCCTCCTTGTCGCGCCGTAGAAGCGTGGCAGCGAGGACTCAAGGCCCGGGGTGTTCGCCCAGCCGGGATGCATCGCGTGAGCCATCACCCGGCTGCCCTCGAGCCGCTCCGCCCACTGCTCGGTCAGGATCACCTGGGCGCGCTTGGTGCGGGCGTAAGCGGTCGCGCCGTCGAACTTCCCGTGGGCGCTCTGCAGGTCCTCGACGTGGATCCGTTGGGTGTACATACCGCCTGAGGACACGTTGACGATGCGAGCGGGCGCGCTCTTCTCGAGCAGCGGGGTAAGTAGGTTCGTCAACAGGAACGGTCCGAGGACGTTGGTGGCGAATGTCAGCTCGATGCCGTCGACCGAGAGCGTCCGCTTGCCGAGCAGTGCGCCCGCGCTGTTGACGAGCACATCGAGGCGCGACACTTCGCCGCTGAAGCGCTCGGCGAACCGCCGCACGGCTTGGAGGTCACTGAGGTCGCAGAGGCCGACTTGAACATCGCGATTGCCCGACCGTGCCACGATCCCCTGGCGAGCCCGCTCACCGCGCTCCTTGCTGCGGGCGAGCAGCCAGACGGCGGCACCGAGGCGTGCGAAGCCCTCGGCGGCGGCGAGCCCGAGCCCAGACGTGGCGCCGGTGACGAGCACTACCTTCCCGTCCAGCGCCGGCAGGTCGGCGGGGCTCCACGTGCGACTGCGGATTCGATAGCCGACGCTCGTGTAGCCCGCAACCACGGTGCGGTCGAGGATCGTGTCGAGCAGCGAGTTGATCACGCGGTTCGCCTCGGGCAATCGAGCCGCTCGCACGGCGTGCTTGGCGCATCGGCTCGCCGTGTCGGCTTGCTCGCGTCGGCTAGGTTTGTGTTCCCGTGCACGTCCTCGTCACAGGCGCCAGCGGCTTCATCGGAGGGCGTCTCGCCCGCCGTCTTCGCGACCGCGGCGATGAGGTGCGGTGCCTGGTCCGCGACCGTGACGGCATTCGTGCGCGCGGGCTGCTCGGGGAGGGCTTCGAGGTCCACGTGGGAGACGTTCTCCGTCCCGACTCGCTCTCGGGCGCCGGCCGCGGCGTCGATGTCGCCTACTACCTGGTGCACTCGATGGGCCGGGGCGGCAACGCCTCGGACTTCGCAGAGCGCGAGCGACGGGCGGCCGAGGGATTCGGGCGCATGGCCATGCGGGAGGGCATTGGCCGCGTCATATACCTCGGTGGCCTCGGCGACGCTCCTCGCTCTGAGCACCTGCGAAGCCGCCACGAGACCGCCAGACAGCTCGAGGCGCATGGCCCGCCGCTGACCTACTTCCGCGCCGGGATGGTCGTCGGCAGCGAAAGCGAGTCCTATCGCACCCTGCGATACCTGGTCGAGCGTCTGCCCGCGATGATCGCTCCCGCCTGGCTTGCGACCAGAACCCAGCCGATCGGGATCGATGACGTCCTGAGCTACCTCTCGCAGGGGCCTCACCTCGGGGCCTCGACCGGCCGTGAGCTGCAGATCGGAGGCCCGGACGTTCTCACCTACGGTGAGATGCTCGACGTGATGGCGCGCACCCTCGGCAAGCGTCCGCGCCCGAAGATCCCGGTCCCGTTCCTGACACCATGGCTGTCCTCGCTGTGGATCGGTCTCGTCACGCCGGTCGACGCGGGTGTCGCGCGCCCACTGATCGAGGGGCTCAGCACCGAGACGGTCGTGACCGACGACGCCGCCCGCCGGCTCTTTGACATAGAACCCGCCGGGTTCGAGGCCACGCTGCGCCAGGCACTCGCCGAGGACAAGCGTGTCCCACCGCTGAACTAGGGGCTCCCGACCGCACGCGGGCCGCTCACGCTGCAACGCGGGCCGCCTCGCCAATCGCATCTCCGCCGAGCAACTCCACGCCCATCGCTTGGGCGAGCGCCGAGGCGGCGCCTGCGCCGCCTACGCACACGCGCACACGACTCCCGAGAACGCCGATTTCCTCGCTGGCGTCGAGAAAGCGCTGCTGGCTGATCGCGGAGAGCACGACTATGGTCGGCAAGAGCTCCCCAAGGGCGTCGGTGATCTCGCACAGAGGCGTGTCTGCGCCGAGGTAGGTGATCCGCCAGCCGTGTTCCCTGAGGGCGAGCCCGAAGCAGAGCAGGCCGAACTCGTGTCGCTCGCCGGGCGGACACGCGAGCACGGCGCGCGGGCCCACGCCGTTCCCCCAGCCCTGAGTCAGCGCGCGCAGCCGCCCGCCGAGCACGTTGCTCGCGAAGTGCTCGTGGGCGACGCTCGTTTCCGCTGCCGCCCAACGCTCACCGAGCTGGTGCAGAAACGGGAGGATCACCTCCGACAGCGCGTATGGGAGCGCGAAAGCTCTGAACAGCTGGTCGAGCGCCGACTGGGCCATCGGCTCGTCGAGCGCCTCGATGCTGTGCGCGAGCGCCGTCTGGATCTCGGCGAAGCTCGCCGAACCCTCGCGCGAGGCCGATTCCTCGCCCGAGGAGGCGAGTCGGGCGGCCTCCGAGGCGGACAGCCCGGCGGCGATGTGCTTGCGCATGAGATGCACGCGCCGCTCGTCCTCCTCTGAGAAGAGACGAAGCCCGCCTGCGGTGCGGTCAGGGCGCAGGAGCCCGTAGCGCATCTCCCAGGCGCGCAGCAGTTCGGGGCTCACACCAACGCGTCTGCTGAGCTCGCCAATACGGAGTCGTGGACCGTCGGTCACAACTGGAGTCTACCGAACTTTTACCGAACCTCTACAAAAGCTGTACACTGAACCCCGGATGACGCTGAAAGCCATCAAGGGAGCAGGGCGACGGCAGGTTGCGAGCGCCCAGCGCAGGGATCTGTTCATCGCCGCTGATCTGCGGTGCCCCGCGATCCGTTTAAGTTGGGTATGAGGGTCGCGATCATCGGCGCAGGAGTCTCTGGGCTCGTGTGCGCGCACCGGCTGCACTCCGAGCACGATGTCGTTCTGTTCGAGGCGAGCGATCGGGCCGGCGGACACGCCAACACGGTGCGCGTCGAGACCGAGACCGGGGTCTATGACCTCGACACGGGCTTCATCGTCTTCAACGACCGCAACTACCCGAACTTCGAACGGCTGCTGGACGAGCTCGACGTGGAGACACAAGCCTCCCTGATGAGCTTCGGGGTGAGCGACGGGGGCGACTTCGAGTACAACGGGGCCTCGCCGAACGGGCTGTTCGCGAGCCGTGGCCAGATGCTCAGGCCCTCATTTCACCGGATGATCGCGGATCTCGTCCGCTTCAACCGCGACGCCCGCGAGCTGCTCGCCTCAGAGACGGATCCGTCTCTGCGCGAGTGGCTTGACGGGCGGCGGTACTCGCGCGCCTTCGTGGAGCGTTTGATCGTCCCGCAGGCGGCGGCGGTGTGGTCCGCGGATCCGGCGCAGATGTGGTCGTTTCCGGCGCGCTTCCTGGTCGAGTTCTTCGACAACCACGGCATGCTCGGATTCCGTGAGCGTCCGCGTTGGCGAACGATCACCGGAGGGTCGCGCAGATATGTCGAGGCGCTCACGCGGCCCTGGCGCGACCGTCTCAGGCTCTCGACACCGGCGACGGAGATCACTCGCCATCCGGACCATGTGACTTTGTCATCCCGCGAATGCGAGTCAGAGCGCTTCGACGCGGTGGTGATCGCGACGCACTCAGACCAGGCCCTCGCGCTGCTGGCCGACCCCAGCGAGCGCGAGCGCGAGCTGCTTGGGGTGATCCCCTACCAGAGCAACGAGGCGGTGCTGCATACCGACCGCTCGCTGCTCCCGCGGCGCCGGCGCGCGTGGGCGAGCTGGAACTACCATCTGGACGAGGGCGTTGCGGGACCCTGCACGGTGACCTACCACATGAACCGCTTGCAGTCACTGCGGGCCGACCGCGAGTTCTGCGTCACCCTCAACCGTACCGCCGCCATCGACCCAGAGCGGATCATCCGCACGATCCAGTACGCGCACCCTGTCTACACGCCCGCGGGCGTCGCGGCGCAGTCACGCCACCACGAGATCAGCGGACGCAATCGCACGCACTACTGCGGCGCCTACTGGGGATGGGGCTTCCACGAGGACGGCGTCAAGAGCGCGCTGCGGGTCGTGCGCGAGATCGGCGCCCGGCGAATGGAGGCGGTGGGCATATGAAAACCAGCGCGATCTACGAGGGCACGATCCGCCACCGGCGCTTTGCGGTACGGCCCTACGAGTTCAGCCACCGCGTGGCGCTTGCGTACCTCGACCTGGCGGAGCTCGATGGCCTGCTCGGCGGACGGCTTGTCGCTGACCGTCCGGGCCTCATTCGCTTCCGCCGATGCGACTACCTCGGCGATCCCTCGGTTGGACTTGCAGATGCGGTGCGCATGCAGGTGGAGCGCCGGACGGGCTGGCTGCCGACGGGGCCGATCCGTCTGCTCACGCAGCTGCGCACCTTCGGGCACTGCTTCAACCCGGTCAGCTTCTACTACTGCTTCACTGCGCAGGACCAACTCGAGGCGGTCGTGGCAGAGGTGACCAGCACGCCGTGGGGAGAGCGCCACGCCTACGTACTCGCGAGAACGGATGAAGGACCCGTTCTCACGGGGAGCTTTGAGAAGAAGCTGCACGTGTCCCCGTTCATGGCGATGGAGCAGTGCTACCTATGGCGCGTCGCCACGCCCGGCCCGACGCTGTCGGTTCACATCGAGAGCCACGAGCGCGAGCGACCTGCCTTCGACGCGACGCTGGCGCTGCGTCGTGCCCCGTTCACCCGCGGCCGTCTCGTCCGCGTCACGGCGCGTTACCCGGCCGCAACGTTGCGGGTGCTGGCGCTCATCTACGGCCATGCGCTTGCGCTCAAGCTCAAGGGTGTGCCACTTCATCCCCGTCCGCAGGTGCCGGCGTGACGGCCGGGCAGCGCGTGGCACGCCGCATCGTGCTGGGCCTGCTGGCACATCTCCACGAAGGCCAGCTGACAATCGTCGAGGGCCAGCAGCGGCTTACGCTGGGTCACGGCAGCCCGCAGGCGACGGTGGAGGTTCGCTCGCCACGGTTCTGGCCGATGCTGCTGCACGGAAGTCGTGGGATGGCCGAGGCCTACACGGATGGGCTGTGGGCGTCCCCCGATCTGACCGCACTCGTGCGGGTGGCGGCACGCAACATCACAGGCTTGGACAAGTGGCGTCGCCGTCTTGCGCCGGCGCGGATACCGCTCCAGTCGGCGCGCGGCATCCGGGCACGCAACACACGCGTGCGCAGTCGCCGCAGTATCGCGGCCCACTACGACCTCGGAAACGAGTTCTTCGCGCTGATGCTCGACGAAACGATGATGTACTCCTCCGCGTACTTCCCGCGCCGAGGGATGACGCTCGCGGAGGCCTCCAGAGCCAAGCTCGAGCTGGTTTGTCACCAGCTGGACCTTCAGTCCGACCACCACGTGCTGGAGATCGGCACGGGATGGGGCGGCTTTGCCGTGCACGCCGCGAGAACGCGGAGCTGTCGGGTCACAACCACCACGATTTCGCGCGAGCAGTACGAGTACGCCCAAGCGCAGGTGCGGGCGGCCGGGGTCGCCGACCAAGTCACGGTGCTATGCGAGGACTATCGCGATCTGCGCGGAAGCTACGACAAGCTCGTCTCGATCGAGATGATCGAGGCGGTCGGGTGGCGCGATTTCGACACGTTCTTCGCGCGCTGCTCGAACCTCCTCGCCCAGGACGGGGCCATGCTGCTGCAGGCGATCGTCATCGACGACCGCGCCTACACGGTAGAGAAGGCCTCACGAAGCTTCATTCGCACGCACATCTTTCCCAACGGCTGCCTGCCCAGTCTCGAGGTGATCGCACGCTGCGTCGCCAGGCACACCGACCTGCGAACCGTCGGACTCAAGGACCTCACGCCACATTACGCCGAAACGCTACGCCGCTGGCGCGCCAACTTCGAGGCAGCCAGCACACGCCTCGAAGACCTCAATTACGACGAGCGCTTTCGGCGGCTGTGGCGGATGTATCTCGCCTACTGCGAGGCCGGCTTTACCGAGCGGCGGATCGGCGTCGTGCAGATGCATCTGGCCAAGCCTCAATGGCGCGAATACGCCGGCCTCGCGAAGGCGGGTAAGACGCCGCTGGCGCTGGCGTCTTAGTCGGTTCAGACGCTGAAGGCTGCCAAGACCGTGTTCCGTCACGGGGCGGCCCGACAGTTGTGCTCGAGCCGCCGTCTCGACATTGCCACTCCCGCTTGTCCTACGAAATGCGAGCGCCCCGATGAGCCCGGAGCAGACTGCTGAGTTGGACGAGCTGCGTGTGTGCCGACCCGCTCGGGACCAGGCTTCCACACCGCCCTGCGAAAAGCGGGCGCGGGCCGACGAGGACTTCGCGGATACTGCGACGGGCCGGCTCGAGGTTCGATTCCTCGGTCCCCTGCTTCAGCGCTCGCGCGGCTGAACGCGTCCCCTTCCAGCCTGCACGTAGCCGCTTCTATGCGAGGCCCGCACCTCGACCTGTGGTACGTCCTTGGCCGGCGCGCCTCGTGTGGCGCTCGCGACCTGTGCCACGGGGAACAACGCGACCGCGAGCAACACGAACAGCGGTCCGGCGTTGACGTCCGTCGCGTTACCGACCCAGAACGGTCCGCCAAAGCTCTGCCCGAACACCCAGTAGGCGAGCGAGATGACAATCCCCACGGCTAGCGCAGGCCATCGCAGCGGCGTCCACACTCCGATCGCGACCGCCAGCGAGACGATCGCGAGCACGACCGCGATCGTGGTGCCGTGACCCTGCGTGTGGTTCCCGAGGGTGCTCTGGAGCTTCGCGAGCCAGTGTGGTGAGGCCACAGCCATGCCCTCGATCATTTCGTGCGTCGCTTCTTGTGCGCGGTTGACGTTCACCAGCCACAGGATCGCCGAGAGCACCCACAACGCCGACCATGCGATCAGGCCGCCGCGGTCGCCGAGCGGCCCTCTGCCTGCCGGAGAGCGCCCGTCCTGCTTGCTCGTGGGGTAGACGAGCAGGCCGATGAGCGCATACAGGATCACCGCCCCGGGCGCGCCCATCAGCGGAGAGGGCAGGGTGTTCGAGGTCAGGCCGCCGAACCCCTCGCCGAACCACCAGACGCTCAGCGCCCAGCCGAAGGAGATGAGCAGGGCGGGCTTCACCGTCTTACGGCTGAGGATCAGCCCGAGCCCGATTGCGCACTGGATCTCGGCGGCGAGGGTGTTCCACAGCGTCAGGTCGTGCCCGTAGAAGTTGTCGATCGTTTTCATCGGGCCACCGACGATCGACCACTGTTTTTCTGAGGCCGCCCCAAAGACTTCCGTGATCAGGCCATGCGTGTACATGAAGCTCTGAAACTGGAGCAGCCCGGCGAGCAGCCAGACCGCGCCGAGGGCGATCTGAATACCGCGTGTCGTGACGATCGGAGACCGACGGGATCTCCGCTCACCCAGCGAGCGGCTGAACGGGCCGCTCGAGGACGATGGCGCGTGGACCTGTGCATGCGCGGACGTGTGACCGTTGGACATGACGGCGACTCCTTGTCGCATATGGATCCTGGCCGGCGAAGCGCCGGCCAGGGCCGTTTACCCGCCCCGCGTTGCGGAGCCTCGCGTGGAGATGCAGACCGCCGAGTGCCCTCAGCGGCAGCCCGCGTGCGCCACCGGCGGAGCGCGGCCCGCCAATGCCACTGCGATCAGACGCCCACCGCGCGCCGCTCGTATGTGCGGGCGCGAGGGCATCGCCACACGCGCTGCCCCCCTTGGCCGCCGCGCCCGACGGGCACGCAGTCGTGCAATGGTGCCCTCCCCCAGATAGGGACGGACGAGCATCACGACAGCCAGCGCGACAGCGGGAAGCATCATCATCGCCCCGCTTTGCAGCGACTCGACCGCCCCGCTGAGAGCGAGCGCGGTGAGGGCGATCAGCGCAACGATCAGTGCCAGGCGCCAGAGCAAGCGCGCACGCAGCCGCAACAGAGAGCCAAGGCTGCTCATCGCACGGCAAATACTAGCCCACCGAGGAGGAGATGGCGCCCGCGGCGGAGCGGTCCGCAGGCGAGTTCATGTTCGCGCCGCCCTCGATCGACCACTTCGACATCCCGAGCGGCTTCTGGCAGCTCGCGTTCGCCAACGGCGCCCTCGCGATCCTCGCCTGGATGCTCGCTCAGGCACTCGCTGGCCGCGCGATTGGTGCGCTGTGGTTGGTGATGGCGATCGACCTCGCCGCGCTGGCCTACATGTGGTCACCCAGCGGCCTTCAGGCACCGATCACCTGGCTGCTCGTCGCCCACTTCGCCGCGCAATCGCTGCTGTGGGCAGGCAACCGGATGCGGCATCGCGTACATGTTCGCCGCGATGCAGTTGCTGATCTGAGCAGAGACCGTTATCTGATTCCTCCCCACGCCGCTGGAGACGCCCCCGGTGGAGTGAGATGTGGAGCAGTCGAGCGGTTTGACGGTATGTGGGTTGCAGGGCGAACAGGGCGCGCCCTTGGTTTGCGCCGGCGGTAGGGTGCTGACATTGTGGGGGCGCCAGGTGACGAACGAGGAGCCACACAGAGGCTGAGGGGCGGCTCTCTCGCGGGGGTCTCCGACCTCGCGCTCAGCGGCGTCTTCAGCGGGATCCACGAGGCGATCGGCCAGCGCGCACGAATCGGCCGCGATTCGGAGAACGACATCGTCGTCGACGACCTCCTGGTCTCGCGCTTTCACGCCGAGCTGCGAGCGCGCCCCGACGGCCTGCACGAACTGGTGGATCTCAACAGCCGCAACGGCACGTTCGTCAACGGGCGCGCAGTCGACCGCGCGATCGTCGAGGAGCTCGACATGGTCAGCGTGGGACACCACACGTTCCGTCTCGTCGGCCTCGGTCTCGAGGAGTACGTCGACACCGGCTCGGTCACCTTTCAGGCAGTGGGGCTCGAGGTTCGCGCCGCGAACGGGCGCCCGCTGCTCAGTGGTGTGACGTTCAGCCTCGAGGAGCGCTCCTTCCTCGCCGTCGTCGGACCCTCCGGCGCGGGCAAGTCGACGCTGCTGAACGCACTCACCGGCTTCCGCCCGGCCACCGAGGGACAGGTGCTCTACGACGGACGCGACCTCTACAGGGACTACGACGAGCTGCGCCTGCGTCTCGGCTACGTGCCCCAGGAGGATGTCCTGCACGGGGGGCTCACCGTTGGCCAGGCGCTCGACTACGGTGCGCAGCTGCGCTTCCCCCGCGACGTCCCCGCCGCCGAGCGCCGTCTGCAGATCGAAGAGGTGCTCGATCGGCTGGGCATCGATGCGACGACGGACCGTCTCGTCAGCCGTCTCTCGGGCGGTGAGCGCCGGCGCGTCGCGGTCGCGATGGAGCTCGTCACCAAGCCCTCGCTGCTGTTCCTGGACGAGCCCACCTCGGGACTGGATCCCGGCAACGAGCGCGGGGTGATGGAGCTCCTGCGCTCGCTCACCGACGGCGGGCGGACGATCGTCGTGGTCACGCACAGCATGCAGAGCATCCGGCTATGCGATCGCCTGCTCGTGCTCGCTCCCGGGGGGCGCCCCGCCTACTTCGGCCCACCCCAGCTCGCCCCCGCGTTCTTCAAATGCGAGGACCTCCAGGACGTCTTCCAGCTACTCAACAGCGACCCCGACCGCGACTGGAGCGCCGCGTTGCGGGCCGACCCCTCCTACGCGCGCCAGGTCGAGGCGGCCCCCCACGAGCAGGCGGGGGCGCCCGACGCCGCCGATCGGCTGCGCACGCTGGCGGCCGGACCGCGGGTGCTCGTCGGAGGGGCGCAGCGCTGGGGCTCCCAGTTCAGCGTCCTCGTGCGCCGCTACGCGCGCGTGGTCTGCGCCGACCGGCGCAACGCGACCCTGCTGGTCCTCCAGCCGTTGATCCTTGGCCTGCTGATGCTGGCGGCGCTGCCCGCGCACGAGCTCGGCGCACCCGGGGCGGGACAGGTCCGGGCCGTCTCGCGCGCCGGCCTCGTCCTGCTCGTCGTCCTGCTCGGCGCCACGTGGATCGGTGCGTCCAACGCGGTGCGCGAGATCGTCCGCGAGCTGCCGATCGTCCAGCGCGAGCGCGCTGCCGGCCTGCGGGTCGCTCCCTATATCGCCTCGAAGGTCGTGGTCCTCGGGACGCTGACCGTGGTGCAGTGCGCGGTCATGGCCCTGCTCGCGCTGGCCCGCGAGGGCTCCCACGATCAGGGCAGCCTGCTCGCGGGCGCGCTGCCCGAGCTCGTCCTGGCCGCGATCCTCGCCGGCATCTGCGGGATGGCGCTCGGTCTGCTGATCTCGGCGCTGGCCTCGACGGCCGACCAGGCGATGACAGTGCTGCCCGTCGTCCTGCTGCTCGAGATGCTGCTCGCGATGGGCGGCCTGTTCCCAGACGTCGTCAACAAGCCCGTGCTCAAGCAGTTGAGCTACGCCGCCAGCACCCAGTGGGCGTTCGCCGCCGCGGCCTCGTCGGTCGAGCTCGGGCGCATGCAGGGGCTCAACACGATCGGCAGCGACGCACCCACAATCCAGCTCGAGGACCCGCTCGCCAGGTTCGAGCCGCTCGCGAGCAGCCTGCGGGAACCCTCGAGCTGGCAGCACGAGCCCGACGCCTGGCTCGAGGATCTCGGCGCCCTACTCCTGATCGCGGGCCTCGCGATCCTCGCGGCGGGTCTCGCGCTGCGAGACCGACGCCCCTTGGCATAGTGTCCATCCGCGAACCCGCCAGACCGCTTCCCAGGCCCTCCGATGGGCCGATCCCGGAGTTTTCGCGTAGCTTCGTGGCGATGCACCTCAGCCTGCGTCCGCTGCTCGTTCTCGCTGCCGCGCTTGCCCTTGCGCTCGCCGGCTGCGGCCCGGCTGTCGTGCGCCCGCCGCCGCTCACCGGCGCGGGTGGGGCCTGGCGGACGCTGGTCGACACGATGCCCGCGGTCGCGACCCCGGCCTCGGTGAACGTCTGCGGCGTGGGCTCGCCCGCGTGCATCGCCGACGTGGTCGCCGAGATGACGCGGCGCCTGGACATGCTCGAAGCGCACTGCAGCCACGAGGCGCCGTTCGCGCTGCTCTACCTCGACGTGACCCAGGGCGTCGCCGTTCAGGGCGCCCAGCGCTTCCGCAACCGGGAGTTCCTCAACCATCTCGATGCGGTCTTCGCCAACCTCTACTTCACCGCCTACGACAACTGGCAGGCCGGACGGACCAAGCGGGTGCCCGAGGCCTGGCGGATCGCCTTCGAAGACGCCGATCGGGGAACCGTCACCGTGCTCGGGGACATGCTCCTGGGGATGAACGCCCACATCAGTCGCGACCTCCCATTCGCGCTCGCGCGGACCGGTCTGCGGGAGCCCGACGGGCAGAGCGGCGAGGCCGACTTCAATCGCGTCAACGGCCTGCTCGGGAGTGTCACTCCCGAAGTGCTTCAGGAGGAGGCCGAACGCTTCGATCCGACCGTGACGAGCACCGTGCTGCCGCTGATTCAGCTGGACCCCTCGAGCCTGCAACAGCTACTCGGTGCGTGGCGCGGCGAATCGTGGCACAACGCCGAACGCCTGCTCGTGGCGCGCACGCCGGCGCAGCGCGCCCGCGTCGCTCGGACGATCGAGCTCGGCGCCGCCGGGCGGGCGCGGCTGATCTCCTCGCTGACCTCCGACCTCGTGATCGGACCCGACGCCGCGCAGCGCAACGCGTACTGCGAGCGCCGCCGACTGCCTCATGCGGGGCTCTCCGCGGCAAGCGGGGGGCGATAGCGCGTAGCGGCGGCCTCTTCGAGGATCCGCAGCATCGCCGAGGTCGCCGGGGTCAGGCGTGTCCTGGCGCCTACCCGCCCCGGGAGCGCCGCGATCACGCTGCGCACCGGCGGGGGGCAGAGGGCGCGCACCACGATGTCCTCGCGGATGACCGAGAGCGCGAGCTCCGGGATCAGCGCCACCCCGACACCCGCCGCTACGAGCCCCTGCACGGTCTGGTAGTCGTCGCTCTCGAACGCCACGTTCGGTTCGAACCCCGCCGCGTGGCAGCAGCGCACCACGTGGCGCGCGCACGGGCTCGAGCGTGAGGTCTGCACCCACGCCTCGCCGCGCAACTCCTCCAGGCGCAGGGTCCGCTTGCCCGCCAGCGCGTGTCCGCGGGGGAGCGCAAGGTACATCGGGTCCTCCAGGAGCCTCACCCGCTTGAAGCTCTCGCTCCACTCCCGGCCGACCCCCGCGGTCAGCTTCCCCTCCGCGCGCGGGGTCCGCTTCGGACCGGTGCGCTCGGTCGCGTACTCGCCCGAGCGCTCCGCCTCCTCGAACTCGAACAGCAGCGCGAGGTCGAACTCGCCCGTGCGCAGGCGCGGCGCGATCTCCTCCGGCTCGCCCTCCGCGAGCGTCAGCTCCACCTCCGGGTAGGAGTCCCGGAACGCGGCGATCGCCACCGGCATCAGCGCAGCACCCGCGGTGGGGAAGGAGGCCATCCGTAGCTGCCCCCCGCGCAGGCCCGCGAGCGCCGCGAGCTCCTCCTCGGCCGACTCCAGCTGCGCGAGGATCCCCTCGGTGTGCTCCACCAGCGTGCGCCCCGCCCCCGTCAGGCGCACCCCTCGGGGGAGTCGTTCCAGCAGCGCCATCCCCGTCTCTGCCTCCAGCGCCGCGATCTGCTGAGAGACCGCCGACTGGGTGTAGGAGAGGGCCTCCGCCGCGGCCGAGAAGGAGCCCCGCTGGGCCACCTCTCTGAGGACTCGCAGACGGCCGACATTCAACATAAGCACAGCTTATCCCACCCATAAAGAGAATCACTGGTGCTGATGGCAGGATCGTGTCACGCTGTTATCGAAAAGGCTTTTGGGATCCACCCAAAGCCAGGCATCGCAACAGCGAACCCCCTCCCTCCCTCAAAAAACTTCCCGCAGCAAACGCCCTTCACATCGCAACCACAGAGGAGATAGTCATGTCCGCCGCCAAGATCATCGTTTCCTACGACGGCACCAACAACGAGGACGACGCCATCGCCCTTGGGCGCGTCCTCGCTCGCGCCGGAGCCGAGATCGCGCTCGCCTACGTCCGCCACATCCAGGAGCCCGAGCCCGAGCGCGAGTTGCTCGCCGAGCGCGAGGCCCAGGAGCTCCTGCAGCGCGGCGCCGAGCTGCTCGGGAGGCCCGACGCCCCGCGCCACGTGGTCGCCGACCGCTCCACCCCCGAGGGGCTGCGCGCCCTGGCCGAGCGCGAGGGCGCGGACGCGATCGTGTTCTGCTCGGACTCCCACACCGCCCCCCGGCACGTCACCGTCGGCAACTCCGCCCAGCGATTGCTCGACGGGGGCCGCTTCGCGGTCGCGATCGCCTCCGCCGGCCTCGCCGAACAGGCCGACGGCGTGCAGCGGATCGCCGTCACCGAGGACCCCACCGACCCCAGCGCCCAGAGCACCGCGCAGGCGCTCGCAGACGCGCTCGGAGCGAGCGTCGGCCCCGCCGCGAGAGGCCACAACGCCGATCTGCTCGTCGTTGGCTCCCGCCCCGAGGCCGGGCAGGGGCAGGTTGCCCTCAGCGCCGCCGCGCTCAACCTGATCGAGGATGACGCCGGCGCCGTGCTCGTCGTGCCCCGCGGCGTCTCCCTCGTCTTCGGGGGCACCCCCGTCGCCACGCCGGTGGGCGCATAGAACGCCCGGCTCACCTCGCCCGCGAACGGCGCCCTCACCGGCGCCGTTCGCGTGGCCAGCGCCGCGGGCTCCGAGATCGGCCGGCCCGGCGCGCCAACAGATAGCGCGCCCACGCCTCCGCCAAGTCCGCTCCCACGCCCACGAAGTGGCCCACCGGGCCTGTCCACAGCCATCGCTCAAGGCGCCGCAGCGTTCGCATCGGGTGGCACGGTATCGTGGCGGGCGCGATTCCCCGCGGCGCATCCCGGGCGGTCGCCCAAGTCATGCCCAGCGCCCTCACGACGACCGTTACCGAGCTGCCCGAGTCACGGGTGCGCGTCCAGGTGCAGGTGCCCGCCAGCGAGCTCGAGCAGCGCATCGAGGGCAAGGCGCGCGAGCTCGGACGCGAACTGAAGCTACCCGGCTTCCGCCGCGGCAAGGTGCCCGCGCCCCTGGTGATCCAGCGGATCGGCCGCGAGGCCGTCATGGAGGAGGCCGTTCGCGACACGCTCGGAAGCTGGTACGTGGACGCCCTCCAGGATACCGGGATCGTCCCCGTCGGCGACCCCCGCGTGGACCTCGGCGAGCTGCCCCCCCACGGGGAGAGCCTCGAGTTCTCCTTCGAGATCGGCGTGCTCCCCACGGCGACGCTCGGGGAGTACCGCGGTCTCGAGGTCGGGCGTCCCGAGCCGCTCGTGGAGGAGGAGCAGGTGCAGCGCGAGATCGACGGGCTGCGCGAGCGCCTCGCGCGCTCGCAGACCGTGGAGCGCCCCGCCGGCGCGGGCGACTTCGTGGTGATCGACTATGTCGGCTCGCTGGTCGGGGAGGCCGCTGCGGGGGGGGCGCAGTCGGCCGGAGGCGCAGGAGCCGGGCCCCTCGCTTCCGAGAAGCTCGAGCCCCTCGCGGGCGGCGAGCGTCGCGACCAGCTCGTCGAGCTCGGAGCGGGCGAGCTACCCGAGGACTTCGAGCAGGCCCTCCAGGGGGCATCCGCCGGGGAGAGCCGCACCGTCCGACTCACCCTCCCCGCCGACCACGAACGCGAGGAGCTGGCCGGCCGGGAGGCCTCCTTCGAGGTGACCGTCAAGGAGGTCAAGCGCAAGGAGCTCCCCGAGATCGACGACGACCTCGCGATCGACACCGGCTTCGACACCCTCGAGGACCTCCGCGAGGACATCCGCCGGCGCCTGCGCGAGGCCGAAGAGCAACGCATCGCAGGCGAGTTCCGCACCGCCGCGCTCGACGCCGCCGTGGAGCTCGCGCAGGTGCAGGTCCCCGCGGCGCTGATCGAGGCCCGCGCCCGGGAGATGTGGGAGCGCGTCCTGCACACCCTCTCCCACCGTGGGATCTCGCGCGAGGCCTACCTGCAGCTCTCCGGTCGCAGTGAGGAGGAGATCCTCGCCGACACCGCCCCCGAAGCCGAGCGCGCGCTGCGCCGCGAGGCGGTGCTCACCGCGGTCGTGGAGGCCGAGGGCATCGACCCCGGCGAGGAGGAGCTCCTGGAGACGCTCCGCGACGCCGCCGAGCGCGAGCAGCTCTCACCCGAGGAGCTTCTCGGGCGCCTGCGCGGCGCCGGGCGCCTGGAGGAGGTGCGCGAGGATCTCGCCGCACGGCGCGCGATTGAGCTGATCGCCGCTGAGGCCCAGCCGATCCCGCTCGAGCAGGCCCGCGCCCGCGAGCAGCTCTGGACGCCCGAGAAGGAGCGCGCCGAGCGCACCCGCGAGGAGCAGGCGCACGAGCAAGAGCCTGGAAGCCCGCCCGCCCCCGGTGCTCTGTGGACACCCGATCGATAGCCCGCGTGCGCGCAGGCAGGACCAGGCCGATCGGTGATTGGCCTTCATGCGGACCCCGGCCGATCGGAGGTCGGCCCTCATGCGGGCACTGGCCGATCGGTGATTGGCCCTCAAGCGGGCCCCGACCGATCGGAGATCGGCCAGCTAGCCTCTATGGTGAGTGCCCGGTGTGTTGTCGCCGGCGCCGTGACAGGTCTCGACGGGGACCGTGGAGGAATCCGGTCGGGGAAGCGAAACTGAAGCGAGGACGATGAGCCCACTTGTACCCATGGTCGTCGAGCAGACCTCCCGCGGGGAGCGCGCGTTCGACATCTACAGCCGCCTGCTCAACGAGCGGATCATCTTCCTCGGCACCCCCGTGGACGACCAGATCGCCAACCTCGTGGTCGCCCAGCTCCTGCACCTGGAGTCCGAGGACCCCGAGAAGGACGTCTCGATATACGTCAACTCGCCCGGCGGCTCGGTTTACGCGGGCCTGGCGATCTACGACACCATGCAGTTCATCAAGCCCGACGTGCAGACCATCTGCGTGGGGATCGCGATGTCGATGGGCGCCCTGCTGCTCGCCGGGGGCGCCAAGGGCAAGCGCATGGCGCTGCCCAACGCGAAGATCCTGATCCATCAGGTCTCCTCGAGCTTCCAGGGCCAGGCCACCGACATCGAGATTCACGCCAAAGAGATCATCGATGTGCGCCACCGCCTCGATGAGATCATCGCCAAGCACACCGGCAAAGAGCTCGACCAGGTGCGCAACGACACCGAGCGCGACTACTTCATGAGCTCCGAGGAGGCGCGCGAGTACGGCATCATAGATCGCGTTATCTCGGAGCACTAGGCTCCGGATCGCGCGTCTGGAGCCCGTAGGAGCAGGAGAGAAACCACATGGCCCGGCCCACCGATTCCAACGAGCAGCTCCTCTGCAGCTTCTGCGGCAAGTCCCAGCGACAGGTCAAGAAGCTGATCGCCGGGCCCGGGGTCTACATCTGCGACGAGTGCATCGACCTCTGCAACGAGATCATCGACGAGGAGCTCGCGCCCACGCCGATGTTCGACCTCGAGAAACTCCCCACCCCGCGGGAGATCTACGACGTGCTTGACGAGTACGTGATCGGCCAGGAGACCTCCAAGCGCACGCTCTCCGTAGCGGTCTACAACCACTACAAGCGCGTGCAGATGATGCAGTCCGGGGACTCCGATGTGGAGCTGCAGAAGTCCAACATCCTGCTGCTCGGCCCCACCGGCTGCGGCAAGACGCTGCTCGCGCAGACGCTCGCGCGGATCCTCAATGTGCCCTTCGCGATCGCCGACGCCACCGCGCTGACCGAGGCGGGGTACGTGGGGGAGGACGTCGAGAACATCCTCCTCAAGCTGATCCAGGCCGCGGACTACGACGTCAAGAAGGCCGAGACCGGGATCATCTACATCGACGAGGTCGACAAGATCGCGCGCAAGGCCGACAACCCCTCGATTACGCGCGACGTCTCCGGCGAGGGCGTCCAGCAGGCGCTCCTGAAGATCCTCGAGGGCACCCAGGCCTCGGTGCCCCCCCAGGGCGGGCGCAAGCACCCCCACCAGGAGTTCCTCACGATCGACACCACCAACGTCCTCTTCGTCTGCGGCGGGGCCTTCGCCAACCTCGACAAGGTGATCGAGCGGCGCATCGGGCACAAAGGCATCGGTTTCGGGGCCGCGATCGAGGCGTCCGCCGACCGCGACACCGGCGAGGTGTTCGAGAAGTGCCTCCCCGAGGACCTCATCGAGTACGGGCTGATCCCAGAGTTCATCGGGCGCCTGCCCGTGATGAGCGCCGTGCACCAGCTCTCCCGCGAGGATCTCGTTTCGATCCTCGTCGAGCCCCGCAACGCCCTCGTCAAGCAGTTCCAGCGCTTCTTCTCCTTCGATGACATCGAGCTGGTCTTCGCCGAGGAGTCCCTCACCGCGATCGCCGAGCGCGCGCTGCAACGCAACACCGGCGCGCGCGGGCTGCGCTCGATCATCGAGGAGATCCTGCTCGAGGTTCAGTTCGAGCTCCCCTCCCGCCGCGACGTCAAGAAGTGCGTCGTCACCCGCGAGACCGTCGAGCAGGGCCGCACCCCCACGCTCGTCACCGAGGCCGCCCCCGAGGCCGAGGCCAAGCCCCACCCGCGGCGCCTGCGCGAGGAGTCGGCATAGAGGGTGGCGCGAGCCGGGCCCCTCTTCTGCCAATCAAGACCGTGCACGACGAGTTCCGCGTTCAGGCGCAGACGACCTCGCCCGGCGCCCTGATCCACGCGTTGAAGGACCTGGAGCCGGGAGCGCAGGGCGGTCGCTCCTCGCCACGGCTGGCCGTCACGCACGAGGGGGAGCACGTGTTCCTCTACGCCGACTCCCTGCAGGCCGCCGAACACGCCCGCGCGGTCGTGCAGCAGGCGCTCCAGGAGCGCGGCATCGTGGGGGATATCTCTCTGTCGCACTGGCACCCGGTGGAGGAGCGCTGGGAGGATGCCTCGGCGCCGCTGCCCGCCACCGAAGCCGAGCGCGCGGCAGAGCACGCCCGGCTGGAGCAGACGGAGACCGAAGAGTCGCTGCGGGCAAGCGAACCCGAGTGGGAGGTCTACGTCACCGCTCCTACCCACCACGACGCCCGCGCATTCGCGGAGCACCTGCGCGAGGAGGGCATCCCGGTAAACCAGCGCTGGCGTCATCTGCTGGTGGGAGCCAACGACGAGGACGACGCCCAGGCCCTCGCCGAGCGCATCCGCGTCGAGGCTCCGCCGGGCAGCGAGATCCACGCTCAGGGCAACGGCCTCGAGTACTGGCGCATGCTGCACCCCTACGCCTACCTCGGCGGTCTCGGCAACTGAGATGCGAACCCCCGCCAAGGGGGCGGGCAGGCAGGCCATTTACACTCACGCTCCAATGAGTGACCGTTTGGGCGAGCTTGAGAACATGACCCGCTTCGAGCCCGCGGAGGTAGAGCCGCGGATCGCCGAGCGCTGGCTTTCGAGCGGGCTGTTTCACCCAGAGCCCGAGGGCGAGGCCGCGGAAAACTACTCGATCGCGATCCCCCCGCCGAACGTCACGGGCTCGTTGCACATGGGCCACGCCCTGAATGGCTCGATCCAGGACGTGCTGATCCGCTACCACCGGATGAGCTCCCAGGCGCAGTCCCCGCCGACCCGCACGAAGTGGATCCTCGGCACCGACCACGCGGGCATCGCCACGCAGGCCCAGGTGGAGAAGGCGCTGCGCGCCGAGGGGACCAGCCGCCAGGAGCTGGGGCGCGAGGAGTTCGTGCGCCGCGTGTGGGAGTGGCGCGAGCACTACGGCCACACGATCGTGGAGCAGTTCAAGCGCCTGGGGGCCTCCTGCGACTACTCCGAAGAGCGCTTTACGCTCGACGAGGACTACCACCGCGCGGTGGTGGAGGTGTTCGTCGCGCTGTACGAGCAGGGCCTCATCTACCGCGACCGCTACATCGTCAACTGGGACCCCGGCAGTCGCTCGGCGATCTCCGATCTCGAGGTGGAGGAGCGCCGGGAGACCGACACGCTGTACTCGATCCGCTACGACCTCGTCGAGGGTGGCGCAGGCGGCCAGGGGCCGGCTGGCCGAAGCGGGGATGCGAACCAAGGGCGAGTGTCTCCCGGCTTCGGTCGGGCCTCTCGTTCTTCGGATGTCGGGGGCAGCGTCACGATCGCGACGGTGCGCCCGGAGACGATGCTGGGGGACACCGCGGTGGCAGTCAACCCCGAGGACGAGCGCTACCGCGAGCTGGTGGGGCGTGCGGCGATCCTGCCGCTCGTGGGACGCCACCTGCCGATCCTCGCCGACGATTACGTGAAGATGGACTTCGGGACCGGCCAGCTCAAGGTCACCCCGGCGCACGACCCCAACGACTTCGAGATCGGCCAGCGCCATGAACTCGACCAGGTGTCTGTGATCGGCGAGGACGGACGCATGACCTCAGAGGCGGGGGAGCGCTTCGCGGGCCTCACCGTGATGCAGGCGCGCGCGGCCGTGGTGGAGGCCCTCCGCGCCGAAGGCCGCATCGTGAGCGAGGAGCCCTACGAGCACGAGGTCCCCTACTCCCACCGCTCCGGGGAGCGCATCGAGCCGCTGATCTCGCTGCAGTGGTTCATGCGCATGGATGAGCTCGCCGCTCCCGCGATCGACGCCGTCCGCGGGGGCCGCGTGCGGATCGTTCCCGAGAACCACCGCAGGGTCTACCTGGATTGGATGGAGAACATCCGCCCCTGGTGCATCTCCCGCCAGCTCTGGTGGGGGCACCGGCTGCCGGTCTACTACTGCGAGATCTGCGCCCACCTCCATGTCGCCGCGAGCCCCCCGGCGCAGTGCGAGGCGTGCGGAGGGGATCTGCGCCAGGAGGAGGATGTGCTGGACACCTGGTTCTCCTCGGCGCTGTGGCCGTTCGCCACGCTGGGGTGGCCAGAGCACACGCCGCAGCTACGCGCCTTCTACCCCACCGCCGTGCTCTCCACCGCGCGCGACATCCTCTTCCTGTGGGTGGCGCGCATGATCATGATGGGCCTGCGCTTCACCGGGGAGGTGCCCTTCCGTGATGTCTATATCCACTCCGTGATTCAGGCCCCCGACGGGCGGCGCATGTCGAAGTCGCTGGGCACCGGCATCGACCCGCTCGACGAGATCGAGCGCCACGGCGCCGACGCGGTGCGCTTCGGCCTGCTGGCGATGTCCTCCTCCCAGGACGTGCGCTACTCCGCGGAGAAGGTGCGCCAGGGGCAGGCGCTCGCCAACAAGCTGTTCAACGCCGCGCGCTTCGCGCTCACCAAGGTCTCCGACCTCGCCGGCGGGAGCGCGGGCATGGATCGGGATCCCACCCACCCAGCCGAGGCCGCGGCGATCGAGCCGGCGGAAGGGGTAGGCACCCCGGCGGGACGGGCGGCCACCAAGCCGAACGCGATCGAGGATCGCTGGATCCTCTCTCGCTTGCAGCAGATCAAGGCCGACACCGCCGCGCGGATCGAGGACTACGACTTCTCCCACGCCGCCCTCGGGCTCTACGACTTCGTCTACGCAGAGCTCTGCGACTGGTACGTGGAGATCGTCAAGCCCCGGTTGGCCGCCGGCGGGGACGATCGGCGCGCGCTCGCCGCCACACTGCTGTACGTGCTGCGCGAGACGGTGGCCCTGGCCCATCCGGTGATCCCGTTCGTAACTGAGGAGCTGTGGTCCTACCTCGATGGCTCCGGCGAGCTGCTCGCGGGCGCCCGCTATCCGCAGGCGAACCCGGAGATGATCGATCGCGACGCCGAGATCGAGCTGGAGCGCGCGATCGAGGCGGTCACGCTGGTGCGCGGCTGGCGGGACAGCGTGAACGCGGCGCCCGGCGCGCTTATCCCCGTGCGCATCGATGCCGACGGGTACGAGTCGACGGCAGCGATACTCGCCAATCTCGCGCGCCTGGATCTCCGCGACTCCGACTCCGATGTCCAATCGGTGGCGTCGATCGCGGTGCCGTGCGGCACGATCGAGGTGCTCTCGGGTGAGGGTCTGGACTTCGCGGCGGCCGAGCGGCGCGGTGCGGCCGTGCGGGAGAAGCTGGGCGTCGAGATCGCCCGCGTGCAGGCGAAGCTGGCCAACGCGAGCTTCGTGCAGCGGGCCCCCGCCGAGGTGGTGGAGGGCGAGCGGGCCAAGCTCGCTCGTTTGCAGGCCGAACTGGAGGCTGTGTGAGCTCGCGCCAGGGCGAGCGCCCCGGCAGCGGCAGGCGCTCCGCTGCCGGTCTCTCCGCTGGCGGGCCACCCGGCGAGCAGCCCTGGAGCGGCGAGCGCGCGGAGCGCCACCTGCGCTCGCTCGAGCTGTTCGGGATGCGTTTCGGCCTGGACCGGATGCGGCGCATGATGACCGCGCTCGGATCTCCCCAGCGGCGCTTTCGCACGGTGCACGTGGTGGGCACCAACGGGAAGACCTCGACCACGCGGATGATCGCCGCGATCCTCGAGCGCCACGGGCTGCGCACCGGCGCCTACCTCTCACCCCACCTCGTCTCCTACGCCGAACGTGTGCAGGTGGGCGAGCGGGACCTCCCGGGCTCGGCCTTCGCCGCGGCGGTCGCGCGGGCGGCGTGGGCGGCCGAGCGCGTGAACCGCACGCTCTCCGAGGACGACCACGTCACCCAGTTCGAGCTGCTCACCGCGGCCGCCTTCTGGGCACTCGCGCAGCGGGGGGTGGAGGTTGCGGTCGTGGAGGCTGGCCTCGGGGGCCGCTACGACGCGACCGCGGTGGTGGAGTCCCAGGTGACGGTTCTCAGCAACGTCGGCCTCGAGCACACCCGCTGGCTCGGTCCCACGGTGGCGGACATCGCGGCGGAGAAGCTCGCGGTGCTGCGTCCCGGGAGCACGCTCGCGCTCGGCCTCGACCTCGATCCCGAGGCGCTCGCCCTCGCGCGCGCGGTGGCCGCCGAGCGCCAGGCGCGCATCGTGCAGGTCACCCCCGAGCTGCTCGCCGCCTCGCCGCCCGCCCCCGCCTTCCAACGGCGCAACTTCGCCCTCGCGCGGCTGGCGGCGCAGGCGTACCTGGCGGGCGCAGGGATCGATCTGCGTGAGGAGGCGGTGCGCGAGGCGGCGGGTGCGACAGACGTGCCCGGGCGCCTTCAGGTGGTGGCCGACGATCCCCTCACGGTGCTCGACGGGGCGCACAACCCCGACGCCGTGCGGGCCCTGGTGGAGTCGCTGCCGGGAGCCCTCGAAGGCTTGATCGGTGGTGGGCGTCGGGTGGCGCACTCGAGCAGTGGCTCGCCCGCCCTGCTGGGTTCGCCGCCGGCACAATTGGTAGGAGGGGGATCAATTCCCCAGCTGGCGCTGGTCATGGGAGTCCTCGAGGACAAGGACGCCGCGAAGATGCTCGCCACGCTGCTGCCGCTGTGCGCGCGGGCCTGGTTCACCGCCCCTCCCAGCGCCCGCGCGCTATCGCCGGCGGCGCTGCAGTCGCTGGCGCGTCAGCTCGGCTTCGATGAGACCGCCTGCGAGCCCCACCCGCGACGGGCGCTGGAGCTGGCGCGGGAGTGGGCGCGCGCACAGCCGCTCGCGGGCGTGGTCCTGGCGACGGGCTCGATCTACCTGGTGGGCGACCTGTTGGCCCACTTCGCCGCCGCCGGCGCGAGCACCGGCCCCGCGGTCGGGACGAGCGCTGCGGCGGGCGATGCAGTCGAGGGCGATGCGGCCGGAAGGCGCGGATGAACGACGACGGCCCCTCGGTGCTCGCGATGGTCGGCGCGGTGGCGCTGATCGTGGCGCTCGTGATCCTCCTGTTCTTCGCCGCCGGCTACGGATTCGGCCGGCTGTTCCTGTAGAGCGCAATGACGTTTGCCGTGCAAATTGCGGCAACTTCGGCGCAAGTGTCTAAACTCGGCACCCCCATGACCCGGCCGGAACCCCCTGAGACGATCGATGCCGCCCCTCGCATACTTCGGAATTGAAAGCAACGCATTCAACACAGTGATCGACTTGCTGATCGTGTTCGGGGGCGTGCTGTACATGTCGCTGCTCTACTGGACCTACGCGGACGCGCGGCGGCGGATCGTGGACCCGATGCTGATCGGCTGCGCCACCGCGGCGTCGCTGTTCCCGTTCGTGGGCACGCTCGTCTACATCATTCTGCGACCGCCGGAGTACCTCGATGACGTGCGCGAGCGCGAACTGGAGACGCAGGCGGCCGAAGCGCGGCTGTATGGGGGCGAGCACGGCCTGTGCCCGCATTGCGACTACCCGATCGAGCGCGACTTCATCCGCTGCCCCAGCTGCCTGCGCAAGCTCAAGGAGCGATGCCTCAGCTGCTCCAAGCCGCTCGACAGAGCTTGGACGATCTGTCCGTACTGCGAGACCGATGTGCCCCCCGAGACGGCCCCCCGCCGCCGTGCCGGACGATCTCGGCGCGGCTCCGCGGCGGACTCCCCGGTGGAGGGTGAGGAGCTCACGGTGACCGCCTCCGAGGAGCGTCGTGCGGCTGCTGCACCCGAGCCGGCGGCTCATCGCTCGGAGCTTGGGTCTGGCGGCGCCGGCCGCGCTTCGATCGGCCGCTCCCGCCCCGGCGCGGGGCGCACCGAAGACCTCATCTAGAGATCGATTCTCCCGACCGCAAAGGAACCCATGGACCGCACGCTGATCCTTGTAAAGCCGGACGCCTTCGCCCGCTCGCTGACGGGCGAGATCATTGCTCGCTTTGAGCGCAAGGGGTTGCGCGTTGTTGCGCTGCGCCACATGATGCTGGCTCGGGAGCTGGCCGAACGCCACTATGCCGAGCATGCTGAGCGGCCGTTCTTTGGGGAGCTCGTGGAGTTCATTACCTCCGGGCCGCTGGTGGCCATGGTGCTGGAGGGGGTGGATGCGGTGCCGGCGGCTCGGCAGGTGATCGGGGCGACCAATCCTCTGGAGGCGTCGCCGGGTTCGATTCGGGGGGACTTTGCGATCGAGACCGGGCGGAACATGGTGCATGGGTCGGATTCGCCGGAGTCCGCTACTCGCGAGGCGGGGCTGTTCTTCCCGGAGTTGACCTGAGCGCACCACGGCTGGTCCTGGCCTCGGCCTCGCCGCAGCGTCGGGCGATCCTCGAGCGGCTGGGTGTTCGCTTCACCGTGCATCCGGCGGGGGTGGCGGAGATCGAGGAGGGGGACCCTGCGCAGGTGGCGGTCCAAAATGCGCTGGCCAAGGCGCGCGCGGTACTCGATGCCGCGACCCCGACCCCGACGCCGGTGCTGGGTGTGGACACAATCGTGGCGTTGGAGGGGAGAGTCTTCGGCAAGCCAGTCGACGAGGGGCATGCTCGGGAGACGCTGCGGGCGCTGAGTGGTGTGAGGCATACGGTGCTCAGCGGGTTGGCGTTGTTGCGGGGAGGGGAGGAGCTCACGGCGCTGGCTCGTACCGATGTCGTCTTCCGCTCGCTCGGGGAGGGACTGCTGGAGTGGTATCTCCCCACTGGGGAGTGGAGGGGGCGGGCCGGCGGCTATGCGATCCAGGGTGCGGGGGCGGCGCTGGTGCGCGAGATCAGGGGCGACTATGAGAATGTGGTGGGGCTGCCGGTGGCGACTCTGCTAGACCTCTACCCACAGATACTCGGTCGCTGAATGGCCTGCAAGTACGCTGGCAGACGTGTTGGACGCAGGGGGTCGTTCGCTAGACTCCGCCGCGGGCACGCGCCGGCCGCCGGGTGCCACGCTCCCTCAATGTATACATGGGCATCTTCAGCTACCTGACCGGGTTCGGCGGCCGCGACATGGCGGTCGATCTGGGTACGGCGAACACACTCGTGTACGTCAGAGGGCGAGGGATCGTGCTCTCTGAGCCGAGCGTGGTGGCGATCGACTCGCGCACCGGGGAGGTCCACGCGGTGGGAATCGAGGCGAAGCGGATGCTGGGGCGCACGCCGGGCACGATCCAGGCGATCCGGCCGCTGAAGGATGGGGTGATCGCGGACTTCGACGTTACCGAGGAGATGCTCAGGCACTTCATCCAGAAGGTGCACCAGAGCCGCTTCGCGCACCCGCGCGTAGTGGTGTGCGTGCCCTCGGGGGTGACCGGCGTGGAGAAGCGCGCCGTGGAGGAGGCGTGTCTCTCGGCGGGGGCGCGGACCGCGTACCTGATCGAGGAGCCGATGGCGGCTGCGATCGGGGCTGGCCTGCCGGTGGGGGAGCCCACGGGCTCGATGGTGGTGGACATCGGCGGGGGGACCTCCGAGGTCGCGGTGATCTCGCTCGGGGGGATTGTGGTCTCGCAGTCGATCCGCGTGGGGGGCGATGAGATGGACGAGGCGATCATCAACTACGCCAAGAAGGAGTACAAGCTCCTGATCGGCCAGCAGACCGCGGAGGAGCTCAAGCTCGAGATCGGCTCGGCGTGCGCGATGGCCGAGGAGCTGCAGGCGGAGATCCGTGGCCGGGACATGGTCTCGGGGCTGCCCAAGACGGTGGTGCTGACCAGCGAGGAGATCCGCCAGGCGCTCGAGGAACCGGTGGTGCAGATCGTGGACGCGGTCAAGGAGACGCTCGACCGCACCCCCCCGGAGCTGGCTTCGGACATCATGGACCGCGGGATCATGCTCGCGGGCGGGGGTTCGCTGCTGCAGGGTCTCGACGAGCGCCTGCGGGAGGAGACGCAGATGCCGGCGCACCTCGCGGAGTCCCCCCTGACCTGCGTGGCAGTGGGCTCCGGACGCTCGCTCGAGGAGTTCGAGGCGATCCACCGCTCCAACCGCAACCACTCGCGCAGCCGGCGGCGGCGGTGACCCTACTCGAGGTGTGGACGTGACGCGGGCGGTGTGCGTACCCTGTGACAACGCTTTGGAAGGTTTCCGCTCGTGTACGACAAGACTGCCCGGCGACGGCGAGCGGTGCTCGTCGTCCTCGTTGCGCTTTCCCTGATACTGCTGACCGCCTACTTCGGCGAGTCCCCTAACGGGCGCCTGCACTCCGTGCAGCGCGGCTTCCTGACGGTCGTCTCGCCGATCCAGGAGGGCGCCAACGCCGCGCTCAAGCCGGTGCGCAACCTGTTTGGGTGGTTCGGGAACGCGCTGCATGCCAAACGCCAGCTCGCCGAAGTGCGCAGGCAGAACGATCGACTGCGCGCGCAGCTGATCGCGCGAGTGGACGACGAACGCGGCTACAAGCACCTGCTGCGGCTCTACCACCTCGACAGCGGCCTGCACCTCTTCGACTACCGCCCCGTGACCGCGACGGTGGAGGCGCAGCCGGCGAACCTGTGGTACGCGACGGTCGACATCGACAAGGGGAGCTCCGCCGGGGTGCAGGTCAACGACCCGGTGATCGACGGGGAAGGCCTGATCGGGAAGGTCACCGCCGCGGCCTCCGACGGGGCCCAGGTGAGCCTCATCACCGACAGCGCGGTGGCGGTCTCGGCGATGATCAACGAAACGGGCGCCCCGGGGCAGGTTTATCCGAAGGTGGGCGATCCCAATACCCTTGTGATCCGCTACCTGCCCTCGAACACGCCGGTGAGCGTCGGCAACTATGTGGTCACCTCGGGCACGATCTCGAGCAAGGGCGCCTCGTTGTTCCCGCGCGGGATCGCGATCGGACAGGTGAGCTCGGTGACCGAAGAAGCGCCCAACAAAACCGTGGAAATCCACCCGCTTGCTGATCTGCACGGCCTCGAAGCGGTACAGGTCCTGACCTACACGCCGGGCTCGGCGCCGGCGCGGGCGGCCAGCGTGGCCGCGGAACTGCCCGCCGAACAGTCCTCTGAACAGAGCTCCGCACAGTCCTCCGAATCGGGCGGCGCAAGCAGCGGACAGCTCGCCTCGACGGGGGGCGGGGGCTGATGACCAACCAGTCCTATGGTCCCTTGGTGGCGCGCGTGACGGCGCTGGCGGTGGTGATCGTGTTCCTGCAGACCGGGGTCGTCTCCGAGGTGCCGGTGTTCGGCGTCGCGATCGACCTCACCCCGCTGGTGGTCGCCTTTGTCGGCCTGCAATGTGGGTCGATAGCGGGCGCCACCGCGGGTTTCGGGATCGGACTGCTGGTGGACCTCACGCTGGTGCAGACGCTCGGGCTGACATCGCTGATCTTCACCGTGATCGGCTACGCGGTGGGGCGCCTGCGCGACCGATTGGAAATCGGCCAGCACGACCCACGCGCGCCGCTGACGCCGCTGCTGGTCGGAGCAGGCGCCGCTGCGGCGTCGATGGTGGGCTACTCGGTGATGGAGATCGCGCTCGGGGTGGACGCTCCGGTGAGCTTGGAGCTGCTGCGCCAGATCGTCCTGGGGGTGGTGCTCGACACGGTGGTGGCGCTGCCCGTCTGGGTGCTGGTGCGCCGCTGGCTGGCGCCCACCGTCCCCGACGATCCCCGCCGGCGCCGGCGCCGCGCCTACACCACGGGCGGTCTGAGCCCCCTCAGTCGCGCATGAGCCCACCGGCCCGCCCAACTGCGCCGGGAGGAGTCAGCCGGTGAGCCCGCTCGAACGCGTTCGCACCCCCGAGCCGGGCTGGCCGATCTCCTCGCAGCTGGGCCTACGCGTGGCCGTGCTGGGGGGGGTGGCGCTCCTGATGTTCGGGATCGTCTTCTTCCGCCTCTGGTATCTGCAGATCCTGACCGGCGAACAGTACGTCCAGCAGGCCGCCAAGAACACGCTGCGCGAACTGCCGATCGCCGCGCCGCGCGGGCAGGTCATCGATCGCGACGGCAACGTGCTCGTCACCAGCAAACTCACCAACGCGGTGCAGATCGTCCCGTGGGAGCTTCCCCCGAAGGGGCTGCGTCGCCGGGCGCTTTACCGGCGCCTGGCCAAGCAGCTTGAAATGAGTCCCCGGACGATCATGGAAATCCAGCAGAAGGGCGAAAGGGAAGTGCCCTACGCGCCCGTGACGATCAAGACCAACGCGGGCCGCGGAGTGCTGACGGTGCTCGGGGAGCGCCAGAACGAATACCCGGGCGTCACCCAGGAACAGGTCTCCGTCCGCGAATATCCCTACCACGACATGGCCGCGCAGGCGTTCGGCTACGTCAGCCAGATAACCAAGGAAGAGGAGGAACCGCGCAACCCCCAGCACGCCAACTTCCGGGGCGTGAAGGCGGGGACGATCGTCGGCCAGCAGGGGCTCGAGTACCAGTACGACCGCTATCTGCGGGGCAGCCCGGGGGCCCAGCAGGTGGAGATCGACTCCGAAAACCAGGTGCAGCCGACCAAACTGCCCGAAATCAAGCCGCGCCCGGGCTACACCCTGCGGCTAACGCTCGACCTCGCCCTGCAGAAGGAGGGCGAAATCGCGCTGCGCAAGGGCATCGAACTCGCTCACGGCCTCGGCAACCCCGGCAACGGCGCAGCGTTCCTCGTGATGGAACCCCGCACGGGGGGGATCCTCGCGATGGGCTCCTCCCCGAGCTTCGACCCCAACAGCTTCACCAAAGCGCTCTCCCCGCGCGAACTGGACGAAGTCGAGCAGATCTCGAATGCTCCCAAAAGCGCCGCCGAACCCGAACCCGCGCCGCTGCTCGACCGTGCGACCGAAGGCCACTACCCGACGGGCTCCACGTTCAAGCCGATCACCGCGATCGGGAGCCTCGAAGCGGGGATCCTCGACCCCTACGCTGGTCTCGGCGCCGGGTCGTGCATCTTCGTTTCGACCGTGAAATTCTGCAACGCCGGCGGCTCCGACTACGGCGCGGCGGATCTCGTGGACGCGCTCAAGGTCTCCTCGGACACCTACTTCTTCACGGTCGGCGAGATGGACAATAGCCATGGTCCCGTGATCCAGGAAATGGCTCACAAGCTGGGGATCGGACGGCCGACGGGGATCGACCTCCCCAACGAGTCCGAAGGTGTGGTGCCGAGCCCGAGGTGGCTGGAAAAACAGAACGCGCTCGAATTCAAGTGCCAGCGCGAACACCACGGCCACCCGTGCGGCATCGTCGCCGAACCCGGGGCGCCGTGGAGCGTCGGGCACAACATGGACCTCGCGGTCGGCCAGGGCGACCTGCAGACCGACCCGCTGCAGATGGCGGTTGCCTACTCGACGCTCGCAAACGCCTTCATGAACGGCGGCGAAGGGTGGGTCCCGACTCCGCACCTGGGAATGGCGATCGAAAGCCCCAGCGGGGGGATCGTGCAGACGTTCAACTTCCCCCAGCGCCGTAAGGCGAAGTTCAACGACGCCAATATCAACCTCGTGATGGAAGGGATCCACGACGCGACCTCCGAGCCCGGAGGCACCTCGCAGGACGTGTGGTCGGGGTGGAACCAGGCCAAGTACCCGGTCTACGGCAAGACCGGCACCGCTGAACGCGCGGGTCAGAAGGAACAGGCGTGGTACATGTGCATCCTGCCCGACGCGGGCCGGCCGATCGTGATCGCGGTGACCGTCGAACAGGGCGGCTTCGGCGACCAGGCGGCGGCGCCGGTAGCACGGCTGATCGCTTCGAAGTGGTTCGACCAGCCGCTGAAGCTCATGAGCGGATCGAACCCGGACCACTGATGGCGCCGCTGAGTCCGATCACCGCCCCCGAAGCCGAGCGCCGCGCGCAGGGGGCCTCCCAAGAGCCCCGCCGGGGTCCGCGGCTGATGCTCGACCCGTTGCTGACGCTGACGGTGCTCGCGCTCGGGATCTGCTCGGTGGTCGTGCTGGGCTGGGTCACCTCCGAAGTGGTGCGCGGCCAGCCGCACTACTACGCCGAGCGCCAGGCGATCTACCTCGCGATCGGCCTCGTGCTGATGGTGGGGTTGGCGCGGATCGACTACGCGCGCCTGCGCCACCACAAAGTCGCGATCTACGCGGCGCTGATCCTGAGCATCCTCGCGGTGCTCGGCGCGGGGCACTCGGCTCAGGGCTCCGTGCGGGCGATCAGCTTCCCGCTGTTCTCCTTCCAGGGCTCGGAGATCGGCAAGGTGCTCCTGATCCTCGCGCTCTCGGCGCTGGTGGTGGACCGCTCGCGGCAGCTCGGCGAGCGCGAGACGACCGCCCTGGTGATGCTGGCGGCGCTGGTGCCCGCGATGCTCGTGATCGCCCAGCCCGACCTCGGCTCGGGCCTCGTGTACCTGATGATCGCGCTGACCCTGCTGTTCGTGGCGGGCGTCCCTTGGCGCCACCTCGGGGGGCTGCTGGCGTTGGGCGCGACGGCGATCGCGCTCGTGCTGGTCGTCGCCCCCGCGGCGGGCGTGCAAGTGCTGCACGGCTACCAGCTCGAACGCCTCACGGCCTTCCTGCACCCCACCGACAACCCGCAGGAAAAAGCCCGCTACCAGGCGAGCTATCAGCAGCTCGAGTCGACGATCGCGATCGGCGCGGGCCAGAAGACCGGCAGCGGGGCCGACAGCACCCAGATCAAGGGGAACTACGTGCCCGAGGACAGCACCGACTTCATCTTCGCGGCGGTCGGCGAGCGCTACGGCTTCGTGGGCGCGGCGCTCGTTCTCTCGCTGTACGCGCTGTTGATCTGGCGCACCCTGCGGATCCTGACGTTGGCCAAGGATCTGTTCGGTGCGCTGGTGGCGGGGGGGGTAGTGGCTATGCTTATGTTTCAGGTGTTCGTCAACGTGGGCGTGGCTGTAGACATCATGCCCGTCACCGGCGTCACGCTGCCGCTCATGAGCTACGGCGGTTCGTCGGTGATCGCGACGCTGCTGGCCATGGGCCTGCTGCAGTCGGTCTACGTGCAGGCGCGCGCCACCGAGGCTTTGAAGGGCCGTGTATTGCGGCCCTAGCCGAGCAGGACAGACAATGCTCACCGAGAACCCTAGATCACAAGCCTTCAAGGCTCCCGCACCGGGAGACCTTCTCTGGGGCTCGGTCCAAACCGATACCGAAAGACCGATCTACATTGAAAAAGCAAGTACTTGTCAGCGTCGACCGCGCGGAGACGCGCGTGGCGCTCATGGAGGCGACCGGCGCGCCGGTCGCCGCAGGAACATCCTCCGGCGGGCGGCGCAGGAGCGGGAGCGCCCCCCCCGGCGCCGGCTACCGCATCGCTGAGCTCTACCTGGAGCGCCGCGGGGCGCGCTCGATCGTCGGCAACATCTACAAGGGCAAGGTCGACAACGTGCTGCCAGGCCTGGAGGCGGCGTTTGTGGACATCGGCCTCGAGAAGAACGGCTTCCTGCACGTCGATGAGATCGTGCTCCCCGGCGTGGAGGCGCCGCGGCGCGGGCGCGGCGGAGGACGCAAGATCTCCGAGCTCCTGAAACCGGGCCAAGAGGTGGTGGTGCAGGTGATCAAGGACCCCCTGAAGACGAAGGGGGCACGTCTCTCGATGGAGCTCGCGATCGCGGGCCGCTACATGGTCTACCAGCCGACCGGGGAGGGCGTGGGCGTCTCGCGGCGCCTGGAGGACAGGGAGCGCGAGCGCCTGCGCAAGCAGACGACAAAACTCGACCTCGGCGGCGGCGGGGCGATCGTGCGCACCGCCGCGCACGGCGCCAAGCGCGAGGACTTCGAGCGGGAGCTGCTCTACCTGCACAAGCTCCACGAGGTGCTAGTCAAGCGCGTACAGGAGACCGTGGCGCCGGAGATGGTCTTCCAGGAGGCCGACCTCTCGGTGCGGGTGGTGCGGGACATCTTCTCCGAACACTTCGAGCGCGCGATCGTTGACGACGAGCAGCAGTACCGCCGGCTGGTCTCGTTCTTCACGCGCACCGCCCCGGAGCTCGTGGAGCGCGTCGAGCTGTGGCAGGGGGAGGAGCGGCCGCTGTTCGAGGTCTACGGGGTGGAGCGGGCGATCGAAGGGGTGATGTCCCGCCGTGTGGATCTGCCCAGCGGGGGTTACCTGATGATCGACTACGCCGAGGCGCTGACGGTGATCGACGTGAACTCCGGCAGCTTCACCGGCCGCGGGCGCAGCGCGGGCCTGGAGGAGACGATCACGCGCACGAACCTCGAGGCGGCGGAGGCGGTGGTGGACCAGCTGCGCCTGCGCGACATCGGGGGGATCATCGTGATCGACTTCATCGATATGGCGCGCGCGCGCAATCGCGACGCGGTGATGAAGACGCTGCGCAAGTCCCTCGACGAGGACCGCACGAAGACGTTCACGGCGGAGATCTCCAAGCTCGGCCTGGTGGAGATGACCCGCCAGAACGTCACCGAGGGGGTGCGCGAGATCATGAGCCGCCCCTGCCCCACCTGCGACGGGGACGGGGTGATCCGCTCGGAGGAGACGTTCGCGATCGACTTCGAGCGCCGCCTGCGGGAGATCGCCGCGGAGAGCCCGGATGCGGAGGCGTTCCTGGTCCAAATCAACCCCCGCGTGACCGCCCAGTTCACGGGGCAGCACTCGCGGGTGCTGCATGCGCTGGAGCACGAGACTGGCCGTTCCTTCCATTTCGAGGGCTCCGAAGGGCTGGCGCTGGACCACTTCGCGATCACCTTCCAGGGGACCCGCGAGGAGGTGGAGGAGCGCGCGCTCCCCTTCCACGCCGGCGACGAGGTGCTGGTGGAGGTCGTGGAGCCCCACATGTACGACGTGGACGACGCGGTCGCGAAGATCGACGGCTACATAATCTCGATCGCCGGCGCCTCCCCCCACGTGGGTGAGAAGCGGATGGTGCGCATCGAGCAGGTGGGCCGCACCGCGGCGAGCGCGCTGCTGCTGGACGAGAACGGCGAGGTGGTGCGGGCGGGCGGGCCCCCATCCTCCCGGCCGACGGCGCCCCCACGGCGCCGCACCCCGCGCAAACCGCGCCCGGCGCCAAAGGCCAGGCCGGCGGCTGCCGCGCCCGAGCCCGACGCTACGACGGAGACGCAGACGGAGAGGGACGACGCCGAGCCGCAGTCCAGGCCCGCCGAGCTCGAGCCGGTCCTCGCGGGGGGCCCCGCGGGCGAGCCGTCGGCGAACGGGGCTGCCGATCACTCGGAGGCGCCCGCTGAGGTCGAGGGGGAGGATGGCGTACAATCCAAACCTCGGCGCCGCGGCCGCAGAGGCGGACGGCGCCGTTCGACTGCCAAGGCGTCGGCGGGCACCGAGTAGCGAGCGGTTCGTCTCGCACCGAGAACGAGAACCAGAAGGGGACGAAGGACCCACGTCATGTACGCGATCGTGAAGACCGGCGGCAAGCAGTACCGCGTCGAGCGCGGCCAGCGGCTGCTGGTCGAGCGCCTCCCCGCCCAGGAGGGCGCGAGCGTCGCGCTACAGCCGCTGATGTACCGCTCCGAGGAGGCGGTCTTCGATAGCAAGGGCCTCGAGCAGGTGCAGGTCACCGCGAAGATCCTCGCCCACGAGCGCGGAAAGAAGCTGCGCGTCGTGAAGTTCAAGCCCAAGCGCGGCTACAAACGGCGCACCGGCCATCGCCAGGAGCTGACGCGGATCGAGATCACGGAGATCGCGATGGGGGCGGGCAAGGCGGCCGCGCACAAACCCGCGAAACCGGCCGCGGCCCCCCCGGCGGCCGAGTCGGCTGAGACTCCCAAGGAGGCGAGCGAGAATGGCGCATAAGAAGGGCCTCGGCTCCAGCCGCAACGGCCGTGACTCCAAGGCCAAACGCCTCGGCGTGAAGACCTTCGCGGGCCAGAGTGTCACCGGCGGGGAGATCATCGTGCGCCAGCGCGGCACCCGCTTCAAGCCGGGCGAGGGCGTCGGGATCGGCAAGGACGACACCCTCTACGCCCGCGCGGCGGGCACCGTGCAGTTCACCGTGGGGCGCCGCGGTCGCGTGGTGAACGTCGTAGCCGGCGAGCAGTCCTAGCGCCCGTCCGTCCGCCTGTTGAGTAGCGTCCTCGCCTTTGGGGGCTTGGCCGGTGCAGGGTCGGTCGGCCGGGCTTCGCAGGAACGGCCGCCGGGCTGGGAGTGGGCCGGCCAGGGCGATGGCCCCGATGACCTCTAACCTGCCTGTCATGGCAGGTCTTGACACCGTGAAACTGTGCGACCAGGAGGCGCCGCTCGAGGCCACGTTCCTTCCCGGCGCCGGGATGCTCTGCTGCTCGCTGCGCCACCGCGGTGAGGAGCTCCTGGCGCAGAACGCAGGCGTGTCCGCCTACGCGGAGCGCGGCAAGACGATGGGCATACCGCTGCTCTACCCCTGGGCCAACCGCCTGGCCGGCTTCGACTACACCGTCGCCGGGCGCGCGGTGGCGGTCCCGCACGACACCGCTCGCGTGGCGCTCGAGAACCACGGCCTGCCGATCCACGGGGTGATCGGCGGGCGGCTCGGGTGGGAGCTCACCGATGCGCCCACCCCCGCAGCGAAGTCCTCGCTCGCGGCGCGCCTGGACTGGAGCGAGTCGCGGCCCGAGCTGTTCGAGGTGTTTCCCTTCCGCCACGAGCTCCACTTCAAAGCGCGCCTGGGCGGCGGGCGGCTCGAGATCGAGGTGGGCGTGGAGGCCTTCGGCGAGGACCCCGTACCGGTGGCCTTCGGCTTTCATCCCTACCTCGTGCTCCCCGGCGCCCCACGCGAGGGTTGGCTGGTGGAGCTGCCCGCGATGCGCCGTCTGGAGCTCGATGAGCACCAGATCCCGATCGGCCCCGAGCGCACGCTCCCCGGCCAGACCTTCGAGCTGGCCGCGCGCGAGTTCGACGACGGGTTCGATGCGGTGGCCGAGCCCGCCCGTTTCACCGCCACCGCCACCGGCCGCCGGATTGCGCTGGAGCTCCTCGAGGGCTATCCCTGTGCGCAGGTGTTCGCCCCGCCGGCCTCGCCGTTCATCTGCTTCGAGCCGATGACCGCTCCCGCCAACGCGCTGCGCAGCGGCGACGGCCTGCGAGTGCTCGCCCCCGGTGAGAGCCATCGCGCTACGTTTGCAGTGTCAATCTACGACATTTGAGGAACCCATGTCCGCCGTCGAGACTCTCACGACCCCCCCACTCGCTCCCCCTATCTCGGGCGGGGCACTGCTCGGCGAGGCGCCGCCATCTCCCGCCGGGCCCGCGCCCGCCGACGGACACCCCGAGCGGCTCCCACCCGGTTTCCGCCTCCCGCGGGCGCTACAGACGCTGCGCTTCAGCATGCGCCAGATCGAGTTCGTGTTCCGCGCGCGCCGCGAGCTCGGAGAGGTGTTCCGCTTCAAGGGGATGATCGACGACGAGGTCATCGTCCTCACCAGCCACCCCGACCACGTCAAGTCGCTCTTCACCGCCACCCCCGAGCAGGCGCCGTCGCTGACGGGGGAGTCCCCGCTGCGCCCGGTCGTCGGGCCCAACTCGGTGCTCACGCTTGTGGGTCCCCAGCATATGCGTCAGCGTAAGCTCCTACTGCCGCCGTTCCACGGCGAGGCGGTGGAGCGCTACACCGCGATGATCGCGCAGGCAGCCGAGCGGGAGATCGAGCGCTGGCCGCTGGGCGAGCCCTTTGCGCTGGCCCCTGCGATGCAGGCGATCACCCTCGACGTGATCATGACCGGGATCTTCGGCGTCGATGGCCGCCCGCAGAAGGGCACCCCCGAGCGCAGTCTCCGCGACGCGATCCGCTGGATCGTGAACCTCTCCACGCAGCCCTTCGCGCAGGTCGTCGAACTGCTGACCATCGGCCGCACCGAACCCGCCGGTCCGGTCAAACAGTTGATTGGCCGGCTCGACCGCCATCTCTATGCGGTGATCGCCGCGCGCCGCGGCGCGAGCGACGTCGAGGGCCGCACGGATATTCTCTCGCTGCTGCTCGCGGCGCGCGACGAGGACGGCGCGCCGATGACCGATGAGGAGCTCCGCGACGAGCTCCTGACACTCGTGCTCGCGGGCCACGAGACGACCGCCAACTCGCTCGCGTGGACGTTCGAGCGGCTGCTGCGCACCCCGCACGCCTACGAGCGCCTGCGCGAGGAGGTACGCGAGGGCGGCGGAGCTGAGGAGTCCGGCGCGGCGTACATCGAGGCGACGATCCACGAGGCGATGCGTTCGCGGCCGGTGATCCCGGTGATCGGGCGACGCGTGAGCGAGCCCTGGCAGCTCGGCGAGTGGCGCCTGCCGGCAGGCTCCTCGGTGCTCATGAGCATCCTGCTCGTCCACCACCGCGAGGACGTGTACCCCGATCCGTTCGCGTTCCGGCCCGAGCGCTTCCTCGATGTGAAGCCCGGCACCTACACCTGGATCCCCTTCGGCGGCGGCATCCGGCGCTGCCTTGGGGCCACGCTCGCGATGGCCGAGCAGCGTGTGGTGCTGCGCGCGATCGCGCGGCGCACCGACATGGTCGCGGCCGACCCCGCGCCCGAACGCGCGCGCCACCGCAACGTGACGATGATTCCCGCGCGCGGCACGCGGGTCGTGCTCGCGGAGCGAAGGCGCGACTGACCGCGCCAGCGGGCGCGCCGCGCAACCACCATGGCATACGGTCCAAATCTCGACAGCGCCGGCTGAGCACGCTCGCATGCTTCACGACCGCGCACGCATCCACGTCCAGGCGGGCGCGGGAGGGGACGGCAGCGCGAGCTTCCGCCGCGAAGCACACGTCCCCCGCGGGGGCCCCGACGGGGGCGACGGCGGGCGTGGGGGAGACGTGGTGCTGCTCTGCGAGGACTCCCTGCGCGACCTGCAGGGCTTCACCCGCCGCGTGCACCACCGCGCCGCGCGGGGCGGGCGCGGGGAGGGATCGCTGCGCCACGGCGCGGACGGGGAGAACCTGGTCGTGCGGGTCCCCCCGGGAACCCAGGCGATCGGCGAGGAGGGCGACCTGGAGGGCCAGCGCTGGGAGCTGCTGCGCCACGGCCAGCGCGCCCTGATCGCGCGCGGCGGCGTGGGGGGGCGGGGCAACAAGCGCTTCGCGACGCCCACGCGCCAGGCGCCGCGCTTCGCCGAGCGGGGCCTGCCGGGCGAGGAGGGCTGGCTGGAGCTGCAGCTGAAACTGCTCGCGGACGTGGGTCTGGTGGGCCTGCCGAACGCGGGCAAGTCCTCGCTGCTGGCGCGGCTCACGCGCGCGGCGCCGAAGGTGGCCTCCTACCCGTTCACGACCCTGGAGCCGGTGCTGGGGGTGCTCGAATCCGACGAGCGCCAGCTGGTGGTGGCGGACATCCCGGGGCTGATCGAGGGCGCCAGCGAGGGCGCGGGCCTCGGCCACGAGTTCCTCGCGCACGTGGAGCGCACGCGCCTGCTCGTGCACGTGCTCGACCTCGCGCCGGAAGTTTCGAACCCCGCCCACCCCCTCGACCCAGCCCACCCCGCCGACGCGGCGGCCAATCACGCGACGATCGAGCAGGAGCTGGCTGCGCACGATCCGCGCCTGGCGGCCCTGCCGCGCGTGCTGGCGCTCTCCAAGGCCGACCTCGTTCCTCTGGAGCGCGCGCAGGCGGCGGTCGCGGAGTGGTCGCGGCGTCTCGGCGGCGAGGTCCCCGTGATCGCGACCTCCGCCGCTACCGGCGCGGGCCTCGCCGAGCTGGGGGGCACGCTGCTGCGGCTGGTGCCGGCTGGCGATCGGGCCGCTGCGAGTCAATCCGCGGAGGGGAAGGCAAGCTCCCAGGCCGCCGCTGCGCCCGAGGACCTCGCCGAGCACATGGTCTTCCGCCCGGCGGGGCGCACCGGCTTCAGCGTGGAGCGCGTCGGCGAGAACACCTTCGCTGTGCGCGGACCCACGGTCGAGCGTCTGCTCGCGCGCTTCGACGTCGAGAACGACGATGCGATGGGCTATGTCGAGGGCCGCCTACGCCGCCTCGGCGTGCTCCGCGCCCTCCAGGACGAGGGTTTTCAGCCGGGCGACGAGCTGCAGATCGCAGGGGTCGTGCTGGAGTTCGACTCCGCTGGGTAGAGCGGGCTCAGCCGTGCAGACGGCGGTGGGCGAGTTGGTAGACGGTGAGGCCACGCCGCGGAGGACGCCGGCTCACCCCTGCTGCGCGGTGGGGCGGATCAGTACCTCGTTGACGTTGACGTGCGGGGGCTGGGAGACGGCGTAGAGGACGCCGCGGGCGATGTCTTGCGCCTCCAGCGGGTCGGTGGGGCGGTTCTCAAAGAAGGGGGTGTCGGTCATGCCCGGCTCGATCACGGTGACGCGGACGCCGCTGCCGTGAAGGTCCTGGCGCGCGGCCTCGCCCATCGCCGTGACGGCGTGCTTGGTGCACGAGTACAGCGACCCGGTGATCACGCGCCGTCCGGCGACGCTCGATGTGATCAGCAGGTGGCCCCGGCTCTCCTTCAGCGCGGGGATCGTCGCGCGCAGGGTCAGCGCCGCGCCGTACACGTTCGTCAGGACCATCTCCTTCCAGTGCTCCGGGGTGTCGTTGAGGAAGCCGCGGGCTCCGCCGAAGCCGGCGTTCGCGAACGCCACGTCGATGTGCCCGAACGCCTCGAGCGTCGCCGCCACCATACGCTGCTGGTCCTCCCACTCGGTCACGTCACACGCCACCGCCAGCGCTCGCTCGGGACCGCCCAGCTCGGCGGCGAGCTCCTGGAGGCGCTGCTCGGAGCGGGCGGCCAGTACCAGCCGGTAGCCGGCGTCGGCTGCGAGGCGCGCGGTGGCTGCCCCGATGCCGGTGGAAGCGCCGGTGATCAGGAAGACGGGCTGCCCGGTGGAGGGTGTGATGGTCTCGCCGCTCACAGTCCATCTACGCTACACGACCACGCATGCGAACAATCGTGATCAAGCTCGGCTCCTCCATCGTCGCGCGCGACGACGGGGAGCTGCGCGAGGAGGTGCTCGCGCGCATCTGCGACACCGCCGCCGCGCTGCACGCCGCCGGGGATGAGCTCGTGCTCGTCTCCTCCGGCGCGATCGCGCGGGGGGTGAGGGTCATGGGGCTCCCCGCTCGCCCAAGCGCCATCCCCGAGTTGCAGGCCGCCTCCGCGGTGGGGCAGGGCAAGCTCTACCGCGCCTACGACGAGTTGCTGCGCGCGCGCGCAATCACGAGCGCCCAAGTGCTGCTCGCCGCGGGGGACCTCGGGGGGCGCGCGCAGTACCTCAACGCGCGCCACACCCTGCGCACGCTGCTCGACTGGCGGGTGGTGCCGGTGGTCAACGAGAACGACACCACCGCCACCGACGAGATCTCCTTCGGGGACAACGACTTCCTCGCCGCCCAGGTCGCGATCCTCGTCTCCGCGGAGCTGCTCGTGCTGCTCACCGACATCGACGGCCTGCACATCGCCGACCCCCGCCACGATCCCGGCGCGGAGCTGATCGGGGAGGTGCACGACCTGCGGGAGCTCGAGGGCCTCGAGATCGGGGACTCCACCTCGCCGCTGGGCTCCGGGGGGATGCGCTCGAAGGTGCTCGCCGCCGAGATCGCCGGTGCGGCGGGGATCCCCGCGACGATCTGCAATGGGGTGCGCCCCGGGGCGCTTCAGGCCGCGCTCGCGGGGGAGCCCGAGGGCACGCGCTTTCACCCCGGGCCCGCGCGCCACAACTCGTTCAAGCTGTGGCTGCGCTACGCCAAGCCCGCCCGCGGCACCCTCGTAGTGGACTCCGGCGCCGCGCGCGCGCTGCGCGAGCACGGCACGAGTCTGCTCCCCGTCGGCGTCGTGGAGGTCCGCGGGGAGTTCGACGCCGGCGACGCCGTCGAGATCGCAGAGCCCGGCGGGGCGATCGTCGCGAAGGGCCTCTGCAACTACTCCGCCCCCGAGCTGCGCCGCGCGCGGGGCCTGAAGTCCGAGGCCGTGCGCGAGATCCTCCCGCACGCCACCGAGGAGGCCGTGCACCGCGACCGGCTGGTGCTCGCGTAGGACGTGCTTCTGGGCCAGCACCGCCGATCCGCCACCGCTGGCGTAGGACGCACGGACCAGCACCGCCGACCACCGCCGCGGGCGTGGCCTGTCGTACCCTGTTGAGAGCCATGGCCACCGTCGCCGCCGTATCCATCCCCGAGCTCTGCGCAGCTGCCAAGCGCGCCGCCCGGCAGCTCGCCACGGTGCGGACCGCGGTGAAGGACGCCGCGCTGCTCGCGATCGCGGACGCGCTGATCGAGCGCACCCCGGAGATCCTGGCGGCGAACGAGCTCGACGTGCTCGCCGGGCGGGAGGCCGGGATCGGCGACGCGCTGCTCGACCGTCTCGCGCTCGACCCCGCTCGCATCGGTGCGATCGCCTCCGCCGTGAGGCAGATCGCCGCACTGCCCGACCCCGTCGGCGAGGTGATCGACGGGCGGCGCCTGCCCAACGGGCTCGACGTGCGCAAGGTCCGCGTCCCCCTCGGGGTGATCGCGGTCGTCTATGAGGCCCGCCCCAACGTCACGATCGACGCGGCGGCCCTGTGCCTGAAGGCCGGCGACGCGATCGTGCTGCGGGGGTCCTCCGCCGCGGCGCACTCCAACGCTGTACTCGCGGCGATCGCCTCCGAGGCCGCCGTCGCCGCGGGGCTGCCCTGCGGGTGCGTGAGCCTCGTGGCGGGCGGGGGTCGCGAGGAGCTCGCGGAGCTCGCGACCCAGACGGAGACCGTCGATCTCATCATCCCGCGAGGGGGAGAGGGGTTGAAGGCGGCGCTCAAGGCGCTCGCCACCGTGCCCGTGATCTACGCCGCCTCCGGCAACTGCCACCTCTACGTGGACGCCACCGCGGACCTCGACGCGGCGGAGCGGATCGTGCTCAACGCCAAGGTCCAGCGCCCCGGGGTGTGCAACGCCGCGGAGACGCTGCTCGTGCACCGCGACGCCGCGGGCGCGTTCGTCCCGCGCATGGTGCGCGCGCTCCACGACGCCCGCGTGCTCGTGCGCGGGGACGAGCGCACCCTCGCGCTCGCCGCAGCCGGCGGCGCCGCGCTGCTGGAGCCCGCCACCGAGGAGGACTGGGCGACCGAGTACCTCGCCCTGACCCTCGCCGTGCGCATCGTGGACTCCACTGAGGAGGCGATCGAGCACATCGGCCGCTACGGCTCGGGGCACTCCGAGGCGATCATCACTCGCGACGCCGCCGCCGCACGCGCCTTTCAGCTCGGCGTCGACGCCGCCTGCGTGTACGTCAACGCCTCCACCCGCTTCACCGACGGGGGTGAGTTCGGGATGGGCGCCGAGATCGGCAACTCCACCCAGAAGCTCCACGCCCGTGGCCCGATCGGCCTGCGGGAGCTCTGCACCTTCAAGTACCTCATCGAGGGCGACGGGCACGTCCGCGCCTGAGACGCCTGTGGGTCGCTTGGGCGTTCTCGGCGGGACCTTCAACCCGCCGCACCTTGGGCACCACGAGCTCGCGCTCCATGCGCTGCGCGAGCTCGACCTCGATCGAGTCCTGCTGATGCCGGCATTCCGCTCCCCCTTCAAGTCCGTCGAGGACGATCCCGGCCCGGGGCACCGCCTGCAGATGTGTCGACTCGCAGTCGCGGATACCGAGAGGCTGGACGTGTCCGCCCTCGAGATCGAACGTGTTGGTCCCTCCTATACGGTCGACACCCTGAGGGCTCTCCACGCAGCGCACCCCGAGACGCAGCTCACGCTCATCGTGGGGACCGACGTCGCGGGCACGTTGACCGCTTGGCGCGAGCCCCGGGAGCTGCTCGCGCTCGCGGAGCTCGCCGTCGCTCTGCGCGCCGAGTGCGAGCCCGAGGAGCCTCAGAAGATCCGCAGTGCTCTGGATCCCCTACTGTCTGGGAGTGCGCCGTACTTCGGACTACGCTTCCTCAGGATGCCCGTGATCGACATCTCCTCCTCCCTGGTGCGCGAGCGTGTGCGTCGCGGCGTCGCCATCGAGGAGCTGGTCGGTCCCGCTGTCGCCACCCACATCGCCGCACACGGTCTCTACCGCGATACGACGGCCGAGGCGCAAGTCGTATCGTGAGCCCCACCGCCCAAGTCCTCCCCTCCACCGAGCTGGCGCGCGAGATCGCGGGCTATGCGCTGGAGAAGAAGGCCCGCGAGGTCCTCGAGCTCGACATGCGCGGGCTCGTGGGCTACACCGACTACTTCCTGATCTGCACCGGGAACACCGATCGGCAGGTGAAGGCGATCCACGACGGGATCCACGAGGGCGCCAAGCGCGAGCACGGCGTCTTCCCCCGCCGCGTGGAAGGCGTGAGCCGGGCGCAGTGGATCCTGATGGACTACCTCGACGTCGTGGTCCACATCTTCACTCCCGCCACGCGCGAGTTCTACCGCCTGGAACAGCTCTGGGGCGAGGCTCCGGCGCGGGTCGTGGAGTAGTTGCCGCGGCCCGTCCGAGGTTCGATCCTCGGCCGGAATGATCGTCGCGGACAGCTGCCTCAGGCGGCGACACGCTCCGGTGCGGGCGTGGATGCCGGCGCGGCGGGCGCGCGGGGGGCGACGCGCTCGCGCAGAACCACCTGGCAGCCGCCGGCGGGGCTGACGGTGATGTGCCTTCTGCGGGTGCGCTCGGCGTGCTCGCCAGCCGGGTGCAGCTCGTAGCGCTCGAGCGCCGCGCGCAGCACCAGCTTCATCTCCAGCAGCGCGAAGCTCGCGCCCAGGCAGCGCCGCCGGCCGCCCCCGAAGGGGATCCAGGTGTAGGTGCCCGGCGCCTTCCCTCCCTCACTCTCGATGAACCGCTCGGGGCGGAACGCGTGGGGCTCGGGGTAGATCTCCGGATCGTGGTGGAGCAGGTGTATGAACGCGACCAGCATCACCCCGGGCGGGTAGGTGACGCCGCCGATTGTCACGGGCTGCTTGACCAGACGGGGCTCGGCCTGGGGCAGCACCGGCCGGTGGCGCAGGATCTCCTGGATGGTGGCGGTCAGGTACGTCTCATCCGAGTCGCCGTCCAGCTCCTCGTAGAGGCGCTCCAGCACTGCCGGCTCGCGCGCGAGCCGCTCGAATCCCCACGCCAGCTCGGAGGCCGTGGTCTCGTGGCCGGCCACCAGCGCGGTCATCAGCTCGTCGCGCAGCTCCTGCGGGCTCATCGGCGAGCCGTCCTCGTGCTCGGCGTCGAGCAGCATCGCGAGCACGTCAACGCTCTCTTTCCCCCTCTCCTTCTCCTTCCCCTTGTCTTCTTCGCCGGCGCTCGCGCTTGCGCGCCTGCGCCCGTCGATCAGCTCGAGGATCAGCTCGTCGGTCCGCTCGAGCATCCTGTCCTGGCGAGCGATCGGTCCGCGGACGGTCAACGGCCGCGGGGGACGGGGCTGCATCGAGAGGGGGTTCTCGGCGAACGCGAGGATCTTCGTGAGCAGCTCGCGCAGCTCATCCAGCTGTGAGCCCTGCTCCAGGCCGAAGACCGCGCGCAGGATGATCTCGAGCGTCAGCCCCTGCAGGCGGGGGTGCAGGGCGACCGGCTCCCCGCACGGCCACGAGGTCACCTCGGCTTCGGCGAGCTCCGCCATCAGCCCCGACAGGCGCTGCATCCGCTCGCCGTGGAAGGCGGGCAGCAGCAGCTTGCGCTGCTCAAGATGGGGCTCCTCGTCGAGCACGATCACCGAGTGGCGTCCGAGGAGCGGTTCGAGGATCCGCGCTCCCTCGCCGGGGTGCAGGACATCGGGGGGCGCTTGGAAAACCTCCTTGATCTCCTCGGGGTCCGAGAGCACCACGAACGGTGGCTGGGAGAGCAGGCGGAGCGTGAAGCGGCGTCCGTAGCGTGCGCCGCAGCGCTCGATGAAGGCGTTGGGACGGCTCCAGAAGCCGAGCGTCTGCAAGGCTGCCGGCATACGCGGACCTGGGGGCAACTGGTTCGTCACGGCTACCGCTCCTTGCACTAGAGTGTTGATACCGATGAGTATATCTACTAATAAGTATATGTCAAGGGGGTGGTGATGCCGCGCGGCCAGTTCGACCGCAGCGCACGCAAGGCCCAGACGCGGGCGCGGCTGCTGGAGGCCGCGGCGCTCCTCTACGCGCGCCGCGGCTTCGCCGGGGCCACCCTCGACGAGATCGCCTCCGAGGCAGGGTTCACCAAGGGCGCCCTCTACGCGCACTTCGGCAGCAAGGAGAACCTGCTGGTGGCGCTCGTGGAGGAGTACCTCGCCGGATTGGTGGCGGAGCAGATCGAGCTCTTCGACCGCAATCGCGCCACCTGGGAGCGCCCGTTGGCCGGCAGCGAGCGCTGGATGGATCGCCTGCAAGAGCGCCCCGACCGCTTCCGCCTGTTCGTCGAGCTGTGGACCCATGCCCAGCGCGAGGAGTCCCTGCGGCTGCGTCTGGCCGAGGCGCTGCGGGAGCTGCGCGTCACCTTCGCGCAGCTCGCCGCCCAGAGCGCCGCGGACGCGGGCCAGGAGGCGCCCGAGGAGGCCGCCGAGCGGTTCGCCGATGTGATGCTCGGGCTCGGGGTGGGCTTCGCGATGCTCGAGCTCACCGACCCCCAGACCATGCCCTCCTCACTGCTGGGCGGCGTTCTCTCCGTGCTGATCCGCGCCCTCGAAACCAGTCCCGAGGCCCGCGAGCTCCTCGAGGGCAGCGGCCTGCCCGGTCGCTATCTTGGCGAACGATGACCCAGGCGATCGAGGTGACCGATCTGGTCAAGACATACCCCGGCGAGGTGCGCGCACTCGATGGCCTCAACCTCGAGGTGCGGGCGGGAACGATCTTCGCGCTGCTGGGCCCCAACGGCGCGGGCAAGTCCACGACCGTCAAGATCCTCACAACGCTCACCCGGCCCGACTCGGGCTCCGCGCGGGTCGCGGGCGCCGACGTGCTACGCGAGCCCGATCGCGTGCGCCGCTCGATCGGAGTGGTCGCCCAGCGCTCCGGCGTCGACCCCGAGGCCACCGGCCGTGAGAACCTCACGCTCGCCGGGCAGCTCTACGGGCTCGGCGGGCGGCCTCTGGCCGAACAGGTGGATGGGCTGCTGGAGCGCTTCGGCCTCGCGGACGCAGGGGGGCGGCTCGCGCGCACCTACTCCGGGGGGATGCAGCGCAAGCTCGACGTCGCCATGGGACTCGTGCAGCGCCCGCAGGTGCTGTTCCTCGACGAGCCCACCACGGGCCTCGACCCGGAGGCCCGCGCGGAGATCTGGAAGGAGATCTCCCAGCTCGCCGCCGGGGAGGGCCTCACGATCCTGCTCACCACCCACTACCTCGAGGAGGCCGACCGGCTCGCCCAGCGTCTGGCGATCGTGGACCGCGGACAGGTCGTCGCGGGCGGCACCCCCGAGGAGCTCAAGGGGCAGCTACGGGGCGACGCCGTCCAGATCGAGCTCGCCGACGCCACCTCGAATGGCCTCCCGCCCGGCCTGCTCGCCGGCGTGGAGGGTCTGCGGGAGGTCGTCCTCGACGGCCGTTCCCTGCGCGCCCGCGCGGACTCCGGGGCGATTGCGCTGCCCGCCGCGCTTGCGGCGCTGGAGAGCTCCGGCATCGCGGTCGCCTCCGCCACCGTCGCGCGTCCCTCGCTCGACGACGTCTACCTGCGCCACACCGGACGCGCCTTCAGCGACGCCGAGGAGGAGCAGCGCCCCGGGGAGGAGGGCCGGCGGTGAGCGTGCTCGGGTGCGGTCGTGAACCACTGGGAATGGCCGGTGAGCGTGCCCGGGTGCGATCGCGGACAGGAGGTGGCCGGTGAGCGTGCTCGCATCCCCCTGGCACATGACCCAGCGCAAGCTGAGGACCCTGATGCGTCAGCCCTGGTACTTGGCGATCACGCTCGCCCAGCCGATCATCTGGCTGCTGCTGTTCGGCGCGCTGTTTAGGAAGATCGTCGAAATCCCCGGCTTTCACGGGGGCTCCTACATCGACTTCCTCACCCCCGGCATCGTCGTGATGACGGCGCTGTTCTCCTCCGGCTGGAGTGGGATGGCGATGCTCAACGACCTCGAACACGGCGTGCTCGACCGCTTCCTCGTCTCGCCCGTCAGCCGCTGGCCGCTGATCGCCGGCCCGCTGATCCAGGCCGCGATCGTGATCGTGATCCAGTCGCTGATCATCGTCGCCCTCGGCCTGCTCGTCGGCGCGAGCTTCCCCGGGGGCGTCCCTGGGGTGCTGGTGCTGATCGTCGTCTCCGTGCTGCTGGGGGCCTGCATCGGCGGGATCTCCAATGGCCTCGCGCTGCTGGCCCGCCGCGAGGAGACGCTGATCGCCGCCGTCAACTTCATCGTGCTCCCCCTCACATTCCTCTCGGCGACCTTCATGCAGGAAAACCTGATCCCCGTGTGGATCCGGGAAGTCGCTCGCTTCAACCCCGTCAACTGGGCCGTCCAGGCCGGGCGCTCCGCGCTCTCCGCCAACCCCGATTGGGGCCTCGTCCTCTCGCGCGGCTGCTATCTGCTCGCGCTCGCGCTGCTCTGCGGGCTGTTCGCCACGCGCGCCTTTCGCTCCTACCAGCGCTCGATCTGAGCCGCCGCCATCGGCGCGTCGCTGCTGAGCACGAGTGGTTCGAGCACGCGATTGGCGAGGAGTCCCAGACAGCCCAGGTTCGCGAACCCGGGGCCCTGACTGAGCGCGCCCAAGCCCGGCATGTGCAGCCGCGGGTGGACGCCCTCCAGCTCGAGGAACCGTCCGATCGGGATCTCCGCCTCGGGGGGCCTGTCCCAGAGCCGCCCCGCCCGACCCTCGATCTCGGCGCGAAGAGCGGGCGGGAAGAGGCCTCGGAGCTGCTCCAGGAGGTCGAAACCGGTGCAGTTGACGAGGTAGTCGTGCCGTTCGCTGCCGGTCTGGTCTCCCAAGGAGTGCTCGACGCGCACTCCGTCGCCGTCGGCCTGCGCAGCGATGTGCTCCACGCGCGCGGTGACGAAGCGGCACTGCTCGTCGTAGGCGCGTTCCGCCAGGGACCCGGGGTCGAAGACCCCCCGGTCGCAGTGCTTGATGAAGTCGCGGCGTGTCTGCAGATCCAGAGAGCTCCAGGCGACGTCGTCGGGGTTGGAGAAGACGCGGTTCTCCAGGAAGCTCTCGCCGCGGCTCAGCGGCAGGGTGGGGGTGTAGATCGTGAGTCGAGCCTCCGGCCGGAAGGCGCGCAGGAACGCCACGCAGCTGAGTGCGCTCTCGCCGCCGCCGACGATCGCGATCTCAGGGCTTCCCTTGGGGGGGATGCAGGCTAGCTCGGTGCGTTTGCTGTCGCAGTGGAAGACCCTCGCAGCGGCGCCGGGGTCATGCGGGAGATGTCGGTGGACGCCCGGGCCGGTTAGCACCAGCGCACGGCAGCCATACTGCCGTCGGCCGGTGTGCCCCGCGACCTCGACAGTCCAGCACTCGGTCTGCGCCGCGAGCGAGACCTGTGTGACGCGGCCGCTCACGAGCGTGACCCCCTCGGTGGCGCCCGAGAGGACCCACGTGAGGTACTGGCCGTACTCGCGATGCTGCACGGCGGGCGAGCCGGCGTTCACCCAGCGGGCATAGCTCTTCTGGCCGATGAGGTAACGCTGCCAGGAGAACGGCATCACGGTGCGGTCGATCGCGTCCCCGACCTCGCCGAAGGCCTCGTAGCTCTGGTAGGGGAACCCGACGTCCTTGATCGGGCTGATCGCCAGGGGCTCCTCGCCGGAGGTCATGCCGTTGCGCCCCGACCACGACGCGGCGAGTTCGGTCGCCTCGACGATCCTCAGCGTGAGGGGCCCCAGGCCGAGCGTGTTGAGCGCGTGGACCTTCGCCGCGAGCGCGGCGGCCTTGGCCCCGGCGCCCACGACGAGCAGATCGGTCTCGGTGCTCACGTCGCGGCGAGGGTCGGCGTCCACCCCTCCGTGAGGGTCGGCGTTCCCCTCTCCGTGAGGGTCGCCGCTCACGTCGCGGTGAGCCTCGCCGCTCACGCCGCGGCGAGCGTCGGCGCGTTGGCCATTCCGGACGTGCGGCGCTTGACGATCACGGGCGCCTGGTCTCCGGGAGCGAAGGCCACGGAGCTCCTCCTCGCCCGCTGTGAGCTGCCGGAGGGGGCCGCGCCGAGCTCGACCTCCTCGAGGACCGTCTGCATCACCCGCTTCATCTCCAGCTGCGCAAAGGCCGCCGCCACGCAGCGGCGCACGCCGCTGCCGAACGGGATCCACGTGTAGTTCTCCGGCGGAGCCCCGAGGAAGCGCTCGGGCTGGAAGCGGAGGGGGTGGGAGTAGAGGTCCTCGCGGTGGTGGACCAGGTAGATACACGGGGCGACCGTGGTGCCCGCGGGGATCTCGTAGCCGCCGAGGCGCATCGGCGCTACCAGGCCACGCATGACCAGCGGGACCGCCGGGCAGAGGCGCAGGATCTCTTTGACGACCGCGTCCACGTAGGTCTCCTCGGCGCCCGCGAGCACCTCCTCGCGCAGGCGGGCGAGCTTTTCGGGGTGGCGCAGCAGGCGCTCGAAGGCCCACGACAGGGAGGTCGCGGTGGGCCCGTCGGAGAGCAGCGTGATCAGTTCGTCGCGCAGCTCCTGCTCGGTCATCGGCGTGCCGCTCTCGTCGTAGGCCTGCTCGAGCAGCGAGAGGATGCCCTCGTCCTGCGGGCGCCCGGGGGTGCGCCGGCGCCGGCGCACCTCCTCCAGCAGAGCCGCTTCCACGGGCGCGAGCACTTCCTGAAAGCGCGCGTTGCGGGACAGCCAGCGCGAGCCGAACGTGGCGAGCAGCGTCAGGCGTGAGGAGTCGTTGAGCCAGTCAGTGAGGCGCTTCAGCAGCACGCGCAGGTGCTCCATCTTCTGGCCCTCGGTACTGCCGAAGGTTGCGCGCATCACCACCTCGTTGCTGATCGCCTGCATGCGTGGCCACAGCGCGAAGGGCTCGCCCACCGGCCAGCGGGCGATCTCCGCGCGCGCCACCTCGACCATCATCTCCCCGTAGCCGCGCATCCGCTCGCCGTGAAAGGAGGGCAGTATGAATCGCCGGTGGGTCATGTGCTCGGGCTCATCGAGGAGCATCACCGAGCGCGGCCCGAGCAGCGGTCCGAGCAGCGGGTTGGCCTCGCCCGCGCCGGCGCGCACCAACTCGGGGCTGATCGTGAGCACCTTACCCACGTCCTCGGGGTGGCTCAGAAACACCCAGGGGCGACCATGGCGGATACGCATGGTGAAGATATCCCCGTAGCGCCTGCGGGCGCTTTCCATGAACGGCAGCGGGCGCAGCGCCCAGCCGACCGCCTGCACCGCGCTGGGCATGCGGGGACCGGGGGGCAGCCCCCGGGTTCATCGTTGCTTGTGAGCAGGCTTGGAGTGATGCTCATATTTCTCACCTTAGGAGCGCGCGCAAGTGTGAGCCGCTGGTTCAAGGCTCATGTCTCTCACTAGTAGTTGGCTTCCGATGTCTCTCACTTCTTGGTTTTCGGGGAATGTCTCTCACTTAACCTATTCGGCGATGCCCAGGCGATATTGTGGACTCTGCGGAGTGTCGAGTCTGCACTCTTTTGAGTCCGGAACGCAAGTGGCTGGAGTCATGATATCTGGTAAGCTCCAGATAGCGGACTCGACCGGGAAGGCGCTTCAGGGAGTCGGCGGTAAAAGAGCCGGGCGGTCGGCTTGCCTTGGGCACCAGTACCTTAATCGGTTAAAGGGGCGGCCTTAAACGCCGCTGATCCGGGTTCGAGCCCCGGCTGGTGCATGGAACAAAGCTCGATCTCGTTGGTGCTCATGACTGCCAATCTCTTTGACTACTTCGAGGAAGTCCCGATGGCCAATGGGGCGCCCGCCCGCTGGGCCGCGCGGGCGCCGAGGCGCCCACAGCAGTGCTACGACCTGAAGCTCGTGCCGCGCCTGCCGAGGTGGCGGGAGGATCGCGCATCGCTACAGGAGCTCGAGCGGATCGAGGGGGAGCCGTGGGCGGAGAGTGTGAGTCACGACGGCGACGGAGTGCGGCTGCGCCTGCGGGACAGCTGGATAGAAACAGTCGGGGCCGCCCTGGAGGCGGGCGGGAGCGCGGAGGCGGGGCTTGGCGACCTCGCGCACGGACAGCGCTTCTCGGTGCAGTTCTGGGACGCGAACGCGACGAAGGCGCTGCACATCGGTCACCTGCGCAACCTCGCGATCGGCAACGCGCTCGCCGCCGCGCTCGCGCAGGCGGGCGCGCAGGTGGAGCGGCGCAGCCTGATCTCCGATGCGGGCCGCAGCATGGGGGAGGCGATGGCGGGGGTGATGAACAGCGGCCGCCACGCGCACTCCTGGCCCGACGGCGATGAGAAGAGCGATCACTTCGTGGGCCTCTGCTACGCGGACTACGTCGCCGCGAGCGGCTCGTTCACCGGCGCGGAGATCGAGTACCCCGAAGACTCCCTGACGCGGGAGCTGGCGCTGCGCGACGACGCCGCCGATGAGCTTCTGCGGCGGGTGATGGGCGGTGAACTGGAGGCGCTGGAGCTCTGGTACAAGACGCGCGCCTGGGTGATCGCGGGTCAGCGCAAGACGCTCGCGCGGCTGGGGATCGCATTCGACAGGGTCTTCTTCGAGTCGGACTTCCTCGCGGACGCCGCCGAGTTGACGGCCTCGGGCCTGCGCGAGGGCCGCCTGCGGCAGCGGGAGGACGGCGTGGTCATCTACGCGACCGGCCTGGAGGACTTCGAGGAGTTCCCGCTCGTGCGCGCCGACGGACTACCCACCCAGCACATGCGCTCGCTCGCCTACTGGATGGCGGCGCCCGAACTCGAGGGCATGATCTCGATGCAGGTGTGCGGAACTGAGTGGGTCTCGCACGTCACCTGCAGGCGCAAGCTCATGGACGAGCTGATGCCTGGGGGGAACGGAAGCTCGGGTGGGGTGGCCCTGGCGGCCCGGCCGCAGATGCATCCGACGCACGACATCTTCAACGGGATGGTCTCCAGGCAGAAGCGCGCGCTGGCCTCCAGCGAGGGGGCGCTGCTGATCGACGAGCTGATCGAGTGGATCGACACGCAGTTCGACGCCACCCCGAGGCTGCGCGCGGTGCGTCAGGCGCACCCCTCCGCGGAACGGATCGCTGCTCAGATCGCTCTGGGGTACTTCGTGTTCTACCCGGTCGCCCCACCGATCGACTTCGAGCCCGCGCAGTTGCTCCAGGACGGCGAGAGCCTGGGTTGGGACCTCGTGCGCGCGCGCGCCCGCCACAGCGCCGGCGCCTCAGACAGCGGCAGGCCGAAGCCAGGTGGCACGCGCCTTCGGGGCGAGTCCCCATTTCGACCGAAGCCGGGAGACACGCGCCTGCGGCGCGAATCCCCGTTTCGGCCAGCGGAAGACCCCGACTACCGCTTCGCGGTTGTCCAGTCGGAGCTCTACCGGCGCTATCTGCGGCTGGCGGTGGAGCGCTTCGACGTCGCTCAGCTCGCGCTCTACCTCAAGCACCTGGTGCGCTGGTACGAGGAGCGGGATCGCAGCGAACCGGTGGAGCGCGTGGTGCAGACGCTGCTGGACCGCAGCGCGCGCGGGCTGGGCCTGGAGGCGGCGCGGTGAGCACGCTGCTGGTCGACAACTACGACTCCTACACCTACAACGTCTTCCACCTGCTGGCGGCCGTGAGTGGGGAGGAGCCGATCGTGATCCACAACGACATGGTCTCCTGGAGGGCGCTCTCGCGCTGGGACTTCGACGCGATCGTGCTCTCGCCCGGCCCCGGCCGTCCGGAGCGCTGGCACGACTTCGGCGTCTGCTCGGACATCCTGCGCTCGAGCGAGATCCCGGTGCTCGGCGTGTGCCTGGGACACCAGGGCCTCGGGCGCGTGCTCAGTGGGCTGGTGGGGACGGCACCCAGGGCGATGCACGGGCGCCTGAGCGAGGTGCAGCACGTGGGCAGCGGCCTCTTCCAGGACATCCCCCAGGACTTCTCCGTGGTGCGCTACCACTCGCTCGCGGTCACTGGCCCGATCGGGCCCGAAGGCCGGGTGACCGCGTGGACGGAGGACGGGGTGGTGATGGGGATCGAGCACCGTCACCGGCCCCTGTGGGGTGTGCAGTTCCACCCCGAGTCGGTGGCCACCGAGCATGGACGGGCGATCATCGAGAACTTCTACGCGCTCGCCCGCCGCCACCGCGCTCCGCGCGCATCCCGAGCGAGCAGGCCGGCGAGGCCGGCGCCGGCGCCGCGGCCCTCGCGACGCCCGCGGCCTCGTGTTGGCGGGGACTCCCGCGTGAAGCTGAGCGTGCGCACGCTCGCGGGCGAGCCCTCGACGGAGCTGCTCTTCCAGCGGCTCTTCGGCGCCGCCGAGCACGCGTTCTGGCTCGACAGCGCCGACGCGCCGAGCGCGCTCGCGCAGTGCTCCTATCTCGGCACGAGCACGGGCGCGGATCGCTGCGTGCTCGAGTACGAGGTCGGGGAGGGGAGGGTGACCAGGCACGGGGCCGAGGGGAGCACGGTGGAGTACCGCTCGATCTTCGACGTGCTCGATCGCGAGCTCTCCGAGCGCACGATCGAGGCACCCGCGGAGATCGCGCGCGGCCTGCTCGGGGGCTTCGTGGGCTACCTCGGCTATGAGTGCAAGGCGGACTGCGGCTCGCCGGCGGTGCACAGCTCCGATGTGCCGGACGCGGTCCTCATGCTCGCCAACCGCGTGGTTGCGGTCGACCACACCCGCGGTTGCACCCATCTGCTCGCCCTCGGCGGGGAGGGGGAGACAGAGCGGGGGGGAGGGGGAGGGGAGGGGAGGAGTACGCGTGGGACGCCGAGCGCTGGCTGCAGGAGGCCGAGGCGGTCGTGCGGGAGACACTCGCCGCGCCGACGGAGACCTCACCCGTCGCGCCCGGCGGCCCGCGTGCCGATCCTGAGACCTCGTCCAAGGTGCCCGGCGGCCCGCGCGGCGACCCTCTGGCCTCGCCCCAGGCACCCGGCGAGCCCTGCGCCGATCCCGTGACGTTTCGCTGTGGGAGAGGACGAGAGCAGTACCTCGCCGACATCCGTCCGCTGCCAGGCGGCGCTCACCGCGGGGGAGTCCTACGAGGTCTGCCTGACCGACCAGATCTCGACCGTGGCGAGCCCGGAGCCGTTCGAGTGCTATCGCCTGCTGCGTCGCCGCAACCCCGCGCCGTTCGCGGCCTACCTGAAGCTCGGCGAGGTGGCGGTGCTGAGCTCCTCGCCGGAGCGCTTCCTCGCGGTCGACCGCGACCGCCGCGTCCAGGCGCGACCGATCAAGGGGACAGCGCCGCGCTCGGCCGACGGCGCCCGCGACGGGGAGTTGCGCGCGGAGCTCCTGCACGACGAGAAGACGTTCGCCGAGCACCTCATGATCGTCGACCTCCTGCGCAACGACCTCGGACGTGTCTGCGAGCTCGACAGCGTGCGCGTGCCGGAGTTCATGGTCGTCGAGTCCTACCCCACGGTGCACCAGCTCATCTCGACGGTCACCGGGGTGCTCGAGAGCGAGCGCACGCCGGTGGACTGCGTGCGCGCATGCTTCCCCGGCGGCTCGATGACGGGCGCGCCGAAGCTGCGCACGATGGGCATCATCGACGACATCGAGCGGGTCGCCCGCGGTGTCTACTCGGGCGCGCTCGGCTACTTCGGGCTCGACGGCAGCGTCGACCTCAGCATCGTCATCAGGACGATCGTGCTGCGGCCGAGCGCCACCACGATCGGCGCGGGGGGAGCGATCGTGATGCAGTCCGATCCCGAGGAGGAGTTCGACGAGCTGCTGCTCAAGGCGCGCGCGCCGATGGCCGCGATCGCGCAGGCCGTGAGCGGCCGCGAGGGGCCCGACGCGTTTACCGTCGAGCTCGAGCCGCCCGCTTCGATGGCCGAGGCGGCATGAGCGCCCAGGCTCCTGAGCCCTCCGCTGTGGGCACCGAACCCACGGGCCGGCGGGAGCGGGCCGTCCGCGGCGACGGCCCCGGACCCGTAAGTGGCCCCAGGCCTGTGGGCGGCCCCGTAAGCGGCCCTGGGCGCGTAGGCGGCCCCATAGGTGGCCCTGGGCGCGTAGGCGGCCCCATAGGCGGCCCCGGCCCGGTGAGCAGCCCCAGCCCTGCTGGTGACCCCACCCCACGGGGGCTGAGTTGGAGTGTGCGCCTCGCAACCCACGAGGACGTCCCGACGGTGGTCGAGGCCGTGCGGGAACTGTTGCGCGAGCTCGGCGGCACGCCGCCTGCAACGTCTGCGATGCAGACCGCCGCGCGAGTGCTGCTCGACAGCCCCCAGGCCGGGGTGCTGCTCGTGATGGAGGCCGACGGCACGATGGCCGACGCGGAGCACAACCGCGCGATCGTCGGCGTGCTCGGCGCGAGCTGGCAGAGCGCGATTCACGTGCCGGGCCGCTACGCGCTGATCCAGGACCTGTGGGTGCACCCCCTCTGGCGTGGGAAAGCGATCGGCCGTGAGCTGCTGAGGAGGCTCTACGCGCTGGCGCACGATCTGCGGATCGTGCGGGTCGAGGTCGGGCTGCCACCGGAGCACTTTACGGGCCTCGCGGAGACCGAGGCGTTCTACCTCGCCAACGGCTTCACGTCTCTCGGCGTGCGGATGCGTCGGGGGCTACCGTGAGCGAGCTCCTGCTGATCGAGCAGCGCCCCGGCCGCCACGACGAGGCGCCCTGGGTGCTGGAAGGTGGGCGCCGGCAGCCCGGACACGACAACAGCCGCCGGCTGGTGGAGCTGCGGCGTGGGCTGCTGCGCCACAGGGGCGTGCGCGCGCTTGGCGCGGACGCCACGGACGGGGAGGTGGAGCTGGCTCTGAGTAGCCTGCACGAGCCCGGTTACCTGCAGGCGCTCAGGCGGGTCCGCTCGAACGAGCCGGTGGTTCTCCCCGAGCTCGCGCCGCCCGGCCTGCCGCCCGACATCCCGGTGCGTGCGGGCCTTGTTGCTGCGGCGCAGGAGGCCGTGCGCACGGGGATCACCGCGGCGCAGCGCCTCGTCGGCGGCGCGCGCTTCACCTACGCGCTCTGCCGCCCGCCCGGTCACCACGCCGGCCCGGACTGGCTTGCCGGCTACTGCTACCTCAACACCGCGGCGGCGGCGGTGTGGACGCTACGCGCGAGCGGCGTGCGGCCGGTTGGGCTGCTCGACCTGGACCTGCACTACCCGAACGGCACCTCCGCGATCCTCGCCTCGATGGCGGACGCGAGCCTGCACTCGCTGCACGCGTGGCCGGTGACGAACGTCCCCTCGCTGACGGTGCGCCCGCGCAGCGAGCGCGAACGGGTGGTCGAGTTCGCGGGCAGCCCGGACGTCGAGGAGTACCTCGATGCGGTGGCCGCCTCGATCGACGCGCTTGCGCAGAGGGCCTCCGCGCTCGTCCTGTCGCTCGGCTTCGACACGGTCGCGGGCGACCCCCACGGCACGTGGAGTTTCCCGCCGGCGATCTTCGCGCGCATCGGCCGCCTGCTGGCGGCCGCACGGCTGCCGGTGTGCGTGATCCAGGAGGGCGGCTACGCGCTCGACACGCTCGCGGCGTGCAGCGACGCGTTTGCGACCGGACTGCTCGAGGAGCAGTCCGATGCCGATGCTCTCGCCGCGGGTGGGGCCGCCCGGAGCGCGAGCGGGCTCGCCCGGAGCGCGAGTCGGTCTGCCCGGAGTGTGAGCGGGTCCGCCCGGAGCGTGAGTGCGACTGCTCGGAGTATGAGCGGGTCCGCACCGAGTGCGAGTCGGTCTGCTCGGAGTGGGCGGCGCGGCGCGCTCGTGGGGGGCACTGCCGAGAGGTGGTCGGTGTGAACGGCCTCGACCCCCTCCGCAGCCGCCTCGACAAGCTCGACGACCAGATCGCGCGAGCGCTCGGCGAGCGCTTTGCGATCTGCCGGGAGATCGCGCTCTACAAGCGCGCGCACGAGATCCCGATGATGCAGCCGCACCGTGTCGACGCGGTGCGTGCGCGCTATCTCGCCCGCGGCACCGAGGTCGAGCTGCCCTCCGACTTCACAGCCGACCTCTTCGAGCTGCTGATCGGCGCCACCTGCAAGATGGAGGACGAGCTGATCGGCAGTGCGATCTCCAGAGCGCGGGAGGGACGCTGAGTATGAGGCGCCCGACCTTCATCACACTTGGACCGTCGGGCACCTGCCACGAGAACGCGCTGCTCCACTACCTGGAGTTCCAGGGCCTCACGTCTGTGGAGATCGTACTGGTCGAAGACCTCCTCGAGGCGATCGGCCGGGTCCGCGAGCAGCCCGACACGTTCCTCGTGCAGTGCAGCGCGCACGTGCAGGTCCACCTAGTCACGGAGCGCTTTCACGAGGAGGTCTTCGTGGTCGACACCTTCATCTACCCGACCAAGGCGCTGGCGCTGCTCGTCCGCCGCGACGCCGAGTACCCCAGGAGCCTTGGGATCGTCTCGGCGACCCGCGGGTACACCGACCTAACGCGGTGGGAGATGGTCGTGGACGAGCCCTCCAAGCCCGTGGTCGCCCGCCACCTGTTGGCGGGCGAGTACGACGCCGGCCTCACCCACGTCCATCACGCCGACGAACACCCGGACATCCTGCGCGTCGAGGAGTACTACGGCCCCGTCGACACGACGTGGGTCGTGTACGGGCCTCGCAAGCGCTTCCGGGGCGCCGTCATCGGACAGCGCGTCCCGTGGCTGTTCAGGGATGAGTCCGAACCCGTTTCAGCGCGAGATCTCGAGCGGGCGGAGAGCTGATGCGTGCCGACCGAGACGCTCGCTCAGAGCGTTCCCTGCCCATATCCACATCAGACCACTCACATCAATAAACACCCATAAACCTCGATTGGACACAGACAAAATGGCATTCTCTTATCAGAGGCATGACAGCCCCCTGCCCACCCTCGACCTCGATGCTCCATGCTCACCTCACTCATGAACAAGACAGGTCGTGATCCAGATTGCCGCGGGAGGGTGGCGAAGGTCGTGGCCATCGTTCTCCTGCTGGTCGCAGGCGGCGCACTTTCGTCATGCGGGTCCTCGGCGCCCACATATTCATTCAATGGGTCGGGCTACCCCAACGTAAACCTCTCAAATACCCGCTACGAGGGCGGTCCGATCGACCGAGCGACGGTCTCGAAACTCGGTGTCGCATGGACTCTGCCGATCACCGCAAAAAGCCTGTTCGGAAGCTATTCGGCCGCCCCGATCATCAGCGGTGGGGTCGTCTACTCCCAGGACCTGGCATCCAACGTTCAGGCGATCGACCTCCAGACGGGGAAGGTGCTGTGGAAGAAAACCTTCGAATCGCCCGATCAGGGGCCGAACGGCGTCATTGTCGCAGGGGGGGCGCGTCTACGGTGCGACCGCAACCACGGCGTTCGCGCTGGAAGAGAAGACGGGCAAGTTGATCTGGTCGGTGCTGCTCGTGCGCAACGCAAAGGAGGGCATCGACATGGCTCCGGGCTATCACAATGGCATCGTCTACGTGGCGACCGTGCCCGGGAACAACACGGAATTCTATGGGGGCAACGGGGTCGGAGTCCTCTGGGCCCTGGCAGGGGCGACGGGGAAGAAGCTGTGGCACTTCAACACGGCGCCTGAAAACCTGTGGTCGGCCGAACATGTCAACATCAACTCCGGGGGCGGTTTGTGGTACACGCCGGCCTTCGACGAACAGGGGTTCATGTACTTCGGCACCGGCAATCCGGGGCCATTCCCTGGCAACGCTCAGGATCCGTGGGGATCGAGCAGGCCCGGTCCGGATCTGTACACCGACTCGCTCGTCAAGCTCAACGCCACCACGGGCAAGATGCAGTGGTACTACCAGGAGACCCCTCACGATCTCTACGATCGCGACCTGCAGGACCCCCCGATCCTGATGAGCATCGATGGCAAGCAGGCGGTGGTCACGGCGGGCAAGGCCGGATTCGTGGTGGCGGTCGAAAGCCAGACCGGAAAACTGCTGTGGAAGCGATCGGTTGGAAAGCACAACGGCCACGACAACGACGACATCTACGCGATGAAGCACGAATACAGCAAGCTGCACATGCCGGAGACGATCTATCCCGGGCTACTGGGCGGCGTGATCGCCCCGATGGCCACAAATGGGTCGACTATCTTCGTGCCCATCGTCAACTTCCCTGTGTCGTACACCTCGCAGACCGAAGACACCGAAGGTCCGACCGGCAACGGTGAACTGGTTGCCCTGGACGCCGCTACGGGAGCCGTGAAGTGGACGCATCCGTTCCCCTTCGCTGCCTTCGGGGCCCCAATGGCAGTCAACGACCTTGTCTTCACGGCCACCTTCGACGGGACGTTGTACGCGTTCGCCGCGGAAACTGGCGAAGTCGTATGGCAGGTCAAACTTCCCGCCGGCACCAACACGGGAGTGGTGGTCGACGGTGACACCCTGATCGCCCCCGCCGGTGTGGCAGGGGCACCCGGCCAGTCCCCGGCGATGGTCGCCTACCGAATCGGCGCGGCGGGGAAATAGCCGGCGCCGCTGGAGGAGCGCTGCGGGCACGTGTGGTGTGGCTGAGTTTCACGCCTGGATGTGCACGCGGCGCTCCCGGCCGCGTGCCACAATCGCACTGAGATGAGAGACCACGGAGAGGTGCCGGCCGCCGATCGACGAAGCGCCGCCGCACAGGAGGACCTGGCGCGTGCCGGCGGGGGCAATGCTCCCGTGGAGATCGTCGAGTACGACCCCGCGTGGCCGGCTACCTTTCGGGCTGAGCGGGGGCGGCTTGCGCCGCTGCTGCCTACCGGGGTGGATCTGCATCACTTCGGGTCAACCGCCGTCCCGGGCCTGGCGGCCAAGCCGGTGATCGACATGATCGCGCTCGTGGACGACTTCGATGCGCCGATCGCGATGCTGGTGCAGCGAGGCGGCTACCAGTACCCGGAGGCGTTCAACGCGACACTCAACCACCGGAGGTTCCTCTGCTATCCGACAGCGGCCTTCCGCACTCATCATCTGCACCTCGTGGACAAGCAGGGGGAGCTCGAGCGCCGTCTGCATTTCCGCGACCGCCTGCGCGCGGACCCTGTCGTTGTGAGTGAGTACGCGACACTGAAGCGAGCCCTCGCGGAGCGCCACAGGGATGACCGCGAGGCGTACACCGAGGCCAAGAGCGAGTTCATCAGACGACATGCGCAGCCGGAGGGGGGAGAGCCGCGCGTTCATGGTGCGCCTGGGTGCTCCTTGCACGCCTCGGACCCCGGGCCGTCAACGTAACATTGCCTTGGCCTGCGACCACTCGGCCTTGTGTGCGCGCTTTGCCGCCTGGTACTCGAGGAGCGCCTGAGCCGAGTCCACATCGCCGAGCGTCGGGTGTGGTGGCACGAGATCACGGGCGGTGGCGACGCCGAAACGCTTGGCCAGCACCGCGCCGAGGGCCTTGATCTTCATCTCGCCAAAGCCCGGCAGTGCCGCGATATTCGCCCGCAGTGCCTCTGTGTCGGGCGGGTCGGTCCAGATGCGCGACGCGTCGCCCTCGTAGTGCACGATGACATGCTCGGCGAGGTCGTGCACACGCGCAGCCATCGATCCGGGGAAACGGTGGATCGCCGGCTTCTCACGGAACGCCGGCTCGAGGTCGGTCGCGGCAAGAGTCCTCGCGTCAAGCGAGCCCACGCGCTCGCGCAGCGCCAGCGGACCCGAGAAGGCCTTCTGGACCGAGACCTGCTGGTCCAGGCTGAACCCAATGAGCAAGGCCATCGGGTCCTGGGCGATCAGCTTGTTGGCGTCGTCGGAGTCGGTGAAGTAGAGGCGGTCGGGCATGTACTCGATCCTAGCTCGCAGTCGATCCCGGTCAAGGTCTCCTTTGCCCGTGTTTTTGGGTACGTGCGCGGGCATCTCGCTCGCAGCTCAGAGTGGGAGCCCAGACGTCTCAGCGCACGGGAACGAAACGCTCGCGCGCCAACGCCCGCAGCCGTTCGATGTCCTCGCGTCGCGAGACCGAGAGCGGAACCGTCGCCGCGAGCTCGTCGAGCAGGAGCTGCGTGTCGAGCGGTCGGTGCTCCTGGAGCGCCCGCAGCAGGGCGACGATCACGACCTGCTCGAGCTCCGCGCCGCTGAAGCCTTCGGCGGCCGCCGCGATCCGGGTGAGGTCCAGACGCTCCGGATCCTGCTTGCGCAGCGACAGGTGGATGCGCAGGATCACCTCCCGCTCCGCCGCATCCGGCAGGTCGACGAAGAAGATCTCATCGAAACGACCCTTGCGCAATAGCTCCGGCGGCAGCGCCGAGAGGTCGTTGGCCGTTGCCACCACGAACACGTCCGCACGCTTCTCCTGCAGCCAAGTGAGAAATGAGCCGAACAGGCGCCGGCTGAGCCCGCCATCGGCGTCGCCATCGCCGCTCGGCGCCATGCCCTTCTCGATCTCGTCGATCCACAGGACCACCGGAGTCATCGACTCCGCGGTCGCCAGCGCGCGACGCAGATGCTTCTCGGACTCGCCGACGTACTTGTCGTAGAGGCGGCCCGCGTCCAGCTTCAACAACGGCAGTCGCCACTCCCGTGCGATGACCTTCGCCGCGAGCGACTTGCCGCAGCCCTGCACCCCCACCAGCATCACGCCCTTCGGGGCAGGCAGGTTGAGCGCCGCCGCCTCCGCGCCGAAGGCCACGTGGGCGCGCTCGAGCCAGTGGCGCAGGTTGGCGAAGCCGCCGAGCTCGAACTTGTTCTCGAGCGCCGGGAAGTATTCGAGCGGGCCCCCGTCGCGGATCGCCCGCGCCTTGAGATCGACCACACGCCCGAGGTCCTCCGCCGTCAGCTTGCCATCGTCGATCGCCACCTGTGCGACCGCCTGGCGCGCCTGCTCGAGCGTCAAGCCGCTCAACGCGGCCGCAAACTCGTCGTAGTCCGCCGCGGCGATCGAGACCTCCGCGCTGCCGTTTAGGCGCAGCGATTCGACCACGGCTTCGATCGCCGCGCGGTACTCCTCACGGCCGGGAAGCCGCAGCTCATAGCGCACCACCTGCGCCTCCACCTCCGCCGGAAGATCCACCGTCGCGGATACCAGCGCCATCGTCGAGCGCTGCGCCGGCGCGGCAAAGCGCTCGAGCAGTTCGCGGAACGCGCGCGAGGCCACGGGATCCGCGACGTGCGCGTCGAAGTCCTTGAGTACATACAACCCGTCGACCGCGAGCTCGCCGATCGCGCTCAGCATGCGCAACGGGTCGGTGGTGCCATACACCGCCTGCGCACCTGGCCGGCGCACCAGGCCCTGCGTGATCGTCCAATCGAAGATCGTCAGATGCGTCTCGGCCGCGACCGCCGCGAGCAGCGTGTCGAGACGCTCCTCCTCGCTCGTCTCGATCGCAATCGCGGGATGGCGCGAGAGGATCAGCGTTCTCAGCTCATGCGCGCCGTCGGGCTCGGCCGAACCTGTGACGGCAGGCGTCGACAGTGCTCCGAAGGCGGGTGTGCTCATCTGCACAGAGCTTCGGCACCGGGCGGGCGGGGCTTGAATTGGGATGTGCGGTGAACGGGGCGTCCAAACCCCCGCAAGAATGGTCGCGCGTGGCTGCCGTGCGCTCTTGCGTTAGCCTTCGCGGCGCGTCGGATGGCGGTGGGTTACTGACGGTGCTCGGCACCCTCAGGCCGTGTCCAAACGTCACCCAGCCGAAGCACTTCACCCATGGCGTCACTTACCAGACCTGCGTCATCTACATGGTTGGGGGCGGCGGCTCGATCGTCCAAGAGGAGTGGACCGGGAACGGCGCCGACGTCTACGCGGAAAACCCAATCGTGTGGAAGGCGGGCTGAGCGGGTTATACGTCCGTCGGGGCACATCGCCGTGAGCGTGCAGATCGTCACTGGTCGTACTGCAAAGAGTGTCAGGACGCGCCCGCGGGTGTGAGCGAGGCCTTCTCTCGCCGGGCGGCCTCGGAGTGCTCGCGACTGTCTCGCGAGGAGATCAGCACCGCGGCGAGGATCGCCCCGGTGATCGCGAAGCCCGCGCCGACTAGGAACGCGCGGTCGAAGCCTTTCGTCAGAGCAATCGCGGTGCTGTGTACTCCTGAGTGAGACAGGCTTTGGGTGCGGCTGTTGGCGACGGTGGCGAGGATCGCGAGGCCGAGCGCACCCCCGACTTGCTGGGCGGTGTTGATCAACCCCGAGGCGAGACCGGCCTCGTGCGGCTTGGTTCCCGTCACCGCCGCGATCGTTACCGACACGAATGCCAGACCGAGTCCGATCGCGGCGAGCAGCGAGGGGCCGAGGACGTCCGCCGCGAAGGAGCCTCCAGGCGCGGGGACGCGCGAGAACCACAGCAGCGCACCCGCGATGAAGAGCAGTCCCGCGATCAGCGTCGGCTTGAACCCGACCCGCGTAGTGAGTTGCGAAGCGGCGCCCGCGGCGAGGACGATCCCGCCCGCGAGCGGGAGGTAGGAGACACCGGTCTTGATCGGCGAGAAGCCGAGCACGTCTTGCAGGTAGAGGGAGATGAAGAAGAACATCGAGAACAGCGACATGCCGATCAGCAGGCCGACGATGTTTGCTCCCCTGAGCGTCCGCAGGCGGAAGATCGAGAATGGCATCAGCGGGTGGCGCTGACGGCTCTCGATGACGACGAACGCGACGAGCAGCACGGCGGACCCCGCGAGGCGCAGCAGCGTCCCGGTCGAGCTCCAGCCGACGTTCACGGCGTCGACGACCGTGTAGACGAGCAGCGCAAGGCCGGCCGTGACCGTCACCGCCCCGGGGATGTCGAAGCCTTCGGTGCCATTCTCGGCGTGGCTCTCCAGCAGCAGTCGGGGGGCGAGCGTGGCGGCGATTATGCCGATTGGGACGTTGACGAACAGCACCCAGCGCCAGCTCAGCCCGCTTGTCAGGATGCCACCGAGCAGCACGCCCGCGCCGCCACCGAGGCCCGCGACGGCGCCCCAGATGCCGAGCGCGCGGTTGCGCTCGGCTCCTTCGGCGAACGTGGTCGTGATGATCGACAGCGCCGCCGGGGAGACGATCGCCGCGCCCAAGCCCTGGATCGCGCGCGCAATGATCAGCCACGCTTCCGACTGCGCCAGGCCGCCGGCGAGCGAAGCCAACGAGAACACGAGGAGTCCAAGCATGAACATGCGCCTGCGCCCGAGCAGGTCGGCGAGACGCCCGCCGAGCAGCAGAAACCCGCCGAAGGTGAGGGTGTAGGCGTTCACGACCCAGGAGAGGTTGTCGCGGGAGAAGTGCAGGGCCGCGCCAATCGAGGGCAGCGCCACGTTGACGATCGACGCGTCGATCACGATCACGAACTGCGTCATCGCCAATAGCATCAGGGCGAGGTTCTTCGCACGGGGTGTGTCGAGCGACGGCGCGTGGGCTTTGGCCTGGGCGAGCGAGGTCATCAGGAAGCTGAGCTCCGGTTCCGGTTGCGTCGGCGACTATAGTGAACTATGATTCCGCTTTCAAGGGGGAAGCGAGAAATGTCGACCAAGACCTCTACAGACACCGAGCTGGAGAACGAGCGCCCGTTGCGCGCAGATGCGCGCCGCAACCGCGAACGCATCATCCAGGCGGCGCGCGAGCTGTTCGCGGGCGAGCGGCCAAACGTTCAGATGGACGAGGTCGCGCACCGCGCCGGTGTCGGCGTCGGCACCGTCTACCGGCACTTCTCCGACAAGGAGGCGCTGATGGGCGAGCTCGTCCGCCAACGCTTCGATCTCTTCAACGAGAACCTGCGCCAAGCGCTCGCAGACGAGCACTCCGGCGCGTTCGCTGCGCTCGCCGCGGCGCTGCGCGCAAACGTGGTATCGGTCGCTGAGGACGCCGCGACACGCTTCGCGTTGATGAGCGGTGGCGAGCGCGTCTTCGCTCATGCCGCCTCGGAGATGGAGGAGTTCATGCTCCTCGCCAACGAGCTCGTCCGGCACGCCCATCTCGCCGGCGAGCTGCGCGACGACTTCCAGGCGAGCGACATCCCGATGGTCATGTGCGGCATCTGTGCGACGATCGACGTGAGCAAGCCCGGCTGGGACTGGCAACGCTACCTCACCCTGATCCTGCACGGCATGCACACGTAGGCACAAAGCCCGCGACATCACTTGTTCGAACCTCTATGTGCGTGCCGTCGGCGAGTGGGCCGTGTCCGCCCGCGTCCAGATCGTCCGTTCTGTGCGGGTTTGCGGACGGATCGGACGCGTCGGGCGAACTGACTTTTGTCAAAGATTTGTCACGGTTTAATCGCCCTAGCACCTAGTCGCCTGCATAGCTCCAAAGATCGCCGATCCCAAGCCTCGCGGCCCGATACTCGACGTCTGTGATCAGGTCGTGTGATCGCGCGACGTCATATACGGGGCCGCGCGCACCATTTGCGAGGGACATCCGTGTCCCGTCGTCTATCAGGCCCTTTAGGCGCTCAAGCAACTCATCGTCTGAGGGATAGCCATAAATGTTTCGGAACTCGTCGGCGCGTGCGCGCATTGCGTCCTCATCGAACGGCACTAGCTTCCGCATGGCGCCCTCTACGGCCGATCGCGTGGCGCCGGTCGGTGGCGCGCTCTCGTGCCAGCCAGGTACGAGAGCGACCAGGAGTTGCATGAGTCGCACCTCAGCATCGGGGTCGTCAGGCAGGCGCTCCGTCCAGTCGTCGGTTTCAAGCTCGACGCCGGCCTCCCTCAGAGCTTCCAGCGTCCACGTGCAGAGCACCGGCCAGTAGACCGGCTCGACCGCCCCCAGTGCCTCCTCCAGCGCAATCTTCTCCGGCAGGCCCGGAGCGTTGACACTCCACTCGTTGACGGTGCGCCACCACTGCAGGTTTCCATTCTCGTCGGGCGCGATGTGGAGCACTGTCTCGTCGTTTGGAAGTCCCGGCGGATCGCTCAAACCGCCGCACGGCCAGCTAACGCGGCGCGGCTGCGAAGGCGAGCCGAAGCCCGCAACTACGACATCAGACGGATGTGGTTTTGTGGTTGGGTCTCGATAAGTCATGCACCCCACTGTAGGCCCGCCACCTGACGCCGATGGGCCAGATCGTGTAGCGGCCCCGCTCGTTGCGAGCTTTCGCCAGGAGCGCGCGGGAGCCGGCTTGCCGGGCCAGCATCGCATCCTTCGAGGGGGATACGGCCGGGGCAGTGTGAGACGCTCATGATCAAGGAATTACTGACTCTTGAGGGCGGGAACGGAGCACGGCACGATGTTGGAGATGGAGCACAACGGAGCCGGCGACCCTGGAGTGGAGGGAGCCGGAGGCGACCGGAATGGAGGGTCGCCGGGCTCGTCGCGGTCGGGGGGCCGCCCGACCCGGAGTTCGTCGGGCGACCGAAGCCTAGGCGCTTTCGGCGGAGTACAAGCTGCGCGTGCTGCGGGAAGCGGACGCCTGCTCGCAGCCGGGCGAGGCCGGCGCGCTGTTGCGCCGCGAGGGGCTGTGCACCTCGCATCTGGCTGAGTGGCGCAAGCAGCGTAAGTAGGGCGCACTCGCGGCGCTCGATCGTAAGCGCGGGCGTAAGCGGTTGGGGCGTCGATTGCCTCGGTGGGCTCGTCCAGCAGAAGTACCTCTGCGCCTCGGAGCAGCCCTGGTGACGCTCAGGCGGCAACGCTGGCCGCCCGAAAGGGCGTGTTGTGTCAGCCGTAGGCGGGAGCCGACCGCGTCTCGCCGTGAAGCGCGAGACGTACGAGCGACTCGATCGCGACGGGCCGGGCCACTGCTCCCCAGCGCGCCGTTGTCGGAAACACAAGCGCCGTCGCCGCCGCGAGCTCGGCAACTGGCAGGAGCAGCACCAGTGGACGGGCAAGGCGGGGCGGTACATCGAAATCGGCTAGTGACTGCCGCGTGCCTGAGCGATCGGCGAGCTTCGCGACCCCCGCGACGAAGAACACTGCGGCGAGACAGAGTCGAGCGATCACCAGCGCATCGTTCATCATCCAAATGTACAACAGCTACTGTCTCACGTGTGGCTGGTGAAAGCGCGGCGGAGTCAGTGGCAGTCGAGGCGTTCGGTGTGACCGTAGCGGTCATCGCCGATCCCCAGCACATCGCGGCCGTTTCCGATTTCCTACCCCCGCGTGCGCGTCCGGTGAGGCATCCGCCTGAGCGTGGCCGCTTCGCACTCGTCAAGGACACAGACGAGGCGCTTCTGCGCATTGTGTGCGACGACCAGCCAGTCGCGGGGCCGTTTGACCTGCGACTCGCGCTCGGCATCCTCGACGCCGAGCTGCGCATGTACATCGCGCTGCATGCTCCCGACCATGTTTTCGTCCACGCTGGAGTTGTTGGGGTGGGGGAGCGCGCGATCGTCCTTCCGGGGAGGAGCTTCGCCGGGAAGACCACGCTCGTGGCCGCGCTCGTGCAGGCGGGCGCGGAATACTGGTCCGACGAGTACGCCGTGCTCGACGCCGATGGCCTCGTTCACCCCTACCCCAAGCCTTTGTCGGTGCGCATCAACGACACCCGTGCGACGGACGAGCGGCCGGTCGAGAGCCTCGGTGGCCGAGCGGGCGATCGACCTCTACCCGTCGCTCTGATCGCGTTCACGAGCTACCGCCCCGGAGTTGCCTGGGCACTGCGCCCCTGCACCGCCGGAGAGGGCGCCATCAAACTGCTGGAGCACTCCATTGCCGCACGTTCACGGCCGGATCAGGTACTCGCAGCCGTGCGGCGCGCGGCGACCGACGCCGTGGTTCTCGAGGGAGACCGGGGAGACGTCGATGAAGCCGCCGGCGCGCTGTTGTCACGGCAGGGTCCATCGCCGTAGCTCTACGCCCGCCCTGCGCTCGCCGGATGCGCCACAGTGTGTGGATCGCGCCGGGCGCTTGGCCGATCACCCAGATCGCGCGCCAGAGGTAGGCGCCAGCGAGCCCGCGCTTGCCGCGCCGGGGCCAGCGGTGACCACCACCGCATGTAGCCGGGTCGTGGAAAGCTACGGCTTGCAGCGATCGCCACCTTCCGCCTGATCCTCACGCGGGCGCAGAGCAGCGCGTAGAGCTCCTCGGCGATCACGTCCTCGCGCAGGAGCTCGTGCTTGAGTGATCGCACCTCGCCGAGATCGAGTCTGCGCGCCAGCTCCCCGCCCTCGGGCAGGAGCCGCAGGCTGGCAGCGAACGCCGGGACACCGCGATACTCGCGCGAGCTCCAGCGCGCTCGACCACCTCGACTCCTCGACGCGAGCGAGCGCTCGCCGCAGATCCTCCAGCGGCTTGCCGTCCACCAGGTTCGCGTGCTGCGCGGCGTGCAGGACCATTGCAGCAGCACCGTGTCGCGATCGGGCACACACAACTCGACCCCACCGATCACTTGCCGCTCAGTGCTCGCGGCGAGGCGACCCCAGATCGCATCCGGGTCGCTGTCGAGCCTCTGCAGCCGATAGTGAAGGTCCACGATGCCGCCGCCGCGGTTAAACTCCGTGCACCCTATATCCAGGGATAGCGGCGTTGGCATCCACGGGCAATGTTCCACGAAGCCTAGCCGCTCGAGCACGCCGACTGCGCGTGCCCGGTTCTCGGGTGCCACCATCAGATCAGAGTCAATGTAGGGATGCACCTCACCCGGATAGAGCCACTTGGCTAGCACCGGGCCCTTGAGCACAAGCGTCTCGATTCCCTCACGACCGAACGTACCCGCGACCTCGGCCGTGAGCGCATCGATCTCGGCCGTGAGCGCGAAGTTGCGCGCCAGCTGGGAATAACGGTCAAACATTCCGCGTTCATCGCAGATACACCCGAGATCGCCACAACGTCAAATAACAGGAAAAGGATCACGGCGTGAGAGACGCCGCATAGCGGAGTGTTGAGGGCGAGCCCAGCTGGGCTCGCCCTATGACAGAAAATCCCGTGGGCGACACGTGCAACACTCCCCCCAGACACCATCCACCCAGCCGAGCCGAGCTACGCCGCTGAATCCAACCGGCATCCTAGGGGCACCTGCCACCTTCGCTCCAGAGTTCCTCCCCTCCGCGTCCGCTTTCGCTGCAATATGTTACGCAGGCGGCGTCCGTCACATTGGTGATGCATTCCTGGTTATGGCATACGCAGGAACCAGTGGCGGTCGAGCTGGCCATCGCTGGCGTCGCGGCGGTCGCGGAGACGATCAGCGACGCGCCAGCGGCGGCGGCACCGACACGCGCGACCCGGCCGATCGCTTCCCGGCGAGAGATACCGGGGACGGTGCTCTGCATGAGTGGGGGCTCGGCGGCGAGCAGATCCTTCTCGCGCAGCTCGTGGAGCGCGTCGGCGATCAGGTTCTCGCTTGCCCCGGCGAGTTCGGCAAGTTCGGTCACGTCGTGCTCGCCGTCGCAATGCCGCCAGATACAGGCTGCGATCGGGCTCAGGCAATGAGCGGTGTGGCTGTCTCGATCGTAGAGGAGGAGCTCCTCGCCGACCGTCTCTTCAAGGAGGCCGTCTTTACGTGCTCGTGGTAGCGGTCCGTGTTCGTGCATCGATCCACCTTCCTTTGCATTTGCATGGCTGATATGGGTTCTTTGCCCATCTACTCTGCGACGGCCAGCGCTCTGCGTCCAGTCGTCCACGGGCTTCGTCCTTGGCACGGGGGAAAGATGGCCTGTTGTAGCGAGATCGCCATCTCGTGGCGGCTGCCGAGTTGGCGCCTTTTGTTTCTTGGCCGCGTCTATCCATGATTGCGAAAGCCCTGGGCTTCCACGATTTGACTGCTCCTTTCTACGGGGAGTAAGCCGCGCGGGATCGCCTCGATCACCAGCGAGCGTGCGTGCGTGTCGCTGGCCGCCCGGTCTTGCGGGTGCGCTCGGCGAGCCCGCGCGCGACGTCCCAGCTGTCGTGCGCGTCAGCTGCGCTCGGTCGTTGGTGTGTTGGTAGACCTCCCACGCCCAGAAGACGCGCTCGCATAGAGCGAGGCCGTGCTCGCCGAACTCCTTCTCGGCGGTGAGTCCTTCGGCGTGTGCGGTGAAGTCTCGCTTCAGGTGCGCCCAGCAGAGCTGGCGGCGGTGAGCGGCAGGTGTGTGTAGGCCTACCAGCGGTCGGAGGTCACGATCGCCTTGGTGGCTGCGAGCAGCTCTTTGGCGTGATCCTCATGCCGGTCGGGCTGCACGGAGAAGTGGCGTGCTCGGAGCTGAAGAGCCCCACTGCGCGCGACGAACGCCCGAGGTGCGCCAGCCGGTCTCGTCCATGTTCAGCGTGTGTGAGGCCCGCAGCTGCTTGAGTAGATCGTCGTGGGGGTCGGCCAGCGCCGTGGCGATCCTCGTGAGAATCGCGTCCACCGCGCCCGCGCTGATAGTGCGCCGAACAGCTCTTCCAAGAGCTCCACGGCATCTCGGCGGGAGACGCGGTTGCGTACCGAGAGCGTCGCTACGGCCGCGTGCAGACGCGCCCCGAAGAAGCTTCCGCCACCCCTCCGGCAGCTCGGCGCGGCGACGACGGCCACAGGAGCGCGCTCCACGCACAAGGATTCGACGCCGCCGAGTTATGTCCCCCCGACCCACTGAACGCTTACGAGATACCCGCGGTTTCCGCGGATTCCGGTGGGTTTGGGACGGAGATCAGAGGTCGTCGTCCCAAACCTCGCGCCACTACACGCCGACCGTTGGCGGATTCTTCCGACGGCACGTAGAGGTCTTCTTGGCACTGGTGGCTGACGCGACGTGTTCGGCCTCGTCCACGAGTACCAGATCGCAGCATGACCGGGTTTTTTCGGCACCCTCACGAGCCAGGACGCAGCGCCCGATCCTCGGTTCTGCGTTGCGGCTATTCCGGCGAGCCGCTGGCCGGCTCGGACTACGTCTGGGCCAAAGGAAGACATCCGTGCCCTTTGCTCAACCGGCATCGAGCTACTTGAGCGCACTGGACACGGCCGCGTCGTCACCGATTGACGCGGATAAGAAACAAAAGGCGCCATCCCAGCAGCCGCCACGAGATGGCGATCTCGCTTGGATAGGCCCATCTTTCCTACGTGTCAGGACGAAGTTGTGTGGCGAACTAGACACAGAGCCAGGGTCGTTGAAGACTAGATGAGCGAAGGCCCATATATAGCTACGCACATGTAAGGAGATAGGACGGAGGTTGAATGATGCACGAACACGGATCACTACCACGAGCACGTAAGGACGGTCTTCTTGAAGAGACGGTCGGCGAGGAGCTCCTCCTCTACGATCGAGACAGCCACACCGCTCATTGCCTGAGCCCGATCGCAGCCTGTATCTGGCGGCATTGCGACGGCGAGCACGACGTGACCGAACTTGCCGAACTCGCCGGGGCAAGCGAGAACCTGATCGCCGACGCGCTCCACGAGCTGCGCGAGAAGGATCTGCTCGCCGGCGAGCCCCCACTCATGCAGAGCACCGTCCCCGGTATCTCTCGCCGGGAAGCGATCGGCCGGGTCGCGCGTGTCGGTGCCGCCGCCGCTGGCGCGTCGCTGATCGTCTCCGCGACCGCCGCGACGCCAGCGATGGCCGACTCACTCAACGCTAACTGCAAGCCAGAGACGCAGGGCCTGAAGTGCTGCGTATGCAAAACCTCGACTGGGCCCCTCTGTAAAAGCGCTACTAAAACCAAAGCACTATGCGAATCAGAATGTGTAGAATCGGGACGGGAAGGCATGGAATACTGGAGCGAAGCCTTAGAATGCAACTAAGACGGCGACTGGATCGTGCGGGTCTCAGCCGGACGGATGTGCTCGGGTGGGAGCCGCGTTGGGTGTGTTGGCTGCGGGTTTTGGTGACACAGCAGCCTTTCCCGCTGGTCCTCGACTCTCCGTTGCGTTTGCGCGTCTCGCCGCACGGCCATAGCATCATTTGATCTTGTCGGTGATCGGGGTGGATCCGCGATGAGCGCGGAATGTGTCAAGCGCTATTCCCAGCTGGCGCGCAACTTCGCGGTCGATGCGCTCGCGGCCGAGGTCGCGGGTGCGTTCGGCCGTGAGGGAATCGAGACGCTCGTGCTCAAGGGCCCGGTGCTCGCCAAGTGGCTTTACCCGGATGAGGTGCGTCCCTACGTTGACTCTGATCTGATGGTGGCGCCCGAGAACCGGGCACGTGCGGTCGGCGTGCTAGAGCGGATGGGGTTCGTGGAGCATTGCCCGTGGATGCCAACGCCGCTATCCATGGATATAGGGTGCACGGAGTTTAGCCGCGGCGACGGCATCGTTGACCTTCACTGTCGGCTGCAGGGTCTTGACGGCGACCCGGATGCGATCTGGGTTTGCCTTGCCGCGGGCGCCGACCGGCAGGTCATCGGTGGGGTCGAGTTGCGTGTGCCCGATCGCGACGCCGTTCTGCTGCACGTGGTCCTGCACGCCGCGCAGCACGCGAACCTGGTGGGCAAGCCACTGGAGGATCTGCGGCGAGCGCTCGCTCGCGTCGAGGAGTCGGAGTGGTCGAGTGCGCTGGAGCTCGCGCGTGCGTATCGGGGTGTCCCGGCGTTCGCAGCCGGTCTGCGGCTTCTGCCCGCCGGCGGGGATCTGGCGCGCAGGCTCGATCTCGGTGAGGAGGGGTCGCTCAAGTACGCGCTCCTGCGCGAGGACGTGATCGCCGAGGAGCTCTACGCACTGCTCTCCCTGAGCGTGGGGATCAGGCGGAAGCTGGCGATCGCTGCAAGCCGTGGCTTTCCACGACCCGACTACATGCGGTGGTGGTCGCCGCTGGCGCGGCGCGGTAAGCGCGGGCTGGCTGGCGCCTACATCTGGCGTGCGATCTGGGTGGTCGGCCAAGCACTCGGTGCGACCCGCACATTGTGGCGCATCCGGCGAGCGAACAGCGGGGCGTAGAACTACGGCCGTGGACGGGCGCGGCGACGCCGACAACGGCGCTAGTCGAAAACATCCGTCCCCAGGCTGAGGGTGTTCGCGATGCTGCTCGCGCAAGCGCGTGTGCCGAGCTGGCGCGCTGTGTCAGCTTGCTGTTTGCTGTGAGAACAGCGCGCTGGCGGCTTCATCGGCGTCTCCCCGGTCTCCCTCGAGAACCACGGCGTCGGCCGCGGCGCGCTGCACGGCTGCGAGTACCTGTTCCGGACGTGAGCGTGCGGCAATGGAGTGCTCCAGCAGTTTGACGGCGCCCTCTCCGGCGGTGCAGGGGCGCGGCGCCCAGCCAACTCCGGGGCGGTATGTTGTGAACGCGATCAGAGCGACGGGTAGAGGTCGATCGCCGGCTCGGCCACCGAGGCTCTCGATCGGCCGCTCCTCCGTCACGCGGGTAGCGTCGATGCGCACCGACAAAGGCTTGGGATAGGGGTGAACAAGGCCGTCGGCGTCGAGCACCGCGTACTCGTCAGACCAGTATTCCCCGCCTGCCTGCACGAGCGCGGCCACGAGCGTGGTCTTCCCGGCGAAACTCCTCCCCGGAACGACGATCGCGCGCTCCCCTACCCCCACAACTCCAGCGTGGACGAAAACATGGTCGGGAGCATGCAGCGCGATGTACATGCGCAACTGGGCGTCGAGGATGCCGAGCGCGAGTCGCAGGTCAACCGGGCCCGCGATCGACTGCTCGTCACACACGACGTTCAGAAGCGCATCATCCGTGTCCTTAACGAGCGCGAAGCGGCCACGCTCGGGCGGGTGCCTCGCTGGACGGGCACCCGGAGGTAGAAAATCGCGAACGGCCGCGAAGTGCTGAGGATCGGCGCTGACCGCCACGGTCACACCGAACGCTTCGACCGCCACCAACTCTACCGCGCTTCCACCAGCCACAAATGGGACAGTAGCTGTTGTACATTTGGATGATGAACGATGCGCTGGTGGTTGCTCGGCTCTGTCTCGCCGCGGTGTTCTTCGTCGCGGGGGTCGCGAAGCTCGCCGATCGATCCGGCACGCGGCAGGCACTGGCCGATTTCGACGTGCCGCGCCGCCTTGCCGGTCCGCTGCTGCTCCTCCTGCCCGCTGCCGAGATCGCGACGGCGACGGCGCTGGTGTTTCCGACAACGGCACGCTGGGGAGCCGCAGGCAGCCTAGTGCTCCTCGCGCTGTTCGTTGTAGGGCTCACACGAGTACTGCGGCGCGGCGAGGCCCCGGATTGCCATTGCTTCGGCCAGGTACACTCCAAGCCGGCGAGCTGGGCGACGGTAGCCCGCAATCTCGTGCTCGCACTACCGGCCGCATACGTCGCGCTCGCGGGCCCCGGTCCCTCGCTTACCTCATGGGTGGCCAGCACCGGCGCGACTGACCTCTGGCTGATCGCGACCGGCTCACTGGCAGCTCTTGCAACAACGACGTCCGTTCTTCTATGGCGCGAGAATCGCCGGCTGCGCTCGACGAACGATCGGGTGGCCGCGGTGCCCCGGCAGATCGGAGCGCTGGCGCCGCACTTCACATTGCCCTCCACTGCAGGACGCGCCGTGAGCCTTCAGGACCTCCTGGCCGACGACCGAGCCTGCATGCTCACGTTCGTGCACCCCGGGTGCGGGCCCTGCGCGGCGCTCCTGCCCGAACTCGCACGTTGGCAGGACACGATAACCGAACGCCTAGCACTAACCGTGGTAGCCCCGGTGAAGGCCACGGAAGCCGAGCAGCTTGCGCGTAAGCACGCGCTGACCGATGTGCTCATCGACGAGCAGTCAACCGTCAGTCAGGCATACGGAGTTACCGCAACTCCCTCCGCTGTCCTGGTCGCGTCGGATGGCACGGTGAGGAGCACACTCGCCGCTGGCCCCGTCGCGATCGAGCCGCTCATACGTCTCGCGCTTCAGAGCGAGACGCGGCCGGCCCCCGCCCGGGGTTAGTTGACCACAACATGCCCTTTTGGGCGCCCAGCGGCGCGCGTGAAACGTCGGGCAGAGGCCGCTCCTAGGCGCAGAGATACTTCTTCTGCTGGACGAGCCCAACGAGGCAATCGACGCCCAACTGCCGCTTGTTTGCTCAAGGGCACCGCACAGGTGGCACCGTCCGTCGCAGGTCCATGCGTGTGGCCATCGGTGCCGTGCTTGTGCTTTTCCAGGCCCGACCGTTGGCCGCGTGCGGCGCGCCCGGCCTCGCGCCCGCGTGGGATCGGGTTGCGGGCCGCTGGGTCGCGCATCTCGCGAAACGCGAACAGACCCGACAGCGCCGCCAGCCGCCGGTTGACGGTCCGTGGCGCATAGCCGACGTTGCGCCCGTCGCGAATCGAGAACACGTTCCCACCGTGATGATGCGCCAACACCTGCGTGCGGCACGCCGCCAAGTAACGCAGCAACAGATCCGTGCTCACCGCCTCAACGCCGAGGCCCTCGCCGACCATCCAGCGAGCAAAGTGCAGCGAGTCAAACGCGCACGCGCGAACGGTCAGAGCCGCGTAGTTCCGATCGGCCAGATACCCCAAAAAGTCATTGACCAACTCGAGGCCATCGAGGCAGGCGCCCGCCAGAACCCAGCCGTCCTCTCGGCGCTCTGCCCGAAGTCCTTCAACCGCGATCGACATGACTGGTTCCTAGCGCGTCGAGCGGACACCACCGTCCTGTGTCAAGACCTGCTGCTAGCGATTTGCGGGACTCGCGGTGGGCCGGCGTGCGGACCTGCTTTCAGTTGTCCGCGGTGCTCACGACGCCGGCGAATTGCGCGTCGCCATCCGAGGTGCCGGCAGCGCCGCCCGGGGTGACCAGCACGCGCTCGCAATCGCAGAGGAGCAGTCGTAAGCGGGCGACGGGCCCGGCGCTGCCGCTTGTCGTCCGCAGCGAGCGTCAGGGAGGACTAAATTCGGACGCTCGCTCAGCCACGAGAGCCGGCGCGATGCGCCTCCCCTCCTCTTTTGGCGAAGACCGGGGAAGTAGCAGAGCTTGGACGGGAGCCCCGCTTTCCTCTCCCGGAGAGGCTCAGCGCGGTTCGCGATGAGCCAGGTGTCCCGGCTGTCGCCCCGGTCCCGGGAACATTTCCGGGCGGGTGCTACGAGACGCGACGTGCTTCGTGGGACTCGAAAACCATCTTCTTGCAGGCTCTCGGTCGGCCAGGGGCCGTCCCCGTTCATCGTCCCGGTCGCGTGGGTCCCGGTTACGGACCGGCCCCTGCAGAGCGCTGGGCGCTGACACCCCGCGCGACGCGGAACTCCGCGGCGACCTCACGTGTAGCCGCCTCGGCTCCGAGCGGAAATACGTGAAGCGCATCTACGCGCGAGATACTGGCAACGCCGGCCGCCAGTTCGCGCGCTAGGTCGATGCCGCCGCCGCGACTGATCTGCGCCACGGCTCGCTGAGGAATCGCGACCCCCGGTAGCGCGCAGGCGCGCTCTGCCATGTGCGCGCTGCGGAGCAGCGCGACGCTTGCGTAGAACCGCACGTCCGCGAGGGTGTCCTGGGCGGCCGAGAGGAACGCTTCGAGGCGCCCGAGGTCGAAGATCATCTGCGACTGCACGAACGTTGCTCCGGCGGCGATCTTGCGTCGCAGGAGCCGCAACTCCCGGTCGACGTCCTCGGCGAAGGGATTGACGACCGCCCCGACCGCCAGCGGGTGCGGGGCGCTCCACGGCGACGCGCTCGCAATGAGTTGCGTGGCGGTCATGTCGGCCACATGTTCGATGCCAGGCACCGGATCGCCCTGCATGCAGAGGACCGCCTCAGCGCCGAGCGCCGCCGCGCCCACGACCTGGGACTGCAGGGCAAGCCGGTTGCGATCGCGGCAGGAAACGTGGACGATTGTCCCCACGCCCTGCTCCCGCGCGAGCGCCACCGCAGCCAGCGGCGACATCCGCGGCTGGCCGGCGTGATTGTCGGTCAACCCGACGACGTCGACGGTGTCGGCCAGAACAGCGATCCGGTCGCTGACGCGCGCGCCATCGGCCTCGACCGGCAGCGAGATCTCCGCGGACGTCAGGGCGGTCAGCGACACGACCGCTGAAGCCTAGCCCCTCGGTCCGTCAGGCCGACCCATGCCTCGTTCGAGGATCGGCTATCAGGACACTCGCTTTGCCCGGCGGGGCGCGCATCGTTACCCCGGTCGACAGCTTCCCCGCTTCGCGCGGAAAGCAGGCGCCGCCCGCGAAGCCAGCGAGGCGCCTGAGTTGGACGACCAGCAGCAGCGCCAGGCGGCACTCCGCTGGCTACTGCTTCGTCCGCGATTGCGAGCGCGGCCGCCTCAACGGCGGCGCCGCTCCCAGGGTGCTGCAAGGCGCCCACACGGCCGGGAGACGAACGCTCTGCTTTCGCTCCCGCGGGGGTGTTTGTGCCGAACCCGCCCGGAGACCCGGAAAGCGCAGAAACCAGGTCTCCGGGATCCCAAGCAGGTCCACCCGCCAGCATCCGCTCGCCGGCAAGTGCACCCGCTCCGCAGCGCCAGCGGCCCCTTGCAAGGCCCTCATAGCTCGCGCCCGCCCGATCGCCGCTTTCGCCGTCGCCCTACGGGCTCCGCCTCAGCGACGACCGGGCGGAGCCCACCTCGAACGATCAACAACACGCTCGGTTCGTCTCCAGTCGGAGACCATCGCCGCCTGCCCTATCGACGCCCTCCCCGGTCTCGCATTAGCCGGGATAAAAGGGGGGCATAAACCCCAAGGGCCGAGCCTTCTTGAATCTCCGTCAAGACCTCGCTAGAAGGTTTGGCTTTTATCGATCTGAGCGTCTATAATATTCCAATCTCCAGAACGAGAAAGCTGGCCGCCTAAGCGCCTCGCACTGCCCAAAGTCTCTACGTACACGGTGGCCGTAGGTTTCGAGGCCGTTGGGTGGCTTGACCTCGCAGCGCTCGCGCAGCGCGCGGCGTCAGACTCGATCGCCCTGCTCGGCAACTCGGCGTGATCCGCACGCTCATCTCGGGACTGGAAATCCTCACCCGCCGCGTCAGGCTCCCAAAGGGGGTGCTCAAGGCGCGCTGACCGGCCGGTCGATCACGAACAGGTCGTGGACCAGGCGCACCGCGATCGAACCCTCGCCAACCGCAGAGGCGACGCGGTTCATCGATCCGTCCCGGACATCCCCGATGGCCAAGACTCCTGGCATGCTGGTCTCAAGCGAGAGCGGCGTGCGTTCGATGGGCCACGCGGGCGTGTCTGCCAACTCTACGCCGGTGCGGATGAAGCCACGGTTGTCACACAGGATCTCGGCGGGAACCCAATCGGTGTTGGGACGCGCGCCGATCATCAGAAAGAGCGCATGGGCTCGAACTGTCTCCACCTCGCCATCGCCGCGAGCGCGCAAATCCAGCCGATCCAGCCAGCCGTCGCCGCCCCCGCCGACAACCTCGGTTTCCAGTCGAACCGTGATGTTCGGTGAGGCTTCGAGCTGCTGCACCAGGTAGTGCGACATGCCGGCCGCGAGTGACGACGCACGAACCACGACCGTGACTCCTCGCGCGTATTCGGCCAGGTGCAGGGCGGCCTGCCCCGCTGAGTTGGCGCCGCCGACGACGAAGACATCCCGGTCCGCCATCGCGGGCGCCTCCGTCGCGGGGCCGCCGTAGAAGACCCCGGCGCCGTTCAGGGCCAGGGACTCGATGTCTTCGACTTCGAGTCGGCGATACGCGGCGCCGGTTGCGAGGATCACCGCGCGGGCGCTGACGTCGGGAAAGTCGGAGAGGCCGACGACGATGCGCTCGCCTTCCCGCTTCAGGCCAGTCGCCTGCTGCATGAAGGCAAAGTGCGCCCCAAAGACCCACGCCTGCTCATAGGCTTCCTCGGCAAGCCGTCGCCCGCTAATGCCGCGCGGGAACCCCAGGTAGTTGCGGATCAGCGAACTCAGGGTTGCTTGTCCGCCGATACCGCCGCCGTCGATCACCAGGGTGCGGAACCCTTCGGAGGCACCATAGACCGCAGCCGAGAGCCCAGCCGGCCCGGCGCCGACGATGACGAGGTCGAAGTCGCGGCCCTCCGGGTTCACCGGGCCGCCCGCGGCGATTGTAAGTTCGGTGTTGCTCGGATCGGCGAGGACTTCCCCGTTGGGGAATATGACCAGCGGCAGCGGCCTACCGTCGCCGGCCTCGGCGACCAGCGCGCGCCCCTCGGGCGAGTCGGCGAGGCAGAAAGCATGGGGAAGGGCGCATCGGCCAAGAACCTCCCGCAACTCGTGCGCCCGCCCCGTCCAAGACTCGCCAACGATGTGCACCGTGTGCGAAGAAAGCCGTCGCGCGTGCGCCCACTCCAGCAGGAAGGTCGAGATTGCCTGATGGAACATCTCGTCTGGGGCACGCGTGGGGCGGATCAAGTAGTAGTCGATCTGGCGCAGCGCCATCGCCGCGAAGATGGCCTCCCCGGTCGGGCCGTCACCCCAAGTGGCGTAGTCGATCAGGAGGCCGCGCTGCGCCTGTGGGTGGCGCTTTCGCACCCCGCCGAGGAACTCACTTCCGGGTGCGCCACCAAGCGACTCGCTGGCGAGGATCAGCGCGACCTCCTCACTCACGTCCACGAGCCGGGCGAGTTCCGCCCGCGCCTCTGGCGCTGAGCAGAGGCAAACGATGCGATAGCCCCGCCCGTAGCGATCGCTCAGTTCGCGCTCGATGTCGTGAAGCGATTTCTCGTCTTCGTCAACGGCCAAAATAACGGGACGGGACATGCATCCAACCGTAGCCTCTCGGGCCGGCACGCATCGGACATAGCTCTGGCAGGCTTCCTCGGCGCGCGTGCTCGCGGATCGTGCCCCCTCGTTAGCTTGGTCGCTTTGACCTCTCTCTACGACTGGGTGTGATCGTAGTGAGCAGCGTCTCGGCGTCGTGGTGGTTCTCCGAGCGTGAGCGTCGTCCAAGCTCGTGACAGCAGGCGGCGTCGGCTGCTGCGATTCCTGCGAGGATCGCGACCGAGGCGGCGACGCTTGCGTATTCGAGTGAGAGGTCGTTGACGTCGGCGGTCAGCTCGGCGACCTCCAGGAAGCTGCGGGCGTGGTCGAGGCGGCGACGCGCCTCGGCCGGCCCGCAGACTTGGGTGCGCGACGGTCGTCTGACCATCACAGTCCTCGCAACAGGGTACGGGGTGGCTTGCCTGCGAGCACGATCGCGTCGCGGTGAAGCTCGGCCAGGATTGGTAGCTGCTCCTCGGCCAGTCGCGGCAGGTCGGCGACGGATATCTCCACGATGCCGGCATTGTTGCCCGTCCAGCGGCGCACGTTCTCTGCGAGTGCGTCGATCTGTGCCCGCCACTGCTCGCTCTCAGGATCGAGCTTGGCGGGCCGCACGACCAGTAGGTCGATGTCGCTGTGGGTGTCACCATCGCCTCGTGCTGCGCTGCCGAACATCGACGAGTGCACCGCGGGTATCTCCCAGGAACCGATCGTGTCGTGCAGTCGCCGGATCAGCTCAGCGTGCGCGCCCGCCATCTGCTCGACTGCATCGGCGAGCAGATGGTCGCGGTTCAGCGAGTAGAGATGCGCGTTGCCGGCTGGAAAACGCTCGACGATCCCCTGGTCCACGAGTCGCTCGAGTACGTGTTGGACGCCGGTCTTGGAGCGGCCGGTGCGACGCGCGATCTCGCGTCCGCTGCGCGGCACACTGGATCCCGCGAGCACGATCAGCACCGCGGTGTCCACGCTGGGAGAGATCGCCGTGTAAGGCCTGGTAAACGTCCACGACCTAATAATAGCCCAAGTGGCCTAAATATCAGCCATAATGGCGGACGGCGCTCTGAGATCAGCCGATGGGACCGACTGCTCGACGTCTGCATCGACGGGCTGGCCGAAGGATTGCGAAGCCACGTCCCGGGCGCTGTCGGAATCGTGCTAAAAACTGCAGCGTTCTGCGTATCGCTGGCGCTCGCGCACATCCTCCTCGGAGTGCCGGTGGCGATCGGCGGCCTCGGCGCGGCGCAGGGACCCTCCTCCACGCTCTTCCACGCGCCCTACGCTTCATCCGTGACCATGACCACGGATGAAGGATCCTCCGCCGCGCCCGGCTACGAGGCGCTGACCGCACGGCGACTCGATGCCTGCTCGGCGCTGCTGACGGCCGTCACCCGCTGGCTGGGCCCAGTCGTGCCCTCGCCGCAGAACCCCTGGCTCGTGCAACGCCAGACCGAGCTGATCCTCCGCGCCATCCAGAGCATGCAGGGCAGCGTGCTGCTCGCCCGCCGTGGCCTATGGGATCCCGACCTACGCCCTCGCTCGGATGCTGATCGAGGACGCGGCCGTCGCGCACTGGCTCGCCGTGCACCCCGACCCCGACGCGTTGGAGGCACGCTGGCGAAAGCACCTTCTCGCGACGCACCTCAGCGACACCCAGACCCAGGAGGAGCTTGACCTCGGGCTCGATCCCGAGACGGTCCGTTGGCAGCGCGAGCAGGACCCCGGCGAGCTCGCCTCCATTGAGGATCCCCGCAAGCTCGCCCGCGCCCATTGGACCGGTAAGTCGCCCGTCAAGCTCGCCTCTGGCGCAGCCGACCGACCCGCACCATCGCGCACCAACTGGAACGCCCGCGCCCGAGAGCTCTCGGGGGCGACAGCCCGATTCGCGCCGCTGGCCAACCTCGGCGTTCACCACTCGCCCTCGGCGAGCCAGAATTGGTACGCGCCGCCGAGCGAACTGCTGCCCGACGCGCTGCGGTTCGCATGGCGAGCGTTCTCGCTGCACGCGATCCTCGCGCTCGAGGACCTCGCACACGCGCACCTGGACGCCCTGGCGCAGCTACTCGACCTACAGGCGCCCGAGTTCTCCCAGCCGGCGACGGCAGAGACGACGAACGGCTGAGCAACACAACGACCGGAGTCACGGCAGGCGGGCGCCACCCGCAGGACCGGGCGCTCATCCCACTCATACGCATGGCAGGTCATATCCGCCAGGCGACGCTCAACGGTGGTGAAAGCACCTCGCGCGACATGCTCTGAAGGTGGTCCTGGCGAGGAGGTGTGGTCAAGAGTCGACAGACCGTACTCATCCTCGGCCGCCCGCTGCACGCACAGTCAAATGCAGTGCGACGCGCTCAGCCTCGACGGTAGCGGCAAGATGGCAGAATACCCACGTATGGGAGAGCCGAGCCGCAATGCCGTGGTGGAGTTCTTCGACGGGTCGCCGGAGGCTCTGAACGAACTGGCAGAGGCGAACCCCGGTGAGATCACGATCCTCCGAGCGTCGGCCTTCAACGCCGCCGATCCCGGGACGACCGAGGTCCTGATTGTGCTCACACCGGTGGTGCTTCGCTCCCTGACATCGATCGTGCGGGAACACATCGCCGCGCGCAAGCACGTCACGGTCAAGGTCGACGGCGTCGAGTTGACCGGACTGGGCCGAAAGGATGCCGTCGAGGTACTGAAAGAGCTCGCCGAGCGCGACGAGACGAAGTGATCGACCATCGCGTCGTCGCGGCGCGTCTGGCCGCCATGCGCATCACCCGGGCGGTCGGCCCGCTGGATAGTGCCCTTGCCCATCATTATCGAGCATGGCACGCCGAGCTGACCCAGGGGCTGGCGAAGAGATTCGGCAATCTGGAGCCTGCGGAGCTCTTCGTGACCTGCACCGCCAACGCCCAGTCGGAGCTTCTGCGCGGCGCGGGCTGGTGCACGATCGTGCACGACCAACACCTCGGACGCACACTCAACCGAATGACCTACTTCGTCGTGCGCGATTGGCCCGCCAGCCGGGTGCAGGCGTGGGCGTTCGAGCGACTCGCGATCGCGGCCCTCAGCCGCGGCGACCTGCATGCAACCCAACTCGCGCTGGCACTCTCCTCACATCTAGCGAACGTGGACGAGGCTCCCGGCGAGAACGCAGCGCTCGACGCTGCGCGGGCCCTTATGGTCACCATCGAGGAGTTCTTCGTCCTCGCGCACGAGGTCGCCCACACTGCGCTGGGCGCTGCGGCGCACGCGAACCTCGAGAGGCATCTGGGCGACGAGCTGGATCTCGCCCTGAAGAACGACACGGTAGACCCTGAGCAACAAGATGCGATCGCCGACCAGATGGCGCGTGATGTTGCCCAGGCCGTCAGCCGGCATATCGGCGGGAGCCCCTCGGCAGAAGACCTAGAGCGTCTTCGCGAGATGGCGTGCAGGGACGACCCGCCCGATGAGGCAGCCTGGCTTCGAGCGCACAAGTTCCTCTACGAGGAGCTGGCCTGCGACCTGATCGCGACGGAGCTCACGCTCGAGCACTTCAATGATCTCGACGCCGCCATCGGCACGCAGACCGTTTTGCTGGCAATCCTGATGGCGCTACACAACCTGACGTCGCTCGAGTATCTGAGAACGCTCGGTGACCCCCAGGCGGCGGTTGCCGAGACACTCCGAGCCGCGATGATCCGCAAGTCCGTCTGGCGCAAAATGACGAGAAGCATGTACGACGCGGAAAGCCCCGAACCACTCGGACCGTTGTACGTGGACGTCACCCAAGACCATGCTCACAAGCTCGGCGACCAAGTCCTCTTTATCGTCCCCACGACGTGGCGCGAGGCGCGCGCGACGATAGTGGCCCTGCGAAAGGACAAGCCGGAGACCTTGCCCGACGCAAAGAGGCTGCACGACATCGTTTGGTCGCTCGCGAAGCCCGCAGATCTGGCCGTCTCGGTTCCCTGACAGGACACGCCGCGCCGGGGGACCCACCGTCTAGAGACCACGCTTACGGGTGAAGCCGGGCTGGCCTGTATAGGCGACCCACTGGAGGCCCTTGACCGCGCCGTCCAGTTGAGCGCGTTGACGTGTGTGTAGCGCTGCCTGGTCCAGGTACTTGTGGCCGAGCTGAACCGCCCCGCGGATCTTGGAGGCTTTGATCGAGCGATAGCCCCGCAGACGGGTCAATTCGGGTCCATTTTGAGCGCAAAATGACCAACTCAGCACAACGCAGCCCCAGCAATAGCAGGCCGAACACCCCCAGAGATCCCAGGTCTGGCTGCCTGGGGCCTGGCGGTCGCGGTTCAAATCCTGTCTTCCGACCGAGCGTGGGCGGCGAGCAGGACACCGTCGCAGCGAATGTTGCCACGACGTTGCCATGCGCCCAATATTCGGAATAACCGAAGCTTGGTGTCAACCTCTATACCTGCCGATTTGCAGGATTTTCTATGCGCCCGAGTGGACTCGAACCACCACGGAGAACAATCTCCACAAGGCCCTCAACCTTATTCACGGGCGCCATATACGTCCGCCAGCGTCCAGATCGTCCGTTTTGTGCGGGATCGCGGACGCATCGGACACATCGGACGAAATGACTTGGGCCAGAGATGGGTCACAGATGATGGCCTTGTGCGGCCGGCTTGCCCGATCATCCTGCATCGCGCTGGTGGCGCCGTTCGAGTTCCCGACGTCCTTCCTGGACGATCCGGACTGCTCCTTTGCCGGGCTTCATGCGAGCCCGTAGCTGTGCGAGGCGGTCCAGGGTTGCAAGCGTGCTATTCGCCTCGCGACTAACAGGCAGGTGTTCGCGCAGGATGCGGTCGGCTGCGTCGTCAACGGTCTCGTGGCGGCGACTGGCCTCCTCGACGAGTCGCTCGAACGTCTCGGGCTGAAGCTGTATCGATCTGTGCATCTCTGCCAACGGTATCCCCTCTGGATGGCTACTAACCCGTCCACCAAACGGGTGGAGACGCTGAGCAGCACCAGGCACGCCCACCACGAGCCGGCTGGCGCCTCAACCGAACTGGCTGTCGATTGAGAAGAGGTACGAGTACGAAGTGATCGTCTTGCGTGGGAGGGCAGCGACTCCGGTAGCGGTCGACAACGCGGAAAGGATGGCGCCGATGGGTTCGCCCGCCACCGCGCTCGTCACTCCACCGGCGATGCCGAGCCCGATGCCCGCAGTCCCTGCCATCATCCTGAGCGGTCCATGCCGCAGGGCCTCGCCCGCTTCGCGGATCTCCTCCAGGCGATCGTCACGAGCGCCTGTGGCGTCGTCGGTCATCTCACGTACCACAGCGCGCAGGCGTCGAGCGTATGCCCGGAACTCAGCTCCATGCTCGGCGCGGAACTGGATCACCTCATCGAGCGGAACAGCCTCCAGGTTCGGTCCCACGAAGTCCAGGTCAATGGTAATTATTTGGGCCGCGGCTGGCTCTGGGGACGGCATCTGCAGAAGCTGCACGAGGGCTTCTTGTATCCGAGGACTGTCTGTCGCGGGAGAAAGCTCGAGCCCAAGGCCAGGCCCGCCCTCGCGCAGGATCTGGGCCAACAGCACGAGGAACAGATTGCGCACGAGTGGGTGCAGCGGGATCGATGCGCCATCTTCGGTTTGCCTTGCCAGACCGCGTTGATGGAGCTCCTCAAAGATCATCTGAGCGAGCTCCGGATTACCCAGTCCGCCCATGCGGGACCATGAGAGCTCCCGAAATGGTCCGGCGTGAGGCAACTCGTCCAGCGCGCCGCTCGTGATGATGTCGCTCAGGGTGGAGGTCAACTGTTCGGCTGCGTTGTCATCGACGAGCGACTCGGGCGAGAGAATGCGTAGCAGACCGGCTTCTTCGAGTCCCGCGGCAATCGCCGGATCAAGGAGCTGTGGTCGATCACGCATGTAGTCGGGCACCAACAGCGCAATCTCGTCGAAGAACAGCGCCAGGCTCTTCACCCAGCTTGCATCACGCCAGATGACGCCGGGATAGTAGAAAGCTGCGTGCCGATGGGTAGGCATTTGCGGGATCATTCCACGAAGCGCACGTAGTCGTCAGCGGCTACCACGCCGGTGTCGTTCCCCGCCGCCTCGTACTGGCCGACAGCGATCCGTTCGCCTGCAAGCGAACGGCATCTCAGCCTCGACGTCGCCCAGCACTACCGCGTGGGCGACACCGGTTGGGTCGAGGTAGTCGTCTACTCCTCCATCCTCGCGTAGGACAACCGCGAGCTGATCGTCTATCACTGGCATCACGCGTCCGCGTCGTCGTCCGCGCCTACCCCGCTTGTCAGGCTGTGTCCCGCACGTTCTCTGGCTGACCGGTGCGCAGCATCTCGGCGCTTTGCTCCAGGGCGGCGTAGCCCTCGGTCTTGACCCTCTCAGGTAGGCCGGCTCGCGCCAGAACCTCGTTGGCCTTGGTTGCGGTCACGTAGGCGCTGGCGGCTTGCTTGGCAATGTGGTTCAGCCGCCACTTCTCGCTTGGCATCTCGGCGAGCTCGGCGAGCTCACGGGCGCGTGAGCGCACAGCGTGGGCACGCCCCTTGGACAGGAGCATCGAGTCGGTGCCCCGCGGGCAGCAGGTGATCGAGTCGCAGATGACCCGTCCGCGCAGGCGTACGTCGCTGAACAGCACGCGGGCGACCTTTGGCGACACGGAGCGCCGCAGGGAGGTGATGTAGATGCCGCTGGCGGCGAAGCCGCCTTGATGCTCGCTGCCCGGCTTGCGCGGTTTGCGTGCGCCGACGAACCCGCGCACGTCGCCGCGCTCGCCCACGCCCATGCCGCACTCGTAGCCGTCAAGGCCGGCTGCGACCAGCGCTGATCCGTAGATGCCCTGGCGCCAAGCGATGGTGGGGACGCCGGCGGCGCGCAGGTGGCGCGCGGCGAGGTGTGCGTGGAGCAGCTTGGCGTAGCTCTCACGTCCGTCCCCGAGCGGGGAGAGGTACAGCGCGATCGTCTGCGGCCCGACCTCGATCGCCGCGGCGGCGAAGCGGTCCAGTGCTCGTTGCCAGCCGGGCCGTGCGGTGAAGCCCCGCAGCTGGGCGCAGAGAAGCGGCATAAGGGGCAGCGAGACGCCATCGGCACGCATCCGTCGCGCAGTGCGCCCGATCGCGGCGAGACTGGCGGCGAACGCCGGCGAGTCCGGGCCCTCGGCGTAGAAGTACGGCGGGATGATCGTCGTCGCGCCGCGTTCGACTTGGAACTCGACGACCTGCGCCACGATCTCGTCGAGGACGAACGGGGAGGAGAGCTCCTCTGCGCTCAGCGCCTCGGCGCGCCCGAACGATAGGAGCCGAACCCAGGGGTCGTCGGGGTCGACCGGATCCTGTAGGAGCATCGTGAGCGGATCGACGAGCAGCGGCGCGCCAGACTTGCGGGCGGCTTCGAGCAGGCGCTCGTCACGGGCGGCGTCGTGGGCGCAGAGCACGATCCGGTCGATTGGGCGACGTACGCTCAGGGGAGAGGGAGCGAGCAGGTCCTCGAGTACGAGGTGGTCGCCGTGGGTGGGTCTGATCAGTAGTTCGGGCATCGACATCTTGCGCTCTCTGGAATCTGGAAGTGCTATCCTAGCGGAAATCGAACAGGAAACCTGGCGGAAGTCCAATGTGGGACATTCCGCGTGGTAGGGAGGAAGCGAAGGTGGCCCACAGCGCGGCCAGACACAGCGAGATCGATGAGCTGCCGGCAGGTGAGGCCGTTTATGCGCGGATTGTCAAGGACACCTACGACGGTGGACTCAGCGCTGCGGACGTGGCGCTCGTGGTGGGCGTGGGCGACAGGCAGGTGCGCAACTGGTCAGCCGGGGCGAGCGCGCCACGAGGACCGACCAGGGACCGGCTGCTGGAGCTGAACTACGTGACCAGGCAGCTGCGCGAGGTGTATACGCGCGAGGGTGCGGAGATCTGGCTGCACGGTCGCAAGCGGAGCCTCGGCGGGCGACGCCCGATCGATCTGCTCGCCGCGGGCGCGTTTGACGAGGTGCTCGACGCGATCGAGCGGATGAACGCGGGGGCGATGTGAGACACGGCGAACTGCTCGCCGCCATCTCAGACCTCGAACCGGTGGAGGTCAGCGGAGACTTCGAACGCCACTGCGGCTTGCGCTGGAACGACCTGGCGCCAAGCACAGCCGGCGGGCGGTGGGGAGCGCGCAGGGCCTTCGAGGTGCTCTACCTCGGCAGGCCTCGCCAGAGTGTCGTGGCAGAGGCATACCGGCACCTCGTCGATGACGAGCTCGACCAGCCGGGCGAGCTCGCGGCGGCCGTGATCGAGCGGCGGGTGCTGACCTGTGAAGTGCAGGTCGACAACATCCTCGACCTGCGCCCGCAGCAGGCACGCACAACGGTCGAGCTCGCCGACGGCGAGCTGTTCTCGGAACCCGGCGAATATGATCGCTGCCAGGCGATCGGAGCCGCGGCCCACCAGCTCGGCCGCCACGGCGTGATCGCGCTTTCGGCCAGCCAGCTTGGGGAGACGCTCGCCCTCTTCAGCACAAACCTTCCCGTCGAGCAGTGGCCGACGGTGAAGACTCGTGATATCTGGCGAGGTCTTCCCCCCGATCCTCGCAGACTGCGCGCGGTCGAAGACACAGCTTGATCCGGCAGGTGCCGGGCGCTTCGATCCGAGAGCGAGCACAGCTCGACAGCGCGCAGCTACCCGCTGTCAACCCTATACATATAGATTGCGGGGGTTTCAATGCGCCCGAGTGGACTCGAACCACCACCCCGTATACACAGGACAAGGCCCTCAACCTCGTACACGGATGCAAGATACGTCCGCCCGTGTCCAGATCGTCCGTTTTGTGCAGGATCGCGGACGCATCGGACACATCGGACGAAATGACTTGGGTCAGAGATGGGCCACGGATGATGGCCGCGCGGGTGAGCTTGCTTGGCTGGTTGCGTGACGCCCTGGTTGGGGTTGAAAGTTTTTCAAGACTTTCTATAGTGGTGCCGATAAGGTTTCGTCGCTTATGAGCATCCTTTCGCCCACAGATCGTGCCGTTCTTTGGCGCATCACCGTCACCAGCGACCGCGAGGAGCGCGTATCGCGGTTGAAGATCCTCGCTGCGGAGATCCTTGAGAGCGCGGGGCGGCGTTTGGGCCTCTACAACGACCACGACGACGAGGTCATCGAGACTGTCGAGATCCTCGATGCCTCCGGGCTACTCGGGCGCGACGATCTTCGCGAGGCCTTTGAGGACGCAGATGAGGACGACGATCGAGCACATATTTTCGCTGCACTCCTAGCCAACCATCTCGACGCTGCGGCTGACATCGAGCGTCTCGGTGTCGAGGTCCGCCTGAGGGCGCTTCGTCTCGCTGGTGTCTGGCGGGGGCACGTCAGCGATCGAGCACGCGAGGCGGCGGAGTGGCTGTCCGCAGCTCAGGTCGCTGCACGGTATGGCGTCACGCCGCAGGCTGTCTACAAATGGATCGAGGCCGGACGCGTCCGCGCGGAGCGGACCCCGGGCGGCTCCTGGCGACTGGCTGCCGACCAGTTCGAGCGTCACGGCGCCAGGCAGGACGCCGCCACAGCACTCAAGACAAAGCTGGTCGAACGCGCGGGGAGCGCACCCAGCCCCTCCGATGAGGAGCTGGCGGCCGAGATCATCGCTCGACGCCGCCCCTGAGTGCTCGTAGCCTTCGACGCCACCGTGCTCTGCGGCGCGCTGCGGAAGCCCACGGGCTACAACTTCAAGCTGCTTGAGCTCGCGGCAGACGGCACGGTCCTTCAGGGCTTCACGACTGATATCGCCGGGATGGAGTTTGTCCGTAATGCCCTCGACGGGCTGAGCGGCGTCAGCTACGACATGGATCTGATCGAAAGATTCCTCGATCGCTTTGCTCCGCTGTTCAACCCGGACAACGTCGAGCCCTCGCCGATTGGGAGGGCGCTGCCGGCGCAGACGTTCCTTCACAACCGGCCGATCGGCGAGATCGTCTACGAGCTGACCGGACGTACACGCGATGATCTGCTCGACGGTTTGCCTCGGCAGCTGAGGCTGCTCGCGGGAGAGTTCGACGCCTACGACGTTCATCTCGTTGCTGCTGCCGTCGCTCGCGACGCCGACGTGATCTGCAGCGCCAACCGCACTCACTTGCCCGAAGGACCACTTGCGGGCGACCTTCAAGTCATCAGACCGGGGCGGCTGGCGGCGAATCTCGGCATCACGTAGACAGATCAACAGGCTCGGCGAGCACTGCGGCAGCGGTGCTGTTCAAGACTGGCGCTGTTCGAGTTCCCGACGTCCTTCATGGACGATCCGGACTGCCCCTTTGCCGGGCTTCATCCGAGCTCGCAACTGTGCGAGGCGACCCAGAGTTGCAAGCGTGCTATTCGCCTCGCGAATCAGAGGCAAGTGCTCGCGCAGGATGCGGTCAGCGGCGGCGTCAACGGTCTCGTGGCGGCGACCGGCCTCCTCGACGAGTCGCTCGAACGTCTTGGGCTGAAGCTGTATCAATCTGTGCATCTCCGCCAACGGTATCCCCTCCGGATGGCTACCAACCCGTCCACCCAACAGGTGGAGACGCTGAGCAGCACCAGGCACGCCCACCACGAGCCGTCCGGCGCCTCAACCGAACTGGCTGTTGATTGAGAAGAGGTACGAGTGCGGAGTGATCGTCTTACGTGGTGCAGCCGGCTAGCGGCCAGTCCGTCGCGAACACGCATGTGATGAGCGATCCGGGATGAGCGGCGCTGGGGGCTATGAGCCCGGCCCATCCCTCGCGCCAGGTTGGCGCTTATCGAAGGGGCGCCGCGACCGGGAGCCGACTTTCCGGCCATCGTTGCATACCCTTGGGGCTGCAGCTCTCTGCACACATCCGCGGGTGGCGCGATGATCTGGTGCGCCATGGTCTATTGCGAGTCCCATGCCAACTAGCGACGCCTCCTCCGGGGGGTCGCTTCTCGACATCGCCTACGGAGCTCTCGACCTTCGTGGCAGCGACCTCATCGAGGCTGTCTCGGGCCCGGCCGAAAGCGCGGACCCGAGCATTTGGCGCGAGCTCGGCGAGTGGCTGCTGCTCGGTGCTCGCGTCGGTGCCGAGCGCATCTTCTTTGTGCGCGATGATCCGGTGTTCGTGTTCTCCTCGCTGCCATCGCAGGCCAGCGAGCAGGAGGTCATGGCACTCTACCGGCGCGCGTGGAGCATGGCGAGGCCGCGCTGCCTGTTCGTGGCAGTCGGTCCCGAGCTGCGGGTCTACGGACTTGACGCTCCGCCTGTGGGCCCTGGCGAGCCGGGCCGTCAGATTGAGCCCTTGGAGATCGTGGATCGCGCGGCCGACGTGGCGAACGCTCTGCGCCGCTTTCACCGAGACCGTCTTGAGTCCGGCGCCGCATTCGAGGATGCCGATCTCCGCCGTGCTGGTGGCCGAGCCGACCAGCGTCTGCTGCGCGACGTGAGCGCTGCTGCTGCGGCGCTCGTCGACGGCGGCCTCGATGTACGCCACGCGCATGCGCTGATTGAGCGCGCAATCCTGATCCGCTACCTCGAGGACCGCGGGGTCCTTACCGACGGCTACTACTCGGAAGTAGCGGCGCGAAAGGTCGGCTGGCGCAAGAGGTTGGAGACGCCGGAGACGACGCTCGACTTCGGTGCGCAAAGCCTGTTCATACGGTGTCTCGCCGACAAGTCTCTGGCCTATGCGCTCTTCGAGCATCTGGCCCGCGACTTCAACGGAGACCTGTTCGTCCCAGAGACGGGCGAGCAGGGGCAGGTGACCGACTCCCATCTATGCCTTCTGCGCGACCTGCTCACAGGTGTGGTGGGCGCATCGCAGGAACCGCTGTTCCTGTGGGCCTACGACTTCAGCGTTGTCCCGACCAGCTTGGTGTCGTCCATGTACGAACTCTTCTATCGGCAGGAGTTCGACGACCCGGAGACCGGCACCTACTACACGCCGCCCGAGCTAGCCGAATACGTCATTGCCGATCTCCTCCGGCCCGAGATCCTCGACCGCGCCCCCCGCGTGTGTGATCCGGCATGCGGCTCCGGTATTTTCCTGGTCGAGGCGTACGGGCGGATTGTGCGTCACGAGGCCGCCATGAGTGGGAAGCGCTTGACAACCCGACGGTTGCGCGAGCTGCTGCTAGAGCGGATCGCAGGCTGCGACATTAACGAGTCCGCAATCCAGCTCGCGGCCTTCAGCCTCTACATCGCGTTCCTCAACCACCAGACGCCACAGGACATCCGCCAGGCAGGACCGCTGCCGCCGCTGATCGATCGCGGACCCGACGTGCCAGCCCCGCTCGTCGTCGCCGATGCGTTCTCCGCGACCACCGACGAGGCTATCGACGAAGCGCTCAGCGCGGAAACACTGCCCTGGGCGTCTGGTTCCTTCAGCGTCATCGTGGCCAACCCGCCATGGACCGAGCCACGCGGGAAAAATAAAAGCCTGGGGGAGCGCTGGGCCGAACGTCACGAGCGACCGATCGGGGATCGCAGCCCGTCCCAGCTCTTTCTTTGGCGGGTACTGCATCTCCTCGCTGATGATGGGGTTGCGACGCTGCTGGTCAGCGCCAAGGTGCTGTTCAACGTGCGCACGAAGTCGCGTGCGTTCCGATGCCAATGGCTGAACGCCGCACGCTTGGAACGGGTCGTCAACTTCAGCCAGGTGCGGCGAGACTTCTTCGAGCATGCGATCTCGCCCTTCGCGCTCGTCCGGTTCCGTCGAGCGAACGGATCGCCCGACGGTCCGGTGATCTACGAGACAGCCCGACCGGTTCCGCGCGCCCGTCGCGGCTCAGCGGCGCTCGCTCGTCTGGACCGGCGTATCGTCGATCAGCGTTCGCTGCGTGACCATGACCATCTCTGGAAGACCTACAGCGCGGGCACGCACCGCGACGAGGCGCTCGTAGCTCGCCTGGGTCTCGATGAACAGCTACGCGGCCTGATCCCGCAGCCACCGAGTTCGTGGTTTGGATACCAACGGGGGCGCGCCGGCGCACACGATGCGCGGGAGACTCCCACCGAGTGGCGCGAGCTCCGTAGCCTTAAGACGTTTGAATCCTGGGGCTCGCTCCAGGACGCATGGTTCGAGCCATTTCCGACTCACGTCAAGCGCGGGATCGATCCCAGGTTGATTAAAGGCCCACGACTGCTCGTTCGGCGTGGCGTCTCCAGCAAGTTCGGCGTCCATGCACGGTTCGTGACCGAGCCGATGGCCTTCCGGCACACCGTCTATGGGTTCCCGATCGCACCGGACTCCGAATGGGCGGCAAAGGTTGCGCTGGGCACGCTCCTGTCCACGCTCGGTCGCTACTGGCTCTATATGGTCTCCGGGTCGTGGGGCTCTCGCAACGACGACATACGCGTGGACGAGCTGCTCGATCTGCCACTCCGTCTTGACAGAGATCATCCCGCGACACTCCGCATCCTCACGGCCGTCGAGCGCCTTCCGCACAGCGCGCCTCGCCAGCCCCAGCTATCGCAGTCGCCGTCGGCGCCGGACGTCAGCGCAGTGCTTAAAGAGATCGATGACGCCGTCAGCGATCTGTTCGACCTGACGCCATCCGAGCGCGACCTCGTCAGCGACTTCTGGACCTCCAGGCACACCAGCGCAACGCAGCCAGTCGACGTGTCCAGCAAGGCAGAAGGCCAGCTCACGCGCTATCTCGATGTCTTCGACACGGCGTGGCGACCAGTGCTCGGAGAGGACGCAGAGTTCGATCGACAGGTCTGGCGGGATGCCCAGGCACAGGTAATAGCGGCGGTCTTCCAGACTCGGAGGCCAGACAAGCCAGCCACCAAGCAACCCGAGGATCAGGACGCATGGTCGGCCGTTCTTGAGCGCTTCGACCCGGCTTATCCGCAGACGCTAAGCGGCACGCTGCTCTCCTACGGAATGCTACGAGCCGTCACCGACTCGGCGATCGTCATCGTCAAGCGCAACGAGAGCCAACTGTGGTCTGCGACGGCTGCGCGCGAGGACGCCGAAGCGACAATTGCACAGGCGATGCGGCTCCAGCAGGCATGACAGATCGACCCCGATTGACCTCGATCGACCTCTGGCAGCGCCACGAACAGCGCTGCGTGCAGATACTGCGCGACGCGATCGCGCTGCTCGCTACCGGTCCGGCGAATGAAGGCGAGCCCGAACTGAACCGCCGGCTGTATCGCGCAGTTATCGCTGTCCAAGTCGCCGACGCCCGCCGCGGCCTCGAGCAGCTATCGGTCGTCGTCCCAGAGGGCCGCAACCCGCCGGTCGCCTCAGATGCACGACGCACCCCACGCGAGCACAAGATCCCCGACTTCTACTGGGCCTACGTCGACTATCTCGCACCCGACCCCGAGGTCGTCGCATGCCAGTTCGTCGTCGAGTGCAAGCGCCTGGCCGTTGCAAGCAAAGACTGGGACTACATAGCGCAGTACATCCACTCAGGCATCCTGCGCTTCGTTACCGAGGAGCACGGCTACGGGAAGGGCACTTCCAGTGGAGCAATGCTGGCGTATCTGCAAGACATCGACGCCGACCAGACGCTCGCTGCAGTCAACGCTCAGGCCAGCACCAACGGGCTCTCCACACTGGCCATTCGCCGTCGCTCGGCCGACGCCCTGATCGAACTCGACCACCAGCTTGACAGGCCATTTCCCCACAGCCCATTTCTACTGATGCATCTGTGGACACGTGTAACGGCGTAAATGGCGTCTGCCGCGCTATTGACGAACAGCGCTAGCACTCTGGCGGATTGTGAGGCTGGCGTTGCGTTTGGTGGGCCAGCGCGTTCGCCGTCGTCCTTGGACCGAAGCCTGACGTCGCGGTCGGGAGGCGAAGCTCCCGCGAACTGTCCTGCTCGCGGAGCCGCACATCGGTGTGATCGTTCTGGTTCTTCTATGCGCCCGAGTGGACTCGAACCACCACTATGTTTACACATGACAAGGTCCTCAACCTTATTCACGGGCGAAAGATACGTCCGCCGGCGTCAAGATCGTCCGTTTCATGCGGGTTTGCGGACGCATCGGACGCATCGGACGGAATGACTTGGGTCAGAGATGGGTCACGGAGAGGTTCGGATCGTCCTCGGCAGTCGCTGGCCTTGCTGGATCACGCGACAGATGTTCCAGGCACAGTGCGGCGTGCCTGGAGGCGAGACATACGCAAAAAGCCCGGCCAGGCGACATTCGCATATGCGAGCGCGGCTCCTAGCAACCGCGCCTCATGTCAGAATCAATCGCTTGTTGCTACAGAAGCGAATCTATGAGTGGTCGAAGGCACTGCCGCCGTGGCAGCGCGACCTGCTGCGCAGGGTCGCCTCGGGCTCGCTCGACGATGCCGGGCGCCGCGAGGTGATGCGGATCCTCGCCGACAGGGGAGACGCCCCCGAGCCGATCCCGCTCGTACTCAAGGATCTTCCCGCCGACGAGGGCGAGCACGGGCAGGTCGAGCTTCGAGCGATCCGAGACCTGACGAACATCAACTGCCTGGCCTCTGGGCAGGAGCTCAAGCTGGGGTGCGGTCTGAACGGCGTGTTCGGCGACAACGGCTCCGGCAAGAGTGGCTACGGTCGGCTTATCCGCCGCGTGACGCGCTCGGGCGAACCCGAGGAGATCCTGCGCGACGTATTCGACCCCGGCGCCGCGGACGGTGCGCAGACCGCGCAGTTCGACATCGTGGTCGATGGGGTGGAGCGGTCCGTTGCAGTGGACCTCGCCACGGACCCCGACCGGACGCTCTCTGCGATTGCGGCGTTCGATGCTTCCCGCGCGAGGCTGTTCCTCACGAAGCCGAACGTTATTGAGCACATTCCCCGATCACTGCGCGTCCTTCGCGCGCTGTCGCAGGCGCAAGATGAACTCTCGGCCACGCTGGGCGAACGAGCTCAGCAACGACGCGAAGCGATCCCTGCGCTGCCTGAGATCAACCCCAATACACCAGCTGGGAAAGAGCTTGAGCGGATAAACGCGGACTCTGATCTCGGCGCGCTGATTGCGCTGATCGATCTCACTCCCACCGAGCGCGCCCGACTCGATGAGCTCGAGTTCGCCGCCGCCGCGATCAGAACCGATCAAAGTCGTCAGCTCGAGTCCGCTGCGAGAACGCTGGCGATCAACGCGCGCTCTGCCGCTCAGCGACTCACCGATGTCGACACGCAGCTCTCCACCGCGACGATTAACGAGCTCGCTGAGCTGCGCAAACGCCTCGACGATGTTAACGCCGGAGAGCGTGAGCTCGCAGGCCGCGCATTCGCAGACCAGCGCTTCGAGGGCACAGGCCTAGGGCCGTGGCGCGAGCTGTGGTACGCCGCCGAGCGATTCGCCAAGGCATCCGACACTACCTTCCCCGATCCCGGCGAGGACGCTGCCTGCCCGCTCTGCCAGCAGGACCTCGACACCCAAGCGCGGGAGCGCCTGGGCCGCTTCAAGGAGTTCGTCAGCAGCACCTTGCGCCAGCAGGGGATTGACCTGACCGATCAGATCGAGGCGAAGTTGAAAGCGCTCCCTGACCTGAGCCCCATCGCAGCCATGGTTCGTGCCGAGCTGCGCGGGACGCCGGAGCAGCTTACGCGTGCTGCCGAGGATACGCTCATGACGCTTGAGGCGCGCGCAGCGGCGGCGAAAGCGGGCGCCGCAGGAGTGCAGTTTCAGGGCGAGGAGGCCGCGATCGGCCCCGACGCGCTGCGTGCCTACGCCGACGAGCAAGAAGCAGCCGCTCGGCGCTACGCGAGCTTGCGCGACGAGGACGCTCAGCGCAAGGTGATGAGTGAGCTTGCGCAGCTGCAGGCGCGGGTCGCCTTCGTCGAGGCACGCGAGCAGGTCGAGAAGCGCATCGCCGGCTTGAAGGCGATCACGGTGATCGACGCCACACTCACCAAGCTCAACACCCAGCGCGTCAATCTCAAGCTGCGTGAGCTGCAGGAGGTTGCGATTACCGAGCGGCTGCGCAAAGCCGTCGAAGATGAGGTGCGCGAACTCGACCCCGTGGCAAGCCAGATCGAGATCATGGGAAAGGCAAGCAAGGGCGAGACCGTCATCCGCTTGAAGTTCAAGGAGCCGTGCGGCGAGAAGATCAGCAATGTTCTCAGCGACGGAGAGCAGCGCGCGCTCTCCCTGGCTTTCTTCCTCGCCGAAGTAGCCGTCAGCGACGAGCGCAGCGCGGTCATCTTCGATGATCCGGTTTCCTCGCTCGACCAAACGCGGCGTGCCTATCTGGCGGAACGTCTCGTTGAGGAGTCAAAGCGCCGACAGGTCGTTGTCTTCACGCACGACATGGCATTTGTGCACCTGCTGCAGGAGGCGGCTGAGGTTGCTGACGTCCCGCTGCACGGCCAGACCTTGGAACGCGCCTTCCATCGGGTTGGGATGGTCGCCGGCGAGCTGCCGACGAAGATGCTCGGCCCGGCGAAGCGGATCCGCGTGCTCCGCAACCGCCTGCGTTTTGAGCTGGTGCCCAAACACAAACGCCAGTGCCCGACTTACGAGCAGGAGGCCGATCGCTGGGTCAACGACCTGCGCAAAGCCTATGACCAGCTGATCGAGGACACCGTGCTCAACGGAACGGTGCGGCGGTTTAGCTCACACGTGCGGGTCCGTCGGTTACATGACGTCAAATGGACGCCGGAGATTGCTAAGCGCATCGACGCCGCGATGCGTAAAGCGTCTCCGAAGGCTCACCACGAGCCCTTGGAGCTCCATCCCGGTCCGCACTCACCCGAGCAGTTGACCAACATGCTCGATGAGCTCTCGACCCTGCACGAGGAGATGAATGGCAAGCCCGAGGAAGGAATAGAGCCCGAGCTGAGCCGGGATGCTGAGCCAGTCGTCCGCGCGATACGCCAGCCGGTGTAGTCGTCTCGCCGGCATCGGGTCAAGAGCGGAACGCTCTCGGCCCAGGGGCGCTGGCAAGGCTCACGCCGGGCGACGCTGACTGGAACGATCAGGTGGTCATGCCTTGGGGCGGTGGCGGGATGGCTTGCACGGTGCTTGCGTCCAGCGGGGTGCAGCCGACTGGCGGCCAGTCGGCTGCGAATACGCATGTGATGAGCGATCCGGGATGCGCGGCGCTGGAGGCTATGAGCCCGGCCCATCCCTCGCGCCAGAGCCGCTCACCGATCCGTTGATAGGCAGGCCATGTGCTTCGGCTTGGTCGGGGTGCCTGGAGTGAGACGCGGCGCAGATACTCGACGTCGCTGAGGTCGGCAAGCTCGATGTCAAGGTGCCAGCGATGATGGTCGTAGGGAATGTGGTCTTGGGGCGAGAGTCCCCACTCGGCAAGCGAGCGATACCACTCTGCTGTGGCTGTGGCCACGGTGTCGGCGAGGTAGAGGGCGCGCACGACATCGCCTCGCTGCCAGCGTCCATCCGATGGAGTGTCTGCTTGTCCGAGCAGGTCGGCTCCGTGTGGGACATGCCTGATCCATGTGCCCTCGACAGTACGAGGACCAACGGGCAACTGCGCCACGGTCAGGAGACGCCGGGGTACTCGATCTCGGCAATCAGCCTGGCGACCCTGCGGTACTCGCCGCGGGCGATCAGCTCGATCGGCTTCTCGTCATCCAACGCGAGGATCGGACGTTGCAGCCAGACCGGAATCGACTCGGGTCGCAGGACGAGAGCAAGCCGCTTGATCATCTCGGCAAGCTCGATCAGTCGCTCGGCCCGTGCGCCCGTCGGCTCGCTGCGGCCGGCGAGCCAGCCCCGCACGGTGCTGGGCTTCGCGCCGGTCGCGGCGGCGATCATCCGGTCTGATAGGCCGGCCGTGTCGTGAACTCGTTGGGCGTCTTCGAGCAACGGACTCATAGCGAGAAGTGTAGCTCACAATCGCGATTACGTCGCGAAACAGTCGCATCTACATGTTCGGCAAATTGTTCGGCTGGGCCAATGGCCCAAACCGAACAGAGGCGCCGGGGCTGCGATGGGAGAGCCCCTTAACCAGAAAAAGTCCTGCTTTCCAGGACTTTTTCTATGCGCCCGAGTGGACTCGAACCACCACCACGTTTACACATGACAAGGCCCTCAACCTCATACGCCCGTGAAATATAGGTCCGCCCGCGTCCAGATCGTCCGTTTTGTGCGGGATCGCGGACGCATCGGACACATCGGACGAAATGACTTGTGCCAAAGATGTGCCACGCCCAAGTTGTGCCAAGTCGACCCAAGCCCGTGTCGCGCTTCCCAATGCCGCACAAGGTTCCGCACCGAACATTCGTTCGACAGCGTGTTCGCTTGGCCGAGTTCGCTGAGGGGTGAGGCTGCGCATCGTCAGTCGCCAGCTTGCCACAACGACCGGCGCGAAGCTGAGGCCGCAGGCTCTACAACCCCCGGCGGCGCGAGGTGCCAGGTCCCTCTAGCATCGCACCGTGCTCTTCGTTGACCTTCTCCCGGCGGTCGAACGCGCACATGCAGCGACCCGTCTCGTGATCCAGGGCACGGGCTGCCAGTTGGGTGCATCTTTGCTCACGCTCGACCTTGATCGCCAAGAAGTAAAGGCGGAGTACGTGCGGGGGCGCTACTCGGGCTCGCCCGAGCAGGAACACTGGTAGGTAGAAGCCGAGGGCCTGCTGCTCGATCCGACGCGCGACCAGTTCTCCGAGGACCCGTTCGCCGAGCACTACGCCGGCGAGTACGAGCGCGTCGACGCCAAGCCCGCCAGCAAGATGGAGTACGAGGCGACCATGCACCTGCGACTGCACTGGTCGAGCAACCGCCGTGTGCGGGACGCGATCACGCAGGTGGCAGCTCAATACGGTCTTGACCTCGCGCAGATCATGGAGCCGCCAGGCTTGTTCATGCCTGTCCGTACAACCTCCTGACGGGGCCTGATCGAGCAGCTGCACAGCCTCGGTAGTGATCGACACAGTGGACGGCAGGCCGGGCCGACACCTGCGCGGTCTACCGTCTTGTCACACAAACCTGTTGACGGTGTTCGATTCCCGATGACGGGATCGAATGGAGGCCACGCAAATGAACAACGACAAGCCCATCTCCGCGGTTAGTGCAGTCGAGCAGCGCGGTTGGAGCCCGGCGCCACTGGAGATGGTCGCCGACGAGACGCAGTGGAGGGGCACGGGGCTGGAGCAGGAACTCGATCGCCTCGCCTCCCTCGGTCTCCTTGATCGCCAAAAGCAGCCGGACTGCGACCCCGCGTATGCCAGCCGCCGGAACTAGCGGGCACGCGAGTGATTCGCACGAGCAGCGGCTCGCCGAGCCGCTGATCCTCGCCGGCGTCGGGAAGGAGCTGGGCGTCGAGCTTGTGCCCCGGTCGCTGCGCCTTGAGCATGGCGCCCGCGTCGATGTCGATGGTGTCTCGCCCGACGAGTCCGTTCTCGTGGAGGTCTTCGCGCATCAAGGGCGCCTCCGAGGTGGCCAGTTCCACAAGGTCGCGCGAGACGCGCTCAAGCTCATCACCCTGAAGCGCACCCGACCGACGGCACAGCTCGTCCTCGCGTTCGGTGATCCTGATGCCGCCGCGTGCGTGACGGGCACAAGCTGGCTCGCCGAGGCGCTGCGCGCATGGGAAGTCGCCGTGCTCATCGCCGAGCTCGATGACGAGGTTCGCGCGGGACTGCGCGCAGCGCAGGTCCGACAGGTCATGGTCAATCCCTCGCCCGCCGGCGACTAAAGGCCCGCACTGTCGATGCGCCGAGACGAACGTCGCGGTAGCGCGCTCGACGGCTGAGAGCCGTAGCGGGAGCCGGCTTGCCCGGCCATTTTCGCATCCCCATAGGGGATGCGGCCGGGGCTGCGACCGGCCCCGCACCGAGCGGGGCCATACAGCCAAAGGAGGCTCAAATGTCTGCAGGACTCACAGATTCGGACACCATGTTCTCGGTGCGCGAGACGCCCTGGCACGGTCTCGGGGCCGTACTCGATCGGCCGCCGGCGACAGTCGGTGAGGCGATCGAGGCGTCGGGTCTCGGCTGGAGCGTCGCAAAGCGGCGCCTGGCGATCGACTGCGGTGCTGACCTGCCCGATGTGCTGCGCTATCGGGGCTTCACTGGTCATTACGCCACCGTCCGGCAAGACAACGATGAGGTGCTTGGCGTCGTCGGCGAGCGCTACCGGATCGTGCAGAATCACGAAGCGTTTGCGTTCGTCGACCAGCTGCTTGGCAGCTCGATCCACTTCGAGACGGCCGGCAGCCTGCACGGCGGCCGCCGCGTATGGGTGTTGGCGACGCTGCCCGATCACGTCGAGGTTGGGGGCGACGACGTGCGCCCATACGTGCTGCTGATGAACAGCCATGACGGTTCGACGGCCGTTGTCGCTGCCACCACCCCGATTCGCGTGGTCTGCCAGAACACCCTTAACTGGGGTCTCACCAACGCCCGGCAGAAGTTCTCGATCCGCCACACCGAGGCAGTTACGCAGCGCGTCCACGAGGCTCGCCGAGTCCTCGATCTCTCCATCAACTACTACGAGCAGTTCAAGCGCCTCGGCGACCGGCTCGCCTCAGAGCGCTGCACCGAACGCCAGCTCCGCGCCGTCCTCGACAAGCTCTACCCGAACGGCACGAGCGACTCGGTAAGCAGCCGCACACGCAGCTCGCGCCAGCAGACCAAGGACCGCATCGCCGAGCTGTTCCTGTCCGGCAACACGCAGGGCAACGCGCCCGGATCGAAGTGGGCCGCGGTGAACGCCATCGTGGAGTACGGCGACTGGCTGCGCCCGCTGCGCTCAAGTGGCCAGCGCTTCGCCCGCGCACTGGACGATGGACCCGAGAAGACCCGCGCCCTGCAGCTCGTCGCCGCCGCCTGAAAGGTGGGGGCTCGGCGGGCGTCCAAGCTCGCCGAGCCCCTAGACCTCACTGTCGAAGCTCGCCGCATTCTCGCCTACAATCAAGATCAAGGAGCCGGCCCACGCGGCCGATCCTCCAAGGAGCGTTTGCAATGGCTACTCGAACCGACAACGAAATCCGCGAGCTGGGTCCCGAGGAATGGGCTCAGCTGGTCGACGAGAAGGCCCGCGCTCTGCTGGGCATGAGCGGCGAGGAGTTCGAGCGGCGTCTGAACTCGGGCGAGATCGACATAGACGACAGCCCCGAGGTCACGCGCGTTGCAATGATGCTCCCGCTCAGTGGCACCTCCAAGTAACAATCCCGCCGAGGCCGTCGAGCACTATCGCGGCCGAACAGTGCGGCTGCTGTCTTGCTTGACCAGCGCCCACGCCACTGTCAGCGGCTACCACGCGGCCGATCATCCGCACCGCCTGCTGCTCGCACGCGGCGACGCTGCGCGGCTGCACGCCGAGCCACGTCTCACGCTCCTCGTCACCGAGCAGTACGAGGTTCGCCAGAGCACCGCAGGCTGGCATGTCGAGATCGTCGGCTACCTCTACGCCATCGGATATGAAGACCACGAGCTCGTCTCCTACCACTGGCATCCGAGCGGCAAGAGCACGATCACCCAGCCGCACATGCACGTCGGCGCCGCCGTCCAGATCGGTGATCAGTGGCTCGGAAAGGTTCATCTGCCCACCGGCATGGTCGGCCTCGAGCAAGTCATCGCGCTCGCCATCGTCGAGCTCGGCGTCGAGCCACTCCGAGACGATTGGGAACGACTGATCGCCGAGGCCGCCGCCCGCTGACGCTTGCCTGGCACGCTCAGCCTCGGCAATGGGGGGCGGAGCGCCTACCACCGTTGCGAGCCATCCGGTGGCGCCTACAGCGAGCAGCGTCTGCACGAACCCGCGCCTGGCGGCCCCTGAGTCCGAGCCGACTGACGATGAAGCAGCGCCGTGACCGGCAGAACCTCGCATTGCGGGCAGTTCGTCGTGGGGCTCAGCCACTAAGCAATCGTGCGGAACGCGCCCGCCGCAAGGAGCGGGCGGGATGTCCGCAGCTACAGCTCCCACGCTAGACGCTACTCCTGCCAGAACAGAGCCTCGGAGGGCTTGGCGCCCTGTTTGAGCCGGGCACGGATGTCCACGATGCGGCGGTCCCGATCAAGGAAGTAGTCGATCAGGTCGTTTCCGAGCAGCCGTCCTTCGATGCAGGCGGCGAGTGCTTCTCCTGCCAGGTGTTCGGCGAAGGCGGCGACTGCCTCGACTGTGGCGGGTGCCAGCGGGCCACCGTGGACGAGTGCGTTGCGGGTCCGTAGTCGTCTTGCCTCCATCCGCAGCGCTTCTCTGCAGAGCTCGTCCCACCAGGCTGCGGTCGCCTGCCCGTTCCTGGTTCGGTGCGCCAGGCTGGTGATTTGTCGCGCCGCTTCGCTGTCGGCCGGCAGGCGTTCGATAAGCCATTGGGTCTCGGTTAGCAGGCCCTTGAGGTTGAACGAGCGGCGCTCGTTCAGGCCGATCTCGAGCGGGGGGTGTTTCAGGATTTCTTGCCAGGCTGCGTGCTCCTGGGAGCCGACTGCGACGCTGGCGCGGCTGCCGGGCCAGGTGAGGGCGAAACCGGCCGATTCGATCGCGTTGCGTATGCGGCTATACGCCCACCAGGGGATAAGGGAATCACGCACAAAACGGGACGTGGACTGTATGCCGGCCCAGCCGCAAGCTGCCTCCACCACTCGGTCGAATAGGACGAGCCGCAGGGGTGCGGGCGATGTACGCGCCTCTCGCAACCAGCCCAAGAGGGTCACTGCCGCGTGAATGTCCGGGTGTCGCACTGGCAGGTGGGCGCCGAGTTGATCGGCCAGTTCTTCTAGCCCCTCCGCAGTGCGGTCCTGCGGCACTCCAACCCGCTCTTGAAACGTCGCACCCTCCACGACTGGCGGGCCTGTTGATCCGCCGCCGAAGTGGCCGTCGGCGTAACAGACGTAGCTGTCGTCCAGCTGCCATAGCGTCGGCTCTGCGCCGTACAGGCTGCCGAGCGACGCGAGGGCCTGCGCGGTGTCGCGCGCGACTCCAACGGCTCGTGACAGCAATTCCTCCCCGACATCAATCCGCACGTAGGCCACGGGACGCTCGCGTTCGTCGGGCAAGTCATCGCGTTGCTGGCAGAACGTCTGGAGCGAGAAGGCATCGCTAGTGGCCTCGGGCGGAAGCTCGCTGTGCGGCTCGGGTGCGTCCAGTTCGCCGCGGAGCCAGTCCCCTCTATAGACGCGGACGGCCGGCCCTATGTCGATCCATCGCGGAAGCACCCTGGCGAAGATGAAGCGCAGCCAGACGATCATGTGGGCACGGCTGGGTGGCTCAGAGAGCATGTCTCGCGCCGCTGTCAGCCGGTCGGCCGGCGCGGGGAGGGCTTCCTCGGCCGCTTGTGCCAGCCGACCCCCGAGGCGGGCACCCAGGGATTCGCTTAGAACCTTCGGATCGTGGCCTATCCACGCCGCGAGCGCGAGCAGCTGACGCGCCGATCGCTCAGCGGCATCGGAGTCCCCGACACGATGCGTAAGGTCGTCCCATGCTGCGAGCAAGACCTCGGGGCGCTGAAACTGCTCCCGAGTCGTGTCTACGAGTTGTCGCAGCCGCCGGCGCAGGGCCGGGTCCGAGCGCGTCTCGTCTGCTTTCAGCAGCGTCCGGCATTGCTTTAGCTGATCGCGGAGGCCATGAGCTTCGGTCGTTTGCCGCACCTCGGGGCCAAAGGCGCCGATGCCTTCGATCGCATCGTCCATGAGCGATGTCCAGTTGTGCGGCGAGGTTCGTGCCCACTGGCGCTCGTCATCGAGCCAGCGCGACAGCTCCTCGATCGCATCAGGGAGCGAGAGCTGAGGCCAGGACTCCGCTTGCCGCGCAGCGGCAAGCGCCTCGTCAAGTTCCTTGACCGCTTGCTCTGCTGCCGACACGCCGGGTCATGCTACGCGGCGCAGACTCCCGGCGATGGAGACGCCGCCAGGGGCAACGGCGCGGCAAGCAGTGACTCAGCTCATTCGACCTCCCTGACGGCGGCGTGAGGCGCTGACTAGCCAAGGCAAGCGGGGATTCCGCTGCCCCACGAGACAGGCTCGGCCACGCTCAAAAGGGCCGTGGTGGGGCAGTTATCGTGTGGGAGATGGCCGGTGTCAGCGACAGCTTCCACGAGCGCACGAACGAAGCGCTCGTGGCGACGCTTGTGCCGCGTCCCGACAACCTACCGCTCATTGTCCTGGTGGTCGAGGACTCGGAGGACGATGAGCTTACGTCGATCATCGCTGAGGCGAGCGCGGTGCCGTCTCCCGACTATCGCGGCGGGTGGGGCGCGATGGTCAAGGGCAGCGCCGAAGGTTTTCAGCTCACCGTTGAGTTCTTGCTCATCGGCGAGGAATGGGAACGGCAGTGGACACTCCCCGATATCTCCAAGGAGATCCTAAGCGCGATCATGGGGGGGACGCACAATGTTGCGATCCTGCCGCGGGAGCTAGCAGGTGATCTTGAGCAGCCTCTTGAGCTTCCGCGCATCGCAGGGGCTCTCATTATCGAGGCGGCGGCGTCGGATGCCGTGAAAAAAGCCTCGCTGCCGTTCCTCGGCGGGTGACCGCTGGGGGATTCTCGTTACGGCGACGCGGCGCCGAGATCGCCTTGCGCTGAATCGAAAGCCGCTTCCAGTGCGTCACGGGCGCGGACGAACTCGCCCCACCGCAACTCGATGTGCGACTGCCGCTGTACTGACTGCGAGAGATCGCGGCCACCGGGCTCCCGTATGTCGGTGAGTTCCGGCGCGCGGTCGTAATCGGCGATAGCCAATTGCAAGCTGACCTTGCTGCGCCACGGCCAGCGTGCGTGGTTGCCGTTCCAGACGGGATGCGAGTTGACCTTGGCGATCCCGATGATCTTGCCTTGAGGGATCGCGTACAGCACAAGCTCCTCGCCGATATCGACCGTGGCCCGCTTATTGAAGCCAACTTCGTTCTGCAAGTCTGATCGCCCCGTCAGCCAGGGATCAGGCATCGGGTCGTCCACGGCACCAACGAGCTTGAGCCATATAGCCATCGGTCCTCGGACTATATGCCTCGCTGTGCGGTGGCGTCCGGGAGGTTGAGGCGTAGCGTCAGCCCGTTGGCGAACAGCCACTGGATGCCCTGCTCGTGGCGGCTGACCGTGCCGGGGAAGGGCGGCAGGTTCAAGACCTTCCCGTCCACGGTGTACGCATAGTCGAGCGTACCTTTGACGCTGACGACCGCCTCGTGGAGGTTGTCCCGTAGCGCGTAGAAGTTCGTAGGTGGCGGTCCCTTTCGCCTCGTCCGGTCCCGCTGGGACCGTGGCGAGTGCGAACAAGTCATCGAGACGAGAGGAACCGCCATGAAGACCGTAGAGCAGGAGCAGGACACACGCTCGCAGCGCGTGTTGCCGGCAGGGGTGCAGGACGCGCTGGGGGAGCTCGCTGGCGCCGCGAAGGACGGGCTGCTGGCGCTCAGCGTTGGTGTCGGGCTGGGGGTGCTCAGCGAGATGATGGAGGCCGAGCTCGATGAGGTCGTCGGTCCCAAGCACGCCAACAACACGCAGCGCACCGCTGTGCGCCACGGCCACGAGGATGGCGAAGTGACCCTTGGTGGCCGGCGGGTAGAGGTGAGGCGCCCACGCGCCAGGAGAGCTGATGACGAGCACGAGGTGCCGTTGGCGACCTATGCGTATTTCGCTGACCGTGACCCACTGACGCGTGTTGTGTTGGAGCAGATGCTCGCGGGTGTCAGCACGCGCCGGTTCACGCGTACCCGTGAGCCCGTCGGTGAGCGGGTGGCTGCCAGGGAGCGCTCGACGTCGAAGTCCGCGGTCAGCCGCGAGTTCGTCGGGCGCACGCGTGAGCATCTAGACGCCCTGATGAGCCGTGACCTGGCAGACGTGCGCTTGGCGGCGTTGATGATCGACGGGATCGAGCTGAAGGGCCGCTGCTGCGTCGTCGCGCTGGGCATCAGCACCGAGGGAGTGAAGATCCCGATCGGGCTGTGGGATGGTTCCACGGAGAACAAGACCGTCACAGCTCACCTCCTCGCTGATCTCGTCGAGCGGGGCCTCGACGTCGAGCAGGGCGTCCTCGTCGTCTTGGACGGCTCAAAGGCCCTGCGGGCAGCCGTCGATGAGGTCTTCGGGCCCGTCCCGGTGCAACGCTGCGTTCGTCATAAGGAACGCAACGTCCTGGATCACCTCCCCGAGCGAGACAGGCCGGTCGTGAAGGCACGGCTGCGGCGCGCGTGGGCGTCAGATAACCACGCGCTCGCCCTGGAAGGCCTGCGGACTCTCGCCTCAGAGCTCCAGCACTCACACCCCGGTGCGGCGGCGTCACTCAGCGACGGTCTGGAGGAGACGCTCACCCTCACTCGCCTGGGTATCCGCGGACGGCTGAAGAAGACACTCGCCTCGACGAACCCGATCGAGTCGATGATCGAGATCATCCGACGCACCTCACGCAACGTCAAGCGCTGGCAATCCGGCGACATGTGCCTGCGCTGGACAGCCGCTGGCATGCTCGAGGCCCAGACCCAGTTCCGCAAGGTCGTCGGCTACAGCGACCTCGCCAAGCTCGCCCTCGCCGTCGAGCGCGACCTCCTTGCACAGCGCACACCAATCCACACCGCGACCAACCACGACACGCCCATCGCCGTCACCGTGTAACCATCACACCCAACCGCCATCACAGACTTCTACGGCCAACGGGACAACCTCGCCTCGTGGCTGCCTCCGGGCTTGACCGTGCCAAGCGTCTGCTTGCCGAGAACACCTATAAGAGGCGGTAGGACTGTCCAAATGCGCCCCTCCGCGTCCGTCATGGTGAGCCAGACAGACACCTCGCTACCGATATAGCTCGTGAGATCGACAAGCGCGTCATCGTGTCTGTACCCACGCGCATCCTCCGGGTTCGCAGCCCACGCGATCCTCAGCACGAGCCCATCGGTGAGTTGGAACTCGATCCCGTCGCCGGTTTCTGTGATCGTCCCTGGTAGCTCAGGCAGCAGAAGGGACCGATCCCCGATCGTGTAGGCCGAACCGAAGATGTCGCGCGTCTCGGCTGAGATCGGCGTCGCTGGCCGCTCTCCGAGTGGGTGCCCGAGCGTCCCGTGCAGGCTAAAGACCTCGGACATCCCGCTCTCGCCACGGACCTGAAGCCCCGCGTACACGTTCTCGCCCAGATGGTCATGGAGGCGTAGGCGTGCCTGCTCGTGGGTGAGCGTCTTGTCGCTCATGTGTGGGCGAGTCTACGCACCCCGCCCAATCGCCGGCCTCGACGCTTTCGACAGTGTGCCGCGAGCGTGCAGAGGTGCGGATTAGAGTTCGATGAGCGTGGCGCCGAGTTCGGTGATCTCGGGCGGCTGCGTCGAGAACTCACGCAGCAGTTGCCAGAGCACGACTCCGCATCGGCTGACCCACTCTGCGGCGGAGATAGCATCGGCGATGCCCGGCTCAGCCATGACATCCATCTTCACGTTGATTTGGGGGTCCGGCCCGGTTTTCCGGGCGGGGACAAACGCCAGCTCTGCGCCGGTCTTTAGCGGCTGAGCTGGGTGTCGCCGGAACTCAGCGCCGGGGATTAGGCAGTCCTGCGTGTCAGTGATCTCTATGTCGATCCGGGTGGCATGAGCCCAGACTGGCTGGATCGCCCGGTGCTTGTCGTCGTTGTTGATGGTCGAAAGGAGCGCGAGCGCGTGCTTCGGCCTGCGCTTAGGAGGGAGCAGGTATGGCTGGCGCCGACGCACCTTTGCTGCGTCTGCTCGCCGGACGCCAGGCAGCTTGAGTCGGCTCTTGGCCGTAGGTGGCACCCTGATTTCGGCATTGAAAACGGTTCGCTCATCGCAGATCGGAAAGTAGACGGCGCTCTCCTGCTTGGCCGTGAGCTTGCCCGAACCAGGGGGCGTTCGGCCCCGGCAGACGAGTGCCCAAGCGAGATGGTCGAGCGATGCTCGGTAGTTGCTGGCGATGTCGCCGAGCCGCAGCCGCCACCGGACAGGGATCGGGGACACGTCCTCAACGACGAGACCAAACCCATGACGTTTCGCGTAGTAATGAGCCCGAAAGGCGCGTACTGCATCAGCGCTTCCATCCTCGTTGACGGCATCGATGTCAGCCCTCAGCGCTTGGGCGTGAACCATCGCCTGTCCCCACTTGTACCAAGCACTCTCGAACGCGGCATCGTAAGCAGACACGGCCCCGGTCCTAGCGCGAGCGTGGCGACACCGAGCGGCGAGCGTCGTCGTCGGTGTCAATAACTTCGTAGGACATGAGTCGATCCGATTTGCCGCTAGGGTCGGGGATATAGCGCGGCCAGCCACGGGCAGCGTTCCTTTCGGCTACTGCTGGGTCCGCCCGATCGGCGTCCTCCAGCATCACCGGCCGTTTCCTGATCGGCCTTGGTGCTTCGTCGGCGCGCTCATGGAGTCGTTCGAGGACGTCGGGCGAAGGCCCATACACATAGCGTGTCGCCCAGCCGTAGGTGCGGAGGTTGATGCGGTCCACCTGCTTCGTGGTTTCCTTCACGGCAAGCCGCTTGGGCTGGCTCGGGCCGATGCGCACGCATAGGTCGCGGCCCACCGGCAGCGTCGATTCCACGAGCGGCGACGATTCCCACGCCGGCGCCGACCAGGGATAGGGTGGCGTCAGGTCGTACATCGTGAGCGGCCGATCGGAGCAGACGAAACGGTAGGGTGGCTTGGCCTTGAGCACCGTCCACGGCAGGACGCTGATCGTGAACCAGGTTGCAACGAGGAGTTGCATTGCTTGCACAAGGGCCTCCTGGTCTGGCGGCTCCAGCATGATCCGGCCTGCCAGGATCGCATCGCGCGTTTCGACCGCTTCCTTTCGCCTTTTCCCTCTGATGTTGGTGAGGTGCACCACGGAGTCGGTGAGGGCAGCGTGTCTCAACATGATCTTGAGTTCGTCGAGGAAGCCCGGCGCGCGCTGCTCTTGGATGGCGACGAGGAATGCGAGGTCGCTGCGGTCGCCTTCGGTCAGGTTCTCGCAGTCGCGCACGAGCCCGTCGAGCGCTTCGCTCGCAAAGCCCTCGGCGCGTGAGAAGAAGCCCTCGATCATGCCGTCGTGTTCGCCGCTCTTGCTGACGACCTTGTACAGGTCCTTGTCCCACGCAGCCTTCTTCGCGGTGGTCTCCGTGACCTCGCCCGTTTGCTTGTCGAGCTCGTAGAGCTTGCCGCCTCCACGGAAGCGCCTCAACAGGAACTGCGGGACATAGTGGTGGCGCTGGCCCTCGCAATTCGGCAGCGACTCTTCCCCGGCATTGAGCCGGCTCATCCAGTTGACGAACCTGCCGTCGAGCTGCGCGGACGGGGGCATGGTTCGATCGTAGAACCTGCCCTGGGCGTCAGGCCCTCGCGCCTTTGTGCCCGATGCGGCGAACACGCACCATGCACGCTGACGATAGGCTGCATCGCCGATGTTCCGCATCATGGCGCTATCCCTGCTGATCGTCGCCCTCGCCGGCTGCGGTGGGAGCAAGGGCAGCAGCACCACAATCGTGATCAACAATCCGGCGTCCACGCAGCAGCCAGCGCGGGTATACCGAGTGCCGTCCGGCTCGATGGAGCCGACCTACGGCATTGGGGCGCGCGTCATCGTCAAGGCAGGCTCCCCCAAGGTGGGCGCAGTCGTGATCTTCCACCCGCCGGAAGACGCCGAGCAGGAGGAGTGCGGACCCACGCCGCACGTCATCAAGCTCGGCGGCGCGGCGTGCTCGGAACCGATTCCGCAGGAGGACACGGGCACCACGTTCATCAAGCGCGTCGTTGCCGGACCGGGCGACGAAATCTACGTCAAGGAAGGGCACGTCTATCGCAAGACCGCCGGCTCGTCTGCGTTCGCGGAGGAACAAAACTCATCCACCCGCGAATGCGGCGCGAGCCCCGAGTGCGACTTCCCGACGCCGATCAAGATTCCGGCCGACCACTGGTATCTCATGGGTGACAACCGTGGCGAATCCGACGACAGTCGCTTCTGGGGTCCAGTGCCCTCGTCGTGGGTCGTCGGCGTGGTGACGGGCACCGAATAATGAGGCCCTCAGCGGGCGCCGTATTCGACGCCGACTTCGATCATGTGGGCGACACCGGCACGGTCGAGGTCGGTCCATAGGACGGCGCGACCCTCGTTGCGGTCGCCGGGTTGGAGCGTGTGGCCGATCCCGGCTGCGAGCTGTTCGAGCATCTGCGGGAGCGCGGCGACGACGGCATCCCTGAACCCGTCCCACGGCCCTCCGGTCGCCACGATCCACACCTCACCGCGCGTCGGCAGGGTCCAGTGGGCGAGCAGCGCTGACCCCTGACCCTCGGGCGCAGTGAGGCTCATGCCGGGCGCGGTGAGCACGACGGACACCGTGATCGCCTCGCCGGGCGCCGCCGGGGCCAGCAGCGTGATCTTTTCGCGCTGCGAGAGCGGCGGCTCCTCGTCGGGCACGCTGAGGTGATCGGTGGGAATCACGATCCCGAGCAGCCTGCGTCCGCCGGGCGCGAACTCCTCGGGCTCGCCCCACTTCATCATGTAGCCGTCGCTGTTCGGCGCCCACCGACTAGCGCCGTTCGGCGTCCACTTGACGTGGTTGGCGCCGGAGGCGTGGAGGCTCGTCTTCGTGTCCTTGCGCATCCCGGCGTGCTGGACGTAGATGTCGTCGCCCACACTGAAGATGTGCCAGAGTCCCGAGCGCGCGCCGGGGGCGTTCCCGACGATGAGGCGTAGGCGGTTGTCCGGTCCGGCCATCGAGCCGCCATGTTAGGGCCGCCCGAGGTACTAAGGGTCGGGGCAGGGACGCTGCTGGCGCACGGCCCGAGCCGCCGCGCGATCCTAGGCTAGGGTCCAGATTTCCTCGATGCGGTGGGCGGTTCCGGTCGCTGATAGGTGTTCAGGTCCCGCCCCCGCTATCGCCGAATCACCCCGCACGGCGTCGCTTTGCGTCAGTCTGTGCACGTGGACCTGCTCGATCCCGTGCTGTCCCTGCTCGACCGGCAGGTTTGACGCGCTCGCCGATCAAACCAACGATGCCCGAGTTCCTGATCTCGGTAGAACCATTCCTTCGCGCCCTCGAGGCCGATCCGCGCATCGCGATTCACCTCGAGGATCTTCGCGATGAAACGTTGGATCGCGTGCGCGTCATCGAGAAAGAGGACAGTGAGCTCGTCCCCAAGCTGATCGAACTGCGCGCCCGCCTCGTCGAGCTCAGCCCAGACCTGGACGACAGTAATGCCGCACCGCCGTCGGAAGGTGACGATCGCGACTGGATCGATTCGCTCGCGCAGTTCGACGTGATCGCAGCAGCTGAGCCAGAGCCACTCAATTACAAGGCCGAAGGCGCTCGCTCGCAGCGGCTGCTCGAGATTCTGCGCGCCAAGCGCGAACGTCTCCCGCGTCCACACGCCGGAGAGATCGAAGCCTGGGTCGTCGACCTATACAACCTCTCCGAAGTCTGGGCTCACGCCACGCGCTGGCTCGCGCTGTCGATGCGGGTCTCAGCCGGGCTCGCGCTGCTACGCCTCGACAGCGTTCCACCATCGTTGAACCCCGAGCCCACGATCCGTAAGGTCGGAGAAAAGCGGACAGATCAGCTGAATGCCGCCCTGCAACGACAGTTCTCAGTCAACGGCCTGTTCTTCAACGCCGTCCACACCGACGTGCGCAACGACGCGCAGGCCGATCTCGCCGAAAAGCAGGTCGCCGAGCTGCGAGCAGGCTTGACGCGACTCTCCGTCGAGCTGCATCGGCGCATCGGAGTGACGAGATCGCGCCGAGCGCTCATCCTGCGCTTCAAGCAGCGCTGCGAGTGGCACGACGCCACGCGACTGCGTGAAGTCGCGGATACCGCGACAGGTCGCGGCGGCATCGAGGACAGGCTCACCGGAGAGCTCGCTCGGTTCCTGTTCGACCAGGGCCTGAACCCACTCACGAAGCCCCTCGTCGGCGGACTAGAGCCCGACCTGCTCGACCCGTCAGTGCTCCCCGCCTTCTACGTCGAGGCCAAGCAGTACGCCGGCAGCGCCCGCTCGACGATCCGCAAAGCCTTCGCCCAGATCCTCGACACCATTGGGCGCCTGCAGAGCGACGCCTACCCCATCCACGAGGCGTTCTGCGTCGTGTTCAGGCGCGAAGGACCGCGCTATGAGCTGCCGGAGTCGGTGCAGGCCGAGGGCTACCGCGTCTACTTCACGCTGATCGACATCGCTCCGCCCGAGGAGTCCGGCGCCCGCCAAAAACATCTGCCGATCCGCGTCACCGAGAAAGAAATGCTGGGGATGTTCGCCAGCAGAGCTAAGACCGCCAGCTGACACGCCGCAGCGACTCAAAGGGCTCAGCGCCCCGCTCCCTCACTAGCCGCGTAGCGGACAACATTCCGAGTTGGCGGGCGCGGTGCGAACCACCCCGTTCAGCCGCTCGAACACCGCCGCCATCACTCCCTCGACCACCTCATAGGTCACTCGCATGTGACTCACGTCAGCGAAGTCCGGGGTCAGCTCGTGCCGCGTAACTGCTGCCGGATGGGTCGCCATGTTGCGTACAGCTGCGAGAAACTCGATTGCGTCGCCGACCTCGCCCTCGAGCTTGCCGGTCAACCCCTCGCCTGCGTCCCCGGTGGGCAACCATCCAGCGCTAACCGCCAACTTGAGGGCCTGCCCCAGCGACCACCTGGACGGCTCTCCGCGAGGCCACAGACCCTGCTCGCGCAGCTCCGGCTCACGGCAACAGGCCGTCGTCATGATCCCGGCCTCCAGGGCGCTGCCAACGAGGATCAACGCTGCGCGCTAGCACCCAGCGGCCGCACATCGCTGCGCTTCCCCATACAGCTCGCCCGCGAGTCTCACGAGCTCGCCTACGGCGCTCCCCGTGAGAGCGACGCGCACCCGGCTCATGTCTGGCCCAGCGTTGCCCGGCATTGCGCGATGCTGCTGGCGCAGGTCCTCGCCGACGGATACCGGCGCCTGACCGAGCTCGCCACGCGCGAGCGCTTCTCGAGCGTCGCTGTCTTCGACGGCTTCAGCGCCGTCCAGCGCTTCGAGGACGCTCGCGTGATCCCCGACGAGCAGCATCGCCCGAGCGGCATCTTGCCGAAGGGCAAGCGCACCCACGGCCGGCGCATCGAATCACCCGATCAGGTGTACGTGCGATGAGCGCCTTGATCGAGCCAGGAGCCAACGGGCTGCTCGCCAGCGAGCACAAGGACCTACGGCCGTGCGTCGTCTGCGGCCAGCCCACCAAGCACCGCGTCGGTCGCCGCAAGTCGCCGACCGCCTGGGCGTGGAGGTCTCCGCGCTGCGCGGACATCGCCGCGTGCACGGCGCGGCGCGACGCCCAGCGTGGGCGCTAGGCAGTCGGTTCGCTGACCGGCTCGCCGGCCCACACCAACGAGCTGGCGGCGCCACTGCGCTCGCTCCCCGCTTCGCGGGATCGTCCCGCGCGGGCTTGCGCCCGGCTCCTCGATCGCCGCGCCGGCGACCGCCGACGGCGCGGCCCCAACACCCGAACGGCCAGATACCGCACGCCGGCTGCGCCGGCTGTAACCGAGCCTCCCAAGGTCGGCTCTCTACCGACCCCGGCGGCGTGACACGCCGGCCTTGCAGCCCTGCGGGCTGCTCGCTCGCCGCTCGCTGACGCTCGCAAGCTCACGCGGCCGGCGGCACACCACCAAGCCCGGACAGACTAGATGCACAGCCGTGCCGGCGCTGTGCCCGTGCCATGTAATTCGTTGGCCGGTCTGAGGGCCTGGGGGTCAGTACCCCTTGTGATGACCGCAGCCAGCATCGGCGCCGCCAAGGGCGGCGGCTACGCCCGCTACCTGGAGTCAAAGACCATCGAGCCCGAGCGCGGCGACTACTACCTCTCCCCCGAGGGGGAGCCCACCCAGGCCCCCGGCCGGTGGCTCGCCACCCCCGACGCGCTCGCCAAACTCGGGATCGAGGGCGCCACGGTCGACGGGCGGGACTTCATCGCGCTGATGGAAGGCAAGCATCCCCGAACTGGCCGGTGGCTTCGCCGTGCCGGTGCCGACGGCAGCCGCGCTGGCGGGATCGACCTGACGTTCTCCGCGCCGAAGTCGGTGTCCGCCGTGTGGGCGCTCGCGGGGGAGACCCAGCGCCGCGAGATCGAAGCTGCGCACGCCGCCGCTGTCAGCGAGACGATCGGCCACCTGACCGAGACGGTGCCGACCGTGCGCCGCCGCTATGGCGGGCAGGTGGTCGAGGAGCCGGCCCGCGACGTGGTGGCCGCCGAGTACCGCCACACCACCGCCCGCGGCGTCCTCGAGGGTGATGTACCCGACCCACAGCTCCACAGCCATGTGGTCATCACCAGCGCCATTCGTGAGGACGGTCGCATCGTCGCGGTCGCATCGCGTCCCGTCTTTCGCTCGGCCCGCGAGCTTGGCGGCTACTACCGCTCGGCGCTCGCGCACCAACTCCAGCAGCGCGGGTATGCGATCGAGCGGGGCACCGGCAAACATGGCCGCTACTTCGAGATAGCCGGTGTGCCGCGCGGCCTGCTGGACTCCTTCAGCGCCCGCAGCCGCGAGGTCGCCAGAGCCGCCGAGCGCTTCCGCGCACAGTGGGGCCGCGCACCCGAGCGCGGCGAGCTACGAGCACTCAAGCTGGAGAACCGCAAGGCCAAGGTGCTCGTCACCCGCACCGACCTGCAGCAGGCATGGAACGACACTGCGGCACGCTTCGACTTCACCGCCCAGCAGCCCGGACAGCGCTCCATCGCGGAGGCGGCGCCGGCGGTGCAGGCGCCGCTTGAGGATCGCGTCGAGCAGCGCCTCACCGAGCGCACCGCGACCTTCGAGCCCGGCGAGTTCCGGGCAGTCCTGCTTGAGCAGTCCGTCGGCGAACTCTCACCCCGCGAGGCCCTCGACCTCTCGCGGGCGATGATCGCCGAACGCCGCGTGCTCCCCCTGGAGGGCGGTCTGATGACCACGCTCGCCGTGCGTGCGCGCGAGCAGGCGATCGAGCGCCGCTTCACCGCGCTCGCGGCCGGCGGCGGCCGAGACGTCGGCGAGCAGGCCCGCACGCTTGCCGGCGATCAGATCGCCGAGCGGATCGGCGGACGCCTCTCAGGCGAGCAGGCCCACGCCCTTCAGGTCATCACCGGCTCCGAGCGCGCCGCGATCCTCGTCGGCCCCGCCGGCACCGGCAAGGGCGTCGTCATCGACGCCGCCGCCCGCGCCGAGCAGTACGGCGGCCACCAGACGCTCGGCATCGCGGTGTCCGGGTCCACCGCGCAGCGCCTCAGCCAAGACAGCCCCGCGCTCGCCGGGCACACCCTCACGCTCGACGCGCTCGTCTCCCGTGTCGAGCGCGGCCAGCTCGCCGTCGGCCAGGACACCACGATCTACTTCGATGAGGCGGGCATGGCCGACACCGACCGGCTTGAGCGGCTCACCGAAGTCGTGGAGCAAGCAGGATCAAAGCTCGTGGCGATCGGTGACGCCGCGCAGCTCCCCTCGATCGGCGCTGGCGGCATGTTCGCGCGCCTCGGCGACATTGCCCCAAGCGCTGAGCTCTCGAACATCCGCCGGACCCTCGACCCCGACGAACAGCGCGCGTGGGCAGACCTGCGGGCCGGACGCTCCGATCGAGCGATGGCCCACTACCTACGCCGCGGGCAGCTGCACATGGAGGACACCCGCGATGAGGCTGTCGAGCAGGCCGCGCAGAGCTGGGCGGCGCTGACCGAGACCCACGACCCGAGCGAGGTCGCCCTCATCTCAGACGCCTCAAACCAGGAGATCAACCGGCTCAACGCCCGCGCCCAGCACTTCCGCTCAGAGCGCGGCGAACTCGGCGACCTCGAAGTCCCGGTGCCCGGCGTCCACTACGGCATCCGCCAGGGCGACCGCGTGGCGCTCATCGACCAGCACCACGAGCCCGGCGTCGAGCGGATCGAGAACGGCAGCCGCGGCGAAGTCCTCGACATCACCCAGGCCGGCGACGTGCTGGTCGAGTTCGACGTGACCGGCCGCAAGCGAACATTGGCCGGCGATGACCTCGGCCGCCTACGCCTCGGCTACGCCCAGCACATCCACCGCGCCCAGGGCGCGACAGTCACAAGGACCCTCGTCGTGACCGGCGGCTGGCAGACCAGCAAGGAGCCCGCCTACGTCGAGGCGTCCCGTGCCCGCCAGGGCACCGAGTGGTTCGTCTCCCGCGAGGACCTCGGCGTCGAAGGGCACGACACCGACCGCATCCAGCGCCTCGCGCAGAACATGCGCCGCAGCCACGCACAGACGCCATCGCTCGCGCACCCCGAGCTACCTGACCGCGACTACGGCACCCACTTTCACCGCTCGATCGCACCCAGCCGCACCAGCCGCATACCGGGGATCGTCCGCGCGATCAACCGGATCGTCAACCCACCAGCACAGGAGCGAACACGATGAGCCAACGACGCCAGATCGTCCTCCCCGACCCCGTAGACCAGCAGCTCCGCGAGCTCGCCGCCGGCGCCGACACGCCACCCTCCACGCTCGCCGCGCAGATGGTGCAAGGCGGCGTCGCCCAGGCAGCCAAGGACGGCAAGGTCCGACCCCTGCGCTCAACCGCCGTGCTCGTAGGCGGCGAGAACGGCGAGCGCGCGCCCTGGCTTGAGCCCTACGGTGGCGACAGCGAGTGGCGCCGGCAGATGTGGGGCGCGATCGTCGCGCTGCACGGCCGCTACCCCGTCCAGCTCGGCACGCTCAAAGACAAATGGTGGACCGACGAATCAACCACCGAGACCCTGTGCGCGCTCGCCGTGTGGCGAGCCGAACTCGACGACACCGGGCAGGACCCGCGCGACGAGCTCGCCTTCCAGAACCAGCTCGCCGACTACTCCCAGGTGCTGCGCCAGCAAGGCGGCGGCGTCACCAAGGCATGGAAGCCCGGCGCCACCCCGCCCGAGTGGGCCGGCGAGTAGCACCCGCCCGCCAACCCGAGAGTTACATCTTCGACTCGCTCTGTGTCAGCTTTGCGTCACGGGCTCGCAAGCTGACACAGACTATGTACTGTCGTCCACAACTACACATTTGGCGCCGGCGGACAGCAGTAACTGCCCCCGACGCCGTGGCACAAGGAGCAGTAACTCCCCATGCACGCACACCGTACCCCAGAGGGGTTGAAGGAGCACGCGCTCCTCGACCGAGCCGTACTCAACCTCATGCTGGACTCCGAGCGCCAGCGACCGTGGGCCGAAGACGAGATCGCCCGCGCACTGAAGGTCCCAGGCGATGTCCGCGAAAGCCTGCGGCGACTGCGCGCCTGCAAACTCATCCAGCGCTGGAACGACCTCGCCGTCGCAGCGCACGCCGCCGTGCGCTACTGCGAGATCACCGAAGGCGGCGCTGAGAATCCAAACGACGCCGACGAGCGCCACCACGAGAAAGCCGTACTCGAAGGACTGCTCGTGCGCGCCGCAGACGGCGAAGGGCCGCGGACGGAGGAGCAGATCTTCGACGCCCACGGCGCGCGCAAGCGCAAGCAGCGACTGGCGATCACCGACGCGCTCGATCGTCTGGACGCGGCCGGGCTGATCGAACGTCGCGCAGGCCGCTCGATCGCCTCGGAGGTCGCGCTGCGCCTCGACGAACTGATGACCGTCTGACGCGCGAGCTCATTCCCCCACATGCGCGTCAACGAGCTGGCCTTGAGCCAGGCTTTCCTCCCGAGCCTGGCCAAGGCCGGCATCCACACGGTAGAGCAGCTCGCCGAGCACGACCTCGGCGAGCTGCTCCGCCAGCCCGAGTTCAGAAGCGGCGTCGAGCTGTACGAGCTGGTCCGCGAGCTTCACCGCCGCGGCCTGGCACCGTTCGCCGCCCGCGGCAGTCACGTCCAGACCGAGCGTGAGCTGGAGATGTTCCGTCTGCGCGCGGTCGAGGGGCTGACCCTCGCGCAGATCGGCGCGCAGTTCGGCATCAAGGGCGAGCGGGTGCGCCAACTACTCAAACTGCACTTCGGCCTCGGCGGCAGGACGCCCGCGGCGAAACGCCGACCGCCCGTCAAGCCACGGCCGCTGACAACCAGCGAACGCCGGCGCATGTACCGGCTCGCGCGGCTGACGGTCATGCGCAGCTACCACCGGCCCTTGACCTTGGAGGAAGTCGCCAGGACCGTTGCCGCTTCCCCTCGCCAGGTACAGCGCGCCTACGCCGAGTTCGGCAAAAGCACCTTCCACGACGACCTCACCCGCAGGCGCCTTGACGCCGCTGCGCGGCTTCTGCAGGGAGCTTCGATCCCCGTGTCCGACGTGGCGCGAAGGGTCGGCTACCGCCAGTCCGGCCACTTCGCTCGTGCCTTCCGGCGCCGCTACCGGGTCTCACCCTCGACGTACCGCGCCCGATCCCGCCAGGCAGGACGCCCGGAGGGAAGGGAGGCGATCACCGCATGATCGCCTCGCTGCTCACCGTCAACCACATCATCGACGCCCTAGCAGTGGCTGTGCTCGCCGGTCTACGGGCCGTGCTCGCGGTCATCCGCATACGCAAACGCCGCCTCGAAAAGCTCCTGCAACGACTCGAACAAGAAGACCGCGAACGCAGGAACAGCGATGCCCTACGCTGACATCAACCGCGTCGTCCTCGTAGGACGCCTGACACGAGACCCCCAGCTACGGGCGCTGCCCTCCGGCGCCAAAGTCTGCGGACTGCGCATCGCCTGCAACGGCGTCCGCAGGGACGGAGATGTCTACAAGGAGCGCCCCCACTACTTCGACGTACACGTTTTCGGCGCTTGTGGAGAAAGCGTCGAGCGCAATCTGCGCAAAAGCTCCCGCGTGGCCCTCGCAGGCAGATTGGATTGGCGCGAGTGGAAAACCACCGACGGCAACAAGCGCCAGGCCGTCAGCATCGTTGCCGACTCCGTGCAGTTCCTCGACACCCCCGGCGGCCCCAAGGGCGACGGACAGGATGAGGACGGCACGCTTGACGAGAGACATCGAAGGTGAGCACGACGAGCAGCAGCCGGGAGCCGATCCTCGTCGTCGAGGCCGACACAGACCTGGGACAGGTGCTAGTCGCACAGCTCGCCGCCGACGGTCATCCAACAGAGCTTGCCCGCACCGCAGGTCACGCCTGTTGGATGGCCCAAGCACGCCCGCCGCGGCTGCTGGTGCTCGGAGAACTCGACGGGCCAAGAGGCACGATCGACCTGCTGGAGAGCATCCGTGCCGACCCACCGGAGCGTGACAATGGGCAGATGCCCTCACCGTGGCCGGACAGGCTGCCGGTGATTGTCCTCAGCGCTCGAACCACGCAGGCCGACCTGCTGCGAGCGTTCGAGGCTGGCGCGGATGACTTCCTGCGACGCAGCGCTGGCTACCTAGAGCTGCGAGCGCGTCTGCGGGCGCTGCTGCGCCGCGCCGAGAGCAAGCCCGAAGCCGAGCCGCTACGCATAGGTGCTCTGACGATCGACCCGGCCGCCCACGCAGCGAGCCTCCACGGCAAGCCCGTTGAGCTGCGTCGCCTGGAGTACGAGCTGCTGGTGCATCTAGCCCGCGATCCACGACGGGTGTTCAACAAGCACGAGCTACTCAAAGCAGTGTGGGGATTCCGCTCGTCAGGGACGACACGGACGCTCGACAGCCACGCCAGTCGCCTGCGCCGCAAGCTGGGCGTCGCAGGCGAACGCTGGGTCATAAACGAGTGGGGAGTCGGCTACCGGCTCATCTGAACAACGGCGCTCTCGACCGCTCGGGAGATACGCGAGCGGGCGCTTCGCATCTCGTGGTCGCGTCCCGCGCCCAGGCGCGAGCGTCAGCCATCGCGGGGCGAAACCGACTCAGGAGTAACCATTTGAGAGATACAGACCAAGCCACACGATTGCCAGCGACAAAAGAAAGATGACAGCCTCAAGGACATGCCAGTTTGGCCGGCGGATGTGCCACACCAGCAGTACCCCGACAGCAAGGACGAGCGCGAGCTTGACGTGAAATGTCGAGTCGCCCCACAGGTCAAGATGGAACGCCATCGCGGTGCCGGTCGCCACCAGGACGAGCAGCGCGACGAGCGTGCCATAGCCGAACCTCCGCGCGATCAGGCGCAAGCTCTCACGATCGCCTGAGCGCCGTCCAACCGGCACCACCACGGCCGCGAGCATCATCTGGCCGCCCACAAAGAACGCCATCGCCAGCACGTGCAACCAACGCACGATGAACCAAACATGGCTCAACTGACGCAGACCCCTATGCCGCGGCGGTGTGGCTCGGATGTCCGGGGCCGGGCCACGGCGCCAAGCACAGAACGAGTTGGCACTCGCTGATCGCGCGTACCTCGTGGCGCTCGCCAGGGTCGAAATGGATCAGGCTCGGCGCGGACAGCGTTCGCTCGCTCGCGCCCGCGCTCACCAGCAGCTCGCCGCGTAGGACGAACACAAGCGCGTGCTCATGGACTTGGTGCTCCTGCAGAGCCTCACCCTGGGGCAGCAGCAGCGCGATCACACGATTCGCGTCCTCGTCGGAGCGAAGGATCTGTGGACGGTGCGCCGCGACACGCAGACGATCTAGCTCCCAAACCTGCACCCGCCCGATTCTAAGCGCAGGCAGAACCCAGCGGATAGCTTGTGCGGCCAGATGCCCGACACGGCCATCAAGATCGAGGATCTGCATGTCGTGCGCGGCGGACGCCCCGTGCTCCAAGGTCTCAACCTGCAGGTCGCCAGCGGGTCGGTGACGGGTCTGCTCGGCCCAAGCGGGTGCGGCAAGTCCACGCTGATGCGCGCGATTGTCGGCGTGCAGATCATCCAGGCTGGCCAGGTGGACGTGCTCGGCGAACACGCCGGCTCCCCAAAGCTGCGCCGGCGCGTGGGGTATCTGACACAGGCCCCGTCCGTCTACACCGATCTCAGCATCGGCGAGAACCTGCGCTACTTCGCCGCGATCCTCGATGTCGGCGAGCAGCGGATCGGCGAGGTCGTCCAGACGGTCGGCCTGGCCGGTCGTGAGCACCAGGTCGTCGCCTCGCTATCCGGCGGGGAGCGCTCGCGGGTGTCGCTTGCCACTGCTCTGTTGGGCGACCCCGAGCTGCTGGTGCTCGACGAGCCCACCGTCGGCCTTGACCCCGTACTGCGCGCCGAACTGTGGAGCACCTTCCGCCAGCTCGCCCAGGCGGGGAGCACTCTGCTGATCTCAAGTCACGTGATGGATGAGGCCAGCGAGTGCGACGAGCTGCTGCTGATGCGCGAGGGGACGCTGCTTGAGCAGAGCACACCCGAGCAACTGCGCGAGCGCACCGGCGAGCAGGACCTCGGCAGGGCTTTCCTGACGATCATCAAGCAGGCGTCCAGGTGAACGCCCACATCACACTCGCCACGGCCAGGCGTGTGCTCTGGCAGATACGCCGCGACCGGCGCACGATCGCGCTGCTGCTCGTCGTGCCTGTCGGGCTGCTCGTGCTGATGCGCTACGTCTTTGACGGGCAACCCAGCACCTTCCAGGCGATCGGGGCGCCGATGTGTGGCCTGTTCCCGTTCATCATCATGTTCCTCGTCACCTCGATCGCCATGCTGCGCGAGCGCACCAGCGGCACGCTTGAGCGGCTGATGAGCCTCCCACTCGCCAAGACCGACCTGCTCGCCGGCTACGGCATCGCCTTCGGTCTGCTCGCCGCGCTGCAGGCGCTCGTCGTGTGCCTCGTCGGGTTTCTCCTGCTCGGCCTGCACGCCCCGCACGGCGCATGGCTGGTCGGGTTGCTCGCCGTCGGCAACGCCGTGCTCGGCATGGCCCTCGGCCTGTTCGTCAGCGCGTTCGCGCGCACCGAGTTCCAGGCCGTCCAGTTCATGCCCGCGATCATCTTCCCCCAGCTACTGCTATGCGGGCTGTTCGTAGACCGGCACGAGATGGCCAGCGTGCTCTACGGGCTCTCAAGCGCGCTGCCGCTCACCTACGCCTACGACGCGCTGGCGCGCGCTACCCATCCCCAACCGCTCGGCGGCCGGGTCGCGCTCGATGTCGCCGTGATCGTCGGCGCGACGCTGATCGCACTCGCGCTCGGCGCGCTCACTCTGCGGCGAAGGACTGCATGAGCGGCGCACCAACTTGCGGCTCGGCGCTCAGCGGCACGGTGATCACGGGCACCGGCGAGCTTCGCAGCAGCTCGGTAGTGACCGTGCCAATCGCCTCGTGCAGCCGCGAGTGCGGCTTGGCGCCGAGCACGATCGCGCGAGCACGGTGGCGGTCAGCGGTGTCGATCAAAGCGGCGGCGGGGTCTCGGTCTGAGACCTCCGTCTCCAGCTCGATGTCAAACAGCGCTGGGTCGCCGTCGAGCATCAGCTCATCGAGGATCGCGCGGCCTTCGTCGTGGCGCTCGCCGCTGCTGCTCAGCGGCGTGGGCGGCATGTGCTGCGCTCGGCAGGCGTACACGATCACGAGCTTGCCGCCCGAGAGCAGCTCGTTTGCTGCCCAGCGGGCGGCGTTGCGCGAGCCCTCGCTGCGGTCATAGCCGAGCACGAGGCACGGCCCTCCCGCGTCGCTGCCGGTGGCGGCTGAGCGGGTCATGCCGGCGTCGTCTCGCGGTCCAGGGCGTCCAGGTAGGGCGCCAGGTACTTCGTGGCGATCTTGCTCGGCGGCTCCCACGCCGGGGTGTCGCTGATCTGTGAGCTGAACCCGTGCCCGCCGGTGATCTGCGCCGTCAGATACAGCGGCTTATCGCCTGTCAGCAGCATCCCGTGGATCACGGGGTGAAACCGCTCGGGTGTCACCTGGGCACCGGCGCCCGCAGCGATCGACAGCGCGACCGTATCGGCCTGCTGGGAGCTGACGCCGCCGTGCTTGACCGGGAACTCGGTGCAGTCACCGGCCGCGTAGATGTGCTCGACATCGAGAACATGCCCGTAGGGGTCCACGCGCAAGAAACCGTGTTCGCTCAACGGGATGCCGCGCACGCTCGGGCCGTACAGCTCGGGCAGCGCGATCACGCGGTTTACGTGCAGGCGCCGGTCGCCGGGGTTGATCACCAGCTCGCCGGCACTAGGGACTTCGGCGTAGGCGGAGTGGATCGTCTGGATGCCCGCGCGGCCGAGCAGCCCCGCGACGGTGCCGCTCACGTTCTGCCCGAAGATCGCCAGCGGAGCGTCCTCGGGGGTGACGAGCGTGACCGCGAGCTCGACGCCCATGTCATAGGCGCGACCGGCGGTCATCAGCGCCAGCTCATACAGCGGCAGCGGCCAGGCCATCCTGCCAGGTGCCAGGAATGCAAGGCTCTTGATGTAGCCGCCCTCGACATCCTGAATCACGCCGTGCAGGATCTCATCCATGTGCGCCGCGTCGATCGTGACCGCGTGCTGATAGCGCGGGACGGCCTTCGCGCCGAGCGCGAGCACGAGCCGGTCGTACTCCAGCTCTACGTCTCCCTTGGTGTGGGCGACCTGCTTGTCCGGGTCCACCCATGCGAGCTCGTCGGTCACGAGCCGCGCGCCGGCGTCGCTGATGATCGGCGCGAGTTGGTAGCGGCGTGCCTGTCCCTGGGCGAACGGCTCACGCACAGTCATTGGCCGGTAGTGGAAGTCGGGGTTTGGTGCGATCACGGTCACGTCGGTCAGCTCCGGCGCGAGCTCGTGCAGCGCAAGGACGGTCTCCAGCGCCGCTACGCCGCCGCCGGCGATTAGCACTCGCTGCCTGTTGGTGTTGGTGGTTTGAGTGGTCATGCTCTGCAGGTTACGGTCGGGTGTTGGCTGTGGCAGTCGAGTAAATCCGTGTGCGCGATCGGTGGAAACTACGCAGCTGGGACCTTGTTCGACGGACGCACCCCCCACACGAGCGCGCGGGCCACGTCCAGGCTTGAGACGACGCCGAGCGGGCGGCCCGAGTCAGGGTCGGTGACGATCAGATGCGAGCACTCGTGCTCGCCCATCAGCTGCGCGGCGCGCTGAACTTCCTCGACGCGCTCGATCGTGACGATCTCGGTCGCGGCGATCTCGCCCGCTTTGCCGTCCATGCCGCCCGCGCCGACGGCGCGCATGAGGTCGATATCGGAGATGGCGCCCCACACCAGCTGCTCGGTGTGATGAGGGCCAGGCGCGAGGCCGTCGACGATCACAAAGTGGACACTGTTCTCGGCCATCAACGACGCGACCTCATGTAGCGGTGTCTCAGGCGAGCAGTCGATCACCTCGGAGTGCATGACCTCAGCGACGGCGAGTTCACTGAAATGGGCTGGGAGCGGCATTGACTTTCTCCTTGTGAGTGGGATTGGTGTGATCTGAGGTTTTCACCACGCACGCGATGTGCCATCCGCAGTAGCCGCGCGCAAGAGCTGAGGTTTTCCTCGGATAGCGCGACTGGCGTTCACTGCGGGTAGCAGGCCGCGTGGTAGCACTCGCCAGCGTGCGGGCCTCTGTCTTGGTCTGCGGAGGTGGAGGTCTTGCGTGGCTTGCCGTCCTCAACGAGGATCATCGACTCATACGCGCCGATCACGTCACCGCAGTGCACGCAATGTGGCTTCTCCGGCGTGGGGTTCGGTTTCTCAGAAGGGCTCAGGGGCTGGGGCATACGCTCGGACGGTGCCTTTTGGCTTGATCGGCGCCGATGCCGAGCGTAGGTTCTGTGCGGCCCGCTCTATCAGGGGAATCCCGCAATCCGGTGGGGCGGACTACGGGTAAGCTCCGAGGATGGCCGAGGATTCCGACGAGCGATGGCATCGACAGCTACTCGATGTCGGGCAGGCGCTTGTCACCGAGCTCGACCAGCAGGCTGTGCTCGATCGTGTCCTTGCGGCCGCAAGGGAGATCACCGGAGCGCGCTACGCCGCGATCGGCGTCCTCAACGAGGACCGCTCTGAGCTTGAGCAGTTCCTGACCGTTGGAATCGACGAGGCGACCCACCGCACCATCGGCGCGCTGCCTCGCGGCCGCGGGGTACTCGGGACGCTGATCGAACACCCCGAGCCGCTGCGCTTGACCGATGTCGGCCAGCACCCCTCTAGCTACGGGTTCCCAGCAGGGCATCCGCCGATGCACTCTTTTCTCGGCGTGCCCGTCCTCGTTCGCGGGCAGGCATGGGGCAACCTGTACCTCACCGACAAGCAGGACGGCGAGTTCACCGAGACCGACGAGCAGGCTGTCGTGATGCTCGCGCGGTGGGCGGCTGTGGCGATCGAGAACGCCCGGCTGTATGAGGTCAGCGAGCGGCGCCGCCACGAGCTCGAGAAGGCGATCCGCGGGCTGGAGGCCACGCGCGACATCGCCGTCGCGGTCGGCGGCGAGGTATCGCTCGGGCGCGTGCTTGAGCTGATCGTCAAGCGGGGCCGCGCGCTCGTCGGTGCGCGTAGCCTCGTGATCATGCTGCGCGAGGCAGAGGAGCTAGTCGTGCACTCCAGCGCCGGGCACGCCGAGGACATGCGAGGGGTCCGCCTGCCGGTCGCCAGCTCGACCTCCGGGCAGGTACTTCAACGCGGTCGTCCCGAGCGGATCACAGACGTGGCCGCTCGCCTACGGATCGCTCCACGCGAGTTCGGGGTGCCCGACGCGCAGACCGCGCTGCTGGTGCCGATGGTTCATCGCGGCGAGGCGCTCGGCATCCTCGCGGCCTTCGATCACGGCGCAGACCAGGACGTGTTCAGCGAGGACGACGAGCAGATGCTGCGCACTGTTCGCGCTCAGTGCCGCGACGGCGGTGGCGCTCGCGCAGAGCGTGCAGGCCGACCGGCTGCGCAGCTCGCTGGCCGCTGCCGACGCCGAGCGGCGCCGCTGGGCCAGGGAGCTGCACGACGAGACGCTGCAGAGCCTCGGCGGGCTTCGCCTGCTGCTCGCCTCCGTGCTCGCCCAGGACGACCTCAACCCGACACGGGACGCGATCGAGCGAAGCTGCCGAGCACATCGAGCGGGAGATCGAAAACCTCCGCGCGATCATCACCGAGCTGCGGCCCGCCGCGCTGGACGAGCTCGGTCTCAGAGCAGCGATTGAGGCGCTGCTAGACCGCCACCGCGAGCAGAGCGGAGCCACCATCGACAGCGACCTTGACCTACCCGCTCGTGCCGGCGATCACGAGAACATAGACCCTGAGATGCAGACCACTGTCTACCGGCTGCTGCAGGAGGCGCTCACGAACATCACCAAGCACGCCCGCGCCAACACCGTCCGCGTAACGCTCAAACAGAGCGACGGCGAACTGTCGATCGAAGTGCAGGACGACGGTCAAGGATTCGACACCAGCGCTCAGAGCAGCGGCTTCGGGCTGCTCGGAATGCACGAGCGGGTCGGCCTGGCCGGCGGGACGCTCAGCATCAGCTCGGACTCCGGCGGGCACGCTCCTGGCAGCGCGTCTGCCGCTGCGGGCTGCCGCTGCCCCTGTGGGAATCTCAGGTGCTCAGCAGGCCGCGTCGTAGCGCGTAGCGCACCAGCTCCGCGCGGGTCCGCACGCCGAGCTTGCTGTGGATGTGCGCCCGGTGGGTCTCGATCGTGCGCGGCGAGACGTGCAGTTTGCGGGCGATCTCCACAGTGGTGTAGCCGAGCACGATCAGCCTGAGCACTTCGACCTCGCGCACCGTCAAATCGTCGGTCGGTCAGCGAGCGGTGAAGCGCAGCCAGGCGAGCCGCGACGCTGGGGCTCAGATATTCCTCGCCGCGGGCCGCGGCACGCACGGCCTCGAGCAGATCGGTATCGGCGCGATCCTTCCAGACGAACCCGAGCGCGCCGGCTGCAATCGCACGCTGCGCGAAGGCGGGGTTCTCCTCCATCGTGACGACCACGATCTGCGTGTCAGGGACGCGCTCGCGCAGCTGGCCGATCGTCTGCAGGCTCGTCATGCCGGACATACCCAGGTCGAGCACCAGCACATGCGGCTGCTTGTCATGCACATGGGCAGCAGCGCCCGTCAGGTCGTCGGCTTCGGCGACCACCTCGATGTTCTGCTCGCTCTCCAGCAGCAGACGCAAGCTACGGCGCATCAAGGCGTGATCGTCGGCCACCACGACCCGGATCGGGGCAGTCGCCGACGCCGGCGCCGCATCCACAGAGACAGTCGGAGCCAGCTGCAAGTGTCCAGACATGCTCCGACCCTATGTGCTCGCCGGTGCCGTGCCCACGGGGGAAACGCCCTTACACGTGGCGGGAAAGCACGGACTAGAGACAGTGCTACAAGCACACCGGCTTCCCGTGTGTAGAGCAATCTGCCGGTCGACGGCGCGCGTCAGCGCCGCCGTCTGCGCCTCGATGCTCTGTTCGCAATCGACCGCGAGCACGCACTCCTCGGGTAGCTCATCCAACGCCTGGAAACGATCAAACTGCGCAGCGACAACCTCGGGCGTCGCGTCTGAAACCCGCTCGGGGCTCTGCATCCGCCTGGCGGCCCGCGCGAGCGCCGTCTGCAGCGTCACCTGGCACTGGACGGCCAGGAAGCTCACACCGTCGCGGCGCAGCACGGCAAAGAGCGCCGCACGCTCGCGGCGCGTGTGGCAGGTGGCATCGACAATCACGCCACCACGGCCCTCCAGGCGCGCGAGCGCCTCGCGGGCCAACGACAGGTACACCGCTCGGGTGAACTCCTGGGTGTAGTGCTCGGGTCTCGCGCGCTCGCTGAGCGCCACCCCCGCGAGACGCTTTCGCAGCACATCTGAGGAGACGACCGGCAGCCGTGAGCCTGGCGAGCGAGATGCGCGGCCAGCGTTGACTTGCCGCTCGCCGCTGGCCCACAGACCACGATCACGACCGCGCCGCGAGCCCGCCAGCACAAGCCGCTCCGCCAACCTCCACAGACGCTCGGCCCGCGCCCGCTCCCGGCGACGCAGCGCGCCGTGATGGGTGCCGGCCGCGATCAACGCCACCTTGGCGCGCACGAGCGCCCAATAGGCGCTGTAGAAGCAGCGCAGCCGCTCGCTGCCCGGATCACCCCCAGCGTGACGGTAGGCGCGCGCCAGCTCCCGCGCGGCCCAGCGCCGGCCGTGAGCTTCCAGGTCCATCGCCAAGAACGCCAGATCGCGCGCAACATCCATCTGGCGCAGCGCCGGGTCAAACTCGATCCGATCAACGACACGGACCTGTGGGCCGAGCAGCACGTGCTCGCAGCGCAGGTCCCCGTGCCCGTCGCGCACCAGCCCCCGCTGCACGCGCCGCTCAAGCTCACTGCGCATGAGCGTCCACGAACGTCTCCCCGAACCCGCGCATCGTCTCCACCCGCCAGCGGGCAGGGAACGGCAGGCGTTCGATCTCCTGCAGGTTCAGCCTCCAACTGTCCAGCAGCATGCTCTGGCCTGTCCGCGGCAAGCCCAGGTGAGCGCTGGTGAAACTCGGCCAGGCACTCAGCGACCTGCTGTATATGCGAGCGGGTCAGAGAACCTGCGTGGATCGCTCCCAGCAGCGTGTGCGCCTCCTCGAAGCGGCGCATCACGACCGCGTACTCCACCGCGCCGGGGGTCTCCTCCGGCGCGAAGCGAAACCCTCCGGGGCCGTAGAGGATCGCCTGCACCCCGAGATAGATGCCGGGAGCCAGCTCGCGGTTGACGGCCACCTCCTCACGGCACGCCGCGTGCCTGCGCGCGAGTGTGCCGTAGTCGAGGAAGGCGAGCCGCACAGGCTTCTTGATCTTGTAGGCACGCTCGCCGGCCAACGAACACCCAAGAAGCATGGGTCTCGTGCACCTGCACCGCCGGGCGCCCTGGATACATCGCCGGATCACCCAGGGCTTGCACGACCGACAAGCTGGCCGCTGCGTCGCGCTCAACGCCAGCATCCTGCTCGGGGTGGCGCACGGTGCTCATACGCCAAGCGCTGCTATCAGTCGGCGGCGACGCTCGCCGACGCGCCTTCAAGGCTGGCTGGCTCGCCTGCGGCCGGCTCGCAGCCGCGTGGCATCACCAGCACCGGACAGTGAGCCTCGCGCATCACCGCTGCGGAGACGCTGCCCAGCAGCGCGTGGCGCACCGGCCCATAGGCGCGGGAGCCAAGCACAAGCAGATCCAGCTCGCGCGACTGCTCGACCAGCACATCTGCGGGGTTGCCCTCGATGGTCTGCGTCTGAACTGGCACGCCGCCCGAAAGCTCGGCCACCGCGCTCTGCAGCTCGCCTTCGTCGCGGCATACGTTTCGGCTTCGAGCTCCGAGACCATCGCCGCCTGCGCCGCATAGCTGCGGACGAACATGCTCAGCCCGGACGCGGCGATCACGCTCAGCTCGCCATCGAACACCTGGGCGAGCTCATCGCCCAAACCCAACGCCGTCTTGCCCTCTGGCGAGTCGGCAAAGCCCACGCCGACACGCCGCAGCCTGCCGGTATCGCGGTTGGCGTAGCCGGCGGGCGCCACCAGAACCGCGCACGGCGCACCGTGCACCATGCGCTCCATCAGACCGACGTGCAGATGTCCGGTGATCCCCTCGCGCGCCGCGCCGAGCACGATCAGCTGCGCGTTCTCATAGCTGGCCATGCTGTGCAGAGCGTGGATCGGCCACGACGAGCTGCTCCAGTGATAAGTCGCGTGCGCCAGCACCTCGCTATCCGGCACGAGCGCCCGCAGCTCCTTACGAACACCCTCCTCGGCCGCCTGCGCGGGCACAGAGGAAAGCAGCGGGCTGTAGGGGTAGACGACCGTCACCTCGCTGCCCAGCGCAGCCGCGAGCTGCCCACACAGCTTCACCGCGTCGTGCCCAGCCTCGTCGCCCGAGTAGCCCATTACGATCTTCTCCAACACGGCCAGGCTCCTTTCACGCAGCTCGCTTTGTCCAATACCTAGTCTGGAAGGTAAAGGTGAACGAGAATCACCTCCATCGGTAGTCCACTGCGTCCGTTACACGGCATTCCACGGACCCCGCCAGAGACATCCGTGGCGGTGCGGCGCTCCCGCCGACACGTCAGGGAAAACCCCGGATGCCCAGCCCACGCGAACACCAGATCCTTGCTGCATGTCCGTGATCGCCCTTGAACCCAACCAGCCAGCAACCCTTCCGCAGCAAGGCTCACCCGACCCAGCAATCCATACCGAAGCGCTCTCCAAGCGCTACGGGAGCACCCTCGCGCTGAACGCGCTCGACCTCACCGTCGGCAGGGGAGAGGTGTACGGGTATCTCGGCCCCAACGGGTCGGGCAAGACCACCACGATCCGGCTGCTGCTCGGGCTGCACCGGCCCAGCGCTGGGCACGCGCGAAGCTGTTCGGCCACGACGCCTGGCGTGACCCGGTGGCCGCGCACCGCCACGTCGCATACGTCGCAGGCGAGCCGTTCCTGTGGCCTGGACTGACGAGCGCCGAGACCTTCGAGTTCCTCGCGCGGCTGCACGGCGGCGTCGACGCCGCCTACCGCGAGATGCTCGTAGAACGCTTCCAGCTCGACCCGCACAAGAAGATCCGGGCGCTGTCGAAGGGCAACCGCCAGAAGGTGCAGCTGATCGCGGCGCTCGCCAGCCGCGCTGAGCTGCTGCTGCTCGACGAGCCCACGAGTGGTCTTGACCCGTTGATGGAGGTCGCGTTCCGCGACTGCGTAAAGGAAGCCAAGGAGCGCGGGCAGACCATCTTCCTCTCCTCGCACATCCTCAGTGAGGTCGAGGCGCTGTGCGACCGCGTAGGCATCCTGCGAGAGGGCAAGCTCGTAGACGAGGGCACCTTGCAGGAGCTGCGCCACCTCGCCGCACAGACAGTCGAGGTCACGTTCACCGGCCACGCGCCCACGCTCCCGCCGCTGCCGGGCGTGCAGGTGCAGAGCTGCGGGGCCGAACGCGCTGCGCTTTGAGGTCTCGGGCAGCGTCGGCCCGTTGATCGCGGCGCTCGCCGAGCATCCGGTGGCCACGTTGACCAGCCGCGAGCCCTCGCTCGAGGAGATATTCATTCACCACTACGACGGTTCCACCGGCCGTGGCGGCGAATAGCAGCGCGCTCCCCGTGCGCAGCCTGCCGCGAGCGGCGCCCGCCGGTCGCGCGCCTGTGCTCGCGTTGGCACGGCGGGCGTTCCGTGACGCGCGGGTGCGCACGATCTCCTTCGTCTACCTGTTCGCGCTCTACGCCTACATCCAGCCGATCGGCTACCGCGACGGGTTCCCCACGCTCGCCGAGCGTGTCGGGTTCGCCCACAGCTTCTCGAACAACAAGGCGGTGCGCCTGTTCTACGGCGAACCGCACAACCTGTTGAGCGTGAGCGGCTACACCGCATGGCGGGTCGGCGGCACGCTTGCGATCTTCGCCGCGATCTTCGGCCTGTTCGCCGCCGTGAGAGCGTTGCGCACCGAGGAGGACGCAGGCCGCCAAGAGCTCGTGCTCGCTGGGATCGTCGCGCGGCGCACGGCGTACCTGTCCTCGATCGCCGCGATTGCGGCTGGCACCGTGCTGTTGTGGGCCGGTGAGTCGGCGGGGTTCATCGTGGCCGGGCTGCCGGCCGGCGGCTCGATGTATCTCGCGCTGGCCACGGTGTCGATCGTGCCGGTGTGCGCGGGCGCTGGGCGCGCTGGCAAGCCAGCTTGCGCCGACGCGGAGGATGGCGCTGGAGCTGGGCGGCGCGGTCCTCGGCGTGTGGTTTCTGCTGCGCGTGATCGCCGACACCGCCAGCGGCGTGACCTGGCTGCGCTGGTTGACGCCGCTTGGATGGGCCGAGCAGCTGCGCCCGTTCGCCGGCGCAAAGCCGCTCGTGCTCGTCCTCCCGCTTGCCAGTGCCGTACTGCTGCTCTGGCTCGCGGCACGGATCAATGCCAGCCGCGACATCGGCACAGGGGTGCTGCCCGCACGCGAGCAGCGCCGAGCCGCGCCTTGGGCTCCTGTCCTCGCCGCTGGCGCAGGCGCTGCGCTCTGAGCGCAGCAGCCTGATCGTGTGGCTCGCCAGTGTCGGCGCGTTCGCATACATCCTCGGCGTGGTCGCCAAGAGCAGCTCCTCCGCCGGGATCTCCAAGAACCTCAACCGTTAGCTCGGCAAGCTCGGCACCGGCTCGATCGTCACACCCACCGGGTATCTCGGCTTCACGTTCATCTTCTTCGTCCTGGTCATCAGCGTGTTCGCGTGTGCGCAGATCGGCATGGCACGCCACGAGGAGGCAGAGCAACGATTGGAGACGTTGCTCTCGCTCCCGGTCGCTCGCCGCCGCTGGCTCGGCGGGCGCATGGCACTGGCGGCGTGTGCCGCCGCCGCGATCTCCCTGACGGCGGGGCTGCTGGCGTGGGTCGGCGCCGAGTCCGGTGGGGTCAGCCTCTCGCTCGCCAAGATGATCGAGGCTGGCGCGAACTGCCTGCCCGTCGCCCTGCTGTTCCTTGGGTTCGCGGCGCTTGCCTACGCGATCGTGCCACGAGCAAGCTCCGCGATCGCATACGGGCTGCTGACCGTCGCGTTCCTTGTGGGATCTCGTCGGGTCGCTGCTCGGCGTCCCGAAATGGCTCGTCGAACTGACTCCGTTCACGCACATCGGGCTGGTGCCCGCGCAGCCTTTCCGCATCGGTGACGCCGCGATCATGCTCGCCATCGCCGCGGCCTGCGCGCTCGCAGCAGCATGGGTCTTCGCCCGACGCGACCTGACAGGCGCGTGAGGAGGATGAGCCCGTGTTGCAGAAGGTAGCCGTCGGGCGTTGGTCGCTGGACGCCTATGAGGGCATCGCGCCGGCCCCGATCCTCGAGGAGCTGCGCGAGCACGCACGCGCACTGCGCGGCGCGCGCATCCTGCACGTCAACGCCACCCCATACGGCGGCGGCGTCTCCGAGTTGCTGCGCTCGTGCGTGCCGCTGCTGCGCGACCTCGGCCTGACGGTCGACTGGAAGGTGATCGGCGGCGATCAGGACTTCTTTCACGCCACCAAGGCGCTGCACAACGCGCTGCAGGGAGACCCGCACGCCCTCACCGTGGATGAGCAGAACGCATACCGCAGGTGCATCGAGGAGAACGCCGCCACCTTGGACGGCGGCTATGACTTCATCGTCATCCACGACCCGCAGCCCGCCGGGCTGCTGCGCGCGCACGGCAAGAAGGACGCGCGCTGGGTGTGGCGCTGTCACATCGACACCAGCGAGCCCAACCCCGACGCCTGGCGGTTCCTCGCCCCATACCTGGAGGGCTTTGACGCCGCGGTGTTCACGATGCGCGAGTTCGCCCCGCCCGACCTGCCCGTGGGGCGCGTGGAGGTGATCGCGCCGGCGATCGACCCGCTGAGCCCCAAGAACATCGACCTCGACCCGCTCCTCGCCAGCCAGATCCTCGACTGGATCGGCATGGAGATCCCAGGCAGGCTCATCACGCAGGTCTCGCGCTTTGACCAGTGGAAGGACCCGCTCGGCGTGATCGACGCCTACCGGCTCGTGCGCGAGCAGATTCCAGACCTGCAGCTCGCGCTCGTCGGGTCGATGGCGCTCGATGACCCCGAGGGCTGGGATGTCTACCGGCAGGTCTCAGACGCCGCCAACCACGATCCGCTGATCCACGTCTACACCAACCTCACCGGCGTCGGCAACGTCGAGGTCAACGCCTTCCAGCGGCTCTCGGAGGTGGTCGTGCAGAAGTCGATCCGCGAGGGCTTCGGGCTCGTCGTCTCGGAGTCGCTGTGGAAGGGCACGCCCGTGGTGGCCGGTCATGCCGGTGGCATCCCGCTGCAGGTCCCCGAGGGCGTCGGCGGCCTGCTCGTCGGGAGTACCGAGGAGTGCGCGCAAGCGCTGCTCGAGCTGCTGGACGATCAGCAGTTGCGCGATCGTCTCGGCCGCAGCGGACGCGAGCACGTGCGCGAGCACTTCCTGCTGCCACGACTGCTGATGGAGGAGCTGCGGCTGCTCGCAACGCTCGACTCCGCGGGCGGCGGCCCGCCCTGACCGGGGGAGAAGAAGCCAGTGGGTCTGCCTGCTGATACGGTCGATCGCGGGTCCACCGAGCCCTCGGTCGAGTTCGACGCGACCGAGAGCGCCGAGCTGCTGCTGCGCGACCTGCGCAGCTCGCGCACGGGCCTCTCCACGAGCGAGGCGCAGCGACGGCTGCTGCAGTACGGCCCCAACGAGCTGCGCCGCCGCGGCGGGGTGAAGTGGCCGGGCGAGCTCGCGCGTCAGCTGACCCACCCGCTGGCGCTTTTGCTGTGGCTGGCCGCGGCCCTGTCATTCGCCGTGGGCAGCCAAACGATCGCGGTCGCGGTGCTGCTCGTGATCCTGCTCAACGCGCTGTTCGCGTTCATCCAGGAGATGCAGGCAGAGCGCGCCGTGGAGGCCCTGGCGCAGTTCCTACCCCAGCACGTCACCGTCTTGCGCGACGGAGCACCAGCCTCCATCCTGGCCGCCGACCTGGTGCCGGGCGACATCGTGCTGGTCGAGGAGGGCGACCGTATCGCCGCCGACATGCGCCTGATCTCCGGTGGCGTGGAGGTCGACATCTCGACGCTCACCGGCGAGTCCGCGCCGGTGCTGCGCTCCGCCGAGCTGATCGACACCGGCGTCCCGCGGATCGAGGCGCGGGACCTGCTGTTCAGCGGCACGAGCGCCACCGGCGGAGAGGCCCAGGGCCTCGTGTTCGCCACCGGGATGCACACCGAGCTGGGGCGCATCGCCGCGCTCTCAGAGCGAGTCAAGGAGGAGCCGAGCCCGCTTGAGCGCCAGGTTCGCAAGGTCGCGTGGTTGATCGCCGCAATCGCCATTGCGATGGCCGTCGCCTTCGTCCCGGTCGCAATCTTCGGAGCCGGCCTGTCCTTCACCAACAGCGTCGTTTTCGCGGTCGGCCTGCTGGCCGGCAACGTGCCCGAGGGACTGCTGCCGGTCATCACGCTGGCGCTCGCCGTCGCGGTGCGCCTGCTCGCCCGCCGCGGCGCGCTCGTCAAGCGCCTCAGCGCCGTGGAGACCCTCGGCTCCACCGACGTGATCTGCACCGATAAGACCGGCACCCTGACCCAGAACCAGATGCGGCCCGTCGCGGCCTGGACGCTCGCAAACGAAATCCCGCTCGACCCCGACCGGACATCAGGCCGCCGCCGAGTGGCAGCGATGCCGCTCTCAGCGCTCTGGCCGAGACCGCCGCCGCCTGCAACAACGCTCACCTGAACGCCGACGGCAATAGCAGCGGAGACCCAACCGAGATCGCGCTGCTCATCGCTGCGCAGACGCTCGGCGCCGGCGTCGACGCGGCCAGCCGCGAGCACACGCGCGCTCACCAGTACAACTTCGACGCGCAACGCAAGCTGATGTCCACCATCGACACCGGCGAAGACCACGACTGGCTGCACACCAAGGGCGCCCCCGAGTCAGTGCTGCCAAGGTGCACCACCGTGCTCCAGCCCGATGGTGAGCAGCACCCGATGCAGCCCACTGAGCGTGAGCGCGTAACCAGTCAGGTGGAGAGCTTCGCCCGCCAGGGCCTGCGCGTGCTGGCGCTCGCACGCAAGCCCCTCGCGCACGGCGAGGCCGCCGCCCGCCGCGAGGACGCCGAGCGTGAGCTGTGCCTGCTCGGCCTGGTCACGATGCGCGACCCACCACGCCCCGAGGTTGCCGAGGCGGTGGACCGCTGCCATCGCGCCGGCATACGCATCGTGCTGATCACCGGCGACCACCCGCTGACCGCGGCAGCGATCGCCGGCCAGGTCGGGATTGGCGGCGCCGAGCCGCTGATCGTCAACGCCCAGGCGTTCGACCACCTGCACGAGCAGGAGGTGAAGGACATCCTCGCCACCGGCCGCGAGGTGATCTTCGCCCGCGCCTCACCGGAGACGAAGCTGCAGATCGCCGAGGCGCTGCGCGGCCAGGGTCACGTGGTAGCGATGACCGGCGATGGCGTCAACGACGCGCCCGCGCTGCGCACCGCCGACATCGGTGTGGCGATGGGCCGCTCGGGCACCGACGTAGCCCGCGAGGCATCGACAATGATCCTCACCGACGACAACTTCGCCACGATCGTCGCGGCGGTCCAGGCGGGCCGTCAGGTCTACGACAACGTTCGCAAGTTCATCCAGTACATCTTCGCTCACGCCACCCCCGAGGTCGTGCCGTTTCTCGTGTTCGCGCTCAGCGGCGGGGCGATCCCGCTGCCGCTCACCGTGCTGCAGCTGCTCGCCTTCGATGTCGGCTCAGAGACGCTGCCATCGCTCGCGCTCGGCCGCGACCCGATCGAGCCGGGCAGCATGGACCGTCCGCCACGACCACGCTCAGAGGGCGTCATCCAGCCGCCGATGCTCCTGCGCGCCTGGCTGTTCCTCGGCGTCATGGTCGCCGGACTCTCACTCGCCGGCTTCTTCTACGTCCTTGACCGTGCCGGCTGGCACACAGGCGACCCCGTTGGCGCCGGCACGCCGCTTCACCACGCCTACCTGCAGGCCACCACGATGACGTTCCTGGGGATGATCGCCGGGCAGATCGGCACCGCGTTCGCCGTGCGCACCCGACGCGCCTCGCTGCGATCCATCGGCGTCCTCAGCAACCGCTACCTGCTCGGCGCGATCGTCGCCGAGCTGGCGCTCGCCGCCGT